>JADCLP010000009.1 GCA_014983025.1 Erythrobacteraceae bacterium E2-1 Yellow Sea | reverse complement strand
CCGCATCGCGGGACATAAACACCACCCGGGTCACTTCTCGATGAAAATCCCGGGTCAACTCTCAGCGGTAATCAACACGCTTTGCCTCTTGCCATCGCGGCATGGGGTACTAAATGGACCCATGTTTGAATGTTACATCATAACATTTCTTCATGAGGTGCCTTTTGTTTATTCCCCGCAACCGCACTGTCTTGGCCTGTGGCCTTTCCCTGATCGCATTGTCTGCTCCACTTGCGGCTATGGCCCAGGATGCTGATGATGCAACTGCTGTTTCAGATGCCGACCAGATCCATGATGATGTGCATGACCGGCGAGTGGATTATCAGGGCAACATTATCGTTACCGCCACCGGACTGACGCAGCTGGATGTTCTGGCAGGTACATCGGTGTTCGAAGCGGCAGATATTCAGGAAAATCTGGCCGGGCAGATTGGTGATGTGCTGGCAAAATTGCCGGGTGTATCGGCCACCAGCTTTTCCCCCGGTGCATCGCGGCCCGTGCTGCGTGGCTTTTCGGGGGAGCGTGTGCGGGTTCTGATCGATGGTTTGGGCACGATCGATGTGTCGAACACCTCTGCCGACCATGCGGTAACAATCGACCCGCTTACGGCTGAACGGATAGAGGTGCTGCGTGGGCCCGCCGTGATGCTGTATGGCAGCCAGGCGATCGGTGGCGCGGTGAATGTGATCGATAAACGTATTCCGCGCCGGGTACCGGATGAACCAGTGCATGTCGATGGACTGGCGGCATGGGATTCGGCCAGCGACCTGCGCCAGGGCGGGCTGTCTGTGGATGCGCCACTGGCGGATCGTCTGGTGGTGCATGTCGATGGGTCATGGCGCAAAACCAATGATCTGGAGATTGCCGGCTTTGCATTGGCGCCGGAACTGCGGGCAGATCTGCTGGCCGATGCTGCAGAAGAGGCTGAAGAAGGCCATCTGGATGAAGCAGCTGAACTGAGCGAAGCGGCCAATCAGCGCGGCGTGCTGCCCAATAGCGCTACCCGCACCTGGACGGCAAATGCTGGTTTGGCCTTTATTGATGGCGATAACACTCTTGGCCTTTCTCTCGGCTGGTATGACAGCCGTTATGGTGTACCTACCCAACCCGGCATGGGCCACGCCCACGGTGGAGAGGATGAAGGGGGCGCTGAAGAAACCGAAGAGGAAGGCGAAGAGAATGTAACAATCGGCCTGGAACAATTCCGCGCGGATTTGCGGGGTGAATTGGATCTGGGCGATGGCGCATTTGATATGCTGCATCTGCGGGCCGGATATTCGGATTATACCCATACCGAATTTGAAGGCGATGAAACCGGCACAGTCTTTGACGTGAAGGGGCTGGAGGCGCGGCTGGAACTGTCGCAGAAAAACCTTGGCTGGTGGCGCGGTTCAATCGGCGGGCAATTCTATCACCGCGATTTTGCGGCTGAAGGCGCGGAGGCATATGTCGCTCCCAACCTGACCGATCAGTTGTCGCTGTTTACTCTGCAGGAATTTGGCAGCGGCCCGATCCAGCTTGAAGTGGCCGCACGGCTTGAAAAAACCGATGTAGAGGCCCGCACGCTGAACCAGTCCCGAGATTTCACCAATTTTTCGGGTGCAGTTGGCCTGATTTATGAAAGCGAAGGCGGATTGCGAACCGGCATCAATTTGTCGCGCGCGGCGCGCGCGCCCAGCGCGGAAGAACTCTATTCCAATGGGCCACACATTGCCACGCAGGCTTTTGAGATCGGAGATCCGAACCTGTCGACTGAAAAGGCATGGGGTGCAGAAGCATTCGTGCGCGGCAATATCGGCGACGGGCGCATCGGCCTGTCGGTCTATAAAAGCTGGTTCAGCGATTACATCTACCTGTCCGAAAACGGCGCAGAGGAAGATGGGCTGCCCGTGTTCCAATATCTGCAAAGCGATGCCGATTATTTTGGCGTGGAAGGGGAACTTTCCTACCCCTTCTATCAGGGCAATGATCTGACTTTGGTGGCTGATCTACGCGGCGATTATATTCGTGCCACATTGGACGATGGCACGCCCGTTCCACGTATCCCACCCTTGAGCCTGCTGGGCGCGCTGGAAGCACAGACCGGGCCGTTTGATGCGCGGGCGGAAGTGCAATGGTTTGCCAAGCAGGACAGGCTGGCCCCGTTCGAAACACAGACCGATGCCTTTACTCTGGTAAACCTGTCGCTTGCCTGGCACCCGATGCATGGGGACAAGACGGTAACCGTGCTGCTGGCGGCAGATAATGTTTTCGATGTGACGGGCCGCCGCCATGCCAGCTTCACCAAGGATTTTGTGCCGCTGGCGGGGCGCAGCATCAAGGCCAGCGTCCGCTTCAGCCTGTGACGGTTTGGCGTGGGGGCTGCTGCCTTACAGTTTAGGCAGGGTAACCCCGCGCTGGCCCATATATTTGCCTGACCGTTCAGCATAGCTGGTCTGGCAGGGTTCGTTCCCCTTCAGGAACAGGAACTGGCAGGCCCCTTCATTGGCGTAAATCTTGGCCGGCAGCGGCGTGGTGTTGGAAAATTCCAGCGTCACATGCCCTTCCCATTCCGGTTCCAGCGGGGTGACATTCACGATGATGCCGCAACGGGCATAGGTGCTTTTGCCCAGGCAGATCACCAGCACATCACGCGGGATGCGGAAATATTCCACCGTGCGCGCCAGCACGAATGAATTGGGCGGGATTACACAGACATCGCTTTTCACATCGACAAAGCTGTTGGGGGCAAAATCCTTGGGATCGACCACTGCACTGTGCACATTGGTGAAGATCTTGAACTCGTCCGCCACGCGCGCATCATAACCATAGGAGGAGAGGCCGTAGGAAATGCAGCCATCGCGCTTCTGGTGTTCGACAAAGGGCTCGATCATGCCCGTATGCCGCGTTTCGTTGCGAATCCATTTGTCTGAAAGAATAGCCATGCCAGTGTGATTTGCGCATGGGCGCGCGAAGGGCAAGCGCGATGGCACAAAATCCCCGGTTTACTTGATTTGCGCTGCACCTAATCTGGGATTCAGTGCCGCAATGTGGTTGAGCCATTTCTTGGGTCGGCGCAGCATCTTGTCAGGGTAATCCACTGTCAGCCCTACTATTTGCGCGATCCTGCCCACGAAATGAATGCAATTGCGGCTGTCGAGATTATAGTATTTGCCTGGAGCATCACGCCAGGCGCGCATTTCCGCAACTACGGTGCGATATTGCGCATCGCTGATCCTTACGCTGAAATGACGATTGGTCTTGGCGATATATTCGCCGTCCTCCACGGCAATTTCATGCACGGCTGGGCCGTTGAGTAGCGATGGCCCCGCCGATTTGGCGGAAAAACCGTAATTTTCCGAAATTGCCTCGCCAGTGGAATCCAGCGTCCCTTCCAGCACGATAAACGCATGTGGGTAACGCCCGACAAACAGTGAACCGTTGAAACTGTGAAAGCTCAATCTGACATCTGCCAGCGCAGGCGTGGCCCAAGCCATTGCCAGGCAGGCAAACAGGATAGAGCAAATGCGTTGCATGGGGCGCTGAATACTGCAGTGCAGCACGGCGTTGCAAGTGCGACTAATTTTATCAGGCGGCTGGTTGTAGGATCAGTGTGGTCGTATTAGAAATTCAACCAATGAAACTCTACACCTTCTATTGCCGTGATGGTGAAAATGGCGCGATTTTTCGCGAACAAAGCCAGGAAGCGCTGCTGCAACACTTTGAGGAGCATGGTTCCGAATTTGTTGTGGCTGGCCCCCTGACAAGGGGTGAAGAGGTTGTTGGTTCCCTGCTGATCATCAAGGCCACGGACGAGGCGCAGGCGCGTGCGCGGCTGGAAGCCATCCCCTATTTCTCTGTCGGCGTATGGCAATCGATTCGTGCAGATGAATATCACCCGCTATTCGGTGATTGGGCAGCCGATCTGCAGGGGCTGCAAGGCCGCGACGAATAATTCCTATTGTGGGTTCAGCAGGCGACCTGCCACTGCATCCAGTTTCGCCATCAGGGTCGGATCGTGTTTGTCAGGTGATGTAATCACCGAATCTTCCAGAGCATAATCAATCGGTGATGGCTCGCGCGTGGTGGGCAGGGCATTGATGAAGCGGGAGACGGCATTGTGCGCCAGCTGGCTGTTGATCTGCATCTGCTGGACGATCTGCGTAACGTCAACCACCTCGCCTTCGCGCCAGCAATCATAATCGGTGACCATGCCGATCAGGGCATAGGGAAGCTCGGCCTCGCGCGCCAATTTCGCCTCTGGCATGGCGGTCATGCCTATTACATCCGCCCCCCATTCACGATACATCAGGCTTTCCGCGCGGGTTGAAAATTGCGGACCTTGCATGGCCAGATAGGTTGCACCGGTGGCAACCTTCCCCTTGGCCCCGGCTATGGCAGCCGCGGCCATATCAGACAGGCGTGAACATACCGGATCAGCCATGGAGACATGCGCTACGAAACCCGGTCCAAAGAAACTGGCATCGCGCCCATGTGTGCGATCAATGAATTGTTCGACCACTGCAAAGCGGCCCGGCTCTATCTGTTCGCGCAGGCTTCCCACGGCAGAAATTGCCAGAATATCGGTGCAGCCCGCCCGTTTCAGCACATCAATATTGGCGCGAGAATTGACCGCCTCTGGTGGCAGGGGATGGCCCCGGCCATGGCGCGGCAGGAACCGCACAGCCACATCGCCAATGCGCCCGCACAAGACTTCATCGGATGGTTTGCCCCAAGGGCTTTCGATCGGGATCCATTGCGCATCCTCCAGACCCTCTATCGCATAGAGGCCGGACCCACCGATAATCCCGATTGTCCATGGGCTGGTCATAATGCTGCTTTCCGTTCCCCGTTGCTCAACTTCAGTGCCAATCTATGGCCTAATGGCGCGAACTGGCAAAGGAATGGTTAGCACCACTTTTGCCACAGGCGAGCACAAAGCACAGGATTCGCATTGCGAAGGTGCCACTACAGGCCCATCTTTACGGGCAAAGGATGATTCCCGCCCGAGGAGAGAGCAATGGCAGCGCGTTACAAAAATCTGATTGATGGCGAAATGGTGGAAACCGGTGCGTGGCTGGATGTGCTCAATCCCGCCAATGAACAGGTTATTGGCCAGGTTCCAGTTTGCGGTCCGTCAGAACTGGATCGTGCAGTTGCGGCGGCGCGGCGTGCATTCAAAAGCTGGAAGAAAACCACGTTTGAGGAACGACAGGCCACCTGCCTTGCGATCAGCAAGGCGATTAAGGACAATGCTGATGAATTGTTCCGCCTGTTGACCAGCGAACAGGGCAAGCCGCATGAACAGGCCCGGTATGAAATCAACGGTGCGGCTGGGCTGGCGGCTGCTCAATCGGGTTTGAAGCTGGAAGAGGAAATTATAGAGGACAGCGATGTACGCTTGCATCGGTCACGCCGCGTCCCCGTAGGTGTCGTGGGCGGTATCGTGCCATGGAACTTCCCAGTGATGATGGCGATACAGAAAATCGTCCCTGCATTGATGGCGGGTTGCACAATTGTGCTGAAACCTTCGCCCTTCACCCCGCTGACTACCTTGCGCATTGCCGAACTCATTGCAGGCACTGTGCCGCCGGGCACCGTGAATATCATCACAGGCGAAGACAGTTTGGGCCCGTTGATCACCAGTCATCCCGATATCGACAAGATCACTTTCACCGGTTCAACCGCCACAGGAAAGAAGATCATGGAAGGGGCCAGTGCTGATTTGAAGCGGATCACGCTGGAACTGGGCGGCAATGATGCCTCTATCGTCCTGCCGGATGCGGATCCCAAAAAGGTGGCAGAACAGCTGTTCTGGTCCAGTTTTTCCAATGCAGGGCAGATCTGTGTGGCGGCAAAACGTATCTATATTCACGAAGATATCTATGACGAATTGAGCCAGGCGATCGTTGATTATGCCAGGTCGGTGAAGGTTGGTGATGGATCACAGCAGGGCACCGGCGTGGGGCCAATCCAGAACAAGAAGCAGTTTGAACGTGTGTGCGAGCTGATTCAGGATGCCAGGGACAATGGCTATAAATTCCTGCTGGGCGGTGATGTCGATCCATCCGGCAGTGGCTATTACGTGCCGATCACCATTCTGGACAATCCGCCTGAAGATGCGCGGATTGTCGCAGAAGAACAGTTTGGCCCTGTCATGCCGCTGATGAAGTTTTCGAGCGAGGATGAGGTGATCAACCGCGCCAATAATTCGGACTATGGCTTGGCCGGTGCCGTATGGACCGGGAACCCGGACAAGGGCGTGGAAATTGCCGAACAACTGGAAACGGGAACGGTATGGATCAATGAATACCTTCACCTGTCACCGATGGCCCCATTTGGCGGCCACAAGCAATCAGGCTTTGGTGCGGAATATGGTTTGGAAGGACTGAAAGAGTTCACCTATCCTCAGGTGATCACGCTGAAGCGGGATTTTACCCCGGCCTGACGTGTCACACCGCGCCTTCTGCCCAGGCGGGTGGCAGGCGCGGTTCCACCACTTCACGCAGGACGAAACTTGTTTCCATCCGCACCACGCCTGGCAGGCGGGCCAGCTCCTCGCGGTAAACCTCTGCAAAATGGTCCAGCGAACGGACCAGCACGGTGACAAAATAATCATCGCTGCCGCTCATCAGCTCGCACTGGATGACTGATGGGCTGGCCGCCACCGCTTGTTCAAATGTGTCGAGCTGCTCGCGGCTCTGGCTGGCGAGTGACATGCGGATCTGCACACGTGCGCCATATCCCAGCCGTGCCAGGTCCAGATCGGCGCTATAACCGCGGATAATGCCGGCCTCCTCCAGCGCACGCTGCCGTCGGGCGATGGACGTGGGGGATCGGCCGATCTCATCCCCCAATTGCTGGTGCGTCGCGCGCCCATCTTCATTCAGCCGGCGCAGAAGTTTGCGATCAACCTTGTCCAATTTCATGCCTGAAGCCTGCACAATAATAAATTATGGTGCAGGATATCTGCAAATAATCTGATCAAATGTCAAATCTTCGCCGGGAAACGCATGGTGTTTGCGTGTATACTGCGTGAAAGTATAATTTTATGGAGAATTCCTATGCTGATCGGCGTGCCCAAGGAAATCAAGAACCACGAATATCGCGTTGGCCTGACGCCAGAGGCGGTGCGTGAATATGTCGCGCATGGCCACCAGGTGATCGTTGAGACGACGGCGGGTGAAGGCATCAGCAAGCCAGACGATACCTATCGTGCGGCAGGCGCGGAAATCGTCGACACAGCGGCAGAGGTGTTTGCCCGTGCTGAAATGGTGGTGAAGGTCAAGGAACCCCAGCCGGTCGAATGGGCGCAGTTACGCGAAGGGCAGATTCTGTTCACCTATCTCCACCTCGCCCCCGATCCAGATCAGGCGCGCGGATTGATGGAATCGGGTGTGTCTGCCGTTGCCTATGAAACGGTGACAGCACCCGATCGTTCGCTGCCCCTGCTTGCCCCGATGAGCGAGGTCGCGGGCCGTCTTTCGATTGAAGCCGGTGCAGTGGCACTGCGCGCACATAATGGTGGGCGTGGCGTATTGATGGGCGGCGTGCCCGGCGTGCTGCCGGCCAATGTCGTTGTGCTGGGCGGCGGTGTTGTCGGCACGCAGGCCGCACGCATCGCCACGGGCATGGGTGCACGGGTTGAAATCTTTGACAAGTCGCTGCCGCGATTGCGCCAGCTGGACGATATGTTCCAGGGCCGCGCCATCACGCGCTATTCCACCATGTCCACTATCGAACAGGCTATTGAAGCTGCGGATGTGGTTGTCGGTGCGGTGCTGGTGCCTGGCGCTTCTGCCCCGCACCTCGTCACGCGTGACATGCTGGGCCTGATGAAGCCGCGCTCTGTGCTGGTTGACGTTGCGATTGACCAGGGCGGCTGCTTTGAAACATCGCATGCCACCACGCATGATGCGCCGACCTTCGAAGTGGATGGCATCATCCATTATTGCGTCGCCAATATGCCGGGCGCGGTTCCGCTCACTTCCAGCTATGCGCTCAACAATGCCACGCTGCCCTTTGGCTTGGCACTGGCGAATAAGGGCGTGGTGAAGGCGTGCGAAGATGATCCGCACCTTGCACCCGGCCTCAACGTCCATCAGGGCCGGATCGTGAACGATACCGTGGCGGAAAGCCTGGGCTTTTCGTGACAATGGCTTGGGGTGGCTGCCAATGTGGCCGCCCCAATCGCTTCATCCATCTGCGGCATGAAGGTGGTGAGCCCTGCTGGGTTCGAACCAGCGACCTACTGATTAAAAGTCAGTTGCTCTACCGACTGAGCTAAGGGCCCACCTGGCCAGACAATGTGGCTTGGCGCCTGCCAATTGGTGGGCGCGCCGCTCACCTAGGGATGGGGGCGCGCTTGGTCAAGCGGGCAAACAGCTGATTTAGCGAAAGCCCGCTTTCCGGATCACGCCAATCACCGGCAATCTGCCGTGCAGGGGCCAGAACGAATTCGCGTCTGCGAAATTCGGCATGGGGAATCCGCAGCTTCTTGCCACACCATGTGCCGCCGGCCCACAGCACAATATCCAGGTCGATCACACGGTCACCCCAGCGGCGCCAACGGCGGCGGCCAAATTCGCGCTCCATCCACTGCAGTGCAGCCAGCATGGCATCGGGGTCCAGCTCGCTTTCTACCAATGCCGCGGCATTGGAAAAACGGCGCTGCGCTGCACCCATGGGCGGTGTGTCAATAATGGCAGAGCGCGCCCGAACCGTTCCCAGCGCTGCGAGTTCTTCCATAGCGGCTTGGACCACGCCAGCCGGTGCGCCATAGCGATGATGCCGCCGGTTGGAACCGAGCGCGATCAGATAGATGTTGCTCAAATATCCTCGCAAATGCGGGTGTAGAGCTGTGGGCGACGATCGCGGAAAAAGCCCATGCCAGCACGGTGTGTCGCGGCGCGATCAAGGTTGAGCGTTTGCACCAGGAAGCCGTTGTCATCCTTGCCAAATTCGGCAATTTTATCGCCCCATTCATCGGTGATGAAACTATGGCCATAAAAAGCCTGGCCCTGCTCCACGCCGATGCGGTTGGCGGCGACCACGGGCATGCAATTGGATACGCTGTGCCCCTGCATGGCGCGCTGCCACATGCGGCTGGTGTCAAGATCGGCATCATAGGGTTCTGACCCGATGGCGGTGGGATAAAGCAGAACTTCCGCACCCATCAGCGCCATCACGCGCGCGCATTCCGGGTACCATTGGTCCCAGCAAATGCCCACGCCCACGCGCGCCGTGTCTCCACCAGCCAGTGGCACATCCCACACCTTGAACCCGTCATTACCGGGGCGGAAATAGTATTTTTCCTCATAACCCGGCCCATCGGGGATATGGCTTTTGCGGTATGTGCCCATGATTTGACCATCGGGACCAATCATCGCCAGCGTGTTGTAATAATGGTGCCCGTCGCGTTCGAAAAAGCTGGTTGGGATGGTGACTTTCAGCTTTGCCGCCAGATTCTGCATTGCAATGACGGAAGGGTGTTCTGCTGTCGGGCGGGCAAGGGCAAACAAAGCCTCCTCCTCCACCTTGCAGAAATAGGGGCCTGAAAAAAGTTCGGGCGGCAGGATCAGCTGTGCACCGCGCGCGGCGGCATCTTCCACCAGCGCGGAAACTGCGGCGATATTGACCTGTTCATCCAGGTCATGGAGGGGCAATTGCAGCGCGGCGACAGTGATTTCTTTCATGCAGATAGCACTTATTTTGCCTTCTTTGCTAAGTCCACCTGAACCGTAAGGTGAGTTTAAGGACGCTTGCGAAACAGCAAGGTCATGCGGTCGCTTTCACCAATTTCGCTGCGGCGCTGCTTTTCTTTTGAATTGTCCGCCCCGCGATATAATGGCGGCAGGGCCCAGACCCCTTCCTGCCAATTGGCCGGATCGCGCGGATTGGCATTCACTTCGCTGCGGCCCACCAGTTCAAAGCCATAGGCAGAAAGAATACCGATCACATCCTGTTCACGCTGATAGCCAAATCCCCCCAGAACATATTCAGAAGGCGCACTGGCGGGTGCGCGATGCTGCACCAGCCCCAGCAAACCATCTGCTTTCAGCAATTTGCGGAAGGCAAGCAGGCTTTCATGCAGCCAGTCATTATCGCGCATCTGGTGAAATTCGCGGAAGATCACCACACGATCCACCGTGCCAGTCAGTTGATCCGGCACGTCATTGGTGTTGACCCCAATGACCCTGGCGCCTTCTTCCCCATTCATCCACTGGTTGGCATAATAAGGCACCATCTGGGGAGAATGGCGGTATTTTTCCCAATAAGGTTCCGTCATTTCCGGGCCAACATAGGGGTTCAGCCCAATATAAGTGCCGTCCTTGCCCAGATAGGGGATCAGGATGCGGCCATACCATCCGCCCGATGGCACATAATCCACAACACGCATACCAGGGCGAATCTGGAAGAATTCCAGCGTTTCCTTCGGGTGGCGATAACGATCGCGCAGCGCATCTGATCCACGGCGCGGATGGGCCAGAACATCATCCATTGTCGGGGTAGCTGGCAATGCTGCAGGGGCTGGCTGAACCTCCGTTTTCTTGTCAGGCCCCAGAATGGCACCCACTACATCACGCAGCAGGCTGCGTGCTCCATCATCCTGTTTCTGCGCCGCAGCAGGGGCTGCCAGTGCCAGCAACAACCCGGTAAATCCAATCATGTTAGGCAGCAGGCGCATCCATTGTTCTCCAGTTTTTCGAATGGTGGAACCTAACTGTCACCAATGCGATGACAACTGCGAATATGCTTCCTATCTAGGCAATTGGAACAAGGAGTAAGCGCATGGCGCAGGCAATTATCGCGGGCGGGTGTTTCTGGTGCACAGAGGCGGTGTTTCGCGATGTAGTGGGCGTAAGCGAGGTTGAAAGCGGCTATATCGGCGGCAGCGTGGCTGACCCGACTTACAAGCAGGTCTGCAGCGGCACGACCGGCCACGCAGAGGCGATCCGCGTCACCTTTGACACAGCGACTATCAGCCTGCCGGAAATTTATGACGTATTCCTGGGCACGCACGACCCGACGCAACTGAACCGCCAGGGCAATGATATCGGCACTCAATATCGCAGCGCGATCTTCCTTGTTGAGGAGGATCAGCGTGCAGAGGCGCAGGCCGCGATTGCCCGCTGGAATGCTGACCATGAAGGTCATGGCGCAGTGACCACGATTGAAGGCCCGGCCACATGGTATCCGGCAGAAGATTACCACCAGGAATATTGGGAAGGGGAAGGGCAGCGCAATCCATACTGCCTGGCTGTGATCCCACCCAAGCTGGCGAAATTGCGCAAGAGTTTTCAGGGCAAGGTGAAGGGCTGAATGCTCAGCTATCCATGCCCAGCCCGTAACAGGTCATGGATAGCGAACCCATATCATATCCCTTGTTGAAGGTGGTCAGCACTTCCCCATCCTGCGCGGCCATGCCAGCGGTGTAGAGCAATGGGATGAAATGTTCTGGCGTCGGCACAGCCGCGGCATAATCCGGGTGGTCCAGCAATTTCAGGATATCGGCTGGCGCCTCATTGGCGATTTGCTGGGCCGCATCGTCAAAGCGGTGGGCCCAATCTGTGCCGGTGCCCTTCTGCTGCCAATTGATGCGGGACAGATTGTGCACCACATTGCCGCTGCCCAGTACCAATACGCCGCGCCGCCGCAATTCGGCCAGCTTCATCCCCATGTTGAGGTGATAGTCGATCGGCTGAAGCGCACTGATGGAGAGTTGCACCACCGGGATATCGGCCTGGGGAAACATGTGGGCCAGCACGCTCCACGTGCCATGGTCCAGCCCCCATTGGTCACGGTCTGCACCCACCCAATTGGGTTTGACCAGCTCGGCGATTTCACCCGCCAGTTCTGGCAGGCCAGGTGCGGGATATTGGAAATCGAACAGTTCCTGCGGGAAGCCATAGAAGTCATGGATTGTGCGTGGATTGGGCATGGCGGTAACGGCAGTTGCACCGAAATACCAATGTGCTGAAACAGCCAGGATGGCGCGCGGGCGCGGCAGTTTTGCGCCGATTTCTGCCCAGCTTTGCGTGTAGTGATTGTGCTCCAGTGTATTCATCGGGGTGCCGTGGCCGATAAACAGGGCGGGCATTTCAGGGGTGTTTTCGGCAGTCACAATCATGCTCCTGATGGCGTTCGGTTCAGGATATGCTGGGTGTTGCCTGCTTTAAAGTGTCACGCGTGTAACCGGGGTGCGATTCATTCCTTAACCCAACGCGCGACAAAGAAGCCGTCCAGCCCGCCGTGTTCTGCCAGCATGCCGGGGTGGGTTCGCAGCCAGCCTTCAGAGGTGGGTTGCAGGCCACCGGGCAATTCATCTGCGCGAATGGGCAGCGGGGTTAGCGCGGTGAATTCGCGTGCACGTTCTTCACCCTCCTCTGGCTCCAGCGAGCAGGTGGCATAGACGAGCATACCGCCCGGCTTCAGCCAAGTGGCAGCGCGAGCGAGCAAGGCAGATTGCAATTCGGCCATTTCGGCAATTTGCCGCGAGCCAATGCGATGCAAAACATCGGGGTGCCGGCGGCAGGTGCCCGTGGCGGTGCAGGGCGCATCGAGCAATATGGCATCAAAGCTATGCTTGGCCTCCCATGTGAGTGCATCTGCGCGGACAGGGGAGGCAGCAAGGCCGGTGCGTTTGAGATTTTCCTTCAACAGGTCAAGCCGGCGCTTGGAAAGATCGAGCGCGGTCACTTTCCAGCCAGCCGCCGCCAGTTGCAGCGTCTTGCCGCCCGGTGCAGCACACAGGTCCAGCACATGTCGGCCATCGCCAATGCCCAGAAGGCGTGCCGGAATTGATGCGGCCAGATCCTGCACCCACCATTGCCCCTCCCGGAAGCCGTCAATCTTCTCCACCGCTTCGCCGCGGGGTAGGCGCAGATGGGCCGGGGCATAGCTGTCAGCCGCCATTTGCAAGGCCCAATGTTGGGTTTGCGATGCATCGCGCAGGGTCAGATCGAGCGGGGGAGGGGCAACCAGCCCTGCGGCGATATCATCCGCCTGATCACCCCAACGCGCACGCACTACACCCGGCAAGCTCGGCTGTTCAGGCAGGCTGACGGCTTGTTTTGTCAGCGTTGAGAACACACCATGCGCCAGCCGCCTTGGCCCACCGCTCAGCAAGGGCAGTGCAGTTGCGATCACCGCATGGGGCGGCGTTTCCAGCCGCAGCCAGCCTGCCAGCATCAGCCGCAATACGCTGCGCACCTTGGCGTCTGGCGGCAAAGGCTTTTGGGTGGCGCTGTCTATCAGCGCATCGAAATCAGTTAGCCAACGTAATGACTCATTGGCCAGCGCCAGAGCCAGCGCCTTGTCCGGCCCCGCCTTCAGCGCGCGGATGGCATTGCGACCCGCCTGTTCCAGCGTTTCGCCGCGGTTCATTACCGCGTCGATCATTTGCAGCGCGGCGCGGCGCGCGGGAAGTCCGGGAGTATTGGCCATGTTTTGGCCCCTAGCGTGCCTTGAAACTCTGCGCCAGCGCGCGCATGTATTGGTACATGACCAAACGCGCGACCAAACGGCCAGATGACTTTGCCAAGCCCGCCCATTGGAGCAATGATCCTGTTCCTGCGCCCAGAAAGGGCGAAGATGATGAGGAATTGAGCCCAACGCGTTATGGGGATTGGGAAAAGAACGGGATTGCGATCGATTTCTGATCCAATCGCAAATCTCGAATACTATTCCTGATTTTCGTCAGGGTTGACCTTGAAAATCTTGGCCCAATCAATCTGCGGCAGCACGGCCAGCATCACCAGTAAAAGAATTTGCAGTGCAATCCCCCATGGACTGGTGAGTGTATCCATGAATGTTTCCGGCAAGGAATAATGTTCCACCAGCTGCGCTGACCCGCCATAAATGGTGTAAGACACGAGCCGCCCGGCAAAAAAGGCCAGCGTAAAGGGTAACAGGCGCACACCTGCCAAACCCACCGCGCCGAATAATTGCGCCGATGGCAGAGGGGATAGCGCGAACAACCCCAGCCCGATCAGTGCATTGCGTCGCTTGCGTTCATAGGCGATCCGCACCGCATCCAGATTGCGCCGCATGCGTCCTGAAATGCGTGAACCAAACATGCGGAAGCTATGCGCCAGGGTAAAGCGCCCCGATGCTGCAGCCAGCGCGCCCACAATCACCAGGCCGGGCAGTGGCAGATCCGTGTTCAATTCCAGCACCACAATCACCGACCAGGTTGGTGGGCCGAAAGCGGGCAGCAGATTGACCGCGAAAACAACGGCAAAGACCAGCGCCAGTTCTATCGCCATGTTCATGACGTCAGATCCAGCCAGCCAGTTCGCGGCGGATCAGCGCCTCCAGCATGGCCATGCCCGCATCAGAAGTGTTGAGGCAGGACAGGACGGCATAGTGCGTACCGCCTGCTTCAGTAAATTGTTCGCGGCCCGCAATCGCTAGTTCTTCCAGCGTTTCCACGCAATCGGCGGCAAAGCCGGGTGCAGCAACAACTAGCCGCCGCGTGCCCTGCTGCGCCTCTGCCACCAGCGTGGCATCGGTGGCCGGTTCCAACCATTTGGCCCGTCCAAAGCGGGATTGGAACGCGGTTTCGATCCGCATTCCGGGGCGGGCCAGCTTTTCGCTCAATAGCCGCGCTGTCTTGCGGCAGTGGCAGTGATAGGGATCGCCCAGTTCCAGCGTGCGCTGCGGCATGCCGTGAAAGCTCAATAACAACATTTCAGGATCGAAGCTGAGCGTCGCCAATTGCCGTGACAAATCTGCCGCCAGCGCATCTATATGGACAGGGTCGTCATAATAGGGCGGCAGTGTACGCAATGCCGGTAGCCAGCGCATCTGGCCCAGCGCTTCTGCCGCCTTGTCCACCACTGTTGCCGTCGTCGCGGCGCAATATTGCGGATAGAGCGGGGCCAGCAGGATACGATCGCACCCTTCCTGCATCAGAGCCTTAAGCTGCGCCGGGATGGACGGGTTTCCATAGCGCATGGCGTATTTGACGATCACCCCATCGTCCATCCGTGCCTGCAAAGCTTCTGCTTGTGCTTTGGTAATTGCAGCAAGTGGCGATCCATCATCAGTCCACACCTTGGCATAGGCTGCTGCGCTCTTTTTGGGGCGCGTGTTCAAGATGATGCCGCGCAAGATTGGTTGCCACACAATGGGCGGGATTTCGACCACGCGCCGATCAGACAGGAATTCAGCCAGATAGCGCTTGACCGCGCCCGGTTCTGCCGCGTCTGGAGTGCCCAGGTTGACCAGCAACACGCCCACGCGCCCGCTTGCGACGGGTGCATGTCCATCAGGCAATTGTTGTGTTTGCCAGGTCAAAACGCGGCCACCATCATTTTATCAGATACCTTCTGAAAGTAAGGGCAGGTGGCGCAAGCGCAAGCCGGTGGCAGAATAGATGGCATTGGCGATTGCAGGCGCTGCCACCGCCACGCCCAATTCGCCGGGATCGGCAGGTGCCGCTTCGGAAGTGATGAAATCGACATCAATGTCGGGGCAGTCTGACAATTTGGGCAGGTTCAAATCCCCCAGGCGTTGAGATGTGGGCAAGCCGCCACGATACCGCGTGCTGGCCCCCATCGCCATCGATAGCCCGAAAATCAGCCCACCTTCGATTTGCTGGCGGGCAATATCCAGATTCACGACCCGCCCAATATCCACCACGGCGCATATGCGTGCGATACGCAGCCCATTCTCGCCCGGATTGACGTCGGCGATGCAGGCAATGCGTCCGCCAGTTTCCGCATCACCAATGCGGTGGCAGGCCAGCCCTTGCCCGCTCTTGTCAGCGCCGCCATCCCAATTGGCCAGCCGCGCCACCCGCTGCAAACATTCGGCCAGCCGCGTATCATCCCCCAGCATGCCCATACGGTAAGACAGCGGTTCGCGTTTATGCTTCGCGGCCAGTTCATCCATGAAGCTTTCCATGGCGAAAGCGGTGTAGCTGTGGGCATTGCCGCGCATTCGCCCGCAAGGCAGCCCGATTTCGACCGGCACGTGATCGATCGAGACATGCGCAACGCCATAGGGCGGCATGGCCCCTTCGCAGGACAGCGCATCGCCTGCACCTTCACTTTCGCGGATCGCGGCCCAGCTGGTGTGATTGTCAAACAGGCGGTGGCCAAATTCGACATTGGCGGGCGGGGTGGTGATCCGCGCCTTCATCGCTTCTATCGCGCCGGTGCCATCATCAGCCAATTGCGCCACCATCAACACCTGCGCTGGCGGGCGTGGGCGCGTCATCAATTGTTCCTGCCAGCGTGACCAGATCAGCTGCACCGGGCGGCCCAGTTCACGCGCGATCATTGCCACCTCTATCGCATGATCATGTTCCAGCCGCCGGTCAAAACTGCCACCTGCCGGCATGGGGTAGAGCACAACATCCTCTATCTTCAGGCCCAGTGCCTGTGCCGCAGCGGCGCGGGCGCGTTCAGGCGCCTGGCTGGCGATCCACAGCTCCAGCCTGCCATCGGCAAAATGGGCGGTGGCGTTGGCCGTTTCGATCGGGGCATGCACCCCTGGCGCAACGGTATAACGCAGCGCGATGTCCGGCTTGCCATGCGCCTGATAACCATCGCCGCGCGTTTCTATATTGTGCGCCCCAGCCCCACGCGCAGCATCATCCATCCACGTTTCGAACTCGTCACTGTCAACCAGATGTTCAACGCTGAAACGCGGTTGCATGGTTTCAATGGCGCGTTCGGCAGCCCACCAGCTGGTGGCAGCAACGGCCAGCCAGCGCTTGCCCTTCACCGCACCCACGACACCGCGAATACCGCGTGTGTTGAAGGGATTGAATTCATTCAACGTGGCCTTGTCCACCGGGCCATGTCGGATCGCGGCGTAAACCATGCCAGGCAGGCGGATATCGCCTGCAAACTGGAAGGTGCCATCAACCTTGGACGGCAGGTCGATTCGGGGATAGGCGGTCTTGCCATCAGCTTCGCCCGGCAAACCTTCTTCGCCATAAGGTTGGGTCTTGAGCGGGGGTGGATCGGGCGGACTGTAATCGGCAGCCTCTTCCGCCAGTTCCGCAAAGCTCAACCGGTTATCGCCATGGGTGATGAAACCGTCGGCAGCATCACATTCTTCCCAGCTGATGCCCCACCTATCGGCAGCAGCCATGGCCAGCATGGCACGCGCGGCGGCTGCGGCATTACGGCAGCCATCTTCATAAGCTGCCAGCGTGGTGCCATCGGCCGTGGCGGCAAAGCGCGTTGCCTGGGCAAATCTACGGGCGAGCAGCGCGTCAGGTTCCCCCGCCAATGAAGATGCCAGCGGCATCCACAAGGCCGACCAGCGCGCGGCCAGTGGCACATTGGCATAGGCGCCGCTGACTGGCGCAGGTTCTGCCGCGATCTGGCGCCAATCCGCGCCCATTTCTGCAGCCACGACTTGTGGCAGCAGCGTTGTGACGCCTTGCCCCATCTCCGTCTGCGGTACCGCCACGGTGATCACGCCACTGCTGGCGATGCGGATCCACGCGTCGAAGACATATTCATCGCGCCCAGGTGTCAGCACATCCGGGAAGCGGCGCGGCATCAACGTCCAGGCAACAATCACCCCGCCGCCGATGGCAGCCCCGGTGATCAGCCCGCGACGCGTTACCTGCATGTTCAGCCCCCGGTCGTCTGCTGCTGGTCCAGCCATTGCGCCAGCTGGCGGGCGATGTCGGTAAAGGCCGCCCCTTCTGCACTGTCCCCCGCGGCAGGTGGCTGGCCGCTATCGCCTGCCTGCCTGATGGGCAATGCCAGCGGGATGCGGCCCATAAAGGGGATATCCATACGGCCAGAAACAGCCTCTACCCCGCCCTTGCCAAAGGGATCGGACATCTCGCCGCAATGGGGGCATTGGTACCCTGCCATATTCTCAACCAGGCCGATGATCGGCACCCCGCCAGCCTCGAACAACTGGGCTGCACGGGCGGCATCGATCAGCGCCAGATCCTGTGGTGTGGAGACGATCACCGCACCAACAGGCTTGTGTTTTTGCAGCATGGACAATTGCACATCGCCCGTGCCGGGCGGCAGGTCTACCAGCAGCAGGTCAATATCACCCCATCGCGCATCGATCAGCTGGTTCAGCGCATTGCTGGCCATTGGGCCGCGCCAGGCCAGTGCCTGTGCCGGTTTGGCAAGATGACCCATGGATAGGGAGGGCACACCATGCGGGCTGGGCACGGGCACCAGTTTTTCATCGGAAACCTTGGGCTTTTGGCCTTCATTATCCAGCAGCGTGGGCTGGGAAGGGCCATAAATATCGGCATCAACCACGCCCACCTTGCGCCCCATGCGGTGCAGAGCAACGGCAAGATTTGTGGTAAGAGTGGATTTGCCAACACCCCCTTTGCCGGAACCGATCGCCACGATACGGCGTTGCACCCGGTCCGCCATCATGGCCACGCGCACTTCGCCAATGGCAGGGTCAGTACCCAGGATATCACGGATAGTCTGTTCGGTATTCTCGCGCCCAGCCGCATCCAGATCGCTGGCGTCCACCACCACCACGGCACGGTCCTGCACCATGCTGGCAGACTTTACCCTGCTGGCGATTGTATCGGGCAAACGCGCTATCAATTGCTCTTGATCCATCGCGGCTGGCCTTCTCACATCAAAAACGGCTGCGCCACCCCTGTTTTTCCAACATAAGCTTCCTATAAGAGGGTTATGCGCATGATTGAACAATTTGGAGAGAGAATCGGCCTGGCCATGGCAGGGAAGAATCCCTGGGGCGGGGGCGATAAAGGCGGCGGCGATGGCGGCGGCGATCCACCCGAGGATGGCGGGGGGGATGAACCTGCCGCTGGCAAAGGTGATGGCCCAAGAAACCCGTGGCTGCCTGGCGGTGGCGGTCGTCGTTCGGCTAATATAGAGGATATTTTCAAACAGCGCGGGCCGGAAGGTCCCCGGCGCGTTGGTGGCGGTGGACCACGTGGGCCCAATTTCCGCATGCCGGAACGACCCGGCGGCAAAAGCTGGCTGCCCGTGGTTTTGGGCGGTTTTGTCGGCCTGTGGATCATCATGACCAGCACGCATTTCGTGCAGCCTCGCGAACAGGGTGTGGTTACCTGGTTCGGGGGCAAATTCTCTGACACGCTGAGCCCCGGCACCAATTTCACCCTTCCCTGGCCCATCCAGCAGGTTGAGGTGGAAAATGTCAGTGAAATCCGTTCAGAGACGATTCCTTCGGGCGGACAGGAAAAGCTGATCCTGACTTCGGATCAGAATCTGGTCGATCTGAGCTATCTGATCCGTTGGAATATCGCAGATCTTTCGCTTTACAAATTCCAGCTGGCCGATCCCAATGACACGTTGCTGGAAGTGGCAGAGGCGACCATGCGTGCCGCCGTGGCAGAGCAGGATCTGGATACTGTGCTGACGGGGTCTGGCCGCGCGGAAATTGAACAGAAAGTGCGCGAGAACATGCAAGCCATTCTGGATGCTTTCCGGTCTGGCATTGCGGTGCAGGGTGTTGAAATCAACAAGACCGATCCGCCGAGCCGTGTGGAAGAAGCTTTTAAAGACGTGTCATCGGCCCAGCAGGATGCTGATGCGGCGATGAACCGTGCCCGCGCCTTTGCCCAGCAGTTGCTGGCACGTGCGCAGGGTGATGCAGCCGAATTCAACAATATCTATCAGGAATACAAGCTTGCACCCGAAGTGACGCGACGCCGGCTTTATTATGAGACCATGGAAAGCGTGCTGTCCAAGACTGACAAGACGATTATTGAAGGCGGCAGCGGGGTAACCCCCTATCTGCCATTGCCAGAGGTGCGCCGCCGTTCACAGCAGCAGGCGCAACCAGCCACGCCGCAACAGACGCAGGGGCAGTAATCATGGAAAGCATTTGGCAAAATTACAAAGCTGCCGTGATAGCTGCCGCCGCCCTGCTGGTTGTGGCATTTTCCAGCCTGTTCGTGGTGCCGGAAAGCTATCAGGCGGTGATCATCCGCACGGGTGAACCCAAGAAGGTGGTCAATCGCTTCCGCCCAGAAGTGCCCTTTGGCCAGACGGGGGCCGGGATTTACTGGCGCATCCCCTTTGTCGACCGGGTCCAATTGGTCGATCGCCGCGTGCTGGACCTGGATATGGAGCGTCAACAGGTGCTGTCAAATGATCAGCAGCGCCTGCAGGTGGATGCCTATGCCCGCTATCGTGTGATCGATCCTGTCCGCATGGTGGAACGTGCCGGCACGGAAGAACAGCTCAAGACCAATCTGTTGCCTATTCTCACTTCTGTTCTGCGGCAGGAACTGGGGCGGCGCCCCTTCGCATCGCTGATCAATGCCGAACGTGGCACGGCGATGGAAAACATTACTGCTGCCTTTGACACACAGGCGCGGCAATATGGCGCGCAGGTGCTGGATGTGCGGATCAAGCGGGCAGACCTTCCTGAAGGGCGCCCGCTAGATGCTGCCTTTACCCGGATGGAAACAGACCGGCAGGAAGAAGCCGCCACGATCCGTGCCGCAGGTGAGCGTGATGCGCAGATCATCCAGGCAGAAGCGCAGGCAGAGGCTGCGCGTATCTATGCCGATGCCTATGGCAAGGATCCGCAATTCTATGATTTCTACCGCGCGATGGAAAGTTACCGCCGGACATTTGAAACTGGCAAGGCAGATAGTTCCATCATTCTGTCGGAAGATAATGAATATCTGCGCCAGTTCCGGGGCCGCCGCTGAGCAGGCTGGCGGATCGATAAATGACTGACGGTTTGCTGCCAATGACAGCATCTGTTCAATCAGCGTTCAGTGCCGGCGCGCGCATAATGGTATTGTTATGGCCCTGGGGCGCATCTGGCCATGACCGGTTTGAATTTAACGAGAGGACGTGAAGCCCGTGCGTTACGTATATGGATTGACCACTGCCCTGTTGCTGGGCGGAGCTACAGCCACACTGGTAACGGGAATCCCCGCAGGTGCGCAGGTCGCGCAAAATGATGAAACGCATATGCAGCGGGTTGTCCCGCGTGCAGGCGCGCCGGAAAGCTTTGCCGATCTGACAGAGCAATTGCAGCCTGCCGTGGTCAATATCGCCACCCGCCAGCGCGTTCAGGTGAACACCAATCCCTTTGCCGGCACCCCTTTTGCTGATCTGTTTGGGCAGCGCGATCCGCAGCAGCCCCAGACGCAAGAGGCACAATCGCTGGGTTCGGGCTTCATTATCTCTGCCGATGGCTATGTGGTCACGAACAACCACGTTGTTTCGCCTGATAATCGCGCGACGCTGGAAGAAATCACTGTCACCATGCCCGATGGCACAGAATATGAGGCGGAACTGGTTGGAGCGGATGCCGCATCAGACCTTGCTGTGTTGAAGATCAACCGCCGTGAAGCCTTCCCGTTTGTGAAATTCGGGGATTCAGCCCATGCCCGTCCGGGTGACTGGGTGGTGGCGATCGGCAACCCCTTCGGCCTGGGTGGCACTGTCACCAGCGGGATCGTGTCTGCCGTTTATCGTAACACTGGTTCTGGCGGCGCATATGACCGCTATATCCAGACCGATGCCAGCATCAATCGTGGCAATTCCGGCGGCCCGCTGTTCGACATGCAGGGTAATGTGATCGGCATCAACAATGCCATTTTCTCGCCCAGCGGCGGCAGTGTGGGGATCGGCTTTGCCATTCCTGCGGAAATTGCTGCCCCGATTGTTGAACAGTTGAAGGCTGGTGTTGAGATTGAACGTGGCTTCCTGGGCGTCAGTATCCAGCCGGTGAATGAAGATCTGGCCGATTCGCTGGGTCTGCAGCGCAATCGCGGTGAATTTGTGCAGTCGGTGCAGGCTGATGGCGCAGCGGACAAGGCCGGCATAAAGCCGGGCGATGTGGTGACGCATATCAATGGCAAGGAAGTGACCAACGAACAGACGCTGTCCTTCCTCGTCGCCAATATCAAGCCGGGCACACGCATCCCGGTTGATCTGCTGCGCGATGGTGAACAACGCCGTGTGAATGTGGTAGTGGGCAAACGCCCGAGCGAGGCGGAATTGCGCCAGCAGCAGCTATTCGATCCTGATGCAGAACCCGAAACGCCGCCAGCGGATTCAAGTGAAACGCTGGAACAGAAAATGGGCCTGCAGGTCATTCCCTTGACCCCGCAGATCACCCGTCAACTGGGTGCGGATGAAGATACGGTTGGCCTGGTGATCAGCGCTGTCGACCCCACGTCCGATGCAGGGCGCAAGGGATTGCAGCGCGGTGATATTATCCTGACCGCCAATTATCGCGCCATTGCCACTCTGGCTGATTTTGAAGCGGTGGTGACGGAAGCTGAGAAATCCAGGCGCGAAGCTGTGCTGCTGCGTGTTCAGCGCCGTGGCCGCCCTGCCCAATATGTGCCGGTGCGCCTGCGTTAAAAAAAGCTGGATAATCTGGCCAAAAACATGGGGGGCGCTGCAGCTCGGCTGCGGCGCCCTTTTTTAATGTGATCTGCCAGTCTTTATTGTGACTGGGGATTATTGCCTGCTGGCCTGATCGTGCGCGGCATGCGCGGTTCGGGTGGTAATTGCTGACCGGTTGCACGCTCCAGAAAATCATCACTGGCGGCCTGCCCATTGTCCTGCTGACGCAGGCGGTCGGCGGGCAATTGTTCACCTTCCACGGGGAAAGGGGTTTCGCCCGGCTGTTCGCGCCGGCCTGGCTCAACCAGATTGCCCTGTTCATCGATGAAGTAATAATCATCCGGATTGCCGAAGAAATATTCATCATCGGGTTCCAACTGCCATTCGGGCAGGTGCACCTCTGTATCGAATTCTTCGACGGGGCGATCCTTCACGGCATAGCGCATATAAGCGGCAAAGGCCTGCGCCGGTGCGCGGCCACCCTGCAACCCGCCCACGCGCTTTGCATCGTCACGGCCCATCCAAACGCCGGTGGTGATCCCGCTGGAAAAGCCGACGAACCAGCCATCCTTGTTGGAACTGGTCGTGCCTGTTTTACCTGCCACCGGGCGGCCGATCTGTGCCGCCTTGCCGGTGCCGGTATTGACAGCAGTTTGCAGCAGATCGGTGATTCCGGCAGCGACATAATCGGGCACCAATTGCGATGCGCGCGCGCGTTCATGGCGATAGAGCACTTCACCCTTTGATGTTGTGACCTTGGTCACACCAAAGGGTTCAACCGAAACCCCCTTGGCTGAAACGGCGGCAAAGGCACGGGTCATGTCAATCAGGCGGACCTCGCTCGATCCCAGAACCATGGATGGGTAAGTGGAAATGGGGGTGGTGACGCCAAATCGGCGGGCCATGCTGGCAACGGTGCCAAAGCCCACTTCATTGCCCAATTGCGCTGCAACCGTGTTGATTGAATAGGCGAAGGCGGTGCGCAAATTGGTTTCGCCGACATAGCGGCCATTGGAGTTACGCGGGCTCCATTTGTCGATCGTTACAGGCGTATCCACCACGCGATCATCGGGCGTATAGCCCGCTTCCAATGCGGCCAGATAGACGAACAGTTTCCACGATGATCCGGGCTGGCGCAGAGCATCCGTGGCGCGGTTGTAATTGGTTTGAACGTAATCGGTTCCGCCTACCATGGCCAGGATTGCGCCATTGCGGTCCAGGCTGACCAATGCACCCTGTGCGCCATCGGGCGTGTTGGATTTGATCGCGGCAGTGGCGGCGCGTTGCATCCCCACATCAATCGTGGTCCACACCTCGATCGGTTCGAACGTTTCGGGCAGCAACAGATCGAGCTGGGGCAGAACCCAGTCCGTGAAATAACGAACCGAATTCTGGCTGGTTTGCGTTTTCAGCTTCACCGCATCTACATCAACCGATGCCTGTTGCGCTGTGATATAGCCCTGTTGCTGCATCAACGTCAGCACCACGCGGGCACGGTTCACGGCGGCATCCACATTGGCCGTTGGGGAATACCGGCTGGGTGCCTTAACCAGCCCGGCAATGATGGCGGCTTCCGCCGTTGAAAGATCGGTTGCCGGATGACTGAAGAAATTGCGGCTGGCGCTGTCGATGCCATAGGCACCGCCCCCGAAATAAACCTTGTTCAGATACAGCTCCAGGATCTGATCCTTGGAGAATTTCCATTCCAACGCCAGCGCCAGAACAGCCTCACGCAATTTGCGATCGAGCGATCGGTTGTTGTTCAGAAATACATTGCGCGCCAGCTGCTGGGTGATGGTTGAGGTGGCCGAAATCCGCTTGTCGCCCGTGGCCCAGACAAATACAGCGCGCGCCAGGCCGAGGGGGTCAATCCCGAAATGTGAATAGAACCGACGGTCTTCCACTGCCACCATGGCGTTCTTCATCGAGACTGGAATGTCGTCGGACGCAAGCCATTCGCCGTAACTGGGGCCCAGTTCCACAATTTCGGTGCCATCGCGCGCGCGCACCAGAATGGTTTGCGCATTCTGCGTGGCCTTCAGCTGGTTGAAGCTGGGAATCTCGCGAGCAGCAAATGCAACAGCCACGCCCAGGAACAGCGCGCCCAGCAATGCGGCGGCTGTACCCCATATAAACACGCGTTTGGTCCAGCGGCGCAGCACAGAATGCTGGCCGGCTCGGCGCTGCTTACCCTGCCTGCGTGGTTTGCGTGCGCTTTGCTCGCCCGCCTGCCGCTCGGCCGCGGCACGGCGGCTGCCGCGCTTACCCTTGTTCTGCAAACGGTCTCCGCGTTTTGACATTGCCGGTTATGGTTCCCGACCCAATTGATCCATGCACACTTATGCGTTGCATAGGGCAGTTGTAACCTTGCGTGAACGGGGATTTAATCAGCCTGTGGATGATGGTGCGTCGCGCCGATCAATCCTTGCCATCGAAATCAAGCGAAAGCGAATTGATGCAGTAACGCATACCACCATCTTCTGGCGGGCCATCGGGGAAGACGTGGCCCAGATGGCCACCGCATTTGGCGCATAGCACCTCTGTGCGGATCATGCCGTGCGACATGTCACGCCGTTCTTCCACCCGTTCGCCCGGCTGGTCTTCTGCCACGCGGGTAAAGGCGGGCCAGCCGCAGCCACTGTTATATTTTGCATCGCTTTCAAACAGCACGGTGCCACAACCGGCACAGGCATAGCTGCCCTCTTCAAAATGCTTGTCATATTGGCCGGTAAAGGCGCGTTCAGTCCCCGCTTCGCGCAGGACATGATATTGTTCTGGCGTCAGCCTTTCGCGCCATTCAGATTCTGGAATGTCCTTTGGATCGGTCATAAAGCTACCTTTCGATTTCACTCGATATCGGTTCGCTTAGAATGAACTACAAGTGTGATTGCCTGCCAGCGGGGGTGTGCGAAAAACAAAACCGATCACATATCCAGCTTCGCATAATGCGCTGGCGGCTGGATCACGTCCATCCGCTCGCTCAGCAGCGGGCGAAAGCTGGGGCGGCTCTTGAACACCGAATACCAGCCGCGTGTCTGTTCATGCCCATCCCAATCGATACCGCCCAGATAATCAGCCACAGAAATCTGCGCCGCAGCAGCCAGATCGGCCAGGCTCATGGTTGAACCCGCCAGCCATGGGCGATTGTCAATCAGCCAGTCCATGTAATCAAGGTGACCATGCGCCATCTTCATCGCCTGGCGCAGCATGCGTGAATCAGGCGGTTGGCGCAGAACCAACCGCTTCTTCATCCGTTCATTCAGCAGCGGCACAGTCACATCATTATAGAAATTTTCGTCAAACAGCGCGACCAGGCGGCGGATTTCCGCTCGATTGGCGGCAGTGCCATTGATCATGGGCGATTTGTCGACAGTCTCTTCAAAATATTCCGCGATTGCCCTGCTGTCACACAGCACGATATTGCGTTGCTGGTTGACCAGCACAGGCGTGCGCCCTGCCGGGTTCAGATCATAGAACTGGTCGCTCGCAGCCCATGGGTCTTCGCGCGCCAGATCATAAGCGATGTTCTTTTCGCCCAGCAGCAGACGAATCTTGCGGCTGAAGGGGCAGAGCGGAAATTGATAGAGGAGCCACATGCTGATGCTGCTCATGCCTGAATAATCGGGTGAAATCCACCGGCGCTGATGCGGTAAATGCGAGTTTTCAGATGCCTGATTGGTCAAGCAATATCAGGCATTGGGGCATGATGGCCTCAATTTCCTGATTGTCGAGCAGCAGCTTGGCCTGTTTCTCTGCCATTGTGGCCACGCTTTCCCGATCCAAACCCGTTTCATCCATGATTTTTGCCATGACACGGATAAAATATTCGCGCCCGCGCGGTTCCATTGATGGCCATTTCGTCGCCTCTGCATCACCCACTTCCTGCCCGAAGGAAACCAGCGCGAAGGCGGCCGAGCAGCGCAAGGCGGTTTGGCTGGCGGGCGCAAGTTCAGGGGCGGAGGCCGGTGCCTGTGTGGCCATCAGTAGCGCGGCGGAGATCATGGTCAGCGTCATGGCTTGATCCTATAGCTGCAAAGCTGAACCGCGCGCTACATCATTCGGGATGCGCATTCAGCGGCTCAGTTGGTAAAGCGCATATTCCGCGCGCCAATTGGCACTGGCGGAACTGATCACGGCATCATGCGCGAAGAACCAGCAACCTTCCACATTGACACCTTTCAACGCCAGCAGATCATTGAAATCCTTGATTGTCATGTGGTGGATATTGGCGGTTTCATACCAGGTGACGGGCATGGCGCGCGTCACCGGCATGCGCCCGCCCAGCGCCAGCCCGGCACGCATGCGCCAATGGCCGAAATTGGGGAAGGAGACAAAGGCCTGCCGCCCCACGCGCAGCAATTGATCCAGCATCAGATCGGGCCGCCGCGTTGTTTGCAGTGTTTGTGAAAGGATTGCGACGTCGAACGACTTGTCTGGGTAATCGACCAGGTCGCGATCGGCATCGCCCTGAATGACTGACAGCCCGCGTGCCACGCAGCGTTCGACATGCTCGGCATCAATTTCCATACCGCGCGCATCCACGCCGCTAAGCGCGGTCAATTCTGCCATCAGACTGCCATCGCCGCAGCCAATATCCAGCACGCGCGCGCCGCGCGGAATGCTTTGGGCAATCACGGCAAGATCGGGGCGCAGGCTCATTTCAGGAACCCCTTGACCACTCGGTCCAGCGCCGGGACATCCAGCAGGAAACTGTCATGCCCAAAGGGGGCTGATAGTTCGACAAAGCTGACCGGCGCGCCCGCCGCATTCAGCGCGTGGACCACGTGGCGTGATTCAGCTGTGGGATAAAGCCAGTCGCTGTCAAAGCTGACCAGGCAAAACCGCGCCTTGGCACCGGCAAAGGCATTGGCCAGCTTGCCGCCATGCTCTTCTGCCAGGTCGAAATAATCCATCGCACGGGTGATGTAGAGGTAGCTGTTGGCATCAAACCGCTGGGTAAAGCCGCTTCCCTGATAGCGCAGATAGCTTTCCACCTGAAAATCAGCGTCAAAGCCAAAGCTTTTGGCATCACGATCCTGCAGGCGGCGGCCAAACTTCTCTGTCAGCCCTTCTTCCGAAAGGTAAGTGATATGCGCAGCCATGCGTGCCACGGCGAGGCCGGCATCTGGCTCGGCGCCGCCATAATAATCGCCGCCATTCCAGTTGGGATCGGCCATGATCGCCTGCCGCCCAACTTCATGAAAGGCGATATTCTGCGCCGAATGGCGTGCCGTGGTGGCAATTGCCAGCACGCGTTCGGCCCGATCGGGAAAATTGGCGGCCATGCTCAGTGCCTGCATTCCGCCCATGGAACCGCCCACGACAGTATGCAGTTTTGCAATGCCCAGCCCATCAAGCAGTGCGACCAGCCCGCGCACCATGTCACGGATGGTGATGACGGGGAAGCGCATGGCATAGGGTGCGCCATCAGCCGCCGGGCTGGCAGGGCCGGTGGAACCCATGCAGCTGCCCAGCACATTGGCGCAGATCACCTGAAAGCGGCCGGTATCAATCGGTTTTCCGGGCCCAACCATGGCTTCCCACCATCCCGGCTTGCCGGTGATGGGGTGGGTAGAGGCGACATATTGGTCCCCCGTCAGCGCATGGCAGATCAGGATCGCATTTGATTTGTCTGTGTTCAGCTCGCCATAGGTTTCATAGGCGATTTCCACACCCGACAGCACCTGCCCGCTGTCCAGCGGCAGATCGTGGGAGAGCTTCAGGCTCTTATGTGCGTGTGCAGGTGCCATGGTGGCGCGGGATTGGGCGAGGCGGGCCCTGCTGTCAATCGGGCGATTGTTTGTGCATGCTTTCACGCCTTATTTCAGGCTGTCTTTCACTCCGTAAAGCCGCTATGCGCCGCGCCGTTATGACCGGCCCAACATCATCCCGCCCCGAAGGCAAACCCTGGATCATGGACATTCATGCCTATGTGCCGGGCAAGTCGAAAGCGGCTGACGGGCGCGTGCTCAAGAAATTGTCCGCCAATGAAAACCCGCTGGGCACCAGTGCTGCAGCACTGCAAGCGCGGGCAGAGGCGGGCGATCCCAGCTCTTATCCTGATCCTGATTCCACGGCGCTTCGCGCGGCAATCGGCGGATTGCACGGGATTGATCCGGCACGGATTGTTTGCGGTACGGGGTCGGACGAATTGCTCAATCTGGTGGCGCAAGGCTTTGCTGGGCCAGGGGATGAGGTGCTGTTCAGCCGGTTCAGCTTTTCTGTTTATGATATTGCTGCCCGCCGTTGCGGCGCCATCCCGGTTGAGGTGGCGGACAAGGATTATGGCGCTGATGTCGACGTGCTGCTGGCGGCAGTGAATGATCGCACACGCGTGGTCTTTATTGCCAACCCCAATAATCCCACCGGTACTTATCTGCCGCGTACAGAGCTGGAGCGGTTGCATGCCGGGCTACCCGCAGATGTGTTGCTGGTGGTGGACCAAGCCTATGCCGAATATCTGGCAGAGGGTGAGGGTGATGGCGGCATGGAACTGGCGGCACGCCATAACAATGTTGTGGTCACACGCACATTTTCAAAGATTTACGGGTTGGCGGGTGAACGGATCGGTTGGGCCACGGGTGCACCGCATCTGGTGGATGTTCTGAACCGCATCCGCGGGCCGTTCAATGTCACCATCGGTGGGCAGGCTGCGGCCTGTGCTGCCATGGCGGACCAGCAATTCGTGGCGGACAGCCGTGATCACAATACTGCCGAACTGGCGCGCTTTACCGCAGCGATAGAAGCTTTGGGTAACCACGGTTTGCGCCCCATACCCAGCAGCGCCAATTTTCTGTTGATCCTGTTTGAAGGGGCGCTGAAGGCCGAAACTGCTCTCTCCGCTATTGGTGAAGCTGGTTACGCTGTCAGGCACCTGCCGGGGCAGGGCCTGCCCAACGCATTGCGCATCACCATCGGCACAGCGCAGGACATGGATGTGATCGCAGCTGTGCTGCGCGATCTGGCGGAGAATATCTCGTGAGCATTGATCGGGTCGCGATCATCGGGTTGGGCTTGCTGGGCGGTTCGGTTGGCCTTTCCTGCCATGAACACGCGCCGCAGATCGTCACGACCGGTTATGATGCCAGCCCTGCCGTGCGCGCACGGGCGGCAGGGCGTGGGCTGGTGGGCAAGGTTTGTGACACACTGGCAGGGGCGGTGGCCAATGCCGATCTGGTCATTCTGTGTGTGCCAGTTGGCGCGATGGCAGGCGTGGCGCATGATATGGCGCCGCATTTGCCTGCTGGCGTTATTGTAACTGATGTTGGTTCATCGAAGCAGAGTGTGGTGGAAGATCTGACCGCCGCATTGCCAGGCGTCAGCGTGGTTCCAGCGCACCCAGTAGCCGGCACTGAGCAGAGCGGGCCGGATGCCGGCTTTGCCACCCTGTTTGCCAATCGTTGGTGCATCATCACTCCGCCCGAATGGGCCAACCCGCAGCATGTGGACGCGCTCTCTGCTTTCTGGGCTGCTTTGGGTGCGCGGATCGAAATTATGGACCCGCAGCATCATGATCTGGTGCTGGCCGTTACCAGCCATATCCCGCATCTGATCGCCTTTACTATTGTGGGCACTGCATCCGATCTGGAAGATGTGACGCGCAGCGAAGTGATCAAATATTCTGCCGGTGGTTTCCGCGATTTCACCCGTATTGCTGCGTCAGATCCGACCATGTGGCGCGATGTGTTTCTACATAACAAATCCGCAGTGCTGGAAATGTTGGGGCGGTTTACCGAAGATCTTACTGCCATGCAGCGCGCGATCCGATCTGGAGATGGCGATGCACTGTTCGATCTGTTTGAACGTACCCGTGCCATACGCCGTTCGATTATCGAACAGGGGCAGGATGATGCCAAGCCGGATTTCGGCCGCGGGCACTAGTCTATTGGCGACGGTGTTTTCTGGCTCGTAACGGTGCCGGCCCTCTCCCCCGCCCAACCACCCGATATTATGACTGGCAACTATCGTGGGTTGGGCAGGGGAAAGCGCCAGACTGACCCTGGTCGTAACTGGCCCTCAATCATTCAGCGCATTGATGGCCGCGTGGACGCGCGCCTCAACCTCGTCACGCGGCAGGCCAGGGGGAATTACCTCGCCAAAACGATAGATGATTGTGCCGCGTTTCTTCCATTTTCGATGGTAGAGCGGGCCACTGTTGACCGCTACCGGCACCACCGGCAGGCCCAGCAATTTGTAGATACCGGCAAAGCCAGACAGCAGTGGCCGGCGTTCACCATGGGGCACACGCGTCCCTTCAGGAAAAATCACCAGTGGCCGCCCGTCTGCCACCTTCTCGCGCGCGTTGGACAGCATGTTGCGCAGCGTTTTTGCACCCTGGTCGCGCGCCACTGGGATCAGGCCATATCCATGGGCGGCGCGGCCCCAGCCGGGGATGGAAAACAGTTCCTGCTTGGCAAAAACACTTGGATCACGGTGCAGGGCGGGGGCATCAATCGCTTCGAAAAAGCTTTCATGCTTGCCCACGAACAGCGTTGGCCCATCGGGCACATCGCCTTCCATTACAATGTCGATTCCCAGAATATGGGTTACGCACCAGCGATGCCACTGGGCCCAGCCGCGCACTGCCGCCCACAACAATCTGGTGCTGAAGGGAATGGCCAGGACAGAGCCAAGGACATGGAATATGCTGACGCTATAGAACAGCAGATAAAAAATCAGGCTGCGGATTACATTCATCGCAGTCTTACCAATTGATCTGTGCGGCCAGCCAGCTGGCCAATAGCTTGTTATATTCCACAAACAATGTGGTAATCTTGATGCCAGAAGGCACCGCATCGCGGATTACGGTGACATTGGCGGGCAGGGTGCGGGTGATTTCGCTTGCTGCGCGGCGCATGTGCCAATCTGTCGTTACCAAGCGCAAGGTGGAAATATCGTGTTCCGCCACCCATTCGGCGGTTTCGCGGGCATTTCCGCGCGTATCTGTGGCCGTAAAGCCCAGTGTGACGCAGCACCGCATGCGCCGCCGCGAAACGCCATATTCTGCGGCGAATTCATTGGGCGTTACTTCGGGATCTACGCCTGTCACCAGTAATTGGTCAGCCTGCCCCTGCTCCAGAACCTCCAGCCCATGCGGAATGCGGCCAGCACCGCCTGTCAGCACGACAACAGCATCGGTTTGCACCTTGCCCGCTGGTTGCGGCAGCGTGGCGACAAAACCCATGAAGCCAAGGGCCCAGATCAGAAAAAGCGTGGCGAAAAAACGGACGATCATAGCATTCGTCTCAAGGCAGAAGTCACAGTGATACGGGCTGTCAGCATGGCAATTCCTACCCCCAGCAAAGGGATCAGTGCGATCACAAACCAGTCGACCGGCGCCAGCGAGCCAGCCGACACCATACCCGATTCCAGCCCGGAAAATTGCCGCGCGATCAACCAGCTGGCTGCGGCACCCAGCGCCAGGCCCACTATGCCGCCCAGCATGGCATCGATTGCGACCGAACGCTGGAAAATCCTTGCGATCTGCTTGTCCGTACCACCCAGAAGATGAACGATTTCCACGGTATCACGATGGTTGGCGAAGGAACTGCGTGCTGCCAGCCACACAGCGGCCACGCTGGTCAACAGCAACAATGCAATCATAGTCAGAGCCAGATATTGCATGGCCGACAGGGCAGAATAGACCGGTTGCAACCAATGTGATTGTGCATCCACCCGGGCGGCTGGTGCGCCCCGTTTCAAAAGGGATTGCAAGCGGGCAATTTCCGCTTCGCTGGCCGCGCGGCGTAACTGCACATCAATCAGTGCAGGTATAGGTACAGGGTTTCCAGCCTCAGCTGTGCCCAGCCATGGTTCCAGCAATTCGTCCAGCTCTGCCTGTGGCACGGTGCGCAGGCTTTCGACTGCCGGATCCTGTGCCAGTAATTGTGCGGCAATTACGGCCTGCTCTTCACGAAGCGCGGAATTAGCTTCGATGATCTGAACCGTGACTGCACCGGACAGCTCGCCACGGGCCGTCTTGGCCAGATTTCCCAACGCCAATCCACCTGCTGCCGCAATCACCACCAGCGCAATCATGATGGCGATGACCCATGGAACCGGCCCGCTCAAATGGCGGCGTGGGACAAGCACGGCTGCACGTTCGCCGCCAAAGCGTGCGCGGCCCGTTTTCTGGGTGCGTTCCGGCGGTGGCGGGCGCATCATGTCTTATCCCCTGCTTGCTGTGTGGCCGTGCGCTTGTAATCGGTGCGCGGGGGATAGCGCAGCGCACCTGTGGGGTCGTGCAGGCGGCCCTTGTCCAGCCGCATGATCAGACAGTCAGAAACGTTCTGCAGCAGATGGGCATCATGCGTGGCCACCACCACAGTCGTGCCCAAACGGTTCAATGCCTCAAACAGGCGCAGCAGCTTAAGCGCCATATCAGGATCGACATTGCCTGTTGGCTCGTCCGCCACCAACAGATCTGGCCGCCCGATCACTGCGCGGGCGATGGCAACGCGTTGTTGTTCCCCGCCGGAAAGCGTGGCCGGCAGGGCATGTGCGCGATGCGTCAACCCGACCCAATCGAGCATTTCGGCAACAGGGCGCATCAGCTCTGCTTCGCGCACGCCGGCAACGCGCAATGGCAGCGCCACATTGTCAAACGCCGAAAGGTGATCGACCAGGCGGAAATTCTGGAACACCACGCCCAGCCGACGGCGGAAATGCGGCAATTCATCACGTGGAGTGGTGATCACGTCCTTGCCGAACATGCGGATGGCCCCGCGAGATGGGCGTTGGGCCAGATATAACAGTTTCAGCAGGCTGGTCTTGCCCGCCCCGCTGGCACCAGTGAGGAAATAGAATCGGCCCGAAAACAGGTTGAAGGAAAGGTCGCTCAACACCTCTGGATCGGTGCCGTAACGCAGCCCGACATTGTCAAAGGTTACGATATTGCCCGGCCCATCATTCATGGCGCGGCTGTATCCCAAGCATGGCCCTGTGCAAAGCCAATCATCCTTTCAACGCCCATTATCCCCCTTCGATGTGGAAAAAAACGGTGTTTAGGCCCGCTTGGGCCCAGCCCCCCTTGAGTGATTTTCGCTTGTGCGTAATGCCTGACATTGCATGATTATTGCCTGCCCTGCCTGCAACACGCGTTATGTCGTGCCTGACAATGCCATTGGCATTGATGGACGCACGGTGCGCTGTGCCAAATGCAAACACAGCTGGTACCAGGAAGGTCCAGAGCTGGACGTTCCGGACGCCCCACCTCCGCCACCTGCACCTGAACCCTCAACAATGCCCGAACCGCAAGTGGAAGAAGGCGATGCCCAGGGGCATGATGTTGCGGAGGCTGCAGATCAGGTGGAAGCCGATTCTGAAACTGTTTCAGGCGATGATGAGCCTGCGCCAGAGCCAGAAACTGAAACCAAGAGCGAATCAGAAGCTTCTGAACCTGCTGCCCCATCGGTCAATCATTGGAGCCGCTTTGATCGCGCCGTAGCCGCAGCTGCGACTGAAACGCCGGCATCCGTTGCTGAAACGGACGATGTGCCACCTGGCTATGATGTGCCAAACAGCGCGTCCGAAGAAGCTGAACCGCGTTTTTATGAATCGGCGGCTGAAGAGCCATCGCAATTCGATTATGAACCACCCTTCCGCCCGCGCCGTAATCCGCTGAAGTTGTGGACTGCGGCTGCTGGCATTTTCGCGATTCTGGCCTTGGGCACGATCGCAGCAGTCAGTTACTGGGGCATGCCGGATTGGGTGCCCGTCAGCCGCCCCACCTTTGCCATCGACAGGCCTGAACTGGTGCTGGATTTCCCGCCAGAACAGCAAGATCGCCGCACCTTGCCCAACGGCACGGAATATTTCGGGACCAGTGGCAGCATCACCAATGTCGGGCGTGAAACTACACGTGTACCATCTGTGCTGATTGTGTTGCGTGATGAACTGGACCGGATCGTGTACAGTTGGGAAATCACCCCTTCCAAATCCGAGCTCGCTCCTGGGGAAACATTGACGATCAAGGAAGCGGTTACAGACGTTCCGCGATCCGCCAAATTTGCAGAAATCGGCTGGAAGCCGGATTGATCGCAAATTGGCGCAGGCGCAGGCGGCAAAATGCTTGCGGAGCGATCATGCTGTTGCTAGGGGGCCGCACCTGTTCGCGCAGGGGCGGGATTTCCTTCCCTGAGATGAAAGACTGTGTGCGGTCGTGGCGGAATTGGTAGACGCGCAACGTTGAGGTCGTTGTGGGTGAATAACCCGTGGAAGTTCGAGTCTTCTCGACCGCACCAAACAGTCCCTTGCTCTTATATGAAATAAATATCATCGGGCCGGGCAGCAGCTTAGCCCAAGGTGCAATTTCCTGTGACACGTGCGCATGCGATGAGGCGGGCGTAAATGGACAGGATATAGCCTGAAATCGTTTGGGGCGCATATCTGGCAACATTGGGAAGCTTGGCCATGATCAAAGCTGTCGCCCCGCGGTGGTTCCCCATGCGCCTCCAATGCGGCCGATTCCTCGTCCGTAAACACGCGGCTTCGTACAATGAAGCGGATACCTTCGGGTGCCTCCAGGCTCATGCCTGAACCGCGCCCCTGCACCACATCAATGGTGACCTGGGTATGCCGCCAATATTCAAATTGTGCCGCACCAATCCACACAGGCGTTTCACCTGGAAGTATGCCCAGCAGCACATCCTGTGCGCCGACACGAAATTCGCCGCGTGGGAAACACATGGGCGCGCTGCCATCACAGCAGCCGCCAGACTGGTGGAACATCAATGGACCGTGGATTTCGGACAGTTTCGCGATCCATTGTTCCGCTTCGGGCGTGGCCAGAATGCGTGGCGGCAGATTGTTGATATTCATGTTATCTCCAACAGCTAAGGGCAGGCGGGAAAATCCCGCCTGCCCCCATGTTACCCAATTCCCAGCTGACTCCAGGAACCCTTCACGCCGCCAGCAGGGAAGTGGGCGATGCCCGCTCCTCCTGAGAGCATTAGAAGAAGCCGAGCGCCTTGGGCGAATAGCTGACCAGCATATTCTTGGTCTGCTGATAATGTTCCAGCATCATCTTGTGGTTTTCGCGGCCGATGCCGGACTGCTTGTAACCACCGAATGCGGCATGGGCCGGATAGAGGTGATAGCAATTGGTCCAGACGCGACCGGCCTGAATGGCGCGGCCAAAGCGATAGCATGTGTTGGCATCGCGGCTCCAGACGCCAGCACCCAGGCCATATAGCGTGTCATTGGCGATGGACAGCGCCTCTTCAGGGGTTGAAAACTTGGTCACGGCCAGAACCGGGCCAAAGATTTCTTCCTGGAAAACGCGCATCTTGTTGTGCCCTTCCAGCACGGTTGGCTGCACGTAATATCCTTCGGACAGCTCGCCTTCATGCACTGCACGGCCACCACCGGCCAGCACATTTGCGCCTTCATCCTTGCCGATATCGATATAGGACAGGATTTTCTGCAGCTGGTCGTTCGATGCCTGCGCCCCGACCATGGTGGACATATCCAGCGGGTTGCCCAGCTTCATGGCATTCACGCGGGCAATCGCCTTTTCCATGAATGCGTCATAGATCGATTCATGCACCAGCGCGCGGCTGGGGCAGGTGCAGACCTCGCCCGAATTGAGGCCGAACATGGCAAAACCTTCCAGCGCCTTGTCCAGGTAATCATCATCTTCGCGCATGACATCGGCAAAGAAGATGTTCGGGCTTTTGCCGCCCAGTTCCAGTGTGCAGGGGATCAGGTTTTCCGATGCATATTGCATGATCAACCGGCCAGTGGTGGTTTCACCGGTGAAGGCAATCTTGGCGATGCGCTTGTTCTGCGCCAAGGGCTTGCCCGCTTCCACGCCGAAGCCGTTGACGACGTTGAGCACGCCTGCGGGCAGCAGATCGGCAATCAGTTCCATGAAGACCATGATCGACATCGGCGTCTGTTCAGCAGGCTTCAGCACGATGCAGTTGCCCGCAGCCAGCGCTGGGGCCAGCTTCCACACCGCCATCAGCAGCGGGAAGTTCCACGGGATGATCTGGCCAACCACGCCCAGCGGTTCGTGGAAGTGATAGGCCACAGTGTCATGATCGATTTCGGAAATGGACCCTTCCTGCGCGCGCAGGCAGCCTGCGAAATAGCGGAAATGGTCAATGCCCAGTGGAATGTCGGCTGCCGTCGTCTCGCGGATCGGCTTGCCGTTATCAATAGTCTCAACCAGCGCCAGCATGTCGAGGTTGTCTTCCATGCGCTGCGCAATGCGATTGAGGATATTGGCGCGTTCCGTGGTTGAGGTTTTGCCCCAGGCTTCACGAGCGGCATGCGCTGCATCCAGCGCCAGTTCAATATCCGCCGCGGTACCACGGGCCACCTGGCAAACAGGTTTGCCGGTGACGGGCGAAATATTGTCAAAATATTGCCCGGTTGCAGGGGCAACCCATTTGCCGCCAATGAAATTGTCGAATTTATCCTTGATCAGCGATTGACCGCTGAACTTACTCAGTGCCTGTTCCAGCATTGCGTTCTCCTCACGCCAAGACTCATGTTGGGGGAACCTTGCGCCTCAAAGGCGAAGCAGCCAATTGTACCTTTGACGGAGAGGGTAAGGCTGGGCTGATCAGACTGCAGAGCTGAAACGAGTGGCGCTTTGCTGGCGATATGGGTCAAATTGGGCCGCTATGCTGCGGGCATAGGGCAGGCCGCGTGGGGGGATGATCAGTTCATCGCCTTCCACCATGGCCAAATCCCGTTCCATAAATGGGGCAAGTTTACCCTTCACTTCGGCCAGTATTGCTGCGGGCAGACGCGCCCGGCCCTGGCACAGCAATTGTTCGATGATTGACCCGCGCAACTGGTCATCGGCACTGCGGCGGATGCCGCGTGTCACCGGCAGCATGCCTTGCGATGCCATCATGCGGTAGCGCCCGCTATTCTTCTCATTCTGGGCCAGCAGCGTTGGGAAGCTGCTGATGGCCGAACTGCCCAGCCCGATCAGATTGGGCGCATCATCATCGGTAAAGCCCTGAAAATTGCGGTGCAGTTTCCCTGCTGTTGCAGCGCGTGCCAGCGGGTCACTGCCTGCCAATGCGAAGTGATCAAATCCCACCGGCGCATAGCCGTGGGTGCACAAATAGACATAGCCCAGTTCTGCCATGGCAAAGCGGGTTTCCTGATCCGGCAGATTGCTGGCATTGATCACGCGCTGGCGCGGGACCATGTGGGGCACATGGGCATAGCCAAACAGCGCCACACGGTCCGCACACAAAATGCGGGTGCGTTGCAGACTGTCGAGCAGATCATCGCGTGTCTGGCCCGGCAGGCCATACATCAGGTCAAAATTGAGTGATCTGACGCCCGCATCGCGCAGCCAGTCAACCGTGCGCAGGATCAGCTCTTCTTCCTGAACCCTCCCAATCGCTTCCTGGCAATGCGGGGCAAAGGTCTGCACCCCCATGCTGGCGCGTGTGATACCGACGGAACCGATCACGGTGGACCAGTCACGCGTCATGGTGCGTGGGTCCAGCTCGATAGAGAATACCGGATCGGCCAGGTTGAAATGGACGGTCAGGTTTTCGACCAGCCGGACGAAGTCGACAGGGGTTATTGCATTGGGGCTGCCCCCACCAAAGGCAACGCGGCGTATCTTCGTGCTTTGCGGCAATAAATCGGCGACCTGTTTGATCTCTGCATCCAATGCGGAAAGATAGGATTCCAGCCTGTGCCGCCGCCCGGAATGGCCGGTATTGCAGCCGCAGTAGAAACAGATCTTTTCGCAAAAGGGGATGTGGACATAGAGCGAGACATCGCCTTCGACAGTACTCAATGCCTCGCGATAATCGGAGGCACCGATATCACCGAATTCAGCCGCTGTTGGATAGCTGGTGTAACGCGGAACCGGCGTTGCGAGGAGATCGGGATGATATGGCCACATGCAGGCTCAATGCCTCATGTGGTATAGCACTTCATTGCGATCGATCAAATTTCTTGCGGCAGCTGTCACCGCCATGGCACGCCTTGAAGTTGCAGGGTGCAGGGGCAGGCTGTTGATCGCCGTCATTCAGGGGGATCGAAATTGCTCCACCGCCGCACAGGGCCACCACCAGCACATCCCCTTCTGCCTGCGGTAGCGGACCCATCATGGCCGGGATCAGGGCGGCAAGGGCGAATGAGAGGTTGCTCACGGCATATTCCCGTCATCATCTTCATCAATCAGGATGCGGTTCGCCGCGCCATCGAGATCTTCAAACTGGCCATCGCGCATGGCCCAGAAAAAGGCGGCGAGGCCCGCCGCGCCCATCAGCAGCGCAATGGGGATAAGGAAGGTCAGCTGGGTCATTTGGCTGCCCTTGCCAGGCGCAGTGAATTGCCCACTACCACAAGCGAGCTCATCGACATGGCAATGGCGGCGATCAGGGGTGTGACCAGGCCTGCCAGCGCCAGTGGCACAGCAAAAACATTATAGATCACGGCAAAGCCAATATTCTGGCGCACGATCTGCATGGTCCGCCGCGCGACACGAATGGCCAGCGCCACCGGCATCAGTCGTTCACCAATAAAGACAGCATCGGCCGCCTGCTGGCTGACATCGCTGGCCGTGCCTGGTGCGATGGAAGCATGGGCAGCGGCAAGCGCCGGGCCATCATTCAACCCATCACCCACCATCAATGGCTTGTGCCCTTCCACCTTCAATTTTTCGAGCAGGGCGAGCTTGTCCTGTGGCTTGGCATTGCCGATCGCAGCGATACCCAGCTCGCCAGCAACTGCCGCAACTGCCGCTTCTCTGTCTCCCGAAATTACACTGGGTTCAATGCCCAGGCCACGCAGCAAGGTGATGGCTTCTGCGGCATCAGGGCGCAGTGAATCCGTGAAGGTCAGCGTCCAGCCCTGCTGCCCGATCCTCAGGCGAGTGGCGATCTGGTTGCCGCCACCTTCGGGGCGCTCCAGAGCGACTTCTTGCCCTTGCCATTGGCCAGTAACGCCGTGACCTGATGCTTCGCTGATCTGGCTGACATCGGCGGGTGTGACGCTGGCGGCGCGCAGGCCATCCGCCAGCCCCTTGCTCAAGGGATGGCGGCTGTTCTGGGAGAGGGCGAGGGCAACGCTGCGTGCTTCGCCATCCAGCGCGGAAATATCGGGGCGCGGCGTGCCCAATGTCAGCGTGCCGGTCTTGTCGAACAAGGCCAGATCCACTTCGGCCAATCGTTCCAATGCGCTGCCATCCTTGACCAGCAATCCGCGTTTGATCAGCGCGCCAGAGGCAACAACTTGTGCGGCAGGAACGGCCAGCCCCATGGCACAAGGGCAGGTGATGATCAGCACGGCAATGGCGATGACCAGCGATTGGTACCAACCTGCGCCCGCGATCATCCAGCCGATAAAGGCGAGGGCCGCCAGTGAATGGACGGCGGGTGCATAAAGCCGTGCTGCGCGGTCTGCGATGCGGACATATTTGCTGCGCGATTGGCCCGCTTCATCCATCAGCCGCGCGATTTCAGCAATCGCTGTATCCCCAGCGACGGCGGTAATGCGCACCTGAAGCACTTCTGTCAGATTGAGCGCACCTGCATGGACGGTAGAGCCAATGCTCACTGCTTCTGGCGTGCTTTCGCCCGTCAACATGGCGTTGTCGATTGCGCCCTGGCCCTGTTCCACCACACCATCTGCGGCCAATGCCTCGCCCGCAGCGACCAGCATGACCATGCCCGGCTCCAGATCTTCGGCTGCGAAGCGCTGGGTCGATCCATCGACCTGGATTACGCTGGCATTGCGGCCCATCTTGCTGAGCAGCGCACCAATCCCTGCGCGGGTGCGGTTGCGCATGGTGGAATCGAGCGCACGCCCCGCCAGCAGGAAGAACAGCAGCATCACCGCACCATCGAAATAGGCGTGTTCACCACCGGTCAGCGTTTCATAGAGCGACAGGCCCGTGGCCAGCAGCACACCGATAGAGATCGGCACATCCATATTGGTGCGGCGATAACGCAAGGCCATGGCGGCAGAGGAAAAGAAGGGGCGGCCTGAATAGATCACCACAGGCAGGGCGATCATTGCCGATAGCCAGTGGAACATTTCCCGCGTCACGCCGCCTGCGCCCGACCATACGCTGACCGAAAGCAGCATGATATTCATCATGCCAAAGCCTGCAACGGCAAGGGCTCGCAGCAGCCCGCGTGTTTCCTTGTCATCTTGCGCCAGCGGATTGGCGGCTACGGCCTGCGCTTCAAAGCCAAGATGGCGCAGCGCCTCTGTCAGATCATCATCATCCAGCGCACGTGTATGGCGCACAGCCACGCGCTTGGCAGAGAAATTGACGCGGGCGGCCTCAACCCCCTCCAGCTCTCCCAGTCCACGTTCAATCTTGGCGATGCACCCGGCGCAGCGCATGCCGGGCACGGTAAAGCGGCTGTCGACCAGTTCGCCCGTTTCGGCACTGGCTATGTCAGCCAGCGCGTTCATCCCAATGGCCGTTCAAACTTGCGCTGCTGATCGCCTGAAGCCAGTGTCAACCGCACCAGCCAGCGCCCTTCGGGCAGGCGATCGGCACTGACAAAACGCCCGTCACCCTGCGGGACAAGCTGCCAGTTAAGTACTTCTTTCTTGCCCAGCGGGTGGCGCAATTCCACCTGCGCCTGCGTATCTACAGGGGTGCCGCCAGTGGTAATTTCCAGCTGGCCATCACCATTGCGCGTGACCGTTGCGGTCCAGCCCAGCTGGTCTTCCGCCCGCGCTTCTGCCAGCCATTTGTTGTAATTCTGGCTGGCGACATAGGAATTTTCGACCACCACACCGCCGAAACTTCCCACCGCCATGCTGGCCATGAACAAATTGACGGCCACGACAATACTGAAGCCGCCCACCATGATCGCGGTAAAATGCCAGCCTGTGAAACGTTTGGTCATTATTCGCCTATCGGTGAAGTGAAGCGTGTTTCATTATCATCGCTTTCCGGCGGATCGTCCAGCGTGGTCACCTTGAAGGAAAATTCCTGCTGGGCCGTGCCGTCAGGCGCCATGACATAGGCGCGGATAACCTGCGTTTCGTCAGCTTTGACGGTGAAGGTCTGCGTGCGGGCAGCCTGATCGCTGCTGATCGTGTCGGTCCAGAAGACTGCACCTGGCAGCCCCTCCAGCGATACCTCCATATCGCGCGGGCGACCCACCATGTTACGCAGTTTCAGCGTGTAGGAATTGCGGATCGAACCATCGCTCATCAACATATAGGGCGGGTTGCGATCGGGCGAAACTGTCAGGCTGGTATGATCGCGCGTTCCCAGCAGGAACAGCAATGCAATGCCCAACGAACCCCAGATCAGGAAATAGGCGATAGTGCGTGGGTGTTTGAGCACATGCCATGCGGGGCGCGGCTGCTCACCAGCAGCCTCACGCTCGCAATCTTCCAGCGTGGCGTAATCGATCAATCCGCGCGGGCGGCCGATGTCTTTCATCACCCGGTCACAGGCATCGATGCACAATGCGCAGGTGATGCAGCCGATTTGCGGTCCCTCGCGGATGTCGATCCCCGTGGGGCAGACTGCCACGCACTGCATGCAATCGATACAGTCGCCATATTCGCCGGGGTTCTTTTCCGCCTTCTTGATGCTGCCACGCGGTTCGCCGCGCCAATCCTTGTATGTGACCAGCAGGCTCTTTTCATCCAGCATGGCGCTCTGGATGCGGGGCCAGGGGCACATATAGATGCACACCTGTTCACGCATGAAACCGCCCATGGCAAAGGTGGTCAGCGTCAGTACCGCCACCGTGGCGTAGGCGACAGGCGCGGCATCACCTGCCCAGAATTCGCGTACCAATGTGGGGGCATCGGCAAAATACATGATCCATGCACCACCGGTCCAGAAGGCGATGGTGAGATAGATCAGCCATTTGAAACCACGCCTGGCGATTTTTTGTGGTCCCCAGGGGGCAGCATCCAGCCGCATGCGGGCATTGCGATCACCGTCAATGAAACGGTCGACATGCTGGAACAGATCAGTCCATACTGTCTGCGGGCAGGCATAACCGCACCAGGCGCGGCCCACCACACTGGTGATCAGGAACAGGCCTATACCTGCCATGATCAGCAGCCCGGCCACGAAATAGAATTCATGCGGCCAGATTTCGATATTGAACATGTAGAAGCGACGGCCCGCCAGATCGATCAGAACGGCCTGATCTGGCGAATATGGCCCCCGGTCCCAGCGGATCCACGGCGTGCCGTAATAAATCGCCAGAGTGACGACCATCACGAACCATTTGAACCGCCGAAACGGGCCGTCGATCCGCTTGTTATGGACAGCTTTCCGGGCTTCGTAGAGCTTTTCCGGAACGTGCCCTGCAGGCAGTTTACTCGGCTTGTTCATCGACTGGTGTCACAGGCGCTTCCACCTGTGCCTCCGCAAAGTCTTCCCCTCCCCCGAGTGAATGGACATATGCTGCCAGCATCTTGATCGTCGCCGGATCAAGCCTGCCGCTCCATGAAGGCATAACGCCCATGCGTGGCTGCAGGATCTGCTGCTGAATATCGGCCTTTGTGCTGCCGCGCAGCCAGATGGCGTCATTCAGGCGCGGCGCACCCTGCATACGGTCACCTTCCCCGGCGGGACCATGGCAGATGGCGCAATTATCGGCATAGGCCTGTGCACCGGCAGGGCTGGTTTGTCCCTTGCCGCTTAATGACAGTACATGTTCAGTCAGAGCATCCAGCTGGGCTGTATCGAACATACCGGCAAAGGCAGGCATGGCGCTGAAGCGCGTCATATCATCGCCTGGCTGACGGATGCCATGTTTCAGCGTGGTTTCAATGGTGGCAAGATCGCCGCCCCACAGCCAGTCATCATCATTGAGGTTGGGGTAGCCGGGGCTGCCCGCTGCGCCCGACCCATGGCATTGGACGCAATTGACCAGAAAGGCTGCACGGCCACCGGCCACCGCTTTCTGCATCAGATCAGGATTGCCCTGCAGATTGGAAATATCGGTTGCGGCAAGCTGATCGCGCACTTCCTTGCGCGCCAGATCGGCATCCTCCATCTCATTGGCCAACTGGCCGCGGCTGGTCCAGCCCATCATGCCTTCTGTCGCCTGGCTGATCATCGGCCAGGCGGGATAGGCCACTGTATAGGCGAGCGCCCAGGCGATGCAGATATAGAAGGTCCACAGCCACCAACGCGGCAGCGGCGTGTTCAGTTCCTCGATTCCGTCCCATTCATGGCCGACGAATTCGGTGCCGGTCGCTTCATCGATCCGGTTCTTGCTGGATGGATCATTCGCCATCGTCTTGTCCTTCGAAAATCGAATTGGCTGCGGCGCGGTTATGTTTCCGCGCTCCGGGGCGGAACGGCCAGGCGCACAGCGTGACGAAAGTCACCACCATGATAGCCAGGCCATAGCTGTCTGCAAAATGGCGCAGGGTTTCATAAGAGCTCATCGGCCCTTCTCCTGCGCCAGTTCTTCTTGTGCGGCGGCGCTGTTCACATCAACCAGCGTGCCCAGCATCTGCAGATAGGCAACCAGCGCGTCCATTTCAGTGATCCGGGTGGGATCGCCATCATAATCGCGGATCTGCGCCTTGGGATAACGCGCCGTCAGATCACCCGCATCGGCATCAGGATTGGCCTGGGCCACCAGATCGGCCGGAGCATTGGCGATGTCTTCATCCGTATAAGGCACGCCCACACGACTGAGCGCGGTGAGATTGGCCGAAGGATCGGCCACATGCAGCGCGTTTTCCTTCAGGAAGCCATATTGCGGCATCACGCTTTCAGGCACCACGCTTTGCGGATCGGTCAGATGCTGGACATGCCATTCATCCGAATAGCGGCCACCCACGCGGGCCAGATCCGGCCCAGTGCGTTTGGACCCCCATTGGAATGGGTGATCATACATCGATTCCGCTGCCAGCGAATAATGGCCGTAACGTTCCACTTCATCGCGGAAGGGGCGGATCATCTGGCTGTGGCAGACATAGCAACCTTCGCGGATGTAGATGTCACGCCCAGCCAGTTCCAGCGGAGTATAGGGGCGGACCCCTTCAACCTTCTCGATCGTGTTGTCGATCCAGAACAGCGGGGCGATTTCCACGATGCCACCAATGGCCACTGTGATCAGGCTCGCCACCGCCATCAGCGTGATGTTACGTTCCAGCTTGGCGTGGCCTTTTACGGTTTTGCTTTCAGCAGGGTCAGTCATTGTCTGTAACCTTACTCTGCCGGCACAGCGGCGGGTGGAATGGGACGATCGGCTTCTTCATCGTAGGCTGCATCCGTCATCGGCTTTTCATCGCGCAGCTTGCCAGCCAGCGTCTGCCAGACGTTGTAGATCATGATGACGAAACCGGAGAGGTAGAGCAGCCCACCAAAGGCGCGCAGCACATACATCGGCCACATGGCGGCCACTGTGTCGGCGAAAGACCAGATCAGATAGCCATCCGGGCCATATTCGCGCCACATCAGGCCCTGCATCACGCCGGCAACCCACATGCTGGCGGCGTAGAAAACGATGCCAAGGGTGGCGAGCCAGAAGTGCCAGTTGATCATGCGCAGGCTGTACAGCCGTTCACGTTTCCACAGGCGCGGGACGAGGTAATACATGCAGGCAAAGGTGATCATGCCGTTCCAGCCCAATGCGCCAGAGTGGACATGGCCAATGGTCCAGTCGGTATAATGGCTCAGGCTGTTCACGGCCTTGATGCTCATCATCGGGCCTTCAAAGGTCGACATGCCATAGAATGCCAGCGCCAGCACCATCATGCGGATGATGGGATCAGTACGGATCTTGTCCCATGCACCGTTCAGCGTCATCAACCCGTTGATCATGCCACCCCAGCTGGGCATCCACAGCATGATGGAAAATACCATGCCCAGGGTCTGCGCCCAGTCCGGCAAAGCAGTATAGTGCAAGTGGTGGGGACCTGCCCAGATATAGAGGAAGATCAGCGACCAGAAGTGGATGATCGAAAGGCGATAGGAATAAACCGGGCGTTCGGCCTGTTTCGGCACGAAGTAATACATCATCGCCAGGAAGCCAGCAGTGAGGAAGAAGCCCACCGCATTGTGGCCGTACCACCACTGGGTCAGCGCGTCCTGCACACCGGCAAAGGCGCTGTAGCTGCGCGATCCCAGCAGGCTGACCGGCATGGCCAGATTGTTGACCACGTGCAGCATGGCAATGGTCAGGATAAACGCCAGGTAGAACCAGTTGGCAACGTAGATATGTGGTTCATGGCGCCGCACAATCGTGCCCACGAACACCACCAGATAGGCAACCCAGACGATGGTCAGCCACAGGTCGACATACCATTCAGGCTCTGCATATTCTTTCGACTGGGTAATCCCCAGTAGATAGCCTGTGGCCGCCAGCACGATGAACATCTGGTATCCCCAGAAGACAAAGCGGGCGAGGCCGGGAAAGGCCAGCTTGGCGCGGCAGGTGCGCTGCACGACGTAAAAGCTGGTGGCAATCAGTGCGTTACCGCCAAAGGCGAAGATCACCGCACTGGTGTGCAGAGGACGAAGCCGCCCGAAATTGAGGTAAGGTTCAAGGTTCAGCACCGGGAAGGCCAGCTGCAAGGCAATGAACAGGCCAGCCGCGAAACCCGCAGTGCCCCAGAACATTGTTGCGATTACGCCCCAGCGGATAGGGTCATCATCGTAACGCGATGCATCGGTTGGCATGCGGAACAGGCTCTGCGCCTTGGCTAGCGGGTCATAACGCGCGGCAGTGGCCCACAAGAGCCCAAACGCGACCACGGCGACCAGCAGCGCGTGCACTGCAAAACCGGCATCGTGTGCGCCGACATAGGCCGCGATGGCGAGGAACAAGACCAGGAACCAAAGCCCGATCCGTCCAAGTACAGCTTCCATGATATTACCTTCCCTGTATGGTGGCCCCGCGTTACGAGGCATCCCAGGCTCCAACATTGATCCAAATCAAGAATCGGCTATTGCCGATCATGAAAAATTCGAATGTCCAGCCAGTCGCGCCAATCCGCCGATATCGGGCAGCAAGACACGCGATCTGCCACAGGTTTCGAGCAGTCCAGCCGCCTTTAACTCGCTGAATTGCCTGCTTACCGTTTCGATCGTCAGCCCCAAACTGTCGCCTATGTCCCTCCGCGACATGGGCAGGTCAAGCACACATTTGCCATTCGTGGACGATTTCATCCTTTTGGATAATATGTAAAGAAACCCCGCCACCCGTTCTTGCGCGCTCTTGCGGCCCAGGCTGATCGCCTTGCCTCTGCTGCGATGGAGTGCGGTCTCAATACGTTCGATCAATGCACGCAATATGGCCGGTTCGGCAGCGGCGCATTCCAGGAATTCTTCTTCATCGAACACGATCAGGCGGGAATCGCTCAACGCGGTGAGGCGATAGGAATGCAAGGCATCCCCGGCGACAGACAGAATGTCACCTGCAAGATGAAAGGCGACAATCTGGTCACGTTGGCCTGATGCCCTGCCTACCAGCTTGGTTGCGCCTTGCGAGACAAAGACCAGTACAGGACGTGTAATGTCCAGCGGTGCATCCTGCCCACGGGCGATATTATGGATTTGGGCAATCTGTTCGAACTTTTGACAAAGTCCGGTTTCAGGTGGGCAATTGATGGCGTCGCACAGTAACTCGTCCATCACGACATTGCTGGCCATGCGTATTCTCAACCCCCTTGGATATGGTGGCCAGCTAAGCCGCAAAGCTGTTTTCTGTCTTTGATCGAGATCAATGATGGCGCCTGATCCTGCTTCTAATCGGACCTCAACGCCGCAATTGATTGGGCACATGGGGTGGCCATTGCGGTGACAGGGAAAAGAACAATGAAAGCCATTCTCTCCACTGGTATCGCTGCTCTAGCCATGATCGCCACGCCTGCTGTTGCGAAAGATCGCGCAGGTTCCGTTCAGGTTAAAGTGTTGGGCACAGGCGTGCTGCCTGACGGCGAGATCGACGTGCAGGCTGTAGACACCAGCACCACGCTTGGCGCTGCAGCAGCTGCCATCACAACGCCTTTTGACACAAAGGCCAATGACAATGTCGTGCCGACTGTCGCGATCGAATACTTCTTCACCAACAATCTGTCGGTTGAAACGATCTGCTGCATGACCCAGCATGACGTTGACGGAACAGGCGCACTTGCCGGGACTGAACTGGTATCCAACGCGCGTGTGATCCCGGCAACCTTCACCGCAAAATATCATGTCGATGCAGGGGTAATGAAGCCTTATGTCGGCGTGGGTGCGACCTATTTCCTGTGGGTGTCTGACAAGCCGGGCGCCTTCACCGTTCCGCTGGGCATCACCGATACCGATCTGTCCGATGAATTCGGCTTCGTGCTGCAGGCTGGTGTCGATATTCCGCTGAACGATAATGGTTTCGGCATCAGTTTGGATGCGAAGAAATACTTCGTGGACACGACTGCACGTTGGTATGAAGGCGATGTGCTGGCTCTGGAATCCGAACACAAGCTGGACCCCTGGGTGCTCAGCGCAGGCGTCACTTTCAGCTTCTAAGTCTGAACAGACAAATTAGCCGCGGGCTTTGCAGGAATTCTCCCTTCCTGCCAGGCCCGCGGTTTTTTGCTATCTATGTTACGCGCAAGTCAGCTGCGTGAATCAAGCCAGCGGGCCAGCGCAACGCCGCCGGTAATCAGGAAGGGTACCAACACCAGGCTGAGCGCGACCTTGGCAAGGATTTGCCCGATCATCAGATTGGTAATGTCAAATTCGCCATAGAACGCCAGGGTGATAAAAATCACCGAATCGACCGCCTGGCTCAATGCAGAAGCAATCGCCCCGCGCACCATCAGCCCCAATGTGCCGCTGTCCCCGCTGCCGCGTAGCTTCGAAAACAGCCACACATTGAGCAGCAGCGATGTGAGATAGGCCGCTGGGCCCGCCAGCCACACGCGCCAGGTGGCGCGATGAACCTGTTCGAATGCAGCCAGATCATCGGGGCGGAATTGCACCATCTCTGTCGAAGGTGGCAGGGCCAGCACCAATTGCATCAGCACGGCGGATATCCCCAGCGGGACAAAGCCCCACCACACGATCCGCTTGGCAATCGCTTCGCCGTATAATTGCGATACGGTGCTGGAAATCACCACCAGAATCAGGAAGGCAAAGATGCCTGCCTCAACCGCCAGATCGGTTGGCGGTAATTGCACCTGTTTGAAGGCCAGCACACCGGCCAGCACCGTCATACCGCCATACAGCAGCATGAAAACGAACAATCCGCGCGGGGTGGCCGCAGCTGCCAAAGCCTTGGAATTCCCGATTTCAGTCATGTGTCTGCTGCCCCTTTGCGTGCATTCTTCTGTGAACGGACGCGGGGTCCGGACAAGGCAAAAATTGACTATGGGCCGCGTCCGCGCAAGACAGCGTTTGATTTCATCCGCAACTTGTCCCTTTCGGGAAGGAATTTCATGGCGCAATTTTTTACCAGCCTGGCCGGAATCGCGGCGATTCTGCTGATCGCTTTCCTGCTGTCCACAGGGAAACGCCAGATACGGCTGCGCGTGGTGGGGGCAGCTTTCGGGCTGCAGGCGCTGGTGGCGTTTCTGGTATTGGCCACCAGCTGGGGCCGTGCGGTGATCCATGGCATGTCGAATGGGGTGGCGGCGCTGCTATCCTATGCCGATGCGGGCACAGCCTTCCTGTTCGGTATCGACAATCCGCTGAAGAATACTTTCGCGCTGGGTGCGCTGCCTGTGATCGTGTTCTTCGCCGCGTTGGTTTCTATCCTTTATTACCTGGGCATCATGCAGCGCGTGGTGCGCTGGGTGGGCGGGGCCATTGCGTTTGTGACCGGCATCAGCAAGGTCGAGTCACTGGGTGCCGCGGCCAATATCTTTGTTGGCCAGTCTGAAAGCCCGCTGGTGGTGCGGCCATATCTGGCGGCGCTGGCCCCATCGCGCCTGTTCACGCTGATGTGCGTGGGCATGGCGGGCGTGGCGGGCACCATTCTGGCGGCCTATGCCGGGCTGCTGGGCCCTGATTATCTGCCCTTCCTGCTGGCTGCGGCTTTTATGTCCGCGCCGGGCGGCATCCTGATGGCCAAGATCATCATGCCGGATGATGCCGATGCGACAGACGCAGGCGCAGGCGAAGTTTCTCTGCCAAAGTCACGTATCAGTGGTGAAGGGCCAGGTGCCCTGGTTGAAGGGGGTAAACCCCATGAAGTGGAAGTGGCGGAAACTTTTGAAGAAGGCACAAAGCCCGCCAATGTGATCGAGGCAGCAGCCCAAGGCGCGCAAACGGGCGTGAAGCTGGCGGTGGCGGTGGGCGCGATGGTGCTGGCCTTTGTGGCGCTGGTGGCGCTGGCCAATGGCCTGCTGGGTGCGGCGGGCGGGTTGTTCGGCTATCCCGATCTCAGCTTCCAGCAAATTCTGGGCTATGTTTTTGCCCCGGTCATGTTCCTGATCGGCATTCCATGGGAAGAGGCTGGGATTGCCGGCGGATTGTTCGGCACCAAGATCGTGCTCAATGAATTTGTTGCCTTTATCGACCTGGGCCAACTGGAAACGCTCAGCGATCGCAGCCGTGCCATCGTGACCTTTGCCCTGTGTGGTTTTGCCAATTTCTCTTCCATCGCCATCCAGATGGCGGTGACCGGCGGCCTTGCGCCAAATCAAAGACCGGTCATCGCCAAGCTGGGTATCCGTGCACTTGCCGCGGGCAGTCTTGCCAATTTGATGAGCGCCGCGCTCGCCAGCCTGTTCCTTCCTTATTGAGAAATTACCATGTCTGATATCGCTGTCGTCTCGCTGAACCAGCCGCTGGAAAATATCGCGGATGAACTGGGCCATAGCTTTGCCGAATATGGTTTTGCGGTGATCCGCGACCACGGCATCCCGCAGGAGTTGATCGATCGGGCAGAGGCCAAGTCGAAGGAATTCTTTGCCCTTCCGGAAGCGGTGAAGCGGGCCTATTTCATTCCCGGTGGCGGCGGTGCGCGCGGCTACACCCCGTTTGGTACCGAAAAGGCGAAGGATGCCGAAATCTTCGACCTCAAGGAATTCTGGCATATCGGCCGTGAGCTTCCCCAAGGCCATCAGCTGACTGAATATATGCCGCCAAATATCTGGCCAGCCGAGATTGAAGGCTTCAAGGAAACATATCTGGCCATGTATGCCGCCTTTGAAAAGGCGGGCGCACGCGTGCTGGAAGCAATTGCGATCCACCTTGGGCTGGACCGGCAATTCTTTGCGCCGACTGTGGAAGATGGCAATTCGGTCATGCGGCTATTGCATTATCCGCCCATGCCCAATGATGCGCCCGATGGCGCGATCCGTGCCGCCGCGCATGGCGATATCAACACCATCACCCTGCTGTTGGGCGCGGAAGAGGCCGGGCTGGAACTGTTGACCAAACAGGGGGAGTGGAAAGCGGTTGAGGTGCCCGAAGGTGCGCTGGTGATCAATGTCGGTGACATGCTGGACCGGCAGACCAACGGCGTGCTGCGTTCCACCACGCATCGGGTGGTCAACCCCAAGGGTGAGGCAGCGAAGCGGCGGGCGCGATTCTCAATGCCATTCTTCCTGCATTTCCGGCCAGATTTTGTGATCGAAACATTGCCCAGCTGCATCACGCCTGGCCACGAGTCGGAAGCGCCAGGGCCGATTTCGAGCCATGAGTTCCTGTTGCAGCGCTTGCGAGAGATAAATCTGGCCTGATTGCAGCCACTTGTGGGATGGTTCCGAACGAAACTTATTTTGTGTTGCGGCGCAGCAACACCTGCCCAAAACTCTAGGATTCCCTAGCGTTATCGGCTGCAGAATCTGGCTGTTTGCCTGCTTTTGCGCTGCCGCGCCGATTCATTTCACAAATTTGTCGCATAACTGACTTTTTGCCGACGCGCAGAGCCCTTAACCCAATGGCCCGGAACGCAAGATTCTCTCTCAAATCTCTGTTCAGGGGCTAATCAAGATGAAGATCAAATATCTCGTAGCTACATCTGCGATTGGGCTGAGCGCGGTTGCCGCTACGCCTGCATTTGCACAATCAACCGGTTCGGTCGATTTCGATAATGACAATGTCATCATCGTCAGCGGCGCACGCATTGATGGCGTGGGTGGGGTTGAAATTCCGGACTCTTCCAAAGCGAAGCAGGTGCTGAATGAAGAAATCATTCGTCGCCAGCGTCCCGGCCAGACAGTGAATGATATTGTCAACCTTGTGCCCGGTGTCAGCTTCCAGAACAATGATCCATGGGGTTCATCCGGTGGTGGCTTCACAATTCGCGGCTTCGGCGCTGACCGCGTTTCGCAGACCCTGGACGGCCTGCCACTGAACGATTCAGGTAACTATGCGCTCTACACCAACCAGCAGGTCGATCCAGAAGTGCTGGAACAGGTCAATGTGAACCTGGGCTCAACCGATGTGGATAGCCCCACGGCATCTGCTTCGGGCGGTACGATCAACATCCGCACGCGTGAGCCGGGCGATGATTTCGGTATCGTAACCACATTGACTATTGGTGATGTGCTGGCATCGGGTAGCCACGGCAACAGCCTCTACACTCGTGCATTTGGCATGATCGATACCGGTGATTTCACCGGCATGGGGACCAAGGCGTTCTTCTCTGCCAGCTACACCAGCTATGGTGTTCCTTATAACCCCTACAGTGAAGTCGATAAAACGCAGCTCAATGCCCGCATTTGGCAGGACATTGGCGATAATGGCGACTTTATCTCTGTTTCGGGTCACTTGAACCAGAACCGTAACAACTTCGCCGGTTCTGAGCGTCTTTCGGACCTGCTGACCTATTACGAGGATGGTTTCACCAAGAAAGAACGTTTCAGCGTCTATGAAGGCTCTGGCGTCTATCCTTGCTCGGTTGACGATGGTCTAATCTATCAAGGCGGCGGTATTAACGGCACATCGGAACGCTATGATGACCGCAATGGTTGCGGTGCGGCATTCTATCGCCGTTACAACCCGTCTGACACGGGCAATATCCGCGGTTCATCGCGCTTTACACTGACTGAAGACCTGACCTTCACCTTTGACCCAAGCTACCAATACGTCAAAGCAAATGGTGGCGGACCCGACGATCCACGTGAAGCATTTTTCACCATTGATGGTGTGCAATATACCGGCGCCTTCAATGGCGGTTACTATTTCGGGCGCGATCTGAATGGTGACGGCGATTTGCTTGACCGCATTGCCGGTAACGATCCCAGCCAGACACAGACGCATCGTTATGGCGCAGTGGCCAACCTGATCTATGATCTGTCTGAAGATCACCGTGTTCGTGTTGCCTATACCTGGGACCGTGCACGTCACCGTCAGACTGGCCAGATCACCTACATGCTACAGAACGGTGAACCCAGCGATCCCTTCGCGATCGACAATCCGCTGCTGGATGTGAACGGTGTAGAAGTGAACAAGCGTGATCGCCTCTCCTATGCCATCCTGCATCAGGTTTCGGGTGAATATCGTGGTCACTTTGGTGACCTCACCACTACGCTGGGCCTGCGTGCACCTTTCTTCAAACGTGAGCTGAACCAGAACTGTTACACTACGTCGATCAATGGCTTCGTCGATTGCCCCAACCCGGGCCAGGATTTGACTGCTTATGAAGCAGCCAATCCAAATTATGCGCCGCCACAGACCCGTACCTATAAGTATGACAAGCTGCTGCCGAATATCGGCCTGACATACGACTTCGGTGCGGCATCGGTCTTTGCTAACTATGCCAAGGGGCTGTCCGTACCGGGTACAGATCCTCTGTATGACTCTCTTTTCCTCGCGGATGATGACAAGGCTCGACCGGTTCCAGAAACAACCGATAGCTGGGATGTCGGCCTGCGTTACAGCGAAGGCAAGATCGAAGCCCAGCTGGGCCTATGGTATACGCGGTACAATGACCGCCTTGCTTCGGCCTTTGACCCCGATGCCAACAATGGTGATGGCGCGACCGTTTATCGTAACCTGGGCCGCGTGGACAAATATGGCTTGGACGGTTCGATTGCTTTCCGTCCCACATCCAACACGCTGCTTTACGTGTTCGGTTCGATCAACAAGTCGGACATCAAGGATGATGTACAGAGCGGCACAACGAGCTTCTTGCCAACAGCTGGTAAGTCGGAATCGGGCACGCCGAACTACTCCTTCGGTGCGCGTGGCCAGGTGGCCTTTGGCGATCTGGAACTGGGCGCTCAGGTCAAGCAGACCGGCAAGCGTTGGGTTGAAGACACTAACGACACCCGCGTCCCCAGCTATACGCTGGTTGACTTCGATGCGCGCTATCGCATTGCCGAAGGCCCGACCGGCGGCGATGTGGCTATCCAGTTGAACGTGACGAACCTGTTCGATGAATATTACGTCGGCTTCTTCGGCGGTTCGCTGAGCGGCGAAAGCTTCGCCCAGATTGGTGCTCCGCGCGCTGGCAGCATCTCGCTGATCATCGGCTACTAAGTCAAAGATCAGACCAAAAACGCAGCGGCGGGGCTTCTTTCGGGAAGCTCCGCCGTTTGCTTTTGGGGCGTGCACGGCATGCGGTGGATGATCTGGCGCTATGAGGAGCGTGGCGCTATTATCTCACCATGTCCGGCAAGGGTGGCTATCTGGCGCAACGCAGAAGGAAGCGACCTGCGCTGGTCGTGCTGATCGTGTTGCTGCATCTTCTGGCGCTGTATGGTCTGGCCCGTGCCTTCGCGCCCGATATAACCGCCAGTGTTGAAAAGACGGTGGTGGCGGCCTTCACTGTTACGGTGACAACCCCGCAAGATGACTTGCCGGTAACAGAACCGGAACCAGATGAAGGGGCGCAGGGCGATGCGGGTGAGAAAGCGGTACCCAAGCCTGTCAGCGCGCCGAAGACAAAAATCCCGGTCAAACCTACACCCGCTCCGCCCACCGCAGGAGAGGGTGATGAGCTGGACGCAGGCGCACGCGACGCTGGCGATGGTACGGGTGCGGATGGTTCGGGCCTGGGTACGGGCAGCGGGCGTGATGGGACGGGCACGGGCGGCTTGGCCGCGACCAAGCCTGTCCTGATCCAGTCGATTACCAATGTCCGGGCATTCCCCATTCCGCCTGGCGGGCGGGAGGCGCGGATCGGCAAATCTGTGATCGTGAAATTGATCGTGTCACCACAGGGGCGGGTGACAGGTTGCAGCATCTACCAAGCCAGCCCCTTTCCTGAAACAGATGCGAAAGTGTGCGAGCTTGCCTATGACCAGATCAGGTTTGAGCCCGCGCGTGATCGCGATGGCAACTCGGTGGCGGCGCCTTTCCTCTACCGCCAGCGTTTTTTCAACTGATTGCGCCCAAGGCTGACAGGGGCTTACTTGAGCAATTTGGGGCCGTTGCTGCGCACCGCACTTTCAATCGCCGATTTGAAAAAGCTCAGTGCCATGGGCACGTCCAGATTGATAACGACCTGATCGTCTTCCACCTCGATCTGGCCTGCAAGGGTCTGACCCATGGCGGTAATGTCCAGCTGCATAAGGTCATCGCCCTTCCAGTCCGCCGTGATATCGGCAATGCCACCGGGGATGTGCCCGGCGATCTTGTGGCTATTTTCCGACAAACGACGGCGAACCTCTGCGCGGTCCAGATTATGCGGCAGGGCAACCCTCATTTGCTGTGATCCTCCAGCGCTTCTGCGCCACCATAACGATATTCCAGATAGCGGGACTTGATTGCCAGATCATCCAGCGCGCCTTCGGCCAGGCGCCGCGTAACCCGATCCACCTCCTGGCTCAATTTGCCCAGGCTTTCGGTCACGCGCTGGTCTGCCGTTTTACCCGCATGCTCCTCACGCCGCATCTGTTCCGGGATACGGCGGTAATTCTCGATTGTTTCGGGGATATATTCACCCACCAATTCGCGCACTTCGCCCACAACGGGATGGTTGGGGTCGATAGTTTCCAGCTGCAGGCCCAGCGCATCCAGCTGCACACCCAGCTGGTCCACCACCTGAACCGCAGGCGGAGGCAGGGCGGGGCGCTGATGTTCGAGCCACAATTCGGTGCGGCCGACCATGGTGCGGGCATCGCCTTTCTTCAGGTTATCGCGCTTGGGAATTTTGACCTTGGGGTAATTGGTGAAGACCCAGCTAGCGGCGACCACGGCCAGCGCCACGGCCATCACGCCGATAAAACCGATCCCGTCCAGGACCAGACCGGCGACAGTTGCCGCGGCAAAGATAGTGACAATCGCGCCCACCAGATATTTGGCGCGCTTCACCCAGACCTTGCGGCGCAGGTTGGCAGAACCCTGGCCGATGGGACCGCCTGCCTTGCGATGCACACCGCCATCGCGCTGCAGGGCCAATGATTTGCCCGCCGCGCTCAATATCTGGTCAGACTGGCTGGTACTGTCGGCCATCAGCCCTCCAGCGTCAGCAATGAAGGTTCAGCCGCGACGACCTTGTTCTGCGCCTGTGCCTGCCCTTCGGCGCGGGCGATATAGCCCTTGGACTTTTCAACCTCTTGCGAAAGCGTGTCGACCGTCTGCTTCATGCTGGCCAAGGCCTTGACCTTGAAATCGTCCACTTCATCCATCGTGTCATAGATATTCTGGAAGGCGCGCTGCAGCGTTTCCATCGGGATGGTGGAACTGGCGGCCTGTTCATGGATCTGGCCGGTCTGTTCGCGCAGCATTGTGCTGGTGGCATCGATGATATTGGCGGTGGTCTGGTTCAGCGCGGTGATCTGGCCCAGCACCAGCCGTTGGTTGGTCATGGCCTGTGCCACGGTCACTGCCGTGCGCAATGCGCCCACCGTGGTGGTGCTGGCGCGGTCAACACCCTTCACCAGTTCAACATTGTTCTTCTTGACCAGGTCGAGTGAAAGATAACCCTGCACCGAAACTGCCATTTGGGTGAGCAGATCCTGCGTCCGCTGGCGGACATAGAACAGCGCGCTTTCACGGATCGCCTTGGCCTTTGCGGGATCGGAGGAATCGAGTTCTGCCGCCTTATCCTCCAGCCGCTGGTCCAGTGTCTTGGCGATATGGATCATCTGTTCCAGTTCGCCCATCGCGGACCACAATTTCTGCCGTTCGATATCGATCGCGGCATTGTCTTCATGCAGTTCGCGTTTGCCCGACGCCAGCCGATCCAGGATCGACTGAATATGGCCCTGCGCGCTGGTATAACTGTCAAAATAACGCTGCAGCTTGTTGCCGAAGGGGATGATGCCAAAAAGCTTGCGCCCGCGTATCTTGCCCTTGCGGCCAGGGTCCAGGTCTTCCACCGTCTTGCGCAGTTCCAGAAGATCAGCACCCACACCATTATCCTGATCCATGGCGCGCACGGGACGGTCCAGGAAACGGTTGGACATTGCAGCTGCGGCGCGGATCTGTTCCTGCCCCATGCGGGTGATCTGGTCGACCTTTTCACCAAAGGCAGGCGAATTGGCATCTTCCGCGACCAGATCGGCCACGAAACTGTCGACCTTTTCTTCCAGCTTGCTCTTTTTCGTTTCGTCCACGGGGACCAGCCCTGCGGCTTTTTCCGGGGCAACAGTGGGCACCGGGTCGGGCGGGGTCAGGTCGAAATCATTGGCCGTCTTCGTCGCAACGGGCTTGCTGTCTGGCGTGCTCATGCCTGAATCTTGCTCCTTCGGATGGTCCATACGCCATCGCTTGATACTGTATTAGTGCCATAAGACACGAACTTCAAGATTTGTGCCTGATTACACAGCAATCGTCCATGCTTTCGTTCGTGGCAAATTACCTCTACCACCTTGCGTTGAGGCGATTATACTTCGGGGGGAAGCCCAGTGGCGAGCAAACCACCACTATTACAATCAAAGCTGTCTGAAACGCAGGCATCCTTTTCGCGCGTGGTCTTCAGTTTCCGCCAATGGTGGAACAGTGATGTGGTGGGCACGGTAGACCAGGCCGAAGTAATTGAAAAACGGCGCGAGGATTGCCTGCTTTCCGCCCGTTACCTGCTGATGCTGGCCATGTCTGCCGGCATTGCGATTTTGGGCCTGCTGCTTTCATCGCCTGCTGTTGTGATCGGTGCCATGTTGTTATCCCCCCTGATGGGGCCGATTTTGGGGTTGGGTTTTGGCCTGGCAATCGGGGATTTTCACTGGACGCGGCAATCGGCAAAATCCCTTTTCGTCGGGTCGTTGGTGGCGATTTTCTTTTGCGCTTTGATTGTATTCCTGTCGCCACTGCAAACGGTGACGAGTGAGATTGCGTCGCGTACCCGGCCCAACCTGTTCGATCTTCTGATCGCGCTTTTTTCTTCCGTCGCCGGCACATATGCGATGATCCGCGGGCGTGAGGGGACGATTGTGGGCGTGGCCATTGCCACAGCATTGATGCCACCGCTGGCGGTGGTGGGTTTTGGCCTCGCCACATTTAACTGGACGGTGTTTGGCGGGGCGCTGATGCTGTTTGTGACGAACCTCGTCACCATTGCCGGGACCAGCTTTGTCCTCGCCAAAATGTATGGTTTCCGGACCAAGCTGACAGAGCGGCAGACGCGCTGGCAGTTTGGTGTCACGCTGGGGGCCTTTGTCGCTCTTGCCATTCCTCTGGGGATTTCGCTGATCCAGATCGCCAATGAAGCACGCGCGCAGCGTGATATTCGCGGTGCCGTGCTGGATAGCTTTGCCCGCAAATCGCGCCTGTCAGATTTGCAGATCAATTGGGACACCACACCGATTCTGGTTTCAGCGACTGTGTTGACGCCGGAATATCAGTCCAATGCAGAACCGACTGTGACGCGTGCGGTGGAACGTATCGTGGGTGAAGATGCGCAGGTTATGCTGACCCAGATAGAAGTGGGGACAGGCGCAGCTGCCGCAGAACGTGCCCAGCTTGCAGCAGCGCAGGCGCAAGAGGAGGCAAGCCAGCGCCGTGTTGACATGCTGGCTGAAAGGTTGGCGCTGGTGGCGGGCGTAGCTGATAGTGAGGTAACAGTGGACCGGGTGCGTCGCCGTGCGATCGTCCGCGCGCAAGTGCTGGATGGTGCCAGCCTGTCAGCCTATCACGCGCTGGAAAGGCGCATTGTTGCCACTGAGCCGGAATGGAAGATAGAACTTGTTCCGCCAATGGGTGCCCTGCCGGTGATCGCATTCGAAACACTGCCTGCTGAAGGCGATGAACCAGCCAGAACACAACCCAACGAAAGCGGGGCAGATGCATTGGTGTTGACCCAATGGGCCGCGAAACGTTTGGGCATGCCAGTGGCGTTATCAGGTCCGGCAGATCTGGTCACAAAGGTTCGTGAAAAGCTGGAAGCTGACGGCGTAACCGTTCAGGATGGAACGATCAGCAGGCGCGGCACCACAGTCACCCCCGAATGGTCACCGGTGAAAGCGAACTGAAAATCAGGCCGCTTCAAGCAGTTTGATCGGCTGGATTTCGCCTGACAGATACTGTTTCTTTGCCTTGGCGCGGCTCAGTTTGCCCGAACTGGTGCGCGGCAATGTGCGCGGTGGCACCAGTTCGACAACACAGCTCATCCCCGTAACCGAACGCACCTTGTCCGCGATCTGGTCACGCAGGTGCAGCCGTTCTTCAGGGTCGGAAACACGGCAATGGACCAGCACGGCTGGCGCTTCTTCACCATTTTCCGTTTCGATAGAGAAGGCGGCAATATCGCCATGGTTGAAGCCAGGCAGTTGTTCCACCGCCCATTCAATATCTTGCGGCCAATGGTTCTTGCCATTGATGATGATCATGTCTTTCGCGCGACCGACGATGAACAGATAGCCATCAGCCATGTACCCCATGTCGCCCGTGTCCAGCCAGCCATCAACCAGGCAATCCTCGGTCGCTTCCGGGTTGCGGAAATAGGAATGCATGACGCTTTCGCCACGGCACCAGACTTTGCCGATCTGGTGGTCGCCGCGCGCCGCGCCTTTCTCGTCACGGATTTCAACATCCATGCCCGGCAGCGGCTTGCCGCAATTGACGATGGCGCGATAGCGCGCGGGCCGTGACAGATCGCGCTGCGTGCCCGAAAGCCGTTCTTCTTCCACCAATTCCACACGGATGCCTTCACAAGGTGGCATGACCGTGACGGCCAGTGTCGCTTCTGCCAGGCCATAAGAAGGGGTAAATGCCTGTGCTTTGAACCCAGCTTCTGCAAAGGCATTGACGAAGCTTTGCATCACATCAGGGCGGATCATGTCCGCGCCATTGCCTGCAACGCGCCAGCGCGACAGGTCGAACCGGTCCCCCACATGGCTTTGGCTGGAAATGCGTCGTGCGCAGATGTCATAGCCGAAGGTGGGCGAATAGCTCAGCGTATTGCCGGCATTGCGGCTGATCAGGTCCAGCCAGGCCAGCGGGCGCCGTGCGAAATGTTCGGTGCGGATGTAATCGCAGCTGACCTGATTGGCGATGGGTGACAGGAAGCAGCCGACCAGCCCCATATCGTGATACCAGGGCAGCCAGCTGACCACGCGATCGTTGGTGCCCAGATCCATTGAAGTCGCATGGCCGAACAGATTGTGCAGCAATGCGCGATGCGTCACCGCAACGCCTGTGGGGAAGCGGGTCGATCCGCTGGAATATTGCAAATAGCAAATATCTTCCGGGTCTGTTTCAGGCAGGTCCATCTCTGGTGCTTCGCGCTGGGCGAATTCTTCCCAGCTCAATCCCTCGCACCCCTGCTTGTCAGCGGCCGCTTTGGCCATTTCGGAAATTTCACCAGGGTAGAGCAGCATTTTGGGGTCGCTGCTCTGCAATTGCACCGCAAGCTGATCGATATAGCTTTCCTTGCCACCAAAGGTGGTGGGCAGCGGCAGCGGCACGGGCCATGCGCCTGAATATGTGCAGGCGCAGAATAGTGCGGCGAAGTCTGGGCCGGTTTCGGCGATCAGCGCAACGCGGTCACCCTTGCCAATGCCCGACGCGATCAGGCGGCGTGCCATGACCAGCGCGTCTTCGCGCATCTGGGAATAGGGATAAACACGCTCCAAGGATCCACGCATATCGTGAAAATTGAGGCCTTTTTCGCTGTTGGCAGCGTAATCGATCGCCTCATTGAAGGTCGCAAAGTCAGCCCTGCGGCGCTTCAGTGCGCAATCATTCGGCGTCGGCTTCATGGCAGCGTCGGTCATCTTTATCAGCGATACCCGTTACTTACGGCGCTTTTGATGCGCCTGTTTGTTGTCCATCACAGCGGAAACTCCCCCCTCCGCATAAATCACACTTTCCCATTTCCTAACGAGTGTGGCACGAATAAGGCCAAATGGTTTCAAAGGAAACGGCAAAAAAGCGGGGAAAACCTGCTCCAGCAGAGCTGGACCAGTCCAGATTACGTGATCTGGCGCTGTCTTACGTCGCGCGCTTTGCCACCAGTTCGGCCAAACTGGAAGCCTATTTGATACGGAAAATACGTGAAAAAGGGGCAGTTGAGGATTTGGGGCCGGATACTGTGCGGGCGCTGGTCGATCGGCTGGTGGAACTGGGCTATGTCGATGATGCAGCCTATGCCCGCGCCAAAGCTGGCGGCTTGTTGAGGCGTGGATATGGCGCGCGGCGGGTGGATCAGGCGTTGCGAGGTGCGGGAATTGCAGAGGATGTGCGTGATGAAGTGCGCCCTGATGAAGCAGGTGCCCGCCATGCCGCATTGGCGCTGGTCCAAAAACGCCGCTTTGGCCCCTATGCCGTTCAGCCGCCGGACATGGCGAAACGTGAAAAGCAGATTGCAGCCATGATCCGTGCAGGCCATGGCTTTGATACGGCACGCGCACTGATAGAGGCGGGCAGTATTGATGAAGCCGAAGAATGGGCAATGGAACTGGATGACGATGCTTTCCCGATGGTCTGATGCGAATCGCATGCTGGCAGTTGCTGCCGCCCTGGCCCTAGCGGCTTGTTCAACCCAGGTGGCGAGCGAACCGGCGCGATCGGAAAATGTGGCAGCAAATGCGGTCCATCCGGTGTCTGGCCTGCGTGTCCTGCCCTTGCAGGTGACAAGCAGGGGGAAGGTCCATCGTTTCAGCGTCGAGCTGGCCGATTCGCCGCAAGAACAGTCGCGCGGGTTGATGTTCCGAACGGAACTGGGCCCCGATGAAGGGATGCTGTTCCCGTCTCACCCACCCGGCATCCGCAGCTTCTGGATGAAGAACACCCCGCTGCCGCTGGACATCATCTTTATTGGCCGTGATGGCCGTATCCTCAATATAGCGGCCCAGACAGTGCCGTATTCGCTGGAATCGGTTTATTCTGACGGCATAGCTGGCGCGGTGCTGGAATTGCCTGGCGGGCGCGCGGCGGAACTGGGCATTGGGCCAGGGGACAAGGTGGAATACAAGCTTTCCTGATTGCGTTTTCGACGCGCACAAATGCTTGGCTCTGGCAGTCAAATCCGCTACGCGCGCTGGCCATGGGTATCCTGGCAAAAATCTTCACCTGGTGGGATGGTGCGACCATCGGCACCATGCTGTGGTCATCGCGCAATGGCGAACATGTCGGCACCGATGTGCAAGGCAATAAATATTATCGGTCAAAGAAGCGCGGCGAAGGTCAGCGTGAACGCCGCTGGGTGATCTATGACGGTGCCAATGATGCCAGCCGCGTTCCGGCGGAATGGCACGGTTGGTTGCACGGCGCATTTGACGATGTACCGGAAAGTTTCCTGCCCGCGCCCAAGATCTGGGAAGCTGAATTTACCCCCAATGCCACCGGCACGCCTGCAGCCTATCGCCCGCAAGGTGCGCTGGAAAATGGGGGTAAGCGTGCTGCCGCGGTGGGCGATTATGAGGCATGGAGCCCGGAAGGCTGAGCATGCAGCGCATGCCGCGCCGCCCGTTGATTGCTGCCGCATTCGTTGCCGGCACTCTGCTATTGGCGGGGTGTTCCGACTCTGGGGCACCTGAACACAAGCCGGTTGAAACCGAACTGCCCAAGGATTTGCAGGCACCGCCCACACCTGCGGAAGATATTGCCGCAGATGCGGCCATTGGCACCCCGATGCAGGATCGCGTGGCGGTGATTGGCTTGCTTAATAAACGCAATAATTCGACCCAGGACCTGGAGATGAAGCCGGGCGAATCGCGCCGTGTGGGCAATGTGATTGTCCGCCTGCAGGCCTGCGAAAAAACGCCCCCATGGGAAATGCCCAAGGAAACGGGCGCCTTTGTCCAGGTGCTGGTCCAGGGCCGCGGCCAGGAAGATTTTACCCGTATCTTTTCCGGCTGGCTGTTCAAGAATTCGCCCAGCCTGAATGTGGTGGAACACCCGATTTATGACGTTTGGGTCAAAGACTGTAAAATGAGCTTTGCCGGGGACTCCCCGCCAGTCGATTCCACCCCTGTCCGCGCAGTTGCGCCGGCCGAAGTTGTGCCACAGCCGGCCGAACCTGTTGCAGAACCAGCAGCGGCGGAACCGACCAGCTCGGAATAGGCAGCAGGCAGGCTCATCCGCGGTTCACCACGCGCATCCGCAATCAGATCCTGATATTTGGCTTGCGGGATTTCAACCGCGCCCATGCTGGCCAGATGATCGGTCATGAACTGGCAATCGAGCACCTGAAAACCGGCATGGCGCATCATTGCCACAAGGTATGTCAGCGCCACCTTGCTGGCATTATCGGCGCGGCTGAACATGCTCTCGCCACAGAACACACGGTCAAAGCTGACGCCATAAAGCCCGCCGACAAGCTCAACGCCCTGTTCGGTTCTGGTCCAGCATTCGATTGAATGGGCGTGGCCTGCGGCGTGCAAATGGCGATAGCTGGCCTGTATGCGGTCGCTGATCCAGCTTTCGGGATGGCCGGGGCGCGGTTGCGAGCACGCATGGATGACAGAAGCAAAATCCGCATTCAGCGTGACGCGAAAGCGCCCCTGTCGAATGACCTTGCGCAGGCTGCTGGAACAGCGGAACTGATCGAGCGGGATGATCGCGCGTTCGCGCGGTTCGACCCAGAAGACTTCAGGGTCATCGCGACTGTCCGCCATAGGGAAAATGCCGCTGCGATAGGCTAACAGCAGCATTTCCGGCGCGATTATGGCAGGTTGTGGTGCGTGCATTGCAGGCGATCATACCCCGCCTTGCGGCAGGGCGGCAATCGCTTATCCGCGTGTCGGCAGATTCCTGTGTTGCCATGCCACGTACTTGGCGATAGAGGGCGCGCTCTGCCGGTGCAGGGGTGTAGCTCAGCTGGTAGAGCATCGGTCTCCAAAACCGAGGGCCACGGGTTCGAATCCTGTCACCCCTGCCATTTTCCTGAAAAATTTGAGAAGCGACGCATTCGGGGCCGAAAGGCCAGCTTTGTGGGCCTCTAGGATGCCTCCAGCCGGGGCAGAGATTCGCTCAGCGCGCTACTACCGTTTGAGCGGGCAAGTTCGGCAACGGCTTCCGCGAACGGAGCGGCCACACCAGCACGAGACACTTGCAGGAGCTCGTTAAGCCCGGAGTCGCTGGTGAGGTGAATGGCTTCGTACCGGCAAACCGGTATCTGATAGTTGTTCGCGAACCGGTGATCAGGGCCGCCGTTTTTGTTCGGGTGTTTCCATGTGTGATAGAGCACCTCGGTATCTGTCGGGACGGTGCCTTCTTCAATGAAGTTCGAGTCCTGCCAGCGGATACTGAGCCGGTCATAGGCTACAGCACCAACCTTCTGATCATGGACCACCAAGAGGAAGTCAGGCAGGAAATATAACGTTTCCTTCCCGCATTGGATTGAGGGCGGGGTGACGTTGCTCTTTACAACTCGTGGTAGTGCGTAGGTGAAGGTCGTGGGCCGGGGGTCGATAATGCGCCCAGCCCCGGCGTTACGTTTCCACGTGTGGATGTCATGGACAGTGCCCCCCGCGTCGATATGCCACTTGCCTTGGCATGCGGCGACAACATCGAATGCATTGGACAGTGCCTCGTATGCTGACTGTGCTTCGGGCTCGAGATCGTAAATCAGCACATCAGACCGCTGAAAGCTGTCCAGCCACTTGCCGACAAGCCAAGCGCCTAAACCGAAAAGCCCCCCTACTACCAGCCCACTTCCTCCAGCGGTAATCAGTCCAAGGGCGGCCGTGACAGCGCCAGTTATGCCTAGCGCCTTCTCCATCGAAGTTGATGCCTGTTTCGTGCTCAGTTCATTCAGTATCTCGGTGAAGCGGCTGTCCTCCATTTCGAGAACGTCGGCAGACGAGACGGGCATCATCTCAACACCCCTCTCGGTGTACTGAGGGAGCTGCCTTGGTGCTGGGCCGGGTGGGGTGGAGTGCCTTTGCTCTTGGCCTTTTCGACCCGATCCGGGTTTTGAGGACCGATAGTAGAGACCGCCGCGTCCGGCGTGGACATAATGACCCCGGGGGCCCGTGCCAAAGCGAAGCCCTTTCACGCCAACCGAGACACCAAGACCGCTCTTCGATAGGTTGAAACGGAACGGTCCTGCGCTAACTGACTTGCGAATATAGAACGGCATGGCTTCCCCTCTGTGCCCCTTTCTAACGGAGAGGAAACCAAAAGTTTGCGGGGGTGGCAAGCCAAGGGAGCGAAAAAGCAGGGCGTCAGCCACCCAGCCGCTCTAGCACCCGCTTCAATATTCCTCCGGCTCCTCCGGCGTATCGGCGTGGTAATCCTTGCCAGCCGTGCGCTCTCCACGTGCCAGCTTGAACACCACGCCTGATAACAGCGCCAGAGCCAGCAGGTTGGGCAGCGCCATGGCTGCGTTGGAGATGTCACCCAGTCGCCAGACCAGCGTCAGGTCCTGCGAACTGCCCACGAAGATCACCACGCACCACAACACGCGCCAGGCCATGTGAAGCGCCTTTTCACCGGCACGGGTCGAACCCGGCACACGGTCATAGAGAAAGGTGATCGCACGTTCGCCGTAATAGCTCCACGTCAACAGCGTGGTGAACACGAACAGGATTAGTGCAATACTGGCCACCAGCGTGCCGATTGGGATACCCGCCATTGTCATTGGAAAGGCCGCGGCAAATGCACCGCTGGTCATGGCAAAGCCCTGCAGATCGGATTGCCAGGCATGCAGCACTTGCTGCCCGCCACCACTGAAATTGCCCTCTACCGTCAGGATGACCAGCGCGGTCATGGTGCAGATCACGATGGTGTCGATAAAGGTGCCCATCATCGCCATGCGGCCCTGTTGTTCCGGGTCATCTGTTTGTGCAACGGCATGGGCGATAGGGGTGGAACCCTGGCCCGCTTCGTTGGAGAACAGCCCGCGCGCCACACCGGCGCGGATCGCCAGGGCAATGGCCGCGCCCACAAAACCGCCGCTGGCGGCCTGCGTGTTGAAAGCGCCGCCAAAGATGCGGTTGAAAGTTTCAGGGATATCCTGAATGTTCAGGATGATCGCGATAATTGCCATCACGATATAGGCCGCCGCCATGAAGGGGACGACTTTTTCCGCGACATTGCCGATCGATTTGATCCCGCCAATGATTACGATGAACACGGCCAATGCGGTGATCAGCCCGGCAATCCATTCCTGCATGCCGAACAATTCATTGAAGCTGTCAGCCACGGCATTTGCCTGGATGGAATTGCCTGTAACCAGTGCGGAAAACAGCGTGCCCAGGCAGAACAGAATGGCCAGCCAGGACCATTTTGGACCCAGGCCCATCATGATGTAGCTCATCGGCCCGCCGCGTTTCACCCCATCGCTGGTGGTTTCGCGATAACGGATCGCCAGCGAACCTTCGGCAAAGGCCAGCGCCATGCCGATAAGGGCGGTAATCCACATCCAGAAAATCGCGCCCGGCCCACCCAGCGCAATGGCCGTGGCCACGCCCGCCAGATTGCCGGTGCCAACCTGGCCTGAAAGCGCGGTGGACAGAGCGGCAAAGGGGCTGATTTCGCCCGCACCTGCACTCTTGCGCCCTTTGAACAGGCCGGTGACAGCATTACCAAGCTTCAGGATCGGGTAAAACCGCAGGCCCACCATCACGTAAAGGCCGATGCCCAGCAGGATAAGCGTCATCGGGGGGATGGGTTGGCCGCCGATGGAAAGCCAAGGCAGTACATCGCCATTCCATGTGCCACCCCAGATGAAATCTGAAACATTGGTCACGTGGTCGATAAGGCTGACCGACCCGGTTTCTGCAGCTGCCATGCGTGGCTATCCCTCAATTGTCCCTTGGGTTGAATTGTATAGGCTAACCGCCTGTTGGCGCGCTGACTAGTGGCAAAAGTTGCAGCGGCAACCATTGGTGCACAGTGGCTTGCTTTTGCCATGCGCAGGCTCTAGATGCAGCCGTCTTCCGACATTGGAATCAGTTAGCAGCCCCTCCCGGACCTTGTTCGGGGCGGCGAGAAGCCCTACCTGAAAGCCGATTGCGGTTGGCAAGAGATTTTACTTGAGGATGGAAGGTCATCATGGCCGAAGAAAAGAAGCGCAAGACGTCACCAGCGGAATTCATCAACCAGGTTCGTTCCGAAACGAACAAGGTTGTGTGGCCAACGCGTGAAGAAACCATTCGCACAGCGATCTTCGTCTTCATCCTGATGATTATTCTTTCGCTTTTCTTTCTCGGCATTGATTCGGCCTTCAGTGCAGTGGTCGGCTGGCTGCTGACGCTGGCCTGATCGCCACAACCCAACCCGCATTACGACAGATTTAGGCATAGACAGGATACGCAATGGCTCGCTGGTATATCATCCACGCTTATTCGGGCTTCGAAAACAAGGTGCGCGATCAGATCATCTCCGAGGCTGAACGGCTGGGCCTGTCCGATGCTGTTGAGGACGTACAGGTTCCCACAGAAACCGTGACAGAGGTAAAGCGCGGCAAGAAGGTGCAGGTCGAACGCAAGTTCATGCCCGGCTATGTTCTGGCCAAGCTGAAAATGACCGATGATGTCTATCACCTGGTCAAGAACACGCCCAAGGTCACCGGCTTCCTGGGTTCGGGCAACAAGCCGCAGGCGATCAGTGAGAAAGAGGCTGCACGCTATTTCGGCGGTGTCGAAGAAGCCAAGGCCGCGCCCAAGCGCGATATCAGCGTCGATTACGAAATCGGCGATCAGGTCAAGGTGCTGGACGGCCCCTTCGCCAGCTTCAATGGCGTGGTGGAAGAACTCGATTTCGACAAGGCGAAGGTCAAGGTTTCGGTTTCGATCTTTGGCCGCGCAACGCCGGTGGAACTGGATTTCGAACAGGTCGAACTGGTCAAGTAAGCGTATTCTCCGCCAAGGCGGTTGATAGAAAAGGGGCACTTGCCGTAAGGCCGGTGCCCTTTTTTTGATGCTCGCTCGCTAAACACAGCCCGGCATTGCTCAAACTGACGCAAGTCACTGGCTTTTCGTTGCTGATCGGCTAAAGGCGCGGGCCATGCGGGGATTGCGGCAGATATTGGCGAAACAATGCCATGCCTTCTGGCTGCTGGGCCTTCTGGCCCTGTCTGTGCGCGCGCTGGTGCCAGCAGGCATTATGCCGGACCAGGACGCGGGCGGCACATTGTCAGTCCGTATATGTTCACCCGCTAATCCTGGCCTTTATCGCACAATAGAAATTGCCGTTCCGCGCAAAGGTGATGCCGGCGAGGATGAAGATGTGGCGGTGCAGGATCACTGCGCCTTTGCCGCGCTCAGCTTTGCTGCGATTGCCGCAGATGATGCTCTGCTGGCGGATCGCGCGCCGCTCTATGCAGTGCCGGAACAGCAGCGCGGCATTGCGCTGAAACTCGCCGCGCCACAATATTGGCGCCCGCCGCTGCGCGCGCCGCCCCACGCCGCTTGAATCGATAGCAACACTGTCCAGCGGAAGGGTGCGCGCGGCTGCGCGCTGCCTGCCGCACATCAATTCAGCGGAATATTCTACATGTCATTTCAGAAACTTATGCGGCCGGCATTGCTGGCTGGCTGCGCCCTTGCCTATAGCCAACCCACTTTGGCGCAGGACACAGCAGCAAAGACGCGCCACGATGCCGCGCTGACCGATACGATCATCGTCACCGCCAAGCGTGCCAATCCTGTAACATCAACTGCCATTGACACGCCGCAAGAGATTGCTCTGCCTGCCGATGCTGCCAGTATCGCCGCGCGCGCACCGGGAGGGGCCCTGGTGGGTAATGGTCCGGTATCGGGCCAGATATCATATCGCGGATTGTCCGGTGAACGCGTGTTGGGCCGCGTCAATGGCCAGCGTTTCGCCAGTGGTGGGCCCAATGCGATGGACCCGCCCATGCATTATGCACCCGCCGTGCTGGTGCAGCAGATAGAGCTGGCGCGCGGTGTCGCGCCCGTTTCGCAAGGGCCATCTTTGGCAGGCGCGGTCAATGCCGTGCTGGTGGAAACGCAATTCACCGATTCCAGTGGCCTGACGGCACAAGGCCACGCAGCTGCACAATATCGCAGCGTGGATGATAGCTATGCCTTGGGCGGCAGCGTGGGTGTGGCCAATAACCGTTGGCGCATCGGCGTGATTGCATCGCGCGAAGAAGGCAAGGATTATGAGATCCCCGGCGGCACCGCGACAGGCACGCTTTACGAACGCAATCTTTATGGCGTGCATGCAGGCATGCAGGCGGGGCCGGGCGAATTCTTCGTTGAATATCGCCGCAGTGAAACGGACCCTTCGGGCAATCCCCCCTTTGCGATGGACATCATCTATTTCAACACGGATTTCCTGCAGGCGGGCTTCCGCGGTGATATCGTCCAAGATGTTCATCTGAATGTGCGGCTGGGCCATGTCGCCGTGCGGCATTTGATGGACAATCAGACCCTGCGCCAGCCGCCATCCCCCACACCACGCGCGACCTTTGCCGATGCCGATACGTTGACTGCTGAAAGCAGCCTGCGTTTCGGTAGCGCGCGGCGCAATGTCACGCTGGGTGTGGATCTGGAAAAGGCGGATAAGCAGGTGCGGATTACCAATCCGCTCAATGCTGATTTCTTCCTCGATGCGCAGCCGGGCCTCGCTTCCAGTCGGGTGGGGGGCTTTGCCGAATGGCGCGGCGGTGCTGGCGCGGTGGAATTCCAGATCGGTGCGCGAATTGATCATGTCGAACAGTCATCTGGTATCCCGCAGCTGGGCAGCGCAGTGCCCATGGGGCCGCGCATGCTGGCAAATGGCTTTATCGCATCGGACCGTAATTTGTCTGATACCACATGGGATGCAGTGGTGCAGTTCTGGGCGCCGCATGGGGATTGGACCCCACGCCTGACGCTGGCCCGCAAGGTGCGGGTGCCCAGCACGCTGGAACGGTTCGCCTGGTTGCCGACAGAGGCAAGCTATGGCCTGGCTGATGGCAATATCTATGTCGGCAATCGCGCGCTAAAACCCGAAACGGCATGGATCGCGGAACTGGGCGTCGATTATGCCAGCGATATGCTGACGCTGCGCCCCACCGCATTTTATCGCCGGGTGGATGATTACATCCAGGGCACGCCATTTGATGGCACGGCGGGTGTGGTCGATAGCACGGTGGAAATGGTTGCCGCTATGAATGGCGACGCAACACCGTTGATATTCCGCAATGTGGATGCGCATCTGTTTGGTGCCGACATGGATTTCGAACTGCGCGTGACGGAGCATATCGAGCTTTCGGGCACCGCCAGCTATGTCCGTGGCAAGCGGCGCGACATTGATGACAATCTTTATCGCGTGTCACCGGCAAGCCTGCGTCTGGCTGCAGCCTGGCAGGGTGAACGCGTGACTTTGGGCGCAGAGATGAATGCGGCAGCGAAACAGACAAAAGTCTCCGCCACCAATGATGAGCTGCCGAGCAGCGGCTATGCCGTGTTCGGCCTGTTCGGTGGCTATGCGCTGATGCCATGCATGCGGATGGAGGCAGGCATCGAAAACCTGTTCGACACATATTACCAGCCGCATCTGGCAGGAGTGAGCCGTGTCGGCGCATCCGATGTACCATTGGGCGAGAAACTGCCCGGGCCGGGGCGCGGGGCATGGCTCCGTTTTGTGGCTGACTTTTAAGTGCAACTGGCGGCGCGTTTCCTACTCGCCCCAGACAATTTAGGGCGGGGGTTATGTATGGCCTCCGTCCTCTTTTCTTCATCGCCCCATTTGTATCACGCAAAACAGCCATGGAATTTCTGTTCATGGACAGTGTTCCATGTGTTCCATCGCGTAGGATTTCGCCGAGGCGCGATGATCTCGAATCGCTTGCTTTTCGCGTCCAGAACGCTATGTGCGCGCCTTCCCAATCACCGATCGGGAAATCCGCGCGGGAGGTTCGGCCTAATCTTTGGCCGAACTGCTTGACCGCTTACCATGAGCCACGGTTCGAAAGAGGCGTGGCGAAAGTGAGAATAAGGAGGCCATTATGGCCAAGAAAATTGACGGCTATATCAAGCTGCAGGTGCCCGCTGGCACCGCCAACCCATCACCGCCCATCGGCCCTGCACTGGGTCAGCGCGGCGTGAACATCATGGAATTCTGCAAGGCCTTCAACGCTGCGACTGACAGCCTTGAAAAGGGCATGCCGATCCCGACGATCATCACGGTCTATGCCGATCGTTCGTTCACCTTCGTCACCAAGACGCCGCCTGCCAGCTTCCTGATCAAGAAGGCTGCCAAGCTGAAGTCTGGTTCCAAGGAGCCGGGCAAGGTTTCTGCCGGGACCATCAAGCGTTCGCAGCTGGCTGAAATCGCTGAGACCAAGATGAAGGATCTCAACGCGAACGATATCGAACAGGCAACCAAGATCATCGAAGGCTCTGCCCGTTCGATGGGCCTCGACGTGGTGGAGGGCTGAAATCATGGCTAAAGTGACCAAGAAGCAGAAACTGCTGGCCGAACTCGACGGCGAAAAGCTGTACAGCGTGGAAGAAGCGCTGGGTGTGCTGCGCAATTTCAAGAGCAAGTTTGACGAAACCGTTGAAGTTGCAATGAACCTGGGCGTTGACCCGCGTCATGCCGACCAGATGGTGCGCGGTATGGTCTCGCTGCCTTCGGGCACGGGCAAGGACGTGCGTGTTGCCGTGTTCGCACGTGGCGACAATGCCGACAAGGCACTGGCTGCCGGCGCTGACAAGGTTGGCGCGGAAGACCTGATGGAAGACATGCAGGCAGGCAACCTCAATTATGACCGCGTGATTGCCACGCCGGACATGATGGGCGTTGTTGGCCGCTTGGGTAAGGTGCTGGGCCCCAAGGGCCTGATGCCGAACCCCAAGCTGGGCACCGTCACCCCCAATGTGGAACAGGCCGTGAAGGACGCCAAGGGCGGCCAGGTTGAATTCCGCGTTGAAAAGATGGGCATCATCCATTCCGGCATCGGCAAGCTGTCGTTCAATGATGCTGACCTGAAGGCGAACTTCAAGGCGCTGACCGAAGCTGTGGTGAAGGCCAAGCCGAGTGGTGCCAAGGGCAAGTACGTCAAAAAGATCTCGCTCAGCTCGTCCATGGGCCCTGGCCTGAAGGTTGACCTGGCAGAGGTCGAAGGGGCTTAATTTTCTGATCCGCGCTACCGCTTCGCTGCTTGAGTGCGGATCAGCATTAACCTTACCCCTGCGCTTTGGCTTCCGCGCCAATAGGTGCGACGGCCAGTCGGCCTTGCGATCTTTTCAGGATCGTATCGGGGCAATTCAATTTTCCTACTGCACGTAGGTAACGTAGGGGCCGGGGGGGAAACCTCCGGCCCTTTCTCTTTGCGAATTGCTCGTTTGATTCCGGCGAATAAACGAAGTTTTCAGGCAGTATGACCTGCGTAATTTGCGTCTTTTGCAACGGTTCGTCGCATCTTGCGCTCAAACCACCCGTTCGCGGGATATTGTTAACTTGGAGACAGGTTGACGTTGGCATTTTGCGAATCCATGGCTTTGCAGAGCATTTTTCACGCCACCATTCGAATTGGATCGAGATGTAGGGGTTTGGAGTGGTCGGACATACAATAGCAGGGGTGGGACACTCCCACAAAGCGGAGGTCCGATTGCAATGGTTTTGAAGGAGTAGCGTAATGAGAGCAATGAACAAACGGTCGCACGTTTTTGCCGCACTTGCGATGATGGCCGTGCCTATGTCGGCGGGTGTCCAGGCGCAGGATGATTATGAAGGTGAAGTGCTGACCACGGTCACAGGTTCCCTGCCAACCGATCTTTCTGGAATGCCAGATGGTCCGGAAGTGGAAGGTTTCATTTCTGCGCGCAGCGGCAACAAGATCAAGATCACCACAGCAGCCGGGACAAGTACAATCGTACTGGTCAGCCCGGGCACTGAAATCAAGACCAGTGGCGGCTTTCTGGGTTTGAGCCGTGACAAGCTGAAAGCCAGCTCGTTGATGAATGGTCTGCCGGTAACGGCGCGTACAGTGCAATGGGCCGATGGCCTTGTTGCCAGCCGCATCGTGCTGAAGAGCAAGGATCTGAAAACGGCAGCCATGATCCACAACGGCACCGATCAGCGTTTTGGCGAACATGATGTTGCCATTGAAGCCAATGCCGCAGCAGCAGAGGCGCTGCGTGGCCGCATGGGCGACATTGACAAGTATAACATCAAGGGCAGCACCAATGTCTATTTCGATTCAGGCAAATGGAACCTGAAGCCTGGGGCAGAGAGTGAATTGTGCGCCACTGCGGCTGATGCCGATGCAATGGACAATGCCCTGCTGCTGGTTGTCGGTTATACCGATTCCGTTGGCGACGAGGATTACAACCAGACCCTGAGTGAAAAGCGTGCTGGTCGCGTGGTGAACACTCTACAGCAGAAATGCGGCTGGAAACCATGGCGCATGCTGTCGCCTACTGGCATGGCCGAATCCGATCCGCTGGCTGACAACAGCACCGAAGAAGGCAAGGCGCAGAACCGCCGTGTTTCGGTGAATATCCTTGTCAGCAAGGCAGTTGACGTAAACTGATTGATGCGGGGTGGGCTGCGGTCCACCCCCACTTTCATGCCAGGGCTATCAAATGCCCCCGGGTGTGAAATCTAGCCCGATTTCAGACAGGGCTTCGCAAAGCGTATCGATGCAGCTTTGCAGGTCATCGGCATCGATTGACCGGATCACGAAATTAGCGCCGACGCGCCCTTCACGGAAAAAGGGATAGCTGCCGATCTGGCAGCCATCATGGGCCTTTTCGACTTCCCGCAAAATTTCCGAAACTTCGCTTTCGGCAGTCCAGCAGCCGATGGTATTCGAAAGCAGCGGTGCGCCACCTTCCAGCGTGCCGGTCAGCGCATCCAGCATGCCCGCTGTGATATGCGGAACGCCTGCCATCAGGAAGATGCTGTCAATTTTGATGCCTGGTGCCCCGGACATATGGTTGGGGATCAACTCTGCCCCTTCGGGCACACGGGCCATTCGTAGCCGGGCCTCTGTCAATTCCTTGCCAATACTGGCGTAATAGGTTTCCAGCATATCGCGGGCATCGGGGTGAATGACCACTGTCAGACCCAGCGCTTTTGCCACTGCATCCACGGTGATATCATCATGCGTGGGCCCAATGCCACCTGTGGTGAAGAGGTAGTCATAGGTATTGCGTAGCGCGTTCACTGCATCGACAATTCGCGCTTCCACGTCGGGAACCACGCGCACTTCTGACAAGCGAATGCCCTGAACCTGCAGCCAGCTGGCTATCTGGGCAATATTCTTGTCATGTGTGCGGCCGGACAGGATTTCGTCACCGATTATGACGAGTCCAGCGGTCCAGATTTTACCCGATGCATTCATTTGGCGGTTCTTATGCGATGATGCGGTTCCGCGCTATAGGGCTTACGCTATATCTAGCTGGGCCTGTGCCTTGTCAAAAACCAGCACACCATCATCCACCGGTGCGTGGCGCATAAAGGCGCGATCCTGGCGATAGTTTTGGGCCAGCCGCCACGGCATTTCTGCCGCGCTTTTCGGAATGAGGTGCTTGCCGCGCTGGAGGTAGCCCGATGAAAAAGCGATCGGGTCGTCAATTTCCATCCGGGCTTCTTCCTTTGCGTTGAGGGCAGGTTTGGCGATCACCGCATTCCGCTCTTGCATCAGCCTGAGTACATCACAGATATAGTCTGAGATGAGGTCGACACGCAGTGTCCAACTGGCATTGAGATAGCCAAAGGCAAAGGAAAGATTGGGCAGGTTGGAGAACATGCAGCTTTTGTAGAAATAATGCTGCGTCACATCGATTGGTGCGCCCTCCAGGCTTAGTTTGATCTTGCCGCCAAAGCTCAGCCGAAGCCCGGTTGCGGTAACAATGATATCGGCGGGAAGCTTGCGGCCATCGCTCAATTGCACTCCGTCGCCAACGAAGCATTCGATCTGGCCGGTAATAATGTCAGCTTGTTTGCGCCGCATTGCCAGGAACAGATCATTGTCCGGCACAAGGCATAATCGCTGGTCCCACGGGCCATAGGGCGGGGTGAAGCTGGCATCATCATAATCCGGCCCCAATGCCTTGCGCAGCGCCTTCTTCAGCATGCGCACCACCTTGTCCGGGTGACTGCGGGCGCGTTTGAAAAACCAGTCGCCGATGAAAACATTCTTTGCACGTGTCAGCCGGAATGCGGTTCGTGCAGGCAATATACGGCGCAGAAAATGGGCGATCGGGTCGCGCGCGGGGCTGGATGCCATCCATGTTGGGGTGCGCTGAAGCATGGTCACATGCGCAGCCTTGCCCGTCATTGCAGGAACCAACGTCACTGCGGTTGCACCCGAGCCTATGACCACCACATTCCTGCCTGCGTAATCGAGGGCTTTGGGCCAGAATTGCGGGTGGACCACCTGGCCGGAAAATCCTGAAAAATCGAACCCGGCATCGTGCGGATCATCATAGTCGTAATAGCCTGAGCCCAGATGCAACCAGCGCGTGGTGAGCGTTTTGCGCTGTCCACCCGATTCCACCTCTACATGCCAGCAGGCGTCCTGATGTTTGAAATCGGCCGAAATGACTGTGGTGTCGTGCTGGATATGCGGGCGAATTGCGTATTTATCGACCACCCGATCCAGATATTCCAGAATATCTGGACCACCTGCAATCGCCTTTGCATGCGTCCACGGCTCAAATTCAAAGCCCAGAGTGTACATGTCGCTGTCAGACCGGATGCCGGGATAACGGAACAAATCCCATGTGCCGCCGATCCGCTCCCGGCGTTCTAGTATGGCATAGCTGGTGCCAGGCAATTTCAACTGCAGATGGGCGGCCATGCCGATGCCGGACAACCCCGCCCCCACGATCAGCATATCGAAATCCGGTTCGACCAAGACCCTCTCCATACTACTTACAATGGTGTAAGCATATCCATACTGCGAAAGCTAGTGCGGAATTGGCGCTGCAGTAGAAGCATCTGCAGGTCAATCAACAGGTGAACTGCTGTTTTGACATTATACAAGTTTTGGAATATTTAGTTTCAATAGAAACCAAATGATTCTATATTTAGGGGATGCGCGATGGCTGACCTGTTTGATAACCCTACCGGTCTGGATGGTTTTGAATTCGTGGAATTCTGCGCACCTGAAAAAGGCGTGCTGGAGCCTGTGTTCAAAGTGATGGGTTTTGCCCATGTCGCCACCCATCGCAGCAAGGATGTGCATTTGTGGCGCCAGGGTGGGATCAATCTGATCGCCAATTACGAGCCGAGGAGCGCGGCCTGGTTCTTCGCCCGTGAGCATGGCCCTTCTGCCTGCGGCATGGCCTTCCGCGTGCGTGATGCACGTTCAGCCTATCAGCATCTGCTGGATCAGGGGGCGGAGCCTGTTCATGTCGAAACCGGCCCGATGGAACTGCACATACCCGCAATCCGTGGGATTGGTGGGGCGATTCTCTATCTGGTTGATCGCTATGAGAATGCGAATGGTGAGGGCCTGTCGATCTATGATATCGATTTCGAATATCTGCCGGGGGTTGAAAAACGACCCGTTGGCGCAGGCTTCAAGCTGATCGATCACCTGACCCATAATGTTTATGGCGGGCGGATGAAATATTGGGCGGATTATTACGAGAAACTGTTCAATTTTCAGGAAATCCGCTTCTTTGACATCAAGGGCGAATATACCGGCCTCACCTCAAAGGCGTTGACGGCACCTGACGGCAAGATCCGAATCCCTCTCAATGAAGAAGGTGAAGGCGGGAAGGGCCAGATCGAGGAATTCCTGCGTCAGTTCAATGGTGAGGGGATCCAGCATATTGCGCTGATCTGTGATGATTTGATCCGGTGCTGGGACAGGCTGAATGCACTGGGTGTTCCCTTCATGACCGCACCGCCTGCCACTTATTACGAGATGCTGGATGAACGCCTGCCCGGCAATGCCGAGAATATCGGCCAGCTGCAAATGCGCGGCATTCTCCTCGACGGTACGACCCAAGGTGGCACGCCGCGCCTGTTGCTGCAAATTTTTGCCGAGGCGCAGATCGGCCCGGTCTTTTTCGAATTTATCCAACGCAAGGGTGATGATGGTTTTGGTGAAGGCAACTTCAAGGCCCTGTTTGAAAGCATGGAACGTGATCAGATCCGGCGCGGTGTATTAGATGTAGCTTCTGAGCACGCGGAATGAGCGCAATTAAACTCGCTGGTATTCACCACGCCGCCTATCGCTGCCGCGATGCGAAAGAAACGGTGGAATGGTATGGCCGGGTGCTGGGCATGGAATACACCACCGCCTTTGCAGAAGATCACGTGCCATCCACCGGCGAATATGATCCCTATATGCATGTGTTTCTGGATGCTGGGAATGGCAATGTCCTGGCTTCTTTGAATTGCCCAATCAGCCAGAAATGGGGCGCGATGAAGCAACCCCCGAATGGGTGCAGCATCTGGCCTTTCGCGTCGCATCGGAAGAAGGTCTGCTGGCGGCCAAGGCGCATATAGAAGGGCAGGGGATTGATGTGTTGGGGCCCACGCATCACGGAATATTCAAATCGATCTATTTCTTCGATCCAAATGGGCACCGGGTCGAATTGGCCGCAGATATCGGGACAAAAGAGCAATATGCCGAATTGAAGCGTGTTGCCCCGCTGATGCTGGAGGAATGGAGCACGACCAAGAAGGCGCCGCGCCATGCCGACTGGCTGCATCAGCTTGCGCGGGAAGAGCACGGCCTGGAAGGCTGAGGCCAGAACTAAACAATAGGTCGGTCTTGACGCGAGCGCGCGCGTTTGAAACCCCTCCATCCATGACAAGCGATTCAGTCGAGATCGAAGAGGTTCGTTCCTTTCTGGAGCAGGTGGAACCTTTCGCATCGCTTCCACCCGATCAGCTGCGACAGGCGGCACGCGCAATCGACATCATGTATTTTCGCCGCGATACCTTTGTGACGCACGCGGGCGATGACAATCAATATCTTTCCTTGATCCGTTCCGGCAGTGTCGAATTGCGGCTGGGTGGGACCGAGCTTCATGCCCGGCTGGGGGAGCGGGATTGCTTTGGTTATCCATCCCTGATCAGGCGAGGCCCGGCGCAGAATGAGGCGATCGCGTTTGAAGATTGCCTGCTTTACCGCCTACCAGCAGAGATGTTTCACCTTCTTTGGGAAGGTCACGAACAATTCCGGCACTTCTTTGACACCGACCAGGCGTCACGCCTTCACCGTGCTGTCGCATCCATGCGGCGGGAAGTTGCCAAAAATGATGGCGATGAAAGCTTTGGGGTACATATCCCGCTCAAATCGATCGCTTCGCGCCGCGAATTGGTATTTTGCACTCCTGAGTTGGCAATTGGCGATGCCGCGCGCCTGATGGCGGAACGCGATGTATCGGTCTTGCCTGTCATGAAGGGTGATGATCTGGTCGGCATATTGACCGATAAGGATTTGCGCCGCCGCGTCCTGGCGGTTGGGTTGGATGGTGCAACCCCGGTGGAACAGGTGATGACGCCTGATCCCATTACCTTGGCGGAAACGGAAACCGTGCTCTCCGCGCTTTTGGCGATGACATCGCATCACATCCATCACATGCCTGTGGTAAATGCCGGTGGTCGTATTTGCGGTATAGTATCCTCCAGTGATGTATTGGCCCAACTGGGGTCCAATACCTTCCATCTTGCAAGAGAGGTTGAAGGCGCGCGTGCCATGGGCTCGCTTGTGGATGCGACGGCGCATCTGCCGCGCGCGGTCGCCGGTCTGGTTGAGGCGGGCGTCGATGCAGAACCCATTGCGCGCTATGTCAGCTCCATTGGTGAGCTTGCCCATCGCCGCATCTTGAAACTGATGGAGCAAGAGTTGGGCCCACCGCCCGCCAGCTATGCACTGGTGTGTTTTGGTTCGCTTGCCCGGCATGAACTGTCGCTTGGGTCCGATCAGGACAATGGTTTCATCTTTGGCGATGATTTCGTTCGCGAAAGCCATGATGAATATTTCGCCGAATTGGGCAGACGGTTGGCAGAGGGGCTGGATCAGGCAGGCTATAAATTCTGTCCCGGCAATATCATGGCATCGAATCCTGATTATCGCCGCACAGCCAGCGAATGGGCGGAACGGTTCCGCCACTGGATCGACAGCCCAGACCCGCAGGCCATTCTGGAGAGTGGTATCTTTTTCGACATGCGGGCCGTGGCGGGGGAAGCCCATCTGGTGGAACAATTGCGGCGTGAAACTTTTGAAGCGGCAAGTGAAAATCGCATCTTCACCAGCTTTGTTGCGCGTGCTGCCGCTGTAACAGCTGTGCCATTGGGCTTCTTCAGAAATTTTCTGCTGAAGGAGGATGCTGTTGAAGGCAAAGTGCTGGATCTGAAGGCGCAGGCGATCACGCCGATTGTGGACCTGGCGCGGACCCATGCTATTGTGAAGGCACTGGATGCGACCAGCACGCTTGAGCGTTTGGCCGCAGCTGCGGATGCAGGCAGTCTGGATCCAGAGGCAGCGCGCGACCTTTCAGCCTGTTTCGAATTTGTCCGCGATGTGCGTTTCCGTCATCAGGCGCGCCAGATCCGTAATGGTGAAAAGCCTTCCAACAAGCTCGATCCTGGCGAATTGTCGCGCTTTGACCGCGAACATTTGCGTGATGCCTTCAAACTGATCCGCGCCCAGCTGGACAAGCTGCGGTCTGACTATGCAGGCGGGCTGACCTGACATGCTAGGTCAGTTATTCGGCGGGCCTGTGCGCAAGCTGAAGCGCGCATTTGAGCGTGCCGCAAAGAATGCGCCAGAGGGGCCTCTGCTGGATTTCTACCATGCAGATTTACCTGATTTTGATGCGCCCATTTCTCAGATAGATATGGCAGCCATTGATCTGGAAACAGATGGGCTTGATGCGGCCAGCCATGCAGTGCTGGAAGCGGGCATTGCTGATATGGATACATGCGCGATACACGCTTCCAGTGCCCGGCGAATCCGTTTTCGTCCCGATGCAGCGCTTAATCCCGGCGCAGTGGTGGTCCATCGGATAACCGATGATGCAGTGGCCGCTGCGAAGCCTTTGGAAGAAGCACTGGCAGGTGTGTTGGCGGCTTGTGCGGGAAAGGTACTGGTGGCGCATTTTGCCGAAATCGAATCCGCTTTTCTGGATGCAGCTTGCAAGCGGGTTTACGGTACAGGATTTGTCGCGCCCTTCATCTGCACTATGCAATTGGAAACACGGTGGTTTCCGCGCCAGTTTGCTCAGGATGGCCTGAGATTGAGCAAACTGCGCGGGCGCTATGGCCTTCCACCATATCGCGCCCATGATGGGCTGACCGATGCCGTTGCATGTGGTGAATTGCTGCTGGCGCAACTCACGCATGTCGCACGCAAGGACCCGCCGTTGGTCGAGGTCATTCGCCGCTGACCCCCATTAGACGAAAGTCGCGCTATAAAACGTTGTGCGCCCCACTAGGCTGAAAGATGGACCGTGGAGTGCCCACGGCTACTGTACACCTAGGAGGGGGAGGACGCCATTATGTCCGATGAAAATCCCAATACCGGCTCGGCGGGCGCGTATTGGAAAGAGAATATACGCCTACTTATCACGCTCATGGTAATCTGGTTCGTGGTGTCATTCGGCGCCGGGATTCTGTTCCGTGATTTCCTGGACCAGTTCATGATCGGCGGTTTCCCGCTTGGCTTCTGGTTCGCCCAACAGGGTTCGATCTACGTCTTTATCGCGCTGATTTTCTATTACACAGCGAAGATGAAGGCGATCGAACGCAAATACGATCTCGACGATTGAGGAGGGGCACATGTCAACACAAGCTCTGATTTATCTCTTCGTCGGGATCAGCTTTGCGCTGTATATCGGCATTGCAATCTGGACGCGTGCCGGTTCGACGAAAGAGTTTTATGTCGCAGGCGGCGGGGTGAATCCCATCGTCAATGGTATGGCAACGGCGGCTGACTGGATGAGCGCGGCGTCGTTCATCTCTATGGCCGGCCTGATTGCTTTCATGGGTTATGATGGCTCGGTCTATCTGATGGGCTGGACCGGCGGTTACGTGATGCTGGCGCTGTTGCTGGCACCCTATCTGCGCAAGTTTGGCCAGTTCACGGTGCCTGATTTCATCGGGACGCGTTACTATTCCAAGCTGGCTCGAACGGTGGCCGTGATCTGCCTGATCTTCATCAGCTTCACCTATATTGCCGGGCAGATGCGCGGCGTGGGGATCGTGTTCTCACGCTTCCTTGATGTGGATGTGACGCTGGGCGTGATCATTGGCATGGCAATCGTCTTCGTTTACGCCGTGCTCGGCGGGATGAAGGGCATCACCTATACCCAGGTGGCGCAGTACTGCGTGCTGATCTTCGCTTATCTGGTGCCGGCAATCTTCATCTCCCTGCTCATCACTGGCAATCCGATCCCGCAATTGGGACTGGGTAGTGAGGTGAATGACGGGTCTGGAATGTATGTCCTGCAAAAGCTGGATGAATCGCTTCAGATGATGGGTTTCGGTGCATACACCGACGGTTCGAAGTCGATGATTGACGTGTTCTGCATCACCGCAGCACTGATGATCGGTACTGCCGGTCTGCCGCACGTGATCGTCCGCTTCTTCACCGTTCCGAAGGCTTCGGATGCTCGCAAGTCGGCGGGCTGGGCGCTGATCTTCATCGCCCTGCTTTATACGACTGCACCGGCTGTTGCTGCATTCGCGCGCATCAACTTCAATGAAACGGTCAATAACACGGCCTATACGGAAGCACCGGCCTGGTTCACCAACTGGGAACGCAACAAGCTGATCGCCTGGGTCGACAAGAATGATGATGGCGTGATGCAGGTGGCAAAAGGTGATGCCTTTGCCGGCGCACCTGAATTCACTGGTGAAACCGGCCCGCTGGGTCAGCAGCTGCTGTCCAACGAAGTCGTCGCCGACAATGCCAATGAAGTCTATGTCGATAAGGACATCATGGTGCTTGCCAATCCGGAAATCGCCAACCTTCCTGGTTGGGTGATCGCGCTGGTGGCTGCAGGTGGTCTGGCAGCGGCGTTGTCAACGGCAGCAGGTCTGCTGCTGGTGATCTCGACTGCGGTCAGTCATGACTTGCTGAAGTCCACGTTCAAACCGGATATATCGGAAAAATCCGAATTGCTGGCGGCGCGTGCTGCGGCAACGGCGGCCATCTTCGTGGCTGGCTGGCTGGGCATCTACCCCCCGGGCTGGGTGGCGCAGGTTGTGGCCTTTGCCTTCGGTCTGGCGGCAGCATCTTTGTTCCCGGCCATTTTCATGGGGATTTTCTCCAAGAGGATGAACCGTGAAGGTGCCATTGCCGGCATGATTGTGGGTCTGGTGTTCACATTCGGATACATCTTCTACTTCAAGCTGGTGGCGGATCCCGCCTTCAACGTGGCGGACAATTGGCTGTTCGGTATCTCGCCCGAAGGCATCGGTGTTGTCGGGATGATCCTGAACTTCATCGTGGCCATCGTGGTGGCCAAGATGACGGCACCTCCGCCGGTTGAAATAGATCATCTGGTTGAATCGATCCGTGTGCCACGCGGCGCCGGGGAGGCCCACGCACACTAATCTCCTCCAAGAAGTGAGGGGTCTCCGGTGGGGGCGGCAGGAAACTGTCGCCCCCGCTCTTTTTTCGCGCTAGGCTGGGTATTCAAGGGAAGGATTGCCTTAGCCATGTCATCATGGTTCGTGCCGGTTTTGGTCGCAGTAGTTTACGCGGCGCTGCTGTTCTGGGTGGCGCATGCGGGCGATCGCCATCCGGTCAGTGGTTTCGCCAACCGACATCGTCGACTGATCTTTGGCCTAAGCTTGGCGGTCTATTGCACAAGCTGGACCTTTTATGGCGCGGTTGGCACGGCCGTGAATGCAGGCCTGCAATTTCTGCCGATTTACCTTGGGCCGATCATCATGTTCGTGTTTTTCCCCGGCTTCATCGGTCGCGTGCTGGAAGTGGGTAAGGCACAACATTCCACTTCCATCGCGGATTTTCTTTCCGCACGTTACGGCAAGAGCGCATGGGTCGCAGCTCTGGTCACACTGATCGCACTGTTCGGCGCGCTGCCATATATGGCATTGCAGCTGAAATCGGTAAGCCAGACGCTGGCCGCACTGTCACCTGAACTAACCAATTATCTGCGTGATGATGAAATTGTGCTGGCAGTTGCGGGCAGCATGGCGGCCTTCGCAGTATTGTTTGGCACTGGGCGCCTGGACTTGACCCAGCATAATCGCGGCATGGTTCTGGCCATCGCGCTCGAAGCGGTTGTGAAGTTTGTGGCAATCGGTGCGGTGGCGGGATTCGCGGTCAGCCTGTTGTGGGCAGATAGCTCATTTTCGGAGATTAAAGCGAGCGCTGACCTGACCTTTTCACTCAATCAGATTGATGGTCGATTCCTGACGCTTACCTTTCTGGGTGCCATGGCTATTTTGTGCCTGCCACGCCAGTTTCACATGCTGGTGGTTGAGGCGCAGGAAGACAAATTGCATGGCGCCATGCGCTGGCTGTTCCCCACCTATCTTGCGCTGATCTGCGCGGCGGTGGTGCCTGTGGTTTTGGCGGGCCAATTGCTGATGCCGTCAACGGCATCGGCCGACATGCTGATGCTGAGTTTGCCGATAGCCTATGATAGCCACATGCTGGGCCTGCTGGCCTTTATTGGCGGCTTTTCTGCCTCAACAGGCATGATCATTGTCACCAGTATTGCACTGTCCAGCATGGTGACGAATGATCTCATCGTTCCCCTGTTTTTCCGCGAACGGCTGCGCAATCGCGGTGAAAAACATGTTGTTGGCCCGGCGTTGATCCTGGTCCGCCGTACCACAGTGATTGCCCTGCTGGCATTTGCGTATTTCTATGTGCGTGCAGTTGGCGGCGGGTCGACATTGGCGGGTTTGGGTGAGATTGCCTTTGCTGCTGCTGCCCAGTTTGCACCTGGCTTGCTGTTGGGATTTACCTGGCGTGGCGCCAACCGGCTGGGAATGATCGCGGGATTGACCGGTGGCTTTGTTGCGTGGCTGTTTTTACTGGCGGCACCAGTCGTTGGCCCAGGAACCGTACCGATTCTGTTGGGTAGCGACGTGCTGGTATCCGGCACCATTTTGAGCCTGGCGGTCAATTTGCTTTTGTTCATTGTATTCTCTTTGACCGGGGAGAAAAATCTTGCGGATCGGGTGCAGGCAATTGCCTTCATTGATCGCAATGCGGCACTGCCAAGCCCGAATGAATTGCTGACCAATACACGCGTTGCTGATTTCCGCCTGCTTTTGGAACAATTCGTGGGCAAGGATCGCACACGCGAAGCGATCAATAATTTACGTCTCGAAACAGGCCGTAATTATAGTGAGGCTGATCCAGTTGATCTCGCTCTGCGCGATACCAGCGAAAGGATGATCAGCGCGATCATTGGCAGTTCATCGGCACGGGCACTGATCCAGTCTACACTGGAAGGTGATCCGGTGGCACTGGAACAGGTCGTCGCCATGTTCGATGAAACCAGCCAGCGTCTGCAATTTGGCGCCGGGCTGCTGCAGATCGCGATTGAGAATATCGACCAGGGCATTTCCGTGGTCGATAATGAACAACGCCTGGTGGCGTGGAACCAGCGCTATGTCGAAATGTTCAACCTGCCTGAAGAACTGGTGGAGGTTGGCCGCCCGATTGCCGATCTGATCCGCTTCAACATGCGCAATATGGGCGTACCTGAACATGCGGTAGCGGCAGAGGTCACCAAGCGGCTGGACCATTTACGCGCCGGGACGCGCCACAGCACGGAGCGGATATTGGGCGATGGCCGTATTTTGCGCGTGCTGGGCAATCAGGCCCCCAATGGCGGCTATGTCACCAGCTATTCTGACGTGACAGCTGATCGCGTGGCCGAACAGGCGCTGGAAGCCAAGGTGTATGAACGCACTCAGCAGCTGACCGAAACCAATGCCGCGCTGGAGGCGGCGACAAAGTCCAAGACGCGCTTTCTGGCCGCGGCCAGCCATGATCTGGTCCAACCGATGAATGCAGCACGGCTGTTTGCCAGCGCGTTGGGGGAAGAAATTGACGATAGCCGCCCGCGCGAACAGCGCCTGCTGGAACAGATTGATCGTTCCATCCGTACAGCAGACCGGCTGCTGCGTGCCCTGCTGGATATCTCACGGCTGGATGGCAGCCGTATTGATGTTAACGCCACGCGTTTCTCGCTCGATCTGGCCTTCGCAGAAATCCGCAATGAATTTGAAGTGCAGGCAGAGGCCAAGGGGCTGGCGCTGGTGGTTCAGCCATGCGGATTGTGGGTGGAAACCGATCGCGGCCTGTTTGTTTCTGTGTTGCAGAACCTTGTGACCAATGCGGTGCGATATTCCGATAGTGGTAAGGTTCTGATCGGTGGCAAGCGCCGGGGCAAATCGGTGCAGATTTTCGTACTGGATCAGGGCGGTGGCATCGCAAAAGAAGATCTGGGCCGTATTTTTGAAGAATTTACCCGGCTGAATGGTCGCGGAGAGGGGGAAGGGCTTGGCCTGGGTCTGGCCATTGTAAAGCGCATCACCGCCATGCTGGGAACAGAGGTGAAGGTCGCCTCTACACTCGGCAAAGGCAGCTGTTTCTCCTTGCAAATGCCAACAGTTGCGCCCGCACCTGCAACGCCCAAAGTGGATGACGCCATGCCTGCAAAGATGGGACGGCATGGTGCGCAGGTTTTATGCATTGATAATGACCGACCAAGTTGCGAAGGCTTGGTTGCCCTGCTGGGACGCTGGGGTTTTGATGCAATCGGCGTGCAGCATCCCAACCAGGTGCCAACCGATTGCAACCCTGCCATCATCATTCTCGATTATCGTCTGGATGATGGTCTGACAGGGGATCACGCCGCCGCCATGCTGGCACAGAAATTGGGTGATCTGCCGCCCATCATCCTGCTGACAGCAGAGGATACGGATGAAACACAGCGCGCGGCAGACAGCATCAATGCGCAGCGATTGATCAAGCCGGCCAATCCTGCCGCCATGCGGGCGCTGATCGGATCTATTCTCTAATGCAAAGGTTGCTGGGCAGTCAGTTCAGCCGCCCAGATCCATTTCTTTTGCGACCAGTACTGCTTGCGTGCGGTTGGTCACCCCCAGCCTGCGGAAAATGGCGGTAATATGCGCCTTTACCGTCGCTTCACTAATATCCATCTCATAAGCGATCTGCTTGTTCAGCAGGCCTTCTGAAACGAAACGCAGGATTCGCGTTTGGGCAGGGGTCAGGCTGGCGAGACGGGAAAGTGCAGTGTCGCCGCTACCTTCAACATCCGGGAAAACCAGATCCCCATCGCGCACCTGCGCCAGGGCATCTGTCATTTCCTGAAGTGAGGAGGTTTTGGCGATAAAACCGGATGCGCCAAATTCCTGTGCCCCTGCAATCACGCGATTGTCACCGCTGGCCGAAATGACGACAATGGGAACCGCTGGATACTGTTTGCGCATTTCCATTAAGGCGGTCAGCCCATTGCTGTCAGACATTTGCAGGTCGAGAGTGGTCAGTTCCACATCGCCCTGTGCCAGTTCCGATTTGGCATCCCCAGCATTGCTGACTTCCGTAACCGTGTGGTCAGGCCACACTTTTTCCACCGCCGCACGGATTGCGCCGCGCATAAGCGGGTGGTCATCAGCAATGACTATTCGCCGGGTCATATCGTCATCGGTTCTTGCGCCCCTCGATCAGCGTGTCAACAATGCTGGGATCGGCCAGCGTTGATGTATCGCCTAGCGAACCATAGTCATTTTCGGCAATCTTGCGCAGAATGCGGCGCATGATCTTGCCCGAACGGGTTTTGGGCAGCCCGGGGGTAAAGTGCAGGTGGTCAGGCGTGGCGATTGGGCCGATTTCCTTGCGGACCCATTGCCGAAGTTCGACCATCAGATCGTCAGAATGATCTTCGCCTGCATTCAGCGTGACATAGCAATAAATACCCTGCCCCTTGATGTCGTGCGGGAAGCCGACCACGGCCGCTTCTGAAACCTTGGCATGCAGCACCAATGCGCTTTCCACCTCTGCCGTACCCATGCGGTGGCCGGATACGTTGATCACATCGTCCACGCGGCCGGTGATCCAGTAATAGCCATCCGCATCACGGCGGCAGCCATCGCCGGTGAAATATTTGCCGCGATAGGTACTGAAATAGGTCTGGATGAAACGTTCGTGATCACCATAAACCGTGCGGGACTGGCCGGGCCAGCTGCGCGTAATGCACAGATTACCCTCGGTCGCGCCTTCAAGAACTTTGCCGTCATTATCGACCAGTTGCGGGCAGACGCCGAAGAATGGCTTGCCTGCGCTGCCTGGCTTCATGTCGTGTGCGCCGGGAAGCGTGGTGATCATGATGCCGCCTGTTTCGGTTTGCCACCATGTGTCGACAATGGGGGTTTTCCCGCCGCCGACATGTTCGTGATACCAGCGCCAGGCTTCCGGATTGATCGGTTCGCCCACGCTGCCCATGACCCGCAAGGTAGAAAGGTCGTGCTTGGCCACATTCTCGTCACCCTCTCGCATCAGTGCGCGAATGGCGGTGGGGGCAGTATAGAAGATGTTGACCTTGTGTTTTTCGCACACGGCCCAGAACCGGTCATGATCGGGATAGCTGGGCACACCTTCGAACATCAGCGATGTCGCGCCGTTCTGCAGTGGGCCATAAACGATATAGCTGTGGCCTGTGACCCAGCCAATATCCGCAGTGCACCAATAGATTTCACCGGGGCGATAATCGAACACATAACGGAAGGTGGTTTCTGTCCATACCGAATAGCCGCCTGTGGTGTGGACGACCCCCTTGGGGCTACCGGTGGAGCCTGAAGTGTAGAGGATGAACAGCGGGTCTTCCGCATTCATTGGTTCACACGGGCATTCGCCAGAGACACTTTCAGACAGTTCGTGATACCAGAAATCACGCCCTTCAGTCATCGCGACATCACCGCCAGTATGGCGTACGACCAGCACAGCCTTGGCTGAAACCTTTTTCAAGGCTTCATCAACATTGGCCTTCAGCGGCACGCGTTTTGAACCGCGCAGGCCCTGATCGGCGGTAACGATCCAGTCGCTTTTGCAGTCTTCAACTCGCCCGGCAATGGCATCGGGGGAGAAGCCGCCGAAAATGACAGAGTGCACCGCGCCAATGCGGGCGCAGGCCAGCATGGTGAAGGCGCCTTCTGGGATCATGGGCAGATAGATGGTGACCCGATCACCCTTTTGTACGCCCATTTTCTTCAGCGTATTGGCCATGCGGATAACCTCTGCCTGTAATTCGGCATAGGTGATGGTGCGGACGGGATCTTCTGGCGAATCGGGCTCGAAGATCAGGGCAACACGGTCCCCGTTGCCTGCGGCAACATGGCGGTCCACCGCATTGTGGCAGATGTTCAGCTTGCCATCTTCAAACCATTTTATGTCAACCGGATCGAAGCTCCAGCTGGCGACTTTGGTCGGCTGTTCGAACCATTCGAGCCGCGCAGCCTGCTCTGCCCAGAAACCATCAGGGTCATCTACGCTGCGCGCATACATCTCATCATATTGTTCTGCTCTGCAGGATGCGCCGTCACCAGCCGAAGCCGGGCGCCGGACCCATTCCTGTACATTGTCATTGCCAGCCATGACGAATCCCCTCCTTGAAATTTCTGTCTGATAACGGTGTAAAATGTCACAGGCGACTTAGCTTAAGCCGCCTTTCACGGCGTTACGACCTTAGTAGTATAGACGATCCGCTGATAGATTACGCACCAACTTGGTGCGATTTTCCCGAAACCAGAATAAACATGGGAGGGATTATCCGTGGCTATTATCTCATCAGGTAATTACCAGCGTAAAATGATGGCGGGCCTGCTGGCTGCCAGCATGCTGATGCCGGTCGCTGCACAGGCTAATGATCACGAATCGGTGGATGCCCGGCTTGACCGGCTGGAAGCCATGATCACTGCACTTCAAGATCAGATGGCAAATCAGCAGGCGTCCACGGCACAGGCAGATGCGGTCAATCAATTGGGTGCAGCTGTTGCAGAAACGCGTGCCCAGAACCAGGCACTGGCAGAACAACAGGCTGCTACTGAAGCCCGGTTCGCACAGGTCGAAAAATCAGATCGCAGTGGTTTCCATGTGGGAGATACCGCGATCTCTATCGGCGGTTATGTAAAGTTTGATGCCATCAGTTCGCGCACCAGTGCGGGCCAGCTGGCCAATGACAGCATCGTGCGTGACTTCCTGATCCCCAGCACCATCCCCGTTGGTGCTGGCAATGACAGCGGCTGGGACACAGATTTCAGCGCCCGCCAGAGCCGCTTCAACATCAAGACATCCACGCCTGTGGGTGACAAATCGGTCAACACGCTGATCGAACTGGATTTCATGGCAACTCCGGGTGATGGGGAGCGGACAACCAATTCCTATACCCCGCGTATCCGCCATGCGATTGTCAGCTATGATGGCTGGACGATTGGCCAGACCTGGTCGACTTTCTTCAATGTTGGTGCGCTGCCGGATACGCTGGACTTCATCGGGCTCTGTTGCAAACATGGGGCACGGCCGCGCGGCGTCACCCAGTTGGGGGATTAGGCAGCATTGGCGAAATGCT
>JADCLP010000008.1 GCA_014983025.1 Erythrobacteraceae bacterium E2-1 Yellow Sea | reverse complement strand
TCAGTCGCTTCATCGTCCGTTCCTTTCTCAGGGCCGGACTCTAATCAATCTTGGAGGGAAATCAGGGGGTCACGTCAGTTGAAATAGTGTTTTGAACGATATTGAAAATCCGACTGGAAAGCGATTGCCCCATTTAGGCTGGGAATTCCGGCTTCGTAACGGACCAGCCCACTCAGGTTCCATTCCGGTGTCTGTACCGGGATAGCGGACACACCATCTGGCAGGATAGCAGGGAATACGGACATATCCGGCAAGACAATATCATCTGTCACACCCGGTACATTGGTCACATCGGTATTGATGTAACCAACGCCCATGCCGATATCGAGGCCGCTTACAGGGTTGAGGAAAGCCTCAAGCTCAAAACCGTAATTCTTGGAATCCGCATTCAGCGTAAATGTATCCAGACCGATGATAGAAAACGCCTGAAAGTTGTTGTAATCATAATAATAAGCTGAACCGTTGATCCGCCCGATCCCGCTTGGGAACGAATATTTGAACCCGCCTTCAAAGGCGTTGAGCTCCTCAGGTGCGTATGAAAGGAAATCAGTCGTAACCAGTGTGGCTGTAGGCAATAATGGAGCGTTAAAGCCACCACCGCGAACGCCGCGATTGTAACCTGCATACAGCAACAGGTCGCTGTTGGGTTCATAGGTCAATTGAGCGCGTGCAGCCCACATCTTGTCGGTCCGCTTGTCCGTATATGGATCGACAAGGTCGGCGATAAACTCTGCCCCCGGATCAGCCCCGCTATCCGCCCCGGCAGGGTAAAGGACCAGTTGATCGGCATAGGCGAAGTCTTTTTTGTCGACGATATATCGCCCACCAAGCGTCAGGGTCAGCTGGTCATTCAGATGCCAATCCACCTGCCCGAAACCGGAATAACTGTCGACATCCTGCGAATAAGGGTTCCTGATGCCATTGGCGACACCAATCAGACTGGGGTCGAGCAGTCCGAACAGCGCATCAAGAAAGCCTGGTGCAATTGCACCATTTGAATCGTCAATCCCGATATGCAGGTAATAAAGCCCTGCGACCCATTCGAAACTGTCAGTTTCACCTGAGATGCGGAATTCCTGCGAATATTGTTCAGCATCAGTGGTCAGGAAAAAGTTGAAGTGATCCGCAGGTGATGCATCAGAATCTTCGATATAGTCGCGCTTCACCGTCTGGTAATCGGTAATGGACACGAAATCGACATCGCCGAATTCGGCATTAAGCGTCAACGTAGTACCAAAGGTTTCCAGATCATTGTGACCCTGCCGATCATATGCACCGGCATAGACATCACCATCCAGATCAACATAACCGCCAAGCTGTGGATTTGGTGAATCCGGCTGTGGCGCCCCTGTGGGGAGCGGCGCGCTGACATATTCAAAGAAGCCGGTGCGGATATTCTCATCACCAAAACGCACATTCAACAGTGCATTGAAGGTGTCCGAAGGTTCCCACAGCAGTTGAACACGCCCTGCAATATCATTGGAATTATTCAGCTTCTTTTCTGGGTTAAGGCGGTTTGTGACGTAACCATCGCCCTGTGTCGTTGCGAGGGATACACGTGTCGCTACGGTGTCACCCAAGGCAAAGTTGAATGCGCCTTCCGCTTCGAAAGTGTCAAAGCTGCCATATCCCGCCTCTACATAGCCGCTCGTTTCGAACTTAGGTTTGACCGAAATGAAGTGAGCGAGGCCACCAGTTGCATTGCGCCCGAATAGCGTGCCCTGGGGCCCACGCAGGATCTCGACCCGCTCTGTATCGAACAGGGCAAAGCCACTGCCCGATGACTGGCTGATGTAGACTTCATCGACATACAGCGCGACCGGGCTTTCAACATTTGTTGTGAAATCGCTGTTTGCTGCGCCGCGTATAGCAAGCGAATAATTCGCTTCTCCGTTAGGCTGGATTGTGCTGACGCCCGGCGCCAGTGCTGTAACTTGCTGCGCAGAGGTATAACCCAGCGCCTCCAACTGGTCTCCGCCAATCGCGGTGATGGAGATTGCAACATCCTGAACCTGTTCTTCACGCTTCGTCGCAGTGACGACAATTTCCCCGAAGACAGTGTTGCGCCCCTGTTGTGCGCTTTCTGTCCCTGTATCATCCTGGGCTGCTGCGGGCATGGCCATCCCAACCGCAATTGCACTCACCCCAATCGCCAACGCCTTTGTGTAACGTGACGCCCCCTGTGTCATTTGAACATTCATCGGTTTCCTCCTCTGAAGTTAAATTAGCCGAGCGCTTTCAGCCCCCTGCCCCCTCTATTTTTGCAATCAATTTCGCCCTGTGTTCGACAACGCCGTCAATAATTGGTCGCCGCCTTAGGTTGGACACTTCCGCAACAGTGTAGGCTTGCCAGTCCTGCGCAGTGCCTGGCGATACGAACTCCCCCATCATCCAGTTTGCCAATTCGGTCAGATCTTCATCTGACAATGGCGATCGTGACATCCCCGGGACGCGGATCAGGAACTCTCGCCCCTCTGGCAGCCGCTGGAACTTTTCGAGCGCGACCAATTCCGGCACGTCACGCGCTATATTGCCCTCTCCACCAGCGCCATGGCAGCCTTGGCAGTTCATCTGCCAGTTGAACCGGATGCGTTTTTCATCGTGCGTGCCTGCCGCAGATGCCTGCTTCACCGTTGCCACGTCTGATTTTGCAGGTTCGGCAATCTTAGACGCCTCGCTGCCGCATCCCATCAACGGGATAGCCACAAGAGCCGTACAAGAAAGGGTTCCGAATATGTGCCTCCCCCTCATCTTGGTCAGCCCACTGTATCCTCTTGCGCAAGACCAACGATTATCGCGGTCGAGCAATTATAGGCTTCCGATGTGGAACCGAGGCACCAGTTGATATCATTATTGGCTTGTGGGCGTACCATCGGCTTGTCATCTTCATTGCGATTGCAAAGGCAGCGCCCGCATGCCGTTGTGCCGCAACAATCATTGTATGAGATTACATAGCTGCGCCCGTCAGCCGGGTTATTGCAGGTTCCGATCCAGGTGATCGGCGACATCTCTGTCCCAGGCGGGCAACTGGAGGTTGTCCCGCCACAGCAGGCGCAAAGAAAGCCATCAATCCCGCAATAACGCCAATAGTCGCAACTTGTCGGGTCACCCGGATCGTTTAGTTTGCCGGTCGATTGAGGGGCAACACCGCTGCTATCCCCTCCACTGGCTGCGCGTGCGATAGGCAGCAGTGGGATCGCCGCTGCCCCCACAAGCCCGCCGCCCAAGATTGCGAAGATGCCGCGGCGCGACGTACGCTTGGCGATATTGCGCCCGCTTTTTTCGATCCACTTGTCCAGACGCGAAGTCATGCACGCCTCCCCTCGGTCATGAATTGCTGGAGTGACACCACACCGCGCTCACGCGCTTCGAACAGGCTTTCAAGATGTTCGCGTGTGTTGACGAGACCAAATGCCTCAACCTTACCGCTTGCATCGAGCAGGACGGCATAGGGCAATTTCGAGATGCCCAGTTCCATGCCCAGGCGATCAGATACGATATAAGGGAAGCGGTGCAGCCCCTCATTCTTGATGAAGGCAAAATGCTCTTCCGGATCCTCACCAGCACTAGCAAGTACAAACTCTGTTGAGGAATTTTCGTTCATCGCCAGCGAACGAAACGCTGGCAATATAGACTTGCATACAGGGCAATCGGGTGACGCAAAGAACAGTAGCTGCCCCTTGCCGCTGGCATTGCCTGAACCAATTACGATTTCGCCACCGGTCAAAGATGGCTCTTTCCGACCGGGTAATTCCAAACCCTTGGCCAGAACCTTGCTGGTCGCAAGTGCGCCTGCAGGTGCAATGCGTTCAAAAAGGATGCCGACCTGACGTAACAGCAACAGATTCATGCCTGCCAACAGGAGCACCACAACCCACAATGCGATTTGCGAAAAAATCAATCCGTCGGGCAACATATCAATAGGCTCCTTTCAGAACGCGGATCCGCTCTCGATTGGCGAGTGCGGCCCGAACAGAATGCAGGATGAGGAGGAGTGCCCCTCCGGCAATCGCGGAAGAGACAATGTCTGGCCAGGCCGGTGCCCGGCTGGTCGGCAAGGCAACACATGCAGCCGCAGCAGTTAGCGCGATATTACGGACTATCGTCATCCAGCCGAGTGGATCTGAACGATTGCCAAATGTGCAACCGCAATCAATGCCAGCGCGCCCGCGCATGATCGCAGCAGCCATTGCAAGGCCATAGGCAGCAAACAGCAAGGCCGCCATCGCTGCCCCCAGCTGCATCATGGTTGGTATCACCAACGCTGCAGCCGCGAGCAATTCTATCAGAGCCAAAAGCACTGTAGCTATTGGGATCAAACTACGCGGCACCATGGCGTATCCTTCGAGTGTCATCCCGAATTCTGCGCGGTGACGCAGCTTGTGCATAGCAGCGAACACGAGGATACCGCCAAGGAACCATGCCAGCGGTAGAGAGAGTGCCGGATCGACCATCATTGGCCAGACTCGAAAGCGTGCAGAAGAATCGGCATAGCGGAGATAAAACCGCCTATAGTGCGGACCTTTTTGTCACTGGAAAGGTCATATACGTCGAGTGCCATCGAGTTATTCGTAACCAGCATAATAGGCTTGGCAGCATGCGATACTTCGATTGAGACACTCTCTTCCGACAATTCGATCTTGCGCAGGACCTGGCGTTTCTTCGGGTCGAGCACCCAGACCTCATCACCGCCAAACTTGTGGTCGCCGGGCTGTGCATTCTTGCGCATCAGCACATAGATACGGCCCAGAGTATCACCGGTAATCATCTGCCAGCCAGAAGGCTTGCGGTCAGTCCCTTCTGCAAAGTGCCATTGTTCAAGCGGTTTAGGTGCACCGTCACCCAGCTGGACGCCCTGCAGATACCCTTCAAAGCTAGGGAAATAGGTCACATCGCCAATTGTTGTCGACATGGTGAAAAGCGGATTATTTTCGATATCGTTGAAGGCACCGCTCTCGTCGCGCTGGGCAACTTTCCCGCTATCATCCAGCAGGAAGCTCGCCATCCTTCCATCACCGCAAAGCGACGCAAAACCTTGATCACCAAATGGGTAGGCAAGAATACAGCCGCCTGTATCAATCTCGTTCACCAGCTTGCGTGAATCAAGGTCGATAACCGCCACACCTGTTGCAGGGGTGAAGGTATAGACCAAGGCGAACCTGTGATTGCCGGTAAGCGAGAGAGCGGCTTTTTGCGGTACATGTTGCGCGCGATTATTTTTCGGCAGCAGAACCTATGCAACGGGTTTCAGTGCATCGCGATCATAGATTGTAACCATATCCGTGCGCGTACCGCGAGTACCGCGCGAATAGTAAGTTTCAGCGACATAGAGCTCTTTACGTTTCGCTGACTGCGCAAATGATGAGAATTGGGCTGCATCGATCGCACCACGATAATTTAGGACATCCCCTGTCGCATTGATCACCAGAATCCTGCCAATCGCAAGCGTCGCGAAATTGATGTCATGCGCAAAGAACCAGTCATCATTGAACTGACCGGTCAGAGATTCGCTCTTACCGATCTCCTCGAATTCGAGTGGTGGCATATCCTTTGCCACCAGGGCCTGTTCGCCCCCGGAATCTGAGGCATCGTTGCAACCGAATACAAGAGCCGCAGCAGCTGCAACCAGAAGCGAATCGCGCAGTTTCATTCCGCCTTCCCCTTTAGGACATGTGACCTATTTAGGTTATTCGTCCTAGAATGTAAAGAGGGCGTGCAAGTGTTATCAGCCCTAACCTGGCGCATCACAGCACGCAGGCAAGATTTAACGATGTCGATCGTGTGCTTTCGCCAGCCTATTACACTGCGATTTTATGGCACTTTACCATCGCCCGCCGTCGATCTGGATTTGATCTTATCCCGTTTTGATCGTTCGTAATATTGCAGCGGCGCGACAGAGTTACGGCAGTGTTGCATCTTCCTGACACAGATGAGGTTTGGTGGTCAAAATAGAGCCACCAACACAGCGCGGATCGGTCATCTGCCGCCCCTATCCATCGGTGCCGCGAGTCGGTTTTGGACAAGGGGTTTCCGATGAAAAATTTTGAATTCAATCCGTCATATTCAGACGGTGATGTTGATACGAACAAATCAGGCAATGAACGTCTGGCAGACGTGGTGGATCGTCGTTTCTCACGTCGTCAGACCATGATGGGTGGCGCATCTGCCACCGGTATGGCCGTGTTCGGCAGCACATTGGTTGCTGCTTGTGGCGAAGGAAGTACGTCAGCGCAGACCAGCGCAGCAAAAAACGGTATTACCACAGCCAGCGTATCATCCGGGCAAATGGTGTCACTCGCCACACTGACGGGCGCTGGTGCCAAAGCAACAACGGCTGCCCAAACAGCAGGCGCTGCTGTAGAATTGCTGTCGAGCGAGGGGGAACCGTTGAGCTTCATCGCCCCTGCTGTGGCTGAACCCACCACATTCAGCTTCAATGTTCGCACTGCTCAGGGTAACGGCACCAGCAAGACGCTGCCAGCAAGTGTTACCGTTGTTCCAGCGGCGCTGACTTTCCCTGCCGTCGCCAAAAATTTCCATGATATCGTGACCGTACCGGAAGGGTATTCGGTACGGGTGATGACCGCGCTGGGTGATCCGATCAAACCGGGTGTTTCAGATTATGCCAATGATGGCAGCAATAACGAATTTGATCAGCGCATTGGCGACCATGGTGATGCGCTGGCATTCTTTGGCCTGGGCGCGAATGGCAAGCGCAATGATAACAGCTCAAACCGCGGGCTGCTGGCGCAAAACCATGAGAACATCACGCAGGATTATCTTCATCCCAATGGCCCCACCGCAGCCCCGCGCCCACGCGCAGAAGCGATCCGGGAAATTGAAGCGCATGGCGTGAGCGTGACTGAACTTGTCGACCAAGGCGGCCGTGATTGGGCCGTGGTGCAGAATAGCGGTTTCAACCGCCGGATCACGCCCAATACTGCGATGGATCTGACCGGGCCCGTCGCTGGCAGCGATTTTGTAAAAACCAAATATTCGCCAGACGGCACGCAAGGGCGTGGAACGATCAACAACTGCGCCAATGGCGTCACCGGCTGGGGCACATTGCTGACCTGCGAGGAAAACTGGGCCGGTTATTTCAAGCGCAATGGCGATGATGCCAATCGCAGTGCCAGGGAACTTGTGGGTCTGTCACGCTATGGCGTGTCGAGCGGTACAGGCAATTACGCCTGGTCCAGCGTCAATACAGATGAAGAAATCTTTCGCCGTTGGGATGCCAATGCAACTGCTGGCCTGCCTACAGAAGATTATCGCAACGAACCCAACCAGTTTGGCTGGGTTGTCGAAATCGATCCCTATGACCCCAATAGTACACCGCGCAAGCGGACTGCACTGGGCCGGATGGGGCATGAAGGCGCATGGCTGGGGCGGTTGGGCAACAACCAGAAGCTGGCTGTTTATATGGGCGATGATGCGCGCAACGAATATTTCTACAAATTCGTATCCGCCACCAGTTGGAACCCCAGTGATGCAAAGTCGGATAATCGCCTGGCAGTAGGTGACAAATATCTCGGCAACGGCACGCTGTACGTTGCGAAATTCCACGATGATGGCACGGGGCAGTGGATGCCGCTGGTTTATGGCCAAGTGCCGGACCTGCCGAACTACAGCTTCACCAACCAGGCAGATATTCTGGTTCACACCCGGCTCGCAGCAGACGCGCAGGGCGCCACCACCATGGATCGCCCGGAATGGACTGCTTGCAATCCGGCAACCGGTGAAATTTATCTGACGTTGACCAACAATCGCGCCTCCAGCCGCCCGATTGAAGATGTCAACGCGGCCAATCCGCGTTTCTATGTCGATCCGCCGGAAAACCGGTCCAGCCGCTATGGCAACCCCAATGGCCATATCATCCGTATCCGCGAAGATGGCAGCGATCCTGCATCTGTAACCTTTCGTTGGGATATCTACCTGTTTGGTGCTGATGCGGCTGATCCAGTTGTGGCAGGCGTTGATCGCAACATCTCTGGACTAACGGCAGATAATGACTTCTCCTCGCCAGATGGGCTTTGGTTCTCACGCGATCAGAACCCGGCTGGCCGGGTAAGGCCGCTATTGTGGATCCAGACCGATGACGGTTCGATGGATGATCGCACCAATGACCAGATGCTGGCCGCTTTGCCCGGCACCGTGGGTGATGGTCAGGCCATGACCGTTCATGGCAAGGATGGGACAGGCAATAGCTCGTCACAAGCAACTGTGGTTGGTGCAGATCCCAGCGCGGCAAGCTTGCGCCGCTTCCTTGTGGGGCCGAAAGAATGTGAGATTACCGGGGTGGACACTACGCCCGATGGTCGCACGCTGTTTGTGGGCATCCAGCATCCGGGTGAGGATGGCAGCTGGGACAACCCATCTAGCAATTGGCCGCAAAGCCAGACCGGGACCAATAGCGGTCGCCCGCGTTCTGGTGTGGTGGCGATTACCCGCGACGATGGCGGGATCGTAGGCCTGTAATATATAGATTGAGGCTGGGCCGGGGCACTTCGCGTGCTCCGGCCTGACCGTTTCATGACCGCAATGTTGGGAATTGATTACAATTGACGCTTCCACGTCATGCTGCAGCCGCGAAACAGCCAACGTGCTGTCACCAAGTGGCACTATCGCCCTCTCAAACTTACTGAGGGCCATAAAGACATGAATATCAAATTCTCGCTTCTTACCAGTGCCGCCGCCATGGCAGCCGTACTTCCCACTGCAGCTCTGGCCGGTGAAATTTCCGGCACTGTAATCGACTCCTCTCAGACGATCGCCATGCGCGCCGCTCAAATCCGCCTGGTTGAGCTGGACCGCGTGGCGACAAGCGAACGCGATGGTTCCTTCATTTTTGCCGATGTTCCAGCAGGCACCTATACGCTGGAAGTCAGCTATATCGGCGCACCAACCACGACCGAAACAGTCGTAGTTACCGAAACCGGTATCACGCGACCATTGATTACGCTTGGAACTGCCGGGAAGGACCAGATCCTGGTTATCGGGCAAAGCGCCAATCTGGCCAGCGCCCTATCGCGCAAGCGTGCGGCTGACGGCGTTACAGACGTGCTGACGCGTGATGCCATCGGCCAGTTCCCAGACCAGAATGTGGCGGAATCGCTACGTCGCCTGCCTGGCGTGAATATCCTCAATGATCAGGGCGAAGGCCGCTTTGTTTCTGTGCGCGGACTTGACCCTGAACTCGTTTCAACCTCACTCAATGGCGTGCGCCTGCCTGCACCTGAAAGCGATGTCCGCTCGGTTGCGCTGGACGTTATTTCATCCGACATCATAGAATCGATCGTGGTCAAGAAATCGCTCACGCCCGATATGGATGCAGACACCATCGGTGCTTCGGTCGAAATTGAAACCACCAGCGCATTTGACCGGCGCAAGGATTTGCTGTCGGTCAAACTGGAAGGCAGTTACAACCAGTATTCGGAAAAGCTGACGCAGATTATCTAGATCCAAAGCGATGCATAACTCGCGCCCGCCTGCGCAACGACAGATGTGAATTCTCAGCCAGATTGTTCGACCACCCTTATGCGGGCTTCCGCGCGAAAATTCCAAACCCGGCAATTATGGCATAGCAAATGACAGGTATCGTCAGCGCAAGGGATAGGCTGCCAGTCGCATCTGCCAGAGCGCCGTAAATAGTTGGAATCACCGCACCACCTGCAATGGCGACATTGATGATGCCTGATCCATCGGCGGCACGCGGGCCCAGCTTTTCACAGGCGAGAGAGAAGATCGTCGGGAACATGATCGAATTCATCAAACCCACAGCCAGCAGAGTGTAGCCAGCCAGTTCGCCCGTGGAATTGGCGGAAGTCAGGATCAATGCAATTGCGCCTGTTGCCACTGTGGCCAACAGCAGGCCCGGGCTGACGAGGCGCAGCAGAGCAGAGCCGATGAAGCGCCCTACCAGTGCGCCGCCCCAATATAGTGAAATCAGCTTGCCTGCTTCCTGTTCTGGGATGGCCAGGACATGGGCCTGCATCAAATAATTGACGATGAAGCTGCCAATCGCAACTTCAGCACCGACATAAAGGAATATGCAGGCAGCGCCATAACCAAAGCGGGGCCGTTTAAGCAAAGCCAACCCCTCTGCAAGACTGGTCGATTCGTGCTTCTCGCCCTTCAAGCGATTGCGGAACAGCCAGACAGCGCCCGCCACAACAGCAAGAGCCGCTGCCAGGCCAAGATAACCATTAACGATCGCCTGACTTTCAGCCGTGCGATAGGCCTGAAGCTCTTGCCCGGAAAGTTCAGCCGCCGTTACTGTGGCCAAACCACCAAGGATCAGGATCGAGCCGAAGAAAGGGAAGATCGTGGTGCCGAGCGAATTGAAGGCCTGGGCGAAGGTCAATCGACTATGCGTGGTCCGCGCCGGACCCAAAAGGCTGATCAGCGGATTGGCGACAATCTGTACCAGCACGACACCCGTTGCGAGGATGAAATAGGCGAAAAGGAATACACCGAAGATCGCGCTCTGGCTGGCTGGAATAAAGAGCAGGCAGCCCCCCATCATCGTCAACAACCCGACAACAGCACCACGCATATAGCCGATCTTCTTAACCAGTCGCGCACCGGGAATGCCGACCACAGCATAGGCAATAAAGAAACAGAACTGCACCAGGCTCGCCTCGAAATAGCTGAGCGTGAACAGCTCTTTCAGCTTGGGGATGATGACATCATTGAGCGAGGTAATCCCACCGAAGATGAAGAACAGGCCGAAGACAAAATAGTTGAGGCCAGGTGCGTCAATCTGGGCGCCCGTCTCCTCGATAGGATTAGGATCCGTGCTGGTCGCAATTTCAGGTGCCAGGGCCATGTCTCTCTCCGTCTATATCCCTGGCTCTCAGAAGGAACAGGGTGTGTTTTCAGGAAGTTCTTCGCGCTTGACTGCGGCAATGCGAAGCACAAATCCCTGCTCGCTTTCAAAACCTACACCACTTCCCATGCCGGGTGCACACATGCTTGTAACAAGCATTTCTCGCCAACCCTTGCCCGCTGCCGTTTCCAGCGCCCGCGTGACATCGATTTTTGCGCGCACTTCATCCTTCGTGCCGACGGTGATCCAGACCGATCCCGTGGGGCGCTGCTCAACAGCATAAGTGATCCGGAAGGCGCTGGCCTGATCCAGAGGACTGACAATTGCAAAAGCCGAACCAGGCTGCATCTCTATCTCGCGCGCATCCTCCTGCGCGTTACGATCGATGCCGCGGACCGCAATCCCAAGATCAGCTGCCGCCCCACGGAATTGTTCCAGCACGACGGCATTATTCGTGTCTTCTTCTGACGGGAGGTAAGCAATCGCATTCACACCAGCAGCCAGCCGACCTGAAACAAAGAATTCCGAGCCGACCACATCACCCAGAACTCCGCAGGCTTCATTCAGCATGCCAAGTGCCGTTACATCATTCAACGACCGACCATAACCAAACGGGAATAACGCACCTTGCGGGCCGTTGACTGGCTGCCCGTCACAATGAATTGGCCAACTGAAGGACAAGCGCCCCGTTGCTGGACTTGCGCCAGTCAATACATCTGCGACTCCTGCCCCTTCACTTCCCGGAAGCCATGAGGCGACAAATGCGTCAGCAGCGTTCAGCTCACGATTCATCCACATGGGTCGTCCAGACAGGAACACGGCGACAGTGGGTATGCCCTGCGCCTTGAACCCACGCAAAAGCTCCAGCCCTTCTTCATCACGCAGCACCAAATCCTTCTTGTCGCCAGCAAATTCCGCATAAGGCTTCTCACCAAACACAACGATAGCGACATCAGGTTTTTCATCGTAGCTGCCATCTGGCGAAAGGCTGGCCTTGCCACCATTGGCGTTGACTGCGTGATCTATACCTTCCCAGATCGAGGTTGCTCCGGGAAACAGCCTGCGGTCCAAATCGCGCCCGCCCTGCCAGGTCAGTGTCCAGCCGCCTGAAGCCTGCCCAATATTGTCAGCGGCGCTGCCAGCCACCAATACGGACGCACCCGGCTTTAGCGGCAAGACGCCATTGTTCTTGAGGATCACCTGCGATTTGGCGACCGCCTCCCTTGCAATATCGCGGTGAGCGCGCGAACCGAAATATTCCGGCTTACCTCCAACCCCACGCTGCGACGGTTTACGTGCATCAGGGGCCAGCAGCCCGGCACGCTGCTTCATCCGCAACACGCGGCCCACTGCCTCGTCCAGCCGCTCCATCGGGATCGTCCCATTGCGGACCTGCCGCACGAGGTTCGCGTGCAGTGCCTTCCAGTCATCTGGCACCATATAGATATCGAGCCCGGCCAGCAGTGCCTGAGGGCAATCGGTGACTGTGCAGCCTTTAATCTGGCCGTGTCCGTTCCAGTCCCCAACCACAACACCATCAAACCCGAACTCGCAGCGCAAAACGCCAGTCAGCAACTCTCGGTTACCATGCATCTTCTTGCCGTTGATCGAGTTGAAGCTAGCCATAATCGCTTCGACACCAGCTTCAATAGCCACGGGATAGGGCATGGCGTGGAGCGCCTTTAGCGCTTCTATATCACCATTAACCTCGCCCTGGTCCACGCCCTGTTCTGTACCGCCATCGCCGAAGAAATGCTTGGCTGTGGCGATCACATGCCCTTTCCCCAGATGGTTGGGATCTCCCTTCTTCCCTTGAAGCCCTTCGACCAACGCCGCCCCTAAGCGGGAGACGAGCTGCGGGTCCTCTGAATAGCTTTCATAAGTGCGCCCCCAGCGATCATCCTGTGCCACTGCCACTGTGGGCGAAAAGTTCCAGTCAATGCCTGTTGCTTCGATTTCGGCAGCTGTCGCTGCGCCAATGCGGCGAACAAGGTCAGCATCGCCGGCCGCACCCAGTGCAATATTGTGCGGGAAAATGGTCGCGCCATAAACATTGGTGTGGCCATGCACTGCATCCGTGCCCCAGATGGTAGGGATGATCGGTTCACCATCAGGTAAAGGCGCGGTGGAAGCATCCCACATTTCATCAGCCAAGCGCAACCATTCGGAAGCGGGCGCGATCTCATCACCGTAAGGCCCGCCATTGCCACCATTGAGATAGCTGCCGAAACGATAACGCTTCATGTCTTCGGCGGTGAAGGAATTGATCTGGGGCTGGATCAGCTGCGCCACTTTATGTTCCAGCGACATACGCGCGATCAATTCGGCAATGTCATCATTCTGCGCTGGCGATTGAACTTCGCTCGCAGGTGTAGCGCGCGGAGCTTCAGCCTGAGCGGCTGCGCATCCACCCAACGTTACAAACATCGCGGCAGAAGCAATGTAGCGGGAAAAGGGCAAGCTCACCGTACTTCCTTTTGCAATCGAACGAAAATGCGGGCCAAAGCGCCGCGTGAGAAGCGGGACGGACAACTAAAATGGCCGCCCCGCTTGCCTTAACTTAGAACTTTACGCGCATCCGGGCACCGAAGGTACGCGGCCGGGTAAAGAAACGGGTGTTATCAAACTGCGTAATGATAATCGCAGCTTCCTTCTGCTTATTGGTCACGTTGTTGGCGTAAACCTCAAAACGCAGCTTGCCATCTGGCCCATGGCTGTAACCAGCACCCAGATCGAAGGTCCAGTAACCCTTCACCACATCGTTCAGGCGCTCTTCCGCATCATCATCAGGATTGAAATCAATCGAGTTGAAGATCGTCTGGAAAGTCGATGAACGATAACCCGCCGATACCACCCAGTCGAACGAGCCTGACTTGACGTCAATCGTCTGTGACAGCGAAGTGTTCAGCTGCCAGCGCGGGGTGCGCGGCATACGGTTGCCGGTAATCGGACGGAAGACTGCATTAACGGGGTCAACGTCCGATTGATAACGGAAGTCAGGAATGTCTATAGCATCCTTGATCTTGGCTTCCAGCCATAGGGCGTTGAAATCCCAGTTAAGACCAGCAGGCAAATCAAGGCCGCCTTCTAAATTGATCCCGTAAATTTCAGAATCGGCAGCGTTGAAATTGTAGCCGACAACCAGCTGCCCAGACGTATTCTCGGGAAGTTCAACAATGTTGCCGAGGCCAATTTCAAAGTCCGCAATCGTATCAACTGCCACCAGAGCGCTGAACGCCTGATCCTTGTAGTCATTATAGAAAGCAGAACCATTGAGTGTGGCCTTGACGTCACCAATCCAGAACTGGTTCTTGGAGCCAAGTTCGTACAGGATCACATTTTCAGTGCTGGTGGTGGGGACAAATCCGTTGCTGCCCAGGTTATCGTTGAACGTACCCGATTTATGGCCACTGGCGACTAAGGCGTAGACCAAATTTTCTGGTGTCAGATCATATTCCAGCCGCAGACGCCAATCGACAAAATTGTCCTTTATCGCACCGTTCTGAACGAAAATCTGATCCGCAAACGGGAAAGCATATGTGAAGCGGGTGGGATCCAAGTTGCCAGGCAGCCCCCCACCAGCCCAATTTGGATCCTGGGTAAAGCCGTCACAGCTCCAGCTATCTCCAGTTACCGTGTCCAGACATTCTGGCAGGTTCACCACCCAGAACTCTCCCGGACCAGCGGCCAGGATCTCATCAACATTATCGCGGAGGCCGAACTGAGCGACACCGTTCTGCCAAAACTGATAGATCTCTTCATTGGAAACAGTGCCGTCACCATTGATATCACCATCGTAAATGGTGCGATCGAAACCGGCGAACTGGAAACCTTCTGTACCATAGCGAGTACCACCACAGCACTCAAAGCTGCCCCCGCCCAAGGCAAGGGCATAACGAGCTGCAACACCCTGACGACTCTTCTGATCATCCGTGTAGCGGATGCCGGCAGTCACGCGGAATTTGTCATTCACTTCCCACGTGGCATCGCCATACAGTGCCCAGCTTTCGGCATCTACATTGGGCATCACGAATTCCACGCCCTGGAAGAACAGGCCGCGGTCCCCGGTCGAACCCAGGAATGCACGCTGGTTTTCCTTGAAGTACATCCCGCCTAGCGACCAGATGAATGGGCCATCCGAATTAAATATGCGCAGTTCGTTGAAATAACTTTCCGAATCCGTGATCGATTGGAAGCGGGACCAGTTGTCCAGCGTCTCGTTCAGAACAATGTCCGGGTCAACGGCACCCGGCATCCCATCTTCATAACCGGACAGATTTTCGATCACACCAGGATAATATGGGGTGAGCGGTGTGGTCGCGTCATAATCGGCCACCAGATCGCGGAAGCTGCTGGTGAATTCGATTGTGAATGGATCGGCTTCATAGCTTACAGTTGCACGCAGCCCCCAATGCTTGTTGTCGAGGATAGGCGTGAACGCGTTCGCGATGACATCGCGCGGGTTCTTGATATCAGACGGATCAATGCCATTGCCCAGAGGGTTGGCATAATTGGTTCCGGTATAGCCTGTCCCTTCTTCGTGGATGTAGTCACCAGCGAGAAGCACGCTCAAACGATCAGTCGGTTCCCACAGCAATTGTGCACGGAAGGCCTTGTTATCCTCAGCCTCTGCAACATCGATATTCTGGATTGGGCCGACGTTGTTGTAATAACTGTCATGCTTCATATACATTCCGGCGAAACGGAATGCGGCGTTATCTCCTAGTGGAACATTGATCATGCCGCGGAATTCGGCGTGATCGTAATTGCCATAACCGGCTTCGATTTCCGCATCCCAGATACCGATACCCGGCTTCCAGGCGATGGCATTGACCGAACCCGCCATGGCATTGCGTCCACGCAGCGTACCCTGCGGGCCGATATTCACTTCCACGCGTTCGATATCGAAGAAGGCCGAGCCAATGCCAGAAGGGCGCGGTACATAGACACCATCATAATGGAATGCGGCTGCCGGATCGCCCAATTCCGTGTTGTTTGATGAACCCACACCGCGGATCCAGATTTCTACATTGCCGCCATTGTTTGCGACCGTCAGGCCCGGCAATTCGTCATTGAAATCGGTAATGTCTTGAATGCCCCTGGCGCGCAGATCATCACCCTGGAATACTGCAGCGGTGCCGGCATAATCCTGCAACGATTGTTCGCGGCGGTCTGCGGTAACGACGATTTCCTTGCTCGTATCTACCCGCGCTTCGTTTTCTGGCTGTGCGGCTTCCTGTGCAACTGCTGGCACGGCCATCGCCAGGAACGAAACCCCGAACAACATTGTGCTGGCTCTTTTTGACATCACAAACTCTCCCTGATTCGCACTTTTCGGCAAATTGTGAGCGCTCTCATATAGTGAATTGTGAGCGTTCACAAGTGAAAAGTGAGCGCTCACAATTTTACTTGAAAACATGGGTGACTACGGGGCATAGCAAGTTGGCAATCAAACAGGTGGTCCATGACACGACAAGCGAACATAACGATAGAGGACGTCGCCGAAGCGGCAGGTGTCTCTCGTCAAACGGTGTCGCGTGTCATCAATAATGGCCCCAATGTTAAGCAGGCCGTACGCGAAAAGGTTGAAGCTGCGATTGCCCAGCTGGGTTACGTACCCAACTTGTCAGCACGGCGTATGGGTGGCGGAAAATCCTATCTGATCCTGGCCGTGAACGATCGGCAACGCACGTTGGACAACTGGCAAGCCGGACGTGGCAATGACTGGGTCGATCAGATGCTCTATGGCGGCATGACAGAATGCGAAAAGCATGGCTATCATTTGGTATTCAGGTTGATTGATACCGATACTGAAAGTGGCATCGCCCAGTTAAGCCAGGTTATCGCATCGCTGCGCCCAGACGGTGTTTTGTTAACCCCGCCCCACTGTGATAATGAAGAACTGGTTGCCTTGCTGGCTAACCGTTCCATACCCTGTGCACGGGTTGGCCAGCACGATAGTGCAGATCAGATCAACGTATTTATGGATGAAGCTGGGGCTGCTGCAGAAGCAACCCGCTACCTGCTAGAGCTTGGCCATCGCAGGCTGGCCTTTGTTGCAGGATCACCCGAATATGGGAATTCACGTCGCAGGGTGCAGGGCTTCAGGGAAGTGCTGGCAAAAGCCGGACAGCCAGAAGAGACAGGGTTGATCCTTGATGGCGATTTCCGGTTTGACCGGGCCGTCGAAGAGATTGACAAAGCCCTGGCCAGCGAAAACCGCCCCACCGCCATCATCGCTGATAATGACGAGATGGCTTTTGCAGCCTTACATACAGCCGATCGTCACGGACTTTCTGTGCCCGAACAGCTATCAGTAATCAGTTTCGAAGACACACCTGGCGTCCGCTTCAGCGTGCCCCCGCTCACAGCGATCAAGCAACCTACTGCGCAAATGATTGCCCGTGCCTGCGAAAAATTGATTGCCACCGCGCGTGGAGAAAACGGCAGCGGAAATTTCGAACTGCCATATGAACTGGTAAAACGCGCGACAACGGCACCGCCAGATGATTGATGCGCGTCATAGATTCAGCCGCCCATCCTTGAAAGCCGGGATTTACGCAGCAGCAATCTTCGGCGCCCATCTGGGCTTCATGCCACTTCTGATATTGCTTCTGCCCAGGCGGGTGGAGGCTATCGGCGACCCCGAACCTCTGATGTTCCTGAGCATTTTGCTGTTGATTGGCGGACTGGTTGCCAGCGTGGCGCATTTCGTCGCTGGATATATCAGCGACCTTTGGCTGTCCCGTCATGGCAATCGCCGCGCCTTGATAATTTGGGGCCTGGTGGCCTTGTGCTTCAGCTATTTTCATTTGGCTTTCGCGCAAACCCGCATGTCCCTTATTCTGGGCATTGTCTTATTTCAGATGGCGCTCAACCTGGCCTTTTCACCTATGAGTGCGCTGCTGGTTGATTATTTTTCCGATGCCACCAAAGGGCGCGTAGCAGGCTTGATGAATGCCGCTTTGCCGCTTTCCTCTGCTGTTGTGGCGGCTGTTGCGCTTGCCATTCCCACTGACAGCCCAAGTGGTTTTCTGCTGACCGCCGCAACCTTTTCAATCTTGATCGTCCCACTGCTCGTCATTTGGCCGTTCCACAAGATTATTGCCGCCAGACCAGAGGATGCACAGCATATCACAGCACCAATTCTGGCAAACCGGCGCGATTTTCTGCTTGCCTGGACTGCGCGGTTTCTCATCCAGATCAGCGCCGCTTTCGTGATTGGGTATCTTTACATCTACATCACTTCTGATGCGGCAAAGGCGATGGCGCCGCGTGAAGGAAGTGCCAGCGAGCTGGTAGGCTGGCTTTCAGCAATTGCTACTGTAGCCGCGCTGATGGCTGCACTTGTCAGCGGTCGCATCTCGGATGCGATCGGCAAACGTCGCCTGCCACTGGCAATTTCTGCCCTGTTAACAGCATCCGGCTTATGGTTGATGAGCCTGCAAGCCGATTGGATTGGATTTATTGTCGGCTATTGCGCATTTCATGCAGGGCTGACAGCATTCCTATCCATCGATGCTGCGCTGGTGGCACAACTTGTTTCCGGGCACCCCCGTCGCGGGGCCTTATTGGGCTTGATGAATTTGACCAACACACTGCCGTCTGTGCTTGTCCCCGCGCTGACCATTATGGCCATCGATGCGGCAACGGCCGCTTCTGTTCTTGGATTTGCCTTCAAGACCTGCTCGATTGGAGCAATCTTGGCTGGCCTTGCTATCACGAATATCAAGCAAATTCGTTGAACGATAAATGGCGACATAAAAGTACTATTACGTGTGGATGGCTCAGATTATTCTCAGCGATTGTTCAACCGGCAGATCCTTTCCCACAAGCCTTCAATCCCTGAGCGGATTCCCTTGTTTAAACTGCGCCAGGCACCATTCATCGACCATTCTGATGATCTCTCGAGGGGCATCCAATCGCCAGACACAGGCCATGTCAACGGTGTCATAATGGTCCAACAAACTGCATTCGTGCAGGTTATCGACCCTGAATTGAGATAATGAAGACGGAGCCAGGGTCACACCGTATCCTGTTGCCGCAAGGCACGCAGCCGTCACGAAATCGCCAGTGCGTACAATCTGTGGTGATTCAAATTTTCCGGCCCGCGCAAGCCGATGGATGCTCTCTATCAATCCAACACGCTCTTCAAACTGGGGAACGATGAAACGCTCCTGGTGCAAATGCCGGGCCTCTAGCCTCTTGACCCTAGAGAGCGGATTGGCACCAGAAATATAGAGCGACAGGGGCTCGCTCTGGATAATCTGACTTTGGCAGCCCTGCGGATATGATGGGCGCGGCCGCAACAGGGCGATGTCGATTTCGCCGGTTTGCAGGCGATGCACCTGTTCTGGTGTGTCCATCAGCATCGGCTGCAATGACAACCCTGGAAATCGCGCATAGGCAAACGAGAGCAACGCCTTTAACGCACCATTCAGGGTCGCTGAAAAGACAAACCCTATGCGCAAGGGGCCTGAAGTACCTCGACCGATGTTGCGCCCAACCTGTTCGGTCCTCTCAAGCGTGGCGATAGAGTGAAGTGCTTGCTCGACAAACACCTTCCCTGCGCGCGTCAAGTTGATATTCGTTCGGTTCGAACGGTCTACAAGCTGTGTTCCAAGCTGGTCCTCTAACCGCCTCAACCGCTTGCTGACGACCGATTGCACGACGCCGAGTTTGTCGGCTGCCCGGGAAAAGTTACCCGTCTCCGCGATGGCTATAAAAGCATACAGCCCCTCAATTGCGATCATCACGTTATTCCAAAATGCGATTATAATTCTTCAATAACATTCTTTTAAGCGATATCAAAATCAGCCATTAATGGGAGATCAAGGAGGTGCAGAGAAATGGCTGATGTTGCCGCATTTGAATGGGACGATCCTTTCCGGCTGGAGGACATGCTGACAGAGGACGAGCGCATGATCCGTGATGCAGCGCATGCCTTCGCCCAAAGCGAGCTACAGCCAAGGGTGATCGAAGATTTTGCCCGCGAAAACGATGCACGCGACTTGTTTCCCCTGATGGGTAAAGCTGGCCTGCTTGGTGCCACAATCCCCGTGGAATATGGCGGCGCTGGCGTGGGGTACGTTTCTTATGGCCTGATTGCGCGCGAAATCGAACGCGTCGATAGCGGCTATCGTTCCATGGCATCAGTGCAGTCGAGCCTCGTGATGTACCCGATCCATGCCTATGGCTCGGAAGAGCAGCACAAGAAATATCTTCCTGGTTTGGCGCGCGGAGATCTGATCGGCTGTTTCGGGCTGACTGAACCAGATGCAGGGTCGGATCCGGGCGGGATGAAAACCATCGCGCGAAAGGACGGAGACGGCTATATCCTCAACGGGTCGAAGACGTGGATTTCCAACTCGCCCTTCGCAGACGTGCTCGTTGTTTGGGCCAAAAGCGAGGCACATGGCGGCAAGATTCGCGGTTTCATTCTGGAAAAGGGTATGAAGGGCCTGTCCGCCCCGAAGATCGACGGCAAAATGTCGCTGCGGGCGTCGACCACTGGAATGATCGTGATGGAGGACGTCGCTGTCGGAGCAGAGGCGCTCTTGCCCGAGGTTGAAGGTCTGAAAGGCCCCTTCGGCTGTCTCAATCGCGCCAGATTTGGCATTTCCTGGGGAGCGATAGGTGCGGCTGAGTTCTGCTATGCCGCAGCACGGCAATATGGGCTCGATCGCAAGCAGTTTGGCGTTCCACTTGCCTCAAAGCAGATTTACCAACTCAAGCTGGCCGATATGGTCACGCAAATTGTTCTGGCCCAGCAGGCTTCGCTGCGCGTCGGGCGTTTGATGGATGACGGCAGCTTCGCGCCCGAAATGATTTCGCTCGTCAAACGCAACAATGTCGGCAAGGCGCTGGAGATAGCCAGAATGGCCCGTGACATGCACGGCGGCAATGGCATCTCGGAAGAATATCAGGTCATCCGGCACATGATGAACCTGGAAACGGTCAACACGTACGAGGGCACGCATGATGTTCACGCGCTCATCCTCGGACGTGCAATTACAGGCATTCCCGCGTTTTGATGGAACCGCCACTGAAAGGGTTGCGCGTTCTGGAACTGGCCCGCATCCTGGCCGGTCCATGGGCCGGGCAGGTGTTGGCCGATCTGGGGGCAGAGGTGCACAAGATCGAAAGCATCGACGGCGACGACACCCGGCGCTGGGGCCCGCCCTTCATCGAAAACCCGGACGGATCGCATGACGCGGCCTATTTCCACGCTGCCAATCGCGGCAAACACAGTGAAGCGGTGGATTTGCGATCCCCCGCCGGCCAGCACCGCATACGCGAACTTGCTGCGCGCTCGGATGTCTTGATCGAAAACTTCAAAGTCGGCGGACTTGCAAAATACGGACTCGATTATGCTTCGCTGGCCGCGGTGAATCCGATGCTCGTTTATTGCTCTATCACCGGATTCGGGCAGGAAGGCCCCTACGCTCCACGCGCCGGGTACGACTTCATAGTCCAGGGTATGAGCAGTGTGATGGACCTGACGGGCGATCCAGATGGGCAGCCCCAGAAAATCGGTATCGCCTATGCCGATATCATGACCGGCCTCTATTCCGTAATCGCGATCCAGGCCGCGCTGGCTGAACGCCAGCACAGCGGCAAAGGCCAGCATATCGACATGGCGCTGTTCGATGTAATGGTCGGCACCCTTGCCAACCAGGGCATGAATTACCTTGCTTCTGGAAAGACTCCGACCCGCTTAGGCAATGCCCATCCTAATATCGCCCCCTACGAGACTTTTCCGGCGTTGGACGGCTGGTTCATCCTGGCAGTGGGAAATGACGATCAATTTCGGCGGTGCTGCGCGGTTATGGAAATTCCTCTCGACAGCAGATTTGCCACCAACGCAGACCGCGTCCGTAATCGGGATGCTCTAAGCGCACTGATCACAGCAGCCTCCAAGCTATGGGCGCGCGACGATCTGCTCACCGCTCTGGAAACTGTGGGTGTACCGGCAGGCCCAATCAACACTGTCGCACAGGCCCTTGCTGACCCGCAGATCCTCCATCGTGGCATGCAGATAGAAAGCTGTGACAAACATGGTCGGTCCGTGCCTGGCATCCGCACACCGATTCAATTCTCGCGATCACCTCTAGCCATTTCGACCCCGGCGCCTTGCCTGCAGACGCAGACGGAGGAGCCCGATTGAGAGTGAAGCGCGCTTTTGCGAAGTGATGTTTCGCTGCGTCAGACAAAAGTGGGCGGCGGCCAATATAGCGCCAGTACTCAGCGTACTTCTGTACCCTATAGCACTACCCCCCGCCTTTACCCGCAAGCCTGCGATCTTATTGATAACGCCTTGACCAGCCCGGCTAATGCCGAACAATCGCCAGAACGGATCAGATATCTGCAGTAACAAGCTGGCTGAATAGCCGGGCCAAGCGCAAAAGCCCTGCTCACAGCCAGCCTGTTCTATGCACCATGTGCCGGGTTCAAAACATTGCTTTCAACCCCAGCAACAGCGCAGCGTCGGGCACCTTTACGCTATCAGCGCCCACCCCACTTTCGCCGCCTTCAAGCTCCTGCGCCCAATCGAAACCAATATAGGGCTGCAGCAGTGCAGAGACATTATAGCGCAGCCGCAAACCAAGCGAGAGGTGTGAGCCTTCATCCGGGCTGCCTGCATCATGAATGGACAGGTCCAGTTCGGCACGCGGCTGCAGGATAAGGGTTGGCGTAATCCGGATATCGTGTTCGGCTTCGATCCTGGCTGCGACATCGCCATCGGCTGAAACGAATAGCCTTGCATTGGTTTCAATCCAATAAGGTAACAGGCCTTCTGCACCCAAGACGAAATGCGTCCGCTCGCCTTCCTCGCCAAAATCCTGCCGCACACCCGCCTGCAAATCGAACCAGGCGTTGACCGCGTGGCGCCACACTGCCTGCACTTCTGCATGCTCGATACCGTCATCAAACAGCCCTGAACCCTCACTTGAAAGTACCACGCCATCCATATCACCACCGATGCGGAATTCAGCATCCCAGACATAGCTTTCAGCGCCGTCACCGATGCGTGTTTCAAGGCGGTCAATGCTGAACCTCGATACGATCCCGCCCCCATGTTCGGCATAGATCTGCCTGCGGGAAGCGGCCATCTGCGTGCCCCCCCAGATCGCATCGGCCGCATTATCAGGGCGCATCAGGGCGCGGGCGTCCACGGGACGTTGAAGAATGGAATTGGCAGGTGGCATGGCATGGCCTGAATGATCCATGGAAGCATGATCCATTGTCGAATGGTCCATTGTCGAATGATCCATTGCTGCGTGATCGGCCCCATGCCGTGAATCATCCCCTGAAATAGCATTGCCAGACATCTCATGGCCTGCATGATCCACGCCATGTCCATCCATATGGCCCATGGCTGCATGGTCCATATTTTCGGGATCCATGGCCGCGTGATCCATCGGCTTACCATCACTCTGCTTTGTCGGCATTGGCGTGGAATGGTCATGATTTTCATGCTGGGCCAGCGCAGGAACCGAAGTGCAAAGCAGCATGGCAGAGAGAATTGCGTGTTTCATTCGCTGTCTCCCCCATGATGGTGGCCGTGATGCGGCATTGCCTGCATTGCGGGTATCCCATCCTTCGGATCATCCAGTGGACGCACTGTCACCACACGCATCATGCCAGCGTGCATATGCAGCAGAAGATGGCAATGAAACGCCCAATCACCTGGCTCATCAGCCGTCAGATCAAAACTGGCCGTGCCGCCCGGATGGACAGTGATCGTATGCTTCTTCGGCTGTCGCTTTCCCCTTCCATTGACGATTTCGAAGAAATGACCATGCAGATGGATCGGGTGTGTCATCATTGTATCATTGACCAGCTTCACGCGAACGCGCTCATTGCGGGCAAAGCGGATCGGTTCTGGATTTTCGCTTAACTTCTTCCCGTCAAACCCCCACATGAAACGTTCCATATTGCCGGTCAGATGGATTTCGAGCAGCCTTTCTGGCGTCCTCTGGTCTGCATTGTCCTCAATATTTTCCAGATCATGATAGGTCAGCACACGATGGCCGACATCTTCCAGGCCAAGGCCAGGATAATCCGTGCGATCCACCGGCATGGGCGAGATCATGTCGACGCCAGGTGTCAGCGGAAAACCCACCAGTGATGCATCGCGCATGGAATGGTCCATTCCGCCACCGCCTGATTTCGGCTTTGCGCCCTGCTCTGTCGCCATGGCATGTCCTGCATGCTCACCTGATCCATGGCCTCTGCCCATACCCATATCAATGGGCTTCAGCGTCGGGCGCTGGCGCAGGGCCGGGACCACGCACGTCATGCCCAGCCGTGGGGCCAGCGTACCGCGCGCCATGGCGGTGCGGTCAATGCTTTCCGCAACGATTGTATGCGCACTGTCATCAGGGATGGTCACGATCATGTCATAGGTTTCAGCAGCAGAAATCTGGAATTCATCGACTTCCACTGGCTTCACATCCTGCCCGTCCACAGACACAATGGTCAGCGGAAGGCCAGGAATACGGAAATTGAAGATCGACATGGCAGATGCGTTGATTACCCGCAGCCGCACCCGCTCCCCCGCCTGCACAATTCCTGTCCAGTTCTCGTCAGGCGAATGACCATTCAGCAGATAGGTATAGGCCGCCGCGCTGATATCAGCGATGTCGGTTGGGTCCATCCGCATCTGGGCGAACATATCATTCATCCCTTCGGGGATACGGTCCTTGCTTAACAGAGATTGCTTTTCACAATTGAAGAACCCACCCTGCTGCTTCAGACGCTTGAACAGGGTGTGAGGATGGATGAAGCTGTAATCGGACAATACGATCACATGTTCACGATCCGCCGGATTGCGCTCTAACCCCGCCGGTTCAATAACCAATGGCCCGTAATGGCCAGATTGTTCCTGCAGGCCGGAATGGCTGTGGTACCAATATGTCCCGCTTTGCCGGATTGGAAATTCGTAAACAAAGGTTTCGCCGGGGCGAATGCCGGGGAAGCTGACACCGGGGACCCCATCCATATGAAAAGGGACAAGCAGCCCGTGCCAGTGGATCGATGTATCTTCCTTGAGGTGATTGGTCACCGCCATGCGGAAGTTCTGACCTTCCTTCAACCGGATCAAAGGGGCAGGGAGAACACCGTTGGCGGTGACAGAGTGCCCTTCTCGCCCATCCAGCATGAAGCGGGTTTCCGCGATGGTAAGCGAAAGGTCCTCACCGGTAAGAACAGATAAATCCTTGGACGCAAGGCCATGCGTGCCGCTGCGCGCCCAAGCGGGCGAAAATGAGGTCAGTGCTGCCATGCCGGTGCCTGCGACGGCACTGCCCAAAAACGCACGGCGGCTTGTTATTGGTGGGTACATTATGATTTCCTCCGCACCCACAGGAGGGCGCAGTCTGTTTCCATGATCGTGGCTGGCGCGGCACAATGGCCGCCACAATTTCAGACCCTGGGCGGGGGAAGCAGCAGGATCGGATCAATCCCTGCCAAGGGTGAACTGATCCCTTCTGCGCGCGGCACTGCACTGAACGCAGTTTGTCCGATAAATGGCAGATCGCCTGCAGCAATGCAGGCACAGGCCATAGCGCAATGCGCGCCCTTGACCGCATCGCCATGCCCCATGGTGCCATTATGCCCGGCCTGATCATTATCCGGCGCCATCATGACAGCGCAATGGCCAGCCGGGCCCTGAGAAGCTTCAAATGCTTCGGCGCGCGCCTGCGCCATTACGAGGCTGGCGAATAGCAGCATCACGACTGCAAGCAGCCGTATCGCGGAACTGAATCCATACAAAGAGGAAGGCGCCTTGGTCATCTGAGCAAATGTAGGCGCATGTCAGGGTGCTGCCAAGGCTGAAACCGCGATATCACTTATGCCAGCCCGCCACGACAGCCTCACCCCTTATCGCGGGCAAGATCGGCCACTGGTGCGCGGATCGTCATCAACAAATGACATCCCTATATCGATAGATTTCCCCCAGGCATGCCCGATAATGCAAGACCAGCATAGGTCGCAGCAAGGCTGACTACTCTAGCAATCGTGAGCTGATGCTCGTGCTATTCCGTCAACAGCAAAACGGGTTTTTCGATCAGCTGTTTTACGGCCTGCACGAAGGCAGCAGCATCATAGCCATCGACCACGCGATGATCGCAACTGATGGAGATATTCATCAGCTTGCGCTTCTCGATCCGTTCGCCACCCATCCCGTCAGAAACGAACATAGGGCGTTCAACGATCCGATTGGGGCCGATGATCGCCACCTCAGGCCGGTTGATCACCGGGGTTGTCGCCACACCACCCAGCGGGCCAAGTGATGTAATGGTGAGTGTAGAACCGGAAAGTTCATCCGACTTGGCCGTGCCATCACGCGCCGCATTGGCAAGGCGCGTGATCTCCCCTGCCAATTGCCACAAATTCTTCGCCTGCGCATCACGGATGACAGGGACCATCAGGCCATTATCGGTCTGTGTCGCCATACCCAGATGCACCGCACCATGGCGCGTGACGACATTCGCATCATCGTCATAACGCGCATTGATCATCGGGAAATCGGGCACTGTCTTGCAGATCGCCGCGAAGGCCTTCCAGCACGATCCTGATCTTGTCTTCTGCAGAGAAGTGCCGGCGGGTTGCGCGGCGGATGTCTTTGACCACCCGCTCAGCACTTGCTTTGGGTTTTGAGGATTTGGCTCTCATCTTCGTTCCTTCGTCACTACGACGAGAGCCAAATCCTCCTTAAATCACAACCTCAATTTTGTGCCATAGGTGCTGACGGGGAACACAATAGAGCTGTTCCGCAACTCTGCTGCTGCCCGTGAATTGTTCGGTGACCTTTTCGTCGATCACTTCACCATAACACGACAGGACGAGTGGAACGACTTCCAGTCCTGGTGTGCCGAAAAGGATATACCAACGGACCAACATAAGGTAACTGATTGGGAATATAGGCATTATTTTGAATGGGCCTGACGGGGGCACTGTTAGTCGGGCGATCTCATGACAAATGTCATACCGCGCTCTGCAAGCAGATCATCGGCGTTACGCAGCGCTCAACGGGAAAAGCACACATGTCATAAACAGCAGCCGGATCACTTCAGTTGATGATTTGAAGTATCGAAATGGGTTCGCTGGCTTCTTGGATCTGGGCATTCAATTGACCTCCCCAAGCACCACAACCGTCAGTCATGTGCATTTGCGTTGACAGCCCAGCCTAAAGACATAGCCGCAATCCAGCGATATGTACTCAGGATGGCCCAGCTGCTTCTGTTCAACAAACCCTTCGGGGTCTTATCCCAATTCACCGACCGCGGATCGCCAACGGTTCGGTCAACATTGTCGGACTTCATTACTGTTAAGGGCGTCTATCCCGCCGGACGGCTTGATCGGGATAGTGAGGGCCTGCTGCTGCTATGCGATGATGGGCGGCTGCAGGCACGAATTGCCGATCCCCGTTTCAAGCTGCCCAAAACATACCTTGTGCAGGTCGAAGGCAACCCGCAGGAGCCGGAGCTGGAACGCTTGCGGAAAGGAGTCCAGCTCAAGGACGGCATGACCTTGCCGGCCGAAATTACCCCTATTGACGAACCAGACCTGTGGCTGCGCGATCCGCCGATACGCCAGCGCAAGTCCATTCCCGACAGCTGGTTGAAAATCACCATCCGTGAAGGGCGCAACCGGCAGGTGCGCCGCATGACGGCGGCGGTCGGGCTACCAACCCTCAGGCTGGTGAGATGGTCGATCGGCGACTGGACTGTTGCGGGGATCGCGCAGGGTCAGTTTAAGGAAATCTCTGTCTAGGCGCGGTGGCATATCGTATGAAGGCACACCGCCAGGAATCCGAATCCCAATGAATTATCGCCATTCCTTTCATGCCGGCAACAGCGCCGATGTCGTGAAGCACAGCCTGCTGATCGCTCTCGTCCAGGCATTGCAGCAGAAACCAGGCGCGCTAACCCTGATAGACACCCATGCGGGCTGCGGTCTCTACGACCTTGGCGGCGACCAAGCCCAACGCACCGGCGAGGCCACACATGGCGTGCTTCGGGCATTTGCCGATACGAACCCCTTGCTGGACGAATACCGCGCCGCCGTGCAGGCGGTGAATGACGGCATGAGCGATGGGGCGGAGCCGCGCCTCTACCCCGGCTCACCGCGGATTCTGGAGCAGGTGTTGCGACCTGCCGATGCGGATTTGGTGCAGCGGCTGTCGGCCACCGAGATCGAGCGGATTGTCGCCGAGGCTATCAGGCGCTGGTACTTGCGAGTGGATGATCCGTTCGGGGTCATTCGGTCGGCCCACCTTAGCGATCGCGGTCTGCAACTTACGCTCGACACCGAACACTGTTCCAACATCATTACCAGGCTCGCGGAAAACGAGGTCATCCTTGATCGCACTGCCGACAGCGTGACCATATGCTTGCCGATCATATTTCCGCCGCGCGGAGGTCGTCACCTTGTGGTCCCGTCACTGCTACGCCCGCTGCAGCCGGACCGGGTTTTAATTGCCGCACTGCGCAAGGCACACGCGATGCTCAGCACCGAGCGCGGGCTGCCGACGATAGGGGCTGCACCAACATCGCCCTACGATCGCGGCATCCTGCGGCTCGCATTCCTGGCGCCCGACATCCAGCAGGCAATCCTCGACGGTCGCCAGCCGCATCATCTCAACCTGGAAGCACTCAAGTCCATCGAGCTACCATTGAGCTGGTCGCAGCAGCGCGATGTGCTGCGATTCCGGCGATAGCAAAATCACCTGTTATGCCGAACAAACACCCTGATATGGTCGATTAACGTCCCTGTTATGGGGGTTTAAATGCCCTGTTCGGGCGATTAACAGGAAAAACCCCTTTTGCGCTGCACAGAATACTGAAAACCCGCGATTTTCTCAGGTCGCATCTCGCGCGAATGGCTGAAAATGGCCTGATTTGGCCATCGAATGCAGTTTTTTCCCTGTTCTTCCCTGTTTAACAGGCAAACCGAACCGATGCAGGGTCGGCCAGAGACGGGCCGCGCAAATGCCACCTGATATCGCTGAAGAGACGCACGGATTGATGCGGCCGTTACGGTTTGGCGTGCGCAAACCGGCCTGTTCCGCGGGCTTGCGGCAGGCCCCTGAAACCAGAGACAAGTGCAGGGGTCGGTTGGCGGAGCAGGAGGGATTCGAACCCTCGATACGGGGTTACCGTATACACACTTTCCAGGCGTGCGCCTTCGACCACTCGGCCACTGCTCCGCATGCCATGTAGGCAGGCCAGCGCCGATAGCGGGGTGATCCCCCTTTCGCAAGTATCAAACCTTTGGCAAACAGTTACCCATGAAAAAACTCGCACTTGCGCTGATGCTCTTCGCACAACCCATGTTGGCGCAGGAGCCAGCCCCCAGCCCCAATGAAATTGTAGATCAAGCCAAACCGGAAGAATGGAAAAGGATCGCGGCAGAGGATCTGCTTGTGATGACTCTGGCCCCGGTTGCAGAAGGCAAACCGCGCGAAGTGGTGATCCAGCTGATGCCTGCCCCGTTCAGCCAGGGCTGGGTCGACAATGTGAGACTGCTGGCGCTGAGCGGATATTATGATGGGCTGGCCGTGATCCGCGTGCAGGACAATTACGTCACCCAATGGGGCGATCCGGCGGAAGAAGAAGCAGACGCCAAGCCGCTGCCCGATGGGCTGAAGGTGATGGAGGAGGGTGAGTACACGGTCGCCTACGCTCCAGACATCATGGCTTACCTTCTAACGCCAAACGGAAAGCGATCGACCGTACAATCCGTTGAACCGCTACCGCCGATGGTGGGAACTCCGACAAAATTTAGCGACGCATATGCCCATGCCGTTGCGTTTGCTGGCGGATTTCCCGTCGCCGCGATCTTCGAGATTGCAAAAGACTCAGTAAATGGCAAACCAGTCCGGCGCCCCAAAAGCATATGGCCCGTCCACTGCTACGGCATGGTCGGCGTGGCGCGTGGGATGTCGCCTAACACCGGCGATGGCAGCTCGATTTATACGGTCATCGGTCATGCTCCGCGTCACCTAGACCGCAATATCGCGCTGGTCGGGCGCGTGATCGAGGGGATGGAGCATCTCTCCAGCCTGCCGCGCGGCAAGGGGCCGCTGGGCTTTTATGCCGAGGAAGAGATGAACAAGCGCACGCCGATCCTGTCGGTCAAACTGGCCAGCGAGTTGCAGCAAATCCCGCAGCCTGCATTCGAATATCTCAGCACCGAGAGCGAGACATTCGCCAAATATGCCGCAGCGCGAGCCAACCGGCGCGACCCCTTCTTTATCCATCCTGCAAATGGCGCGGACATCTGTAATATCCCCGTGCCGGTCCGGCGAGTGCCGTCCGAATGAGCGTTCGACAGGCTCAGGTTAAGCAGGATTTGATCACCCACACCGCCCCACTCACGCGCTGGCAGGGCGATCGCGGCACCTATCACCTGGTGGTTATTACCGGCGATGATGCAGAGACCATTGCAATGCATGCCCGGCTGCATCGGTTGGAATATGGCACGCAGCGCGGCTTTGGATCGGTCAAGGTCATGGCGCAAATTGGCGATACCAGCTGGAAAAGCTCTGTTTTCCCTCAAGCCAGTTCCACCGAGTGGATATTGCTAGTCAGCAAAAAGGTAATGCGCGCAGAAGATTTGGCCGCTGGAGACCCGGTGAGAGTTGAGCTGGAGCTGTTATAGCCTCTGCAACAGCTCTATCCGGTTACCGAACGGGTCCAGCACATCGCCCCGGCGATAACCGTCCAATGGCTTGCCCGGTTGGAATGGCACTCCGCCCTGCTCCAACCGTGTAACCAAGGTCGGCAGATCGCTGACCAGAAGGCCTGCATGCGCCCGGCGTGACGGGGTAAAACCATCTTCCAGCCCCAGATGGATTTGCGCCGTGCCTGCCGCGAACCAGCACCCGCCGCCCACCGCCAGATGGGCAGGCTTTGGAATTTCCACCATGCCCAGAACATCAACATAAAAAGAACGCGCCTGGGCTTCCCCGCCATGTGGCATGGCCAGCTGCACATGATCCAATCCCAGGATCAGACTTGTTTGTTGCTGCACCTCAACCATCAAATACGCTCCGCCTGCGCCACCGCATCACTGGCACGTAAAGCACTGAGAATACGCGCCAGATGGGCCAGATCCTGCACCTCCAGATCCACCGCATATGTGGTGAAAGGGTGATCTGCCTCAACTTGATCCAATGATTTCACATTGGCAATATTCTGCGCGAAGATACCCGCCATTTCGGCCAGTGTACCCGGACGGTCATACAATGTGACATTCAACCTGCCGACTGCACCCTGTGACCTTTTACCCCAGCTAAGATCCAGCCAATCCGCATCAATCCCGCTGGCCAGCTCAAGGCAATCAATTGCATGAACCTCCACCCGTTCATTCTGCCTGCGCAGGCCCACAATCCGGTCACCCGGCACAGGGTGGCAGCATTCTGCCAATTGGAAACCCACACCAGCTGTCAGCCCACGGATTGAGATAGTGCGATCACGCTGCGTCCAATCGGCATCGTCGTCTAGTTCTGCGGTGCAGCCGGGGACGAGTGCCTCCATCACTTCCCTGTCGGTCAGCTTGGCTGCGCCGATGGCGAACATCAAATCATCCTCATCATCCATTTCCAGCCGCTTCAAGGCATCGCGTACGGCCTTCTTGCCGATACGAGCGGGCACACGGGCGGCGATATCTTCAAACAGCTTTTCGCCAATCTCCGCCACCTCGGCGCGTTCCTTCATCCGCACAGCGCGGCGGATGGCAGCGCGGGCCTTGCCTGTGACCACAAAGCTGAGCCAGGAGAGTTGCGGTTCGGCATTCTTGCCTTTGATGATTTCAACCACGTCGCCATTGTTCAGCGGCGTACGCAGCGGCATATGGCGGCCGTTGATCTTGGCACCCACCGTCTGTGCCCCCAGATCAGTATGAACGGCAAAGGCGAAATCGACCGCGCTTGCTCCCTTGGGAAGCTGGAACAACCCCCCCTTGGGCGTGAAGGCAAAGATACGATCCTGATAGATCGCCATGCGCGTGTGTTCGAGCAGTTCTTCCGCATCATGCGCGGCATCGACAATCTCGATCAGATCGCGCAGCCAGCCCACCTGCCCATCGGGCCTGTCACCCTGTTTATATGCCCAATGCGCGGCCAGGCCGAATTCATTGCGCTGATGCATCTCTGACGTGCGGATCTGCACCTCTACCCGCATGGAGTTCTGGTACATCAGCGTGGTGTGGAGCGATCGATAGCCATTGCTCTTGGGCGTGGAGATGTAATCCTTGAACCGCCCCGGCAGGAACTGCCATGTGGTGTGGAGCACGCCCATGGCGCGGTAACAATCATCCACCGTGTTGCAGATGACGCGGAAGGCCCAGATATCACTCACCTGTTCAAAGCTGACATGGCGTTCCGCCATCTTGTGCCAGATGGAATAGGGATGCTTTTCACGGCCCGACACTTCGACCCGCAGCCCAGCCTCCGCCAGCGCCTGTTTAATCGTCAGGGCAATAGCATCAACCTGCCCGCCATCCTGGCTGCGCAACTCCTCCAGCCGCTTGGTTATGGTGGTATAGGCTTCGGGTTCCAGCTGTTCAAAGGCAAGCAGCTGCATTTCGCGCATATATTCATACATGCCCACGCGTTCTGCCAGCGGGGCATAGATATCCATCGTTTCACGCGCGATACGCTGGCGCTTCTCAGGCGACTTTATGAAATGCAGTGTGCGCATATTGTGCAACCGGTCTGCAAGTTTCACCAGCAGCACACGAATATCTTCGCTCATCGCCAGCAGGAATTTGCGCAGGTTTTCCGCCGCCCGTTCATCTTCGGGCATGGCTTCAATTTTGGACAGCTTGGTTACACCATCCACCAGCTGAGCAACCTCGGTACCGAAATTGTTTTCGATATCCTCGATCGTTGCCAGAGTGTCTTCCACCGTATCATGCAGCAATGCAGTGATAATGGTTTCCTGATCCAGCTGCAGGTCCGTCATCAATCCGGCAACCTCTACCGGATGGCTGAAATAGGGATCCCCCGATGCACGCAACTGTGTGCCATGTTTCTGCACTGTATAGACATAGGCGCGGTTAAGCAGCGCCTCATCAGCGTCAGGATCATATCCCAGGACCCGTTCGACAAGTTCATATTGGCGCAGCATCTCAGACCAAGGATGTGCGATTTAGCGCTTCGGATGCAAACAGAATTTGCCGCTCTGTACTATGAATTGCCATTCTGTCGCTAATTTAGCGCAGATTGGCCGTGGTGATGAATATCTCAAGTCGGCTGCTGTGCCGTTCCAGATCAGCCGACTGATCCGCAGTATTATCGGTTGGCAGCGGCTGAACAACTGGCTCTGACACAAAGCGAGGTTCTTGCTCAATCACGGTTTCAGGCTCTGCCGCCACAGCCGCGTAGGCCTGCGGCATGGCTTCAACCTCCAGAGATGCCTCGCGATCGGCGGCCTTGGCTGCAGAGGCGTCCTCTTCAGATGCGATCTTGCCCGAAGTCAGCAGGGTAATGTCGCAATTGAATTCCAGCTTATCAATCAGATCAACCAGATCCTTGGATTCCCTGCCGCGCAGACCATCAATCTCGATCTGGCGCTGGATCAGGTAAAGGTCGCGTGTGGCTGAATAACGGTCCGAACATTTGTCACGGATGGTTTCGATGTCACCATCGATCTGGATGCGCGTTTCGAGAGAGTTCAATGCGCCGACCGGAATCGCATAGAGCGGATCGCTAAACGGCTTACCGGCGATTGTCGGGATGATTGACAGATCAACCAGCTGCCCAGTCAGATCACGCACAGTAGTGGACCCGATAAAGGGCAGGTAGAGATAGGCACCTTGCTTTACCCCATAATAGCCCAGCGTATTGGCAAAGCCATTGGGTTCACGCTTCAACTTGAAAGGCTTCTTTGCCGCAGGGTTCATGACCCCACCAATGCCAATGGTCGTGTTGATCGCAAAACGCCCAACTGCCCTCAACGCCCTGCCAGGTTTCAATTGCAGTAATGAATTGAGGAAGTTGATCGGTTCACCCAGATTGGACAGGAAATTGCGCAACCCCTTGCGCAGCGGCTTGGGCACCCCTTCATCATAGGCTTCGGCGAGTGGTTCGACGATTGCCGCATCCACTTTCTGTACAACCTCAAAGGTCGCCAGATTCAACTTTTCAGCAGGGTCGCCCTGTGGGGCGCCAACCTGACCTTCCACCACAATTTCATCACTACCGCTTGTTTGTGCTTCAGCCTGGCTGGGCTGTGCCACCTGCCCGGCCGCAATTGTGGCTTCAACTTCTGGACATGGCGCATCAGCTGGGCACGCGGGTTGAGCGCCAGCCAGAGCCACCACAAGTGCCAGATTGGGACCAACCATGTATTAACCTCAGCAATTCAACAACCAGCAGCCGATGCATTTCGCCTGCCAGAGACCAATACCGTCATACGACTGATTGGTAACAAGCAATTGCTTTATGTGAGATAAATGCCGCTATTGTGCAACTGGCAGCCAGGAAAATCTTAACTCCAAACCGCTTCAGGTGGCAGGCTCATCAAGATCGCATCAATATTACCGCCCGTTTTCAGGCCAAACAATGTCCCCCGGTCATAAACCAGGTTGAATTCAGCATACCGCCCGCGCCATTCCAGCTGCTGTCGTTTTTCCGCTTCATTGAAGTCCATCCCCATGCGGCGGCGAACCAAACGGGGGAACACATCCAGAAATGCGCGTCCGACGTCCTGCGTAAAGGCAAAATTGCGATCCCACGCAGCAGCAGCATCGCATTCCAGATGATCATAGAATATGCCGCCCACACCGCGATGCACACCACGATGCGGGATGAAGAAATAATCATCCGCCCATTTCTTGAACCGGTCGTAATAGGTTGGGTTATGCCCAGCGCAGGCAGCGCGGAAAGCGGCGTGGAATTCTTCTGTATCCTCGTCATAGGGGATCGGCGGGTTCAAATCCGCCCCGCCACCAAACCATGCCGCCTGCGTGGTCAAAAACCGCGTGTTCATATGCACGGCGGGCACATGCGGGTTGGCCATATGCGCAACCAGGCTGATGCCCGTGGCGGAAAAACCGGGATTATCCTCACTCGCTCCATTGATTGACGCGGCAAATTCCTTGCTGAAACTGCCACGCACGGTGGAGACATTGACGCCAACTTTCTCGAACACCTTGCCCTTCATCAGGCCCTGCACCCCGCCACCGGGATCAGCATTGCCCTCTTCCTCTCGCGTCCATGGGCGGTATTCGAAGCTGGCATCTGATCCAGACTCACGCTCGATCGCCTCGAACTCGGCACAGATCTGATCACGCAGGCTTTCAAACCATTGCTGCGCGCGGGTGGTGTGGGATGTCCAGTCAGTCATATCACCCCCTTGCCAAAGCCAATGAGTCGCGGCAAGTGAGAGTAATGGTTCCCCTTTCGTTCGCTAATGAGGAAATGCGGCTGGTCGGTGGCCGCGCGCTCTATTGGCCGCGCGAGGGCACATTGCTGCTGGCCGATCTGCATCTGGAAAAGGCGAGCTTTTATGCCGCCAAGGGCCAGATGCTGCCCCCCTATGACAGCCGCGAAACGCTGGAACGTGTTGCTGATTGCGTGAAACAGACTGGTGCACGTCGGGTGATCGCATTGGGGGATAATTTCCATGATCCGGACGGGACTTCGCGGCTGGACCCATATGCCGCGGGTATGCTGGAGGGGTTGACCCGCGCGCTCGACTGGGTGTGGATCACCGGCAATCATGACGGGGAAATGCATCGCAGCTTTGGCGGCACCGTGCTGGATGAGCTGGAGCTGGGCGGGGTGATGCTGCGCCATATCGCGCAGTCGGGCGAGATACGGCCTGAAGTGTCCGGCCATTTCCACCCAAAATTGCGCGTGAATATCCGCAACCGGTATATCGCCCGCCCCTGCGGCGTGTTGAGCCAAAATGCGGGCCACGGTGACAGAATGATACTTCCCGCCTTTGGTGCGCTGACTGGCGGGATGGATGCTGGCGCGCCCGAAATCCTTGCGGCTTTGCAGCCCGCCAGCCGGATTGATGCGCTGCTGCCAGCTCGCGGAAAGCTGGCGCAATTCCCGCTTTGGCGAGAGGCTGCGTAGCCCCTAGCTTTCACCTGTGTTTATCCCTACATAGCGCCCACAGAATCAAGGCTACTACAGGAGAACACACATAGCCCGTCCACCCCGGCGTTCGATGGCCCCGCCAGTCAAAAGCGGCCCTCGCTACGATAATTTCATTCTTTCCGACAAGGTTCGCGTAATCGATCACGAAGGCGAAAACCTTGGCGTGATGTACACACGCGAGGCGATTGAACAGGCGGCCGAAGTGGGCCTGAACCTGGTTGAAGTGTCCCCCAATGCGGACCCGCCCGTGTGCAAATTCCTGGATGTTGGCAAGCACCGTTACGAGGCGCAGAAGAAAGCCAACCTTGCCCGCAAAACGCAAAAGACGCAGGACATCAAGGAAATCAAAATGCGTCCAAACATCGATGATCACGATTACGATGTTAAGATGCGCAATGTGAACAAGTTCATCGAACATGGCGACAAGGTGAAGATCACCCTGCGGTTCCGTGGGCGTGAAATGGCGCATCAGGAACTGGGCATGAACCTGCTGAAACGGGTACAGGATGACGTGGCAGAAGTGGCCAAGGTTGAAGCCTATCCCCGCCTCGAAGGCCGCCAGATGCTGATGGTTCTGGCACCCAAGTAAGTCACGCTTCCCCCTCCTTGCCGACTACGCTAACCCTGCGTTCCAGGGAGGGGAGTATTTCATGACAGCACGCAAGATCGGCCTGATGACGGGGCCTCTGGCCTTCGCTTTCACGCTGGCCACCACGCCACCTCTTGGCATGGCAGCGCCCGCATGGCTGGTTGCGGGCCTGGTGCTGTGGATGGCCGCCTGGTGGATGACGGAGGCTGTGCCTCTTTCCGTCACCGGCCTGTTGCCCTTTGTGATCCTGCCCTTTGCCGGGGTAATGGATGCCAAGGCCACAGCCAGCGCCTATTACTCGCCCATCATATTCCTGCTGCTGGGCGGCGCCTTTATCGCACTTGCCATTGAACGCACCGGCCTGCACCAGCGGCTGGCTCTATTCCTGCTGAATGTGATTGGTGGTGGCGGCGGGAATTTCCGCCTGCTGCTGGCCTTTATGGCAACAGCGGCGGCGCTTTCCATGCTCATCTCCAATACCTCAACCGCACTGATCCTGATGCCTGTCGCCCTGGCGGTGCTGGCAGGAGGTGAAGGCCATTTGACCGATGAAGGTGCCGTGGCACGTACAGAGGGGCTTTCAGGCGCCCTGCCCATGGGCATCGCCTTTGCCGCCAGCATCGGTGGATTGGGTACTCTGGTGGGATCGCCCACCAATGCCATAGCCGTGGGCCTGATTGACGAGATGCTGGGCATCCGCATCAGCTTTGCTCAATGGAGCGCCTTTGGCCTGCCAATCGTGATGGTGGGCGTGCCGCTGGCCGCATGGATCATTGCCCGCTTCCAACGGATCGATGCGCATGTCTTTGACAGTCAGGCCGCACATGACGCGGTGGAAACGCATGGGGCATGGAGCACGCCGGAAAAACGGCTGGTACCGATCATCTTTGTCACTTTCCTGCTGTGGATGGGCCAATCCTTCCTTTCCCCCATGCTGCCAGAAGGCTCCCTGACCGAAGGAACCGTGGCCATTGCCGCCAGCCTTGCGCTGTTTCTGGTGCCCGATGGCACAGGGCGCACTTTGCTGAATTGGGAAGAGGCAGAGCGCGCACCCTGGGGCGTATTGCTGATGTTTGGCGGCGGCTTGGCTGTGGCAGCTGGCATGAGTGCATCCGGCCTGGCTGACTGGATCGGCGAGCAATTATTGCCGCTGGAGGTGCTGCCCCTGTTCGTGATCGCCTTGATCGCCGTGGCGCTGGTGATTGTCGTCACCGAATTTGCCAGCAATGTGGCCACAGCCAGCGGGATCATGCCGGTGATCGCCGCGTTGATACTGGCGCTGGGGGCTGATCCGCTGCTGCTGGCCATGCCCGCCGCACTTGCCGCCAGCTGGGGTTTCATGCTGCCAGCGGGCACCGGCCCCAATGCTATTGCCTGGGCCACCGGGCGCATCCGTATAGAGCGCATGGTGGGGGCCGGGCTGATGCTGGATGTAATTGGTGTGTTCCTGATCGTGGGGATGATCTGGATAGTGGATATCGTTGTTTGATTTCATTTGAAACCGGTTGAAGCTGGCGATGCTTGGCTGTAATCCTGTGCCTAACAATGGTCTTCCGGTGCAGATGCGTTCCTGTGGAGGTTAGGAGCGGGCGGCCCGCAGGCCCTGATGGCCCCTGCCTTCCTGGGGGCGCAAGAGAGGAAGGATCGCCCGCATGGCAGGCCCACACGACACGTCCGAAAACGCCGCAGTTGCATCATCCCCACGCCGCACACCGCGCCCGGACAAAACCCATATTGGTACCCATGCCTTGAAACCATCCACGCTGATGATGGGGCATGGTTATGATCCGGACCTGTCCGAAGGTGCGCTGAAACCGCCGATCTTCCTGACCAGCACATTCACATTCCCCAGCGCCGCCGATGGCAAGCGCCATTTTGAAGGGATCACGGGCAAGAGGCCCGGCGGCGCGGCCGGGCTGGTCTATTCCCGCTTCAATGGCCCCAATCAGGAGATATTGGAGGACCGGTTGAGCCTGTGGGACGGGGCAGAAGATGCGCTGACATTTTCCAGCGGGATGACCGCGATCTGCATCTTGATGATGGCCTTCGTATCTCAGGGCGATGTGATCGTGCATTCAGGCCCGCTCTATGCCGCGTCAGAAGGTTTCGTGGCCAAGGTGCTGAGCAAATTTGGCGTCACCTATGTCGACTTTCCCGCCGGGGCATCGCGCGCAGAGATGGATGCGGTTCTGGAACGTGCGAAAGATCAGGCCGCACGCCAGGGCGGCAAGGTGGCGATGATCTATCTGGAAAGCCCGGCCAACCCCACCAATGCGCTGGTGGATATAGAGGCGATGCAAGCCGCGCGCGACAGCGTGCTGAGCCCTGACTGCCCGATCGCCATCGACAACACCTTCCTTGGCCCATTGTGGCAGCGACCATTGCAGCATGGTGCAGATATCGTGGTCTATTCGCTCACCAAATATGTTGGCGGCCATTCAGATCTTGTCGCGGGCAGCATTGCCGGGGCCAAACGCTGGATGGACCCGGTGCGCGCACTGCGCAACACGATGGGCGGCATTGTGGACCCCAATACGGCATGGATGCTGCTGCGTTCACTGGAAACGGTGGAATTGCGGATGCAGCGTGCCGGGGAAAACGCCGCCAAAATCTGCGCCTTTCTGAAAGATCACCCCAAGGTGGAACGGCTGGGCTATCTCGGCCAGATCAGCGATCCCCGCCAGCAGGACATCTATAACCGCCATTGCAACGGCGCGGGCAGCACATTCAGCCTGTTTATCGAAGGTGGCGAGGCAGAGGCGTTTCGCTTCCTCGATAATCTGGTGATTGCCAAGCTGGCCGTCAGCCTGGGGGGCACCGAAACTCTCGCCAGCCTGCCCGCCGCAATGACGCATCTGTCCGTGCCTGATGAGCGCAAGGCCGCGCTGGGCATTACGGACAATCTGGTACGCATTTCCATCGGGATTGAGGATGCCGATGACCTGATCGCCGATTTCGATCAAGCTTTGGCGAAGGTGTGATCTGGACAGGCCAGCGAAGGGCAAATCCTACGCGATGGAACACATGGAACACGGTTCAAGGGTTAGAAAACCTTGGGCGTTTTCGCGCGTTATTCTGCGGGGTGGAGCCAGACGATGTGAAAGAACCGCCCGTGATTTAATACGGGCGCGCCATGTAGGAAATGTCAGTGTCTGGGTAGAAAGCGGACGTTGTATTGCATCTGCCCACGAATGGAATAGGCTCAGCCGATGGTCGAAAAAGCCTTAGAAGATATTCGTGTGCTCTATGAAGGAGGAGTATCGCGAACCGGTTGGGGAGGATGCGTTCGAAAAGAAGATGTCCTTCTTTGGGCGAAAGAGAGCAACCTCGGGATTGAAGAGACCTTTGATCAAATCGCGGTGATGCTTTCCCGCTGTTATATTGACGGCGCACTCGATTGGGACTTTTGCGATGCGGCGGCCAACGATCTGTTCGGGGTTTTAATAGAGTTCTACACCGATCATAGTCGCGAGGTTGACGAGCCGAATCAATTTTGGAAGTTCTATCTAGCATTCGATTATAGCGAGACTGTCGCCGAGTATCAGGCAGAAGAAACAGCGCGCACTGAAATCAGCGAGTTTCTAGCTTCTCTTCCTAATTGAGCTAAATATCCGCAATCAGTTCGTCACCTGACACCCAACCACCTCACCCGCGCCATTCGCGGCGTTCTTCGGCCGCCTTCAGCACTTCATAGGCGAGCTGCAGCTTCTGGAATTCCACCGCTGCTTCCTTGTCCCCCGGCTTAACATCGGGGTGGACTGTCTTGGCCTTTTCCCGCCACGCCTTCTTGATCGCCACGAAATCGGCATCGGCTTCCAGTTCCAGCACGTCCAGCGCGCGCATCTCATCCGCGCTGCGCGATCCGTCGCCCGATCCGCCCCAGCCATAATGCGATGCCTCGGCATAGCCGGAATTGTCGCGCCGTTCGGCCCGGGCGCGCTCTTCTTTCTCTGCCTTGTCCAACCCCTCGAAATAATCCCACTTCGAATTGTATTCGGCTGCGTGGCGCTGGCAAAAATACCATCGATCGGGGCTGTTGGGCGCCTTGGGTGCAGGGCAATCACCCTTTTCCTCGCACCCATGCCGATCACACAGGCGCACCGTCACAGCTTCGCGCGCGCTGCCATAGCCGCGCCAGCGTGGAAAGCCCCAGTCATTTGAACGCCGCGGTTTAGGCATCAAGCAAGGCACATGTTGTTGGTCCGGCGTCCATGGCGGTCAGTCTAAGGAAGGTTGAAGGAAAATTGAAGGCATGCAATTGCGTTTTTATATGAAATGTTGCGTCGCAGCAAATCCTTCATATATGCAGGCTGTCATGCCATCACAGGTTTAGGGAATCATGAGCAAGCAACTCGCCATCTCCAGCGCATTTGCCACCTTCGCCATGGCTGCGATGATGCTCATCCATACACCCGATAATTCCGGGTTTGGTATGGGCGATAACTTCGCCCCGTTGCAGGTCGAACTGGATCAGATCGACCTGCCGAAGCCATCGCTTATCCGCTGATCAGTTGATTACAACGCTTACTGCGCGGCGGTTTTCCGCCCATGCTGCTTCGTTTGAACCCAGTGCCACCGGGCGTTCCTTGCCATAGCTGACGGTGCTGATACGGTTGGCATCGACACCCAGGCCGACCAGATAATTCTTGGCCGCATTGGCGCGCCGTTCACCCAGGGCAAGGTTGTATTCGCGCGTGCCGCGTTCATCGGCATGGCCTTCAATCGTGATGCGAATCTGGCGGTACTGGCCCAGATATTGCGCCTGTGTTTGCAGGGCGGCGGCATCGGCGCTGTCGATATTATAGCGATCGGTATCGAAATAGATCACGTTCTGGCCGTTCACGGCATCGACAAAATGTTCCTGACTACCCACGACCGGGCCGGTGGGGGCAGTAGTGGTCACAGGTGCCTCTGCCGTGGTTTCAACAGGCGGCGGGGGCAGTTCTTCTGGCGCTTTCTTGGAACAAGCGGCCAGTGCAGCTGTACCTGCCAAAAGCGTGATAGCAGCATAACGGTTCATCATCGGGGCTTCCTTTCCCATAAGGGGCTAAATCAGGGTCCTGTTACTTCAATCTATCATATTCAGGGGAGAATCGGTCCCCATGCCGGGTCCGACGCGTCAACTGGCGTCGGCAAACGTCTTTCATTTCGTCCAGTCAGATCGACCTGCCACAAGGCAGTGCGGCCTGAATTGCGCTCTGTCCGGAAGAACTGGATGATCCGGCCATTGGGCGCCCATGTCGGTGCCTCATCCTGCCATCCGCTCGTCAGCACGCGAAGGTTACGCCCGGCAGGGCTCATAACCGAAATATTGAAGTCTCCGGCGATCCGGGTGAAGGCGATCTGGTCACCACGCGGGCTCCATTCAGGCGTGGCGCAGCGCCCGCCGAAAAAGCTGATCCGCATCTGATTGCCGCCATTGGCGTCCATGACATAGCATTGCTGGCTGCCCGAACGATCGCTTTCAAACACGATTTTGCTGCCATCGGGTGAGTATGAGCCACCAATGTCGATCCCCGGCGTATCGGTCAGTCGCACACTGCTGCCGCCACCTGCGGGCACGCGGTAAATATCGGTATTGCCGGATACGGCCATGGAATAGAGGATATAGCGACCATCCGGGCTCCAGCGTGGGGCAAAGGTGGGGTTGGTGCTTTGCGTCACTAATGTCTGCTTACCGGTGCCGATGTCATAGACATAGATGCGTGGGTTACCATCGACATAGGACAGATACATCAAACGCTTGTAATCGGGCGAATAACGCGGCGTCAGCGCAGTGGCACTGCCCAGCGTCAGGAAACGATGATTGGCCCCGTCGCTATCCATGATGGCCAGCCGCTTCACACGCTTATTCTTCGGCCCAGTTTCCGCGATATAGGCAATGCGGCTGTCAAAGAACGGGCTTTCCCCCGTCAGGCGGGAATAGATGAGGTCGGAACATTTATGCGCCGCACGGCGCCAATCGGCAGGGGGCACAACCCAGCCTTCACGCACCAATTCATCCTTCAGCGCCACGTCATAAAGGTAACAACCGAACATCAGCCGTCCATCACCGCGCGCCTGGACAAAGCCATGCACCAGCATTTCTGCGCCGCGCCCGCTCCATGTTGCCCAGCTGGGCGCCCGGATCTGCGCGAAACTGGGCTGTGGCAAAGCATCTGGCCCAACCGGCTTGAACAGGCCATTATTTCGCAGATTGGCGGTGATCACGCGAGCAACCTCGCGCCCCAATGCGGCAGTGCCATTGGTATTGGCAGGGGTTGCCACATCACGGTCCGTGGCGAACGCCGGGATGGCAACGCCCAGATCGGCCCAATCGCTTTCATCGGTAACGGTGAAAGTCAGCCCGCCTTCGGCATCTTCTCCAGAGGCATCAATACCAGCTGTTTCAACCGCGCCGCCTTCGGACACCGGACCGCCCAGATCCTGATTTTGCGCATATAGAGGCGCGGCAAGAAGCAACGCAGTGAAAGTGAGCATTATTTTTTTCATCGTGACAAATTCCTGTCGAAACGGGCGCCGCGGATCGATTTCCACGCGTTGTAATATTCAGGCGGAAGATCAAATGGCGCGGCCAGCTGAACTGCGCGAATGGCGCGTTCTGCATGGAGAGCTTTTTGCGGACTATTGGAGGGTGTTTCCCCCGATTGGCGGATCACCCTTGGCCGCCCCTTAAGACTGCCATCTTCATTCAGGTCAAAGGCGAGTTCGGTCACCAGCAGATCTGCATCCGCACCGGAAGGAGCGCTCCAATGTGGCTTGATCTGGCGCGAGATACTCTGGATCAGGCTGGCCTTGGCGCTCGGCCCTATCTCGCTTGCAGGAATGCGCTTTTCATCCGTGGTGCGGCTGGATCCCATGCCTTCCAGGAAATTCTCCCCCACCTGCTGTGCCTTGGCAGGTTTTTTCTCCTGTCGGGTTGGCGTGGTTTCACGCACAGGTCTGGTCAAAACTTCACGGCTTGGCTGGTTGGAAACACTTGGTTTGGGTGTTTCAGGCGCCGCCTCTGTCGGAGCTTCTGCCTGTTCACCCAGTTCAGGGGCCAGCGCGGCACGGCTTTCTGCCACAGGGTCGGGCGCGGTTGATTTCAGGCTGACATCACTCGCCAGGCTTACCGTCATGCGTTCGGGCCGGTCCAGCACATGATCGCGCGCAGGCTGAACCAGCAAGACGGCAAGCAGCGCAAGGTGCAGGCCCAGCGCAACCGCCAGACCCAGCTTCTCTTCCTTGCGAATAGTGCCTGTTTCCATGACCAACCTGAAAATTATGGCGGCGTAACTGAACTGTTGGTGACCAGCGAGATGGAATTGAAACCTGCACGGTTCAATTCACCCATCACCGCCATGACGCGCCCGTAATCAAGGCTGCGATCGCCGCGCAACACAATGACCGGGCCATTGGCACCGCCGCCCTGGTCAATCGTGGCCAGCGCATCTGGCAGGCCACCCACCGGCACTGCCGCGTCATCGATATAGATCCGCCCTGCAGAATCGATACTGATCGTCACCTGATCTGGCGTCTGGTCAACAGGGTTGGCGCGGCTGTCTGGCAATTCCACGGGGACACCCGAATTCAGCAATGGCGCTGTTACCATGAAGATGATCAGCAGCACCAGCATCACATCCACAAAGGGGGTGACGTTGATTTCCGCCATGGGCGCACGCCGTGACCGGCGCCCACCCTTGGCAGAAGTGGCTAATCCCATCGCCATTACACTCTATCCAATTCTCGGCTGAGGCTGGCGTGAACCCTGTCGGCAAAACGCTGTAGCCGTGCCTCAAACCGGTTCACGCGGTGGCTGAAACGATTGTATGCGATCACCGCAGGTATGGCCGCAAACAGGCCAATGGCCGTGGCAAACAACGCCTCTGAGATACCAGGTGCCACGACGGCGAGCGAAGAGCTTTCCTGCGTGCCAATCTGGAAAAAGCTGTTCATGATGCCCCACACTGTGCCGAACAGGCCCACAAACGGCGCGACTGATCCGGTGGTGGCGAGGAAATTCAGCCGTTCTGCCAGATCATCCGCCTCCTGCGCGACCTGGCTTTCCATAACGCCCGCCACCCGTTCGCGCGTGCCGGTGCGGTCAATCGGTTGTTTGGTGGTCGATTTCTTCCATTCATCGAGAGCCGACATCGCCACGCGCGCCGATGGCAAGTCACGATTGGCTCGGCCACTCGCGAGGCTCTCGGAATCCTCTGCTTCCCAGAAATCCGCCTCAAACCCGCGTGAACGGCTTTCCAGACGCGCCATACGCAGGCTGAATGAGACGATAATTGTCCATACCCACAGGCTGGCCAGCAACAGGCCCGCCATTACCGCCTGCACCACAATATCGGCCTGCAAAAACAGGGCAATCGGATCGAGCCGATGGGGTGCGCCACTGGCAAGGATCATAAGGGTTGAATTCATGCAGGATTTTCTTCCATAAATTGGTTGAATGCCGCCCGCCATTCATCAGGCTGGCGACGCGGGCGGCCATCAGGGGTGATAAAGCCGACGCGTAATGTCGCTTCGCTTAACAGTTCGCCTTTATCTACCGGTCCGCGCCATGCACGCTGAAGCATGCGACAGCTGGCAGCTCGTAATTCGGTGCAGATTGTTTCGATGGTTACATCATCATCCAGCTTGGCCGGGCGAAAATATTTCAAGTTCACTTCGGAAACGGCATAGGCGCCCTCACCCGCCTCAAATGCGGCGCGCTGGTCTATATCCAGCATGCGCAGCAGGTCGGACCGCGCACGTTCAAACCAGCGCAGATAATTGGCGTGATAGGTAATGCCAGAAAGGTCAGTATCCTCGTAATAGACCCGCACACCATAAAGATGGCGCGGGCCATCAAAGCAGCCATCAGGGAAATTGGGCCTATTCATCGTAAAACCGCCCTACCCCAGCGATGAATCGCTGCAAAGCGGCCAAAGGTGGAAGGAATCAGGTTATCGACGAATTGCTCGATTCAGGCGATCATGCGACCCAGCGGCTGCCCGCCGAAGATATGGACATGCAGATGCGGCACTTCCTGCCCACCATGCGCACCGATATTGGCCATCATGCGATAACCTGGTTCGACCAGCCCCTTCATCCGTGCCACTTCACCCACAGCACGCACGAAACCAGCAATCTCATCAGCAGGTGCCTTTGCTGAAAAATCATCCCAGCTGACATAGTGCCCCTTGGGGATCACCAACGTATGTATCTCGGCCTGCGGATTGATATCTTCAAAGGCATATGCCCAATCATCCTCATAAACTTTGGTGGATGGGATTTCGCCACGCAGGATCTTGGCGAAGATATTGTTATCATCGTAAGGTTGGGTGGCGTCGATCGGCATTATTTGCTCCGGCTCGCTTTTTCATCGATCCCTGATACGCCTTCGCGCCGGTCAAGCTCCGCCAGCACATCGGCCAGTGGCACACCCTTGGCATTCAGCAACACCAGCAGGTGAAACAGCAGGTCCGCACTTTCGTTGACCAGTTCGGCATCACTGCCGGTCAGCGCCGCGATCACCGTTTCAGTCGCTTCCTCGCCCAGTTTCTGCGCGATCTTGCCCAACCCCTTGGCATTGAGGCTGGCGACATAAGAGCTGTCAGGCGAGGCATTACGCCGTGCTGTGATCGTTTGTTCAAGGCGGGAAAGAGTGTCCATGCTCCAACCTTGGTTCAAACGCCGCGCGCTGGCAAGCCAGCAGCGCGAAGTGCGGCATGCGCATCGGCAATCGTATAGGTCCCGAAATGGAAGATACTGGCGGCAAGCACCGCACTGGCGTGCCCTTCCGTCACCCCTTCCACCAGATGATCGAGCGTGCCCACGCCACCGCTGGCGACCACCGGCACGCTGACGGCATCGGCAATTGCGCGGGTCAGTTTGAGGTCATACCCCTTCTGCGTGCCATCCCCATCCATGCTGGTGACGAGCAATTCACCCGCGCCCAGTTCGGCCAGCTTCGCCGCATGTTCGACCGCATCGATCCCTGTGGCGCGGCGGCCGCCATGGGTGAAGATTTCCCAATGGTCGTGGCTCCCCCCCGAATTTACTCGGCGCGCATCAACCGAAGCAACGATACACTGGCTACCCATCTTTTCGGCGATATCGCTGACCACTTCAGGCCGGGATACAGCCGCGCTGTTCACCGCCACCTTGTCAGCCCCCGCCAACAACAATGCGCGCGCATCTTCTACCGTGCGCACACCGCCGCCAACAGTCAGCGGCATAAAACACACTTCTGCTGTACGCTTGACGATATCGAGCAATGTGCCGCGCCCTTCATGGCTGGCTGAAATGTCGAGGAAGCACAATTCGTCCGCCCCGGCGGCGTCATAGGCCTGCGCCTGTTCCACCGGGTCACCCGCATCTTTCAGATCAACGAAGTTGACACCCTTGACCACGCGGCCATCGGCCACGTCGAGGCAGGGGATGACGCGGATACGGACAGTCATTCCCTACCCGCCATCGCCAGAGCCGCTGCCAGATCAAGCCGCCCTTCATACAGCGCACGACCGGTAATCACGCCCTCAATCCCTTCATGCGCATGGAGCGAGAGCACATGGATATCGTCCAGCCCTTTCACCCCACCGCTGGCGATTACGGGAATATCCACGCGCCGCGCCAGATCCAGCGTGGCGTCGATATTGCAACCTTTCAGCAAGCCATCACGCCCGATATCGGTAAAAAGCAGGCTGGCAACACCTGCATCCTCAAACCGGCGGGCGAGATCGACCACGGGCACATCGGATACTTCGGCCCAGCCTTCGGTCGCGACCATGCCATCACGCGCATCCACAGCAACAACAATGCCGCCTTCAAAGGTGCGCGCCATATCCTTCACGAATTCAGGGTCTTTCAGCGCGGCAGAACCCATCACCACGCGCGCCACGCCCAGATCGAACCAGCCCTCTACCGCTTCACGCGTGCGGATGCCGCCGCCAAGCTGCACATAGCCGGGAAAGGCTTCAACAATGGCCTCCACTGCCGCGCGATTTTCTGCGCGACCGACAAAGCTGCCATCCAGATCCACCACATGCAGGTGCTGTGCGCCTGCTTCGGCAAAGATCATTGCCTGCGCGGCGGGGTTATCCCCATAGACCGTCGCGCGATCCATATCACCCTCAGCCAGACGAACGACCTCGCCACCCTTCAGGTCGATAGCGGGAAAAACGATCATGATGGATTCCAATCTAGAAAACGTTCCAGCATGCTCAGCCCAAAGGCTTGGCTCTTTTCCGGGTGGAACTGCACACCCAGGATATTGTCCCTGGAAACAGCGGCGACCAGCCCTTCGCCATGGTCAGTCATCGCCGCCACATCATGCGGATTGCTGGCAGCAAAGTGATAGGAGTGGAGGAAATATGCCTCGCCCTCCTCAATCACTTGATGGTTGCGCGCATGTGGCAGCAAGGCGACATCGTTCCAGCCCATATGCGGCACCTTGATGGATGGATCGGACGGTTCGATCAGGTGAACCTCCCCCTCAATCCAGCCCAAACCCTTGGTCACACCATGTTCCAGCCCGCGCGTGGCCAGCAACTGCATGCCCACGCAGATGCCCAGAAATGGCACCCCATGTTCCAGCACGCGTTCTTCCAGCGCCTCCACCATGCCGGGGATGGCTTTCAGTCCATGCATGCAGGCCTTGAAACTGCCGACACCGGGCAGCACGATCCGCCGCGCACCGCGCACCAGCGCCGGATCAGCGGTTACCGCCACGTGATGCGCGCCTGCTGCATTCAGCGCGTTATAGACTGAATGGAGATTGCCCGCACCGTAATCGATCAGGGCCAAGGCTTCCGACATTGTTATGCTTCCGCACGCGCGTCCGGACGCGCGACCTCCTCGCTCATGCGATCAGAGATCGCGTCGCTACGGGCGGCCAGTAGGCCTTGCGACTGCTGCGCAGCCGAAAACCTTTTCTTAGCCACCCAATTGCCCCTTCGTGCTGGGAATAGCGCCTCTCTTACGCGGGTCCAGCTCAACCGCCATGCGCATGGCGCGGGCAAAGCCCTTGTACAGCGCCTCGCAAATATGGTGATTGTTGGTGCCATAGAGCAGCTCTGCATGCAGCGTGATGCCCGCCGTCTGGGCCACGGAATGGAACCAGTGTTCGATCAGTTCCGTATCCCATTCACCAAGTTTTTCCTGGGTAAAGCCGGCCTTCCACACCAGATAGGGGCGCCCGGAAATGTCCAGAGTGACACGGGCCAAGGTTTCATCCATCGGGGAATAGGCCATGCCATATCGCCCGATGCCAGCCTTGTCCCCCAGCGCCTGGGTCAGTGCCTGACCCAAGGCCAGCGCGCTGTCTTCCGTCGTGTGGTGCTGGTCGACATGCAAATCGCCCTCAACCTTCAGCGTGACATCAATCAGTGAATGCTTCGAAAACTGCTCAACCATATGGTCAAGGAAGCCAATCCCTGTGGAAATGTCATAGCGACCGCTCCCGTCGAGATTTACCTCAACGATGATAGCGGTTTCAGCGGTTTTTCTCTCGATACGGCCTGTGCGCATGGGGGCGCTATAAGCTGTTGCAGCGCGGGCGCAAGCATTGGTGCAATGCAATATCAAAGTCGATTGACGCTTGACCAAGGCCGCGGACAGCGTCACGATTCAGCCAGTATGAGTGATGACACACCTGATAGCCTGATCCCCTACGATGAAATCGTGCAGGAAGCACTGCGCGCTGTAGTCGGCCGTGTGCTGGGTGAAATTCAGCATGGCGGCGGCGAATTGCCGGGAAACCACCATTTTTACATCACTTTCAAGACTGGTGCTGCAGGGGTTTCCATCCCGACACATCTTCGTGAACGCTTCCCCGATGAAATGACCATCGTCCTGCAGAACAAGTTTTGGGACCTGGAAGTGGATGAGCACGGTTTTTCCGTCGGCCTCAGCTTCAATCAGATACCAGCCAAGCTGGTGATTCCCTTTGCCGCAATCACCGCATTTGTTGATCCTGCAGTGGATTTCGGACTGCAATTTCAGGCCAAAGTGCCAGATATGGCGCCAGAAGGGCATGATGATGCGGAAAATGATTCGCAGGACCAGGGCGCAACTGCTGCCGCCAGCGAAGATGGATCAAATGTCGTCACAGTGGATTTCGGTCGCAAGAAATAACGGCCCCATGCAACACTTGCCGCCACGGCAGAGGACAGGGCGATGAGCAATGAAAACACGCAAACTGAACTGAAAGTGCCCGGTGAGGCGCAAACAGAAAATGCGCCTGCCATTCCAGGGCCCAGTAACAGTAACGCAACCAATCTTGCGATTGCCGAAGTCCTGATGAGCGGTGTCAGTCGCTTGATGCGTCGATCCATGCGTCAAGAAATGTTAAGCAAAACGCATGACAAGGAAACAGCGCGCGAAATGGCCGCCAGCCGGTCATTATTGTCAGGACTTGCCATTTATGGTGCCAGCCGGTTGGCCACCCGCTCAGTACCCGGCGCGTTACTGGTGGCGGGCGGTTTGGCGCTTAAAACGCTGTATGATCGTGGCGGCGCACGCCAGAAACGTGAGCGTGAAAAACGGCGCCAGCTGTCCGATTCCAAGCCGGAAAATTGACCAAGCAAAGCCAATCCCCTTGATTCTGCCCCTTGCTTTGCGCCAACAGCGCACATGGCCGACCATTCAACCACGCCCGACGCGCTGCAACGCCGCGGATTGCTTTTCATCCTTTCCTCGCCTTCAGGCGCAGGCAAGACCACGATTTCGCGCATGTTGCTGGGGGCCGATGATGAAATCGAACTGTCAGTTTCCGCCACCACGCGCCCACGTCGCCCAGGCGAGATCGAAGGGGTCGATTATCATTTCGTCACTGACGCAAAGTTCGAAGCGATGGTCGAGGAAGACGATTTCTACGAATGGGCGCATGTCTTCGGATATCGTTACGGCACGCCAAAGGGCTATATCCGCAAAGGCCTGAAGGAAGGCCGCGACTTCCTGTTCGATATCGACTGGCAAGGCACACAGCAGCTGAAACAGAAGGATGATCAGGACGTTGTTACCGTCTTCATCCTGCCACCCAGTATCGCTGAACTACGCAAACGGCTGGAAGGGCGCGGCCAGGATAGCGCCGATGTCATCGATGCGCGCATGGACCGTGCACGTGGCGAGATCAGCCACTGGGCTGAATATGACTATGTCGTGGTCAATGACGATGTCGATGCATGCTTCGTCAAAGTTCGCGAAATCCTCCACGCCGAACGCATGAAACGCCAGCGCCAGACCGGGCTGATACCTTTCGTGCGCGATTTGATGGGGTAATTTCGAGTCCGTCGCGGTCAGTGCCCGGACGGGTCCCCCCAGTCATCTGATCCGATATTTGCATTCACCACCCCGCCATCAATGGGAATGGTGGTGCCGACAACATAATCGCCTGCGCGGCTGAGCAGATAGATCGCACCTGCGGCCATATCTTCGGCCACTCCAACACGGCCTGAGGGAATGGCCTTTTCGACCGCATCCTGATTGTCGCGTGCGGCGCGGTTCATATCGCTGGGGAAGGCGCCAGGGCCAATACCGTTGACCACGATATTGTCGCGGATCAATTGTGCCGCCATGCGCCGCGTCAGATGGATAAGGCCAGCCTTGGATGCCTGATAGGGGTATGTTTCCCATGGATTGGGGCGCATCCCGTCAATACTGGCGATCATCAGCACCTTGGCCGGGCGATCCTTGCTGGCTGCCGCCTTCAATAATGGCAGCAATTTCTGCGTCAGGAAGAAGGGGGTTTTGAGGTTCAAGTCCATCGTGCGGTGCCAGCCCACCTCGCTGAAACTCTCAAACGGCTCGCCCCAGGCAGCGCCTGCATTGTTGACGAGAATATCCAGACTGTCCTGACGAGAGGCAAGTTCATTCGCCAACGCCTCTATCCCATCCATCTGCGACAGATCACCAGTAAGGCCAATAACCTTGTCCCCCAGTTCTGCGCTGGTGGCATCAACCTGTTCTTTCTTGCGGGCGACGATGTAAACACGCGCGCAGCCAGCCGCCAAAAGGCCTTCGACAATCATTTTGCCAATCCCGCGACTGCCGCCGGTGACCAGTGCAACCCGGCCTTCCAGCCCGAACAGATCCTGCAAATTCATCGCCAAATTCCTCTCAATACCCGCTCAATTCCGCCACGCGGTTGGCATGGTAATAGGCATCGCCCAAAAATTCCTGCAAGGCGCGGTCGCGTTTCATATACAGGCCAATATCATATTCATCGGTCATGCCGATGCCGCCATGCATCTGCACCCCTTCCTTCACCGCCAGTCCTGCAGCCTTCGCCACTTTTGCCTTGGCGACAGAGGCCATCAGATCGGCATTGTCTGCGCCCGCATCCAGCAATTGCTGCGCCTTGATCACTACGGCGCGGGCAATTTCCACCTCTGAATAAAGATGCGCCGCGCGGTGTTGCAGCGCCTGAAATTCACCGATCAACTGCCCGAACTGCTTGCGCTGTTTGAGGTAGTCCACGGTCATGTCCATCGCCCCGCGAGCCACGCCCACACCCTCTGCCGCGGCGCCCACACGGCCTGCCATCAGCATTTTTTTGAGCACTTCGCGGCCACCATCGACCTCGCCAATCACGGCATCGCCATCCAGCTCCACATTGTCGAAGCGCGTGTGTGCCGCGACGGAACTGTCCACCAGCCGCACCGCATCATGGCTGATGCCAGCTGCATCTTTCGGCACGGCAAACAGGGTAATGCCATCTGCATCATTATCCGCACCGGAAGTGCGCGCAGCCACCACGATCATATCCGCACTGGCGCCATGCACCACGAAATTCTTCGTACCGGAAAGCCGAAAACCATTGCCCGATTTTTCGGCTGTGCAGGCGATGCGTTCAGGCCGGTGCTTGGCCCCTTCATCCACCGCCACGGCGAACACGCTGTCGCCCGATATCAGGCCGGGCAGATAGCGCCCGCGCAAATCATCGCTCGCCTGCGCCAGCGCCGTTGCCGCAATCACCGCACTGTTCAGGAAGGGGGACGGGGTCAGATTGCGCCCAATCTCTTCCAGCACAATGCCAGCTTCCACATGCCCCATGCCCAGGCCGCCATCCGCCTCTGCCACCAGCATGCCGGTAAAGCCCATTTCGGCAAACTGCTTCCACAAATCATGGCCAAAACCATCCTTGCAGCCGACAGAACCATCCTGGTTAACATGATCGCGCCAATGGCGCAGCTGTTTGGCAATTGCGCCTTCTTCAGCCATGAACTGTCTGGCTGTGTCTGCCAGCATCACCTGATCATCATCGTAATAAAGCGGCATGGTTCAGGCTCCTGGCAGATCAAGGATACGTTTGGCGATCACGTTCAGCATCACTTCGCTGGTGCCGCCTTCGATAGAATTGGCCTTGGTCCGCAGCCAGTCGCGCGATGGCTTGCCGCCACGTGTTTCCTCACTGTCCCATTCCAGATTGCGCGATCCACCCACGCTCATCATCAATTCATGGCGGCGCTTGTTCAGCTCTGTCCCTGCATATTTCATCATATTTGGCTGGGCAGGATGCGCCTTGCCCACTTTCACCTCGTCGAGGAATTTCTCGCCCATTGCGGAATAAGCCAGCGCATCAACATCAAACATGGCCAGTTCTGCGCGCAGGATTGGGTCCAGTTCACCCGCATGGCGTTTCATCACCGCGCCCAGCGCTGCAGTGCGATCGCTGCTGTCAGCGCCCGAGATCATCTCACGCTCATGCCCCAGCAGATATTTCGCGACGTCCCAACCGCGATTGACTTCACCCACTTGCGCCGGAATACCCTCGCCATAGCTTTTGGGCACTTTGACATCGTCAAAAAATGTTTCGCAAAAGGGGCTATTGCCGCTGATCAGCAGGATGGGCTTGGTCGAAACGCCGGTGGTCTGCATATCGAACAGCAGGAAACTGATGCCGCGATATTTGTCATTCTTGTCAGTGCGTACCAGGCAGAAAATCCAGTCTGCCTTATCGGCATAACTGGTCCAGATTTTCTGGCCATTGACCAGCCAGTGATCGCCATGATCCTCGCCAAAGGTTTGCAAGGACACAAGGTCCGATCCGCTGCCTGGTTCAGAATATCCCTGGCACCAGCGGATTTCTCCACGCGCGATTTCATTCAGAAAGCGCAACTTCTGTTCCTCTGTGCCGAAATGCAGCAGCGCCGGGCCCAGCATCCATATGCCGAAGCTGGAAAGCGGTGAACGTGCACCGATCCGCGCCATTTCTTCGCGCAGCACCTTGGCCTCTGGAGGTGTCAGCCCGGCCCCACCATATTCGGTGGGCCATGCGGGCACGGTATATCCCTTGGCCACGCATGCCTCAAACCATGCCTTCTGGGCGTCATTCTTGAAACTGGCATTTCGCCCGCCCCAATAGATATCGGCTTCATCGCGCACTGGCTCGCGCATTTCGGGCGGGCAGTTCGCCTCCAGCCAGGTGCGTGTCTCTGCGCGAAAGCCATCCAGATCAGACATGGCCGATTCTCCTCTCCCAGCCTCTAAATCGACTGAAAATTAAGATGATTCGTTGTGTCGCCGCAAGCGCAATCGGCCCAGCCCCCAATGCCGTAACGTCACCCCCATGGCAGTTGACGCAAAGGCGCATTGGTTTACGTTCACGTAAAGAAAATTGGCGTGGTCAGCTTCGCGTACAGAGATTGACGCAGAACAATGCTTGCCCAGTGCAAATGCAGCTTGGCTAGCGGGCACAAGCATGCCACGCCGCACAGACAGAGCGGGACGCGAGGAGAGCAGGAATGGATTTCGAACCGACAGAGCGGCAGCAATATTGGCGCAACCGCGTGCGCGATTTTATCGAAGCACATATCCGCCCCAATATCCCGACCCACCACGCGCAGGATGCCGAGGGGGAACGCTGGAAGGTGTTGCCGATAATCGAGGAGCTGAAGGCCAAGGCCAAGGCTGACGGCATCTGGAACCTGTTCATGCCGCCGCGTAATGACAGCCATCACCATGTAGATGAAACATTCGAATTTGACGGGCCGGGCCTGACCAATCTGGAATATGCCTTGTGTGCTGAAGAAATGGGCCGGATTGAATGGGCAAGCGAGATATTCAACTGCTCTGCCCCTGATACCGGGAATATGGAGGTGTTCTTCCGTTATGGCACTCGCGAACAAAAGGACACATGGCTGCAAAAACTGATGGAGGGGGAAATCCGTTCTGCCTTCCTGATGACCGAACCCTTCACCGCATCATCAGACGCGACCAATATAGAAACCCGGATCGAACGTGATGGCGACGAATACGTCATCAATGGCCGCAAATGGTGGTCATCTGGCGCAGGCGATCCGCGCTGCAAGGTGGCGATTGTGATGGGCAAGACCGATTTTGCCGCGCAACGCCACGCCCAGCAATCCATGGTGGTGATGCCGCTGGATGCGCCGGGCGTGACCATACTGCGCCATCTGCCGGTATTCGGTTATGATGATGCGCCCCATGGCCATATGGAAGTGGAGCTGAAGGATGTGCGCATCCCCGCCAGCAATATGCTGCTGGGTGAAGGGCGCGGATTTGAAATTGCGCAGGGGCGACTTGGGCCGGGCCGCATCCATCACTGCATGCGCACGATTGGCGCGGCGGAGGAAGCACTGGCCAAGATGTGCCGCCGCCTGCAGGAACGTGAAGCCTTCGGCAAACCGATCTATAAACATTCAGTATGGGAAGAACGCGTCGCCCGTGCCCGCATAGATATCGATATGACCCGGCTGCTGTGCCTGAAGGCGGCCGATATGATGGACAAGGTGGGCAATAAATCTGCCAAGCAGGAAATCGCCATGATCAAGGTGCAGGCACCCAATATGGCATTGAAGATCATTGATGATGCCATTCAGGCGCATGGTGGTGGCGGCGTGTCCGATGATTACGGGCTGGCCCTGTCTTACGCCCATCAGCGCACGCTGCGGCTGGCTGATGGCCCGGACGAGGTACATGCACGCTCCATCGCGCGGATGGAATTTGCCAAGCATGCACCTGAACCCGGCCCCAGTGCCAATGCGCTGCGCAGCGGTGCTGCGCCTTCCGCGGGCGATGACAGCTTCAGTTCGGGCGATCTGGGCGTGGCGCGGTAAGGGTAGGTATCATGGCCAAGGCAGCCATATTGCGCGCCGCGGGTGCGCCGCTGGAAATGGCAGAGGTTACTCTGGCACAGCCCGGCCCGCATGAAGTGCTGATTGACACCAAGGCATGCGGTTTGTGCCATTCGGACCTGCATTTTATCGAAGGCACCTATCCCCATGCCATGCCCTGCATTCCAGGGCATGAGGCGGCAGGCGTGGTCCGCGCAGTCGGCAGCGAGGTACGTATGGTGCAGCCCGGCGATCATGTCGTCACCTGCCTTTCTGCCTTTTGCGGGCATTGCGAATTTTGCGTGACCGGGCGCATGGCGCTGTGTCTGGGTGGCGACACCCGCCGCGCGCGCGATGCCGCGCCGCGTATCACCGCTGCAGATGGCACGCCGATTACCCAGATGCTGAACCTGTCTGCCTTTTGCGAACAGATGCTGGTGCATGAACATGCCTGCGTCGCGATAGACAAGTCCATGCCGCTGGACCGTGCCGCGCTGATCGGTTGCGCGGTGACTACCGGCGCAGGCGCTGTGTTCAATGCGGCCAAACTGACACCGGGTGAAAGCGTGGGAGTAATCGGCTGCGGCGGTGTGGGGCTGGCCGCAATCAACGCCGCGCGAATTGCCGGGGCGGGTCAGGTGATCGCTGTCGATCCTGTTTCAGAGAAACGCGAACTGGCGCAGGTGCTGGGCGCAACACATGTGGTGGATGCGCAGGCCGATGATGCAGCGGCGCAGATCATCGCGCTGTCCCAAGGTGGCGTTGACTATGCGATAGAGGCAGTGGGGCGGCAGGCAAGTGCGGACCTCGCCGTCGCGTCTCTTCGCCGGGGTGGCACCGCCATCATCCTCGGTATGATGCCACTCGATTGCAAGGTGGGGCTCAGCGCAATGGATCTGCTGTCAGGCAAGAAATTGCAGGGGGCGTTTATGGGTGAAAACCGCTTCCCGGTCGATTTGCCACGACTGGTTGATTTCTATCTGCGTGGTATGCTCGATCTCGACACGATCATTGCCGAACGCATCCCGTTGGACGCGATCAATGACGGGTTTGACCGGATGCGCGCAGGCCATTCGGCACGCAGCGTGGTGGTGTTTGACTGATGCCGGACACGCCAATCGATTATGAACGCGAAATGGTGGGCACTGTTGAAGTGCCAGAGCGTGACCGGCTGGATCTGGAGCGGTTGACTCAATGGTTTGCGGCCAATGTCGCCGGTTTTGCCGGGCCCATTTCCTATTCCAAGTTCAAGGGCGGCCAGTCCAACCCCACTTACCGCATCGATACGCCCGCCCAATCCTATGTGCTGCGCCGCCAGCCTTTCGGCAATCTGCTGCCCAGCGCGCATGCGGTGGACCGGGAATATCGCGTGATGCATGCGCTGCATCCCACCGGATTCCCCGTGCCGCGCACCTATGGCCTGTGCGAAGATGCAGAGGTAATCGGGGCCAAATTCTTCGTGATGGGCATGGCTGATGGTCGATCATTGTGGAACGGCTCCGTGCCCGGTTGCACACCGGATACGCGACGCGAAATCTATCATGCCATGATCGACACATTGGCCGATCTGCATCTGCAAAAACCGGCAGAGATTGGCCTGCAGGATTATGGCAAGCCCGATGAATATTGCGCGCGGCAAGTGGCCCGCTGGTCCAAACAATACAGGCTGTCAGAGACCGAAGTGATCCCGGAAATGGACCGGCTGATCGAATGGCTGCCCACCACCATCCCGCCGCAACATGCCACATCCATCGTGCATGGTGATTTCCGGCTGGATAATATGATCTTCGCCCAGCAAGAAAACCGCGTGATCGCGGTGCTGGATTGGGAATTGTCGACCTTGGGCGATCCGATTGCCGACTTTTCCTATTTCATGCTCAATTGGGTGACCCCGCCCAATGGCCGTGCAGCAATTGGCGGGCTGGACCTGGCCGCACTCGGCATCCCGACGCAGGAACAGGCGGTGGAACGCTATGTCGCGCGCACCGGTTTTCCGGTGCCGCCAATGGATTGGTATTTTTCCTATAATCTCTTCCGCCTGACCGGGATTGTGCAGGGCATCAAGAAACGCGTGATCGATGGCACGGCATCATCAGCCCATGCCAAACGCATGGCAGAAATGATCCCGGTGCTGGTCAACAAGGCGCATCATTATGCGCGTGCTGCGGGCATGCCCGCCTGACCCGCGTCAGAAATCCGCATTCCAGCGCAGCAACACACCCACATCGGCAGGCTGATCAGCATAATGGCCGGGCTGATGACGATAAAACAGGCTGGCCGCGCCCCAGCCCCATAATGTCGGCCCCTGCCATGCCAGTTCGCCCATCACCTCCCGCCCTTCGGGCGCCAGATTGAGCCGACGCAGGCCATATTCCGGGCTTTCGCTCGCATAGTCATAACCCACGGGCAGCAACAGGTTCAGCCCGCCGCTGGACACGCGCAAAGGCTGGCTGATGCGCAGGCCCATCCAGTCATGCGCGCCCATCACGCCCTGGCGTGACAGGTCCAGCGACCAGGCATTGGTGTAGAGCCGTGAACTGCCCGCCAGAATGGCGGAACTGTGCGGCCGGGTCATCCCCTGGCGCAATGCCCCGCCCACGCTCCAGCCCGGTGCAAATTCACCGCGCATGGATGCATCCAGAAAGGCGCTGTCTGCTCCGCTGGCCCCAAGGGATGAGTGGAAATAACCACCCAGCACTGTGTCGCGTTCTGCCATCCAGCTAAGTCCCAGAGCAGTCTCAATACTGCCTAAACGCCTATCCAGTGCAAAACCCATGCTGGCGACGGGGCGCTGTTCGCGCGGTGCCCCTGGCAAAGCGGCCAATTGCCGTGCGCCCTCCAGCCGTGCATCGCCCTGTTCAGCAAACAAGGTTACGCCCCAGCCGCCCATCTGGTGACGCAGCGCCAGTGCAATATCACTTTGCTGAACAAATCCATCATCACCATCTGGCGCAGGCGCAATCCTGAATGCAGGCCGGTCATGCCCCTGCAATTGCGCGGTCAGCCCGCCTGCCCCTTGCGCGTAGGCTACGCCCAGCTGGGTTGATGGCGAAAGGCGGGCAGTGATCCGTGCTGCCAATACCTCTGCCTGCTTTGCATCCTCCTGTGTCAGCTGCAATGGTTGCGCCCAACCATAATTTCCCGATCGCGACCGGTCGGCCACAGTAAAGGCCATGGCCAAACCCTCTGTCGATCCTGACAGGGATCGGCTTGCCTGCCCTGCCGCAGCGTGAAGGCGCGACCTAAGCCCGGCCCCGCGCAACCGCGTGGTGAGATCATATTCATAAGCGCGCTGATATTTATCCAGCACTACTGTGCGCAGGGGCTGATCATCCAGCGCATCACCCATCGCACCGGAACCAAGGCCGAAATTATCCCCTTCTGCCAGCGCATATCCAGTTCCAGCCAATGTTGTGGCGCCACGTGGTGCAAATGCTGCTGCAATATCCAGAATGCCGCGGCCATAAACCGCGTCTATCCCGGTCACCCCGGCATCACGTGCACTATCCAGCAGAATTTCGACGATTTGTGCCCCGGTCAGATTGGGGAAAGCCTGTGCCAACAGTGCCACTGCCCCTGATACTTGCGGCGCAGAAAAGCTGGTTCCAGAGAAAAGATAGACGAAGCCTTCTGAATCCTGGAACAGCTGCCCGTTTTCATAAACGCAGCAGATCCTTTCCCCACGCGCAGTCAGGTAAAAATTCGCCTGATTACCAGCGCGATTGGAGAAATCTGAAATCGTCCCACTATCATTGATTGAGCCAACGATAATCACATGGTTGCCGCCCGCTGCCAGCAGGCTGGTGGCAAATGGACCTGGCTGGTCTGGATCAATCCCTACTTCAGACCCGTCTCCGCCATTCCCGGCGGACACAATAACAACAACACCTGCGGCAGATGCACGCGCCACGGCATTGGTCAGCACAGAGCTGGCAGAACCGCCACCCAGGCTTATATTGATGACAGACGCACCAGAAATGATCGCCTGATCGATGCCTGCAGCTATGTTCCGATCATCAAATTGGCACCCGCTAGATGGATCATCGGGTGTTTCGGTTGCGCAGCTACCCGGGTTGTCTGCCCTTAGGACAAGAACCTGCGCATCCCAGGCAATGCCCAATATTCCGGTATTATCCCGGGCAGCAGCAGCCACCATGGCAACATTGGTGCCATGATCATCCTCTGCATCAATCCCGCGATTTGCAGCTACATCCCTGGAATCTTCATGTATTCGGCCGGCAAATTCAGGGCTGTCCTGATCGATCCCGGAATCGATGACAGCGATGATTGAGCCAGCACCGTTATACCCATCTTGCCATGCCGAAATGGCACCGTGAAATTCCGGCCCGTCTGATCTGCGGTATTCAGCTGTATCAAAATTAACTGGAGTGGGTGTTGGAGTGGGTGTGGGTGTGGGTGTTGGAGTGGGGGCGGGTGTCGGGGTGGGTGTCGGGGCGGGTGTGCTGTTGGTTCCACCGCCACCACAAGCAGCCAGAAGCGCGCAGGCTGCTGCAGAGCTTGCCAGGCGAGTGAAACGGACACTTTGCACGAGTTTGACCAAGGGCACCCTCCCCATAACAAATCCATATAAGGCAACGACATATTGCAGCGCTATTAACAGGCCAAGTATTTCCACGTCTGCAACGCTTGCCGTGCCTGCCCTGCCCGGCTAGCAGGCTGATCGCTTATTCCAGATGAATATGGAGCGAATATGACTGTCGAACTTGCCAATGCAATCGAAGCTGCCTGGGAAAACCGCCAGAATGTGACCCCAGCAAGCTTGGATGTTCGCGAAGTCGTGGAACAGGCTATCGAATTGCTCGATAGCGGTGCAGCACGCGTCGCAGAACCTGATGGCAATGGTGGCTGGACGGTCAATCAATGGCTGAAAAAGGCCGTTCTTTTAAGCTTCCGCCTTAATGACAATGTTATCATGGATGGTGGTGCAGCAGGGGCACCCGCTTTTGACAAAGTGCCCAGTAAATTTGCCGGGTGGGGCGAAAACCGCTTCCGTGATGCCGGCTTCCGTGTCGTTCCCGGTGCCGTGGCGCGCCGTGGCAGCCATATTGGCAAAGGCGTGGTACTGATGCCCAGCTTCGTCAATATCGGCGCATTCGTCGATGAAGGTACCATGGTCGACACATGGGCCACAGTGGGCAGCTGCGCCCAGATCGGCAAGAATGTGCATATTTCAGGCGGCGCAGGGATTGGCGGCGTTCTTGAGCCGCTGCAGGCAGGCCCAGTCATCATTGGCGATGGCGCATTCATCGGCGCACGCAGCGAAGTGGCAGAAGGTGTGCGCGTGGGTGAAGGCGCTGTGCTGTCCATGGGCGTGTATCTGGGCGCATCCACCAAGATTATCGACCGCGCAACGGGCGAAGTTCACATGGGTGAAGTGCCGCCCTATGCCGTGGTGGTACCTGGTTCTCTGCCAGGCAAACCGCTGCCCGATGGGACGCCTGGCCCCAGCCTGTATTGTGCCGTGATCGTCAAGACGGTTGACGCACAGACCCGGTCCAAGACTGGGATCAACGAACTGCTGCGCGACTGATACAGCAGCAGATGACCAGGGGCGTTATTGCCCCTGGATCAGCGTTTCAATTGGTGGGTCGCCTGCATGCGCGGCAGCATAACGTTCTGCCGCGCGCAGTACGCGCAACATATTGCGCATGGAAATCATCTCCAGCTCTGCCTTGCTGTATCCGCGCCGCGCCAGTTCGGTGAATAGGGCGGGATAGCCGGACACATCCTCCATCCCCTGCGGGCCGTTGGGCATGCCGTCATAATCGCCGCCGATGCCGATATGTTCGACACCGGCAATCTTGCGAATGTGATCGATATGATCAGCCATGTCAGAAATGGTTGCCACAGGCATGGGGTGTTTTTCTTCCCACGCGGCCAGTGCAGCTGCCGATCGAGTGGGCTCGCCGGGCCAGAGGGCCTCTTGCCTTGCATTTTCCGCCTTTTGGTTCGCCACCCACTGACGCAGATCTTCACTGACATAGCCCGGATAGGCCATGACCATGATGATCCCGCCGTTTTCCTTCAGTCGCATGAGTACGCTATCCGACACATTGCGCGCATGGCCGTTGACGGCCCTTGCGGAAGAATGGCTGAAAATAACCGGCGCCTGCGCCACATCCAGCGCATCATGCATAACCTCCTCGCTGACATGGCTGAGGTCGACCAACATGCCGATGCGGTTCATTTCGCGCACCACATCCTTGCCAAAATCGGTCAGTCCGAAATGCTGCGGGGTATCTGTGGCGCTATCAGCCCAGGGCGTGTTTTTGGAATGGGTCAATGTCATGTAGCGTGCACCCAGAGCATACATCTGGCGCAAAACAGCCAGGCTGGAGCCGATAGAATGGCCGCCTTCCATGCCCATCAAGGATGCGATGCGCCCACTTGCGATGGCGGATTCCACATCATCTGCCGTCAGCGCCAGTTGCAGTTCCTGGGGATATTTCTCCACCAGTCGTTTGGTGACATCAATCTGTTCGATCACTTCCTGAACCGATTGTGCCTCTGGCTTGCCCGTTACAACAAAGACAGACCAGAACTGCGCCCCGACCTTACCCTGTTTCAACCGGGACAGATCCGTTTGCATACCACCTGCCATCCAGCTGGCGGGTGGGACTTCATGCGTGTCATGAAAATCCAGATCGGTCAGAACATTCTTATACCGATCGCGCAGCGCGCCGGGTACGTCATTATGCCCGTCCCATACAGGTGCAGCATCCAGTGCAGCAGCGGCGATTTGTTCGGGGGTTTCCTGCGCATGCACCGGCACCGCCAGCAATGCTGCGGCACCCAACAATCCAATAAATTTCATGGATGACTGTCCTTTGAAAATTCAGACAGTTTTGATCGCAAGACGCCAATTTTAGCGCAAGCATTTTTTCAATTAAGCAGCCGATTGAATTCAAACTGCAAAAGCCCCCGGGCACCGGGGGTATGCGCACACGACGAGCGCTGCGGCCATGGCAGGCAGGACGGTTATTGACCGCCCTGCCGCCGTGATCCGGATTAGCTGAGGTGCTTGGAAACCGCAGCAGTCATTTTGAACATGGAGATCTGAGCATTGCCGATCACCGCGCCCAGTTTGGCATCGGGATTGATCTGGCGCTTGTCCTTGCTGTCCTGCAGGCCGTTAGCCTTGATGTATTCCCACACCTTGGACGTTACCTGTGCGCGGGTCATCGGGCCCTTGCCAACTACATTTTCCAGCTCCGACGACAGAGTCACGGGCTTTTGCAGTGCGTTGTTGCCAGCCATTGTAAGTTCCTTTCCTGGTTATGGCCGTTGCTTATTCGAAATCGTCATCATCCCAGCCGTCTTCGTCATCTTCCGACTTGGTATAACGGGCAACCAGCGTAGAGCTGGCGACGACATGCCCATCCAACGCTGCAAGCAGATCAGCCCGTCCCGCGCCCGGCATAAGGGTCAGCGGCAGGTCGAGTGCAAACAGCTGGAATAGGTAAGTATGCGTTTCATCTTCCGGCAGATCGGGCAGCAGCCATTCCGAATTGCCCAGTGAATTCTTGCCAGTGCGCGGGGGGACTTCGCCTTCCATCAGCTTGGCGCGCTGACCCGGCAGCCCCCAGACCAGCCAATGGCAACGTGGTTCCTCGCTTGTGCTGCTGGCGTCTTCCACGATCAGGGCCAGTTCCTGCGTGCCGGGCGGGGGTGCTGTCCATTCCAACGGGGGGGCAACGGCATCTTCTTCATCAGCAGTAAAGCACGGGTCCAGATCTTCCCCGGGAGCAAATGCAGGGCTGCTGAGGGCAAAACCGCCCCGGCCATATCCGCGCTCATCTGCCAGCCTGGCAATCGCCAAGCCGGCGTGGCGGGCGTGCGGTGGCAAGGCAGAATTCAGCCATTCAGGCAGGGCAGTCACGTAATAAGCTCCTCTGTCAGGGGCAAAACGCTAGGCGTTTCATCGGCGTGTGACGAGATCACGGGCAAAACTATGCACTGGTTTTCTGGGGAAAGCTTACGCAACTGGCCGTATTTTTTGCGCCAGAACAGCATGATGCAGTTCCGAATGGCACACTTAACAGCAGCAAACTGGCTCAGGGCATTATATCACCGGTAAAGAGATTGTTGTCCGAATAACCACATCCGTTGAGGTCAAGATCGCCGATTCGAACAGTAGCCGTAAAGGGATAGGTCCGGTCACTCATCCCATCCGTGCATTCACCCGGCGTCACAGCGACATGTACCGGCTGGCCATCCCATTCGCCGTGAAAACCCAATCCACCGTTACCGGCAAAGCGAGTAACGGCAATACTTACGCCATCGATATTTTCTGGTGTGCTGTAGACCATGGTATCGCCAGTAATTCTGACACCCCAAAAAGGTTCGTTGCCTAGCAGTTTGACAGTCTCACTGTCCGCAATCCCATCATAAACCGGGACATCGCCCGGCGTCGGATCGCCACCTTGCCCACAGGCAGAAAGGGCCAGCAGGATGATGGCCATTCCAGATAATCTGGCCATCATCGCGTCAACCGCCGCCGATTTGCGCTCACCCTTTTGCGGAAAGGTGCCATGGCAGTACGCGCCGCCACACTGGCATTGGTGGGGGTGGTAAATGCCAGCATGGCTGTTGCTTCAGCCATGGCGGAAATCTTCTCTGCCACCATAGTATGCGCTTCATCATGGGCATTGCTGCCCCCGCCCATCAGGCGACAGCCGCGCAGGACGATAACGGCCCCTGCATCCGCCCACATCATCCAGCCTTGGATGGCAACCTTATGCCAATCCTCCAGATTGCGGACCGGTGGCCAGCTACGCGGCTTTGAAAGCGCGATGGGGGCCAGAAAGCCGTAAGGATCGATAAGACTGCGCATAAATGGATTTCCAATACGACATAACAAATGGTGCCAGGTGGCAGGCAATCAATGGCTTGGGGCACTTTTTACATGCCCTCTCTTCCATCCCACCCGGCTGTCTGCCAAGGCGACATGATAAAGGATATGCCAGATGAGTGATGAAGAATACGTCTATGATGAGGAAAGCGGTGAATGGATGCCGCAATCCGAATTTGCGGCCAAGCAGGCTGCTGCCAGCACGGTTGAGGTGCGCGATGCGGTTGGCAATCTGCTGGCCGATGGCGATCAGGTGACACTGATCAAGGATCTGGAGGTCAAGGGTGCCGGGCAAACGCTGAAACAAGGCACGCTGATCAAGAGCATTCGCCTGACGGGTGACGCGCAGGAAATCGACTGCAAATATCCCGGGATCAAGGGGCTGGTGCTACGCGCGGAATTTGTGAAGAAGCGCTAAGCTCTCAAGCAGCAAAGCGGTAGGGCGATTTAAACAGCCCGCCCCCCCTTGAACGCCGTAGAACCAACGCCAATTCGATGGGCAGGCACATAAACAACAAAGGGTCTGCCATGTCCGCCACGATCTTCGAAAAAATCACCTATTGGATTGCCACATTGCTGGTGCTGGCATTGCTGTTGTTTGCGGCACAATTGTATTTCCTCAACCACACCGCAGCGGCGGGCTTTTTTGAACTCTACGGTTACCCCACCTACCTCGTTTATCCCCTCGCCACCCTTAAACTGGCGGCCGTGGTGGTGATCCTGGCCAATCGCTGGCGCAATCTCAAAGACATTGCCTATGGTGCCTATTTCATCAACATGATCATGGCCACCGTGGCCCATCTGCAGGCGGGCGATAATCCGGTCCATGCCTATGTCGGGCTGGTGGCGGTGCCATTATCCTATATCTTGAGCAATCGCGTGCGGGGGGAGCCGACCCGTAATGCCTTTTTGCTGCCCGCGCGGGCTTAGCGTGCATAAAACGCCCAAAACCCTACACGATGGAACACATGGAACAGGGTTATGAGGTAAAATTTCCGACCACGCGCAGAAACGCAGAGCTGGTGCGATACAAAGTGGGAAGTGCCGGTCCATCCGGCCATTCAGCGCAGATTTGTGCGGCGTAGGAAAGGGCTGCCCCTACTCCCCATCGGCCAGCGCGATGGCAGCGGCTTCGCGCTGCTCCGCCTTCTCTCGCTCCACCTTCACGCGCTGAACGGCCACCGCCTGCGCCTGATGGGCCAGGGCGCGCCAGGTTTTTTCCGCGCGCAGTTCACGCTCGCGCACATTTTCCAGCGTCGCCTGTTCAGCGGCAATGGCAGCGGCATTGGCCCGCGCATCATAAAATTCAAATGTATTGGCGGCCATTTGCGCCTCCTCTGGCAGCGGGGTCACAGGTGCGGTAACACAGCGCCGCACCCGTGCATTATGATCAGTCAGCAGCCGACAGGTTGATGGCGCTTTCCTTGCCATTGCGGCCGGTTTCAACTTCGTAATTCAGGCGCTGTTCCTTATCGAGCGAATGCATGCCAGCGGCCTGTACGGCGCTGATGTGCACGAAGCTGTCCGATGAACCATCATCGGGCTGGATGAAGCCATAACCCTTGTCAGTGTTGAAAAATTTGACTGTGCCAGTCTTGCTCATGATGCGTTCCTTTCAAGAACGTAGGTGTTGCCCGCGCGGCAGAATGCCGCGTGGGTAGTGCGTCTAATCGTTCAGGGAGAAAGGAAGTCGTCGTCCGGTTTACGCCGGGGCCTGGCTGGTGAGCCTGTGGCAAGCGGCGGTCGTCAAATTTCAAGTTCCGTCGCAAATTCCGACGTCAGCGATGGTGCAATAGCACGGATGTGCCGAATTACCTAATTATAACACCTTGTCGGGGCGCGGATCGTGGGAGTGGCGGCTTTCCTTGCCAAAATGCCGGTCCAGCAGCTGGGCCAGCGTGGTTGCCGCCTTGCGCGCGGCATCATCCACGGTTGATGCATGTTCGGTTACGCCAATGGCCCGTCCGCCGCGCGGGCGCGCCTCTATGGTGCAGGCCTTGTCATCCGCCCCATGCTTGGGTCCGTTCTCGTCACGGACATGGATTTCGAGCCGGGTCAGCCGATCCTCGAACCGGTCGAGCTTGTCACGCACCTTGGCCGTGATCCGCTCCGCAACATTTTCCGTGCCCATGACGCTGTGATCGGAATTGAACTGGACCTGCATAGGGGTGCTCCTCTCGGTTGTATCTCTCTTACCTCCCGAGATGGGGATGATTGGGCAAGATGCCAGTAAAATCGACCACGGCCCGGCTACACAAAGACGGGCGGGTATTGCTGTGCTAATTGCATTGAATGCCTTCACCGCTCATCATTCTTGTCGATGCCGATGCCTGCCCTGTTAAGGACGAGATCTATCGCGTGGCACAACGCCATCAGGTAGAGGTTCGAATTGTCAGCAATTCTCCCTTCCGCATACCCGATAACCCGCGTGTCCGGCGCGTGTTGGTGGATGACAGTTTCGATGCGGCAGATAACTGGATCGCGGAAAATGCCGATTCACGCAGTGTCGTTGTCACAGGCGATATCCTGCTGGCCGAACGGTGCCTGAAGAAAGATGCAACCGTCCTTGCACATAATGGCAGGCCATTTAACGCCGCAAGCATTGGCGGGGCGATCGCGACACGCGCGATCATGGAGGATCTGCGCGCAGGGATGGATGGCATTGGTGGCGGTCCGCCGCCCTTCAACAAGGCTGACCGTTCGCGCTTCCTGCAGGAACTGGACAAGGTTCTGGTTCGGCTGAGGCGCTGATCCAAGTGTACGAGCAAATGAAAATTTGACGAATTCATGCGCTTTATCCGGGAAACAGACGTAGGGTCAGTACGGGGCATTCCGCCCTGACTGGAAATGACATGGCCAAAGGCCAACGCAAGAAGAGCCGCGAAGCGCGCAAGCCCAAAGCGGACAAGGGACCCAAGCAGAACGCAAGCCAACCCAGCCTGAAGCCCGGCGCGATCAGGGGGCTAGAGAATATGAAGAACGGATAGCGTCGGCCCACCAAGCTGCAATGTGCCGCAGGCGCGGCCACCAAGGTACATCACCGTATCAGGGCGTGGGTAGTGACCCGCGATGTTCGGCCTTGCCTAGGCGACGGTCGGGACACCACAATGGCGCCTCAGCCGCCGCACGCGATGCGGTGAAGAAGGAAGCACTGCGCAAAGCCGGGATCGGCTATCACGAGATTGTGGCGGGGCACACGACGCCAAGTGAATTGCTGGCGCTGGTGGAGAAATTGGTGCCGAGAGGTTAATCCCCCGCCTTCACATACAAATCCCCACCGTCGCGGTATTTCTCGGCCATCTCCTCCATGCCCTTCAGCGCGGCTTCGCGGCTGGCGGCGGCGGCTTCCGCACCGCTTTGCATGCTGGCGATAAAGCCGTCTGCGCCCTGGTTCTGCTTGGCCGCAAAATCGCGCACGTCCTGGCTAATCTTCATGCTGCAGAATTTGGGCCCACACATGGAACAGAAATGCGCCGTCTTGGCGCCTTCTGCCGGCAAGGTCTGATCATGATATTGTTCGGCCGTATCGGGGTCGAGGCTGAGGTTGAACTGGTCACGCCAGCGAAATTCAAACCGCGCTTTTGACAGGGCATCATCGCGCACCTTGGAGGCCGGATGCCCCTTCGCCAAGTCAGCTGCATGCGCGGCCAGCTTGTAGGTGATCACACCCACTTTCACATCGTCCCGGTCGGGCAGGCCCAGATGTTCCTTTGGCGTGACGTAGCAGAGCATGGCCGTGCCATACCAGCCGATCTGCGCCGCGCCGATGCCGCTGGTTATATGGTCATAACCCGGCGCAATATCGGTGACGAGCGGCCCCAGCGTGTAGAAGGGCGCTTCGCCGCACACCTCCAGCTGTTTATCCATATTCTCCTTGATCTTGTTCATGGGCACGTGGCCCGGCCCCTCTATCATCACCTGCACATCCTGCTTCCAGGCGCGGTGGGTCAGTTCACCCAGTGTGTACAATTCGGCAAATTGCGCTTCGTCATTAGCGTCTGCAATCGAACCCGGACGCAGGCCATCACCCAGTGAATAGGCGATGTCATAGGCCTTCATGATCTCCGTGATCTCGTCAAAATGTTCGTAGAGGAAGCTTTCCTTGTGATGGGCAAGGCACCATTTCGCCATGATGCTGCCGCCCCGGCTGACAATGCCCGTCACGCGTTTGGCCGCCAGCGGCACGTAAGGCAGGCGCACACCGGCATGGATGGTGAAATAATCGACGCCCTGTTCGGCCTGTTCGATCAACGTGTCGCGGAAAATCTCCCACGTCAGTTCTTCAGCAATGCCGCCGACCTTTTCCAGCGCCTGATAGATGGGCACGGTGCCGATGGGGACGGGCGAATTGCGGATGATCCATTCGCGCGTGTCATGGATGTTGCGGCCCGTGCTGAGGTCCATCACCGTATCCGCGCCCCAGCGGATCGACCACACCATCTTGTCGACTTCGTTCGCCACATCGGATGCAACGGCGGAATTGCCGATATTGGCGTTGATCTTGACCAGGAAATTGCGCCCGATCGCCATCGGCTCGGATTCGGGGTGGTTGATATTGCTGGGAATGATCGCGCGGCCGCGTGCCACCTCGTCCCGCACAAATTCAGGCGTGATCACATCGGGGATCGCCGCGCCCCAGCTCTGCGTGCCTTCACGATTGGCGGCAATCAGTTCACGCGCCATTTCGCGGCCCAGATTTTCCCGTTCCGCCACATATTCCATTTCGGGCGTGATGATGCCGCGGCGGGCATAATGCATCTGGCTGACGTTCTGGCCTGCCTTGGCGCGCAAAGGCCGCTTCACCACATTGGCGAAGGCAGGGACACCGCCGCTGCGGTCCGGCCCAAGCTGGCCGTTATCTTCCGGCTTTACAGCGCGCGCATCATATTCTTCCACATCGCCGCGCGCCATGATCCAATCGCGCCGCAGGGGGGCCAGACCCTTTTCAATATCGATCAGCACATCAGGGTCGGTATAGGGGCCGGAGGTGTCGTAAACGCGCACCGATGGCTCATCACCTTCCAGGTCAATCTCACGCATGGCCACGCGAATGCCCGAACCGGTGCGCGCGCCGATATGCACCTTGCGGCTGCCACGAATGGGGCCGGTGGTCACACCGATTTCGAGTTTGGAATTGATGTCGGCCATGCGATGCTCTCCTCAAAAGCAGGGGAGCGGGCTTCATGTGACACGCCGCCCACTCCCTCCGCTGATGCTAATCAGTTCAGGTTCAACGGGTCGTGTGGAGCATACCCACACCTCTCAGCCGCAAGCTGGCTCCCCGGGGATGCGATCTGTTTAGGAGGATTCGTCAGGCCGGTCCAGAGCCATTGACCGGAACATCAGCCAAATCGCATCATGCCGGCAATGGCCAGCACGCCGCCCAGCACCAGCGTGGCAATGGGCCAGCCGCGCCGCATGGCAGCCAGGTTTTTCAGCCAGACCTGGAAATACAGATCGGATATCGCCATCACCACCAGCGCCTCTGCCATCATCAACCCGCCGATCGCTTTCATGATCATGGCCAGCAGGTCATGCGCGGCCCATGGATTGACCAGATAGATCACTGCGCCGATGAACAATTCGGCAAAACCGCTGAGCAATTGCAGCGCGGGCGAGTCCCCGATTTCAGTAACCATTTTGGCAAACTGCCCCGGCTGGCGCAGCGCGCCAATCGCCACAGCCACCGAGAACAGGCCCAGCAGTGTGGCGGTCCATGCCACTGGATCAATTGAAATCTGCATCTGTCTCTCTCCCCAAGAATTGCCGCGAGATGTACGTCGTAAATTGCGGCGACGGAACTTATTTCCCACCCCTCTCACAGGCACAAGCCCGCCGCCGCATGCCCGACGCTTTCATCCACGCACCAGCGCGGACAAAGGCAGGCGAATTGCAGTCTGTGCCTTTGGACTGGTTCAATCCAGCGCGCATTGACACGGATCAAAAAACCGCCGGGTGATTGCTCACCCGGCGGCACATCTGCCAATTGCATGAAAGCGGTGTCAGCCGCCCGTTTGCTGATCCTTGATCCAGCGATCAATCTTCTGTTCCAGTACCGCCAGCGGCAAGGCACCAGTATCCAGAACCTGAGCATGGAACTGCTTGATATCGAATGCATCGCCCAGTGCCGCCTGGGCACGGTCACGCAATTCCTGAATCTTCAGTGCGCCAACCTTATACCCCAATGCCTGGCTGGGGATGGCAATATAGCGTTCCACCTCTGCCACCACTTCGGTGCGGGTCATGCCGGAATTTTCCAGCATGTAATCAATCGCCTGTTCGCGGGTCCATTGCTTGGCATGCAGGCCAGTGTCCACGACCAGCCGCATGGCGCGCAGCTGTTCATCCTGCAGCGTACCATACCGGTTCCAAGGGTCTTTATAGAAGCCCATGGGGTAACCCAGCGTTTCGGCATAAAGCGCCCAGCCTTCCACAAAGGCTGTGGTGCCGCCAAAGCGCATGAAAGCTGGCAATGCCTCATTTTCCTGCGCCAGGCTGATCTGGAAGTGATGGCCCGGCGCACCTTCATGCAAATAAAGCGTGACATTGCCCGTCGTCAGGCGGCTAGGCAGATCATAGGCGTTGAAATAGAATGTGCCGGGCCGCGATCCATCAGGCGCACCACTTTCATAAGAACCGCCTGCCTCATATTTCTCGCGAAATTCTTCATAAGGGCGGATTTCCAACGCCGATTTTGGCAATAGGGAGAAATAATCACCGATCTTCTGATCCACCTGTTCGCCAATATCGTAATAGCTCTGCGTCAGCGCCTCTCGACTTTTCGGCTGGAATTTGGGATCGGTCCGAACGTAATCGAAAAATTCATTCAGTGTGCCAGCAAAGCCCACTTCCTGTTGCACCTTGGCCAGTTCGCTCTTGATCCGGGCGACTTCGCTCAGGCCCAGCTGGTGCAGATAATCTGCTGTCAGCGGCAGGGTGGTGGTGTCATGGATCAACTTTTCATACAAAACCGCCCCGCCCTTCATCTGGGAAAGGCCGGTGCTGCTGCGCGCCACGGGCAGATATTCAGTTTTCAGGAAATCGCGCAAGCGGCGATTAGCGGCATAGACCTGATCGATAGAGGCACGATAATCTGCCGTGATCCGGTCCTTGTCCGCATCCGAAAAATCAGCCGGAAAATTGCCGATCGGGCCCCAGAATGGTGATGCCTCCACATCCAGTTCCAGCTGCGCATCCAGCTGAGCGATCACGTTGTTGATCGTCAGTGTAGTTTCCAGAACGCCGCTATCCATGCCTTCACGGAAACGAGAAATCGCACGGTCAACGATTTTGCCGTAATCACCATGACGCGACAGGGCGTTTTCATAATCCTTCACTGTCTTGAATGGTGCTGCGCTCTGCCCGCTTTCAAAAGTGGGATAGAAGGTGTGGAACCCGCTCATATGATTGATCGGGCGGACCTGCGTCAGCGCCATGATTTCGGGCGAATAATTGCTCAAACCTTCTTCCAGCTGCAGTTTGAAAACGTCATAGGCCAGCTGGTCTGTCGCGCTCAGCGCACCACGGTCAATCGCCATAAGATCGACCATATTCTGTTCCAGCAGCGCCTTGGCCCTGGCATCCAGTTCATCGGAATAGAAATCGCCAATACGGTCTGCTTGGGAAAAATCCCCGCGGAACATGGCGCTGATAGGGCTCAGTTCCAGCTGCTGCGCATCGGATCGTGCAAACAGGGCGAACAGCTCTTCATGCGCGCTCGGCGCGGACACGGCGCTTGCTGTAACTGGTTCAGCATCCTGCATGGTGGTGGTGCAGGCCGTCAGCGCCAGGCCGGATGCGGTGGCGAACAAAAATTTGATTTTGGTCATGCAAAGTCCCGTTTGCAAAAGTTACGTCAAACTAAGGGCATATTGCGCGCCATATGGCGCGGCAAGACGGTCACTATCAAGGGATGATGGTGTTCGACCAACGGTCAGAAGATAAAGCCAACACCGCCCGCGACATGGAATTGGTCCGCGTCCCCACGGATGGAGGTATAGGGCGATCGCGCTGCATCCCCCAGCATACGGGAATAGCCCGCCAGGACACCCAGCACAAAGCCGCCATTGTCCAGATTGCCATCCAGATCCACGCCCAGCGCCACTGCTCCACCCGCCTTGAACCATCCCGCATTGGCACTGAATTGCGGCAGGCCACTGCCCGCGCTTTGTATCGGAGTGACCGAATAGTAATAACGCATATATTCGCCATCGGCATATTGCCCGCCTGCTGACAGGCCCAGCACGATGCCCCTGCTCAAGGGCGTACGATAGGCAATACCGGGATCAAGAACGAAACCGCTATGCGCGCCCGCCACATCCCACCGCACATCTGTGCCAATGGAAATGCGATCATATTTGGTCAGCACCCTCTTGAAGGTGAGGCCCATATCCACGCCCAGCTCCACAGCCGTATCCAGCTTCCCGGCAGCTGCCACAACCGGATCCTTAATCTTGCGGACACGATTGGCACGCAGACGCCCCACAGGCCCGGCAGTGAATTCGACATTGCGGGACAGGTCCGTTTCCAACAACGTCACGGCCAGCCCTGCCGCGCGTGGGCTGAACTCAATACCCTCTATGCTCCCGGCCAGTGCCGGCAGTGCATAGGTGACGTAATCATCCGACCCATCATAACTGCTGTTGATCCGCACACCGAAGCCGATGGCCAACCAGGTATCATCAAAGACTGTTTCTGTATCCCGCGGCTCGGTACCGCCAAATAGGGCCTGCGCTTCCTGCGTGTCCTGCGCATTCGTGGGAAGGGCCGCCAGCAGGGACAGCGCGAAAATGGCAGTAGATGCAACTATTCGATGCATTGCACAGTGATGACACATATTCCCGTAAGCACAAGCCATGTTGCGAACCGTGACCACCTGCCCTACTGCCTATGCCCAATGGACCGGCGCAAGATCGACATAGCTGTGGTGGGTGGCGGACTTGCTGGCGGGTTGATCGCGCTGGCGCTTCGCCGTGCGCGCCCAGATTTGGCGGTGGCCCTGGTCGAAGCCGGTAATGTACTGGGCGGCAATCACCGCTGGAGCTGGTTTGCCAGTGACCTGTCGGCAAATGGCGCGGCGCTGATGCAGGCGTTTGAACACGCGACATGGCACAGTGGTTATGATGTGCGCTTCCCGCACCACACGCGTGCGCTGAATACACCCTATCATTCCTTGGCGAGTACAGATTTTGATGCTGCCCTGCGGCAATACCTGCCCGCCGAAAAGCTGTATCTGGGGCGGTCTGCAACCACAGTCAGCGCAAATGATGTCACCCTGTCAGACGGTACGCAAATCGCCGCAAATGCCGTTATTGATTGCTGCGGATTTCAACCAACATCATATCTTGAAGGCGGCTGGCAGGTGTTCCTGGGACAGCGCCTGCGATTTGGCACCCCACATGGCCTGACCCGCCCGATCATTATGGACGCCACCTTGCCGCAGCTGGCACCTGCTGGAAATGGCCATGCATATCGCTTTGTCTATGTCCTGCCTTTGGGCGAGCGCGAACTGTTCATTGAAGATACCTATTACGCCGATGAACCATCATTGGATCGGGACCTGCTGGCCGCGCGCATCGCTGAATATGCTGCTGCGTCCGGCTGGCATGGTGATGTGGTTGAAGAAGAAACGGGTGTCCTTCCGGTTATTACGGGTGGGGATTTTACCCGCTGGCAGAATACAGCCGCAATTCCCGGCGTCGCGCGGGCTGGTGCCGGTGCAGGATTTACGCATCCCTTGACCAGTTATACCTTGCCCTTTGCGGTCGAAACAGCTCTGGCCATTGCCAATACCACTGATCATTCTGCAGCAGCACTTGCCCGGCTATGCAAAGATCGCGCACTGTCGCATTGGCGATCAACCGGCTATTACCGCATGCTGGGCAGGATGCTGATGGGTGCGGCTTTGCCCGAACGCAGGGTCAGTGTGTTCGAAAGGTTTTATTCATTGCCCGATCCGCTTATCGAACGTTTCTATGCTGCCAAATCCCCCGGCCTTGACCGCGCACGCATTCTCATGGGCAAGCCGCCTGTCCCGCTGCATCGCGCCTTATGTGCACTTGCCAGCCGGGGACCGCGTTTGAGCGTGGGAGCGGTGGCATGATCGCATCAGACACCACCGGTGCCCCTTTCCTTCCCGGCATGGCTGAAGGGCCGTTGACCACATCGACCTCATCAGCCGCCTATGAAGGTCGCAGCGCCTGTGTGATTGGCGCGGGCTTTGGCGGGTTGGCATTGGCTATCCGCCTGCAAAGCGCAGGGGTGGCGACCACATTGGTGGAAGCGCGCGACAAGCCTGGTGGCCGCGCCTATTACTGGGAAAGGGAGGGTTTCACTTTCGATGCAGGGCCCACCGTCATCACCGACCCTGCCTGCCTGAAAGAGCTATGGCAGCTGAGCGGCCACGACATGGCGCAAGATGTGGAACTGATGCCTGTCAGCCCGTTCTATCGCCTCAATTGGCCAGACGGGACCAATTTCGATTATTCGAATGATGAGGAAGGCCTGGCGCGAGAGATTGCCAAGCTAGACCCGGTGGATGTGGCCGGATACCAGCGTTTTCTGGAATACGCTGAAGGTGTCTATCACGAAGGGTATGTCCGGCTGGGCCATGTCCCCTTTTTGAACTTTCAAAGCATGATCAAGGCCGCCCCTGCCCTGATGAAGAAACAGGCCTGGCGCAGCGTCTATTCCATGGTGTCCAGCTTTATCGAGAATGAGCAATTGCGCGAAGCATTGTCATTCCACACGCTGCTGGTGGGTGGCAACCCGATGACGACCAGCGCGATCTACGCCCTGATCCACAAGCTGGAAAAGGATGGCGGCGTGTGGTGGGCGCGTGGCGGTACCAACCGGCTGGTGGCGGGCATGATCCGCCATTTTGAACGGCTTGGCGGCACGGTTCGCATGGGCGACCCTGTGGTGAAAGTGCACACTGTGGGCAACAAGGTGAGCGAGGTGCAAACCCAAAGCGGTTGGCGTCAACGCTTCGATGCGGTCGCCAGCAATGCCGACATCATGCATAGCTATCGTGATCTGTTGGGCGGCACAAAGCGCGGGCATGATTATGCCGCAAGTCTGGCGAAGAAACGCTTTAGCCCGTCGCTGTTCGTGGTCCATTTCGGGCTGGAAGGCAGCTGGCCCGGTATCCCGCATCACATGATCCTGTTCGGCCCGCGCTATCGTGGATTGCTGGAAGATATTTACGAACACGGCGTTTTGCCGGCAGATTTCTCGATCTACCTGCACCATCCCACGGTGACAGACCCGAGCATGGCCCCCAAGGGCAAGAGCACATTCTATGCTCTCATCCCCGTGGCGCATCAGGGCAAGCTGGCAGTGGATTGGGACCAGATCGGCCCCATGCTGGAAAAGCGCATTCTGGACGAAGTCGGGCGGCGGTTGATCCCGGATATACATGACCGGATCGTGACCAAATTCCATTACGCACCCAAGGATTTCAATCTGGACCTCAATGCCTATCTGGGCAGCGCCTTCAGCCTGGAACCGTTGCTGACGCAGAGCGCGTGGTTCCGCGGGCATAATCGTGACGATGTGATCAGCAATTTCTATCTTGTCGGCGCAGGCACGCATCCGGGCGCGGGCATCCCCGGCGTGGTTGGCAGTGCCAAGGCCACTGCACGGCTGATGCTGGATGATTTGATGGTGGAGCAATCCGCATGAAGCGCCTTGCCGTGTATTGCGGCTCTGCCAGTCCGGCCGATCCGCGCTATATGGAACTGGCACGCGATGTCGGGGCGGTGCTGGCACATCGCGGGATTGGCGTGGTCTATGGCGGGGGCCGTTTGGGCCTGATGGGTGCCGTGGCAAGTGGCGCATTGGAGGCGGGTGGCGAGGTGATTGGCGTGATCCCCGATGCGCTGGCCAATAGCGAGGTTGCCAATCATGACTGCACCGAACTGATCACCGTTTCCGGCATGCATGAACGCAAGCAGCGTTTTACCGATCTTTCCGATGGTTTCGTCACCATTCCCGGCGGGGTCGGTACAATGGATGAATTGTGGGAAGCCATGAGCTGGGCCCAGCTGGGTTATCATACCAAGCCGGTGGGCCTGCTCAACACCTTTGGCTTTTATGATCATCTGATCGCCTTTAACCGCCAAATGGCAGAGGTAGGCTTTGTCCGTCCGGCCCATCAGGGCATTTTGATCGCTGCGGAAACCATGCCCGATCTGCTGTGCAAAATGGCGGATTACCAGCCACACACGCCGATATTCCGGATGAAGGCGGACGATTTGTGAGCGAAGCAGGTGGTAAGTACCCGCGTGCCATACTTGTGCAAAAGGCTCGCCGTTATATCGCGCAAGGATCGAAAAGCTTCAACGCGGCGTCATGGCTGTTTGACCGTACCACGCGTGAACGCAGCTGGTTGCTTTATGCCTGGTGCCGCCGTTGCGATGATATTGCCGATGTTCAGGAACTGGGCGGATCGCTGGGCGATCAGAAAGACGCCATCCAGCGCGTTAATGGCATCAGGCTATTAACCGATCAGGCATTTGCTGGAAACTCGACTGGCGATGTTGCATTTGACGCCATGGGTCTGGTCGCTTCCGAATGCGGGCTGACGCGCGAAATGGCGGAAGATGTCATCACCGGCTTTGCGCTGGATGCCAAGGAATGGCGCCCCCGGACAGAGGATGATTTGCTGCGCTATTGCTATCACGTAGCAGGCGCGGTGGGCGTGATGATGGCGCTGGTGATGGGCGTCCCTTATGATGACGAGGAAACGCTGGATAGGGCCTGTGATCTGGGCATTGCCTTTCAGCTTGCCAATATTGCGCGCGATCTGGTGGAAGATGATGCGGCCGGGCGCTGTTATCTGCCGCTGGAATGGCTGGCCCAGCAGGATATTGAACCCGGTCAGCACACCAAACCGCATCACCGCAACGAACTGGCTGCCATGGCCGCAAAACTGGTCACACTGGCACGGCAATATCGTATGGCGGGGCTGGTGGGCACGGCTGCATTGAACCTTCGCCAGCGTTGGGCGATCCATGCCGCAGCGCGGATCTATGGCGAAATTGGTGAGGAAGTGGGGCGGCGCGGTGCCCAAGCCTGGCACAGCCGCGTAACCACCTCAACTGGGCAGAAACTGGCCCATATCGCAGGTGCCTTTGTTGATGCCTTGCGCAAGTCGCACCCTATGCCACAGCCAATGCCGCGGCTGAACCGGCGCGATATCCTGGCACAAATTCACGCAGACTAGTCTTCTTCTTCCTGGGGCGGGCCAAACAGGATTCCGCGTTCGGAAAACAATACAAAAAGCAGGGATATGGCTGCACAGACCAACAGTGATGCAGCCAGTGGGCGCGCCGTACCATCATAGGCAAAACCGATACTGGCCCCCAATACAGCCCCAGTTACCATACGCAGAAAACTCTGCGCACTGGATGCCGCCCCCGCAATATGGCGAAAAGGTTGCATGGCAATGGAACCGAAATTGGCACCGATAAAGCCCAACAAGCTCATATTGGCGGCCATGAGTGGTACGAAAGTCCACAAGGCTTCATCAGGCTGGTTGGCAAACCAAAGTTGCGCAATCGCGACCATGATAAACAGGAACAGCGCGACATGGCTGACGCGCTTTGCCCCATATAATTCAACGATACGTGAATTGGACCAGTTGGCCAGTGACATGCAGCCTGCGCAAAAGGCAAAAATCAGGGGGAAATTATCCCCTGCGCCAAAAGCTTCGCCAATCAATTGCTGTGATGAATTGATGAAGCCGAACAGGGCGCCAAAAACCACTGCCCCGCCCAGCGTGTAACCTATAGTTCCGCGGTTGCTGACACCGCGATGCATATTGCGTGCAATGACACCGATACGGATTTCCTGACGGTCATCTTCATGCAGGGTTTCCGGCAGCCGAAAATAAACCCACACCAGCATTGCCAGACCCATTATTGCCATAGAGACAAAGATATATCGCCAGCTTTCGAACAGATGCATCACGCCCTGCCCGATCGTGGGAGCTATCGCCGGCACAAGAAGGAAGATCACGAAGATCAGGCTCATCATCCGGGCCATGCGATCCCCGCCCACCCGATCACGGATGATCGCAGGTGGCAGGGCGACGATACCAGCTGCAGAAAAACCTTGTATCGCGCGCAACACAATCAGCCCATCAAAACTGTTGGCCATGGCACAGGCAATCGAGAACACGATGTAGCAGATGAGCGCCACAAACAGCACGGGCCGCCTACCAAACCTGTCAGCAAATGCGCCAGGCATCAGCGTGCCGAACCCTGCTGCCAGAAGATAGGCCCCAATCACGAACTGGCGCGAATTTCCTGAGGCGCCCAGGCTGCTGGAAAGCTCATCGAGCGCAGGCAGAATGGCATCAATCCCAAAGGCATTGCATGCCATCAGCAGCGCCATCATCCAGATAAGTTCACGATTGCGGATGATACGGCCATGAGCAGCATCTGCGATTGGGCGTTCGTCGGAGGAGGGGAGGTTTCTTCGCGTCTGCACAATTGGCGCAGTTGGGGTAGATGGTTGCGAAATGCAACCCATGTGGCTATCTTTGCGTAATGGATGCGAGAAAAAGCCATGGTTGACGTAGAGGATGAGGAGGCCGCAGGCCTGCGCAAGATCATCCATGTCGATATGGATGCCTTCTTCGCCAGCGTGGAACAGCGCGACAATCCAGACCTGCGTGGCAAACCTATAGCTGTGGGCGGTGCGGGCGGGCGCGGCGTGGTGGCCGCCGCCAGTTATGAAGCGCGCAGATTCGGCGTGCGCAGCGCCATGCCCTCTGTCACGGCAAAACGGCTGTGCCCTGACCTCATCTTCGTGCGCCATCGCTTTGATGCCTATAAGGAAGCATCACGGCAAATTCGTACCATCTTCCACAAGCATACTCCGCATGTCGAACCGCTGAGTCTGGATGAAGCCTATCTGGATGTTACTGACGATCTGCTTGGGATCGGTTCTGCCACCCGCATCGCCGAATTGATCCGGCAGGACATACGCGAAACCACCGGCCTCACCGCCAGTGCGGGGGTAAGCTACAACAAATTCCTGGCCAAACTGGCAAGCGACCAGAACAAACCTGACGGGATCTGCGTGATCCGTCCCGGGCAGGGCGCGCGCTTTGTCGCAAGCCTGCCTGTGCGGCGTTTTCATGGCGTGGGGCCAAAGGGTGCAGAAAAAATGGCACGTCTGGGGATTGAAACGGGCGCAGATCTGGCGACAAAGGACATAGCCTTTCTGCGCGAAAACTTTGGCAGCTTCGCCGATTACCTTTACCGTGCGGCACGCGGGATTGATCTGCGCCCCGTGCGCGCGCATCGCATCCGCAAATCTGTGGGTGGCGAGCGGACTTTCAGCGAAGATATTTCTTCCGGCCCTGCCCTGCGCGAAACATTGGGCAATATTATCGATATCGTATGGGAAAGTATCGAGAAAACTGAGGCGCGCGGTCGCACGGTAACGTTGAAGATGAAATATACCGATTTTCAGCAGGTAACCCGCGCACGATCAGTACCCCAGTGGGTTTCAGGCAAGGCAGAATTTTCAGAGATCTCGCATGGTCTGCTGGAAGAATTGCTGCCGCTGCCCATGCCGATCCGGTTGATGGGGCTGACGCTGTCAAACCTGGAAGGAGCGGAGAAAAAGGACGAACCGCGCGATGACGCGCAATTGTCATTACTGCTCTGATCGATCGTCAGGTGAAGCAGGTGACGGGCAGGTTGGCAGCAGCCAACAAGCGCGCAATCGGCAGATCATGTTCGCCGTTCAGTGCTGCATCAAACACGGCGCGCTTGTCATCCCCTCGGATCACGAACAGCACTTCATCGCTGTTGAGCAAGGCGGGGATTGTCAGAGTGATCCGGTCATACGGTGCCTCTGGCGGCAGCGGGTCGGGTGTCAACCGCCGCACGGCTTGCGGATCATCCATCTGCGGATCCGTATTGGGGAAGAGCGATGCGATATGCCCATCCCCACCCATACCCAACCATGTCAGCGCGAAATGCGGCGGACGCGCTGCCATGTCCAGTCCCACAACCTGCGCCCCGACCGGTTCAAGCAGGGCACGCAGTTTCCCCGTGTTGGAAGCACTGTTGTCTTCTGCCACGATCCGGTCATCCCCAGGCCAGACCTGCAAACGGGTAAATTCGAGGTCACGCCGCACCAAGCATTCTAGAATGGGAAAGGGTGTCGACCCGCCCGGAACGCAGATCGCCACCGGCCCTTCGCAAGCGTCCAGCGCGCGCCGCAGCCTCACCTCTATCCAATCGGCAATCGCCGTTACATCAGCACCTTCGATGATCTTTGCATCAGCCATATGGTACCCATAGCAAAAGGGCCGCCCCCGCCCAGCGGGAAACGGCCCCAAATACAGGTTAATTCGTATGCGCGCGCTTACTTCAGCGTCTGGGTCAGGAACCACACGCGCTGTTCCGCCATATCGGTCCAATCATCCAACAGGCCATCTGTGGCATTGTCACCGGCCTGTTCAGCCAGAACCTTCATCCCTTTCAGTCGCGCAACCAGCGCCGCATTGTCATCCCGCAATTCCTCAACCATTTTTTCAGCCGAAAGGCTTGTATCATCCTGGTCCCTGACCTGCGTGTGCTGCGCAATCGAGGCGATAGAGGTAAGTGTATCGGCCCCCAGTTTGCGCACGCGTTCTGCAATCAAATCCACCTGATCGCGGATTTCAATTGCATGCTCATCAAACATCAGGTGCAGGTCGCGAAAACGTGGCCCTGCTACATGCCAGTGGAAATTCTTGGTCTTGAAAAACAGCGCCATATGATCGGCCAGCAATCCGTTCAATTCACCCACCAGCGCCATCTTTGCATTATTGCCGGTGTTACTCATATAAAACCTCCATGTCTTTGTGATATCTATGTTATTAGCAGAAACAGGCAGGGAAGTGTGGTGAAAGCTTGCGATGGACCTGATCGAAGAAATCAATCAAAAAACTTTGATTTAAACGAAGATAGCGATGAAAATTGCGCATCCAATTATCAAGGCTGCACTGGTTAGACGCACATTGGGAAAAGCGGACTTCCCGTTTTTCAGCATGGGTATTTGCCAAGCTATCGCAAAACCGCAGATACCGCCCAAGGCCCCTGCAATCACAACAGGGTAAAGTGCCATACCGCAAATTCCCGCTGCAACAATGACCAGCCCGGATGGAGCAAATATCTGCCGCGCGGCCAAAACCAGCGTAATGGCGCCCAGCGAATATGTGGGTTCTGCCAGATGCTGAATGATTTTCGGCAACATCAATCGTACAGCCGCCGCCACCAGCACAATCGCTGCAGCGATGCCTTGCCACGGTTCAGGCAATAGCTTGGCCAGAAACTGCCCCATCCACCCATGCATCGCGGCACTGGCGATTGCGGAAAGGGCAGCCACAACCAACAAAGTATCGCGGCGGCCAAGCTTTAGCGAAAGCCGCGCAACTTGTTGCTGCGCAGAACCACCCAGGCTGGCCAGGAACACAATCAGCGCCAGACCAATGGCTGCAAATGATTCCTGTATGATCATGCCCTGCTAGATCGGTCAGTCACGGGTGCAGAACAAGATTTATCTGCGCGGTGAAGGGAAGCCAATAGGATGAGTAAATGGCTCTACTCCATAGGTTTTCCAAAGCCTGAGAAATAAAAGGCCCCCAATCTGGCCCCCATGTGCCCGCGCTTCTGTGGAAAAACATGGGATTGAGAAGGACGGCTACGCCCGTCGCCGAACGTCATAATTAGCCTGCGAGCTGTCGGTTGTCACTGGCAAGATTGGCAACTCGAATGTGAGTAGAGCGCGGCTTCAAGAGATAACTGGCATAAGAAGTCGGTGGATCGCAAACAACTCGCTTGTCGGTCACAAGTTATCATCTAATTTCAAAACATTATGAGACTGTGAGTTGTCTGCGGCTCAGCGCAAACCCGCTGTACTCGTAGACGGGTTGATTCCGCCCAAAACGCTATTTCATAGAAATATCAGAAACTTATTTCCCGAATTCGCGGGGTAGGGTGTGCGCGAAGTTGTTCCCTATTTGGGCCGATGTGATCGACCACTTCCCCGCCTCATATCCGATGGCAAAGGCCTTGGTTTCACGTGGATTTTGTAGCCCATCCGGCGCTTGAAGGATAGGCTTGATCTGAGCCCTCATGAACGCTGAACTCGCCATTTTGTAGCACTTGGCCATCGTATGAGGCGGATTACGTTCTACAATCGGCAGCACAACTCGATGTGCTGGTTCTGCGCTTTCCGCAAACTAGCGGGAGCCGTCAGCGTTCAGATCGGTGCCCAGATGGCGGCTTAGCCTCTCTTCTGAAAAATTGCTGCCGTTCAGCAAGCGATCCCATGTCAGACGCTCGGCTGCGACCTGCAATATCCTGAAAGCGGTCCTAGTTCAAATAGCGCAGAACGGCTGAATCTGGGACACCGCGTAATTGATTTAGCCACCCTCGTGCATGGTACGAAGTCGCTTTGGCGCTTCAATGCAGGAGGGTGACCGATGTCGATTTATGCAGGATTGGATGTGAGTGACAAGACGACGCACATTTGCGTGATCGATGCTGGCGGCAAGGTTCTTCGGCGAGACGTGGTTGCAAGCGATCCAGACGTTCTGGCCAAGTGGTTGAGCCGGCATTGCCCCGAACTCGTTCGCGTCGTGCTCGAGAGACGCGCTTCAGCCATATAGCCTGCTTCGAGCTGCGGTGCGAATACGCCCGGCCAAGCCTCTCAGATCACCCGCTGCGGAATAGGCGGCGGGCACTACCAGCAACGTCAAGAACGTGGAAGTGGTCAAGCCGCCGATGATGATGAAGCCCATTGAGTTGCGCCACTCAGCTGCATCCGACTGAGCAAGGGCGACCGGCAGCATGCCGAATATCGCCGCCAATGCGGTCATCAGAACGGGTCGCAGGCGTTCCGGCGCTGCCTTGCGCATTGCCGAGGCGGGATCCATGCCTGCGTCCCGATACTGATTGGCGAGATCGACCAGAAGGATGCCGTTCTTCATCACAATCCCCATCAGTGCAATCATGCCGATCTGAGCAAACAGGCTCATTTCCTGCCCACCAGCCCACATGAGAAAATAGGCTCCTGAAAAGGAAAGTGGCGCTGTTAGCATGATGATTATCGGCTGCCCGAAGCTGTTAAATTGGCTTGCCAGCACGATGTAGAGCGCCACTATTGCCAGTGCGAATGCGAAGACAATTGCCTCTCCCGTCTCGGCCAATCTTCGCGCTGTGCCTTCAGTCTGGATCGAAAGTCCAGGCGGCGGCGGGTTAGACGCAAGAAGGTTCTCGACCTTCGTGACTGCGACGCTCAGCGCTACGCCGGGGGCTGTATTCGCCTGGACGGAAATCTGGCGCGATCGATCAATACGGTCGATCTCTGCGGCACTCAATGCCACCTCTACATCGGCGATTGCTGCCAAATCGACCAGCGTGCCCTGCCCGGTTCTGAGTGGCAGTGCCTGAACATCCGAGAGGTTCTGCCGGTTGATTTCGTCAAGGCGCACGCGGACATCATAGCGCCGCCCGTCGGTTTCGAAGGTTCCTGCATCACTGCCTCCGATGAGCGTGCGGGAGGCCGCGGCAAGGCTGCGCGCCGATATGCCGAGGTCCGCTGCGCGGTCACGATCAAGCACAATCTGCAATTCGGGTCGGCCGCCATCATAAGTGGAGCGGACGTCGACGAAGTCGGGCTGGGCGGCGAGTTCACCTTGTAGCCATTGGGCATATTCGTTGATCGCTGCGGTATGACTTCCGGTGATGATAAGCTCGATGGCAGGGCCCCCGTCTCCTCCGCCCGAGACCCACGGAACCTCTCCCACAGACACTTCCCGCGCTCCGACGACGCCTTTACCAAGCGCGTCGCGCGCGAAGGTCATCACGTCATCTTGCGACAGGTCACGGGTTCGCTTGGGGGTCAGCCCGACATAAATGTCGATTTCATTGACTTTGGGATTGGTGCCGCTGCCTGCGCTCACAAACACCAGTTCGACTTCCGGGTTTTCGCGCAGGGCGACCTCTGCTTGTTGGGCGGCTTCACGCGCTCCGGCGATTCCCGTGCTAAGCGGCAGCTTGACCGTCGCGAGAAATTCTGACCGGTCAGTGATGGGCACAAACGTGTTAGGCACAAGCGTGGCAAAAAATACGCCAACAAGAACGCTCGCCAAAGCGCCAGAAAGCACAAGATACCGTCTGCCAACTGCCCAACTGACGAGGCGTTCGTAGCGAAGACGCATCCCGACGTGAAATCTCTCTACACGCCCCAGCCATCCATCTTCCGGATGTTCCGGGCGCAGCAATCGGGCTGACAGGGCCGGCGTCAACGTGAAGGCAACCAGCATCGAAACGCTGACAGAAAACACGATCGCCATTCCGTATTGGAAGAAGAAACGCCCGACGATGCCCTCCATAAAGGCGATCGGAACGAAGACCGCCAGCGTTGCAAATGTGCCTGCCAGCACCGCAAGTGCGACGCGCTTGGTCGCCGCATGTGCCGCCTCGGTTGGATCCACGCCGTCATCGACATCGTTCTGGACTGCCTCGACCACCACGATGGCATCATCAACCAACAAACCAATTGCCACGGTAAGCGCCAGCAAGGTGATCATATTGATGGTGAAATCAAATGCGGCGAAAGCGACGAAGGTGGAAACGATCGAGGTTGGAATGGCGAGTAGAACGATGATCGTTGCGCGCCAGCTCAACAGGAACAGAAAGGTCACGGCGACCACCAGCAACACCGCGATGAAAAGATCGATCAATACGTCGCCGATTGCCTGTTCGATAAACCGCGAGGTATCGCGTGCAATAACGAATTCGACCCCATCCGGTGCACTTGCGCTTATGTCATCAATTGCGGCGCGGATCTCCTCGGCGACTGCAACGGTGTTTTCACCGCTCTGTTTGCGCACTTCGAGCACCACACCAGGCTTGCCATCGAGCTGCGCATAACTGGCTTCATCTTCGACCGAATCTTCAACCCTGCCAACATCGCCTATCCGGACGGTCTGGCCGTTCGGGCGGGAGGCGATCGGAATCCTCGCGAACTCGGCGGCGCTCCCCGCTTCAGCGAGTGTGCGGATGCCGAATTGGCGTGCCCGCCCCTCCGTCACCAGCCTTCCGCCCGGAAGCTCCGCGTTTTCGCGCTGGATTGCCGAGAGGACGTCGTCTGCAGTTATGCCGCGCGCGCGCATCGCAGCCGCATCCAACCAGATGCGCATTTCGCGTTCGCGCCCGCCGACCAGCTCGACCGAGCCGACCCCCGGCACGCGCTGCAATCGTTCCTTCACGTCCTCGTCCGCAAAAGTGGTCAGATCGCGGATCGGCATATCGCCGGACAACAGGACCGACAGGATCGGATCAGCGTCTGGATCCACTTTCTCGATCACGGGTGGCTCGGCGTCGGCGGGCAGGTCAGCACCAAGCCGTGACATCTTGTCGCGGACCTCCTGCGCCATGAGATCGGCGTCTTGCTCGAGCTCAAACTCGAGATTGACGATGCTCACCCCTTCGGCGCTGACAGAACGCATCTGTCGCAGGCCGGCGATGGTGTTGAGCTGCTCTTCGACGATATCGGTGACTTCGGTCTCGATCGTCCCAGGCGACGCGCCAGGCAGCGTTGTGGTCACCGACACGTAGGGGAATTCGATTTCCGGAAACAGATCGACCCCGAGGCGACCGAAGGAAACAAGGCCAAGCACGACGAGCGAGACTATCAGCATCGTCGCAAAGACCGGACGCCGGATCGAAACATCGGCTAGCCACATATTACTTCTCGCCGGTCGTGCGGCGCGGCTTCACCTGTTCGCCGTCGCGCAAGGTTGCCGGAGGATCGAGGATCACTTCCTCGCCTGCGGTCAGGCCTGACCGGATCCGCACCCGGTCGAGGTCGATACTGTCGAACCTGACCTCGCGTCGCTGAGCCTTGCCGCCAAGGACGACAAAAAGATGGGCGGCGGAGCTGTCGCCGAGAATGGCTGTCCGGGGCAGAATGATGGCTTGCTCCGGCGGGATCTGGATCTCGGCTCGCGCTGCAAGGCCGGAGCTTATCCGGTAATTCGGATTGGCGATCGGTAGCCGCAATTCGACCATCCGGCTTTCAGGATCGACCCGGTCGTTGATGATGTAGACGATGCTATCGAACGGCGCGTCGAACCCCTCGATGAAGACGCGCGCGGGCATGTCTCGCCGCAGCACATCGACATATTCCTGCGGCGCGTTGACAATTGCCGCGACGATGTCGAGCTCCTGAAATTCAAGGGCCGCCGACTGACCGCCTCCCGCGAAGCGATTGTTGAGATATACCCCCTCATCAACCAGGCGCGCGGTTACTACGCCGTCATAAGGCGCGCGTGTAATCGTATCGCTCAGGGCCTGCTGCGCGGTGCCGAGTGCGGCATTGGCTTGCGCCTTTTGCGCGCGCGCTACGGCAAGCTCGGTCTCAACTGCATCGACCTGCGCTTTCGAAACGAACCCCCTCGGCGCAAGAGCGATCACGCGTTCATATCGCCGTTCGGCTTCAACAGCTTGAGCGGTCGCGAGATCGACCGCAGCTTGTGCCTCTGCCACGTTCCGGTGATAGTCGGCTTGTCTGATACGAAAGAGCGGTTGCCCGCGTTTCACCCTGTCGCCAACTTTCACAAAGATCCGCTCGACCGGACCTTCGGTGAGCGCTCCAATTGCACTGCTCTGTTTGGCGGCAATAGTTCCGAACGCCTTCACCGGTTCGTTGAGCAATTCGGTCTTGACGATCGAGGTCTGAACCTCACGCGGGCCTTGCGGCGCCTCTTTGGCAGCCTGGTCATCAGTTTCGCCGCCTGAACAGGCAGACAGCAAGAGGGCGACGGACACCAATGCGGGTACTAAGAGGCGAATTAGCATATGTAGGCGCCCCTGCCGCTGGCCAGGAGTTTATCGTCAGGGCCGAAAATGCGAGCTTCGGCGACACTTATCTGGCGCCCGATTTTGATAACCTGTCCACGCGCAACGAGCGGACCAGCGGTCGCGGGCCGATGATAATCGACCCTGAGATCGGCGGTAGCCTTGGCCCGCGTGCCCAGCATAAGCAAAGTGTAAAGCCCGGTGAGATCGATCAGCGCCGCAAGCACGCCGCCATGCGCCGCGCCAAGCACAGGGTTGGAGATGATTTCCGCGCGCCAAGGCATCGTGAGTTCAAGCCCGTCTTCCGAGCAGGATTGGATTTTCAGGCCGAGCCATTGATGGAAGGGCGCAATGTCCAGCAATTCTTGCAAGCGCGCCCGCTCAAGCACCATTGGCAGTCCACTCATTGCCCCGATCCTGTCGGACCATGGTGGCGATTCAGAAAGCCGAGGATCGCATTCGAAAATGCATCATTGGCATCGCCCACGACCATGTGGGTGGCGTCTGCGATGTCGGTATATTCGGCATGCGGGGCGACCTCTCGCAGATGTGCAACGGCTTCTTCAGAGACAAGGTCGCTCGCCGCACCGCGAATGAGATGCAGCGGGAGTGTCAGACTGGCCGCCGCCCTGCTGAGTTCCTGAAACTGATGCTCCTGATTTTCGGGATTGCTCCGTTTGGCCGCCATGATGTTGCGAATGAACGCTGGATCCCAGTGCCAGTAAAAGCGGCCATCATCCTTTTGCCGGAGATAATGGCGCAGGCCTGCGCCAGCGCCGCGCTTCCCGCGATGTGGCATGTAGCGTGCGATAACATCCGCCGCTTCATCGGGTGACGAAAAGCCGGTTTCGACATGCTGTTCCATGAATCCCACCACCCGCATCACGCCGTCTGGCTCCATGCGCGGTGCAATATCCACCAATGTCAGCGACGCGAAGCTGCCTTGGGCAAGGTCACCCTCGGCGACCAGTCCGGCGAGGCCACCAAGCGATGCGCCGACCAGCGCGGGCTTGCAATCCATTTGGGATGCGAGCGCGACAAGATCAGCTGCAAAGTCACGAATATCATAGGCTCCAGCATCTGACCACGCGCTGTCGCCATGGCCGCGCATGTCAAAAGCAATCGCGCGAAACCCGGCATCGGCAAGATCGCTTGTGACGCGCTTCCACGCTCTCCGGGTCTGCCCACCTCCATGGGCGAGCAAGACCGGTATCGCCCCAGGCTCGCCGGTGATTTCGGCGGCGAGGGCTAAACCGTCGGCCCCTTTCATGCTGGTTGTATCGATCGCCATATGAATGGCACTACATTATAAGGCAACTTACAGTAAATGGTTTTCTTTTTCGCCGGCGTTCGATATGTCTTGGGAGATGCCGACGCGACTGGACCAAGATGCCGACAGCGCCTCGGCGAACTTTCTGACCGATACGGATCGGCTCGTATTCCTGTTGGAGGAGGTCACGCGGCGCTTGCGGCGTTCCTTCGATACATCGTTCGAACAGTTTGCGCTCACCCGCACGCAGTGGCGCACCCTTGCATATCTCTATCGAACGCCGGGAATGACGCAGACCGAACTTGCCCAGGAGCTGGAGCTGGAGCGAGCAAGCGTTGGCCAGGCCATAGACAGGCTTGAAGAACTGTCGCTGGTTGAGCGACGTAGCGCAGCCAACGACCGGCGTGTGTGGCAGATCCACCTCAGACCTGCTGCGGTAGAACTCTTACCCAAACTTAGGGCTGAAGCCGATGCTGTTTACGGTGTCTTGCTTGCCGGGATGGACGCCAGCGAGCTTGGCCGCTTGCGCGCTGCGCTGGCTGTGATGCAGACCAATTTGGACCAGAATTAAGTGCGCTCGATTTTCTACTACACCACGTCGGGTTGTAAGCGGCCCTTCGGGTTTCCACCCACGTGCAGCCATCAGCGGGGTCGAGGCTGGATCCCGAAAGCCGCCCGGCGGCTTCCGGCGCAAGCAGACGTTCAATCCTTTGATCGTGAACGACCGGGTCTGGGTCGCAAGCCGCCGGAAGGTCTTGGGTCCGGAGCCGTCTCTGCTTGGCACGGGCTGCAAATGGCCGCTTTGCCGCACCTTTCAAAATTCCTGCCGTTCTGAAAACCGCCCCGTTCAAGCCACCGCATCGAGCCCATTGCGCTGGATGATCGACAGTAGCCTCAGAGCCGGACCTCCTGGCTTCTTCGCTCCGCGTTCCCAGTCCGACACAAGGTTCTTCGACACGTTGAGATAGCGCGCGAACACCGGTTGCGAGACATGCTCCGCTTCGCGGATCGCTTTGATCTCGTCGGGCGACAGAATGGGCGCGGGCGCAAGGCACGCTTCATCGAACTCGCGCATGGTGCGCTTGTCGATACTGCCCGCGTCGTGGAGGCCTTCCATCATCTCGTGGACGGCGGCCATCGCCTCGCTCTTGTAGGTCTTTGCCTTAGTCTTGCTCATCGTCTTTCACCTCGACCAATCGGCCTGCTTCAACTTCCGTTTCGATCTGGTCATCGCCCAGCCCCAGCATAATACTGGCCGCGCTGCGATAGACCTTCAGTTCTGCCGCACTCAGGTTCGCCTTGTCACTCTTGGCGAAGGCGAACACGAATATGGCCCGCTCGCCCGAGCGGAAGATGAGGATCGAGCGATAACCGCCCGACTTGCCTCCGCCCTGGCGCGCGATACGCTGCTTGATGAGGCCGCTGCCAAGGTCGGCATCGATCAGGCCAGATTCGGCCCGATGAACGGCATCAGCAAGCGTCGCATCGCTGATCTTTTCCTTTGCCGCGAACTTGGCGAACCAGCGGTTGGCGTAGATGCGGATGCGCGGGTTCTCAGTCATGCAGCAACGGCCCACTATCATACTTAGTGTTACGGCTCAATGAATATGAGCCGCTCATGTTTTGCTCGATCTGGTCGCCGATGCGCTGCGCTGCCTCGATGACATGCCCATCGTCGAGATGGGCATAGCGCGTCGTGGTCCGCACATCGGCGTGGCCGAGCAGCTTGCCGATCATCGGCAGGTTTTCCGAATGGGCAGCGGCATGGCTGGCAAAGCTGTGCCGCAGATCGTGGATACGAACGCCGGGAAGTCCCGCTTCGTCGCGCAGCTTACTCCACAAATTGCCGATGTCCGTGATCGGGCGCTGTGTTGCCGGGTTCCAGAACACATAGCGTTGTTTCACCGGGCGCGGCAGCGCGTGGAGGATGGTTGCAGCCGCTTCGGCAAGCCAGACCGTGCGCGGGCCGGTCTTACTGTCGGTCAGCAGCAAGCGCCGCCCCCGCACTTCGCTCCATTTGAGGCAGGTGATCTCCGACTTGCGGCAGCCGGTCAGGATGAGCAGACTGATCGCGGCGCAATGCAGCGGAAACGCTCTGCTGTGGCGGTGAAGCACTTCGCCAATCCGCTTGAACTCCTGATCGGACAGGAAGCGTTCGCACTTTCGCCCCTTGTTCTTGCGGATATAGAGACAGGGATTTGAGCCTTCGGGCCGCACGCCCCATTCCTCTGCTTTGTTGAACATGGCGCGCAGGATTTCACCGCAACGGTTGGCAGCGCCGGGACCGCCGGTGTTGGTAATCCGGTTGAACCATTCCTGCACATGGCGCTCCTCGACCTCGTCGAGGAACAGGCCTTCGAATGCCCGGTCGAGATATTTCCGCTTGTAGTAGCGGTGGGTGTAGAGCGTGGACTGCTTCCATTTGGGCGATACGCGGTCCCAATAGGTCTTGAGGAAGTCCCGGTAGGAGGGAACCTTGCGCCGCCGCTTTCGCTCCTCAGCCGGGTTCTCGTCAGTCTGGGCGCGTAGCAGCACGCGGCGCGCAACATCCATGGCCTGCGCACGGCTCAGCACCTTGGCGTTGCCGATTGTCACTGTGCGGGTGCGCCCCTCCATCCGTGCCTGGACGATATAGACCTTGCGCCCGCTGGCGTAATGCCGGGCACCAAAGCCGGGTAGCTCGCGAGTCCAGCACGTCTTGCGCAGCTCGCCAAGTCCAGCACGCTTGCCGACCACGTGGAGTTTGAGGCTACCCAGTTCCTCAGCAACGATACCTCTTAGGGTCAGCGCGTTCATAGTCCGACTCCGATCAGCTTGGCGATGGAGCCGGATACGCGTTCCACCGCATCGGCAACGACATCGTCGGAAAGATGCGCATATTTGGTGGTCGTTTCTGCCAGCGCGTGGCCCAGCAGCTTACCAATCACCATCAACGAGATGTTATCGCGGATCGCGACCGAGGCGAAGCTGTGGCGCAAGTCATGCAACCGGACATCCGGCAGGGCCGCGCAATTGCGGATTTTCGGCCAATGCATGCTAAGCTTGATCGGCTTCTCAGGATGGCGGACCGAAGGAAATAGCAGGCCGCTCGGTGTCCGGTTTGGGAGGCCCGCGATCACATCCACGGCTTGCCGGTTGAGATAGATGATCTTCGCGCCAGTCTTGCTGTCTGGCAGCATCAGGCGCGGCTCCTGCACCCATTCCCAGCGCAGTTGCTCGATCTCGCCGCATCGTGCGCCGGTGAAGATCAATAGACGGATCGCCGCGACATATAGCGGCTGCTCTGCCTCGTAATCTCGCAGTGCAGTCGCCAGCCGCGCATATTCATGGTTAGCGAGAAATCGCTCCATCGGTTTGCGCTTATAACGCGGCGTGCCCTTGCACGGATTGGAGCCGCGCGGTCGCAGGCCAAGGCGTTCGGCATAGCCCATCATCACCGAGAATACTGGCAGCGTGCGATTGAACACGCCGGGGCGCTCTGCAAAGCTGTCGCGCCAGAACAGGATGTCGCCTTTGGCCAACTCGTCGATCCGCCGGTGGCCGAACGCGCCGAGGATTTCCTTGAAGATCGCGCTCTTGTTGCGCTTGCGGGTCGATGGTTTCCAGTGTCGCGAATAGTCAGCCCAGAAGCGTTCGGCGTAGTCGCGCATTAGGGGCGCATCGCTCTTCTGGGCAGCCCGAGCCTTTTGGCGCGTTGGAAGGCCATCGAACGCTACTTCGGCAAGCTTCGCCCGTGCTAGACGGCGCGCCTTGACGGGCGAGATGTCGCGGGAGGTCCCCAGCGATACCCGCCGCAGCTTACCGCGCTGGCGGAACAGCACGAACCATGTCCGCCTGCCGCCAGGATTTACCCGCAGGCCAAAGCCCGGCAGGTCGATATCCCAATACTCCCGGATGCGCTTGCCCGGTTTACGCCGGGCGATATTACCGTTGAGCCGGACCCGATTGGACGGCTTTGCCTTTTCACCAATCCCACGCCCATCACCGGATCGGGGCAGCGAATGATTCGGCGCTTCTTTCGCTGGTAGCAGATAGCCATTTGCTTGCATTGATTTGCTCCTCTCTGTAGAGGAACAACTTCGCGTAACCTATTAATTAACAATATCTTTCTGCCGCATGGCGGCGTAGGGTGTGCTGGGTCAAGCCCAATCTCAACCGCGTGTCAGTGACCAGTTGGTCTCCCGGTCCAACTTGCGGAGAAAATGCCTTCCTTTCAGTACGGAAGCGTAGCGCAGCGTCAAAATGAGCGGCGGAGTTTATCGTCCGGTAACAAGCTATCCGGCCCGCTACTTTCCTCAAATGTTTCGGAATGGGGACCAAATAGCCAATCGCCGCTGCCCGGCTGTCCAGTCTGCAATGGTCGAGGCAATCAGCGAGGCCTGCGACGCCGCCGGAAGCGGTTCCCCGGCGAAGGTGTCGAGCTGCGTCAGCCGCGCTTCCATCCAAACCAGCCCCTCACGCAACGCAGCACGGCTGGCAGCGAGATACAAACGTTCCATATCACCAAAGTGATAGTGAATAGACGACTGCGCGGCCGCCGCCTTCTTGGCCACACTTCGCACCGCAATCGAATCTGCTGGCACGGTGCACCAAACGTCGAGCAATGCGTCGACGAGTCGAGATTGTGTCAGATTTAAGGCGTTTTTCTGCGTAATTTGTGATCTTTTTGTGACCTCTTCCCTTTTGTTCGGCACAGAAATCCCTCGCGTTCGTCGGTTACGCTAACCTGTAATATTACTGTCACCCGTCTTACTTGCAAGCGCTCTAACTGGCCTACGAATCAGGGCAATAAGGGTATCGTTAATGTTGCAAGTATCTAAATCTTTCCGGGTCGCTATGTTGAGCGGCGGAGCAATGGGGGCGTTGCTTTTGGCGATGCCGGTTGCCGCTCAGGACAACGTTTCGATCGAGTCCGGCGCTGCTGGCGAGGACGAGGCAGGTAACGTGATCGTCGTCACCGGCTCGATCCGCGGCTCGCTTGAAAATGCGACCGAAGCCAAGCGTGCAGCGATCAACGTCACCGACGTCGCCACCGCCGACTCGGTCGGCCGCTTCCCGGACGAAAACATCGCCGCCGCGCTCGCCCGCCTGCCGGGGGTTGCGGTGCAGCTCGACCAGGGCCAGGCGCGTTACATTCAGGTGCGCGGCGCGCCCAACCGCTGGACTTCGGTCAGCATCGACGGCATCCCGCAGACCGGAACCGACGAAGGTGGTGGTGAGCGCGCTTTCCGCTTCGATGCGGTGCCTGCGGTGCTGTTGCAGCAACTGGTGGTCAACAAGTCGCTGACCCCGGATATCACCGCCGAAGCGATCACCGCGCTGGTTGATCTGCAAACCTTCTCGCCGCTTGATGATGGCAAGCGCGGTTTCTCGGTCACGGGCGATGTGGGCTATGGCTTGATGAGCCTTGGCGAGGGGCAGCAGCGTTCGGGCTCGCTGCGCCTGTCGTGGACCAATGACACCATCGGCTTTACCCTGGGGGGATCGCACTACATGCGCGATCAGGTCACCGACAACCGCGAGGCGGGCTACAGCGCCGATGGTGCGCCGACCGACATCGACATCCGCAATTACGAATTACGGCGTGAAAACAACGGACTGTTCGGCGCCTTCGAGGTCCGCGCCAGCGATGATTTGAAGCTCTTCGTCAACGGCATCTTCACCGAGTTCCGCGACAACGAACGGCGCAACGCCTATGAAATCGAGCTGGCCGACGCAGCGGCGGTCGGCACGCGCGGGGTGCTTAGCGGCAGCCTCGACAATGTCTCGATCACCACCAATTTCAACGACGGGCTCTATCTCAACCAGAACTACATCGGTTCGGCCGGGTTCGACTATGGTACGCCTGAAGGCGGCATCAAGGGCATCGTCGGCTATACCCGCACCGAAAACACCACCGATCTGCCGCTGGTGCAGTCCTCGATCCGCAATATCGGGGTCGATTACGATCGCAGCAACGATCCGCGCTTCCCCGAGGTCGAGCTGTTCCGCACGGTGCAGACCGGCGGCGGCGGCGACACCGGCCTGCCGGCCACCTATGCGCGCACCGAGCAGTTCAGCGCGATCCCGATCACCGAACAGAGCGTTCCCCGCACCATCCTCATCCCGATCGTGCAAGGGGTGGTGTCGGACGCCTATTCGGGCCGGATCGATGCGTGGAAGCAGCTGGACGAGCTGAAGGTCAGCGCCGGGCTTTACGCGACCAAGCGCGATATCGTGGGCAACAATATCGGCATCGGCGGGATCATTCCGCTCGCCTCCACCGGGTTCGATCCCAATGCCTACGCCACCGATCGGCCGTGGGACACCCAGTTCCCGCTCGGGGTCAGCATCAACTATGTCGACAACGATGCGCTCAACGACGATCTGCAGGCGGCGCTGGCCGCGGCGGGGATCGACCAGAATGATTTCGTGCTGCCAACCTCGTTCTACGATCAGGAAGAGCGCATCTATGCAGGCTACGTCATGGCCCAGTGGGATGCCGGTCCGTTCCAGCTGGTCGCTGGGGTGCGCGCCGAGCAATACGAGATCGACAATGCCGGAACCGTCTTGAACGGGTCGACAGCCACACCATTGTCGGTCTCGCAGGACTTCTTCGACCTCTTCCCGAGCGTCAACATCCGCTATGAGGCGAGCGACAGCATCGTGCTGCGCCTGGGCGGGCAGCGCGGCGTATCTCGCCCGGCCTATGCCGCGATCCGGGTCGGCGCCTCGATCAGCGACACTTCGGCGACGATCAGCGGGGGCAACCCCTTCCTCACCCCTGAATATACCTGGGGCGTGGATGCGGCGATCGAATATTACTTCGCCAGCAACGGGATTGCCTCGATCAGCGGCTTCCACCGCTGGGTCGAGGACGTGCTCTACCAAAGCCAGCAGATGGTCGGCTCGGACCTCTACAATAGCGGCGGAATCGACCGGTCGGACTACCTGCTGGGATCGACCTTCAACGGCGACAAGGGCACGCTCTACGGGATCGAGTTCAATGTCGAGACGCAGTTCGACTTCCTTCCCGGCGCGCTGGCCGGCCTCGGGGTGCAGGGCAACCTGACGCTGCTGGGCGGCAATTTCGAAGCGCGTAATCCGGCCGGGCAGTTGGAAACTTTCGCCTTCCAGGGGCTGTCGGATACGGTGTTGAACGCCTCGGTGTTTTACGAATATGCCGGACTTAGCTTGCGGGTTGCCTATCAGAAACGCACCGACTTCCTCGACACCATCGGTGGGCTGGGCGCGGGCGAGTTCCGGCAGGGATTCGAAAATCTCGATGTCACTGCCCGATATGCGTTGACACCGAACATCACCCTGTTCGCAGATCTCGCCAACCTCACCGACGAAACCTATGTCGCCTATGAAGGCACGCCTGCGACCCCGTCCGAAGTGGAGCGCATCGGCGAGCGCTATCTGTTCGGTGTGCGCTTCAACTTCTGATCAGTCCAAGGGGATCTTTCATGCGTCACTTCCTCACCGCTCTTGTCGCCGCGAGTGCGCTCGGCCTTGTCCCGGCGGCGGGGTCTGCGCGCAACATCGTCCTGACCAATGACGACGGGCTGACCAGCAATGTCGTGGCTCTCTACGAAGCACTGAAGGCGGCCGGGCACGATGTTGTGGTATCAGTGCCCTGCACCAATCAGAGCGGGCAGGGGGCAGCGCTCGGTATCGCCCGCCCTATCGCGCCGCTAAAGAATGCCTGCCTGAATGATGCCGCACAGCCCGGTGATCCGGGAGCCGGGCCAATGACCCGGGCGGGTCTGCCGGCGGTCGATTTTCACTATGTCGATGGGACGCCGGTGGCGGCGCTGCTCCACGGACTGGACGTGGTCGGGAAGGCGCGCTGGGACAAAGCGCCCGATCTGGTGCTGTCCGGTCCCAATGAAGGACAGAACGTCGGCGCGATCATCCTGTCTTCGGGCACGGTCAGCGCGGCGCAATTCGCCGCCGTCAGCGGCATCCCAGCCATCGCGCTGAGCGCCGGAGCGGGCACAGAAAGCGCCAATCTCGACAATCCGCTTTCGGACGAAGTCGCGCGTCTGACAGTCGATCTTGTCGTCCATCTCGAAGCGCGTGCTGGCGAAGGTCTGATGCTGCCCGCTGGCCTTGCGCTGAACGTCAACTTTCCAGACCAGCCCGCAGGCGCGCGCTGGCAGCTCGCAGAGATTGGCACCTACAATGCCTACAAGGTCGGCTTTACCACTGACATGGCTGCCACCGCTTCGCCGATGATGCAGATGATGGCGAAGTCGCGCGGCATGGAGATTCCCGCACTTCCGGGCGTCAGCTTCGACTTCAACACCGACACACCCGCGCCCGAGCAGATGAACGATGAAAGCGTGATCTATCGCAAAGCGATCGCGGTAAGTCCGATGCAGCCGGGCTATGCCTATCCGGCAGGCCACGCGGTACTGACCCGAGATGAACTCACCGCGCTGCTACCCGCACAAGCGCAATAGGCCTGGCGCACCACCGCGCAATTTCGCGTGGGGGGTGCCTGCAATGAAGAAGGCGATCCTCCATAACCAGACCGCCCCTGATTGATCCTGGCTTTTGCAGACGCAGTCGGAAGGCCGGGCCGCCCACCTTCGAGTGGGTGCAGTGTGTCGCATCAAAGTAGTCCGGATATCTTGATGCAAGGAGGGCCAGACTGCTCTTGGCCCTCCCACTGTTGATTACCGCTGAGAGTTGACCCGGGATTTTCATCGAGAAGTGACCCGGGTGGTGTTTATGTCCCGCGATGCG
>JADCLP010000007.1 GCA_014983025.1 Erythrobacteraceae bacterium E2-1 Yellow Sea | reverse complement strand
TGCTTCACCTGCCCAGCTGGGCAACAACGATGCCGAGACTCTAATCGCAACTGGATGAAGGTTGGGGGTCACGTCAAAGCCATGGTTAAAGTAAGGACATTAAACTCTTTAGGGGATGGTTTCAGTCATGGAAATTTCAGCGTTGACCGCAATTTTTACAGAGTTCTATTACTGGGTCACCATACCGCTGATGTTCCTGATCCATGGCGGTTTTTGCCTCTATGAAGTGTCAGTAAGCCGCCAGAAGCACATGCTTCATACTCTGATGAAGAGTGCAATGCTGGTGCCGATCATTACCTTGACATTTTACCTGTTCGGCTGGTGGATTTATTTCGCTTTCACTAACGGCCCATTCATCTATGAAGGCAAGGGACTTGTCGCCGCGCCCCATGCCGTCCCCTGGAGCGAACTGATGGGGCCGCATTTAGGTGGCCCTTCTCTGTCGCAAGGGCTAACTCCTGAAGTTGGAGCGTATTGGGCGCGGCTAAATGGGGTGTTCTGGGGTGCCTTCGTCGTCTTCGCCTGGACGGCCGGGATCATCGTTTCGGGGGCCGTTATGGAACGGATACGAAGCGGTGCATTTTGGCTTATCGCTACGGTGGTTGGCTCGGTATCCTGGGTAATTGGGGCTTCTTGGGGTTGGCATTATGATGGCTGGATGGTGAAGATGCTGGGTTACCACGATGCATACGCATCGGGTGTCATCCATGCGGTTGCCGGAGGCGCGGCTCTTGGCATACTTATACCCCTCGGCCCCAGGCTTGGACGGTTTGCGCCCAATGGCTCCCCACGCACGATTCATCCGCACAACCCTTGGCTGGCTGCAGCCGGTCTGTTCCTTATCTTTGCGGGTTTCTGGGGTTTCTATGCTGCCTGCAACGTTCCAATCATTCAGGAGTCCGATATCGGTTCGACCGGTCTGACTTTCACGGCAGCAACGATTTACCTGACTCCGGTCACGCTGTCAGGAATGACCATGAACTTTTTCCTCGCGCTTTCTGGAGGTTTCCTGGCTGCCTACGTACTATCGAAGGGAGATGTGTTTTGGACTTTTTCCGGTGGACTCGCAGGGGTTATTGCCGCTTCGGCCGGGAATGATCTCTATCACCCTCTTCAGGCCTTCTTCGTCGGGGCTGCTGGAACGACTCTTGCTTATAAATTGCATTATTGGGTCGAAAAAACCTTCAAACTAGACGATGCAATCGGAGCGGTTGCTGTGCACGGCTATACTGGTAGTTTTGGTATCATAATTGCCGGCTTCATGCTTTGGGGCCATCCGTCGTCTGCATTTGCCGATGCAACGATTAACCCAGTTGGCCAGATCGCCGGGGCCGTGATCCTTTTTGGATTACTTGGTTTCCTCCCGGCTTTCCTGTGCGCCAATCTGTTCAAAGCATTTGGTCTCCTGCGCATTCCGCCTGAAGTCGAGTGGGCCGGACTTGATAGGGCGTCACAGGAATTGGTACGTCAAGACATGAAAGAACTGGAAAGAGCAGATGCGGTCGTTGCTGCAATGATGTATCAGCCGAATGTACCAGGCAATTCTGCTGAGGAGGCTGCTCGATGAGCACCACGCCGATAGTTACCTGGAAGGTACCGCTCGCCGAGATCGGACCAATTTACCCGTTCGCAGGACACGAAATTGTGTTCGTTATTCTTGCAGTCATCACGTGGATCGGTTTTCAAATTTGGCAAATGTTCCATGAGAATGCTGCTCTGCAGCAGGAAGCGCGCGACATTGCGGAACGACTAAAGGCCGACACCAACGGTGGCGAGACAGAATAGCCAGATGGCGGCGCTATCGGTGCATCCCAAAGATGATCAAATCAGGGTTTTGGTGTCCGGCTGTGTCCCGGGGGAGGTCGGCGCGCCATCGTCAAACTGCGCCATATGCTCAGTGACCAGATCACGATAACCGCTGATTCCCTTGTAATCAGCAATTTCCGGATGAAGATTCTTGATCACACGGTGCAACCGCCTTGCCCATTTGGGCACGCGCGAGATGTCATCAAGACTCGCGAGATACCCTCGGACACTAAACAAAATAGCGTTTGACCGGGGGAGCCGCCAAGCTGCTTGGAGTTCAACACGGAGGTGAAGCTTGCTGCCAATATTCTGCCGTGTGATCGTCCGACGATCGGGGCCCCAAACGGGGTAATTCTCCTGCGACGTATCGAGCCGGGGGTTTACCGTCATCGTCCAGTTTAGGCGACGGACCGGAATGCCATATTCCATTTGCATGAGATAGTTTACCGCACTTTCGAACACTCCCATCTCATGGGCTAGCGGAACAGGCGCGTGCCATTCGATAAACGACATTCCAACATCGAATTCGAGAGACCAATCAGCCTGCGAGGTGACCATCCCGCCATCTATATAAAGATTGTTGTTGCGGTGATCCTGAAGCAGGAAATCGCCTTGAGCTTGGCGAGTAATATATTCGAAGGGGCTGCAAGGAAGCGTGCTGCGGTCACCGAAAATGAAGCTGTGCTCAATTTCCAGAGGACGATTTATCCATCTCCAGCTGTCCGGGTCGCGATGTAGCTCGAAGTGTTCGGGGTAGTCGCTCGCAAGACATTCCATGATCAGCTCGAGAGTATCCCACTCTGCCGATTCCATGTGATCGAGCACCAAGCATCGACTCGGATCCTGCAAAAGCACAAGCGCTCGTTCGCGACATTCAGAGACGTAATGCTCGTCTATGTCGAAATAGTTTTCATATGCCCCGGTGGGGCCGCCTTTGCGGTGAAGCTCGACGTTGAACGAGTACATGTAATCGTCCTGTTCAAACGGGAACGGAAATCGCAGTATTGCCCCGTCCGAATTGCGGAAGGTGTAGTCATCGCGAAAGGTTTCATCAATTTTGAATTGCGTCATGGCTCCAACTAAAACTCACATTATTTGATTGCGATCGTCAGGGCTCTTCCTGACGCACGAGACACACAGGGCGTCATGCAATTACCTGCAGCCCGCTGCTCGTCACTCAGGAAGAAATCGCGATGATCGACCTCGCCTTCGACGACGCGGACAACACACTGGCCGCAAGCACCACCGCGGCAAGAAAAAGGAGCTTCGATCCCTTCACGCTCCAGTGTTTCGAGCAATGACTCGCTTTCGCCTACCGATATCTCTTTGTTCAATCCCTCGACTTTCACGTTAAAGGCATTGCCAATGGTTGCGCCAAAACTTTCAATGTGAACGTTTGAGCTCGGATAGCCCAGTTCATGCGCAACCTCCTGAACATGCCGCATCAAATTGAAGGGGCCACAGATGTAAAGATGTGTTCCCAAGGGCTGCCCCGCAAGAATTTTTCCGATCGAACAATTGTTGCGTCCTTCATAAAAGTTCGGACCTGCAAGTGCCTCATCCGCGAGCAGTGCTTCAAGGGCAAGGCGATCAGATTGCCCGCAAATCACATGCAGCTCGACCTTGCATCGGCGGCGCTTGATCTCATCCAAGAGCGAAATGATCGGGGTGATACCGATCCCGCCAGCAATCAGGATGCTCTTGCGGGCCAGTGAATGGACTGAGAAATTCGACCTTGGGGCCTTTGCCTTAAGCAAGTTACCTTCTTTGACATCTTCATGGAAAAACTTCGAGCCGCCGCGTGAGTCCGCGGCTTTGCGAACTACGATCTCGTAATGATCGCGAATGAGTGTCGGCGACACGACCGAATAGGAATTCTTAATAACCTCGCCATCCCTCGGATTGAGAAGAAATGTGAGATGGGAACCGGGTGGAGCCGGCGGCAAAAATTCCCCACCGGCACTGACAAGGTGAAAGCGCTTGAGGGTTTCGTTCAGCACATCAATTCGTGCCACTTTTAGATCGAGTTCGGATTGGAAGATCATGATCTAAATGCCACGCTCTCCGGGACAACTCCAGGCTCCTCCGAATCGATTTGGAAACCCTGATACGCATTCCAGAATCTTGAGAAATGATCTCGCACAAGCAAGGTCGCGCCACAACCATCGCAGGTTACGATGGTATTTTGGCAATTAGTCGTGTAGGCGCGACAATGCGCGCAGCGGACCCGTCGAGCTCCATGATATGGCGCAAAAACGTGGATCTCGTCATTGCCCAATCCAAACCTGCGGCATTGGGCGTTGATATCCCACACGAAACTCTCTTCGCCCACTACGTAAACGCGCAGACCCATTGTCTCTGAGCTTAACCGATGGCAGAGGGCTATCGTCAAATGATTGGCCGACCGGAATTGCTTTTCAGCAGAGCCTGGTTCGGGCAATACTGATGAGCATGACACAACTTTCCAGATCTCGTCAAAGTCATCCAATGTTACTGAAGACGCCAGACATCCGAGTGGAAGTTCGCTCCCCTGTATGATCAGAAGGTGAGTACGGCCTAATCCTAAAGATAAGCGATCATACCTCGGCCTACTAATCATTGCATCCATTTGCAGAATATCTCCGAATATAATTCTAGTTTTAGATAAATAAAATCAACTATTTACAATAACAATCTTTTCATTTATAAAAAATTGAGCTTATTGCTCTATAAGTATCGAAAGGTTGTTCCTCATGCTGTCTAAACATCCAATCTATTATGCTCTAGCTTCGGTTGTTCTGATTCTACAAGGGCCTCCAGCATTGGCTCACGACATTGAAGACGACGCGAAGGTCTGGTTCGAGAGTACCTATGCGGCGGACTACATCTCAGGCGCAGAAAACTTCTTTGATCATTATTCCGAATACGTATATTTCGTGTTGCCAGACGAAGCTCATGTTTACCTGAAGAATGATCTGATCGCCTTCCTAGAAAAGCATTATTTGAGCATCTGGTCCGAAAAAGGGCTGTCGCAAATCGAACTGCTGGAAATGAAAACTACCGTACTCGGACCGAACACAGTGAACGTTCGAGGTAAGTGGAAGCTCGAGAATGATATCGGAGAGTCCGTCGCACATTGCAAAAGGCCTGTCTGGAATTATGTCCTGAACAAGACCGGCGATACCTGGACAGTAATTGCTGAAGTTCAGGCGACCTGCTGACGTTATTCAACACTGGCCATCTCACCTCAAGTTCGCACCGGCTAATTCTGATTTTTCGCCGGTGCGAGCCGAGTGAGTGATTAGGGCAGAGCAGTACTGCATTTGCCCAAGTCTGAATCTTAAAAGAACCCGAGTTTCTTAGGCGAATAGCTGACCAGAAGGTTCTTCGTCTGTTGATAATGGTCGAGCATGCGCGAGTGGTTTTCTCGACCAATACCTGACTGTTTGTAGCCACCAAAGGCCGCGTGAGCTGGATAGGCATGGTAACAGTTTGTCCATACGCGCCCAGCCTGAATTGCCCGTCCAAAGCGATAGCAAGTGTTAATATCGCGCGACCAAACACCAGCGCCAAGGCCGTAAAGCGTATCGTTTGCAATCTCGAGCGCTTCCTCGGGTGTCGAGAAAGTCGTTACGGATACCACCGGGCCAAAGATTTCCTCCTGAAATACCCGCATCTTGTTGTTGCCTTTCAAGATTGTGGGTTCGACGTAGAATCCGCCGTTGAAGTCAGTATCGAGAACGCTTGCGCTTCCGCCAGTCAGCACCTCAGCACCTTCGCTCCTACCGATATCGATATAAGACAGGATCTTGTCCCTTTGTTCACTGGAGACCTGGGCTCCGATCATCGTTTCGGGATCGAGTGGATTGCCCTGTTTAATTGCCTTGGTACGTGCGATTGCACGCTCCATGAAGACGTCGTAAAGGCTCTCGTGAATGAGCGCGCGCGACGGGCAAGTACATACCTCACCCTGGTTGAGGGCAAACATGGTAAAGCCCTCAATGGCCTTGTCGAGGAAATCATCGTCCTTGCTTGCGACATCTTCAAAGAAGATGTTCGGGGATTTGCCGCCGAGCTCAAGGGTTACTGGGATCAGGTTTTTCGTGGCGTACTCCATGATCAATCGGCCGGTCGAAGTTTCACCTGTAAAAGCGATCTTTGCGATCCTCGAGGATGTCGCAAGGGGTTTGCCAGCCTCAAGCCCGAATCCATTAACGATATTCAAAACACCGGGAGGAAGAAGGTCAGCGATGAGTTCCGCGAACACTAGGATCGACGCAGGAGTCTGTTCTGCAGGTTTCAGCACGATGCAATTGCCAGTGGCAAGCGCCGGTGCCAATTTCCATGCCGCCATCAGTAACGGGAAGTTCCATGGAATAATCTGCCCGACCACGCCAAGGGGTTCATGGAAGTGGTAAGCGATCGTGTCCTTGTCGATCTCGCTGATTGTTCCTTCTTGAGCGCGAATGCACCCGGCAAAGTAGCGGAAGTGATCCACTGCCAGGGGTAGGTCGGCTGCGGTAGTCTCACGAATTGGCTTACCGTTGTCCCATGTTTCGCAATGCGCCAGAAGATCGAGATTTTCTTCCATACGATCAGCGATACGATTGAGAATCAATGCGCGTTCGGTCGCCGAAGTATTGCCCCATTGTCCCTTCGCTGCGTGGGCGGCATCGAGTGCAGCTTCTATATCATCGGCTTGCGAGCGCGGGACATCACACAGCTTGCGCCCGTCAACTGGGGAAATATTTTCGAAATATTGCCCTGACAGCGGTGGAACAAATTTGCCACCGATGAAGTTGTCGTATTTATCCTTAAAGGGATGGCGTTGCCGCACTGCGGATTCTTGTGGTGTATCTAACATGTTTAAACTCTCCGATTTTTAACCTGCTGAGCCGGAAATGCAACCGCACCAACATTTCAAGTGCTGCACGTCGCTATGGCAACAACGATTTCATCAGGGGTATGCCGGACCTGCTTCGGATCCGTTCAATACCTTTGTTGTTATAAGCCCCCCTTCGTCATTCGGAGTCAGCTGGGCCTGTACTTTTTCCGCTGAAACTATACCCTGCTCAATCGCGCCGTCTATAAAGCCCGGCCAGCTGTTCGCCCAATCGGCGCTGGCAAAATGGATTCGCCCATGCGAAGCTTGAAGCGGACCCACCGCTCTGCCAAATTGCCCGACGCGCGGCACCATCCATACACCCTGCGAATAGGGATCAATGCCCCACTCATAGCCGTAGGCCTGAACGACCTTAGCATCCGGCAACCAAACCCGCATTGCGGCCTCGACATCGGCGAGATCGTTGACGTCCAAGTTATCTCGACTCGGGCTAAATCCAATGAAATGCGTGTGACCGTCCTTGACCTTGTCCCACATCACAAAGCTGATTTTTGCGTCGCCTCCTGGCGCATAACCCGCCATTACATCGAGCTCGCCCTCGACGAGAACATGGATCTTGACCCCATTCCCGACATGGCCCTCATTAACAATTTTGGCTTTTTCCGCTGGCAATGGCGGTGAGAACTGTATGTCACTCAACACATTCCATGGGACTGCCATGACAACAGCGTCCGCAACAAACTTATCGCCAAAATCGGTAACAACTTCAACCTTTTCTCCAACCTGTGTCACTGAACTTACTGGAGTGGAAAGGCGCAGGTCAGCAGCAGCCTCGGCAGCAATCTGGGTGATCAGCGCCTTGGTGCCACCTTTCATCTTGAAGCGCGCCGTGGCGTCGTTCATAACCGTCATGTTGTATCCACAGTGCGCGTACCACTTGAAAACGTAGGTCCAGGCGTGATTTTCGGGGCGCGAGCTGCCCATGCAGGTCATATAGCCATCAAGGATCGCCTTGGTCGCCTCGCTTGCGTCGAGCTCGCTAAGCGCCTGTGCCACAGACTTGTTGTCGGCTTGCATCCATGTTGTATCCGCAAACGGCTCGGACGGGCGAGGGAAGGTCGCGTAGGCATTAGGGAAATAGCGTGCCATGGCTTTTTCAAGCTCGTCCCAGATTGCCGTGGCTGTCGTTTCGTGACGCTTGCCCGAATAGTCGACGTAGATGATACGTTCGGCAACTGCGCCCTTGGTTTCTTCCAGCTCAACTCCGTACCTGCGAATTTCCGACCAAACATGTGGCTGCATCCAATGCACCCAAGTACCGCCCATGTCCGTGGGCTCCCCATTGAATTCGGCGGTAAAGGTGCGCCCACCAATTCTGTTCCGCGCTTCCAACACAGTAACATTGTAACCACGCCTTGACAGATCCCGTGCGCAGGTCATGCCGGCAAAGCCGCCACCGACAACAACTACGTGCGCGTCTCCGAAAGTCTTCTTGGCTCGCGAATTCACGTAGCATTCACCGCCCGGCCCACCAGAGCCCGACTCAGCCTTAGCCGAACTCGCCATGCCTGCCGCAAGAGAAGTGCCAACCACAACAGCTGCGCCGCCGGTGAGCACTTCGCGACGAGAACTCACGCGCCCTTCATTGTTGGCATCGACTTTCAGCTCGCGTGCGGCAGATTTTTTGCCATCAATTTGCTCGGTCATTTGCACCTCTCTATTGAATGATTGAATGTAATTTATTCAATTGCACTTCACAAAGTAGCGTTTCCTAAATCATTTCTAAGCGCCACAGCAGTCAAGACATGCGAAGAATCTAAAACTCTTACACTCTATTTCAATGTTTTCAGATAACAGATTAAATCTGCTCGTCTTTGTTTGTCAGGCAAACCGCCGAAAGCCATCGTAGTGCCCTTCGCAAACTTCTGTGGTCCGGACAGGAATTTATCGAGATTGGCAGTCGTCCAATTGATGTCCAAATTCATGAGTGCGCGAGAATAGCGAAACCCTTTGGCGCTCGCTGCGGAACGCCCGACCACGCCGCGGAGTGCAGGACCGGTCATATTCCTACCAGAGTCGAAACTGTGGCAGGCGACGCACATTTGCGCAATCTGCTTGCCAGCTTGCGCATTACAGCCATTTTTCGCGGCAATCCCCGGCGACGCGGAGGTGGTGCACACAGCCAAAAGGATTGCGCCCGCCACGAAAATTCCCGACCTCTTCGACTTTGTCATAAAACACCTTTCGCCGAAAATATTCGGCCACTGTACACCGTCATATGACGGTATAAAACGTCAAAAGCAGATCGATGTCAAGAGCTAACCTTTGGCAGCATGCAATTTCGCGAGTTTGCTTTATCTCCCCATTTTTGGCACTTCAACTCGCTTAAATCTGGCCTGCAAAGAACTGAAAGATCACCTATTTTTGAAGTGAATCGTCTACGTATAAATCCAAGGAAATTTGGAAGGCTACGTCGAACCGTTGTTGCTATTGGCGTGAAAGCGAGACGGTATGAAGTCCGCAAATCATGCGAGCAGAATGAGTCGCATCTTGTTCTTTTTGAGAAACTGTGCATTCTTCATGGCTTCAAGCCGTGTTAATAAGAGAAACTCTTGTCAAAATCAGCAAAGTCCAGATCCGAGAAGCAAACCAACATCAAGAGTCGTCAGCCGCGCGCTTCGAAATCGGAAGCGGGGAAAAATGGCGATGCGGGAAAGGACCGCAGAATGGAAATTCTGAAGTCCGCCAGGGCAATTTTAGTTGAGAATGGATATCCGGCTTTCAGCATGAGGCGAGTTGCGAACAGATCTGGAATTCACTTGAAGACTCTGCAGCATTACTTTGAGACAAAGCGGGAACTAATATTGGAAACACTCGACTACACTCTCGATACGCACTACTTTAAACAATATGTGACGATCTTCGATCAAATAGAAGGAAACTCGAGTGTCAATGTACTTTCGAACATAATTCGATACTTAATCGAAGACGCACGTACTGAAGAAACATCCAAATTCTTTTCAGAAATGTGGGCGCTTTCTTTTCGTTATGAAGGCGCGCGAGCCGCGCTCGATGGGTTCTATGTCAAGCACAGACAGCAATTGGAGCTGCTGATTGCTAGGGCGAACCCCAAAATCACTCACAAGTCAGTCAAACTGCGTGCAGGTGTGATTGCAAGCCAAATAGAAGGCCTCGTGCCGCTCATCGGTTATGACAAGCCCGATCATCTTGGTCTCGGCGACATGGAGCGAGAAGTCCATGACCGCATCATGGAATATGTGTTAGCTTCCTAGGGAGGCACCCAAGGCTGAATATACCTACCCTGATCGAGTGCAATCGGGGCGAGTGACGAAAGATACGCGAAGTTAGTCTCGAAACACCACCGTTCGCGTGCGATTCACGAAGACTCGATCTTCTAGATAGAAGGACACAGCCTGCGAAAGCACCCGGCGCTCAATGTCTCTCCCCTTCCTGACCAGCATATCAGGCATATTGTTGTGACTTATGCGATCGACATCCTGTTCTATAATCGGGCCTTCATCGAGATCTTCTGTCACGAAATGGGCAGTCGCACCAATCAACTTCACCTCACGGGCATGCGCCTGGTGGTATGGCTTCGCTCCCTTGAAGCCCGGGAGGAAGCTGTGATGAATATTGATACATCTGCCCGAAAGATAGGCTGCCATCTCGTCGGAGAGAATCTGCATGTAGCGTGCAAGGATAACGAGTTCGGTCCCCTCATCCTCAACGATTGCCCTAATCTGGGCTTCCTGTTGCGGTTTCGTTTCCTTGGTGATCGGGAGGTGATGAAAGGGAACCTCACCAAAACCCATGCCATCGAACGTTTCTCGCGGGTGATTGGACACAATGCCTACAACCGTCATCGGCAATTCACCGATACGCACGCGGTAAAGTAAATCGACAAGGCAATGGTCGAATTTCGAAACAAGGATGGGGACTTTTCGCCGTTCTGCACTCGATCGCATCGACCAATCCAAATCGAGCGCCTCGGCTTGTGTTGCTAATTCGGAAGAGAATGCCGCTCTCGTCGCATCACTGGGTAAGGTAAAAATTATTCGGCAGAAAAACCGTTTACTTTCAGCGTCGTCAAACTGGTTCGCTTCTTTAATATCTCCACCATTCTCGAAGATTACTCGGGTCACGCGAGACACAATTCCGGGCTGGTTAGGTGCCGAGATCGTCAAGATAAATTATGGAGCCATCGTCACTTCTCTTTGAGCGCTGGTCAAAACGACCTCCATGAATGAGCAAGCCAGTGCCGAAAGTCAGGGCTGTACGTCCTAAATGTAGCAATATCATAGGTCGGACTGATGTCGATTTGCCAGATCACTACGGCAATGTGTGCAATAACAGTCGTCGCGGCGCAACCCGTTGTAAAGACATCAGGATGGAGATTGATTGCAACTCCCCGCTGCAGCAGATGGCGCGCTCTATCTCCGGTTATCCTAGTCACGCAATACGCGCCCGACTGATCAGATACAGATGCGCGACCCGCAAGTTTGGTAGCAAGGTTGTCTGCAAAGTCGGTGGCCTTAGTGCTCGAAGTAGCTAGCCAACTCCCGGGCCCAGTGCCGATGTATACCGTATCACCCAAAATCGTTGTCAAAGGCCCTTCACGAAGGCTGCCTCCAATAAGCTCTCCAATAGTTTCGCCATTTTGGTTTTTGCGTGCCAAAATGCTCGCGAATGCTACATTTTGCCGCTCCTCTATCTGAAGCCCCTCATCCACGTAGCCTATTCCCTTCAGGATCATAGAAAACCGGGTTACAAACTTCTGCCAATACATCTCCTCCACGCAAGGGGTTGTGAACCACCACTCGCTCGCCGCATCGCTCACGACCATGCGCTAACATCCCAAGAGCAATCGAATGGCCAAGCGTCGCCGAATATGCCGATGAGGTCACATAGCCCTGGTCATTAGCAGGGCTGAATGGCGCTCCCTCAGCAAACAGGTGCCCTCCAGAGCGCAGAGCATCGGTCCGGTCAATTGGTTTCAACCCGACCAATGCAGGTCGGGAGGGGTCGATAAGACCTGGGCGCTGAGCCATAATACGGCCTATGAAATCCTTCTTTGTTGACATCATCTTGCCTAGGCCGAGATCGGCTGCCGTCGTTTGACCGTTAAGCTCATTGCCGGCGACGTGACCTTTTTCGATCCGCATGACCCCTAACGCTTCTGTCCCATAAGGAATTACACCAAATTGTTCGCCAACCTCGAAGAGGTAGGTGATCAACTGGTCGCCAACCATCGCTGAAACACTTACTTCAAAGGCAAGCTCACCGGAGAAAGAAATCCGAAAAATCCGGACTTCATAACCATTCCAGCGAAAGCGCATCGCCCTCATGAAAGGCATCGCCATGTTCGAAAGGTCGACATCGGGAAACGCGGCCTGCAACAAAGCGCGCGATTGTGGCCCCGCAATGGCAAAGGTCGACCACTGCTCTGTCACCGACACCGCCTGGGCATCGAGCTCTGGCCAAAGGACTTGTCTGGCATAATCGATATGCTGCATCACTCGCGCTGCATTAGCTGTCGTCGTTGTGATGTAGTAATTGTCTTGGGCAAATCTCGTAACGGTCCCATCGTCCAAGACGTGTCCATCTTCACGCAGCATCACACCATATCGCGCCTTGCCAACCGCTAGCTGGGAAAATCCGTTAATGTAGAGACGGTCCAGGAGAATTCCTGCGTGGTCGCCATGAACATCGATCTTGCCGAGCGTTGAGACGTCGCAGATTCCAACTCGGCTGCGAGTCTGTCGGACCTCTCGATTGACCGCGTCCTGCCAATCCTCCTCGTCCAGGCGTGCGAACCATTGCGCACGCTTCCATTGGCCGACATCCACAAAGCTCGCTCCAAGCGCCTCAGCCAGTTCGTGGCTTGCCGTCCTGCGGGTCGGGCGGAAATGCATGCCGCGATGCATTCCGGCAAGTGTACCGATGGCCACCGGGCGGACCGGCGGGCGTGCACGGATTGTCCCAACCTCGCCGACCGTGCGTCCAGTCGCTTCAGCGAGCAGCGCATGGCCGTTGAGCTGGCTAGTCATGCCCTGATCGGTCGCCATGCCCAACGTGGTATAGCGCTTCAAGTGCTCGACGGACACGAATCCTTCTTGAGCCGCCAACTGCACGTCCTTGTCCGTGACGTCGTTTTGAAAATCGACAAATGCCTTGGTTCGGGAACTGGATGTACCCCACGTTTGATGCGCCGAAGCGAGCTGCTCGCTTGTCTGGAAACCCGGAGCATCGGTAATCGATCGGCCGAGTTCGTTTGCCTGCTCGACAGCCTTAGCGACGCCGTCGGTGAGGGCTGCGGCAGCGCTATAATGACCATTTGCGGCTCCGGCAGCCACCAATCCTGGCGGAGTATCGGCAAGCCGGAAGCTCTGCAGGCTCTCGCACCATACCGGTTTTGCTCCGAGAGCAGCGCCGAGTCCAATATTTGGCCGCCATGCGCCTGCCATTGCCAGCAGGTCTGCGTCAAGCGAACGGATCGACCCATCGATCAGCTCGATTTCGACGCGATTGAGAGTCTTCCCAAATGCATCGCGGACGCGTGCGCCGAGGAAGATTTTAGCTCCTCTTCGCGAAACTTCACTTGCCAGTGAATGCTCAGTGGCGCGCGTGTCAACCAGCGCGATCACTTCAATCCCTGCACTTTGTATGTCGAGCGCCGACTGCCAGCCGCTGTCGCTGCATGTCACCACCACGGCGCGTCTTCCGGGCAATGCGGCAAAGCGATTAACGTAGGTCGAAACCGCTGACGCCATCATCACCCCAGGACGATCATTTCCGCCAAACACCAAGGGTTGTTCGGTGGCACCTGTCGCAAGGATCGAGCGACGGGCGATGATCTTCCAGAGCCGCTGACGCGGTGTGCCTTCAGATGCAGGCGCGCCGTCGTTGGAAAGCTGCTGGAAAGCCGTATACTCGCAACCATCGTATATCCCGAATACCGAGGTTCGCGTCAGCAAACTCACGTTGGGCATTCCGGCAAGTTCGCGCGTTCTATCCAATGCCCAGTCAGCACTTTGGCGGCCATCGATTTCCAACCGTTCGCCAAGCAAACTGCCGCCGAGCCACATATCGTCGTCGGCCAGAATGACCCTTAGGCCTGCCCGCGCCGCTGTCAATGCCGCAGCAAGCCCTGCAGCTCCCCCGCCAATCACGAGCAGGTCACAAAAAGCGTGTTCGCGATCATAGCAGTCGGGATCGGGCTGTATTGAAAGGCTTCCAAGTCCCGCAGCACGGCGGATAATTGGTTCATAGACCTTTTCCCAAAACCACGCGGGTCGCATGAATGTCTTGTAGTAAAATCCTGCGACGAAAAGCGGCGAGGCCAGTTGGTTGACCGCGAGGAGATCGAAGGCGAGACTTGGCCAGCGGTTTTGGCTTACTGCGGTCAACCCATCATAGAGCGGAACGGTGGTTGCCCGCGTATTTGGAGTCCTATATGCCCCGTTTCCTAGGGTTACAAGCGCATTGGGTTCGTCCGCGCCAGCAGTGAGAATTCCGCGTGGCCTATGATATTTGAAAGAGCGTGCGACCAATTTGACATCATTGGCGATCAATGCCGATGCAAGTGTATCTCCTTCGAATCCTTGGTAATCGCGACCGTCGAAGGTGAATCGCAGCGGCTTGCTGCGATCGACTAATCCACCTTCCGCCCGCCGGCTCATGACTCTCCATCCTTCGCCAGCCGTGCCGAATAGATCGTGTGAGTAAGGGTGTCTCGCTCCACAAGAATCCAGTTTCGGCAGCCTTGCACATGGTACCAATGTTCACTTGTTTTACCCGACAGGTTGGTGCGGTGATAAACATGTTCGAACATCGCATACTCGTCCGAGTTGAGACCCGGATGCCTGCCCAGTGCTTCGCCTCGAAAAATGAATTCTTCGGTGTCCCTATCCCCACAATAAGGGCAAACGATGCGCATTTCTTCGCTCTCCTAATGTAGGTTCGGTTGCGGGCCGACACCCTTTTCATCGATCAATCGGCCCTCGCGGAACCGGTCGAAGCGTAGGGCTGCAGCGGTCTCATGTGGTGTGTCGTTGGCGAGGAGGTAGGCAAAGCAATAGCCCGAGGCCGGTGTTGCTTTGAAGCCACCATAATTCCAGGCTCCATTGAGGTAGAGTCCATCGATAGGTGTCCGATCAATAATCGGTGAACCGTCCATCGACATGTCGATAATGCCACCCCAAGAGCGCAGAATACGAGCACGTCCAATCATCGGCATCAGCGCCATGCCGCCTTCGCATACATCCTCTACGACCGGCATGTTTCCGCGCTGCGCATAGCTCTTATAGCCGTCAAGATCGCCGCCAAAGACGAGTCCACCTTTGTCGGATTGGCTTATGTAGAAATGTCCAGCACCAAAGGTGATGACATTCGGGATCACCGGTTTCAGCCCTTCAGTCACAAATGCCTGAATAACGTGGCTTTCAATCGGCAGTTTCAGCCCGACCATCGACCCAACCTGAGAAGTATGTCCGGCAACGCACATGCCGACTTTTTCAGATCGGATCGGCCCGCGCGTCGTTTCCACGCCTACGACTGCACCTTGCGAATCGCGCTGGAAGCCGGTGACGGTACAATTTTGGATTATGTTGACACCGAGTGCCGCAGCAGCGCGGGCATAGCCCCAAACGACCGCATCATGGCGCGCGGTGCCGCCACGGCGATGCAGCAGGCCGCCCATGATCGGAAAGCGCGCATTTTCGAAGTTGAGAAAGGGGGCAATGCGCCTCGTCTGTTCACGATCCAGCAATTCTGCACCTGCACCATGCATTACCATTGTGTTGCCGCGCCGCACATAGGCGTCGCGCTGCCCATCGCTATGATAGAGATTGAGGATGCCTCGCTGACTTACCATGACATTGTAGTTCAAGTCCTGTTCGAGTCCCTCCCACAGTTTCATCGAGAATTCGTAGAATGCCTCGTTCTCGTGCAAGCCGTAGTTCGAACGAATGATCGTGGTATTGCGGCCAGCACTGCCGCTGCCGATCCAACCCTTTTCAAGCACGGCAATGTTGGAAATTCTGTGCCGAGAAGCGAGGTAATAGGCTGTTGCCAGTCCATGGCCGCCGCCGCCAATTATGATGATGCTGTATGCTTCGCGCGGCGTAGCATCGGGCCATTGCCTCGGCCAACGGTGGTGGCCCGATATGGCGTTTCGCGCGAGGCTAAAAATGGAATACCGCATAAAACTTTCGCCGCGCCTCCCCATCGGATTGTGCTGGACAATATATCAGATGCTTTAAAGATATTTGTGATATATAGACTCTTATATGCCTAATTTAGACAGAAGACGATGGGATTCCTGCCGCACATTGGGGCTCCTCATGATTGATGGCTTTGCCCTAATGAGTTACGCATCGTTGATTGAGCCATTCCGTGCGGCAAATACAATTCGGGGCACACAGCTCTATCGATGGTTTCACGTCGGCCTCCAAGGTGAGTATGCACAGGCTTCCAATGGCGCTCGGATCGCAGTTGATCGCCAAGTCGGCGACACAATCGAGTGCGACATGCTATGCGTCTTCGCCGCGGGAAACCCAGCCGAGTTTCGCGATAAAAAGGCGATTGCTTGGCTCCGCAGGATTGGGCGGCAGGACGTCACGATCGTTGGAATTTCGGGGGGACCCTATATCCTGGCTCGTGCGGGACTGCTCGAGGGGCACCGTGCAACGATCCATTGGGAGCATCTAATTGAGTTGACAGACGAATTTCCACAGCTCGCAATCAACACCGATCTCTATGTGATCGACCGGCGTCGGATAACTTGTGCCGGAGGCACCGCAGCGCTTGATCTTGCCATCGAGCTGATCGAGCACGATTGTGGCGTTTCACTCGCCTCTCAGGTGAGCGAGTGGTTCATCCGCACCGAGGCTCGAACCGCCGAGCGCCCCCAGCGGCTCGGTCTTCGCGAACGTTTTCGAACGGCAAATGACACAGTCCTGCGCGTCCTCGCAGTAATGGAAACAGAGATTGAAACTCCACTCTCTCGCAAAGAGCTAGCAAGAATTTTTGACGTTTCGATGCGCCAACTCGATAGGCTGTTTGTTTCGCAAATTGGTCAAACAGTTGCGAGGTCCTACCTGGAAATTCGCCTCGAGCATGCTCACAAACTGCTTCGAAGCACCAGTTTGTCCATTACGGAAATCGGAGTAGCATGTGGATTTGCGAACAGCAGTCATTTCTCACACAGCTATAGGAGTAGGTTTGGCCGATCGCCACGCTCAACCAAGAAAGACTATAGCAATCCGCGGATGCTGGCGCAGGAACCAAACCAACGAGGATGACAATCTTTCTTGCTAAATGTCTCGCTTGGCATTGGGATGTAGAAAGCAAATTTCAACCCAGCATTGCAATACTGTTTGTGCAGTTTGGCCGTGGCTGAAAGATATCCGGGGTCATCTTTTTAATGGCCTGTCACGTGACTGACCAGCCCCATTAGGGAGGTCCGCCATTTATGTTAGAGTTCCGGCGGTTTGAAGCGCTTGGGATTGGTGGTCCAGATCCACGGTTAGTTTCCGGCTTGTCCGACCCCGATCGGGGTCGGACAATATCTTGATCCGGGTAGATATTTCGCCGGCGTCAGATTGCCAAAAGCCATGTGAGGACGACTAACGTTTTAGTCCTTCCTCCAGGCTTCGATCAGTCGCTTCGCCTCGGCCAGCGAGGCGAACCAGTGGACGTTGAGGCATTTGTCCCTCAGCGACCCGTTGTCGGTCATGCCGCTTCTCCAGCTGCGGCCGGCGGCGCGTCACGCTTGGCCAGAGGTTCTTGCCGCCCCGCACCCTCGCTAGGCACAGCAGCACTCGACATCTTATTAAACTGGTCTTGGAGCATTCCAAAGCTGACAATTGTTTCGCGCCCACCGTGCTTGAGGAAGTGACGCAGGACATCTCGATCATTGAATGATTCGAGGAGCATATCTTCGTTGTTGCCAACCAGGATTCCAATGTGCCATTGGCCCTGCCATTCGCGCGCGCATGAGCACGCCGGCCGAATCGGGGCCGCGATCGACGAGGTCGCCCAGCATCACCACCGTTGTGCAGGCTTTACCGGATTGCAGGTTGTCGCGTTCAATCGAATCGATCAGCGCCCCGGACAGATCGAGCCGACCATGAATATCGCCCACACCGTAATACCGCTCACGGTCGGGCACGCGCGGTGCCGAAGCGACCACTGCAGCGGGGCGCAACAATTTGCGCAAGGGTGCGCAAATCATGGTCGAGCATATGGGAAGCAAATCAAACTCGCCTCATGGCAGCAAGTCGGGGACGGCAACCAAAGCACGCATTCTCCAAGTCAGATGAGTGATGCAAAAACTCGACACTTTTCATCGAATATTCGGTATAATAAATTTTTTCTTGTGCGTTGCAGCATAAATGGGCAGTATTGCTTCGCGTTGGGATGAGATCGCGAATATAGAATTGCGACCGCCGAATGTGCAGGTGGGACGAAGCGACAACATAAAGACAAGGATTTTGTTATGCTTACGTCCAAAAGCGGCCTTTTCGCCGCAACGATTTTCGCCGGCCTTTGTCTCTCGGCTGCACCGGCTCTCGCTGAAACCGCTGAGTATAATTCAGTCGAACTCGATCGTGCGAACGAACTTGTTCCGATCGGCGATGGCAGCTTTCTCGGCGAGGGTAACGCCTTTACTGTCTCAGGCAACGTCACCTTAGCAACTCAGTACCGTTTCCGCGGCGTAGCGATGACGGGTGGTGATCCAGCAATCCAAGGCGGAATCGATGTCGTGCACTCCAGCGGTTTTTATGTCGGGGCTTGGGGAAGTTCGCTTGAAGGCGGAGCTGCATACGGTGAACTCGAAATGAACTTCTATGGTGGTTGGAATGGTGATATATCCGATGCTTGGTCAATTGATATTGGGATTCTGCAATACAACTACCCGACGGATGGAGGGCTAATTGATCCGACTGATGAAAACTCGTATGTTAATGACTTCAATAGTAATTATTGGGAGCCCTACGCATCGATCTCAACTACGCTAGGGCCCTTAGAGGCTACGTTCGGCGCTGCCTATGCCTGGAAGCAATCGTCGCTTGGTGGTGACGATAACTTGTGGCTTTATACCGATTTGGGCGTAGGTATTCCAGATTCACCAATTTCTCTCAATGCTCACCTAGGCTATACTGACGGTGTGTTGGCACCGCCTATGATTGCTGGCACAAATGACGATACCGGCTTCGACTGGGCGGTTGGCGCGAGCTTAACCTTATTGGGCGGCCTTGATCTAGGAGTTTCTTACATTGGAGTTGAAGGTCCGTCGATCAACGACTTTACCGATGACGCACTTGTAGCGTCTCTTTCTGTTAGCTTTTAGTCAACATACCAATTGGTACTGTCGAGGTGTAAGAATAATGTTTCGGGCGCAGGCCATTCAATGGTTCGCGCCCGAACTCCTTCGGTAGTTCAACCGAGCGAGAAATCGACTATCGTGATCACATGGTCTGAGACCGAAGTTTCTACCAGCTACAAGTAAAGTCTTGGGCGGTTTGCACCGCTACCCAACCTCGGACCACGCAGGTCTGGAGTTTTCCGCCTTGCCCAGTTCCGGTGGGCTGGTTTCACCGGCTGAGTTCGCCAGCATGATCGGGGGGATATTCCCGATCGCGCTGTGCGGTCGCTCTTCGTTGTAGTGTCTACGCCACGCCTCCAGCTTTTCGCAAGCATCTTGCAACGACAGGAACCAGTGGGCGTTCAGGCACTCGCTGCGCAGCTTGCTGTTGAACGCTTCGATGAACGCATTGTCTGTGGGCTTGCCAGGGCGGGAGAAGTCCAGGATCACACCGCGCTGGTAAGCCCACAGATCCATGTCCCGCGAGATGAACTCGCTGCCATTGTCCACCCTGATAGTCTTCGGATAGCCGATCTTCCTGCATGCCTGTTCCAGCGTGGCAACCACGTCCTCACCGCGATAGCTGAACCGGGGATCGATCACCGGCGATAGCCGGGAGAACGTGTCGACCACTGTCAGGATGCGCAACTTGCGACCAGTCGCCAGCTCATCGTGCACGAAGTCCATTGCCCAGACATCGTTCGGCCTGATCGCCGGCGCCCGATCCTCCCGTAGCTTCGCCTTGACCCGCCGCTTGGGCGTCTTGTTCCGCAGCTGCAGGCCCAACTCCCTGTAAAGCCTGTAGACCTTCTTCAGGTTCACGCACCAACCGTCCCGGCGCAGGATGTAATACACACGCCGGTAGCCTTAGCGAACGTGCGTCTCGCAGATCTCCTTGATTCGCTTCTTCAGAAAGGCCGGATCGGTTCGGCAGGACTGGTAGTGATAGGTCGAGCAATCGAACTGCAAAGCCGAGCATGCACTACGGATCGTCACCTGCCAGTCCTGCCGAACAGCGTCGACAATCTCGCGCTTCCGATCCGGCCTTAAAGCTTTCGTTTGATGACATCCTGAAGCACCTCACGATCAAGCGTCAGATCGGCGACGATCTTCTTCAGCCGTCCGTTCTCGTCTTCCAGATCACGCAACCGGCGCATTTCCGACGGCATCAAACCCGCGTACTTCTTCTTCCAGCTGAAGTAGGTCGCCTGGCTGAATCCCTGCCTTGCGGCACCGGGAGAGGAAGGTCTGGCAGAGGTCGAGCGCACCTATAACTGGCCACCCGATGACGTCATTCATATCTGAGCGGCATTAGCCCGCTCGCCTTCGAAGCCAAGGTGGCCTAATGAGATCGGTGACCGGCACAAGATCGTCACAAGTCCAATTCTTGAAGGCCCTGAAATTAGAGCACTCGATGAGCCGGCGTGGCAAATTACAAGACAACGCGGTGGTCGAGAGCTCCTTTAACCTGCTCAAGCGCGAACGCATCCGCAGGCGAGCCTATCGCTCACGCGACGAGGCCAGGCAGGACGTGTTCGATTACATCGAAATGTTCTATAACCCGATACATAAGCACGTGAGAAACGGGATACTGTCGCCCGTCGAGTTTGAACGACAGCAACAAATGAGCACCGAGGGCGTTTAGAAAACTCGGGGCTATTCACGGCCCTGCCTTGCTGTCATGAGGCGAGTTTGATTTACTTCCCATATGCTCGACCATGATTTTCGAACCTTTGCTTAAACTGTTCCGACCTGCTGCTTCCAAAGCTGCACCGTCGCGTGTGCCCGATGGGGAACGCTATTATGTGATTGGGGACATTCACGGACGGCTGGACCTGTTCGATGCGCTGATCGGTGCGATCGAAGCGGACGATGCCAGCTTGGGCGCGGCCGATACTACCGTGGTATTGCTGGGCGATCTGGTCGATCGCGGCGCGGAATCGGCGGGCGTGTTGCAGCGAGCACGCGAATGGCAGGGCCAACGCAAGATTCGCATCCTGATCGGCAACCACGAAGAAATGTTCCTGCAATCTTTTGAAGACAAGGAAGTCCTGCGCCATTTCCTGAAACATGGTGGGCGTGAAACGATCTTGAGCTTTGGACTGCCCAAAAAACAGTTCAATTCACTATCCATCGACCAATTGTTCGAAACCTTGCAAACACTCGTACCCACCAAGATCCGTCAATTTCTCGCCGCTTCGGAAGATATGATTGTGGCGGGCGATTACCTGTTTGTGCATGCCGGCATCGATCCAACCCTGCCATTGGACCAGCAGCGGCGCAGCGATTACCTGTGGATACGCGAACGCTTTCTTCGCCACAGCGGGCCACTGCCCAAGGTGGTGGTGCATGGCCATACGATTTTTGATGAGGTAGAGGATCGCGGCACACGTATCGGGATCGATACAGGGGCCTTTCGCACTGGTATTTTGACTGCACTGGTGCTGGAAGGATCAGATCGAAGAACGATTCAGGCCGTGGCCAAGCGTGACAAGATCAAGATAAAAAGTGCGAACAAGGAAGGCTCGCGATGAAAATTGCCATGGTTGGTTCTGGCTATGTCGGCCTGGTATCTGGCGCATGTCTGGCCGATTTCGGCCACGATGTGGTCTGCATTGACAAGGACCAGTCCAAGATTGACCGCCTGCTGGAAGGTGTGATGCCCATTTACGAGCCGGGGCTGGATGCCTTGGTTGAAAGCAATGTGAAGGCGGGCCGTCTCAGCTTCAGCACCAGCCTGGCTGATGGGATCGCGGGCGCAGGCGCCATATTCATTGCTGTGGGCACACCCAGCCGGCGTGGTGATGGCCATGCTGATCTGTCCTTCGTTTACGCGGTCGCCAGGGAAATTGGCCAAAGTCTGGCGAATGATGCTGTGATCGTCACCAAATCGACCGTTCCGGTCGGCACCGGGGACGAGGTGGAACGCATTCTTGCTGCCAGCGGCACGCCGCACCGTTTCTCTGTCGTTTCCAACCCTGAATTCCTGCGTGAAGGCGCTGCAATTGGCGATTTCAAACGGCCTGACCGAATTGTGATCGGGGCAGAGGATGATTTCGGGCGCGAGGTAATGCAGGAAGTCTATCGTCCCTTGTTCCTCAATGAATCGCCGATGCTGTTCGTCAATCGCCGGTCGAGCGAGCTGATCAAATATGCAGCCAATGCTTTTCTGGCGACCAAGATCACCTTTATCAATGAAATGGCTGATCTGTGTGAAAAGGTGGGTGCCAATGTTCAGGACGTAGCGCGCGGCATTGGCATGGACAACCGTATCGGTTCCAAATTCCTCCATGCCGGGCCGGGATATGGTGGCAGCTGTTTTCCCAAGGATACGCTGGCGCTGCTGAAAACGGCAGAAGATTATGAAAGCCCTGTCCGCATTGTGGAAGCGGTGGTGAAGGTCAATGACAGCCGCAAGCGCGCCATGGGGCGAAAGGTTCTGGATGCGCTGGGTGGCATGGATGCCGCGCGCGGGAAGAAGGTGGCCCTGCTGGGCCTGACCTTCAAACCCAATACCGATGATATGCGCGATTCCCCCGCCATTGCCATCGCGCAAAGTCTGATCGATGCAGGCGTTCAGGTGGCTGCCTATGACCCGGAAGGGATGGAGCAGGCACGCCCGTTAATGCCAGATGTGACCATGACGGACAGCCCCTATGACGCCATCGAGGGTGCCGATGCCATCGCCATCGTGACCGAGTGGGATGCTTTCCGCGCACTGGACCTCAACCGGGTCAAGGAACTGGCGAGGGCGCCGGTGATGGTGGATTTGCGCAATATCTACAAACCCGATGATATGCGCGCCGCAGGTTTCCATTACAGCAGTGTGGGCCGGGATTAAGCGCATCGAGATATTGCCAGGGGGCCATGTAAGCCGGGTTCTGTCCTGCGCGCGGTATCCGTAACACGGACCGGCCACGCAGGGGCAGCCATTCATCTAGGCCATGGATTACTCCATGGCTCAAGCAGCCAACCCGGGCCTCTCGGGGCGAAACGCCCCTGCCTTTAACAGCGCGAGGCCCCTATTTGGCCTTGCTCCGGGTGGGGTTTGCCATGCGGGCGCTGTTACCAGAACCCCGGTGCGCTCTTACCGCACCCTTTCACCCTTGCCTGCGTCCTTTAGGGACCATCGGCGGTATACTCTCTGTGGCACTTTCCCTGGGGTCACCCCCGGCGGGCGTTACCCGCCACCCTTGTTTCGTGGAGCCCGGACTTTCCTCGAACGGATAAACCGCTCGCAGCTGCCCAGGCCCCCTGACACACCCCATATAGGGATGCTCCATTGATTAGGAAAGGTGCATCACTACAACGGAAGTGCGTAGGTTCAGCCAGCCGCCTTGTCGGCATATTGGTCATAGGCTTCCAGCGCCTGCGCCGCATACATCGCACTGGGTCCGGCACCCATATAGACCGCAAGTCCCAAGGTTTCGGCAATTTCCTCACGCGTCGCGCCATGCTTGCGCGCGCCTTCAACATGATAGGTCACGCATGGGTCACACCGCACCGCCACCGAAATGGCCACGGCCAGCAATTCCTTGGTCTTGGCATCCAGCGCGCCGCCTTCATGCGCGGCGGCACCCATTTCACGGAACGCCTTCATCACGCCCGGCGCGCCCTTGTGCAATTCCTTGATCGCGGGGAGCAGGTTTGCGGCCATTGCGGGCCAATCCTTGAATTCAGTATGTGCCATGAGAGGGGGAGTCCTTGATTGATTGCTTGTGTTCAGCAGTAATGTGCTGACGCGGCAAAACAGTGATCCAGATCAAATTTGCTGCAGAAAATGCTCAACGCGTGGCGCCGCGATCCCGATCGAGCAGCAGCTGGAATAGAATGGCGCGCACTTGCCCGTCAATTTCGCCATCGATCCGATCTGGTCGCCAGCGGCGCTGAAAGGCTGCCACTGCCTTGTGCCCATCCGTGATATCATAACCAAAGCGTTCCAGCGCGAGGTAGAATGCCCCGTCATTATCGAACGGATCACCCAATTGCAGCTTTTCCGGTGTGGGCAGGCACAGGCCGTATTCAGCCAGCCGGTCCCACGGGAATAATTCACCCGGATCCACTTTGCGTGCAGGCGCAACATCCGAATGCCCCACCACATTGGCCCGCGGAATATCGTAATGCTTCACGATGCGGTTGAGCAGTGGGATCAATGCATCGATCTGAGCTTGTGAAAATTCACGATAGCCCAGTTCATGCCCCGGATGATCCAGCTCAATACCGATACTGGCTGAATTCACATCCTTGTGGCCGCGCCAATAGGATTCGCCTGCATGCCAGGCGCGATGCGCTTCCTTCACCAGGCGAATGACCTCACCTTCTTCGGTGATCAGATAATGCGCGCTCACCTGCGCCGCTGGATCGCATAGACGATCCAACGCGGTCTCCACCGGCTTCATCTCGGTATAATGCAGCACCACCATATTGATGGGCAAAGTCCGCTCGTTCCAATTGGGCGAGGGCATCTCGCGGTGGACGAGCTCGTCACTCATAGGGTCAGACTCCGGAAGGCCCAAGAGCCGTGGTGGCTCGAGTGCTGGATGAAATGCAAGGAAGGGTATGAAACAGGGAGTATACTTCCCTGTGAAGGCTCTGACGCAGCAGATCGCCAGCAATCGGCCACCCGTAGGGCTTGGCCAGAATCGTCCAGCGCTTCGTCATTCGCTTGCAAAATAGCACCACTATTCTCCTTCGCTCATTCCTCGCATTGACCAATTCTGGCCCAAGCCACGGCCTTGTGACTTCCGGTTTCTGGCCCTAGCCAATCATCCCTTCAGGCTGCGGTATAACCGCACCCAACACCAGCGCATTATCGGTCAGCTTGTATTGCAACCCACCACCAGACTGTTCTGCCAGCAGGGCAATCATATGCGCGGCGGCGGTGCGACTGGACAGTTCACCTGCATGCAATTCGCCCTGCAGTGCGCGGCCAATCACTTCGTCAAAAGCGATCCGTTCAGCCGTGGCACGCACCACGATTTCGGTATTCCCATCACGCAATTCGGCCCCGATATCCAATTGCCCCCCACGGATCAGCGCATCAATCGCAATGGCTGCAAAATTGAGCATCACCTTGACCGCAGGTTTGGGCAGATTGGCGCCTTCAATGGCCCAGCTTAGCTCGACCCGGCGGGCCTCGGCCACCAGCGCCTCAATCACCTCTTTCGATTCCTCGACCGGCACCATTTCGCCAAAACCGCCCGCCGCACCGAAAGCGAGGCGGAAGAATTTGAGCTTGGCCGTGCTGGTCCGTGCGCTCTGTTCCAGCAATTCGATGCAACGCTGCCGCATTTCAGGATCGGTTTCATCGGCCAGCAATTCCAGCCCATTGGATAATGCGCCGACGGGTGAAAGCATATCATGGCACAGGCGCGAACACAGCAGGCTGGCAAGTTCTATTGGATTTTCTTGGCTCATATTTCCCTGTTCGTTTCCAACTGGATGGAACACATGGAACACAGTCATAAGAACAAATTGTCCCCTGTGCCACCCGCTGATGAGAAAGCTGTTGGAGAAGCACGCGCACCCGAATGCATCAGGCGGGTTTAGGCAGGCACCACACAGTAGGAAAGCGGGCGGAAACCACCCTCCTGATCCAGCCAGAAGGTGATTTCTTCGCCAGCAACTATCGCCCAGATCCGGCCATCGCCAGATGCCATTGCCTGATCGGTTACAGAAGGATGAGTCGCGCCATTGGGATGTGAATGATAATAACCGGCCACCTGCGGGCCGCCTTCACGTGCTGCGCGGTGCGCATCCACCAAGGCTTGTGGATCGATTTCAAAATGCGTTTGCGGTGCGGGGTGCATATTGCGCGCGGGGGCAGCATCGGTGACCTGCATGCCCTGCCCCAGCAATAGGCCACAGCATTCGTACGGCACCGCGGCGCGCGCCTGTGCCTTGATTTGGTCAATGACCTGCTGTGATACCTGAACCTGCATTCTTTCTACCGTCACCCACGCGCAGGCGGGGGTCCAGCTTTTCCTTGTGTTTGGACTGGATTCCCGCTTTCGCGGGAATGACGAGAAAAATCGTGACAAGCAACCAACTCATCACCGGCACAATCGCCAACTCAGCCCGCCTGGACAAGGCGCTGGCTGATGCCTGCGATCTGTCACGGGCAAGAATTCAGGCATTGATCGCAGATGGCCAGGTCACGGTGGATGATGCCGTGATCACCAGTGCCAAGGTCAAGGTTGCAGCTGGCACCAGTTTCACCATCACCCTGCCTCCTGCCACAGAGCCTGCAGCACGGCCGCAGGACATCCCGCTCGTAATTGTTTATGAGGATGCGCATCTTGTGGTGGTGGACAAGCCTGCTGGCATGGTGGTCCACCCTGCAGCCGGTAATCCCGATGGCACGCTGGTCAATGCGCTGTTACACCATTGCCGGGGGCAATTGTCAGGCATTGGCGGGGTGGCGCGCCCCGGCATCGTCCACCGGATAGACAAGGATACGTCCGGCCTGCTGGTCGTCGCCAAAAGCGATGCAGCGCATGAAGGGCTGGCCAGACAGTTCAAGGATCATTCGATTGAACGGCGATATCTGGCCGTTTGCGCCGGCCAGCCGCGCCCGCAAAGCGGTACCATCACCGGGCGAATCGGGCGCAGCGATGCGAATCGCAAGAAAATGGCACTGCTCGATGAAAAATCATCGCGCGGCAAACATGCGGTGACCCATTACAAGGTGCTGGAATTGCTCAAATCTTGTGCCCTGATCCAATGCCGCCTTGAAACCGGCAGAACCCACCAGGTGCGCGTTCACTGTGCGTCAATCGGCCATCCGTTATTAGGGGACCCGCTTTATGGCCGCACACCTTCACAATTACGCCCTATTCTCAAAGACTTGGGCTTCGCAAGGCAGGCATTGCACGCCGCCAGCCTGGGATTCGCCCACCCCATCAGCGGGAAATGGCTGGAATTCACATCACAGCTGCCTGCAGACATGCGGGAATTGATCGACGAATGCGGTCACTAAAATCGATGAAATGCGCTGCAAAGCGCGAAAAAAGTGCGTATATGTAACCGTGTGGCCTGCACAGACGGATGCTTTATGAAAGGTCCGCCACCGGCAGGTCGACGCAAGAAAGGTTAGGGAAGTAGTGAGCAAACCAAAGAATATGTCGGTCCCGGCCCTGGGTGGTGAGCAGAGCCTCAACCGCTATCTGGCTGAGATCAAGAAGTTCCCGGTGCTGACGGCTGAGCAGGAATATATGCTCGCCAAACGTTATCAGGAACATGAAGACCCCGAAGCAGCAGCGCAACTGGTGACCAGCCATCTGCGGCTCGTGGCGAAGATCGCCATGGGTTATCGCGGATATGGCCTGCCCGTTAGCGACCTCATTTCCGAAGGGAATGTGGGCCTGATGCAGGGCGTCAAGAAATTCGAACCCGATCGCGGTTTCCGCCTTGCGACCTATGCCATGTGGTGGATCAAGGCCAGCATGCAGGAATTCATTCTGCGCAGCTGGAGCCTGGTGAAGATGGGCACCACCGCCGCGCAGAAGAAGCTGTTCTTCAACCTGCGCCGGATGAAAAAGCAGCTGGAAGCCTATGAAGACACGGATCTCAGCCCCGAAGACGTGACCAAGATCGCCACCGATCTGGGCGTGCCGGAGCAGGAAGTCATCAATATGAACCGCCGCATGATGATGGGGGGCGATGGTTCGCTCAACACCCCCATGCGCAATGGTGAAGATGGCTCTGGCGAATGGCAGGACTGGCTGACCGATGATCGCCCGTTGCAGGATGAAATGGTGGCAGAGGCTGAAGAGGCCGACGTACGCCATGAAATGCTGGCAGAAGCTATGGAAAGCCTGAACGATCGGGAAAAACACATCCTGACCGAGCGGCGCCTGACCGATAATCCGCAGACGCTGGAAGAGCTTTCGCAGGTCTATGACGTATCGCGCGAACGCATCCGTCAGATCGAAGTGCGCGCCTTTGAAAAGCTGCAAAAGGCAATGCAGCGGATCGTGGGCGAAAGGTTGCTGCCGGGCGTGGCGTGATTCATTTGGCCTAGAATTTTGAAAATCCTCCCCTTCGATAAGAAGCGGGAGGATTTTCTTTTGCCCGATTGAAAGCTAACGGCAAAACATGATCCGCGCCATCGCCCGCTTTACCGCCAAATTTATCCTGTGGTTCGTGGGCATCAGCCTGGCGCTGGTGCTGCTGTTCAAATTTGTGCCTGTACCTGTTACCGCCACCATGCTGATGGACAGCAATGGCATTACCAAGGATTGGGAATCGCTCAGCAACATTGATCGCAATCTGGTGAGCGCGGTGATCGCGGCAGAGGACGGCAAATTCTGCACCCACAATGGCTTTGACGCAGAGGCGATTGCCAAAGCGGCGGCACAAAATGCGCAAGGCGGGCGCATCCGCGGCGGTTCCACTATCAGCCAGCAAACCGCCAAGAATGTGTTTCTGTGGCAGGGCGGTGGATATTTCCGCAAAGGGCTGGAGGCGTGGTTCACCTTCCTGATCGAGAATATCTGGGGCAAGCGCCGGATTATGGAAGTCTACCTCAACGTCGCGGAAACCGGCATCGGCACCTATGGCGCTGAGGCAGGTGCGCAGCGTTATTTCAACCATTCCGCCGCGCGGTTGAGCCAGAGCGAGGCCGCCCGCATGGCCGCCGCCCTGCCCCTGCCCAAGAAGCGGTCTGTCAAGAACCCGGGCGGCTGGCTGGCGCGGCATGGATACACCATCCAGCGGCGGATGCGTGTTGTGAGAGGTGACGGGCTCGATTCCTGCGTCTATTGAGACAGATAATGGGCGGCACTCACCACCATAGCCACGTTCATGCACATGGTAACGACCATGGCCATTCGCATGCACACAGCCACAGCCATGCCCCGGTCGATTTTGGGCGCGCCTTTGCCATTGGCATTGTGCTCAACACGGCATTCGTGGTGGTCGAGGCGGTTTATGGCGTGCTGTCCGGATCTATGGCGCTGATCGCCGATGCCGGGCACAATCTGTCAGACGTGTTGGCCCTGCTGCTGGCATGGGCGGCCAGTGTCGCGGCCAAACGCCCGCCCAGTGGCCGTTTCACCTATGGCTATAAAAGCTCCACCATCCTGGCCGCCTTTGCCAATGCCATGCTGCTGGCAGTCACCATCGGCGCGATCCTGTTCGAAACTTTGCACCGCATGGTTACCCCTTCGCAGGTTGAAGGAATGACGATGGTCGTGATTGCCGGGATCGGTATCGCCATCAACACAGGCACCGCGCTGCTGTTCCTGCGCGGGCGGCACCATGACATCAACATTCGCGGTGCCTTCCTGCATATGGCGGCCGATGCGCTGGTTTCGGCAGGCGTGGTCTTGGCCGGCCTGGCCATCATGTGGACGGGGCAATTGTGGATCGATCCCGTCACCAGCCTGGTGATCGTGGCGGTGATAGCCTGGGGCACATGGGGCTTGGCGAGAGAAAGCATCAAGATGAGCCTGAATGCCGTGCCCGATGGAATAGACGAGCAGGCAGTGCGCACCCACCTTGCCACCCGCCCCGGCGTGGTATCAGTGCATGACCTGCACATCTGGCCCATGTCCACCACAGAAACTGCGTTAACCGCGCATCTGGTGATACCCGGCGGCCATCCGGGTGACGCATTTCTGGAGCAATTGGCGCACGGGCTGGAGCATGAATTTGGCATCGCACACATCACTGTGCAGATTGCCAGTACGCGGCTGGCGGGCTGCTGCGGAGGAGCGGGGGAAACACCATGAGCGAGGCGATAAGAGAGGGGGGCTGCGGCTGTGGAGCGACAAAGTATCGCGTCACTGGCGAACCGATCTTCGTCAACAATTGCCATTGCCGCCAGTGCCAGCAGCAGACCGGGTCAACCAGCGTGGTCAATGCTTTCTATGAAAGCGAGCGGATCGAAGTGCTGAACGGTGACCTGTCAGAGGATCAATTTGTCGCGGGCAGCGGCGGGCCGCATGTGATCGTGCGGTGCAGTGCCTGCCACACCGCGCTGTGGAGCCATTATCCGCGGCTGGGCCGCCACGGATTGGGGTTGCGCGCGGGCACGCTGGACGATCCCGGATCGATCACGCCCGATGCGGTGATCTGGCTGCAGGACAAGATGCCCTGGGTCGCCCTGCCCGATGGCATCCCGCATTTTGACCAATATTACGACTTCCGCGAAGTGCTGCCGCAAGACCGGCAGGAACGTCTGCTGGCACTGGCAACAAAAGCCAAGGGATAGGTATGCTTGTACCTGCGTGACCCGCTGCGCTATTCTGGCTGTAAAGGAGATTATTTCGTGCTCAAGCGCCTGCTCACCCTCACAACTCCGCTCGCTCTCGCAGCCTGCGCGACCAGTCACGATGCGAATACCCTTTCGGAAAGCGAAGCCCAAGGCCGTGCCTTTGCTCAGGCAAACTGCGGCACCTGCCACGCGCTGGAAGATGGTGCCTCACCCAACCCGCACGCGCCAAGCATGCGCCAGGCGGTCCGCCGCCTGCCCGAATGGATGGTGGAAGGATCGTTCGAACGCGGCGTCCAGATTGGCCACACGATGGAAATGCCGGTCTTCGTTTTCGAAGATAAGGATATCGCCAATCTGCTCGCCTATCTCGAAACCCTGAAGGAGCAGGATTGAGAGGCAGATTTTGACCCAATTGCGGACGATTAGATCGAGCGAGAGTATGTCAGATAACAGACATAAAGGTTCAGCTGCGTCAGCCGATTTGCATGACTGCACAGTGAAGAGGAATAGAATACAAGCTAACCGTAGGGCGACTCTATGAGGTCATGTAGCTTTAGAACGCTAACTAGTATCATCAGGCGCAACCTATTCTCTGCTGATACATCCTCGGCGCTCGCTTCACGAAGTGCTTGTTTAACAAGATGCAATTTTTCGATCAGCCGCGCGATTTCTGGATCAGTGCAATCAACTGCCTGGACGTGGTGGGCAAACCGGTGCCTTATTTGACTGAAGATCACTAAATTGTGTGCGACGCCTTTTTCAAGCGCACCTAGCTTGTGAGCAAATTCTATCCGATCACTGAGGTGCTTTATCGATCTCTTTAGAAGGTAGTCTTTCGCGCTAGCTGGGATTTCACCCAAGTGATTGCGGATCAATTCGCCGAGGTATCGCTCAATGTAACCAAAACCGATCATGGTCGTGAGACGAATGTCGGCTTCCTCATTGAGTAGTTGGATCACGGCATCTCGATCAGCAGTGTGAGGTCTGACTTCTCCTTCGCTCATCTCGAAACGATGCCGCATTCCCCTCCAACGCGCTAGTCCACTCTCACTTTTCTGAACCAATTACTGCACAAAGGCCGAGTGGCCGCCCGAGCTTATGCCGCGGAAGCCTAGCGGGCCGGACGGCCCGCGCTGGCGCTTGAAGCCCAAAAAATCAGGCCGCTTCTTCCTTTTCGTCGTCCTTCTTGCCGCCATGGACTCGGACCGGGTCTTTCTTGCCCGCCACCACATCGGCATCCACCACGATTTCGGTCACGCCTTCCATATCGGGCAGGTCGAACATGGTATCGAGCAATATGCCTTCGACAATGGACCGCAGGCCGCGTGCGCCCGTCTTGCGCTTGATCGCGCGTTCGGCAATCGCCTTCAGCGCATCATCGGTGAAGGTCAGTTCCACATTCTCCAGATCGAACAGCTTGTGATACTGTTTGACCAGCGCGTTCTTCGGTTCCTTCAGGATGGTGATCAGCGCATCGACATCCAGATCATGCAGCGTGGCGATCACCGGCAGACGACCGACGAATTCGGGGATCAGGCCGAATTTCAGCAGATCTTCCGGCTCGCTCTTTTCCAGCAGTTCACCAATACGGCGCTTATCCGGATCGGCGACATGCGCGCCAAAGCCGATGGACCGCTTCTGCAGACGGTCAGCAATAATCTTGTCCAGACCAGCGAAAGCACCGCCACAGATGAACAGGATATTGGTGGTGTCCACCTGCAGGAATTCCTGCTGCGGATGCTTGCGCCCACCCTGCGGGGGAACTGAGGCCGTGGTGCCTTCCATCAGTTTAAGCAGCGCCTGCTGCACGCCTTCACCCGAAACGTCACGCGTGATGGAGGGGTTTTCCGCCTTGCGCGTGATCTTGTCGATCTCGTCAATATAGACGATGCCGTGTTGCGCCTTTTCGACATTATAGTCGCTGGCCTGCAGCAGTTTCAGGATGATGTTTTCAACGTCTTCACCCACATAGCCCGCCTCGGTCAACGTGGTGGCATCCGCCATGGTGAAAGGCACATCGAATGTGCGCGCCAGCGTCTGTGCCAGCAGCGTCTTGCCTGAACCCGTGGGGCCAACCAGCAGGATGTTGGACTTCGCCAGTTCAACATCATTGCCCTTACCGCTGTGCTTCAACCGCTTGTAGTGATTGTGGACCGCGACAGAGAGCACCCGCTTGGCGCGATCCTGCCCGATCACATAATCATTCAGCGTTTCGAAGATATCCTTGGGCGTGGGGACTTCACCTTCCTTGCGCCCGGCAAGGCCAGCCTTCGATTCTTCACGGATGATGTCATTGCACAGTTCAACGCATTCATCGCAGATGAACACGGTTGGCCCGGCAATAAGCTTGCGCACCTCATGCTGCGACTTCCCGCAGAAGCTGCAATAAAGGGTACTCTTGCTATCAGATCCGCTCAATTTCGTCATACCTTAAGCTTTCCAACCCCGCGCCTGTGACGCTGACGGGAATCGCCCGACTCTATCTCGGGAAGTTTACGAATCAACATATAGCTGTCGTATTTTCGCGAATGTGAATCGCCAAAATCATGCCAATATGCTGAAAAACCATGGCTTTGTCCCTTTGTGGGGCAGCCATGGGGATAATGATTATTCAGGCGCGCCACCTGATCCCTCGGCATCGTCACCCGAATCGCCTTCCGGCCGGGTTTCAAACACCTTGTCCACCAGGCCGAATTTCATCGCCTCATCCGCTTCCAGAAAGGTATCACGATCCATCGCCTTTTCGATATCGTCCAGTTTCTGGCCGGTATATTTGACGTAGAGATCGTTCATCCGTGCCTTGATGCGCAGGATTTCCTTTGCCTGGATTTCGATATCAGATGCCATGCCGCGCGCACCGCCCGAAGGCTGGTGGATCATGATCCGCGCATTGGGCAGTGCAATCCGCATACCCGGCTCACCCGCTGCCAGCAGGAAGCTGCCCATCGATGCGGCCTGCCCGATGCAGACGGTGGACACGCGCGGCTTGATATATTGCATGGTGTCATGGATCGCCATGCCGGCTGTCACCACGCCACCGGGCGAATTGATATACATGCTGATCGGCTTTGACGGATTTTCACTTTCCAGAAACAACAGCTGGGCCACGATCAGCGATGCCATATTGTCTTCCACCTGGCCGGTGACGAAAACAATGCGTTCGCGCAAAAGGCGGCTGAAAATGTCGAAGCTGCGTTCGCCACGGCTGGTCTGTTCCACCACCACGGGCACCAGCGCGCCCGTCACAGGGTCACGCGTGAACTGGCCTTGCGCCCCGAAAGTTTCGCCGGAATTGCCGAACAGGTCGATCATCAATTGGTCCTTAGTTAAAAGCTTTGACCGCCTATGTCGGGCCAAGTGGCGCGATGTTCAAGTGCATTAACCCTCGCAGATGCGCTTATTGTCAAAACTCGTGACGCGCGCACTTAAAACAGAAACGCCGCCCTGGCGTAAGCCGGGCGGCGTTTCGATTGTCCGTGCGTGAAGCGAATTACTTCTTCGCCGCAGCCTTCTTGGCTGGGGCTTTCTTGGCTGCCGGCTTCTTGGCCGGGGCCTTCTTTTCAGCCGCTGGCTTTTCTTCTGCCTTTTTCGCAGGTGCTTTCTTGGCCGGGGCTTTCTTGGCGGCAGGCTTTTCAGCCTTCTCATCCGCCTTCTTGGCCGGAGCCTTTTTCTTGGCTGGTGCCTTCTTCTTCGCAGCGGGCTTGGCTTCTGCGCCTTCTTCCGCCTCGATCGCAGCTTCCAGTTCTTCCTGCGTTACTTCACGCTCGGTAACCTCAGCCTTGTCGAACAGGAAGTCGACCACCTTGTCTTCATAAAGCGGTGCACGCAGCTGGGCAGCAGCCATCGGTTCCTGCTGCACATACTGGATGAAACGTTCGCGATCTTCAGGGCGGTACTGCTGTGCAGCCTGCTGGATCAACATGGACATTTCCTGGCTGGTCACTTCCACGCCATTGGCCTGGCCGATTTCGGAAAGCAGCAGGCCCAGACGCACGCGGCGTTCTGCAATCTTGAGGTAATCATCCTTTTCAGCTTCGATTTCTTCCATCGCAGCCTTGGGATCTTCTTCACGAGCAGCTTCCTGCTGCAATTGCGCCCAGATCTGTTCGAATTCGGCATTGACCATGCCTTCGGGCACTTCAAAATCATGTCCAGCTGCCAGCTGATCGAGCAGCTGACGCTTCATCTGGGTGCGGGTAAGGCCGGCGGTCTGCTGTTCAAGCTGGCCACGGATCAGGCCCTGCAGCTGTTCCAGCCCTTCCAGGCCAAGTGACTTGGCGAAATCATCATCCACCTTGGTTTCGGTTTCCACCTTCACCTGCTGTACAGTGATATCGAATTCGGCTTCCTTGCCCTTCAGGTTTTCAGCCGGGTAATCTTCGGGGAAGGTTACGGTGATGGTCTTTGTATCGCCGGTCTTTACACCCGTCAGCTGTTCTTCAAAGCCAGGGATGAACTGGCCCGAACCAATCACCAGAGCTGCGCCTTCGGCCTTGCCGCCTTCGAATTCCACGCCGTCAACACGACCCACGAAATCGATAATCAGCTGATCGCCTTCGGCCGCCTTCTTGGTCTTGGCGGCATCCTTGTAGCTCTTGTTCTGGCCGGCAATGCCCTGCACCGCTTCATCGACCTTGTCATCAGCAACAGGAACAACCAGCTTTTCCAGCTTCATGCCGTCAATCGAAGGTGCTTCGATCTTGGGCAGAACTTCCAGTTCCACGCTCAGTTCGGCATCCTTGCCCTCTTCATAGCCTTCGGCCATGTCTATGCGTGGCTGCATGGCCGGGCGCAGTTCATTATCCTTGATGACCTTATCCACTGATTCGCGGATCACGTCATTCACGGTCTGCGCATGCAGCTGTTCGCCATGCATTTTCTTGACCAGATTCGCCGGAACCTTGCCGGGGCGGAAGCCGGGCATCTTCACTTGCGGCGCAATTTTCTTGACCTCATCTTCGATCCGGCTGGCGATATCGCCCGCGGTGATGATGATCTGATAGGCGCGCTTGAGGCCCTTGTTCGTCGTTTCCTTGATCTGCATGGGATTAAAACTAAAGCCTTTTCAACAATATATCTATATCTGCGTCACCGCGGTCAGCATTGGTGCGGGCGAAGGGACTCGAACCCCCACATCTTACGATACTGGTACCTAAAACCAGCGCGTCTACCAATTCCGCCACGCCCGCAACCCAAACGAAGCCGCGCGCAGGCGGTACCCGCCACGCGTGTAGGGGAGCGCCATTAGTCGCGCCCGCGCAAAAGGGCAAGCGCAAGCCGCTTGTAGTGGCGCATTCTCACGACTAATGGCGCGATCATGAGCGAAGAAACAAACCAAGACACCCCGCCCGATCACCTCTCGGTCAATCCGCGCAGCGAATTTTTTGACGCTGACAAACTGCAGCGCGGCGTAGGCATCAAGTTCAAGGATCGCGTGCGAACCGACATTGAGGAATATTGCATTTCCGAAAGCTGGGTGCGTGTACAGGCAGGCAAAACAATGAACCGCAAGGGCCAGCCACTGACGATCAAGCTGAATGGCCCGGTCGAAGCCTGGTATGAAGATCTGGACGAAAATCCGCCTGTGGCCAAAAAGGGCTGATCGAAGGCGCAGCTTGTCCAAGGCTTGCGTTACAGCAGGTAACAGGCCACTTGGCATGTCAGACATGAAACCCCAAGTCATCATCATCGGCCGCCCCAATGTGGGCAAAAGCACCCTGTTCAACCGGCTGGTGGGCAAAAAACTTGCCCTGGTGGATGATCAGCCCGGGGTAACGCGTGACCGACGCATGGGCGATGCCGATCTTGCCGGTATGGCATTCACCATTGTTGATACAGCCGGGTGGGAGGATGAAGATCCTGAAACCCTGCCGGGCCGGATGCGCAAACAAACAGAAGTCAGCCTGGAAGGGGCAGATGCAGCGCTGTTTGTTATTGATGCACGGGCCGGAATCACCCCACTGGATGAAGAAATTGCCCGATGGCTGCGCGAACAGGACCTGCCCGTTGTGCTGACCTGCAACAAGGCCGAAGGGGCGGCGGGTGAATCCGGCGTATTGGAAAGCTATTCGCTGGGCCTGGGCGAACCGATTGCCATTTCAGCTGAACACGGCGAAGGCGTGGCGGACATGTTCGGTGCGCTGTGGCCGATCATCGGCGCCAAGTCGGAAGCTGCGGAAGCGGCAGAGGAATTTGCGCGGAGCGAGGATGAAGATGCGCCGCTTGGCCCGCTGAAACTCGCCATTGTCGGGCGGCCCAATGCGGGCAAGAGCACGCTGATCAACAGGCTTTTGGGTGAAGATAGGCTGCTGACCGGACCGGAGGCCGGGATTACACGCGATTCGATTGCGGTGGACTGGCAATGGACCGATCCCAAGACGGGTGAAGTGCGCGATGTGCGCCTGATTGACACAGCTGGCATGCGCAAGAAGCGCAATGTTACCGAAAAACTGGAAAAGCTTTCGGTGGCGGATGCGCGCCGCGCGGTTGATTTTGCAGAAGTGGTTGTGCTGCTGCTCGATGCGACACAGGGGCTGGAACATCAGGACCTGAAAATCGCCGATATGGTGCTGCAGGAAGGGCGCGCCTTGATGGTGGCGATCAACAAATGGGATGTGGCAGGCTCCGTTGGCCACGATGACCCCAGTTCCATTTTCAACGGCATTCGCGGCGCATTGGATGATGGGCTGGCGCAGGTGCGTGGCCTGCCGCTGCTGGCAGTCAGCGCCAAGACAGGCAAGGGGTTGGACCAGATGCTGGGCGCCGCTTTTGAAATCCGCGAAAGCTGGTCCAAACGCGTGCCCACCGCCGCACTCAATCGCTGGTTTGATGATGCGCTGGAGGCCAATCCACCGCCCGCGCCCAAGGGCAAGCGGATCAAGCTGCGATATATCACGCAGGTCGGCACCCGCCCGCCGCGTTTCGTCATATTCGGCACGCGGCTGGACATGCTGCCCAAAAGCTATGAACGCTATCTGGTCAACGGCATAAGATCCAAGCTGGGTTTTGAAGCCGTGCCTGTGCGCGTAACCCTGAAAAGCCCCAAGAACCCTTACGCCAAGGATTAAGCATGCTCGATCTGCTGACAGCCAATCACAGCCTTGCCGTTGATTTGCTGGAACGCACATCCAGCACCGCCCGCGTTCAGGAGATTGTCCAGCTCAGCCTTGCCCCGGCCTTCCTGCTGGCAGGGATTGGCGCGATCATGAATGTCATGACCAATCGCCTGATCTGGGTCGCCAACCGGATCGAACGGATCCACGAGCTTGAGGAAGAAGGCCGCGCAGGCAATGCGGTGGAGGATCTGCCCGCGCTCGAAAAGCGCCGCACCTATGCGCAAAGCGCCGTGATGTTTTCAACTGCAGCCGCACTGACCATCAGTGTGGTGATTGCACTGTTATTCGTCAGCGCCTTCATCAGCCCGCGTATTGGCACACTGACAGCGATCGCATGGATCATCACTATGGTATTGCTGAGTATCGGGCTGACACTGTTCCTGCTGGAAACCCGCACCGCTGCTGTGCGCAACCGTGAAAGAATGCGGCGCAGGCACGAAGGCAACTGACCAAAGACAAGGGCGGAGCAAACGCCCCGCCCCCTATCCCAAGCTGATTGCTTCTTACTTCATCTTGAGTTCGCGCAGCAGGTATGTTCCCTTTATCTTGCGGATCTTGTTGTAGACTTCGCGTACCGTTTCATTGGCGCTGTCCATATTTTCCTGGCCCCATGCCTTCATGAAACGATCATATTCAGCCTTATTGGCATTGAGCGAACCCATGCTGGGATAGTTAATTCGCAGCACCAGATTCACTTCATTGCTGCCATATGGCACCACATAGATACCGTAATCGCTTATCTGGCCCAGGCTCTTGCCCACTTCGTTGGCCTTCACCCAGGTGTTCTTTAGCCCATCAAGATAGGTGTCAAGTTGCCCCTCATCCACCTTCACATAGGTAAGTTCGATGACTGTTTCCTGTGGTGTGTAATCTTCCCACGCTGTCAATTGTGCAGCAGCAGGGGTGGCCATGGCAAACGCCAGTGAGGCTGCGCCTGCAATGCAGGCGGTCTTGAAAATACCAGTCATTAGTTAGTCCCTCTTCCATTTCTCAGGTTTCTGCGACCCTAGAATTGGACACCGGGCGACCCGATTTTTGATAGACGGCTCCAATTGGCAGGCTGCGCCTCCAATCAAGTGGAGTCAAATTTTATCCTGGACAAAAATGCCGGGGGCTTACTCGCCCTCGCCCGCGGGCTTGCTGTTCAACTGGACATAATTTTCCAGGCCCATGCGCGCGATCATGTCAAACTGGGTTTCCAGGAAGTCGACATGCTCCTCTTCGCTTTCGAGGATATCAGCAAACAGATCGCGGCTGACATAGTCCCGCACACTCTCGCAATATTCAATCGCATCCTTCAGCAGCGGGATAGCTTCCAGCTCCACTGCCAGGTCGGCTTTGAGGATTTCTTCCACATTTTCGCCTACCTTCAGCTTGTGGATCGCCTGAAAATTCGGGAGCCCGTTCAGGAACAGAATGCGCTCTGCCAGCTTGTCGGCATGCTTCATCTCGTCAATGGATTCATGCCGTTCATATTCCGCAAGCTTGGCCACACCCCAATCGGCCAGCACGCGGTAATGCAGCCAATACTGGTTGATGGCCGTCAGCTCATTGGTCAGCGCCTTGTTGAGGAATTCGATGACTTTTGTGTCGCCCTTCATGGCTTTCTCCAATTGCTGCTGCCTGTCTTGAAATTATGCGACGCAGCCCAGCACTTGGCAAGCAATCAAGGAAATAAAGCTGGCTGGTTTTCTCTATCCGGCAATTTGCAGTGAAGAATATTCAGGCCGCCACGGCAGGCTGAATGGCCAGTTCACGCTCTTCAAACAACATCGCCTCGGCATCCATCAGGCATTGCCCGCAATTCACCTGACAACCCATGGCGGCATAGACTTCTTCTGCATCGCCAGAGATACGCCGCGCAGCGTGGCGCAGCTCGCTCTCTTTAATGGCATTGCAGATGCAGACGTACATATCTCTGTTTCCTTGCGAGTGATTCGCAGTGTTAGAATATGCGAGTTATTCGCAATAGCAAGATTTTTGTCAGCGTTTCAGCGGAAATATCCGCATGTAGGTCAGGCAACGCCACAGCCATTCCAGCGGGCCATATCGGAACCGTTCCAGCCACGGCTTGGACCACAGCAACATTGCCGACCAAGTCAACAGCACAACGCCGAACAATTCGATCCGGTGCAATTTACCGTAGAGCCCCAGCGCCCAGCCGCTGAAGATGAACAGCATGATGATCGACGTGCCCAGATAGTTTGAAAAGGCCATTCGCCCGGCATAAACCAGCCTGTCCCCCAGATAGCTTTTTGTAAAACGCGGAGCCCAGACCACCAAAAGGGCAGCCAGTCCCAAAACAAACGCCAGGCGCGGCAACATCATGGTTCCATTGAACGCGAAGGCGGTCAGGTGAAACGGAAAATCTGCCGCATATGCCCACCAGCCAGCAGCAGCCGAACCTGCCAGCCCACCTATCAAGCCAATCCAGCCCCAGCGTCGCATCATCAATTCTTCCACTGCCCCGCTGAAAAACCCAAAGCGGTATAGTGCCATCCCGATCATGATCAGCGGCAATGTCTCCAGAAAGCCAAAGATCATGTTTTGATAATTGTCTTTCCATTCCTCTGTCAGCTGATGGCGGACAAAATCGGCATAGCTGCCCTGCTGATGCAATTGCAGTTCTTCCTGCACTCTCTTCATGGATTTCGATTCGGCTTCAGCCACCTGCTTGCGCATATCTTCAGGGAAATTTTGCACTGCTTCAGGATGTGTCACCATGTAATAGGGGCTGCCCATCATCCCCACCATGGCAGCTGATGTCAGGCCATAAAGCGCCAGCCCCACCAGCAATTGGGTTTTGGCACGCCATTTCATGAACAACAGCGCAACCATGCCCCACACGGCGTAGAGTTGCAGGATATCGCCAAGCCAGATGAAATAGAAATGGATGGAACCGAACATCAAAAGCCAGAACAGCCGCCTGAATTGCAGCCAGCGCCCCGCCCCCCGCGCCCATGCCTTTTCCACGAACAGCATCATTCCTGCACCGAACAGCAGGGAGAACATGCCGCGCATCTTGTGATCAATCAGCACATATTGGACCAGCCAGGCCAGTTTGTCCGTTTCGCTCGCCCCACCCGGCATCGCGGGCGGCCAGAAATAGACCATCAGGGGTTGGCCAAAGGCCGTTATATTGGCGAATAATATGCCCAGCACGGCGATGCCGCGGATCAAATCCAGGGTGACAATTCGGTTGCTGGCTGGTGCGGGCTGATCAGGCGTGGCCATTGCATCAGCCAGCGCACCGCCCGTTCCGGCCTGGCCGGTCGCATTCTCTTCTACACCGGTCATAAGCCCCCCCGGCCATTCAGATCATCGGGTGTGCATCAGTTACAGAAGGGCTGCAAGCAATTGCGCAACCAAATAATACTGCCACTTCCCCCTTGCACATGCACTTTGCCGATCCTCGTTAACCCAAAATTAGGGGTATCCTGCGATCCCCTGTTTCCGGAGTGCTCAATTACTGAGCGGATTTGGCCTAACAGGGGGACCAAGCGTTGCGTGTACTAGCATTGGCATCGCAGAAAGGCGGATCGGGCAAGACGACCCTGTCCGGACATCTAGCCGTCCAGGCACAGCGCGCAGGCGCTGGCCCGGTGGTACTGATCGACATCGACCCACAGGGTTCGCTGGCGGATTGGTGGAACGAGCGTGAAGCGGAATATCCCGCTTTTGCCCAGACCACCGTGGCGCGCCTGGCGAATGATTTGCAGATCCTGCGTCAGCAGGGTTTCAAACTGGCCGTGATCGACACACCACCTGCCATCACCATGGCGATCCAGTCGGTGATATCTGTCGCTGAACTGATCGTGGTTCCAACCCGCCCCAGCCCGCATGATTTGCGTGCCGTGGGCGCTACGGTTGATTTGTGTGAACGCGCTGGCAAGCCGCTGGTGTTTGTGGTCAATGCTGCAACGCCCAAGGCCAAGATCACATCGGAAGCTGCTGTTGCCCTGTCACAGCATGGTACCGTTGCACCGATCACGCTTCACCATCGCACCGATTTTGCCGCCTCTATGATTGATGGCCGCACGGTGATGGAAGTTGATCCGGAAAGCACCAGTGCGGCGGAAGTAACCGCGCTTTGGAAATATATTTCTGACCGGCTGGAAAAGAATTTCCGCCGTACAGTCTTTGCAGCACCAGGCTCGCAATCGCAGCTGCCCGGTGTGCACCGTTCCGCTGGCGGCTTTGGCCGCCGGGTCGCCCAGTAAGTGGAGGCACGGGCCATGAACGAAGCCAGCTTCGCCTCTCTTTGCCCGACCCTCTTGGCTCGCAAAGGCGGTGCCAAACCCGCCATGCGTCCACAATTGGGCGTGATTCCCGCCAACCAGCCCGATGGTCTGGAAGACCTTGGCTGGAACGACATGGGCGATGACGATACAACTGCTGGAACAAGTGCGGCAGTGATCCCGCTCAATCTGGCAGTTGCAAATGCCGATGATGAAAACCACGCCAGCAACGCGAATCAGTTTGATAATCTGGCGCGGCGCCTGGCCCAGCCAGCACGCAAGAAAATTCAGGCAGTGGTCGAAGAAGCAACCGCCAAGCCTGCAGCCATACGCAAAGGCTCATCGAAGAATGGCAAACGCGCTGCCTTCACCCTCCGTCTGGATGCGGAGCGCCATCTGAAACTGCGCCTGGCGGCCACCATGCAAAGCTGCAGTGCACAGCAATTGGTTACCGACGCGCTCGACCTGCTGCTTGCAGAATTTGAAGATTTGGACTCGCTCGCCGCACGACTTTCGCGGTCTTGAGCACAGATAGATTGATTGAAGGGGATATCAGGATGACCCGCTCTGCCAAGAACAAGCCGATGGTCGGCCTTGCCGTTACCACTGCACTTGCCAGCATCGCGCTGGCTGGCTGCACGACCGGCAATGCTCCGCGTGCGGAAACATCGTTCAACGATGCGCAGGTCGCGCTGGCCAAAGGCAAGGTCAGCAAGGCAATCGCCCATGCTGAATCTGCTGTCATGGCTGAACCCCGTAATGCCGGTTATCGCGCCATGCTGGGGGCTGCCTATCTTGAAGATGGACGCTTCCTGTCTGCCGCCACCAGCTTTCGTGATGCACTGGAACTGGGTGACACCGATCCGCGTACAGTCTTGAGCTATGCGCTGGCAGAAGCTGCCGTGGGTCGCAATATACAGGCTGTGGCCGCGCTGGATGAATGGCAGCAGGATATCGACGCAGCCGATCTGGGCCTGGCCTATGCCCTGGCTGGCCAGCCTGATCGCGGAGTTCACATCCTCAGCAATGCCCTTCGCGGCGGACAGAACAGCGCCAAGGTGCGCCAGAACCTGGCCTATACCTATGCGCTGCAGGGTAATTGGCGCGCTGCCCGCGTAATGGCGGCAGAAGATGTGCCTGCTGACATGGTGGATGATCGTATTGGTGAATGGGCTGAAATGGCTCTGCCCGAACATTTCCAAGTCCGCATCGCCCGCCTGCTGCAGGTGACGCCAACGCAAGACAGCGGCCAGCCGACCAATCTGGCCTTGGCGAATTTCCCCAGCCAGGAAATGATGGTGGCAGAAGCTGCTGCACAAATTCCTGTGGCTGAAGATGAAAGCAAAGATTTCGATTTGGCATTTGCCGAACCGCAAGCTGCCCCTGCCCCCGCAATCGTAGCCACTGCCCCGACCGCTGATAAACCCGCCCCTGTTGCACACACACGCTTTGTTTCGAACGAAGTGGTGCAGGCCATTCCGGCACGCTCAAGCGCAAGCGCAAAACCGGCTAAACAGCCGACCTCACGCATTGCCAGCAACTCCTCGCAGCGCCGCATGGCGTCGAGCGTGGACAATGCCGCCGCCACTCACCTGGTGCAGCTGGGCAGCTTTTCCAGCCAGGCCAGCGCCGAACGCGCATGGACTGTCTATCAAAGCCGCTATCCTCAGCTAGACGGCCGTGATGTCGTGATCACGAAAGCCAATGTCGATGGCAAAACCTATTTCCGTGTCGCCGCCGCCGGCTTCGGTGCACGCAGCGCCGCCAGCATGTGCCAGACTGTGAAGGCCAAGGGTCAGGGCTGCATCGCCTATGCCCAGAGCCAGAAACTGCCGGGTGCTGTCGACAAGGGCGTACGTATCGCTTCGCGCTAAGTTCTCTCTCCCAACTTCAGCGAGACTGCCCCCGGCATCCATTGGATTCCGGGGGTCGTTTTTATTTGGCGTTCAGATCAACACACCACCCTTGTAAAGCGTGCTGACACGGCCTTGGGTCGGCTGCCCATCAAAGGGCGTGTTATCGGCAGTCGCTTCCATCTTGCGGCGGTCCACCACCCAGGGTTTTTCCGGGTCGATCAAGGCAATATCCGCCTCCAGGCCCGCTTCCAACCGGCCAGCGGGAACCCCCAGCAGCTTTGCTGGATTGCCTGACATAAGGTCAAAAGCGCGCGCCATATCGATCACATCATCGCGCACCAGCGTCAGCACCATCGCCAATAGCGTTTCTGCCCCCGCCATGCCCGCTTCAGCATCGGCAAATGGCAGGCGCTTATCTTCTGGACCGCGCGGATCATGGCCCGATGCAATCACATCAATCGTGCCATCGCCAATCGCAGCAATCACTGCCTGCCGATCTGCTTCACTGCGTAATGGGGGCGAAAGCCGGGCAAAGGTGCGGAAATCCATCAACGCCAGATCGGACAGCATGAAATGGGCTGGAGTTACACCTGCCGTTACCGCAATCCCGCGTGCCTTGGCCGCGCGCACCAGATCCAGTGCCGCTGCCGTGGTTACCTGCCGCAGATGCAGCCGTGCCCCAGATATTTCAGCCAGGGCAATATCGCGTGCCACAGCCAATGCCTCTGCCCCGGCAAGGGCGCTGGGCAGGCCCAGCCGTGTCGCCATTTCGCCTGCCGTGGCGCAGGCTTCGCCCACCAATGCGCCATCTTCGGCATGGGTGACGATAATCATGTCCAGCATGGCGGCATATTGCATCAGCCGCAGCATCACGCCTGAATCGGCTATCCAATGCCGCCCTGTTGCGACACCCAGCGCGCCCGCATCTTTCATCAAAGCAATTTCGGCCAGCTCACGCCCTTCCAGCCCGCGCGTGGCTGCAGCCAACGGGTGCACCCAGAAATCCGGCTTACCGCTTTTGGCAATAAAGGACACGCGGCTGGGCAGGTCGAGCGGAGGCGATTGGTCCGGCATCAGCGCCGCACGGGTGATCCCGCCAAAATGGAACGCTGGCTTGTCGACCGCAAACACGCCCAGATCAACCAGACCCGGAGCGATCAACTGGCCACGGGCATCAATGATGTCATCACCATCATGCGGCGATACATCACCCACCGCATCGATCATGCCGCCTGCAAAGCGCAGATTACCCGGCGTAACGCCCCCCGATGTCACCACGCGGCCATTGGTGATGGTTATAGCGCGCTGCTGTTTCATGCTGCGCCCTCCCACCCGGCAACGCCACGGGTACGGCGGGTCAATACATCAAGGCAGGCCATGCGAATGGCCACGCCCATTTCCACCTGCCGGGTGATGATCGACCGTTCGAGCATATCGGCCACATCGCTATCAATCTCCACCCCGCGGTTCATCGGGCCAGGATGCATAACCAGGGCATCTGGCGCGGCACGTTTCAGGCGGTTTTGCGTCAGCCCGTAAAGATGATGGTATTCACGTGCAGAGGGGATGAATTGCCCGCTCATCCTTTCAGTCTGCAAACGCAACATCATCACCACATCGGCACCATCCAACGCGGCATCGAAATCATGGAACGGCTGTGCCCCGACCTGTTCAATCCCCACCGGCATCAGCGCAGGTGGCGCGCATAACCGCACACTTGCGCCCATGGCCTGCAGGCACAGCACGTTCGATCTTGCCACGCGACTGTGCAGGATATCGCCGCATATGGTCACCGTAAGCCCGGTAAAATCATCTGCCATCTGCCCGCGTGCACGCAGGGCATGACGCAGCGCCAGCGCATCCAGCAGCGCCTGCGTTGGGTGTTCATGCTGCCCATCCCCTGCATTCAGCACCGGACAATCCACCTTGCTGGCGATCAGCTGGGTCGCCCCGCTGGACGCATGACGGATCACGATTGCATCGGCATGCATGGCGTTGAGTGTAATCGCCGTGTCGATCAGCGTTTCACCCTTCTTCACGCTGGAGGTGGCGGCATGCATATTGACGACATCCGCGCCCAACCGCTTGCCCGCGATTTCAAAGCTCAACAGCGTGCGTGTGGAGTTTTCGAAGAAGGCATTGATGATGGTGAGGCCAGACAGAAGATCGGCATGCTTGGCGCTTTGCCGGTTCAATTCCACCCAGGGTTCCGCCTGGTCCAGTAGATAAAGGATTTCGTGCCGTTCCAGCTGGGCAATGCCCAACAGGTCACGATGCGGAAAGGCCAGTGATCCGGCTGGATAGTCGCGTGTCACGGCTGCGTTTTCAGCCCGCCCTGCCTCATATTCTGCCATAAACTGGCGCAGCCTGAGCGCGGTGCTGCTGCGCAAATCACGGCCTGATTTCAACTGTGAGACGAACGGCTTGTCATTCAATGCCAATTCGCCAAAGCGCGTTTCCGACATACCGGTTCGCAGACAGAATTGTTCAATTTCATGGAGCAAATCTTGCATGAATCGGCCATCTAAGTTGGATTTAACCAACCGTCTAGTAGGAATTCGCTCTATCCCCCGTAAAACAGCACCGTAAAGTTGTTTGCCGAGTAGCCTATACCGCTCAACCTATTGATTACATCCTTTCCACTGGCACTTTCGCTCCAGCCAACTAACTAGGGGAGGAGAAATTTCCCGATTATGGAACAGGATTTGCCAGAGATATGAGTTTTGCAGGCAAGGTTTGGCGGCTGCTGGTCGGCATCAAGGATGGGCTTTCCCTGCTGTTTCTGCTGCTGTTTTTCGGCACGCTGTTCGCGCTGCTTTCCGCCCGCCCCAGCCCGGGCCAGGTGCGTGAGGGGGCGCTGCTGCTGGAACTGGATGGCTATGTGGTTGAAGAACGCAGCGAGGTTGACCCGTTAGAAGCGTTGCTGGCGGCCGAAACCCAACTGGCGGAATATCCCGCGCGCGATCTGGCGCGGGCATTAGATGCTGCCGCGAGCGATGACCGGATCAAGGCAGTGGTGCTCGATCTCAGCAAATTCATGGGTGGCGGACAGGTGCATCTGCAGGAAGTGGCAGAGGCGCTGGATCGGGTGCGCGCGGCAGACAAACCCGTCCTCGCTTATGCCCTTGCATATGGTGATGATGCCATGATGCTGGCCGCCCATGCCAGCGAAGTGTGGGTTGATCCACTGGGTGGCGCGGTCATCACCGGGCCTGGCGGGACGCATCTCTATTATGCCGATTTGTTCGAAAAGCTGGGCGTCACGGCCCATATCTATCGCGTTGGCACGTTCAAATCTGCGGTTGAACCCTATTCGCGCAATTCCATGTCCGATGAAGCGCGTGAAAATTATGCCGCGCTGTATGGCGCGCTTTGGGAAGAATGGCAGGCCAATGTAAAGAAGGCCCGCCCCGCGCTAGAGCTGTCGCGCGTCACAACTGACCCTGTGACATGGATCAAGGATTCAGGTGGTGATCTGGCCAAGGCGGCGCAAGATGCCGGCCTGGTGGACAAGCTTGGCAGCCGGGTCGAATTTGGTCAGCGTGTGGCTGAAATTGCCGGTCAGGATGATTGGTCTGATGATCCTGGCGCATTTGCTGCGACCGATCTGGCACCCTGGCTGGCGGATAACCCCGCCGCATCCCATGGCAAGCCCATTGGCGTGATCACCATTGCAGGTGAATTGGTCGATGGTGACGCTGGCCCAGGCATTGCTGGGGGTAACAGAATTGCGGGCCTGCTGGATGATGCGCTGGAAGATGATCTGGCCGCATTGGTGGTGCGGGTTGATTCCCCAGGCGGTTCAATTCTCGCCTCTGAAGAGGTGCGCCGCGCCATTTTGCGGCACAAGGCAAAGGGTATTCCCATCGCCGTGTCCATGGCCAATCTGGCGGCCAGTGGCGGTTATTGGGTGTCCACACCTGCCGACCGTATCTTTGCCCAGCCTGAAACCATTACCGGGTCGATCGGCGTTTTTGGTGTCCTGCCAAGTTTTGAAGGGGCCGCCGCCAAGCTGGGTATCAATGCCGATGGCTATCGCACCACGGCGCTGTCAGGTCAGCCCGATCTGGTGGCAGGTTTCAGCCCCGAAGTTGATGCGATCCTGCAGGCTTCGGTTGAAAGCAATTATGCGAAATTCCTGGGGATCGTCGCCAAATCGCGCGGCAAGTCAGCACAGGAAATTGATACTATCGCGCAGGGGCGCGTCTGGGATGGCGGCAGTGCCCGCCAGCTGGGCCTGGTCGATCAGTTCGGCGGGCTGGATGATGCGCTGGCATGGGCGGCAAAGCAGGCCAAGCTGGAAGATGGTAAATGGCATGCCCGCTTCCTGGGCAGCAAAGTCAGCAATTATGATTCGCTGATCCGCCGCCTGGTGGCATCCGATGCGCGTGAAGCACACGCAGCACAGGATCTGTTCGGCCAGATCGCCGGGCAGCAAGCGCAAATGGGCCGCATGCTTGCACAAGATGTAGAACGGTTGATGGGCGCACGCGGCGTTCAGGTCTATTGCCTGGAATGCCCACGGGTCGGGCACGCAACACCACGCGCAAATCCCGCCGGTTTGATGAGTCTGCTCACCACGCTGACACGGCCCTGATACCTCCCTGTTCAGTGGCACAAGCGGGCTTGCAAAGCTGCACCGCCCGTGGCAATGGCGCGCGCCTGTCCTGACAGGACGGGCGCGTAGCTCAGTGGTAGAGCACACCCTTCACACGGGTGGGGTCGCAAGTTCAATCCTTGCCGCGCCCACCATTACCCAAAAATCTGCCTATGATCGGATTTTTGGAAACTGAAGGCGAGGATATGGCCGGTTTATATTTCGAAGAATTCACCGTCGGGCAGGTCTTTGAACATGAAATCCGCCGGACTGTGCTGGAAGCTGACAATATGTGGTTTTCGGCGATGACCTATAACCCGGCGCAGATCCATATCGATCATGACTATTGCGCGAATACCGAATTTGGAAAGCCGCTGGTCAATTCGCTTTTCACCCTTGGATTGGTGATTGGCCTGTCGGTTCAGGACACCACTTTGGGTACCACCGTGGGCAATCTGGGCATGAGTGAAACGACCTTTCCGAAGCCCGTTTTTGCAGGTGACACGATCCGGGTCCGCACCACCATTCTGGACAAGCGTGAAAGCAAATCGCGCCCGACACAGGGGATCGTCCAGTTCGAACATCTGGGCATCAATCAGCGCGATGAAATTGTCTGCCGCACATTACGCAGCGGATTGATGCTGAAAAAGCCTGCCTGATGCGCCTGCGATCCCTGCTCTTCGTCCCCGGCGATTCAGACCGCAAATTCGCCAAAGGGTGTTCCAGCGGCGCTGATGCACTGATCTGCGATCTGGAAGATTCGGTCGCGGCTTCACAAAAAGATCTGGCGCGCGGGAGGGTGGCTGGCTGGCTGGAAAATGCCGCCGATGTAGGGCCTGCCCTGTTCGTGCGGATCAACCCGCTCGACACCGGCCTGACACAGGGTGATCTGGCGGCGGTGGTAAAGCCGGGCCTGGCCGGGATCATGCTGCCCAAATCCAATGGCGGCCATGACGTGGCAACAGTCAGCGCCATGATCGATCCGCTGGAACGGGCCGCCGGGATGGCGGCAAACAGCATCAAGATTATCGTTGTGGCGACTGAAACGCCTGCCGCCATGTTCGCATTGGGCAGTTACACCCCGGCCCACCCTCGCCTGCTTGGTCTGGCCTGGGGCGGAGAGGATCTGGGCGCAGCACTGGGCGTCACCAGCAATAAGGATGAAAATGGGAACTGGACCTTCCCATTCCAGGTCGCGCGCGCGCAATGCCTGTTCGCCGCCGCCAATGCCGGTGTTGCCCCGATTGAATCGATCCATGCCGATTTCCGCGACTTGGCCGGGCTGGAAGCAAGCGGGCTTGCCGCGCGGCGCGATGGTTTTGCCGGCCAGATGGCGATCCACCCTGCGCAGGTTGAAGTGATCAACCGCTGCTTTACCCCTTCAGATGAAGAAGTGGCCGAAGCGCGCAAAATTACCGAAGCATTCGCGGCCAATCCCGATGCCGGAACACTGGGAATCGATGGCAAGATGTATGACATGCCGCATTTGAAGGCCGCGCAAAAAATACTGGCCGCAGCCGGGAAAGGCTGACCGCCCAGTTCACCTCTGGCATTTAGTTGCGTGACAAGGCATAGGCGCTGCCCATGCACGATATTCGCATCATCAGAGACGAAGCTGCCGCCTTCGACGCCGCCTTGGCGCGCCGCGGGGCAGAGCCACAATCCGCCGCCATCCTGACACTGGATGAAACCCGCCGCGCCGTTACCACGCGCATGCAAGAGGCGCAGAGCCGCCGCAACGAAGCATCCAAGGCAATCGGCCAGGCCATGGGCCAGGGTGACAAGGACCGGGCCGAGGCGCTGAAGGCCGAAGTGGCCGAGATCAAGCAAGTCCTGCCTGCGCTGGAGGAAGAAGAGCGTCAATTGGGCGCGCAGCTGGACGCGCTGCTGGCATCCATCCCCAACCTGCCCGCCGAAGATGTACCGCAAGGCGCGGATGAAAGCGAGAATGTCGAGGTATCGCGCTGGGGTACGCCGCGCGCCTTTGATTTCGATGCTCTGGAACATGCAGATATTGGCCCTGCGCTCGGGCTGGATTTCGAAACCGGTGCCAAGATCAGCGGGGCCCGCTTTACCTTTCTGCGCGGCGGTATGGCCCGCCTGCACCGTGCGCTGGCGCAATTTATGCTGGATCGGCAGACGGGCGAAAATGGCTATCTGGAATGCGCCCCGCCGCTGCTGGTGCGGGACGAGGCGATGTTCGGCACCGGGCAATTGCCCAAATTTGAGGAAGATCTCTTCCACACTGATGATGGCCGGTATTTAATCCCCACCGCCGAAGTCAGCCTGACCAATGCTGTGCGCGAACAGATCATTGATGATCTTTCCAGCCCGCTGCGCATGACCGCGCTGACCCCCTGTTTCCGCAGCGAAGCAGGTGCAGCGGGCAAGGATACGCGCGGCTTCATCCGCCAGCACCAGTTTGAAAAGGTTGAACTGGTCAGCATCTGCCGCCCAGAAGACGCGCAGGCCGAACATGACCATATGGTCGCCAGCGCCGAAGGCATTCTGGAGGCACTGAACCTGCCCTATCGCAAGGTTTTGCTCTGCACCGGTGACATGGGCTTTGGTGCGCGCAAGACCTTTGACCTGGAGGTTTGGCTGCCGGGACAAGGCGCATACCGTGAAATCAGTTCAATCAGCTGGTGCGGCGATTTTCAGGCCCGCCGGATGAATGCGCGCTATCGCCCGGAAGGTGAGAAGAAGACCGGTTTCGTCCACACTCTGAATGGGTCTGGCCTGGCGGTCGGGCGCACGCTGGTGGCGGTGCTGGAAAATTACCAGCAGGCAGATGGCAGTGTGAACGTACCTGACGTATTGCAGCCCTATATGGGCGGCATCACCAAGCTGGAGCCTGCTGCCTGATGCGTATTCTGGTCACCAATGATGATGGCATCAACGCCCCAGGGCTGGTTGTGCTGGAAGAAATTGCCGCACAATTCAGCGATGATGTGTGGGTTTGCGCACCAGCGGAAGAACAATCGGGTGCGGGCCATTCGCTCACCCTGACCAAGCCTGTGCGTCTGCGCAAACATGGCGAGAAGCGCTATTCCGTTTCGGGCACGCCCACGGACAGCGTGATGATGGCTTTGCGCACTGTCATGCCAGGCCCGCCCGATCTGGTGCTGTCCGGTGTTAATCGCGGGGCCAATCTGGGCGATGACATCACCTATTCCGGCACGGTTTCCGCCGCGATAGAGGGCGCGCTGGCGGGCATCCGCTCGATCGCGCTGAGCCAGGTGTACTCGCGTGAAGGCATGGGTGATGATGTGCCCTTTGGTGCGGCCCGTGAATGGGGGGCAAAGGCTATCGCCCCGCTATTGGGCGTGCCATTGCCCGAACGCACGCTGATCAATATCAACTTCCCGCCGGTCCACGCCAATGAAGTGAAGGGTATCCGTGTCGTGCGCCAGGGCTTCCATGATTATGGGCGCGGCACAGTGGTGGAAGGGCGCGATCCGCGTGGATACCGGTATTACTGGTTTGGGCTTGACGCGATTGAACACACGCTGGACCATGGCACCGATCTGGAAGCGATTGCTGAAGGTTATGTTTCGGTGACACCACTGCAGCTGGATTTGACGCATTATTCATCGCTTGGCGCGCTGGCCGAACGGTATGAGTAACCTCCGGCAGGAGAGAGGATGAACGACCCAGTCCCCTCTACAGGGCGCGCAAGTGCAACGCCGCGTTATCGCGGTCCAAGATTCCAGCCGCTGCGCCGTGCCGTGAAAATTCCAGTCTGGGGCGATCTGGGTATTCGCCTGAGCCTGGCGCTGGGGCTGATCGGTTTGGTGGTGCTGATCCATTGGTGGGACCGGACCGGGCTGGTTGACAATCTGGATGGTGATGTCAGCTTTCTGGACGTGGTCTATTTCACCATGATTTCCATCACCACCACCGGCTTTGGCGATATTGCGCCGGTCAGTGACCGGGCCCGCCTGGTGGAGGCGGTGATCGTAACCCCCGTCCGTTTTGCAGTGCTGTTTATCTTTGTCGGCACGGCCTATAATTTCATTATCAAGCGTAGCTGGGAGAAGTGGCGCATGGCCCGTATCCAGGAAAAACTGACCGACCATATCGTTGTCCTGGGATATGGCGTTTCCGGCTCCGAAGCCGTGGCAGAATTGATTGAGCGCGGCACTGATCCCAGCACAATCGTGGTGATTGACCCCAGTGAGGCGCGTCTGGCCGATGCCGAAACGCTGGGTTGCAATATCATGGCAGCAGATGCCACGCGCGATGAAACGCTGCAGGCTGTGCGCATACACGAAGCCCAGACGGTCCTGGTGTCTGCCGGTCGTGACGATACATCCATCCTCATTGTACTGACCGTGCGCCATCTGGCCCCGGATGTCCCCATCAGCGTGGTGGTGCGCGCGGATGATAATGAATTCCTGGCGCGGCAGGCGGGTGCCAATAATGTCATCAACCCCGTGCGCTTTACCGGCCTGTTGCTGGCGGGCAGCGCCAAGGGCGCGCATATTTCAGACTATCTGGCGGACCTTGCCAGCATTACCGGACGCGTCCAGCTGGTGGAACGCGAAGTCACCTCAGCTGAGGTTGGCAAATCCATCTCAGAACTCGATTCTGGCGGGCGGGGCCTGCGCGTTTATCGCAGTGGGCAGGTTATCGGGTTTTGGGAAGATGCCTGCCAGCAGTTGCAGACAGGCGATATCGTGGTTGAAATTGTCCCCACCGATAATGGGGAGAGCCATGGTGATGGCGATAGCGCTTCTGACCAAGCAAAAGCTAGCGCAGCAGAATAAACACCGCGCCCATGGCCGCCATGCCGACAATGAAATGCCCGGCATCAATGGCAAACAGTTTGAAGCTGCGGCGCTGGAACAGGTAATTGATGCCGATAGCTGGTGTCATGATGGCGATGCCAAAACCAACTGCCATCATCATCACTACGTGATCTGGCGGGCTGGTGCGGGCAAGAGCGTGACCCAGCATCCAGGCGATGACCAGTTCCAGCAGAAAGCAAAGGCCAAAGATCAAAGGCATATTGGCCGATTGCATCTGTTCGTCGCTTAATCCCACTTCGCGCTGCCAAGCCTTGCCGAACAGCGCAGAATACCAGATCGCACCGGTTACAAAGAACGCCAGCGCGCCCAGGAAAACCGCCAGATAATTGATGTCACCCATGATAATCTCCTCACGCAGATCGCAGCACTAGCCCAAAGGCACGCCTGCGTGTAGAGGGCCGCGCAATCATGAACACCACCCCTGCCTCGATTCCCGACCAGAAGAAGGTCGGCATGGTATCCCTGGGCTGCCCCAAGGCACTGGTCGATTCCGAACGGATCCTGACCAAGCTGCGCGCCGATGGCTATGCCATGAGCCCGGATTACGCTGGCGCGGATGTGGTGCTGGTCAACACCTGCGGTTTTCTTGACTCTGCCAAGGAAGAAAGCCTGTCCGCCATTGGTGAGGCGATTGCCGAAAATGGCCGCGTGATCGTGACCGGCTGCATGGGGGAAGAGGCCGATGTGATTCGCGCCAAATTCCCTGCCGTGCTGGCGGTGACAGGCGCACACCAATATGAACAGGTGGTGGAAGCGGTGCATGAGGCTGCGCCACCGACACAGGGACCTTTTGTCGATCTGGTCCCGCAGATGGACGTAAAGCTCACCCCGCGCCATTACAGTTATCTGAAGATTTCCGAAGGCTGCAACCATAGCTGTGCCTTCTGCATCATCCCGCAATTGCGCGGCAAACTGGCCAGCCGCCGGGTGGACGCCGTGTTGCGCGAAGCGGAAAAACTGGTTGCTGCAGGCACGAAGGAACTGCTGGTCATCAGCCAGGACACATCGGCCTATGGCGTCGATATCCGGCATGAGGAACGCATGTGGAAGGGCCACCCTGTCCGCGCGCATATGACCGATCTGGCGCGTGAACTGGGCCAGCTGAAAACGCCTGAGGGGGCACAACCCTGGGTGCGGTTGCACTATGTCTATCCCTACCCCCATGTCGATGCGGTAATCCCGCTGATGGCGGAAGGGCTACTAACGCCCTATCTCGACATTCCCTTCCAGCATGCTGCGCCCAATGTGCTGCGCGCCATGAAACGCCCGGCGAATGAGGCAAAGGTGCTGGAACGACTGAAAAACTGGCGCGAAATCTGCCCCGATATCGCCATTCGATCCAGCTTTGTGGTCGGTTTTCCGGGCGAGACGGAAGATGATTTGCGCTATTTGCTCGATTGGCTGGAAGAAGCTCAATTGGACCGTGTCGGCGCGTTCCGCTTCGAACCCGTTGAAGGGGCACAGGCCAATACCCTGCCCGATCCTGTGCCGGAAGAGGTGAAAGAAGAACGCTACGCCCGCGTCATGGAAGTGACCGAGCGGATCAGCGCTGCAAAGCTTCAGGCCAAGATTGGCAAGACCATTCCCGTCATCATTGATGAAGTTGGCGAACCGGATGAAGATGGCGATGTTGGTGCCACCGGCCGGTCTCAGGCCGATGCGCCAGAAATCGATGGCGCAGTCTATCTGCGCAATGTCCCGGCCGATCTTGCCTCCGGCACTTTCGTTAATGTCACGGTCGAAGATGCCGACGCGCATGATTTGTTCGGGGTAATCAGCCAGTCTTGACCTGCCCCACAATGCCCAATTGCTGACCCGCATAACCGCGTGAATTGGTATGCGTGACAATGGCGCTTCCACGTCACCCTTGCTAGGTTGCGTGTTGCAATGCACAATAGAATGCACGGCATATTGGAAGGGCGAGTCCTGCAATGAGCTTTACGGCTGACAGATTATTACTGTTCGGCGCGACGGGGGACCTGTCGCAGCGGATGCTATTACCTTCACTCTGCGCGCTCGACGCCGAAGGGTTGATGCCGGCCAATCTGAACATTATCGGTACTGCGCGATCTGAACTGGACGATCACAGCTTCCGCAATTTCGCGCGCGAAGCTCTGGAGAAATTCCTGCCCGCAGACCGGCGCGGCGGCATGGCCGACTTTCTCAATCGCCTGCATTACCAGACCTTGGATGCCACCACGCTGGAAGGTTACACAGAACTGGCTGCCAAGGTGGGCAACCCTGATCAGGGATTGGCGATTTTCCTGTCGACCGCCCCCAGTCTGTTCGGCCCCACAATCGCGGGGCTGCAACATGCCGGACTGGATGGTCCCAATGTGCGCATGTGCCTTGAAAAGCCACTGGGTACAGATCTGGCCAGCAGTTGCCAGATCAATGATGCGGTGGCCGCAGCCTATCCCGAAGACCGTATTTTCCGGATCGATCACTATCTGGGCAAGGAAACAGTGCAGAACCTATTGGCGCTGCGTTTTGCCAATGTACTGTTCGAACCGATCTGGAATTCAAACTATATCGAACACGTCCAGATCACAGTCGCGGAAACTGTTGGGCTGGAAGGGCGTGTCGCATTCTATAACGATGCTGGCGCGCTGCGTGACATGGTGCAGAACCACATGCTGCAATTGCTGGCGCTGGTGGCGATGGAGCCGCCCACCAGTTTCGATGCCACGGCCATCCGCGATGAAAAGGTCAAGGTTCTGCGCGCATTGCGCCAGATTTCCGCTGGTGAATCGGTAACCGGTCAATATGGCGCAGGTGTTATCGGCAAGGATGCCGTTCCCGGATATGAAGAGGAATTGGGCCAGCCATCTGAGACAGAAACCTTCGTCGCGATCAAGGGGCATGTCGACAATTGGCGGTGGAAGAGCGTGCCCTTCTATCTGCGCACAGGCAAACGTCTGCCCGAACGCGTAACCGAAATTGTGGTGCAATTCCGTTGCGTTCCGCATTCAATATTTGCCGGCAAGGGCGCCAGCATCCGCCCCAACCGGCTGGTGATCGGGATCCAGCCTGAAGAAAACATCACCCTGTCATTGATGACCAAGGTTCCAGGGCTGGACCGCGAAGGGATTCGTCTGCGGCAGGTGCCGCTGGATATCGCCATGCCCGATGCCTTTTCCGGCACAGTACGCCGCATCGCATATGAACGGTTGCTGCTGGATTTGATCGAAGGGGACCAGACGCTGTTTGTGCGGCGCGACGAGGTTGAGGCGCAATGGCACTGGATCGATGCCATCCGCGCACAGTGGCACGCAGAAGAACTCAGGCCCAAGTCTTATACCTCTGGCACATGGGGCCCCAGTGCCGCCGTTGCCCTGGCCGAACGTGACGGGGTGAGCTGGCATGACTGATCTCAACGACACCATCGCCAAGGTCACACAACGTGTGATCGACAAATCGCGCAGCCGCCGCGCGGCCTATCTCGATTTAATGCGACGAGAGGCAGAACGCGGGCCTGACAGGGCGCATGTATCCTGTTCCAACCTTGCCCATGCCTATGCCGGGGCGCTGGAGGATCAGGCCACGTTAAAGGCAACCAGCGGGCCCAATATCGGCATCGTTACCTCTTACAATGACATGCTGAGCGCGCATCAACCCTATGGCCGATACCCCGAACGCATGAAGATCTACGCACGCGAAGTGGGCGCGACCTGCCAGGTGGCAGGCGCGACACCCGCCATGTGTGACGGGGTGACACAGGGGCAGGATGGCATGGAATTGTCGCTGTTCAGCCGCGATGTCATTGCCATGTCCACCGCCATTGCCATGAGCCATGCCGTTTATGATGGCATGGCGCTGCTGGGTATATGTGACAAGATCGTGCCCGGCCTCGTCATCGGCGCGCTGCGCTTTGGCCATTTGCCCGCAATCTTCGTCCCCTCCGGCCCCATGCCCAGCGGCATTGCAAACAAGGAAAAGCAGCGCACGCGCCAGCTTTATGCAGAAGGGAAGGCGACGCGTGATGAATTGCTGGCCAGCGAGATGGGCAGTTACCATTCTCCCGGCACCTGCACTTTTTACGGCACGGCCAATTCCAACCAGATGATGATGGAAATGATGGGGCTGCATGTTCCAGGCAGCGCCTTTGTCCAGCCGGGCACCAAATTACGGCAGGCGCTGGACCGTGCAGCGGTGCATAGGCTGGCTGAACTGTCAGGCACCACCACCCGCACAATGGCACAATGCGTGGATGAAAAGGCGATCATCAATGCTGCCATTGGCCTGCTTGCAACGGGCGGATCGACCAACCATGCGATCCATATCCCCGCCATGGCACGCGCAGCGGGTATCTGCTTCGACTGGGACGATCTTTCAGAATTGTCTGGCGTGGTCCCGCTGATCGCCCGCGTCTATCCCAATGGCGCAGGTGACGTGAACCATTTCCATGATGCGGGTGGCATGGGCTATGTCATTGGCGAATTGCTGGATTCAGGGCTTTGCCACGGCGATATCCTGACGGTGAGCGAAGGCGGAATGGCAGACTACGCACGCGAGCCGGGCCTGGATGATGATGATTCACTGGTCTGGCGCGATGTGGGGCCAAGCGGCGATACCGATATGCTGCGCCCCGCTGCCGAGCCGTTCCATCCAGATGGCGGGATGCGGCTGGTACAAGGCAATCTGGGCCGCGCCTGTTTCAAGAGTTCGGCGGTCGATCAATCGCGTTGGACGATCGAAGCCCCCTGCCGCATATTCGAAGATCAGGCCGATGTGGTGGAAGCATTCAAACTGGGCGAGTTGGACCGCGACGTGGTCGTGGTCATGCGGTTCCAGGGGCCACGCGCCAATGGCATGCCCGAATTGCACAAGCTGACCCCGCCGCTGGGCGTATTGCAGGATCGCGGATACCGCGTGGCGCTGGTGACAGATGGCCGCATGTCCGGCGCATCGGGCAAGGTGCCTGCCGCGATCCATGTCACGCCAGAGGCGCTGGGCGGCGGCCCCTTGAGCAAGCTGCGCGATGGCGACATGGTGCGGCTGTGCGCGCAAACAGGTGCACTTTCCACCGATGCCGATCTTTCTGCACGCGATCCCGTAACCGATCCCACACCGCAAATGGGTGTGGGGCGCGAATTGTTCGCCATGATGCGCATGCATGCTGATGGGGCCGAACAAGGCGCATCAGCCATGTTGGCAACGGCTGGTTTGTGATGGCGGGCGGAGTGCAAATATGACGGATATCGTCAGCGTCGATATTGGCGGCACCCATGCCCGTTTCTGCATTGCCAGCATTGGCGATGATGGCACCATTACGCTGGACCAGCCAGAAACGCTGCATACGGCAGATCACGCCAGCTTTCAGACCGCGTGGGAGGATTTTCGAGAGAGGAAAGGTGGCACTTTGCCCCCACGCGTGGCCATGGCCATTGCCGGGCCGGTCAATCGTGATGTCATCCGTTTTACCAACAACCCATGGATCATCCGCCCGGCCCTGATTCATGAAAAGCTGGGTGCGGCTGATTTCACCATCGTCAATGATTTTGCCGCTGTGGCACATGCCGTGGCACGCGCACCACAAGACCAGTTTGCGCATATCACCGGGCCTGATCAGCCATTGGCAAGCGATGGCACGATCAGCGTAATCGGCCCTGGCACGGGGTTGGGCGTGGCGCATCTGTGGCGTTCAGGTGCTGATTATCGCGTTACCGCGACAGAGGGCGGGCATATCGACTTTGCCCCGCGCGATGCAATCGAAGATGCCATTCTTGCCCGCCTGCGCAAGCGCCATAATCGGGTCTCGGCAGAGCGTGTGGTGGCCGGCCCTGCCATTTGCGAGATCTATCAAACGCTCGCCGTAATGGAGGGGCGACAGGTGGGCGAGGAAGAGGATGTTGCCATCTGGACCCGCGCCCTGTCTGGCGAAGACGCGCTGGCCAGTGCCGCATTGGATCGGTTTTGCATGGCATTGGGCGGGGTGGCGGGTGATATTGCTCTGGCCCAGGGCGGTTTTGGCGGGGTCGTGATCGCCGGCGGGTTGGGTTATCGGCTGCGCGACCATTTGCCACAGTCAGGTTTTGCCGAACGTTTCGGTGCCAAGGGACGGTTTGAAAGCCTGATGGCCAGCATTCCCGTAAAACTGATCATCCACCCCCAACCCGGCCTGTTTGGGGCCGCAGCAGCTTTTGCCAAGGAGCATCTCGCTTGAGCGATATAGAAACCATCATGCGCACCGCGCCCGTCATCCCCGTGATCGTGGTGGATGAGGTTAAACATGCCGTACCATTGGCGCGGGCATTGGTCGCAGGTGGCCTTCGCGTGCTGGAGGTAACGCTGCGTACCCCCGTGGCACTGGATGTGATCACCGCCATGAAACAGGTGCCAGGTGCGATCGTGGGCGCGGGCACGGTGATTAACCCGCAACAGCTGGAACAGGTACAGGCGGCAGGTGCCGAATTCGTCGTCTCGCCAGGTTTGACCGAACAGCTGGGCCGCGCCTGTCTGGATGTGGGCATGCCTTACCTGCCAGGCGTTGCCAATGCGGGCGATATCATGCTGGGCCTGGATTTGGGCCTTGCGCATTTCAAATTCTTCCCGGCCATGACATCGGGTGGACTGCCGGCATTGAAGGCGCTGGCGGCGCCATTCCACCAGTGCAAATTCTGCCCCACGGGCGGTATCGGGCCGGAAAATGCCGCAGAATGGCTGGCATTTGACCCTGTCCTTTGCGTGGGTGGCAGTTGGGTTTCACCTCGTGGTAAGCCGGATGAAGACGCTGTTGAAGCGACTGCGCGCAACGCTATGAGGCTGATGGGATGACTGAACCCAGTTTAAACTCCGTTGCCGATCTGGCCGAACGATTACACCAAATGCATGCCCGCACGCGGGAGACACCCCTGTTCAACCCGGTATTCCAACTGGGCCTGGACATGTCACGTGCACTGGAATCGGGTGAAATCGACCTCTGCCATATCGAAGCACTGATCGCTGAACTGGAATGCCATTCCATGCAGGCACGCGCCAAACGGCTGCATAATCTGGTGTCCCCGGTTAATCCTGAAGCCAACCAATCGGCGCTGTCCAGCGGGCTGGAGGCAGGTGATTTTGGAAAACTTCGTGATCAATGGGAACGGCCACAACTGCATGCCGTGTTTACCGCCCACCCCACCTTCCTGCTGACGCCCGAACAACACCGCGCAGTTGCAGAAGCCGCCAGCAGCAATGCTGAAATTGGCGAAGAAGTCTGCGTGGTGGAACGTGACCGGCCCGCCGTTACGCTGGATTACGAACATGACCGTGCCATGCGCGCCATTGCCAATGCCCAGGATGCGCGCGATGCGATTGTGGGAGAGGTTTTGCAGCATGCTGCCGATAACTGGCCAGATCGCTGGCATAAACTGGCCCCATTGCCCTTCCGCTTTGCCAGCTGGGTGGGCTATGACATGGATGGCCGGACCGACATCAAATGGTATGATTCCATCGGTTTTCGCCTCTCGGAAAAGGTGCAGCGGATCGATCGTTACGTCACCGCACTGGAAGCGATAGATGCCAGCCACGCCATGCTGGGTGAACTGCGCCCGGCGCTCGATTATGCACGCGAGAGGGCGCATGATTTTGCCGCTGATCTGAATGACCCAGCGGCACTTTCAAATGCCGCCAACCGGCTGACCGCCAGCGATCCGCGCAAGCTGTTGTCGCTAACACCCTATATTGAACGGTTGGAGGCAGAGGCGCGAGATGCCCCAACAGACCGTGCCATACAGCTAAAAACGCTGGCCTGCGCCATGCGGGCCGATGGCCTGGGCATGGGCTGGATCCATTTCCGCGTGAATTCCAGCCAATTGCACAATGCAATCCGCCGCCGGATTGACCCGGACAATGTTCTGGATCTGGGCAGTCGTGGCGCAATGGCTACACTGCGCGAAATCCTGAACAATGTGAAACCCCTGCGCAGCAATTTTGCGGCATTGGCCATCGAAAGCTCTACTGCGATCCGCCAGTTCCTGGCCATGGCGCAAATCCTGGAGCATGTGGATGCTGATGCGCCCATTCGCATGCTGATTGCTGAATGCGAACAACCATCCACCATCCTTGCCGCACTCTATTTCGCGCGGCTGTTCGGGGTGGAAGACAAGGTCGATGTTTCGCCCCTGTTCGAAACCGAAAGTGCGCTGGAACATGGCGGGCGGTTCCTTGATGCCTTGCTTGCTGAACCCAATTATCAGCAATATGTCCGCAAGCGCGGTCGCGTGGCTGTGCAGACAGGCTTTTCCGATGCAGGCCGTTTTGTCGGGCAAATCCCCGCCAGTCTGGCGATTGAACGGCTGCAAGGGCGGCTGGCACAGGCGATTGAGAATAACGGGCTGACCGATGTCGCCGCGCTGATCTTCAATACGCATGGCGAAAGCATGGGCCGCGGCGCCCACCCTGATTCCTTTGCAGACCGGCTGACATGGCCGCTCAGCCCCTGGGCCAAGCGCCGCTTTATGCGCGCGGGGATCAGGCTGGAGCCGGAAGTGAGCTTCCAAGGTGGCGATGGCTATCTGTTCTTCGCCACGCCCGAACTGGCGCGCGCCACGCTGACGCGGATCGTGGAGCAGCGTCCGGCCGAAACCGATCCCGATGCGCCGACAGACCCGTTCTATCGCCGCACCGATCTCAGCCTGGATTTTTACCGCGCGATCCGATCTCACCAGCGCCATCATCTGGAAAGCCAGACCTATTCACGCGCGCTGACCGCCTTTGGCCTGGGCTTGCTCAATCCCACCGGCAGCCGTGTCTCGCGGCGCCAGAGCGATATCCGCGCCGAACGCGATATGAGCCTGCGCCAGATCCGCGCCATCCCGCACAATGCCATATTGCAGCAACTGGGTTACCCGGTGAATGTGATCGCCGGGGTCGGCAGCGCGGCCGATGGCGCTTACGAAGATCTGGCAGCTCTGTTGCAGGAAAGCGAACGCGGGCGGCAACTCGTCCGTCTGGTGCGGTCCTCCAATGCCCTCGCCAGCATCAAGACGGTGGCCGCCTATGGCGAATTGTTCAACAGCGCATACTGGGCCAGCCGCAATTATCGCGGGATCGAAACGCATTTGTCTGATGCATGCGAGGCGCTGGCCGAATATCTGACCAAGGATGATCGGGCTGGCGTATTCCGCCGTCTGGCATCGCGCCTGCGGGTGGACGCATTGAAGCTGCACCGCCTACTGAAACTGCTGCCCGATGAACATCCGCTGGAGGGGCGAGAGGATATTCGCCGCGCGATTGGCATTGCCCAGGCGCTGCGGCTGGCACTGCTGCAGCACATGTTCATCAAGGCCGTGTCGATCCCCACATTCAGCCGCGCCAATGACATCAGCCGTGATGATGTGCTGGAAATGGTGTTTACCCTGCGTGTGGACGATGCGCTGGCGCAATTGCGCCGCGCCTATCCCACCGATTACCCGCAAATCACCGATTTCGCGGTCGATGCGCCCAGCGATTATCCCGATGGGGAGGGTGAAGGTTACGCATTGATAAGGCGCGATTATATCGACCCGATCGATCGCGCATATCAGCTGGTGTTGCGGCTCTCCACAACCATCGCCAATGTCTTTGGCGCACATGGATAAGCAGATCGAGGGGCGTTAACCCCTGTAACGGGGCCGTATCAGGCAGGGACGGTCTGGATTTCACACTGGTACCGGCGGGAAACCCGCAGCATAACCGCAGCGTTGCGGCCACATCCCCTTCCCGCCCTGGTAGGGAAGCGGAACTGGAACTTCACCGCAACCGGCATGGTTGGCCCAAATGGAGCCGACCCAATAGAAAATGGAGCTGCGGCGCGGGGACGGATCAATTCCGTGGGGGTTCGCGTCGCAGCATCCACCCGTCCGGACTAGGGTTCACCAACACGCCCGCGATATTGCCACCCTCGCCCTGTTCCAGCGTATCAATCAGCGCGGCAACTGCCGAACCGCGCGGTTCATTACCAAGCTGCGTGATAGCGCGCGTCAGAACATTCAACCGCACGGCGCGTGGGGCCTGTGGAGTATAAAGCAGGCCGCCCTCAACCTCCGCCACGCATTCATCCCACTCACGCTGCGCCGCCCATTCCAGCGCCTCTGCCGCATCGGCCAGATTACCCGCACTTTGCGCCATAGCCACCGGGTCCAGCCAATCAGCCTGCGCCAATGCCTGCCGCAAACGCGCCCGATCGAATTTGGGGTCCTGATTGGATGGGTCCTGTACGGCCCCAATCCCGGCTGAATCCACAACCCGCTCCAGTTCAGCCTTGCGCCAGCGCAGCAGCGGGCGGATCAACCGCAATTCCTCATGCCCTGGAACAGGCGCACTGGCACGCACTCCGGCCAGCCCTGCAATTCCGCTGCCCCGATTGAGGCGCATCAGCAGTGTTTCAGCCTGGTCATCGGCATGATGCGCACTGGCGAGCAGTTTCAGCCCACGGCGCGTCATCCAGCCGCCCAATGCGGCATAGCGCGCCTGCCGCGCCTGCGCTTGCAAATTGCCGCTGGCGACCAATACAGGCAGGATTTCATGCGGCACGCCCAGACCCGCGCATAGGGAAGCGACCATCGCCGCCTCCTCCGCGCTTTCAGGCCGCAAGCCATGATCGACCGTGGCAGCCTCCACATCGCCGTGGCAGGCAGCATGGGCCAGAAGAAGCAAGGCAATACTGTCTGGCCCGCCCGAAACGGCAATGCCCAACCGTTCACCCACCGGCCATAGTGGCGCGGCATCGGCGCGAAAACGCGCGATCAGATGGGGATGCAATCCCCCAGATGGGTCCCGACTATCAATTGCAGCGCACTTTCTGGCGGCTTGCCTCATACTGGTCGAGCAGTCGCCCGGCGGCCAGCGCGGGATAGGTTTCGCTGAATTCCGCCAGCGCGATACAGGCGCGATTGGTGTCTTTCATCGCAATCATCGCCTCAGCCAGGAACAGCAGGCTGTCACCCGCACGGCGGCCATCCTTATCCGTCTGGTAATTGCGCAGGAACCAGCGCGCTGCCTCTTCCGGCTGGCCATCATCCAGATAGGCGCGGCCCAGCAGATTGCGGCCATAGCTGGTCATGCCGTGGCTGGGATGTTGTTCCAGATAGAGGCTGAGCTGCTGGCGCGCCTCTGGGTAAAAACCGGCATTCCACAGGCGGAAACCATAGGAATATTCATCATCGCCCGGATCATCCGTCTGCGGCTTGGTGATTTCCTGGACCGCCGCCAGGCGAGCTGCGCTGGGGCCAGTTGCTGTCGCGGGCGGGGTTGGCGTGGATGCAGGCTGTACAGCAGGTCGCGCCGGGGCAGGCGTTGTGGCGGCGGGCAATTCGGCAGGCTGCGACTGTGGCGATGGTTCCAACTGGGGTTCCGGTTGCGGCTCCAGCACGGCCACACGCGCCTGCAGATCAGCAATGGCATTGCCATTTTCTTCTGCCTTGGCCGTCAACCGTTGCAGCTGCCCCTCAATCGCGTCCAGCCGGACCAGAATATCCGTCACCGCCGTGGTCGAAGGCGCGTTGGTGGTGCTGACCTGTGTACCGGGGCGAATTTCCGGTTCAAAATATTTGGAATCGCCGCCGGGAAACACTGTGCGCTGCAAGGCACGGATTTCCGCCTCTATCTTGCGCAGCCGCGCCTCATCCTGATTATCCTGCGCATGCGCCATGGTCAGCGGAGTGGCGGCCAGCACGCTGGCGGTGATCGCTGTGCCAAGAATGCGGGTGAGTGATGACGACATTGTGCCTGTTGCTCCCAAAAATCTCTTCAAATCCCACCTTATGGGCGGGCCAGCCATGCCTCAATCGGGCATGGTGCATGAACCTGCGCCGAATCTTGCCTCACTCACACGGGATAAGTCGAGCCATCAAGCCCGCAAAATGGGGGAAATCCTCAGTTGGCAGCGGGCGGCATAGTTTCGGCCGGTCTCGCCAGCAGCGCCTCTGCCGAAATGGCAACATCACGCACCACCACCTCATCCTCCGCCAGTTTGGGCACCGGCTTTCCATCCACCGTGATCGCAAAGGCATCTGGGCGGCCGGTCCATATCTGTGGCCCCTGCGCGTCAGAGGGTATCTCAAACCTCTCGCCCGATGCCATCTGCTTTTCCAGCAGGCGATTGCCCGCAGCATCATAAAAGCGCACCCACACGCCATCTTCCAGCGCGGTGAAAGCAACCTGCCCGGCGCCATCAGCGCCAGAGGCCGCAGCCGAATTTGCTACATCCGTCACCGCAGCGGGTGGCGCAGCAGCAGGCGCATCGGGCACCAGGGTCGCGGGGCCAGTTCCTGTCTGTGTGGTGGTATAGAACCAGGCGAGCGCCCCTGCCACCAGCAGCACACCGCCAATGCCAGCGGCCCAGGCCAACCCTGATGGCGGAACCTTGGCCGGATCCCCCGGTTCAAAGGCAATGCGCCTTTCGGATCGAATATTGCCCTGATGTGCCAGTTCATCACGCAATTCATCTGTCAGAGCTTTGTCATCCAGCCCCAGCATCTTGGCGTAGGTGCGGGTAAAGCCCACGGCATAGGTCCTTGCGGGCAATTCGCCAAAGGCACCGCGTTCGATCACTTCCAGATGGCGAAGGGGAATGCGCGTTTCCTTCGCCACATCCTCCAACGCAAATCCGCGATCCTCGCGCGCGCGGCGAAGGCGCTGGCCCACGCCTTCCAGCGGCAGTTCTTCATTTGGCTGAGAGGAATCGTGATCTTCCATTACGCGACCTTGATCTGAATTTTCTTGCTGCAAAAAAGAGTGCCTAAGACACTGTGTCAAGCGGACCGACAGGGGCAAAGCACGCCAATCAGACGAGGTGCGCGGAAAGCGCGGCAAAGCCAGTCCCTCAGCCCGATTTCGTGAATTTTAGTCAGTCTCAATCCCGCGTTCGTCAGCCCATGACTGCAACCGTGCGCGAAAATCCACACCGGGTTCCGCCAGCCATTGCTTCATCGCATCGCTGATCTCTTCCAGGTCAACCTTGCGCACCAATTCCTTGATCGGACCGACAGAGGCAGGGGTAATGGACAATTTGCGAATGCCCATGCCCAGCAGCGCCAGTGCTTCAAGCCGCCTGCCGCCCATTTCTCCGCACACGCTCAGCGATACCTCATGCCCTGCGGTGCTGTAGATTACACGCGCCAGGAACCGCATGATTGCCGGACTCAACCAGTCATAGCGTTCTGCCAGCTTGGGATTGGCGCGATCAGCCGCGAACAGAAATTGCGTCAGATCATTAGTGCCGACTGATAGAAAATCGAGCCGCGGCAGCAAATCATCCAACACCTCTGCCAGCGCAGGCACTTCCAGCATCGCGCCGAAATGGATGGCATCCGGCGGGATTTTCTTGCGCTTCTTCATAAAGGCCAGCTGTTCATCAAACACTGCCTTTGCGGCATCAAATTCCCATGGCTCGCTGACCATGGGGAACATGACATGCAGCGCGCGGCCCGATGCGGCCTCCAGCAAAGCGCGCGCCTGAACCTTCAGCAATCCATCGCGTTCCAGCGCCATGCGCAATGCACGCCAGCCCATGGCCGGGTTTTCCTCAAACTCGCTGCCCTCATCGCGCAGGTAAGGCACTGCCTTGTCCCCACCAATATCCACCGTGCGGAACACCACTGGCTTGCTGCCCGCCGCATCCATCACCTCGCGATAAAGCCGTGTCTGGCGTTCGCGTTGAGGCAGAGTGGCACTGACCAGGAACTGAAATTCCGTGCGGAACAGGCCAACGCCATCAGCCCCCGTCATCGCCAGTGCGCTGATATCATCGCGCAGGCCTGCATTCATCATCACCTGTATACGCGTGCCGCAGCGGGTAAAGGGTTCAACATCGCGCAATTCGGCATAGGCGGCCTGTTTCTGGCGCGATTTGGCGAAGCGTTCAGCAAACCCATCAAGGATTTGCTGCGATGGGCGAACCGTGGCGATCGAATGATCGGCATCTAGCAGTATCTCGTCGCCCTCGCGCACGATACCGCGCAAGCCGCGGGCGCGGCCCAGCACCGGCACACCCATGGCGCGCGCAACAATCACGACGTGGGCGGTGAGTGATCCCTCTTCCAGGATCACACCCTTGAGCCGCCGCCGGTCATATTCCAGCAATTCTGCTGGCCCCAGATTACGCGCGATCAATATGGTGTCGCCACGCAAACCCATGCTGGCAGCCGTGCCCAACTGGCCCGAAACAATGCGCAACAGCCGGTTGGAAAGATCTTCCAGATCATGCATCCGATCCGCCAGCAGTGGATCATCAATCTCACGCATGCGCATGCGGGTACGCTGCTGCACCCGTTCAATCGCAGCCTCTGCCGTCAGCCCGCTATCGATTGCTTCGTTGATACGGCGCGACCAGCCTTCATCATAAGCGAACATCTTATAGGTCTGGAGCACTTCCTCATGCTCCCCACCCACGCCAAATTCAGCCTGGCTGGCCATATTGTCGATCTGTTCGCGCATACGGTCGAACGCGCGATAAACACGCTGCCGTTCTGCCTCGACATCATCGGCCATGACCTGGTTTATGGTGACGCGCGGCTGGTGGAACACGGCCTGCCCAATGGCCAGACCCTTGACCAGAGCCAGCCCTTGAAGCGTCTGCATCCCGGTCTGCCCTTCAGAAAGGCCGCGGGCATCCTCTTCATCCACCAGTTCAGCATTGGCGATCATTTCAGACAGCACCATGGCGGTGGTCTGCAGCGCCTCTATCTCGATATCTTCATACCGGCGGGGATCGACATGCTGCACGCTGAGCACACCCACCGCACGTTCGCGATAGACAATCGGCACACCGGCAAAGGAATGGAATTTTTCTTCGCCAGTTTCCGGGCGATACTGAAAGTCCGGGTGCGCCTTCGCCTCTGCCAGGTTCAGCGTTTCGATATTTTCGGCAATGGTGCCGGTCAGACCTTCGCCAATCGCCATGCGGGTGACGTGGACCGCGCTCTGGTTCAACCCGCGCGTGGCGAACAATTCCAGCATGCCATCGCGCAGCAGATATATCGAGCACACCTCGCTATCCAGGTTCTGCCCGATAATGTCGACGACCTGATCCAGCTTACCCTGCGCATGCATGCGCGAGGCCATCACCTCGTGCAGGCGGGTGAGAATCTGGCGGGCGGATGCGGCTGCGGTCATTTCATCAGCGCCTATAGCATGACGCGGAAAATACAAAATGGCACAAACGCACCTGCTGACTCAATCGGTCCAAAACGGACGAAAAAGTGGTGGTCAGGGCCGGGTGAAGGTCAGATTTCGGCCAGCTCTTCCTTAATTCGCAGCTTTTCCTTCTTGAGTTTTTGAATCATCACCGCATCGGGCGCTGGCCGGTTCATTTCCATCTGAAGCTTGGCTTCAAGTCCGGCATGTTTGGTGTGGAGCGCGGTAGCATGTGACGAGTTCATTGGCATCTCCTGTTACAGGTCAACAACCCCTGTTGGAGCGACTCGCCACAACGCGGACGAGCCGCGAATTGTCATCAAACCACAACATCCCTATCTTGCAAAGTGAAACCGGCACATTATTCGGTGCAACCTGCCGAAACAGCGGCAAACAATGTCACGGAAGGCAGGGATGAATGAACGAGCAGGAGCTTCGCAAGCGGCTGGAACTGCTGAGATCCGAACATCGTGACCTGGACGCCGCCATTGCCGCATTGACCGAAGCGGGCAGCACTGACCAGCTTCAGATTGCCCGCCTAAAAAAACGCAAATTGCGACTGAAAGATCAGATTTCCATGATCGAGGACAGCCTGCTGCCCGATATTATTGCGTGAGGAAATCCGGCCAAACCGTTCCGCTTTGGGACAGGGGTCTGGAAAGCGCTGGATAATAGGGTTACCAAGCTGGCGCGGGCGCTAACTTCATATTAGCCCTTTTGGCATGACACGCCCAAGCAGCCTTTCCCGCCCGATCATCGAATCGCTTTATACAGAAGCCCTGGTTCTGGCCGATGAAGTGCGCGCTGTGTTCGCCCTGGGTCTGGGGCAAATCCCCGAAGAAACCAGCGATATGATGCGGCTGGCGCTGTCAACAGAAGGGCTGAAGACCACCACCCGCATGATGCATGTGCTGGCCTGGTTGCTGAACCAGCGCGCCTATTTTTCAGGCGAAATGACCGAAGACCAGCTTCGCCGCCATGGCAGCCTGCCCGATGATCGCACGCCTTCGGATGGCGATCTTTCCCTGCTGGAACCTGAAACGCAGCAATTGGTGCATGAAACAGTCCATCTGCACCGCCGCATCGCCCGGCTGGACCGGGCATGGCGCGACGGTTTCGAAACCCAGCCCAGTGTGCGCGCGATGCATGACCGCATCGGCCGCGCAATGATGTATCAGTAATTCTTACAGGCAGATCAGGCGGCGCTGAGCGCTCGGCTCCAGCGATCCAGCCGTTCGCTCCGCACCGCATCCTCCATCGCTGGTGAAAAGCACACCAATGCGCCGCGCATGGCGCTGGCTGCACCACCCAAATCCGGATGCAAACCAACGCCCACTGCCGCCAGCATGGCTGCCCCCAGCGCCGTCGTTTCGACAAATTCGGGCCGTTCGACGCTCAGATTCAGCATGTTGGCCAGATCCTGAGCCATCCAATTATTCGCCGCCATCCCGCCATCGATTTTCAGCTTGGCCCATTTGGCGCCATCAGCGGTATATGCCCGTGCCAGATCATGCGTCTGATGCGCCATCGCCTCCAGCGCGGCGCGCGCGATTTCTGCACGTCCGCTGGCGAAACTGAGGCCGGTGATCACGCCGCGCGCCTCTGCCTGCCAATGCGGTGCGCCAAGCCCTGACAGGGCCGGAACAATGGTGACACCGCCACTATCGGCAATCGAGCCCGCCAGTTCCTCTGTCTCGGCAGCACTGCCAATCACGCCCAAACTGTCGCGCAGCCACTGGATCAGGCTGCCTGCGACAAAAACCGATCCTTCAATCGCATAGGTTCGTTGTCCCGCCATCTGGTAGAGCACCGTGCCCAACAGGCGATTCTGCGATGCTGGAATCTCACCCCCCATATTGGTCAGTACAAAGGCCCCGGTGCCATAGGTTGCCTTGGTATCGCCGGGTGTCAGACATGACTGCCCGATGGTGGCCGCCTGCTGATCGCCCGCCATGCCGGTAATGGGGATGGCGCGGCCCAGCCATTGCGCATCCGCCACTGCCAGCCCGCCCGCATTATCGACCACTTGCGGCAAGGCACCATGCGGCACACCGAACAGATCGCACAGGCCGGGGTCGAAGCCTGCCCCGCCCAGTTCCATCAGCAATGTACGGCTGGCATTGCTGGCATCGCTGAGATGCGCACCGCCCGTCAGCTTGAACAGCAGCCAGCTTTCTATCGTACCGAAGGCCAGGGTGCCCGCATCCGCTGCATCGCGCGCAGAAGGATCATTATCGAGCAGCCAGCGCATTTTGGTGCCAGAGAAATAGGGGTCGAGCAGCAATCCGGTGCGCTGCTGGACCTCTGCCTCATGCCCCGCATCGCGTAAATCAGCACAAAATTCCGCCGTGCGCCGGTCCTGCCACACAATTGCACGGGCGAGCGGATTGCCGGTCTGCTTGTCCCACGCCACCACGGTCTCACGCTGATTGGTGATGCCGATGCAGGCAATCCGATCTGCACCGCCCACTTCCTCTACCACCTGCCGCATGCAGGCCAGCGTCTTGTCCCATATCTCCGCCGCATCATGCTCCACCCAACCGGGCTGCGGATAGTGTTGCGTCAATTCCTGCTGCGCCACGCCATGTGGTTTGCCCGCCGCATCGAACAACATGGCGCGGGTTGAGGTAGTGCCTTCATCAAGAACCAGGATCAAATCGGACATGTAGGGTCAGGATCCATTAATCGCATGAGCCGAGGTGACCCGCTGCGGGATGAGATGCAAGGAAAACCGCGAAAAGCGGGGGCGGCTCCCCGGCTGAGCGGTTTGACGAAGCAGATCGCCCGTATCGGGCCATCCGCAGGACTTGGCCAGAAAGGCGCAGGACTTTGTCACTCTCTCGTCAGATAGCACCACTATTTTCCTCGTTCGTTTCGCGTCCTACGCCTTTCTGGCTCAAGCCACGGCCATTTGATCAATGAGTCCTGAGCCTAATCTCCTTGGGGTGACTTCTGCCAGCTTCATCTCCATATGCAAGCCATGGCTCTACCGCCCCAACCCTGGCCCACCGGCATTTCCGAACAGTGTGAACCACTGGTGCGGCGCGTGCTCGCCCCCAACCCATCGCCCTATACCTATACCGGCACACAGACCTATATCGTCGGTTCTGGCGATGCGGTGGCGGTGATCGATCCCGGCCCTGCTGACGATTTGCATGTAGAGGCCGTGCTGGCCGCCGTGGGCAAGGCGCAGATCACCGCGATCATGTGCACCCATACCCATCGCGATCATTCGCCCGCTGCGGCACCACTGGCGGCGCATACCGGCGCGCCTATTGTCGGCTGCGCGCCGCTGGTGATCGAAAGTGACCGCCCCCGTGCCGATGAGAGCTTTGACTGCACCTATGCGCCTGATCGCGTACTGGAAGATGGGGAGGCAATGACAGGTTCCGGCTGGAGCCTGCGGGCTGTCCACACACCCGGCCACACATCCAACCACCTCTGCTTCGCATTGGAAGAATCGGGCGCGCTGTTTTCCGGCGATCATGTGATGGGCTGGTCCACCAGCGTGGTCATTCCGCCCGATGGCGATATGGGCGAATATCTGCGCAGTCTGGAAAAATTGCAGGCGCGCGAAGACCGCATTTATTATTCTGCGCATGGTGATCCGATTACCAAGCCCCGCCAACTGGTGCGCGGCATGATCGGCCACCGCCGCCAGCGCGAAAACCAGATCATGCGCCTGCTGGGCGAAAGCGCGCGCGCCATCCCCGATTTCATCCCGCATATGTATAAAGGGCTGGATGAACGCCTGATCCCCGCTGCGCAGATGAGCGTGGAGGCGCATTTGCTGGATCTGGAAAAACGCGGGCTTACCCAGCGCGAGGGCGATCTGTGGAGCAGTGATTGACCGCCACCGTGCGCAAGCCATAATAGATCGCACGGGTTAGCTGGATCATCGGGGGAAGGATTCGCAATGACCGCTTCAGATCAATCATCATCATCCAGCGCAGCAAGCGAGCATCGCTTTTTTCTGGTCGCCACGTGGATATTGGCCATCGTAACGGTCAGCGGATTTGTCATGCAGCTTGCCATGGGCAGGTCCAGCTTCGAAGTTCCGCTGCCATATCATCTGCATGCCTTTGTATTTATGAGCTTTATTGGGCTGTATGTTACGCAAGTGACATTGGTAACACGGGCCAATATCGCTCTTCACCGCAGGCTGGGCCAGATTGCCGCAATCTGGATTCCGCTGATGCTGGCCTTGGGGACATGGCTGGGCTTTGTCGTATTGCGCAAATCGGGTGGCCCGTTCTTTTTCGGCAGAAGCGAATTTCTGGTGGTCAATTTGTTCCACCTGGGCGCCTTTGCTGCGCTGGCTTCTGCTGCTTTGAAGCTGCGCAACCGGCCAGATTGGCACAAGCGGTTGATGTTTGGTGCGATGGCGACCGTCAGCATACCAGGATATGCCCGGCTACTGCCTCTCCCACTGTTCATCCCCTATGCCTATCCCGCAATGTTCATGGCGGCCGCGCTTTTCCCGCTGGCCGGGATGGTGATGGACAAGCGTGTGCATGGCCGCATTCATCCTGCCTGGTGGTGGTCACTATTGTTGCCGCTGGCATTGATGGCGCTGGGTGAGGCGGTTCATTCCACTGGGTTTGCCTATGACTGGGTGGCACAGTTTACAGCGGGCCACCCCGGGGGTGAGCGCCCGGATGAGGCATTTCTGCCACCTGACTTCAGCATGTAAGCCCATCAAATATCCCGCAAACACACTCGCCATTGCGGGCATTGCCCCTATATGGGGTGGCAAGGTTTTTGAACGGGATGAATTGATGAGTATCGAAACCAAGCTGCCCACTGGCGACGATTTGCTGGCAGAGATCGACCGGCTGCGTAAAGAGCGCAATGCCGTGATCCTGGCGCATTATTACCAAACGCCCGATATTCAGGACATTGCCGATTTCGTCGGGGATTCGCTGGAATTGTCGAAAAAGGCGGCAGCGACCGATGCAGATGTTATCGCCTTTTGCGGGGTCAAGTTCATGGCCGATACGGCCAAGATACTCAGCCCTGAAAAGATCGTGGTGCTGCCCGATATGAATGCGGGTTGTTCATTGGAAGATTCCTGCCCACCCGAAAAATTCAGGGCGTTTCGCGAAGCGCACCCCGATCACATCGCGCTGACCTACATCAACTGCTCGACTGAGGTGAAGGCACTGAGCGACGTAATCGTCACCAGCTCATCTGCCGAAACCATCCTGGCCCAGATCCCGCCAGAACAGAAGATCATCTTCGGGCCAGATCGCCATCTGGGCGGCTATCTCAGCCGCAAGTTCAACCGCGAAATGCTGTTGTGGCCGGGCGTGTGCATCGTGCATGAGGCATTCAGCGAGACTGAGCTGCTGAAGCTGAAGGAACAGCATCCCGGCGCGCCAGTTGCCGCGCACCCTGAATGCCCGCCGACCATTATCGACCATGCCGATTATGTCGGATCGACCAGCGGCATTCTGAAATACGCGCAAGAGTTTGAAGGTGACACGCTGATCGTCGCCACCGAACCGCATATCATTCACCAGATGGAAAAGGCGCTGCCGGAAAAGAACTTCATCGGGGCCCCTGGGGCAGACGGCAATTGCAGCTGCAATATCTGCCCCTACATGGCGCTCAACACGATGGAAAAGCTCTATGTCGCGCTGCGCGATCTGGAACCGCGGATCGAGATTGAGGAAGGGCTGCGGCTGAAGGCCAAACAAAGCCTCGACCGCATGCTGGAAATGGCCAGCGGCACCATCGGCAAGGGTGATCTCGGCGCGCGTTAACGCACCGAGCTACCTTCACTCCACCGGCAGATCGAACAGCAGTGCGCGGGCATATTTCGCGGGCGGTGAGCCATAGCTGAGCAGAAGGTCGTGATATTCGCGCTCGTCAAACTGTGCGCCCCAGCGTTGTTCCGCTTCCTTGCGCAGTGCGACATGCTCTGAGAAACCGGTGAAATAGCTCAAGAGCTGGATCGAGCCGAGATTGGCGCGGGTCCATTTTCCAGCGGCCTCGCGTTCCTGCTGGAAACCGCCCTGCATCATCAGCTCCATCGCCTGATCGCGCGTCATCCCCTCTGTATGGATGCCGATATCGAGCAGCGTGTTGATGATCGCGCGCAGGCGGAATTTGAGGCCGTTGAGCAGGAAATAGCGTCCCTCAACCGTGTCCATCCCGCCCAGATAGCCATGATCGGCCATCAGCTTTTCGGAATAGACCGCCCAACCTTCCACAAATGGCCCGCTGCCCAGCACGGCGCGCAGCAGGCTGTCATTCTTATTGGCATGGTCCAGCTGCATGGCATGGCCCGGTACGCCTTCATGAATGGAAAGCAGGTGCAGCATGGAAATGTTGTATTCCTTCAGGAAACTTTCTGCCTGCTCGTCACTCCAATCCGCCGGAATTGGTGAGACTGCGTAATACGCCGGCAGATCGCGCTGCAGCGGCGGTGGGGCATCGAGATAGGCGACCGCATTACCCTGCCAGAATTCGGGCATGGTGATGATCTGCACCGGCCCATCCATCGGGCGGATAAAATCCTTCTGGGTGGTATAGGCCGTCGCCTGCGCCAAGGTGGCGCGCGCAGCGTCTTCCAACCCGTCACGGCTGGCGCGATTTTCGTAAGAGGCCTCCAGCCCGCACTGGATCACCGCCTGTTCGCGCGCCTTGGCATCGCGCGCCTCGATCGCGCTGCAATCGCCAATCGCGCTCGCCACCTTCAGCATATGCGCGCGCGTTTCGGCATAGGCACTTTCGGCGCGCTGCTTCAGCTCGGCCACGCTCATATCGGTCACGAGCGCAAACTTCATTTTCTGCGCGTATTTTTCCGCGCCCAATCGGAATTCGCCCTCAGCACCCGGCACAAGCACATCGTCCAACCATTTCTGGTGAACATCCAGTGCCACGACCAGCCCCGCCTTGGCTGCATCAAATTCCGCGCGGTCGAGCCCGCTCTTCGCCAGTTCCGGCTCTATCAAGCCATCAACAATGCTCATGATCCCGGCATTCTGCTTGGCCACGGTTTCAGCATGGATTTTGGGCACACGGGCCACATCAATCTGCGCGCGCGCGACCTCAAGAAAACCGGGCAGCTGCTGCATCCGGCTGACGATATTGGGCAGACGCTGTTCAAACGGGGCAAAATCGCGCGCCACCAGCCCATAAAGTGCATAAGATGCCAAATCGTTGTAATATTGCGGGTTCCACGCCCATTGCTGCTCAACCTCGCGTGACCATTCGGAATACTCCAGCGCGTTTTTCAGCAGCATGTAATCGACCTGATTGCCGCGGCTCATCTGGCTTTTGTCCAGCATGCCAAGCGTATCCAGCAGCGCGCCATCCACGGTCGCTTCTACCTGGCGTCCGGCGGCAGAAATATCGGGCAATTTGTCATCATTGCGATGGTCACCAATGCCGGTGGCATTGATGGGGTTAAGCTCGGTCAGTGCCTCGATATAGCCATCGGCGACTTCGCCAAATGACTCATCCATCGCTGACGAAGCAGCGGCTTCGCTGGAAGCAGAGCGAACATCTTCTGCCGGGGCGTAACTGCTGCAACCCGCAATTGCGAGCGTCGATACTGCGAGCGCCAGTGTGGTGATTTTCATGGGTGGTCCTCTCAATCTCATGGCACAGGATTAGCACCAAGCCCCAACCCGGTCGATCAAAAGTCAGGTCCGCCTTTGCCGCGCCAGAACCAGCGCCCCGCCCAGCAGCAGCATGCCCGCAATGTCGAGCGGGTTCAGCACCTCATCAAAAGCAAGCCAGCCGATCAGAGCCGCAACGGCAGGCTGGGTCAGCAGTGCCAGCGCGATCACCAATGGGCGGAAATGCCGCATGGAAAAGACCAGCAAGCCCTGCCCCACCAACTGGCTGGTGACAAACAGGATCAGGATCGGCGTCCAATTGGTGGGCCAGACCGGCTCCCCCCGTGCAACGGCAATGGCCAGCAGCAGCGGGCTGGCAAATATGCTGACCCAGACCAGCAGGCTCCAAGATCCAATCGTTTGCCGCGCATCCTTGAGCGTGATGAGGTAAACCGCGTAGAGCAGGCCCGCAGTCAGGCAGAACACATCGCCCAGCAATGTGCTGGCGGAAATTTCCAGGCTGCGCCCCATCAATATACCCGCACCGCCCAGAGCGAAGGCAATCGCCAGCCATTCCTTGCCGCGCGGCAAATGGCGCGCAATCAGAAAGCCCCAGAACAGCAGCACGATTGACCCGGCATTGCCAAACAACGTAGCATTACCCAGCCGCGTCATCTCTATCCCGACATGCCAGCTGGCGAGATCGAGCCCGAAGGCAACAGCCCCCAGCGCCACCAGCATCAGTGTGCCGCGCGGAATCCCGGTTATGGGTTGGCGGGCAATGCGCGCGAGCAACAGCAGAAAAGGCAGTGCCAGGAACAGGCGCCAGAACCCGGCAGAGACCGGGCCGGTATCGGCCAGCCGCACCAGCCACGGGCCCAATGCCAGCGCAATATTACCCGTCAGCAATGCAGCCAGCAGGATCAGGCGGCGCGATCCGGTAGCTCTTGCTGGCAAGGCAGATGGCATATCCATCCCTTGCGCCCTAGGCCACAAAAGCCCAGATGCAACCCAATTCAATGCGTCTGATCGGGGACACTACCTTGTACGATAATCTGTTTCAGCCACTGACACTTGGCGCGATCACAGCCAAAAATCGCATTTTCATGGCCCCGCTTACCCGCGCGCGGGCAACCATGCCGGGTAATGTTCCCAATGCGATGATGGCGCAATATTACCGCCAACGTGCCGGGGCGGGCCTGATCATCAGCGAAGCAACGGGAATCAGCATAGAAGGTACAGGCTGGCCTGGCGCACCGGGGATCTGGACTGAGGGACAGGTCGAAGGGTGGAAATTGGTGACCGATGCCGTGCATCAGGAAGGTGGCTTCATCATGATGCAGCTGTGGCATATGGGGCGGCTGGTTCACCCTGATTTTCTGGGCGGTGAGGCACCCGTTTCTGCCAGCGCCACCACAGCGCCCGACCACGCCCACACCCCATCTGGTCGCAAACCGTATGAACAGGCGCGCGCGCTGAAAAAGGAAGAGATTGCCCGTGTAGTGGCGGATTACCGGCTCGCCGCCGAGAACGCAAAAGCCGCTGGCTTCGACGGCGTCCAATTACACGGTGCCAATGGCTATCTGATTGACCAGTTCCTGCGCGACAGCACCAATTCGCGTGACGACGAATATGGCGGGAGTGCTGAAAACCGCACCCGCTTCATGCGCGAAGTTCTGGAGGCACTGATCGATGTCTGGGGCGCTGACCGCGTGGGCATCCGCCTGTCCCCCAATGGTGAAACTCAGGGCTGCGATGACAGCGATCCCGCCACCACCTTTGGCGCTGCTGCCCGCGTGATCGAGCAGCTGGGTCTGGCCCATCTTGAACTGCGTGAGCCCGGTTCGGATGGAACATTCGGGCGCACCGATGTGCCCAAACAAGGCCCGATGATCCGCCAGATCTATTCAGGCAGCCTGATCCTAAACAGCGATTATGATGCCGCGAAAGCCAGCGCCGATATTGAAGCGGGCAAATGCGATGCTGTCTCGTTCGGTCGTCCCTTCATCTCCAACCCGGACTTGCCCACGCGCATCAGAGCGGGGGCCGAATGGGCACCGAACAAGAACGTGCCGGATAGCTGGTACGGTCGCGGCGCAGAAGGATATATCGACTATCCGGCTCTGGCAGAGGAACAGGCCGAAGGGTGATCCTGCCTATTCGGTGCTTTCATCCGCCTGCGCCGGCTCAACCGGCGCAGAAATCGTTTCAGCGTCTGCATCCGCCTCCTCAGCAGGATCAGCCGCGGCGGCGACGGGGGCAACTTTCATCTGCGGGGATTGCGATTGGACCGATTCCAGCGGCAGCATTTCATCGCTGATCGCGCCGCCCAGCACCTCACCCTCAGCCGAGCGATCATCCGATCCATCTCGCTTGGTTTCGGCACCGCCACATGCCGCCAGCGCCAATGCCAGACCCAGCGAAATCACAATCCTCATACCTTGCATCCTGTTTCCCCGGCCAGCCGGTTCAGAAAATCCGGCGCCCTTGCAATCAGCGCCTCGTCCCATTCCTGCGGTGAAATGTCGATACCCAGCCGCGCCAGGCTGGTGACGCCAAATTCCTCTATCCCGCAAGGGACAATTCCGGTGAAATGCGAAAGGTCGGGGTCCAGATTGACCGAAAAGCCATGCATTGTCACCCAGCGCCGCACCCGCACGCCGATGGCCCCGATCTTCGCCTCTCGCCCATCAATATCATGGCACCAGATGCCAACGCGGCCGTCCACCGCCCAGCTTTCGACCCCGAAACCCGCCAGCGTATCGATAACCCATTGTTCCAGCCCGTGGACGAAACAGCGTATATCGCGCCCGCGCCGGGTAAGGTCGAGCAGGACATAGCCAATTCTCTGCCCGGGCCCGTGATAGGTGTAACGCCCGCCGCGCCGCGCCTCCACCACCTCAAAGCGCGGGTCCAGCAGTTCAGCCGCTGCGGCGCTGGTTCCTGCCGTGTAAACAGGGGGATGTTCCAGTAGCCACACCAGTTCAGCCGCATCGCCCGCCCGGATTGCGGCGTTGCGCGCCTCCATCTGCGCCAGCGCGGTGCGATAGGGCACAGGCGCAGTCTCGCATCGATACTCTATCGGCAGATCGGTGGGTTGCGGGTCCATCAAAGATTGCGTGGGGGTATTCATCGCGCTTATCAAGGGGGTATGGCATTTGCTGCCGACGTTTTCAGAGGGATTGAGGCAATGAAACTGGATATGGGACGCGCCTGGAGCGATGCGACAGCACTGCTGGCGGGAAATCGCAATGTAGTGATGGTGGTGGCGGGTGTGTTTTTCTTCCTGCCCTATTTCGCCATCATGCTGCTGGTGCCTGAAACCATGCAGCCGCAGGCGCAAATGGGTGCCGACCCTGCCGATATGGAACAGGCCATGCAGATGCTGGGCCAGCTTTATGCCCAAAACTGGTGGGTCTTTGTGGTCATCGGCGTCACGCAGGCAATTGGCATGCTGGCGCTGATGACGCTGCTGACTGATCGCAACCGGCCAACCGTGGGTGAGGCGATTGCACGCGGCGGGCGCGGATTTTTTAGCTATATCGGCACACAAATCCTGTTCGCACTGGCATTGGGTATCGTCATAGCACTGCTGGTCGCGCTGGGCGCGGCGATTGCGGGCCCGCAGGGCGCGGTTCTGACGGGCGTCATCGCTTTCGTGATCGGCGTCTATCTGTTCATCAAATTTTCGCTGGTCACGCCGGTGATCGCGATTGATGGCATTTTGAACCCCATCCGCATCCTGCAACGGTCATGGCAATTGACCAAGGGCAACAGCTTCCGTCTGCTGGGATTTTACATATTGCTGTTTCTGGCGCTGGGTATTGTTTCTGGCGTCGTGACAATGGTGATGGGTGTTCTGTTTGCCGCAATGGGTGGCCAGCTGGAACTGATCGGCAATGGCCTGTTCGCGGCCTTGCTGAATGCGGTGTTCGTGGTGATTTTCCTGGGCGTACTGGCGGGGGTTCACCGCCAGCTGTCCGGCCCCAGCCAGGCAGACATCAGCGATACCTTTGAATAGGGTCAGGCGGGGGTATTCTCCCGCCCCATCCGTCAATGCATTGCAAGAGTGGATAGGCCGGCCTAGCGACGGATAAACCATGGAAAACGTTGATCTGAAACAGGATGCATCAGGCGGGGGTCAGCATGGGCTGGCCACAGCACCGCGCCGCATCACACGCGGGCGGATGGCACTGCTGTTTCTGGTCATGCTGGTCACAGCCGCCGGCAATACGGCGATGCAATCTGTCATGCCGTCTATCGGCACCGCGCTGAACGTGGCGGATGTCTGGATCAGTCTCGCCTATACCTGGTCGGCCCTGTTATGGGTGGTATGCGCCCCCTATTGGGCGCGCCGATCAGACCATCGCGGGCGCAAGGCAATGATGGCCATTGGCCTGGTGGGTTTTGTATTGTCCATGGGGCTGTGCGGCATGGCCTTGTGGTTCGGTCTTAATGGTTTCCTCTCGGCAATTGCAACGCTGCTGTTGTTTGCGCTGGCACGCAGCCTTTACGGCGGGTTCGGTTCAGCGGCTCCACCGGCTGTGCAGGCCTATGTCGCCAGCCGTACACCACGCAGCGAGCGCACACAGGCCATGGCATTGATCGCATCAAGTTTTGGACTGGGTACGGTGATCGGCCCAGCCTTGGCTCCACTGCTGATCTTTCCGTCAACAGGGCTGGTCGGGCCATTCCTTGCCTTCGCCGCGATTGGCGTGGTGGTCCTCATCGCGCTGCGTCTGCGCCTGCCCGATGACACGCCCAGCTATGCTGCACGGGGCGATATCGTGGCTGCGCCCTTCAGCGCCGGATCCAGCCCCCGACTGGAAGATGAAGGAGATGACACGACACAGCAAGACGTGCCGCTCGATTCGCCCGACCAACCGCCAAAGCGAGAAATTGTCCACCTGCGCTGGCGTGATCCGCGCCTGCGCCCATGGGTCTGGGCGGGGCTGCTGGGCGGCCATGCACAGGCCGCAATGCTGGGAATTATCGGCTTTTTCATACTTGACCGGCTGGGCCTGCGGGCCAGCCCGGATGCTGCCGCCGGAACAGTTGGCCTGGTCCTGATGTACGGGGCCACCGCCACTTTACTGGCGCAATGGGGGCTGATCCCGATGCTGAAATTGGGGCCGCGCGGTTCCACCATGTGGGGCGTGGCGATTGCCGCCTTGGGCGTGATGACATTTTCCATTGCGCATGATCTGCACTCAATCGCGCTGGGTTTTGCCATCGCGTCGATGGGCTTTGGCCTTTATCGCCCCGGCTTCACAGCAGGGGCGTCACTCGCCGTTACCCGAGCAGAACAGGGCCAGGTTGGCGGCATCGTGGCCTCCATCACCGGCGCAACATATATATTGGCACCAACAGGCGGTGTTTGGCTGTATGGCCATCATCCGGTGATCGGCTTTGCCACGATCTGCGCATTGCTGCTGAGCGTGTTTATTCTTGCCTGGAAAAATATGGGCAGCGATGCGGAGCTGACACAGGACCGCAAATAAGTCCTGACCCTAGAGGATTTCCTGCACCTTTTCCTGCGGGCGACACAGGCGAACGCCCTTGTCGGTTTCCACCAGAGGGCGCTCGATCAGGATCGGTTCTGCCACCATGGCATCCAGCACCGTCTTGTTATCCGCATCGGGCAAGCCGCGTTCTTCAGCGTCGGTCCCGCGCATGCGCAAACCCTGCTGCGGTGTGATCCCGGCTTCGCGATAAAGCTGCGCCAGCTTGTCTGCGCTGGGCGGATTTTTGAGATATTCGACCACGGTCAGCTCTGCCCCAGCTTCCTCCAGCAAGGCCAGCGTTTTGCGCGATGTGCCGCAATTGGGGTTGTGCCAGATGGTCGCTTTCATCGATTTCTCCTGATCGGGTGGATGCGACACCGCGCCTATCATCACAAATTTTTTCCGCCAAGTCAGTTTTGTGGTTGCAAATGAGAATGGCTCGCATTAGCGGGGGCATCGAATTAAGAATCATTTGCAAGGAAGTATTTCCATGAAGCCTGCCGCCACACTTCGCCACTTATTAATGCTATCCGGCGCAACAGCAGTATGCATGTTCGCAGCGCCGGTGTTGGCAGCGGATGATGGCGATCGCGATTATCTGCCCGATACAATCGTGGTGACGGGCGTTCGTGATGGATATGTGCTGGAAGATGGATCAACCGGCACCAAAACGCCCACCCCGCTGATTGAGGTACCACAAACCATCACCTTCCTCACCGCCGACCAGTTGGAAGACCAATCGATCCGGCAGTTGGGTGACGCGTTGCGCTATGTCCCCGGCATCAGCCTGGAAACGGGCGAAGGGCACCGCGATGAAGTCTTCATTCGCGGGCAGGAAACCACCGCCGATTTCTACCTCGATGGGCTGCGCGATGATGCGCAATATTACCGTTCGCTGTACAATGTCGAACGCATCGAAATCCTGAAAGGCGCAAATGCGCTGATCTTTGGCCGGGGCGGTGGTGGCGGTGTCATCAACCGCGTCAGCAAAACCGCGCGGCTGAACGGATTTTCTGCTGACCTGTCAGGCTCGGTCGACAATTTCGGCGCTTTCGCCCTGTCGGGTGACGTGAATACGCGGCTGTCTGAACCCGCCGCGCTGCGCATCAACGCCACTTACGAAGAATTCGACAATGACCGGCAGGCCTATGAGGGCCGTTTCATCGGCATCTCGCCCACGGCCACTGTGCAATTGGGTGACGCGTCACGCTTCATCGCAAGCTACAGCTATGATGATGACGAGCGCGTGACCGATCGCGGCATCCCCAGCCTGAATGGTGGCCCGTTGCGCGGCTTTGACGACACTTTCTTTGGCGTGCCGGGCTTCAACAATGCAACCAACACGGCGCACATCGCGCGCGGTCGACTGGAACATGATTTCAGCGACAGTCTGAGCGGTAATGCCACGGCGCAATATGCCAATTATGACAAGTTCTATGCCAACGTCGTGCCGTCGGGCATTACAGGCGCGTATGTGGATCTGGGTGGCTATGCCGATTTCACCAAGCGCGAAAACTGGATCGGCCAGGGCAATCTGGTGTGGCAGGTGGAAACGGGCGCATTGGCGCACACCATTCTGGCAGGTATTGAAGCTATGGAGCAGACCACGCGGAATGGCCGCTATGGAATCAGCCTGAGCGAGAGCAGTGTGCCGCTGGCCCAGACGCTGGCCTATCCCACCGTCACGCTGGGGGCATTGTCACGCGAACGCAAAAGCCGGTTGGATGTGCTGTCCGCTTATATTCAGGATCAGGTTGAGATCGGCGAATATGTGGAGCTGACCGCGGGCCTGCGTTGGGAACGGTTCGACCTGCAATCCACCGATCTGTTCACACAGGTTGAAGGTGGCCGGATTGATGAGATGGTCAGCCCACGTTTCGGCCTGGTGGTAAAGCCAAATTCCACCCTCTCAATTTATGCCAGCTACGCCGAAAGCTTCCTGCCGCAAGCGGGTGACCAGTTCGTGATCCTGTCACCGGGTGACAGCGCGTTCGACCCGGAAAAGTTCACCAATTACGAACTGGGCCTGAAATGGGCCCCTGCGTCGGAGTTGTTGCTGACGGCCGCCATCTTCCGGCTTGACCGCACCAATACTCAGGCCGCTGATCCGGTGAATATTGGCCAGACCGTGCTGACCGGGAAAAGCCGCACAAAGGGTTTCGAATTCAACCTTGCGGGCCAGATCACACCGGATTGGAGCGTGAATGTGGGTTATGCCTGGCTGGATGGCGAAATCCGCTCCGACAGCACCTTTGCCGCAGCGGGCACCCCCTTGCAGCAACTGCCCAAACACCAGATCACGGCATGGACCCGTTATGATCTGACTGAACGGTTCGGCCTGGGGCTGGGCGTGGTCTATCAGGATGAACAATTCGCCAGCTTTTCCGGCAATGTTGTGCTGCCCGACTATATCCGGGTCGACAGCGCCGCCTATTTTGACGTCAATGACCGCCTGTCATTCCAGCTGAATATCGAAAACCTGTTTGACGCCAATTATTACCCCAGCGCGCATGGTGACAATAATATTCAGCCGGGTGATCCCTTCACCGCACGGCTTGGGGTGCGGATTAAGATTTAATCCGCTTCCTGCCCGCCTGCGCCGGGTCGCACGACAGGGCGCATGGCGGGCACCTCCCTCGCGGCATCTTGGGCACTGATGCCGGGGGCGGGTGCTGCGCTTAACACTTCCTGCCGCCGTGCAACCCGCCCTGCCCGCTGGATCGCGCGGACCAGCCGGGGATAGACCCCGCAGCGACACAGATTGGGAATGGCTGCCTTGATGTCCGCCTCGCTGGGGCTGCGATTCCTGTCGAGCAGGGCCGCCGCCGCCATCACGATGCCCGGCGTACAAAACCCGCACTGGATCGCCTGTTCCGCCACCATCGCCTGCTGCACGGGATGCGACCGGTCACGCGATAGCCCTTCGATCGTAGTGACAAAGCGCCCCTCTGCCTCGGCTATGGTAATCAGGCAGGATCGCAGCGCAGCGCCATCCACAATCACCATGCAGGCTCCGCAATCCCCCTCGCCACAGCCATATTTGGTGCCGGTCAGATTGGCCGCATCGCGCAGTGCCCACAGCAGCGGGGTCTGCGGGTCCATATCGAATTCGACCGGACGATCATTAACGGTCATGCGCGACATTACCGCAGGCTCCCTTTGATGCGTGTCATGCGCCAGCGCCTATCGCACGGGCACACAGCGCAGCACAAGCAGCCGCAGGCACTTGCCACACAATTCTTGGCGCTGTGCATCGCGCCAATGGCTCGCTAGAGCAGCGTTGATGAGTGAGAATGCCAAATTGACGCGTGGGCCGATCCGGGGGCATCTCGTCACCCAAACGGCGCCCATGATTGTTGGTGTGGCCGCAATGATGTCGATCGGGCTGATCGATGCCTATTTCATCGGCCAACTGGGTAGCACAGAACTGGCTGCAATCAGCTTTATTTTCCCGATAACAGTTGCCGTCACCAGTCTGGCCATCGGGCTGATGGTCGGCATCAATTCGGTCGTTGCCCGCGCATTGGGCGAAGGGGACAGCGCAAAGGCCACACGGCGCGCCAATCTGGGCCTTGTTGTATCGGTTGCCCTGGGCCTGCTGGCCGGCCTGCTGCTCTATGCGGTGCTGGATCCGCTATTCGCGCTGATGCAGGCACCGCCCGACCTGCGCTGGCACATCAATCATTATATGGAACCGTTCGCACTGGGTCTTCCATTGTCCACAACGCTGATGGCAATCAACGGCATATTGCGCGCGCAAGGGGAAGCGAAACGGACTCTGGTTATCTCGCTTGTCTTTGCCGGGGCCAATTGGGTGCTTGACCCATTGCTGATCACGGGCGCTTTCGGGCTGAAGGGCTTCGGGATTGCCGGGGCTGCCTATGCCACGGTGATTGGTTGGACCATGAGCGCAGTGATCGGCCTCTACCTGGTCCACCGCACCCACCTACGCCTCGATCCGCGCATACTGAAGGATTGCCACATCCCATCTGTGACCGGGGAAATCCTGCGGGTGGCAGCGCCAGCATCATTTTCCAATGCGATCAATCCCATCGGGTTGTCAGTGCTGACTGCATTATTGGCCGGAGAAGGATCTGCCGCAATCGCGGGCTTTGGGGCGGCAGGGCGTGTGCAAAGCTTTGCCGTCGTACCGCTGCTGGCACTATCCGGGGCAATCGGCGCGATTGTCGGCCAGAATTGGGGTGCTAAAATGCCCGAAAGGGCGCGTGAGGCGATGCTGTGGGCTGGCGGCTTTTGCCTGGCATACGGGCTGGTGGTGGCCAGCATCCTGTCGCTATTCGGTGGCTGGTTTGCAGACTTCTTTACCGATGATCCGGCCATTATAGGCGAATTCACATCCTATCTGCGCATCGCGGCATGGGGCTATGCCGGGTTTGGCCTGCTGATCGTGGCCAATGGTGCGCTGAATGCCGTGGACAAGGCCAGCTATGCGCTGACGCAATCCTTTGCGCGGGTATTCCTGGTGATGCTGCCTGTGGGCTGGGTCATGCGGTCATACTGGGGGGCCGATGCAATCTACGCTGCCGAACTGGCTGCAAATGGGTTGGGCGGTGCGTTGGCGGGCTTTGTCGTTTGGCGTGTTCTGCGCCGTGGAGCCACAAAAATTCGAAAGTGACCAAGCGTTAACCATATTACCCCATAGAGGTGCAGCGTAATTCTGAAGGGCTGCACGCAATGGATGATCTGCTGGCAGATTTCGTCGCCGAAACGCGCGAAATGTTGGAGGCAAGTGAAAGCGAGCTGATCGCCTGGGAACAAAACCCGGGTGACCGCACGCATCTGGACGCTATTTTCCGCTTCTTCCACACGGTGAAGGGCAATTGCGGCTTCTTCGATTTCCCTCGCCTGGAAAAACTGAGCCATGCGGCAGAAGATGTGCTGGCCGACATACGCGCGGGACGCCGGGTGCCCGATGCCGCGCTGGTGACAGCAATCCTGGCGATTGTTGACCGAATCGGGGACCTGACCGATGCCATCGAAGCGGGCGAGGAGTTTCCCCATGGCGGTGATGAACGGCTGATCAATGCGCTGAACCAGGGTGACATCGAGACTTCGACGACGGAAACCGAACCGACAGATACCGCCCCCGGCGCAGCAATGAAGCGGCAAGAGGCACCTGCCAATCTGCGGTCCATCCGCCTTCCGGTTGAACTGCTGGACCGGGTAATGAGCGGCGTTTCCGACATGGTGCTGGCCCGTAACGATCTGGCCCATCGTTTGAACGAGGCTGGCACTCAGCCCTCCATTGATGGCCCCTTCGAACGCCTGTCCACCATTCTGACCGATGTGCGCGACGCCATCACCCGTATGCGGATGCAGCGGATAGAGGCGCTGTATGGTGGTTTTCCCCGCCTGGTCCGTGACCTGTCATCCGAATTGGGCAAACAGGTGATGATCGATCTGGAAGGCGGCGATGTCGAACTCGACCGCGAAATGATCGAGATGATCCGCGATCCCATGACGCATATCATCCGCAATGCGATCGATCACGGGATCGAAAAGCCCGCTGACAGGTTGAAGGCGGGCAAGCGCGAAATCGGCCTGCTGGCCATCAACACAAGGCAAGCGGGCAACAAGATTTCCATCGTGGTCAGCGATGATGGCCGCGGTCTGGATGAAAGCCGTATCGGCGCCAAGGCGGTGGCAAACGGGCTGATCACCGCGGATCAGCTGGAACGGATGAGCCGCGAAGAAATCCTGCAATTGGTCTTCGCACCGGGGCTTTCAACAGCCGAACAGGTCAGTTCGGTATCCGGGCGCGGTGTCGGGCTGGACGTGGTGCGGGACAATCTTGAAAAAGTGGGCGGATCGATCCGCGTCACCAGCACATCTGGCACCGGATCATTGTTTTTCCTGACCATTCCGTTGACGCTCAGCATCATCTCCGGCCTCTCTGTCGAGACAGGTGGGCAGCGTTTTGCCATCCCGCAATCCTATGTCGAAGAAATAGTGCACATGGGGGCTGAAGCTGTCGATTACAGCGTGCTGGGCGACAGCGCTTTGGTGACATTTCGAGGGCAACGCATATGCTGCCTTTCACTCGCCGATGTGCTGGGGCTGGAACACGCAGTGCAGCAGGCCGATCGGTCATTGGTAATATTGCGCCTGGCCAATGGGGACATTTTTGCCCTGGCGGTGGATCACATTCACAACATCGCCGACATGGTGATCAAACCGCTTCCGGCTGCGATCATGGATACCGAACTCTATGGCGGCAGCACATTGCTGGACAATGGCACACCCGTTTTGCTGCTGGATGTTCCCCTGATCGCCGCCAATGCCGGCCTTGTGTCTGAAACACGCGCACCGATCACACGATTGGCAGACGAGCAGGTCGCTACTGAAGCGCAGAACCGCATACCCGCCGTCCTGTTCACAGGGCATGATGGGCGCCGCATGGCCGTGCGGATGGAACTTGTCCAACGGATCGAGACTATATCAAACGCCTCGGTCGAAAGGTCAGGCGGCAGCACCCGCGCTGTGGTTGACGGGGAAATTCTGCCACTAATCGGATTGAACGAGATTGATCCCGCAGTCGAAAAATTGCGCCTGCTGCGCCTGTCAGACGGATATAGCGAGCTGCTGTTTGCCGTTCAGGAAGTTTCCGATGCCACCCGTCTGGACGGGGAATTGGTGCCAGTTGTTGATGATGACCTGATAGAGGCGATGACGCTGGTGGAAGGTGACATGGTCAGCCTGCTTGATGGGCATGCGCTGTTCAGCCGCCATGGCGCGTTGCCAAAGCCCAGCCGGAAATTGACCTGCAGCATCCCCGACAATGACTGGGCGCGCAAGATATTGGCACCGCTCATCTCCAGCGCCGGATATGCTCTGGCCAATGCCGATGCGGACGATGCCGATATCGTGATCGCTCTGGATAATCAGCAACAGGCCGAACATGCCATGACGATCAGATTGCGCAGCCAACCTGACAGTGAGGTGGAGGAAGCTGAGCGTGCAAACTCCATCTATCGATATGATCGGGACGGGGTGTTGGCAGCACTGCGCAGCATCAGCAGGGGGGCAGTGCAATGACCCAGACATTGGTAATTGCCATGATCGGCGGCCGGCGCTGCGCCTTCCCGGCAGAAGACGTGAAGTCAGTGATCGAGACCAGCGCGATTGTGCCGGTGCCGCGCGCACCCGAATATATCCTGGGCATGACGGCGCTGCGCAGTCAGGCACTGACTGTGCTGGACTGCCGTATCGCCATCGGGTGTGGGGGCGAGGATCATCCGACTGACGAACGCACCATCGTGGTCAGCCATGGCGGTCATTCCTACGCGCTGCGGGTGGACCGGGTTGATGATATTACCGAAGCAGTCGGCGATCCTGTGCCAGTACCAGGTGGGCTGGGCACGCAATGGTCCCGCATTTCTCGCGGCATGGTGGAAACCACGGGCGGCCCTGCCTTGGTGCTGGACATGGCCAGCCTGATCACGTGCCCGCACAACAGTGCCGCGGCAGCTTAATCGAATAGTTACGGATCAACTGTATCTATGTGTCGAATGGGACAGGGGTCGAAATGAAAACGTGTCTGATAGTGGACGATTCACGCGTCATCCGTAAGGTTTCGAGGCATATTCTCGAAACGCTGGGCTTTACAGTTGAAGAAGCTGAAAACGGGCAGGAAGGCCTGGACCACTGCATTGGCAGTATGCCCGATGTGGTTCTGCTTGACTGGAATATGCCGGTTATGACGGGCATCGAATTCATCACCCAGCTGCGCAAGCACCCCGGTGGCGATAAGCCCAAGGTAGTTTTCTGCACCACCGAAAATGACGTGGCGCATATTCGTGAAGCGGTCAGCGCCGGGGCAGACGAATATGTGATGAAGCCGTTCGATCACGAAACGCTGCAAATCAAGTTGCAACTCGTCGGCTTCGCATAAAAAGGGGCAGATCAGGTGACGCGCCCCACCCCCGAACTACACAGGCAGGTCAGGCCAGCCAGCGATCGGCGCCCAATCCGGGTAATGATCGTGGACGATTCACTGACAGTGCGAACGGTACTGACCCGTATGGTAGAGGGCGATCTGGCCTTGCGAATGGTTGCCAGCGCCCGCAATGCTGAACGCGCCCTGCTGGAGCTGCGCAACACTCCGGTCGATGTTATCCTGCTGGATCTGGAAATGCCGGGCATGGGCGGGTTGAAAGCGCTGCCAAAGATATTGGAACGCGCACCAGACACACAAATATTGGTCGTCTCCTCCCTGACAGAAGAAGGGGCGGAACACACTCTGGCGGCGCTGTCCATGGGGGCAGCCGACACCATGCTGAAACCGCGACCCGGCGGCTTCGATGACACCTACAGGGCAAGTTTGCTGGGCAAGATCCGCGCACTGGGCGGGCGCGAAAATGACGCGGATATTGTCACGCCTCCAGAATCGGTCGGGCCTGCCATGGGTGGTCACGCCAAACAGCCCAAAGCCGTGGCCATTGGTGCATCAACTGGTGGGATTCACGCGCTGAACCAGGTCTTGCAGGCATTGCCCACCACATTCCGCCTGCCGATCGTCATCACCCAGCATTTGCCCGCATCCTTTATCCCGGTTTTTGCACGGCAAGTGAAAATGGCCGGACGACGCCCGACCCATATCGCGCAGGAAGGCGTAGAAATCAGGGCGGGTGAAATCGTGGTTGCCAATGGGTTGGGCCATCTTGTCGTGCGTCGCATCGCAGACCGGCTGGTCTGTTCAACCTCCAACCAGCCTGCGCGCAGCGGTTGCCTGCCATCGGTCGACCCTATGCTGGCCAGCCTGTCGCGCTGCCTGGATGGACGCGTTCTGGGCGTAATCCTGTCTGGCATGGGCCGTGACGGGGCCGAAGGTGCTGCCACACTGGTTGAAGCAGGTGGTACGATCCTGGCGCAGGATGCTGAAAGTTCTGCGGTATGGGGCATGCCGGGTGCCGTGGCCAAGGCCGGCCTTGCCAGCGCAGTACTGCCGCCAGCCGGCCTGGTGGATGCAATCATCAAACATGCCGGGGCTGCGGCATGGAAGTGAGCGACGCGTCATACCAGATCATTGCGGAATTGCTGGCAGCACATACGGGCCAGCAGCTGACCCAAAGCCGCCGTTGGCGCGTGGGAACCGCATTGGCCGGAATATTTCGCGAACGCGGCATTTCCAATGTCGATCAGCTGGTCTGTCTGCTGGCCACACCGCATGAAACCCAGTTGGCACAAGATGTGGTCGAAGCACTGCTGAACAACGAAACCTATTTCTTCCGCGACAAACCGACCTTTGACCAATTGCCCGATGATATCTTGCCCGCACTGGCCGAGCGCCGGCGCGATAGCCGCCGCCTGCGGATCTGGTGCGCCGGATGTTCAACCGGGCAAGAGGCCTATTCCATGGCAATCCAGTTCGCAAACCAGGGTGCGCGGTGGGACGGATGGACGATCGATATTTTGGGTACGGATGTGTCGCTAAAGGCGATCGAAATGGCGCGCAGCGGGTTGTACAGCCAGTTTGAAGTGCAGCGGGGCCTGAGCGTTTCGCAAATGTTGCAGCATTTTGATGAAACGCCGCTAGGCTGGCAAATCCATTCGGACATACGATCAGCCGTTCGGTTTGCGCAGCATAATGTGCTGGGCGCAGCCCCATCAGGTGGCCGCTTTGACCTGATATTGTGCCGCAATGTGCTGCTCTATTTCTCGCGTTCCACACGAGAGCAAGCCTTCACCAGATTGCAAAACGCACTGGCGCCTGATGGCTTCCTGATACTGGGTGCAGGCGAAACAGTGGTGGGGCAAACCGATTTTTTCGAGACATTCGTCAACCGCGCCAGCATTTACAAGCCGGTCCCGCAAGCAACCCAGAACAGCCAGCTGGAACTGCGGGCCTGGGCGAGCAGGTAATCAAGGTAAATTTCGCGTTTACGCTTCGTTAGCGGTTACTCGTTAGAACCATCATTTCGTTGGAAATACGCGAATTTTCGGGGGTATTCGTGGACAAATTGCTGCGTCCGTTCAAGCTGTCGCCGACCGCGCTAATTGTAGCGCCTTTGGGCGTGCTGACGGCATTGTTCGCAGCTGGCGCCATGGCCATTTTGTGGAGCGATCAGGTCAGCTTCGTCGCCCCGTCGTCCCTCACCATCTCCTTTATCACGGCCTATGTTGCCACAATTCTGGTGCTGGGAAAGCTGGGCCTTGCCAATGTTCGCGATCTGGCCAGCCTGGGCCATACCGACACGCTGACCATGCTGGGCAACCGCCGTGCGCTGCATGCCGATATCACACGCGATGCGCAGCAGGGTGAAGAAATCGCTATGGCGCTGGTTGATCTGGACGGATTCAAGCAGGTCAATGACCATTACAGCCATTTTGTGGGCGACAAGCTGATCCGCGAATGCGGCCACATTTTGACGGATATTTGCGGCCAGGAAGCGCGCTGTTACCGCCTGGGTGGGGACGAATTCGCGATAGTCATGCTGGGCCCGCTTGCTGGCACGATCCTGGAGGGGATTTGCCGCAATCTGCTGGCACGCCTGTCCCGCCCCATTGGCGTTGATGACCGGCGGATCGTCGTGGGTGCCAGCATTGGCCTGTCGCGCTCCAATGGGAATGACGGGCTGAACTCATCCGAATTGCTGCGCCGTTCGGATGTCGCCATGTATGCCTCCAAACGTGCGGGCCGTATGCGCTGCACCTGGTTCAGCCGGGAATTTGACCGCAATCGCGAGGCTCAGGGCCAGCTGGATGGTGAACTGCGTCAGGCGCTGACGAATGATGAATTCGTACTGCATTATCAGCCGCTGGTGGACGCCGACACGCAAGAGATTGTGGCGGTGGAATCGCTGATCCGCTGGATCCGCCCCGATGGCCAGCAGATCGGCCCGCACATCTTTATTCCGGTGGCCGAGGAATCCGGCCTGATCAATGCGATCGGGTTGTGGGTGCTGCGCCGCGCCTGCACCGATGCGCTGGCCTGGGATCGGATCACCTTGTCGGTCAATATTTCAGGTGCGCAGCTGCGCAACCCGGAATTCCCCATTCAGCTGGGCCAGATTCTGGAGGAGACGGGCTTTCCCGCCAGCCGCGTTGATCTGGAAATAACCGAAACCTGCCTGGTGCTGGACCCTGTGGTGGCGGAACGCAGCCTGGATGTGATCCGCGGCTTCGGCGTCAACGTCTCTCTGGATGATTTCGGCACAGGCTATGCCTCTATCGGGTTCCTGCGCCAGTTCCGTTTCGAAAAGCTGAAGCTGGACCGTTCTCTGGTGGTCCAGGCGGGCGAAGACGAAGGTTCACGCGCGATGATGGTTTCCAGCATCGCCATGGCCCGCGCGTTGAAAATGGGTGTTACCGCTGAAGGTGTGGAAACCACTGAGCAGGCCGCATTGGTACGCACTGCTGGCTGCGATCAGATTCAGGGATGGCTCTATTACAAAGCCATGCCGAGCCAGGAAATAACCAACCTATTGCAGCAGGAAGACGGAAGCGCAGCAGCGCGCCGTGTGAGTTGAGAGGGCTGTCATGACTGCATATGAAAATCTGGAAGAAACGCTTGCCGCCGAAGCGGCCAACGCAATCCAGAAAACCACCGAAAGCGCCCCTGCGCCCAATCGCGGTAACGCATTGCGCAGATATTTCCGCGACATGCCGATTTTTTCCAAATTGCGTAGCGTGTTCGGTCTATTCTTTGTTTTGGGTCTGGCCGTCGCCCTGACCCTGGGACTGGGCATCAACCGCCTCTACGAACGGTATCAAACCATCGCCAGCCTGAATGAGGGCGCCATGGCATCCGCCAATCTGGTCGCAACGACCGGTGAAGTGCGCTATTTCTCGCTGCGCTATATCTTCGCTGGCGAAGAGGCAGCCGTGGCCCGCATGCACGAAAAGCAGGCACTGGCTGCTGCACTGCTTAATGACATCGACAAGGCATTGCTTGCCGGAAATGAGGATCTGGACCCGGCCATCAAAGCTCTGCGCGAGCAGGAGGTCGTTTATCGCAACACTTTTGACGCGCTACAAAGCCGGCTGGAAACGCATGGCCGCGATGCGGAAACCACGGCCATTGCATACCGCCTGTCGACCGCTGGCGACACGCTGTTCTCACAGGCTGAAGCTCTGGAGAAACAGCTTCTGACGCGCGCCAATAAAGTTGAACAAAGCGCCATTTCAACTTTCATGTCGAATGTGCTGATCGCCGGCATTCTGACGGCTGTTGCGCTGATCATGATGCTGATGGCAATCAAATTCCTGTCGCGCGATCTGACGCAGAAACTGCGTGAAATTGCCGATGGCATGAGCCGCTTAGCCAAAACCGACATCGATTTTGAAATCGAAGGCGGCGATCGCAAGGATGAACTGGGCGAAATGGTCCGCGCAATTTATATATTCAAGGGCGGCACGAAGCGCCTCAACGAATGGTCGAAAGAGCGTGTCGAGCGCAGCCAGCGTGAAGTCGAGGAGCGCGAGCAGTCACAGCTCAGGCGCAAGAATTTCCTCAATGATCTGGCCAGCGAATTTGAAGGCACTGTGGGTGATGTTGTATCCGGTGTGGCCGCCGCATCCAGCCAGCTACAAAGCACCGCCAGTTCCATGGCGGGCTCTGCCGAAGAATCAACCCGGCAGACCAGCGAAGTCGCCAAATCGATGGAAGAAGCCAACGCCGGTGCAACTGCGGCAGCCGCTGCAAGTGATGAATTTGCCATGTCTATTGGTGAAATCAGCCGTCAGGCAGCCTCCTCCGCCGAACTCGCCCGCAAGGCGACCGATTCCGCGCGGCAAGCTGACGTTACCATCTCTGCCCTTTCGGCCTCGGCTGAAGAGGTTGGGCAGGTTGTCGAACTGATCCAGACCATTGCCCAGCGCACCAATCTGCTGGCGCTCAATGCCTCGATAGAGGCAGCGCGCGGTGGTGAGGCAGGGCGCGGTTTTGCTGTTGTCGCATCCGAAGTGAAAGAACTGGCCATGCAGACCAGCCGCGCGACCGAGCAGGTGGCCGAACAGATCCGCGGGATGCAGGATACAACCGGGGCCAGCGTCAATGCGCTGCGTACCATCGCCAAACAGGTCGAACAGCTTGAAACCACAGCCGTATCGATCGCATCGGCGGTCGATCAGCAATCGGTTGCCGGACAGGATCTGGCCCGCAGTATCGATATCGCTGCGCGCAATACGGACCGCGTTTCGAGCCATGTAGAGGACCTGCGCGACCTGTCGCTTTCAACCGGCGCGGCCGCCAGCCAGGTGCTGTCATCCGCGACCGATCTGGAAGAACAGGCGACGACCTTGCGCGCTCAGGTGCAGAACTTCCTGACCAAGGTTCGCGAAAGCTAGGGTCAGGACCCATTAATCGCTGGGCGACGCTCCTTCGTCCAGCGCGCTACGCACGCCAACCGGCCTCCAGGGCTGTCCCAGCGATTTCGCGAAACGATCCCTGAAGGCCCACAGCCAGCCCACGCGCCGTTCAGCAATTCCGGGGAGGCTGAGAAGATCCAGCCCCACCCAAGGCAGGAACGGATTGCGCCGGGCATAGGACCAGATTTCGACCCGCTGGCCCGGCTTTACAGAGTTGCCGCGCGCGTGGAAGCCCACCGTATCAGCCACCACAAGCGTGTTGGCCGGCATGGCCAGCCCCTCTGCCGGTGGCAGTTTCATCGCCTCCAGATCCTGTGCCGTTGCACGGGGCGAACCACGGGCTGACAGTTTATCAATTTCGTGCGGATTATCCAGGCTGCGCTGATATTCCCATTCAAGCCGCTCTGGCGTGAAGCGATGCGATCCTTTGACGTATGAAAATGGCCCCTCATCAGCGGCCACGGGATTGAGAAACAGCCAGCTTTTCAGCGAGGAATGGAAGGTATCGGCATGCAGTGCTTCCTGCGGGTCGGTGCCCTTCGCATTGGTGTGGCTGACAATGGTCTGGATGTAATGCAGCGGCGTGGTGCGAAAACTCGCAACATAATCGAACAGCGCCTGCAAATCCTTGCGTGACAGCAAGGCGCGCAAAGCCGGGATCGCGCGCAGCATGTCAGGGTCAATCGCCATGCGCCGCGTGATTGCATCGCCTTGCCGCATCTCACGGGCAAGCCCGCGATAGGCCAGGATGGCCGCGCGCAAATCATCAAACTGTTCCTGTGGCACAACATCGCGAATGGCAACAAAACCATTGCGCTGAAATTCCTCGATCCATTCGGGCCGGACATTTCGCGCCAGCCGCCGCCGCCGCCAATCGCACAGCGCAGCCGCGATCCGAACGCGCGCCAGATGCAGGCCGCGCCGATTCAATCGCCGCGAACCGATAAAGGGATTATCCCGAAAACTCTTCGCACCCGACGCCAATTGGATCGCCTGGATTGGCAGCAGCAGATATTTTCCCAATGTCATCTTGGCGCGGTTTCCAGAAGCAGCGGCAAAAGCAAGATCATTACCCCTACCTCTTACACCTCTGATTTCACCAGTGCATCAATCGCCTGAAGCTGTGCCACCAGTTTTTCAAACTGGTCCAGCGGCCATGCATTGGGACCATCGGACAAAGCCTTTGCCGGGTCGGGATGTGTTTCCATAAACAGGCCGGAGATACCCGCAGCCACCGCCGACCGTGCCAGCAGCGGCACAAATTCGCGCTGGCCGCCTGAACTTTCGCCCAATCCGCCAGGAAGCTGCACCGAATGGGTGGCGTCAAACACGATGGGGCACCCGGTCTGCGCCATGATGGAAAGGCCGCGCATATCGGACACCAGATTGTTGTATCCGAAAGACGTACCCCGTTCGCACAGCATGAAATTATCCGGCTCATGGCCCGCCAGCCGTGCCGCATTGCGCGCCTTCGCCACCACCTGCTGCATATCGGCAGGTGCCATAAACTGCGCCTTCTTGATATTGACCGGCTTGCCCGATGCCGCCGCCGCCGTGATCAGATTTGTCTGCCGCGCCAGGAAGGCCGGGGTCTGCAACACGTCCACCACCTCGGCCACGGCCGCCACCTGCCCCGGCTCGTGAATATCGGTCAGCACGGGCAGCCCGGTTTCGGCGCGCACTTTCTCCAAAATGCGCAAGCCATCATCCATGCCGGGGCCGCGAAAGGATTTGTCAGAACTGCGGTTGGCCTTGTCATAGGAAGCCTTGAAAATCAGAAACAGGCCCAGCCGATCCGCAATCTTTGACAAGGTTTCTGCAATCGACAGCGTCATGGCCTCGCTCTCAATCACACAAGGCCCGGCGATAACAAACAGGTCCGATTTGGACCCAATCTCTTTTCCACACAGGATCATTATATTAGAACTCTTGTTGTCGCCTTGCGGTCACGATATGCGGCTGCCTTGTTCATGCGACTGTCATACTGGAAGCCCTAGCGCATGAGCTACGTGCCATAAAAATTGAACGGTTCGTCGCTCCTGCGGGGGCTTTGTCTTGCGGTAAACGATCTAGCAAGCCCTTAGTGTTAAACAAAATCGTAACAAAAGTTTTCGGGCACACGCATAATGATGAACTATCAGCCAATTATTGTCGAAGATTCGGGTCGACTGGTCGAAGATTGCACCGTTTCAGCGGTCAGGACCATTGATATCGAAATCCAGGCACTTTCAGCAATGCGGAATGCAATTCTGGCTGAAGGGGCGCACGGATCGATTTCCCAGGCGGTTGAATTGATTGCCGGGGCAAAGGGGCGCCTTGTCGTTACCGGCATGGGTAAGAGCGGGCATATCGGACGCAAGATTGCCGCCACCATGCGCTCCACCGGCACACCGGCGGTGTTTCTGCATCCGGGTGAGGCCAGCCACGGCGATATGGGGCTGATCGACCCGGCCGATATTGTTCTTGCACTCACATGGTCAGGTGAAACCAGCGAGCTGAGCGATATTTTCCACTATTGCCAGAATTTCGGGATCAAGCTGATTGCCGCGACATCAAAACGGGACAGCACCGCCGCACGGACTGCGGATGTATGCCTGATGCTGCCTGTTGTGCGCGAAGCCTGCCCGCTGGAACTGGCCCCCACATCATCATCCACCATGCAATTGGTGCTGGGTGACATTCTGGCCGTTGCTCTTATCGAAGCGCGTGGCTTCACCCCCACTGAATTCCGCAATTTCCACCCTGGCGGCACTCTGGGCTCTCGCCTCAGCACAGTGGGTGATCTGATGGGCACAGGCGACGCCATTCCGCGCGTTTCACCCGATACCACGCCCATCGCTGCGGCCTTGGAAATGAGCAGCAAGCGGTATGGCTGCACCGCTGTGGTCGATGGAACGGGCACGCTAATGGGCGCATTTACGGATGGCGATCTGCGCCGTTGCATTGCCACCAATTCGATGGATGGAGAACTGTCAAAGCACATGTCGCACAAGCCGGTATCGGTGGCCCCTGATATGTTGGCGACCGATGCACTGCGGATCATGAATGAAAGCGCCGTCATGGTGCTGTTCGTGCAGGATCAGGGGCAGTTGATCGGTATTGTGCATATGCATGACATCGTCGGCACGGGCGTGGCATAAGCAGGCAAACTGCGGAAGGGTTGCAATTGCGGGGGCTGATCGTCGTTCCAGCGCGGTATGGCTCCACCAGGCTGCCAGGTAAACCGCTGCAACAGATATCGGGGCGCACGCTGTTGGAGCGCGTGGTGACTATCGCCCAGGCTGCGGCGCGGCAGGCGGGCCGATGCGACGTGGTTGTGGCGACTGATGATGATCAGATCGCAGCCCATGCCGCCCAGTTGGGTGTGAATGTGGCCATGACCGCGGCAGATCTGAATTCCGGTTCCTCCCGCGCCTATGCGGCAGCGACCCAATGCCTCGTGCCGCCGGAACTGGTGATCAATCTGCAAGGTGATGCGCCGTTCATTCCGCCACATGTCGTGGCTGGCCTGATCCATGCCCTGCGCGAAGGCGATGCCGACGTCGCAACACCAGTATACAGGCTGAGTTGGGATCAGCTCGATCACCTGCGTCAGCACAAGCAAACCGTTCCCTTCAGCGGGACATGCTGCATCAGGGGCGCAGATGGCCGCGCGCTGTGGTTTTCCAAGAATATCATCCCTGCCATCCGGGATGAGGCAGCCCTGCGCGATCAGCCACTGTCCCCCGTCTGGCAGCATATGGGGTTATACGGTTATCGTCTGGCCGCGCTTGAATGGTTCGCATCGGCTGAAACCGGGCATTACGAGGCGCTGGAAGGGCTGGAGCAGCTGCGTTTTCTGGAAAATGGCCGCACCATCACCACGATTGAGGTGGAACCACCCATTCATGGGGTATCCGGCATCGATTCACCGGAAGATGTGATCGCTGCAGAAGCCTCCATTGCGCGGCTGGGCGATCCGCTGCAAAGCTGAACGCCATGTTCGTGATCGTCAGGCATGGAAACACGTTTGAGGCAGGGGAAACGCCGCGCCGGATCGGTGCGCGCACGGATTTGCCGCTGACACAGGCGGGGCTGGATCAGGCACGCGCCCTGGGCCGGTATTTCGCTGAGCAAAATGTGCAATTTGGCCGTGCGCTCATCGCCCCCCTGCTACGTACGCGAGAGACTGCACAGCTGATCCTGGCCGCACAGGTGAGCCCGCCGGACCCGCAGATTTGCGGCTGGTTGCGCGAAATTGACCATGGGCCGGATGAAAACCAGCCAGAGGAAGCCGTGCTGGGGCGGATCGGGCAGGACGCGCTCGACAAGTGGGATGCAACAGGTGAAGCGCCACCTGATTGGAGCATTGACCGCGAAGCACGGATTACGGCATGGCAGCAGCTATTCGCTGAAGCCGGGGAATCCCCATCATCGCCCACACTGATCGTCACCAGCAATGGGGCCGCGCGCTTCGCCCTGTTGGCCGAACCGGCTCTGGCCCGATCAATGCATCAGTTGCGCAGCCTGAAGCTGCCCACGGGCGGCTATGGCGTGATAGAAGCAGGCGCGAACGGAGGGCTTTCAGCACCCGTCTGGGGACAGCGGCCCTGAAGTCGTGAATTAGCTGATCTTTGTCCCGAAAACCCGATCCCAGAAGATCACCGAAATTGAAAAATTGCGGTTCTCGTCCACATAGTGATGGCGCATGTGGTGTTGCTTCAAAGTCTTGAACCAACCGCCGTTCAATTGCACCTGATGGCAGGCGTAATGGATGGTATCGTAAATCACATAGCCGGTCAGGAAACCCAGCGCCATAAAGGCCCCCTCTGGCCCCAACACCGCCCTGCTGCCCGACCAAACGGCCAAGGCGATTGGCAGGCTGACCACCAGCGGCATCAGATTGCGCATCGGATCATTGGGCGAGGCGTGGTGATTGCCATGAATCAGGAACACGACCCAGCGCATTGGCGGCCATTGGATCTTCCAATGAAAAATATAGCGGTGAAGCGAATATTCGGTCACGCCCCAGATCAGCAGGCCGGCCAATGTCAAACCGATTGCATGCGCCAAATCGGTAAAGCCCCAGCCAGTCCAGGCGATCAGAGGCAGCACCACGCACCACGCGACAATGAATGTCCGCGGTGAAATCATGGTAAGCAGTTCCAGCCTGTCATTCTGGAACAGCTGGATGCGTTGACTTTTCTGACCGCGCTCTGTCATCGTAGGGATTCTGGACATGAGGTTCCATGCCATGTCAAGCTATTCTAAACCCTTAATGACGGTACGCGTCATGATTACGACGTATTGAACAAATCGACTGAAACCAACTTGAATACATTGCCTTCTGCGCAACGAAATATTCTTTTGATCGGCGCCTCTGGCGGGCTGGGCTGCGCATTGGCAGCGCATTATGCGCAGGCAGGCACCCATCTGCTGCTGTGGGGCCGAAATGAGGCGCGGTTGGAGGAACTGGCGCAGCAATGCCGCGCGGCCGGATCAACGGCAGAGATTCAGCTTTGCGATCTGATGCAGGTAGAACAAGCCGTCAGCGCCCTGATCGATCTGGATCGGCGAACCCCCATCGGCATTGCTGTTTTCACAGCTGGCCAGGGCGATGTGCGCCCCGCCGGGTCATTGGTGGAAAGTGCAGAACTGGTTCAACGGTTGGGCACTGTCAATTTCGTGGCGCAGGCAGCCATGGCTGCGGCTTTGGGGGAACGGATGGCAGTACGCGGGCGCGGAAAAATCGTGCTGGTCGGATCTGCCGCCAGCTTTCACGCCCTGCCCTTTGCTGCCGCCTATTCGGGGTCAAAAGCGGGGCTGGCCCGCTTTGCCGATGCATTGCGCATTGGCCTGGGCCCGCATGGCGTATCAGTCACACTGGTATCGCCGGGTTTCATTGACACCGCCGCAGCGCGTCAGATTCCAGGCCCAAAACCGATGATAATGTCAGCGGCCGATGCAGCACGGCGCATTGCGAATGCGGCAGAGAAGGGCCGTGCGCATGTGATCATGCCCTGGCCATTTGCGCTGTTGCGCATGCTTGACCGTATGCTGCCGCGTTTTTTGAAAGATCGGCTATTGCGTTCGCTGGCTCCGCCAGCCGATTGATCGCTTATTTGGCCAGGGCACCCAGCACCGCATCCAGCATCACGTGGTGCAATTGGGCGGGCGTCAGGTCGACCGGACCAGTGCCGCCGCCAACGACCTGACCATCCGCATCGAAACGGATCACCACATAGGGGGTGTGACGCGGGCCACCCGGCATACTGGCGCCGGGAATACTGGGCCGATGATCCCCAAAAAATGTCAGCATGGCCGGCCGCTTCATCGCCGCGATTTCTTCCATCAACAGTGCCAACATCTGGTCGCTGCGCGCTGCCAGCCGGACATATCCCCGTGGAATTTCACCGGGTTTCACCTTCGCCCCCGCCGCCCATGGTCCGTGATTTTCCATGGTCACCGCATAAAGCAGGCTGGGCGATGTGCTGGCGCGGGCCAGCGTGGCCACCTGAGCCGCGACCTCCACATCATGGACATAACGGCCACCACCTGGCGGGGGCTGACTGAACTGTTCTTCCCCCACCAGTTCCACAAAACCTGCCGCGGGCATGATCACGTCACGATTGTAAAAACGCATATCATGCGGATGGACAAACAGGCTGCGCCAGCCCGCCTGTTGCAACTTTGCGGGCAAGGCATGGCATGCCTCCCCCAAAGCGGTCAGAAAGGGGTCAAACCGCCGAAAGCCCAGCTCTTCCTCTTCGCGGCCGAACAGCACACCATATTCGGTCCGCATCGTATATGCGCCAAACCCACTGACCTGCAGCGCGCCCCATTTCCAGGCATTGGCGCGGGCATGGTTGAGGGCGGGCAGGTCCAGTTCCGGGGCTGCAAACAATTCTGCCGGATCGGCAAAGGATTCACACTGGATCACCACTACCAGTTCAGGCGCATCGTGCCCGTCGGCTGCATGATGCCGCCTTTCATTATTGGCTGGTGGTGGCGGGTTGGCGGTCTTACGCCAGCGCAGCCAATGCAGCAGCATGGTGGGCAACAGGCCGTGGCGCGCCGTGTCAGATTCAGGATCAGGCAAAACTGCCAATTTGCGATAGGCGCTGGATCGCAGAGTCAGCATCAAAACCACCCCAGCCCCCGATGCAACGATCAAGCCCCAGGCATGCGCCAGCAAATGCATCTCAAACTGCCATATCAGCAATGCCAACAGCGCCATGGCAACCAGCGCCACAAGCACTCTTTGCCACAGGCTGATCGCGGAAAAATAGAATTGCGGATGCCGGAACAGCGCGCCCACCAACGCCAGATCGGTGAAAAGCAAGGGTTCGCCCAGAGTGGCATATTTGGCGTTCGATGCCAGGGCGAACAGCGCCAGCAAGGCCAGAGTCAGCACTGCAGAGAACGACAGATTGCCGCAGATCGCCCAAAATATGCCAAACAGCACCGTGGCTTCAACGCATAACAACCAGAACCCGGCCAGGCTTCTGCAAGGCAGGAAACCAAATTTGAAACACCGTGGTCGGGCCAACCCATCAATAAAGGCCGCCAGCACAATCATTGCCGTGAATTGAACAAGATTACTTGTCACGATACCTTCGTAAATCGGTGCGGATGGTAGAACTGCTGCGCCCAATAGATGGGGATCACGTACATAGCGAACGGGATTTCCACTGTCATCAACAGCTGTCGGCAATTTGGCCGCGTGCGGGCTTGTTGCGCATCTCCGATCAAGCTATCGGCACCCAAAATGGCGTTTGCTGGTGGGGGCGCCAATATAATAATAATCATCATTTTCTTGCGCTTGGCGGCGCGTCAAAGCTGAAATCCGGATGCACCAGACGATTACCCCTTCTCAAAAAACAGGCGGCTTAAAAGCGGCCGATGCCTTGCCGGGTGAGAAGCGCACTTTCCTGCTGCTGCAAGGGCTGATGGGGTGCCTGTTTCGTCGGCTGGGACAGGGCCTGATCCGCGCTGGCCATACGGTTCACAAGGTCAATTTCAACGGCGGCGACCGTATGTTCTGGCGCCTGCCCAATGGGATCGATTATCTGGGTGGCCTGGAAGAATGGCCCGCAGAATTTGAACGGTTGATTCACGATCTGGGCGTGACCGATGTGGTATTGTTTGGCGATTGCCGCGATCATCATTTGCTCGCTACACCGGTGGCCCGCAAATTGGGCATCACGATCCATGTGTTCGAAGAAGGCTATATCCGGCCCGATTGGGTGACGCTGGAACAGGGCGGTGTGAACGGCCATTCCAGCCTGCCGCGCGACCCGGAATGGTATCTGGAAACTGCGGCCAGCCTGCCGCCGCCCGCGCCGCATGGCAAGATCCCATCTTCTTTCCGCCGCCGTGCGTGGGAGGCGGTGGTGTATAACACCGCCGATGTATTGACCCGCTGGCATTACAAGAATTGGACCAACCACCGCCCATGGCACCCGCTGGTGGAGGGCGTAGGCTGGATGCAAAAGCTCAATCGTCGCCAGAATGACGAGCAGGACAGTCAGGCATTGATCGGACGGCTGGAGGGCAAGCGCTATTTCCTGTTTCCGCTTCAGCTCGATTCCGATGCGCAGATCCGCCTTCATTCGCCCTTCGCAGGCGTCGCCCATGCACTGAAGCTGGTCATCAACTCCTTCGCTGCACATGCGCCTGCCGATATGCGGCTGGTGGTGAAAGAACACCCGCTGGATAATGGCGTGCGCAACTGGCGACAGGTCACCACCGATATCGCAGCAGTGGCAGGTGTGGGGGATCGGGTGGATTTTCTGGCGCGTGGCAAGATTGAACCCATCACGCGCGGCGCGCAAGGCATGGTCACGATCAACAGTACCAGCGGCACATTGGCCCTGGCAGAAGGTATTCCGGTAAAGGTGCTGGGGCTGGCTGTATTCGATGTGCCGGGGATCACTTTCGATGGCGATCTGGACGCATTCTGGAACAATCCACCCGCACCCGACAAGGCAGCTTATGCAGCCTTTTACCGTGTATTGGTGGACCGTTGCCTGATTCCTGGCGGCTTCTTTTCGGAACCCGCATTGGACATGGTGGTTCGCCATGCAATCGCCCGATTTGAGGGCGTTCACCAGCTGTCTGGATGAGGTGCGATTCCATACTGAAACGCCGTGAATCGAATGTCTTACGCGGTCACAAGAGTTACGGCCCGCCCCTTATCCCTCGCCAAGGCTGTTCGGCTGGGCTAGTGACCTTGCCATCAAGAAGCGAGGCAGGGGTGGATTTGCGATGAGTGGGCGCAGCTCGACGCATATCATGTTGTCGGTGTGGAAGGCCCTGCTGCTGCGGGAGGCGACCTTTCGCCTGTTCGGCACGCGTGCGGCCTGGGCATGGTTGCTGTTGGAGCCGCTGTCCCATTTTGCCTTCCTGACCTTCCTGTTCGCCATCGTGCGCCAGCGCGTGGTCGGTGGCATCGACGTTGCAATCTGGCTTATCCTGGGGTTGATCGGTTTTTTCACATTCCGCCGCACTGCCAACCAGATGGGCGGGGCGATCGATTCCAATCTGGCCCTGTTCACCTACCGTCAGGTGCTGCCTTTCGATGCCATCGTCGTGCGTGGTGTTCTGGAAGGGCTGATTATGCTGGTGGCCTTTATCCTGGTCACATTGGTCATGGCGCTCATCGGCTATGACGTGGTGCCTGATAGACCACTGATGGTGCTAGGCGGCTTTTTTGGCCTGTGGTTGCTGGGTGGGTCCCTTGGTCTGGCCGTTGCCGTCGGCGGGGTGATCGTAGAAGAGACCAGACAGATATTCTCCATGTTGATGATGCCGCTTTATTTCATCTCAGGTGTGATCTTCCCCTTGAGCGCAGTGCCACCGCAGTACCGCGAAATCTTGATGTTAAACCCGGTCGTGCACGGGGTGGAGGCGATGCGGGCAGGCTTCTCGACCTATTACCATGCCTCAGACGGCCTCGACCTCAGCTATCTCTATCTATGCGCGCTGTGCCTGCTCGCACTCGGCCTCACGCTCTATACCCGCTTCGCCAAAGCGATCGAAACAACATGATCGTAGCTGAGCACCTGACCAAGAAATACCCCACGCGGGCTGGCCCACCACACTGGGTATTGCGCGACGTGAATTTCACGATCCCGCCCCGTTTGAGCGTTGGCATATTGGGCAAGAACGGTGCCGGAAAATCCACCCTGCTGCGGATTATTGCCGGCACAGATCACCCCACATCAGGCATGGTGCGCCGCGATGTTCGCGTATCCTGGCCGGTTGGCTTTGGCGGGGGGCTGCAGGGATCGCTGACGGGACGGCAAAATGCCAAATTCGTCTGCCGCATCCAGGGCCGCGAAAGCGAGGCTGATGAAATCATGCAGCGGATGCAGGATTTCGCCGAAATCGGAACCGCCTTCGATGAACCTGTGAAGACTTATTCTTCGGGTATGAAGGCACGCCTGCAATTCGCCATGTCACTGGCGTTCGAATTTGATGTCTATATCTCGGACGAGGTAACGGCAGTGGGCGATGCCAATTTCCGCAAAAAAGCGCTCGCCCATTTTCAGTCACTGGTCGGCAAGGCCGGACTGATCATGGTTTCGCATAACGAGCAAACACTTAAGGATTACTGCAAGGCAGGCCTTCTGCTTCACGAAGGACAAGCCTATTGGTATGACGAAATCGGAGACGCCATTGACGCTTACAAAGCGAAATCCGCAACATGAAGCAGGAGCCGATCATGCCTGATCCTGATCAGGAAACTGCTTTGGGTGGAAGGGATACCCTGCTGCTGACCCGTCTGGCCGATGGTGCCAGGGGCTTGTTTGCGCGTGCGCGCGATCTGCGGACCAGTTTTCAAAAAAGCCCGATTCTTGCCACGGCCGCAGCTTTTTCCGTTCTGGCGGCATTATACTGGCTGCTGATCGCCAGTGACCGTTATGTCTCTGAAGCCGATGTGATCGTGCAGCGCACCGATACTGGCGCACATGCCGCGCCCGATATTACGTCAATCCTGTCAGGCGACACATCCGGCAATCGCCATGACCAGTTGATCATGCGCGAATATCTGCTGTCGCGCGGCGTGGCAGCCCAATTGGACAAGGATTTGAACCTGTCCGAACATTACTCAGCCTGGACCAATGACCCGATTTCCAAGCTTTCATTCTCCAACTCGCAGGATGAATTTTACGAATATTTCCTCTCGCGCATTTCGGTGGAATATGATGAATATTCGGGTGTTCTGATTATCCGTTCGCAAGCCTATTCACCCCAGATGGCGCAGAATATCACCGCGCAGCTGGTGGCCGCTGGCGAGCAGTTCATGAACAAAAGCGCGCAGGACCTGTCCAAGGGGCAGATAGCCTATCTGGAAGAACAGGTGGCCAACCTCAACCGCAGGGCGATTGCCGCACGCAAGGATGTGGTCAATTACCAGAACCGCGTTGGCATCGCCTCGCCCGCAGGGGAAGCTGAAGCCATCGGATCGATCGTAGCGGAGCTGGAGGCGCGCAATACGCAGCTGCAGACAGAACTGGCTGCCAAGCGCGCCTTCCTGGTTGACAGCCATCCTGCAATCGTTGCGCTGGAACAGCAGATTGCGGCGGTAAATGCACAGATTGAGCAGGAAAATCAGCGCCTTGCAGCCCCCCAAGGCGGGCGGCTCAACGCAAAAATTGAGGAGATTGAACGGTTACAGGCCCGCGCCCAATTTGCAGAAGATGTGTACCGTTCTGCCATCACATCGCTGGAACAGCTACGTTTTGAAAGCACGCGTACGATCAAGAAGCTCTCGATTATTCAGGCACCCAATTTGCCGCAAACGGCTGAATTGCCTGAACGCCTGCGCCAAACGCTCGTTTACTCCCTGCTGGCATTCCTGCTGGCTGGTGTTGCCCAGTTGATCGCCATGATCATCAAAGACCATAGAGACTGACAGCCATGACACGGTTTCGCATAATCGCCCTTTTCGCGCTGACCCTGGCCGGGATTTTCGGCCCTCAGGGGGCAGCCGCGCAGCAGACAGGTTTCGGCCTGCCAATCTATGGTTTTGAAAACCCGGCACCTGCTGAAAGCGTCCAACCCACAGCTGAAACGGCGCCGCCCTCAACCGCGCCTGTGGTGGCAGTCACGCAGCCACAGGCCGAAGATTACGAAAAGAACACCAATAGCGATGTGTTTGGCGCCCAGCTTTTTACCGGCGCATTCGCCCGCCAGTCAGCATCCACCTTCAACGATGATTACGCCGTGAATGTGGGTGATACGGTGGATATCCGCCTATGGGGTGCCTATAATTTCCAGGCCCCGCTGACGGTCGATCCGCAGGGCAATGTCTTCCTGCCCAATGTCGGCCCCGTCATGCTGCGCGGTGTCAAGAACAAGAACCTTCAGGCCCGCGTGGAACAAGCTGTATACAGCGTGTTCCGTTCCAATGTCTTTGTCTATGCCAATCTGGCAGAGGCGCAGCCGGTGCGCATTTTCGTGGGCGGCTTTGTCAATCGCCCTGGCGCCTATGGCGGAACCAGCCTTGATTCCGCGCTGCATTATCTGGATCAAGCGGGCGGCATCGACACTGAACGCGGATCATTCATCGATATTGAAATCAAGCGCGGCACCGCCACTCGCGCAAGGATCAACCTCTACGATTTTCTGCTGTCGGGCGAGATGCCGCAAATCCAGCTGCGTGATGGCGACGTGATTTTCGTCAACCAGCGCCAGAACACGCTGAGCGTTCGCGGCCTGGCCGAAAATCCGCGTACTTTCGAATTTGCCCCTGATGACATCTCGCTCACGCAGATTGTGAACTATGCCAAGCCTACGCCTGATGCGACCCATGTGCGCGTGACGCGCAGCGCCGGCACCGTACGCAATGTTGAATATTACGCATTGGGCGATGCCCACACGATCACGCTGAATAATGGCGATCTGATCGCCTTTACGGCAGACAAACGCCCTGGCACCATTACCGTGCGGGTGGAAGGCGAGCATGAAAGCAATCAGGAATTCGTGCTGCCCTATGGCAGCCGTCTGGGCGATGTCCTGTCACAGATCAGCTATTCCACGCGGTCTGCGCCTGAAAACATCCAACTCTTCCGTGTCAGCGTGAAGGAAAGGCAGAAGGAAACACTCGACACCTCACTGCGTCAGTTGGAACGCACTGCACTGACTGCGCGTTCAGGCACCGCCGAGGAGGCCCAATTGCGCAAGAACGAGGCGGATATGCTGCTGCGCTTTGTCGATCGCGCCCGCAAAATCGAACCACTGGGTCAGGTGGTGATCGCCAATGGGCTGGCGCGCGATGATCTGTTGCTGGAAAATGGCGACATCCTGAAAGTCCCCGCGCAGGATCGACTGGTGCTGGTCAGTGGCGGCGTGTTGTTCCCGCAGGCAAGCATCTACAACCCTTCCTATCGCGTGTCGGACTATATCGATCAGGCGGGTGGTTATGCGGGCAAGAAGGGCGGTACACGCGTGATTATCGCCCACCCGGATGGCACATTCGATCAGGCGGAAGGCAATAGCCGATCGCAGGTCAATGCCGGCGATGAGATCATGGTCCTGCCCGAAATCCAATCGAAGAACCGTCAGATCTTCAAGGAAGTGACGCAAATTCTTTATCAGATCGCGGTCAGCGCGGGCGTGGTACTGGGCCTCTGAACCCAGCACGGCAATTTTACGTAACCAGCCCCAGCCGCCGCCGGATTGCCGCACCACGGACCACCACGGCCCGCAATATCTTGCGATATAATGTGCGTGTTTGCGGGCCGCGCGCAGCCAGCTCCGCCAGTTCGCGCAAGATATCCTGTGCGGACACGAACAGGTCGCAGCGCGGGCTGAAATAGCGCGGATAGGCAATCAGCGCGGCATAGACCAATTCATCCAGCTGCAATTGCCGCCCGCGTCGCTCCAGCGGTAATCTGTCAGTTGTCAGGCCCCAGCTCGAATAAAAAGGCTGGCCATAACAGGTAACAGTCACGCCGCGCAGCAGCGCCTCAAACCCCAGCAGCGATGTCATGGTGTGGACCCCGTCCACCTCCTCCAGCATCTGCATGGTATCAGCGGCAGTCACCACCTCATCGCAAATCTCGCCCGCGCGCTGTTCGTCCGATCCCACTTCGCGCAGGCCCGCAACCACGTCAGGATGCGGCTTATACACCAGATAGGCATCGGGATGGTCCGCCCTCACCCGCTGGATCAGACCGAGATTGGAATTGACCTGCGGCGATCCGAACCTGATCGACGCGTCCGCCTCTACCTGCCCCACCACCAGCAAAACCGGCCGGTCCGTTTCCGGTCTGTACCACCTTCCACCGCCCAGATTATACTTGCTCAGCCGAGCCGCGATAATCGCCTCGCGCAATGCGGCGGCCTCTGCCCTTTCTTCATCAGTGAAGGCATGGTCTGCCAGAATCGCCTCAAGCCGCGAGGGCTGCGTGCTGTCGAAATAGATCCCCAGATCATCCACCACCAGTGACAGTGGGCGCACCAGGTCTGCCCCCAGCCCGGACGATCGCAAAAAGCCATCTTCGGCCCGCAGGATTTGGAAATTCCGATCTTCCGGCACCGGTTTGCGTCCCCAGACCAGCAGATTCGCGCCATCGGGTACATCTGCGAATTTCTTGATGAATTTTACGCCCGCACCGGCCAGAAATTTCGCCATAAAGGGCTTTTTCCAGCGCGAAAATCCATGCGCATAAATCGTGGCAGGCTGGCTTTCGCGGATGCGGCGATTGATGCCGATCAGACGGACGATTTCCTCTGGCGAGGTCACCTCTTCATGCATGGGGTGCCAATAACGCGGGTAATCCACCAGTGCCGCATGGGCAAGCTGTTCCAGCGTGGCTGAGCAGCGATTTTCGGGCGCGGGAAGGTCATCCTGTGTCAGCCCCCAACCAGCATAGAAGGGCATGCCAAATGTGCGCACCGGCCTGCCCCAGATCAGCCCTTCAAACCCGACCTGCGATGTGACGGTATAGACGGCGCTGGCCCGCTCTATCAGGTCAACGATGTGGCACGGCTCTGCAATCACCGTGATGCGCGGATCGGCCGCCAGTTGCGCCGGATCGAAGTGGCGCTTTGCCGGGTTATTCACGCTGTCCGGGTGGATTTTGACCACGACAGGCGCATCGGGGTTTTCCGCCAACGCGGACCGCAACATCTGAGCAAAGGTATCGGCACTCGCCAACCCATGGCTGATCGACTGGTCATCACGCACCTGATCCACCACCAGCACAAAGCCGTCCGGCAATTCGGCCTTTACTGACGGCGCGTCATTATATTTGGACACGCGGTTTTCGCGCCAAAGCCGCATCAGGTTCTGCGCACGCGACTGCTCTTCACCCGACAGTGGGCGCGTGACCAAATCAAACAGCCGACTGGGTGAATGCGCGGCATAATATATGCCGTGCTGGTCGAAATTGACACCCAGCGCCTCATCCCGCCGCCCGACGGAACGCAGGAAGCCATCCTCCAGCAGCCAATGATCGGCGTAATTGCCCTTGGCTGCCAGCGCGCGCTGCCCGGATGGCTTATATCCCCAGCCGATGATGGTTGCCGATGGATCGCCTGGTCCGCGCGCGCGGGTGATCTCGCCCCCCAACATCCCTGCCAATGCGGCATTGCGGGTGAGCGGGGCCGAAGTGGCGACCAGCCGGGGCTTACCCGGTCTGCTTGCAGTCGCGTCTGGGAGGGTACTGGACATCGCAATGGTCCTTAAGTGTAATTCAGCAAGGATTCCAGCGATTGCCCCGGCTCCATCGGGGATGGATGCGACTTAACGCCCGGGCCATGTTGACGCACCCTCACCGGATCAATAACCCCTTGTTCGCGTTCACCGATCGATCAGACCGATCCCTCCAAAGGCCCCTCAATGTCCGCAAAACCTCCTGTCCTGGTTACTGGTGGCGCCGGCTTTATTGGCAGCAATTTTGTGCTGGATTGGGTGCGCAATCGCGACGATGGCGTTATCAATCTCGATGCGCTGACCTACGCAGGAAATCTTGAAAATCTCGCAGGCATATCGGCAAATCCCAAGCACACTTTCATAAAAGGGAGCATTGGTGACAGGGAGTTGGTTCGGGATATCCTTACGAAATATCGTCCGAAAGCAGTGGTGAATTTTGCAGCGGAATCTCACGTGGACAGGAGTATCCACGACCCGTCTGCCTTCATACAAACCAATGTTGTTGGCACTTATCACCTTCTGGAAGCGGTGGCAGAATATTGGAACGATTGTGAGGCGGATGAAAGGGCCGAATTCAGGTTCCTGCATGTCTCAACCGACGAAGTTTACGGCTCTCTCGACGAAAACTCGCCAGCCTTCACGGAAGATAGCAGGTACGAACCCAACAGCCCGTACTCGGCCAGCAAGGCTGCCAGCGATCATCTGGTCAGAGCCTATCACCATACATATGGGCTCCCCACTCTCACGACCAACTGTTCCAACAATTATGGGCCCTATCATTTCCCGGAAAAGCTCATCCCCCTCTGCATCCACAATGCTTTGAAGGGGACGGCATTGCCGATTTACGGCGATGGCAGGCAAATCCGTGACTGGCTTTATGTGCTCGATCACTGCCGCGCCATTCGCCGTGTACTTGATGCAGGACAAGTGGGTCAGACTTACAATATCGGCGGCAGGGCAGAGATGGCGAATATCGACGTTGTCAAAACGTTGTGCCGCATTCTGGATGAACGTCGCCCGCGAGCGGATGGCAAATCCTATTCCGCACAGATCACCTTCGTCGCCGATCGCCCCGGGCATGACAGGCGATACGCGATCGATGCAGCGAAGATGGAAAGGGAACTTGGCTGGACGCCAGAAGAAACTTTCATCAGCGGGCTACGCAAGACGGTGGAGTGGTATCTCAATAATGAAAATTGGGTCAGGAACGTAACCAGCGGGAACTATCGCAATTGGATGGAAGCTAATTATGGGGCACGCCAATGAGCAACCGTAAAGGCATCATCCTGGCAGGTGGCTCTGGCACTCGATTGCATCCTGTCACCATGGCGATGTCGAAGCAGCTTTTGCCCGTTTATGACAAACCGATGATCTTTTATCCCCTGACAACGCTGATGCTGGCGGGAATCAGGGATATCCTTGTCATTTCCACGCCACAGGACACAGCCCGTTTCGAACAGTTACTGGGTGACGGATCCCAATGGGGGATACATCTGAGTTATGCGGTTCAGCCAAGCCCGGATGGGCTGGCGCAAGCATTCCTGATCGGCGCGGACTTCATCGGTGACGATTGCGTCACCCTGGTTCTGGGCGACAATATTTTTTATGGTCAGCCATTACGTGAACTGCTTACGCAAGCGAATACCTGCCAGGATGGGGCGACAATTTTCGCCTACCATGTCCATGATCCGCAGCGATATGGGATCGTCGAATTCGATGGCCAGAAACGCGTCGTTTCGATCGAGGAAAAGCCGAACAACCCCAAATCGAACTACGCCGTCACCGGCCTGTACTTCTATGATAACAAGGTGGTGGATTTGGCTCGCGGACTTGAGCCCAGTGCGAGAGGAGAATTGGAGATCACCGATCTGAATCTGCGCTATCTTGAGAGTGGCAATCTCAATGTGGAAATCATGGGGAGAGGCTATGCCTGGCTCGATACGGGAACTCATGATTCCCTGCTTGAAGCAAGCCAGTATGTCGCCGCGATTGAACGGCGCCAAGGTTTGAAAATTGCCTGCCCGGAAGAGGTGGCCTGGCGGCAAGGATGGATAGGTGACACTGAAATCGAAGCATTTGCAGGTGCTTATCCCAATACGAATTTCAGCGACTATATGCATGGCCTCCTGCAGGAACGCAGGCAATCAGAATGATTTTCGTCTTGAGTTAGGGGCGGCTTGCCGTTCGACTGTGTTGACGCATGCCAGACCGTTACCTACCCCCCGATCTCTTTCGTGCTTCAGTACTAAACACATTCGGCTAAAGGCATCTAATGTCCGCAAAACTTCCCGTCCTGGTCACTGGTGGCGCTGGCTATATTGGCAGCCACGCCGTTCTGGCGCTGAAAGATGCTGGGTGGCCTGTCACGGTGATTGACAATCTGATCACCGGGTTTCGTTTTGCCGTGCCCGAAGATGTGCCGCTGTATGAAGGCGATATTGAGGATGCAGAGCTGCTGGCGCGCATCTTTGCTGAACAGAAAATAGGCGCGATCATGCATTTCGCCGGGTCGATTATCGTGCCTGAATCGGTCGAAAATCCACTCAAATATTATCACAACAACACCGCCAAAACACGCGCACTGATCGCTGCGGCAGTCGAGGCAGGCGTACCGCACTTCATCTTCAGTTCCACCGCCGCCACCTATGGCGTGCCGGAGGTGTCGCCGGTCACTGAAGACGGCCCGAAACAACCGATCAACCCATATGGCATGTCAAAACTGATGTCAGAAACCATGCTGGCAGATGTCGCAGCGGCGCACCGCATGAATTATTGCGCTCTGCGCTATTTCAACGTGGCAGGCGCCGATCCGCAGGCGCGCACCGGGCAATCGACAGCAGGCGCAACCCATCTGATCAAGGTTGCGGTGGAGGCCGCACTGGGCAAGCGCGATCATGTAGCGGTGTTCGGCACTGATTTCGACACGCCCGATGGCACGGGCGTGCGCGACTACATCCATGTCAGCGATCTGGCGGCGGCCCATGTGCTGGCGCTGGAGGCGCTGATGGAGCAGCCTGAACGCTCGCTCACCATGAACTGCGGTTATGGTCGCGGCTTTTCAGTGCTGGAGGTGCTCGACGCTGTGGACCGCGCAACCAATCAGACCATCGAACGACGGATGGAGGGACGCCGAGCGGGCGACCCGGCATCGCTGATTTCAGACAACAGCCGGATCAAGGCGACGCTGCCTTGGCGGCCACGCTATGCCGATTTGCCAACGATTGTGGAGCATGCACTGGCGTGGGAGAGGAAATTGAGTGAGATGGTGGGCGAAGCCAAAGCTGCCCCGCCATACCCGCCGTAACCGCGGCTATTTGCGCGACAGGACGGGCACGTAACCGCCCCAATGGTTAAACGCATGTTTCAAGCTACCCGAAAGATTACGATCGAATGTCAAAACTTCGAAAATTCATCAAGACACCGGGGTTGTATTTCCGTGACATGTTGTTGAATCGTTATCCTCTCGATCATGCAGCTGACATCAATCGGCCTCGAAAACACGATAACAGAGCGCCTTTGCCTGAGGCGGCGGGGGCAGAGGTACTTTTATCTGGTTTTGCCAGCCCAAGTTTTGACGTTGACATCGTTTACACGTGGGTGGACGCTGCTGATCCAGCATTTCAGCGCAATAAGGCAGAATTTCTGGGTGATGACAGCGTCAGGCCAGAGGCAGCCTACGAAGCACGCTTCAAAAGCCGTGATGAACTTCGTTATAGCCTGAGATCAATATACGAATTTGCACCCTGGGTTCGCAAAATTTATATCGTTACAAATGGGCAGACCCCACATTGGCTGGATACAAGTCATGAAAAAATATCTATTGTCACGCACGGTGAAATAATAGACAAAAATAATCTTCCAACCTTTAATTCTCATGTCATCGAGAGCTGCATTCACAAGATATCCAACTTATCCGAGCATTATATATATTTTAATGATGATGTTCTTTTGTTGAGACAATCGAAGGTCATTGATTTTTTCACGGAAAATGGCCTGTCACTTGGGTTTGTTGGCCCATCAGTTATCCCTGAAGCGCCAAGAACTGCGAATGACACTCCATCAATCCAAGCCACCAAGAATGCGCGGGATTTGATTCATCAAAACCTTGGCCATTATTTTGATCGAAAATTTGCGCATACCTTTCATCCACAGCGCCGATCAGTAGCTGAGCATTGTGAAACGCTGTTTCGACAGCCTCTCGAAATCTGCCGAGGCAATCGCTTCCGCAGCGAAACCGATATATTATGCACCAGCTTCCTCTATCCCTGTATGGCCTATACCCTCGGCAAGGGCGCCTTCGCACAGACCAGGGCCTGGTATTTTAACATCAGAGACTTGTCAGCTAAGACCTTTTACACCGCGCTGCTGTCAATGGCGAGAGAAGATGAAGGTCCATTATCCGTCTGTATTAATGACCATATTAATCTTGATAAGGGAAATAAGTTTACCGAGTATGAGAGTCACTTGTCTAATTTCCTGACAACATACTATCCCAAGCCAGCACCCTGGGAGCTAATTTAAATACCTACTTTCATGATATAAAAATATTTCGGTCGCGAGAAATAAAATGAGCAGACTTACAAAATTCCTGAAATCTCCAAGGCTGTACTTTAGGGATGCCCGAAAGTTACGGGAACGCGGCAAACAGGGAAAGCTACCTCGTCCCTTGGCCAAGTATGGCGTCGACCATGGCTACGATTTGGGACCGGTCCTTGCAGCATTTGTCAATCATCTTTGCTCAAACGGATGCTGGATTCGGACAATTTTTTCTACAAATGACAGTGTTCAGCGGATTTGTTACAAGCATGAGGACCGCGCGCACATCTTCGCCGTGATTAGGAAGTTCAAGTTCGGAGATGTGAGGGTACAGGTTTCCGCCAAAGCAAGGGTTGATGACCACCGGTCGTCAAAAATCTTCTACTTTTTTGAAGGAGAAAATCGGTTAGGCGTGGAGACCTTCGCGCTGGATCCATGGTTGGCTGACAGCGAGCGTATCTACAGCCACAGCCCGAACAATCTGGTCTCATCAGTTTCCCGGCTTTATCAGGAGAGAACGCCATTGGCCGCAGGTCAACATTTCCTCCAGGGAGATGAGGTGTTTGATCCGTCATTCGCGGATTCCCTGACTATTCCAGAATCCGCCAGCGCGGTGCGACCATTTCCCATCGATGTGGTTTTCACCTGGGTTGATGGTGAAGACCCTGCGTGGCTGGAAAAGCGGAAAAAGCATTCCACATCAGCGCAAACACACCACGAAGAAAGCGTTTCCGAGGCCCGCTTTCGCAACCGTGAAGAACTACGTTACGCGCTTCGCTCGATCCATTTGTTTGCGAAGTTTATCAGGCATATTTATATCGTTACCGATAATCAGGCGCCCTATTGGCTGGCTGATAACCACGATCAGATCACCATAATATCGCATCAGGAAATATTTAGAGACAAAAAATCTCTTCCAGTCTTTAACTCTCATGCCATCGAGGCCAATCTGCACCGCATTCCCGGGCTGTCCGAACATTTTCTTTATATGAATGATGACGTGTTCCTGTGGAACAAGTGCACGGCTGCAGATTTCTTCGACTTCAGTGGAAACGTTCGTGTTTTCATGGAGGATTTGCCCAACATTTATGGCGAGCCCCTGGCTTCCACTCCTGCCTGGCGCACGGCTGCACTTAATGCCAACAAGCTGTTGGTGGAACGGTTTGGGTCAACGCTTTACACGCACCATCTGCACACACCATTCGCAATCCGCAAAGACACAATGCAAAGCTTGTGGCAGGAATTCCCTGCCGCTCTGGAGCAGACTTCGCAGGCACGCTTCAGATCCGCCACAGACGTATCACCCACGTCCTTCCTGCACCCGGTTTATGCATATCTTTCCGGCCAGGCGACGTTGGCATCAATACATGCGGTACGAACCAGTCTGGGCGACCGAACTTTTGCTGACGTCATGAAGCGGTTGATGGGGGATACGGTTACCAAATGCATCTGCATCAACGACGCTGATAGCAATCTCGGCATCAGCAATAACAGCGCCTTCACCAATTACATGGAAAGAAAGTTCTCTCGCCCTGCGCCGTGGGAAACCGACCGATGACGCGCCTTCGGATCGCCCATGTCTGCCTTTCCAATAAATGGAACGGCAGTGAGGTTGTCGCGGCCGAGTATGCAAATGGTTCGGCATCGGATCATGACGTCGGGATGATTTTCCTGGAAGGCGACAGCCTGTCCCATGATTTTTATCGGCAGAGGCTGGATTCCAGGGTTCGATTTGCATTTGTTGCAGATGCCAAGTCGCCTGCCGAATTGAAGTCCGCAGCTAGGGCGCTTTTCAATGGTGACATGCCTGACATCTTCCATGCGCATCTTGGGCCTGGTTGCCGTGCCATAATATCCGCATTTCCGGATTCCATTAAACTTGGCCATATGCATATGCGGTTTTTCACCAACCAGCACGCCAAACTGGATGGTGTGATTGCAATCGCGCCTTGGCAACTCCGGGATATTCCCAAACACTTTGCCGGCAAGGCCTGGCTTGCGCCGAATTTCTTTCAGGAATCTGAGATCAAGCCTGCGGCAGAGATGCGCAGTCGCCTGCAAAATATGCTGCATCTAAGTTCCGGCGCAAAGCTTGTTGGCTCCGTCGGCCGCCTGCACAGTGACAAGGGCATTGATGTGCTGATCGAAGCGCAAAGAGTTCTGAATGACGAGAACATTCAGCTGCTGGTATTCGGTGAAGGGCCAGAAGAAATTCTTCTCAGAACACGTGCGAAGGGCTTGGGCAATGTCCACTTCCTGGGTTATCGGCGCGACGTAAGGCATCTGGTCGCTGGCCTTGACCTGTTCGTTTCCGCATCGCGGAGCGAACCTTTTGGACTTGCGACGCTTGAGGCGATGGCTGCTGGAGTTTCGGTGGTCGCAACCCGGACACGGGGAAGCGAGGGGTTGCTGGAACATCTGCAAGATCGCCTGTTCCCGATCGAGGATATTCACGGAACAGCCGCCATTATCAAAAAATTTTGCAGGTCCGGTGACGTGCCCGACTACCGCCTGGAACGCTTTGATAAACAAAAGTCGCTGGCTGCGTTGAATGCCGCGTACAGCGAAGCCTATGAGCAGTTCAAACAGCCAAATGTGGCTTGATCATTTTCGCGGTTAGCGGGTGGGTTTTCGCAGAGGCCTTGACGTGACCCCCTGATTTTCCTCCAAGTTGGATTAGAGTCTGGCCTTGAAGGAAGGACAGACGATGAAGCGTACGA
>JADCLP010000006.1 GCA_014983025.1 Erythrobacteraceae bacterium E2-1 Yellow Sea | reverse complement strand
GAGGCGGTTCAAACATGGGTCAGTTCTCGACGGAAATTTATATCCCTCCCGGGTCAACTCTCAGCGGTAATCAACAGAAGACGTACTGAATGAAGTTTTCAACCGCATGCAGGCTCACCCTGACACGACGGTAGAATTTTCCCCGACACAGATCCTGGAAGGGTCGGCGGCACGTCATTTCATTTGTATAATTCCAGGTGGTATCCGCGTTGAATTCGCTACTCCGATGGGATGAGAGCGGTGGCGGATTTGCAGGTCCGCCTGCAGCCGCTCAGCCCGCGCGTTCGAAGACTGCTGCGATACCCTGGCCACCGCCAATGCACATGGTTTCGAGGCCATAACGCGCGCCATTACGCTGCATTTCATGCATCATTGTCGCCAGAATCCGAACGCCGGTTGCGCCGATTGGATGGCCAAGCGAAATGGCAGAGCCATTGACGTTGAGTATGTCCATACGGCTGTCATCCGCACTCCAGCCCCAGCCGCGCAATACGCCCAGCACTTGGGGCGCGAATGCTTCGTTCAACTCAACCTGATCAATATCACCCCAGCCCAGGCCGGTGCGGGCGAACAGGCGTTCCACAGCAGGGACTGGCCCAATTCCCATGCGTGACGGTTCGCAGCCTGCCGCTGCCCAACCACAGAACCAGCCGATCGGGTTAAGGCCCAGCTCTTCCAGCTTATCCTCTGCCACCACCAGACACGCCGCAGCCGCATCATTTTGCTGGCTGGCATTGCCTGCCGTCACCACGCCATCCTTCTCCAGCTCTCGCAATGCACCCAGCGATTCCAGCGTTGCATCCTCTCGGATGCCTTCATCGCGCGCGAAGGTGACGGGTTCACCGCGCCGCTGCGGAACGGCGACTGGCACCAGCTCGTCATCGAACTTGCCTGCCTGCCATGCTGCTGTGGCATTGCGATGGCTGCGTACGGCGTAGGCATCGCACTCCTCACGGGTAATGCTGTAATCCTTGGCCACATTATTGGCGGTTTCGATCATGCCGCTGATTACGCCGAAGCGTTCAATCGGCTGGCTCATCAAGCGACCACGCGTCAACCGATCATGCAATTCTATTGAACCCATACGCGCACCATTGCGGGCGGCGATGGTGTAATGTTCGACCTGGCTCATGCTTTCGCAACCGCCAGCGATTACCACGTCTGCAGCCCCGGTCTGGACCATCATGGCTGCATCGATAACGGCTTGCAGGCCAGACCCACAACGCCGATCCAGCTGATAACCGGGAACGGTTATTGGCAACCCGGCAGCCAATGCGGACCAGCGCCCGATGGCAGGTGCCTCACCATTTCCATACCCTTGGGCAAAGACCACATCATCAATTCGTTCCGGGTCAATCCCGCTGCGTTCCACCAGTGCGCGGATGATAATTGCGCCCAGCTCGCCAGCAGGGATTGTGCTGAGGCTGCCCAGGAATTTCCCCACCGGGGTACGACATGGGGCGACAATGGCGGCTCTGCGCATGGGGTTACTATCTCCTGATTTCTTGAAGAGAATGGCTTAGTCGAGGCGCTGAATCTCGCGCAATACCATATCTGCATGTTCTCGGCGGCAAATCAGCAGGTCAGGCATATAGGTGTCAGGCTGATTATAGACCAGCGGCGATCCATCTATGCATGAACAATGCAGGCCATGAGCCACCGCCACTGCCACCGGGGCACAGCTGTCCCACTCATATTGTCCGCCGGAATGGAGATAGATGTCAGCTTCGCCACGCACCACCGCCATTGCCTTGGCCCCGGCGCTGCCCATTGGGACCAGTTCGGCGCCGATCGCTTCGGATACCGCCATAGCCTCTGCCGCAGGACGGGTGCGGCTGACCAGCATGCGCAGCTTTTCAGGTGGCGGGAGGACTGCTTCGGGTTGATCGGTTCGCAGCACCTTGTTCATGCCGGGCAGTGCCACTGCGCCCACTGTGGCCACGCCATTCACGGCCAGCCCGACATGCACCGCCCAGTCCGAACGTTCTTCGCCATATTCACGGGTACCATCGACCGGGTCGACGATCCACACACGTTCCTTGCTCAACCGATCTTCTGTATCCTTGCTTTCTTCCGACAAAAGCCCGTCATCCGGCCTTTGCGCGCGCAGGGCATGAACCAGAAATTCATTGGCCGTGGCATCGCCCGCTTTTCCCAATGCCTTGCCTTCGAACATGCCGCTTTCGCGCACCTGCAGCAGGATACGCCCGGCCTGTTCAGCAAGATTGGCGGCGAGTTCGGCGTCTGTCATGCTTGTATCCGTGATTTCAGCGGCAGGATTGTCTTTATGATGTATTCTGCTGCCTCTTGCGGGGTCATCGCAACCGTGTTCACCACAATGTCGGGATTTTCCGGCGCTTCATAGGGGCTGTCGATCCCGGTGAAGTTTTTCAGCTGGCCTGAACGCGCCTTTTTATACAAGCCCTTCACATCGCGTTCTTCGGCCACTTCCAGCGGTGTATCGACGAAGATTTCGATGAATTCCCCTTCGGCCAGCATATCGCGCACCATTTGCCGTTCAGCACGAAAAGGCGAGATGAAGGCTGTCAGCACGATCAGACCGGCATCGGTCATTAGTTTGGCTACTTCACCCACGCGGCGGATATTTTCGATCCGGTCCGCTTCGGTAAAGCCCAGATCCTTGTTCAACCCATGCCGCACATTGTCCCCATCCAGCAGGAAGGTGTGGCGGTTCATCAGGTTGAGCTGTTTTTCCACCTCATTGGCGATGGTCGATTTGCCTGATCCGGAAAGGCCGGTGAACCACAGCACACGCGGTGACTGGTTCTTCAGTGCGGCGTGGCTTTCACGCGTAATGTCGGTTGGCTGCCAATGGATGTTCTGCGAACGGCGCAGGCTGAAATTGATCATGCCAGCTGCGACCGTGGCATTGGTGATCTTGTCCACCAGAATGAACCCGCCCAGCGTGCGGCTGTCAGCATAGGGTTCAAACACCAGCGGCTTGTCGGTCAGCACTTCTGCCACGCCAATCTGGTTCAGTTCCAGCGTCTTGGCCGCCAGATGTTCCATGGTGTTGACGTCAACTTCATATTTGGGTTGCTGCACCGTGGCGGACACGGTCTGTGTCCCCAACTTCAGCCAATATGCGCGGCCGACGTGCAGATCATCATCATTCAGCCAGACAATGGTGGTTTCAAACTGATCGGCGGTTTGCGGCGGTGCGTCTGCGGCAGAAATGACATTGCCGCGCGAACAATCAATCTCATCCTGCAGCGTCAGAGTGATGGCCTGCCCGGCCATGGCTTCGTCCAGATCGCCATCCATTGTGACAATGCTTTTGACCGTACTGGTCTTGCCTGACGGCAGAACGCGCACCGCATCACCTGGCTTGATCGCGCCCGATGCAATCAGGCCAGAAAATCCACGAAAATCGAGGTTGGGTCGATTGACCCATTGTACCGGCATGCGGAAGGGTTTTTGTGCATCGTGCGAGCCGAGCACTTCCACCGTTTCCAGATGATCGACCAAGCTAGGGCCGGAATACCATATAGTATTACCGCTGGGTGCGGTGGTTATATTATCGCCCTTGAACCCCGAAATCGGGATTGCAGTGAAGTTGTTTATGCCGATCGATTTGGCGAACTCACCATATTCGGCAACAATTTTATCAAACACGGATTGGTCGTAATCGACCAGATCCATCTTGTTCACTGCCAGCACGATATTCTTGATGCCGATCAGATGGCACAGATAGGAATGGCGGCGCGTCTGCACCAGCACGCCCTTGCGCGCATCGACCAGGATTACAGCGAGGTCGGCGGTGGAGGCACCGGTGACCATATTGCGTGTATATTGTTCATGGCCGGGGCAATCCGCGACGATGAATTTGCGCTTTTCCGTGTTGAAGAAGCGATAGGCGACATCGATGGTAATGCCTTGCTCGCGCTCGGCGGCAAGGCCATCGACCAGCAGGGCAAAATCGATTTCCTGCCCTTGCGTGCCGACTTTTTTGCTGTCGGTTTCAAGTGCGGCCAGCTGATCCTCAAAGATCATCTTGGAATCATACAGCAGTCGCCCGATCAGAGTGCTCTTACCATCATCCACGCTGCCGCAGGTGATGAATCGCAGCATGGTCTTGTGCTGATGCTGATCCAGATAGGCGTCAATATCCTCTGCGATCAGGGCGTCGGTCTGATAGGCGCTTTCGTTCACTGGTGCGTCAGCCATCAGAAGTACCCCTGCTGTTTCTTGACTTCCATGCCGGCACCACCTGCATCCTTGTCAATCGCGCGGCCTTGCCGCTCACTTGTGGTGGTGAGCAAGGTTTCCTGGATTACTTCGGACAGGGTCGCCGCCTCGCTCTCCACCGCCCCTGTCAGCGGGTAACAGCCCAGGGTGCGGAAGCGGATCGAACGTTCAACGGGCACCTCGCCCGGCTCCAGCGGGAAGCGGTCATCATCCACCATCAACAGCATGCCGTCACGTTCAACCGTGGGGCGTTTGGCCGCAAAATAGAGCGGGACGATGGGGATCTTTTCCAGCTGGATATATTGCCATACGTCCAGCTCGGTCCAATTGCTGATCGGGAATACGCGGATGCTTTCGCCGCGGTTCTTGCGCGCGTTATAAAGGTTCCACAGCTCAGGCCGCTGGTTCTTAGGGTCCCAGCCATGGCTGGCCGTGCGGAAAGAGAAAATGCGCTCCTTCGCCCGGCTCTTTTCCTCATCGCGCCGCGCGCCACCAAAGGCTGCATCAAAACCATATTTGTCGAGCGCCTGCTTCAACCCTTCGGTCTTCCACATATCGGTGTGGAGCGGGCCGTGATCGAACGGATTGATGCCGCGTTCCTGCGCCTCTGGGTTTTGATAGACCAGCAGGTCCATGCCTGCTTCCTGCGCCATCTTGTCGCGCAGTTCATACATGGCCCGGAATTTCCATGTCGTGTCGACATGTAGCAGCGGAAAGGGCGGTGGCGAGGGGTAGAACGCTTTGCGGGCCAGGTGCAGCATCACTGCGCTATCTTTGCCCACCGAATAGAGCATGACCGGGCGTTCGGCCTCTGCCACCACTTCGCGCATGATGTGGATCGCTTCGGCCTCCAGGCGCTGGATATGCGTCAGATTGGAAGACATGCGGGGTATTGCTCCATAATATTCAGGCAGGCTGATAGTCGATCAGATAGAACCATAACCTTCGATATGGGAGGTAGCATGTTTTGCCATACGCATACCAAATCTTGCCGTGTTGAAATTTACCGTCTTCATGCATGAAGCACTGCTTCCTGACCTGGCGATCGCATTGGCAGCTTACTGATCTGGCGAAATCGCCTGTGCAAGATGAGGCGGCAGGATAAGCGGAGCTTCCCGAATAATTTTGGCGCGCCAGCGTGGCTCAACTTTCAGAAGTCGCACAAATTCGACCTGTGCGGTTTTGCGCGTCAGGACGGCAGTGGCGATTGGTGCAATTTCCGCTCTATCGTCGGACAGGGCCCAGATCGCAGCCAGCCGCCGGGTAGCTTCCGCATCATCGCCTGCCGCCAAGGCCAATCGCAGCATTGCGTGCTGCGTTGCCATATCGCGCCAACCCAATCGGCCAGCGATCTGCAAAGTCTGAACGCCCACACCTTCCTGATTCGCAACAAATTGCGCCTGCGCCAGCATACGCAGGTGCGCGGCCTCCATTGGGCGCAGGCGAACAAGGCGCTCAGCTTCGTGCACTGCCTGTGCGGGCGTGCCTTGCGGCAATGCGTCCGCGGTGATCTGTGACTGGCTGAAGCTGCGGAAAGGCGGTGGCACCAACCCGCTCCAATCCGGGCTGATCCGTGATTGCCGGTCCAGCTGCAGGCCAGCAGCAACCACAGCAATGGCGAACAGGAACAGAGGCCAGAAAGCGCGCATCATGCTGGCGCGCCCCGTACCGGCCTGCGGTTCAACAGCAGCAGCAGGGCAAATGCACCCACGGCCAGCATGGACTGGTTGCGCAGCGGGTAATCGGTGAGTGATTGCAGCGCGATCACCAGCAGGATCGCCCCGCCCGCCCAGACCTGCCAGCGATTGCTGGATGCGCGAACAGATGCCGCCTGCCAGCCGATCCAGATCAGCCAGGCCGCGATCAGCATCAGGCCCGGCAGTCCTGCCTCAATCGCCACTTCAAGATAGTCATTATGTGCGCGGCCTGCCTTGCGGGGGGAGATATGTTCCAGCGATTCATCGGCCTGAAATACCTCATCAAACGCGCCCATTCCTGCGCCAAGCGGGCCAAACTTCTGGGCGGCATAGGCTGCATCTTCCCAGATCTGTTCGCGGGCGCTGGTGCCGTCTTCAAACCGCTGCAACGCGCTGCCGATACGTGTGGAAGAACCAAGGCTGAGCATTAGCACCATCAGCAATGCTACCACCCCGGCACCAATGCCCAGCCAGCTCCTATTACCGACCCACCAGCGTGCGGCACACAGACCCATTGGCACCAGCAGCAGTATCATGGCGCTGCGTGACTGGGTCAGGAGGACGCCCACAGCCAATATGACGGCAACGGCCCAGCGCATCAGGCGGGCCAGCTGGTTGCGGTCATCAACTCTGATCAGGCTGACCAGCACCAGGCAGGCAACCAGAAATAGCCCGGTGGTATTGCGATTGGCAAAGGTGCCAAAAAGAACCCCGGGCATGGGATTTTCGGGGTACAGGATCGCCGCCTGTCCTTGCGACAGCACTTGCGGCACACCCAGCAGGAAATTGAAGATCCCAAAGGTTATTATGATCAGAGAGAGACGCGCCAACTCCTCATGAGACAAGCGCCATCCCAGCATCAGAACTGCCAGTGGTGTGATCAGACCCAATGCTGCAACCAGCGTACGCGCGGGATCAAGGCTGAAAGCGTGCCAGCCCGGCCCGCCACTTGCCATGAATGCTGCCTTTGCCAGTTCGCGGCCAGGCAATATGCTCCAAATGCTGAAAGGTAGTGGTATCAGTTGAAGCAGTGGCAGCACCAGTGTGCATGCAACCAGGAGCCTGAGCGCATGCGGCGTTTCCCGCCAAAACTGGCAGCATGCCGTGCGGTTGATGGCAAGAAGGCTGAGTGCGACCAGTTGGACGGCCAGATTGTTCAGGCCATAGGCCACGCCGCCGCCGCCCATCAAAATGGAAACTGCGACCAGGGCAGCGAGCTGGATTTCGGGATTTGTAATGCGGACAGGCCTGGCCCGGCCGAACAAGGTCAGTTCGCACCGTTTGACTGGTTGGGGGTGCGAGTACTTGATCCACTTCCACCGGATATGGCAATTATGATTATTGCAGCGAGCGCCGTTCCGCCAATGATCCAAACGATCCCGTCAAGATCGTCATCATCATCGTCCTTGCTGGCCAATTGCGGGGCAATCGAGGCCTGCCTGGTGGCAGTCTGATAATTGACTTTTGCGGCTGATGCCCTGGTGTTCGCCTGTGCGCAGACAGGCACGAAAACCATAGCGGCAGCCGCAAGGTTCAAGGCCAATCGAGATACAAGCGGTAACATGGTTAGGCATTCTCTACGCAAAATATGTATTTTTACTTATAGAGTCGTAAGGAATCGGCATCAATGCCCTGATTTGATCACGTTAAATCAAAAGTTTATGTGGTAAATCCGCGTGGTCATTGGCTGATATGGCTGCAGGGGCTATGCGGCAAAGAAGTGAAAACACCTGGATCTCTTATGGCGGCAGCGCCTGAAATTGCCGATCAACCCGTGCACGAAGCAGGGTTGCGGGCGATGGAATTGATGCGGCATGCCATGGATTGCCAGCATGGCGATGGTGGTGATCTGACCGGGGATATATTGTTCGATCGGGAAGGCTTTGCACTCACAGCTGCGTCTTTCCAGTTTGTTACGCCCGGTGGTGTTCGGTTCCATTATCAACTGGGTGGCAAGGTTTATGCACTTTGCTCTGGCGGTGCGAACCGGGATGAGCTGCGGCTATATCTGTGGGGCACGGTGTTTGGAGCGGTTGCCTGGCTCAACGGTTTTTTCCCCTTGCATGCCAGCGCGGTTGCGAATGCAGGCGGCGTAATAGCTTTCACTGGTGCAGCAGGCTCTGGCAAATCGACATTGGCGGCAGCCCTTTCCGGGGAAGGGATGGCACATGTCTGTGATGATACGCTGCTGACTGTATCTGCAAGTGATGGCCCGCTGGCTCTGCCCGATGGCAAGCCTGCCAAACTGTGGGGTGATGCGCTGGCTATGATCGGTTTGGAAGCCGGGCCGCCGATTGCGTCAGTTCCAGGAAAATTCTTTACTGAGCTGAGTGTTCCCGTTCAGCATGCAATGCCTCTGCGACATTTGATATTCCTGGAAGATGGCCCTGATGTTTCGATAGAACCTGTCACCGGTGCGGCAAAATTGGAACTTTTGCTGAGCGCGCTTTATCGTGATTTCATCCACGCTGCACGGGCTGATCAGCGCGCGCATGAGACATTGATGTTGGCATTTGCACGCCATGTGCAGTTCTGGCGGTTACAACGTCCGCGCGATCCCGCGCGATTTAACGCTGATGTTCGGCAAATTACCGGGCTTTTGAACGGCCTGCCACAATAGGCAGACTTGTCCTCCATTTATGGGGCAAATCCCAGCTCAGCCGCCTTGTCAGGTGGCGGTGAGTATGCCTATTTTATTGCTGATTTTTGTGACACTGATCCGCTCTGGAGCAAGGAATGACACAGCCGCGCGATAACATTGGCCAGCGTAAGCAATGGACCAAACCTGTCCTTGAACAGCTTACAGTCGATCTCTCTGCAATTCGCCAAAAGAATGCGGCCAAGACAGATTCGCATGGGGTTGGCGCATTCAGCTGACAGCTTTTCTTATCCGGTAGCAGATCGATATGCGTAAACTCATAAAGCTCTCCAGAAATTTCCTGTCCAGTGAAGTCGATGGGGAATTGATTCTGGTGCATGGCGAAACAGGTGGCTTCTTCGCGCTGAAGGATGTTGGCTTCAATATCTGGCGCAAGCTGGATGATGAAGCTGATCTGGACGTAATATCAGGGCAGATTTGCGACGAGTATGATGTCGAAGATGATGTATGCAGCAAATCTGTTGCCGAATTTGCCGATCAGCTAGTGGCGACTGGTTTCGCTGAATATCGATGATCGTTTTGGCGTGGCCATGACCGGGGCAGGCGCCAACTATCCAGATCAAAATATCTGGCACTCCCGGCTTGCAACGCTGGAGGTAATGGGGTTGCTGATATTGGCGGTTTTGCTGGTTCGTCTGGCCCCCATGTCGCGTTGGCGATCCAGCCTGGGTGATGTGTATGCGGGCGGTGCAGGTGATATGCCAGTCGTTACTGCAGATGGGATGCGTCACGCCACCGCGGTCGCTCGCCGTGTTGTGCGGGCGGCACATCGGCTTCCGCGTGAGCCCAAATGTCTGGCGCAGGCAATGGCGCTGCAATGGTTGCTGCGAAGGGGTGGTTTCCACCCGCAATTGGTGTTGGCGATGGATCGCCAGGATCGCTCAGCAGAACATGGCTATCACGCATGGGTTGAACTGGGCGGCACCATGCTGATCGGGAATTGCGATCGCGACAATTTCCATATTGTACTGGGCTTTATACCAGCAGCCCCTTGTCCATTAGATCACATATCTACTTCTGCCCCACATGCCCGCTGACCTGCTGATCACTGTTGCAGTTGATCTGGGTGGGGGAAATGGGTTTGCTGATAGTATTCCCGCGATCGTCAATGAAATGCAGCGCGGCAAAGCTGGGGGTTTACGGCATGGCAACGTGACAGGGGGATGGCTTGCCGCGCGTGCAAATGGTTGGTTAAGTGATGGAGCAACGCCCGAAATTGAAGTCTTGTCCCCTGTCCAGGATCACGATGGTGGCTACACACTTCTGGCAGGCTGGATACATGATCGCGGCGAATTGAACCTGCAATTTGGGGCCGATCCAGCTCTGTCCGACCAGGATTTTTATGCTGCCATTCATGCCAGGTTTGGGGAGAATTGCGATCGGTTGATCCACGGCAATTATGTTGCGATCCGCTGGTTTCCAGAGCGCCATCTGCTGCGCTTGGCGCGATCGGTTGCATGCCGCCCCTTGCATGTCTGGCGGCAGGGCAGCCGGGTGATAGCATCTTCTATCCCGCGTGCGCTGTTTGCTGCCGGGCTTGAACCAAAGCCGGATCACGCCAAGCTGGGTGATGCCCTGCTGCTCAACTATTCCGATGGTTCGCGCAGCTGGTATGTTGGTGCGGAGCGGCTCGAAGCGGGAACGGTACAATGGCATGATCCGGCGGGTGAAAGGCACCGTCGCTTCTGGTCAGTGCATGATGTGCCTGATGTTCGCTTCGCGCGAGATGATGATTATGTCGAAGCGGTGGATGCTGCCTTTCGTAAGGGCACAGCAGCTGAACTTATCGGCGTTGCACGCCCCGCAATCTCTTTGTCGGGCGGGTTCGATTCCCAGGCCGTAGCCAGTTATCTGGTAGAATTAATTGGGCCGAACCAAGCGCTCATCTCTTACACCTCTGTCCCACAGGCCGGATGGCAGGCTGGGCAGCATGATACCAGCTTTGGTGATGAAAGTGCCAAAGTTCGCGCACTGGCGGAAATGTACCCTCAGCTCCAGCCGCGTTTTATTACAGGCGCCGATCGCCGCTTTTGCCAGGATCAGGATGCAATGCTGGCTATGGGTAGCTGGCCCGCCCGCAATGAAGTGAACATGCATTGGATACGCGAGATGTTTTCATGCGCAGTTGCGGAAGGTTGCGATGCCGTGTTCCACGGCGCAGCGGGCAATACGGGTTTTTCCTACGACGGACTGACAGGATATCCCACATGGTTTGCCGAAGGGCGTTGGCAGCATTTATGGCTGGAGAACGCCCGTAATCGCGACCATCGTCCTGCATGGCGTCGGCTGATTTCGCGCGCAGTAATGCCGCATGTGTCGCTGGGTCTACGCCGATTGATTGATGCGCCGCGCCGATGGCGCCCCTCTCCATTTGAAACATGGTGTCCCATGAGGTGGGAATTTGCGCGTGACAGTGGTGTTTTCGATCGCGCACGCAAGACCGGCTTTGATCCCTATTTCTATGATGTGCCCACCTCTCGCGATTGGCGCGCTGCGGTTCTGGGTGAAATGTTGAGTGAAGGCGGCGAGATCGAACTGGCGCTGCAATTGCAACATGGCATCGGCTATCGCGATCCAACCTCCTATCGCCCGCTGCTGGAATTATGCATCGGCATTCCGGATGATCAATATTTACGCGACGGCACACAGCGTTGGCTGGGGCGCCGTTTGTTGCAGGGGCGCGTGCCGGAAGCGGTATGGGGAGAAAGGCGGGCTGGCAGGCAGGCGGCTGACTGGGCTATGCGATTTCAGCGCGACCATGAAATATTGGATGATGAACTTGCTCAGATGCAGCGTGACCCAGCGCTTACTGAAGTTTTCGACGTTGCGCGGTTGAGCAGTGACTGGGCCGCATGGCAGGGCGGTGAAGACCCAGAAAAACATGAGTATGAACGCATCTGTGCAGCACTTGGCCGCGCTGTATCGACTGCGCGTTTCCTGCGCTATGTCGGGGGGAATGGGGACAGCCGATAACAGCATGGGAAACCGGGAGGTGATGCGTGCGCTTATTGTGCAGATCGGGTCGCGCAAGCTGTTAATCCTGATCATGCTGATGCTGATCGCCAGCCTGACAGAGGGGGTCGGCCTTTTGCTGCTGGTGCCGATCACCTTGTTGATTATTGGCCAGGTCGATGGCGGGCCAAACGGCTGGCTGGCCAGTCTGGCTGATTGGCCGCCAGAGGTCTTGCTGGCTGGATTTGTTGCCCTGGTCGGGGCGCGAGCTGTCATCGTTTATGCGGCCAATGAACGGCGCAGATCTGCTGGACTGGAATTGACCCGTCAGCTTCGACAGAGCGCACATATGGCGATCATGGGGGCGGAATGGCGCTGGTTGAGTGGGCAGCACAGTGGAGACCATGCTGCTTTGATGATGGGGGAGGCAGATCGCGCAGGTGTGTTGGCAGACCAAGGGCTGACGGCATTGACCTATACGTTGACCTTGTTCGTCCTGTTGGTGACCAGTGTCCTGATTTCTGCGCCACTCACGCTCGTGATTGTGGGCCTTGGCCTGGCCGCGATCTGGCCTGTGTGGCTGCTGCGTCGGCTGCGCGGTGCGGAAGAGGGGCACTATACGCAGGCATATCTTGATTTGCAGCGGGTTGTGAGTGGTGGGCTCGATCATTTGCGTGCCGCACGTATTGGACGGGGCATGCCACAATTCGCGCGGGATTTTGCCTATGGTTCAGCGCAGCTTGAACGGCTTGAATTGTCTTATTTCCGCGCCGGGCACCGCATTCTGGTGCTATTCCAGCTAATCGCCGCTGCGCTGCTGGCACTGTTCATCTATCTGGCGATTTTCGTCTGGGCCATGCCGCTTGCCTATGTAGTGCCCATTCTGGCGCTATCGGTGCGGGCTGTTCCAATGATCAGTGGATTGCAACAGGCTTTGCGTGGCTGGAAGCATGCATGCCCGGCAATGGGTGGAATCTTGAGTTTGATTGACGAAGCACGGATGCATGCTGAACCGCATATAGATGCTGCGCAGACAGTGCCCCTGCGCCAGTCGATAGAACTGTCGGATGTCTCACTTTCCTTTCCGGGCAGGGTAAAGCCCGTGCTTGACCGCTTCAGCCTGTCCATTCCTGCAGGTTCAATCATCGCAATCTATGGCCCTTCCGGTGTGGGCAAGAGCAGCCTTGCTGATGTCTTGAGTGGCTTGATCGCGCCGGACAGCGGCACATTATTGGTGGATGGGCAGGTATTGGATGGCGCAGTGCGGCTGGGGTGGCGCAAACACGTGGCCTATGTTGAGCAGCGCCCTTTTTTCATCGATGGAACAATCGCCCAGAACATGACATGGGACGATGTGGCAACCAGCGATGAACAAATGCAATCTGCTCTGGACGCTGCGAGTGCAGGGTTCGTAGATGATTTGCCACAAGGTTTGGCCACACGCATAGGCGAAGGTGCGCGGCAATTGTCTGGCGGTGAACGGCAGCGTATTTCATTGGCTCGGGCACTGCTGTGCAACCCGGATCTATTGATCCTGGATGAGGTAACTGCGGGTCTTGATCAGAGCAATGCCGATGCCATCCGGACTTCTATTGCGGCGTTGCGCGGAAAAATGACCGTGGTGGTTTTGGGGCATGACCCGGCCATGGCGGCGCTGGCAGATCATGTGGTGGAATTGAGCGGTGGCTGACACTGTTGATCAACCTGGGCAGCTTCTGATCACCTGTTGTGCCGCACCTGAAGAGGATCATCGCCCCGCCTTGCAAGCGTTGTCGCCCAAGCATTGGCAAGAATTGATTGCTTTGGCGTATCGTACGCGCACCCTGCCACTTCTGGCGCATATCGCCGAAGGGGCTGATCTGGCAAAGCCTGTCATTGCACAATTGCATGAAGCAGCCAGGGACGCTGCCCTGCACGCGCTTGCCCAGGGGCGGGCGATAGCCCGAGTAGTTGCACTGCTGCGTGAGGCTGGGTTGCGCCCAATCGCATTGAAGGGCCTTGCGCTGGCATATGGTGCATATCCCGATCCATCACTGCGTCCGTTGCGTGACGTTGATTTATTGCTACCCCATGATGAGGTGGTCGAAGCCCAAAAGCTGTTGCTGTCCGATGCCAGATTTTCCCGGCCTTCTGGGGCAGGGCGATATGGCATCGAATATGGTCACCAATTGCCCGAAATTGTCGATTGTGAAAGCGGGCTGATGATCGAATTGCATCATCGTTTGAACGCACGTGGTTGGGCGGGCGAGGCACGCTTGCTCTTACAGATCAATGCTTCTGCAACATTCGCACAGCTTTTGGGTGAGGATATTCGTGTGCCGGATGAGCAGACGAATTTTCTGCACCTGGTTGAACATGCAACATGGCACCACCTTTTCAGCAATGGGCCACTGCTACTGGCTGATCTGCACTTTCTGGTGACCAGTCACGGCCCAATAGATTGGGCGAGCTTGCAGACAGAGGCTGCAGAGATGGATCTGGCCCGCGCATTACAACTGGTGGCCCATATGGTACGGCATGCTGGCGCCAGCTGGGTGCCAGCCGATCTTTTGACGAACGAATTTCCACGCTCTGAACTGCTGGATAGCGCCTATTTAGCACTGCTGGACACAGAAGAGACTGCACGCCAACATGCCCTATTGCACCGTGTGATATCACGCAGCGGTGGCACGGGGCCAATCCACGCTTTGAGCCGTGCAGTTCAACCGGACCCATATCAATTGGCGCGCCTTTCCGGTCGTGATGTCAACGACCCGCTTAAATGGTTGGGCTACCCAGGTTGGTTGCTGGAAAAGGGCCATCGCTATCTGCGCTCCATTTGTGATGCAGAAATCCGCGCCGCCAGCTGCCGCAAGTCCGGTTTGCAGCAATGGATCATCGGGGGCTGAGCATGTGGGACCAAGCAGATGAATATTGAAGGGGCTTAGTGAATGACCAGCAGAGCAAAGACATTGTTCTGGCAGGGGGCTGGCGTGACTATGCTTTCCGATACTGATTTGCCGTTATGAAATTGCTGCGCAACAGCCTTTATGTCGCGATGGGCAATGGTCTGCCTTTGCTTGTAGCGCTGGCCACCATCCCCTTTTACGTCGATGCAATTGGCATGCGCGATATGGCGCACTGGCGATTGGTTGGTTGCTGTTGGGTTATTTCGGGCAGGCAGATTTTGGTACAGGCCGTGCCCTGACGCAGCGCATTGCATCAACCCCACAGGCAGACAATGCGCAGGTAGCGGTGGCGGTCTGGTCCGCTGCCTGTGTTGCCCTGGCGATATCGCTGATAGGCGCGGCACTGGTTTATGCAGTAGCTTATTACTATTTTTCCGGACCTTTCGAGATAACACAGGGCCTGCGTGACGAATTGCTGCAGGCAGTTTGGGTGCTGGCTCTGGCGAACCCGATCATGGCGTTGAACGGTGTGGCGGGCGGAGCGTTGATGGGGCTGGAACGGTTCCGTATCTCGGCCATGGCCAATCTGGTGGGTAATTCTTCTGGTCAGATACTTCCACTCATGGTTGCGATTGCCTGGGGGCCTGATCTGACATGGCTGATTATGGCTGCAGTTGCTGGCAGGTTGATCGGTTTGATTATTGGATGGGCAGGGCTGTGGCGATTTGCCTTGCGTGGTGCACCGTTGCGTATTGCTGCTGCCGATCTGCGTCATGCAACAACATTTGGATCATGGATCGCCTTGTCAGGCGTGATCAGTCCATTGATGGTTTATGCGGATCGGTTTGCGATTGGCGCGGTATTGGGGGCAGCAGCTGTTGCTGCATATACCATCCCTTTCCAGATCGCAGGCCGCACGCAAATGTTGCCGATTGCCCTGGTGCAGGCGCTATTTCCGCAATTGGCAGCAGAGTCGGTGGAGGGATCTATCGAGAAATGCCGGCAATATACGGTCTTCATTGGACAGCTATATGCGCCATTGGTGATCGTGTTGATTTGCCTGTCGCGCCCTTTGTTGCAACTGTGGTTGGGTGATGCGCTTGATCCGCGATCCCTGCTGGTGGCGGTGATCCTGCTCGCCAGTTTCTGGGTCAATGCGGTGGCCAATGTGCCCTATGCGCAATTGCATGCACGCGGGTTGCCGCGTTTTACCGCTCTACTTCATGTGATGGAACTGCCCATCTATGCCGTGATGCTGGCCGTTCTGGGTGTGTCATTCGGGCTGGCAGGTATCGCCTGTGCCTTCGGATTGCGTTGCCTTCTGGATGGTGTTGTGTTGATCCATCGATCAGGGGTCGGCGTGGCTTTTACTGCACGCAAGCTGGCCCTGCCTGCCATGTTGGTGGGACTTGCCATAATTGTTTCGCTTTACGCTGAAGATTGGCTGTCCGCCTTGGCGTGCACTGCCATTTTGTCTGTGGCAGCGATTGTTATCCTGATCATCCAGATGCCGGATGGGATCCGCACGGCCTTGGCAAGATTGCCTTTCGCCAGCACCGTGCCCGGTCTTGTGCGGCCGGGCACGGGCGTTTGACGGCAGAATTTATCGCAAAGCGCCCACAGGGCTGGTGGCAGCTCGCGCATTGCCGTTGATGTCATATTTCAAAACTGGCGGTTTACGGTTGGCCAATAAATCACCTTTCGGGGCAAAATTTCCGGCGACAACATTTGAATACAGGCTCGTCTCGTCACCGCCGATCGATGTTCCAGCGGCACCCGATGGATTGTCAGCTCCGATAAACAGATGGTTACCTGAAATTGTCAGATCAGGATCGTTCGGGCTGCCCACCCAATCGATATCCCGAAATACATTGTTGGAAACAATGCAATAGCTGTCCGGGTTGTAGATAAGATCGGACCGTAGCAGAAGATTCTGCATCATGCTGTTATGGGCCACGATCACATGAGATTGGCTGTTTTTGCCCGCTTGCGAAGACAGCACCAGTTTGTTCTGGCTGCCGCTGATGATGTCTTTGTCATGGGCGGCGTTGTTGATGAAAAGTGCATCATGAAGATTTGTACTGCCAGCAGACAGAAACAGCTTCTGGCCTGCAAAGTCGATCAATTTATTGTCAGCTACAATAACATTCTCTCGCGTCCCCAGCCCTTCTGGTAATTGCCAGAAGTCAGGATGGACGCTGAAAATAGTGACCACATTCAACGGTGCCGATTTCACATCTGTTGCGGCGAATGCCGAACCATCAAGCCCGGCGAGCGAACAGGCCGTTGCCCGATATGTATTATCGATCACGCTTGCGGACCAATCGGTGAGCCCGTTCAGCCAATCGACGACATTCTGAATCGTATAATTCGTGTTAGCGGCATAGGCGGCTTCGGTTTTCTGGACAGTGAAGGTGCCGACGTTGGATCCGTTCACTTTCGCTGTGAAGGTTCTGCTGCTGGCGTCATTTGACCCACTCAGTTCCAAGGTCGCACTGGCACCTGTGCCGGTATATTGCACGCTGAAGGCAGGCCGTTCGGTAAGCCAGTCAACGCTGTCCCAATCCTCAACCCTGTTGCCGATCACGCAATCGGCATCTGTTGCGCAGTCGAAGTAGCCCTGGGAAAGTTGGCAGCCACGCACCAGCGACGCGGTTGTCACCATGCTGGGCAGGGTTGAGATGCTGCATTCGGTGAACCAGGGTTTGAAGCGACACAGGCCAAATATGCGGGGGCCGCCAGCCCACAGATTGCCACGCCCACCTGAATTGGTCGCAACAATCCCGTCAAACCAATAGTCCCGGCCTGTGGATGCCGTTTCAGGATAAACTGCATCCATGTTCTTCATGTCGAAGGTAATATTGCTGCCTTTAAAGTGCAGTCCATCATATTTGGTGCGGGGCAGGGCGGCGGTGGCGACTGTGAAATTGTTCCTGCCGATTGTAATGGGGGCGCTTGCCTGGATCGTGGCAAAACCACTGCCCGCGTGTATGCTCCAATGACCTTGCTGCAAGTCATAAGTTCCAGCTTCGGTCACGGTAATCCGGGGGTTTTCGGCCAATTGCAGCGCCAGATAACGCAAGGCTTCATAGATCGTCTTGTATCTGACGCCGGCAATTTCAGTCTGGCTGGCGGCCACTTCTAATTCATAATCGTGAATGGTCCCCGTTGCTGCAAACAGTTCCTGTGGGCTGAATTGGAACGGGCCGATCACTCGGTTCTGCATGGTTGCATCGGACGGCACAGCCTCAAAATAGACATGGGCATGTCCGCTGATGCCAACAGGCTTTTTCAACTTTGCCCACCAGCCGAAACAGGAAACCTGATTTCCATTGGCATCCGGAAAGATTTGAACGGAGGGGGCGGGAATATCCAGCACATTGCCTTCACAATAAACGCGGACATGGCTCAACCCCATGTTTTCATACAGGGAACCGCCATTATTCGCGCCCGCATATACCCCCACCAGCAATTCATCTGTAAAATACTGGTTGGGCACAACGATCAGGCGGCATGCCGGTTTTGCTGTCACGCGTGCAGGATCACTGGGCGGTATAGAATAACCTGATGCCGCCACACCGGTCCAACTGGCGGACGGTTCTATTGCTTCAACTGCAACAGGGGTTTCACCCGGCAAGGCCAGGCGATGCCTTTTGCGGAGGCCCAATCCGTAACCGAACCCGGGCATTACACCAGCCCGATAATATCTGTTGCGCTTGTCCCTGTGGCACGCACAGCACTGACGCGGACATCCAGGATTGCACCTGACTGGAGATTGCGAAATGTAACGTCTGCCAACCCTTCCTGCGGTCGCAGCACAACATCGCCACCCGTGCCAATGTATATTGCTTTGGTTACTTCCTGCAGTTCGGTAAAATCATTCGGCGTAATGTCGAATGCAGCTTTCGCGGGTGCGATCAGGCTATCAGATGAAGTCTGGAAACTATCCTTGGGCATATGCGCGTCCTCAAATGAACAAATAGAGAACATTGCGTAGCGTTTCGTATATGAGTAGGAAAATGCTTTGTTTGTTGTGCACGGGCGCAAAGGGTTATTGCGAGAGAGAGCTGTTGAGGCATAGGGTGGGCAGATGGGGCGCAAATCATGACATCGGCAGACACGCTCGCGGGTAGCAGCCCCGTCTGGCACAAGCCTGTGGGCGCTTCGCAAAGCGATCTGCGCACCATCATCTGGCAGATGATGCCTGCGCTTGTGCTGTTTTATTCTGCCCTTTTGCCGCAGGAAATGCGGTTGGAGATCGCAGGCCTGGCGATCTATCCCTATCGCTTCGCAACGCTTGCCCTGTTCCCCTGGATCATCCGGATGATCGTATCAGGAAGGTTGCGTTTCTCGGTGGCAGACCTGCTGATGGTAGCGGGATCGGCCTGGATCTTGATTTCCTTCATCGTCTTTTATGGTCCATCAGCTGGTATGATCCGGGGCGGGGCACTGGTGATGGATTTGTTGCCTGCCTATCTGGTTGGGCGCTCTTGCATTCAGAATTTGACTGATCTTCGTCGCTTCCTGGTGCTGGTTGCACCTGGCGCCTTGTTGGCGGGTGCCACAATGTTTGCAGAAACCCTGGCGCAGCGGGCGTTGGTGCGCCCTTTCTTTGCTAATATCTTCGGAAGCCTGCCTGCATATGAAAATGGTACGGCAGTTGGGCCCGCGCGTGGATTCACGGATGTGCGACTGGGATTGTTGAGGGTGGCAGGGCCGTTTTCCCACCCCATTCTGGCTGGCTTGTTTCTGGCTAGCCTGCTGCCCCTTTATGTCATGTCTGGCATTCGCAAATGGCCGTTCTATTTTGGCCTGTGTGCCGGAATATGCGCGATTTTCTCGATCAGTTCGGCTGTATTTCTCGTGCTGATCTACTTTGTGACGATGACTGGGTACGACTGGCTGCAAAAGCGTGTGGAGATTTTGACCTGGTGGCGGTTTATCTTCGCTGGCATTGGGCTGGCACTATTGCTTGAAGTCGCCAGCAAGAACGGGCTGATCTCCGTCATCATCCGTTATACGCTCAGCCCAGCCACAGGCGCATATCGCACATTGACCTGGGATTTTGGGCTGAATTCGGTTCGCGCGCATCCCTGGTTCGGTATTGCCTATACCGATTATGAGCGTGCATTTTGGATGCCCAACAGCGTGGATGCCGAATGGCTTTTGCTGGCGCTCAGGCATGGGATTCCGATGGTGGTATTCATTCTGCTGGCGGCCCTGATTGTGCTCGCAAAGGTTGCGCTGAAGGTTCCGCATATGGACAAGGTGGATGGCAAGTTCGCACTAGGATTGGTTATTGCACTGTCTTCAATCTTGTTGGCCGGTTTCACAGTGGCCTTTTTTGGCGGCTTTCAGACATGGTTCTATATGCTGTTGGGCGGGGCAACATCATTCGCATTTACACAGCGGGATAGTTTGTCAGGAAAATAGCGAGGGCTGACTTAAGTTCAGGCTTGCTTATTCTGCCTCACTCGATCTGTAATCGTAATAGCGGTATTGATAGTCGTATGACTGACCGGCCTGCAGCGCGCGGAACTTGCTCAACACCACACCGGCCAAATTGCCCCCGACATTGCGAATGCGTCGGATAGAGTCGCGTACCTGACCTCTCTGCACTTTATTCGCCTCTATAACGAATACCGCGGCGTCGACATGGCGTGTCAGGATCGGTGCATCGGCGATGCCCATCACCGGTGATGAATCGAAGATAATCAAAGAATATTCGTCACGGTGATGTGCAATGAACTTGGCCACTTCGCCCGATGACAGAAGTTCAACCGGGTTCGGCGGCAGCGTTCCCATGGGAAGCACATCCAAATTCTTTGGCGTGTCAGGCATCAGGGCGGATGCCAGGTCGGTATGGCCCAAAACCACTTCGGCAAAACCCAGCTTGGGTCTCGCCTCGCCAAACATTCTTGCGATGGATGGGCGGCGAAGGTCTGCATCGATCAGCAAGGTTTTGCGGCCTAGTTGCGCTGATTTTTGCGCCAGAACCATGGCTGTTGTGGATTTCCCTTCCCCTGCCTGGCTGCTTGTGACCATCAAGACATTGCGATCGCGCGGCAATGCGTAATCGAGTGTGGACCGCAGCGAGGAATAGGCTTCCATGAGCGGGCTGAAAGGGTTTCCAATCTGTTCAGCTATGTCTGTGTCTTCGACATAGGGCGTCTGGCCAAGTACGGGATAGCCCAGCCTATCCTCGATATCTTCGAGCGACCGCAGGCGATCATCGAAGGATTCGCGCAGCACGGCCAAAACGCCAGCAAGCCCAGCGCCGATCATCAGGGACAAGAGCATATTCTGCAGCAGATTGGGCGATATGGGCTGGCTTGGCACCACTGCTTCATCCAGCAGGCTGGACGAGCCCAGTTGCAGGTTCGATGCAGAATTGATCTCGTTGTAACGCTCTAGCAGGGCACCCAATTCACCGCGCAGGGAAATCGCATCGCGTTCAAGCAGTTCGAAGCGAACCCTGCTGTCCTGTTCATCAAGCGTCCTGCGCGACAGGCTGTTCAGTTCGCGACCCAGCGATTGTTCCTGCCGCAATGCAATTTCATATTCATTGCGGATGCCGTTCTTGATGTCGCCAGAAATCGATGCAAACTGCCGATCAATTGCAGATATCTGGGCAATAACATCGGTGATGGCGGGATAATTATCATCATAACGCTGGCGCAGTTCAGATAGCTGTGTGTTCAATTCAGCCCGTCGGGCCAGAACGGTCTGAATTGCATTATTGTTTTGAACTTCGGGCAGTTGGGCGGCAGGTTGACTGGCGACAATACGCCAGCGTTCTTCCGCGGCAATTCTTTGAGCGCGCGCACTGGCAAAGGTGGCGTTGATCCGCGCCAGATTGGCGCCTGTGATGGACTGGTTCTGGGAACCGAATTCATCATTATCAATACTGCCAGCGATGGACTGGTTCACAATGCCGCTGCGCCGGGCATAGGCATTGGCGGCCAGTTCCGCCTCTTGCAGGCGGGCACGCACATCTTCGATCTGTTCGCGCAGATATTTGAGTGCGTATTGGTTTTCTTCTAGGCTGCGGCGCAAGTCCTCGCTGACGAAAATCGTGGCATAGGCATTGGCCACATCTGCGGCCATTACCGGGTCGGTTGATCGGTACCGGATAGTGACGATCCGGTTTTGATCAGGAATGTCGGCTTCCAGGCCGGCGCGCAATTTGTCAGCCGCGGCATCGCGGCGCTTGGCAGCCCATTGTTCCTCGCCAACACCATCAGGCTTTTCTTCTGCCGTCATGCCTTTGAGGAAATCGGGCCGGTCATACAATTTCAGCTTGTCAGTGACAGCGAGAGCCAGGCGACGGCTGCGAATGACCGAGCCTTGCGTTTCCATATAGCGATATACTTCGTTCGCGTGGATGGCCTCCAGATTTTGTCCTTCGACAATATTCGCGCCATCCGTATCGACCCGTATGGTGGTTTCTGCCTGATAGATTGGCGTAGCGATAAGCGTGATGATCAAGCCTGTCAGTAAAGCTAGAGCAACTGTTGCAATCAGCAGATAACGCTGGCGGAATAACAGGCCACGGATCGCCCTGATATCGAAAATTTCACCACTTGGACCTTTATCACCCTGCTTGCCGCCGGGCATGAAATTGTCCAGCCAGTTCTCAGCCGGGCGTGGTGCTGGTTGTGCCAGGTTGGTGTGTTCCATCATCGCACCTACCAGTTCACATTAGTGAAGAGGGCAAAGGCAGGTAGTGCGCGCAGCAGATCCTGCCAGAATTGGGACAAGCCTGAAATGCCAACCACAATCCGGTCACCCGGGGCCAGGACGGGGTCCAGCATGGTGCCCTGGCGCACAGAGCGATAATCGAATTTGGCGACCATCAACCCGTCAGGCGTTTCGCGGAAAATTGCCACTTCGCGCATTTGCGAGACACGGCTTGGCCCCTTTGCCAATGCAATAGCTGATGAAAGCTTTGCACCTGGCTGGAACTGATAGACGCCCGGCTCTGTCACGCCGCCTTCAACAGTCACAAGGTGTGATGCGTGATCGATTACATTTACAGCAACCTGAGGATTTTTCAGACCAGCATTGTCCAGTTCTTGGCTCAGCAGGCTGGTAAGTTCGGCCACGGTCAGCCCAGCCGCATTCACCTGACCGATCAGTGGCAATGACAAATGCCCGTCAGCCCCAATCGCAACCTTGTCCATCGACAAGTCCGGCTCACGAAAAATCAAAACCGAAATTACGTCAGAACCGCGTAGATGATAATTCGCGTCCGGCCTTGCGGTGTAGCCATTCTGTCCCAGACTGGCTTGCGGCTGTGTCTGTGCAGCGCCGATTGCCGGCGGGGGTGTGCTGCCACATGCGGAAAGCGCAGCCGCAAACGCGGCAAGAGCAGCCAAGCGTTGAAACGTCTGTCTTGTCACTGCGCGCGTCCCCGATGCATACCCTTTTTTGCCGGGTTAATCGGGGGCCGGATTGCGCGCAACTGAATCGGTGGACGTGACTGTGGGCAAGCTGGACTAATTTTCTTTGCTGGCCGAACAAGGTAAAAAACCATCACCTCAAAAAAGGGGGGCTGCAGGTTTGACAAGTTCTGGGCCATCCCTTCTTTCGATCACTGCTGGTGTGTTTTACTGCTTTGTCGCAGTGTTGTGCTGTATGGCTGCTGCACGCGCCGCCCACGCTGGCCAGACTACCCCAGACAGGCGGCAGTGGATAGTCTGTTGCAGTCTTTTCATCCTGTTTGCGATCAGTCGTTGGCTTGATCTGGAACATGGCGTGCACGATGCGGTTCGTGCCCTTTTTGAAAAGGGTGGGCTTTATCATTTGCGGCAGGCCATTCAGGTCCCGCTGGCTGTATTGGCCATGTTGTGCAGTGTTTTGGTCGCCTGGTATTGGTTGAACCGGTGGCTGGTGGTGCGGAACTATCAAAGCGGCAGGTATCTGCATATCGCGCAGGCTGCCGCAGCAGGCATGATTGCTCTTATCTGTCTGCGGATGATTTCCTGGCACCAGAGCGACCTGTTGCTCTATGGCTGGCGTCTCAATTGGATAATTGACCCTGCACTTTCACTTATTGTTGGCTGGTCTGCTTTGCGATATCGGGCGGTGACGAAAATCTCTAATCACCCAGTATGAATGCCGAAATTGCGGACTGCAGCTGGACAAGGCCAGTTGGCTGGCTCTGATGCGCTGATTGTCCTGCGGCCAAAGCCCTCTCAATTGCGCCGGGCAGATCGCTTTCATCATCCGCCACGAAAATCATCTCTCGATCACGCAAGTGTGCAGCTGTTGCCAGTTGATGATCATTGCGATGTTCGCCCAGCTTGGCCCGCCGCGGCATCAGCACGATGGGTGTATTGTGCCGTCGCGCCGACAGAACACTACCGATCCCGGCATGGGCAATGATAAGCATGGATCTGGCCACTAATTCCTCAAAATCACTGGGCCGAAAAAATGGCTCCGCCTGCATATGGAGTGGGGTGTAGCGACCGGGTCCGGTCTGTGCGATCAAGGGCTGGTCTAGATCAGGTGCGATCGCATCCATTGCAGCCACCAAGCGGTCAAAACCAAGCTGCGTGCCGACCGTAAGCAAGATCAAAGCACAGATCCTGCGTATTGCACCCGTTTACCATCAGCCAGATGTGCCCATTGGCTCAGACAGCGATGGGCAATATGGCTCGCCAGTCTGCCGCTAAGTGAAAGCCGTTCCGCATTGGCCACACTGTCAATCCAAAGCGTTCGTGCACCCAGCAGCCTGCCCCACAGGATGCAGAAAAATCCCGGTGCAGCGCCGGTGGAAATAACCACGTCGGGGCGAATTTCGCGGACGAGCTTCAATGCAGAGGTGGCGCAGCGCAGTGCGTTGATTGGTTCGTTCAGGTTGCAATCTGGCATGGGTATTGGATCGGGCGCGCCGTGTAACAGCGCCTGTTTCGGATTGGGTGTGGCAATGTACAATTCATGCCCAGCAAAGGCTCCGGACAACAACATAAGCTGTTCCAGATGCCCGCCGCCAGATACCGCTGCAAAAATGCGTGCCATTACCCCTTTCTCTCTGCGTGATGCGTCAAGTCAATGCAGTGATGCAGAGTTCCACCGATTTGCGTGGATGTAGCGTGAGTTCAAATGGCCCCTTTCGATGGCGAGACCGAATAATCTCCACCCAGCGCCTGCCACAGTAACACACGTGCCCGGCGCGCCTGAGCCATTGCACTGGCTGCGCGCTCACCACTCGCGTCGGCGGCGCGGCGCGCCTCCAGCACGGTCAGAAAATCAGCAAGTCCTGCACGATATCTTGTGTCGGCCAGACGTGCCGCGTGTTGCAGGTTCTCAGCTTCTACCTTGGCCGCCTTCGCCTGGATATCGGCCGTGTCAACCAGCCCATATGCCGCCTCTGCATCACCAAGTGCGCCAAACACTGCGCCGCGATAGGCGGCGAAGGCTGCGCGCTTGTTCGCCGTTGCCCCGTCAATTTCGGCTGCGATCCTCCCAAAATCAAGCAAGGGTCCAGCCAGGCCAGCACCCAGCGATCCAACCAGTGAATCATTGTCGAACAGATTGGCCGTATCGAATGCCAGCAGGCCAATAGCAGCGGACAGCGTCAGCTTGGGGAAGCGTTGCCGTGCGGCATAGGCAAGCTCGGCATCACTGGCGGTCAGCTCTGCTGCGGCCTGCGCCACGTCCGGGCGGTTTTGCAAAAGATCAGATGGCAGTGAAGCGGGTGGGGTAGGTAGGCCGGCCGAAACAACAGGTTGTGCCAATGCGGTCGTGACATTGCCAGCATCCATCGCTGTAAGTGTGACAAGCCGCCCGACCAATTGTGCCCGCTCGCTATCAAGAGTGGTAAGGCGCGACTGGCTTGAAGCTGCGGCAGCTTCTGCCCTTACCAGGTCGAAGCCGGGGGCCAGCCCTGCCTCCTCACGCTTGCCTGCCAGGATGGCAAGCTGCTTGGCCGCCTCCAGATCTTCCTTCAACGCTGCCTCGCGCGTTTCTAGACTGCGCCAGGCAATCACACTGGTGGCAATTTCACTGACTAGTGCCAAACGTACCGCTTGTGCGCTCGCATTCGCCGCATCGAGCCGTGCCAGTGCCGCGCGTTTATTGGCTTTTAGTGCGCCAAACAGGTCGGCATCCCAGCGCGCAGTGACATTACCCGCATAGGTTGTGCGTTCCGTATCGATACTGACCCCTGCTGGCAGATTGGCCCCGACCTGCTGGGGATTGGTGCGGTTGCGTGTGGCAGAGGCATTGACGCCGATATTGGGGAACAATTCTGCCCCTGCACGCGCGGCACCGGCTCGCGCAGCTTCTATCCGGGCCATCGCCACTGCCAGCGTCGGCCCATTAGCCAGCGCCTGATCGCGCAGAGCCTGAAAGGCTGGGTCTGAATGGGGCAGTAATTGCGCCAAATCGCCTTGTGCAGCATCATCGGCTGCTGTGAAATATCCATCGGGCAGCGCGGGTACAGGTGTGGCAATATCGGGCGCTGGGCCGGCCGCACAGGCCGACAAGGCCAGCGGCATCAGGGCGGCCAAGGCTAGAGGTTTGGGGGTCACTTGTCGCTTTCCTGCTTGGCAGGGATAAAGGCATCGACCTGTTGGCCCACGCGAAATGTGCTTCGCGCATCTTGGGGCAGGGCATAGATCAGCTGCAACACGCGCACATCAACCCGTTCTTGCGCTGCATTGGTCAGCGATTTCTTTGGCACGACTTGTGGTTCTACCCGTACAAAGCTGGCCTGGATCTGGTCCTGCGCACCACCGCGCGGGCTGACTTGTGCCGCAGCACCCATCTTCACGCGCAATGCCTCATCCTCATCCACATCAATGCGGACATGCAACGGACGGGTTTCACCCATCTGGATGAAGGGAACAGCAGCCGTGCCGAGTGTGGAGACATATTCACCAGGGTGGATATTCACTGCCAGAATTTCACCAGCTATGGGGGCACGCACGGTAAGGCGGCCCAATTCAGTCCGCGCGCTGGCTGCCGCTGCCTGTGCCGCACCAAGTCGCGCGCGAGCCAAGGCAAGCCGCGAATTTGCGGCACTTGCTTCCCCTTCTGCGCGAATGACTTCTGCGCGGCTCACAGCGGCTGGATCATCAATCGAGCGGTAAAGATCCAGTTGGAGCGAAGCTGTGGCCTGGGCTGATTGCGCCTCTGCAATCGCCTGTTGTGCTTCATTGATGGCAGCCCGCGCTTCTTGCAGGCGCGCGCGGGCTGCGCGGTCATCCACAATGAAAAGCGGAGCACCTTTTTCGACCAGATCACCCGGCTTCACGCGAACATCGGTAACAAGTCCAGCCAGTGCAGTGCCAATGTCAATCACTTCGCTTGAAGGTTCGACAATACCAGTGCCAGCAACACGCGCATCATCCGCCAGTGCGCCGCTGGGGTGTGCGGGTAGTTCTGATGGTTGAATAACCGTCCGATCTGGTACACCGAAAATAATGTATAGCAGCGCCCCGACAAACCCGATCAAGGCAATGATTGGCAGGCCCTTGCGTGAGAAACTGAAATTTTCAGGGATAATGGCCATTTCAATGATCCTTGGGCATTTCTTTGCCGTCATGTGTGATGCGGCCGTCTTCCAATACCAGGATACGGTCTGCGAGATCGAAAATGCGGTTATCGTGAGTTACTATGACGCAGGCACGGTCTGGCGCCACAGCCACTTCGCGCAGCAAATCCATCACGCGGCGTCCTGACTTTGCATCCAGCGCCGCGGTGGGCTCGTCACATACGACCAGCCGTGGTTCATGAACCAGGGCACGGGCAATGGCGACACGTTGCTGCTGGCCGCCAGAGAGTTGGCTGGGCAGCTTGCCAGCCTGATCGCCGATATTCAGCGCATCAAGCAATTCCATCGCTTTTTCGCGGGCTTCATGCAGTGGAACCCCGCGCGCGATGAGTGGAACGGCAGCATTGCTGGCGGCATCGATCGCAGGGATCAGGTTATACTGCTGGAAAATAAAACCGATATTCTGCAGTCGAAAATCGACCAGTTCAGTATCAGTCAGTCCGTAAATATCTGTACCAAAGACGTGGACCTGCCCCTCTGTCGGCCATAAAATCCCGCACATGATCGAAATCAATGTGGTTTTGCCAGAACCACTTTCGCCTACAAGATAAGTCATCTCACCCGGCTGGATATCGGCATTTATGCTATGCAATACACGGATGGTTTGTTGGCCAGACTGGAAATCGCACGAGACAGCGCGCGCACAAATTGCGGCGGTTGGTGTGCAGTCAGCCTGATTTGCAGATGGCCCGCTCATCTGAACACTGCCGCAGGTTCAGTACGCATTACATTGCGCAGAGCCACCCAGCCGGTGAAAGCCAGAATCATGACAACTGCGACCAGGCTGATCAGCGGTAGGTACCAGGGCAGATAGAAGCCTTTGAAGGTAGGGTTTCCGCTGAAACCCCAGATGAACAATGCCGTACCTGCCAATCCCAGCGCATAGCCAACTGCACCAACCATCCCCGCCTGTGCTGCCACCATGCGAACTATTTTGCGGTTGGACACGCCAATTGCCTTCAATGCGCCAAATTGTTTGATATTGTCGCGGATGAAAAGGCTGAAAGTCAGCCCCACAATCGCCACGCCGACAATGAAGCCCAAAGCCACGGTGATCCCGAAATTGAACGGAATGCCAGTGTTTTCGATGATGAAATCGACCCCGTCCTTGGCGAATTGCTTCCGTGTGCGTGCCTTTAGGCCGGTCTGTTCGGAAATCTGGCTGGCCAGCTGCTCGGGCGATACTCCGTCGTCAGCCCACCAGCACCAGACTCATCCTGTTGCGTGTGCCAGGGACATAACGCAATGCACGTGAATAGGTGGTGTAAAATACGGCCGTACTGGTGAAAGATGGCGTGGTGTCCGCCATACCCCGGATCACGGTGCGCTGGTCATTTAACTCTAGGCGTTGGCCGATGGCGTCACCTTGTGCAAACATGCGCCAGGCACCAACATCATCGATGATAACGGTGTCCGGAATGGAAAGGTCAGATTTCTTCCCGATCAGCAAGTGTTTGGGAAGGCCTATCAGAGTGGCATCATCAACCCCAATAATCGCTACCTGTTCCAGATCGCCATCGCTGGTGCGCACAGCGGCATTTGCCCGTATCTGCGGCACAGCCCATTTAACGCCTGCGATTGACCGGACCTGATCGAGTGCCGTTGAGGGCATGGGATAGGTGATATCTGTCGACCGGCTGACCGGATCCATTACAAAGATATCACCATTTGCTGTGTTGAAGACCCCGCTTGCGCCCCGCTCCACCAGATTGACGAACAGAGTCATTTGCTGAGTTATCAGCAGGGTGGAAAAAGCGATACCGAACAGCAAGCCAAAGAATTTCTGCTTGTCGCCTGTCAGCATGCGGATCGCGATCCAAAGCATGAAATCTCACTTTCAAATGGCAAACTTGCACAATGGAACGGCTTGCTCCATTACTGAACGGCATCGTTTAATTGAACGGAGGGGTTCACTTTGTCAAGGCGCTCGATCAGTCCAGCCATACGTCGGCGCGGAAGGCCTGTGGATGATGCAAAGCGGGATGCAATTGTTAAGGCGGCTGGAAAATCCTTTTTGAAGCAAGGATATGCGGCCAGCTCTATCGAACAGATTGCGGCCGAGGCAGGTGTTTCCAAAGTGACTATCTACAACCATTTCGGTGGCAAGAGGGTTTTGTTTGAGGCGGCAGTTGATCGTGAATGTGCCCGTATCCGTAACTTGTTGACCTTCCAGGCGGCCGATGATGGCCCAATACGCGATCGCCTTAGAGTGATTGGGGAAGCGATGGTGACTTTCCTATCGCGTCCGGAAATGGTCCAGTTTGAAAGGCGGATCGCGGCCGAGATGGAACAGCACCCCGATGTCGGGAAAGCTTTTCTTGAGGCTGGACCTTATCGAATGAAAGCTGCTTTTTCTGCATTTCTGGAACAGGCTGTGGCGCTTGGTGAACTGGATGTACCGAACACACGCCTGGCGGTGGAACAGTTTGTATCCATGTGCAAGGGGATGGGGGATATGGAGCGGCGGCTGGGCGTCCCGTTGAAACCCAAAGAGAATTTGGAACGGGTTATTGGCGCGGTTGAGGTTTTTCTTAAGGCATACACCGCAAAAGCGCGCTGAAAAGTCGCCAATATGAGTGATCTGTGCGGTTGCGTTATCTTGCCATTCACTTGCGCGTGCCTACATTGGCGGTTGTGAAAGGAACTGCGTCTCATGAATGACGAGAACGACCCGCGCGGCACGCCGCCTGAAGGACCTAACCCCTTGCTGAAAACTCTGCTTATCTGGGGCGGGATTTTCATGGCACTGATGCTGGCTGTTTCTATCATGGGCGGAGATACGCGTAGCGCCGGAACGCCGATCCCCTATTCCGATTTTCGCAGCAAGGTGGCGGAAGGTTCGGTCAAGGAGGTGCAGATTGCACCTGACAAGATCACCGGTGTGATGAAGAATGACGCGGCCTTTTCGACCATTCCCGTGGCAGGTGACACATCACTGACAACGCTGCTGGAAGATAATGGGGTCGAATTTTCTGGTGCTGAGCAGGAAGAAGGCAATGTTTTCCTTTATATCCTGATCCAGACTTTGCCCTTCCTGTTGATCTTGGGAATTGCCTTTTTTGCCCTGCGTCAGGTGCAAAAGGGTGGTGGAGGCGGCGCCATGGGTTTTGGCAAGTCCAAGGCCAAACTGCTGACAGAGCGCCAAGGTCGCGTGACCTTTGATGATGTCGCCGGGATTGATGAAGCGCGTGAGGAGCTGGAGGAAATCGTTGAATTCCTGCGGGACCCTTCACGTTTTTCCAAGCTGGGCGGCCAGATACCCAAGGGTGCATTGCTGGTCGGTTCGCCTGGTACAGGTAAGACCTTGCTGGCACGCGCCATTGCGGGTGAGGCAGGCGTGCCCTTCTTCACCATTTCGGGTTCCGATTTTGTCGAAATGTTCGTGGGCGTTGGTGCCAGCCGCGTGCGCGACATGTTCGAACAGGCGAAAAAGAATGCACCCTGTATCGTCTTCATCGATGAAATTGACGCTGTGGGCCGCCACCGCGGACACGGCTTGGGCAATTCCAATGATGAGCGCGAACAGACACTGAACCAGCTTCTGGTTGAGATGGACGGTTTTGAAGCCAATGAAGGCATCATCATAATCGCCGCCACCAACCGGCCTGACGTGCTGGATCCGGCACTGTTGCGCCCGGGCCGGTTTGACCGGCAGGTGGTGGTTCCAATCCCTGATATTGACGGTCGTGAGAAGATTCTGGCCGTCCATATGAAAAAGGTCCCCTTGGCACCTGACGTTAACCCACGCACCATTGCGCGCGGAACGCCTGGTTTTTCCGGTGCGGACCTGGCCAATCTGGTCAATGAGGCAGCATTGCTGGCGGCTCGGCGGAACAAGCGCCTTGTCGCCATGCAGGAATTTGAAGATGCCAAGGACAAGGTGATGATGGGGGCGGAACGCCGTTCCATGGTCATGACCGATGATGAAAAGAAGATGACCGCCTATCACGAGGCAGGCCATGCCATCGTTTCTGTCCATGAAGATGCGTCAGACCCGATCCACAAGGCAACCATCATCCCGCGCGGCCGCGCACTGGGCATGGTGATGCGCCTGCCCGAACGGGATAATTATTCATACCACCGCGACAAAATGCATGCGAACCTGTCGGTCAGCATGGGAGGGCGCGTGGCGGAAGAAATCATATTCGGGCATGACAAGGTCAGTTCTGGCGCATCGTCAGACATCCAGTACGCCACGGACCTTGCTCGCAACATGGTCACCAAATGGGGCATGTCGGACAAGTTGGGCCCGCTGCAATATGAACAGAGCCAAGAGGGGTATCTGGGCATGGGCGGTACGCAGCGAACCATGGCAGGGGCCGATACGAACAAGCTGATCGATGCAGAAATCAAGGGGCTGGTCGAAGGGGCGCATAAACGCGCCACCGATCTGCTGACCAAGCATGAGGATCAACTGCATCTGCTGGCTCAGGCGCTGCTGGAATATGAAACGCTGTCGGGTGAAGATATTACGACCCTGCTCGACACGGGCAAGATTGACCGGCCTGATCAGCCGTCTGGTCCGGTATCAATCAAGCCGGTCAGCGGTTCTGCCGTGCCCAAGGCTGGCAAGAAATTCGGCGGTGAAGGCGGCGCAGCGCCACAGGGCGCCTGACCCACCAAAACACAATCTGTCGTATTTTTGAGGGCGTCCGTTACTGCGGGCGCCCTTTCCATTGTGGTTGTGTCAGAATGCGCCGATCAGCAGCAATGCTTGCAAGAAGATCACCAGTACTGCAGCGATACATATCGACAACACGCACAGCCGCCAGGCGGTGGATCCGCGGCTCAAGCCATAGGCGCCGCGCAACTGTTTATAGATATGGATCGGTGGGACCACAGCCAGCGTCATGAATATCCAAGTGCCGCCAATACCAGCTGCGCTGAGTATGGAGAGGGCAATGAACAGCAGCGACATGAAGCTGAGCGAATAGGTCACGAAAATAGCGTGATCATAAAGGTGATAATTGCGTCGCCAAGCGAACAAGAGCCACATAAACGGCAGTGATAACGGGATCAGGAGCCAGCTGAATTTATAGCCATTTGCTTGCAGTTTATACAGCATCAGCCCCGGATTATCGCGCCATTTGTTCAATGCCTTGTCGAACAAGGGGACGCCAATGTCCGCGCCAAATGACCTCTGGGCACTATCATTGCCACCAAGGATGAATTGTTTGGCCTGCTGTGCCTTTTCTTGAGCAATTATAACTGCTTCCAGGTCCTGTTCCAGGCCAGGCCTGGCCGGATCATCTGGTGGCAATTCAGCCAGCTGTTTTTCCAGATTGGCCCGCTCCACGTCGAAATCCGTTACGATGCCTTCCACCTTTGCTTCCGCGCCGGAAGGAACGGGGTCGATAGTGGTTGGCGTTGTCAGCCCGACCATCTGAAACACGGCAAACATCATGAATACACTGAACAGGAACATTGCCATTGGGCTGACGAATTTGGTCCGCTCGCCCGCGATGTAACGGCGGGTTAACTGCCCCGGCTTCAACGTCAGAAGCGGGAGGGTGCGCCACAGCTTGCCGTCGAGATGCAGCACGCCATGCATCAGATCATGGCCGATAGCCGCCATGCTGCGGTGAATATGCACCTGTTGCCCGCAATTGTGGCAGTATGGTCCGATCAGGCCCGTGGTTCCGCAATTAAGGCATGGCCCATGGCCAACAGCATCGCCATTATGGGCTGTTCCATTGTTGGCCTCGACAGAACGGCCAGCCAGTCCCGCCTCAATCGCGCCACCTAATCCTTCGGTCGCATCGCTCATAGGTCCCCCGATCTACTGCCAATATAATCAAGCAATGGCAGGCAGGAAAAGCGGCAGATTTCAGCGACGCGCCAGCTTGCGATCAATCGCTTTCCAAAGGGCAGAAAACTGCGTCGCAGGTTCTGATGACGCGGCAAAGGCACCCAATGGCTGATGCCGGACAGCGCACTGTTCAGTCAGTGTGGAATAGCTGAGGCAGGGCCATTTCGACTGCGCCTCGACAGCTTCGCGATGCAGCTTGCGGCGGCGGTCCACCATGGAAAAGACCGGCAGAATGGATGGGGCATTCTTGCCCAGCCGTTTGATTTCCTGCGCCACCAGATCAAATGCCCGGCTGGATAATGGAGAGGGCGGCAGCGGCACGATCACGATTTCCGCGCTGCGTACCACCTGCGCGCTCAATTCATTGATGCCGGGCGGGCAATCCAGGATGATACGATCATAGCCCTTGCCCAATTTATCCGTCAGCTTGGAAATCTGGCGCTTCTTGCCGATTTGGGTCAGTTGGGTATCCAGCTGCTGCATGCTGGCATCGGCTGGCAGCAGGTCCAGATTGGGATAGCCAGTTTCCCACATCAAATCTTCCGGGTCCTGCTTGCGCGAAAACATGGCACTGCCCCGATTGGCGACCGGTTCCACATTATAGAGAAATCCCGCCCCGCCGGCAGCGTCTAGATCCCATAGCAGTGTATTGCGCCCTGCTTCTTGCGAAGCGTGCCAGGCCAGGTTCGCGGCGATGGTGGTTTTGCCCACCCCACCTTTGGCACTGTATATCGCGATTACTGCCATATTGGGTTGGAACCTTTCGGATTTTTTCGAATCGCCAAACAAAAAAGGCCGCCCAAGAAGAGCGGCCTTTCAAGCGAAAATCAATGATGCATCAACCGTCGTAATCTGACCCGATGGAGGTCGAACGGGTTGGGGTGGACGCGGTAATACGCAGCGCCTCTGCCGACTGGCTGAGCGAACCGATTGCATCGGCCTCATCCTCATCATCAGGCAGGATTTTCTGCAGACCGGTCACGATCGCTTCGTTCAATTCCTTGGGCCTGATCGTCTGCTCGGCAATTTCACGCAGGGCAACAACCGGGTTCTTGTCCCTGTCGCGGTCCAGTGTCAGTTCCGCACCGCCAGAAATTTCGCGGGCGCGCTGGGCTGCCAGCAGAACCAGGTCAAAACGGTTCGGCACCTTGTCTACGCAATCTTCAACTGTAACGCGTGCCATCAAGGCCTCTCATGCAAATAGCTATTGCGGGAAAGCGCGCCAGATAGGTTGGGAGCGGCCGCGAGTCAAGGAAATGCACCCTTATTGAAGGAAGTATGGTGCGATAACTGGCGTCATCTGTTCTGGCGTTATAGATGGCTGGCATGACCGAGGCCCCGAGCACCAGTGATCAGAACGAGTTGGTGGGCGCATATTGTGATGCCAAACCTTTTACAGCCAGCGCGCAAGGGCATGATTTCACCTTCTATCCGGCGGGGGCGGATCGCCTGCAGGCATTGATCGATCATATCGACAGTGCACGCGATACACTGGAAATATTTTACTATATGTTTCAGGCAGATGGGGCGGGACGGCAAGTGCTTGCCGCTCTGGTGCGTGCGGCACAGCGCGGCGTGAAACTGCATTTGATTATTGATGATTTCGGGACCGATGCGCCGGATGAATTTTTCCGGCCCATTATAGAGGCCGGTGGGCGTTTCCACACATTCTCACCAGACTGGAATGTGCGCTATCTCATTCGTAATCATCAAAAATTCGTGATCGCAGATGGGCAAAGAGTTCTGACCGGTGGGTTCAATGTATCGGATCACTATTTTGCGTCACCAGCCGACAATGGCTGGTGTGATCTGGGTGTGATGATCAGTGGCGAGGTGGTTGGCAAATTTCATGAATGGTTCGTATTGCTGGAAGCTTGGGTGGCCAGTCACCATCGCCAGTTTCGTGCCATCCGCGCCATGGTCCGCGAATGGGATCCTGGGACAGGCCCGGTACAATTGCTGTTGGGTGGGCCAACCAAATTGACGAGTGCCTGGGCGCGGGCGGTGAAGCGTGACCTGGCACGAGGTGAGCGGCTGGACCTGGTGATGGCCTATTTCTCCCCCCCAGGCGCGATGCGCCGCTTGATTGCCATGATCGCGCGCAAGGGCCAAACCCGGCTGATAATGGCTGGGAAGTCTGATAACACTGCCACTATTGGTGCCTCACGTTCGCTGTATAGCAAGCTGTTGCGCGCCGGAGCTGAGATTTACGAATTTCAGCCCTGCAAGCTGCATATGAAAATGCTGGTGGTGGATGACATCACCTATTTCGGCAGTGCCAATTTCGATATGCGTTCGATCCGGCTCAATCTGGAGCTGATGGTGCGGGTGGAGGATGCCGGGATCGCTGCCAAAATGCGCGAACTGGTCGATCACATGCAGGCCAATTCTGAAGCAATCACCCCCGAATTGCACCGTAGGCGCAAGGGTTTGTTCAACCGCATTCGCTGGCGGTTGGGCTGGTTCCTGGTGTCAGTTATTGATTACACAGTTACACGGCGCCTTAATCTGGGCGCCTGAAACAGCGCGCCTATTCGTAACCCCAGTCTGAATAATCCTTCACATTGGGGCTGGTGAATTTCGTGATTTCACTCTGGAAATGCAGCGGGACATTGCCGGTCGAACCATGGCGCTGCTTGGCCACGATCAGTGTGGCCTTACTGCGTAGCTCATCATATTTCTCCTCCCAGCTGCGATATTTCTCGACCACATCTGTTGCAGAGGATCCGTCAGGCGTGTCTGGCTTAATTAGCAAGTGATAGTAATCGGCGCGGAAGATGAACCATACCATGTCGGCATCCTGCTCGATCGAGCCGGATTCGCGCAAGTCAGACAGCATGGGCCGCTTGTCCTCGCGCTGTTCAACCGCACGGCTGAGCTGGGACAGGGCAATGACGGGAACGGCCAGTTCCTTGGCCAGCGTTTTCAACCCACGGCTGATTTCGGAAATTTCGTTCACGCGATTGTCATTCGCGCGGCCTGATCCCTGCAGCAATTGCAAATAGTCGACCACGATCAGGCCGATATCGTGCCGCCGTTTCAACCGCCGGGCACGTGTGCGCAGGCCACCGATCGTCAGCGCTGGCGTGTCATCGATATAGAGAGGTAATTCTGCCAAACGTTGACTAGCATAGGATAGTTTCTGGAATTCATCGCGGCTCAATTTACCCGAACGCAGCGATTCAGAACTGATCTCTGCCTGTTCGGCCAGGATACGCGTGGCCAGCTGGTCTGCGCTCATTTCCAGGCTGAAAAAGGCCACCGGCGCACCATAATTGAACTCGCCCCCGTCGCGCTGCCAATTGAGATGCTCTTCCGCGCAATTAAAGGCGATATTGGTGGCGAGCGAGGTTTTGCCCATCCCTGGGCGGCCCGCCAGAATGATCAAGTCGGAATCATGCAGGCCGGCAGTCTTGCGGTCGATGCTCGAAAGGCCGGTGGTCTTGCCTGACAATCCGCCGCCTGAATTCATTGCCGCTTCAGCCAGCTTGATCGCGGTCAGTGCCGCATCTTTGAAGCTTGATGCATCGCTGCCCGTGGTTGCACCTTCCGCAACGCGGAATAGGTCGGCTTCAGCCTGTGCGATCTTCTCCATCGGGGCGACGTCTTCCGACGTGTCGAGGGCGCCTTCCACCAGGCCGCGGCCAACACTCACCAATTCACGCAGCAGCGCAAGGTCGTAAATTTGTGCTGCCAGCTCACTCGCCGCCAGCAGGCCATGCCCATCGGCGGTCAATTGCGCCAGATAGCTGGTACCGCCCAGTGCGGCCAGTGCCTCATCCGCCTCAAAATAAGGCTTCAGAGTAACTGGGCTGGCGGTGGCATTGCGGTCCACCAATTTGATGATCCGATCAAAGATTCGCTGGTGCAGTGGCTCAAAGAAATGTTCGGCCCGAATCGGCGTGCGCAATTCTTCCAGCACGCGATTGTCGATCAGCAGGGCACCAAGGAACGCTGCCTCAGCCTCGATATTCGAAGGGAGCGTGCGCGCTTTCGCGTCACTTGTTTCAGATCGTACAAGCAAATCAGTTTCGGCCATGCGCGCCCTTCTGCGCCTGCTGCCTATTGCAAGGCAAGTCTTCCAGGCAGGAATATTTCGCCGTTCAGCGCATGTCACCCTGTGGATAGCGTGGACTAATCAAACAGGGCTTGTGCAACCCTGTGTGCATCTGCGAAAGCGGGGGTCCCATGACTGCTGCTTCACCCTCTGGCGATTATCGAATCGCCCATGTCTCTCTGGATGAAGAGACGATCATCTGGCGCAACGCCGATGTGGAGCAGGAACGACGCGTCGCCATTTTTGACCTGATCGAGGAAAATAGCTTCAAGCCTCTGCGCAGTGCAGAGCGCGGTGCCAAAGGCCCCTATCGCCTGCGGCTATCGGTTCAGGATGGGCGGCTGGCGATGGAAATCCGCGATCAGGCGGACGAAATGCTGGAAACGCTGTTGATCGGTCTTGCGCGGTTCCGTCGCCCGATCCGTGAATATTTCGCCATTTGTGACAGTTATTACCAGGCGATCCGCAAGGCGACCCCAGCTGAAATCGAAACGATCGACATGGCGCGGCGCGGCATTCACGACCATGCGGCTGAGTTGCTGATGGAGCGGTTGGAAGGCAAGGTGGAAACCGATTTCTACACCGCACGTCGCCTGTTCACGCTGATCTGCGTGCTGCATATCAAGGGCTGACAGGGCAGAGCGATGGCACGTAAACCCGGCAAACCGCTCCGCCGTTGGAGGCGATATATCGCCGCGCTCTCCGTCATGTTTTTGCTGGCATCAGCTGGCTGGTACTGGCGGGATTTGCAAAATTTTGTGCCTGACGAGGCCGAATATCCCGACCAAGGTATCGCTGTGAATGAGAGCCATGGACTGGTCGGCTTTGCCACAGTGCGCGCCCTGGGCGGAAAGTTCGCTTATCTGGAGGCAAGCCGCGGATCGGGCGGGCAGGATGCACGCTTTGCCCGCAATCTTGATGCAGCACGTAGAGAAGGTTTGATGGTGGGCGCAGTCCACATATTCGACCCATGCGAAAAGGCGGATGGGCAATCGGCAAATTTCGTCACCATCGTACCGCGTGATGAGCATTTTCTACCACCGGCAATTGCGCTGGATAACACGGCGGAAAACTGTGCTGGCCAGGTCAGCGATGCGGCAGTTGAAAGCGAACTGATGACCTTCATCAACCAGGTTGAAATGCATGTCGGCAAGCCGGTGATCCTGAAGCTGTCCCCTGCATTCGAGGACCGCTATGGCATTGCAGGCCGGATCGAGCGGGATCTGTGGCTGGTGCGCGACCGCTTTGTTCCGCGTTACGCCGGGCGTCCATGGCTGCTATGGAGTGCCAATAGTGCGCTGATGAGCGAGGCTTCTGAACAGCCGGTCGAATGGGTGGTGGTGCAACCGTGAAGGAGAATACGCGGTGAGCGAGGATAATAATCGGGACAGCCTGATTGCAGCAGCGCGAATGGCGCTGGAAAATTCATATTCCCCCTATTCGAAATTCCGGGTGGGTGCGGCGTTGCACTTTGCCGATGGCACGGTCGTGACGGGCACGAATATCGAAAATGCCAGCTATGGCCTGGCGCTGTGTGCCGAAACCGTGGCCGTTGCCAAGGCTATGGATGATGGCCATCGTGGCGGGTTGGAAGAAGTTGCCGTTATCGGTGAAACTGCAGCACCGATCACTCCATGTGGTCGTTGCCGTCAGGTGCTGAACGAACTGGCCGGTTTGGGCGGCACAGACCCCGTGGTGTGGTGTGCGGGAGAAGATGACGTGGTCAAAACGCATCTCAGCGATCTACTGCCACAGGCCTTCGGGCCAGCCAGCCTTAAGGGGTAAGCCGCGCGGCCTAGCCCTTGTTGTCGAGCCATTCGAGCAGAGCGGCCAGGCAATCGCGCGCCAGCAATTTGCATCGTTCGGGTGACCAGCCCTGTTCGGGTTCGGGCGCATCGGCCAGATCCTTGTAAGGCATTTCCAGTGTCATTGCCGTGCAGCCAAAACGTTCGGCCAGCTGGTTCGTGCTCATCGACAGATTAGCCTGGCCGGCCCTTGCTTTGGGATAACCCAGCTTGGTCTGGAAATCAGGCGTGCGCCGATCCAGAATTTGCTGATAGCGATCAAAGCTGGCGCCTAGAGCATCGGTCCATCCGGGTATGCCTTCAAATCCGGCAAGGAAGACTGCTGGGATCGCTTCATCCGCGTGGACATCGATAGCAAAATCGACGCCTGTCACATCCATGTGGTTGCGTATCGCCAGAACTTCTGGTGAATTTTCTGGTGTCGGGCTTTCCCATTCACGGTTCAGGTTCACGCCCGCCGCGTTGGTGCGCAAATGGCCACGGCGCGAACCATCGGGGTTGCAATTGGGCACGATGTGGAATCGGCAACGGCTGCGCAGCGCACGTGCGACAGGATCGGCTGGATCGGTCAGGCATTCCAGCGCCCCTTCCATCCACCATTCGGCCTGTGTTTCACCGGGATGCTGGCGGGCATAGAGCCAGACCTGTGTGTCCCCATTACCCAGTGCAAGGCAATCGAGCGGCTGGCCATCCAGCGTGGTGCCCAGACGCAGCAGTTCCACCCCTTCATTGGCAGCCGCCTCTGCTACCACATCGTGATGGCGTTCCATCGAATAGGGCGCGAAATAAGCGAACCATGCCACATTGCTGGCCGGCGTATAGCGGAAGGTGAGCGTGCCATTTTCTTCGCTCTTGTCAAAAGAGCTGGTAGCGCGCGTCCAATACTCGCGGTCTTCAGAAACGCATGCGTCATAGCCGGGCCATCCGGCAGTGTAAGCGGAGCTGTTCAGGCCGGTAATCTTCAGTTCCAGATCTTCGCCAGCAGCGCAGGTGACACGGAAATGGAACCATTGCGCGAATTCAGACAGGTTGTCCTTGCGCAGCGCCAACCGCGCCTTGGTACCGTCAATCGTAAGGACTTCGATATTGCCGCTGTCAAAATTCGCGTCGATCGCGATCTGTGTCACTTACTCACCTCAATCTCGACTGTTTCCCCGTCATTGCCCGGGAAATCTTCAAACAATGCCTTTGCAATGGCAACTGCATTGGCGTGTGGTTCAGACAAAGGGTGCCCGCGTGGGACATCCAGCCTTGCGCGCCCTTCCCATAGTGATTGCATGGTCCCTTTGTCACGGATCATTACGCCCAATTCAGTGCCGGAACGGTCTTTTGGTTTGCCGCCACCCAGATTGATGCCGATGCCGACACCCACGCCAGAACCATAAGAGCCGGTGGAACCGCCCACGCCCACACTTACCGGTCCGCGCCGGGGCGCCTCATCGGCTATATAAAAATGTTCCAGCCGCACCTGCGCCACTTGCCGCGCATCATCGCGTGATGTTTCCGTATAGCCCATCCGTGCCAATTCCTGCGCTACAGCCGCCTTATAAATGGCCAGGTCGAGCGTTTCGCTGTCATTTCCTGGCGCAGTTTCAACAAAGATCGTACCTTGGCTGATCCGATGTAATTGAGTGGCATCATGAAACCGCGTCACTTCTACCGGGCTTGGGCCTGAAGTGGTGGAACAGCCCGACAACAGCGCCAATGCAACACTGACGCCCATCATAGTCCTTAGTAAGCGTCGCATTGTTCGATCCTTATTCCGCGTTACTCATATTTGCATGCATGAATTTATAGCCTAGCGCGGTGTTTATGAATAACAGGACAACATTGGCCAAGCATGGATATGGGGTGCCCTTGCGTACAGATGCGGTCTAGGCAGAGAAATCTTGCGTTCTTCGCTTGGGCGCTTGACCCGAATCTCTGCCCACGCTAACGGCGCGCCTTGAATTTTCTCGCGCCGGGGCCAACTCCGGCGCGCTGCATTTTGGAAAAGAACGATGAAAATCCGTAACAGCCTTAAGTCGCTGAAGAACCGCCACCGCGATTGCCGCGTTATTCGCCGTCGCGGCCGGACTTATGTCATCAACAAGACCAATCGCCGTTTCAAGGCCCGTCAGGGCTGATTTCACGCTGATTGGCCGGTCACCTTGCGTGACTTGCGCCGCATGATCGGCCCGCCTCCAGATCGGAGCGCGGGCCGTTGCTGTATGGGGGAACAGAGCTTTGTTTGAGAAGACAGCGCCGATTGAAGCAGTAGTGTTCGATATCGGTCGCGTGATTGTGGAATGGGATTTGCGGTTGATTTTTGAGCCGCTGATTGATGACGAGCAAGAACTTGACTGGTTCTGTGCCAATGTCGTGACCGAAAAATGGCATTTTGAACATGATGCTGGTCGCGCGCTCTGCGACATGCTGCCTGAACGCAAGGCAATGTTTCCACAATATGCCGATCTGATCGATCACTATGCCACGCATTTCCTGGACAGCATTCCCGGTCTCGTGCCGGGTACGGCAGACATAATTGAGGCGCTCCACGCCGCCAATATCCCGCTCTATGCAGTGACCAATTTCGGCGCGGAATTATGGGAAGAATTTCGGCCCACACAATCTGTCTTAGGGCGATTTCGCGATATTGTGGTTTCAGGTCAGGAGAAATTAGCCAAACCCGATCCGGCGATTTTCAATCTGGCGGCAGAGCGGTTCGGGCATGGCCCGGCCAATATGCTGCTTATTGATGACAATCCGGCCAATGTCTCGGCGGCGCAGGCGCTCGGATGGCATGTACACCAATTTACCGGAGCAGATGCACTGGCACGTGATCTGTTGGCGCACGGGCTGATCGCTGGCTAAATCAAAGCCCCCGGTGCGGGGATGCACCAGGGGCATGTTTTGCCGGGGGAGAGGGGGCCGGCGGGGAATAGCGTGGCTTACTTGCCGTTACATTGGGCCAACTTTTCATCGCTCAAAGCTTCACCTTGCGTGGAGAAATTGATGACTTCACCAAATTCTCGCTGCAATGCGCGGCATACGCGCAAGGGACGTTGCATGCCTTTGTTGCCAGCGCATGTTGTGCCTTCGCATGACCATGCAACCCCAGCGGCGACTGTACGTGCGTCACCGGCAGGTTTGGCCAGTTCGGCAGTATAATAGGCGCCATTGGTTGCAGAGGCTGGGGTGGGAGAGATAGCCGCACCAAAGGTAAGGCCGGTATAGACAAGAGCCAGAACAAACACGCCGGTGCGGCTGGAGAGTGGAGTGGAGAGGGCCATCGTATCAATTCCTGTTGCTTGTTATATCAAACCAAGTTTCGAATCAAAACCAGTTGCTAATCGCTACTTAATACGATAAGTCCTTAGTTGCAACCTAAAACTGAAATTTTTTGCCCGAACGCGATTACTGCGCTAAAAATGGGTTTCATATTAAAGGATAGAGATGGGCGAGATCCGGGAACCTTTGCGCGAATTGACCGAATGTGGGCTGCCGCAGGCGCTTGAGGTGATGGGCGAACGCTGGTCTTTCATGATCCTGCGTGCCAGCTTTAACGGCCTGCATCATTTCGAAGAATTCTTGAGCGAGCTGGGCATTGCCCGCAACATCTTGTCCAATCGACTGGCCAAACTGGTGGAGCATGGCATTTTGAAGCGCGAGCCTTGCGCGGATGACCGGCGCAAGATCGAATACAGGCTGACTGAAAAGGGATCGGACCTTCTGCCCGCCATGTTGGCGTTGCGCCAATGGGGCCAGAAATATGGCAGCGGGGCGCCAGAAAACCCGGTGCTGGTCGATGAAAGGGATCGCCTGCCGATCGGGCCGGTTTCCATTCTGGCACATGATGGGCGGATTTTGACGCTGAGGGATTTGTGGTTTGTGCGCCCGGACAAGATCGGGCTGCGCAGTGATGGCACTCAAGCTGAAGCAAGTGCTGGCCTTGGTCGCGGTGATGTGATCGATTTGGCAGCGGCCAAGAAAACAGGCTAGTTTTGGCCGGTTGTCATGCCCGCGGGGCCTGCCGGCGATAACTCAGCGCCTCTGCAATATGGATGCGCCCAACCCGGTCAGCACCTGACATATCGGCAATCGTGCGCGCCACACGCAGCATACGGGTGTAACCACGGGCAGACAGGCGCATCGAATCTGCCGCCTGCATCAACAGCGCCAGGCCAGCATCATCGGGCGTGGCATATTTCTCCAAGGCTTCTCCAGCCAGTTGCGCATTGCTGCGGGCTCCTGTTTCTGCAGCGCGAGCGGTCTGGATGGTACGGGCGCGGGCAACGCGTGCTGCCACTTCGGCTGAGCCTTCTGACGGCGGCGGCAGTGCCATATCAGCGGCGCTGACCGGGTCCACTTCCACATGCAGATCGATCCGGTCGAGCATGGGGCCGGATACCTTGCTCTGATAATCTGCGGCACAGCGCGGTGCGCGTGAACAGGCCAACGCCGGGTCACCAAGATGGCCACAGCGGCACGGGTTCATCGCGGCGACCAACTGCACACGAGCGGGAAATGTCACATGGGCATTGGCGCGGGCGACATCGATGCTGCCGGTTTCAAGCGGCTGGCGCAGTGAATCAAGCACGGCACGCTGGAATTCCGGCAATTCGTCGAGGAACAGCACACCCAGATGCGCCAGGCTGACTTCACCAGGCTTCACCTTTAACCCGCCGCCTGTCAGCGCAGCCATGCTGGCCGAATGATGTGGCGCGCGAAAGGGGCGCTGGCGGCTTATCCGTCCACCTTCCAGCAGGCCAGCAACAGATGCGACCATGGACACTTCCAGCGCCTCTGCCGGTGTCAGTTTGGGTAGAATACCTGGCAGGCAGCTCGCCAACAGGCTTTTCCCGGCGCCAGGTGGGCCGACCATCAGAAGATTGTGGCCACCTGCAGCGGCAATTTCCAATGCGCGCTTTGCCGTTTCCTGACCCTTTACCTGCTTCAAATCCGCCATCGGTGCTGGCAATTCCACCTCGCCACGCGATGGTTCGGGCAATTGCTGCGTACCTTTGAGGTGATTCAATAGGCTGACCAGATCGGGCGCAGCCAGCACGGGGATGCCGCTGGCCCATTTTGCCTCTGCCCCCTGGGCCGCAGGGCAGATCAATCCAATTTCTTCCTCGCTGGCATGGAGTGCCGCCAGAAGAACGCCGGGTGAGGGGACGATGCGGCCATCAAGTGCCAGTTCGCCAACAGCCATCCATTCGGTCAGCTGTTCGGCATCGGTCACGCCCATGGCCGCGAGCAGAGCCAATGCTATGGGCAAATCGTAATGCGATCCATCCTTTGGCAGATCTGCAGGCGACAGGTTGATGGTGATGCGTTTGGGTGGGAGGGCAAGCCCCATCGCCGCCAGCGCGGACTGCACGCGTTCCCGGCTTTCGCTAACAGCCTTGTCGGGCAGGCCAACAATGGCAAAGCGTGGCAGGCCTGGGGCAACCTGACATTGCACCTCAACACTGCGGGCTTCCAGTCCAAGATATGCAACCGTTTTGACCAGCGCGACCACCCGCACCCCCTGTACTGTCATGGAGAAAAGCGATTTTCGTGACTACGCCACCTGTACTTGTCGAGGGGATGGGGCGCCTGATAACAAGTTTTAATGGCTGCTGCTTCATCTTGACTCAGGGCACGCCTTGGCCTAACCGCGCGCATCATATGGCGGTCGCCTGACTTGGGCGGCCCTTTTTATTGGTGCCGCACAGGTACTTTTTTGATTTCGAGGACGATATGAAGCGGACTTTTCAACCCAGCAATCTCGTGCGTGCTCGCCGCCATGGTTTCTTCGCTCGCAAGGCGACTCCTGGTGGCCGTAAGGTCCTTCGTGCCCGCCGTGCGCGTGGCCGCAAGAACCTCTGCGCGTAATTTATAGGTTGCGCCGCCCCTTAGGGCGCGCGATATCTTCGCTCACGCGGTATAACCCATGTGATGCGGTGAAGCTTGCGGGCTCCCTTGTGGGGGCCCGTTCGCGTATGGGCATATCATGACCGAATCGATTTCTGTCATTCGCAAACGGGCCGATTTTCTGGCGGCCAATCGCGGGCTTCGTGTTGCGCGACCTGGTTTCGTGCTGCTGGCCAACCCCAATGGTGAGCGGGGTAAACGTTATGGCATCACCGTGACCAAGCGGATTGGCAATGCCGTGGTCCGTAACCGGATCAAGCGGCGTTTTCGTGAATTGCTGTGGGCTGCTTTGCCGGATGGGGGGCTTCCCGATCATGACCATATATTGATTGCTCGCGATGGCGCGATTGAGCGTGACTTCGGCAAATTACGCGAAGAATTGTCTGTCGCCCTGCAACGAGCCGCCGATGGCAAGGGCGATCCGCCACGGCGCCGTCCGAGCAGGGGACCACGCAAAGGGCCACGCAAATGAAGCAACTGCTGATCTTTATCGCGCGCCTGTGGCAATGGGGGCCCAGCCGCATTTTGCCACCCACCTGCCGCTATGCGCCGTCCTGTTCGCAATATGCGATAGAGGCGATTGCGAAATATGGCGCGATCAAGGGTGGATGGCTGGCGTTTAAGCGGCTAATGCGCTGCCACCCATGGGGCGGGCATGGCTATGATCCCGTACCGTAATGCCTATATAACACACTAACGCAAAACAGACGCACGGAATTCCACCTTGAACAACCAGCGTAATATCCTGCTCGCCGTGGCACTTTCGGCCTTGCTCATCCTGGGTTGGGATGTGGCTATGCGCTATTTCTATCCGCAGCCAGAAGTTGCGGCAGAAACCGTGCAGCCGGCAGAGGCGATTTCCACTGACGCATCGGGCGATGGTGTGCCGATCAAGAGCCGTACGCGTGAAGGCGGGCTGACGGATCCTGGCATGGTGGCGCAGGAAGAAGCGGATCTGAAGACAGAGCTGGCATCGCCAGACCGTGTGCAGATCGATGCGCCTGAGGTAGCAGGTTCCATTAATCTGGTCGGTGCACGGCTGGATGATCTGGTGCTGAAAACCCACCGCCAGACTGTTAAAAAAGATAGCGGCCCCGTTCGTCTGTTTTCACCCCAGGGCACGCCTGCCCAACATTTCGCCCAGTTCGGCTGGGTGGGTAATGGGGCCAAGTTGCCCGATGCCAAAACGGTCTGGACGGCAGAAGGCGGCAAGCTGACGCAGGATAGCCCGGTCACGCTGACCTATGACAATGGCGAAGGTCAGACCTTTGCCATCGAACTGTCGGTGGATGATCACTATATGATCACTGCCAAGCAGACGGTGGCCAATACCGGCACCGGCCCCATCGTGGCGCAGCCCTTTGCCCTGATCAACCGTACCAGCGATACGGCCAGCCAGGACACATGGAACGTCCATTCCGGCCCAATTGCCGATGCCGATGGCGCGGTACAGTTTGACCTGGATTATGATGATCTGGAAGAAGAAGGTTCGCAGGCCATTGATGGCGGGACCGACTGGATCGGCTTTACCGATATCTATTGGTTGTCCGCCCTGATCCCGCAGGAAGGCGAGCAGGTGGATGCCGATTTCCGTTCTCTGGGGGATCGCCATTTCCGCGCCGATGCGATTTATCAGCCGGTGACCGTCGGTACCGGTCAGCAGGTAACGCGCACAACGCAGCTGTTTGCCGGTGCCAAAGAAAGCAGCGTGCTGCGTGCTTATGAAGCGCAGGGCATCACGAATTTTGGCAAATCAATCGACTGGGGCTGGTTTGAAATTATCGCCTGGCCGATCTGGTGGCTGTTGACCAAGCTTTATGGCCTGGTGGGTAATTTCGGTGTTGCCATTATCCTGCTGACCGTGATCATTCGCGGGCTGATGTTCCCCATCGCGCAAAAGCAATTTGCCAGCATGGCGGCAATGAAAGCGGTCCAGCCCAAGATGAAGGCGATTCAGGAACGCTATAAGGATGACAAGCAGCGCCAGCAGCAGGAAGTGATGAAGCTGTATAAGGATGAAGGCGTCAATCCGCTTGCCGGGTGCCTTCCCTTGCTGCTGCAGATCCCGATCTTCTTTGCGCTTTACAAGACACTGATCCTGGCGATCGAAATGCGGCACAAGCCCTTTGCGCTGTGGATTCAGGATCTGTCTGCGCCCGATCCTTTGCATATACTGAACCTGTTCGGTCTGCTGCCGTTTGACCCGCCCGGCTTCCTTGCCATCGGTGTGCTGGCAGTACTGCTGGGTGTGACCATGTGGCTGACTTTCCGCCTCAACCCAACAGCGATGGATCCGATCCAGGCACAGATGTTTGCCTTCATGCCATGGATCCTGATGTTCGTGATGGCACCATTCGCTGCCGGCCTGCTGATTTACTGGATCACCTCAAATATCCTGACATTGGCGCAGCAAAGCTATCTTTATTCCAAGCACCCGCAATTGCGCGCTGCGGCGGAGAAGCAGAAGGCGGATATGGCCACAGTCAAGACGCGCGATGGCAAGAGCAAGGGCTGACGCGTGAGCCCGGAAGAACAGGCAGATCAGGCCCGTAAAGAGGAGGGCGCGTCCCGGCTGTTTTCCGGCCGGGTCGATTTCCTGCTGTCAGCTCCACAGCTGAAATTCCTGCCCGATCCAACTGTGCCGGAGGTGGCCTTTTGCGGCCGGTCCAACGTCGGCAAATCCAGCCTGCTCAATGCATTGACTGGCAGGCGGGCGATTGCGCGAGCCTCTGTCACGCCGGGGCGCACGCAGGAATTGAACTTCTTTGAAGTGGGCGAACCCACACTGCTGCGGCTAGTAGATATGCCCGGCTATGGCTTTGCCAAGGCCCCTGTAAAGGTGGTCGATAAATGGAAGAATCTGGTCAAATCCTATCTGCGCGGGCGGCAGGTACTGACCCGCACGCTGGTGCTGGTCGATAGCCGTCATGGGCTGAAGGATGTCGACCGCGAGATGATGAAGATGCTGGACGAGGCTGCCGTCGTCTATCGCATCGTCATGACCAAGGCTGACAAGGTCAAGAAATCAGAGCTGGATGCAACCGTTGCCAAGGTTGCGGAAGAGGCGAAGAAACACGTCGCCGCCTTCCCCGTGATCCATGTTACCTCCAGCGAAAAAGGCATGGGCATCGCAGAATTGCGCGCCGCTGTGCTGGAAGATGCGCTGGGCGCGGATTGGGCCTGAGTTTCTGGCGAGAAGCTAGAAACTGTACCCAACCGCAAAACCGATGGATGTTTCGCGGAGATAGACATCCGCCTCGCCCCCGCCGAAATTCGCCGGGATTGAACCCACACCGCGCACTGTGTTGCGCGGGGCATGCATGGCGTAAGTGGTGAATTCCAGTCCTGCCCCGGTCTTGATGGTTGCCCCTGCGGTGAAATGCTCCGTCACGACGCCGGGTGCCAAGATGTTGAGTAGCGTTTCCGACGCAGGCACAGGGTTGCCGCCGATGGAATAGCCTGCGCGCAAGGTCACCTGGCCATTGGCCTGATAAACGGCACCGAATTTGCCCACGGTGATATCGCGCCAGCCAAATCCGGGTGCGCCCTCTGCGCCAAAGGGCACGCCCTGAAACAGTGGGGAGAGTGAATTGCCGACCGATTGCACATTTGAATACTGGATATGTTTGACATCGGCCGCCAGCGTCAGCCGCTTGGTGGGCGTTACCGCAATGCCAGCACCGAAGGATGCAGGCACATCAAAACCGCCTTGCTGCGCGAACAGCCCGGCATATTTGTCAAATTTGCCTGACCAGACCTTGGATTTGTAGAACGCGCCAATGCTGACACTATCGTTGATTTTGCCGAGGTAGCCAAGCTGAACCCCTGCGCCAAAGGCCACATCGGTTCAGCGATTGGTGAAATTGGCCGGGTCTGCTGAAGCGGCGGAAAACACGCCGATCCCGCGCGCACGAAAGCCCTGCGCCAACCCGATGGCCGAGATGCCCAGCGAATGGCCCGGCGCGATACGAACGGCAGCGGTGGGGGTAATGAAGACCTGTTTCAGATCGACGCCGGTTGTGCCTGTTTCACCAAAAGCGGCAAAGGGGCTGCTGCCATAGGTCGTGTTCATCCCGCCATGCGCGTAGATGGCAATGCCCAGTGAAACCTTGTCCGACACTGGGCGGACATAACCAAATTCTGGCAGGACAAAGGGGTTGGTGTCATTGGCGGTATATGCCCCATCCAGCCCGGCAAGATTGCCATTGATTCGGGCACCACGGCGCGGGATGAAAACCTCCAGTCCGCCATCGATTCGGTGGCCCAGCTCTGTCGCCGCAGCAGGGTTTGCAGCGATGGAAAGTGCGTCCTGCGGCAGTGCGATTGCCACGCCGCCAGCACCCTTGGCCGCTGCCCCCACACCATTGAGGAAATAGCCATCTGTCGCCTGTGCAGCAGGTGCCAGCATGGTTGCAGCCAAAGGCAGCGCGGCTAGGATGGTGGACTTACGGATTGTGGGCTTGATCATGGTACTTCCGATAATATGGTCGCTTTCGTTCAGCCCAACTAATCACCACTTCGCTGAAAAACAGGCACAAACAGTTTCTGGTTGCGAAGGAAAACTAAACTGGCACGTTCAAGGCCAGCCTTTGCATTCGTTCAGCCTCGACAGTGTAATGATGAACCACTACTGCGCATCTGAAATGGCAGGAGCACGCATATGAAACTGATCATCGGGAACAAGAATTATTCCAGCTGGTCATTGCGCGGCTGGCTCGCTGCCAAGCAATCGGGCCTCCATTTCGAAGAACTCACTGTCAATATCAGTGGTGAGGAATGGGAGGCTGCCAAGCGCCAGATGGGCGAAGTGCAGCCGTCCAGCGGCAAGGTGCCGATCCTGTGGGACGGTGATGTCGTAATCTGGGACAGCCTGGCAATATTGGAATATCTTGCAGACAAGGTGGGGCGGGACCGTTTCTGGCCGAAAGATGACGCGGCGCGCGGCATGGCACGGGCGATGGTGGCAGAAATGCACAGCGGTTACCTGCCGCTGCGGCGCGAATGCCCCATGAATGTGCGCAAGCGGATCGAACTGTCTGGCCTGACGGATGAAGCCAAGCACAATGTGGTGCGCATCTTGACGCTGTGGGCAGAGGCGCGGGCGCGCCATGGGCAGGGCGGCCCTTTCCTGTTCGGTACTTTCGGCGCGGCGGATATTTTCTACGCCCCCATCATTTCGCGTTTCATTACCTACGGGATTGGCGTTCCCGGCTTTGCGCAAACCTATATGCAGGCCATGTGGGAACATGAATGGATGCAGGCCTGGATCGCGGGTGCAGAGGATGAAGAATGGGTGATCGAAGCTTTCGAGAAGGCCCCGGCCTGATGATCAAGCGTCTGCTGTTTGCGCTGTTCGCGCTTACCATATTTGCACCCACTGCAGCGCAGGCATGGGGATTTTATGCGCATGGCGTAACGGCAAAAATCGCCTTGGAGAATTCCAGTGCTGATGTGCGGCGCAAGGTAGCGCAGTTAATGCGTTCACAGGCTGAGCTTGGGACACCACAATGCCGCATCACAACGGCAGAGGAACTGGCAACCTGGGCGGATTGTGTCAGGCGTGAGGGGTGGCGCTGGGGTTATACAGCAGCATGGCATTATCGCACCGCGCCTGTGTGTGAAGAATATAATGCACGGCGCAATTGTTCGGGCGGCAATTGCATCAATGCCCAGATCACTCGCAATCTGCGCCTCTTGGCTGATGAGCGTCTGCCCGATGCGATCCGGCTGGAAGCATTGGCATTTCTGGTACACTTTGTGGGTGATATCCATCAGCCACTTCATTCCGGCGATGATCATGATCGTGGGGGGAACGAACGTGCAGCGGATTATGGGATCGTACCTGGCTTGAACCTTCACAGCATTTGGGACAGCGCGCTGGCCGAACGTGCCGTTACCAGCGGCCCGGACGCCATTGTCCGCCGCTACACCGCGCAAGAGCGCGCCGAATTGGGTGGTGGCAACGCCGATGACTGGGGGCGTGAAAGTTGGCAGACCGCGCGTGATTTCGTTTACCCCAATGCATTCGATCGCAAGCCATGTGATGGAGATTTGCCAAGCGAAACCAAGCTGACGCAGGATGATATTGTGGCCGCCGTTCCTGTTTCCCGCCAGCGGGTTCAGCAGGCGGGCATTCGCATTGCAGAGATGCTGGAACTCGCCTTTGCGCCGGGGCCATTGGAGGAAGCTGCACCCTGATGACTGATGTGACCGACCTCGCCAAACAGCTGATTGAAGCGCCCAGTGTCACGCCCGCCACCGGGCTGGTGTTTGATGTGCTGGAACAGATGCTCACACCACTGGGTTTTGGCGTGCATCGTTTCACACGCGGGGATGGGCCAGCAGGCAGTGATGAAGCGCCAGTTGAAAACCTGTTCGCCATTCGTAGAGGACCAGAAGGCAGCAAGCATTTCGCCTTTGCCGGGCATCTGGATGTGGTGCCGCCGGGGGATGGCTGGACCAGCGCACCCTTTACCGCCGAAGAACGCGGCGAGCTGCTGTATGGGCGCGGTGCGGTGGATATGAAGGGGGCGATCGCCGCCATAGTCGCCGCCGTCGCTGATATTCCGGTAGATGTTGGCACGGTCAGCTTTATTATAACAGGGGACGAGGAAGGCCCGGCGCTGCACGGTACGCGGGCGTTGATCGACTATATGCGCGAAGCGGGTCACCAGCCCGATCTTTGTCTTGTGGGCGAACCCACCAGCGTCAATCGGCTGGGCGATATGATGAAGATCGGCCGGCGTGGTTCAGTCAATATCTGGTTGGAGGTAGAGGGCGTGCAGGGCCATGTCGCCTATCCCCATCTGGCCGATAACCCGCTGCCCAAGCTGGTGGCAATGCTGGCGGAAATTGACGCGCTGGTGCTGGATGAAGGGACCGACTGGTTCCAGCCCAGCAATATCGAAATCACTGAACTGGAAGTGGGCAATGCAGCGCATAATGTGATCCCGGCCAGGGCCAAGGCGCGCATATCCATCCGTTTCAATGATCAGCATTCGGGCGCGTCACTGTCCGATTTGATCGGGGGCATAGCTGAAAAGCATGGCGGCAGCGCGCTGCCGATCATTTCGGGCGAACCTTTCTTAACCCCGCCGGGTGATTTTAGCCAGATTATTGCCGATGCGATTGAAGCAGAGACAGGCATTGTGCCAGAGGCATCAACCAGCGGCGGCACATCTGATGCGCGGTTCCTGCGCGCTGTGTGCCCGGTGATAGAATTTGGCCTGTGCAATGCCACCATGCATAAGCGGGACGAGGCTGTGGCCATGCCTGACCTTGATACGCTAAGCCGTATCTACGCGCGGATTGCGCGTGCAGTGCTGGCAACCGGATAAGGGGACGCAAAATGGCCGCATGGTTCAAAATTCCACTGTGGCAACGCGTTGTTGCGGCGCTGCTGCTGGGCGTGCTGACCGGCTGGCTGTGGGGGCCCGGCGCGGCGAGCATCAAGATTGTGGGCGATGTCTTCGTCGCCTTTATCAAGATGCTGGTGGTGCCGCTGATCTTCTTCAGCCTGGTCGCAGGCGTCGCCAGTATTGGCGATCTGCGCAAGCTGGGCAGTGTCGGCTGGCGTGCACTGCTGCTGTTCGTTGTGACTGGGCAAATCGCGGTCTGGCTGGGTCTGCTTCTGGGCACTGTGGTGCAGCCGGGTGTGGGCGTCGATACCTCCATGATCGAAATGGGCGCCGTGCCGCAACCCAATGAGACCACGTGGCGTGACATGCTGCTGGGCATGGTCCCGCAAAGCCCGGTTCAGGTGATGGCAGACGTCAATGTCCTGCCACTGATCGTCTTTTCCATGCTGATCGGCATCGGTATCCTGATGGCGAAGGGGGAAGGGGAACCTGTCCTCAAAATCTTCGATTCCGGCTCTATCGTAATGCAGAAAGTCACCATGGTGGTGATGGAATTGACCCCATTTGGTGTTTTTGCACTGATGGCATGGGTTGCGGGCACACTGGGGCTGGGGGCGCTCGCCGCCCTGGGCAAGCTGGTGTTCCTCAACTATCTCGGCTGCCTGTTGATCATCGGCGTGATGTATTCGGCCATGATCAAATTCATCGCGCGCCTGCCTGTGGTGGATTTCTTCCGCGGCATTATCGATGCCATTGCCGTCAGCTATTCTACCGCCAGTTCCAACGCCACGCTGCCGGTGACGCTGCGCTGTGCGGAACGGAACCTGGGCATCAGCAATTCAGTGGCGAGCTTTGTGATCAGTCTGGGCGCGACCATCAATATGAATGGCACTGCGATGTATCTGGGGCTTGCCACTTTGTTCGGCGCGCAGATCTTCGGCGTGGACCTCAGCTGGGGTGATTATGTCCTGATCTCCATCCTGGGCACTTTGGGCGCGGTGGGTGCGGCTGGTATACCGGGCGCAGGGCTGATTATGATGGCGCTGGTGTTTGGCGCGGTGGGCGTACCGCTGGAAACCATCGCCTTTGTGGCGGGCGTGGACCGGATCATGGATATGATGCGCACCACCACCAATGTCAGTGGTGATGCTGCGGTGGCGACGACAGTGGCGAGCCTGACCAATGAGATTGACCGGGCCGAAATGATCAGCGCGGATGACGTTTAGGCGGGCGTTTTAACGCCCTTTCGGCTTTTCCAGCACCTTCTTGTTGAAACTGCACAGGTCCACAAGCTGGCAGCGCCAGCATTCGGGCGTGCGCGCCTTGCAGATATAGCGGCCATGCAGGATCAGCCAGTGATGCGCGTGCAGGCGGAAGGGTTGCGGCACACGCTTTTCCAGCTTCGCCTCCACCTGTTCGGGTGTTTTCCCCTTGGCGAGGCCGGTGCGGTTACCCACGCGCAGAATATGCGTATCGACCGCAAAGGTTTCCTGCTTGAACCAGCAATTGAGTACGACATTGGCCGTCTTGCGGCCCACCCCCGGAAGTTTGACCAGTCCCTCGCGGCTGTCAGGCACCTCGCCACCATAATCATCCACCAGCAGCTGGCTCAGCGCGATGACGTTTTTCGCCTTGGAATTGAACAGGCCGATCGTCTTGATGTGATCCTTCAGCCCATCCTCGCCCAGTTTCAGCATTTGCTGTGGCGTTGTGACCTTGGCGAACAGCGCACGCGTCGCCTTGTTCACGCCCACATCGGTGGCCTGCGCTGATAGGGCGACGGCCACCACCAGCTGATAGGCATTGCCATATTCCAGTTCTGTCTCCGGCTCGGGATTGTCCTCTGCCAGACGGCGGAAAAATTCAAAAATCTGGTCTTTGGTCATACCTTGGAAGTCAAAGCCCCAATACTTGCGGCATGGTGTAACGGCCCGGTTCCTTGCCCAGCAGCCACAGCGCCGCCTTCACCGCGCCGCGGGCAAAGATCATGCGGTTTTCGGCATTGTGGGTCAGCGTCACGCGCTCCTCATCGCCTGCCAGAATCACGCTGTGATCGCCCGCCACCGTGCCGCCACGCAATGCAGCAAAGCCAATCGCGCCTTCCTTGCGCGCGCCAGTGATCCCGTCGCGCCCGCTTTCCTTGTGACTGGCCAGATCAATCCCGCGTCCTGCCGCCGCCGCTTCACCCAGCAGCAGTGCGGTGCCGGAAGGTGCATCCACCTTCATCCGGTGGTGCATTTCGACAATCTCGATATCCCAATCGGGGCCAAGCCGCGATGCTGCCTCTTTCACCAGATGTGCCAGCAAGGTGACGCCAAGCGAGGTATTGCCCGTTTGCAAGATTGGCAGGTATTGCGCGCTCTCATCGATCAAGCGGTGATGTTCATCTTCCAGCCCGGTGGTGCCGATCAACATGGGCGTGCCGGCCACGCGTGCGGCGGCCAGATTGGCGGAAAGGGCAGATGGCGCGGAAAAATCGACCAGCACATCGCAGCGCGTGGCCAGCGGGCCTGGCTGCTCGCCTGCATCGACCCCGCCAGACACTTCATGCCCGGCCTCTGCCACTGCTTTCAGCAGCGCTTGGCCCATGCGTCCCTTATGCCCGATGATTCCGAATTGCGTCATCCTGCCATCCTTAGCCAAACCGTCACCCTGAACTTACTTCAGGACCTATTTATTCACTTGCGATGTTTGCACTGTGGGGCAGGATGGATGCTGAAACAAGTTCAGCATGACGAGTATGCATATGAAATCCGGTCTATCCAATATCGTGGTGCTTACAGGCGCAGGCATATCCGCTGAAAGCGGGATCGATACCTTCCGCGCGGCTGACGGTTTGTGGGAACAGCACCGGATAGAGGATGTGGCGACGCCTGAAGGGTTTGCCCGCGATCCCGATCTGGTGCTGCGTTTCTACGATATGCGGCGTGCGGCGCTGGCCCATGCGGAACCGAACCCGGCGCATCATGCCCTTGCACGGCTGGACCAGGAATTTTCAGGCGAATTGCTGATCGTCACGCAGAATGTCGACGATCTGCATGAACGCGCAGGCGCAAACCGTATGCTGCATATGCATGGCGAGCTGAAAAGTGCGCTATGCCTTTCCTGCGAGATGCGCAGCCCTTGGGATGCACCCATGCTGGACCGTCCGCCATGCCCCGTCTGCGCCGCGCCAAGCCTGCGGCCCGACATCGTCTGGTTTGGCGAAATGCCCTATCAGATGGAGCGGATTTACGCCGCTTTGCGCGAGGCGGATCTGTTCGTCAGCATCGGCACCAGCGGTGCGGTCTATCCTGCCGCCGGGTTTGTGCGCGAGGCGCGCGATCTGCGCGCGCAAACTCTGGAACTGAATCTGGAGCGCAGCGAAGGGTCGCACTGGTTCGACGAATCGCGATTGGGCAGGGCGGGCGATCTGGTGCCACAGTGGGTGGAAGCAGTGCTAGGCGGCTGACCGTTCAGGTTAGTCCTGCTTTGGTGGGCGGCCCCGGCGTGGGCGCTGGCCTTGTGGAACAGCAATCCCACGCTTTGCCAGCGCTTCACGCAAGAGGATTTCGATCTCATTGTTTACAGAGCGCAGTTCGCTTGCTGCCAGGCGCTCCACCACGTCGTGGAGCGCCGGATCGAGCCGCAATGCGAAGGCTTTGCGCGAGGATTGAGGCATCGGCTACTGGTACAAGGTTCCGGCGTTGACGATGGGCTGTGCTTCGCGATCACCGCACAGAACTACCATCAGATTGGAAACCATGGCGGCTCGTCGTTCATCATCCAGTTCGACAATTCCATCCTTGCGGAGCTTCTCCAGCGCGTCTTCAACCATGCTGACCGCGCCCATCACAATCTTTGTACGTGCTGCGATGATCGCTTCTGCCTGCTGGCGGCGCAACATCGCCCCGGCGATTTCCTGAGCGTAAGCGAGGTGGGTCAAGCCAGCCTCGTCCACCACGATGCCAGCCACAGCCAGCCTGTCATTCAGCTCTGCCTGCAGTTCAGAATTGATCACATCCGCACTGCCGCGCAAGGTTGTCTGATCATCTTCGCTCATATCATCATATGGATGGCGCGCGCCCACTGTGCGCAGACCGGCTTCGATCTGGATATTCACGAATTCACGATAATCATCGATATCGAAAACGGCTTGTGCCGTATCGCGCACCCGCCACACAACATTGCAGGCAATATCGACAGGATTGCCGCGCAGATCGTTAATTTTTACCCGTTCTGAATGAACATTGTGCGCGCGAACTGACACTTTTTTCTTGCTCATCCATGGCCAGATCCAGCGCAAGCCGTCAGTCCGTTCGGTGCCGACATATTTGCCAAACAGGGTGATGACACGTGTTTCATTGGGCTGGACCATGAAAAAGCCGGTAGTGAATATCGTATTTGCAATCACCACACCCACTAGCGTGAAGATAAAGGTCAGTTTGCCTGCTTTGCCATATTCAAGGCCTGGTAACGCATTGGCGACCACCAAATAGCTGAGGAACCACAGGATCGGCAGGCCGATCAGAAAGAAATATCCATTGAAAGTCTGCGCGGCACGTTCCGTGCTGCGTCGCATTTCTGAATGACCGCTGTTCATCCAACAATCTCCTTAATGATATAATTATGATATCATATTTAATCGAGTTGGTGGAATTTTCAAGAGCAAGCCGTGCAGGCAGGGTCCTTCACAATCCGCATGCTGCGCAGTCCTGGTTGCATCCCCTCGAGCAAATGCAGCTGACCCCATTGCGGATTGCCTAATATGCTGACACCTTGCAGCAGTACGCGCATGGCCTGCATGGCAGCGAACGTACCGACCCAGCCCGCCATGGCCCCCAGCATGCCATCGTCAGCGCATGTGTCGCAATCTTCCGCATCAAAGGCATCGCCAACAAAGCAGCGATAGCAGGCCTGATCAGGCAAATGCCCGGCAAAGGTACCCACTTGCCCCTGAAACCGGCCCACTGCGGCGCTGAGCAATGGAATGCCCTGTGCGACGCAAGTATCGGATACAGCAAGCCGCGTTGCGAAATTGTCTGTCCCATCCAGCACAAGATCGGCACCACCCAGCATTTGCACGGCATTTTCGGCTGAGAGGCGCGTATCGCTTATGTCGACCTGCAAGGCCTCGTCAAAATTGGCCATCCAGCGGCGGGCCGATACCGCCTTGCCATGCCCCACATCGCGGGTGGTAAAAATGGTCTGGCGTTGCAGATTGCTCGCCTCCACCACATCGTCATCCACCAGTGTGAAGCGGCCAATCCCGGCCGCGGCGAGATATTGCAAGGCGGGCGAACCAATGCCGCCGAGGCCAATTAGCGCGACATGCTTGCCCGCCAGCGCCACCTGCCCAGCGCCGCCGATTTCGGGCAGCACGATATGTCGGGCAAAGCGGTCCAGCCGTTCCTCAGGCAAATTCATTCCGGCGGGGCCTCTACACGTTCTTTCACAAAGCCATGCATGCCGTTCCACCATTGCGCGGTGATTACCCCGCCTTTCACCGGTTGCAGCATTGCCAGCATCATGGCCGTGGCCATGGGCAAAAGGATGGCGGCAATCTGCCAACTGCTGAGCGCATATTCCAGCGCCAGCATGATAATGATTGGCCCCACCAGATGACCGGTGATGAAGATGGCAATATAGGCCGGGAAGTCATCCGCCTGTTGTGGCGTCAGGTCCAGCGCGCATGTGGGGCATGCATTGTACGGTTTCAGCCATTTGTGAAACAATGCGCCTTCGCCGCAACGTGGGCATTGCCCGCGCAGGCCACGCATTAGTGCGCTACGAAAATTACCGGGCAGGGTGGTGGATATTTGCATGCACAGCCTGTTGGCAGCATGTGCACAGCCTGTCGATAGGCCTGTTTACAGACCTGTCGATCAAGCTGTGGCTGATCTGTGCAAATTGTGTTGGAATTAACTTTCCAGCTGGCGCAGCAGGCTGCGCACATCGCCATCCATATCGGCATCGCGCTGGCGCAGATCCTCGATCAGGCGAACAGCGTGGATAACCGTGGAATGGTCACGGCCACCGAATTTGCGCCCGATTTCGGGGTAGCTGCGCGGTGTCAACACCTTGGCCAGATACATGGCAACCTGGCGCGGGCGCACCACGGCGCGGGCGCGCCGCTTTGACGACATTTCGGCCCGGTCGATGCGATAGAACTGGCACACGGTGCGCTGGATTTCATCAATCGTGATCCGGCGGCGATTGGCCGACAGGATATCGGTCAGCTGTTCTTCCGCCAGTTGCAGCGACACTTCCTGCCCGGTCAACTGGGCATAGGCGATCAGTTTGTTGAGGCCGCCCACCAGTTCGCGTACATTGCGGGTGATGGTGCGGGCGAGGAAATCGATCACATCATCGGGTACGTCGAGCGGGGCAAAGCGCGTCAGTTTCGATTCCAGGATCGAACGCCGCAGTTCAATATCAGCCGCCTGAATATCGGCGACGAGGCCCATGGAAAGGCGGCTCAACAGGCGGGGCTCAACACCGTCCAGCGCCTGCGGCGCGCGGTCTGCAGCGAATACCAGCCGCTTGCCTTCGGCCAGCAGGGCATCGATCGTGTAAAGCAGTTCTTCCTGCGCGCTCGCCTTGCCGATGATGAACTGGATGTCATCCACCAGCAGCAGATCGAAGCTGCGCAGCCGCGCCTTGAATTCGATCATCTGATTGGCTTTGAGCGCCTGAACAAATTCGACCATGAAGCGTTCAGCACTGCAATAGAAGATGCGCGCACGCGGGTGGGCTGAAAGATAGGCATGGCCGATGGCGTGCAACAAGTGAGTCTTGCCCTGCCCAGTCGCGGCCTTGAGATAAAGCGGGCTGAATTGCGGCTGTTCAGTCGCTGCCATGCGCTGCGCCGCATTGCAGGCCAGAACATTGGCTTCACCTGTAACAAAGGCAGCAAAGGTCAATGATGGGTCAAGGCCAACCGAACTGGTAAAGCCTGCATCACCCATGCTGCCAGCCGCAACTGCGATGACACTGGTATCGAACCCGTCATTTGCCGGGCGACGGCCATTGTCGAGTCGCAATTCGGGCAATTGGCGACGACCGGGATGAACCTGGATACGGACCTTACGGACTTCGCTGCGGGCAATCTTCCAGGCCAGCTGAAGACGGTCATGGAAACGGTCATTCACCCAATTGGCCGAAAATTCGGTGGGCAGGAACAGGTCGAGCGTGCCGCTCTCCTTGCTGAATCCGCCCAGCTGGATCGGTTTGATCCACTGACTGTGAAGTTGGTGCCCCAGATCCTTGCGCAAGCCCTGGCTGATATCTGCCCAATCTGCCGCCAGGTTTACTGCTTCCGCATCTTCCATCAAATCCTCGTCTACTGTGCGTTTCGTGAGCCGCACATTGTCATTCTTGCCGACCATCTCGCAGATTTATCCTAACCCCAACACCCTGGCCGCAGCCCGGGAACCCCAAAAGATTACGATAGGCGAAGCTCCGCCCATTTCCGGAATCATGATTCCGGAAATCCCCCCATCGTCCAAGCTGTAAAAACCCGGGCTGTCCTGCCCCTGGTGTGAAACCGATTTATGTACGCCTTTTCTCTGCAAGCAAGAGGGCTAGGTGCAAAAAAACTGAAATAATTCGGTTGACTCGTTCGGACTCCGCAGGCTTGCGTTGAAGTCATTGAAAAACAATCGATTTCTGTATCTCGGCAACGCGAATCGTGGAAAACCCTACAGTTATTGCGATGCTGCAGTGCAGCTATATGACAAAAGAAAGGGCCGGGTCCCAAAGGACCGGCCCCATGACCTTCAAAAAGGTGTTTGTGACCCTTCCGGGTCAGCGAATCACAGTGATGCGACTCGCTTTGTCAGACGCGACATTTTGCGCGCGACAGTGTTTTTGTGCAGGACACCGCGTGCCACACCGCGTGCCAATTCCGGCTGAGCTGCCTTCAGCGCAGTGGCTGCAGCTTCCTTGTCGCCCGATTCACATGCAGCTTCGACCTTCTTTACGAAGCTGCGGATGCGGCTGATGCGCGCACCGTTCACTTCGGCGCGGCGGGTGTTGCGACGGATGCGCTTCTTGGCTTGCGGCGTATTGGCCATATTTGTCCTATCTCGACCTTAATGCTTCGGGTCACCACACAGGCGACCGATTACCTGTTCAAACTGTCTGTAAAACGGCGATTCACGCCGGAAAGCGGCGCACATAGTCGCGGTGAAGCGAATCGTCAAGGAAACCCTTCACTTCTGGCATATACTACAGAACCAGCTGCTGCGCCCGCCCTGGGTAATACGCTGGATGATTCCGCCATCCCCATGGTGGCAGGCCAGGCCTTCGCGGCCATAGACATCGAAGCGGGTGGCGAAATAGCCCAGCTCACCATCGGGCTGGGCATAATCGCGCAAGCTGGAACCACCATCGCGGATCGATTGGGTCAACACGTCCTTGATTGCCGGCACCAGCCGTTCAAGTTGCGGTTTTGTTACCGCGCCAGCTGTTCTGCTTGGGTTGATGCCTGCACGCCAAAGTGCCTCGCAGACATAAATATTGCCCAAGCCCGCCACGATCCGCTGATCAAGCAGGCACAGTTTGATCGCCTGTTTGCGGCCAGTGAGCACGGTTTTGAGATAGGAAGGGGTTAGTTCTTCTCCCAATGGCTCTGGCCCCATTACGGCGAATGTGGGCCATGTGGCGAGGGCGTCTGTCGTTACCAGGTCGACCGATCCGAACCGCCGCGGGTCGCACAGGGCAAAGCGATTGCTGCCCGTTTCGATCAAGAGGTGATCATGCTTATCAGCATCTGCTGGATCTATCCGCCAGCGCCCGCTCATCCCCAGGTGGAATATCATTGTCTGCTCGCGGTCCGTGTGGATCAGGCCATATTTGGCCCGCCGGCCCAGGGATGTGATGCGCGCACCGGTCAACACCTGCACGAGTTCCGGCGGAAAGGGGCGGCGCAAATCAGGCCGGTTCAATGTGACGCGCGTGATCTGCGCACCGTCCATGAACCGTGCGAGCCCGCGCACTGTTGTTTCGACTTCAGGTAATTCTGGCATGGAAGATGCCCCTAACAAGCTTTGCGAAGTTCATAAACTTCCCTAAGGCGCAAAGCCATGAGCGATCAGGTATCTTTCGGCTATGAAGATGTAGCCCCCGAAGAAAAGACCCGCCGTGTTGGCGCGGTGTTTTCCAGCGTTGCCACCAAATATGACATCATGAATGATGCCATGTCGGGCGGCATGCACCGGCTGTGGAAGGACAAGTTTGTACGCAGGGTCAAACCGCAGCCGGGCGAGGCGATATTGGATATGGCAGGCGGCACGGGCGACATAGCTTTCCGCATGGCCGAACGCGGTGCTGATGTTACCGTGGCCGATATCAATCAGGATATGCTTGATGTGGGGATCGAGCGCGCGATAGAGCGCGGGCTGAACTCATTGGTATGGTCCAACCAGAACGCTGAACAGCTGACATACCCGGCTGCTGTCTTCGATGCCTACACCATCGTATTTGGCATTCGCAATGTGACCCATATCGATCAGGCGCTGGCAGAGGCGCATCGCGTGTTGAAGCATGGCGGTCGTTTTTTCTGCATGGAATTTGGTTCTACCGAATGGCCCGGCTTCAAGGAAATCTATGATCTTTATTCGCATCATTTGATGCCCAAGATCGGTAAGATGATTGCCGATGACGAAGGCAGCTATCGCTATCTGGCCGAATCCATCCGTCGTTTTCCCAAGCCGCGCGATTTTGAAGGCATGATCCGCAATGCTGGCTTCATGAATACGCGGGTTGAGTTGATCCTGGGCGGTGCCGTTGGCATTTATTCGGGTTGGAAAATATAAAGGTGACGCGGCCCAGTACCCATATCTGGCGGCTTCTTAAATGGGGTCGCACGCTGGCCCGCCACGGCGCGTTGCGTGGGATTGAACGTGATCCAAACACGCCGCCTCCGGTAAAGCGATTGACACGGCTGGCGCGTTTCGGAACGTTCCAGCCCCAATTGCCAGATTATGCTGGCGCATTTCAGGATATAGGCCCGGCCGCGATCAAGCTGGGGCAGACGCTGGCCACCCGCCCTGATTTGGTGGGCGAGGATGCCGCGCGCAATCTCTTGAGCCTGCAGGACAGCCTGCCGCCTGTGCCCTTTGCCGCGATAGAGGCTGCTATAGAGGCGAGTTTTGGCCAGCCCATCAGCGCCCTGTTTACCTCTATTGATCCTGAACCTGTTGGTGCGGCCTCCATCGCGCAAGTGCATAAGGGGGTGACCGCCGATGGCCGCAGCGTGGCGATCAAGGTGCTTCGCCCCGGCATCCGTGAAAAGTTTGAACGTGATATTGCGACCTATGAATGGGCCGCTGCCCATGTGGAGGCAATGGGGGGAGAGGCAGCTCGCCTGCGACCGCGTCTGACCATCGCCAATTTCAAACGATGGACCGATAGAGAGCTGGATTTGCGGCGAGAAGCTGCCTCAGCTTCGGAACTGGCAGAAGCGATGAAGGCGATAGATGGCTATCGCATTCCTGCAGTCGATTGGGATCGCACCAATGGCCGTGTGATGACTGTCGAATGGGTCGATGGCGTCAAGATCAGCAATGTGGAAGAGCTGAAGGCACGCGGACATGATCTGCCGGAACTGGCGTCACGGTTGGTGCTGGCATTCCTCAACCAGGCGATCAGCGGCGGGTTTTTCCATGCCGATATGCATCAGGGCAATCTGTTTGTCGAAGATGATGGCACGATCGTGGCGATCGATTTCGGCATTATGGGTCGGATTGACCGGCGTGCAAGGCAATGGCTGGCAGAGATTCTCTACGGTCTGACCACGGGTAATTATCGCCGCGTGGCCGAGATTCATTTTGAGGCGCAATATGTGCCCAGCTATCATTCGGTGGATGAATTTGCGACCGCATTGCGCGCTGTGGGGGAACCCATGCGCGGCAAGCCGGTGAGCGAATTGTCTGTTGGCCAGATGCTGGATGGGTTGTTTGCGATCACTCGCGATTTTGACATGCAGACCCAACCGCATCTGCTGTTGCTGCAAAAGACGATGGTGATGGTGGAAGGGATCGCCACGCAGTTGAACCCGGCCATCAATATGTGGGATGTCAGTGCGCCCTATGTTCGCAGCTGGATCAGGGACGAATTGGGGCCAGAGGCGGCGCTGGCTGATCGGCTGCGTGAAGACACGCAGACCCTGCTGCGCCTGCCCGATCTGCTGCGGCGCATAGAGGATCGCTTCCCGGCCAAAGGTGGTGCGCCTGAACCGCCGCCGCTGCCGGACATCAAGTTGATGTGGGATCAGCGCGACAGTTCCAGCTGGACCTGGGCAGGATATCTGCTTGCCGCAGCGCTGGGGGCGTGCGGATTGGCTGGTGCGATGTCTCTGGGCTGGGTAGGGTAGGGTAGGCTAAGTTAAGCTCCCCTCTCAGCCTTCGTCATCTTCCGGTTCAAAGGCGTGATGCGGCAGCATGCGGCTGCCGATCAGTGCCAGAACGGCGACCACTGCTTCAACCAGCATGGGTGCCCAGAAATGATCATAGGGGCCATCAACCAGCAGGCTGACCAGTCTTCCGAACAGGGCGATACCCATCAATGCGGCGGAGACCAGCAGCGGATCCCCCTTGCGTGCCCATCCGCCCCATACCAGGCCCACACCCACAATCAGGAAAAATGCGGTCATATCTGCGCGGATTGACGCCAGCCCGGCAATTCCTGCCGCATGCATGCCGAAATCGCTGCCTGCACCTGCGGGATCAATCAAAAAATCGGCACCTTTCAATACAAAAAATATGCCCGCCAACAGCACCAGCGCCCGCAAAATGACCAACATCGGTTTATCTCCTCATAAATTACCATAAAGTTTGGCCTGTCGGAAAACTTTACGCTAGGCAAAATTTAACCACTATGTTGCAGGTAGTGCCGGGGTACGTCTGTGCCGTAAAGGCATGGCTACAGGTTTTTGAATAGGGGAGCTCGCCCAAGAATGTGCGTTTGGCAGGCCGCTGCGATGGGAATGACACCATGAGCGCGGCACATCCGAAGATCCTGCTGATTGTGGGCGGCGGCATCGCAGCCTACAAATCGTGTGAGCTCGTTCGCCTGATCCGCAAGGGTGGCGGCGATGTGACTTGCGTGGTGACAGAAGGCGGGCAGCAATTCGTTACGCCCATGGCGCTGGCCGCACTGTCCGAAAACCCGGTTCATACTACTTTGTGGGACCTTAAGAACGAAGCCGAAATGGGGCACATCCAGTTGAGCCGAGAGGCAGATCTTGTGGTTGTATGCCCTGCTACGGCCGATCTGATGGCCAAGATGGCGACTGGGATTGCCGATGATCTGGCGACAACGCTGATCCTGGCGACGGATAAGCCGGTGATGGCTGTGCCCGCCATGAATGTACGCATGTGGGAACATGAGGCGACTCAGCGCAATGTGACCTGGCTGAAACAGGCAGGCGTGAACGTGCTGCATCCTGATGAAGGCCCGATGGCTTGCGGCGAATTCGGTTATGGCAGATTGCCAGAACCACAAGCGATCTGGGCAGCGATTGCCGGACATTTCGGCATAGAGGTGGAGGTGCCCGCTGCGCCTGCAGCAGCAGCGCCCGTTGCAGAGCCGGTATCAGAACCCGAAGCCGAAGTGGAAATCGAAGCGCTTGAGCCTGAACCCGAAGTTGTACCCAGGGGTGGTGGGCTGGGTGGCTTGCTTTCCTCCATTATTACTCGCTCCACTCCCAAGCGCAGTGCGGAAGAGATTGAGGCAGAATATCTGGCCGAGGAGGAAGCAGCTGCGGCCGCTGCCGAGGCAGAGGCAGAGGCAGAGGAAGAAGCTGATGCAGCTCCTCAACTAGACGAGACGCAGGAATCCGATGTGCCTGTTGCGGGTGGGCCATTGCTGGCGCAAAAGGGTGGCGCAAGTGCAGCCCCGCCGACCGATCCTGAAGCGATCAATCACACAGTCAAGGAAGGTGGAGCAGCGCCTGAACCGTTCGAGGGTGAGGGTTCCGCAATTCCGGCAGGAGAAGATGGCGAAGGCGGTGTTGAGCTGCCTGAAGATGTGGCCGAAATTTCTGAAGATGCGTTGGCGGGTGAAAGCCTGGGCGTGAAGAAGGGGCATCGTCCGCTCAAGGGGCGTCACCTGCTTGTCACCGCAGGTCCGACCTGGGAAGGGATCGATCCCGTCCGGTACATCGCCAACCGTTCTTCGGGCAAGCAGGGCTATGCCATTGCAGCGGCCGCTGCCGCTCTTGGGGCAAAGGTTACGCTCGTGTCTGGCCCGGTTGCGCTGCAAACGCCCAAGGGCGTTGATCGGATCGATGTTGAATCAGCAGACCAGATGGCCAAGGCCGTACGCGAAGCTTTGCCAGCTGATGCTGCAATCATGGTGGCTGCGGTCGCGGACTGGAGACCCAAGGATTATCGCGCTGAAAAGATGAAGAAGCGCGGATCAGCCCCGCCGGCGCTGGTGCTGACAGAAAACCCCGACATTCTCACCAATGTTGCTGCTTCTGACAAACGGCCCAAGCTGGTGGTTGGTTTCGCTGCTGAGACAGAGGATGTAATCAACCACGCCAAGGCCAAGCGCAAGCGCAAGGCCGCCGACTGGATCGTCGCCAATGACGTATCAGGAGATGTAATGGGTGGCGATAACAATCGTGTCCACATCATTTCAGGCGATGGAGTTGAAAGCCTGGAAGAAATGCCCAAGCTGGAAGTGGCCATTGCTCTGATGGAGCGTGTGGCCGCAGCTTTGGACAGGACAGATACTGATGAATGATTTGGTTGCGGTTCAGGTGAAACGCCTGCCGCATGGTGAAGGACTGGACCTGCCGCATTATGCCACGTCAGGCGCGGCGGGCATGGATATCGTTTCTGCAGAAGATGTGACGCTGGCTCCGGGTGCGCGCCATGCAGTGGCGACCGGTCTGGCTGTGGCGATTCCACAAGGCTACGAAATTCAGGTCCGTCCGCGTTCAGGGCTGGCGTTGAAACACGGCATAACCGTGCCCAACACCCCAGGCACCATAGACAGCGATTATCGCGGCGAACTGAAAGTGATCATGATCAATCACGGCAGCGAACCCTTCCCGATCGCGCGTGGCGACCGTGTGGCGCAACTGGTACTGGCCCCGGTGACGCAGGCCGCATGGGCCGAGGTGGATAAGCTGGATGATACAGCGCGCGGTGCAGGCGGCTTTGGTTCAACAGGCGGGCATGAAAAGCTACGCTGAGGAACAATATGCTGAACTATAGGCTGCATTGCTTCATAGCGGCTTCGTAACGCTCAAACACGGAATAGGCGGTCTCCTCGTACAGCCCCTGTTTGGCGAAAAAGCCATAATAATCCTTATCCGCCTCTTCAAAATTTGCGAGATAGGCGCGGTGGGCATTGCCCATGTGCGATGGCATATCTACCTTTTTTGCATAGCATGCTGCTGCCAGATAATCGCGCTTGCGAAGCATGGGAATTGCAGAGGCTTTCAGCTGCCCTTCGATCAAAGCATCGGCAGTGGCGCGCTGCGATGAGGTCAAGTTCAACCCATCGAGCACATCACCCCCATCAGGTGGGCTGCAAGCTGCACCAGCCGTCAGCAGCACCGTAAGCCAGACTGAACGCTGGATAGATACTTTGCTCAAGCATTGCCTCCATTTCGGCGTGATGCTCTGCACCTAGCACAAAATCCGGGAAAAGAGGTTAAACTGGTGGCGCAAAAAAAGGCGGCCCAATGGGCCGCCCTTTCAATATGCGTTGAGTACCGTGGTCAATCCTTGTCGACCCGCCGCACCTTGGTTTCTTCCGGCTTGATGGTGATGCGCAGCGTTTCACCCGAATTGCCGGGGAAGTCCGTGAACATCGCCTCAACCAGATTGGGCACCAGATATTGCAGCCGGTTGGATGTGGATACGGCCTGCGCCTTGCCTTCGAACAGGCGTTCACCCGTTCCAACACGGTCAATCTTCAGATCAATCCCACTGGTATAGATGGTGTAGCTTTCTACCCTGCTGTCATTGAACCAGGGGTCATAGAAGCCATAGCTCCAAAGGCCACGCGGCCGGTAATAATAGCTTGATCCGTAATAGAGCCGTGAACGATACCAAGGGTCCCAGAAAGGATCATGGAAGCTGCTGGGTGTAGAGCGCAGTTTTTCACGGCCATTGTCGACCCCGTAATCAAAGCGCACCAGCAGGGTTGCATTGTCAGGCGATGGCGCCTGGACATAACCTAGCCGCTCCATTTGTGCCTCTACCTGGTCGGCATATGTGGTAAATTCCAGCCCGCCTGCCAGTGCTGGATCGTCAGCAACCACAGCGAAACTTTCACCTTCAGGGGCGGGCAATTGGGATTGGAAACGCGATACATCTGCTTTGAATGGGGTGGCGCAAGCGGCAAGGCCAGCTAGTAAAATTGGCACACTCGCCAGCTTGAGGAGGCGGGTTTTGCTTTTCACATTGTAATTCATTTGCTTACCCTTCGGAATTATTCGACGCGCAAACGGACCTCCCGGTGCCATGACAGGCTGTCATCGACAGGGCGTGTTGTAAAGTAGATGGCCTGAACAGGTATTGAACGGGGTCGTTCAGAAAACTGTTCACCCGCGCACCAGCCCCAAAGCCTTGTAGGCCGCATTCAACGTAGGCACGCCGATTTCACGTGCCTGCGCCGCGCCGCGCGCCAGAATGGCATCCAATGCTTCACGATCCTGCTTCAATTCACGGAAACGTACGGAGATAGGGCTGAGCGTTTCAACCAGCAATTCGCCCAGTGCAGGCTTGAACTTGCCAAAACCTTCGCCGCCAAACTCACGCAAGATTTCTTCAGTGGATTGGTTCGACAGCGCACCATAAATGCTGACAAGGTTCAGCGCCTCTGGTCGCCCTTCCAACCCGGCAGTTTCGGAAGGCAATGGTTCGGGGTCAGTCTTGGCCTTCTTCACCTTTTTCATGATTTCATCGGCATCATCGGCCAGATTGATGCGGCTCATATCGCTGGGATCGGATTTGGACATTTTGGCCGTGCCATCCCGCAGGCTCATGATTCGTGCGGCTTGCGGCGGGATATAGGGGTCGGGCAGAGTGAAGACTGGTGCGTCTTCTGATGCAAAGTCATTGTTGAACTTCTGCGCAATGTCACGGGCCAGTTCCAGATGCTGCTTCTGGTCATCACCCACTGGCACATGCGTGGCCTGGTACAGTAATACGTCTGCGGCCTGCAGCACGGGATAGGTGAACAGGGCAACGCTCGCCCCTTCGCGGTTCTTGCCGCTTTTGTCCTTGAACTGCGTCATGCGGTTCAGCCAGCCCATCCGTGCCGTGCCGTTCAACAGCCATTGCAGTTCAGAATGAGCCGGGACCTGCGCCTGGTTGAACAGGACCGATCGTTGCGGATCGATCCCGCAGGCAACAAGTGCTGCCGTCATTTCCAGCGTGGCGGCGGCCAGTTCTGCCGGGTTATGCGGCATGGAGATGGCGTGCAGATCAGCCAGAAAGAACAGACACTGATTTTTGTCCGCGCTACCGCCTCCGGCTACTTGAGCGCGATTAGCGGCATCGATTTCATCCTGCATCTGCACCCAATTGCGTATCGCCCCCAGGTAATTACCAAGGTGGAGATTGCCCGTGGGCTGGATACCGGAAACGACGCGCATGATATGTCCTGATGTTTAAGCCTGGCGGCGCATTAGTCGCTGAATGGTTGCCTTGTCGAGTATGCGCAGAAGTACGGCGCATATGCCATAGCTGATGGCGCCCACCACAATCAGCGCCAGAATCGACATCGCCCGTTCACCTGTGGACCCGGTGAACAAGGCATCGGCATAGTGCATCACCAGCCAAAGTGCCGCCCCCATCGGCAGGGCAGCAAGCGTTATGCGGACCAGCCGCCCGGTTACCCGCCCAGTCAGCGTGAAATAGCCACGCCGGGATAATATGCCGTACAGCAGCGCCGTATTGACCCATGCCCCCGCTGATCCGGCCAGCGCTAGCGAAAGCACCCCAATGCGCGGCACCAGCAGCAGGTTGAGCCCGATTGTCACCAACAGGCTGATTGCAGCAGTGATCACGGGAGTGCGGGTATCCTTGCGGGCGAAGAAATTGGGCGTCAGCACCTTCACCAAAACATATGCGGGCAGACCGATAACCAGGCCTGAAACAAGCAGGCCGGTAATCCGCGCATCTTCCATGGTAAAGGCGCCTGATTGCATGAACACGCGCACGAACGCGCTGCCTGTGACAAACAATGCAACGGCAGCCGGAACGGTCAGCAGCATGGCCATTTCAATCGCATTGGATTGCAGGCGTTGCGCCTCCTCCCTCTCTTCACGGGCGATGAAGCGGCTGAGGGCAGGCAATATGGCCGTGCCCAGCGCAATGCCGATAATGCCCAGTGGCAGCTGGTTCCAGCGATCGGCCATGGCCATATAGGTCAGCGATCCGTCGGGCAGGCCGCGGATAAAGGCAAGATCGATGAAGCGACTGATCTGATACACACCAGCGCCGAATACAGCGGGTATAATCAGGACGCCCATTTCCTTCACGCGCGCTGTCATTTTGGGGCGGCTGAAGGGTATGGAAAAGCCACCGCGCCGCATCCAGAAGGTAAGCCACAACAATTGCAAAAGCCCGCTGACCGATACCGCAACAGCCAGATAAAAGCCGGTGGCCTGCCGTGTTTCCTCCCCCTGAGGCTGGAACGCACCCCAGAACAGCGCAGCGAGCAGGCAGATATTCAGCAGGATGGGGGCGGCCGCTGCTGCGGCAAAGCGTGACAGTGAATTGAGCACGGCCGCGGTCAAAGTCGCCAGGCTCATGAACATCAGATAAGGGAAGGCAATCTGCCCCATGGTTACAGCCAGGGCATAATGTTCCGGGTCACTGCGCAGATCGGCATTGGCGAACAGCCACAGTACCCAGGGCATGCCCAACATCATCAGTCCGCCGAACAGCACCAAAATGGGCAGCAGGATCGCCAGCACTTCCGCAGCGAAACGCTGCGCTGCCGGTTCTCCATCTGTCATATGGCGATTGAACAGCGGGACGAATGCGCTGGCAAAGGCACCTTCTGCAAACAGCCTGCGGAAAAGATTGGGCAATTGGAATGCCAGCTGCCAGGCATCCGCCACGCCGCCAGCCCCCAGCACACGGGCCAACATAATGTCGCGCAAAAAGCCAAATACGCGGCTGACGGCCGTCAGTCCGCCGATTGTCCCGACATTTTTCAGCAGGCTCATTGCGCGCAATATCCCGAACCGTTCGCCTTCAGCATGTCGCACGGCGAACGGGGGGTCAATTGCTGCTGCTCAACCTTCGACAGGCTCAGCATGGGTGATGCTGGCAGATTTTCAGGCGTTGCCGCTGGCAGGGGGGATATCGCCGCCCGCTGCGCCAGCTTCCTGCTGCTGCTTCGCCTGAAGTTGCTGCAGGTAAAGGCCATTGAAGTCGATCGGATCGATCAGCATCGGCGGGAAGCCTGCATCACGCACGGCGTCCGCAATTACGCGACGTGCGAATGGGAACAGCAGGCGCGGCGCTTCTGCATATAGGAACGCATGGGCGTGCTCTTCAGGGATGTTGCGCATGCCAATCAGCCCGCAATAGGACAGTTCTACCAGATAGGCATTGCCCTGGCCGGTCTTGGCAGTCAGATTGATCTTCAGTTCGACCTCGTGAACTTCTTCATTCACTTTTTCGGCGCCAATGTTGAACTGCAGGTCGACCTGCGGCTGTTCGGTCCACTGATAGACTGCTGGTGCATTGGGGTTTTCGACCGACAGATCTTTCACATATTGCGTGATCACGCCTGCGCTTGGCTGGGTGTCGGCACCATTGGGGGCCGCATGGTTCATGTTGAGGTCGGTGAGAACGTCGCCTTCGTCGGCCATGATGTGTGAACTTTCGAAAAATTGCTATGTGTCGATACCGCAAATCGCCTGCGGCTGCTGGGCGGCGCGACTAGCACCCATGTGCGTCCCTCGCAACCAGACTGCGCCATCCATGCCACGTTTTGCCGTAAAATGGTCGCAAAATGCCCCTTGCAACGTGTTGCCGATTTGAAATTCAGCCCTATTTAATGCACGAAAGGGCATAACAGGCTGATCTGATGCGGATCAGTCGAAAGGCCAGGTGTTTTTGTGATCGTTGAAATTGTCATCCTCGCCATGATTGCAGCCTTTCTGGGGCTGAGGCTTTATTCTGTGCTGGGCCAGCGGGCCGAGCATGAGGAGGAATCATCTGTGCCGCACCGTTTCGATGCGGGTGAAGAGGCGCTTGATCACCGCGAACCACCCCGCGCCAATGCCCCTGTACAGCCTGTACAGCCAATTGCGCGCCAGCCGCAGATCGAAGGCCTGATGCCCGGCGTTGAGCGTGGTGTTCGCGCCATCACCGCAGCAGACCCGAGTTTTGATATCATCAACTTCCTTGAAGGGGCCAAGGGTGCTTATGGCATGATCCTGGAAGCTTTCTGGAAGGGTGATCGTGAAACTCTGCGCGAACTATGCGACGATGATGTTTTTGCCAGTTTTGCCGCTGCACTGGACCAGCGTGAGACGGACGGGCACACCCTGGATAACAAGCTGATCCGGATTGAAGAGACGCGAATCCGCGCGGCCAATCTGGATGGGCGCACGGCGCGGGTTTCGGTACTGTTCATAGCCGATATTGCTGCTGTCACCCGCGATGCCGATGGTAATGTCGTTGCTGGGTCGCTGGATGATGCGATTGAAAGTCGCGATATCTGGACCTTCTCGCGCCGTGTTGATGCCGCCGGGCCTGACTGGGTTCTGGACGAAACGGACGAAGGCTGATCTGGCTTTAAGGGGGCGCAATCATGCGGCAATGGCTGGCGCTGGCCCCGTTCTTCATACTTTCTGCATGCGTAAGGCTGGTTCCTGAAGGGGCAGAGCCACATCCAGCCATTCCCACGGCACCTGCCACGCCTGTGGTGGAAAGCGCGGCAATGGCAGGCGTTATTCGCGGGCCGAGCGTTGGTGCATTGGAACTGACTCCGGGTGATGCAGGCACTGCATTAGCCAGCTTTCTTGATTCCTGCCCCAAGCTATTGAGCCGCACCGATGCAAGTGGGTTGACCCATGGCGCAGATTGGCAGCCGGCCTGCAAGGCTGCGCTGAGCTGGCCAGCAACCAAAGCACCTGATTTCTTCCTCACCCATTTTGAAACTGCGCGAGTGGGCGATGCGCAAGCCTTTGCCACTGGATATTTCGAACCGGAAATCGCCGGATGCAGTACGCCTCAGCCGGGCTGTGAACAGCCGGTCTATTCCCTGCCACCTGAACTGGTGCGGGCATGGCCTGATGATGTGCCTGAAGATGAACGTACAGGCCGTCCGCCGCTGGGCCGTTATGATGCGGAAGACAAATTCGTACCCTATTACGACAGGGCAGAAATTGATGCCGACGCGCTGGCGGGCCGTGGGCTGGAAATTGCCTGGGCGGCGGATCCGGTTGAATTTTTCTTCCTGCAAATTCAGGGATCGGGCCGCTTGAAAACGCATGATGGCGATGTGATCCGCATAGGGTATGCCGGGCAAAATGGCCGCGAATATGTCGGCATCGGATCAGTCATGCGGGAACGTGGGCTGATTGGCGATGGGCCGGGGCAATATCCCGCATCGATGCAGGGCATCATGCAGTATCTGCGCGAGCATCCCGATGAAGGGCACGAGTTAATGGAGCTCAACAAGAGCTGGATTTTCTTCCGCGTGCTGGAAGGGGATGGCCCACTGGGCGCATTGGGTGTTCCGGTGCGGCGCGAAAGTTCAGTCGCTGCAGACCCGCGTTTCGTGCCTCTGGGTGCGCCGGTATGGCTCAGCACTGACCGCCGGGAAGCCAACGGGTTGTGGGTGGCGCAGGATACAGGCGGCGCGATCAAGGGTGCCAATCGTTTCGACACATTCTGGGGCGCGGGTGAAGATGCGCGAACCATCGCTGGTGGCATGAGTGCCCGAGGAGAGGCATTGATCCTGCTGCCCAAGGGTACGGTGGCACGGCTCAACGCCAGCAAACCATGAGTGTTCCACGCGGTCTATCTGCCGAAGAAGCAGCTGCCTGGGCAAAGCTTGCCTCCAGTGTCACCCCGCTGGAAGGGCGCAAGCGTATCAGCGCGCCTGAAGTGACCCATCCGGTAAAGAGCCACGTTCAACACAAGGTGGGTGTGGGAATCGCGCCGCAACCAACCATGCCCGCAAAATCACGTCCTGCGCCAGCACCGGGGGCGGGCTTGGATTCGCATTGGGAGCGCAAGATCAAGTCTGGATCGCTCCAGCCTGATTTTACACTGGACCTGCATGGTCATACGCTCGATTCAGCTTACGACAGGTTGATGCATGGAATTGATCAGGCGCGTGCGGTTGATGCGCGTGTGGTTCTGTTGATTTCAGGCCGCCATCGCCCTGTCGACCCGGCAGACCGGGGAGAACGACGCGGGGCAATCCGTGCCAAGATCCTCGATTGGTTGGCAGCTAGCCGCCATGGCGATGCTATTTCCGCCGTGCGCAAGGCGCATATCCGCCATGGGGGCGAAGGTGCGTTGTATCTGGTGCTGAAGCGCGCACGCTGACCGAAAAAGAAGCCCCCGGTATCGCTACCAGGGGCTTGTGGCTTCCTGGCTGTCAGCCAGTCAATTGTGATATTTCGCCATGGTCAGGTCGAAGCGATCAGCATCCATCACCTTGACCCATGCCTCGGCAAAATCGCGGACGAATTTTTCTTCGCCGCCACTTTGGGCATAGACTTCGGCCACGGCGCGCAGCTGGCTGTTTGATCCAAACACCAGATCTGCCCGGGTTGCGCGCCATTTTTCTGCGCCGGTTTTGCGGCAGGTGCCGATGAATTCCTCATCCTGACTGCCATCGACACTGGTCCATTTGGTGCCCATGTCGAGCAGGTTGACGAAGAAGTCATTGCTCAGCGTACCGGGGCGGTCAGTCAGAACACCCTTGCCACTGTTCCCAGCGACGGCACCCAGCGCGCGCATGCCGCCCACCAATACGGTCATTTCCGGAATGGAAAGACCCAGCAACTGCGCCTTGTCGACCAGCATATCTTCTGTCTTAACCGTCGCCTTGGTCCGCAGGTAATTGCGGAAACCATCGGCAAAGGGTTCCAGCGGCTCGAAGCTTTCAGCATCTGTCAGTTCCGCGCTCGCATCGCCACGGCCGGTGGTCACATCCACACTGATGTCGAAGCCGCCGTCCTGGGCTGCTTTTTCGACAGCAGCGGTTCCAGCCAGGACGATTGCATCAGCCATGGAAATATTGCCTCGCAGCCCGTCCAGCTTGGCCAGCACTTTGCCCAATTCATCTGGGTCATTGGCTGCCCAGCCATTTTGCGGGGCCAGGCGAAGGTGCGCACCATTTGCGCCGCCGCGATGGTCCGAATTGCGATAGGTGGAGGCAGAAGCCCATGCTGCCTTGACCAGTTCCGATACGCTTAATCCGCTGCTGAGCACGGCAGATTTGAACGCTGCAACATCACTGCCGGATGGGATGGATCCGGCGGGGATCGGGTCCTGCCAGATCATGTCCTCCGCCGGGACTTCTGGCCCAAGATAGCGCGCCTTTGGCCCCATATCGCGATGGCACAGCTTGAACCATGCGCGGGCAAAGGCATCATCAAGCGCTGCCTGATCGTTGAGGAAACGTTCGGATATCTTGCGATATTCCGGATCACGCTTCAATGCCATGTCAGCGGTGGTCATCATAGTTGGCACTTTCTTGCTTGGATCGCGAGCATCGGGTGCCATATCCTCTTCCGATTGATTGATCGGTTGCCACTGGTTTGCGCCCGCCGGGCTCTTCACCAGTTCATATTCATATTTGAACAACAGGCGGAAATAATCGCCGCCCCATTGGGTGGGGTTGTTTGACCATGCACCCTCAATGCCAGAAGTTGTGATCCGGCCATCCTTGATCATCTGATCATCTGTGATCCACCCAAAGCCCTGTAATTGCAGGGCTTCGCTTTCCGGGCTGCCGCTGAGCAAATCGGCCGGAACTGCGCCATGCGCCTTGCCAAAGGCGTGGCCGCCAGCAGTCAGCGCAACGGTTTCCTCGTCATTCATGGCCATGCGGGCAAAGGTTTCGCGCATGTCGCGGGCCATGCCTTCCGGGTCATTCGGATTGCCGCCAGGCCCCTCTGGATTAACATAGATAAGGCCCATCTGGATTGCGGCGAGCGGCCCATCGATCTGCTTGTCCTTTTCGGGAATGATGCGCGTTTCAACGCCTTGGTCGACCCACAAATCTTCTGTGCCCCAATAGACGGTTTCAGGCTCGTAGACATCCTTGCGCCCTCCGCCGAAACCGAACACCGGGCCACCCATGCTTTCGATAGCGACATTGCCAGCCAGGATGAAAAGATCCGCCCAGCTGATGTGGTTGCCATACTTCTGCTTGATCGGCCAAAGCAGGCGACGTGCCTTGTCTAGATTGCCATTGTCTGGCCAGCTGTTGAGCGGCGCAAAGCGTTGTTGGCCGCTGCCTGCACCGCCGCGCCCATCGCCTGTGCGATAGGTGCCAGCAGCGTGCCATGCCATGCGGATAAAGAACGGGCCATAATGGCCATAGTCTGCTGGCCACCAATCCTGGCTGTCTGTCATCAGAGCGGTGAGATCCGCCTTGAGAGCATTGTAATCCAGCGTGTTGAAGGCTTCGCAATAATCGAAACCTTCATCCATCGGATCAGCCTTGCGGCCATCTTGTGTCAAAATGTCGAGCTGCAATGCATCTGGCCACCAATCCTTATTGGTGCGTCCCATCAGCGATCTTACACTACTGTCTCCGTGGAAGGGGCAGCCTCCACTCATTTCTCCGGTTTTGGCATCCATGGCTTCTCTCCTGGGTAAGAGACTCGACTTGTGTCTCTTTGGGGTAATGCAGGCAGGATGCACCTTTAAATTTGAACCGTCCAATCGATTAATTGTCTTTTATTAAGTGTGAAATACGATCAATCTTTGGGCGTAGATATGAAAAACGCCGCCTCCCCACAGGAAGGCGGCGTAATAACGCGTCGATTAGTTGGAGAGTGATCAGGCGGCTTCGGCCATATCTGCCGTTGCTTCATTGCGGATCAGATAATCGAAAGCTGACAATGCGGCTTTTGATCCTTCGCCCATGGCGATGATGATCTGTTTGTACGGTACCGTGGTGCAATCACCAGCGGCGAAGACTCCGGGCAGGTTGGTGGCGGCCTTTGCATCAATCTGGATCTCACCAAATTTGGTCAGTTCCAGCCCTGAATCCTTAAGCCATTCAGTATTGGGTACCAGGCCGATCTGCACGAAGATGCCTTCTAATTCGACCGTGTGTTCCGTTTCTGAATTACGATCCTTGTAGGTCAGGCCATTAACGCGTTCACCATCACCTTTGACCTCGGTTGTCGCGGCTGAAACGATAATGTCGACATTGGGCAGGCTGTTCAGCTTATCCTGCAACACCTGGTCGGCGCGCAATTGGTGATCAAATTCGATCAGCGTCACATGGCCCACAATATTGGCCAGATCGATCGCTGCTTCGACACCGGAATTGCCGCCACCGATCACTGCCACGCGCTTGCCCTTGAAAAGCGGGCCATCACAGTGCGGGCAATAGGCAACGCCGCGGTTGCGGTACTCAAATTCACCAGGAACGCCCAGATTGCGCCAACGCGCACCGGTTGTGATGATGACCGAACGCGCTTTGAGCGATGCGCCGTTCTTCATCACGACTTCATGCATACCACCGGGCGAACCAGCAGGGATAAGCTTTTCCGCTTCCTGCAGATTCATCAAGTCAATGTCATATTCCTTGACGTGGGCTTCCAGCTGGCCAGCCAGCTTGGGCCCTTCGGTATAGGGGATAGAGATGAAGTTTTCGATCCCCATCGTATCCTGCACCTGTCCCCCAAAGCGTTCAGCCGCAATGCCCGTGGAAAATCCTTTGCGCGCAACATAGACGGCCGCTGCCGCCCCTGCTGGGCCACCGCCTACCACCAGCACTTCAAACGGTTCTTTTTCAGCCAGCTTGGCAGCAGCCTTTTCACTTGCGCCGCTGTCGAGCTTGGCAAGGATTTCCTCTACGCTCATCTTGCCGCTGGCGAACATCTCGCCGCCAAGGAAGGTTGCCGGCACTGCCAGAACATTGCGTTCATCCACTTCGGCCTGGAAGGCCCCGCCTTCAATCAGCGTCGCGTGGATATTGGGGTTGTTGAGCGCCATCAGTGTCAGCGCCTGCACCACATCAGGGCAATTGTGGCAGGAAAGCGAGAAATACATCTCGAACTCATATTCGCCTTCAAGTGCGGCAATCTGGTCAAGCACGTCCTGCTCAACCTTGGGTGGATGGCCACCTGCCCACAACAGTGCGAGTACGAGCGATGTGAACTCATGGCCCATCGGCAGGCCGGCAAAGCGAACTGAACGTGTCGGGTCCGATGCGCGACGGATTTCGAAGCTGGGCTTGCGCGCATCAGTGCCATCAAAACTGGCGCTGACATGATCATGCAGTGCGGCAATTTCTTCAAGCAATTCGCGGGTCTGGGCCGATTTGGGATCATCGGCGAGGGATGCAACCATCTCCACCGGCTCGCGCAGATTGGCGAGGTAGGACTTGAGCTGTTGCGTCATATTCTGATCGAGCATGTTTTGTCCCCTTTGAGTGGTTGCCGGTTGGTGAAAATGCGAAGGCCCAGGGCGCATGAGGGGGGGGCGCCCCGGGCCTTCTATTACCGAGTTTTAAAAACCCGGGATTTGGTCAATTCGATCGTGCGATCAGATCTTGCCGACGAGGTCGAGCGAAGGAGCAAGCGTTTCACCGCCTTCTTCCCAAGCTGCCGGGCAAACCTGACCGGGATTGTTGCGCACATATTGCGCAGCCTTGATCTTGCGGGTCAGTTCGTTGGCATTGCGGCCAACACCTTCGCAGGTGATTTCCATGATCTGGATCACGCCATCGGGGTCCACCACGAAAGTCGCACGATCGGCCAGGCCAACGCCTTCACGCAGAACGCCGAAATTGTTCGACAGGACATGCATCTGATCACCCAGGAAGGCATAGTTCAGTTTACCGATCTTTTCAGATGTGTCGTGCCATGCCTTGTGGCTGAAATGGGTATCAGTGCTGACGGCATAAACGTCTACGCCCATGCTCTGCAGCATGTCATACTTTTCACCCAGATCTTCCAGTTCAGTCGGGCAAACAAAAGTGAAGTCAGCCGGATAGAAGAAGAAGATGGACCATTTACCCTTCAGGTCTTCATCCGTGACGTCAAAGAAATCCTTGCCGGCCTGGAATGCGGTGGCTGTGAACGGTTTAATGGTGCTTCCGATAATACCCATGAATGATCCTCTTTCTGGTTGAGTGTTCGATTCGAACAGTGAAACTCAACCGGGGAAATAGGCATTGATGAAAATCAAGAAAGCGATTTTGTGCGATTGCGAAGATCGAAAATTCCGATCAATGGATGTATAGCAAGCTTGAATAGCACTCGCCGCCGATCTGATATCCGAATTGCGAGTGTATTATGCGGCTAAGTTATTTGAGCGCGATGCAGCAATTTGTGGTCGGCCAGTACCAGCGCCATCATCGCTTCTACCACAGGCACACCACGAATACCCACGCAGGGATCATGCCGCCCCTTGGTGCGGACCTGCGTTGCATCGCCATCAGAAGTGATCGAATCTACAGGGGTCAGGATGGAACTGGTGGGCTTGAACGCCACACGGCACACCACGGGCTGGCCGGTGGAAATGCCACCTGCAATCCCGCCGGCATGATTGGCCATGAATTTGGGGCCATTGTCTCCGGGGCGCATCGGGTCGGCATTCTGCTCACCCGTTAGCCGCGCGGCGGCAAAGCCGTCACCAATCTCAACCGCTTTCACCGCATTGATGCTCATCATCGCCGCAGCCAGATCACCATCCAGCTTGGCATAGATCGGCGCGCCCCAACCGGCAGGCACACCCGTGGCGACACATTCGACCACTGCACCCAGCGATGATCCGGCCTTGCGCGCATCATCCACCGTGGCCTCCCAACGCTTGGCCGCAGCGGGATCGGGGCAGAAGAAGGGGTTATTGCCGATTTCGGCAAAATCGATGGCGGCACGGTCAATCGCATCGCCGCCCAGTTCGCAGACATAGGCGGTGATTTTGACTTCGGGCACGATCAGCCGCGCAACTGCACCTGCCGCCACCCGCGCCGCGGTTTCGCGCGCGCTGGAACGGCCGCCACCGCGATAATCGCGGATGCCATATTTCGCGTCATAGGCGTAATCGGCATGGCCGGGGCGATAGGCCTGGGCGATTTCCGAATAATCCTTGCTGCGTTGATCGGTGTTCTCGATCATCAGGCTGATCGATGTGCCCGTAGTCTGCCCTTCGAACACGCCGGAGAGGATGCGGACCAGATCGGCCTCCTGCCTTTGTGTGGTAAAGCGGTTCTGCCCCGGCTTGCGCGCATCCAGATAGGGCTGGATATCGGCTTCGCTAATGGCAATGCGCGGCGGGCAGCCATCGACAACGGCCCCCAATGCGGGGCCGTGGCTTTCGCCCCATGTGGTAAAGCGCAAAACGCGTCCGAATGTGTTCCAGCTCATGCCGCATACCTTGGCGCAACTGTGGGCTGCTGTCCATATTCTCTGGACCAATCTCATCTTTACGTTCAAGAACAAACCATGATCGCAAAGCTGAAAGGGCTGTTGGACGAAACCGGCACGGACTGGGCGGTGATTGATGTCCAGGGCGTGGGCTATCTGGTGCATTGCTCTGCCAAGACATTGAGCGCGCTGGGCGAGCCGGGCGAAGCCTGCACCGTCTATACCGATTTGCAGGTTTCCGAAAATGACATGCGGCTGCTCGGCTTTGCCGAGGCTGGAGAGCGCGACTGGTTCCGCCTGCTCACGCAGGTTCAGGGTGTGGGCAGCAAGGTGGCGCTGGCGATATTATCCGCCCTGTCATTCGGCGAATTGCGCGATGCCTGCGCAGGCGGCGATGCGGCGATGGTCGCGCGCGCCAATGGGGTTGGCCCGAAACTGGCGGGGCGCATCGTGAATGAGTTGAAGGATAAGGCGGGCGCTTTGCCCGGCGGTGGTTCAACGGGCGGGGTGGGCGTTGCGGTAACTCCTGCGGGTGCGGCGAGCGCCGATGCCGTGTCCGCGCTCGAAAATCTCGGTTTCAAGCCCGCTGTCGCCGCGCAGGCCGTCGCCCGTGCACAGGGTGAACTGGGCGATGGCGCCAGTGAAAGCGACCTGATCCGCGTGGCTTTGAAAAGGGCGGCGGGGTGATGCTCCGCAGGAATCGTCACCATGAACTTGTTTCAGCATCCATCCCGCCTTCAGTGTTGTCCTATCGCAGGCAGGCCCAGCCCGGCGGCCAGATCGTGCCAGTCGGGGTTCTCGCTCTGGATCAGGTTGATCTTCCACTGCCTGTGCCAGCGTTTGAGTTGCTTCTCTCGCGTGATGGCCGCAATCATATCGCCGAACACTTCATATCGGACGAGGCGATGGACGGCATATCGGCTGGTGAATCCCTCGATTGCTCCATTCCTGTGCTGCCACAGCCGCGCGATCAGATCGCTGGTGACGCCGATATAGAGTGTACCGTATGGCTTGCTGGCGAGGATATAGACGCAAGGGTTGCGCTCAATCGGCATGATGCGGAGCGTGGCGAGGAATGGACCCTGAAACAAGTTCAGGGTGACAGGATTAAAATGATTTCATCGCCTCCTCGTCATGCTGAACTCGTTTCAGCATCCATTTTGCCAGCAGCACTAACGAGGGCGGCGGGGTGATGGAGAAAGCGGTCCAAGAGAATGTCGTCAAAGACCTTGCAATCAAGGAAGGTGATCGTCGGTGGGATGAAGCGAATGATCGGTTGCGATACTCGGTCGAGTATGCGCAAGCAGGGATGAAGGGACTTTTTTTGGCAAACGGGGCTGGGATCATCAGTCTTCTGACTTTTGTCGGGAACTCTGGCCAAATTGTGGAACCGGTAGCACTCTGGTGGTCATTCTGTTGGTTTGCATGTGGTATCGCTGCGATTCTGGCTGCCTACGTAGGGGCATATTTGTCCCAAGGTTATTACATGCTGACCGTATTCTTTGACTCAAGAAATGCTGAGAGTGCCGCTTACGCAACTGGTCAAAATTACGATGGCTCAATCGAGGAAAGGAAGGGCGACTTCGCGTCTGGTGCAGCTCTCTTTTTGAGTATCGTGTCGCTCGGTCTCTTTATTGCTGGTGCATTCGTCGGACTAGATGCAATCACATGACCGACCCCATTCCCCTCCATTCGCCTGAGCGGCAGGCTGACGATCCGGATGCGGCGCTGCGGCCCAAGTCGCTGGCCGAATTTATCGGGCAGGAAGCGGCGCGCGATAATTTGCGCGTCTTTATCCAGAGCGCCAAATCGCGGGGCGAGGCGATGGACCATGTGCTGTTCTTCGGCCCGCCCGGTCTGGGCAAGACCACGCTGGCGCAGATTATCTCGCGCGAACTGGGCGTTGGTTTCCGCGCCACCAGCGGCCCGGTGATCGCCAAGGCGGGCGATCTGGCCGCTCTGCTGACCAATCTCGAACCGCATGACGTGCTGTTTATTGACGAGATTCACCGGCTCAACCCGGTGGTGGAGGAGATCCTCTACCCCGCGATGGAGGATCGCGCGCTCGATATTATCATTGGCGAGGGGCCGGCGGCGCGCAGCGTGCGGATTGACCTGCCGCCTTTCACGCTGATCGGCGCGACCACGCGGCAGGGCCTGCTAACCACGCCGCTGCGCGATCGCTTTGGCATTCCCGTCCGCCTCAATTTCTACTCCCACGCGGAGCTGGAACTGGTGGTGACGCGGGGTGCGCGCCTGCTGGGGATGGAAATTGATGCTGCCGGTGCGCGCGAGATTGCCCGCCGTTCGCGCGGCACGCCGCGTGTGGCAGGCCGCCTGCTGCGCCGGGTGCGTGATTTTGCCCATGTCGCGGGGCAGGACACCGTCACCCGTGCACTGGCCGATGATGCGCTGACCCGGCTGGAGATCGATTCCCTCGGTCTCGATGCGATGGACCGCCGCTATCTCGCCATGATCGCCACCACATATAAAGGCGGCCCGGTGGGGGTGGAAACGCTTGCTGCAGGTCTCGCCGAACCGCGTGACACGGTGGAAGAGGTGATCGAGCCTTACCTGATCCAGCTCGGCCTGCTGGCGCGCACCGCACGCGGGCGCGTGCTGAATGATGCGTGCTGGGAACATCTGGAAATATCGCCAGCGCCGTCGAAGAATGAGGGGGGCAGCCAATCCGGCCTGTTTGGCGAGGGCAAATAGGCCGGTTGATGAGAGCGATTTGATGCTCTGTGCGCCAGTATCTTTCAATAGGCTTGGTCGTAAATTGATGAGCTTTGGCGTTGGCTTATTGACCCGTTCACGTCCGAAATTGCCTGCCCCATCATTGGCCGAAGCTGCAGAGCTTCAAAAACATCATGATGATGATCCAGACGGAAGTAAGTTCAATAGCTTACCTCCTCTCGATGCGTCTGACTTGCACTTCTTCGGCGAAATTACTCAAGGCATGGCCTTCATAGATTTTACTATGCGCCGGGCTATCGCTGTTGCAGATCCGGCAGCTAAGGAACCTTCGGATAGCGATGTCGCTGCGGCACTGACCAATTTGCTCGGCCTGGTGGCACGGGGCCAGTCCCATGAAGCCGAGTTGGTCAGTTTGGTCGACCAAATGGAAAACCTGCGCGAATTTCGGAATTACGTTGCGCATTGGATGGCGCGATCGTCACCTTGCGGAAAGTTCTATCTATTTCACACCACCAACAGGAAAGCGGGTGAAAGAAAGTCCGGCGGGCAAATCAATACTCCGGTCCCGGCAGGCAAGGCCGTGTTCGCTGTGGTCGCACAGCGAGACATGCGCCGACGATTCGAAACGGCGATGCATGCCCATGACGCATTTTCATTGAGCCTGTTCTGAAACAAAAAGGGCGGCCCCGCAGGACCGCCCCCTTCCAAATCAGTTCTGACCCTGTGATCAGGCGGCCAGCTTGCGCAGCACATACTGCAGGATCCCGCCATTGTTGTAATATTCAACTTCATTGGCGGTATCGATGCGGCACTTGGCGGTGAAGGTGAAGCTGCTGCCATCACCACGGGTCACGGCCACTTCCACATCCTGCTGCGGCTGGATTTCAGCCAGGCCGGTGATGGTGAAGCTGCAATCGCCATCCAGCCCCAGTGTTTCACGCGTGTCGCCATCCTTGAACTGCAGCGGCAGCACGCCCATGCCGACAAGGTTGGAGCGGTGAATACGTTCAAAGCTTTCCACGATCACAGCGCGCACGCCCAGCAGGTTCGTGCCCTTGGCCGCCCAGTCACGGCTGGATCCGGTGCCATATTCCTTGCCCGCGATAACCACCAGCGGCGTACCATCGGCCTTGTGCTTCATGGCGGCATCGTAAACTGCCATGGTTTCACCATTATAGCTGGAGAAACCGCCTTCGGTGCCGGGCACCATCTCGTTCTTGATACGGATATTGGCGAAGGTGCCGCGCATCATCACTTCATGATGGCCACGGCGCGCGCCATAGCTGTTGAAGTCAGCCTTGGCGACCTGATGTTCCTGCAACCATTCGCCAGCCGGGCTGTCTGCCTTGATCGAACCAGCCGGCGAAATGTGGTCGGTGGTGATCGAATCGCCCAGGATCAGCAGCGGCTTGGCATCATTGATATCCATCACCGGGGCAGGGGTCATTCCCATGCCGTCAAAATAGGGCGGGTTGGCGACATAGGTGGAACCGGCGCGCCATTTGTAGGTCTCCGAACCCGTCACATCGATTGCCTGCCAATGCTCATCGCCCTTGTAAACGTCTGCATAGCGGGCCTGGAACATGGCGCGGTCCATGCAACTGGTCATCGTTTCATAGACTTCGTGATTGGTGGGCCAGATATCCTTCAGGAATACGTCCTGGCCATCCTTGCTGGTGCCGATTGGCGTGCTCACGAAATCTTCGATCACCGTGCCCTTCAGCGCATAGGCGACCACCAGCGGCGGTGATGCGAGGAAGTTGGCGCGCACATCGGGGCTGACGCGGCCTTCAAAGTTGCGGTTGCCAGAAATCACGGCAGCGGCAACCAGACCATTTTCATTGATCGCCTTGCTGATCGGTTCAGCCAGTGGGCCGGAGTTGCCGATGCAGGTGGTGCAGCCATAACCAACCAGATCGAAGCCGATATTGTCGAGGTGAGTCTGCAGCCCGGCCTTGTTCAGATAGTCGGTGACCACCTGCGATCCAGGTGCGAGCGAGGTCTTGACCCATGGCTTGGGCTTCAGGCCCAGCTCGTCCGCCTTCTTGGCGACGAGGCCGGCCGCAACCAGAACGCTGGGGTTTGAGGTGTTGGTGCAGCTGGTGATGGCTGCGATCATAACGTCGCCATCGCCAACATCGAAATCCTTGCCTTCGACTGGAACGCGCGTCTGCACCTTCTTGTAGGTTTCGGCCATGTCCTTGTTGAAGACATCGTCCACTTCGGTCAGGTCAACACGGTCCTGTGGGCGCTTGGGACCAGCGAGGCTGGGAACGACTGTCGACAGGTCGAGTTCCAGAGTGCTGGAGAAGATTGGCTCTGCTGCGCCGGGCTCCATCCAGAAACCCTGTTCCTTGGCATAGGCTTCAACCAGCGCGATCTGGTCTTCCTCACGCCCCGTCAGGCGCAGGTAATCCAGCGTCTTGTCATCAATGCCGAAGAAGCCACAGGTTGCGCCATATTCGGGGGCCATATTGGCCAGCGTTGCACGGTCGGCCAGTGTCAGAGAGGCCAGACCAGGGCCATAATATTCGACAAAGCGGCCAACCACGCCATGCTTGCGCAGCATATTGGTGCAGGTCAGCACCAGATCGGTGGCGGTAACGCCTTCTTTCAGCTCGCCTGTAAATTTGAAGCCGACAACTTCGGGGATCAGCATGGAAACGGGCTGGCCCAGCATTGCGGCCTCAGCCTCGATCCCGCCAACGCCCCAGCCCAGCACGCCCAGGCCGTTGACCATGGTGGTGTGGCTGTCCGTGCCTACGCAGGTGTCGAAATAGGCGACGGTTGCGCCGCTTTGATCCTGAGACGTCCAGACAGACTGTGCGATATTTTCCAGATTCACCTGGTGGCAAATGCCAGTGCCCGGGGGGACGGCATAGAAATTGGCCAACGATTTGGAACCCCATTTCAGGAAGTCATAGCGTTCCATATTGCGCTGATATTCGATCTCCATGTTCTGTTCGAACGCCTTGGGGTGACCGAATTCGTCGACCATCACAGAATGGTCGATGACCAGGTTCACGGGAACCTGCGGATTGATCTTGCTCGTGTCCCCGCCCAGCTTGGCAATGGCATCGCGCATGGCGGCCAGGTCAACCACGCAGGGCACGCCGGTGAAATCCTGCAGCAGCACGCGGGCCGGACGATACTGAATTTCAGCGCCGGTGACGGGGTTCTTCTGCCAATCGACAATGGCCTGCGCATCCCCTGTGGATACGGTGAAGCCGCCGTCTTCGAAACGCAGCATGTTTTCCAGCAGCACCTTCATGGAGAAAGGCAGGCGGGAGACATCGCCAATTTTTTCTGCTGCCTTTGCCAGCGAGTAATAGGCATATTCCTTGCCATTGACGTTGAGGGTTGAACGGGTTCCGAGCGTGTCCTTGCCGACCTGGGTCATATGGCGTGCCATCCTTTCATGAGTTTCGCGGCTCCTGGGGGAGAGGTGGATTCGCGTCTTGCGCGCGCAACTGCTCTTTCACGCGCGCGAGGTCAAGGGGGCGAGCAGCTATCAGGTATGAGACATAAGCATTAATGCTGTGGCATTAGCCTGTATGTATGCTTCTCAAACTGCGGATTGTTCTGGCCTGCGCCTGGTCGCGATCCAGCATCCGATCACGATCAACACGGCACCAAAGGCGGTGGTCAGCGTGACCTGTTCGCCAAAAAACCACCAGCCAAGCAGGGATGCCCATAAAAAGCCGGTATATTCGATGGGCACCAGCTTTTGCGCCTCTGCCCTGGCGTAGGCCCAACTGAGCATGACGGCGGCACCTACCGCCAGAATGGCACCCAGCGTGATGTCCACCCACACTGCGCCTTCTGGTAGTACAAGCAGCATGGGGGCCCCCATTAGCAGGACCAGTGCGACCACTCCGTTCTGGAAAGTACTCACCTCTGTAGGGCTGGCGACCAATGCCTGCTGCCTTTGAAGCACGAGGTTCCACCCATAGAGGATAGCGGATAGAAGCAGCGCGACCAGGCCCAGTAAGGCCTCGTCAGACATGCGCTCGCCACCAATTCTGCCGCCTACAATCACCAGGACACCTGCCAGGCCCAACACGGCAGCAATAATTGCGCGTCGTTCTATTTTTTCACCCAGCAGAGCAGCAGCCAGATAAAGCGCGATCAAAGGGGCAATGAAAGACAGGGCAATCGCCTCTGCAAGTGGCAGCCGCACCAGCGACACGAAGAAGGTCCAGCCCATGAAGGCGACCACCACACCGCGCAGAAGGTGGATTTTAAGAACCCTGCGGTTTGGCCATTTGCCGCCCCGCGCTCGCCAAACAGGTGCAATCATGGCCAAGCCGATCACACAGCGCAGGAAATAGGCGCTATATGCCCCGATTTCCAAAGCCGCGCTTTTGATAGCCGCGTCCATTGCGGAAAATAGCGCGATCCCTGTAATCGTGGCCAGGACTGGGCGTAACAGTGGGTTATGACTGCTCACACAGAAGATCATAGGTTGTGCCTGTGTCTGCGTCACCACGCGATGTGAGATTCATCGCCGGGTAAGCTACAATACTTGATAGATCAGCCAGATAGCAGATATATTGATCTCCACCCCAATCTTGTGGGGTAGGGCGCACTCGGGAAGTTGAATTTTTAATGATTTTTTCAAGGGTTACACGCGGCTTGTTGGCAAGTTCTCTGGTGCTGTCGGGTGCCATTGGTGCTCATGCCACCGCTCCGGAAAATTTACTGCCAGGTGAAAAGCCTGCTGCCACCAATGCTGCGCCGGTTGCCCCTGTTACTGCGCCCGTAAAGCCCAAGGCGACACTCCCTGCTGAAACAGGCTTTGATTCCGCGTTTCCCAAAATGGTTTCTGACCCGGTTGTGCAGGGTGATCTAACTGTTCAGGCAGCGCCGCTGGTCCAGCCATGGTCGATCGCCAATGCGCGTGAACTGGTACGGATCATATCTGCCATCGGAGCAGAGGGATTGGATCCAAAGGATTACGATCTTCAGCCTTTAAAGACAGCAATAGCCAGCGGCCCATCTGAAGAACTGGACCAGCTTGCCAGCCGCAGCTTTGCCTGGCTGGTGGAAGATTTGCGCGATGGCCGCACGCCCATGTCAGCACGTAAGCAGTGGTTTGTGGTCGATCATGATCACAGCATGATTCGCACGGGGGACTTGCTCGGTGCAGCTTTGGAAAGTGGTGATCTGGCAGGAATATTATCCAGCCTCAGCCCCACGCACCCTGATTATGCGCGATTGAAGGCGGAATTGGCGGCAACGCCTGCTGACCAGAAGGAAAAGCGCAAGCTGATCCGTGCGAATATGGATCGCTGGCGTTGGCTGGAACGTGATTTGGGCAGCCAGTATCTGATCACCAATGTGCCTGAATTTCAGCTTCGCCTGACGGTGAAGGACAAGATTATCAGCACCTATCGCACCATTGTAGGCAAGCCGGGACGTACGGCCACACCACAATTGGCAGAAACCGTGGAAGGGGTAATCTTCAACCCCACATGGACTGTGCCCCAATCCATTGTGAAAGGTGAAGGGCTGGGCGCAAAAGTGCTGAACAACCCGGCCTGGGCCAAATCGGCAGGCTATACGGCCACAAAAGGGGCAAATGGCTGGGTCACGGTTGTGCAGCAGCCCGGCCCCACCAATTCGCTGGGCCGTATGAAGCTGGATATGCCCAATCCGCATGCCATTTTCCTGCATGATACGCCCTCGCGCCATTTATTCGCCAATGATGATCGCGCCTTGAGTCATGGCTGCATTCGCACTGAACGGGCATTGGAACTGGCGATCACCATGGCCATCCTGGGCCAGGGTGCGACCAAGGAAGAGGCGGTAGAGATTGCCACTTCCGGTAAATATACTCGCGTGCCGATAGAAAAGCGGCTGCCGGTCTATATCACCTATTTCACCATGGCGACGGACATCAATGGGGAATTGAAGACATTCAATGACCTATATGATCGGGATACGCCGGTACTGGCCAGCCTGGATCAGCCGCGCGTGGCCAACCGCGGTATAAAAACCGATGAAGAAATTATCGTGATTGAGGACGACCTGCGGACCTGAACCGCAGTCAGGTGCCTGGGTTTATGCTCTGCCGCTGCGCACCAGCGGTTCAAGCGGCCCGGCAACGCGTGAGCCGTCTTCAGCCAGCCCCAGGCTATCTGCAAACAATAGCCGCCCGCCGGAAAGGTTCAGCAGGGCGATCTTGAACTGTTCTTCGCCCATGGCAAAGCAGCCATTGGACCGGCCCATGCGGCCATAAGCGGCGAGGTGTTCAGGCTCTGCATATTTCGCGCGATGCATCACTATGGCGCGATCAAAGGCGTTGTTGTTCGTTTCGTCCAGCCCACCCAGACGGACAGAGGTGCCATAACGGCCCACATACCATTCCCAGGTGACATAGGCCCCGCGACTGGTGGCGTTGGACCCTTCGACATTGGAATAGCGTTTCAGCCAGCCATCATGTTGCGGATCAGAACCCTGGCCATGCGATACATGGAAGCTCCGCACTTCCTGACGGTCCAGATTGACGAAGTGAAAACGCGGCAGTGCTGAATGAAGGCCGTAATCGGCAATCCCCACGATATCGCGTTTCCAGATGACATCGCCAGCACGGTCCAATTCACGCTTGGCTATTTCGAACAGGGCGCGGTCACGCGGGCTGCCGGCCTGCGGCGCGGCGAAAACGCGGGCGGGCAGTGCAAGTGATGCACCCGCCAAAATGCCGCCCTTCAGGATGTCACGCCGTTTCATCATGCTTTCACGTAACATAACCACGTTTAACCTGTCGTTGATGTTGTGATGCCGGTATCGATGAAGCGTGCATTTTCAGCGGCCATTGCCAGCATGGAGCGAGCATGGCGCGCGGCAACCACCCGCTGATCCGCGCCATAACCCCCGCCCAGCGCCGATGCGACCGGCAGGCCGCGCTGGCGCACTGCGCCGATAACAAAGCGATCGCGTGCGATGAGGCCGTCATCGCTTAATGCCAAACGCCCCAATTTATCCTCTGCATGCGGGTCCACGCCCGCCTGATAGAGCACGAAATCGGGCGCGAATTCATCCAGCACTTGCGGCAGATGCCGGGTCAGCACGGCCATATAACCGTCATCATCCAACCCGTCGGGCAATGGCAGGTCGAGCGTTGAGCGCGCCTTGCGCACCGGGAAATTCTTGTCTGCGTGCAGTGACAAGGTGAAGACATTGTCGCGCCCGGCCATCAGGCTGGCTGTGCCATCACCCTGATGCACATCCAGATCAACGATCAATACGCGCGCTGCATCCCCTTCTGCCAGCAGGCGGTTGGCGCAGACGGCCAGATCGTTGAACACGCAATATCCCGCGCCGCTATCATGCAGGGCATGGTGGCTGCCTGCTGCAGAATTGGCGGCATAGCCATGCTGCCGGGCAAGCTGCGCGGCGAGCCACGTTCCGCCATTGGTATGGCGCACGCGTGATGCGATATGCGACGTGACGGGAAAGCCAATACGCCTTTCCTTGTCCGGGGGAACGGCGGCGCGAAACACTTCATCGACATATGTCGGGCAGTGCACCGCCTCCAGCCATGCGCGCGGCATGGGCTGTGGCGCATGTTCGGTGATCGGCTGGCCGCTGGCGCGCAGTTCCTCCATCACAAGATAATATTTGTCGAACTTGAATGTGCCGCGTTCGGGCCGGGGTGCTATGTAATCGGCATGGTGCACGACATGCAGCATCTTCAGGCGAATACCCCGGTGTGATCCATGATGATGTTGATGCCCAACCCGATCAGCACGATCCCGCCTGCCACCTCTGCATGGCGGCCAAAGCGGTCGCCAGCACGCTGTCCAAGCAGGATCGCAAGCGCCGACATGGCGGCGGTCACCAATGCTATCAGCGCGCAGGTCGCCAGTGGTGGAATCCCCATGGTGGGCAGGGTGATCCCGGCGGCAAAGGCATCGATACTGGTGGCAACGCCAGCAGCGATCAGCGCCATTTTGGAAAGCCGGGCAGCATCTTCCTCGTCATGCTCGCCAAACCAGATCATCTGCGCGCCCAGAAAGCCCAGCAATCCGCCTGCAATCCAGTGATCCCATCGTTCCACCAGCGGCAGGGCAAATTCACCCAATTGCCATCCAGCCAGGGGCATCAACCCCTGAAACGCGCCAAAAACCAGCGCGATACTGGCCACGCTTTTCCAGTCATGCCGGAAACGCGCACCCTGCGTCAGCGCAACGGCGAAGGCATCCATTGCGAGCGCGAGTGACAGGGCCATTGCGGCGCTGAAGGCAGCAAAGTCGGGCATTATGCTTATTCCGCCGCCTCGGTCGCGTGCCCCACATCGCTCATGACTGCCTCGATTTCAGCGGCCTTGGCTTCCACCAGTTCCACAATATGGTCGAGCATGTCCGCGCTTTGCACATGGTGGTCGGTCACGCCGGAGAGGTAAACCATGTGCTTGCCATTGCCGCCGCCAGTAATGCCAATATCGGTTTCGCGCGCTTCGCCCGGCCCATTGACCACGCAGCCCAGCACTGACAGGCTCATCGGTGTCTTGATATGCTCCAGTCGCGCCTCCAGCGCTTCCACCGTGCGGATCACGTCAAACCCCTGGCGCGAACAGCTGGGGCAGGAGACGACACGGACCCCGCGTGTGCGCAGGCCCAGCGCTTTCAATATTTCAAAGCCCACCTTCACTTCGCGTTCGGGTTCGGCAGACAGGCTGACGCGGATCGTATCGCCAATCCCGGCCCATAGCAGCGAACCGATGCCGATGGAGCTTTTTACCGTGCCGCCGATCAGCCCGCCCGCCTCTGTAATGCCCAGATGCAATGGGCAATCGACTGTTTCGGCCAGCGCCTGATAAGCGGCGACCGCCAGAAATACGTCGCTGGCCTTCACCGCGACCTTATATTCGTGGAAATCATGGTCCTGCAGCAGCTTGATGTGGTCCAATGCGCTTTCCACCAGCGCATCCGGACATGGCTCGCCATATTTTTCCAGAAGGTCTTTTTCGAGCGATCCTGCATTCACACCGATACGGATGGCGCAGCCGTTGGCCTTGGCCGCGCGGACAACCTCTGCCACGCGCTCGCTCGATCCGATATTACCGGGGTTGATGCGCAGGCAGGCCGCGCCCGCATCGGCGGCTTCCAGCGCGCGTTTATAATGGAAATGGATGTCCGCCACGATTGGCACCTTCGCCGCGCGGGTGATCTTGGCAAAATCGCGGGTCGATTCTTCTGTCGGGCAGGATACGCGGATAATATCCGCCCCTGCATCTTCGCACCGCCTGATCTGATCAATGGTCGCCGCCACATCCTCTGTTGGCGTATTGGTCATGGTCTGCACGCTGATCGGTGCATCGCCGCCCACGGGCACATTGCCCACCATGATCTGGCGTGACGGGCGGCGCATGATCGTGCGCCAGGGGCGGATGGCGTTCATACTCACGAATGAAATCCTACTGGATGGAACACATGGAACACGGTTCAATACACGATAATAACCGGCCATGCTGATGCACGGCTTTACCGTCCATATGGGGGCAAACTTGCCGGGATGCGAGGGGGTTCGACATAGCTGCCCTCATAACACCCCGGCGTGGCGTAGGAAATCATCGCTTTCCTACAGGCGCAGCCTATTTGCCGAGTTGCGCGGGAATGAATTCCTCCCGCACCGCCTGTGCGATCAGTTCCAGCGGGATGATGCCCTGTGACAGCAGGAAATCATTGAAGGCGTGCTGGTCAAATTTCTTGCCCAGCGCCAGCTCGGTTTCAATGCGCAGATCAATCAGCTTGCGATAGCCATAATAATAGCTGCCTGCCTGCCCCGGCATGCGGAAGGTGTAGCGATCCAGTTCCTGCTTCACCATCGGTTGGGAAAAGCCCACTTCTTCCAATAACACGCGGCCTGCATCCTCGCGGCTGATCAGTCCCATATTCAACATGGGGTCCAGCATGGCGCGCGCGGCGCGCAATTGGCGGAATTGCAGTGCGATCAGCTGGCCTTCTATGGGTTCATAGGGTAGCATTTCCGCCTCTGCATACAATGCCCAGCCTTCTACATTCACGCTGTTGAAAGCATAGAGCAGGCGGGCCAGTGACACGCCCTGTTTGACCAGGGCAGCAAATTGCATTTCATGCCCCGGCCGTGCTTCATGGGCGCTCAATGTCCAGCTGGCGGCGGGGAAATTGAAATCATCATAAGCCTCACCCTCGCCAGCGGTGGGGTTGCCGGTGGTCAGGATGAATTGGCCACGCTCGCCCGTATTGCCGACAAGGCGCGGGGGCATCATATGCGGGGCGGGCTGGGCGGCGGATTCTGCCGGGGTGGCAACCCGCATCAGCAGTTCGTAATCGGGCAGCGAGACAATGTGATTTTCGCGGATCTTGTCTTCCAGCTCGGTATTCACGCCGCGATAGTAATCCTCAATCTCGTCATTGGGGATGGTTTGTTTTTTGAGCGCGCGCAGAACGGATAGGTAATCGGTTTCTTCAAATCCGAATTTCGCCGCAACCTGCGGGGCCAGTGCATCCATTTGGCTGCGCAATTCGTAATAGCCGCGCCGTGCCCGGCTCATCGCCTCCTTGGGATCGATATCGATGCCCACGCGTTCCAGCCGCAGGGCATATAGTTCTGGCGGCAATTGTGCATTGTCGCGCGCCGTGGGCAGAACATTTTGCTGAGTCCATTTGCCGAAATCGGCGAACTGTTTGTCCATCGCCTTCAGCGCCTTGTTCGCACCTGCCACCTTGAAACGTGTGAACAGTTCGCGAATGCCCGCGGCATAGGTGGGGTGCTTGGCAACAGCTTGTTTTACCTCGACGCCATAGGGCGCGACCTTGCCTTCAGCCTTGCTGGCCAGATAACGCGCCTTGGACAGTTCCGTCATGGGCGTGGTGCCGGGATATGTACCGGTATAGCGTTGCAGCATTTCCACTGCCTTGGCGCGGCGTTCGGGCGAATTCTGCTCTTCCAGCAAGTTGGAAATACCGAAGAACATCAGTTCAGGCACATCGACCCAGTCCAGCATCAACTCGCTATTGAGCTTTGTGCCCTTGATATCACGGTCGAGCGATCCGATCAGGATTTGCAGATCCTGTTGCACATATTTGTCGGTTTCACTGGCCAAAGCTGCGGCAAATTCAGCGCGCAGCTTTTCCGCGCCCGCCAGATAACGCACATCACGGTCGGCCGACAGGTCGCTGACAAGCCCATCATATTGTTCATACCCTGATGCAGAGGCCCCCTCGGGGCTGAAATCAGCCTCAAACTCGATCAACTTCTGCGTATAGGCATTGCTGATGCTGACCCAGTCCTGTGTCTGGGACTGTGCGGCCGGTGCTTCTTCGTGGTGTTCGGCCAGCGCGGGTTGCGCCAGGCCCAGTGTGGCCCAGGCCAACGCCGTGGCTGAAATTAGATGTCTCATATCTAGTCCCTTCTGTTCCGCTGCGCGCGGATCCATATGTGCAAACTGCGACGAAATGTGTTTGCGGCGCAAGCCATGTTCACGAAGGTCTTGCACAATGTGTGGTTTGCGCGTTCAAGTCCCTATATGGACAAACCGCTGCAACAGACCGACGAAGGCAGTGATGGCACGCCGTTGCTGTTCGGGCGCGTATTGGATGGGCGGGGCGGTGGCCGGTCGATCAGTTGGGATGAAGTGCAGAATTGGCAACCCACATCCCCTGATGAGGTGATGTGGGTACATCTGTGCCGGACCTGCCCTGGCGTTCAGCAATGGCTGGAACAGGGTTTGGGAATATCCGAACCCACGGCGGAATTGCTGGTGTCAGACCAGACGCGCCCGCGCGCGTTTCGGGAAGGGGGCAGCCTGGTCGCCACCTTGCGCGGCATCAATTTCAATCCCGGTGCAGAACCTGAAGACATGGTCTCCATGCAATTGTGGTGCGATGGGCAACGGCTGGTCACCTTGCGCCGCCATCCCTTGCAGACCCCGCGCGAAATTGTGGCGTTGATAGACCGGGGCGAAGGGCCTGGCGATGCCGGTGCCACCATCACCCTGCTGGCCGAATTCATGATCGCCCGCATGAACCAGTCGATCGTCGACATGAACGAACATATCGACCTGATCGAAGATATGGATATAGAGACCGATCACGATCAGATCCTGGCCAAGATCACCACGATCCGCCGCAATTGCCTGTCGCTGAAGCGTCATATGGCGCCCCAGCATGAGGCGCTGGAGCGGATCAGCCGCGATGCGCCCGAATGGTTTGAGGAGCATGACCGGCGCGAGATTGCTGAATCGATTGCCCGGCTGCGGCGTTTCCTGGATGATATCGACATTAGCAAGGAAAGCGCGGTTGTTCTGCAGGACGAACTGCGCGCGCGCAGCCTGGCCTCGAACGAGCACGCAACCTATATGCTCACCATCGTGGCGGGCATCTTCCTGCCGCTGGGCTTTCTGACCGGGCTTTTGGGCATCAATGTTGGTGGGTTGCCCGGACTGGATGATCCGCGCGCCTTCTGGCTTGTCGTGGCGCTATGCGGTGGCATCATGGCAACCCAATTGTTCCTGTTCTGGAAATGGAAATGGCTTTGATGCGCCTCACCATTTGATCAGGCGCGGCACCACCATTCGACCGACCACTGCTGCAATCGCAATCGGCAATATGTGCCAGATGCCAAGGTGTGTCATCGTGTCGAGTGCGCAGGAAAGGCCATAGGCGACCGTTCCCAGCGCGCCTGCAGCCAGCCCCGTGTGCCAGCCTGCTGCATTGTGGGAAACGGGTGCGCCACGGCGCAGCCACAGCACCAGCGCAATCGCGACCAGAGCCGATGCGGCCAGTGAATCGAGCATGCAGTGGTAGGAAACCGGATCGACAATGGTACCAATCGGATCATGCCGCGGGATCAGGCTGAGGAAAGCTGCAAGCGGCAACACCCCGACCATTGCTGTTGCCCATTTGGGCGCCTCGCGACTGCTGCCGACTTGGGGTGATGCCATGTTGACAACGGCCAGTGTGCTGGCGCTGCCCAGCAGCAACAACAGCCCATTGGTGATCCAGAAGAATGGGGTCGCATCGCCGTGATACGCGCCCATCCACAATCCCTTGAACAATGCCACGCCAGCCAGTGTCAGCAAGGCAGCAACACCGGTTAGCACCAGTCCATCCCGCAGACGAAAACTGCGGACAGGGGCAAGGTCTGCGGTAAGGCCTGCGATCATTTCTTCACGGGCACGGTTCATTTTACTCTGCCTTCTCAACAAGCGCGGCCAGCTTCTTTAGCCCGCGATGGATATTCACTTTCACCAGGCTTTCGCTCTGGCCGGTCTTTTGCGCCGCCTCACTTATTGAATGGCCTTCAATCTTGACCAGTTCGATCGCCTCTGCCTGCCCTTCCGGCAAATGGATGAATAATCGTTCCAGGCTGACGCGGGCAGTAATCACATCTTCCTCGCTATCTTCCACCGCATCGCCTTCTTCCAGAAGATCTGTCTCGTTCCGATAGACTTTGCGCAAATGATCGACCCAGCGATAGCGTGCAATTGCCGCCAGCCAGGGCAGGAATGGGCGTGTGGGGTCATAAGTGGCGCGTTTGGCGTGCAGTGCCATCAGCACATCCTGCACCAGATCATCCTGTTGATGCGGGGGCACGCGGCGACGGAAATAGCGTTCCAGCCACATCCCCGCTTCTGAAAGCAACACATTATAGGCGGGTCTATCGCCCTGCTGTGCCTTCGCCATCAGGCGGGAAAGGGTTGCTTCATCCGCAATCATCTGACCTGCCTTGCCGCAAATGCGGTGTCGAGCGCAAGTACGCCGCCACCGCGTGTGATCAGCACCGCAGCCATTGCTGCCCAGACGATATGCACGCTCCACCAGGCATCGGGATAGACAAAGAACTGGATCACCAGTGTCATGCCCAGCAAGGCCACTGCTGAAAATCGTGTGGCCAGGCCCAGCACCAGCAGGATGGGAAACAGCGTTTCAGCATAGAGCGCCATGGGCGCGGCCAGATCGGCCGGAATGGGCACACCTGCATATTCGCTTTCGAACAGGAAATGCGTGGTGTCGGAAACCTGCAGCCAGGTCCCTTCTGCCACCTTGGTGCGGCCTGATCGCCAGAAGATGCCTGCCAGCGCCAGACGGGTGGCAAGAAGCGCGATGCTTTCTGCCGCCCGGCCAGAGGCAATACCCACCAAGCGTTGATAGAGCGAAATCAGATTGCCCATATCCCACCTATGCTTTCAGAATTGGCCCTATACGCCGTATCAGCGTTTGATCGGGCTAAGCGAACCCTTGCCCTTGGGCGTGGAAATGCTTTCGCAGCTGCCGGTCTTCACCAGCTTCCATGCATCACCCTGATAATCACGGGTGGATGTGCCTGCGCAACTGGTGCCTGGGCCGGCTGCACAATCATTCTGGCCAGCCTTGGCCACACCATAACATTTTTCCATGGCAGGGGCCGCATTAACAGGAGCAGCGGCAATCCCGGCTGCAATGCTGGCGGACAGGGCCAGGCCTGCAAATTGAGCAATAGATTTTGTATTCATCGATATTCTCCTGACGAAAAGGTCACTTGCGCGGACATTTTCTTGCCGCTGCTGGATGCTTCTTCGTTTCGGGGGTGTGGCAAGTTACAAATATAGGGAAAACAAATTTTCGGTCAGAAAAATGCAGGCCGTGTAACCGCTTCTGAAATTCGAGCGAATTCCATCATGACCGCCACGGCGGCCAAATAAATGTCTCTGCTTATAACCGATACTTTAACACGGAGAGTAAAATGAACATCGAAATTCGCAAGATTTCTTTCGCAGCTGCAGCTGCTGCCATCGCTCTTTCTTCTGCTGCATCTTTCGCAGCTGAAGCACCGGCTGGCCGCATCGGCGCTGACAGCTCTGTCCATTGCTATGACGTCAACAGCTGCAAGGGCCAGTCTGACTGCGCCACTGCCGAAAACGCTTGCAAGGGCCAGAACGAATGCAAGGGCCACGGCTTCAAGGCCATGAAGGCTGGTGAATGCCTGACCAAGGGCGGCACAATTGGCGATCTGGGTTAAACCCTGATCACCTGATGGCCCGGCGCTTCCTTGATCCACGGACCCCCCGGCGCCGGGTCATCATTACCCCCTTCTTACAGGATAGAACATGAACGCGATTGCCCCTTTCAACGGCTTTGGCCTGGGCTTGCGCAGGACGCATTACGCCGATTTTCTTGATCGTGATGTGCCGGTTGATTTCGTTGAGGTGATCAGCGAAAATTTCATGGTTGATGGGGGGCGCCCATTGCGCATTCTGGATGAAGTGCGCGAAAAACTGCCAGTGATCCTGCATGGCGTTTCCATGTCCATCGGTTCTGCACATGGGCTGGATACCGAATATCTTGACCGGCTGAAACGCCTGGAACGGCGGGTCGATCCGCTATTTGTATCCGACCATTTATGCTGGACCCGTACCAGCGCGCATAACAGCCATGATCTGCTTCCCCTGCCGCTTACAGAAGAAGCGCTGGAGGTTGTCTGTGCCAATATCTGCAATGCGCAGGACCATCTGGGCCGCGCCATGCTGATCGAAAACCCATCAAGCTATCTCACCTTCCCGCAGGATGAGATGCGCGAATGGGAATTTCTGGCCGAAATGGCGCGCCGCACGGGCTGCTATCTTCTGCTGGACGTCAACAATATTTATGTCAGCGCGCAAAACCATGGCTTTGACGCGCGCGAATATCTGGCTGGTGTGCCGCTCGATCGTGTCCGTCAGATCCATCTGGCCGGGCATACACCTGCTGAAGATGGGCGTGAGATCATCATCGACACGCATGATCGAGAAGTGTGTGATGCGGTGTGGGAACTTTATGCCCATGCCATGCGCCTGCTGTCACAGCCGGTTGCGACCATGATAGAACGCGATGACAAGATCCCGCCCTTGCCTGAATTGCTGGCAGAACTGGATGGCGCGCGCCGGATCGCGGCCGAGGCAAAACAGGGCGTGGCCGCATGACCATGGCCGCCGCCCCATTGGCCGATCTGCAAACCACCTTCCTGGCGCAGGTGCTGGATGCTGATGCACCTCTGCCCCATGGCTGGGGGTCAAGCCACGCGGCAGGCATGGCGGTCTATCGCAACAATTATCGCAGCGCGCTGATAGATGCGCTGCGGGCCATCTATGAACGGACAGAACGCTGGGTTGGGGCTGATGCCTTTGGCCGCGCAGCCGCCCATCATGTGATCAGCCACCCGCCCACCAGCTGGACATTGGATGATGCCGGGATCGGTTTCGATGCCACCTGCGCAGAATTATTCACTGGCGATCCAGAAGTGGGTGAATTGGCCTGGTTGGAAGGCGCGATGATGGATGTGTTCACCGCGGCAGACAGCACGGCGATGGATGCGGCGGGATTTTCCGCTGCCACCGCTGCATTTGGTGAAGAGGATTGGGCTGGGTTGCAGCTGGCATTCCAGCCCGGGTCCAGCAGCTGTGTGGTGCGCCATGATCTGCGCGCGATCTGGCAGCATGTGGCGGATGAGGATGCGTCAGGTGTGGCAGTTACACCGCTTGATCATCCCGCAACCTGCATTGTCTGGCGAGAGGGGGAGCGGTCTACCTTTACCATGGCCAGCACATTGGAAGGCCGCGCCTTTACCACGATGCAGGCGGGCGCAAGTTATGGCGTTCTGTGCGAAATGCTCAGCGATGAACTGGGCGTGGAACAGGCAATTATGCAGGCCGGCCAGTTTCTGGGCCATTGGCTGGCAGAAGGCATGATCGTGGGATTGCGTTCCTAACTCACCCTATTCAACGCAAAATCAGCCAGCACCTTGCCCACTTCGGCCAGCACAGCCTCTGACTTTGGGTTCATATCCTGTTGTTCTGCATCGCTGCGGAAATAGGTGGCGAAACTCACCGGCGCGCGACCGGGTGCCTGGACCCAGCCAATATCGACATAAAGTGCCTGCATGCCGGGCCAGATCGAAGTGCCGGTTTTGTCACCCGTTACCCAGCCATCTGGCAGGCCGGCCCGCACGCGCCGCACGCCGGTTGGCGTATCGACCATCCATTGCCGCAGCAGGGCGCGCCGATCATCCTCCAGCGCATTACCCCACGCCAGCCGGGCGACAGTGCGCGCCATGGCATCGGGCGTTGTAGTGTCCCGCACTTCACCTACTGGCACATTGTTTAGTTCTGGTTCGTAACGATCAAGGCGGCTGATCGTATCGCCATTATCGCGCCAGAACCGGGTTAAACCTTCCGGGCCACCAAGCTGACGCAGCAGGATATTGGCGGCGGCATTGTCACTGTATTTCTGGGTTGCTTCGGCAAGCTCCAGCATTGTCGCGCCCTCGTCCAGCCGTTTGGTGGTGAAGGGGGAGACAAACATGAGATCGCCCTCACTCCACCGCAAAAGCTGGTCAGCATCCTTGATGCCCTGCTGGTCCAGATCGAGTACCTGGGCGGCAAGTGAGAATTTGAAGGACGAACAATGGCCAAAACGCATGGATCGGTTCAGACCCATGCTGCCCCCGCTGCCAGTATCGTAAAAACTTACACCCAGTGAACCACCGCTTGCCGCCTCTATAATCCGCAGCTTGGCGACAAGGCGGCCGGGCAGGCTGGTGTCAATTGGCACGCAGGCCGATGCTGCCAGTGCAACAGCCCCCGCCAGGAAGTGCCGTCTGTCAGGCGTCATAGGTACTTCTCCATGCAAAGGCTGAATTCGTCAGAGATATAATCGCCAAAAGCAGGACATTCGGCAAAGCCATGCTTTTCATACAGGCGCCGGGCGGGAAGGAAGGGTGCCGGACGTCCGGTTTCAAGGCCCAGCCAGTTGTATCCGCGCTGCCCGCCTTCATCCATCAGATGCAGTAATATTGCCTCTCCTGCGCCCTTGCCGCGATATGCGGGTACTGCGCGCATGGATTTCAGTTCGCCACGTTCTTTGTCCAGTTCCTTCAATGCGCCGACGGCGGCAAGCTGTTCTCCGTCCCATGCTGTATAAAAGCTGACATCGGCAGCGCGCAGACGTTCGGCGGGCATTGCGTGGACGCTTTCGGGCGGGGACCATTGATACATCTCGTCCAGATGAAACTGCAGCAGTTCCAGGACTGCTGAACTGGTCAGATCGTCTTGCGTGATGCGGTATAAGCTCACGAGAATTTGTCCTTCTTGCGGCGGCCAAACCTCATTTCACCCTCCAGCCGGGCGCGCAATTGGGCGTAAAATGCTTCCAGAAAGGCACGTTCATCGCCTGCCCCAGGTTCCCAACCGATCTTGCGGCAGATCGTTTCGTGCACGGCTATGATCGCTTCCGTGCTGCCACCGCGCAATACCCGCTCCAGCGTCTGCAATTCATGCTCGCCATAAATGCCCAATTCTGCCTCGCCGAATTCATAGCGTGTGCCGGTCAACATGCTGCCGCCCTGCGCATTGTCACGGGTGGTGATGAGCTCTGCCAGCTTGATCCGTGGCGCCTCCACCACCCAAGTGCCCGCGATTACATCGCCCGCGCGCATCGCATCCTTGTTGAAGAAGGGGAAAGCCATGAACAGCAGGAACCATGCTGCACCTGCAACGCCCGCGGCCCCAGCTTCACCCGTGGGGGCGACCATCAGGAACACCAGCGGCATGAACAATTCGATATCGCGGATCAGATTGCGGGCGATTATTGCTTCAGCCGTCAGCCGCCCGCCATCGCGCGCCGCCACGCGTATGCCGGTGATGCGCTTGCCCCATGTTGCGCCGCGTGGGCCCAGTTCCATGGCCAGGAAATAGCCATAGCGGACCATGAATATCGCCAGGATCAACACCACCAGCAGGAATTCCGCTGCACCCTGCACCTGTTCGTCAGCACCCGCCATGACATCTTCGATCAGGCCACCTGCTGCCCAGATCAGCAGCAAAAAGACAAACAACATCCCGAAATAGAGGATCAGGAAATCGAGGATGATGGCACCAATCCGTGACCCGCGCGATGCAACGGTAATGGGCACAGCCACCCCTTCGGGCGTGATCATTACGCGGCGGCGCTTTTCCATCATACCGGTTGTAAGGGGTGGGGTGCTGCTCATCCTTCATCCCCCCTGCGGCGGGGGCGATAGGCAAAGAAATAGGCGAGCCATAATGACAGCAGCGTTCCACCAATCAGCAACCGGTCAAAAGTGCCGCCCACCAGCTGGCGCGGGAAAGCCTCCAGCATGGCGGCGACCACCATCATCAGCACAACGCCAGTCATCACCAGCGCGCTGCGCCGTCCAGCCTCTGATGCGGCGGTCAACACCGGGCGCGTGCCGGGGAAGGCCATTGAACGGCCGATATGCAGGCCCGCAGCCCCTGCCAGCAATATGGCGAACAGTTCGGTCGTACCGTGGACAGAAAGCCATGCGGCAAATTCCAGTGTCAGATCCTGTCCGGCAAACAGCCACATCATCGCGCCCAACACCGCCATATTATGCACCAGCAGCATCAGCGATGGGATGCCAAAGGCAAAACCCAGGGCAAAGGCCATGATCGCAACGCCGGCATTATTGCTGAAAAGCGATGCGGAAAAGAAGAACAGTCCGCTCGTTTCATCTTGTCCTGCCAGTGCCTGCTGCAATTGTTCACGGCTGGCACCTGGCACGCGTGTGTCGGCAAATTGCGATGGGACCAGGCGGAAATACCATTTCTGATCCTGCGCCACCAGCAACCAGCCGACAATCGTGCCTGTAACCATCACGGCAAAAGCGATGCAGATATCCAGCCAGATTTCGCGCACCGCGCGGCTCCATCCACCGAACAGGAAGCTGCGCAGCCAGCCGATCAAACCCTTTCGCGGCCCATAAACCTGGAACCATGCGCGCTGGACCAGTGCTTCCAGATAGGCCAGCGTTGCCGCGTCGAGCGAGGTTTCGCGCGCGACGGAAAGGCTTGAGGCGGCTGTGCGATATAACACGGGCAGCGCCAGCAGATCATCATCCGATATGCCGCGCAGCGATCCGCGTTCCATCCGTTTCAGAATATCTTCCAGCCGGGTCCAGTCACCTTCGCGTTCCAGCCGGAAACGGTCTGATCGCAGGGCGGCACTTTCTATATCGGGCGGGGCGGCAATCTCTGCCTCGCCAAACCAGCGGGAAAGAACGGGGGCCCTCATCCGATTGCCTCGCTGCGTTTGATTTCGAAATAGCGATCAATCAGGCGGGTTCCGATCTGGTCCCACGGTGCCTCTATCACATCCACCCCCAGCCGCCGCAGCCTTTGCAGCACCAGCGCGCGCTGGCGGGCCAGCGCATCGGCGGTGACGCTGCGCGCCAGCACCGCCAGATCGCCCGGTTCGGCACTGGTAAACTCCTCCAGCTCGCTATCGGCAATGGTCACGAACAGCACCAGATGGCGATCAACCAGCCGCCCGATGCTTTCCACCATCAGCTCCGCCGCAGTCAGATCGGTGAAATCGGAAAACAGCACGATCAGTGACCGGCGCTTCAGCTTTGCCGTCAGCGTCGCCAGCGCCAGCGTGAAATTTGGCTCTGTGGAATGGTAATCCAGCCCTGCCGCGGCGCTTTGCAGGCGGTGGAAGCTGCGCGCATCGGTGATGAAAGGTGTCATCACTTCGGGGCGCTGGGCAAAGCCAAACAAGGCAGCGCGGTCACCCGATTTCAACGCGACATAGGCTGCGGTCAGTGCGGCGGAGACAGCACGGTCAATGCGTGGCAGGCCGTCCACCGGTTCGCACATAGCTTGCCCGCAATCAAAGGCAAAGACGATCTGATTGTTGCGTTCGGATTCATTTTCACGGGCATAGAGCCGCGTGTGCCGCGCGCTGGCCTTCCAGTCGATCCGGCGGCGGTCCATGCCGGGTTCAAATTCGGACAATGCCTCAAACTGCGTCCCTTCACCGCGGATGCGCCGCGCGATCAGGCCGAATTGGGCATCGCGCAGGAAGGTCTGCAATTCGCGGCTGCGCACAGCGGAAAGATCGGGCCAGATGCGTACTGCTTGATCGAGCGCGCGCGATTGCTGGCGCGCGCCCAAGCCCAGCGGGCCGGTCCAGCGCAGCCAGCCTTGCGTAACAGGCGCGGTGCCGCGGCGGTTGGGAGTGACTTCAACTTTGCCGCGCCATTGATTGGCGGCCTCGGTGGGGCTGAGCCGCATTGTCGTGCGCCCTTGTTCCCCCAGCCTTGGGTCGAATTCCAGCGCGCCATCCACTTCGCGCGGATTGCCCGCCCTGCCAAATTGCGCGGTCATGCCCATGCCGGTTGGCTCGCCCACTTCGGTATCGGTGGGCGCGATCACCAGCCATTCGTCCACCGGGCCTGCCAGCAATGCGTCCAGCAGCACCAGTCCCAGCAATGTCAAAACCGCCAGTGGTGCGGCGAACCACAGCGCGGGCGCAATCGCCGCAACAACCAATGCCACGGGCGCGGCTATGGCTGCTATCCATGCCGTCCTTTCGGTCGGGACGAATGGCAGCGGGGGTAGCTTCGGTAATTGAGGGAGGCGTGGCAGCTTCATTGCCTCAACGCGGTGCCTCCGTCCCTTCCACCAGTTCGGCCACCAGATCTTCCACATTGCGCCCTTCGATTTCGGCGGCCGGGCTCAGCGTCAGGCGGTGGCGGAGAACCGGCACGGCCAGCGCCTTCACATCGTCGGGAATCGCATAATCGCGGCCCTGCAGCGCAGCGCGGGCGCGGGTAGCATTGGCCAGCATCACAGCGGCGCGTGGGCTGGCGCCAACCGACAATTCGGAATGATCGCGCGTGGCGCGCACCAACCGCACCACATAGTCCACGATTTCCTTCGCCACCGTTACCTGATCCACAGCAGCGCTGGCACTGGCCAATTTGGCGGCGTCGGCCACGGCGCCTACACCCAGATCAGCGGGGCGGGGTGGGCCTTGGCGCTGGCCAAACCGCTGGACAATAGCAGCCTCCTCTTCCTCTGCCGGGTAAGGGACCAGCAGCTTGAACAGGAAGCGGTCCAGCTGCGCCTCTGGCAGGGGATAGACACCCTGGTTTTCAATCGGGTTCTGTGTTGCCATGACCATAAAGCGGTCACCCAGCGCATGCGTTTCACCATCCAGAGTCACACGGCGTTCCTGCATCGCTTCCAGCAGCGCTGCCTGCGTCTTGGGCGGGGTACGGTTGATTTCATCTGCCAGCAGCAGCTCGCAGAAAATGGGCCCGCGTGTCAGCGTGAACTGGCTGGTCTGGAAGTTGAACAGATTGGAGCCCAGGATATCGCCCGGCAACAGGTCTGGCGTGAACTGGATACGCCCGAAATCAAGGCCCAATGCGGTAGCAAAGCTTTGCGCCAGAAATGTCTTGGCTGTTCCCGGCGGCCCTTCCAGCAGCACATGTCCCTGGCTCACCATCGCCACCAGCAATTGGTCCACCATATCATCTTGTCCGATGATGGCTTTGCCCACTTCGGCCCTGATAGCGCCTGCCAGATCGCGCAGCTGGTCCAATGTCATGCTCATGTGGTCAATTTCCTCTCAAGCTCTTTCAACGCATCGGCGGCGCATAAGATATCGGATTGTCTGTGGGCGTGGCGCAGGGCCTCTGCCCGATGGGTAAAGGGCAATTCGTCCGGCAAACGCATGGCCAGCGCGGCATTAATCGCTGCCGGGTCAGGCCGAACCAGCCCCAGATGATGTGCCAGACGACGGGCGCAGAGCGCGATATAAGGTTCAGCAAGCAGGCGGAAACGGCGCGCGCGCAAGATCAGGCCCGCACCATTGGTGACCAATTGCCGCTTGCCATATGCAATGGCCGGGCCTTCTGCTGCCGCCGCGCCAAAGCGGCGGAATGCGCGCCAGCCGATGACCAGCAAGGCCAATATCAGGCACAGTGTAGCGGCAAGGAAGGGCGGTTGGAAGGCAAGGGTAAGCAGATTGGTTGTCCCGCCAAAGCCATTCAACGTCAGGTCGAACACAATGGGCAGATCATCATCATATGCAGCGGTACGCACCAGCTCCAAAGCCAGCGCGGCGCGACTTTCGTCAGCCAGGCCATAATTATTGACCAGATCTGGCTCGACGATGAAGGTCGTGTTCCAGGCATTTTCGTAAAAATCGCTGCCATCCTCGCCCAGCACATCCAGGGCAAGCACGCCGCCGTCTTCAGCCTCAACCAGTACATCCTGTGCGATGTTGGGCTTGGCTGCCACTGAATGTGAGTCCGGCAATGAACCGGTGAGCCCCATGCCGCGCCAACTGAGTTCGATGCTCCTGTCGTTACGCTCTGCGCTTTCAAAACCATAGGGTTCGGGCAGATCTGCGGTCCATGTCGGCGGTGAAGTGCCCATCAATCGCACCCAGCCTTTCTTGACCTTGTCCTTTACGCTGTCTGGCAATTTCTGCGGAAAGTTGGCGGCATACCATTTGGGCAGGATCACCAGAGTCGGCCCCAAATATTGCCGTTTTTCGAGGATTTCTGCGAATTCCTCTGCATCCATATATTGCGGCGGGGTCAGTACCAGCAGGCTGGCGGTGGTATATTGCCCCTTGCTGCGGGAAAGTGTGACATCATACCCCTCCAGCTCCAGCAATTTGGCCAGCCCGGCATATCCATTCAGCCCATTGGCTGCGGCATGGGCACGCCCATCATTACCGCGAGAACCAGTTTCGCCCGCACCGATGGCATAGAGCAGGGCGAGGAAGGCCAGCGCGCCAAACAGCACGATCAGCAGCACCGTGCGCGCAGTAAAAGGGCTGCTTGCGCGCGCGCTCATACTGCACCTCGGTCCAATTGGCGGCCGGCAATCCGTTCCAGTGCGAATTCGGCATAGGCGTGGCGCGCCTCCTCCCAATCACCCTGGTTGAGTGATCGAAGGGCAAAGATGCTGCGTTCCACACGTTCGGCAATTACGCTGAAGGCGCGCCGTGCAGTTTCTGGCAGGCCGGAAAGGGTCGATAATTCGCGCGCCGTACTGGACGGTTCCACCCAATCGGGCCGGGCGGCGGCAATCTGGCTGACGCTGCGCTGAAGCAGTAGATGCGTTGCTTCATCAAAGCGACCCTCTGCCGCCAGCCGGTCTGCCTCTTTCAGCAAAGCGATGGAGGCTTGCTGGTCAGGGCGCCATTCTTCGGCTGCGTCTGCACCCGGCGCTGTTCGTTTCCAGCCCAGATAGGGTTCGATCAGGCGATAGATCAGGATTATTATGCCGGCGATCATGATCGCCAACAGCACCCATTTGAACCATCCCCAGCTGGATCCGAAATATCCGCCCAAGTCGCCAACCTGTTCACTCAACCAACGCATAAAGCGTTCGAAAGCTGTCGGTTCGCGCGGGGGTTGGGGGGGGATGGTGACAGGATCGAACTGAATGTCGCTGTCGGCGCGCAATTCGCGCCAACTGCTGGATATGTCAGCGCCCGATTGTGGCGAGGAAGAACTCGATCCCGTCGTCATCAACTCAACTGTTCGCATCTCATATGGGCTGGCGCAAGCACGCTGGGCAGAATTTGCCAAACCTTGTGAAGGCTTTGGCGCTTATGACCGCCATAATGTGAACAATGGGTTGAGGGTACGCGCTCCATTGGATGAAGCGCATAACCGTTCAACCGCGTTTGCGTGCCTGACGATATGTGCCCAGAATGCGCAATTCCTTTGAATGGAAGGCAAGTTCTTCCAGCGCACGGTCCACCGCCGGATCACCCGGCGCGCCAATGATGTCCGCATAAAAAGTGGTGGCAGAAAAGCTGGCGCCTTTCTGGTAACTTTCCAGCTTGGTCATATTGACGCCATTGGTCGCAAAGCCGCCCATCGCCTTGTACAATGCAGCGGGGATATTCTTTACCTCGAATACGAAGGTGGTGATCGCATCTTCACCCTTCAGGCTGGCCGGATCAACCGGTTCGCGCGCCAATATGACGAAGCGTGTCATATTATCGGGCGAATCCTCGACATTGTTCTCGATGATTTTCAGGCCATAAAGCTCTGCTGCAACGGGGGGGGAAATTGATGCCACGTCTGGATCGCCGAGTTCCGCGACATAGGCGGCAGCACCTGCCGTATCGGCATGGCTCAGCGGAACTATACCGCGTTCCCGCAGGAAATTTCGCGATTGGCCCAATGCCTGCGGGTGGCTGTAAGCGACTTTGAAAGGCCCATCGCCCAGCGCCATAAGCGCGTGATGGATCGGCATGAAATATTCGCCGACGATATAAAGCCCGCTTTCGGGCAGCAGGAAATGGATGTCTGCCACGCGGCCATGCTGCGAATTTTCAATGGGGATGATGGCGCAGCCTGCATCGCCAATCTTCACCGCATCCAGCGCATCGGCAAAGCTGAAACAAGGCAGGGGCAGGCATTCGGGGCATGCCTCCATCGCGGCGCGGTGCGAATTGGCTCCCGGCGCGCCCTGATAGGCGATTGCGCGGGCAGGGTCGGAGGAGGCCGATTCGCGCATGGTTTCAACCATGGCCATGGCGGGGGCAGGAAAGCTGTGCATTACCCGGGCCTGCTATCCGCGCGGGAGCCACTCCGCAAGTCCGATTAATGTAACCGGACTCTACTATAAACGGATAGTGGCACCATCACCCTTGCGCCAAGGCCACACCGCGACTAGAGCGACGCGCGAACTAGAGACAGGTTTACTGCGGATCACATCTCATCATGGAAAATCGCTTCAACACTATCGCTGGCTGGGTGCTGTTTTCGGGCATCGTTGCACTGGGTCTTTCAATCCTCAGCGGCAAATTCTTTCACGCTGACAAGCATGAACGGCCCGAAACGCTGGGTTACGTCATTGAAGGCGCCGAATCAGAAGGCGGCGCATCCAGCGGGCCGGACCTCGCCACACTGCTGGCTGCGGGCGATGTCGCAGCTGGTGAGAAGCTGTATGCCAAATGCATGGCCTGCCATACTGTTGCACAAGGCGGTGCCAATGGCATTGGCCCCAACCTGTTTGGTGTGCTGGGCCAGCCGATCGGCAGCCATGTCGCCGGTTTTGCCTATAGCGGCGCACTGTCGGGCCATGGTGGCGACTGGTCATATGAAAATATGGACGAATGGCTGAAGAGCCCGCGCGGCTTTGCCAATGGCACGAAGATGAGCTTCGCCGGCCTTTCCAAGGCGGAAGACCGCGCCAATCTGATGCTTTATCTGCGTGAAAATGGCGGCGGTCCGGCTCTGCCGACCCCAGCTGCACCTGCAGAAGAAGCTGCAACGGATGAAGCCGCTGCAGTTGAAGGTGAAGCACCAGCAGCCGAAGAAGCTGCTGCAGCTGACGAAGCAGCCTGATCTGACTTTGCTTTGAGGGGGCTATTCAGCCCCCTTGAACCCCTGCGCAATCACATACCATTCGGATGAACCCTTGCGGCTGGCCGGGGGTTTGGCGTGTTTGACGCTTTTGAAGTGCTTTTTCAGCAGCGCCAGCAATTCGGTATCGGTGCCACCGGCTAATACCTTGGCCAGGAATGTGCCGCCTTTTTCCAGATTTTCGATGGCAAACCAGGCGGCCGCTTCCACCAATCCCATGGTGCGCAGATGATCGGTCTGCTTGTGGCCCACAGTATTGGCCGCCATATCTGACAGCACCAGATCGGGTTGCCCATCCAGGCCTGCCTGCAATGCGGCGGGGGCTTCATCTGCCATGAAATCCATCTGCAGGATGGTTGCACCTTCAATCGGGTTGGTTGGCAACAGGTCGATGCCCACAATTGCTGCCTTGGGTGCCAGCTTGCGCACAACCTGCGTCCAGCCGCCCGGCGCTATACCCAGGTCGACCACACGCTTTGATCCGCGAATCAGGGAAAAACGTTCATCCAGCTCGATCAGCTTATAGGCTGCGCGGCTGCGGTACCCTTCTGCCTTGGCCTGTTTGACATAGGGATCGTTCAGTTGCCGCTCCAGCCAGCGGGTGGATGATGCTGTGCGCCCGCGTGTATTGCGCACTCGCTTGTCAGGGTTGCGTCCAGACCGGCTCATGCGGTTGATCCCGAAGCAGTTGATGCATGCCCGATATTGGGTCCGCCGATCTGGTCAGCCATCAGGCTGCGCAAAATGCCTTCGCGAATGCCGCGGTCCGCCACGCCCAATCTTTGTGCAGGCCAGATATCCAGGATGGATTCCAGAATGGCACAACCCGCCACAACCAGCTCGGACCGGTCCTGCCCAATGCAGGGCAATTCGCTGCGTTCCTGCCGTGACATGGCAGAAAGACGGGTGCTGATACAGCGCATCGCATCGGCTGGAACGATCAAGCCATCCACAGCCTTACGGTCATAATGTGGCAGCTGCAGATGCAGGCTGGCCAGGGTTGTCACAGTGCCGCTGGTGCCCAGCAGGCGGATTTCCGGTTCCAGCGATGCAGCGGCAACGCGTTCGCCAAATGGTGTGAAACTGTCACGCACGATCTGGCGCATGCGGGCATATCGGTCTTGCCGGTCCTCGCTACTGCTGCCAGTCCGGCCCACTGTGTCGGTCAGGGAGACAACCCCCCACGGGACGCTCTGCCAATCCAGAATGCGCGGTACCGGCCCGCCCTGGTCCAGCAGAACCAGCTCTGTCGACCCGCCGCCAATATCGAAGATCACAGCAGGGCCATTGCCCGGTTCCAGCAGGATGTGGCAGCCCAATACGGCCAGTCGCGCCTCTTCCTGCGCGCTGATAATGTCCAGCACGATACCGGTTTCGTGTTTCACACGCTCGATAAATTCGGCCCCATTGGCTGCACGGCGGCATGCCTCTGTCGCCACTGACCGGGCAAGATAGACATTGCGGCGGCGCAGTTTTTCGGCGCAGATGCTGAGTGCGCTGACCGTGCGGTCCATTGCGGCATCGCTCAACCGTCCGGTGCGGGCCAGATCTTCACCCAGTTTTACTACGCGACTGAAGGCGTCGATGACGGTGAAGTTTTCTCCTGATGGGCGCGCAATCAGCAGGCGGCAATTATTCGTGCCCAAATCCAGTGCGGCATAGGCCTGGCGCGGATGGGGGCCTGGTGTACGGAGGGGCAGAGGGCTGGCCTTGCCTTGTCCGCGATCTTTGTGCGGGTTTTGATTTTGTCCGGTTTTTGCCGTTCCGGCGCACTGATTCCCCCGCGATGCGGAGTGCTTTTCCTTGGGCCGCGAGGGGCGCTTGTAGCGGAAATCGGCTACCTTGCCGGACTTGCCGCCCCTCTTCTTGCCAGCCCGATTGTGGCTGTCCGGCGGAGAATGATCCGCCATTTTCAATACTTTCTTTTCCTCTCGCACCCATGCGGTACGAGGACTTGGTGCCGATGCTAGCGTGTGGGACGATGGAGAGCAAGTTTGTTGCGCATGACGCACTTGACCTAGGGCACACGTGAAACTAGATGCACGCGCTCTCGCCCGGGGCAGCGTGTCCGGGCCGGTATTGCCCCGTCGTCTAATGGTAAGACTACGGACTCTGACTCCGTCAATTGAGGTTCGAATCCTCACGGGGCATCCACCATACCTGTATTTGCGACCAAGCGGCCCAGGGCCGGGTGTTTCCGCCTGCATAGGCGTTTGCATTCAAAGGTGTGGGCTGATCAGTGTATCGGTGACAAGCAAAAGGGGCCGCCCCGGCAAGGGCGACCCCAGGTAATCAAGTAATTGGCAGTGCCAATAAATCAGTCAGCGGTCAGGGCGCGATCCACCAGCAAAGTATCTGCCAGCATTACGAAGGTTTTCAATTTGCCGTCACCGGCTTCCCAGCGATGCATGAAGGGTGAATGCATGGCTTTGCCGGTGGATTTCGACGTGCCGCTGTAATTGCCCAGGCACACCACCACATCGCCATCTGTAAAGAATTCATCAGGTGCGACGGTGAAACCGTCCCAATCCTGCCCCAATGGCACCAGCAGGTTTTCCAGCACTTGCTGCGGGCTGGTCCATGTGCCCTGATAATAGGGAAACCCTTCAGCCTCGGTCCAGCGAACTTCGGGGTGCAGCAGGGTGACAACCCCATCTGCATCGCCAGCGGCCACGGCCTGATATAATGATTTGGCCAGATCAATCGCAGTCATATCTCAATCCTCTCTATATTGTCATTGATAGGGGTGGTGGCCGGGCAATGGGGGGCAGGTAGCCCGGCCACCGGGGGAATTCAGGCTGCGGCGCGGGCGTTATCCTGTGCAGCGGCAAGGTCAGCTTCGGGATCAGCGGTCAGCAAGGTTGGCTGGAAGCGCAGATCAGTGATATCGGTCACCCCAGCCTGGTTCAGCCAAGAGCGTAGATAGGTGGAATGGTGATCCACCCCGAAAGCAGGTGAAGGCATGGAGGGTGAAAATGCACCCGAAGTCAGCGCCAGATAGGCTTTCTTGCCTTCCAGCAGGCCGATATAACCTGTTGCCGGGTCCAGTCCGATCAATAATCCGGGCTGATGCACCAGATCAATGTAATGCTTCATGCGATAGGGGATGGAACCATTCCACATCGGCACGGCCAGAAGATAGATATCGGCCGAGATGAAACGCTGGGCTATCTCGGTAATTTCATCCCATGCGGTTTTCTGCGCGGCATCATGTTCCTGCCCGCCAATGATGGCCAGTTTGGCAGCGATTTTATTGCCATCAAATTCGGGCAGGTTCTCTGTCGCCAGATCCAGAATGTCGATTTCGGCATCAGGATTGGCGGATTTGAACGCTTCCAGAAACGCGTCGGCAACCTTGGCTGATTGCGATCCTGCGCCACGGGGGGAAGCTTTGATATAAAGTAGTTTGGTCACAACAGGTTCTCCAGTGGTGAAATGTTAGTTTGGGTTTGGGGGTGGGGTGTTTCTGCCGATGTCAGGCAGCGACGGGTGAAGGCGCGAACAGCTGGGTGATTTCGTCAGCCACGCGATAAGCGTGTTCATCCAGCACAAAATGGCCGCCCTCCAGCCACACCAGCCGGGCATTGGGCAGATCGCGCAGATAGGCTTCGGCACCGGCAGGGATGAAGAAGGGATCATGGCGGCCCCATGCCAGCAGCGTGGGCGGGGCATAGCTGCGCATCATTTCGTGCCAGCCATCATACAGGCCGACATTGTGCTGATAATCGACCAGCAGGTTCAGCTGGTATTCGTCAGTGCCGGGGCGATCCAGCAATGCCTGATCATGCAGCCAGTTATCCGGGCTGATCGCGGTTACATCGCTCGCGCCCACTTCATACTGGAAACGGGTGGTGTCCGCCGTCAGAAAACCGCGTGCTGCCGCCTCTGTTTCTGCATTGCGATCTTCCCACAGCGGGACAAACAGCTGCTTGGCCGCTTCACCAATGCCATCAAGATAGGCGTTGGCATTCTGGATCACCAAGCCTGTCACCGCGGCAGGATTGCGCGCCATCAGGCGGAAGCCAATCGGGCCGCCGTAATCCTGCATGTACAGGACATAGGATGTCAGTCCGATCTGTTCGACCAGCTTGGCAACGTGATCTGCCAGATTGTCAAATGTGTAATCAAATGCATCGGTGGCGGGGGCATCTGACTGGCCAAAGCCGATATAATCGGGCGCGATCACATGGAAGCGATCGGCCAGCAAGGGGATCAGATTGCGGAACATGAAAGAGCTGGTGGGAAACCCATGCAGCAGGATGATGGCGGGTGCGGCGGGATCGCCAGCCTCGCGGTAAAACATGCGACGGCCGTCAATCTCGGCAAAATGGTGGCGGGTGATTTTGTCTTTCATCATGCTCATAGTTCAGTGTCTCCTCACTGCAAAGTCAGGGTGGTTTGCCTGTGATATCTGCAGGTTAGGTAACTTTTTAAAATCAGTTACACAAGTGTTTTTATTTTTATACTTTAGGGCAATTTCGGAATGGTTACCGTTATGGAGTGACAATTTTATATTATAAAACAGTATGATAATTAAATTTTGCTTGCGCAGCTTCCCGATGAGGACTAGATTGTCTGATTGATTGAAAAGTGTTTGATTATGACCCAGCAAGCCAGAGCCACAGAATTCACCCAAGGAATCCCTACAATGGGGGGGAAGCTGTGGCTGGACCTGCTCAATTCACAACTGGTGTGGAATGGGGAGCCGGTGGACCATTTGGCACAGGCCGAATCGTTCCGGCATTGGGTGGAAGTGCTGGGGCTGGAGGCACCACAGGATTGGGATGGTGAAAGGCGCGAACTGGTGGCGCTGCGCCAGATCATATCATCAGCTTTTGACGATGTGGCGCAGGGCCGCGTTCCAGCACCCGCCGTGATTGATGCGATCAATCAGCCGCTGGCCCGGCTATCTGTTACACCGCGATTGCATGGCGATGGGGCGGGCATTCACCTGCATCATGATCGCACCATCAATGGCAGGCGCCTGGCCGTACTGTTTGCTGAAAGCTTTGCCCAATCGCTGACAGAGGGTGAACCAGCGCGTCTGAAACATTGTGAAAATCCGCGCTGTTCCATGGTGTTTCACGATTTTGGCCGCAACAATCGGCGGCGCTGGTGTTCCACCACCATCTGTGGGAACAGGGACAAGGTGGCGCGTTATCGCCAGCGCAAGAACACTCAGGATTGATCACGCCTTGCCGTGCCGGTCTGCTGACCCTAGTTACATGGAAATGAACGACAAAATTTCACAGAACGGTCTGTCAGGCCACAAATTCTACCACGCCAAGCAGGAAGCCGGCTTTGCCGATGCCGGTAAGCACGAAACCCCGCAAACGCAGCATCCGGCCTATAAGCTGGCCTTTCGCGACACGGATTTCATGCTGCGTGATGAACTGCGCCCGGTGCGGTTCCAACTGGAATTGCTCAAGCCGGAAATGCTGCTGGATGAAGCGCGCGTGGGCTCTACCATGGTCATGTATGGTTCGGCACGCATACCTTCGCCAGAAGAGGCAGAGGCATTGATCGAAGCGGCCAAGAATGGCACCGATCATGAAAAGAGGGTTGCGCAGAATCTGGCCGACAAGGCCAAATATTACGATGAGGCGTACAAGCTGGCGCGGCTGGTCAGCGAAAAGGCGATCATAGAAGACGGCAAACGGCAATTTGTGGTCACCACAGGCGGCGGCCCTTCCATCATGGAAGCGGGCAATCGCGGTGCGAGCGATGCAGGGGCGGAATCAATTGGCCTCAATATCGTATTGCCACATGAACAGGCGCCCAACCCCTATGTGACGCCCTATCTCAGCTTCCAGTTCCACTATTTCGCATTGCGCAAGATGCATTTCCTGCTGCGCGCCCGCGCGGTGGCCGTGTTCCCCGGCGGGTTCGGTACTTTTGATGAAATGTTCGAACTGTTGACCTTGATTCAGACCGGCAAGATGAAGCCGATCCCGATCCTGCTGTTCGGCAAGAAATTCTGGAACCGCGTGGTGGATTTTGAGGCGATTGCAGAGGAAGGCACTATCTCCAAGAAGGATCTGGAGCTGATCCACTGGTGCGAAACCGCCGAAGAGGCCTGGTGCACGATCCGCGAATTTTACGGGCTGGGGTGTGATTAGGGCGAGCTGACCGCGACCAGCGTCAGGCCTTGCCGCCGCGCACCGCCTGATGCCCCAGCGGGCCATTGCCTGATCCATAACCGGGGGCTGCTGCAATTGCCCTGCGCACGAATTCACGCCCCAGCCGCACGGCATGTTCGATCGGTTGTCCATATCCCAGCAGCGTGGCGATGGCGGATGAGAGGGTGCAGCCCGTACCATGCGTATGGACCGTATCGATCCGCGCATCGTTGAAGGAAACAGCACGCTGTCCGGGCACGACCAGTACATCAATGATCCGCGCATCTTCCGTATGGCCGCCCTTGGCAAGTACGGCGGTATCATATTGCGCAGACAATTCTTCGGCCGCTGTGCCCACTTCGGCAAAAGTACCCAGTGATCGCCCAACAAGATGTTCCAGCTCAGGAATATTGGGGGTCAGCAAAGTGGCAAGCGGGAACAGTTGGGCCCGCATGACCTCGACTGCTTCTGGCGCAATCAACGCCGAGCCGGAAGTCGATATCATCACCGGATCAAGCACCACCGGTACCCCTTCCGCCAGACGATCCAGCGCAATGGCGACATTTATGATGATCTCATCATCATGCAGCATGCCGATCTTCACTGCATCCACGCCAATATCTTCCAGGCAGGAAATGATTTGCTGGCGCACCACCTCGCCACCCATAGGAGCAATGGCCTGCACGCCTACGCTGTTTTGTGCAGTCACAGCCGTTATGGCTGTCATGGCATAGCCACCCAGCATGGTGATGGTCTTGATATCAGCCTGAATGCCCGCACCGCCTGATGAATCGGATCCGGCAATGCTCAGGATACGTGGGGGCTTGTCACTCACCCTGGATGTTTCCGTTCGGTCGAGGCCGGGAATTTTTCCTGCATGGCCTTGGAACGTGTTGGGCGGTCCATCAGCTCCCCACCGCAATTGGGGCAGGCATCATCCAGATCCTCAGCGCATGTGGCGCAGAAAGTGCATTCAAAGCTGCAGATGAAGGCGCCGGGTGCCTCTGCAGGCAAATCACAGCCGCATTTTTCGCAATCCGGACGCATATCCAGCATCACGCCGCCTCCTGCACAGCGGCGCAAATACGATCCACCACTGCTTCAACCTGCGCTGCATCGTCTCCTTCTGCCATTACGCGAATCAACGGTTCGGTACCGGATGCGCGGATGACCAGGCGGCCCTTGCCTGAAAGTTCTGCCTCTGCATCAGCAATCACCTGCTTCACGCTCCCCGCGTCCAACGGAGAGCCGCCGGAATAGCGCACATTCTTGAGCAATTGCGGCACTGGATCAAACAGGTGCAGTACGTCGCTCGCCGGCCTGCCCTCTGCCACCAGTGCGGCCAGCACGCAGAGCGCCGCCACCGTGCCATCGCCCGTGGTGGCATGATCGAGCAGGATCATATGGCCCGATTGCTCGCCGCCAATATTGAACCCGCCCTGCTTCATGCGTTCAAGCACATAGCGGTCTCCCACTTTGGTGCGCTCCAGTGTCAGTCCGCGCCCGGCCAGATAACGTTCCAGCCCAAGGTTGGACATTACAGTTGCCACCACGCCGCCGCCATTCAGCGCGCCCGTGTCAGCCATGCGGGTGGCAATCAGTGCCATCAGCTGATCGCCATCGACCGCCTGACCCTTTTCATCAACCACGATCAGCCGATCTGCATCGCCATCCAGTGCAATGCCAATGTCTGCGCCTTCTTCCATCACGCGCGCCTGCAGGGCAGCGATAGAGGTTGATCCGACACCGTCATTGATGTTGGTGCCATCTGGCGCAACGCCCAGGGCAATAACTTCTGCCCCCAATTCCCAGATTGCCGTGGGCGTTACCTTGTAGGCCGCACCATGGGCGCAATCGACCACTACTTTCAGCCCGTCCAGCCGCGTTTCATCGGCAATCGATTGCTTGACCGCGTGGATATAGCGGCCGGCTGCGTCATCAATGCGGCGCGCGCGCCCGACGCTATCTGCAGCGGCTAGTTGTGGTTCGCGTTCCAACAGGGCTTCGATCTGCAATTCGTCCTCGTCCGACAATTTGAAGCCGTCCGGGCCAAACAGTTTGATCCCATTATCCTCGTAAGGATTATGGCTGGCAGATATCATCACGCCCAGATCTGCGCGCATTTCCCGCGTCAGCAGGGCAATGGCAGGGGTGGGCAGTGGCCCAGTCATCACTACATCCATGCCCACGCTGGTAAAGCCAGCCACCAGCGCGCTTTCCATCATATAGCCGGACAGGCGCGTATCCTTGCCAATCACCACGCGGTGGCGGTGGTCCCCACGCATGAAATGTGCACCAGCCGCCTGCCCCACGCGCATGGCAGTGGCTGCGGTCATATAACCTTGATTGGTGCGGCCCCTTATCCCATCGGTGCCGAAGAACTTGCGTGACATATTACGCCCTTAATCCTTTGCTGCGCGCTGCAATCCCTAAATTTACGGCCAGCTATCGCGCTTGTGGCGCGGTTGACCGCAGAAGGGAAGGGTGCGCGCGCATGCTGGTTGGAATTGTTGTTGTAATACCTACATTATTCACTGTCAGAACTTGCACCGTGTGGTCAGTTGCGCAAAGACGCCCCCGCACCACCGCGACAAGAAGCCAAACATGGCTCACGCGTAGAGGTGCAATCCCTCTCTTATCCCCTCAATTGGAGGAAACATGTCTTTCGAACTTATCCCTCTCCCCTATTCCGATGATGCACTGGCGCCGGCCATTTCGGCCGAGACGCTGTCTTTCCACCATGGCAAGCATCACCAGGCCTATATCGACAAGACCAATGCCGCCGTTGATGGCGATGTATCGCTTGAATCCGTGATTGCCGATGCGCGCGGGGTCAATCAGGGCCTGTTCAACAATGCGGCGCAAAGCTGGAACCACGGTTTCTATTGGCATTCGCTGGCAGCTGATGGTGGCCATCCGTCAGATGAACTGGGTGCGATGATTGATGATGCCTTTGGCTCGCTCGATGCGCTTAAGCAGCAGCTTAAGGATCGCGGCGCGGGCCATTTCGCCAGCGGCTGGGTATGGTTGGCGGAAAAGGATGGCAAGCTGTCGATCGAAGAAACGCATGATGGTGACACCTTGGCAGACAGTGGTTTCAACCCGCTGCTGACGATCGATGTATGGGAACATGCCTATTACATTGATCACCAGAACAAGCGCCCGGCCTATCTGGAGGCGGTGATTGAAGGCAAGCTGAACTGGCAGTTCGCTTCGGATAATCTGGCGCGGGGCACCACCTGGACCTATCCCGCCTGAGTGTAATTGCGGCAAATGAAATTCGCCCGCTGCACCATGAAGGTGTGGCGGGCTTTTTCATGCGTTTCTTGGGGGCAGTGATGCCGCCTATTCGGCTGGGTCTTCATCCATGCCCAGAGCCATCAGATTTGTCTGGAACAAGGGTTCTCCAAAAATGAAGCCCACCAGATTGGGTTTTCCGACATGATCGAAGAAAGCTGTCAGCGTCAGCAGGATGGGCACGGATAACAGTGCGCCGAACACGCCCCATATCCAGGAGAAATAGGATAGGGCGATCAGGATCAGTACCGGATTCATGGTGAAGCGCGCACCCAGAATGGACGGTGTGACGATGTTCGATTCTACCGTATGCAGCCCGATATAGGCTGCTGCCGGTATCAGGCCCAGCACCGCGGTTTCCGCCGTGCCAATGCCAAACAGTGCCAGCAGGGCGAACATAATCAGCGGTCCGATATAGGGCAGGAAGTTGAGGATCGCGGCGAGGCCACCCCACATCACCGGGGCCTCTACCCCCATCATCCATGCGCCCAGCGCCACGATCACGCCAACGCCTGCATTGATCCAGCCAACTGTCAGGATATAGGCAGCAACACGGTCCTGCACTTCGCGCAGGACATGGGCGGCCTTCAGACTTGCGCCCTTGTGAATGCGGTCATGCAGCAAACGGCTACGCAGGCGCACGCGCGCCTCTATCATGAAGAACGCCATCAGGAAGGTCAGCAGAGTTTCGATCAGCACGCTGGGTGTGGCGAATGCCAACTGTTCCAGCACGCTGGGGCTGGCCAGCACCACTTCACGATTGCTTGATTGACCCATCAGCATGGCCAATTGGCGGTTGGCGGCGGCAAGCCAGTCAAACTCGTCACGCAATTGGGCAAACCTGTCACCCAGCTGACGCGCCATTTCAGGCAAGCTGTCGATCATGTTGACTGCAGGCTGCAAGACCAGAGCCAATGCGGCGATCACAATGGCCAGGAAAAACAGCAGCGATCCCAGCGATGCCAATATGTTGGGAAGGCCGATAGATGACAATTTATCCGCCAGGGGTGACAGCAGAATGGTCAACAATATCGCAGTGACAAGGGGTAGGAAAACCACCGATCCGATTGACAGGACAAATGGCAAGGCCAGAAACAGCCCCAAGCCCAGCAACAACACCAATGCGGAAATCAACCGCAATTCCTGTTCTGCAAAAGCCATGCGCCGGCTGGGTCGCACTGTGGGTGGTGCGGCCCGTTGTGCCGTTGGTTTATCCTTGCTGGCGGGATCGGTATTCATCACCCGCAATGTGATATCTGCGCGCTTTCAGGACAAGGGGCAGGAGTTCAAGTTTGCGATGAAATCGCGTCCAATTCCCGCCAGTGGTTGAATTGGCGTGGGAAAAGCATCGAAATTTGCGCGCTACATTGATTTACAGTGTTTTTTCGTAAATCTCATACTCGCGATTGACCTTGCTTTCGATCGCATCGGCAATCGCCACCATTCCCTGATTATCGTCCAGGATCCAGCCAATTTCGCCACGCTTTGATCCGTAAAGGCGCGATGCCTCTTCACGGATTTCGCTGATCATCATGAAAGCCAGCTGGCTGGCGACGCGTGAATTATGCAGTTCGCTCAACACACCCATCAACGGCACCCGCATACCGGCCCCCTTGGGGTTGTTCAGCCAGCGCAGCATATGGAACCAGCCGAATGGGAACAGCTTGCCATCAATCCTCTTCAGCACGTCATTGATGTCAGGAAAAGTCAGCATGAAGGCCACCGGCTTGCCATCCAGTTCGGCGATCATATTCAGCGGCTCCTTGATGATCGGCTTCAGCTTTTTGCCGGCATAGGCCACTTCTTCGGGTGTGAAGGGAACAAAACCCCAATTGTGTGACCATGCATCGTTCAGGATATTGAGCACGATGGCGGCATCTTCATCCCAGCGGCTTTTATCGACATGGCGCACAGTGATGCGATCATTGCCTTTGCCCGATTTGACGATGCGCTGGATCAGCGGCGGGAATTCCTGTGACACGTCAAGATCATAGGTCAGCAGGCGTTTGGCCAGGCCATAGCCATCATCCACGATCCAATCCCGATAATGCGCCGGGTGATGGCCCATCATGATCATGGGGGGGTGATCCTGCCCTTTGACCAGCAGGCCCGGTTCTTCCCAGATCGACATGGAAATGGGCCCAAGTACGCGTGCCATGCCTTCTGCCCGCAGCCAGTCTTCTGCTGCGTTGAGCAATGCCTTGGCAACCTGTGCATCCTCTGCATCGAAATAGCCGAACATGCCCACGCCGGGGCCAAAACCCTGTTCAGCGGGCATTTGCAGCGCCAGCTCGTCAACCTGGGCAGATATGCGGCCAACCGCCTTGCCGTCACGCCTGGCAATGAACAATTGCGCCTTAGCATGCCCGAAGAAGGGGTTCTTCGCCGGATCGACCAGTTCCAGCTGTTCGGCCCGGATTTGCGGCACATAATGCGGTTCGCGTGCGGCGAATGCGCGGCCCAGATCCACGAATTCGGTACGGCCTTTCTTGCCGGAAACGGGGTCAATCACTATCTCAGTCTGGCTCACGCACATACATCCTGTTCAGTTTGCGTGTACTTCAGTGAGTGCATTTTGCCCCAAGTCAAGCAATCCAGTCGATTACACTGTTAGAGAAGCCCTGTTTGTGCTGCGCGCGCTTTGTGCGTAATGACCCAAAAGTTACCGATTATGACCATGGAACACGCCCTTAATCCCGCTGATGCGCCGCGCAAGGCGCCGGCCACGCGCGCCCAATTCATCGAAAGCGATGACAAGGATATGCTGCGCGCCGCACGCGATCTGACCAAGGGGTTGGGTGAGGCGCGGCCGGGCATATACTGGCCCGATATGCTGCTTTCGGCAGCCGTGGGATATGCCGCGCTGGCAGGTGCCATTCTGGTGGACAGTCTGCCGCTGGCTGTGGCCTGTGGTGTGGTGGGGGCATTGGCGCTTTATCGTGCGCTGCTGTTCATTCATGAGCTAACCCATATTCACCGCGATGCGCTGCCCGGCTTCCGGCTGGCGTGGAATCTTTTGGTCGGCATTCCCATGCTGATGCCCAGTTTCACCTATGAAGAAGTGCATACGTTGCATCACAAGCGCACCCAATATGGCACGGTGGAGGATCCAGAATATCTGCCACTGGCCTTGATGAAGCCATGGAGCCTGCCGGTTTTCGTGCTGATCGCGCTGATCGCGCCCTTTGCCTTGATATTGCGTTTTGCTGTGCTGGTGCCGTTGGGTGCTATCATCCCGCCCATTCGCAAACTGGTGTGGGAACGGGTCTCTGCCCTTTCCATCAATCCCGATTTCCGCCGGCGCCCGCCCGAAGGTGTGATGAAGCGTCGCGTTTTCTGGCAGGAAGTGGGGGGCTTCATCTGGTCATGGCTGCTGCTGCTCAGCACGCAATTTATTGGCTGGCGCCCCCTGCTGATCGCACTGGTGATCCTGTCTTTCACCGCACTGCTCAACCAGCTGCGCACTCTGGTGGCACATTTGTGGGAAAATGATGGGGATCCGATGACGGTAACTGCCCAATTCCTGGACAGCGTAAATGTGCCCCCTCCGGGACTTGCTGCTGAATTATGGGCACCTGTTGGCCTGCGTTACCACGCGTTACATCATCTGATGCCGTCCATGCCCTATCACGATTTGCCAGAGGCACATCGCCGGCTGAAACGTGAGCTGGGTGAGGCATCAACCTATGACGGGGCGAACCATCCGGGCATGCTGGTGCTGGTGGCGCGTATTGCCAAAAGCACGATGGGAAGGTCATCGGGGGGCAACCCCGTGGGCGCATGACGCGCTGATCTTTATTCCTCGGTACGGATCAGCACCGTTTCGCCTACCAGCATGAACAGGAAAAACGGTGCCCAGGCCGCCAGGAAGGGCGGGTATCCGCCGAAATTTCCCATCGCCAGCGCTGCATTGTCAATCACGAAATAGGCAAAGCCCAATGCCATGCCGATGATCGCACGCAGGAAAAGCTGGCCCGACCGCGCCAGGCCAAAGGCAGCAACTGCGCCCAGCAGCGGCATCAGTATGGATGACAGCGGGCCTGATAATTTGTGCCACCATTTGGCGCGCAGTTCTGCCGTGCGTCGCCCCACCGCTTCATAAGCGGCGATGGAATCGGACAATTTCCAGAAGCTTTGTGCATCAGGATCTATCGATTCCAGATCGATCTGTGCCGGTGTCAGCCCTTCACCCACGGTCAAGGTTTCGATCTGTTCAGTGGTGGCGTTGCCGACATTGAAACGCACCGCATTTTCCAACTTCCAGCCGGGTGCGGCATAGGTTGCGCGCGGCGCACGGATCTGATGCTTGATAATTCCGGCATCATTGCGTTCATACCATGAAACATCATTCATGGTGATGGCGCTGCCTGATCCGGTCATTGAACTGGCTGAAAGGACATTATTGCCATCTGTCAGATAGACATTGGCCTTGACCCCTGAATGTTCGGGTACGGGGCCGAAATCATTCGCTTCCCATGCCTTCAGCGTGGCGGTTGATCGTGTCACCACCCGTTCGTTAAAGGCAAAACTTATGCCAGCCACTATTGTGGCAGTCAGCAGCAGCGGGGCCAGCACCTGGTGTGCTGAAAGGCCCGCAGCCTTCATCGCAATCACCTCACTATTCTGGTTCAAAGTCACCAGGGTGATGATGGTCGCCAACAAAACGGAATAGGGCAGGAAACGCTGGATCAATTGCGGAATGCGCAGGCCTGCATAAGTCCACAGCTCGCCCTGGCCATTCCCCTCTGCCGCCAGAATTTCGCCACTGGTGGAAAGCAGGTCCAGCATCATCAGCACCAGAACCAGCATGACCAGCACGGCAAAGATACGAACCACGAACAGTCGCGCCAGATAGAGCGTCAGCGTGCGGGAAGGAAAGAAGTCGAGTTGCACCATCTATCAGCCTATTGCGCCAGCGCCGCACTGGTATCGGGGTGAAGTTTGGGGCGTTTGCGTTTGAACAGTTTGCGCAGCCGCTTTGCCAGTTTGTCAAAGGCGGATTCCAGCGCACCAATGGCCTGCCCGCCAGGCACAAAGGCCACGCGGTAATACATCCAGATGATCAGTATGGCGAAGATGACGAAGGGACCCCATAGCGCGACCACCGGATCAATCCGGCCCAGCGCGGCGATATCTTCCCCATATTGATTTACCTTGTGATAGGCGACGATCATGATGATGGACACAAAAACGCCCAAGGCGCTGGTCGATCGTTTGGGCGGGATTGCAAGTGAAACCGCCAGAAGCGGCATCAGCAACATCATCACCACCTCAACCATGCGGAAATTGAAACTCGCCTGGCTGGCAGCGCGTTTTTCCAGCGGCGCTTTCTCGCTCCAGCCGATACGCAGCAATTCGGGCAGGATATATTCGCGCTCAGCATCGCCGCGGCTGCGAAACTCTTCGATCCGCGGCAGGTCAATCGGCAGATCGTGACGGGTAAAGCTCAACACGCGCGGTGTCTTGGTGCCGGTATCCTGCACGATCGTGCCATCAGACAGCCGCAGGATTATGGTGTCCGGGCTGTCACTGGTTGCAAGGAATGATCCTTCACGCGCGCTGATCGAAAGAACCTGTCCCTTGGAATTGGCGACGCGGGCAAAGATGCCTTTCAAACGTCGTCCGTCATCCTCGCTCTCCTCGATCCGCAAGGCCATGCGGTCCTTCAGCGTGGTGAATTCGCCGATCTTGATCGATGCGCCCAGCGCTCCCGACCGCAGTTCATATTCCATCTGTTCGTAATAATAACGGCTGATCGGCTGGATGTAGAACACCAGCGCCACATTCACCGCCAGCAAGGCCAGCGTGATCATATAGGGCACGCGCAGCAGGCGGTGATAAGACATGCCCACCGCGCGTAGCACGTCCAGCTCGCTGCTGGTGGCCAGTTTGCGGAAGGCCAGCAGAATGCCCAGCAGCAGGCCCAGTGGGATTGCCAGGCTGGCATATTCAGGGATCAGTGCGCCCAGCATCTTGAACACAACCGATACCGGGCCGCCTTCAATCGCCACGAAGTCAAACAGGCGCAGCATCTTGTCCAATAGCAGCAGTGACGCGGCCAGCGCGAACACGCCCAGCATGGGCAGAACCACAAGCCGGAAAATGTATCTGTCAATCGCGGGCAGGAATTTCAGCACGTGCGCCTGTTATCTGTTCTTAACGTAACAGCCCCTAGCGCGAAAAAGCGCGCTGGTCATGCCCCATTGTCCAGAAATTATGCGCAGTTAGGGCGTGTGAAGTTTCAGGCTTTTTCCAGCGTGCATTGCAGAGGATGCTGGTTCTGCCTGGCGAAATCCATCACCTGGTTCACTTTGGTCTCTGCCACTTCATAGGGAAAGATGCCGCAGACACCCACGCCCTTCTGGTGGACCTGCAGCATCACCCGAGTGGCTTGTTCAAGATCCATCCCGAAAAAGCGTTTCAGCACCAGAACAACAAATTCCATTGGCGTGTAATCATCGTTCAGCATCAGCACCTTGTACTGACTGGGCTTTTTGGGGCGTGTACGAGTTTTGGTGGCAATGCCGACCTGGCCTGCTCCATCGGCATCATCATCCTGCCCGGCCATCAAACGGACAGCGGGCAGCGGTATCTGGCAGGGGGAAGCGAGGGGCAAGGTTTCAGTCATTTCGTGAGCCATTATGGTGTCGCACGGAATAATCGCAAGATGGCGCGAATGAGTTAACGGCGCGCAAAAATCTTTCGCGGACATGTAAAGGGCCGGAAGGACGTGATGTCCGACCTGCCCTGTCCCGAAACCAGGAGGAGAGAGAGGAGAGATCCTGGTTCGAAAATTTAATCAATCGGCTGGGATTAGGCAGCCAGCTTGATCTTTTCAGCAGCAATGCTGACGCGGGTCGAAAGCGGCGCGAAAGCATCATTGTAAAGTTTTACCAGGGCTTCAGTGCGCTTCGAACCGAAAGAGACGGCGGCGTCGAAGTTGCGGCGAGCCAGTTCGCCCTGCAGCTGCATGAATTCGGTGGGGGTTTTGGCGGCAGCCATCTTCTTGACGTCAGCGGTGACGGCTTCGAAGGCACCCTTGCCATTTTCGATGTCTTCGCGGCTCAGTTCCTGCAGGCCTGAGAAGAAGATCTTGCCAGATTCAACAACGGCTTCGATGTTCGCCTTGCTGAATTCGTTTACTTCGCTGGCCATTTCGCCGGTCTTGGCATAGGCGCCTTCCAGCTTGGTCTTGACGTCGGCAACCAAATCCTTGGCAGCCTTGGTGAAATCGGCAGTCTTTGCAGTAGCCATGATCTTTTCCTTGATATTGATAGCTTTGGGGGGAGTGGAGGATTGTTTTGCAGCAGCCTTTGCCTTCACAGGCGCGGGCTTCTTGGCTGCAACCTTTTTCTTGGCCGCAACCTTCTTCTTTGCTGGCGCGGGCTTTTCAGCCACGGCCTTCTTCGGGGCCGGCTTTTTTGGGGCCGGTTTGGCGACGATTTTTTTCGGCGCTGGCTTTTTGGTAGCAGTCTTCTTAACTGCAGCCTCGGGCGCAGGCGCTTCCTTCAGCTCGGTTTCCACCTTCGCTTCAGGCTTCGCGCTTACTTTCTTTGCAGTCGCTTCGGCATAAGCCTTTTCAGCGGCGGCATCGATTTTTGACGTGGCGTCATCTGCCATGGGAACCTCGCTTTATGTTGCAGTGCACAAAATAGGCATTGCACCTGCGAAGTCAAGTGTTTTTTGTGCACTGCAACATAAAACATATACGCGTTATAAAGCAGTCATTTATCGGGTTTTTACGTAACTCCCAGGCGCATCTTCGATCACTTTATCGCCTTTTCCACCTGGCTTGCGCTTGCCCTTCGCCGCCACTTTTTTTGTATCCAGATCGTTCAACCATTCCAGCCAGTGCGGCCACCAGCTGCCGGGATGTTCGATTGCACCAGCCCTGAATTCCTCCAGCGATGCAGCTTTGCTGTCGCCAGTCCAATATTGATATTTATTGGCAGCAGGCGGGTTGACCACGCCGGCGATATGGCCAGACCCGGCCAGCAGGAAGGTCAACGGCCCTTTGAAATGCTTGGTAGCCCGCCACACGCTTTCTGCTGGCGCAATATGATCTTCGATCCCTGCCTGGATATAGGCTGGCGTCTGGATCCGCGTGAGATCGATCGGAGTGCCGTCCGCACTCAGCGCATCGGGCACGACCAGCTTGTTGTCGCGATAGAGGTCGCGCAGATAGGATGAATGCCATTTGGACGGCAGGTTGGTGACATCCCCGTTCCAGTGCAGCAGGTCAAAGGCGGGGTAATCTTCCCCCAGCAGGTAATTATTGACCACGTAATTCCAGATCAGGTCCTTGCCCCGCAGCGAATTGAATGTGGCGGCCAGATAACGCCCGTCCAGATAGCCATCCTGGGACAGATTGCCGATCATTTCCAGCTGCGCTTCATCGATAAAGGTTTTGAGTTCGCCACTCTTTTCAAAATCGACCTGAGCGGTGAAGAAAGTGGCGCTCTTGACCTTGTCCGCTTCGCCGCGGCGCGCCAGCACGGCCAGCGTAGCAGCCAATGTGGTGCCGGCAACACAATAACCGATTGTGTGCACGCTGGGCACATCCAACCGTTTGCGGACAAAATCGATCGCTTCGATCTGGGAAAGGATATAATCGTCCCAAACCACTTCCTTCATACTGGCATCGGCGGATTTCCAGCTGACCACAAACACGGTGATGCCCTGGTCCACCGCCCATTTGATCAGGCTTTTCTTGGGGGACAGGTCGAGGATATAGAAGCGGTTAATCCATGGCGGGAAGATTACCAGTGGCACTTCATACACATCCTTGGTCGAAGGTGTGTACTGGATGAGCTGGTACATATCGGTTTCGTGGATGACCTTGCCAGGCGTGGCGGCCAGGTTTTCACCCAGTTTGAAGGCATCGGAATCGGTGTGGGTCAATTGCCCCTTCTTCAGGTCATTGATCAGATGGCGCATGCCATTGACCAAATTCTGGCCATGCGTTTCCATCGTGCGCTTCAATACCACGGGATTGGTCAACAGGAAGTTGGATGGGCTCATCGCTTCGACCAGCATATTGGTGGCGAATTGCAGCTGTTCCTTCTTCTCTGGAGAAACCCCTTCGACATCATCTGCTGCCCTGGTGAAATGTTCCGCCAGCATCAAATATGTCTGGTGCAGCAAGGCAAAGGCGGGATGATCATTCCAGGCCGGATCTGAAAAGCGTCGATCCTTGCGTGGCAGTGCCTCTGCCTTTCCCTCCTTCTTTCCTTCACCAGCCAAGCCTGCGGCGAAATCATCGAAAACACCCTGCCACAGCGCAAAGGCTTCCTGTAACAGAGCCGCCTGTTGATCCAGCGACTGGGTTGGCAGCTGTTTGGTCATGCTGTTGGCCATCATCAGCCATTGTGACGGATCAAACGGGTTGGCCTGCAAGGCTTTGGCCTGTGCCTGTTCCGCCACGAAATCGAGCCACATCTGCTGCAGTTCCTGCGATGAGCGGGCCCATTCCAGCAGTTCAGCTTCAGTCTGCCCCATGCTGAAGGCCGCAGCTATTTCCTCGCTGGATTGCACCTCTGCTGCAGGCAACAACTGGCCGAACATTTCGCGTATGGCTTCACCCTGCATATCGAAAAATGCACGGAATGCTTCAGTCTGAGTGTCCTGTGCGCCGTTTTTATTTTTTGCCATGCAGTTTGCCCCAGACGAAATAATAATAGTGCTGGTATTAGCGAAAGATACGTTTCACTTCACCCGATAATCGCGTAGATTCGCCAAAATTGTGACACCACTAACGAGTAAGGACAGATCGAAGGTACCTGATGGATACTGATTTTTACCGCATGAAGCGTTTGCCGCCCTATGTCATCGCCGAAGTCAACGGCATGCGGCACGCGGCGCGTAAGGCGGGCCAGGACATCATCGATCTGGGCATGGGCAATCCTGACCAGCCACCGCCGCAGCATGTGATCGACAAGCTGTGCGAAGTGGCGCAGAAGCCGGATGCGCATGGCTATTCCCAGTCAAAGGGCATACCTGGCCTACGCCGCGCCCAGGCCAATTATTATGGGCGGCGTTTTGGCGTTGATCTTGATCCTGAGACAGAAGTTGTCGTTACCATGGGATCAAAGGAAGGGCTGGCCAGCCTTGCCACTGCCATCACGGCACCGGGCGATGTGGTGTTGGCACCCAACCCGTCATACCCGATCCATACGTTCGGCTTCATTCTTGCGGGTGCCACAATCCGTTCGGTACCGACCACGCCTGATGACAATTATTTCCGCAGTCTGGAAAAAGCGATGGCCTTCACCGTGCCGCGGCCCAGCCTGCTGGTGGTGAATTACCCGTCCAACCCCACGGCAGAGGTGGTGGATCTGGCCTTTTATGAACGGCTGGTGGCCTGGGCGAAGGAAAACAAGGTCTGGATCCTGTCAGACCTTGCCTATTCCGAACTGTATTTTGATGGCAAGCCGACCCCATCGATCATGCAGGTGAAGGGCGCCAAAGATGTGGCGGTGGAATTTACCAGCATGTCCAAAACCTATTCCATGGCCGGCTGGCGCATGGGTTTTGCTGTCGGCAATAAAGACCTGATCGCTGCCATGTCGCGCGTGAAGAGCTATCTGGACTATGGCGCATTTACGCCAATTCAGGCAGCAGCCTGTGCTGCGCTGAACGGGCCACAGGATATCGTGGAAACCAATCGTCAGCTGTATCACAAACGGCGCGATGTGATGGTTGAGGCGTTTGGCCGTGCCGGATGGGACATTCCGCCCCCACCTGCTTCCATGTTTGCCTGGGCACCATTGCCCCCGGCTCTGAGGGATATGGGCAGCCTGGAATTTTCCAAGCAATTATTGGTCCATGCCCAAGTCGCTGTGGCACCTGGTGTCGGTTATGGCGAAGAAGGCGAGGGCTTCGTCCGTATAGCCATGGTGGAAAATGAACAGCGCCTGCGCCAGGCGGCGCGTAATGTGAAACGCTATCTTGCGTCGCTGGGCATCAATAGTTCCGCGGCATAGGGCGGTAAACAAAAGGTATCGCCGGGCTTGCTCAAATAAATTCTCCACAATATGTTGTTGAACTGACGAAGTAATCCTTCACATTCAACAACTGGGGAGAAGGATATGGCACCCGACACTACACGCATGCTGACCAGGCGTCAGCGCGATGTGATGGAGCGTGTCGAGCGGCGCATCCCGATCAAGGTGATTGCAGGCGAACTGGGCGTATCAGCTACGCGGGTGAACCAGCATATCCGCGCGTTGAAGGACATTTACGGCGCTGATAGTCTGGCCGAACTGGTCGAATATTATCGCCGGGACGAAGCCTCTGCCGCCGTTGTGGCTGATCCAGAAGGTGGCTTGGCTGGGGCTGAAGGCGGCAGGTCGGACATGAATGATATGGCTGAACTTGCTGCTATCCAGCCCCCATCTCGTAATAATGCCATGCGGATCAGCTTTGCATTGGTTTTCGTTGCGCTGCTTGTTCTGGGAACTGCCAGTCTGTCGGTTGTTTACCAATAGCAGTTAAGCCGTGCGCAATGATTCATTGTAACGTTCAAGCTGCCAGCTATCTTAATTTCTGGGCTGCACTTTCATGTGCCAATCACCCGATATTAGGGTTGAATCTCAATCAGCGGGAAATGCAGAATCGTTACACTCTGATCAGCAATATTGCTGTAGCTAGTGAATGCGAAGGCCGTAATCGAGCGGTGTGTCAAATGCCGTCCAGACCAAGTCCTGGTTGGCAGAAAAGCCAAAAAACATTCCGGAATTACGCGCAGAATGCTTGCACATTTACAAAAAACATTCACCATTGGGCTGAGCAGCTATCAGTCGCTCAACCAATTTCTGGTTTTGCAGTATGCGGCCGGCACTCAACGGGTCAGGGAAATTTTGTGATGGGACGCAGCGCACAAATCCGCTTACAGGTTGAAGATGATCTGATCCCGCGTTTTCGCGAGGTGGGGGAGGTAACGCTGGACCTGTTCCATCGTGATGGACGGGTTGATGACCGCTGGCTGGGCTTTCACCCGCGTGAATTTGAATTGCTGTGGCGGCTGGCCGAAACACCTGGTGAACGCCTTACACGGCGGCAATTGCTGTCTGAGGTCTGGCGGATCAACCATGAACCCAACACCAACAGTGTGGCCGTGCATGTGGCGCGTGTACGCGCCAAACTGGGTCAATGCGGGTTGGCCAACATGGTGGTGACGCATCCTGATGGCGGTTATTATCTTGAAGTGCCAATTGATCCCAGCGCATTCCACTTCACCCCGGCGATTTAGGCAGCATCCCATATAGCCGCTGTTAACGAAGGGTAATGCATGCAAAACTCTGTCACGTGACAGGATAGAGAGGTTTGCCGCATGGGCATGCAATTTCACGACAGGGTTTCGGTCAATCTGGGGGAAGATGGCATTGCGCAGGTTCGCCTGACACGCGGTGACAAGCTGAATGCACTCGACCCGATGATGTTCGATGCGATTATTGCTGCCGGGCACCATCTGCACAAGTTGAAGGGCTTGCGCGTGGCTGTCCTTTCGGGTGAAGGGCGCGGCTTTTGCGCTGGGCTGGATCTGGCCAGTTTTGCCAGCATGTGCAGCGATACGCCACCCCTGACCGAACGGACACATGGCAATGCCAACTCGTTCCAGCAGGTGGCCATGGTATGGCGCAGATTACCTGTCCCTGTAATTGCAGCATTGCATGGTGTGTGTCTGGGCGGGGGGCTGCAAATTGCCAGCGGTGCAGATATCCGCGTTGCCCATCCTGAAACGCGTATGGCGATCATGGAAATGAAATGGGGCATTGTTCCCGACATGGGCGGTTTTGCGCTATGGCGCGGCCTGGTGCGTGATGATGTGCTGCGCGAACTCGTCTATACCAATCGTGAATTTTCAGGGGCAGAGGGGCAGGGGTTTGGCCTGGTTACGCGCGTGTCGGATGAACCGCTCATGCTGGCTAATGACATCGCCCGCGAAATTGCCAATCGCAATCCGCATGCGGTCCGCGCGGCCAAGCGATTGCATGCGGGGATGATGGATCGCGATACGGATGCCATATTGCTGGAAGAAAGTATCGAACAGCACGCCATATTGGGCAGCAGGAACCAGACAGAAGCGGTTGCGGCAGCCATGGCCAATCGTGCACCGAATTTCGACGATGTCTGATACTTCTTTCATCAAGTTGATTGCCATGGCGCGGCGGTTTCGCTAGGGGGCCGCTTCCGCGCCTGAAAAGGTGCGGCGAGGCCCGATGGCGGAGTGGTGACGCAGCGGACTGCAAATCCGTATACGCCGGTTCGATTCCGGCTCGGGCCTCCACTTTCTCTTGGCGCATGGTGCGCATTGCGGCACTGCTGTGGTGCGACTATGGGCTGCGAAGCGAGAGTGCCGCTTTAGCTCAGTTGGTAGAGCACATCATTCGTAATGATGGGGCCAGGTGTTCGAGTCACCTAAGCGGCACCACCTTCTTTTCAATGACTTAGAGAGAAAGTCGTGAAGGCAAAATCAGGCCAAAGATTCAACCTAGCAATCACTTAGCTAGCACGCCTGTGACTTTGCCCAATCGTTTGCCCCTGTGACCGCTTACCTTGTAACGGGCAAATTCGCCATCGTTTCTATCAGGTCTAGACGGGCGAGCCCTGAACAAATAGCACAACCCAAAGAGTAATCGCTTTGGGGGGTATGATGACTGCTTCAGTGAAAATCCCGAAGAAGGTCCAAGATCGTTTGACTGGGGGTCTCCGCAAGTATCAGCGGATAATCCGAAAGTTGGCCGACCGAGACATCAGCGAGGCAGACACCGTTACCGTAATCAAAGACATGCTGAGCGATGTCTTTGGCTATGACAAATATAGCGAGCTCACCAGCGAGCAGCAGATACGTGGCACATTTTGTGATTTGGCGATCCGAGTTGATGGCAAGACACACCTCCTTTGCGAAGTGAAGTCTGCCGGAACGACACTGAATGAAAGCCACCTACGTCAAGCGGTCAACTACGGGGCGCATAACGGCATCGAGTGGGTCGTTCTGTCGAACGCGATCATTTGGAAAGTCTACCGAATCAGCTTCACAAAGCCCATTCAATGGGAAGAGGTGCTTTGTCTGGATATGGGAGCGGTGACCCGCTCGGCAGATGACTTGGCCAAACTCTTCATGCTCTGCAAGGAGAGCATTTCCGGAGAAGCATTGGACGCATTCCACCGCCAATCGCAAATTGTGAATCGATTTGTTGTGGCGCAAACCTTGCTGTCCGATGCTGTACTGGCGACACTTCGCAAGGAGTTTCGTCGGACCTTCGATGGACTAAAGGTCTCGGAAGATGAACTGCACAATCTCTTGGTCAACGAAGTCATCAAACGCGATGCGCTCGATGGGGACGGAGCAAAAGCCGCGACTTCGAGAATCAAGAAGGCGGAGAGTAGCCTGCGTAGAAAGGCAGCCAAGGTAGCAAAAACGGCGTAGCAAATCGCCTTCTCACAATGACTGCCAAAATCTTATCTGGACAGGGTATTGGCAAAGGTTTGATGTCAAGATGAAAGCGGGGACAGATACAAGGACCCAGCCCATGTCTTATCTGCAGCGATTTTGCTGTTCAACGAAGTGGTCCGCTCCAGGGCGCGAAATCGTCAAAGGTTGCAGGCGTCAGACTTGCTGAAAACGCTAGACAAAATAAAACCCCGGCCGCACGGTGGCGCCGGGGCTGTTGAACCGTAAACGGAACAACGTGGTAGTAAGGATATAGCCAAGCGGTGCCCGAAAATCAAGATCTAGGCTCAGGACCTATTAAATCGCTTGCGCAGGCGGCAGTGGCTTGATTCAATGGCGGCACCAAGGAGGTGCTGCT
>JADCLP010000005.1 GCA_014983025.1 Erythrobacteraceae bacterium E2-1 Yellow Sea | reverse complement strand
TAAGCATTTCGCCAATGCTGCCTAATCCCCCAACTGGGTGACGCCGCGCGGCCGTGCCCCATGTTTGCAACAGAGCCCGCGATTCCAATGACATTCGATATGACAAGAACGCCGTGCGGGCGGGCCTGCGGGTGGGTTTCCGCTTCTGATACCAGTCGGGCCGTCAGCGGCGCATAGCCAGTTTCAACCCGTCTTTCAGTGTTTTGCCCAACCAGCCGCCTTTCTGGCGACTGGTCAGCTTCTTCAGCTCTGCCGCGGCGCGCTGGCTGGAAATCTGTTCGGCAATTAATGCATCATATATACGGTCGGATGCCTTGCGACGGCGCACGGCATCACCTGCATCCAGAAACGCCTCTGCCACATCCAGCAGGCGCGCACCCAGCGCCGCCAACCGCCCCTGCTGCACATCATGGGCGCCCTCGCCCGCGTCATCTTCGCCTGCCAATGCGGCCAGCTGCTCTTCCAAACGCGCCTCTAGTGCATCCACCTGCTGCGGCGTGATCGCGGGCGGCAAATCGCTGGTAGTGCGTAAATGGGCGTTTGCGCCGCGCATTTCTGCCTCGCTTAACACGCCATATTCCTGAAATGAGCTGAGCATACGAAAGCCGCGTTCCACAGCGCCTGCATCATCTTCGCGCAATTGCTGGCATGCCTTCCAAACCGCCTCCCATGCCTGCCAGCGATAGACCCAGTCGAGCCCGGTGCCCTTGATATTCTGCATACCCATGATGCGGTTCACCAGGCCGGGCGGCGTCTGGCGCGCAATCAGCCGCACAATCGCCTCTCCACTGATGTAATAATCACGCACGGGCACCAGCTTGGCATGGAACGCACGGCCCAGCAGGTCGCGCATGGCACCATCATGCGCGGCGGGACTGCCGCCCTTGGCCAACTGATCGCGCAGGGTGGCATAAGACTGGTGAAGTTCGCGGATTTCCGCCTCATGCGTGGCGATGGCATCGCCATATGCATCGGCAATCGCCGGATCGCGTCGCATGGCCGCGATGCGCCCTTCCACTTCGCGCGGGCTAACAGGAATGCGTTGTTGCCTGGCCAGCTCTTCCAGCTTGGCAAGTGGGTCATCCCCTTCATGCGCCAGCGTCAGTCCAGCCGCATATTCACCCCATTCTTCTTCGATAAAGCCCAAAAGCCCTTCGATATTGGAGCCGATCAGGAAATGCCGATCTGCAGCCACATCCTGTACCAGGATGCGCGCGAAAACGCGCGATCGCGGCACACGATCGGCACGGTTGTTGACCACGGTGGTGATGTAAATTTCTGGATCGCGCGACAGATCGTGATCGGCAAAGCCCATGCGGTTCCAATTGCCCATCGCGCCAAAGCGTTCATTGGCCGATTGCCCCATCACGAATTCCAGCGTGCGCCCTTCAATCATTGACCGCGGATAGGTCTTGAGCACGCCCAGATCGGCCACCACCCGGTCTGACATTTCCTTGACGCAAAAATCATGGGACAGGCCCAGTTCCGCCCCCATGGCCGTGACCAGCGCGATATTGAACGGGTGTTCTTCATAGGGAAACCGATCGAGCAGGCTCTGATGGATCAGCCCTGCCTGTTTCCACCCGATGGCACGAATTTCCGTGCCCGCCTTTTCCGCGCCCTGCTGCAGGATGGGCAGCATTTCTTCCTCGGTCGTCAGCAACAGCGAATCATGCGGGATGAATTCGCACATGACCTCTGGAATATTGCGCCCGGCCGGGCCCTGCACATCCTCATGATCGGGATAGGTATTGGTAATGGTGCCAATATCATCACGCATCCAATCCTGCTGCAATACGCGGACATAGGAAGGGTTGAGGCCCATACATTCCCACAGGAACACCCGCGCACCCAGACCGCGCGAAGTCTTGAGCAGGTTGAACTGTTCCCAGATCGTGGCTTTGTCATAAGGGCGAAACAGGAACATTTCCGTCAGATCGCCATAGGCATTGCCCAGCAGGAACATCGCCTCGCAGCCGGTGGTCTTGGAAACGATGGAGGGGCCAAGCGCGTTGACCAACCCCGCCTTCAACCTTTCTGTGCCCGATTTGCCACGTGTCCCCCAGCCGCCCAGTACCAATGACAGCCCTTCACGCAGGCGCCGCGCCCGCCAGCCCAGCACCACATGGCGGCCAAAGAACCACAGGCTGGCCAGCGCGATGAAGATCGCCAGCTCTGCAAGATTGTTTTCGTAAACGGTTGAGACATAGGCCAGCGCGCGTTCCCACAGCACGGGCAGGGCCAGTGCCACACCGCCGAAATTGAACAGCTTCACAATGTCTGGGTTGGGCGCATCCTCCACCCCATCATGTGGTGCGAATTCCACCTCCACCCGCAATTTACGCAGACGCGCCAGATATTCCGCCGGGTCACGATTGCGCAATGCAGCCAGCGCAGCAAATTGATCGCTGATGGCCCAAAAGCTGCGCAACCGGCGCAACAGGCTGGCAGGCGGATTTATCCGCGTCACCCCCTCTGCGGTGTAGATGGACAGGCTTTCACCCCGGTCCAGCGCGGTCAGCACCTGGTCCAGCAGCGGCAAGTAATTGCGCCAACCCCCTTCCTTCGATTCGAACAATGGCTCACCCGGCACCTTGGTGGGGGCAAGTTCCGCCATGCGCGCGCTGGGGGCGATCATGGAACCATAGAAATCGCGCGCAATCGTATGGCGGAAGGCCTGCCTTTTATCGGTGGCGCTGTGCCGCCATTCAAACAGGATACGCCACAGGCGCGGGCGGAAATACTCACCGCGCTGGATACGGGGAAGCAATGCCGGTCGCAGCGACAGGCCGAAATCGCGCTGCGCCAGCACCGCCATGACACGCCCGACCTTGTCCCGATCATCCTTCAGCGCAGCCCGAATGCCGCGCACGCCATGCGTCTGCCCTTCACGCAAACCTTGCGCTGCCTCTGCCAGGTGCAACGCAATCTCGCGCGCACCTTCATTGCTATAAAGCCAGATGCGTTCACGCGCCTCTGCCGCCCAGCGCATGATCTTGAAGGACAAGTGGCGAGCGCGCAGAGTGGCAATGGCCGCATTCATCCGCGCGATCAAATCCGGCAAGTCCTGCCGCCCACAGTCCGCCAGCAGTGCGGCGGTTTCAGCGGCAGCCTCCAGCGCAATACGCAGAACAAATTCATCCTGCTCAAAGGCGCATATGCGTTCGATATGCCGAATGAAGCCCGATGGCCCCACTGCATCCAGCATGCGGACCGGATCGGAAAAAATTGCAGCGCGCACCTGAGGATCACGATCCGTGCGCAGCCGCGTCATCACTGCTGCCGCTTCTTCTTTTGGAAGCAGGTGCAACGCATCGGCGAAAGCCTGGCGCACCGCACCTTCTGCATCATTGGCCAGCTTGCCAAGCGATGGCTCAAGCTTGGGCTGCTCAGCCAAATGGCGGCACACCAATCGCACCAGATGGCGACGCACGAACAATTCATTGTCGCGCACCTGCGCCGATTTCGTGGCTGGATCACTGGCGAGCCTGCGCTGAACAACCGCAGGCACAGATTCTGGCGAAAGCGCCATCAGCGCATCGATCGCACCGCACTGGGTCCAGACATCCTCTGTCTCGTCCAACGCAACCCGGCGCGTGGCGCTGAGCGAAACGTCGAGCCAGAATTCTTCGATTTTACCATGAAAGCCAATCACCGCCTGGCGGAAACAGGCATGTGCTGCCTGCCTGATGCGTGGATCGCCATGCCAGCTGCGCATCTGCCCCAGCAATTCATGAAATTCGGTGGTGAAGAATGGTGAAGAAGCTGCCCTGGGATCAGCCGCCAATGCCTCGCCCGCAACAGGGCCCAGCCGTTCCAATGCATAGGCCAGTGCCCGCTGGCGTTCGCCCAGGCGTTTACGGAAACGTTCCTGTACAGCATCGGCATCAAAAAATTTATCCAGCGCGCGCATATCACGCCGGATGCGTTGTTCATCCGCGCCCAATGCCCGCGCGAAATCCACGATGGCAGCACGGCCTTCTGCATCATCCACTGCGCTGGCAAAGCGTGTCTGAAACAGGGTTTCCGCCTTGTTCAGCGCCGTAATGGTATCGTGTTGCTGCACCGTATAGCGCAGCAGAACCTCTGCATGGCGACGCGCGGTTTCTGGCCCGGCACGATCTTCGGCGAAGGCCAGAACCTCATCACGCAAATCGGCATAGACAGGGGCCAGGCGCGGGGCAAAACCGGCCTCCAGCCGATCAGTCAACGCCGTTTCTGGCGGCGCAATCGGGGCCGCCACATTCATTGCAAGCCACCCGCCAGACATTGGCCGAAACGCGCGCGTAATTCAGCATCCTGGACCAATCGCGCGCGGATATCTGCCGCCAGTTCAATATGCACAAAGCCAGCGAAACCGGCAGCACGCATAGCGCGCCCTTGTGCATTTTGCGTGCCACCCAGTTCCTGCGTTTCATAGGGATAGAGCAGCGCAGGGCGCGGAGCGAACAGGGTGGTGAGGCAATCTGCCAGGTCAAGCACGGCTTCTGACGGGTCATTGGTGCCATTGCTGATAATGGCAGCGGCATCACCTGCCACAACATGTGCCCGGCTGCCGCCATCAAAGCCATGCAGCTGGACCACGCGCCCGGCAGGATATCGGGCCGCAAAGCTCAAGGCAAAGCCGGTGAATGGATGCTGGTCCTGTCGCGCCAGATCAATGGCATTACCGCAAAGATCATGGTCGTGGCGCGGGGCCGAATTCCAGCCTGCCGCCACCACATTACCTTCAAGAAAGAATTGTGCGGCCAGTGTGCCCGTATGCCGGTCTGCCCCACGATGGGGCGCTGTTATCGCCAGCGGCATCAAGGCATCACCTGCGCGCAGCAGATATGCGCCGCGCCCCACGCAGATATCTGCAGGTTCCTGCAACAAAACGCCCTGCCATTCATCTTTCTGAGGCAAAGCTGCAAAGCCGGCTGGTGCGGCCAGCCCGCCCAAATCTTGCGATTGCGGATCGGCCAATGCAGCATCGAACAAAGCACGCGCTGCAGCCATGCCGTTTGCATCATGGCGCACCACTTTGCCCGCATCACGCAAAGGCGGCAGCAAAAGCGCGGCAAGACCGGCAGCCAGAGCCATCAGCAGGACCAGTACAAAGGCGTGTTTGCGGCCAATCACTTTGCTCCCTCGTGTCTTGGCTCACTCTCACGCTCAACGTCCTGCGAGGGCTTTGACCCTTCATACAGGACCAGTGCCAGATAATCGCGCCCGGCGATACCGGAGGGGCCAACCGGTCGCCATTGGTTTCGTCCGATATGGTTCATCTCTTCCACGGTCAGCATGTCTGGGGGAAAGGCATTAGCGGCGGCCAGATCAGCCTGTTCCGCTGTGCTGCGGCGGCGGAAAGCATCGATTGCCTGCTGCCCCAGGAAGGGGCGCTGTTCATAGACACGCAGATCCGCCCCAACCACGCCATCATCGCTGGGCAAGGCTGAAAAACGGGCACTGGCCGCACGTGGAACGCTGGCCACCAACACCTCGTCCTGTGCGGCGATCAATTCAGGGCGGTTGCGGAAGAACCGCCAACGTGTGCCCGATGCATAGGTTTTGTCGGGGGAATCGGCATGCAGATAGATGTCATGCTGCTGGATCACCTGCCCTTCTGCATCCAGCAGATCGACCCGAAAGCCATAGACCACGCCGCCCGCAACATCATGCAAGTCAGGCTGCACCGCTGGCTGGGCAATCACTTTCACCAGATCCACCGGTTGGGAGAAGGTGAAATCAACCGGCCCGCGCCCATCTATGCGATAGACGATGGATCGGCTGGCAATACGCGTGTCGCCAATGGTGGAACCACGCGCCCCCGCCAGATAATCCGCCAGTTCCGGACCATAACGTGTGCCCAGCATGGCAGCAGGCGTAATCAGGAACAGGAAAACCAGCAGGCGGAACAGAAAGGTCAGGCTCATTGGCTTTCCCCTTCATTCCCGGCCACGGCCAATTGCATCCAGCCAAAGGCAAAGCGGCGGCCACCCGTTTGGTTGAAATAACGGACCGCAACGCCAGGTCGCGCTTCATAGCCGGCAAATTCGCGCGCCGACGTGGCGACCAGGGGGCGCAGCCCAGCCTGACGCAGGGCGCTTTGCAAACCTTCAAGGTCAGGTGGCGGTGCCCCGATTTCATCACCGGAAATCACGATATCGACATTGGGTTCCATCTTCCTGGCATCCAACGGGCGCGGACGAAGCTGGAATGTCATCGTATCATCCGCCCCTGCCTGCCGGCGGACCAGTTCCTGCCAGATAACATCGAAACTGCTGCGCGGCGATCGAAAGAAGCTGTCCTGTTGCGGCGCGATCAGAAGCGCATCGCCACCCCAATGGCTGTACACTGCGGCCCCGACCCGTGCCGGGCGCAATTCTGCTGAATCACGAAAGCTGATCACACTGTTTCGCGCCAGTTTGCCTGGGGTCAGAAAGACATATCCTTCATCCCTGCTGGGCGAAACAAACCCCCATTGTTCCCGCCCACCCAAACGGCAGTGGTCCAGCGCAAAGCCAGCCAGGCGCGCAGTTGCGCGGGCGATATATGGTATCTTGCCCGCGGAAATATCCGCCAGCATGGGCTGTGCAATCTGGTAACGCAGAAAGGCGAGCTGCGGCAGCTCGCTCCATCCTGGCAATGGGCGTGCAGCGCGCGGCAAGCGGCAGGGCAATTCATCAGTCCGCTTGGGCAGCGGCGCTGCAGCACGTGCAAATCCAGCCAGTGCTTCTGTGTCCAAGTTCAATCTGCTGCGATTTACCTCAACAGGATCCGCCCCGGCAGCCAGTGAAACCTCCAGCCCAGGGATCGCATCACGCAGCGCGGCAATATCGGCAGAAGTGGCCGAGCGATTGGCCAGGCTGAGGCTGGGCCCGGCACCCCCAGCTGATGCCGCCACCAGCAATTGTGGTGATCGGCTGGCAGCTGAAAACACCTCCATCACACCATTTCGGCTCAGCGATGCGGCCGGCTGTGGCGCACCGATGACCAGCCAGCGTGGGCGCTGCATATCATGCAATTCCAGTGCCGCAATCGCCAGACCAGGCTGGGCTGTAGGATCAAGCAGAACAATGGCCAGATCGCGCGTGGCCGCAGGATCGAACACCAGCAATTCCTGCCCCGCCCCATCAGCCCGTACCAATGCGATCCGCCCACCGTCCAGTGAAGATAGATGCCAACCACCATTGACCAGATTGACCGCGCCCGTGGCGGGTGGCGCACCTGCTTCGAACAGTTCAACATATTCGGCCAGCACTTGCGCTGCCTCTGCAGAAAGCGGCTGCGCATCCTGCTGTACCGCGCGGATATGCGCATCGCCCACAGCCCCAATCACAAGACCAGCCAATTGCTCTCCTGCCTCTGCAGCCTGTTCACCCGCACTGGCCGGCGATCCGATAAAACCGCGCGCAGTGATGGCCGACAGGGTGAAGCCCACGATATTGCCCAGCACCGCACCAGCCAGGCTGACCTGCAAGGTAGACCGGGCCAGCCGCGGGAAGATATTCTTGTCATGCGCCTTGATCGCGATCAGCGTGGAAAGCAGATAGCCAAAGCCATAAAAATCGGTCGTCTTGACCTCCAGCCCCTGCCACACAACGAACCAGCCCAGCGCCATTTTCCAGGCAAAGCTGATATTGAAGAACAGCAGCAGTTTTCGCCCGCCCTCCCAGGTCGCATTGGCCAGTATGGGCAGTTTCATCACCAACCGCGCAGCGGCATAGATTACAATCGCTTCTGCGAAAGAGGTGAGGATCTTGGTCGGCTGATACCATTGCAGCGCAATCAGCGCCGGGATCAGAATGCCGGAAAAATCCCAGCCATATCGCACGTTCACCTGGCTGGCGATCATCGCCGTCAATGTCAGGATGATATAGGCTTTGGGGCTGGCAAGGATCGAGCTGGCCAGCCCTTCATAAAGATAAGACACGCCACTGATGCGAAAATTGGTCAATTCCATCAGGCCATAGCGGACAATCAGCCAGGTCAGGCCGATGGTGACCACCGCTGCGAACATGCCGCGCATCAACCCCGGTTTCCAGAACTGGTTGGCCATCAGCGAAATGATGACCAGACCAAAGCTTTGCAGATTGCTGTGCCAGTCAAACCGACGATCAAAATTCTGTTCCAGCCAGCTGGCAAGTTCGGGCAGCAGATAGCCGTCCATCACCAGCCGCACCACAATGCTGGCCAGGATCAGCCCCATGAAACGGTCACGCCCGAACAGGCTGGGGAAGCGCCCGCGGCTGAGTTTTTCGGAAAAAAGCCAGACCAGCGCATAGGCCATGACCGCCTCAACCGTAATGACCAGCGCCGCCATGGGTTTTACGATAACCAGCGGCACCAGATATCCCGGCACCACCAGTCCAGACAGGACCCAGCCGAAACGCAGATTGAAGAAGCACAGAACAAACACGCCGACCCAGACGGTGGTAATGACCGAACTGGCCAGGCCACCTTCTGGAAATATGGTCAGCGGCAGAAAATCCACCTGCCTAAGCCGCCCTGGCCAATGACGCCTTCACATTGGCCACCAGTTTCGACGGTTCGAGCGGCTTTCGCGATATCCCCACCACGCCCAACGCGCGGTGAGCATCATCCAGTGCATTATCGGCAGAGGCAGAAATGATCATTATGGGTGGCCGATGCAGATCGCTGTCATTCAGCACGCGCAGGAACTTGACCCCATCCATTGTTGGCATCACCAGGTCGAGGATAATCAGATCGAACCGGCTCGCCCGCAACTGCTCCAGCCCGGCCAGACCATGCGGTGCGATGTGCACCTCGTAACCTTCAAGCTCCAGCGTCAGCTTGAGCATTTCGCTCAACAGATCATCATCATCAATAATCAGGATGCGGGACTGGTTCATCCAATCCTCCGCAAATCCATATTGAAACCAAACCCGTCTGCCTCACGCCCCCAATAGGATACGCTGGCATTCCACTGGCGTGACTGTTCCATGCCCTGTGCAATCGCGCGGTAATCACCCGATGCCTTTTCAGGGCCTGCATCCAGCAGATTGACCAGGCGTTCGAAACCGATCCCGAAACCACCCGAAATGCGGATGCGGGTGTGGTGGTCGAATTCATCGAGCACCAGCCGCACTTTTTCCCCCTGCGGCGTATCGGCGATGACAACGCGTAACATGGCCTCAATCATTTCGCGCAGGCGAACCGGTTCGGCAATCGTGAAGCCGCTGATACCGGGGATTTGGGCCTGGATTTCCACGGAAAGCTCATCTGCGAAGTCAGAAACGCGCTGAACCGCCTCTGTCACGACCTTGCGCGCTTCGATTGGATAGCTGGCATCAACCACCTGGCTGGCAGAACCGCGGGTCAGTTCGGCCACTTCATCCAGCCGCCCGGTGCCACGCCGCGCAGTTTCCGCAATGCGGCGCACAATGGGGCCCAATTGTTCACGGCCAACGCGATCATCAGCCGCCAGCTCAGCACCCAACAGGATCGCTTCAAAGTCATTACGAAGCTGCAAATCGATATACATTGCCACGGCCTGCCGCAGATCGGCCGCGCGGTGGAAATCGGCCACATCAATCGCCTCCACCACCAGAACGCGCTCTTCCCCCTTGGCCAGGCTGTGCGGGGCAGCCACACGGATCATGCGTTCTTCCGGCCCGATTTCGCGCATGGGTACGCGCATTTCACCACCATGGATCAACAGGTCATGCAGCATGGCATGGATGCGTGTTTCATCCAGATCGGTCAATTCCAGCAAGGCATGTGGCAGATCGGTTTCCGCAACGCTCAACCCGGCCTGTTGGTAGATTTCCTGCATCCGTGCATTGGCATGCAGCGGCGATCCGATCAGGTGGAAAATCACCACTGCCGTATCCAGTGCATCAAAGCCGTGGCGCACTTGTTCAGATTGCTGAGCAATCAGGGCAATGGCGCTCGCGACCTTGTCGTCAATCGGGCTGAAACGCTCATCATTGTGCGAGCGGGCGTTAAGATCGCTGCGCCAGCGAAACAATTCGCGGAACGATGCCACAATGGCACGCACCAATTGTGCTGATTTTCGTGGTGTGCTGCCCACAGGCTGTGAATAGAACCAGTATAGATCACCTTGTGCGCCGCCCAGCCAGCACACGCGCGCCTGACCCGGCCATTGGGGCAGAAATTCCTCTGCCGCAAAGCTGGCGCCCTTGCGGCGCATCCCGCCAAGCGCAGTGGCAAGCTGGCGATGGCTGAGTGCAAGATCATCAAGCGCGGCATTATTCGCCTGCACCTCTTCCAGCTGGCCATTGGGGCGAACCGCCACCAACAGGCTACGTTCCACCCCGGCAATACGCGCGGCAACCCCAAGAAATTCAGGCAGGCGCGCACCTTCGCGCAGTGCAGAACGGCGGAAACTGTGCTGTACCGCACGCGATGCAGCCGCCTCCAACCGGCGATCCTGACTGCTTTCGCGCAGCAGCACCAGGGCAAAGCTGACCAGCCATGGGGCTAGCAACAAGGCGGTCAGCGGTAACAACCGCCCGCCAAAATGCAGCGCAGCCCAACAGGCTGGTACAATCAGGGCCGTGGCGAATAATGGCAGCGCCAGGGCAAAGCGTTTGGGGTCAACCCGGCCATAAGCAAGCGCGAGGACCAGGCCCGCAATCAGCATCAACAGCCACACCTCCCACAATGTGGACTGGTAAACAGCGCCTGCGCTGCGCAGGCTCTGTACCGCCAATGCGCGATATCGCGCTTCGCTGGTAGCCTGGTGTTGCGGGGTCAGCGGGGTGGCATAGCTGTTCGTAAAGGCAGATCGACCTGCCACAATTGCCACAGTTCCAGCCAGATCGCCCTGGGCCAGATCACCTGCAATCAATTGGCTGGCGCTAAGCGTGGGAATGCTTTGTTCGCGCGGCATGCAGATGAGATAAGGCGCACGCGGCACCGCAACCCCGGCCATTACGGTTTCAAACACTGGCAGACGCGCCGCCTTTCCAGGCAGATCGGGCAACTGGCTGCGGTAAATACCATATTGCGCAGCGGGCAGAATGCGCGCGGCAACCAGTTCATCGCCCTGCCCCGGCGGCAATTGCCACGCCTGGCTGGCAGGAACAGGTTGCGGCGATCGGGCCGTGACCACCGGAATTTTACTGGTTCCGGCTTTTATCCCAGTGGGGCGGTCACCCAGATAACCGATCCGTTCAACCCCCAACCGGGCCAGCGCCCGGTCAAGTTCGGCAAAACGATCCGTGCCGCCTTGTTCAAAAGCAGCGTCCTGTTCCACCACCACCACTTTGGGTGTCGCCCCAGCTTGCTGTGTCGAAACAACATCAAAGAAGCGCAGATCCAGCAATTGGAACAGACCGGCCTGATGCATGCTGGCAAGAGAGGCAATAATTACCAGAGGCAGCAACCAAGCGCCCAGCGTTTCACGCCGTAAATAACGCAATAGCTTGACGAAAATCCCCTCGCGCCGGCCAGCTTTACGGCTGCGTATGGGAATGGATGGGCCATTTCGACCATGTCCGGCACCGGGCACGGGCGGGGCATTGCGCGTACCGGGTTCAGCAGGAATTGTCGGGGCATAAGCCAAGGGCGCACGGCGGCCAGCCTGCCAGCGATCCATCATATGGACGTGCCCCTTCAAACGCGCCCGCATCAATGCGGACAAACCATTCAACCGTCAGTCACGATGCCATCCGCTGGGGCGCTGCCCCGGCTGGTTTACGGATTGCACCGCCCGACTAGGGGGTTTGCCTAGGGGATTATCCTTAATTTCGCGTTAGCATTGATTGCACGGATTATCCGCGCGTCAGCACCCGCCCGTTCATTGAACGAACACCGCAAGTTTCTGGATTTTAGAGGTTTCGTGCTTATTCTGGCGCGGTTTCGCCAGTTTCATCCGCACTGGCATCATCAGCAGTTTCTGCAAGGCCGGCATCATCACCCGGCAACGTGCCGGTACGCTCTCGCTCCAGCCGTTCCATATATTCGCGTTCAATCTGTTCAACGCGGCTCTGCTCTGCGGCGGCATCTTCATCAATGGTGGACATGCGTTCTGCCCGCGCTGCCTCGATCAACTGGCTGAAACGAACATTCGACCCTTCAGCACGATCCTTATACGCATCATTGATCATCTGCTGGGTGCAGCCCAGAAAACCGCCCGCGCCAGCCGGATTGCAGGATAACGCGCCAAATGCGCCCACCATTTCATAGCTTTCCACGCGCTGCGTCCAGGAAGTGTTTTCAGGGCTGTCACTGGTGCGCAGATTATCTGGAATGCGATAGCGTTCATTTTCCGATTTGCGCGCGCACACGGTAATTTCACCTGCCATTGGGGCGGGGCATTCATCTTGGCCATAGACGATCACCATATTGACCTTGTCACCCGCTTCATCCTGTGCAGCAGCAGGCGCAGCAAAGGGCAGGGCGGCAGTGGCGATCAGCGCAGCGGCGAAAATGCGGGTCATGTGCGGTTCCATTCAGCAGTGATTACAGCAGATATAAGCGCGATATGGAGTGAACTCCAGATGAAGCCGTGCCAGTCTGCACGCCTTTGGCACGCGCAACCTTGATTACGATCAAATCCGTTCGGCCAGCTTGATCGCGGCGCGGCAGCCCAGCCTGATTACGCCGGACAGCAGTGGATAGGCCGGGGCCTGTTCGGCACCTGCAGCCAGTGCAGCATCGCGATGCTGCAATTCTTCCTCACGAAATTCATCGATCATCGCTTCCAGTTCTGGGTCAGCCTTATCAGCACGCAATTGATCAAGCTGTTCCGAATAATGCCGGTCGATTTCTGTTTCGACGGCTGCAGTGCAAGCCATCGCAGCCCTGGGGCCCATCAAAGCGGTTGCCGCACCCAGTGCATAACCTGCAACTGACCAGAAAGGTTGCAAGGCGGTGGGGCGTACGCCGCGTTCCGCCATCAGCGCATCAAACTTCGCCCTGTGCACCTTCTCCTGTTCGGCCATATGCGCGATTTCCGCAGCATGCGGCCCGCGATCGCCCATCACATCCAACTGCCCCTGATAGATGCGCGTTGCGCCAAATTCACCCGCCTGGTCAACGCGGATCATACGATGGATGTCAGCCTTGTTCATGCCGGTTCTTTTCGCGCCAACAGGGCCAGTATTGCGAGCCCGCCCAGCGTTGAAATAAGAAAATTCCAGCCCGCCAGCGAAATGCCAAACAGGTCCCATGGCGCAGCATCGCAACGAACCAGCGGTGCGTTCATAATGGCATCCATGGCATCACCGCCTGCCTCCACCGTGGTGGCGCAGCGGGTCAGCCCTTCCCACCAATCATATTCAACGCCTGCATGAAACCCGCCAATCATGCCTGATGCGATCACCGCCAGACCAGCCAGCGCAATCCATAAACGGCGCGGCTGTGCCACCATAGACAACAGGCCCAGGGCCAGGGCTACGAAATGCGAGTAACGCTGCCACCAGCACATTTCGCACGGGAACAGCCCAAAGACATATTGGCTGATATAGGCCCCGCCCAGCAATGCCGCTGGGATCGCAATTGCCAGGGTCTGCGCCTTTCGCGCCGACGGATTGAGAGACATGGTATTACCCCGTTCGTGCCGGACAGTTTACTTGCGCAATGCCACGCTGCTTTTGGTCGTGCGGCGCAGGGTTTCCAATGCATAATGCAATTGGAAATCTTCCACACCCTGTTCCTTCAGCTGTTCGGCCGTCAGTTTGAAGCGCGGATCGCTGCGGGCATCGCTTTCCAGCGCTTCATCCTCCAGCCCCACTTCATTGACCAGATGGCCGCGCAGATCGCTTTCACGCAAAACAAATTTGTTGCGCTTGGCCAGATCCGGATCGCTCAATTGCGGGACGGCGATATCGGGCTTGATCCCACCTTCCTGCACTGAATGGCCAGACGGGGTGTAATAGCGTGCCGTTGTCAATTTCAGTGCGGCTGTCCTGCCCAGCGGAATCAAGGATTGCACGCTGCCCTTGCCAAAGCTGCGATCACCCATGATCAGCGCACGGCGGTGGTCCTGCAGCGCACCCGCCACAATTTCAGATGCTGAGGCAGAGCCCGCATCGATCAGCACAATCAAGGGCACGCCTTCGGCAATATCTCCGCGGAATACAGTTTCAGCATCATAAAGCAGCGTTTCACCACGTGCGCGCCCACGTTGCGAAACGATCCGCCCTTTATCCAGGAACAGATCAGACAGGGCGACCGCTTCATCCAGCGATCCGCCCGGGTTGCTGCGCAAATCCAGTACCAGCCCGGCCATACGCCCGGCGGCCTTGCTTTGCAGAGACTTCCACGCGGCATAGACATCATTGCCGACATCGGCGGAAAATTCATTGACTGAAATGACGCCGACATTGCCCGGCTTCAATTCAGAAGTCACCGGCTCCAGCTCAATCACACCGCGCGTCACCGAAACTTCGAACGGCTCGTCCCGACCGGCACGGAAAATCGTCAATTTGATCGATGAGCCTGCAGGACCACGCATCTGCGATACGGCATCATCCAGATCGCCGCCATAAATCAGCTTGCCATCCAGATGGGTGATGTAATCGCCCGCCTTGACCCCTGCCTTGTCCGCAGGGCTGCCCCGGAAGGGTGAAACCACCTTCACCGCGCCGTCATCCATCACGACCGACAGGCCCAGACCGGAATAATTGCCATCGATCATGGTTTCGAGCCGCTGGAGATCCGAACCATCAAGATATGCTGAATGCGGATCGAGCGAGGACAACATCCCGTCAATCGCGCCGCGGATCAACTTTTCATCATCGACTTCTTCGACATAGCTGGCCTTGATCCGCTGGTAAGTTGCGAACAATTTGGCAAATTCCGGGCCCGCGCGGCCATCCACCTGGGCCAGGCCCGCCGTGGTGGCGGGGATCAGTGCGACGGCAGTGACCAATGCGGCGCTGCGCAACAGGGGGGCAATCTTCATAGCGCGTAAAAGCTCCATTCTCAGCGCAATATAGTATCGGGCCAATTGCATTAACACCAGATGAGAGCGCGCCGATGTCTCAACACGTCCCGCAGCGGGGCAGGAAGGCCACAATTACTGTACAGGATCACGCCGGAAAATGCGCCTGAAATATACTTATCTAAATATATTCCAGTGGGTTAACCGGTTTTCCGTCTCGGCGTAGCTCCAGCGTGATCGCGGCATTTACGCTGGCCGCAGCGCCAATCGGGCTGCCCGCAACCAGTTCGGTGCCAGTTGCCACATTGCTACGCTCCAGCCCTGTGATGACGCTGGTCCAGCCATTTGCGTGTTCGATAATCACGATTCGGCCAAATCCGCGATAAGGGCCGGAAAAAGCCACTCGCCCAGCAGCGGACGCCACAACTTGCGCACCGCCACGCGGGGCAAGCGTCAACCCGCGCGAACGCAATCCGCTATCACCAGTCTCCCCAAAACCCGCCAAGGTGCGGCCTTCAACCGGCAGGCGCAGATCCGCAGGCGGAGAAGAAGATGTACGTGATGATCGACGGTCTGCTGTTTTCACCACGCGCGCAGCACCAGGTTGCTGAGGCCGCAGAATTGGACCCGGCAAAGCAGCCAGTTCGCGCCGCAAAGCGCCTACGCGGTCCAGCTCGCCCACCAGATCATCCAGATCGCGTGCCTCCTCTGCCAGAACCAGGGCACGTTCCTGTTCACGCCGGGCGATGGAATTGGCTTCACGCGAGGCGATCCGCTGGCGCACTTCCAGCGCGGCCAATTCGCGCCGCTTTTCATTCAGCAAACCCTCGCCATCGCGCAATTTTGCCAATGTGGATTTTGCCTCTGCCGCCAGCGCCTTGCTCCGATCAAGATCGTCACGCAGATCAGCAGTCCGTTCGCGAATTTCCGGCACGGTCGTAGCCAGCACGGCGCGCAGATACACCGTGTCTTTCAGCGATCCCGGCTTCAGGGCAGACAAGGCCAGCGGCCTACGTGCCATATTCTGCAAGGCAGCACTCAATCGCACCAATGGCTGTTGTCGCTGGGCCAGACGGGCATTGAGTTCCAGCTGCAGATCACCAATCAGCGCCAGCCGCACCTCTGCCTCTGTAATATCAGCCTCTGCCTGCTGGATACGTGCTGCCAGGGCCGCCGCTTGCGCCTGCGTTCTGGCGAAAGCTTCGGTTGCTGTTTCCGCTTCCTCCGCCAATTGCAGGGCGCGTTGCCCCGCCTCATCTGCTGCGCGCTTGGCCCGCGCCAGTTCAGTACGCGAATTGCGTGGATCGGCTGCTGCAGCAGCAAGATCGCGCTGCGCCACCAGAGCGGCTGGCAGGCCGATCAACACCGCAATGGCGGCGCAACCCAATGCAACGCGTACAGCCAGAGAGCCTTGGCAGGTCATGGCCCTATCCTGCCCGATGATAAGGGTGTCCGGCAAGGATGGTGCTGGCACGATAAAGCTGTTCCATCAACATGGCCCGCGCCAGCAAATGCGGCCAAGTGGCCTTGCCAAAGGCAAACAGCAGGTCGGCATCGGCCCGTTCCTGATCGCTGTGGCCATCTGCTGCACCCAGGATGAAACGGCATTCACGCACACCATCATCGCGCCACTGGCCCAGAATTGCGGCAAAATCTTCCGAACCCATCTGTTTGCCACGTTCATCCAGCAAAACTGTTTTGAAAGGCGTAGCGGGATCAGGAATGCGCCCACCTGTATCAGGCAGTTCGGTCAGCTTTACTGGCCATGTCAGCCGTTTTTCATAACGCGCAACCAGCTCTGCCTCTGGTGAGCGGCCGATTTTTCCGCGAGCGATGATGTGAAGCAGCATGGGGGGTTATTAGTTTTACGCGCAGCTCACGTCCAGCGCAGGCAAACCGAGGCGAAGCCGCGGCAAGGGCAACGCACGCCCGCATGTGCCCGTAAGGGCTAAGCGGCGAAGGAACAGCGCCGAGTACGCACCCGCAGAGGCGGGTGCGAAAAACAAACTAAGCCGAGCCGGCAACCGGCGGTGCGTCACCAAAGGCCCACATCCGTTCCAGATTGTAGAAGCTGCGAACTTCCGGACGGAACAGGTGAACCACCACATCACCAGCGTCGATCAGCACCCAATCTGCCGCAGGCAAGCCTTCGACGCGGGAAGATCCAAAGCCTTCCTGCTTGATCTTTTCTGCCAGTTTCTGCGCCATGGCTGCCACCTGCCGGGTGGATCGGCCCGATGCGACGACCATGTAATCGGCGATCGAACTTTTGCCTTCCAGCGGGATGGAAACCACTTCCTGCGCCTGGTCATCATCCAGCTGCGCCAGCACAAGAGCGTGCAATGCGTCAGAGGATTTGTCAGCCTTGGCCATGGGTTGGGTACCTTTTGCGTCGACAGCAGCCGACAGGGAATGCGCCTGATTCATAGGCGAATACATAACTCCTATATTCGGGGTAAGTATCCGAGCGGAAGGTAACGAGAGGCACCCGCCTCATGCCCCCTCCTGCGGATTGATCAGATGATGCGTCAAAGAATCTCTCACCGGCCTATCGGAATAATGCGACACCCATTCCGGATCGGCGCGGCGCAGGGCCGTGGCCGAACTTGGATCAGGATCGAAACGCAATAACACCAGTGCCGGTGCGCTCCATCTGCCCCTGCTTCTGAAACCGGCGGCAGACACACGATAGCGCCTGAGCCAGGCCATGGCGGGGCTTGCCATGGCAGCCCCTTCATAACCGGGCCGCGCGATAACCGCAATCGGCATGATGCGGGCAATTTTACGCCAGTCCTTCCAGCGATGGAATTGCGCCAGATTGTCTGACCCCATCAACCATATGAATTCACGTCGCGGATAACGTCGTGTCAGCGCGCGCAAAGTGTCCAGCGTATATACCGTGCCCAGTTCACGCTCTATCGCCGTTGCGCGGATCGGCAGGCGGCGCGCCATCTTCTGCGCGGATCTGATGCGGGCATGGAGCGGGGCCATTCCCGCCTTCGGCTTCAGCGGATTGCCGGGTGAAACCAGCCACCACGCCTCATCCAGCGCCAATGCCTGCATGGCAAAGCGGGTGATGCGGCGGTGGCCACCGTGGGCAGGGTTGAAGCTGCCACCCAGCAGCCCGGTTCTGCGCCCAGGTCTGGTCATAGCCGGTGGGAACAGCGTCGTCAGGGTCGCGCCTGGCCGCTGCCGCGCACCTGCCATTTATAGGTCGTCAGCCCTTCCAGCGCCACGGGCCCACGCGCATGCAGCCGCCCGGTGGCAATGCCGATTTCCGCGCCCAGCCCAAACTCACCGCCATCTGCAAACTGGCTGGAGGCATTGTGCATCACGATCGCGCTGTCGACTTCGTTGAGGAATTGTTCCGCCACGGCATCATCCGCTGTGATGATGGCATCGGTATGGGCTGATGAGTGACGGGCAATATGCGACAGCGCCTGATCAATCCCGTCCACCACCGCGACGGACAGAACTGCCTCAAGATATTCCATATCCCAATCATTATCGGCGGCAGGCTTGATCCGCGAATCGATCGCCTGCGCGCGCGCATCGCCACGCAATTCGCACCCGGCATCGATCAGATTGGCCAACAGGGCAGGGGCTGCGGGATAGGATGCATCGACCAGCAGCGTTTCCATCGCCCCGCAAATGCCGGTGCGGCGCATCTTGGCATTCAGCGTCACTGCCTGTGCCATATCCGGCTGCGCAGCTGAGTGCACATAGGTGTGGCAAATGCCATCAAGATGGGCGAGCACGGGCACGCGTGCATCTGCCTGGACACGGGCGACAAGGCCCTTGCCCCCGCGCGGCACGATCATGTCGATCAATCCGGCAGCGGCCAGCATGGCACCCACAGCAGCGCGATCCTGCGTCGGCATCAATTGCACGGCTTCGGCGGGGACGCCGCCTTCTGCCATGCCACGTGCCAGGGCAGCGTGGATGGCACGGTTGGAATGGACCGCCTCGCTGCCCCCGCGCAGCAAGGCCGCATTGCCCGCCCGCACGCACAGCGCAGCAGCATCGGCCGTCACATTGGGGCGGCTTTCATAGATAATCCCGATCAGGCCAATGGGCACGCGAATGCGGCTCAGCTTCAGACCATTGGGCCGTTCACTGCTATCAATCACCTGACCCACAGGATCAGGCAATTGCGCCACCGCCTCCACCCCGGCGGCGACAACTTCCAGCCGCGCATCATCCAGCCGCAAACGATCGAGCATGGCGCCGGTCAGCCCGCGCGCTTCCCCTTCTGCCAGATCCTGCGCATTGGCGGCCAGGATTGCATCCTTGTCCGCGCACAGGGCAGCAGCCGCCTTCATCAGTGCTGCCGCCTTGGCGTCACTCGGCATTGCCGCCAGCACACGTTGTGCCGCACGGCCCTTGCGCGCCAGCTGTTCGATAAGGACTGCGGGGTCCAGCGAAACGGATTCGGATTTCGTAGCCATGCGGCGCCAATAGCAGCGCAGAGGCCCTGTGTCAGGCCACGAATCCATCTGTGCGATTCCCGCCGATTTTGGACCTTTCAGGTTAAGATTGGCGAGAAAATATTAACCATATCCCGCCAGGCAACGACTCATCGCGTGAGTCATTCGTTTCGCCCCGCGAGTTAACACTTGGATTCGACCTTTAGAGATGTGGTTGTTACCGACTTTCTTTGGTTCAGGGCTTGGACGAAGAGAAAAGGGGTCGCCTTGCTAAATTCAGTTTCCGCTGGCGGCTGGGGATCCCGCCTGCGCAGCTGGTTTCCGGATCGCGAATTTTTCATGCGATCGCAGGGCCAGGTCCGCTTTATCAAGATTTCATCGCGTGTGCAGATGATCGGTGCCGGTGTGGTGCTCGCGCTGCTGCTGGGCTGGGGCATTTCCATGGGTGCCATGGCCTGGAGCCAGTATCGCGCGCAGGCTGACCGGCTTTCCCTGCTGGAACGTGAAGCCAAGGTCGCCACAGCAACCGAACGCGTCAACGCCTATCGCCATGATCTGGATTCGGTAGCGAAGGATCTGGTCAAGCGTCAGGAATTTCTGGAGCAGATGACGGAGGCACTGCCTGCTGACGTCAAGTCGGTCGATAACGTCACCGATTCCTCCAGCGAATCTGCTGCCACGGTCAAGAAGGTTTCCAGCTCGATCCCCGAAGCTGCGGAACTGGCCCAGATCGAAGCGCGCCAGCTGGCCTTTGTCGAACGGCTGACCCGCTTTGCCGATCTGCGCGCACGCCGTGCTGAAGCTGCGATCCGCAACATGCTGCGCAATGCCGAACGCGATGCGATGGGTGGTCCACTGGAAATCCTCGCCACCTCCTCAACAGGTGAAATCGATCCGCGTTTCGAACGGCTCGGTCTCAGCCTGGCGCGCATGGCAGCGCTGGAAGCCGGACTGGAAGGCATTCCACAGTTCAAACCCGCCAATCCGCTGACCACCAGCGTTTCTTCCGGCTTCGGATATCGCCGTGATCCCTTTACCAACCGTGGCGCCATGCATCGCGGACTTGATTTCAAGGGGCCAACGGGTGCATCCATCTATGCCGCAGCCAAGGGCCGCGTAACTTTTGTCGGGCGCAAGTCCGGCTATGGCAAAGTGGTGGAGATAAGCCACGGCAATGGCTTGACCACGCGTTATGCCCATATGTCCAAATTCGTGGCCAGGCCTGGTCAGCTGGTTGATGCCGGCGACGTGATCGGCGCAATTGGCAACACCGGCCGTTCCACCGGCCCGCACCTTCATTTCGAAGTGCGTATCAATGACCGCGCGGTAAACCCGCGCCCCTTCCTGGAGACTGCCCCCGATGTTCTCAAAGAAGTCCGCAGAACCCCAACGGCAGACACCGCAGGTTAAAAACATGGCACAAAATTCAGGCTCTACCTTTTCCGTGATCGGTGCCGATGTCAGCATTAAAGGCGATATCAATGCCTCTGCCGATCTGCATGTCGATGGCACGATCGAAGGCGACATCAAGTGCTCTTCTCTCGTACAGGGCGAATCCAGCCGCATCATGGGCGGTGTGGAAGCACAGCAAGCGCGGCTGGCCGGCCATGTAATGGGTTCGATCAAGGTCCGCGAACTTGTGATCCTGCGTACCGCCCAGATCGAAGGCGATGTACAATATGATGCGCTGACCATCGAACAGGGTGCACAGGTGGAAGGCCGCTTTGCCCATTCCACACCCAGCACCCCCGCCAAGCCAGCAACAGACAAGGGTGATGACAAGCCTGCTTCGCCTGACGAGCCGAAACTGAGCCTGGCTGGGTAACCCCAATCATACAATTCTTCAAAAAGGGCGCGTCCATATGTGGCGCGCCCTTTTTTTGGGCAAGAAGGCGCGGCTTCGGCCTGCCTATTCTCCCAGAACTTCCGCTTTCAATGCCTTGCGATCCAGCTTGCCAATCATCGTTTTCGGCAATTCATCGCGCACCGTCAGGCTGGCAAGCCGTTCATGCTTGCCAAGGCGCGTATTGACCCATTTCATCAAGGCATCGCCGGAAATCTCCGCGCCGTCATTCAACGTGACATAGCCATGCGGGCGTTCACCCAGATAATCATCCCTCAGGCCCAATACCAAAGCCTCTTTCACCGCGTCATTCTGCAGCAATACGGTTTCGACCTGGCTGGGAAAAACCTTGAACCCGCCCACGGCAATCATATCCTTGCTGCGATCGACAATGGCGATGAAGCCATCATCATCGATCACAGCAATATCCCCGGTGCGCAGCCAACGAGTGCCCTCTATCTCGACAAAGACATCGGCATCGGCATCTGGCCTGTTCCAGTACCCCTGCATCACCTGCGGTCCGGCAACAGCCAGCTCACCCGGCTCGCCTGCTTGCGCATCACGCGTGGGGTCTTCCTTATCCAGCAGGCGCACCTGCGTTTGCGGCAGAGGCTGGCCTATAGTGCCGGGTTTACGCTGGCCCTGATAGGGATTGACCGAGACAACCCCGCTCGATTCTGTCAGGCCATAACCTTCCACCAGGCGCGCACCGGTAATGGCTTCAAACTTCTCGCGAAGTGGTGCCGGAAGCGGGGCACCGCCGGAAATGCATACGCGCAGAGATGAAAAATCGACCGCTTCGATCCCCTTTTCATCCAGCATGGCCTGAAACATCGTGGGCACGCCAGGGAAGGAATTGGGCCAGGTGCGTCGCACCAGTTTCAGCGCTTCTGCTGCGGTAAAGCGTGCCAGCATGACAATGCGCCCGCCCCGCACCACTGTGCGATTCAGCACAGCTGTATTGGCAAAGACATGGAACAGCGGCAACGCGCCCACGATAATATCAGGCTCGCTACGGTCGAAGGGGTCAATCGCGTCAACCTGCTGTGCATTGATCGAAAGATTCTCATGGGTCAGCATTGCACCCTTGGGAACGCCCGTGGTGCCGCCGGTATATTGCAGCAGGGCAAGATCGGTCAGCGGGTCAATGATTGGTAGTTCCACCTGCTCATCGGATTTGGCCAACATATCGCGCCAATCCACAACATCCGTTCGCCCCGGCAATTTGGAAACCTTGCCCCGGCCCAGCACTTTCAGGGCCAATCGCTTTGGCACAGGCAGCATCTGTCCCAACCGCCCTACTATGAGTTGTTCGAGTGCCGAAGCATCCAGCACCTTCACCGCTGTATCCAGCAGAGCGGTGACATCCACGGTCACCATGCATTGCACGCCAGAATCTGCAACCTGCTGGCTTAACTCTTCCGCCGTGTAGAGCGGCGAGAAATTGACGACGACCGCACCGGCCAGCATCGCCCCGTAATAGGCAACCGGATAAATCGGCACATTGGGCAGAAACAGGCCGATCCGGTCCCCCTTCTTCACCCCTTGTGCCATCAGCCCGGCGGCAAAGCGCCGCGCATCGGCCCAGATTTCGGCATAGGTAAAACGGCGCCCGGCAAAATCCACCAACACGGCATTACCATGCCGCTCTGCCCCGCGCTGGAGCAGGGAAGGCAGGCTCAGCGCCTCAAACTCCATCCCCCATGGGACTGGATGATGATAGGATGACGGTCCACTTACACTCATGTCAGTAACATGGCGCAGGCCATGTCACGACACAAGTGGAAATGGTTCCGGATCAGGCGTTTTCGCCGTTCTGTGCCGCTTCTTCAGCGCGCTTTGCCTCAAGCCATGCCTCAGCCTCAGCCTCTTGAGCAGCTTCGGCCGCAGCTTTGACGCTGGCATCGCGTTCAGCGCGCAGCTGTTCAATCAGCTTGTCCTTGTCGCTACGGTCATCGCCCACAACAACTTCTTCTTCAGTCACGCCGGCCTTCTTCGCAGCCTTGGCAACAACGGCATCCAGTTCGCGCTGTGAACACAGGCCCAGCGTGACCGGATCTTTCGGCTGGATGTTCTGGATGTTCCAATGGCTGCGTTCGCGAATCGCGGTGATTGTATTGCGCGTGGTGCCAATCAGCTTGGAAATCTGCGCATCGGAAATTTCCGGGTGGCTACGCAGGATCCATGCGATACCATCGGGCTTGTCCTGGCGTTTGGACACGGGCGTATAACGCGGGCCCTTGGTGCGGGTCACCTCTACCGGGGCCTTCTGCATCTTCAGAACATAGGCAGGATCGGCCTGGCCACGCTCAATCTCCTGCTGGGTCAGCTCGCCCGAATGGACGGGATCGCGCCCGGTATATTTGCTGCTCGCCAGATCATCAGCCATCGCCTGGACTTCCAGAATGTGGAGGCCACAGAATTCAGCGATCTGTTCAAATGACAGGCCAGTATTGTCGACCAGCCACGTGGCGGTCGCATGCGGCATCAGCGGCTTGGGCTGGGCCATTGGAAAACTCCCGTAAAAATAGAAGGGCCGCCCCTTGCGGAGCGGCCATCAAACACTGCCTAGATAGGGCAAACTGTGCACCGGGGCAAGCGGTATGGCTTTGGCGGGCCAGAATCCTCAGGCAGGCGATGCGACCAGAACGGAATATTCTTCTGGTTCAAGCGGTGCCAATCCATCCAGAAACTGGTGCGTTGCAGCCTCCCAGCTGAAGCTGGCGCCATAGGCGGCGCAGTCTGAACGTGCGCAATAAAGTGCTGCATCTATGGCGCGCGGCAGGCGTTCGGACAGGGCACCGACATCATCGGTCACAATGTCGATCGGACCCGAAACAGGAAAGCCTGCAACCGGGGTGCCGCAGGCCAGCGCCTCTATCATCACCAGGCCAAATGTATCGGTGCGGCTGGGAAAGACGAAGACATTGGCCCCAGCGTAACAGCCTGCCAATTCACGGCCGCTGCGCCGCCCCAGAAAATGCGCATCGGGAAAACGCGCCTGCAAGCTGGCAAGGGCAGGCCCATCACCCACCACCACCTTGCTGCCGGGATAGGGGCATTCCAGAAACGCCTCCAGATTCTTCTCGACCGCAACCCGTCCGACATAAAGCATGATCGGACGTGGCAGATCTGCATATTCAGCCGGCACCGGTGCATCAGGCGAAAAACAGGTAAGGTCGACCCCGCGGCCCCAATGGTGCAGCCGTTCTACCCCCTGGGCGCGCAATTCATCGCGTATACTTTGCGTTGCCACCATCACCCTTTCGGCAGGGCGGTGAAACCAGCGGATATAGGGCCAGAAATGCCGCGCATTGATACCGGTACGCCGTGCCACATAATCGGGAAATTGGGTGTGATAGGCGGTGGTAAAGGGGATGGATCGCCGAACGCAATGATTGCGCGCGGCCAGACCCAGCGGACCCTCTGTCGCGATATGCACGGCATCAGGCGCCAGCTGCACAAGACGGCGGGCGATTACGCCGGGCAGTGCCAGCGCCAAACGGATTTCAGAATAGGTCGGGCAGGGGACTGACAAATAATCACTGGGCGCAATGATATGCACCTGATGACCCCAGCGACGCAAAATCTCTGCTGTGGTAGAAAGGCTGCGCACAACGCCATTGACCTGCGGAAACCAGGCATCTGTGACAATTGCAATGCTGCTCGGGGCATCACCGGGCGTGGGCAGAATGGGGTTGAGCGCGTTCATGCTGCAACCCTTTCATCTGGCCTATCATCTGGCGATTCGTCGCCTGCAGGGGCGGGATCACGCTTCGCAATCTCATCAGGCCAATGGAGGATTTCCATCCGGCCATCAGCATGTTCGACCAGCGCATTGCATCCTTCTACCCAATCACCATCATTCCAATATTCCACACGCTTGCCATCATGGGTGAAATTGCGGAATTCGGCGGTATGGATATGGCCGCACACCACACCATCAACACCGCGTTCACCTGCGGCGCGAGCCACCACTTCTTCATACCGGCTGATGAATTCGACCGCGTTCTTCACCTTGTGCTTGGCCATTTTGGATAGTGACCAATAGGGCAGGTCCAGTGCCCGCCGCGCCCGGTTAACCCAGACATTCAGCCCCATCATCAAATGATAAAGCGCATCGCCAACAAAGGCGAGCCAGCGATGAGCCAGCATGATGGTGTCAAATTCATCGCCATGCAGAACCATCAGCCTGCGGCCATCTGCCGTATCGTGAAAGGCAGCGCGGCGAATCTCTACCCCACCAAAATTGAGGCCCGTGAACTGGCGAAACATTTCATCATGATTGCCCGGAATATAGACGATCCGCGTGCCGCGCTTGGCCCGCTTCAAAATGCGCCAGATGATGTCATTATGGCTGTCCGGCCAATAAAACTTCTTCTTCAACCGCCAGCCATCGATGATATCGCCAACCAGATACAAGGTGTCGCTGTCTGTATGGTCAAGAAAGTCGATCAGCAGATCGGCATTGCAACCCTTTGTGCCCAGATGGACATCGCTGATCCAGATGGTACGAAATTTCTGCCGTTGACCATGCGTACGTTCGGGCACTTTGGGTTCGGCAGGGGCAAAGCGCGCCACATTGGAAAGGTCGGGCAATTTTTCAGGTAGCATGGGAAATGCTGTATCGGCCATCGCGCGATCTCCTGCGTCGGCATGTTCGCCGCGCAGCTATGGCACTGCAATGTTACGCCCCGCGAACAGACGCGTGACGTCTGTGGGACATTGTGACAGTTTGAAATCAGCCCATCGGGATGAATTTGGGCAGGGCCTTTACCCTTTCAATCCATTCACAAATCGCCGGATAATCAGAAAGGCCAAAGCCACCTTCTTCCGCGACATGGGTATAAGGGAACAGGGCAATATCGGCGAGTGTCACGCCATCCCCCACCATCCATTCCTGCCCCGTCAAATGCCGGTCCATCAGTGCCAGGGCATCAGCCCCGGCGATCCGTTTCGCCAGAACTTGCGCGCGTTGCTGTTCTGACAAATTCGCTTCGCCCACAAAGCGCAACCAGAACCGCAAGGTCGCGACATTGGGTTCATGATTATATTGTTCGAAGAACATCCAGCGCAGCATATCGGCCTGGGTAAAGCGATCACGCGGGATCAGTGCACTGCCTTCTGCCAGATACCAGCAGGCAGCATTGCTTTCAGGCAAGAAGCGCGTGCCCGTTACATCATCGATCTGCAAAACCGGAATGCGGCCATTGGAATTTACAGTGGCCAGAAAATCGGGCGTGCGCGTTTCACCCTTCAAAATGTCATATTCGCGCAAGTTCAGCTTTTGCCCCAACAGCGCCGCAGTCAATTTGATCTTGTAGCAATTGCCGCTGCGCGGATCTTCATGAAGCGTCAGCGTATCAGCCACCTGAAACCTCCAGCACGATCTTGCCGATGTGATCGCCTGCCTCCATCCGCGCATGCGCGGCGGCAGCTTCTGCCAGGGGGAAAACCTGATCCATCACAGGCTTCAATTCGCGATCTACGAACAGCGGCCATGCTGTCTGCGCAATTTCCTCTGCCAGAGCGGCCTTGAAAGCATCGCTGCGCGGTCGCAGGGTCGATCCGGTCAGCGTCAGCCGGTTACGCATCACCAGCGCCATATTCACCTCTGCCTTCAGCCCACCCAGCACGGCAATGGTAACATGGCGGCCATCAGGGGCCAGGCATTTGAGATTGCGGGCCACATAATCGCCTGAAACCATGTCGAGAATGACATTGACGCCTTTACCGCCCGTGTAATCCTTTACCGCCTCGACAAAATCCTGCTCCCGGTAATTGATGGCAAAGTCCGCACCCAGCGCGCGCGCCTCTTCACACTTTTCCGCATCGCCACAGGTCACGACAACCTCCAGCCCGAAGGCCTTGCCCAGCATGATTGCCATGGTGCCGATGCCGCTGGTTCCACCGTGGATCAGCAATCGTTCACCGTCTGCCGCCAGCCCGCGTTCGAACACATTATGCCATACGGTGAACAGCGTTTCGGGAAGCGCTGCCGCTTCGACCAGTGGCATATTCTTGGGCACGGGCAGACAATGCCCCCAGGGCGCAGTGCAATATTCGGCATAGCCGCCACCGGGCGTCAGCGCAGCAACCACCTGGCCCAGCATTTCTGGGGGAACATTGGCGCCAGCCGCCACCACTTCGCCTGCAACCTCCAGCCCCAGAATGGGCGAAGCGCCCGGCGGTGCGGGATAATGGCCCGCACGCTGGATGCAGTCAGGCCGGTTAACCCCGGCATAGGCGACGCGGATCAGCACATCATCCACGCCGGGTACAGGCACCTCGCTCTCTTCCAAAACCAGTACTTCGGGCCCGCCCGGCTGGGCAAATCCAATGGCCCTCATCATCTCTGGAATTACAACGGTCATCCACGGCCCCCATTGCGGCGATCAGGTAACAATCGGGGAAAACTGCTTAATTTGCCCCCCGGATGCAATGGCAACTAGCCTCGCCATGGATTGACAGCAAGCCGCCTTACTTGCGATGTTGGTAAATGATGGATGACGATGATCGCCCACGCCCCAAAGGGGATGCCGCCAGCCTCCTGTCGAAAGAGGAGCTTGCCCCCTATTCGATTGACGAATTGGCAGAGCGTATCCGCCTGTTGAAGGCAGAAATCGCCCGGGTAGAGGCGCATCGGGATAAATCTGCCGCGCATCGCAATGCGGCAGAGGCTTTATTCGGAAAACCCGCCGGGTGATGCGGCGGGACAGCCCCATTAATGGAAAAATCCATGGGGCTACCCATATAGGTGAAGTTAACCTTGCAGGCGCATATTCCACGCCTGCCCCGGAGTCGCACATATTCCGGTTAATACCCGCAAGAAAGACGTGAAACATGCCCAGTTTTGCCCAAGGCCTTGAAAGAACGCTGCATAACGCGCTGGCAAATGCATCCCAGCGACGGCACGAATATGCCACGCTGGAACATTTGCTGCTGGCGCTGATCGATGATGAAGACGCAGCGCAGGTCATGGCAGCCTGCGGGGTGGACCTGGCAGAGCTGGGCGAGGTGGTAAAACAATATCTCGACCAGGAATATCAATCGCTGAAAACAGAAGATGATTCCGATCCGCAGCCGACCGCCGGTTTTCAGAGGGTGATCCAGCGCGCCATCCTGCATGTCCAATCATCGGGCAAGGATACGGTGACGGGTGCCAATGTACTGGTGGCGCTGTTTTCCGAACGCGATTCCTACGCCGTCTATTTCCTGCAACAGCAGGATATGAGCCGCCTGGATGCGGTCAGCTATATCAGCCATGGCATTGGCAAGGGCGGCCGCCAGCTGGAATCGAAATCTCCACAAGGTTCCGAAGAGGGGCAGGCCGAGGCTGAAAAACCCAGCGAGGGTGGAAACAAGAAAGAAACCGCGCTGGACCAGTTTACCGTCAATCTCAACGCCAAGGCAAAGGCGGGCAAGGTCGATCCGCTGATCGGCCGCGGGCCCGAGGTCGACCGCACGATTCAGATCCTGTGCCGCCGCAGCAAGAACAACCCGCTTTATGTGGGTGATCCGGGCGTGGGCAAAACGGCGATTGCTGAAGGTCTGGCGCGCAAGATTGTGGAAGGTGACGTGCCCGAAGTGCTGGCACCCGCCGTCATCTATTCACTCGACATGGGCGCATTGCTGGCCGGCACACGCTATCGCGGCGATTTTGAAGAGCGACTGAAGCAGGTCGTGAATGAGCTGGAGCAGATGCCCGACGCGGTCCTGTTCATCGATGAAATCCACACGGTGATTGGCGCAGGGGCAACCAGTGGCGGGGCGATGGATGCATCGAACCTGCTGAAACCTGCCCTGTCCGGCGGGACGATCCGCTGCATCGGTTCCACCACTTACAAGGAATTCCGCAATCACTTCGAGAAGGATCGCGCATTGCTGCGCCGGTTCCAGAAGATCGACGTGAACGAGCCGACCGTGGATGACACGATCAAGATACTGAGGGGTTTGCGCACCGCGTTTGAGGAACATCACGGCGTGAAATACACGCCCGATGCGATCAAGACGGCGGTGGAATTGTCCGCCCGCTATATCAATGACCGCAAGCTGCCGGACAAGGCGATTGATGTGATTGACGAAGTTGGCGCGATGCAGATGCTGGTGCCGCCCAGCCGCCGCAAGAAAAAGATCACCGCGCGCGAAATCGAAGCCGTCATCGCCACCATGGCGCGCATCCCGCCCAAATCTGTCAGCAAAGATGACAAGAAGGCGCTGGAAAATCTCGAACGTGATCTGAAGCATGTCGTGTTCGGGCAGGATGAGGCGATCCATCGCCTCTCCACCGCGATGAAGCTGAGCCGCGCGGGCCTGCGTGATCCGGACAAGCCGATTGGTTCCTTCCTGTTTTCCGGCCCGACCGGCGTCGGCAAGACGGAAGTCGCCCGCCAGCTGGCCAGTATTATGGGGATCGAACTCAAGCGCTTTGACATGTCCGAATATATGGAACGCCACAGCGTTTCACGCCTGATCGGCGCCCCTCCGGGCTATGTCGGTTATGATCAGGGTGGCCTGCTGACTGATGCGATTGACCAGAACCCGCATTGCGTGCTGCTGCTCGACGAAATTGAAAAGGCGCATCCGGACCTGTTCAACATCCTGTTGCAGGTGATGGATAATGGCCGCCTGACCGATCACCACGGCAAGACGGTGGATTTCCGTAATGTCGTTCTGATCATGACGACCAATGCCGGTGCATCCGATATGGCGCGCCAGGGCATCGGCTTTGGCGATGTGTCGAAGGAAGATGCGGGCGAAGAGGCGGTGAAGAAGATGTTCACCCCTGAATTCCGCAATCGCCTGGATGCTGTCGTTCCCTTTGCCTATCTGGGTCGGAACACGGTCGCGCGTGTGGTCGACAAGTTCATCCTGCAGCTGGAACTGCAGCTGGCTGATCAGAACGTCCACATCCAGTTTGACAAGGATGCGCGCGATTGGCTGGCGGACAAGGGTTATGACAAGCTCTATGGCGCACGCCCGATGGGCCGCCTGATCCAGGAAAAGATCAAGCAGCCGCTGGCCGAAGAATTGCTGTTCGGCAAATTATCCGATGGCGGCGAAGTGCATGTGAGCGTGAAGGACGGCAAGCCGAACTTCGAACTCACCCCTGCACCCCCCAAGGCCCAAAAACGTTCGGGGCCGAAACGCAAACCTGCTGCGAAAAAGACCGCAGCCAAGAAGCCATCTGCAAAACCTGAAGCCTCAGGCAGCGATAATAATGGTGGCAAGGACGACAGCGAAGGCTGAACTAGCGTAAATGCCGAAAACCAAAGGGCGTGTGGGGCAAACCACGCGCCCTTTTTGCGCCAGATCAATGTTGTTGGCGTTTCGATCCGCCACACACAGGCTTGCAGTGTCATGTGTGAGGGAGCACCACTTAAGTGAACGCAGAAACCAAACCGCCAAGTACACCCTATGAAGCATTGGGCGGCGCGCCGGTGATCACACGGATCGTTGAACGTTTCTATGATCTGATGGAAAGCGAGGCGGAGTATACTGAGCTGCGTGCGATGCATGCTGCCGATCTTGCACCCATGCGGCAATCACTGGCTGGCTGGCTCAGCGCATGGGCAGGCGGGCCGAAAGACTGGTTTGAACAGAATCCCGGCAAATGCGTGATGAGCGCGCATCGCGGTTTGGGCGTGGGCAAGGAAACTGCAAGGCAATGGGTCCATGCCATGCAACGTGCCATTACCGAATGCGGACCTGACAATCGCGATCTGGGCCAGATGATGTCCGAACGCCTCACCATGATGGCACATGGTATGGCGGGCGACTGATGCATGGCGGATTTTGCTTGCGGACCAGTGCGGTAAAATTGATAACTTCGTGCGATGAAGCCCAAAATCCTGTCCACTTTGCCGGGGTACACATTCGCGGCGGCACGCGGAGATATTGTTGCCGGGATTTCGGTGGCTATGGTCGCAATCCCGCTCAGCATTGCGATCGCCATCGCATCGGGGGCAACACCTGAAAAAGGTTTGATCACCGCCATCATTGGCGGCTTGCTGATCTCTTTACTGGGTGGCAGCCGAGTCCAGATTGGCGGGCCTACAGGCGCCTTCATCGTGGTCGTCTATGGCGTGATTGCCGAGCATGGGTATGACGGCCTGGTGCTTGCAACGCTGATGGCTGGCGCGATTCTGGTGGTGGCCGGGCTGTTGAAACTGGGCAATCTGGTCCGTTATGTACCAGAAGCAGTGGTCAATGGTTTCACCATTGGTATTGCCATCATCATCGCCTCCAGCCAGCTCAAGGATCTGCTGGGCCTGTCGCTCGAAACAGTCCCGGCCGATTTTCTGCCCAAGCTGCAGGCATTGTGGGATGCACGTGACAGTTTCAGTTCGGTCTCCTTGGCGGTCAGCGCCGCGGCGGTGGTGCTAATTGTAGTTTTGCGACGGGCAGCGCCTCGTTTCCCCGGATTGATCATCGCAGTCGGTGCAGTTTCTGTGGCCGCTGTCTGGCTTCATCTTCCGGTGGATACAATCGCATCGCGCTATGGCGGATTGCCCAATGGGCTGCCCATGCCCGAAATGCCGCAAATCACGGTTGAACGCCTGATTGAACTCTTCCCCTCAGCCATGGTCATCGCCCTGCTGGCAGCAATCGAATCGCTCCTTTCGGCTCTGGTTGCAGACCGCATGTTTGAAGGAAAGCATCGCCCCAATGCGGAAGTTATGGCCCAGGGGTGGGCCAATATGGGGTCGGCGCTCTTCGGGGGGCTGCCGGCGACAGGGGCGATTGCCCGTACCGCCACCAATGTCCGGGCGGGCGGGCGCACGCCGGTCGCAGGTATTGTTCACGCCGTGACCATTCTGCTGGTGACACTGTTTGTGGCGCCACTGGCTGGCTATCTTGTCATGCCGGCGCTGGCCGCCATTCTGCTCATCACTGCGTGGAATATGAGCGAGCCCCATAAGTGGGGCAGCTATGCCTCGGCGCCTATGGCTGACCGCCTGTTGCTACTAGTGACACTGGTTCTGACAGTGGTGGCAGACCTGACATTGGCGATCGGGGTTGGTGTTGCCCTGGGTCTGGCGCTGAAGCTTAGGGCAAGCGATGTGAAACCTGACGAATGGTCGAGCCCGGATCGTTAATGCAAGGCATTCCTGCCTGTTGGTTTAAGGCTCAATCCGCAGCTGTTTGTTGCGCGCAGTTGCGCCGCGCAACAGTTCGACCCGGGATGGAGCAATGCCCAGTGCCCGCGCCACCAAGGCAATAACCGCATCATTGGCTGCACCATCCTGTGGTTTGGCCCGCACTTTTACCGATAGCTGACCATCGTCAATCGATATCATTTCAACCCGCGCGCCCGGTGTAACCCGCACGGCCAAACGGCCTTCTCCATCGATCAGGCAATGAACTGCCTCGGCTGATGGAAGCTCCGGTTTGGGCCGTGCCACGCTTCAGCCCGCCAGCGCCTCTGCCACTGCAACCGCGTGATGCTTCGCATTCTCGGTATAATTCGTCACCCCGCCTTGCATGCCGGCAATCATTTCATCGCTCAGATCGCGGAAATATTTGGCCGGACGGCCCGCCCATAATGTGCGCGGCTCCATCACCTTGCCCTCTGTCAGCATGGCGCCTGCGCCCAGCATGGCATCGCTGCCAATGACAGATCCATTCATAACAATTGCGCCCAGACCTACAAAGCCGCGATCTTCAATCGTGCAGCCATGCACCATGGCCATATGGCCGATCAGCACATCATCACCAATAATCAGCGGATATCCTTCGGGGCGATGCGGTGTTGGGGTGTCACAGTGCAACACGCTGCCATCCTGCACATTTGTGCGCTGGCCAATCACAATGCGGTTTACATCTGCCCTGACCACGCAATTGTACCAGATCGAACTGTCTGCCCCGATCGTGACATCACCAATGATCGAACATCCCGGCGCAATAAAGGCGCTGTCATGAATTTGTGGAACCTTGCCGTGAAGCGGAATGATATTGACGCCTGGGCGCTGGCTCATGTGTTTTGCTCCCATTGTTCGCGGGTGATGGAATAAAGAATGGTCGGGTTTTCCTCTGGCGGGAATGCGGGATCATAAAAATCCAGATCCGGCCGGCGCTGCATGCCCAGCTTTTCCATCAACCGCCAGCTTGCTTCATTCCCGTCTGCAGTCAGCGCGACCAGCACGGGGGCCTGGTGGCTGGTAAAGGCCCATTCCATCACGGCACGCATCGCTTCACTGGCATAGCCCATCCGCCAGCGATCATCACGGATGATCCAGCCAATCTCGAAATCCCCCTGATTATGAGCATTTTCGGCATCAACCCGCTTCATGCCGCATGTGCCAACCAGCTCGCCTGTGCCCTTCTCTATAACCAGCATGAAACCGAAGCCTTCATTGGCAAACCAGCCCATGGTCTTGGCATGTTTGGCTTCGATCTCGTGCAATTCCTTCGGCCCACCAAGATGATGCATGATGGTGGGGGTATTGAGTACGCGGTATTGCAGCTCTGCATCACCCTCCTCAATCCGCCGCAGGATCAGCCGCTCGGTTTCGATCACGATGTCAGCCATTGGCGGTTGCCCACGCTGTACGGTCAATGGAATAGGCAATGATACGCGGATTTTCCGAGTCAAATTGGGGGCTGTCGAAATCCAGATCCTCGCACCGCAGCATACCCAACCGATGCATCAGGCCCCAGCTCCCCTCGTTCCCGGCAACAGTAAAGGCAACCACTGCATCATCGGCAAAATGGGTAAAGGCATGGGCAAGCGTCGCCTCTGCTGCTTCCCGTGCATAGCCCTGCCCCCATGCATCTTCACGCAGACGCCAGCCCACTTCCAGCAGGCCTTGCGGCCCCCCCGCCTGATTGCTGCGCTTCAAGCCACAAAAACCCAACACAGCACCATCTGCCTTGCGTTCGATCGCCCAGAAAGTGTGCCCGTGATCGCTTTGGTAGCTAAGCAAGCGTTGCTGTGCTGCAGCACGTTTTTCTTCATCACAAACGCCGCCCAGCCAGCGCATGACGGCAGGTGTGTTTGTGCCCTCCCAGAAGGGTGCCCAGTCCGCATCACGCCAATCGCGCAGCACCAACCGTTCAGTTTCGAGGCGTAATTCCTGTGCCACCAACATCATCCATTCAGCAGCCGGGCGGCGTGGGCAGCGTGATAGGTCAGGACGCCAGCACAGCCTGCACGTTTGAACGCCATCAACGTTTCCAGCACCAAAGCATCACGGTCCCCGGCGCCAGCAGCAACAGCTGCCTCGATCATCGCATATTCACCGCTGACCTGATAGGCGAAGACAGGCACATCAAACCGCTGTTTCACCTTTGCCACAATATCAAGATAGGGCAGCCCTGGCTTGACCATCACACTGTCGGCACCCTCGGCCAGGTCCAGCGCCACTTCGCGCAATGCCTCTTGTGCATTGGCCGGATCCATCTGGTATGTCTTCTTATCGCCTTTCAGCAGGCCGCGCGATCCCACAGCATCGCGGAATGGCCCGTAAAAGGCGCTGGCATATTTGGCGGCATAGGACATGATCTGGACATTGGGATGGCCATTCATTTCCAACGCCATGCGGATCGCATGAACGCGGCCATCCATCATGTCAGACGGGGCAATAATATCCGCACCCGCCTGTGCCTGGTTCAATGCCTGGTCCACCAGCACGGCCACCGTATCATCGTTCAGGACGTATCCTGACGCATCGACCAGCCCATCTTGCCCATGCGCCGTGTAAGGATCGAGCGCGACATCGGTCAGCACGCCAATGCCATCACCGCAGGCATCGCGGATCGATTTGATCGCGCGGCACATCAGATTATCCGGGTTCAGTGCCTCTGCCCCTTCATCGCTGCGCTTGTCAGCGGGTGTATTGGGGAACAAGGAGATGCAGGGAATGCCCAGTTCCATCGCTTCTTTCGCGCGGGCGGCAATACCATCGGTTGACCAGCGCGAAACGCCCGGCAGCGTGGCAATCGGTTCTTCCACGCCACTGCCCTCTGTTACGAACAACGGCCAGATCAGGTCTGAGGGTGTCAGCACGTTTTCGCGATGCATGGCGCGGCTCCACCCATGTGTGCGGGTGCGGCGCAGGCGCAGATTGGGATAGCTTGCGGTCATGCGCGCCTGTTGCCGCAAATTGTCCGGCAGCGCAATTGCAACAGATTGGTCTGCTTAGCCGATCTCGCGCTTGGAATCGATCCGCTCAATCTCACGTTGCGGTGCTTCAACCTCGCTCGGCAAGCGTTCGAGATTTTCCAGTGCCGCACCGGGCTGCACACTCAGTATCTGGCGCAACGTAGCGCGGAAATCCATCAGGTCGCGCCCATCCAGTTGTGCGCGGGTAACAAAGCTGACCGAGTTGGGGTCAATAGCGCGACCACCGCGATACATTTCGTAATGCAAATGCGCCCCGGTCGAAAGGCCAGTCGACCCGACATAGCCGATCACCTGTCCACGCCTTACGCTCTGCCCACCGCGCACGACCAAACGGCTCATATGGCAATATCGCGTGGACAAGCCGCTGCCATGATTCACACGCACCGCTATGCCGCAACCGCCTGCACGCCCCGCACTGGACACTTGCCCATCGCTGACCGCCACGATTGGCGTACCATAGCTTGCCTTGAAGTCGACACCGCTATGCATCCGGCGATAGCCCAGGATGGGATGGCGGCGCATACCAAAGCGCGATGTCTGCCGCCCAGGTACGGGCTGGACCAGGCCATTGCGCTGTTCCCCCACGCCCGATGCTTCGTAAAAATAGCCATCCTTGCCCCAACGCATCAGCTGCGTCCTGGGTTTCCCGTCGCGCTCAATCCCGGCAAACAGCAATTTGCCTGCCTGCCGTTCTCCCGTCGCCGCGCGGCGATAGGAAATGATCATGTCAAATTCATCATTCGCACTGATGCCACTGTTGAGATTGATATGGCCATCCAGTGCCTTGATAAATTCCTGCACCGCACTGGTTGGCGCACCAGCTGCGCGGGCTGACCTGTAAAGGCTTTGGCCAACAGTCCCACGAATGCGCAGCGGCGTATCATCCACGCGGATCATTTTCTGTTCCAGCGACAGGCCATTGTTCTGGCGCGCCACAGCCAGTTCCAGATCGAAGCGTGCACGGAAACGCAAATCATCCAGCGGGCGGCTGGCCCCCGGTTCAGGTCGACGACCCAGAACGATATCCACCCGCGTTCCTGGTTCAATTTCGGATAGAGTGATTGCACCTGCTACCAGCGCTTCTGCCCGCTCCGCATCGGCAGAGCCAACCCCTGCGCGCTGCAACATGCGCAGAAAATCATCACCCTTTTGCAGCGTTGCCACCAATTCGATCTGCGGGCGTTCGGGTGCGGATTTGAGGGGGATTACCACCTTGCTGGCACCCATATGGTGACCATTATCTGCACCCAGCGCCAATGGCATGATCATCTGGCTGCGGAATTCATCGCGCGCCGAATCGTCCAGATTCATGGCAGGCCGCGCTTCCAGTGCAGAAAAATCAGGCCAGAATGCCAATGCAACCACACCCAACCCCAGCATGGTACCAAGCCCGCGAAACCAGCGGCCACTGCCGATATTCTGCGCCAGATCGGGCGCAAGATCGAGTTGCCCCAGCTGTTCAGATGTGCGGTCACGCCAAGTCCGGAAACGCTGGGCATAGTGGCCGAATCTTGCGGCCGCCTTTTCATGATGCGGCACCAGTTCCAGCCTGGTGGCTGTTACAAAATCACGCATTTGCATCAGAAAAGAAGCACCCCAGGCTTTGCGCGGCTGATCAGCAGGCTGCACCGGCCAGTCGAAGGGCAATTCCTCCGTCGGCGCAGGCTCATCCGCCTCCGTATCGCGCAAATTGTCCAACCCTAGCCCTCCTGCAAGGCGCAGGTCCGTTTAGACCGCACCCAAACATCGCTGCAATGGCTGATTTTCTAGGTCAATCAAAGTAAACATGGCGCTAATCCACGACCAGATGACTCCGCTTTGCGATCAGCAGAGCACAGATTAGCCAAGGCCGTGCATCATACTGGCGCGCAGCTTGCGGGTAAGACAGCGCAATGCCACATAGGATGGTGTGAACAAGATCGGTGATCATTGTGTGGTCAAGGCGGTGCTGGGGCCGACCAATACCGGCAAGACGCATCTGGCGATTGAACGGATGTGTGGCCACTCCAGCGGAATGATGGGTTTTCCCCTGCGCCTGTTGGCGCGCGAGGTTTATGACCGTGTCTGTGCCATCAAGGGTGAAAAATCGGTCGCATTGATCACTGGGGAAGAACGGATCGAGCCGCCCGATGCGCGCTATTTCTGCTGCACTGTGGAGGCGATGGACAGGCTCGGCGGCGGCCATGCCTTTGTGGCACTGGATGAAGCGCAATTGGGTGCTGACCCTGAACGCGGGCATATCTTCACCGACCGGCTGCTGAATGCGCGCGGACGGGAAGAGACAATGCTGCTGGGCTCTGCCACGCTGGAGCCCATGGTGCGCGCCTTGGTGCCGCGCGCGGAAATGATTGAAAGGCCGCGCTTTTCAACGCTGAAACATATTGGCAGCCGCAAATTGTCCCGCCTGTCCCCGCGCAGCGCCGTGGTCGCCTTCAGTTCGGAGCAGGTTTACGCCATGGCAGAGATGCTGCGGCGGTTCCGGGGTGGCGCGGCGGTGGTGATGGGTGCTCTTTCACCGGAAACGCGAAACAAGCAAGTTGAATTGTTCCAAAATGGTGAAGTGGATTATATTGTCGCCACCGATGCCATTGGCATGGGTCTCAATCTCGACCTGCACCATGTTGCCTTTGCCTCGCTCGAAAAATTCGATGGCAGGCGCAATCGTCGGCTGACCCCATCCGAAATGGCACAAATTGCCGGCCGCGCCGGCCGACACCAGCGCGATGGAACATTTGGCACAATTTCGGGCATGAAGGATGGTGGTACCCATGAATTTACCGAAGAAGAAATCTATGCGATCGAAGAACATCGCTTTCAGCCGCTGACACATTTATTCTGGCGCGAGGCTGATCCGCGTTTTTCCTCAATCGCCACGCTGATTGGGGATCTGGAGGCAGGGCCTGACAAACAGCAACTGAAATCCGCCCCCGAAGCTGTGGACCTGGCCGTTCTAAAGCGCCTAGCCGAAGAACCACTAGCACAGGATATCAAGGGTACCGGAATGGTGCGGCGTTTTTGGGAGGCTTGCAGCCTGCCAGATTTCAGGCAAGTGGGGCCGGATACGCATGCCCGCTTTGTTGCGCGGCTGTGGCAGGATCTGCGAACAGGCTATCTGGGGGCGGATTTTGTCGCGGCACGTATAGCGGAGCTGGATATGGTCCAGGGGGATATCGCCACGCTGCAAGGAAGGATAGCGGCGATCCGATCTTGGGCCTATATCTGCCAGCGCCCCGATTGGGTGCTGGCGCGTGATGAAATGGCTGCGCGGGCACGTGCGGTTGAGGCGCGGTTGTCAGATGCATTACATGCGCGGCTGACAGAACGTTTTGTGAATCGAAGGACGGCAATCTTGATGAAATCTCTTGGCCAGGATGGCAGCGCCCTGCCGGTAAAGCTGGAAACGGGTGGCGAACTGACTGTTGAGGGCGAACATATCGGCCGGCTTGATGGTTTCCGCTTCGTTGTCGATCCCGCCGCCGGCCATGCTGACCGCAAGATGTTGCTGTCTGCAGCCGAAAAGGCCTTGCCGCGCCTGTTGGCCGAACGTGCCGCATGGGTGATGTCGCAGGGGGTGGATCAGCTCTCAATCGAACAAGGCCAGGTTATCTGGGACGGGCACACGCTTGCTCGAATCGAACTGCCCGATGATTTTTCCAGTTCACGGTTGGAGCTGACACGTGATGTATCCTTGTTGGCCGAACCGCAACGCACACAATTGCTGGAGGGTTTGAACGGCTGGGTCACCGCCCAGCTGGAACCGCTGGCCCCCCTGCGCCAATTGGCAGAGGCTGCGCGCGATCCCGAAGCTGGGTCTGAAGCACGTGCCGTGCTGCATGCGCTGATCGCTGGCCATGGTGTGGTGACGCGCGAAATGGCTGCGCTGGAGCATTTACCAAAGGAACAACGCCCCTATCTCCGCAAAATTGGTGTCGTGTTCGGCGCACTCGATATTTTCGCGCGCGATCTTCTGAAGCCTGCTCCACGCCAGCTGCTTCATGCCCTGGGCATCGACCAGCGTGATCTGCAACCAGCCATGCTGCCTGTGATCACCTTGCCAGAGGGGCAACATGCACGCCTGCCCGCCGGTTATCGCCCTGCCGGCAAACAGGCAATTCGCGTTGATCTGGCCGAGAAGATTCTGCGCGCCGCCTTTGATGCGCGACAAAATTCTGCCCAGAAGGGAGAGGCTGGCAAACCCAATCGAAATTTCCGTCTGGACCTGTCGCTACCCATCTCCATCGGGCTGGAAGAGGCGAACATCGCCCGCTTGCTGGGCGGGGCTGGTTTCCACCAGCACAAGGCAAAACCCCTGGCAGATGGTGCATTCGGCCCACCTGCACCCGACAATTGGAGCTGGCGCCCCCGCCGTGCGCAAGATGCGGAACACCAGAACAATCGGCGGCGCAAACCGCGCGGCAAGCAGGAAGGTGGTCAGCAGCGCGGCAATCCCCAGGGCAAACAGCGCGGCAAACCAAATACTGGTAAAACAGGTGCCAAGGGCAAGCCTGGCGGCCCGCGCACGGACCGTGGCCTAAGACGCGAGAAAAAGCCCGATTATGGCCCCGCCCGTGCCCGCGGCGCCTTTGATGCATTGGCCGATCTGCTACGCTGACCTGCTTGCCTGCACTGGACAACCCCGCCCCTGGACAATCACTGCGGCTCGACCGTGCGCTGGTCTATCTGCGGTTCGTCCGCACCCGCAGCCGCGCTGCCGCCTTGATTGAAGAGGGGCATCTGCGCATCAATGGCCAGCGTGCAGTGCGCAGCAGCGAGTCTGTTCATATCGGTGATGTATTGACCATTCCGCTGGGAAAAACTGTTCGCCTGATAGAAATTCTTGCCCTTCCACAGCACCGTGGGCCACCTGGAATGGCACGAACACATTATCAGGAACTTGACCGCGACGGTGAAAGCGCCATAGCACCAGAACAACAAAGCCAATTCAAAGGGAATGCTAAACCATGACCTATGTCGTCACCGACGCCTGCATCAAATGCAAATATACCGACTGCGTCGAGGTCTGCCCTGTCGACTGTTTTTATGAAGGCGAAAACATGCTCGTCATCAACCCGTCGGAATGTATCGATTGCGGCGTGTGTGAACCGGAATGTCCGGCAGAAGCCATTCTGCCTGATACGGAAAGCGGTTTGGAACAGTGGCTGGAACTCAACACCAAATATTCAGCTGAATGGCCCAATATCACCAGCCAGAAAGAGCCGCCCGCAGATGCCGATGAGCACAAGGGTGAAGAAGGCAAGTTCGACAAGTATTTCTCTGCCGAACCTGGCGAGGGCGATTGATCCCGCTGGCTGATTCGTCAGCCGCGCCCTAGCTGCGAATTACAATCATCCTGCAATATATTTCGTCCTTCAGATTGCGAGTCGTGAATGACTCGCAATTTTGTTGCGGTTGTGCTATATAATCAAACAACCGCACCGGTTGGTCCCGGTGGCGGAGGCGAACCAAGAAGGACACAAGACCAGCATCACGCCATAAATGAGCCTATATCGAGCCTGTTTTTTTGCAGGCCCGAACAGGAGATTTGACCGCGTGACACTGGCCGGTCCAATGAAAGGATTTGGCATGGCAAGCAGTGCTCCTGCCTTTGTTGTTGGGGATTATGTTGTCTATCCCAAGCATGGCGTTGGCCGTGTTATTGAACTGCAGAATGAAGAAATCGCCGGCATGCAGCTGGAACTTTATGTCCTGCGCTTTGAAAAAGAGCGGATGACGCTGCGTGTTCCGATAAACAAGGTTGAATCGATCGGTATGCGCAAGCTTTCCAGCGACAAGACGCTGAAGGAAGCGATCGATACGCTGAAGGGCAAGCCCAAGGTAAAGCGCACCATGTGGTCGCGCCGCGCACAGGAATATGAAGCCAAAATCAATTCTGGCGAAATCGTGCTGATCGCAGAGGTCACACGTGACCTGTTCCGCCCGGAAGACCAGCCGGAACAAAGCTATTCCGAACGGCAGATCTTTGAAGCGGCATCGAGCCGCCTGGCACGCGAATTGGCGGCTATGGAAGAAACGGATGAACCGACTGCGCTGGAAAAGATTCTCGACGTACTGCGTGAACATGCGCCGCAATATTACGAGAATACCGAAGAAGCCTGATCGATCAACGACAGACTCATTTCGATCAAGGGCTGCCCGAAGGGGCGGCCCTTTTTCTTTGCGCGTTGAACTGGCTCACATAGTGTATTATATCAGCAATACGCAGAGGAATTGGAGACACAACATGTTTCACAAGCTGATCAAGGGCATTGCCCCTGTCGCGGCCATCGCGCTGTCCGCCGCATTGGCGGGTTGCGGCGACGTGAAGTACGAAATCAACGGTGAAAAGGGTGTGCCCTTGTCCGAACTGGACATGACTGGCGATGCGCCGACCGAACTGGTTCTGGCCGGGCCTGATACGGTCGTAATCAACGAGGGTTCCTCGCTGGATATTGATGTATCAGGCGATGCAGAGGTGGTGGACCTTATCCGTTTCACTCTGGATGATGGGACGCTGGGTATTTTGCGCAAGGATGGCAACCATAAAGGTACCAGTACGGCCGTAATCCGCGTAACCATGCCGGCCCCACGCGCGCTGACGATTGCCGGATCTGGCACAATCGAGGCGGCTGAGATGGCAGGTGAAGCAGACATCAATATCCTTGGGTCGGGCAGCCTGGTGGTGAAATCCCTGAAGGCCCAAAAGGCAGATGTGAATGTCGCCGGCTCAGGTTCCTTCACCACATCAGGCAATGTGAATACACTTGACCTCAACCTGCTCGGCTCAGGATCCGCCGCAATGCGTGACCTCAAAGTCGAAAGCGCCGATATCACCATCGCCGGTTCGGGTGAGGCTGAATTCGCTTCTGATGGCAAGGTCGATGCCAATATCATGGGATCGGGCAAGGTAACCATTCATGGTCGCGCCACTTGCAAGGTCAATGCCATGGGATCGGGCAAGCTAGTGTGCCAGAATGTTGAGGAAGCAGACGCCGCAAAATAGGCGGGCAAGCCGCTTATGCAGCTGCGCGGCGCAATCGATCATTGATCGCATAACCAATCCCCACGTCAGGAATTGTAGCGACGGCAATTTTTGGCAGCGCGCTTTGCGCGCCTGAATAAAGGCAAGCGTATAGCTGCGCCGCCGCCTCTGCCAGGTCACCACTTTGCGAAAGCGAGCAATCGCCCACAACATCAGCAAATCCAATCAGATACTCATCTGCTTCGGCATGTTGCGCGTTCAACCGCACAGGTTTTCCTGGGGCATAATGTTGCGCCAGCTGGCCGGGAGCCTCCACCCCCTCCCCAACTGGAAGTGGACCCTCACCCAGGATTTCAGCCAATTCCGCTTCAGTTACAGGGCCTGGGCGCAAAAGTGACCAGCCATCATTTGGGCGCAGCGCAACAATGGTTGATTCCAGGCCCCGCTCTGTCTCCCCTCCATCCAACACTGCATCAATCCGTCCGTCCAGCGTGGCCAGAACATGGTCTGCGCTGGTCGGACTGACCCAGCCGCTGCGGTTGGCAGAGGGCGCAGCGAGTGTAAAATCACATTGCCCAAGCAAGGCCCGCATCGCCGGATGCGCCGGACTGCGTAGCGCCACTGTCGGCAGGCCTGCGGTTACTGCGCCTGCCAGCACGGCGCCCACCCGCAACGGCAACACCATTGTCAGCGGGCCGGGCCAGAACCTGTCAGCCAGCAAATGGGCGCGTGCATCGAAATCAGCCAATTGATCTGCCTGATCCACATCGCTCACATGCACGATCAAGGGATTGAAGCTGGGCCTGCCTTTCGCTTCATAGATCCCGGCCACCGCATCAACACTATCCGCACAGGCAGCCAGTCCATAGACAGTTTCAGTGGGCACAGCCACCAAGCCACCCTGTGCCAATAGCTCTGCTGCGCGGGAAATTCCTGCGCTGTCCGCCTGAAGCCTTAATGTTACCTTCTTGCTGGCCATGCCCACCCGCTATAGGGGGTGACCCAGCTTGCCAAGCGATTTGCCGGAGGAAGAACACAAATGATCGATCAGGGCGATCCCTTGGCCCGAATTGCCGATGCACTGGAAAAGATTGCACCACCCAGTGCCAGTGATGCTGATTGGGCTGCTCATCCTGGTTATTCATGGCACCATGGCCGGGTACGTGAAGTAACCCGGCTAGATGCATTGTCACTCGATCGCTTGAAAGGGATCGATCGCCAGAAACAGGTATTGGCAGAAAACATCCGCCGCCATGCCCAAGGTTTTGCCGCGCATGACATGTTGTTGTGGGGCGCGCGAGGTATGGGCAAGTCCGCCCTGTTGCGGGCATCGGTGGCTGCGGCTGCCGCAGAATTTCCCGGTTCGATTGCACTGATCCAGATTGACAGTGCCAGCCTGGCAGAATTGCCCGACCTATTCGCCACAATCTCGAAAATACCGCGACAATTCGTCGTCTATCTGGACGATCTGGCCTTTGATCACGCGGATGATGCCATGCTGCGCGATTTACGCAGTGCATTGGAGGGTGGCCTGGCACCGCGCCCCGCCAACATCCGCTTGACGGTCACATCAAACCACCGCGCAATATTGGCGCGTGGCGACCATGACCAGGCCGGCCCACTCAATCAAAGGGACTGGATGGATGATTCGCTGGCGCTGGCTGATCGTTTTGGGCTGAGGCTGGGATTCCACCCTTGCGACCAGGATGATTATCTCGCCATTGTGGCCGCACATGCAGATGCATATGGGCTAAGCTTTGACCGTGCAGATGCGATAGAATGGGCGGCGCAACGCGGCCAGCGCTCCGGACGCTGCGCATGGCAATTCGTGGTGGAGTTGGCCGGGCGTTCCGGCAAGGCAATCTAAGTGGGGCAGTGCTAAGTCGCGCAGCGCGACTCAAGACCTATTGCTGTGGTTCAACCCGCGCATAATCATCCTTGCCGAAAGATGCTGCGGCATCGCCACCCAATCCGCTGCGGGCGCGTAAACGCTCACCCTTGACTGGTTCGATGGCTCCGGCCGGTTCAACTCCGGGCGCTATGACACGCCAGATAATTCCCGCTGTATCATCACTCACCAGCAGAGCGCCGTCACCTGCCCATTCGACCCATGTCGGCCGACCGTAAGTTTCTCCATCATCTGTCAGAAAACCGCTGAGCACCGGCATGGGCTTGCCGGTGGGATTGCCGCGTGCATCGAATGCGACATAAACCACATCATAACCTGATGGAGGGCTGCGGTTCCATGACCCGTGCCGCGCAATGAAGGCGCCACTGGCAAATTTCTGCCCCATCCGATTGCCTTTCTTGCTGAACACCAACCCCAAAGGTGCCACATGTGGGCCCAGTGAGTATTCAGGTTTTCTAGTATATTCAGCTAGATAGGCGGGTACTGGCGCCTTCACTCGCCTGTCAAACTTATCCTTCCAGTAAATCCACGGCCAGCCATACTGGGCGCCCACCGGAACATTGGTGAGATAATCGGGCACCATATCCGGGCCCATCTCATCCCGCTCATTCACTGTGGTCCACAGTTCACCAGTCCAGGGGCTGAAATCCAGACCATTGGGGTTACGTAGCCCCTGGGCAAAGGGGCGTTGACGATTGGTTTCCAGATTGTATTCCCAGATCATCGCGCGGCCTTCCTCGGCCCCCATCCCATATTCCCCGACATTGCTGCCAGATCCCACCGCAACATAGATGCGTGTGCCATCAGCGTTGATCTTGATATTACGCATCCAGTGATGGCCCGCAGCAGGCAGATCCATCAGCTTGATCGGCTCACCTGTCACCTTATCCCCTCCCAGCGCATAAGGGAAAGCCAGCAAGGCGTCATGGTTGGCGATGTATAGCGTGCCGTCATGCCACGCGATACCTGATGGTGAAACCAGATCGTTCAGCAGAATGTGGCGTCCCTCCGCCACACCATCCCCGTCACCATCGCGCAGCAGCACGATCTGATTTGCTGAGTCTCCATAAGCCCGCACGCGCTTCATGAAATAGCGGGTGATCGCACCCTTGATTCCGCGACCACCCCATTTCGGGCTCTGGGTCAATGCCACCAGAACATCACCATTAGGTAGTGTGTAAATAACACGGGGGTGATCCAGACCTTCGGCAAAGCGCCCCACCCTCAGCCCCTCTGCTGGTGTCGGCGCGGCTCGATCCGCCCAACCGATCGGGTCAACAATCTGGAATGAAGGGATCAGCCGCCCCTTTGCCTCTGTAATTACAGGATCGGTTCCCGATAATTCATCTACGGTGAGCTCTGATTTTTCCGGTCGGGTAAGCCAGAAAGCCAACCCAGCTAGAATGACAAGCACGACGGCAAGTGAAATCAGGATTTTACGTATGATGCTCATGGTCATTGCAGATAGGGCAGGCGTTTGATCCCGGCAATGGGCTTGCACGTGCCGTTATGTGTATTAGATCACACGCCATGTTTGATTACAGCCCTGATCCCGGTTTGCCGACACCAGAACGCCACCGCCAACTGCATGATGCGGTTGACGCCGTGACGGATGGTGAGCCTGATGCCGTAGCCAATATGGCCAATGCCGCTGCTCTGATCGCAGAATTTCTACCAGACTTGAACTGGGCTGGATTTTATCGCGTGATAGCCTGTGACAATGGCACGGAACTGGTGCTGGGGCCATTTATCGGGCGCCCAGCCTGTATTCGCATTGCCATGGGCCAAGGCGTTTGCGGAACGGCAGCAAAAGACAAGCAAACTCAATTGGTTGCTGATGTCCATGCTTTTCCTGGTCATATCGCCTGTGATGGTGCGACACAGTCAGAACTGGTTGTCCCAGTGGTGCGTGCAGGCACAGTGATTGCCGTGATTGATCTCGACAGCCCATTACCCGCACGGTTCACGCAAGATGATGCAGACGGGCTTGAACGAATTGCCCAGCTGCTTAGCAGCAGGATCTAGCCAGTTACGGAAGTTGCGTGGCGCAACTTTGCAGCCGATAGTTTCAGATATCGCCACCCGTCAGGCGCTGACAGATCAAATCCAGCTGATCCAGCGTGCGATAACGGATCGTCACAGCGCCCGATCGCGGGTCAGCATCTGTCTTGATCCGCACTGTCAGCCCCAGAAATTCCTCCAGATGCGCCTGGACAGCCTCAATATCCGCATTTTTTGCGGGATCACGCAAGTTGCGGGTGGCAGCAGCCTTTGCAGGGCGCTCAACATCTCCGCGTGCCAGTTTTTCAACTTCACGCACAGAAAGATTATCATTCACTGCACGGCGGGCCAATTCTGCCGCCTTTTCATGCCCGATCAACGCGCGTGCATGCCCCATGGACAATCGGCCATCTTCCACAAAATCAAGCACATCGGCCGGCAGATTCAGCAATCGCTGCAGATTGGCGACGTGGCTGCGTGATTTGTCGACCATTTCAGCAATTTCCGCCTGGGTCATGCCTTCTTCTTCGCTCAATCGGTGATAGGCACGCGCCTCTTCCACCGGGTTAAGATCTTCGCGCTGGATATTCTCGATCAGGGCTAACGCCATGACTTCACGATCATCCAGATCACGCACCAGAGCCGGGATTTCGTGCAATTGCGCCTTTTGCGCAGCCCGCCAACGACGTTCACCAGCAACAAGTTGGTAGCGCGCACCACCTTTAGGGCGCACGATAATCGGCTGAATCACACCGCGCGCTGCGATTGAAGCGGAAAGTTCCGCCAATGCTGCATCATCAAACCGTTTGCGCGGCTGGCCAGGAAGTGGATCGATCGAAGAAATTGCCAGAGATGCAAGACCAGATTGGCCGTAAACACCTGATACAGAAGAATTTCCTGCATCACCCCCTTCGCCGTTACGTGCCAGAGGTTCCTCTCGCCGGGTTTCACCCAACAATGCACCCAGCCCCTTACCCAGGCGGCGTTTATTATCGCTTGCGCTGCGATGCGGGACAGAAAAACGGATCGGATCGCTGGTATCGCTCATGCTGCCTTCCTTTCTTCAGGCAGCCGACCAATCAATTCGCGCGCCAGGGCGATATAAGCGCGGCTTCCCGCACATGCGTGATCGTAAACCAAAGCTGGCAATCCATGTGAGGGCGCCTCTGACAGGCGAACATTGCGAGGGATGACCGTATCGAACACCAGATTGCCCAGACATTCACGCACATCCTCTGACACCTGGTCGGTCAAACGGTTTCGCCGGTCAAACATGGTGAGTGCCACGCCGACAATACCCAGCCGCGGGTTAATTGCCTGCTGCACGCGCTCAACCGTCTGCAAAAGCTGGCTAAGACCTTCAAGGGCAAAGAATTCGCACTGCAACGGTACCAACAGCGTGTCAGCCGCACTCAACGCATTCAGCGTCAGCAGGCCCAGAGAAGGCGGGCAATCAATAAAGCAGATATCGTGCCCACGATGCCCCCGCAACGCATTGGCAAGACGAGAAGTGCGTTGCTCGACCGAAACCAGTTCCACCTCTGCACCACTCAAATCAACCGTTGCTGGAATGATATCGAGGCCAGGAATACTAGTTGAAACAATGGCTTCCTGCACAGGAATCTCATCAACCAGAACATTATAACTTGATGCCACACGAGCTGAAGCAGATACTCCCAGGCCAGTCGAAGCATTTCCCTGCGGATCAAGATCGATCAGCAGCGTTCTCCAGCCGATCGCAGCCATGGCAGTGGCAATATTGATTGCAGTTGTGGTCTTACCGACCCCACCCTTCTGATTTGCAATGGCTATCGTCAGCATCAGCAACCTCCGTTTGGGCCCAGTTAGAGAGGGGCAATCAGGTGGACACGATGATCCCTGCGTCAGGATCGGTCAATGATTGTTCCACGTGGAACAATCCACGTCTCTTCTTTGGTAGTTCTGCCAATTCCTGCGCTGCAGAACGCCCCTTGGGCAACAGGTAGGTGGTCTCACTTGTGGAAAATGGTGCGGATAAGCTGAGGAGTTTTGGCAGTGGTGCAAAGGCGCGTGCCGAAATGACACTGGCCGGAAAGGGCTCGATCATCTCTAATCGAGCGCCAGCAACCCTGCATTGGCAAAGCCCCATTTCTTCCACCATGCAATCAAGCCACTCAATCCTTCTGGCTCGCGATTCCACCAATACCATCTGTCTTTCAGGCTGAATTGCCGCAATGACCAGTCCAGGAAAACCCGCGCCGGTGCCCAGATCGAGCCAAACCCCCGATGTTTCACGTGGAACATGATGAAGAAGTTGCGCACTATCCGCCACATGGCGCTGCCAGATCTGCGCTTCCGAAGGTTTGGAAATCAGGTTTTGCCGTTGGTTTTCCGTGCAGAGCGCCTGACAGAGATAATCCAGCCGTTCCATCGCGGCAGCATCGGCCAATCCAGCAACAAATGCTTTCGCAGAAGTTTCGTCACTGATCACGCTGCGCGCTGCCTGCGTCGGGCATGTACAAGCAGTGCAGATAGAGCCGCGGGTGTGATCCCCGGCACCCGGCCAGCAGCCGCCAGACTTGGTGGTTTTGCCGCCTCAAGCCGTTCGACCATCTCATTGGATAGTCCGGGAACTTCGTGGAATGGAAAATTCGCGTCGATCTCTACTGCTTCACTTGCCCTCAGATCACGCAATTCTGCATCCTGCCGCGCCAGATAGGGTGCATAGGCGGCATCTTCAGCCATTTCCTGTGCCAGATCGCATTCTGCATCAAATTCTTCATCCAACCATGGGGACAAACCTTCTAGATCAATCCCATCATGGCGCAGCCATTCATCAATACGCTTTTCACCACCATCACGGCGAACGCCAAATCCCGCATCTGCCAGATCACGGGCCGCAACAGTCCTGGCGAACTGTTCTTCATGGCGCGCACGCTTATCTTCACGCCGTTTGAACCACTCTTCTCGCTCAGAACCAATGCAGCCCACTTCAATACCCAGTGGTGTCAGGCGTGATGAGGCATTGTTTGCCCTGAGGCGCAAGCGATATTCTGCACGTGCTGTGAGCATGCGGTAGGGTTCGCTCACCCCCTGCAACGTCAAATCATCCACCATAACCGCGATATAGGAATTGGCCCGATCCAGCGCAGGCGCCTGTTTGCCCAGAACCTTTGCTGCTGCATTCAGCCCGGCAACCAACCCCTGTGCAGCAGCCTCTTCATAACCTGTGGTGCCATTGATCTGGCCCGCACAATAAAGGCCTGGGATTGCACGCAACTGCAGATCGGCAGTCAATGCGCGTGGGTCGATATGGTCATATTCCACCGCATATCCCGGAACATCCATCTCTACCAAAGCAAGTCCAGGCATTGCGCGGAGCATTTTCAGTTGCACGTCAGCTGGCAGTGATGTGCTGATACCATTGGGATAGACCACATGCGTGTCGAGCCCTTCAGGCTCCAGAAACACCTGGTGTCCGTCACGATCGCCAAAGCGGTGGATCTTGTCCTCTATAGAAGGGCAGTATCGTGGGCCGCGCGCATCAATTGCACCGGTAAACAGCGGGGAACGATGCAAATTCTTGCGGATGGCGTCATGCGCCTCAGGCGTGGTGCGGGTAATGGCGCAAAAAACCTGCGGATTCACGCGCTGCGCTGTTAGCGCAGACATGGTCCAGTTTTCACCGTCGGAAGGTTGTTCCTCCAAAGCCGACCAATCAATCGTTCGGCCATCAAGGCGTGGTGGCGTACCAGTCTTGAGGCGCGCCATGGGCAAATCAGCACCGCGCAATTGATCCGCCAGCTTCAGCGCGGCATTTTCGCCAATCCGCCCACCTTCAAAAATCTCTTCGCCGCGAAACAGCCGCCCACCAAGAAATGTACCCGTGCACAGAATTACCGCACGCGCTGAAATGGCGGTTCCATCCGCAAGATCAAGCCCACTGATCCGCCCACCCTGCAAACGCAGTGCAGCTGCTTCACCAGCAAGCACATCCAATTTTGCCTGATTCGCGACAGCATATTGCACCGCTGCCTTGAAACGTTTGCGGTCTGCCTGAATACGCGGGCCCCATACAGCGCTACCCTTTGACCGATTGAGCATGCGGTAATGGATTGCCCCTGCATCTGCGGCACAGGCTATCACCCCGTCCAGCGCATCAACCTCTCTAACCAGGTGCCCCTTACCCAAACCACCAATGGCCGGGTTGCAACTCATCGCACCGATGGCAGAAGCATCAAAACTGACCAACGCAGTGCACGCACCCATGCGCGCAGAAGCACATGCCGCCTCTACGCCGGCATGGCCGCCGCCAATCACCACGATATCAAAATCATGCATATCGCGCCGATAGTCGAGCTCTGACGAGCGGTCAAAGGTGTTTCACATGAAATGCATTTGGTTTGCGCCAGCGCGAATGTTCCACGTGGAACATCAAGAGTTGCTATTTCCCGATGCAGAAGCGCCCAAAGAGGGAATCCAGCATATCTTCGGTGGTGGATCGGCCAATCAAACGGTCAAAAGAAAGACGCGCTTGACGCAGAAACTCCGCTTTCACCAGTAAATCACCAACAGATTGCGAATCCACCAAAGCCTGCGCCGCAAGTGATAACAGGTTATGCTGGCGGGTGTTCAGTGCCGCCTCACCAGGTTTGGGAAGCTTCGCCTTGGCTGCTGCAATCAGCCGTTGCTTGAGCAGATCGATATTTTCACCCGATTGCGCGGAGACGCGCAAATCAGGCGCAGATTTAACCATATGCGCATCTTTATCAATCTGAGCCTCAATTTCCCAAGCCCCGCTTGGCCCCTCGTATTCGGGACCCAACCAGAGAACCAGATCGGCACGTTTTAATTGATCCTTGGCACGGCCTACACCGATCTGTTCAATTTCATCATCGCTGTCATCACGCAAACCTGCCGTATCAACGAAGGTAAAGGGTATTCCTTCAATGGCTACCGAACGTTCGATTACATCGCGTGTAGTGCCAGCAATGGGTGAAGTTATCGCCGCCTCACTATCAACCAAGGTATTGAAAAGTGTAGATTTCCCAATATTTGGTGGTCCGGCCAGGACAATTCGAAACCCTTCCCCCAGACGTTCTGCACGCGGGCGCGCCAACCACCCCCCCAATTGGTCGCTTAAAGCGGCCAGATCATGCGTGAATTTGGGCGAGAGTTCCAAAACATCATCTTCATCGGAAAAATCGAGCGCCGCTTCGACCTCCGCCGACAAAGTGAGCAGTTGATCACGCCATTCTTCCACCTGGCGGGAAAATGCGCCACCCGCCATCGCCATGGCTGCGCTGCGCTGTAATTCCGTTTCAGCACTCAATAGATCGGCCAGGCCTTCTGCCTCTGCCAGATCTATCCGGCCGTTGGCAAAGGCACGCCGGGTAAATTCACCTGGCTCTGCCCTGCGCAAACCCGGCATATCCTCAAGTGCATGCTCAACAGCCGCTGTGACCGCACGCCCACCATGGCAATGCAATTCAGCCAGATCTTCGCCTGTTGCAGTGTGCGGTCCGGGAAACCACAACACCAAAGCTTCATCCAGCAACAACCCACTGTCATCATGCAATTTACAGAGGCTGGCACGTCGCGGGGTAATTCCTCGGCCCGTCAGGCCTGTCAGAGCTTTTCCGGCATCAGGGCCGCTGATCCTGATAACCGCAATCGCTGCCGGTGGGTTACCGCTCGACAGGGCGAAAATTGTATCAGTCATTGTGGGACAGTTGGAGAAACCGGATTACTTCTTGCTGGAAGAAGTGCCGCCAGATTTCATGCCTGCATCCATAAAACTCTGGAACAATTGCATCCCAACCTGACCCATGGGAGCTAGATTCTTGGCAAATTCCTGCAGTTGATCAGGGCTGCTAACACCCTTCATCGCCTTGGACATCATATCGACATAGATACTGTTGGCTTTGGAGACATCTGGAAGGCCCATAAAGGCGCGCGCCTCTTCCGGCGTGCAGTCAATTTCCACATGAACCTTCATCGCGCTACCTTTCGTAAAACAGTCAGGCCTCCTGCCCGCGCTGGCTAAATATCCGCCAGGCAAATGTGGCCCCTGTTTGACCGGCATGCAATGGGCAAGCTTGTTTTTGCCCAAAACACACCGTCAAACAGAATTGGCAACCGTTGTTACTGGTTCATCGTGGCGAAGAAATCTTCGTTGGTCTTGGAATCCTTCATCTTGTCGAGCAGGAATTCCATCGCATCCACCGTGCCCATCTGCATCAGGATACGGCGCAGCACCCACATTTTGGACAGCTTGTCCTTCTCGACCAGCAGTTCTTCCTTGCGCGTACCGCTCTTGCCAACATCCAGTGCCGGGAAGATACGCTTGTCGGCAACCTTGCGGTCGAGCACGATTTCGCTGTTACCTGTGCCCTTGAATTCTTCGAAGATCACTTCATCCATGCGGCTGCCGGTATCGATCAGCGCCGTGGCTATGATGGAAAGCGATCCACCTTCTTCGATATTACGTGCTGCACCAAAGAACCGCTTGGGGCGTTGCAATGCATTGGCATCAACACCACCCGTCAACACCTTGCCCGAGCTGGGAACAACAGTGTTATAGGCACGGCCTAGGCGCGTGATGGAATCAAGCAGGATCACCACATCCTTCTTGTGCTCAACCAGGCGCTTTGCCTTTTCAATCACCATTTCAGCAACTTGCACGTGGCGATTGGCAGGTTCGTCAAAAGTGGAGGATATCACCTCACCCTTCACACTGCGCTGCATATCGGTAACTTCTTCGGGGCGTTCATCAACCAGCAGCACCAGCAGGAAAACTTCCGGGTGATTGTCAGTAATCGCCTTGGCAATATTCTGCAGCAGCACCGTTTTACCCGTACGCGGCGGCGCCACGATCAGGGCGCGCTGTCCCTTGCCCTGTGGCGAGATGATGTCGATCACACGCGCGCTCTTGTCCTTCACCGTCGGATCAGAGCTGTCCAGCGTCAGCTTTTCATCAGGATATAGCGGGGTAAGGTTATCGAAATTGGTGCGGTGGCGCACGGCATCGGGATCGTCAAAATTGACACTGGTGAGACTGGTCAGCGCGAAATAGCGCTCACCTTCCTGTGGTGCACGAATTTCACCTTCCACCGTATCACCCGTGCGAAGGCCCCATTTGCGGATCTGGTTGGGCGAAACATAGATATCGTCCGGCCCGGCGAGATAGTTCGCCTCTGGGCTGCGCAGGAAGCCAAAACCGTCCTGCAGCACCTCGATCGTACCGATCCCCATGATCTTTTCTTCATATTCTTCATCTTCAGCGAGTTCGCGAAGAATACAGAACATCAAATCCTGGCGGCGCATGGTTGATGCGCCTTCCACACCCAATTCTTCGGCCATGCCAACAAGCTCGGCCGGAGTTTTCTGTTTCAGTTCTTTCAAATGCATTTGTCAGTTTCCGTATTTGGAATGGCCGGCTGGTCAGTGCCCCTTTTTGACAGAGGCTTTTGGGCTTGGAGAAAGCAGACCTTGCCCACACGGTATGCGGGGGTTGAACCGGTTAGATGCGCGTCAATAGAATTCGCAGGTTTTGCCGTCAATCTCGTAATGCAGGCAGAGGCAAGAAGCTGATCAAAAAGGCTTGATCACCACCAGGATCACAATCACCACCAGCAACAGACCAGGAATTTCACCGATCATACGCAGCTGTTTCTCGCTCAAGGGACGCTCACCTGCCGCCACCTTCTTTGCCTGCGTCACCAGATAGCCATGAAAGCCCGTCAGCGCCAAAACGAAGAACAGCTTGGCATGAAGCCATCCCAACCCGCTGGCACCCGCAAATAGGCCCAGCTGATAAGCCATCAGCAGGCCCAGCACCCAGACAACGATCAGGCTGGGGGTGAGGATAATCTTGCGCAGCAGACCCATACGGCGGACCCATTGCCCCTCTTCCACCGAACCGGGTGGCGCTGAATGAACATAGATCAACTGGCGCGGCAGCATGAACAGGCCAGCCATCCAGAAGGTGACAAAAATAATGTGGCCAGCCTTCAGCCAGAGATAGGTCATGGCAAGCACATCCTGCATCGCATCATCATGTAGGTATCGAGGCGGGTAACGTCACCCCCTAATACTTACTGGCCATAGTTGCGCACCACTTCGATCAATCGTTCGACATGGGCGATAGGGGTAAACTGGCCAATTCCATGGCCCAGGTTGAATACATGCGGGCGATCGGCCAACGTGTCGAGAATCTCGCATGCACGCTGTTCCAGCCGCTCGCTGCCTGATTCCAGCAACAATGGGTCGAAATTGCCCTGCACCGGCATACCGGCCGGCAATTCACGCGCGGCCCAGGCCGGATCCAGCGTTTCGTCCAGGCCCAGCGCATCGACACCTGTCTCACGGGCATAGGCTGGCAATTTTGCCCCGGCACCCTTGGGAAAGCCAATCACCGGCACATGCGGATGGCTGCTCTTCAATGCAGAAGCAATTGCCGCATTGGGGGCGATGACCCAACGTTCAAATTCATCGGGCGCAAGACTGCCTGCCCAGCTATCAAACAATTGCACCGCTTCGGCACCTGCATCGATCTGTCCACGCAGATAGGTGATCGAGACATCAACAATCGCATCAACGATGGCCTGAAAAGCTGCCGGATCACGATAGGCAAACAATCGCGTGGCATGATGATCGCGACTGCCCTCACCCGCCACCATATAGGTCGCCACGGTCCATGGGCTGCCTGCAAAGCCCAGCATGGTGACATCCTGGCTCAATTGCGCCCGACACAGCCGGACGGTTTCATAGATCGGCTCAAACCGCTCAGGTGCTGCAGTGAAACTGTCCAGAGCTGCATCAATCAATGGCGGGGAAAGCTTGGGCCCCTCACCCGCCAGAAAGGCCAACCCTTGCCCCATGGCATGCGGTACGATCAGGATATCGGAAAAAAGAATTGCCCCATCAAAACCGAACCGCCGGATTGGCTGCAAGGTAATCTCTGCTGCAGCCTCGCTGTCATAAACCAGGTCGAGAAATCCGCCCTTTTCCGCACGCAAGGCACGATATTCAGGCAGATAGCGCCCAGCCTGACGCATCAGCCACATGGGTACCTTGTCCTGGCGTTTTCCTTTGAGTGTATCGAGCAGCAAGCCGGGCATGCGCGGGGTCCAATCAATAATAAAAGTATATTTATAATAGGATTATGGAGTCTGTTGGCCCTGTGGAAACTGGGGATTGTGCGCCCCTGCCCGATTTCTCCAGCATTGCAAAGCCTGCACTGGACAGCGAATCGTGAGATTGCTTGAGTCGAGTCAAACTTATTCGCCTTATCCCCAGCCTGCGGAAAAGCATGGCCGCATGTCGACAAGACCAGAGATGAAAGGACTCGTTACGGGCATGGAATTCATCCCCGAACTTGTCGGCAGGTTTCTCCCGTGGTTTATGCAGATTGTTCTCCACAGAGGCCGTTAAGGTGCAGGACTGATATTATGAACCGCCTACATCTGCACCTTGTATCTGATTCCACCGGCGAAACACTTGAAATGATCGCCAAAGCGGCACTTGCCCAGTTCGAAGATGCCGATGTGGTGCGCCATTTCTGGCCTATGGTGCGCTCACGCCAGCATCTGGACCGCATTGTGCCCGATCTGGCAGCCAATCCGGGTCTGGTGTTGTTTACACTGGTCAATGCAGAATCGCGCACCCGGCTGGAAGAACATTGCCGCCAGATGGGCCTGCCAGCTGTGCCGGTGCTGGATGCGGTGACAGCCGCGCTGGAATCGCAATTGGGGCAGGAAGCACATGGCCGCCCCGGCCGCCAACACTTGATGGATGAGCAATATTTCAAACGGGTAGAGGCGATCCAATTTACCATTGCCCATGATGATGGCGTGGGCTGGGAAGATTGGGAAGAGGCAGACATTGTCCTCGCTGGCGTCTCGCGCAGCTCCAAAACGCCGACCAGCATCTATCTCGCCAATCGTGGTTACAAGGTCGCCAATATTCCCATGGTGGTGGAAAGCCCGCCACCCAAGGCATTGTTCGGCCTGCGCCGTCCACTGGTGGTGGGTTTGACCACCGCGCCCGAACGGTTGGTGCAGGTGCGGCGCAACCGCTTGCTCTCCCTCAATGAAGGAACGGAAACCGCCTATGTCGATGGCGACCGTATACGCGATGAGTTGCAATTTGCCCGCCGGATGTTCGCCGATAATGGCTGGCCGGTGATTGATGTAACGCGTCGCTCGATTGAGGAAACAGCCGCTGCAGTGATCCGCCTGGTACAGGAACGTGACCGGCGCGATACTTCAGGCGATGGAATGGCGGGCCCTGCATGAGTCTGATCCTAGCTTCCAAAAGTGGATCGCGCCGCGCCATGCTGGATGCGGCTGGTGTGATCTATCGCGCTATTCCCGCCGAACTGGATGAACGTGCCGTTGAGGCGGGACTGGAAGGTTGCGCACCGGGCGAAGTGGCTGAAGCTTTGAGTGTAGCCAAGGCACAGGCGGTCGCAGCACAAAATCCCGGTGCGCTGGTACTGGGCAGCGACAGCCTGGTTGTTGTCGATGGGCGGCGGTTCGACAAACCAGAAAGTCGCGAAAATGCGGCTGAACATCTGCGCTTCTTTTCCGGCAAGGTGATGGAACTGCACAGCGGTGCCGCATTGGTCCGCAGCAATGTGTGTGAATGGAGTACATCTTCTTTGGCGCGATTGCATGTGCGCGAAATGAGCGACGCCTTCATCGAAAGCTACCTCAGTTCGGAATGGCCCGAAGTCAGTTATTGCGTTGGCGTGTTCCGGATAGAGGCGATGGGCGTGCAATTGTTCGAAGCAATTGAAGGTGATCAGTTCACGGTTTTGGGCATGCCATTATTGGGTGTGCTGGATGCGCTGCGCGATCTGGGGGAATTGCCAACATGACCAAGCCATATGCAGAGGTTATTGGTGACCCCATTGCGCAATCCAAATCGCCAGCAATTCATGGATACTGGATACAGCAACTCGGGCTGGATGCTGATTATCGCGCCTGCCACGTTACCGCAGAAGGGTTGGCCGAATACATTGCTGCACGGCGCACAGATCCCGATTGGCGTGGATGCAATGTCACCATGCCGCATAAACAGGCGGTTATGGCTTTGCTCGACACGCTTGATCCGCAGGCTGCGGCGATTGGTGCGGTCAATACCATCATCCGCGCCGATGATGGCACGCTGACCGGGTTCAACACAGATGCAGGTGGCTTCCTTGAACCTCTACGGCGCGATCTCGACAGCCAGCATTATTTCCGTATGGCGCGGATATTGGGCACAGGCGGTGCGGCACGGGCAATTATCCAGGTGCTGGCGGATAAAGGCTTCACTCTGGTGCTGGCTGGTCGCAATCCAGCCAAGGCGCAGGTCATGCTGGATGAGCTGGCGCCTGATGGCGAACACCACGCAATAGATCTGGCACATTTTGCCGATGCAACCGATTTCCCTTTTGATGATCGCGAGGGGTGCTGCGATCTGGTGGTGAATGCCTCGCCACTGGGTATGCGGGGGCAACCCCGCCTGATCTTTGACTGGAGCCATGCACCACCCGATGCGATTGCATATGACATCGTCACTGATCCCGTAGAGACAGAATTTCTGCAACAGGCACGCGCCAAGGGGCATCGCGCGCTGGATGGGCTCAACATGCTGATCAGTCAGGCGGCGTTGGCGTTTGAAAAATTCTTCGGTTGCACCCCACCGCGTGATGAGGGTGATGAGGCCTTGCGAAAGATACTCACCAAATGACTCGCCCAGTTATCCTTGGCCTCACCGGATCGATTGGCATGGGCAAATCCACCGTGGCGGATATGTTCATCCATGCAGGAGTGCCTGTGTTCGATGCAGATGCCATGGTGCGGCATATGCAGGGGCCGGGTGGTGAATTGCTCGCTGCGATTGAGGTGGCATTTCCCGGTTCAACCGGGCCAGAGGGTGTAAAGCGGGAAGAGCTGGGCAATCAGGTCTTTGGAGACAAGCAGGCGCTCAAGCGGTTGGAGGCGATTGTACATCCAGCTGTTGCCGCACATCGCGGTGAGTTCATGATCGAACATGCGGGCGCCCCATTGGTGGTGTTCGACATCCCACTCTTGTTCGAAGGGGGAAATGAAAGCCAGGTTGACCAGGTTGTGGTCGTGTCCGCGCCGCCAGAGGTGCAGCGTGCCCGTGTTTTGTCACGCCCTGGTATGACGCCTGATAAATTTGCGCACATTCTATCCTTGCAAGTGCCAGACGCAGAAAAACGTGCCCGTGCCGATCATGTGATCGATACGGGAACCACATTGGCTGAGACAGAGCAGGCGGTTAAGCGGTTGATCTCGCAATTGCTGGACAAGAAATAAGTCACCCAACCATCGCAAACCACTTGTCACATGCCGAATCTCGTCCAATATGAGACTTAATGCGAGAAATTGTTTTCGACACTGAAACAACCGGCCTCGACCCTAAGACGGGCGACCGGATGGTCGAAATCGGTTGTATCGAATTGATCAACCGAGTGCCCAGTGGGGCGACATTCCACGCTTATTTCAATCCGCAGCGTGATATGCCCGCCGCCGCAGAAGCTGTGCATGGCCTTTCTGCTGCATTTCTGGCCGATAAACCTCTGTTTGCCGATCTTGCTGATGATCTGCTCACCTTTCTGGGTGATGCGCCGTTGGTGGCGCATAATGCAGGGTTTGACTTCGGTTTCCTGAATACCGAGTTGGAAATTGCTTCTCGTGATGGGGTGAGCACCACCCGCATGGTCGACACAGTTGCTATCGCACGCAAACGGCATCCGGGGGCGAAGCTGTCGCTCGATGCCCTATGCACGCGATACGGGATCGATCGCAGCCACCGTGTGAAGCATGGCGCGCTGTTGGATGCCGAACTGCTGGCCCAGGTCTATGTTGAATTGCTGGGTGGTCGGCAGATCGGTCTGGAACTGGCGGCAGAGGTGGAGGTCAATGTCACAAGCCATGCCGTGACAAAAGAACAGATTCTTCCGCGTGCCAGTGGTGAGCGGCGTGAACCACGGCCCCATTCAGCCAGTGAAGCGGAACTCGCGCGCCACAGGGCATTTCTGGAACAGGTGAAAGATCCGCTCTGGACGAATTGAATTTCCCCGGAACGCAATGATCCGGCAAGAAAAGAAAAGGAGTATGTTTGTCATGGATATCCGTATTTCAGGCCATCAGATGGAAACCGGCGCTGCCCTGCAAGTGCATGTTGAAGACCGGCTTGGCGGGATCGTCGACAAATATTTCGAACGCGCCATTTCTTCCAATGTTACCTTTGGCAAGGCGCCTGCAGCTGCCTTCAGCTGCGATATTGTGATGCATGTGATGCAAGGGCTGATCCTGAAGAGCCAGGCAGAGGCGCATGATGCGCATCAGGCATTTGAAGGCGCGGCCGAAAAGATCGAAAAACAGCTGCGTCGTTATAAACGCCGTTTGAAAGACCGGCATGAACAGGCTGCATTTGCTGCGCGTGAAGAAGCCGCCGCTTTTGAGGAAGCTGGCTATGTTATTTTCGCAACTGAAGACACAGAGGAAGAAATCACGTCCGATGCCCCGCCTATCATCGCGGAAACCAGCACTGATGTTCCCGAAACCAGTGTAGCGGACGCGGTGATGATGCTTGATCTGCGCCACACGAATGCCCTGTTTTTCAAAAATGCTGGCACCGGGCGGCATAATATGGTTTACCGCCGCCCCGATGGCTCGATCGGATGGGTTGAGCCACGCTAGGCCATAAAGGCTGACCAGCCTCGCAACGACGGGGTAAAATTAGATCGCAGGGAACACGGGCTGCCTCATAAGGCAGTTCCGCATGTGTTTAATGGTCGCGAAGACGAAGTATCGAGAAAAACCTTCAATGTACGTGAATTTCAAAATGCTGCCTCAGGCAGTCGTGACGGCCCAGCTTGACAGCAAACAGGCGGTTTTGGAACGCGTGGCTGAAGTGTTTGGTTCTGTCTATGACGTGGACCCTGCTGTTGCGTTGGAAGGTCTGGAAGAGCGCGAACGGCTTGGCTCCACCGGTTTTGGCCGTGGTATCGCCCTGCCACATGCCCGGCATCCGGATGTCCGCCGGCCTGTGGTTGTGTTGTTGCGGTTGGAATCTCCTGTCGAATTTCAGGCGGCTGATGGCATGCCTGTGGATCTGGTGTTCGGCTTGCTTTCGCCCGAAAATGCCGGGGCAACCCATTTGCATGCGCTGGCTGCCATTTCACGCCTTGCTCGCGATGAAGGCATGCATCAGTCACTGATCGATGCACCCAATTCAGAGGCGCTTTATGCCTTGTTGAGCAATGTGCTTGAGCAGGATGCCGCCTGAAATGGATGGGGCACCTGGCGCCAAGCTGCATTATCGCGCGCTGGAAAACCTTTACGCTTCAGCGCCAGTCAACTCACTGTTCAAATCCCGGCTTGAAATTGTTGAGCAGGGCCATTCGCGCATCAGCTTCACCATTGATGAAAGCGTGTTTCATGCAGCGGGTGCTGCCCATGGCACGATTTACTTCAAAATGCTGGATGATGCGGCTTTTTATGCCGCCAATTCACTCGTCACTGACCGTTTCCTTTTGACGACCAGTTTCAACCTCAATTTCACCAAGCCAGTGCGGGGTGGAGATGTCGTGGCCGAAGGTCGCTGGGTCAGCGGCAAACGCCGTGTTTTTGTGGCAGAGGCGCGATTGGTAGATTCTGAAGGGGATGAGATCGGCCGTGGGACCGGCACCTTTATGCGATCGCATATCGCCCTTTCCGGCTTGCCCGGATATTCGGTCGATTCACGCTGAGTCGATGGATAGCAGGCTTCCCGCCCATTTGGAGGTTTCCGGCCTGATCCGCATTGTTGAGGCACAGGGCGGCTTTGCAAGTGTTATCGCAAAAGGCGAAAAAGACGCTGGAACGATCCTGATATTAACCATGCAACGTGGCGAAAACGCTATTCTTTTTGAACGTATGCCGCAATTGGACGGCTCCAGACCCTACATTGCCGCAAAGCGGGAAAACGCTGAAAATAAACAAGAATTTTTTGAATACATTGAAAAGCGCCGTCGTCAGGATCCTGATATCTGGATTTTAGAGGCAGATATCGCTGATGGAGAACGGTTCGTCGCATCTCTGCCTCGTTAACTTGACCTGGCAAGTTTTTACTCTATGCGGCCCGCCAGCTTCCAGGTGCGCAGGCGGCATACAAACGGCAATAAGGCTGTTTAGCTAGCACGCAGACGGGGGGCGGCCGGCAGGCCAAAGAAGGACCATTTAAAGCAAGCGTTTTTACGCGACCGGTCCCAGCCTGTGTCTGTGCTCGTCAACCGCTTAGTTTGTTGAGAATATGAGTCGCAAGACCCATCGGGTCAGCGCTGCCGTGATTGCGGCAGGTGTTGTCCTTACCTTCTCCAACGCCGAATTATCCGGCGCTTTTGCCCAGGTCACCGATCAGGGCACCCAGACCGAAGAGCAGGCGCAGGGCGCTGCAGATGCAACCAATCCGATCTTTGTATCGAAAGAAGTGGTGCAGCCGGTCGAAGAACTTCAGGCCCAGGCTGAAAATGCAGCTGTCGCAACCAAGATTGCATCGTTGCGCAAACTGGTGGCCGAAACTGACAGCGAGTATCAGCTTTCCGAACAGATGCGTTGCCTGGCTGGCGCCATCTATTTCGAATCGCGTGGTGAACCACTGGCCGGACAGCTGGCAGTGGCACAGGTGGTGATCAACCGCAGCGAATCGAACAGCTTCCCATCCAGCTACTGTGGTGTGGTGCTGCAGAGGTCACAGTTCTCATTCGTGAAGAATGGACGCTTGCCACAGCCGCGCACTGGATCGGACGCCTGGAAACAGGCCAAAGCCATTGCCCGTATCGCGCATGAAGGGATGTGGGATTCAGAAGCAGGCGATTCGCTCTACTTCCATGCCAAATATGTCCGCCCCAGCTGGAGCCGCAAGAAAGTGGCCCGCACTACGATCAGCAGCCATGTGTTTTACCGCTGATCGCGTGTGATCTGATTTGATTTAAAAGCCCCTCCCGCCGGATCCGGTGCGGAGGGGTTTTATATCCTACCAAGCTTAATCGCGGATCTGCGCCCACACCGGGGCATGGTCGCTGGCCTTTTCGCGGCCCCTATGGCTACGATCGACCCCCACGGCCTGCAAACGGTCTGCAAGCTCGGGTGTCAGCAGGATGTGGTCAATCCGAAAGCCATGATCTTTTTGCCAGGCCCCGGCCTGATAATCCCAATAAGTCCACACCCCGCCACGCGGATTGTGTGTGCGGATGGCATCTGTCCAGCCATCACCCAATAGACGGGCATAGGCATCGCGGGATTCAGGCTGCATCAGTGCGTCGCTGGCCATCGCCCTGGGGGACCACACATCATCATCATGCGGGATGACGTTGAAATCGCCCAAAACTGCGCAGGGAACTTCCTCTGACCAGATTTGCATCATGCGCGCACGCAGCTTTTCCATCCAGGCCAACTTGTAATCAAACTTGGGCCCGGGCTGCGGGTTGCCATTGGGCAGATAGATGCACACCACACGCGTGCCCGCCACATCAACCTCCAGATAACGCGCCTGTTCACCCTCACCATCTTTGGGCCCATCAATGCCCAGTCCGCGCTGCACTTCAACCGTACCATTGGGGTAAACATTGCTGTCCACCAGAATGGCGACACCGTTAAAGGCTTTCTGTCCATGCCAGATGGCGCGATAGCCCAGCGCATCAAATTCTTCAGCGGGAAAGCCATCATCCTGGCTTTTGATTTCCTGAAGGCAGGCGATTGTGGGGCGTGTTTCCTCCAGCCATTCTTTCAGCCGTGGCAGACGCGCCTTGATTCCATTGATATTGTAAGTTGCGATTTTCATGGATGGGTTAGTGCCCGAAGAAGCCTAAAGGGTCTAACTTAAATCCCGAAACTTGAACCACATCCACATCCAGCGGCGGCATTGGGATTTTCCACACGGAAGGCTGCGCCACCCAGCGATTCGACAAAATCGACAATGCTGCCAGCCACCAGATCCAGGCTAACCGGATCGACCACCAACTGAACCCCATTGGTTTCGCTGACTCTATCGTCTGTATCCGCGCCATCGGCCAGATCAAACTTGTACTGAAACCCAGAACAGCCACCCCCTTCAACAGAAAGGCGCAAGATGGCAGGCTTTGACTGCTTTTCGGCAATCCATGCCACGCGTTTGGCGGCAGAAGGGGTCAGGGTCAGCGTGTCAGCCATAATGGCACCAATGTAGGTACACCACTTTGATTACTCAAGGCGCTAATCCCGTCAGGCTGTCTGGATATAGCTGCGCATGGCTTCTGCTTCATTTTCAACTTTATCCATTCGGCTTTTCACCAGATCGCCAATCGAAATGAAGCCACACATAGCGCCACTGGCATCAACAACGGGCAAATGGCGAATTCGCCGGCGAGTCATCAGGCCAAGGGCGTCTTCAACCAGAGTAGATGGTTCAACTGTAATGGCGGGTGCCGTCATTACTTCGCCCAATTGCCGCGACAGGCAGATTTCACCTTCATCGGCCAGGCGATAGATCACGTCACGCTCGGAAAAGATCCCCACAACCATGCCGCCCTGAATTACGGGTAATGCGCCGATCCGTTTGCTGGCCAGCAATGCCACCGCATCCCGCATCGGCATGGTGACGTCGCAAGAAACGATCTCGTCAGAGCTGCGAGTTGCAATGATCTGCGCAATATCCATGGGCAATCCTCCGTTTTTGTTTCAGGAATTATGACATTTCCAATAGCAAAAGGCGAATCCATTGCTGCAATTGTTCGATTGAAAGCTGCAGTGGAAAGGGGCATGTGGCCAGCATGGTTGGAAAATCCCCGCTCGATAATCCCGAAAATGCGGCCCATGCCTGGGCTCGCTATCGCCGCATCATGCGTTTTATGTTTCTGGTGACGGTGGGCGTGGTGGGGATCGCTGTGGCTCTGCTCTATAAATATAATGGCGCTGTTTCAGTGCATTATTATATCGCCATCGCTGTGGGGATTGGCTTTACAATGTTATTGGCCGGGGCGCTGATGGGCCTGATTTTCCTGTCCAATGGCACGGGGCATGATGCCGCGGTAGATAACAGAATGCCACGTGCGGATGAGGATGGGTTTTAGGTTCCGTCTGCGGCAGATTGCGGGCGCAGGCGGAATTCCTCCACCACCTCACCACCAATCAGATGCTGCTGGATAATCTGTTCCAGCACATCTTCATTGGCAGAATGGTACCACACACCATCGGGCCACACGACTGCGATAGGCCCTGCGGCACAAATTTGCAGACAATCGGCCTTGCTGCGCTGGATCCCTGCGCAACCGGCTGACTTTGGGCCATTGAGGCGCAATTGCTTGAATCTCTTTTTCAGATAGGCCCAGGCTTTTTCACCATCTTCACGCGAACAGCACTTCTGTTTCTCGCTGATGGCGCACAGGAAGATGTGGCGCTCAATTTGCTCGCCACCTATGCTATCCAGCGCGCGCTTGGCCTCCGTCAAACCTTTCATGCGGCTCAACGTCGTTTGCCGGCAATCCGGGCAATTTCAGCCTGGACCATTTTTTCGACCATGCCGGGCAGATTATTATCAAGCCAATCGGACAACATGGGCCGCAACATGTCGCGCACCAGACCTTCCAGCGATGTTTCACCCGACCGCACGATTTGCGGCGCGGCACCGGGCTCCGCCAACATGGCAAGGGCAGCGAAATTTTCACGCATGGATGCGCGCACGGCACCGGTTGTCAGCGGGGCGTCATCGCCTTCATCTTCATCGTCGAATTCAGAAGTGGCTGCGCCGTGATCTTCGGCAAATTCCATTTCTGCCAGATCCAGCACTTCCTCGTCAGGTGTGAGATCTTCTGCAGCTGCGGCCTGGCGACGACGCGACTCCAACGCTTCTTCACGATTGTCGCGCGCAATCACCTTCTTAATCGATTCGAGAATCTCTTCGACCGAAGGTTCACCCTGCTGCGGCATTCAATCATTCCCTTGCGATGCGTTTGTGGCGAGACGCGCCGATAGACTTTGTCGAATAAGTGACGTCAATTGTTCGTGACGTCAGGCGAATCCGGTTCAACTGCAATTTCTGCATCGGGAGCAGGGATGTCAACGGTGCTGGTGGAAATGGCGGCAGGTTCCTGGTCACGTTGCCAGTCAAAAATCTTGCCACGCACGCGCTCGTAATTGGTTTGCGGGTCATACAGCACCCCGCCAGGGTCAAGATTGAGGTCACGCGCTTCCGCCTTGCCCATGGCGGCCAGCACGCTGAAGCCGGCGACATAGGCATTGCGGCGCGCGGTCACCAATTGGGCGCGGGCAGAAAGCAATTCCTGTTCCGCATTCAGAACATCCAGAATGGTGCGATTGCCGATGGAATTTTCCGCGCGCACACCTTCCAGGCTCAGTTCGGCGGCCGCTACAGCTGATTGCGAGCTTTCGATGACGGCATTTGCCGCCTGCCAGCTAGCCCAGGCACCGCGAACCTGCGCAATCACGCTGCGCTCCATGGCAACCGCCTGTTCCAGGGCGGCGCTTTCACGGGCATAGGCCTGGCGCTGGCGCGCTGCGGGCAAACCACCCTGAAAAATCGGAATGGTCAGCTGCACCCCGGCATTGGCGGTGGTTTCACGCTGGCGGAAATCGGATGAAACCGGGCCACCCAATGTGCCGTAATAATCAGTGTAATCGAGGCCTGCAAACAGGCCCAATCGCGGCAGGCGACCTGATCCAGCGACTTCACTGTCATATCCCGCCGCCTGCGCGCGTTCTTTCGCCGCAATCAGATCGGGGTTGTTTTCAAGTGCAGTCACCACCGCTTCACCCACATTTTCCGGCAGGCCAGGCAAGGGTGGAGGCGCTTGCAGATCGTCCGGTGCATGGCCGACCAATTGGATATAGGTTTCGCGCGCAGCAATCAGGTTGGCACGGGCATTGCGCAAATCACCCTCAGCCAGCGCAAGGCGCGATTCGGATTGCGCCACATCTGTGCGGGTCAGATCGCCGATTTCAAATCGGTCACCGGTTGCTTGGAGATTGACGGTCAGAACATCGACCTGATTGGCGGATAGGGCCACCAGCGCTTCATTACGCAATACATCCATATATGCAGCAACGACCTGCGCGAAGATGCTGCTTTCGGTGCCACGCAGATCAGCCTGGCCGGCGGAAACGCGTTCCTTGGCCGCCTTGATTGAATTGCGCACTGCACCGCCAGAATAGACGGGCACGGTCAGATCCGGGCCGATCAGCAAGCGCCGTTCGGGCTCAGTAAAGCTGTTGGGTGATGTCTTGAGGAATTCGATATGATTGGCAGTCGCCTCTGCACTGGGCAGGCCAGCTGCGCGGTTGATTGTCACATCTTCATCTGTTGCGCGTTGCTGTGCGCGGGCGGCCTGTAATGAAGGGTTGGAATTATATGCGCTGACCAGCGCATCACGCAGGGTTTCAGCCTGCACCGCATTACAACCCAGTGCTGTTCCCATCAGCAAAGCGGCCATGCCGCTGCATCGAAGTACACCCTTGCCTGGCAAAATCAGAAGCTCCAGCCTTTAAGCTGGTCGAAATCATGCAGTACCGGAATGCCAAGTTCAGCCAGAGTCTGCAGCGCGACCTGACCACCAACCTTGCGCCCTGCGGCAAGGCGGGTGACTCCACGGGTAACCATACCGGTTACAATCCTGCCATCTTCTGCCAGCCGTTTTGTCAGTGAATCGGGCAGGGTTTCCACTGCACCATCTATCAGCATCAGCGTGTAATTCTTGCGCTTTACCTTGCCAGCGGCAGCATCTGCTGCACTGACCGTATCTAGCGAGCCGACAAGCGGACGGGCAAGTTCGGCCAGATAGGCTGTGCCACCTTCCACCACCAGAACGCTATCATCGGCAGTGGGGCGAGCTTCTGCCAGCAGCTTGCCGTGCACCAGCGGGGCGGACAGGAAGCGACCGTTACCCAGTGGCACGGCGCGATCCATATAGGCCACCGGCTTCACTTCATCGGGCACGAAATCTTCACGCGGCACGGCGTTCATCCGCGCCAGCACGAATTCTTCATTCACGCCGCTGGTACGCAACTGGCTGTCAATCATCGCCTTGCGGGCGGGTGCAGTCGTGGAAATGTCAATCTGGGTCATAGGGCTTTCTATCAGCTGTATCACACATACAACACAGTTCGTCTACATTCCCCTTAACCTGTGGCGGCCTTTGCGCCAAGCGGTTTGCGGCGTATCTGCGCTTAACTCCTTTGACGCTAGGGGTATTGGAAGCTTAAGGGGCTTTCGAATCGACCGATAGGAGCGCGCAATCGATGAGCGACATGACCATTATCCGCGAAGATGATCTGATCGAAACCGTGGCCGATGCGCTGCAATACATATCCTATTATCATCCGATGGATTACATCAAGGCGCTGGGCGAAGCCTATGAGGCGGAACAGGGCCCTGCGGCGAAGGATGCCATCGCGCAGATCCTGACCAACAGCCGTTTGTGTGCCGAAGGGCACCGGCCGATCTGCCAGGATACGGGCATCGTCAATGTCTTCATCAAATGGGGCCAGAACTGCCGGCTGGAGTCGAGCCGCAGCCTTCAGGATGTGGTCGATGAAGGCGTGCGCCGGGCCTATAACCACCCGGAAAACAAGCTGCGCGCTTCGATTCTGGCAGACCCTGCCTTCACCCGCCGCAATACGCGGGATAACACACCTTGCGTGCTGGACGTGGAAATGGTGCCGGGCGACACGATCAGCATTGATGTCGCGGCCAAGGGTGGTGGCAGCGAGAACAAGTCCAAGTTCAAGATGATGAACCCCAGTGATAATATAATCGACTGGGTGCTGGAACAGATTCCTTCGATGGGTGCGGGCTGGTGCCCGCCGGGCATGCTGGGCATCGGTATTGGCGGCACTGCCGAACATTGTGTGAAACTGGCCAAGCAAAGCCTGATGGAACCCATTGATATGGGCCAGTTGAAGGCGCGCGGGGCGCAGAACGATATCGAACAGCTGCGGATCGACATTTTCGATGCGGTCAATGCGCAAGGTGTTGGGGCGCAGGGGCTGGGTGGCCTTTCCACCGTGCTCGATGTCAAGATCCTGGACTGGCCATGTCATGCGGCGGGTAAGCCGGTGGCAATGATCCCCAATTGTGCGGCCACGCGCCATGCCCATGTTACCATGGATGGTACCGGCCCGGCCTATATCCCGCAGCCAGACCTGAGCCAGTGGCCTGATGTGCATTGGCAACCTGATGCAGAGGCCAAGCGTGTCGATCTCAACAATCTGACCCAGGAAGAAGTGGAAAGCTGGAAGGCGGGTGATCGCCTGCTGCTGAACGGGGCCATGCTGACCGGGCGCGATGCCGCGCATAAGCGCATTCAGGATATGCTGGCCCGCGGAGAGGAACTGCCGGTCAATTTCCGCGGCCGCGCCATCTATTATGTCGGCCCGGTCGACCCGGTGATGGGAGAAGTGGTTGGCCCGGCAGGCCCTACTACCGCTACGCGTATGGACAAGTTCACTGAAATGATGCTGGACCTTGGCCTGCTTGCCATGATTGGCAAGGCGGAACGCGGGGCCAATGCGGTGGAGGTAATCAGCCGCTATAAGGTTGCCTATCTGATGGCGGTGGGCGGTGCTGCTTATCTTGTGGCGCGCGCGATCAAGGAAGCCAAAGTTGTTGGCTTTGAAGATCTGGGCATGGAAGCGATTTACGAATTCACCGTGCAGGACATGCCGGTGACCGTGGCGGTCGATTCATCGGGCACCAATGTTCACACTCTGGCCCCAGCGCAGTGGAAAGAACGGATTGCAAAGGAAAAACTGCTCGAAAACGGCTGATTCCCAGCATTTCATCGCTCGACGGACTTTCGATGAACGTCCAATCCTGCCCGACGGGGGATTCGCGTTGCAGGTGCAGCGGGTTTAAGGGGCAGGGATGATAAAATTGTCGCAAACCGATACCAGTTCACGTGTGCCATTTCGCACGGTGTTGCTGTCCATGGTGGTGCTTTGGGCAACCTATTTCCTGATTGTGACGATCCGCGCTTCCATTGCCGGATTTGAATTCCAGGATGAAATGTTGTGGCGGCGCATTCTGGTCACCCTGTTCGGCATGGGCCTGACTATTGTCTTGTGGGCAATACTGCGTCTGTTCGACAATCGCCCCTTATGGGTGCGGGTCACGGCTGGCCTGCTCGTCCCCATGCCAATCGTTATTCCGCTGGCCCAGTTCAACCAATGGATGTTTGAAGATATCCAGAAGAAGGAAGAATTGGCCTATGGCAAGGAACAGGGGCTAAACATCCGCCGGGACGAGGCCGGCAATCTGATGGTCGATATCCCCGTGCGCAAGGTCCGGCCTACTGATGACCCGTCTGACATTACGCGCGATGAGGTGGAGGAAGAGTCAGAGAGCATTATCATAATGCCTGCGCCGACCACGCTCGATAATTGGCGAATCATTATTGATGTGGCGCTGGGTCGCTATTTCCTGCTTTTGGCCTGGGCATCGCTCTATTTCGCTTTGCTGGCGGGTTATCAGGCGCGTGCGGCAGAACGGCGGGCGGGTGAATTTCGCGAAGCGGCCCGAGCGGCAGAGCTGCGGTCATTGCGCTATCAGGTCAATCCACATTTCCTGTTCAATACGCTGAATTCTCTGTCATCGCTGGTGATGACCGGCAAGGCCGAACAGGCGGAAGATATGATCCAGACTATGTCACGTTTTTATCGTCACAGCCTGGCGGATGAACCGACATCGGATGTCCTGCTGGAAGATGAATTCGACCTGCAGCGGCTATATCTGGATATTGAAGCAGTACGTTTCCCGGAACGTTTACGCAGTCTGTTTGTTATGCCTGCTGATCTGGCTGATGCGCGTGTACCAGGGATGATCCTGCAGCCACTGGTTGAAAATTCAGTCAAATATGCAGTGTCACGCGTCAACCGTCCGATCACGATCCGCATCGAAGCGCGTGAGGAATTCGATCGCCTGGTAATTTCCGTCAGTGATAACGGGCCGGGCGTTCCCGATAAGGAACGGCATGGTTTCGGCATTGGTCTTGCCAATGTGCGTGACCGGCTGGAAGCCCGTTTTGGTGTGGATGTGGGTTTCACGTCAGGCCCGATCCCTGGTGGCTATAAAAGCGAGATTCGCATACCCTTGACCCGGAATGGCTGACATGAGCGAACCCCAGGCACCACTACGCACTCTGATCGTTGACGATGAACCCTTGGCGGTTGAGCGTATTCAGGTGATTTGCGCTGGCATTGACGAGATCCGTGTGGTTGGCACAGCCAGCGATGGTGCCGCTGCACTGCGGCTGGTCGATGCCCTTTCGCCCGATTTGATCTTGCTGGACATGACCATGCCTGAACTGGATGGATTGGGGGTGGCGCGGGCCCTGACTGATAAGGAAACGCCACCAGCGGTGATTTTCGTCACTGCGCATGAAGATTTCGCTGTCGAAGCATTCGATCTCGAAGCGGTTGATTATGTCCTGAAACCCGTCGCGGCAGATAGGTTGGAGCGGGCCATTGAACGCGCCAATGCACGCCGCGGAACACGCCGCATTGTGCAGGGCCAGTGGCTGGAAGAATTGTGGGTTCCGCACCGGTCGGAATTGCTGCGCATTGCTATCAGTGAAGTTGGCAGGATCGATGCGGAGCGTGATTATGTCCGGATTCATGTGGGCAAGCCGGATGGCGGATCGCATTCCTACCTTTTGCTGCGGACAATTGTCGGGTTGGAAAAACGGCTGGACCCGGCGGAGTTCATCCGCATTCACCGCTCAACCATTCTAAGGCGCGATCGCATTCGCGGATTGCGGCATGATGGGCTGGGCGTGTGGTCGGTAGAGATCGACGATGGCGAGGCGCTGCGCATCGGGCGCACCTATTTGCCCAAGGTCAAGGCCATGGCCGGCCGTTAGTGGCCCGGCAAAACCCCTTTGAATATTAAAAAAGCGACCCGGGCCGCGGGACTGGTACGGCCCGGGTCGTTAGCCGTGCGGGTTGGCACGGCTTAAGGTCCGATTATCCGCCGCGCTGGGCGCGTTCGATCACGGAAGCGAGCTGTTTCTTGGCGCTTTTGCGCACTGCATCTGCGCAATCACGCTTTGCCTTCGATACAACGCGTGTACCTGTGCTTGTTACATCCATCTCGCAGATGAACCGCGCGGCCCGCTCGATCCGTTGGTCCAGCTCTGCCACGCCCTCTTGCGTCGAAAGATCCAGATCGGAATATTCGATCTTGCCATTGGGTATGTCGTTTGATTGTGCCTGGGCAGCAGGGGCTGCGATTGCTGTGCTCAATGCTGCTGCAGCCATGAATTGCTTGATCATTACATCCTCCATCTGCGGTGCACCATTTGAAGGGGGGGAGGGCGCCATCCGCATTGAAAGAATTAGGCTTGCCGTAACGTCATTTCATCCAATGCTCGACAATCACGCCAATCGCATCGATGGTGGTATGCGCAATCTGACGAGCGCATAAAAGCTGCCGACGAACACCTGTTTCCAACCGATGAGCGTTTACGCAATAATGTAACCATGGCCCTGATCATCATCTTCCTGCTGGGTATTGCCAACTTCGCCTTGCACAAGGCGGTGCTGGAAAGCGGCCACCCATTGATCAACAAGATGCCATGGTTTGCGAATATGGCGGGGCGGCGTCTTACGCTGCTGACCGAATATCTGGTTTTATTGAGCGCCATGTTGCTGGCGGCCAATGGGTGGCCTGGTCTGGCTTGGGCCTATGCCGCTTACAGTCTGATCAATGGCATGGCCGCCTGGCTGATCCTGACCAATCGTATTTGATCATTGCCAAGAATACGAAAATCGCAGGGTGTACCGCAATTGCTCGCCCATCAGTCCTGGATTTGCTAGCCAGCGCGCATGGCGAAGAATTCCAAGCTGCTGTTTCATCTGTCAGACATTCATTTTGGGCTGGAGGATAATCGTGCGCTGGACTGGGTGATTCAGGAAATATCCGAACGCCAGCCTGATGCCATGGCCATTACTGGCGATTTGACCATGCGCGCGCGGCATCGTGAATTTGCCGCAGCCACCCAGTGGATCCGTGCACTGGATCTGCCGGTGACAGTGGAAGTGGGCAATCATGACATGCCCTATTTCAATCCCGTCGAACGCTTCTTTGACCCGTACAAGCGGTTTCGGGGAATGTCCGAACTGGTAGAGCGTGAGATTGATCTGCCGGGGATTGCGATTGTGCCATTGAAAACCGCCACGCGCGCGCAGTGGCGGCTGAACTGGTCGAAAGGCTGGGTGACGGATCGCGCCTTGCAACAATGCCTGGATGCGATCGATGCCCTGCCGGCGGGAACACAGGCACTGGTCGCAGCCCATCACCCCTTGCGTGAGGTGGGCACGAAAGGCACTGCGTTGACCAAGAATGGTGGGCGGGCCCTGAACGAGTTGGCCAAACGTCCAGTGCTGGCCGTGCTGTCAGGCCATGTGCATGATGCCTTTGATATTATCGAGCAGACCGAAAATGGCCCGGTGCGGATGATCGGAGCGGGGACTTTATCCCAAAGGACGCGGTCGACCCCGCCCAGCTTTAATGAATTGCACTGGGATGGCGCTGTTTTGACGGTGCGTGTCCGCAATTTGCAGGATGTCGCAACGCGCGACATGATGATTGATGACGTGCCAGAAGATGCGAGCCCGCCGCGTGAGGCAGGTGAACCGGTGGCCCCGGTACGTCAGGTCCCGCGTACGGATCCACCGACACACTGAGCCATCCCTATAATTGATCCAACGCAATGCAGCATGCGGGCAGACTGGTTTAGGCGGTGCGCCATAACCGCATGAATTCATGCGCAATGGCTGTGATTACAGGAGGGCCCAGATGCTCCGTCTTTCGCTCGCGCTATTCTTTGTCGTTGGAACCACGTTGATGGGTATCGGTGTCATCACCGTGCTAACCATGGATTTGCAGGCGCGCTGGCAGCCAATTGCCATCGCTGCGGCAATCGGTTTCGTCATCGCCATCCCTGTCAGCATGCTGGTTGCCCGCAGGATTGTGGGCATCACGGGCATGAAGTCCTGAGGCCGGATAATATCCAGACAAAATCGGCGTCTATTGCCTAGGCAGAAATGAAAAAGGGCGGCCCCGCTGGACCGCCCTTTCGCAAATTCGAAATGTTCGTGCGAAACTTAACGTTTCGAGAACTGGAAGCTACGACGTGCCTTGGCACGGCCATACTTCTTACGTTCAACCACGCGGCTGTCGCGGGTCAGGAAGCCAGCGGCCTTGACCGTTGAACGCAAAGCCGGTTCATACTTGGTCAGTGCCTGAGAGATGCCGTGTTTTACAGCACCGGCCTGGCCTGACAGACCGCCGCCCTTGACGGTGGCGACAACGTCATACTGACCCTGGCGTTCGGTGATGGTGAAAGGCTGGTCGATGATCAGGCGCAGAGTAGGACGTGCAAAATACACTTCCTGATCGCGGCCATTCACGGTGACCTTGCCGGTGCCGGGCTTCAGCCACACGCGTGCCGTGGCGTCTTTACGACGGCCAGTGGCGTATGCGCGGCCCTGTGCGTCCAGTTCCTGTTCGCGCAGCGGTGCAGTGCTTACTGCAACAACAGCGGCGTCAGCCACCGGTGCATCACCGGCGATATTCTTCAGATCAGCCAGATCCGAAACGGTTTCGTTGTTCTGTTCGTCAGCCATTATGCGGTGACCTTGTTCTTGCGATTCATGGAAGCAACGTCGAGCACTTCGGGCTTCTGCCCGTCATGCGGATGCTCTGTGCCGGCATAAAGGTGCAGTGCCTTCATCTGCTGGCGACCCAGTGGGCCGCGTGGAACCATGCGTTCCACTGCCTTTTCCAGCACGCGTTCGGGGAAACGGCCTTCCAGCACTTTGGCGGGCGTGGTTTCCTTGATACCGCCGGCATAGCCGGTGTGCTTGTAATAACGCTTGTCCTGCAGCTTGCGACCGGTGAACTTCACCTTGTCAGCATTGATGATGATGACATGATCGCCGCAATCGACATGCGGGGTATAGCTCGGCTTGTGCTTGCCGCGCAGGATGTTGGCCACGATCGATGCGAGGCGGCCGACAACCAGCCCGTCCGCATCAATCAGAAGCCAGTTCTTTTCGACCTCAGCCGGTTTGATCGACCGGGTCTGCTTGCTGAGCGCCTTCATGGGTGCATTGTCCTAAACTAAAGCGCCGCGACGGTGCGCCGCGGCATCGAATCGTGCCCCGCATGTAAACGAGGCACCAAAGCGCGCGCCATTTGTCTGTTTAGGTCCGCCAAGTCAAGCAAAACCGGGGGTTTCGAGAGAGGTAAAATAATACCTTGAGTGTTCCACTGGAAACAGTCAGGCTGGTTCTAGAGACCAAATCTCCAAAGCATAGCGTGCGCTGTCGCCCAGCTTGGTCACGATTTTGCGGCTGGCATGATGCAGCCAGCTGGCTGCCGGGGCGGTTTGGGCATCATAATCAAGTTCGAACTGGCCCTTGGATCCATCAGGCAGATATACCGGACGAATATCATGTACGGCTTTGCCGCGCGGGAAAAACAAGTCTGGCGGAAGATTGTCGAACATCGATCCGCTGGCCATCTGCAATTGAGCCAACATTTGCGCTGCAGCCAATTGTTCCCCGCGGCTCGCCCCACTTTCGGCAATCATGTTTTCAACTGTACGCACTGCACGCGCCACGTCACTTGCTGCTTCACGGTTACCCGCTGTACTGATCAATCCACTGGGCGTCAGCAGGATAGGAAACATTCCATCGGTTGATCGATTGCGTTCAATATCAGCCAGCGCGGCCAGATTCATGGGCGCATCAACCTGAACATCAATCTGATGACCAGAAACGCTGATCCCCTGCGAAAAATTGGTGAAGCGGACCAGCCATTTACGGGTCACCACAATTTTTTGACCGTCAGACAATGGGCGCTCAAGCCGGCGCGACAGGACCATTGCCCCTATTGGAAGGGGGATTGCTGCGCTTGCCTGTATGGGTAGGTTAATCACGCCCCATGCTGCAACTGCTCCGCCCAGTAATTCGCGTCTTGCAATTCCAGTCTTGATCAATGTTTTGCCCCAAAACTGCCCAACCAGCCTTCTGTAGCAGGATGGGTTGCATCGCAGCACCACCCCGCGATGGCCGGTGTATCATAAGGGTGTAGTGCGCCCAACCTTTCAATCGCCTGTTCTAGCCGATCGTCGGAAGTTTTGATCAATACACCAATTTCTTGTGAGCAAGCGCGCTGCCCATCCCACACGAAATGTGATTCCATGGCATCGATCAGATTGGCGCAGGCAATCAAACCTTCGTCCAGCATAATGCCTGCGGCCTGGCGCGCACTGTCCCTGTCGGGGAAGGGGCACCAGACCAGCGCGATCAAGTGGACGACCTCTGCAGTCGTCCGACAATATGCAGGCCCCAGGCTGTGCTGGCCACCACCAGGGCGCCCACAATCTGATGCGCCACAGCCACCCACAACGCGACCCCGGTCATCACCGTGGCAATGCCCAGAATGATCTGTGTGCCAAAGGTAGAATGGATGACGATAGAGGCCTTGCGTTCGTGCTGGCGAATGCGCCGCGCAAGCATGATCAGCGCGATTACTGCCATCCATGCCCACCAGCGATGCAGGAAATGAAGCAGAAAGGGATCATGCGTCAGCGCCCGGCCCCAGCCCAGCGACAGATCGAATTCCGGCAGCAGGTGTCCGTTCATCAATGGCCAGTCATAGGCAGCATGGCCAGCGTTTAATCCAGCAACCCAGGCACCCAGCAACAATTGCAGAGTCAGAATGAATGCAACGGCAAACGAGAAGAAAGTGAAACGTGCCGGCTGGGCAGAGGCGTCGCGCGTCAGCATACGAAGATCCAGTGCCGTCCATACCAACCCTGAAAGGGTGAAAAAGGCAGTCAGCAAATGCACGGAAAGCCAGAAATGACTGACATCGGTCATCGTGCCCTGCAATCCACTGCGCACCATCAGCCAGCCGAACGTGCCCTGCAAACCGCCCAATGCCAACAAGGCCAGCAGGCGCGGTTTATAACCTTTGGGGATCGCGCCCTTGATCCAGAACCATGCCAGCGGCAAGGCAAAGACCATGCCGATCACCCTGCCCAGAAGACGGTGAAACCATTCCCAGAAAAAGATGAATTTGAAGTCTGCCAGCGTCATCCCGGCGGGCCCGGCCTCATAAATGAATTCGGGCGTGGCTTGATATTTGGTAAATTCAGCCTGCCATTCAACCTCACCAACAGGGGGCAGAACGCCTGTTACCGGGTTCCATTGCGTAATCGACAATCCGCTTTCGGTCAGGCGGGTGATTCCGCCAACCATCACAATCAAAACCACAAGTGCCCCGACTACAAGCAACCAGTTGGCAAGTGCCAGTGGACGCGGACCTGCCTGAATAGGCTTAAATAAGCCTGTCTGTATTGAATTCGTGGTATTCATCTGCGCTTCCTGCGGGGGCGTGAACCAAAGTGCAAGCCAAATTGATTTCGTGAATGTCTGCAGGCTTGCAAGATGTTACACTATTACATACATGGCGGTCACCATGCAGCTTACCGCGCCCCTGATTCGGCGGTTTCTTGACCGTGCCGGTATCTGGCTTTCCAGCCTGTGCCTGTTGCATTGTCTGGCCACGATCCTGCTGGTGTCGGTGCTGGGGCTGGGCGGGCAATTGCTGCTTTCACCAGAGATACACCGTTATGGTCTGGCCATGGCACTGCTGATTGCGGCTGTAGCAATTGGCTGGGGCGCGTTGCGTCATCGCAAGGCTGGGCCGTTTGTCACGGCTATGATGGGCCTGACCTTCATGGGTGGCGCATTGGCGGTGCCTCACGGTTTTCAGGAGGCAGTTTTGACCATCATTGGCGTAACGCTGGTTTCGATCGGGCACTTCCTGAATATGAAAGCGCACTTGCCTGCTGCGCATTGAGCATTATGTGCCGTGGGCATGAGCGCCCTGAAACAGATCACCCTGAACGGCGAAACCCGCCGTACTTCTGCCGAAACCATTGCCGCGCTGGTGCGCGAGCTGGAGCTGGAACCTGCCAAGGTTGCGGTTGAGCGTAACCGTGAGATTGTACCGCGTTCCACCTTGGATGCCGCCCCGCTGGGTGATGGTGATGTGCTGGAGATCGTCCATTTCGTGGGTGGGGGGTCTGGTGCCGCAGCTGATGACAGCTGGACCGTGGCCGGGCGTACTTTCAAAAGTCGGCTGATCGTGGGCACGGGCAAATATAAGGATTTTGCCGAAAACGCCGCCGCGCTGGAGGCTTCGGGTGCAGAAATTGTTACCGTGGCAGTGCGCCGCGTCAATGTCAGCGACCCCAAGGCGCCTATGCTGACCGATTATATCGACCCCAAGAAAATCACCTATCTGCCCAATACGGCGGGCTGCTTTAACGCGGATGAGGCGATCCGCACGCTGCGCCTGGCGCGAGAGGCCGGCGGGTGGGATCTGGTCAAGCTTGAAGTGCTGGGCGAGGCACGTACACTCTACCCCAATATGCGTGAAACGCTGGAGGCGACCGAGGTTTTGGCCAAGGAAGGTTTTCTGCCCATGGTCTATTGCGTGGATGATCCCATCGCTGCGAAACAGCTGGAAGATGCAGGCGCGGTGGCGGTGATGCCGCTTGGCGCGCCGATAGGTAGCGGTCTTGGCATCCAGAACCGCGTGACCATTCGCCTGATCAAGGAAGGGGCCAATGTGCCCGTGCTGGTCGATGCGGGTGTGGGCACAGCGTCCGATGCGGCCGTGGCGATGGAACTGGGTTGTGATGGGGTGCTGATGAACACCGCCATTGCCGAGGCGAAAGACCCGATCCGCATGGCCCGTGCGATGAAGCTGGCGGTGGAGGCGGGACGCGATGCCTATCTGGCGGGACGCATGGCCACACGCAAATATGCCGACCCGTCCAGCCCGCTCGCCGGGTTGATTTGAAGATTTGCTTCTTTTTGCGCTCGCGGCAAGGCGCATACGCACCTGCCTCTGCTGGGGCGGCCTAACCGGCCCCTTCGACTGGCTGCTTGCAGCAGCCGCTCAGGGTAAACTCTGCGCAGTCGCCCTTGCGGACCTTGCAGGTCCGTTATTGCATTGGGTAACAAATTCCTTTCATCCCTAACGCAAAATTAACCACGTCGCGCGACACTGGCCCTGCAACAAGGGACAAGTGCCATGGCGACGACCGGTACAGCTTCGATGACGATCAATGAAATGCGCGAATTTGCAAGCTTTGCGCCGTGCGAACAGCGTTATATCAAACGCAGCCTGGATATTGGGCTGGGGCGGCAGGATGCCTTCAAGCTCTGGGCCCGGACTGAGGGCGAGAATGCTGCAATCCGCAGCCAATATGTCGCCTATCAGGAATTGAAGCAGCTTCGCGCCAGCATTCCGGCAGACAGCAGCTTTGGCAGTATCGAAAATTTCATCGGCAAGTTGACGCGGGTTGCCGCATTCGATCTGGCGCAGGAACGGATTGAATGCTTTTCCGCCTTCCGCTTCCTTTACGAACGGCTTCTGGGTGCAGAGTCACGGCCTTGGCTGCCCAGCGCATTCTGCGCCGCTGCCGCATTGCCGCAAATCCGGCCCGAACGGCGCAAGATGTTGCTGCAGAGCCTTTCAGAAGCCGCCGCAACTGCGCCCGGCTGGTCCGACCGCGCTCCCTGCTTCTATCCCGAATATGTGGAACAGGCCGAGGCAGCGTAATTAGCCCGGAAAAGAAAGCTTGAAAGATCCGTCTAAATCGAGCTTAAGAGCGCCACGCCGCAGTATGTCCATGCCTAACAGCACGTCATAATATCTGCTGTCGCCGACATCGATGCCTTCGACTTCGTCGCCGATGCCGAATGCAGCTGAAATGGAGTGGTCATCGGAATCAGGCCATATCGCAACGTGAAATAGATAGGTCCAATGCCAATCACGGCCTTTCACGTTTCCTACTTCAATTCGACCTCTTCGCTTGAGGCCAAGCCGGTCGACCACATCTTGTGTAACGCACGTTCGCAGAGCTCCGGTATCGACCAAAGCAGTAAACTCTTCAAAATGCTGGCTCGGCGCTTCTAGTGGGGAAAGAGCGGGATTGAATGCTCGAATGCCGACTTTAATTCTAATACGGTTTTGTTCAACCGTGCCCCTCAGGAATCGCATAGGAATAGAATCCCAAATCTACCGGCTCATCGCTGATTTCCTGAATCGAATACGGCTCATCGCCATACTTTTCGAAACCCGCTCTTTCGGCCTGTGAAGCACTATCAAAAACCCCTCTCAACTTTTGCCCTTGTAGAAGCATGTATCGCCCAGCCTCTTTTGGAAGCAACTCATTGAGTAAGGATAAAAAAGTAGCGTAGTTCCGCTCAATTTCAACTTCAATTGAATGTGTCACTTTGCTCCCCTTCGAGGGTATTATTCCACATTTAATATACACTGTCATCCACAGAGACTATTTGATGCGGTGAGTTGAATCGTGCCTGCGGTGAGATGAATCGCTAACCCTTGTACAGCCCGTCGATCCGCTCGGCATAGCGATCACGGATCTTATGGCGGCGGATCGATTGCTTGGGGGTCAGTTCTTCATTGTCGATAGTGAAGGGTTCGTCGGTAAAGGCGAACTGGCGGACCTTTTCGATCACGGACAGGTCCTGATTCACCCGATCAACTGCCGCGCGAACGGCGCTACGGAAGGCGGGCAAGTCCTGTAGCGCCTGCATATCGAATTTTTCGTCATTGGTGCGCGCCCATTCCAGCGCCCATTCGGCATCGGGCACGATCAGCCCCACCACATAAGGCCGCTTGTCCCCACTCACCATCGCCTGCGCAATTTCTGGTTGCAAGGTCAGCATGCCTTCCAGCTTTTGCGGGGCGACATTGTCGCCCTTGTCATTGACGATCATGTCCTTCTTGCGATCGGTGATGACGATCCGCCCCTTGTCATCCAGGTGGCCGATATCGCCTGTATGCAACCATCCATCGACAATGGTCCGCTCAGTCTCGGCACGGTTGCGCCAATACCCCTGCATCACCAGCTCGCCGCGAACAAGAATTTCACCATCCTCGGCGATCTTCACCTCAACCCCGCGCATGGGCGGGCCGACTGTGTCCATCTTCAGGCCGATCTTGGGCCGATTGCAGCTGATGACGGGGCCAGCCTCTGTCTGGCCGTAACCCTGTAGCATGGTGAGGCCCATTGCTTCAAAGAAATTGCCGACATCCGGGTTGAGCGGCGCGCCACCTGAGACCATCGCCTTGATCCGCCCACCGAATTTCTGGCGGATTTTGGGGCGTAATGTGCGCTCCAGCAGCGCATTCATGGGCCGATCACGCAGACGCTTCCTGCCGCCATTGGCCTTTTCACTGATGGTGAGTGCACGATCCATCAGATAATTGGCGAATTTGCCCTGCTTTTCGACCTGTTTCATGATGCGCGTACGCAGCACTTCAAACAGGCGGGGCACGACCACCATGATGGTAGGTCGCGTTTCTTCAATATTGCTGGCCAGCTTGTCCAGCCCTTGCGCATAGAAGATTTCCGCACCTACACCGATGGGCAGATATTGCCCGCCTGTATGTTCATAGGCGTGGCTCAAAGGCAGGAAGGACAAGAAGCGTTCGTCCTTGATTCCGAAATCGGTGATCAGGATATCGGCTGCGCCAGCTACATTGCACAGGATTGATCCATGGTGCTGCAACACACCGCGCGGGGCACCTCCTGTGCCGCTGGTGTAGATGATGCATGCGGTGCGATCACGCCCGATGCCAGCCATGCGTGCCTCAACCGCCTGGCGTGCAGCGGCGGCATCGCCTTCCAGCATCGCAGCCCAATTATGGAACTGGAACGATCCCGATTGATGGCGGTGCAGATCATCAATGCCGATCACATGTTCGGCAATGCCTGTCGCCTGGATTGCACCGTGGAGCGGGCCCAGCAGTTTTTCATTGGCGACAATCACCGCGCGGGCGCCGGAATTGTCCAGTATATGGATATGGTCGCGTTCAGTATTGGTGGTGTAGGCCGGCACGGTGACACAGCCTGCGGCCATTATCGCCAGGTCTGCGATGCACCATTCAGGCCGGTTTTCGGAAATCAGCGCTACCCGGTCGCCATCTTGCAACCCCAGTGCACGCAGGTTGTCCGCCAACAGACAGACCTGATCGGCAACTTCTGCCCAGCTTTGGGTCAGCCATTCGGTTCCCAGTTTGCGGCCCAGAAAAGGGTTGGGACCCCTGGCATTGGCGCGGGTAAAGAAAAGTTCGACCAGATTGTTGGCGTTATCAATATCGTGCAATAGCACCCTGGAACTCCTGATCCCCCGGCGGATCGTCTCCGCCACTCTCTCAAAACAAGGTCTAGGCTGCTGATTACATTGCGGCAAGTCGCGTTTGGCGCTTTGCATTGCCAGCCAGATTGGTGCTGCCTAAGGGTGGTGACATGAATTTCTTACGCCTGATATCCGTGCCGATTGCACTGCTGCTGTCATCCTGTGTTGCCACCGCCAACACCCAGTCGGAAATTGCTGAGACACAGACTGCGCAACCTTTCGTGATTGCCGCCAATCCGCTGGCAGCGCAGGCTGGAATGGATGTGCTGGAACGTGGCGGTAGTGCGGCAGATGCGGCCGTTGCGGTGCAGGCTGTGCTGTCGCTGGTAGAACCGCAATCTTCGGGCATGGGGGGCGGGGCTTTCCTGGATTATTACGACGCAGCGAGTGGAAAACTTGTTGTTTATGATGGGCGGGAGGTTGCCCCCCAGCAAGCCAGCCGCACGATGTTCCTCGACAATGCGGGTATGCCTTTGTCCTATGCGACGGCTGTAACCAGCGGGCGCGCAACAGGGGTGCCAGGGGCGGTGGCGGCTTTGGCCATGGCCCAGGCGGAACATGGCACTTTGGCGTGGGGCAACCTGTTCGATGCAGCAATTGAGACGGCGGATGAAGGTTTTATCGTCAGCCCGCGATTGGGGCGGTTCCTTGCGCAGGATTGGCCGCAACTATCCGTACCCGATGCGGCGGCATATTTTTCGCGTCCCGATGGCACACGCATGCAGGTGGGCGATCGGTTGAAAAACCCGGCCTATGCCAGTTTTCTGAGGCGGCTGGCGGATCAGGGGATCGATGCACTCTACAAAGGCAGAACAGCGGCACAGTTTGTGGAGCGCACACGCACCGCCCCCTTGGGCGGCAGCATGACCATGGCAGATATGGCCGCCTATCGCCCGGTGAAGCGCGACCCCATATGTGCCCCATATCGCCAATATCGAGTTTGTACGCCACCCCCGCCATCAAGCGGGGTGGGACTGCTGCAATTGCTGGGCCTGCTGGAACGGACCGATATTGCAGAGCGTGGGCCGGATGATCCACAGGCCTGGTATCTTTTCGCAGAGGCAAGCAGGCTGATGTATGCTGATCGCGATGCCTATGTCGGCGATGGGGATTTTGTATCTGTGCCGGTCAAGGGTATGCTGGATCCGGCCTATATGGATGGGCGCGCGGTGCAAATCGGCCCCCATGCTGCGGCCAATGTGGCGGCAGGCATGCCCGCAGGCGCATCGCAGCCAGTAATTGACAAAACATTCGAGCCCACCGGCACATCGCATTTCATCATTCGTGATGCCCGTGGCAATGTGGTGTCGATGACGACCACTGTGGAATCGATCTTTGGCAGCGGGCGTATGGTCGATGGTTTTTTCCTCAACAACCAGTTGACCGATTTTTCCTTCAATCCGCTGCAGGTGGATGGATCGCTCGCGCCCAATGCAGTGGGTCCGGGCAAGCGCCCACGTTCTTCCATGACGCCGGTGATCATGTTTGATGCGGAAGGCAAGTTTGCAGGCGCAATTGGTTCAGCAGGTGGCAATTCAATTCTGGCCTACGTCGGCAAGTCATTGGTGGGCGTGGTGGATTGGGGCCTGTCGATGCAGGATGCATTGGCCCTGCCCAATCTGATTGCACGCGGTAACCGCCCTATGGGGGAGGTTTCAGCCTTCGATCCGGAAATTCTGGCCGGGCTGGCCGAACGCGGCATTGCCCTGCGCCCCGGGCAGGGCGAGGATTCAGGCCTGCACGGTGTGATTATCCGCAATGGCGTGGTCGATGGCGGCTATGATCCGCGGCGAGAAGGCGTGGTGCTGTTGGGCCCGCAGCCCTGAAATCGCACCCTTAATCGGTATCGACGCCAACCGCTTCGGCAATGCTGGTAAAGCCATCGCGTTGCATCAGCTGTTCCAGCCCGCGTACGATCTGTTTGCCCAGACCCACACCTTCATAAACCATGGCGCTGTATAGCTGGACCAGGCTGGCCCCGGCGCGGATGCGCGCCCAGGCATCTTCTGCACTGGCGATACCGCCCACGCCGACCAGCGGCATGGCACCGCCGGTCGCCTTGCGGAAATCGCGCAGACGCTGCTGCGCCAGATCGCGTAGAGGCGCCCCTGACAATCCGCCCGTTTCGCCAGCGTGCTTCGATTGCAGTGCAGGGCGAGATATGGTGGTGTTGGACACGATCAGCGCGCCCAGTTTCTTGTCAATGGCAATGCGCGCGATGGCATCTATATCTGCAGGTTCCAGATCTGGCGCAACTTTCAGGAATATGGGCGGCGCGCTCACCGCTATCGCCTCTGCCCGGGCGGCGATTACTGCATCCAGCAATTCTATCAGGGCGCCTTCATCCTGCAATGCGCGCAGGCCGGGTGTATTAGGGCTGGAGATATTGACAGTCAGATAGGTCGCATGGGGTGCCATCAACCGTGTCATTGTGGCGTAATCGGCAATGCGATCCGCCGAATCCTTGTTCGCACCGATATTGATGCCCAAGACCCCTGGCCGCCCGCGCCTTTGCTCCAACCTCGCCAGCGCAACCTGTGCCCCGCCATTGTTAAAGCCCATACGGTTGATCACTGCGCGATCTTCCACCAGACGGAAAAGACGTGGTTTGGGATTGCCTGATTGGGGAAGTGGGGTGATTGAACCCACTTCGGCAAAGCCAAAGCCCATCGCCAGTAAGGCGTCTGGTACTTCTGCATCCTTGTCAAACCCAGCAGCCACGCCCACCGGATTGGGAAAGGTGACTCCCGCCACATCCACCGCCAGTGGGCCTGCGGGGGCAAGTTGAGAGCCGGGCAGAGTGCGCAAAATGCGAATCGCCATCCGGTGGCCGGTTTCCGAATCAAAAGAGAAGAGTGCGGGGCGCAAAAGACGGAACAACATTGCTTCTGCTATGGCGGTTCACACCCAAACTGTCGAGCGTCCCTAAGCGGGACAATTCTGTTCAATATGACATTTCCGTTACGGCATTGGTCCAGAAATATGCCGTTTCTTGTCGGTTGCATACAATTCCATTGAAACTGAATCGGCTAATACGCTTGTGCGACCCGAAGGGCTCGGAGCAGCAATGCAAAGAGTTCCTCGACTTTAATGGGCGGTCTTCGTGATGCGAAGGCCGCCCTTTTTTGTTTTACGATCTGGCATTCCTGCACAGCATGCGGCAAGTTATTCGACATCAAGGATAATTTACCGGGAAGCTAATCAATGAAATCAAACTTCCTTATTGTTGCCAGCGCACTGGCAATGTCCGTCGGCGCATGTGCGCCAGTGCAAACAGGTGATGTGGCAAGCACGCCTGTTGAAACAACATATCAATCCGAAATGTCGCCGCTGGCCCGACTGTTTGAAAATTATGACGCGGCAGAGCTGGAGCTGTCCCCAGAGAGTAAGAGCTATCGCGGAATTCGTGATGACAGCTATGGGTATTGGAGCGCCTATACCGACGAAGAAGATATGGCGCGCCATCGCCTGTTACAGGATACCGCGGAACAGATGCGCGGCAGTTTTGCCATGGGTGAACTGTCGAGTGCGGATTTGCTGTCCTATCGCCTGTTCGATATCATGGCGAAGCGTGAGGATGCGCTGTGGCCATATCGCGACCATGGATATCTGTTCGATCAGATGAATGGCGCCCAAAGTGAATTTCCCGCATTCCTGATCAATATTCACCGCGTGTCCGATTATGCTGAGGCGCAGGCCTACCTCAACCGCATCGAAGGCCTGGGTGTGGTGCTGGACCGTTTGACTGCGCAATCGGCTGAACGCGCGGCCAAGGGGATCATGCCGCCGCGCTGGGTTTATGCCTATGTCATTTCGGATATTGAAAACTTGCTGGATGCCGGGCTTGATAATGCCGTGCTGAAGGATTTCCGCAGCAAAATTGCAAAGGCTGAATTGGGGGCCAATATCGCTCCTCTGGAAATTGCCGCAAATCAGGCATGGATGGAGAGCACGCAGCCTGCTTATCAGCGCCTGCTCAACGAAATGAAGCGGCAGCAGGATATTGCACCGACAGATGATGGCATCTGGCGGCTGCCTGATGGGGCCGGTTATTACAAGGCATTGCTGGCCAACTACACCACCACCGATCTGACCGCTGATGAAATCCATGATATCGGCCTGCGTGAAGTGGATCGCATCCATGGCGAAATGCGTGCGATCATGAAGCAGGTGGGTTTTGAAGGAAGCTTGCAGGATTTCTTTGAATATACCCGCAATGATCCGCGCTTCTTCCATGACACACGCGAAGCCTATCTGGCCGATGTTGCAGCCAAAATGGATGCGATGGAAGCGAAGCTGCCTGAATATTTCGGCACTTTACCGACCGATCCATTGGTGGTGAAGCCGGTTGAGGCTTTTCGTGAGAAAAGCGCAGGGAAGGCCTTCTATCAAGATCCGGCACCTGACGGGTCACGCCCCGGCACCTATTATGTGAACCTCTACAACCTGCGCGACATGTCGAAGAATGAGCTGGAGGCACTCGCCTATCATGAGGGGCTTCCGGGCCACCATTTGCAGCTTTCGATTCAGACGCAATTGGGTGACGTGCCGCCCTTCCGCCGATTTGGCGGGGTCACCGCCTATACCGAAGGCTGGGGCCTTTATTCAGAGGAATTGGGCAAGGATATGGGATTCTATACCGATCCCTATTCCGATTTTGGCCGCCTGGGCATGGAATTGTGGCGCGCTTGCCGCCTGGTCGTGGATACTGGCATCCATCACAAGCGTTGGAGCCGCGAGCAGGCCATCCAGTATCTGACTGATAACACACCCAATCCGACGGGAGATATCCGTAAGGCGATCGAGCGCTATATTGTCTTTCCGGGGCAAGCCACGGCCTACATGATCGGTAAGCTGAAGATCATGGAGCTTCGCACCAAGGCGCAGGCTGAACTGGGCGATGATTTCGATTATCGCGGTTTCCATGATGCGGTTCTGACAGCAGGGCCGGTGCCTCTCGACATTCTGGCAGAAAACGTTGATGCATGGATCGCCCACGAAAAGGCAACACACTAAATTATAACATAGGGCAGCAGGGTGAACAGGGGTTCGCAAGGCGGAACGCCGCCTGAAGATGTGGCGCGTGATACGGGGGAGTTTACGCTTACCCCGCAATCGCTCTTTGCTATCGATTATATTGCCCCGCCTGCTGCCGTCAGCGATTGGATCACGACACTTTACTGGTTCCGTTGCGATGAAAAAGTAATTCGCGACATTCAGCCTGCTGCCATTGGCCATCTGTCGATATTTCCGCATGGTGTGGGTCATATGCTGTTTCGGGATGGGCGGGCGGAACCCAGTCATGAAACAAATCTGCTTACCCCATTTTCTGAAGCGGCACCGTATATGGTCGATGGCCCGTTTCATGCGATTGGCGCAGTCCTGTCACCTCTGGGTTGGGCTGCGCTGACAGGGTTGGATGCAGCCGAACATGGCAACCGGCTGGTTCGTGCAGGCGATTATCTGGGCGAAGATGTGGCGCGATTGGGCCATGAATTATGCCTGTCTTACCGCGCGCAGGTCAAAACTGGCCCGGAATGCGCGCTGGCGCTGGCCGATTATATCGGCATGCATGCCAAGCGGGTAAATCCCCGCCATACAGAATTGATCCGCCTCACCAATCAGTGGGTGGGCAGTTCTTTCAACCCCGATGTCAATGATCTGATGGCGCAGGCGGCCTATTCGCAGCGGCAGGTGCAGCGGCTGGTAGAACGTTATTTCGGCCTCACCCCACGTGCCCTGGTGCGTAAATATCGGGCATTGCGGGCGGCGGCACTGTTGTCCCTGCCCATGCTCTCTCCGGAATATGAGGCGGAACTGGGCGCGGCCTTTTATGATCAATCGCATATGATCCGCGAGATCCAGCGTTTCGTTGGGCGCACACCAGCGCGATTGAACGATACAGAAAACCTGATCCTGACTGAATTGCTCAGCTTCCGTAATTTTCGGGAAATCCCGGTGTTTGAGGATTTGCAGGATAGCTGACAGGCGGCAGAGCGCAGAAATCCGCGGTTTTTGCTAACGACTCGCAACAATGGCTTTTACATTGAAATGGGTGCTGTCGATGCATAGGTGAAATCAGAACGAATCAGTCTGATTTCACCGCCGGAGCACTATGCGCCTGTCCAACCTTGCCGATTATGCCGTCGTTACGATGTGCGCGGCTGCCCGCCATTGCGGCGGTGCGCGGACAAGCGCGGCCGAATTGGCAGCTGAAACCGGCCTGCCCGTACCCACGGTGCAGAAAGTGGTCTCCATGCTCAGCAAGGCAGGCCTGTTGCGGTCCGTGCGCGGCGCGGGTGGGGGCCTGCAACTGGCACGCCCGGCGGCAGCCATCACGGTGGCTGATATTGTCGAAGCGGTGGAGGGGCCGATTGCGCTGGCCCAATGCGTTGATAGCGATGCCTGCGCGGTCGATCACGCCTGCAGTGTCAAACCGCATTGGCCGCTGATCAATAATGCATTGCGCGGCGCACTGGCGGATATTCCGCTGACGCAGCTGACGCGCCAGAACATTCAAGAGCAAGAAGTGGCATGAGCGAAGATATCGACATTCAGGATAAGGACGCCCGTGATGCCGCGGCGAAAACTGCCGAGTATGAACACGGCTGGTCGTCCGATATTGAAACCGAATATGCCGAAAAAGGTCTTTCGGAAGACACCGTCCGTTTTATTTCCGCCAAGAAGGGTGAGCCGGAATGGATGCTGGAATGGCGGCTGAAGGCATTCCGCCTGTGGCAGACCATGGAAGAGCCCAAATGGGCCAAGCTCGGCTATCCCGAAATCGATTATCAGGGTGCCTATTATTATGCCGCGCCCAAGAAGAAGGAAAAGCTCGCCTCGCTTGACGAGCTCGATCCAGAGATCAAGGCGGTTTATGACAAGCTGGGCATTCCCGTGGCGGAGCAGGAAGTGCTCGCTGGCGTAGAGGGCGCACGCAAGGTCGCCGTCGATGCCGTTTTTGACAGTGTTTCGGTCGCCACCACCTTCCGCGAGGAATTGAAGCGTGCAGGCGTGATCTTCCTGTCGATATCGGAAGCGATCAAGGAATATCCCGATCTGGTGAAGAAATGGCTGGGCAAGGTCGTGCCGCAGCATGACAATTACTTCGCCACGCTCAATTGCGCGGTCTTTTCCGATGGCACCTTTGTTTACGTGCCAGAGGGGGTGCGCTGCCCGATGGAGCTGAGCACCTATTTCCGCATCAATGCGGAAAATACCGGCCAGTTCGAACGCACGCTGATCATTGCCGAAAAGGGCAGCTACGTTTCCTATCTGGAAGGCTGCACCGCGCCGATGCGCGATGAAAACCAGCTTCACGCCGCCGTGGTGGAACTGGTTGCGCTGGAAGATGCCGAGATCAAATATTCGACAGTGCAGAACTGGTATCCCGGCAATGCAGAGGGTGTGGGCGGGATCTACAATTTCGTGACCAAACGCGGGCTGTGCCAGGGCGCGCGGTCCAAGATTTCATGGACGCAGGTGGAAACCGGCAGCGCGGTGACGTGGAAATACCCGTCCTGCGTGCTGAATGGAGAGGATAGCGTGGGCGAGTTCTACTCGGTCGCCGTCACCAACAATTTCCAGCAGGCCGATACCGGCACCAAGATGATCCATAACGGCAAGGGCAGCCGTTCGACCATCATCTCCAAGGGCATTTCGGCAGGCAAGAGCAACAATACCTATCGCGGGCTGGTGCGCGTGGGCGCCAATGCCGATGGGGTGCGCAATTTCACCCAATGCGATTCCCTGCTGCTCGGTTCGGAATGCGGCGCGCATACTGTGCCCTATATCGAGGTCAAGAATCCCTCTGCGCAGATCGAGCATGAGGCGACCACGTCCAAGATTTCGGACGACCAGCTGTTCTACGCCATGCAACGCGGGCTGGGACAGGAAGAGGCTGTTGCGCTGATCGTCAACGGCTTTGCGAAGGAAGTGCTGAAGGAACTGCCGATGGAGTTTGCGGTCGAGGCACAGAAACTGCTGGCGATTTCGCTTGAGGGGAGTGTGGGGTGAGCCGGGCACTGGCACTTGCTGGCACAATGCTTGTCGGTTGTGGGCCTGCTCTCGCAGAAGGCGCTGAGTACTCGGCTCTGGATGAGATTGCGGAATTGCGCCCGGTCATTGCCTGCATCGCAGAGCACGTTAGATCATCATCCCAAGAGGAAGTCTGGAGTGGCGGCGTGCCAGTCGGTCCGGCAACAGATCAAGCCGTGCTTACTGAATGCGTCAAACTCGGTGGACTGAGCCAAGCACATGTGAGCCAACAAGAAGGTACCGACTTGCTCCAATCCGTTGTATTAACGATGGCGCTGATGTCCTTTGGTGATGCGCGCGATCACCTTACTGCTGAAGATTTTGACTCTGCAGTCGAGCTTGCGGCTTGCGTCGAAAGCGCAGTGCTTGCCGATGAGACGGCATTTGCTGAAGGCATTATCCAGTTTGAGTCGATGAGGGCTGCCCAACTCAGTTGTGGGTTGGATCTTGTGAAGCTGGTCCAAAACCCTGAGTTGGGCACGCGATCAGACCTTTTGGGCTTTCAGATCTCAAGAGCAAATTTGGTCCACATTGGCCGGAAACTAGGAGCGCTGGAACAACCGCAAGAGCGCAGGATGTCTGGGGGCACCCCGTATGAGCCGCCGAGAGTTGTCCGGCCTCCTTCTCCCCCGCCATCCATGCGAAGTGCTCCAAATGACTGAACGCAAAACCCTCAAACTCCCCGAAGTATCGGACACCACCGAAACCCCTGCGCTCAAGAAAAAGGGCCGCGGGTGGGAAATCTCCGAGAAGCGCCTCGATGCACTGCATGAACAGGCGCGTGATATGCGCCGCCATTCGTCAGAAGCGCACAAAGCGCTGGCCGAACGTTTCGCCAAGGCCGATCTGGGGCGGCACAAGTTCACCCGCCACATGGTGATCGGCAGCGCCATTGTCGATTTCGGCTGCCATTCGCTGGGCATGGCGATCGATATTGACGAGGACGGCGAAAACGAAACACTCGCCAAGCGCCGCGACAAGAGCCTCAACGCGGTTGGCATTCGCGTGATGCGGATCAAGGCGGCGGATATTCTGGAAAACATGGACGCCGTGCTGGCACGCATCACCGCCGGTATGCGCATGCGGATTGGCGACAAGCAGGAGGCGCGCCGCTCCCATCGTGAAAACTCACGCCCGAAGCGCGGCAGCTATGACAGAAGGGAGCGCAACTGATGTTCAGTGCATATATCGATCCCGGTCTGGAGCGCGTGCTGATGTTCGCAGTGCCGCTGTTCATCGCGCTGGCGACCTTCGTGCTCAATCTCAATCGCGGCTTTTCCATTCCGGCCATAGTCACCATCGCCATCTTTGCCGGAATTTCCATCTATTTTGCCCCTGCATTTTTCGCGCTGCTGTGATTGCGCGCATCAGGATTTGACGGATAAAACATGCTGAAAATTACCAATCTCCACGCTGAAGTAGACGGCAAGAAGATTCTCAACGGGCTGACTTTGGAAGTCGGCGCGGGGCAGGTGCACGCCATCATGGGCCCCAATGGCGCGGGCAAGAGCACGCTCGCCTATGTCCTGGGTGGCCGCCCCGGTTATGAGGTGACCGGGGGCAGAGTAACCTTCATGGGGCAGGATCTGCTGGCGCTTGACCCGCATGAACGCGCCGCCGTAGGCCTGTTCCTGGGTTTCCAGTATCCGGTAGAAATCCCCGGCGTTTCCAATGTCCAGTTCCTGCGTGAAGCATTGAATGCCCAGCGCAAATATCGCGGGGAAGAACCGCTTTCCGGCGGCGAATTCCTGAAGCTGGCGAAGGAGAAGGCGGGGCTGCTCAAGCTGGACATGGAGATGCTCAAGCGTCCCGTGAATGTCGGCTTTTCTGGCGGTGAGAAGAAGCGCAATGAAATGGTGCAGATGGGCATTCTGAACCCCAGCTTTGCCATTCTGGACGAGACTGATAGCGGCCTTGATATCGATGCGCTGCGGATCGTGGGTGATGGCATCAATGCGATCATGCGTGATCCGGCCAAGGGCGTTCTGCTGATCACCCATTATCAGCGCCTGCTCGATTATGTGAAGCCCGATGTGGTTCATATCCTGGCCAAGGGGCGGATCGTGAAAAGCGGTGGGCCGGAACTGGCGCTGGAGCTGGAGCGTGAGGGTTATGACACGGTGATGGCCGATGCCTGAGGCGGCCACCCTTCTGCCAACCACGCACGATGAGGATTGGCGCTATGCAGACCCTGATTGGCTGGCGGCGGCTGATCCGGTTGCGCTTGCCCATTGGGAAGAAATCACGGTTCCTGCTGGTGAGGCGCGCTGCGAAGCTTTCGAAGTGGCCGCAGGCGTGCGCCGCCTTCGCGTTGCGGTCGGTGCCAAAGCCCGGTTTGAGATTTTCGCGGTAAATGCCAGCGCTCCCTATGCGCGGCTGGATGTGGAAGTGACGCTGGCCGACGGTGCGCATTTTGAATTTGGCGGCGTCACCATTGGCGGCGGCGATGGTACACAGGAATTTGTCACACGTGTTGTGCATGCGGAACCGAACGCCACCAGCAATCAGGTGGTCCGCGCTGTCCAATGGGATCAGGCAACGGGCAATTTCCTGGGCCGGATCGAAGTTGTGAAAGATGCGCAGAAAACCGATGCCGCGCAGAATTTCCGCGCGATCCTGCTGAACAAGGGGGCGAGCGCCAACACCAAGCCTGAATTGGAAATTTTCGCAGATGATGTGAAATGCGCCCATGGCGCGGCCATTGGTGAGCTCGATCCGCAGATCGCATTTTATATGGCGGCGCGTGGCCTGCCCCCGCAGGCAGCACGCAAGCTGCAGGTCCATGCCTTTCTGGCCGATGCGTTTGAAGCGGTGCCTGAAGATGATCTGCGCGACAAATTGCTGGGCATTGCACTGGACCAGCTGGAGGAGGGCGCGCTGTGAGCGAAGCCGCGACCCTTTTGCGCAAGGCAGATTTTCCCGGCCTGCTGACGGCTGGCGGCGAGGTATGGCATTATCTGGACACCGGGGCGACCGCGCAGAAACCGCAGGTGGTGATTGATGCCATGGCGCGCGCGCTGGGCAGTGATTATGCCACCGTCCATCGCGGGGTTTATGGTCGCAGCGCGGATATGACGCTGGCCTATGAAGCGGCGCGACAGCGCGTGGCGGCATTCATTGGCGGGCGCGAGGAAGAGGTGGTCTTCACCCGTGGCGCGACCGAGGCGATCAATCTGGTGGCACAGACGTGGGGCCTTGCCCAGTTGGGCGAAGGCGACCGCATCCTGCTTTCGACGCTGGAACACCATTCCAACATCGTGCCCTGGCAAATGCTGGCCGAACGTGTTGGCGTGGCGATCGATGTGTGTCGGTTGACCGATGACGGGCGGATCGATCTGGATGCGGCGCAATCCATGCTGACTGAGCGGCATAAGCTTGTCGCGCTGGCGCATGTTTCCAACGTGCTTGGCTCCAGACTGGATGTGCGGCGCGCGGCGGATATGGCGCATTCTGTTGGCGCAAAACTGCTGGTTGATGGCTGTCAGGCAGCGCCGCGGCTCACGCTCGACATGGTGGCGCTTGATTGCGATTTCTACGTCTTCAGCGCGCATAAGCTTTATGGCCCCACCGGCATTGGCGTGCTGTGGGCCCGCAGCGATATACTGGATGCCATGCCCCCCTGGCAGGGCGGTGGCGCGATGATCGATCGCGTGACGTTTGAAAAGACCACCTATGCTTCTGCGCCGCAACGGTTTGAGGCTGGTACTCCTGCGATTACAGAGGCGATCGCGTTGCATGCGGCCATCGATTACGTTGACAGCATTGGGCTGGACCAGATCCACCAGCTTGAAACCGATCTGGTGGTGCGCCTTCGCCGCGAACTGACCGCGATGAATGATGTCACTGTATTTGGCCCGGCAGACAGTGCAGGCATTGTCAGCTTTGCGATTGATGGGGTGCATCCCCATGATCTGGGCACTATATTGGATGAAGCGAATGTGGCGATCCGTGCCGGCCACCATTGCGCACAGCCGCTAATGGACCATCTGGGCGTATCCGCCACGGCCCGCGCCAGTTTTGGCCTGTATTCTGATGAGAGCGATGTCGATGCCCTGTTGGAAGGGATCGCGCGCACCCGCCGCATTTTTGGGAGTGTTTCGGCGTGAACGAAATGAATGATGACAAGCAGTTTGTGACCGATCAGTCAGAGGGCGATGCCGTGGCCAAGCCACCGCGCGCACGCGTGTCCGATGCGGTGGATGCTGACGAAGCACCGGCAGACAAGCTGGAGCGCAAGCGGGATTATCTTGCCGGTTTCCTGAAAGAGAAACCGCAGGATGTGGCTGCGGGCGAACCGGGCGGCGCGCTGTATGAAGATGTGGTCGCTGCGTTGAAGGAAATCTATGACCCGGAAATTCCAGTCAATATTTACGACCTTGGCCTGATTTACGGGGTGGATGTGGATGATGAGGCGAGTGTCACCATCACCATGACGCTGACCACGCCGCATTGCCCAGTGGCCGAAAGCATGCCGGGTGAAGTTGAACTGCGCGCCGCCAGCGTGCCCGGCGTGCGCGATGCAGAGGTGAATCTTGTGTGGGATCCGCCCTGGGGCCCGGACAAGATGAGCGATGAGGCGCGATTAGAGTTGGGAATGCTATAATGACTGACACCAAAACTCGCCAAATCCCGGCTGCCGTGACATTGACCCCCGCTGCAGAACAGCGTGTGGCCGATCTGATGGCCAATGCGCCAGATGATGCGATAGGGGTCAAGCTTTCCACCCCGCGACGTGGTTGTTCGGGCCTCGCCTATTCGGTTGATTATGTCAGCGAAGAGGTGGCTTTTGACGAGAAGATCGTCACCCCCGGTGGCAATTTCTATATCGATGGCGCCAGCGTGCTCTATCTCGTCGGCAGCATCATGGATTGGCAGGAGGATGATTTTACTGCCGGTTTCGTGTTCGAAAATCCCAATGCCAAGGGGGCTTGTGGCTGCGGCGAATCCTTCATGGTGTGATTTCCGCCAGCTTCGGCTGCAAATGCACGCCTGCTGCGCTTCCGGTGCTCACGGACTGAATGTCCGCTGCGCCTCTGCTATCGCGCAGCACCATTCTCGCACTGCCACAAGCGAATTTGAATGGGTTATGCTGTTCTGATCAATCTTCGCCCGAAGTGATCTGGGCCAGCAGCGCGCGTTCCAGATCATCGACTTCGCCATCGGCGCTGATCATCTTTTCCAGCCATTCCTGCTCAAAATCTTCGACCAGGTTGCCGGCAGCCTGCATCTCGGCATAGTTTTTGTGACTAGCGTTCTTGCCAAATACCTTGCCAAAATGATTGCGCACCTGCGGCACTTCGCGCGCCATTGCGCCAAAGAAGCGGCCCACGCGCACCTGATTGTCGGCAATAAAGCTTTCCAGCTCTTTCACCCTTTCGTGGCTCAATTGTGCATCGGAAAGCTGAAAGCCTTTCAGGTAATTGGCCACACCATCAACAAACAGATCGGCCCATTGCGGTGCGTTCTCATCACCCAATGTGGCATCTTTCAGCCGGAACAGCATTTCTGCATCGTATCGGCTGACTGCTGCAGGGCCATAACCGCCGCTGGCAAAAACCAGCCGTCGCAATATCTGGCATTCCGCCGCGCTGATATGGGTGGCAGACAGATCACCCCCATGGCGCGTGGGGCCGGTGCCGTTCAGTACGGCCTGTTCAATCTGACGTAGGGCATAGGTTTTCAGGAAATCGGGCACGTTGCGGGCTTTTTCGATTACGCGAACAAGCAATTCCAGCTCTGCCATGGATTCAAGCTTGCCATCATGGTCCAGCGATTGGACCAGCCAACGTGCTTCTTCATCATTGCACATGCCGCGCGGCTCAGTGCCATTCAGCACAAATTCGCTAACCGCCTCAACAAAGAAATCTGCCCACTCATGCGTGGGATGGGCAAGGGCGCGATTGATGGCGAAAATCGCTTCTGCTTCCTCGCGATAAATCTTGCCATCACCCCAACCCTGCTGGCGCAACGCCTGCAATTCGGACGGTGAGATAATGCCATCTTCAGCCACCTGGCGGGCTAGATCTGTAAACTGAAAGCTCATCGCGCGTGGTTTCCCCTGCCTGTTTCAGGGGCTGTCTTGCCATAAATAGGCTTAAATTGGGGTTACCGCCGCCCCAATGCTGCAACACAGGCTGCGCGATCCACATCGCGGCCATCACTGGCGCGGCGTGCCTCCACATGGGTGGCGACCGGGGGTGAGCCTGTAGTCATCGGATAGAGATAGATATCCAGCACGCAGGCATCACCGGTAAATTGCAGCTTGGTGGAATCCCCTTCCTCCACATTCAACCGTGCGCGGCCAAATTGCTGTTCCAACTGGGGTGCGCTGCGCCCGATCACCCCTTCTAGGCCGGGCATGCGCATCACCTGCGGCGCGATAAATCCGCGCGTGGGTGGCGGTGGGCTGGTTGGTGGCACGCTGGCTGGTGGACGTGTTGGGGCGGGGCGCGGATAAGTGGGCGCCCTGTATTCCGGCGCGCTGACGCATGCGGCCAGCAGGCCGGAAAGCAGGCTAAGGGTAAAGATGCGTGCCTTGTTGATCATCGAACGCGTTTAAACCTCCGCTTTCCTCAACCGTGCCTGAACCAGGTGCGTACCGGCGGCAGCACCAATTACAGGGGCAAGAAGCCCGACAAGGGGAACCATCAATAATCCTGTTACGGCCGCGCCCAGCATGACGCGCTCTGCGGCACGCGCTGGAGACTGCATTTCTGGTGATTTTTTATGTCTTAACCACGCCATATCGGTTAATTCGCGGCCCAGCAAAATCGCGTTCACGGTGAAGAATACAACTGCTGGGCCAATCGCAGTAAACAACAGCACCAACGCCAGCGGTGCAGCCAGTATGTTGAATGCCAATGCCCGGCCTGCCCCACGCGAGCTGTTGGCCAGATCTTCGCGGAAAGGCAATGTGCGTGCCTGTTCTGATGCCTCGGGATAATATGCCCGCTCTACCGCCAGCACCACTTCATCAGCAAAGAATTGCAGCACGGCCAGCGCGATAACGCGAAACAGCAACCATCCCCCTAACAGGGTCAGCGCCAGGGCGGCCAGACCGCCCAGCTCCGCACCATAATCACTGGTGAGGTAGTTAGAGATGAGGCTTTCCAGCCCGCGCCACAGTGCAATCCCGCCAGCTATGAACAACACCAGAGTGATGCCAACGCTCTTGATCATTATGCGCAGCAGTGCTGGATCAGCCAGCTGGCGCAGGGATAGGGCAAGGGCGCGGGGTAGCGTCATCATTTATGCCGCTGCGAATGCGCATCTCTTTGCCCTAAGTCAACGCCACCCTTGGCCTGAGGTGCCAAAGTGGCTAGTCGCTCATCTGATTTACCCCACAGTTTGACAGGAATTTGTGTGACCGAGCCCCGTTATGACGTGATCGCCATCGGTAATGCCATCGTTGATGTCATGTCGCCTGCGAGTGATGATCTGATAGAGGAATTGCAGCTCAACCGGGGTGGGATGACTTTGGTCGATGCCGATCGTGCCAAGGAATTGTATGATGCCATGGGCCCTGCGCGAGAGATTTCGGGCGGGTCAGCTGCCAATACGCTGGCAGGTCTGTCAGCAATGGGCGCACAATGCGCTTTTATCGGCCAGGTGGCAGATGATCAGCTGGGCGAGGTGTTCGCGCATGATATTCGCGCCGTGGGGATTGATTTCGATACGCCGCCGCGCGCGGGTGATCCCTCTACCGCACGCTGCCTGATCTTTGTCACGCCCGATGCACAGCGCACGATGAACACTTTCCTGGGGGCGAGTCAGTTCTTGCCGCCAGAGGTGCTGAATACAGAGGCGGTGCAGGCCGCCAGCGTGCTCTATCTGGAAGGCTATCTGTGGGACCCGGAAGAACCGCGGGCCGCCATGCGCCGCGCGATCGAGGCTGCACGGGCCGCCGGGCGGCAGGTCGCCTTCACCCTGTCCGAAGTGTTCGTAATTGATCGACATGGCGATGATTTCCGCGCGCTGATCAATGGTGGGCTGATCGATATTCTGTTCGCCAACCACCTGGAACTGGCTGCGTTGACGGGTGAGGATGAGATTGAAGCAGGCATTGCCGCACTGAAGGGCAAGGTGCCGACGCTGGTCGTCACGCGCAGCAGCGAAGGGGCCGTTGCGATCCGTAACGGGGAACGTGCCGAAGTGCCTGCCGAACCGATTGATGAAGTGGTCGATACCACTGGCGCAGGCGATCTGTTCGCTGCAGGTTTCCTATATGGCCATGTAAAGGATGAACCGCTTGAAACCTGTCTGCGTCGCGGTGCGATTGCGGCCTGCGAAATCATCTCGCATTATGGTGCGCGGACAGAGGTGGATCTGAAGGCGCTGATGGCTGAAAAATTGGGGTGATTGCTGGGATTGCGGACGTACCCGATCAATCTGGTGCGCGTTTGTAATCCGGGCTGCGCAGGGTCAGCATATAGGCCGCGATCATATCGACCTGATCACCATCAAGGTCGAAATCCATCATTTCGGGGTAATTATGCGCATCGCGCAACCAGCTGGAGAGCGTATCTTCGCTCAGCCCGGTGCGGTTTGCTATATCCACCCAGCGTGGGGCCTGCGGATTGGGGGAAAGGTCAGTGGTTTCAACAGAATGGCATCCACCACAAGCAGCCTGTACAAAGGCCAGCGTCTCATGGTCGATGGCTTGAACATCAGGCTGGGCGGTGGCCGTGACCACAGTCGCGGGTGCAGCAGTCACTGGTTCGGCCTGCTGGGCGGAATATGGCGCACAACCGGCACTGATAAACGTTAGCGCGGCAATCCAGATCACATCACGCATATTAGACCCTCCATATACCCAGCATTTAAACCATGCACGTTTGCCGAGCGAGCGCATTGATCGCAATCAAAGCACGCTTTCGCGTTCAACTTCGCGCCAGCCGATGTCCCGGCGGCAAAAACCACTGGGGAAGGATATGGCATCGACGGCGTCATAGGCAGCTGCCTGCGCAGCGGTAACATTGGGGCCGCGCGCGGTGACATTCAGAACACGCCCGCCATTGGCCAGCAATTGCCCATCCCTCAGCACGGTTCCGGCATGAAAAACCTTGGCCCCATTCGTCTCGGAAGTGCCCAGATCGATCGCCCCGCCCTTGTCCGGCGTACCGGGATAGCCATTGGCCGCCATCACCACGGTCAGCGCCGTGTCATCAGAGAATTGCGCCTCAGCCTCACTCAGCCGCCCCTCAGCGCAGGCCATCAAGATCTCGGTCAGATCGCTTTCCAACCGTGTCATCAATACCTGGCATTCCGGGTCACCAAAACGGCAATTATATTCGATCAGCTGCGGGCCTTTCTCAGTCAGCATAAGCCCGGCATAGAGCACGCCGGAATAGGGCATGCCCTCTGCCGCCATGGTGCGCACGGTCGGCTCGATAATTTCCCGGATCACCTGCGCCTGCAATTCCGCTGTCAGTACGGTCGCGGGGGAATAGGCACCCATGCCGCCTGTATTGGGGCCGGTATCGCCTTCGCCCACCCGTTTGTGGTCTTGCGCGCTGCCAAAAGGCAGGATTGCACTGCCATCGGTCAGGGCAAAGAAGCTCGCTTCTTCACCACGTAAGAATTCTTCTATCACCACTTCGGCACCCGCCGCGCCAAAGGCGCCGCCAAACATATCTTCCAGTGCAGCCTCTGCCTCAGCGCGGGTTTCGGCGATCACAACACCTTTGCCCGCAGCCAGACCATCGGCCTTCAGCACGTAAGGGGCCTCGAAGCGGTCGAGCACAGACTTGGCCTGATCGTACGAAGTGGTACGGACATAGCCAGCCGTGGGGATATTGGCGCGTTCGCACAGATCCTTGGTAAAGCCTTTGCTGCCTTCCAGCTGTGCCGCCAGCTTGGAAGGGCCAAACACGGCAACACCTGCGTTACGCAAACTATCGGCTAGTCCATCCACCAGTGGTGCCTCTGGCCCCACCACCACCAGATCAACCGCATTGCCGGCGCAAAATTGCACCACCGCCGCATGGTCGCCTGCATCCAGCGAAACCAGCTCAGCTTCTTCTCCAATGCCGGGATTTCCGGGGGCAGCATACAGCTTCGCGCAAGCGGGGGATTGCGCCAGCTTCCATGCCAGCGCATGTTCACGACCGCCCGAGCCGAGCAAAAGGATATTCATGGCTGAAACGCCCTCCGATTCCGAATCCCACGCCAATAATGGGGCGCTGGTAGCGCGCACATCACCGGGCGACAACGCTGCGCCGCTTTCGATCACCGAGATTTCGGCCCTGTTGAAGCGTACGGTAGAGGATCGTTTTGGCTTTGTGCGGCTGCGGGGGGAACTTTCGGGCGTTAAACGTGCGGCATCGGGCCATTTTTATTGTGCTTTGAAGGATGAAGGCGCGGTAATTGACGGGGTGATGTGGCGCGGCAATGCGCAGCGCCTGCCCTTCGCGCCGGAAGACGGGTTGGAAGTGATCGCCAGTGGCAAGCTGACGACTTACCCCGGGCGATCAAAATACCAGATCGTGATCGACAGCATGGAAATTGCGGGCGAGGGTGCATTGCTGGCCCTGCTGGAAAAGACCAAGGCACGGCTGGCGGCAGAGGGGCTGTTCGCCCCCGAACGCAAACGCGCGCTTCCCTTTCTGCCGCGCGTCATCGGGGTCGTTACATCGCCCACAGGATCAGTGATTCGCGATATTCTGCATCGGCTGGCCGATCGGTTTCCCAGCCATGTATTGGTGTGGCCAGTTCTGGTGCAGGGGCAGGGTTCTGCAGAGCAAGTCGCAGGCGCGATTCGCGGCTTTTCCGATATGCAGACGGGCGGGGCAGTGCCCCGGCCTGATCTGGTGATCGTGGCGCGTGGTGGCGGTTCGATAGAAGATTTGTGGAGCTTCAATGAAGAAGTGGTGGTGCGCGCCATTGCTGAATGTTCGATTCCCGTCATTTCTGCCGTGGGGCATGAAACCGACACGACTTTGGCCGATTTCGCGGCTGACCGGCGTGCGCCCACACCCACGGCAGCAGCCGAAATGGCGGTGCCCGTGCGGGCGGATTTGCTGGCGACACTGGGCGATTTTGCCACGCGCCAGCGCCGCGCCGTCTATCGCCCGATCGAATTGGGTCGGGAACGGCTGGAGGCGCGGGCCAAACGATTGCCACGGCCAGAACAATTGCTGCAACCGCAGGCACAAAGGCTGGACGAGCTGGGTGAACGGTTGCGCCGTGGCCTGATGGATCGGGCTGCGCATGGCCGCATGCAATTGGCGGGTGTCTCCTCTCGCCTGGCGCCAAATGTACTCGAACGTGCCCGTCGAGACGCTGGGCGGCGTTTGCAACAGGTGCGGCTGGTGCCCGCTTTGGTCGAACGCCCATTGGCGCAAAAACAGGACGGGCTGGATGCGCTGTGGCGGCTTGCCAGCCAATTCCACCCGCAAAAACCGCTGGAACGCGGCTTCGCCATTGTGCGCGATGCAGATGGGCACGTGGTGACCAATGCGGCAACAGCGCGAAACCACACTGCACTGGAACTGCAATTTGCCGATGGGCGGCTGGGGGTCAGCAGGGCGGATGGAGCCACGCCCGCATCACCCCCCAGTAAACCCATACCGCGCAAGGCCCGGCACACTTCTCCGCAACAGGATGATCTGTTCGGTTAATTGAGCGTTCGAAATCATGCTGCTATAGCCACCCATATGTTGATGAATTCCAGCGATGATGGTGCAAAGCTGCACTATGGCCCCTCTGGCTTCCGTGTGTTGCGGCCCGGCAATCATGTTTATTGTGCGGTGACGGGCGAGGCGATTGCACTGGAAGAGCTGCGTTATTGGAGCGCCGAATATCAGGAGGCCTATGTATCGGCAGAGGTGGCAACGCGCCGCCTTACGGGAGAGGCATGATTGCGCGCCGCGCATATCTGATCACTTCTGCCCTTGCCATGATGGCACTGGGCACGGGGCTGATGCTCCGGTCTGCCCCTGCCGATGCTGATATGGGCACACCCACACAATCGCGCTTTACCTATCATGGGCAATTGACGCAGGGCGGCTGGATTGTTGGCCGTGCGCCATTGGGGGCGACCCGCGCCTTTCTGGGCGAAACAGAGCTGGAGCTGGACGGGCAGGGGCGCTTTTTCGCTGCGTTTGACCGTGATGCCGATGGCGAAGTGGTGTTGCGCGCAAAAAAAGCGGATGGTGCCCTGGAGCAGGCCAAACTCAGCATTGCCCCGCGCGCATGGCGGATCGAACATATCAATGTGGCGCGGCGTAAAGGCGGAGCGAGCGAGGCGTGGTGGGCCCGCCGCAAGCCGGAACTGGATGCCATAGGCGCGGCCCGTGCGAAGGAAACGGGTGCAACCGGCTGGCAGCAGGGTTTTATCTGGCCAGTGAAAGGGCGGATTTCGGGGCGTTTTGGTGCACAGCGTATCTATCGCGGCGAACCGGCCAGCTATCATTCGGGCATGGATATCGCCACGGGCACATCGGGCACGCCCTATGTTGCGCCTGCTGACGGTGTTGTGGTGCTGGCGGTCAGCAATTTTTCGCTGGAAGGTAATTTGCTGATTATCGACCATGGCCAGGGGCTCAACAGCGCTTTCTTGCATTCATCGAAATTGCTGGTGAAGGAAGGGGACGCAGTGCGCCAGGGGCAGACCATTGGCCATATTGGTGCCAGTGGACGCGCCACCGGGCCGCATCTGCATTGGTCGATCAAATGGCGCGATGCGCGGCTGGACCCGCTGCTTTTCCTCAAAAGCTGATTTTCTTCAACCGCAAGCACAGCAAAGGGCGCGCAGGTTGCCCCACGCGCCCTTTTGAAATTCGCTGAACTGCTTCCCTATGGGAAGCCGGCGAATCAGGCGGCTTCCTGCGCCTTCTTCAGCTCACGCTTCACCTTCAGCGCATTGGCTGAAAGCTTGTCGTCAGAGGTCTTCAGCAGCCAGTTGTCCAGGCCACCATTGTGCTCAACCGAACGCAATGCATGGGTCGACACGCGGAACTTGAAGCCGCGGCCCAGCTTTTCGCTCAGCAGAGTGACATTCTGCAGATTCGGCAGGAAAACCCGCTTCGTCTTGTTGTTGGCGTGGCTCACATTGTGGCCAACCTGGCGGCCCTTGCCGGACAGTTCGCAGATGCGCGACATGGTATCTCTCGTTCGTTCACAGTTGCAGCCCGCGAGATATCTCACTGGGCCCTGAAAATTCGGGTTTTCCCGGAAAGCGGCGCGCTTAGCGGGCGATAGGCGAATCGTCAAGCAGAGTTGCGGTGCCGTTCGTCAATCGCTAGCGCACCCATATGACCCGTTGGCCCCTTCCGCAAGCAATGCAGGATGCACTCGATGCGGCGCGGCAGGCTGCGGCATCAGGTGAAGTGCCCATTGGTGCGGCTCTGGTGCGGGGGGATGAGGTGCTGGCCGTGGCCGCGAATCGCACGCGCATGCCGCCCGATCCCACCGGCCATGCCGAAATCCGCGTTTTGCGCGCAGCGGCGGAGAAATTGGGCAGCGAACGGCTGACCGGCTGCGACCTCTATGTTACGCTGGAACCCTGCGCCATGTGTGCCGGCGCGATCAGCCATGCCCGCATCGCGCGGCTATATTATGCGGCGAGTGACCCGAAAGGCGGCGCGGTGGAACATGGCGCGCGCGTGTTCGAACAGGCGCAATGCCTCCACCGTCCAGAGATCTACACCGGGCTGGGCGAGGCGGAGGCAGGCGAATTGCTGCGAGAGTTCTTCAGGAGCAGGCGCTGAAAGGGCGAATGTCTGCTAACGACCCAATTGCGGACATTCGGCTGTAACCATTGTCTTAAGGCTCTCGAAAATAGGTGTATCGCTATGCCAATGCCCCGCCACCTCCTCGTTTTGCTTGCGCTTGTATTGGGGGCGCTACTCCCGCTTGAAACCGCATATGCCATGATCGGCTGTGCTTCTGTGACGGCGATGGACGACCACGAAAGCAACTGTGATGACTGCATCGATGGCCAGCGCCAGCAATGTCGGGCCTATTGCATAACTTTGTGCCAATCTTTCCCCGCTTCCCGCATCCAGGAAGTCGGAGCGCGAGCGAAAGCATCGGGCGATCATTATCCTCATGAGGCGGCTTTTCCGAGAATCTCCTGTGGAGGACCCGAGCCTCCTCCTCCCCGAATGCCCTGATGATAGATTCATTTTCATTTCAACGGAGTTAGTATCATGAAAAAATTCATCATTGCTGCAGCCGTGCTGCTTGGTTCCAGCTCGGCGGCGTTTGCCGCAGCGCCTGATCAGGTTGCCAATCTGGCTATGTCCTGCTGCGATCTCGTGATCGCTTGCTGTGATGCAGCTATGAGCTGCTGCCCATAAGGGTTTGAGACAGCTAAGGCGGGTGTCCGGTCAGTGATCGGGCACCCGTTTTCATTTTCCAAGGTCTGCCACCATTATGACACTGAGCGTATGGCAGCTAACCACCCATTAGCTGACATTTTGACTGGTTTCACAAGCCTCGCCAGATTTTGGCCGCCGTATCATCCTTTGCGCCATAATTGCGCGGGCTGCAGCGTGTGGGGCGGAAATTTTTGGCATAGCAGAGCTGCAATTTCTCCAGCCAGCCCTTGCCATCCAGTTTCACGCCCAGTTGGCTTTCTTTCCAATAGGGGTTGGCGGTCACGAATTCGCGCCGGATATCGCCCGCTGTCAGGCCCTTCTTTCTGCTCAGCCGATCATAATCGGGCCAGCGCAGGCTGTTCCACAATATGCGCGTCACCTTGAAATAGGTTTCAGGCCGCTTGACCATGCAGGCCCCGTGCTTGGCCCATTGATGGCTGACCAATTGAGCGGAGGGGCTGAGGCAAAGCTGCCGCGCCACCTCTATCCCGGTGGGATGGGCGCGTGTGGGGCAATATTGCGGCCAGCTGCGCCCGCTTTGCGGCCACAGCCCGTGGACGACAAAGCCAAACCGGCCATTGCGCCCCGAACATTGCAGCGCATCGGCGCGGCGTGTTTCGCGCCCCTTGCAGAATTCGGGCGACCAGCTCAGCGCCAGCACATAGCCAGTGACCGGCATGACCCGTACCGGGCCATTCCGCTCGGCATAGGGCGCATCCAGCGCACGCGGCATTTTGCATTGATAGGATTGGGCGTTGGCCCCGGTCGTGATCAGTGCCAGTGACGAAGCGACGAAGGCGCTTCGCAAGGCCGACCGAAGTGGGCGCGCAGTTAAACCCATCACAACGGCGTGAAATCCAGCCCAATATCCGCCGCTGGCGCGCTTTGGGTCAGCCGCCCGACGCTGACGTAGTTGACGCCGGTGGCGGCCTTGGCCCTGATAGTCTGAAGGTTGATCCCACCCGATGCCTCTGTCGGCACGCGGCCCGCCACCAGCGCCACGGCTTCGCGCAATGTGTCCGGCTCCATATTATCGAGCAGCAGGCGGGTGGCCCCGGCGGCCAGCGCCGGTTCGATCTGGTCAATCCGGTCAACCTCGCAAATGATCTCTTTCACGCCCGCTGCCACGGCGCGGCGCACCGCCTCGCTCACATTGCCGGCAACCAGCGCGTGATTGTCCTTGATCATGGCGGCATCCCACAGCCCCATGCGGTGATTGCTGCCGCCGCCCATCCGCACAGCGTATTTTTCAAGGTAGCGCAGGCCGGGAATGGTCTTGCGCGTATCGAGCAAGGTGCAGGCCGGATTGTCCATCGCGGCGACATATTCGGCCACCATGGTGGCAATGCCCGAAAGGTGCTGCACCGTGTTGAGCGCTGCGCGTTCGGCAGTCAGCATGGCGCGGGCATTGCCTGTTAGCCGCATCAGGTCCGTGCCGGCGGGCACTGCATCGCCATCTGCCACCAGATGTTCCACCTCCATATCGGGGTCGAGCGCGCGGAAGAACGCCTCGGCCACGGGCAGGCCCGCCACGCGGATCGCATCGCGGGTGTCCATAACGCCGGAAAATCGGGCATCAGCCGGGATCACGCTTTCGGATGTGACGTCATGCCCACCACCGGGCAACCCTTCACCAAGGTCTTCCGCCAGTGTGTCACGGACGAATGCGTCCAGATCGAATCCTTCGATAGTGAATGCCATCAGTGAACGAAGCGCGCCACAACATCGCGATAGCTGCGCGACACTTTCACCTCTGCCCCGCTATCCAGCACCAGGAAGCATTCGCCATTGGTGTGTGGGCGCACCTGCCGGACCTGATCCAGATTGACGATGGTGGAGCGGTGCACACGCTGGAATTTGCGCGGGTCAAGCCGACGTTCCAGATCCTTCATCGTCTCGCGCAGGATCAGTGAATTGTCGCCAGTGTAGATGCACATGTAATCGCCTGCCGCCTCGATATGCTCTATCGTGTCGACTTCCACGCGGAAGATCTGGCCGCGATCCTTCACATTGATCAGCTTTTCGAAACGGTCTGAGGTTTCGCCCGCATCGGTGTCGACAAATTCTTCGGCTGCTTCCGGTGCAACCTCGGTCAGCACGTGCATCAGCTTTTCAGCTTCTTCCGCGCTCTTCTTTTCGGCAATTCGCTCGCGAACGCGCTCGATCGTATCGGCCAGCTTGTCTGCATCGACCGGCTTCATCAGATAATTGACGGCATTGGCTTCAAACGCACGAATGGCGTGTTCTTCATAAGCGGTGACGAATACGAACAGCGGCGGTTCGATTTCCATCACGCCCTTGACCACGGAAAAGCCGTCAAAACCCGGCATCTGAATGTCCAGGAACACCAGATCGGGCTTTTCGGTCTTGATCTTGCGGATCGCCTCTCGCCCGTTGGAGCAGGTGCCGATAATTTCGACATCTTCAAACGGTTCCAACCGTAATTGCAGGCCCTGAATGGCCAGTTTTTCATCATCAACCAGGATAGTGCGAATTGTCATGCATTGGATCCAATTGTTTGCCCTGTGCCCAGGGGTGTGGGCGTGGCCGGGCCGGGTATTTGTGCGGCAGATGCGTCTGCGGCAGTGGCCGCTGTGCTGTCTGCCAGTTCTTCTACGTCAGTCTCATAAGGTATTTCGATGAACACACTAAATCCACCAGAGGGTTCAGAATGTGTTTCGAAGCGATGATCCTCGCCATAGGCCTGCGTCAACCGGTTGCGGATATTGGCCAGTCCGACGCCCGTTGAAACAGTGCGTGGACGCATGGATGACATCAGATTGGCTGATCTTTGCTTGGGCTTGTGCATTCCGGGCCCGGTGTCTTCCACACTGATCCGCAGCCTTTTGCCCACTACGCGCGCGCTCAGTGTAATCTTGGCGCCTTCTTCTTGCGGGGAAACAGCATATTTGATGGCGTTTTCAATCAGTGGCTGCAGAAGCATGGCGGGCAGTCGCGCGTGCATGGCACGGTCATCAATCTCGAACTGGGTGCGCAATCGCTCTTCAAACCGCATGCGTTCAATATCGAGGTAGAGCTGCAGAGTTTCCACCTCTTGCGCCAGTGTCACCTGGCTGCCTGGCTCGCTCACCAGCGTATGCCGCAGGAAAGCGGAAAGCCGCGTCAACATGGCATTGGCTGGTTCGGTCTGTTTCAGCAGCACCAGAGTACTGACGGAATTCAATGTGTTGAACAGGAAGTGCGGGTTGAGCTGGTAACGCAGCATGGCCAGCTGCGCGCTCGTCGCCTGCGCTTCAAGCCGCTCCAACCGCACAGATTGCTGTTCCATCGTCAGGAAATAGTTGATTGCGAAATAGAGCGCGCTCCACCCGCCCAGCATGGTCAGCGGGATATAGGACAGTCCGATAAAACGCTGGGCAAAGGTCGTCTCGCGCGATCCTGCGTAATAAATCCCCTGGACCCAGGAATCGATTGTCGAATGTACAATGACTGCAACCAGCAGGGCCAGTGCCGTTAGCCCCCAGGTGACAATTGGCCGGTGGTTGATCAACTGGCGATAGACAGCCGACAGGATAAGGCTGATCGAAAAGCCGGTTATGGTGGTGATCAGGATAACCGCCAGCAAATCCCACGGCTGTCCATTGGCCATGGCCGACATGGCGCGCAGCAGAAATGCCCCGCCCCAGCCGGCCAGCTGCAGGTTCCAGAACGCCCTGTTCTTGTTAGCGAAGAACGGCGAAGATTTGATCGGCAGGACCGACATATCAACCCGCCTTAGCCGATTTGTTGGCCGCGTGCAGTTTGTTTTGCCCCCCTTGGCCGCGTGCGTTACACTGCTCAATTTAGGAGGGCCATGCGTGGGACATGAAAGCGAGCATATAGACGCCCCCGGCGAACACGCCCGTTTTCGGGCCATGACGGAAGGCACGCAGGAAGACTGGGCCATCATTGCCCAGGAATATCAGCAATTTGCCCATGGCCTGGCGGATCGCATTCTGGCCCATCTCAGATTGCTGGAAGGTGATTTTGGTGGCTTTCCTGTGTGCCGATTGGAACATTCGCTGCAAACGGCAACCCGCGCCTATCGCGATGGGCGCGATGAACATTATGTGGTGATGGCCCTGTTGCACGACATGGGCGATACGCTGGGCAGTTATAACCATCCGGAAGTGGCAGCCGCGATCATCCGGCCCTTCATGCCTGATGAATATCACTGGATCTGCCATCATCACGGTGCGTTCCAGGGATATTACTATTTTCATTTCCTGGGGATGGACCGGGATATGCGTGACCAGTTTCAGGATCATCCATTCTATGATGCCTGTGTTGAATTTTGCGAGAAATATGATCAGGCCGCATTTGATCCTGATTACAAAAGCGAAGGGCTGGAATTTTTCGAACCTATGGTGCGCAAGGTTTTTGAGCGCCCTTTGCAATCGGTTTATTCTACAACTCTGGATTGATCTGGTGGCGCTATCGCCACATCGCGCCGGAAAAAATTGCGCCAATCGGCAGAGCCCGATGCGGCCATTCTTTTACTGACGATTTCCACTTCTTCAGCGATGGCCTGAGCGCGTTCATCCCAACCGTCATGGGTGCGTTTGCGAAAAACCCCGCCGTCGTGATGCGGTCCCCATCGCTTCATGAAGCGTAGCGCAGCGGCCGGATCATAGCCTGCATTGGCCAACAGCCATGGCATCAACCGATCAGCCTCGCGCTCTGTCAGTCGAATGTGCTTCTGCTTGCGACCATGTGCATTCAGCCAGGTCTGGTGATCCAGCCAATCATGCGCCGCCTCATGTGCGATGGCTGCGGCAAATTCGTCTTCAAGATAGCCAAAGCCGGGAAAATCCGCGCCCACAATGATACGCCGCCCTTCCGCCACGGCATGATCACCCTTTCCTGCCAAGTCGAATCTGGTGGCGCAAATGGGGGTGCCCCTCAACTCCACGGTTTGCCCTGTGGCAAGTGTGATCGCGACCGATCCATTACGTTCCAATGCGCGGTCTATTGCATCCTGGGCACGCGCCTGCCGCTTCCAATCGAGTTGTTTGGCCGCGGGCCATACATCCAGACGCTGGCCAGCCACGGCCAGCACTTCCTGATTGGTCATCAGCCCAGCCCCTTGCGCTGGAGATCCACGCGCTATGCTGGCAACGGCAAAATCGCCGTTCAGGCCCAGCACCTGCCGAACCGTGTCAGGTGCCTTGTAACTGCGCATGTCCTGCAATTGCAGACCGGTAGACTGCTGGACCTTGTTACAGAAACGAGCATTGCCCTGCGCCAGACGCCAGCCGATATCCTGCAAGGTCTGGTTTTGTGCCTGTTGATGGATCAGCGTTGCTGGAGGGGCGGCATGGGCATTGCTTGCCGTCAAAGCAAGAATGAAGAAGATGAAGGGCGATGATATCCGCCCCATTACTCGACGCTGGCGTCAGCTGCCCTTTTCAGGGCGGTATAGCCGACTGCGCCCTCAAATGCCTGATCGCCTGCCACCCAGCTGGGCGTGCCGGTAAAGCCGATTTGCTGCGCCAGCGATGCATTGCGCAGCAGTTCCGCCTCTACATCGGGTGATTGCCCGTCTGCCTGCGCCTGGTCCAGGTCCAGCCCAGCAGCCTGTGCCGCGGCACGTATTGTTTCGGGTGTGGCCGGCGTCATGCGGAACATCGCCTCGTGAAAACCAGCAAATTTGCCTTGTTTGGCAGCGGCAAGCGCCATGCGCGCTGCCAGATCGCTACCCTGGAAAATGGGCCATTCACGAATGACAACCTTCAAATCGGGATCGGATTCCACCAGTTTCGTCACATCAGCGTGGCTTTTCTGGCAATAAGGGCAGTTGTAATCGGTAAACTCCACCAGCACTTTCGAGCCATTGGGATTGCCCAAAATCGCGCCGGGGAAGGCCTGCGTTACTTCACCCGTCAGCCCGGCCATGCGCTGTGCCGATTGCTGGCGCTGATAGGCATCTGCCATTTGCGGCAGGATATCCGGATTGGAAATCAGATAGCTTTTGGTGCGCGCATCAGCCAGGCCACTGTATGACCATATAGCTGCGCCAAGAAATCCGCACATTAGAGCCAGCAGCGTGGTCAACGCATGCGATTTTATCGAATTACCCATTGCCTTATCGGCCCCCTATTTCTTCCTGTCTCGCAGCCGCTCCAGCTCGGCGCGAGCCTGAAAAGCTATATCCTGCGCCCGAATCCAGTCTGGCGTATATTCCGGCAATCCTGCCTGAGCTGCCTGCGCGCTGCGCAGGGCGGAAGGGTAATCCCTATTCATCACTTGCTGTTCGGCACTGGCCAGCCGCGCTCTGGGTATGTCTCCGCGTGCGGCATAGACCACGCCCAGCTGATACCAGGCAAAGGGGTTCAAGCGGTCTCGGGCCACTGCTGTGCGCAGAACCTGTTCGGCTTCAGGAAAATTGGCCTGATCTTCTGTAGCGATCAGCGCATGGCCGAACATGGATGCGATCAACGGCTGGTACCCGCTCAATTCGGTCGCACGCCGTAGTGGCTGAAGTGCTTCGGCCGGCTTGCCCGATTCCAGCAGAACCTGCCCTTCCAGTTCCAGGAAATAGGGGTCATCAGGCGCCTGTTCCAGCAGGCCCTGCGTTTCGTACAGCGCCTTGTCGATCAGCGCATTCTTGTGAAAGGCATAAGCACGGGCATAGCGCGCCGGAATGCTGGTATCGCTTTCAGGATAGTTATTGAGCGTCTGTTCCGGTTCGGCAAGATAGCCGTAAAGCTTGGCCTTGATCCGGGCAAAGCGGGCTTCCAGTGCCGGATCGCTGGGCTTGTCCCATGCCGGATCTACCACATAATCCTCTCGCAGCCGGGTGATGCGTTCTGCCGATAGCGGGTGGGTCTGGCGGAAGGACGCTTCATCGCTCTGGTCATAGCCATAGCGTATGGCCTGGTTCTGCAGCTTGGCAAAAAAGCTGAGCGATCCCTTGCCAGAAATGCCGGCCTTGGACAGAAATTCTGCACCGGCTGCATCGGCAGAGGATTCCTGCACGCGGCTGAAGGCCAGGAATTTGCCCAATGCAGCCTGCTGGCCTGCTGCAAATACGCCCATTGCGGCATCGCCGCCGCCCGCCAGTGCAGCGCCTACACCCAGTAACATGGACAGGATCGAAATTCTGCTGGCGGCAGCGGCACCTTCACCAAAGCGGATAACATGGCCGCCGGTGATATGGCCCAGTTCATGCGCGATCACGCCCTGCACTTCATTGGCATTGTCAGCTGCATTGATCAGCCCGCTATGGATATAGACCGCCTGGCCACCTGCAACGAAGGCATTGATCGAGGGGTCATTGATCAACACGATATCCACATTGCCTGGTTCAAGCCCTGCAGCCTTCACCAATGGTGCGGCCATATCGTTCAACAGTGCCTCTGTCTCCGCATCGCGCAATATGGATTGTGCCATGGCGGGCTGGGCGCCCAGCACAAGGACGAGCAAAAGGGCAAGGCAGCGGGTTAAAATATTCATCACAGGACGTTGCTAGCGGGTTTCGCCCTGAACCGGAACTGAAGAGGTGCATGCGGTGCTGAGAAAACGCAAGATTTCATCATGAACCTGGCTGCTTTTACGCCATGGTGCCGCCAGTGCCACCAGCGGGTCGGAATGGTCCATACCGGGGTGATAGGCGGTTTGCACCTCTACGCCCACACCTTCCAATGCAGCGGCAAGGGCACGCGTATTGCGCGGTTTGACCTTGGTGTCCGCATCGCCCGACACCAGCAGCATGGGTGGGGCATCATCCCGCACAAAATTGATCGGCTGGGTAGCGGGCAGATCAGGTGCATCGCCAAAGGTGCGGATGGAATCTGGCGTATCCAGCGGCAGGAAATCATAGGGTCCGGAAATGCCGATCACGCCGCGAATGGTACTCGCCGGAACGCCTGCGGCTTGCATCCATTGCTGGTCCAGTGCCAGCATGACGGCATTATAGGCACCCGCAGAATGGCCCATCAGATAAATCGCATCAGGATTGCCGCCCAGCTCGGCTATATTTGCGCGGGTCCAGGCGATTGCCGTTGCGCCATCTTGCAGCATGGCGGGGTATTTACCGGCATCGCCCAGCCTATATCCGGCACTGACCACCACAAAACCATGGGGGGCAAAACTGCGCCCAATAAAGGCATAATTTTCCGGCTCACCGCTTGACCAGCTGCCCCCGTGAATGAACAGGATTACAGGCAGGCGCGCATCAGTTGCGATGCCTTTGGGCCGGGATATGATCAGTCGTTGTTGCGGATCATCACCATATTGGACGGGCACCATCTGTGCGACATCGGCACTGTCGCCGGCAATGCGATCCACACGTTCCAGAACCCATGACCCATTGACCCAGATCGCAATCTGAAGCGCCACGCCTGCCAAAAGCAGGATCGCCAGAATTATCCCGCAAAACCAGAGCATTCCTTGCCGCTTTGCCAATGCCATTACCGCGCCTTACCGCGTGGGCGGCAGGCTGGCCAGCATTGTTGTGGCGCAGATTTGCGACCTCGTTGAAAGGTGAGATCAGCTGACCAGCTTGCGTGCAGCGCGTTCGATCAGCGGGATATCCTGCTCAATCTCGCCCAGGACAACCAATTCGCCTTCTTCGGTGCGGCGCACCATGACCAGTGCGAATTCACCACCTTCTTCGGGCAGATCGCCAAAGGTGACCGGCTCTATTGCACGAAGTTTCTTGGCAAGAGCGGGGCGAACTTCATCCACCGGGTCCAAGGCCTTGCCAGCCTCTTCACGGCGCAGACGGCGTTCGGCCTGAACCACGCCTTTAAGCCCGCCTTCGCTTTCTTCCAGGAAGGTGGAAAGCTGGCCATGGACCAGACCCAGACGTTGGGCATGGTTGAGCACGGCGGCATATTCAGTCAGGCGCGTCTTGTCATAATCGGCACCGAACACCAGCTTGACCACTGGCGTCATGGGTGCGCGTTCCTGAACCGTCAGGCCGTTTTCGGCCAGCAATTCAGCATAATCTTCCGGCGTTTCCTGCGCTGCCAGCGCAACATCATAGGCGCGGCCGACTGCTGCATATAGCGCGGTTCGGCTGCGATCTTCACTGGTATTGGCAGCCTGTGCCAGTTCACGGGCAGAGGCGAGGTAGTCATAAAGCCCTGCATCTTGGGGCATTTCTGCTGCCACAGGCGCTTCGGCATCTTCATCCCAGCCCAAATCGGCACCGAAATTTTCCAGCGCAGTGTATTTGCTGATTTCACGCGTTCCTGCTTCAACCTTGGCTTGATAATCGTCTGTTTCGATTTCAGCCTCTTCCACTTCGGGTAGATCTGTCGCGATAGGCGCGTCGTTAACGGTGCCTTCCATGTCAAAGGAAACTTCAGCTTCAACAGCATCGGGAGCGACGAAATTGTCAAAATCTTCCAGATTGATCGCTTTGCTCTTCTTGGCAGGCAGATCGATATGGTCGGTCAGCGAAGCGAAATCGTAATTCGCCTCATCCTCTTCCTCTTCCAGACCTTCATCGCCATAATCGGTTACATCAAAGTCACCGAATTTGGGTGTGGGCAATTCATAGTTGTTCGGATTGTCATCGCGATCGGCTGGATCGATTGATGCCATGGGCATATCGCTGAATGACATGTCAGTCAGTTCATAGGCATCATCTGTTTCCACCAGCTGGTCAGCGGATATTTCATGGGCTTCATCCAGTTCCAGCTCGCCATCCTGGCCAGCGTCAGCACTTTCCAGCGCCTGATCTATTTCCAGCAGCAATTCGTCTGCCGTCCTTTGATCGGCCACTTCCTTCCAGTTGATGACGCCATAGATGAAGTCGATGGTCTCATCATTGCTGGAAAATGGCAGCAGAATGCCGCGGTACATGATGGTGATGCCGCGTTGATTGACGAATTCCGCCTCAAAGCCGATCGGGGCCTGATTGGCCAGAATCTGCATGTAATGGTCGGTGATTCGGCTCAGCAGTGATCGGGCTGGTACGTCAGACAGGCGTTCAATCCGCCCATTCGATCCGCATTCTGCGGCCAGCTCATCCCCCAGAAACTGCACGGCCGGATCTTCGATCCCCAGCGAGAAATCGAGTAAAACACTGTAAGGCCCGAAATCTTCCAGGTTCTTGGGATCCAGTTCTTCCACTGCAGGGAAGGTGCGGTCGCCCAGCATGCTGGCCCAGTGATTACAGGCCCGCACTTGCATGCGCCGTTCATCCTGGCCGATTGCCGCAGGCGGCAGATCGCGCACGTTTTCATCCTCGCCGAGGTCAAAATCGACGGAATCATCGGAAAAATCTGTCGATCCGAAATTGCCGCGCAGCGTGTCCATGACCGTTAAAGCCCCTGATTAAATATCTATGGGGATGGGTTTTGGCGATGCATGGTAAACATCCCGTTAAGTGCACGGTAAAACTTGACGTCTGGTGTGGTGGCCGCGTGACGTCATTCAGGTGCAAGTTGGGGTATGCGTTAGAAGATATAGCGCATGCGAATATTCAAAACCTGCGCAGATCCATCGAAATCAAAGGCTGCAGATTGGAAACTGGGCGGGCCCATGCGCAATTTGGCATCGCGTGAAAAGCCGAAGCCTTCCTTGGGCATCATGCCCAATGCGCGGTCAGCTCGGCCATTTTCATTCTCGTCATGCAGCAGAGATATAGCATAGTGGCCAGGCGCCACATTCCGAAACATAAGTTCCACCCGCTCTGCCGCGGGAACTGTCTGACGAAGTGATTTCGGGTCTTTCCGGCAATCGGGGAAAGCCTTGGGATCGCTGGTCATGCAAACGCGAACCACACCTTTGGTGTTGCGCAAATCGGTGACTGTCACGGCCAGTTCACCCCGGTTAGGCGGGGTTGCTGCGCACAGCACCATGGCGGCAGCCGCCAGCATTGCAGGTTTGGGCCAGTTCATGCCAGCCGAACCGATAATCCGCGGTCTGTACCGCACAGCCTGTCCCAAACCCTGAAATATAATCCGTAATTGCATTGATAATCTTCGTGATGCTTTTCGTGATGGCTGGCTGTTATCAGCCAGTTCCCCAACCGGGAATGAACCAGCCAGCGCGGGAACATTTCCCACCCCATGTGGTTGGTCACACCCATCAGAGTCATGATTGCCAGTACCATCCCCAGCATGCCGATATGGATCGGGATCAGGAAGGTCAGAGCAGGGATGACAAAGGCACCGGTCAACGCCTCTATCGGGTGGAAACTCATGGCGGTCCAGGCGGTGGGCGGGCGGCTGGCGTGGTGGACACCGTGCGCCAGCCGGAACCAGCGCGGGCGGTGCATCCAGCGATGGGTCCAGTAAAACCATGTGTCATGGATGAAAAGGTAAGCCAGCAGCGACAACGGCAGATACCATAACGGATATGCGGCGGGATCGGTGTAGATCACAGTCCAGCCCCTATCCCGCCATGCCCACAGGGCCAGCCCGGCAGGCGCGCCATATATTGCCGCAGATATCAATGACCAGCGAATTTCATCGCGGATCTGCTGATCCAGCCCGGCATAGAGGCCGGGGCGCAACTTGCGCGTCAGCCAGGCAAAGAAACCGCTGCTCGCCAGATAGCGCAAGGCTACAATCACTGTCATGGCCAGAACGGTATAGATAATGCCTCCAATCATGCCCGCCTTATGACGCAGGTCACGGGGCAGGGACAGGGTAGGCTGCGCTATTTTCCGGGGAACAGTTCCAGTGTTCTTGGGTCGATCAATCCGGCATGGCGGCGCAGGGCTGCGCGGGCCAGCCGTTCCACCTCCACCTTGCGCCTTGCTGCATTGAGCGGTTGCAGCGGGGCGGGGCGCAGAATTTCCGCATCATATCCATCGGCCACAATCACGCCGCAGCAATCGGGGCGATAATTTATATGGTCCAGCGGCGCACGGTCCAACCCTGGTGGCAGGCCCCAGAAAAAACGGTCACAATGATCAAGATAATCGGGCCATTTGCCATCACCCAGCAGATCTGCGCGCGCCACCTTGATCTCCACAATGATCACGTGCCCCTTGGCATCCACACCCATCAAATCAGCGCGGCGGCCATTGCGCAGCGGCATTTCGGGCAGGCACCAGATATCATTGCGGGCAAACATGCGGCTAATCCCGCGGGCGACATCAACCGCCCCAAGACTGGCCCCCTGTTCAGCACCCGCCACCAGTTCCGAATCGCTCATGGCCCCTGCCATCATGCCTCCTGCAATATGTAACAAGCCTGGAACATAATGGGAACAACGTCAAGAGTGTGGTGGGTTCAACCAGATGCGCAGGTTATACGGTGCAGTTTTCACCGTCGCACAGCGCCATAACGGCTGATCGGGCATGGTGGAATTCGCGCCACAGTGTCAGGGCTGGTGCGGTTATATCCTGTCCGCGCGCCTCTATTGCGTTGAGCGCGGTCAGGCCGGGCTGGGTCATCGCATCTATATCTTCAAGGCTCCACAGAGCCAATTGCATGTGTGAGACGGTGCTCATCGCTATACGCTCGGGGAATGTCGCAAGATCGCCAGAAAATGGCTCACTTGATAGCGCAGCCTTGGCTGCGATCGCCTGGCCCATCTCATGCAGCGCGGACCAGCGGCTGGTGATTTCAGCTGCCATGCTGGTGGCCTGCATGGCGCGAATCTGTTCGGGATCATCAATCGCAGACATAACGTGCTGCAATTACGACCGAATGCGTTGTCAAAATGCTAATACGCGGTTGTCGCGGTGTTAAGCATGGTTTGAACTTGCCCGTACTTTTTCATCTGGCACCGCAGGCACCTCTTTGCTAAGCGCCCCGCTCGCCTTGGCAACAGGGCCTATGCACCCGTAGCTCAGCTGGATAGAGCGCTGCCCTCCGAAGGCAGAGGTCACAGGTTCGAATCCTGTCGGGTGCGCCATAAAATCAATGACTTAGACGTCTTCATTTCGGCCATCCTGCAAAAAACCTACAAAACACAGTGTGAAACCAGTCGGGTTTGTATGGAATATGCGGACGCTCAATTGAGCGCGCACATGGCAGATTTGGGCTGCATCTGGTTGATAACCGCCACCATGTTCCGAAGTGGCTTCATGTTCCCGTCATTTAGAATGACGAGCTCGTCCAGCATTTCGGGGCGCGATGATTGTAGCCGCTCAATCAATGAGGTCAGAAAGGCGAACTGCTGCTCAAATACGGGGTCGTGCACGCCTTGCGCTGCCTGGGCATAGAGAGTCTGGCTGGCGTCTAAGGCGCGGGTGTAGTCCGTCTGGCCGGTTCGCTTGAATTCCCTATCAGCGCGAGCAATGGTGTCGGGGAATGCAATAATGGTCGCGGTCATGATGATGCTCCTATGTTGTGGAGCTTCCGCATTGTTAACATGAAACGCCCTCTGACAAGGAGTTTGTTGTTGTCTGATAAAGTCGATGGATCGGACGATCCGCCCCCTGGCCACCATTTTTGAGAACTGCCCGCATAGAATTTGCGGGCCAGCAGAACTGGAGGCTTTCGCACTGTCACGTTGTGGATTGTGGCCAGTTACCCAGCGACATCTTTTCTCTGGCCGGGTCACCCCCCGCCCCCACCCGGCGCGCCGCGCTGAAAACTGTATCCACCGCCCGCACTAAATTTTTTTTAGAATTTTAGGTTTCCTCCATGATGGAGGAATATCTCATTGTATTTGCTGGCTATTGCCACATGAGCTATGTTTGCTGGTATGAGCAGCGCACCTAACTTCTATTACCAGGCTAATCCGACAGCCGATATTGCAGGCGGTCTTGCGGCGGCCATTTTTGGCAATCCAGCCGCGCGGGCGAAGCAGCAACAGCAAATGCTGGATGACGAGCTGACACGCGCCAATATCGAACGCGCCAACGCCAGTGCAGCTTATGATACTGCACGCACTGATGGCGTTACGATCCAGAACAATGCGGCTAATTCACTCCCCGAATTGCTGGCTGGCTTCCGCGCGCAACCGGCGCAAGAGGCTATTCCCGCACCTGAGAATGATCTTGCGGCTGGCACGCCTTATGCAACGTCTGCCGTTCCAGCGCGCCCTGCCGTGACGCAGGAAGAAGCCTTTCAGCAGGGATTGCCCGCAATGGTAGCGATGATGGCGCAGATGCAGGGTGATAAGGTCGATCCGCGCCATGTGGTAGGAACACTGGCGTCCTTCATCGGCGGTGATGAAATGGCGCGGCGCGGGCTGATTGCGCAGGGTCATACGCCCGGTGAGGAATTTGCCATTACGCCAGAGCGCGCGGATGACATTGCACGCGCCAAGGCGGATGCGGCTGCACGGCAGGCATTTGGCGTCGCGGAAATCAATAACCGGGATGACATCGCGGTGGCGCGGATCAATCACGCGAATGACATTCCTGTGGCGAATATCAAGGCTGATGCTGACCGCGATGTGGCGGGGATTAAAGTCGAAGCTGACGCTAGTAAGGCGAAGGTGGCTCGGCGTGGTCGCATCACGCCTGACAATTGGAAAATGCTCAGGGATGAGGTCAGTCGTCAGCTTGTAGGCTATGGTTTTGGCATCGAGGGCATTGATGATGGCAAGACGAAGGATGATGCAAAGCCTGAAAGGAATATTCCCGGCGTGACTGGAGCACTAATTCGTGCCGAAGCAGAAAAACTCTATCAGCAGGGCATGAACCCAACTGCGGCGGTCAGTACGGCTATCTCCAATGTCATGGCCAAAGGTCGTAAATATCGTGAGCGATCGAAGGTGGATGGTGCTGAGCCAAGTCTATGGGATGACATTCAACTGTGGCTTCAAGGTGCAGGTAACTCTGTTGCCAACTAGGGGATTGTCGGTTGATCGATGAAAGACTGGATAAGTGGAGCGCCATCGATGTGTCGAAAAAAGTACATCGAAAATTTGAGTGGGTGGCTCAATGAGCCTTACATTCAAGATGAGGTGATCGCTTCCTTGAAGCGCGCTGAACAACCAATGCTGTTGCGTGAGGTCGCGGACGAATGTTCTGTCCCGATCAGCTCAGCCAATCGTGTGCTATGCAGGCTCACTCAAAGGGGTTGGGTGAGGCGCTTCAAATTACCGATGAAAAGCCATCGCTATTGTCATAACCTCCGCAAGTGTATTCCTTACGCTGCAACACGACAGTTGTTCGCTTACGTCTGGAAAGACAATTGGGATGAGTGGTGGCCTGACGAGTAGTGGCGATGGCCTGTCTTGGCGTTTCGTGCCAAGCTGCTTGCTGAAAGCAAATGCAGGAGCGATCATGAACCGCCTCTATTTCCTAGTCCCAGCCGCGATGAGCGTCTTGGCGGTGCTGCATTTGCCCTATGGCTATTATCAATTGCTCCGCCTGGTTGTGGTTTCTTGTGCTGGCCTGATTGCATGGGGAGGTTGGCAACGTCGATCACACATCTACGTTATCGCTTTCGGCATGCTAGCACTCATTTACAATCCGATTTTCCCATTGCGGTTCGAACGCGAACTGTGGGCATGGATCAACATCGGCACAGCGATAGAATTCATTGGCGCTATGTTCTTGTTGGAGCGGAGCGAACGCCAACGGGGAAAAAACAACGGACCCACCGCCAGGGAAATTTGGAGAAGTTGAAAAACTGGCAGTAGAACAAACGATAGGCGCTCCCCATGTGTAATCTCTACAAAATGGCCAAGTCTACAGCCGAGGTGGCCCGTCATTTTCGTGTGCCGCAGATTGCAAGTAATGCCGGTGTCGAAGTCTATCCCGGGAAACCCGCACTGGTGTTTGACGGCACAGCGCTGCACACAATGACATGGGGCTTCCCACTCACGCTGAAAGGCAAAACCGGCCAGCCGCTAAAGCCCAGGCCGGTCAACGATACCCGCACCGACAAACTCGATAGTTCTTTCTGGCGCGCCAGTTTCCGTGATCGTCGCTGCCTGATCCCAATGACGGAATTTGCGGAAGCCGAAGGACCGAAGGGCCGCAAGACACGGACATGGCTGTCTTTGCCCGACCAGCCCATTTTTACTGCCGCGGGGATTTGGCGTGACAGCGATGAATGGGGCGCGGTCTATTCAATGGTGATGACGGAGGCTGCCGAAGCGGTTAAAGGAGTCCATGACCGCTCGCCTGTGCTCATACAGCCGCGAGATTGGAGGATCTGGCTGTCAAGCGCGTCTGCGAGAGCCCTGGAGCTTTGCGTGCCGTTCACTGGCCAAATGACGATTGATAGAACCGATGAGCCGTGGATGAAGGGCATAGGGATGCTGGGCAGCAGAAGGTCGTAATCCGCAGGCTAGTCTGGTAATTTTACCCTGAAAGCGGTCTGACGCGACCGCACACCTCCAATCTGTGAATGCAAGTGCATCTGGAAACTGTTTGGAGTTCCGTGGAATTCGGCGAAGTCAGGTTGACTGCTTGATGCCACTGACTCAGAATGTGTCGCATGGTGAAGTCGCTTGCATCCGTAATTTCTGAGCTTGGCAAGGAACCTGACCCTTGCGAGCTTGTGGAGCAGCTTGTCGCATTAGCAAGATCGCTACCTCATGATGAAGCAATCGCAATCCTGAGCCCCCTGTATGTCGAGTGGCGCAGTCAAACGAACGGCAAGAACAGAACGCCCAAACGTGAGATCGATCCGCTTCGCGGGATTTCGCCTGTGAATGCCTGGATCGGGAAGCAGATGTCTCAGCGTCTTTGGCCTCGCAGCGGTAATAAATACCTGAAGAACCTTGCTGATAAAGCGATCGGCTCCGTATCTGAATTCGGCGGGGGCGAAACGGGAAAAAGACGTAGGGCCAAGGCGGTCGAAGATTTGTTTACAGGGCTCAAGGACGCCATCGATCATCCACGTAAGACCAAACCTTACTACGGGGCACTCACTTCCATGAAGAAGGCCCGTAAGAGTATGGCCGACGACGAGTTTGATGACATCATTTCCCTTCTTTTTGATCCGCCCGATGAAGAGAAGATGACGCTGCTTCTCAAGTTGAGGCAAAAAGCCGCCGCTCGCTTGGCGGAACTATCAGCGGAAACGAACTAGCGTAGCCGTCCGCTAAAGTCGGTTTCTAAACCTCGCTTTACCCCAAGCGATCCCGCTGGGTTCAAGGAAAGCGAGGTAAACCATGCCCACACCAAACGAAAAGCTTGCGGACACGATCCCCGAAGCGGCACATCGTTTGAGCATATCGAGAACGAGAATTTTCGCCGAGCTAAAGGCTGGGCGGCTTCAGGCCGTTCGGGCTGGCGGGAGGACTCTAATCCCCAGGACGGCGCAGCAAGACTGGTTGGATGCGCTGCCGAAGGTGCGCGCCGAAGTCGACATTTTCGAACCCTGAGGGGCGACGAGAGCATTTCCCAATTCTCAGCAATGAAAACGCCTACGCTCTGGCAGGAGCATAGGCGCGGAGAACTTCATGAATTTTGATATTGAAGGCCATAGCGAGCCTGCGCCGCCCCGGCAAGTTACACCCTATCGTCAGGCCCATGTTCGCATTGGTCGTAAGCATACTGTCGGCTTCAGTTTTTGCGATGGCGCGCTGAGAACCTATTGGTGGCCCTCGGTGCCTACGGCGCGGGCGAAAAAGAAGCTCCTGCCTGCCTATATTCGCGCTCGTGATGCATTTCTGGCGAAAGCGGCGAAAGCCACCAGCATGACGGTTGCAGTCCCAATTTCGGATAGATCGCTCAAGGTGTTCGAGGGGAAACGCCGATGATCGACATTGAGACGATCAGGCGGGACAATCCCATTCCAAATATAGCCGCAGGGTTGGTGAAGTTGAAATCCGCTGGCAGTGAATGGGTAGCCTGCTGCCCATTCCATGCTGAGCGCACACCTAGCTTCACGATCTTTGCTGATGGGCTGCGGTTCTATTGCTTCGGCTGTGGCGCGTCGGGCGACGTGCTGGACTTCATGCAGCGTGCCTACAGCGTTGATCTGCCTGAGGCGGCACGGATGCTTGGGGCTGGTGAAGCCCCTGCAATGGCATTGCCAACGCTGCCGCCAGCCGAGAGGGAAAATAGAACTGTTGAAGCTTTGACCATTTGGGACCAGGCTGTCCCTGCCGCTGGAACGCTTGCTGAGAATTATCTGTGGTTCCGTGGCATTAGCCCGCCATTCCCAACTGATATTCGCTTCTCCTACCTGCCCTGTGACAATCTTGGAGAGCTGCCCTGTCTGGTCGCCGCTGTCCGCAACGTCGCAGGTGACGTTACCGGCATTCAGCGAATTTGGCTGGCTGCTGATGGCAAGGGTAAGGCTGACGTCGCCAAACCCAAGCGCTCGCTGGGCCGGGTCAAGGGTGGGGCTATCCGGCTGGGGGAGCAGGGTGACTCTTGCACGCTGACCATCTGCGAAGGACCGGAGGATGGGCTTTCCTTGCTGTACATGCTGGGCGGTCCGGTTTGGGTCGCGGCTGGCGCGTCAATGCTGCCGGGCATGGAATTCCCAGTCGGGATCAAGGCTATCGTGATTGGTGCAGACAATGATCCAGCCGGAGAGCGATCAGCCGAGGTAGCAGCGCGAACCTTTGCCGCACGCGGTCTTTCCGTCCGCATCATCCGCCCACTGACGGGCTTCAAAGATTTCAACGACGAACTGCGGGGGGCACAATGATGGCGACACAGCCGAGCATACAAGAGCGGCTGGGCGCTGCCGAAAGCATATCGATCTGGCGTCAGCCGGATATGACAGTCCTTAACTCTGGGCGTCGCGATCCCGTTCCCCTTCCTGCTGATCTGTTCGGCCCAACATGGCCTTTGCTGGTGGCGATTGCCGAAGGCACTGCATCGCCGGTCGATTATGCAGCGATTGGCTTCATTGCTGCCGCTGCCAGCTTGATTGGCGGCAAGCGCCGTGTTCGCCCTTACGAGACAGCGACTTGGGCGGAACCTTGCATACTTTGGTGCGGCGCAGTTGGTGATCCGAGCACGCGAAAATCGCCCTCACTGGATGAGGTAACAGGCGCTCTCCGTTCGATCGAACGAGATCATGCAGATGAGTATGAGCGGGCATTGCAGGAATGGCAGACGCAGTGCGCTATTTCAAAATCGGCACGCGACGAATGGATGGTGAAGCTCAAAGCAGCTCAGAAGGACGGTTCGCCAGCTCCCCCGATGCCCAATGAAGCGGCGGAGCCGAGACAGCCTGCAAGGCGTAGGGCGATCGTTGTCGACGCCACCCCGGAGGCGGTGGGCGAAATACTGTCGGGCAATCCGCAAGGTGTAATGCACTTCCGCGATGAGCTTGCTGGATGGTTGCAGAGCTTCGAGCGGTATTCGCCTGGCGGACGCGAATTCTGGCTGGAAGCCTATGGCGGCAGACCGTTCGTGGTCGACCGCAAGAGCGCAGTGGAGCCAATCTCCATTGAGTTCAACGGCGTCACGGTTCTGGGGGGCATCCAGCCTGCAAAGCTGGCTGGTGCACTGCTCGGCTCCGTCGATGATGGCCTGACTGCGCGTTTCCTATGGGCATGGCCTGATAAGGTGGCATTTCGCCGCCCACGAAAAATTGCCGACATGAAGGCGTTGGAGACGATCTATCGCAACCTCGATAGCCTTGCATGGGCGGTCGATGAAGATGGGCGACGAGTTGCGCAGATTATCCCGCTTTCCGTGGAGGCTGCCGACACTTTCGAAAAATGGCAGCATGACAACGCGGGTATCGATGACGATGCCAGCAGTCTGTTCAAGAGCTTCGTGGGCAAGATGGACGGAACTGTCTTGCGGCTATGTCTGGTGGCGGAGTTGGTGCGTTGGGCTACAGCGGGTGGCCCTGAACCGCGCGAAGTTTCGTTCGAAAGCCTCGTGGCCGCCGCTCGCTTCGTTGACGACTATGCGAAGCCTATGGCGCAGCGTGTTTATGGCGATGCTGCATTGCCCGATGCAGAACGAAATGCAGCGATGTTGGCGAGGTATATCCGTAAGCAGGCGTTTCAAACCATCAACAAGCGGGCGTTGAAGCAGTCCCCACACAAGTCGCATTTGCCGGGCCTGCGTAACGCGCAAATGATGGACGCGGCGATTGAACATCTGGTTGATGCTGCGTGGCTGCTGCCAAACCCGTCACGAGAAGGAGGGACGCCAGGACGGCAGAGCCTCGACTATCTCGTCAATCCTGCTGTTCATGGGCATGGGCTATGAGCTGGCGCGAATTCGCCGCTGAGGTAGAGAGGGGCCGGAACGATAGGCACATTAGGCACGATAGAGCCGATATGACGGCTAATGTGCCAAACGTGCCTATCGTGCTGGGGGTTGTGCCTCTCTCACCGCCCTTGGCGTTGCAGTGCTGGCGATCTGAATTACTAAAACTCGATCCACGTGAGCCACAGCATGGTTTCTCGCTGGCCCGCTGGCGTCAACTGGTCGACGATGCAATCTGGCTGCTCGAGAACTACGGCGATCAGGCTGCGCGACTTGGATGGGCGGCGGCTGACCTTTTCGGATTGCGGCCCGGTCACGATGGCTTGGGCGGGATCGCTGATCGCTTGCTATCATCCCGCTCGTTGGTCATGGATGCTGACAGGGCGGTTTGGTGCAAATTCGGTATACGAATGACATTCAATCGGGGGAGCTATCCTGAGCTGCGGTTGATGTGGGAATTTAGCCGATAGCTGGAATTGGAGGTCAAGGCATCAACCCCCATGCCTTCAAGAGCGGCGATTGCGCCCATATGGCGCATATCAAGCCAATGAGTGTAATGGCTATAGAGGTTCTCGGCAAAGTACTGCTTTTTGGGAATAGTCGAGCGGCAATAGGAGAGGCTATCCACAGGAACGGCAGGGCCAACAGCCACACCCAACCCACAATCCAGAAACCCAAAATGCTACCACCAAATACTTCGAACGCGCCCATTTTCCGCGTCAGGCCGAACGGGAAAAACGCTGTGCCTGAGTTTAATTTCGGACTGTCGCGCACAACTTGCGTGAGGACCAATCCCATCATTGTTAGAAAAAGACCGACAGTGAAAATGTATGGGTCTGCCCAATTTTCGCCCTCGATTATCACATGCCCTTACCTTCTGCCTACTGGTTGGACTTTACTAAAGGGCCAGCGCTTCCAAAGCATTAACAGCGGCATCGCTGACAAGATGTCCATAATGACGCTCGATCATTTCGGCGCTCGTGTCTGAAATCTGCGCAATCGTGAGCAGGGGAAGGCCCGCCGTCACAAGGTCTGTGATCGTGCTGTGTCGGAGTGTGTAGGCGACAGTTTCTGCTGGCAGCTTGGCGTCCGCAGCGGCTTCGGCGATTGGTATTTTCCAGCTATTCCTATCCCAAGCCTTGCCATTTGCACGCATGAAAAGAGGTGCGGCTGGCAGCTTGTCGGAAGATTGGACTGTGAAAAGGTTGGAGGCCTGCTCGGGTATTTTGATGCGCCGGGCTTTGCCGGATTTGTCTTTGCCGATTGTCAGCTCTGAGGTTCGGGCATCGAAATCAGCAACGGTCAACGCAGCCATTGCGCCAGGGCGTAGAGGCAACAAACAAAGCGAACGGACAAAAGGGCGGGCCTCATCACTGATGTGCTGGAGAAGCTTCCCGCGCTGCACCTTGTCGAGATAGAGTGTTCTGCGACCGTTTGCATTTCGGATCGGCTTTAACGCTTCCTGCCATGCCGCCTCTGTGTTTGGTTTGCCGGGAGAAAGCACTTTGTTGAGCGCCGCACGTAGAACGGCCATGTCTCGGTTGACTGTGGAAGGTGCGCGTTCACGGGTTTGTCTCTCGCCCTTCTTGCGACGGCTTATCAGCGCTGGTTGCGCTCCCAGCCGGTCGCGCCAGTCAAGCAAGTGGCGGCGGCGCAACTTTTCCAGTTTCACTTTCGCTATCTTGTCGTCGTAAATGTAGCGCTTGAACCTTGCCTCGGCCTCTGAGCGATTTTCAGCGTATGCTTGGCAGGCATCTGCCACGGTCTCTATTTTTTCCTCGCTGTGCCCGCCACTCTCAACCGTATCGGCAAATTGTTCGGCCTCTTTCTTGGCTGCCGCAAATTTGGTGTTTCCACCTTCTTTGGGGAACGACCCCAGCGCTTTACGGCGATAACCCCGGCGTTCGGGATCATAAGCGCGTGCGTGCCAAGTGCCGTCGCCTCCCTTTGCTGACGGAGCGAACCCGATGAAGCAGCCGGGCCTGATCCGCTGCCAGTGAGGTTCGCCTTTAGGCAGGCACTTCAATGCGTCACGTGTTTTTACTCGGCTCAAGTCCATTCTCGCCTCCCGAAACACCCAATGACTTCTATCCTATAAAAATCCTGTAAAACATAATCGAACGGAATGGAAGAATATAGAACTGTTTTATAGGGCATTTAGTCATAATGGAACCGTCTGGAATGCCCATATTCTGCACTCCGAAGGCAGAGGCCACAGGTTCGAATCCTGTCGGGTGCGCCAGTCAACTGCCCTAGTGCGTTGTTTTCACACAAATTTCGGAAAAGTTGTAAAGAGCACTCCCACGATTGACCCCACACAATGCGCGGGCTTTTGCGGCGCGTGCTGGTGCTTTACGGGACATGTTGGCCCGAAGCCGGGATTCAATTTGAGAGACAAGGTTAGGTCATAGCAGGCGATTGAGTAGGATTCGCCCCTTCCCTCCAACTGAGAAGGTTAGTTGCACCTTGTCGTTCGTGATATTCGCTCTTGATGGCCTCCATAGAGCATCACATGGCGAATCCCGATGTCTCGATCGAGGCGCACATTGGAGAGTGCTGCCAAGCGCTGAGCGATGACCTTGCAGGGCGCACGCCGGTCTATCTCGATCTTCGATTTTGGGTGATTGCCCGCGAGGTCCGCACCGGCATCCGCACCGACCCGCGCGAACGAAAGCTAGTCCATTATCTAGAGCGACTGGCACGCCAAGGTCGCATCTTTTGCCCGATCTCAGCGACGACATTCTTGGAGCTGATGAAAATCGGTGATGATGCCCGTCGCCAGGCCACTTTGGAGGTCATCGAGGAATTGAGCTTGGACGTGTCATTGATGCCCGAGCCTGAGCGAACCGAGGATGAGCTTGAGGCTGTCATTCGCTGGTCGCTTGCACCGAACGCGACAGTCCTGCCGCGCGTGTGGACGCGCCTCGCCTACACCATGGGCAATTTCCATGTGAGCGACGATCGATTCCCGCCAGAGACGCAGTTGGCCATCAAAAAGGCATTCTTCGATCATGTCTGGCAGCAGCCGCTCGCCGCCGTCGCTGAAAGCCTCGATCGCGAAGAGTTCGATATGACCCGCGACATGGCTGCACTGGCCGACAAGCTCAATGAGGGCAATCGAAACCATCAGGCAGAAATGGCATCGTTCGAGTCCGTGCTGTCCGACGAGCTGCGAGGCGTCGCTGAGGTTGCTGAGCCCATCCTTGGGCAGATCATCGCTCGGCTAGGCAATTTCGGGCCTGATGTTGAGCGCTCCGAACAGAACAGCCGAATGGCCGTCAATCTCGTGCACGCTATGCTAGGCGGGGAGCATCGAAGCCGACTGCCAACAATCCATGTCCACGCTTGCCTGAATGCCCTCTTTCGTTGGGATTATCGCAGCAAGTCGATGACCGGCAATTATCTATTCGATTTTGGCCATGCGGCTGCGGCGCTGGGCTATTGCGATGCGTTTCTCACCGAGGCCGGAATTGCCCGGTCGATTGCACATCAGCGACTCAAGCTCGATCAACTCTATAGATGCGTTGTGACGAACGATGTCGATCAAGCGCTAACCTTTCTTCGATCGTTGAATTGAGGCTAGAGCTGCAATCAGGCGATCAATTCAGGGGCGAGTGTCGATGTGCCTTGTGGAATCTTGGGCGAATATTGATTGGGCCGCCACCGGCACGATGATGCAGGGTGTCGGAACGCTTGGAGGGGCGATCGCCGTCTATGCAGCCGCCAGGCTGGGCTTGTCGGCTTGGAAGCATCAAAAGCTAGCAGAGCGGAACAGGGACCAAGCCGAGCTCATCCTGCACGCGGCCTACAATGCGAGGCGTGCGCTGGGATACCTTCGATCGCCGTGGATGTCTGGGGGCGAGCTGGCAGCTGCCGAGGAAAAATTGAACAGCAGCGAGCCGACATGGCGAGATAGCATCGTCGAGGAAAAGCAAAAGCGGCTCATCACCGCTCAAGCCTATTACATGCGAGCCAACCAGCTGCTCGATGATCGGACAAAGCTAGAGGACTGCCTGCCGATGGCTCGCGCGCTCTTTGGCGAGGACTTGGAAAACGCGATCGAGACGCTGCACCATCAATTCCATATCGTGCAGACATACGCGGACGCCTATGTTGACGACTACAACGGCACCGATCGAGATTTCACGGTCAAGATTCGCCGCGCATTGTTCGCCAGCAACAAGCGCACTGCGGGCGAGGAAAACGAGGTGTCGGACGCGATTGACACATCAATTGCGACCATAGAGGCAGCCTGCCTGCCTTACCTGCGAATGGAAGCGCTCTAACCCATCTGGAGATGGGATCGAGCAAAATTCGAGACCTAGAAGCCAATGGATAGGAATTTCATGGGCGTCCTTGCGGCTCGATCTGAAACTCGCATCTGACTGAACGCTCAACATTCCCCGCCTTTTCGATGCAGCGTTCAAACGCTTCGCGGTTTGCGCTGAGGATGTGCTGCGCTTCCGCCAGTTCCTCCCAAGCCTCTGGATTCTGAGTCCGGATCAACCGTATTCCGGCTTCGACGATGGTCGGTTCACCCACGGCCTTGCGAGCCATCCATTCGGGCCATTGCCAGCTTTCGGGCATGGCCCGCGCGATGGTGCCGGGCAGGATCGACCAAAGCAGCATACCGGCAGCCAACCCGATACCCGCAAAGCGCCATGTCTGGCGTTTCTGCTCGCCCTCGGTGCGGACCCGCCCGACAATTGCGGCGAGCCGACCAGTTGCAAGGTCGAGGTCTTTGCGGCCCTGCCGGAACAGTTCGCTGCTGTCGCGCAGCATGTCGAGCGAGGCGCGCTTGATCTGGACTGCAATGTCTTCCGGCGTCAGCTCGATGGCAGGCTTGCTGCCGATTGCGGTCAACCTCTTGGAGACATGTGCCAGCTGATCGGCCATCTGGCCGAGCGTTGCAGTGTAGTCCGGGATGACGATGTCGGCTCGCTCCCTGGCCATGTTCTGCACTGTATGGCGCACCATTGCCATTTCGCCTTCGAGGCGGGCGAAGGCTTCCGTTGCCGGATCAAATTCTTCCACCGCTTCCAGTACTGGTTTTGGCTGCAGAGCGGGTGGTTCCTCTACTTCGAGGTCCAGTTGCACTTCTTCGATTGGGCCGTCTTCCATGTCGATTCTCCTAGATGCCCATGTCGAAAGCGCGGGTGCGCTCGCGGGTGAGGGTTGCGGTCAGTTCATTGGCGATGCTGCGTTCCGGCTTCAGATCGATGCCCAGTTCGCGGGTCTTGCCCCGCAGCAAGGCTTCGACTTGCGGGTCGCGTTCAAGCCCCTTCGCCAGTTCAGTTAGCTTTGCTGACACGCGGGCTGCGCCCGCACGGTCACCTTGCTGCTCAAGCTGCTTGCGAGCCGCGCTCAGCCCCTGCCAGTCGCTGACAAAGCGCTCAGATCGCAGCGCGGGATCGGTGCGAGCGGCAGCCTCTTGTCTCATGGCGCGCATGGCATCCTGGCTGCGCCCGCTAGCGGCCTCTGCAATCAATTCAGGACGCCGCTCCAGCGCCTTGGCAAGATCGGTGGCGGCAAGGGGACGGATCGCGTCGAGCGCCTTTCCTGCCTTCTCCAGCGCGTCCTTCTGGTGCGGAAGCACGGGCAAGCCCTGGGCCTGCATCGTGCCGATATCGCCAAGCGCGCGGGCATAGCGTTCGACCGCGCGGCGCTGTTCGTTTTGCGTGTTTGTTTGTGCCGGGATTGGCTCAAGCTGGCGGGCTTGAGGACGGAAGTTTTCGAAGATGGATTTGGCGCGTTCGGGCACCTGCCGAACCATCTCCACGATCCGCTCGCGGAAGCTGATGCCACGCAGTTCGGCGAAGGCCTGTTCGGGTTTGTAATCGCCTGCCATGTCCTTCCCGCGCTCACGACTGAGAGTGCGGACAAGTTTCGACTGATCGGCGAAGTCATCGCGGCCATAGTGCAGCGCCAGCCCATCGCGATGGCGTGACATGGCGACATAGGCGGAATGGCTGTCCATTCCCGGTGTGGCGAGCACATGCGCGTGGTCCACCGTCATGCCTTGCGCCTTATGGATCGTGGCGGCGTAGCCATGATCGATATGGGCGTAATCCTTGGTGTCGAACGCGACCTCGCGGCCATCGTCGGTACGCACGGCCATGCTCTGCGGACTGGCCATTGTAACCCTGCCCAGCGACCCGTTCTTAACGCCAAGCCCGCGCTCGTTGCGCAGGAAGATGATGCGGTCGCCCGATGCAAATTGCCGCTCGCCGCGTGTAGAGCTAACCGTGGCATCGGCTCCCAGCGCACCAGTCTCGCGCATCTTCTCGCGCGCCATCTGGTTCAGCTCGCGCACCTCGTCATTCGTATGGGTGAGGATGATACGGCTATCGTCGGGATTGGCCTGCCGTTCCTGATCCCAGCGTTCGATCAAGGCGGTGCGCGCTCCCTCGCGTGTGTCGGCGGCATGGACCATGCCGCGTTCTTCATAGGTGCCGATCGCTTCGCCGATTCGGCCCGTGGCGAGCTGCCGGGTCGCGTCCTGCTGCCACGCCGATAGCTGGCGGCGAACTTCGCTGATTTCGACGCCGCCATGGCGCTCGTGGATCGCTCGGAAGGCTGCGCCTGCTTCGATAGCCTGGAGCTGTTGCTGGTCGCCAACCAGGACAACCTTTGCCCCGGCCTTGGCGGCACGGGACAGCACGCGCTCCATCTGGCGCGTGCCGACCATGCCCGCTTCGTCGATCACGAGCACGTCGCGGGACGTGAACTGTTCGCGTCCCTTGTCCAACTGATGTTCAAGGCTGGCAATGGTGCGTGATGCGATCCCGGAGCCGTTCTCCAGACCTTCGGCGGCGATGCCAGATAGGGCTGCACCGCGCACGGTGTAGCCCGCGCTTTCCCATCCCTCCCGCGCCACGCCCAGCATCGCGCTTTTGCCGGTCCCGGCATAGCCGACGACGATGGCAAGGCCCTTGCTGTTGGTCACATGCTCGAAGGCGGTCTTCTGCTCGCCGGAAAGGACCAGGCCGCGCTTTGCGGCGCTGGCCAATGCGGCGTTTCGCTGGGTGCCGCTGACGCTGTGTTTGGTGCTCTGCGCCATTGCGTCGGCGGCGCGATGCAGGCGCTGTTCGGTCTCGATCATCGCTCGCGAAGTGAACCGATCCTGCCCGCGTCCGTCCTTACCCAAGGAGATCAAATCGGGCGATGCGCGCACTGCAGTGAAAGCCGTGTCGAACTGCTCCTTGCCGTCGCTATGCCGGTGAACGAAGGCCGCTAGGTCGCGCTTGGTGAAGGTTGCCTGCTGGTGGGTGATCGCATCCAGTGCCAGCGCAGGATTAGCGATGATCCGCTCGCCATTGCGCTGCGCAATCGCGCGGTGTTCCTCAATCCGCTCGGCTTCGAGCCCGCGCCAGCCGATGCGCGAGGCAGCAGGACCGACCTTGTCCTGCGGCTCCAGCGCAATGCCCTGCGCTTCCAGGCTGCGGTGATCGATCCGCGCATCGATGTCGCGTTCCGCTAGCGCGCGGTTCACATGAGTGGCCCAACGTTCACGCCATTGCTCGATGAGCGCGGTCTTGTTCCAGTCGCGGACCTTTGCGCCAAAGCCGTCCTTGGACACCTCGCGCATCGTCAGCATGACGTGCGCATGGGGCTTGGCCTTCCTGTCTTCGCCGATATCCCAATGGACATTGAGATCGGCGATCATGCCTTTCTCGACGAACTCGGCTTTGACGAACTCGCGCGCCAGCTTGATGTTGTCCTTCTTCGACAACTCGCGGGGCAGGGCGAACTCAACCTCTCGGGCAAGCTGGGCATCCTTGCGCTTCTCGGCGGCCTCGACCGCGTTCCACAAAGTGGCCCGGTCGGCAAAGGCTTCGGGAGCGCCTTTCGGCAACATCACTTCGGAATGAAGAACGCCTGCCTTGTTGGTGAAGTCGTGGCCACGGTCGATGCGCTCGTCGTGCAATCTCTCGCCAGCACGATAGGCCGCCGCTGCGACGGCACTGCGTCCGCTCGACCTCCCGATGACCTTTGCGCTGAAGTGAAAGATTGCCATGACGGCAATCCAGTTACACCGCAAACGCCACGTCGGCACGACGTATAAGCGCGCCCTCTCATGATAAAATCCTGATCGGGACTAGGCGGTATCACACTGTCCCGGCGACCTTACTGCATTGGATTACCGACCACATTATCATGACTCCATCACACCAAGGATGGAGACAACACATGCGCAAGCCCCGCGATTTTGATTCGGAACTGAAGGCCCTGGCCGAGAAGGCAAAGCAGTTGAAGGAACGCCGTCTGCGCGACCTTGGCGCGCTGGTGACGGCGACCGGTGCCGACGCGCTCGACGCCGATGTCCTCGCGGGCGCGCTGCTCGAAGCTGCCAGCAACGCCGACAAGGCAACCGGGGAGGGCTGGCGCAAGCGCGGCACAGCCTTCTTTCAGGGCAAGTCACGCGACACTGCGAGCAGGCCTCGCCAGCAGCCGGAAGGCACTCTCCCGCTCGACGGCGGCACGGCATCGGCTTGAAGCGACAAAGGCGCGAACCGACATGCGCGAATGGCAGGTCAAACGCCGCGAACGGACCCGGCAACTGATCGAACTGGGCGGCCTGGTCGCCAAGGCCGATCTGGTCGATCTGACCGATGATGATCGCGCCGCGCTCTACGGCGCGCTTCTCACTGTTGCCGCAAAGCTTCGCGGGCCGGATGGCGAGCAGGCGCTGGTGCTGTTCCGGCGCAAGGGAAAGCGGGCGTTTGAAGCTGAGGTCGATCAGTCTGGTTCTCCGCTCCGATCTGGACTTGGAAGGCCCAAGAATTCCTCAGCCGACTGAACGGCAGCTTCTTCTGGGCTCGCACATTTCAGCCCCTTCGCATAACCCTTGAGAAAGCTTCGCCGCGCTACTCCGGCATAGATGGCCGCTTCCCATTTGGCGCGCTCAGCGTTTGCGCCCGATATCTGGCGGATCAGCCCACGAAATGGAATGAACCCGCCGAGCACGTTTCCTCCCAACTGGAGACCCTTGTTGACGAGGCCTTCCTTGTCGGCGGGGGCGTCTGCGTCAGGCCCGAGCACTTCTTCGAGCCGACCGATTTCGGTATTGAGCGCAGGGCAGCCTTCGATCGCTTCGAGGTCGTACGGCGCTGCCTGGGCTATCTGCAGGATGAGTGGGATCTCCTTGCTGCGTAAGTTGAAGTCAGACAGCGGTTGGGTCACAGCATCCACGGCATCTTCCCCGACGCTGTCATTCTTCTCGCCGCTCTGTGCGAACGCAGGGTCGGGGCAAGCGAGCACGAAAACGGCAAGCGCCAGGAGCATGCTCCAGCGCTTGCCGCCCCGGCGCTCGGGCGACCCGAAGGGCACCGGGAAACCGTTAGTCATCGGATACCCGTTGAGAGATGACTTGCTTGGTAGGAGCAGGTTGATCGTCCGGCGTCAGAGACTTTGCCTTCTGCACCAGCTTCTCTCCAGCCTTGACGATGCGACCCTTCATGTCGCTCAAGTCCACCGAGGCGATGTCTGCGCGAACGCTTGAAGCGATGGCCGCGCCCTTGTCCTTCAGCGTCGACAGATCGACGGAGGAAACCTTTTCCTTCGCCGCGTGAGCTGTGGTCCGGACCTGATCAATGGTCCGCTCTGCCAGTTCTTGAATGACCGGAGGAACCAGAGGCGAGGCTTCGGACGCAATGGGTTGGCGGAAATCCTCTGCAATCACCTTGAGAATCAAGAGCACCTGCTGGGGTTCAAGGCCGCTGGAGTCCGATGCTTCGATCAGGGCCTTTGTCAGGTCAGAATCCTTGCCTGAAATCTGTTCGAACAGCTTGCGCCCCGCTTCCTGCACGTCCGCAATGGGACTGCCGGTGCGGTAGGCAAGATTACGAATGTCGATAACGTCATGCATTGGGGGAATCTCCTTCAGCGGCAGGGTCTCTTTCTCGCACAATGCTGGCGTGCTCGCGCATCAATCGCAGCTCTCTCTTCAGTTCGGCCTTGTCGCTCAAACGGGCAAACCCGCTATTGAGGAAACCGATCACCGCCATTGCGCCATGGATCAGCAGGCTCTCTATGGGTTGCAGCTCAATCGCCAGGATCGTCAGTGCTGCGAGTGCCGAGATCAGGATGAATTCGGCGGCAAAGATCGTAACGACGCGTGTTCGCAGGAACCCACCAAGTGTGAGCACCGCGCCAAGCGCCGCCCACTGCAAACCCAGCACGTCCGCGGCGGTGCCAGGCTCGATACCTGTCAGTGGCGCTGTCATCACCGGTGCGATCAATTGAGCGACACCGAGGGCCACCACGAAGATACCAGTAAATGACGCGATGTGATCAACCGCAGCGCTCGGGCGCGACCTGGTTGGCGTTTGCTCTACAAGCGGCAGAATTTTGTTCTTCCTGAACATTAGACTTCTCCGAGCCAAGCGGGCTTAGCTACGCCCATTGAGCATGCTGAGCCTTTCGGCTTCCGCCTTCATGGTGCGTCCGCGATCGATCTTGGCCTGAGCCTTGTCGACTGCGGCCTGCGCCTTGCTTTGCTTCTTCATGGCCTTGTCGAGTTCGGCGCGACCGTCGCCGCGACGATCATCGTACTTGGCCCACTCGGCAGCGGCCTTTTCTACCTGGCGTGCCCAGCGCGATGCCTCGGCGGCGTCGCTGAAGTAGGTCGGGTTGGCGGTAAGCTTGCGGAATTCAGCCGAAGCGTTCTCGGAGCGTGCACGCGAACTGTCGCGCTTGTTCTGTGCGTTCACGACATCGGCACTGTACCCAATTAGGTCCTTCTTGGCCTTTTCCAGTTCCTTGATGCCCTGCGCTTCGAGCTTGCTGCCCTTGTCCCAGTCCTTCTGGTATTTGCCCGTCACCACGATAGCAGGGGCAGGCATGCTCTCCTGGGCGATAGCTGTAACCGGCATTGCGGTGGCCGCCAGAACCAGACCGGCGGCTGCGAAGATCGATTTCATTGTGTGTCTCCTGACGAAATTGACTTTTGCCAGATAGCGCACCGCCAGTGTCCGGCATAACGGGATTGTCAGAACGTTAAATTCAGCCTATTCGAATTGAATGGATACTGTTACCCTCCGCACATTTCTTGCTGCCGCCGATACCGGGAGCTTCGCCGGAGCGGCTCAGCGTGTTCACGCGAGCCCCTCCAGCGTGACCGAACGCATCAAGCAGTTGGAACATCGACTGGGTGCAAGGCTGTTCGAGCGTGACAAGCGGGGTTGCCGCCTGACTGCGGCAGGCAAGAAGTTTCTCGGTCCCGCAACACAGGCCGTCCGTGCGCTTGATGTCGCAAGGCATGAGGTGGGGTTACCCGAAAAATATACGCAGTCGATCTCGTTCGGTGGCCAGTACATCCTCTGGGATCGGCGGCTCATGAACTGGCTGGGTTACGCTCGTAGCTCCTTTCCCGAGATCGCCTGGCGGGTCACCAGTGGAGCGTCAGCACGTCTCAACCGCGATCTCGCTGAGGGCTTTCTCGATCTCGTGGTCCTCTATGACCCTGTCTTCCGTCGGGACATCGGATCGGAACATCTCTTCGATGACGAATTGGTTCTTGTGACCGGCGGCGATCCTGAGCACTGGCGCGAAGACTATGTGAGGATCGAATGGGGGCGAGGCATCGGCGTTGAGATTGCCAGTCGCCTCGATATTACACCTGAGTCCGGCCTCATTCTCGACCTTGGCGGACGTTCTGGCGATTGGCTCATTGAACATGGCATGTCGGGCTTCATGCCTCGCCGTTCGGTGGCGAAGTGGATTCTGGACGGGTCATTGCGAGAGGTCGAAGGCGTGCCTGCCTTTGCATTCCCAGCTTACGTTTGCTGGAACAGGGAACTTGAACCTACGCTGGTTGCAGACATCGTCATGTCGCTCAAGAGTTCCGTATTGAATTCGGAATCGCCGAATTTAAAATCCGATTAAAGCCGCTTCCCCGACTATTAATCCCCGCTTAACGAGTGGAGGATTGAAAGGAGGGACACCATGCCCATTGATCTCGCCGGCGTTCAACCGGCCATCGACCGCGTCGTCGCGACCCTGATACTATGGGGGCCACGCCTGCTCGCCGCTCTCGCCATTCTCATTGTCACCCATTTCGTGGCCAAACTGATCCAGCGCGGAATTACACGCATCGGCACTAGGGCCGCGTGGCAAAAGGCCAACGTCAAGCAGGAAACCAGCGCTGAAATCTGGAAACAGGCCGGAAAGCTCGGATACTGGGTCGTCTGGCTTTTCGGGTTCCTGACTGCGCTACAGCCGCTTGAGCTGGGCCAGGTGGTTGCACCGCTGAATTCGCTCCTAAATGAAGTCGGCGCATTCCTTCCCAATCTGATCGGTGCTCTCGCAATTTTCATCGTCGGGTTCGCACTGTCAAAGATCGCGCGCGGCATCACGGAAAATGCTATCGGTGTTCTCCAGATCGAGCGGCTGCTCACTCAGGATGAAGCAAAGCTTGCCGAACGCACTAAAGCCCGTGCGTCGCTTGCCATGGCTGCGGGCGTTGCCGTGCAAATCCTCGTCCTGCTGCCGATCGCACTTGCAGCCATCGACGTACTAGGCATCACGGCAGTGACTGTTCCTCTGCGCGAACTCCTGGCAACAGTGCTGCTGGCAGTGCCACACGTTATCGCAGCTGCGCTGGTCCTCGTGATCGCGTTCTTTATCGGTCGCTGGGTTGCGGGTATGGCGGAAAGCTTCTTGTCCGGCCTGGGTGTCGACCAGGCAGGCGAAGCGATCGGACTGTCGGGCGACAAGTTCAGCCTCTCGCGCGTCAGCTATCACCTGATCCTGATCGCGATCATGCTGTTCGCAGTGACCGAAGCAGCGCGCCTGCTGAACTTCGCGATGGTTTCGCAGATTGCCGATGAGGTCGTCCGTCTCGGTGGCCGCATCGCCTTTGGCGCCGCATTCATCGCCGCGACCTTCGTAATTGCAAGAATCGTGACCAAGCTCCTTAGCGAAAGCGGGGCAACGCGTGCCGCGACGCCAGCTGGCTACGTCGTCATTGGACTTGGCGCGGCGATGGGTCTCAGCTTCATGGGGATTGCGACTCAAATCGTGACGATCGCCTTTGCGGTCACATTGGGTGCGGTTGCTATTGCCGGTGCCATAGCTTTCGGTGTGGGCGGACGCGAGACCGCGCATGAACTCTTGCAAGACTGGAAGAAGTCCAACAACGGCAAGGTGTAAGAATAGGCGTTAAGCACATTTCGTGCGAGCGCGCCGAATTCAGGAAGCTCCCGTCGCAAATCGCGGTGGGAGCTTTCGCTTCGTCTGTGCGGACTCGAGCCAGGAGACAAACTTCCGTTTTGCCACGTCCAGCGTCTAGAGTCGGACAGCCTGCAATCGGCCCAGTTTCAGCCATTTCTGGCGGCGAGGTTCGGCTGCAGTAAAATCTCTCGCTTCATGCAAATTCGAAATCGGCAAGGATCAGGATAGCAACACATCCTGAACTCGATTCGCGCGAAATCCGGCACCGATGGCACGGGAATGCGTCGTCGGATGCAAACATTCGCGCGAGGCTTTCGCAAAATCAGGCCAACACAGAAAATTTTCGTAACCGAAGCTGGAAATGCAGTTTGTCCGCCAAAGTCTCTGACCGTCCATAGACGTTTCAAATCGTGTAAATCGTTGAAGAATTGGCCGAGCGCGAACTATCCCTGACACTTGCGCGTGCCAGAAAAGTTCTCATTATGTTCCGCAGAGGGGCTGCCAATGTCAATGTGTGAGAACGCCCAATGTCCAATACAGAACGCATCATCCGCTTGAAGACCGTGCTCGACCGCACAGGTCTCTCCCGCTCCACCATCTATCGCAAGATCGCCGAGGGCACCTTCCCGTCGCAAGTGAAGATCAGCGTCCACGGGGCAGGCTGGCGTGAGTCTGCCATCAATCGCTGGATCGCTGATCCCGCTGACTATCGTGAAGAGGAACCGGCAGAATGAGCAGCCAGGAACTTGTCGAGCCGATCTGCGTCAGGGTCAATGACGCTGCCCGGATGATCGGCATCGGGCGCACGAAGCTGTACGAACTGATTTCAACGGGTGAACTTGAAACGGTGAAGATCGGGAAAGCAACGCGTGTAACCACGGCGAGCCTGCACGAGCTTGTCAGGCGGCAGCGGCCTTAGCGGAACCGGAGCGCGGGCAGTCGAGATAATTCGCCCAAATCGCCATCAGCTCTCGCCGCTTGTCGAAGAAGTCGGTTCGGCGATAGGCGGCTTCGACCTGGTTGCTCAGCTTATGCGCCAAGGCCTTGTCCGCCACCTCCTTCGGAAAGTCGGTCTTCTCTGCCGCCCAATCGGTGAAGGCGGAGCGGAAGCCGTGGACGGTCGCGCCCTTGATCCCGGCATCGCGCAACAGCTTGGTCATTGTCATGTCGCTGATGGGCTTCTCGCCATTGTTCGAGAAAACGAGGCCATTGTCGCTCGTGCGCAGTTTCCAGCGCCGACGCAGAATGGAAACCGCTGCCTTGGAGAGCGGCACCACATGCGTTTCCTTTGCCTTCATACGCTCGCCGGGGATGGTCCAGACGGCCTTGTCGAGGTCGATCTCGGTCCAGACGGCCTTGCGCGTCTCGCTCGACCGCACGGCGTTGTAAATCGTGAAACGCAGGGCATCGCGGCCCGTGGTGGGTGATGCGGTCGCCAGTTCTTTCATGAACGCCGGAATCTCTGAATAGGGCATAGCCTTGAAGTGTTCGACCTTGTCGGTCTGGCGCGGCAATCCTTTGCGGACTGACCGCAGCGCGGCCTCTTCCTCGCGCCAACCTTTGATATGCGCAAAGTCGAGCACTGCACCCGTGCGCTGCAAGATCTTGCGGGCAGTGTCTGGGATTTCGAGCCAAATGGGCGTGAGCACCTCGACGACGTGGGTGTTGTCCACCTGATCGATGGGCTTCCTGCCGATCAGCGGGAAGACATGGTTTTCCATGCTGGCAATCCAGTTACGATAGTTTTGGTTCTTCCAGCCGTCCTTCAATGCCTCATAGCATTCGCGCGCTGCGGTTTCGAAGCTCGGCACAACCTTGCGCGACCTCCGTCGCTCGGCAACCGGATCGATCCCAGCGCGCACCTGGCGGCGCAGTGCGGCTGCGGCGTCCCGCGCCTCAGTCAGCGTCACATCAAGCGCCGATCCCAATCCGTAGTCGCGCCGCCTGCCGTTGTGCTGCATCCGCAAGACCCAGCTACGGGAGCCGCTTTCCTTTACGAAAAGACACAAGCCACGGCCATCAACGTAGCGACCAGGCTTGGCGTTCCTAACCTTCAATGCTGTCAGTGCCATAGGTTGTACACACCCTGAAATTGATCCAACATTCGACCCCACAGTGTGATCGAAATACAGACAAACGAGGGCGGTCGACCGTGAACACGGTAGAAGATAAATCCCTGATCTTACAGAGTAGTTAGGGACGTCCCGACACTGCCTGCGACAAAAGTTTTAGCAATGTCGGGTGCGCCAGCTTTTCCAACATTTTTGCTGAGAAATAGATTTCGCTTTTCATCCTAGGGAAACGGCCGGGGAACTATGTGGAATTGTTCGGCCTCTCGCGGTGACATATAAACGTCAATGCGAATCATGCAGCAATCTGATATGCTGTTTTGGCGTTAGGGGAGAGGGAATGGCGGCTCAAACTGGCGGCTACCTGAGTGATGAGCAGCATTCCGCATTCAAGCAGTATGCCGCAAGTTTGAATGTCAGTATTAGCTGCGTTGCCAGCCTTCTCGTCTTACGCGAATTGAGCGCTAGGAGGCTCTGCCACTTGAAACCAGACTTCGATGAGGGTCTTCCCCCGGGGAAACGGAACCGGGTGACTGCGCACCACCGGGACCCAGAGCAGAAGGCGATTTTCAAAGCGTTATGTAAGGATGCCGACATTGCTCCAGATCGAGCTGCATCGATCCTATTCCGAGCGGAACTGAATGAGCATTGGTTGCGCCGCTGCGTAGGGGATTAAGCTGGAATCACATTGATTCCAAGCGCCGGACGAGATAAATAGAAGGCACTAAAAGAGCTTTGAAAGGTTCCTTTTGGTAAAGGAGTGATGAGATGTTGATCGAAAAGATGGCAAGCGACACGCAGGTTCGTGCCGGGCTTGGTCTGGACGATCTCTCGCGCCTGCAGTGGACTCAATTCGAGCACGACGAAAAGTTCCATCGCGAGATCGCGCGTCTCACTGTGCAGGATAGGCTGAAGCACATGGCGCTTCATTTCGCCAAGTATTCAGGTGGCCTTGCTGAGGGTCCGGGCGACGATGAGCTCGCCCGTTTGGTGACCGACATTTTCGTAATCGCCCTTTCGTCGGCAAATATCCTTAATCTCAAGCTGGCTGATCGCCACAACGAACTAGCGGCGGGCAGTGAAGGCGATTTTGCCACCAAGGTCGCGATCTCGGCCGGCCGCATGGCCGCAGCGTGCGAAAAGATGGACCACTTGGAGGCTTTCCCATTCCGAGAGAAGATCACTGAGCAAATTCTTGCGCTGATGAGCGCAGCAATTTCTTTTGCAGATCAACGCGGTTGGGATCTGTCGTCGATGGTGGCCAAGCGATTGCAACCGGTGAAAGAGAAGAATATCTTCTACGACAAGTTGTAGGCGTACCGGAGTGGCGTTCCTTGCGGGTTCTCGGTTGATTTCGGACATTCCGGACTACGATATCGTCCGTCCATTTGATCCGAACAAAATCGATTGCAATGCTTACACACTTTCTATGGGCGAGGAATACTTTGTCACGCCCGAAAGCGGCATCTCTCTGCGAAAGAACAAGAAGCATTCGCTTCGCCGCCACGCGAGTTTTACGGACCCGGTCAACGCTATCCGTGGAAGAGGGGAAAGTTTTGTCATCCCCCCGGGCCAGTTCGCGTTCTTGCTGACCGAGGAGAGTGTAAGAATCCCCTCCCATCTAATGGGCTTCATCTCATTAAAATCTAGAATCAAGTTTCGTGGACTGATTAACGTGTCTGGCTTCCACGTCGATCCGGGTTTCGAAGGTCACCTAATATACTCAGTTTACAATGCAGGGCCCTCATCCCTACACATTGCCCGGGGCGACCCTCTATTCCTACTTTGGCTCGCGAAGCTTGAAGGCGATGTGGACACTAAGTACAGCTATGGTCCAAAATTCCCTCAGAGCGAAATCTCCAACAAGCTGGTGTCCGAGGTGGCCAGAGAAGTTCAATCGGTCGACAACTTAGCTAAGCGGGTTGGACAACTTGAGGGACGGCTAAATTTCACTTGGTTCTTTGCCGCAGCCATAACCACGGCGTTGATCCTGTTCTTTACAGCAATAGCTGCTGTGCCGGACGCGGCTCTCGAGAACATTCTGAATTTTTTCCGGGATGATACCTAGCCTTCGGTCTCCCCTGCCCCAGCCGCACGCGCTCGTATTTATCGTATTCACAAAGCTGGAACTGAATGTCGTGGAGCTCAAGCGCGGGCATGAATCCGGGCATAACCGAGTTCGCTTTGTCGAATAGCTCCATTATCTCTTTGAGCAACTGCGCTTCCCTAACATGCTGTTCGACTGGCCGTTGATAAATCCGGTTCAAACCGCGTCGTGCACCGGGTCCGGCCGGACACCACGAGTTTCTGTCTATTGCGCCGGACAAAACAGGTGTCTGCATGACGTCCTGTAGGGCCTCCTTTGTCATGAAGCCTGTCCCACCGAAGCCCGGCAGCGTGCGCATCTCTGCTGCCACTTGCTCCCAGCTTTGCGTTGACATTGCGATACTCGCAAGCCGCTCCCTTGCTGCCCACAAAGGCGTCAGTATCAGAAATGCGACAGCCTCGGATTTTGGCCCACGATGGCCCAGAGTTGGAATAATGTAAGCTCCGGTGAAGACACGCAGCCCGTTGGCGGAACGCTCTTTGGCGAGCGCTACGCAAAGATCAGGACTCCACGTCTCTTGCCAGCCTAAAGCCTCCGCAAATTCCGTGGTCCCGAAATAGCGGAACAAGGCACAATTGAAGATGATCTCGCCCGCTGGCCTGTTTCCATGCGGACCTGTCCAGTTGGCTCGCATCCAGCGTGTCGTACGATCATCTTCGCGCTTCACATTAGTAAATTTGTACTCGTTCAGGATTGGATCGGTTGACCAAGGCCAAGGGCTGTCTGCCTCCTTAACTATACGAAGCTGCTCCCTCTTCGTCATAAATTCAAAGAAGCCCTCGACAGAGGAAGCCTTTAGCTGATGCGGAAATTTGCCTTCATGCATCCAAGCGCGATGCAACTAATCACCAAGTCAGTCTAGATAGCAAACGGACTCACATTGAGCCTGCCGCAAGGGTCGCACAGCCGGTTGTGCTTCCCCTCGATGTCGAAGGGCGTCCGGCAGCGGAGGCAGGGCCGGGTCTCGGTCTCGAGCGGCTCGCCATGCACGTTACGGCGGCGATTGGGGGACGGGAGGTAGTTGGGCCAGCCCACCGATCACGCCACCTCGAGCATCGCCAGCATGGTGCCGAAGGCGCGCGATTGCTTCCTCGTCATCAACCGCTTCGCGTCGTCCGTTCCCGGCGCATTGCGGAACACGTCAACCCACAGCTCTTTGCCCCGGTCGATGCGACACATCAGCCCAAACCAAGCCCCGAGCTCAGCCATCGACACTCCGAACAGTCGCGCGAAGCGGCGCACCATCGGGATTGTCGGCCAGCCGGTGGGCTCCGTCGCGCGGGCGAAGGCCAGCGCGGCGATATGCGCCGCCCGGGTCCGATCATCGAAGCTGGCCAGGTAGTAGCCCAGCAGGCCCTCTTCGGTCAGCTCCATTGCGCGCTCTTCTCGAATACAGCGGATTGCCTTGAGCGCATCGCCGCCATCTCGGCCGCTCGCTCGCCCTTCGCCAGCTCGATAATCACCGGATCAGTGCCGGAGTGGTCGAGGAGAGCCTTGCTCACCGTGGTGCCGGTCTGCGCGGCGATCTCGCCCGCGCGCACCATAATCGCGTCGGCATAGTCGGCAGCCTTATACAGCGGCTCGGCCTGTCCAACGGCGATCTCGGCCGCGTTCTTGCGGATGGCGACCGAGCCGCTCTTCAAGATCACGGCGGTCGCGCCTGTTGATTACCGCTGAGAGTTGACCCGGGATTTTCATCGAGAAGTGACCCGGGTGGTGTTTATGTCCCGCGATGCGG
>JADCLP010000004.1 GCA_014983025.1 Erythrobacteraceae bacterium E2-1 Yellow Sea | reverse complement strand
TTGCTTCACCTGCCCAGCTGGGCAACAACGATGCCGAGACTCTAATCGCAACTGGATGAAGGTTGGGGGTCACGTCAATTTCCCTGACTACAAAGGGAATTACCAACACGGGCAAGGGCGTGAATGGCAGTTTTTTCCTATATGAGAATGTAAATAATGCGGCAGAATTCATAGGGGAAGTACGCCTTCTGGGTACGCTAAATCCGCAAACCAATATATTTGAAGGCTCGATAGTTGATGCGGCAGCCACCAACATTGAAATCGGCACCTTCCGTGGCGCTCTCTATGGTCCGGGCCGTGAACAATTAGGCTTGGTGTTCCAATTTTCCCGTGCGCAGGAAAACGGCAAAATTTATGTCGGCTGGATGCTCGCGCCTCGGATATAGGAACTGGTCATCCTGGCCATCAAGACAGGATCCCACTTACTTCTTTGGCACGGTCAACAGCGGGTCCCCGGATCCCCTGCCTGCACAGTGGCAGGCAAGTCCGGGGTGACGAATAACAAGAAACCCTACTCCCCTGTGCCCTCATAGGCTTCGACAATCCGGCCCACGATCGGGTGGCGGACCACGTCGGCGGAGGTGAAGCGGGATACGGCAATGCCTTCCACCCCCTCCAGCCGGTTAACCGCATCGGCAAGGCCACTCATGCGGTCGCCACCGGGAATATCGACCTGTTTGGGATCACCGCAGACCACCATGCGGCTGTTCTGGCCAAAGCGGGTCAGGAACATTTTCATCTGTTCGCGCGTGGTGTTCTGCGCCTCGTCCAGAATAACAAAGGCATCGGCCAGCGTGCGCCCGCGCATGAAGGCGATGGGCGCAATCTCTATCTCGCCCGATGCCAGCCGCCGTTCCACCTGTTCAGGCGGCATACAATCGAACAGCGCATCGTAAAGCGGGCGCAGATAAGGATCGACCTTTTCCTTCATATCGCCGGGCAGGAAGCCCAACTTTTCCCCCGCCTCCACCGCCGGGCGGGACAGGATCAGGCGCTGCACACTGCCCGAAATCAGCTGGCTGACGGCCTGCGCCACGGCCAGATAGGTCTTGCCCGTACCCGCCGGGCCAAGGGCGAAGATAATATCCTCTCGCGCCAGATGCCGCATATAGGGGATCTGCCCCGCGCTGCGCGGGACAATGGTCTTGCGGCGCGTGCGGATCATCACCGGCGGCGCATCCAGATCGCCATTGATGATGCCTTCCAGCGTCGGTTCATTCGACATGGCGATCAGCGATTCAATCGCGCCTGCGTCCAGATCCTGCCCCATGGCCAGCCGATCATACATGGCCTGCAGCACATCGCGCGCGCGGGCCACGCTATCCTCTGGCCCTTCAATCATCAGCTGGTCACCGCGGGCAGAGATAAACACGCCCAGCCGGTTTTCCACCTGCACCAGATTGGCATCAAATTGTCCGAATAAAGTACCGAGGAGCGATTGATCCTCAAAACTCATCTCCGCCTTGGCGCGGCGGATAGCACGTGCGGGGACGGGATCGGGCGAGAGCACCGGATCACCGGCTTTGGAAGGTCTACGTCCCATGCGCTCCTTTCGAGTCGTTATGGGATAAATCTATGGTCGAAAATGCATTGCGCAAGGAAGGGGGCCGCAGATGGCAGTGGAAAGTCACCTGATTGTCACGCAAAAGCCTCAGGCAGAAAGTCAGGCAAGCGCCGGTTGCAACAGCTCGCCCCGGATCGAATTGGGGCCTGCTTCAGCCAGTGTAACGCGCGCCAAATCGCCGATTTCGACGTCGCCTTCAAACCACACGCTTTGCAGCCAGGGCGATTTGCCCAGCCATTGCCCATCAAACTTGCCGCGGCGTTCCACCAGCACATCGCAGGTTTTGCCAATGCTTGCCTGATTGAAGGCCAGCTGATCGCGATTGAGCGCGGATTGCAGGCGTTGCAGCCGTTCATCCATCACTTCTGCTGCAATCTGCCCCTCCATCGTCGCGGCGGGCGTGCCGGGGCGTGGGCTATATTTGAAGCTATAGGCAGCGGAATACTTCACCGCATCGACCAAGCTGAGCGTTTCTTCGAATTCCGCCTCGGTTTCACCCGGAAAACCGACGATAAAATCGCCCGACAGCGCAATATCGGGCCGCACTTCACGAAAACGTTCGAGTAGCTTGAGATAGCTTTCCGCCGTGTGGCTGCGGTTCATGGCTTTCAGCACGCGATTGCTGCCGCTCTGCACCGGCAGGTGGAGATAGGGCATCAGCTTTTCCACCTCACCATGGGCGGCAATCAGCGCATCATCCATGTCGTTGGGATGGCTGGTGGTGTAGCGGATGCGTCGCAACCCATCCACTTTGGCCAGATCGCGGATCAGGGCCGCCAGGCCGATGGCCGCACCCTTCACATCCTCGCCAGACCAAGCGTTGACGTTCTGCCCCAGCAGGGTGATTTCGCGCGCACCAGCCTCAACCAGTTTCTGCGCTTCGATGATCAAATCCCTGTAAGGACGGCTGATTTCTGCACCACGTGTATAGGGCACCACGCAATAGGTGCAGAATTTGTCGCACCCTTCCTGCACCGTCAGGAAGGCACCCGGCGCGCTGCGGCGGCGCTGCGGCAGGCTGTCAAATTTGGCGATGGCGGGCATATCGGTATCGGTGATCCGTTCGCCCTGCACCGCCTTGTCCAGCATTTCAGGCAGGCGGTGATAGGCTTGCGGGCCCACGACCATGCTCACCGCCGGGGCGCGCGCCATGATCTCCTCCCCCTCGGCCTGCGCAACACAGCCAGCCACCGCGATCATCGGTGCCTTTTTCTGCGTCTTGCCCTTGGTCAGCCGGCCAATATCGGAATAGACCTTCTCCGCCGCCTTTTCACGGATATGGCAGGTGTTCAGCACCACCAGATCGGCATCTTCCCCATCGGCTGCGGGCGTGATGCCGCGCGTCGCCAACAGCTCTGCCATACGCTCGCCATCATAGACGTTCATCTGGCAGCCGAAGCTTTTGACCCTGTAGGTCTTTGGGGGATCGATGGGTTTCATGAAGGGAGCGCCTTTATGTCATTCATGCGCCGTGTTCAATGAAAAGGGCGGCGCATGGCCGCCCTCCCCGTAAATTCTAATGCAAAAAGTGGCTTACGAAACCGTCGCCTTCACGATCTTGCCGGGTGCACGCGGCGGCTCGCCCTTGGGCAGCGCGTCGACATGTTCCATGCCTTCGGTAACTTCACCCCAGACAGTATATTGATTGTCCAGGAAGCGGGCATCGTCAAAGCAGATGAAGAACTGGCTGTTCGCACTGTCGGGGAAGCTGGAACGCGCCATGGAACACACACCGCGCACATGCGGTTCAGCGTTGAATTCGGCCTTCAGGTCTGGCTTTTCACTGCCGCCCATGCCGGTGCCCGTAGGGTCGCCACCCTGCGCCATAAAGCCGGGGATCACGCGGTGGAACACCACGCCATCATAAAAACCTTCCTTGGCGAGCTCGGTAATCCGTTCGACGTGACCCGGCGCCAGATCGGGGCGCAGCTTGATCACGACATCGCCGCCCTCTCCATTGCCAGTGTCGAGGGTAAAGGTCAGCGTCTGTTCACTCATGTAAATCTCCTGTGTTGGCGGCGGATATAATCACTTGTCTTCTCAAGTCACCCCCAAGCACACACCACGCTTGCTTTTCATGCCCCCATGCCTAGACCACGCGCATGACCGATCCCGCGCTGGACCCTGATCTGGACCTGCTGGAAGCAGACACTGCCGATATTCCGGCAGAGGAAGGCGCGCGCCCGGATGACCGCATCGATGATGATCGGCATGACGAGGAAAACCGGCTGAAACCTGAATATGTCCGTTCCGTGCGCGAAGCGCTGGAGGAAGGGGACAAGGGCGCGGTTTACGATCTGGTCGAACCGCTGCACCCGGCCGATATTGCCGACTTGCTTGAGCTGATGGACCGGGATGAGCGTGGCCAGCTGGCTGCCGCCATCACCGATCTGATGTCGGGTGATGTGATTGCCGAGCTGAACGATTATGTTCGTGAGGACATGATGGAGGCGCTGACGCCCGAAGACGTCGCCACCATCGCCGAACAGCTTGATACAGATGACGCCGTCCAGCTGATTGAAGATCTGGACGAGGATGACCAGCGCGCCGTTCTGGCGGAAATGGACGTGGAAGACCGCGCCGCCATTGAAAGCGCGCTATCCTATCCAGAAGAAACCGCCGGACGACTGATGAACCGCGATTTTGTCGCGGTGCCGGAACATCTGAGCGTGGGCGATCTGATCGATTATCTGCGTACGCGGCATGATTTGAGCAGTGAATTCTTCGAAGTGTTCGTGGTAGATGAAAAACATCACCCGGTCGGCACATGCGCACTGTCATGGATTCTCACCGCGCCACGCAATATCGCCCTGTCGGACGTGATGAAGCGCGACCAGACGCTGATCCCGGTTCATACCGATCAGGAAGAACTGGGGCTGATGTTCCAGAAATACGGCCTGATTTCAGCAGCTGTGATTGATGAAAATGACCGGCTGGTGGGCCAGATCACCGTGGATGACGTGGTCCATATCATTTCCGAAGAAGCGGGCGAGGATGCGCTGCTGCTGTCTGGTGCGGGCGATGGCGATATTAACGAACCAATCCGTGATGCCTATGGCGCGCGCGTGCGCTGGCTGGTGGCCAATCTGGGCACCGCGCTGATTGCATCGCTGATTATCGCAGCCTTTGGCGCGGCAATTGAAAAACTGGTGGCGCTGGCCGTGCTGATGCCGATTGTGGCCAGCATTGGCGGCAATGCAGGCACGCAGACCATGGCGGTGGCAGTGCGTGCCATTGCCACCAACCAGCTGACGCGGGCCAACACCTGGCGCATTGTCTGGCGCGAAATGCGTGTCGCCATGCTCAACGGCGTGACCATTGCCGTGCTGATCGGGCTGGCGACGGGCGCGATTTTCACCCCCATGCTGGGCGCTGTGATTGCATTGGCCATGGTGATCAACATCATCACGGCTGGCCTTGCCGGGGTTCTGGTGCCGGTAATCTTTGAAAGGCTGGATCAGGATCCGGCCGTTGCCAGCAGCGTGTTTGTGACCATGATCACCGATTCGATGGGCTTTTTCGCTTTCCTCGGCCTCGCCGTTGCAAGTGGCTTGGTCGGCTGAATGCTTGAGCGCAAGCCACAAGCACCTATGTAACCTTTATGCCGCTTCACCTGACCAAGATTGCCTTTGGCGCCAAAAGCCGCGCAGAAGTGCGCAATTGGTTTGATGAAGGCCCGGAAGAAATGCGGCTGACCACACGATATCTGCCCAAACGGCATGAGGAAATGCAGGGCGGATCGCTGTTCTGGATATTCGAACACACCATTATTGGCCGCAGCCCATTGATCGGGTTTGAGCAAAAGCCCGATGGCCGCTGGTGGATCAAACTGGAACGCAAACTGATCCCGGTCGAACCGCGCCCCAAACGTGCCCATCAGGGCTGGCGTTATCTGAAGGATGAAGATGCGCCCCGCGATCTGGCAGCAGGCGCAGACCCGGATGCAGTGATGCCGCCTGCCATGGTGAAAGAACTGGCAAAGCTGGGGCTGGTTTGATTCGAATCAATTTTTAGCTTTGACGGCCTGTTTGGCGTACAAATAAGTCAAATGAGTAACTTTCTTGTCGTGCGTTGGACATACTCAGGTCGCGTAGTGGAATTACTTGGCCCATCGGCCTGAAGTTAGCCAAAATTTAACCACAAAAACCGCACCGGTTCGGGGCCAACTCACCGCCGGCCAGATTAACGCCGGATTGTCCGGCAGCAAATCAGGGGTACATAGAAGTGTCAGGGCCAGACTGGATTGGATTACCGCACGCAAAGCCGGATAATCGAACGAAGCACCAGGGTAAAACGCCAACCGCAACCGATCGGCCAGGAAAAATTTCGTTCACCAGAACCATCGGCTCTGCCGTAAAACGGCTCCAGCGCGCATGGATTGAACAAACCCAGTCAATCGGCGGCCGGGTACGACTGGTCGCAATCTGCATTTGCTCGATCCTGATTTCACTCGGCTTGGTTATGTCGCTGGTATTTCTGGAAATGGGTCGCCGTAGCCAGGAAGACGCGATCATTGCCAGCGGGACCCTGGCTTCGGCAGAATTGACCACCAGTATTGCCGACAGCCGTTTTTATGCATCCCGCTTTGCTGCCACAGGCGACTTTGCGCAAATCGATCATGCATTTGCCACGCTGACCAGGGCAAAAGAGCGTTTATCGCAGACACAGGATAAGGCAGCGCAAAGCGGATCGGGATCGCTGGAAGATATCGACTGGCTGAAGGTTCAGGTAGAAGGTTTCGAAGCTGAGCTGAGAGCATTACGAAGCTCTGTCGAACAAAACGGGCTTACAACCAGTTCTGAAGGATTGTCTGAAGCCATAGCGTTAAGCGGCGAGTTATTGGCTGATCAGGCACGGGGGGTAGAGGCCGGACTGGTCAAATTATCCGCGCAATCCAGTGCTGACCTTAAGGAATTTAACTTCTTTGCGTCGATCATTGCCATCCTGCTGATTGCGATGGGAATGGCTGCGGTGCTGCTGAGCGCACGCTTTCTTGCCCGGCACATCGCGGGATCGATCGGTCAAATTACTGAAGCGATGACCGGGCTTGCTGATGGCGATGACCTGGTGTCCATACCCGGGCAGAAACGCAGCGACGAAATCGGCGCCATGGCCCGCGCACTGACAGTCTTTCGCGATCACACTTTGGAGCTGGCGCATTTGCAGGAACAGGCGGCCGCTGCGTCTCGCCAGGAATTGTTACGTCAGGAAGAAGATCAGGCGAAACATTCCGCCGCGCTGAACAGGCTGGCCGACAAGTTCGAATTTGGTGTCGGCGATGTGGTCACCCACGTCGCCAGCGCATCAAATCAGCTGCATTCCACCGCCCGCGACATGGCAAATAATGCCAAGGAATCTGCGCAGATTGTGCATGAAGTGGGCAGCTCGCTGAATGACACCACACGGGGGGTAAATGCGGCAGCCGCAGCAACCGACCAATTTGCCATGTCAATTGCCGAAATAGGTCGGCAAGCTGCAAAATCGGCAGAACTGGCCCGCGGTGCGCGCCGATCTGCCGAAAACGCCGATTCTGCCATCACCAGCCTGACCACCACTGCCGATCGGGCAAATCAGCTGGTGGAATTGATCGGATCGATTGCCCAGCGTACCGACCTGCTCGCACTCAATGCCACCATTGAGGCAGCGCGCGGTGGCGAAGCTGGGCGCGGCTTTGCTGTGGTGGCATCCGAGGTCAAGGAACTGGCCCGCCAGACCCAAAATGCCGCCGAGGAAGTAACGGAGCAGATCAAGGCAATGCAGAATTCCACCCATTCAAGCGTGGAGGCGTTGCACCTGATCTCCGATCATATTTTCCAGGTCGAAGAAAACGTCACCGGCATTGCACAGGCAGTGGATGAACAATCTGTCGCCAGTCGGGACCTCGCGCGCAACCTGGACTTGGCTGCCGCCGGTGCGAATGCGGTCAATGACCAATTTGAGCGCGTTCGGAAAATGGCCAGCGCGGCCGGGAACGCTGCAAAACAATTGCTGGAATCTGCCAGTGGACTGCATGAGCAGGCAAGCGGATTGGGTTCACAAGCGCAAGGTTTTGTGAATTCGGTACGAACAACTTAGGGTAAGGACTCTAAGCCCGAAAAAGGTTGTTCAGCGCGAAAGCCACCAATCGATCAAATGCCGTGCGATGGCGTGGGGTGGTGGTGGCAAGAATAGTCCATCCCCTGCCACGGCTGCTGCAACCTCTTCACGGGTAAACCAACGCACATCGGCCAGTTCAGTCGTGTCGATAGTCAGCGCGTCATCATCGGCCATGGCATGACAACCCATCATCAGCTGGCTGGGAAACGGCCATGGCTGGCTGGCGATATAGCGTACATCGCGCACACGAATGCCCGATTCCTCAAACACCTCACGCGCCACAGCCTCTTCAATCGTTTCACCCGGTTCAACAAAACCTGCCAAAGCGGAATAGCGCCCCTCTGGCCAGCCAAGCCCCCTTCCCAACATCAACCTGTCATCATTTTCGACCAGCATGATGGTGACCGGGTCCGTGCGGGGGAAATGCTGCGCCTCGCATGCCGCACAATTGCGTTGCCAGCCGCCCTTCGCGATCTGGGTGGGCTGGCCACAACGCGCGCAAAAACGGTGCCTTGCATGCCAATCAACCAGGCTGCGCGCGCCGCCATAAATCGCCAGATCTGCAGGCTGCATGCGCTGCATTGCCTGCCAAACTTGCGGCTGGGAATAGGCCGTACCTTCCGCCCCTTCTTCGGGAACCGCGGCGAACCGCGCCACGCCATCCAGCAGACCCAGAAAAACCAGATCCGCATTTTCTGGAGCATCCGCCAGAGTGCCCCATGTAAGTGCGCCCTGATCATCAAATACAGGCATAAGCCCATCCAAATTCAGCAGACGCGCCTTGAAATTCATCAGTGCAGCAAGCTGGCCTGGATTGGCACGGATATTGTCGGCCCGGTCCATCAGTGAACCGGCAAAGGCCATGGGCTTTGCATCAGCCATTCTGCATTGCCTCCATATCCTGCCGCACAGCAGCCTCAAAATCGGCCCGCAGGGGATAGCTATTGTCAGGCATGAATTGCGTAAACAGGCCGGCCCGCAAACCATTTCTGAAATCCACTGCCGCCAGCGTGGCGGCCGCCCCGCCCCAGCCGAATGTGCCATTGTGGACACGCCCGCCTGCGCCAAATTGCTGGCCCTGAAGCCATGTGCCTGCAAGGCTCACCCCTTCAGGTAAAAGGTTGGCTGTGCCCATGCGCACAGCAGCTTCCCCCATCACACGCTTGCCATCCAGCATCCCATATCCCAGCAACATGGCCAGGAAACGATCATAATCGCGCGGGCTGCTGACAAGCCCCGATCCACCCCAGATAATTGGCGGGGAAAGCGTATATATAGATGCTGCTGCCGGATCGATTGGCAGGGGGACCCCGGCCAGAATACCGTAATTATCTGTCAGCCGCGAAACCTCGCTGCGCGGCACCTGAAAATATGTACTGTCCATGCCGCAGGGGTCGAAAATGCGGGTTTTCAGGAATGCGTCCAGCTTCTGCCCGCTGGCTTTCTCAATCACCCGGCCCAGCACATCGATGCTGACTGAATAAGACCACTTTGTGCCCGGCTGCGCGATCAGCGGGAGTTTGGCCAGGCGGTCTGTAAAGGCAGCCAGGCCCGGCGCGGGCTTGGCACTGGGAAATCCGGGAATTGGCAGGCGGCTGACCTGCCCACCAGACAGACCGTTGGCCAGATAGGCATCCAGCAGCGGGCCCTTGGTGATAATGTCATAGCCAAAGCCTGCCGTATGCGTAAGCAGGTGACGCACTGTGATTGGGCGTTTTGCAGGCACAGTGTCGTTGATTGGCCCTTGTGATGACTTGAGTACATTCATCTTGGCAAAAGCAGGCAGGAAATCGGCAATCGGTTGATCGATGCTCAACAGCCCTTCTTCAATGCACATCATCGCTGCCATGCCGGTAATCGGCTTGGTCATGGAGTATATGCGATAGAGGCTGTCCAACCCCGCAGGAACGGCGCTGCCATATCCCAGCCCACCACGCGCAATCGCCTGTGGGGCGGCTTTGCCATGCCCCATGGAGACTACGATATTGGCTACACGCTGCCGATCGACATAGGTTTTCACCATATCGGCAAGCTTGGGCCATAGAGACGCAGAATCACGCGCAAACGCAACTTGCCCCATTGGCAAAGCCGCCATGGCACCGCCGGCTGCCATGTAGGCAGATGCGCGAAACAGGCTGCGGCGCGTTATTGTTGTTCCGTCAAAGTGACGCAGGGCCATGAAACAAGTCCTCAATCGAAACTGTTGATCCTTCAATGGGCGATGGCATTGGCACGGTCAATCTGCACTTGCGTTGAACGGGTGTTGTATCCATATAAGACACATGCTTAATCTACTTTCGATTTTGGTCGGTATCGTGTCGCTGGTGATTGTTATCCCGGCACAAATCCCTCTGCTGGGCTGGGCCAACTGGGTAGCCTTGCCGCTGATTGCGATTGGCATTGCGATGGGCCAGCTTTCATCCAGCCGCGGCGGGCGCAATTTCTGCCTGATCGTGGGCCTGATCGCCGTTGTACGGCTCAGCCTGGGCGGTGGGATACTTTAACTGCGCTGCGCAATTGCCAGCCGCGCAACCTTGGCAAAAAGTGTCGGCAGGCCTGCCTCGTCCAATCGATCAATCGGCCACCATTCACCTGTGCCTGTCAGGTTCGATGCACCTGTCACACAGTGATGCAGGTCAAGCGTCAATGCGGCATGGGTAAAGATATGCCGCACCGCACCCAGATTGCGCCAATCGCCGGATAGGGGCGGCTCGCCTGCACCATCTGCCTGCGCGCTCCAGCCATTGTCAGGCAGCGCACGCATTCCGGCCAGCATGCCCTGCCCAGCCCGCCGGACCAGCCAGACATGACCTTCCCTTTCGATCCACCAGGCAACCCCGCGCCGTTCGGGCTTGGGCTTCTTCTCTGCCTTGAGTGGCAATTCTTCTGCAATGCCCGCCTTTTTCGCAGCGCAATCACCCGCCAGTGGGCACAACAGGCATTTGGGATCCCGCGCTGCGCAGATAGTCGCGCCAAGATCCATCATCGCCTGGGCAAAATCGCCCGCACGCTGTGAAGGCGTAATCTGGTCTGCATATTCGCGGATTGGTTTACGCGCAGCTGGCAGTGCTTCCCGAACGGCAAACAGGCGCGCTACCACCCGTTCCACATTCGCATCAACCACCACTGCCCTTTCACCGAAGGCAATCGCGGTGATGGCCGCTGCCGTGTAAGGCCCCAGTCCCGGCAGTGTAAGCAATTCGGCTTCGCTGCGTGGAAAGCTGCCGCGTGCCGCCACTTTGGCAGCACATTTCACCAGATTTCGCGCCCGCGAATAATATCCCAGCCCCGCCCATGCTGCCAACACCTCCGCCTCATCTGCTGCAGCCAAGGCTTCAGCAGTGGGCCACTTTTCAGTGAATTTGGCGAAATAGGGTTTTACTGCTGCAACCGTTGTCTGTTGCAGCATGACTTCGCTCAGCCATACGCGATAGGGATCAGGCGCGGGCGCACCCGGCGGCGCACGCCATGGCAGATCGCGCGCATGCGCATCATACCAGTGGAGCAATTTACCCGATATTGTCTTGTCTCTGGCAGTCACGCCCTGCCTATGGCATTGCCTGCAGCGCAATGGAACGGGATGAACCACCTAAGCCACAGGGTAAGGCCCCCAAAATGCGTCACGCAAAAGAATATGCGCGTCCGCGGGGTGGTTCTGCCAAGGCTATCGGCGATCTGATGCCGCAGATCGGGCGCACTGCCTTTCGCCGGTTCGGCTTTGTGCAAAGCTCCATCGTCACGCGCTGGCCGGAAATCGTCGGCGAACAGCATGCCCGCGTCTGCATGCCAGAAGCGCTTCGTTTTCCCCCCGGTGAAAAATCAGACGGCATTCTGCAATTGGTGGTTTTGCCAGCCCACGCCCCGCTGATCCAGCAGGTGATCCCTGAAATTATCGATCGGGTGAACCGCTTCTTCGGTTATGCGGCGGTGGCACGGGCGAAATTGCGGCAAGGTGCGGTTAAGCCAATTTATGGCAACGCGCAGGCCAAGGCTCCGCCTTCGCTCAAACCCATACCCATGGAATTGGGCGATAGCCTGCGTGATATCGGTGATCCGGAACTGCGCACTGTGCTGGAATCTCTGGCGCGCAGTCTGGGTGATGAGAAGGAAGAGAATTAAGTGAAATTTGTCAAAACGGCACTTGCTACCGCCGCGCTGATGCTGGCCACAGGGGCTGCGGCACAAAGCAGTGACTGGAGCACCAAGGTCACTGTTACGAGCCGCGCCCATATTGTGGGCGACCCCAAGGCCAAAACCACGCTGGGCGAATTCGTCAGCTATACCTGCCCGCATTGCAGCATGTTCGCAATCCAGGGTGATCCGGCGCTGAAACTGGCCTATATCAGCCCCGGTCATATCAAGCTGGAAGTGCATTCAGTGCTCCGCAATGTCGTGGACCTTGTTGCCACCATGCTGGTGCAATGCGGCCCACAGGACAGGTTCCTGCAGAACCACGCCATGTTCATGACCCGGCAGAGCACCTGGTTGCCCAAGGCGCAGCATGCCACACCAGCGCAAACTGCATTGTGGAGCCAGGGTAATGCCGCGGGCTTCCGCGCCCTGGCCAGCGCGCTGGATTTCTATGCCATGATGGAACAGCGCGGATATAACCGGGTAGAGGTGGATAAATGCCTGGCTGACAATACAAAGCTGCAGCAGATCATCGCCAATACCCGCGCCGATGCCACAGAATATGGCATCACTGGCACACCCAGCTTCACGCTGAATGGCAAGCTGATGGATGGGGTGCATAGCTGGCAGCAGCTGGAACCAGCACTAAATGCCCATTTGACAAGGAATGTAGACGAGTAACCTGCCATAAAGACACTTGTGGAAAGCTTGGGTATGCTTTTGGCCCGGCGCTTTCCCCTGTCGGCCCCTTGATATAGCCTTCCCAATCGATCCCAGAGGACGAGATAATGACGACCCTTAAACGCCGTTTCCTTTCCGCTACATTGGCTACCGGCCTTGCCCTGACATTGGCAGCTTGTGATTCTGCAAGTGATGCAGATGCCATTCCGGCAAGTGAACCCATTGCCGCCATTCCTGCCCCGGAAGGCCAGGCATGGACCGACGTGGTGACAGTAACGGATAAGGGTGGCTATGTTCTCGGCAACCCCGATGCACCGATCAAACTGATCGAGTACGGGTCGCTCACCTGTCCGGGTTGCGCAGCCTTTTCTGTCGCCGCGACCGAACCGCTGAAAGAGAAATATATTTCCAGCGGGCGCGTGAGCATGGAGTTCCGCAGTTTCATCATCCATGGCCCGCTCGATCTGGCACTGACTGCGCTGATCGGCTGCGGCAGCAATGAGGCTGCCCATCCGCTGTCCGAACAGATCTGGGCAAATCTGGGTGAAATCCAGCAACGCGCCTATGCAGATCAGGCTGCGCTGGAAGCTGCACTGAAATTGCCCGAAAATCAGCGCTTTGTTGTATTTGCCGAACGGGCCGGCCTCTATGACTTCTTCGCCGCGCGCGGGCTGAGCGAAGATCAGGCGAAAACCTGCCTGGCAGATTGGTCCAAGTTGGAAGCGATTGCCAAACTTTCACAAGGCTATTCCCAGGAAGACGGGATCAATGCCACCCCCACTTTCGTCCTCAACGGACAGAAAATGGATGACAGTTCGTGGGCGGCGGTAGAGGCCGCACTACAGCGGGCCGGGGCCCGGTAAAGCGGGCAACGGGGGGCAGGCGAAAAGATGGAAATCAGCAGGCTAAAGCTCAGCGGTTTCAAAAGCTTTGTAGAGCCTGCAGAATTGCGCATAGAACGCGGGCTGACCGGCGTGGTCGGCCCCAATGGCTGCGGCAAATCCAACCTGCTTGAAGCGATCCGCTGGGTCATGGGTGAAAATTCGCCCAAGTCCATGCGTTCGGGCGGGATGGAAGATGTCATCTTTGCCGGGACTGAGACACGCCCTGCACGCGATTTTGCAGAAGTTGTTTTGCAGGCCCGTGATGATGCCGGGGAAGAGCTGGAGGTTACCCGTCGGATCGAACGCGGCGCGGGCAGCGCCTATCGCGTCAATGGCCGCGATGTCCGGGCCAAGGACGTGGCGCTGACCTTTGCCGATGCCGCCACCGGCGCGCACAGCCCCGCCCTCGTCAGCCAGGGCAAAATTGCACAGGTGATTGCGGCCAAACCCACCGAACGGCGGCAAATGCTGGAAGAAGCAGCCGGGATTGCCGGCCTGCATGTCCGCAAGAAAGATGCCGAAAGCAAGCTGCGTTCGACAGAGAAAAATCTGGAACGGCTGGAAGATCTGATGGCCGGACTGGACACCCAGATGGCCAACCTGCGGCGGCAGGCAAAGCAGGCGGAACGCTATACCAAACTGACCGATGAAATCCGCGTGGCAGAGGCGCGACTGCTCTATGCCCGCTGGCGCGATGCGGCCGCAGCAGCGGAAGAGGCACGAGCGCAGGCCAAGGCCGCCGATGCGCAGGTGGAACAGGCCAAACTGGCCGCTGATGCGGCACAAAAAGCGCAGCATCTGGCCGCGCAATTACTGGCCGAAGCGCGTGATGAATTGGCCGACCGGCGTGATGATGCCAGTGCACATGGCCACCGTATGACGGCGCTCACCAGCCAGCTGGAGGCTGCAGAGCAGCGTCTGTCCGATCTGGACCGGCAACGTGCCCGGCTGGAAGAAGACCGCGTTGATGCCGACCGGATGACCACAAACGCCGCAGAGGCGCTGGCGAAGCTGGAACGCGATATTGCCGCCAGCAAGGCCACATTGGAACAGGATGAGGCGCGCCGCCCTTCCCTTGCTGCCAAGGCTGACGACAGTGAACGCGCCAGCCGCGCGGCTGAACTGGCCCTGGCCAAGGCCACAGCGGACCATGCAGGGGTGGAAGCCGAATGGCGCGTGGCAGAGGCAGAGATCAACCAGGCCGAAAGCCGCCTTGCCCGGCTAAGCAATGAAGCAGAACGGCAGGAACGGCTGAAGGCAGAACTGGGCTCGGCAGGCGATCCGGCTGATGCTGTCACACAGGCGCAATCCGCTGCGGAGCAAGCCACCGCCCATCTCGCCCAATTGCGTGAAAAACTTGCCGCGGATCAGGTGCGCAAGGCCGAACTGCAGTCCAGCCGCGATGAAGCCTCCAGTGTCCTCTCCACCACCAAGGCCGAACTGGCCGGGATTGAACGCGAATATCAGGCGCTGGCACGCGATCGCGATGCGCGCGCCAAACAGGCGGAACAGCGCAAAGGTCTGCCCGCTGCGCTAGACCGTTTGGGTGTCGAACCGGGATATGAACGCGCCATAGCCGCTGTTCTTGGTCGCGATGCCAAATCACCGCTGGGCAAACCTGCCGATGCGCAGGATGGCCGTTTCTGGACAGGTGGCGATACCCCTGCAGCGGTATCCGACAGCATCCTCAATCACATCACCCAATGCCCTGATGAATTGCGCGCGCGGCTGGCGCTGGTGCATGTCGTGGATAGCGATGATGGCCGCACACTCGCGCCGGGTGAGTGGTTGGTAACCCGCGCAGGCCATTTACGCCGCTGGGATGGTTTTGTTGCCCGCGGCGAAGGTGCTGCAGAAGCCGCCCGGCTGGAGGCGGCCAATCGTCTGACCGAGCTGGAAGGGCAATTGCCCGCCCTGCGTGCAGCCGCCGAAACTGCTGCAGCGGAAGAGGTAGCTGCTCGCAGCGCCCTCTCCACCCTGCAAAGCGATCTGGTGGCGCAGGAACGCGGCGTCGCCGCCGCCTCTGAAGACGAACGTCAGGCCTTGCGCGCACTCGACCAGGCAGAAGCTGCACGGGAACGCCATGCCGCCAAGCTGGAGGAACTGGCAAGTGCCGCACAGGATCTGGCCGAACAATTGACACAGGCTGAAAGCGAACTCAGCGTGGCGATGGAAAAACGTGCCGCACTGCCCGCACCAGATGCTGGCCGTGCACAATTGGAGGCTGCTCAGGCCAGGCATGAGGCCGCCAAATCCGCCGTTCAGGCAGCAGCCGCCGAACTTGCCGCGCATGATCAGGGGCTGGCCGTCACGCGCGAACGTAATGCTGCGCAGACAGCCGAAAGGGCCAGTTGGGAAGCCCGATCAGGCGAGGCTGCACGCCGCATGGCTGACACAGCCAATCGGCTGGAAGAAATCGAGCAGGAACGCGCCATTGTAGCCGCCAAACCCGCCGGGCTGATGCAGGAAATTGAGCATGGCGATATCATGCGCGAAAAGCTGGGTCAGGAATTGACAGCCGCCGAAAAGGTGGTCGCGGAACGGCAAGATGCGATCAACACGGCCGACCGCAGCTTTGCTGAAACCAGCGAAGCACTTTCCACTGCGCGTGAAGCACGCGCCGGGTTGACGGCACGGGCCGAAAATGAGGAAGCGCGGCGCACGGAAATGGCGCGTATTTCGGGCGAGCGATTCCAGTGCCCGCCACCACTGTTGTGTGAACGGTTTGAGTTTGCATCAGAAGATGTGAAATCATCAGCTACTGAAGCAGAAGAAATGGACCGCCTCACAGCCAGCCGCGAACGGATTGGCCCGGTCAATCTGGTCGCCGCGGAAGAGCTGGCCAAGATAGAAGAAGAACACGGCGCCAGCGCCAGCGAACAGGCCGAACTGGTTGAGGCGGTCAATCGTTTGCGCGGATCGATCGGCAATTTGAACCGCGAAGGTCGTGAGCGCTTGAGGGCCGCCTTTGACGAAGTGAATGAACATTTTCAGCGTCTGTTCGTGCGGCTGTTCCAGGGCGGATCGGCGCATCTTGCACTGATCGACAGCGATGATCCACTGGAAGCGGGCCTGGAAATCTTCGCCCAGCCTCCGGGTAAGAAGCTGCAATCTCTGACACTGCTATCAGGCGGTGAACAGGCGCTGACCGCAACCGCCCTGATCTTTGCGCTGTTCCTGACCAATCCGGCCCCGATCTGCGTGCTGGACGAAGTGGACGCACCGCTGGATGATGCCAATGTTGATCGCTTCTGCGACCTGCTTGATTCCATGGTCCGCGAAACCAACACACGCTATCTGATTGTCACCCATAATGCGGTGACGATGAGCCGCATGCATCGCCTGTTTGGCGTTACAATGGCAGAAAAGGGTATTTCACGCCTGGTCAGCGTCGATCTGGGTGAAGCAGAACTGCTGGCGGCTGAATAGCCCGGCATCACCAGCCAATTGCACTGAAAAATCGTCTAGGTTTCCAGCGCGGCAGCCAATTTTGCCCGAATTGACCGAAGCTGCGGCAAAATTGCCGATGGATCGACACCGCCACTCGGTTGCGAAACAGCTATGGCATCGGTGACGGGAACTTCCACCTTCGCACCCCCACCATGCTTGCCATCGCGAATCGCTGCCCGCGCGCCCTTGAGAGTATAGCCTTGCGTGTTGACCAGCCGATTGATCTGTTCGACCAGTTCGACATCGCCCTGCCGGTAATAACGCCGCCCACCGCTGCGCTTCAACGGCTTGAGCATGGGAAATTGCTGTTCCCAATATCGCAGGACATGCGGCTTTATGCCCAAAGCTTCACCGACTTCGCCGATGGTCCGCAACGCACCTGCATCCTTCCCGTCGTCGAAATCGGTGCTCATCGCTTAGTCGCCCTTGGCAATCTGCTCTTTTAGCAATTGGCTCGCGCGGAATGTCATGACACGGCGCGGCGTAATCGGCACTTCAATGCCTGTTTTCGGATTTCGCCCAACCCGTTCGCGCTTGTCCCGCAAGACAAAGCTGCCAAACCCCGAAATTTTGACATTTTCACCAGCTTCCAGGGCTTCGCTCATCTTGGCCAGAATGGCCTCCACCAGATCAAGCGATTCCGCGCGTGAAAAACCCATCTTGCGATTGATTGTTTCCGCCAGGTCTGCACGGGTCAATGTGCCTACTGAACGCATTTTGCGATTCTCCCACCTACGGCTGCGACACCGGTAGGTATGATACAGTTCTTTGTCTGATTCCGCAAATTATCACGTGAAATTCAGTGTGTTGGTTACATCCGTAACAGGCTGGCACCCCAGGTAAAGCCGCCGCCCATTGCTTCAAACATCACCATATCACCTGGTTTGATGCGGCCATCCTTGCGTGCAACATCAAAAGCCAGCGGCACTGACGCCGCCGAAGTATTGGCGTGCTGGTCCACCGTCACAACAATTTTTGTCGGGTCGATACCCAGCTTGCGCACGGTCGCATCCAGAATGCGAGCATTGGCCTGGTGTGGCACGACCCAATCAATATCATCAGCAGAAATACCAGTTGTTTCAATGACTTCATTAAGGACATCGGCCAGGTTTACAACTGCGTGGCGGAACACTTCGCGCCCCTTCATGCGTACGTGCCCGACTGTTTGCGTAGTTGAAGGACCGCCATCAACATAAAGCAGTTCATTATGTTCGCCATCAGCATGAAGGCGCGTGCACAGGATACCAGGGCCATCTTCTGTACCATCCTGCGCTTCAAGCAAAATTGCCCCCGCGCCATCCCCAAACAGCACACAGGTGGTGCGATCTTCCCAATCGAGTATCCGGCTGAAAGTCTCCGCACCAATCACCAATGCACGCTTGGCCATGCCAGTGCGCAGCATCGAATCGGCAGTGGCGAGCGCATAGAGAAAGCCCGAACACACAGCCGCCACGTCAAATGCGATGCCGCCATTGGCACCCAGCGCATCCTGCACTTTGGTGGCTGTGGCAGGAAAGGTGTTGTCCGGCGTGGCTGTCGCCAACACAATCAGGTCAACAGTGGAACCATCGATGCCAGCATCTTCGCAAGCTTTCTTCGCAGCTTCGATCGCCAGAGTAGCAGTCGTTTCGCTTTCATCAGCGATATAACGTTGGCGGATCCCGGTCCGCTCCATGATCCATTCATCCGTAGTGTCGATTTTTGCTGCCAGATCGGCATTCGTCACCACATTCTTGGGCAGGGCTGAACCACCACCCCGGAATACAGAGCGGATCATACGGCACCTTCCCCGCGGCCTGCGCCACGCCATAATTGTTCGTCCAGTTCTGCAAGGTCGGATGTAATACGGTTGGTAATGTCATCCTCCAGCAGCCGCGCGGCAACTTCCACCGCATTGGCCACGCCCTTGGCATTGGCGCTGCCATGACTTTTCACGATTACGCCATTCAGGCCCAGGAACACCGCCCCATTGTGGTTATTGGGGTCGAGGTGATGCTTGAGCAATTCGGTCGCGGGTCGCGAAACCAGGAAGCCGATCTTTGAACGCAGTGAACTGGTAAAGGCGGTACGCAGCAAATCGGTGACGAAGCGCGCCGCCCCCTCAATCGCTTTCAGCGCGATATTGCCGGAAAAACCATCGGTTACAATCACATCCACCGTGCCGCGATTGATCTTGTCGCTTTCGATATATCCATCGAAAGACAGCGCCAGCCCGGTCGCCTGCTGCAATTGCGCCGCGGCATCACGCAGGGCCTCTGTCCCCTTGATTTCTTCCGTGCCGATATTCAGCAGGCGCACACGCGGCTGTTCAAAACCGGTAACAATGCGTGAATAGGCCGCGCCCATAATGGCAAATTGCACCAGATTGCGTGCATCCGCCTCTGTATTGGCGCCAAGATCCAGCATGACTGCGTCATGTTCTTCCAGCGTGGGCAGCAATGCAGCGAGTGCTGGCCGGTCGATTCCCGGCATGGTGCGCAAGGCCAGCTTGCTCATGGCCATCAGCGCGCCAGTATTGCCTGCGCTAACCGCGGCACCGGCATCACCCTGTTTCACGGCATTGATGGCCAGGCCCATGGATGTGGTCTTGGCACGACGCAGCGCCTGTGTGGGCTTTTCATCGCCCGCCACGACATCATCACAGTGGAGTATTTCGGACGCACCGCGCAGATTGGGATGATCGGCCAGCGCAGCTTTAATGCGCTCCTCATCACCCACCAGCAGAAACTGGAATTTGTCATGCCGCCGGCGAGCCAGCGCCGCGCCTTCAACCATGACGCGCACGCCTTCATCACCGCCCATCGCGTCAACTGCGATACGCGGCAAGGTCATAAGCTCAACTCCGAAACGCCAGGTTTAAAGGCCGACGGCCACAACCTCACGACCATTGTAGTGCCCGCAATGCGGGCACAGATTGTGAGGACGCTTCAGCTCGCCACAATTGTTGCACTCGTGGAATGCTTCCACTTTCAGCGAATCATGCGCACGGCGATTACCGCGGCGGTGAGGCGAAACTTTTCTCTTAGGGACAGCCATTGCGGCACCTGTTCCTTAAAATAAATCGGTCAAATCGTGGGCCGCTCTAGGGCAAGGTCCTCTGGCGCACAAGTCGTACGCGCAGAAAATGAACCCGGCCATTTGCGGGAAGGCGCGGCCTATAGCCTAATTTTCTGTCGTTGCAACCCATCTGCGAACTGCGTAGCCACTCAAATTCCAAGGAGGAGGGGAAAATATGATTTTGACAGTAACATTATCTACGGCAGCTGCGATGGCCGTGCTTTCTGCATGGATGATGATGCGTACAGGCAGCCTGCGCGGAAAATTGCAAATCAAGCATGGCGATGGCGGGAATGCGCAACTGTTGCAGCGCATGCGGGCACAGCTGAATTTCGTAGAAACTGCCCCATTTATTCTGGCACTGATCGCACTGATCGAACTGGCGGGGAAAGGCGGCATGTGGCTGCCCTATGTCGCCGGGCTCTATATCATCGCACGCGTGGCGCATGTGCTGGGTATGGATAGTGATGATGTGACCAAGCCGCGCATGTTCGGCGTATTGATAACTATGCTGTCTCTGGTTGGTCTGGCCGTGGTGGCCGTGCTGATCCAGTTGAGGATTCTTTGATTTCCGCACGCCCTCCGGCGCGCGATTCCCTTGCTCATGCGACCTTCTCCCTTCGCTTTGCTGTTTAGTGGCGAAGGTCGCATCGCTGCGGGCGGGCGGTCGCCCTTGCGGCTCGCTTTTCGCTCGCCGTTTTCCCAAAAGGTTGGGTTTGCTTTTTAACGCGCCAGCACCCTGTCACTGACGAATTGATTCGTCTGGCGTTCCTGCCCGAATGTGCTGACCGGGCCGTGACCGGGGATGAACATCACATCATCCCCCAATGGCCACAGGCGTTGGGTAATCGAATCGATCAGATCCTGATGATTGCCCATCGGGAAATCGGTGCGGCCAATGCTGCCCTGGAACAATACATCGCCCACAATCGCAAAGCGGCTGGGTGCGTGATAGAACACGATATGGCCGGGGGTGTGGCCGGGGCAATGAATAACATCCAGTTCCAATTCCCCCACAGATACCTTCTCGCCATGCTTCAGCCAGCGTGTAGGCTCGAATGTCTTGGCCACCATGTTCCAGCGCGGGCCATCATCATCCAGCTGGGCAATCCAGAATCGGTCGGCTTCCTCCGGCCCCTCAATAGGCAGGCCCAGCTCGTCCGCCAGAATGCCCGCCTGCCCGCAATGGTCTAAATGCCCATGGGTGACGAGCAGCTTTTCCAGCGTCACACCTGCCTTGGCCACGCCCGCCTTCAGCTTGTCCAGATCGCCCCCCGGGTCAACCAGCGCCCCCTTCATCGTCTTGGTGCACCAGATCAGCGAGCAATTCTGCTGCAGTGGTGTGACAGGGATGATGGCGGCCTTCATCGGCGGCTGTGCTTGGGTTTCAGTCATATGGGCGATGTGGCGGCTACGAGAGAAGCACGCAAGACCTAGATGCGCCCCCCCTTCCAAACTACACGGCCGATAATTTCGACTTCTTCGGCGCTGACTTCAACCGGGGGATAGGCGAGATTCTGGCTCAGCAGCGCCAGCCGCCCGGCCCCGGTGGATGCAATGCGCTTCACCATCAGACTGTCACCCAGCCGCACGACATGCACGCCATCGCGGAAGGAGCGCGGTGCGCGGTCGACCAATATCTCATCGCCATCGCGCAGCAGCGGCTCCATCGAATCGCCCTCCACCGTGATCGCGGAAAGCTGCGCCCCATCCAGCCCCTGCTCACTCAGCCAGCGGCGCGAGAAACGCAAAGCATCGAACGCGCCCTCTGCCTGTGGTAGCGCGCCCGGCCCGGCAGAGGCGCCCACGTCCAGCCGCGGAACATCCACCCAATCACCGCGTTTGTTACTGTGATTCGGGGTTATTACGTAGGAAATATCCTCTGGCGCACCCAATTCCCCTTCATCCACGCCAAAGAATTGCGCCAGCTTGCGCCGGTCCTGCTCCTCAAGCTTTCGCGGTGAGCCCTTCCGAATAAATTGCTGCAAATAGCTGGGGTTGCGCCCAATCAATTCAGACAGGCTGGAGAGGCTGGCGCGTTTTTCTTCGGACAATTCCAGCAGGCGTTGGCGCGCATCGCTCATCACATCATCCCATTATGGTTCGTTAATCCTTCCTACATGAAGGATTTTTCCTAGACAAGTAGGAATTCGGTTGGAACAAATGCGGAACATGGCGAGCGATTCGCCACTCCACAAGCCAAAGGATGAGGGGAAATATGCTGATCCGATCCATCGAAAAATTTCTGCGCGAACATAAAATGCCCGCCACCAAATTTGGGCGGCTGGCGGCGCATGACCCACGCTTTGTGCTGGATCTGCGCATGGGCCGCACCCCGCGGGTGCATACTGAAAAACGCATACGCCGCTGGATGGACCAATATCGGCCCGATGCCATTCCCGCTGCCTTTGCAGATCGGCAGATGGCCCATGCGCGCTGAATTTATCGAAACCAAGGCGCGCAGTTACCGCCCGCGCCGGTCATTGGCAGATCGCGTCTATCTGGCTGTGCTGACATTGGCAGAGGGGCGCGCAGATTTACTGGCGCATTCCGAAAAGCCTTGGGCCAGCATCACCTTTTCCGGCAGCCGGCACGAATTGACGCTGGATTTCAACGGGCCAGTGGCGGTGGCCGCGGGCGAACGATTCATTGCCCTGCTGCCCGATCATGAGTTCACCCTGCCCGGCCAGCTGGTGGCCGATGCCTGCATCAATTCAGTCGATCACCGGATGCATCCCGAACCGCGCATGGTGGTGGAGGTGGCGCTGTTATTGCTGGAGGAGGTTTAAGGTCAGCCCAGCTTCCATTCCCAGCCCAGCGGGTCGCCATCCATCACCTCGACGCCCTTGGCCGCGAATTCGTCGCGCAGGGCGTCGCTGGTGGCAAAATCCTTCTCTGCCCGCGCTTGCTTACGGCGGATCAGCGCATCTTCGATTTCCTCTTCGGAAATGGTGGCGGCTTTGGGCCGAATGCGCAGGTCGGTGCGATTGAAGCCAAACAGGTTCAGCCCAAGAACGGCGTCCATTTCCTCAATCACCGCGCGCTTCACCCCGGCATCAACCTTCTTCACTGCCAGCGCCTCTTCCAGTGCGGTCAAAGCGATCGGCGTGTTGAGGTCATCGGACATGGCAGCGGCGAATTTTTCGCGCACAGGGCCGAATTTGGGGTGCTCAGGCGATGTCGCGTCAGCATCCGTCAACGCCTGCACCGCCATCACCATCCGCTTAAGCCGCGTTAGTGCTGCGCCCAGCCCTTCCCAGCTGAATTCCAGCTCGGACCGATAATGCGCCTGCAGGCACATCATGCGGTAGGCGAGCTGGTGATAGCCCTTGTCGATCAGCAATTGCAGCCGCAGGAACTCGCCCGCGCTCTTGCTCATCTTGCCTGATCGTTCGACCAGGAAGTTGTTGTGCATCCAGATGCGCGCGCCCGAATTTTCCGCGACATCCAGCCCGTTCGTGCAGCAGAACGCTTGGTTCTGCGCGATCTCGTTCGGATGGTGGATTTCGCGGTGGTCGATACCGCCGGTGTGAATGTCGAAAGGGAAGCCGAGCAGCTTGCCGCCCATCACCGAACATTCCAGATGCCAGCCCGGCGCGCCTTTGCCCCAGGGTGAATCCCATTCCATCTGGCGTTTCTCGCCCGGCGGGGTCTTGCGCCAGATGGCGAAATCGGCGGCGTTGCGCTTGCCCTCAACCGCTTCGATCCGGCCCTCGCCATCTTCGGTGACCGCACGCGCCAGCCGCCCGTAATCGGCTACGGTCAAGACGTCGAAATACAGGCCACTGTCGAGTTCATAGCAATGCTTTGGCGCAATCTGTTTTGCGAACTCCAGCATTTCATCAATGTAATCTGTGGCGACGGACCACTTGAATGGCTGGCGGATATTCAGCGCCTTCACATCCGCCCAATAGGCTTGCGTATAATGCTGCGCGATGTCCCAGATGGATTGCGCCTTTTCCGCCGCCATCTTTTCCATCTTGTCCTCACCCTCGTCCGCATCATCGGTCAGGTGGCCGACATCGGTGATGTTGATCACATGGGTCAGCTTGTAGCCCTTGAAGCTCAGCGTGCGGCCCAGCACATCGGCAAACACATAGGCCCGCATATTGCCGATATGGGGGTAATTATAGACCGTGGGCCCGCAGGTATAAACGCGCGCCTCGCCATCATGGACGGGCTGGAATACCTCCAGCTGACGGGTGAGCGAGTTAAAAAGCTTCAGGGGCGTATCGGTGGTCATGGTCGGGCGCTTTGCTTGTCGCGGGGCAGCGCGTCAATCCCGCGCATGGTTTACCGCCGCCGTTTCTCAGTCTCGAACAATTCGGCCAATTGCTCGATAATCGTGCCGCCCAATTGTTCGACGTCCATGATGGTCACGGCGCGGCGGTAATAACGCGTCACGTCATGGCCAATGCCGATGGCGACGAGTTGCACGGGTGAGACCTTTTCGATCCATTCAATCACCTTGCGCAGATGCGCCTCAAGATAACCGGCGGAATTGACCGAGAGGGTGGAATCATCCACCGGCGCACCGTCTGAAATCACCATCAAAATGCGGCGATCTTCCTTGCGCGCCAGCAGGCGTTCATGCGCCCACAACAGTGCCTCGCCGTCGATATTTTCTTTCAGCAACCCTTCGCGCATCATCAGGCCCAGATTGCGGTTGGCGCGCCGCCACGGCTCATCAGCACGTTTATAGACGATATGGCGCAGATCATTCAGGCGGCCGGGGTTCTGCGGCTTACCATCGGCCAGCCATTGTTCGCGGCTCTGCCCGCCCTTCCACGCGCGGGTGGTGAAGCCCAGGATTTCTACCTTCACCCCGCTGCGTTCCAGCGTGCGCGCCAGAATATCCGCGCTGATTGCGGCGATGCTGATCGGGCGCCCACGCATACTGCCCGAATTGTCAATCAACAGGGTGACGATCGTATCCTTGAATTCGATATCACGCTCGGTCTTGTAGGCGAGCGCCGTGCCCGGCGTGATGATGACACGCGGCAGGCGGGCGGCATCGATGATGCCTTCTTCCTGGTCAAAATCCCAACTGCGGTTCTGCTGCGCCATCAACCGGCGCTGCAAACGGTTGGCGAGCCGGGTAACGACCCCTTGCAGGCCAGTCAGCTGGCTGTCGAGGTAAGCGCGCAGCCGGTCCAGCTCTTCCGCATCGCACAGCTCGGTCGCTTCGATAACTTCGTCGAATTTTTCGGTATAGGCCTTGTAATCGAAACTGTCGGGGATGTCGGTCCAGGGGCGGTTGGGCCGGACGGGCATCATGCCTTCATCCGAATCATCCATCTCATCGCCATCAGCCATGTCCTGATCCGATGTGGATTCGCTTTCGCCATCGGTCTCATTATCGCCCTCGGCCATTTCGCCGGGCGCTTCCACAGGCTGGGGCTGGCTTTCGCCCTCACCCTCGCCCTCTTCCTCATTTTCCTGCTCGCCCTCTTCGTCCTCGCCTTCCTCATTATCGGTCTGCTCGGGCATGTCATGCGGCTGGGTGAGGTCGAGATGCTGGAGCATGTCCAGCGTCAGTGACTGGAACGCTTCCTGATCGTCGAGCGACAGGGCCAGCGCCTCAAAATCATCGCCCGCGCGTTCTTCAATCCCGGCGCGAACCAGATCAACACCGGCACGGGCGCGTTCAGGTACGGCTTCACCTGTCAGCTTTTCACGCAGGATCAGGCCAAGTGCGACGGCCAGAGGGACATCGCCCGCATTTTGAGCCCGCGTGATGGGATCAGCCGCAATCCGTCGTTCCAATGAAGCATCGAGATTGGCGCGTATCCCGCTGTAATTATTGGACCCCAAAGCCTCATAACGCACACGCTCAATCTCGTCGTAACAGGATTTCGCAATGGGTTCGGGCGGCGCATTGCGCATATGCAATGCGTCATCATGATGGCGCAGACGAAGCGAGAAACTGTCAGCAAAGCCGCGCGCTTCGGCCACTTGAGACGGCGGTAGATCGCGCCCCGGCAATGGCACACGGAAATTGGTACCATTGACGGATGGAGCATCCGCGCTCCAGGCAACTTCCACCTCCTTCGCGCGCGCAATGGCACGGCTGGCGCCGGTCAGCGCCTGCTTGAAACGATCGAGAGGGGATTCTTCTGACAAGCCAGCAGTTCCGTACTGTTAAAGAATCGACTGCCCGGTTGCCTGCCAATCCTTCAAAAATCCTTCAATGCCCTTGTCCGTCAGCACGTGGTTGAACAGCTGTTTGATCACCTTGGGCGGTGCGGTCATCACATCGGCGCCGATCTTGGCACTTTGCAGCACATGGGTGACATGGCGCACCGACGCGACGAGAATTTCGGTTTCGAAGGAATAATTGTCATAGATCAGGCGGATATCCTCGATCAGCTCCATCCCGTCAAAACCATTGTCATCATGCCGCCCGACGAAGGGCGAAACAAAGGTCGCCCCCGCTTTCGCCGCCAGCAGCGCCTGGTTGGCTGAGAAGCACAGGGTGACATTCACCATTGTGCCATCTCCTGTCAGCGCCTTGCAGGTTTTGAGGCCATCAATCGTCAGTGGCACCTTGATGCAGACATTATCCGCCAGCTTGCGCAGCACCTCCGCCTCTTTCATCATGGTTTCATGGTCCAGCGCCACCACTTCTGCCGAAACAGGGCCATCCACAATGGCGCAAATCTCCTTGGTCACTTCCATGAAATCGCGCCCTGATTTGGCGATCAGGCTGGGATTTGTGGTGACGCCATCCAGCAGGCCAGTGGCGGCCAGTTCCTTGATATCGGCAATCTCTGCAGTGTCGGCGAAGAATTTCATGTGCAGCGCGCTCCCAGCGGGTCAGAATTTGATTCCCTGCCGCTATAGCGCGCCATGGCGTACAGGCCACCCCGATCATGCCATTTTTACTGTGTTTAAGCAGTCATTATAGTGCGGCTCCAGCCCCAAACACGCCGATGATCAACGGATCACGCGTATCCTGCGGATTGGCGCGGATTGCAGACTCCTCAACACCCATTTCTTCCCAGATGGCATCATTCACATTGCCCGCCAGGCGCTGCGCCACACCGCTGATATTGGTGCCGGTCATGCCATTGATCAGTTGGCCCACCAGCGGGTCTGACGCGATACGGATCGCATCGCCCAGTTCGGGCACCATCACCTCTATCAATTCGCCGCCCATTTCCCCGCGCAGGAATGTGGTGGCAGCTTTGGGCCCGCCGCGCACCAAGGCAACGGCATTCTCGATCCCGATCATCCGCACAGCATCGGCCACCACCGGGGCAGCGCGTTCCGACCCCTCTATCGCAATATCGGTAAAGGCATCCTGCAGGCGTGATTTGAACAGGGTTGAGGTAAGAATGGAGGAAAGGATATCACCACGCGCGCCAAGAAAATTGCCCAACCCTACGCGCGCAACTTGCTGGTCCCAAAATCCATCAGCCGCGGTCAGCCTGGCAAACGCCCGTTCGCTCGACAGCAGCAGCAAACGACGTATCGCTTCGGTAAAGCTGTAGCCCGGCAAGGTGGAACAGGCGGGTAACACGACGAAGGCAGATGCAGCGATTGCGCCACCTAGAAAACTGCGTCGCGCCAACCGCTGATCATTCGAAGCGTTCATATCCATGCTCTCTCTCCTTGTCGTGCAGCGTCCAGAGTGCCCATATGGCTAGATAGATGAACCGCGTCCGAATCCTTACCTTGAATGCCGCGCTGCCCGCGCTGGATTATCGCGTGCCCGATGGCATGCAAGTCCAGCCGGGTTCGATCGTGCTCGCCCCGCTTGGGCCACGCCAGATCACAGGAATCGTGTGGGAAGCCGATAGGTTGGAGACAGGGGATGTCCCTGACAGCAAGCTGCGTCCCCTGGCAGACGTCATGCCGGTCCCGCCACTCTCCACCCCCTTACGCAGGCTGATCGAATGGACGGCGGATTATTACTGCGCGCCGTTAAGTGCGGTTGCCCGCATGGTCATTTCATCTGGCGGTGCGCTGAATGGCCCTACCACGATGACCGAATATCGCCTCTCCGGTGGCATGCCCGAACGCATGACACCACAACGCGAAGCAGCAATTGACGCGCTTCAGGGTGAACAGGCCACAATCCGCGAACTGGCTGGGATTGCCGGTGTGTCTGAGGGCGTGCTGCGCGGGCTGGTCAATCAGGGCGTGATAGAGCCCGTCAGCGTGGCGATTGACCGCCTCTTCCCCACGGCGAAACCCGATTTTGACGTGCCTGCCCTTTCACCGGACCAGCGCGAAGTGACAGACCGGCTGGTGGAGGCGGTGGCAGCGCGTAAATTTGCGCCCTTCCTGCTCGACGGGGTGACGGGATCGGGCAAGACCGAAACCTATTTTGAAGCGATGGCACAGGCAATCCGTATGGGGCGGCAGGTGCTGGTGCTACTGCCTGAAATTGCGCTGACCGAAAATTTCCTGATCCGGTTTGAACAGCGCTTTGGTGCGGCCCCTGTGCTGTGGCACAGTTCACTGAAATCAACCGAGCGGCGGCGGGCATGGCGCGCCATCAGCGAAGGCACAGCGCAAGTGGTGGTGGGCGCGCGATCCGCCCTGTTCCTGCCCTATGCCGATCTTGGCCTGATCGTCGTCGATGAAGCGCATGAGGTCAGCTTCAAGCAGGATGATGGCGTGCGTTACAATGCGCGCGATGTATCTGTGATGCGCGCGCGGTTTGAAGGTTTCCCTGTGGTTTTGGCCAGTGCCACACCCGCGCTGGAAAGCCTGCAAATGGCCGAAAGCGGAATATACGAAAAACTTGACCTGCCCAGCCGGTTTGGCGGGGCGCAATTGCCACATATCGACACAATCAATCTGGGTGAAGAGCCGCCTGAACGTGGGCGCTGGCTGGCCCCGCGACTGGTTGCCGCGCTGGAGGATCGGCTGGCCAAGGGCGAACAATCACTGCTGTTTTTGAACCGGCGCGGCTATGCGCCGCTGACCCTGTGCCGCCATTGCGGCTTTCGCTTCCAATGCCCCAATTGCAGCGCCTGGCTGGTCGAGCATCGCTTCTCCCAGCGCCTCGCCTGCCACCATTGCGGGCATGAAACCGCCCCGCCAGATGCCTGCCCCGAATGTGGTGAACCCGATTGTCTGGTCGCCTGCGGCCCAGGTGTGGAACGGATCGCAGATGAGGTGGCGGAGCTTCTGCCAGAGGCGCGCGTGGCCATTGCCACATCCGACACGCTCAATTCGCCTGAACGCGCCGCGCAATTCATCCACGAGGCAGAGCAATGCGCGATTGACGTGATCGTGGGCACGCAATTGGTGACCAAGGGGTTCCACTTCCCCGAACTGACGCTGGTGGGCGTGGTCGATGCCGATCTGGGGCTGGACGGGGGCGATTTGCGCGCGGGCGAACGGACCTATCAGCAGATCGTGCAGGTTGCCGGGCGTGCCGGGCGCGGATCGAAACCGGGCGAAGTGCTGATCCAGACGCGCCATCCAGACGCGCCCGTGATCGCTGCGCTTGCAGCGGGGGACCGCGATGCCTTTTATGCGGCAGAAACAGAGGCCCGCCGCCATGCCAGGGCCCCGCCCTTTGGCCGCTGGGCGGCGATCATCATTTCGTCTGAAGGCGATGCAGAGGCGCGGCAGGCGGCCAACCGGCTGGACGATGCCCGACCGCATATTGATGATCTGATGATCCTTGGCCCGGCGCCAGCCCCGCTAGCCATGCTGCGCGGGCGGTATCGTTATCGTTTCCTGATCAATGCGCGCCGCAATGTGGAAGTACAGAAAATCATCATGGCCTGGCTCGCCACCCAGCAATTCGCCCCCGGTGTGCGCGTGGGGGTGGATATCGATCCCTACAGCTTTGTTTGAGGACAATTCGAAGCCGGGCTTGGCATAGCGAGCATAAACGATAATAGTATCGTTTGATATTTAATATCCAAGGGGTCCATTATGAAATTCCGTGTTGCGCTGTCGGCATTTGCGCTGGCGGCGTCTCCTGCAGCCAATGCTGCTGACTGGTCGCAGGCAACCACTGCGCATATGATCGTTTATTCCGAACAATCAGCCGATGACGCCAAAGAACTTGCAATCAAGCTGGAACGGATGGATGAAGCCATGCGCTTTATGCTCAACATCCCCAAAGATACAAAACCAGTGCCGGATTCAGCCAAGCTGACCGTGTTTCACTTCGGTAACACAGATGATATCGGGCGGCTGGCTGGTGCCTATGGCGTGTATGGTTTCTTTAAGCCGATGGCAGGACATTCCACTGCTTATATCCCGCTGCGTGAGGCCGCCCAACGCGGTTCCATCGGCACGCGGGTAGAACGTGACGCGCTGACACCGGATATCGTGATGTTTCACGAATATGCCCACTATTTCATGTTCCAGCACGCTGCTGCTGCCTATCCATCATGGTATATTGAAGGCTTTGCTGAAGTTTACAGCACGATCGACCTGCTCCCAGATGGTTTCGTGCTTGGGGCACCGGCCAAACATCGCGGTGCCACGCTCAGCGTGTTGGGATCATATAGGGTTGAACGATTGCTCGATCCGCCTGAAGAATTGCAATGGAAAGATGGCGCGCAGATCTATGCGATGGGCTGATTGCTGTCACATTATCTAAGCTTTTCAGAGGATCGGCGCGGGCAACTGGGTAAATATTTTGCCCTCATCAATCAGGGAAAATCCAATCTGGAAGCAGCCGAGGGCGCCTTTGGCAGTCTGAGCAAGCTCAATCGCGACCTTGACCGGTATCAACGCAGCAATATCCGGGGGGTCGAAGTCACCTTCCCTGATTATATTATGCCCGATGTAACTGTACGCCCCCTGACCGACGCAGAAGCGGCCATTATGCCCTATCGCATCGAATCTTCGGCCGGTGTTGACGAAAAAGAAGCTGCCCGGCTGGTGGAGCCTGTACGCAATCTGGCTGCACAATACCCAACCAGCCTGCCAGTATTGCTGGAACTAACTGAAGCGGAATTTGATCTTTCCAATTATGACGCCTCAGAAACTGCAGCCAAACAAATTCTGCAAATCGATCCGGACAATGTGCGTGCGCATGTCTATCTGGGTAATATTGCTTTGCGACGAGCAGAGGAAGACAGCAGCCAGTTTGCGATTGCCCGCTCAACCTTTGCGCTGGCAACCAAGCTCGCCCCGCGCAATCCGCAACCGCTATTCGGCTATTACCTCAGCTATCGATTGGCGGGTCTAACGCCACCTGAAGATGCCTTGATTGCGCTGGAAATGGCTTATGAATTTGCGCCATTTGATGATTCCATCCGCACTGCATTGGCGCATTTGCTGCTGATCGAACAACGCAATTCCGATGCGCTGGCGGTTTTAACGCCCATTGCCAACAATCCCCATGGCGGAAAACGGGCAAAGAAGATTCATGAATTGGCTCAGGATATTGCCGCAGGCGAAACGTCTGAGGCGCTCGCCTATCTCGCCCCTAAACTTGGAAAGCCCGAAGATGAAGAAGAGGGGGACGACGATGAGTGAGTGTGGCTAAAACCAGGCGGCAGCGCTAAATTCCGTCATGCTCGGCCGCGTCGAAATCAGCCCGCGCCTGTTCGATGGCCGCGATATTATCCATCGCCCAATATCCCAGTTGCGCAACTGGGTCGGTTAGTGATTCTCCCAGCGGCGTCAGTTCATAATCCACACGTGGCGGCACGCTGGGCGTGACCATGCGGCTAACCAGCCCATCGCGTTCCAGCGCGCGCAATGTGCGCGTCAGCATGCGTTGTGAAATTGTATCAATTTCGCGCCGCAACTCGTTGAAACGCTTACTTCCCTGCGCAAGAGCCATAACTACCCGGACTGACCATTTATCGCCCACGCGCGATAAGACATCATTCACAGCACGGCATTGCGGTGGCCCATCCACATGCATGGTTACAGCCGTGTTCCTATCAGACAGAAAAGTGCCTTCTTGCGCGATGCGGGTAACGGTATCCATATAGCCTCCAAGTTATCAATAGTAACTATGGAGTTCCCCCAATGCAAATCCTTCGTATCGACAGTTCAACCAATGGCGAGCAATCGATCACTCGCCAGCTTACGCAGGCAATCACGGATCATTTTACGGCTGCCAATCCCGGTGCAACTTTGGTTAAGCGCGATCTGGTCGCCAACCCGCTCGCGCATATTGACACAGTCACGACTGAGGCAATCCGTACCCCACCTGAAAGCCATTCGGAAGCTGCCGCCGCCGCATATCCAGCAGAACGCGCAGTGCTCGATCAGTTTCTTGCATCAGATGTCGTCATTATCGGCGCGCCAATGTACAATTTTTCGATCCCCAGCCAGTTGAAATCATGGCTGGATCGGCTGGGCGTGGCTGGCGTGACATTCAAATATTCCGAAAACGGGCCGGAAGGGCTGGCCGGCGGGCGAAAGGTGGTGATCGCATCAGCCCGCGGTGGCGAATATGAAAACGGCACAATGACTGAAAATCAGGAAAGCCTGCTGCTGACAATGCTGGGCTTTATCGGAGTGGATGATGTGACGACGATCCGCGTGGACAAGGTGGGTTACGGGCCTGACGCGATTGCCGCTGGCATGGCCGCCGCCAAGGAAAAAATCGACGAGCTGTGACCTAACTTAACAATGGGGGCTGACTGATCAGCCCCCACCTTCCCGTTTCAGCAATTCAGCCTTGATCTTCAAGCCATAGGCATATCCGCCCATCGTGCCGTCTGCTGCAATCACGCGGTGGCACGGGATTAGTACGGCAATATTGTTGGCGCCATTGGCCCCACCGACTGCGCGGCTGGCCTTGGTTTTACCCAGGGCTACGGCCAGTTCACCATAACTGCGCGTTTCGCCCGCCGGAATTTTCAACAATTCCTGCCATACACGCTGCTGAAATGCTGTGCCTTTAACGTCGAGCGGGATATCTGCACCCGTACCCGGCTGTTCCACAGCTGCCGTAACTTGATCGAACAATGCGCGAAATTCCTCTCCGCCCTCAACCAGTTCCGCTTTTGGGAAGCGCGCGCGCAGTTCCTCCTCCCCTTCATTGAAGGACAGACAGCACACACCCTTATCTGTGGCGGCGACCAGCATGGCACCCAGGCTGGTTTCCACCACCGCCCAGTGGATCACCCTGCCCATGCCACCATTGCTCCAATCGCTTGCACTCATGCCAAGCTTCCCCTTTGTCGCATCATAGAAGCGTGACGGGGCTGAATATCCAGCCTCATAAATCGCATCTGTCACATTCTCGCCGGCTGACAAGGCATCACGAGCGCGCTCTTCCCGCAGGGCACGGGCATAGGCAGCGGGGGAAAGGCCGATTGCCCGCTTGAACACGCGCTGGAAATGCGTGGGGGAATAGCCCGTCAGCAGAGCCAGCGTGGCAAGCGATGGCACATCTTCAGCCTGCCGAATCTCGTCTATCGCAGCCTTTACTGCCGCATCATCGCGTGAAACATCATCTGGCAGGCACCGCTTACATGGGCGTAGACCCGCCTCGCGCGCCTCTGCCCCATTGGCAAAAAAGCGCACATTGGTCCGCGCCGGGTGACGTGCGGCACAACTGGGGCGGCAATATATATGCGTGCTCATCACGCCGGTGACGAATTGCCCGTCAAAGGCACGGTCCCGCCGCAGAACCGCTGCCCAGGCTTCATCAGGTGAAATTGTCGTTTCAGTCATGCCTGCTGATTTAGACTAATGTGCGATTCACCGCATCCCGAAGCTTGCGGTCAAACCATTTGCCCGTCAAACAACGCGCAATGATGCGTATTCTGATTGCTCTTGCCGCCCTGTTTGCTGTTATCCTGCCAGTGCGCTCTGCCGCAGACCCGGCAGATATCGATGCCGCCGCACGCGGCGTGGTTCGTGTTGTCTTGATCGGAACAGACGGTCAGGAGGTTTTCCCCGTCAGCCATGGCAGTGGTTTTGCCGTCACCCCCACACAGATTGTCACCAATGCCCATGTTGTGCGTGAAGCATTGCAGGATGACACTTTGCGGATCGGGATTGTACCGTCAGAAGGGGATGAGGCCGCCTACGCCCGGCCCATATCCGTCAGCCCGCGGAATGATCTGGCACTGATCGAAATTACGGACAGCAACTTCCGCCTTAATCCGCTGACAATTGCAGGCGCGCTGCCCGGCGACATGGGTGAAGTGTCTGCCGTGGGTTATCCCATGAATGTTGACCGGGCGCAGGGTCTGTCAATCAGTGATATTTTTCGCGCACAACCCCCGGTGAAAAGTCGTGGCTTTATATCGGGCGCGCGCCCAAGCCGCCAATTTGATACTGTGCTGCACACAGCGCCCATTGCACGGGGCAATTCAGGTGGCCCCTTGCTGGATGCCTGCGGCCGCGTGCTGGGCGTCAACAGTTTTGGCGCTGATTCGGATGGATCGGATGCCGAATTCTATTTCGCTGTTTCCACCCGCGAATTGCTGCCTTTCCTGCGCGCCAATAATATAGAAGCACGCACGAACGCCCTGCCTTGCCGCAGTATTGCCGATCTTGATGCGGCTGAAAGAGCACGGTTGGAACAGCAACGCGCCGATGCACGCGACAGGTTGGCCGCGCGCGAAGCAGAGCTATCAACCAAGCGCAATCGTGCAGAGATGGAAGCGCAGCTGGAGGTTCTGGAAGAGCGAGAAAATGCCATGGCATTGGCAATGATCGCGCTTCTGCTGGCGCTTGGCGCAGGATATGTTGCCTATCAATCACGCGGACGTGAGGGGCGTGAACGGCAGATGGTGATCACCGGGGCTCTCGCCGCTTTGGCCACCACTGCAGCCATCCTTCTGTGGATTAACCGTCCAGGACTTGAAGAGATTGATGAACGTGTCCAGCTGGCGCTGAAAGATGGTCAGGCAGATGATCCGCCTGCAACCTCCAACGCGACAGATGGCACCATGCTGTGCTCACTCGTTCCAGAACGCAGCCGCATCACTGGTGCACGAACTGACGACGTTGAATTTGAATGGGGCGCAGATGGGTGCGTCAACACACGCACGCAATATGGCATGAACAATGGGGAGTGGACGCGCGTGTTCGTGCCGGATGATGAAGATGCCGTATCGGTCAATATTTACGACCCGCAAACCCGCACTTTCCAGACTGACCGTTATCTTTTGGGCCGGGACGCCATGGGCCAGGCCCGTGCCGCGCGTGACAGCTACTCACCACCATTATGCAGTGTGGGCGATGCTGCGCGCGATCTGGGCGAACATCAGGCCAATGTACTGACCTTGCTACCTGATCGCCCGAATGAACGGCTGGTCTATAAATGCGAACCCAAGCCATCACTGATGAATCCGGTCAACCAGCAGGTGAAATAGGCCGATTTTGATTACGTCAGGGAATTCCATGTGATTAGGGCGAATCACGATAAAGCAGCGAACGCATGCATTCGGCTCTTTAGAATACTGCCTGGTCAGCTGCGGCAGATCACCTGCCTGCCGCTGCAGTTGAAAAAGTGCAAAAATCGCGTCACCCAAAAAACCTGCCTATTGAGTCTATAGTATACCATCCTCGCGGGTTGCATCGCAGCATGGCCGGTGCTAGGCGCGCGCCAGCTTTACCGGGGTGATAACAATTCACCCCGCACGGTGGGGCGACACATCGTTATTCTCCGGACCCAAGAGGACCATAAGCGCGTGGATATTTCCGCCGGAATTCAGGCTAGCCTTGCCGGGCGTTACGCCTCTGCCCTGTTCGACCTCGCTTCAGAGGCTGGCACTGTCAGTGCCGTCGAATCGGATCTCGAAACGCTGGCGCAGGCGCTGGCCGAATCACCCGAATTGAAGGCCGTCACCACCAACCCGCAGCTTTCACGCGGCGAACAAGGTGCAGCAATGGCTGCCGTTGGTGCAGAAATCGGCCTGTCGGACCTGACCAAGAGCTTTTTGGGTGTGCTGGCGGCCAATCGCCGGCTGGATGCGCTGTCGGACATGATCCGCGCCTTCCAGGCCATCGCCGCGGCTCAGCGTGGTGAAGTCACCGCGAACGTCTCCAGTGCCCATGCGCTGAACGATGACCAGCTGGCCGCATTGAAGGACAAGCTGACCGCCCGCCAGGGCCGTACCGTCAAGATTAATTCGAGCGTCGATCCAGATCTTCTGGGCGGCCTCGTCGTCACCATTGGATCGCAGCGCATTGATGGCTCGATCCGTACCCGTTTGAATTCCCTCGCTAACGCGATGAAAGGCTGAAAATGGAAATCCGCGCCGCAGAAATCTCCAAGGTCATCAAGGACCAGATCGCTAATTTCGGGACCGAAGCTGAAGTCAGCGAAGTCGGCTCCGTTCTTTCAGTGGGTGACGGTATCGCCCGCATCCACGGTCTGGACAAGGTTCAGGCCGGTGAAATGGTCGAATTCTCCAACGGCATTCAGGGCATGGCTCTGAACCTGGAAGCTGACAATGTCGGCGTCGTGATCTTCGGCTCTGACTCCGAAATCAAGGAAGGCGACAGCGTCAAGCGGACCGGCACCATTGTGGACGTTCCCGTTGGCAAGGGCCTGCTGGGCCGCGTGGTTGATGCACTGGGCAACCCGATTGACGGCAAGGGCCCGATCGTGGGCGCCACTCGCGCCCGCGTGGAAGCAAAGGCACCTGGCATCATCCCGCGTAAATCGGTTGATGAGCCTGTGCAGACCGGCCTCAAGGCAATTGACGCCCTGGTCCCCGTTGGCCGTGGCCAGCGCGAATTGATCATCGGTGACCGCCAGACGGGTAAGACCGCCGTCGCCATTGATACTTTCATCAACCAGAAGGGCCCCAATTCGGGCGATGATGAAAGCAAGAAGCTGTATTGCATCTATGTTGCCGTGGGCCAGAAGCGTTCCACCGTGGCGCAGATCGTGAAGAGCCTGGAAGAAAATGGCGCGATGGAATACTCCATCGTTGTGGCCGCAACCGCATCGGAACCGGCCCCGCTGCAATATCTCGCACCCTATACCGGTGCGGCGATGGGTGAATTCTTCCGCGATAACGGCATGCATGCCGTGATCGTATATGATGACCTTTCCAAGCAGGCCGTGGCTTACCGCCAGATGTCGCTGCTGCTGCGTCGCCCTCCGGGCCGTGAAGCCTATCCGGGTGACGTGTTCTATCTCCACAGCCGCCTGCTGGAACGCGCTGCGAAGATGAATGACGCCAATGGCGGCGGTTCGCTGACCGCGCTGCCCATCATTGAAACGCAGGCTGGTGACGTGTCGGCCTATATCCCGACCAACGTGATCTCGATCACCGATGGCCAGATCTTCCTCGAAACCGGCCTGTTCTATCAGGGTGTGCGCCCAGCCATTAACGTGGGCCTTTCGGTTTCGCGTGTGGGCGGTGCCGCCCAGACCAAGGCGATGAAAAAGGTTGCCGGTTCAATCAAGCTGGAACTGGCCCAGTATCGTGAAATGGCCGCCTTTGCGCAGTTCGGCTCTGACCTTGATGCCGCGACGCAGAAGCTGCTGAACCGCGGTGCACGCCTGACCGAATTGCTCAAGCAGGCCCAGTTCTCGCCCATGCCGGTGGAAGAACAGGTTGTGTCGATCTTCGCTGGCACCAATGGCTATCTGGACAGCGTCCCGACAGACCGCGTGACCGACTATGAAGAACAAATGCTGGCCTTCATGCGTTCCGAACATGCCGCTGTGCTGGGTGAAATCCGTGACACAGGCAAATTCGAAGACGACGTGAAGGGCAAGGTTGTCGCCGCGCTCGACGCTTTCGCCAAGCAATTCGCCTGAACCTGAGAGACAGATAGGGGAGCCGAAATGGCCTCACTGAAAGAACTCAAGGGTCGGATCAACTCGGTCAAATCGACCCAGAAGATCACCAAGGCCAAGCAGATGGTCGCCGCGGCCAAGCTGCGCCGTGCCCAGGCGGCAGCAGAAGCTGCCCGTCCCTATGCGGAACGTCTCGCCACGGTGATGGGCTCGCTTGCCACCAAGGTAAGCGGCGATTCTGCGCCCAAGCTGCTCCGCGGCACCGGCAGTGATCAGCGCCACCTGCTGGTGGTGGTGAACACGGACAAGGGCCTTTGCGGTGGTTTGAACTCGAACCTCGTGAAAGAGGCAAAGAACCAGGCCAAGCAGCTGATTGCTGCGGGCAAGGATGTGACCTTCTACCTTGTCGGCAAGAAGGGTCGTGCCCCGTTGAAGCGCGAGTATCCCAACCGCATCGGCAAGATGTTTGACACCTCTATGGTCAAGAACATCGGCTTTGAAGAAGCTGCCGCGCTGGAACAGGAACTGGTTGGCATGTTTGAGGCGGGCGAATTCGATGTCGCGCACCTCATCTACCCCACTTTCAAGTCTGCCCTGGCGCAGGACCCAACCACGGTTCAGCTGATCCCCGTCCCCACCCCTGAAAATGCAGCGGGCGGTGATGCGGTGGTTGAATATGAACCGGGCGAGGAAGAAATCCTGGCAGAATTGCTGCCGCGTTATGTCAAAACGCAGCTGTTCGGCGCATTGCTGGAACGCGAAGCATCCGAACAGGGCGCTTCGATGACGGCAATGGACAACGCCACGCGCAATGCGGGTGACCTGATCAACAAGCTGACCATCCAGTACAACCGCAGCCGTCAGGCCGCGATCACCACCGAACTCATTGAAATTATCGCGGGCGCTGAAGCGCTCTAAGAGAAGAAGGCTAAGGAAACGAACATGGCCACCGCACCTGCCCTCAACCAGACCACCAATGGCACGATCAGCCAGGTCATCGGCGCCGTCGTCGACGTGCAGTTCCCGGGCGATCTGCCCGCGATTCTGACCGCGCTCGAAACCAAGAACGGCGATAACACGCTGGTTCTGGAAGTTGCCCAGCACCTGGGTGAAAACACCGTTCGCACCATCGCAATGGACGCGACCGAAGGCCTGACCCGTGGCCAGGAAGTGGTCAACACCGGCGCGCAGATTTCTGTGCCTGTCGGCCCCAAGACGCTCGGCCGCATCATGAACGTCATCGGCCAACCGATCGACGAACGCGGGCCCATCGGTGCGGATATGTCTGCCCCGATCCACGCGGAAGCTCCTGCCTTCATCGATCAGTCGACCGAAGCTGCGATTCTTGTCACTGGCATCAAGGTGATCGACCTGCTCGCCCCTTATGCACGTGGCGGTAAGATCGGCCTGTTCGGCGGCGCCGGCGTGGGCAAAACGGTTCTTATTCAGGAACTGATCAACAATATCGCAAAGGGTCACGGCGGCGTCTCCGTGTTCGCGGGCGTGGGTGAACGTACCCGTGAAGGTAACGACCTTTATCACGAATTCCTCGACGCGGGCGTTATCGCCAAGGATGCTGATGGTAATGCCACCAGCGAAGGTTCCAAGGTGGCGCTGGTGTTCGGCCAAATGAACGAACCCCCGGGCGCGCGCGCTCGTGTGGCTCTGTCGGGTCTGACCATGGCGGAATATTTCCGTGACCAGGAAGGCCAGGACGTTCTGTTCTTCGTGGACAACATCTTCCGCTTTACACAGGCCGGTTCGGAAGTGTCGGCTCTGTTAGGCCGTATTCCTTCGGCTGTGGGTTATCAGCCCACGCTGTCCACCGACATGGGCAACCTGCAGGAACGCATTACCTCCACCACCAAGGGTTCGATTACCTCGGTGCAGGCCATCTACGTTCCCGCCGATGACCTTACCGACCCGGCACCGGCAACGTCATTCGCCCACTTGGACGCAACGACCACGCTGAGCCGTGCGATCTCCGAATTGGGCATCTACCCGGCAGTTGACCCGCTCGACTCTACTTCACGCGTTCTTGAACCGCGCGTTGTGGGCCAGGAGCATTATGAAACTGCCCGCCGCGTTCAGGAAACGCTGCAGAAGTACAAGAGCCTGCAGGACATCATCGCCATTCTGGGCATGGACGAGCTTTCTGAAGAAGATAAGCTGACCGTGGCCCGTGCGCGCAAGATCCAGCGCTTCCTGTCTCAGCCGTTCCACGTGGCTGAAGTCTTCACCAACATCCCTGGCGTGTTCGTACAGCTGGAAGACACAGTGAAGTCGTTCAAGGCTGTGGTTGATGGCGAATATGACCACCTGCCCGAAGCAGCCTTCTACATGGTTGGCGGCATCGACCAGGTCGTTGAAAAAGCCAAGAAGCTGGCAGAGGACGCCTGATCGCCATGCCGCTCCACTTCGAACTCGTCACGCCGGAAAAGCTCGTCCGTAGCGAGGAGGTCCACATGGTGGTCGTCCCCGGTTCGGAAGGCGAGTTCGGCGTGCTGGAAGGCCACGCGCCCTTCATGTCGACCATCCGTGATGGTGCAGTGCAGGTTTACAAGACCGAAGGCGCGCAGCCGGAAGAAATCCTGGTGCGCGGTGGCTTTGCCGAAGTTGGCGATGCCGGGCTGACCGTACTGGCGGAGCATGTCGAAGGCTGATCCTTTGCAAGCGCAATACAGATAGAAATGGGCGGCCCTTGTGGTCGCCCTTTTTATTTGCGCGGCCTGTGTTGATCACACGCAGCAGGGCTTGCCAGCACTTGCCAAAACCGCTCAAGCCGCGGCCATGACGAATCCCGAAAACACACCACAAAACGGCATCCCCGGACCCGATCAGGACCCTTTTATCTGGCTGGAGGAAGCCCGCTCTGAGCAGGCGCTGGAATGGGTGACGGCGGAAAATGCCCGCAGTATGGAATTGCTCGCGGCCGACCCGCGCTTTGAAACCCTGAAGGCAGAGGCGCTGGAAATCCTCGACAGTCAGGATCGCATCCCCTTTGTCAGCTTTCGGCCTGATGGCCTTTATAATTTCTGGCAAGACAAGGCGAACCCACGCGGGATCGTGCGCCGGACCACGCTGGAAAGCTATCGCAGCGATGCGCCGGAATGGGAGCTGATTCTGGACGTTGATGCGCTCGCCGCCCGCGAGGGCCGCGAATGGGTTTATCAGGGGTCGACCTGCCTGCCACCCGATCTGCGCCATTGCATGCTGGCGTTGAGTGACGGCGGCAAGGATGCCACCGTGATGCGCGAATTCGATATGGTGACGAAGGAATTTGTGCCTGGCGGATTTGAACTGGCAGAAAGCCAGGGCGGCATCCAATGGCTGGACCATGACACATTGCTGGTGACGCGCGATTTTGGCGGCGGGACCATTACTGAAAGCGAATACCCCTTCACCACGCGGCTGTGGAAACGCGGCACGCCGATTGAAGAGGCTGAAGAAATCTTCCGCGGATCGCCGCAGGATGTCTCTGCCGGGGTCTATCTGCTGCGCGACAACAAATCGGTGGTCCACGCCCGCATCGCCTATCGCAGCCTGTCCTTCCATGATCGCGCCTATTACGTATGGAAGGATGATAGCTGGTTGCAGCTGGACCTTCCCAAAAAGGCTGGACCCTATGGTATCGTGCAAGGGCATATCCTGTTCAGCACGGATGAGGATTGGGAAGCGGATGGCCAGACATTCCCGGCAGATTCGCTGGTGGCGGTTGAGCTGGAGGCGTGGAAGGCAGACCCCAATGGCGCGCCCAAACAGCTCGTCTGGGCACCCGGCCCGCGCCAGACCAAGCAGGGTGGCGCGATCACCGCATCCTGGCTCTATGTCAGCCTGCTCGACAATGTCGTGGGCAAGGTGGTGCGGTTTGAGTTCCGCGAAGGCAAATGGCTCCAGCACGAGGTTGAGCTGCCCGACAATTCGACGCTGGGCATTGCCACATCATCTGGCGAGAGTGATCAGATCATGTTCACCGCCACCGGTTTCCTGCAGCCGACCACGCTGTTCTATTCCGAAGGCGACACGCCCGAATCGATCAAGCATTCGCCCGAACACTTCGATGCCAGCGGCCTGAAGGTCGAACAATTTGAAGCCACCAGTGAAGATGGAACCAAGGTACCCTATTTCGTGGTGCGCCGCGCCGATGCGCCCAATGATGGCAGCACGCCAATTCTGCTGAATGGTTATGGCGGGTTTCAGGTTCCGCAACTGCCCGGATATATGGCAGTCACGGGCAAATTATGGCTGGAACGTGGGGGTGCCTTTGTCCTCGCCAATATGCGTGGTGGCGGCGAATTTGGCCCCAACTGGCACCAAAGCGCGATGCGCGAGAATAAGCAGCGCACTTGGGATGATTTTCTCGCCGTCGCAGAAGATTTGCAGCAACGCGGTATCACCAGCCCCGCCCATCTGGGCATTATGGGTGGTTCGCAAGGCGGATTGCTGGTGGGCAGTGCCATCACCCAGCGCCCTGACCTGTTTAATGCGGCAATCGTCCAGATCCCGCTGTTCGATATGCTACGCTTCCACATGATTGGTCGCGGCGCGTCATGGATCGGAGAATATGGTGATCCGCGCGTGGAGGAAGAACGCGCATGGATCGAAGCCTATTCCCCCTATCAGAAGCTGGTGGCAGGTGTAGGTTACCCCGCCCCCTTCCTTTGGGCATCCACCGCTGATGACCGCACCCATCCCGCCCATGCCCGCAAGGGCGCTGCCAGGTTGAAGGAACTGGGCCAGCCCTATTTCTATTATGAAGAAATGACCGGTGGCCATTCGGGCGGGGTCGATAACAGCCAGCGCGCGCAGCTTCAGGCGCTGCAATATATCTATTTGATGCAGCGACTTATGGATGGCGATTCGGACTAATCGGCTCCGTTCGATCTAAACAGCGGCTAACATTGGCTGACATCACTCGGTCCATCGCAAATCCCCCACACCCCGGATGATGAATCCGGCGTTGAGGACATGCTGAAACCTGGAATTAACCGCGAAAATCCAGTGTTTCAGCCAACGGGGGGCCGAACTTTGGAGAACGAACATGTCCAAGACACCCCAAGAAATGCCTTATGCGCGGCATGAAACCGTGGCCGATGCCATCAAGCGCGCTGGTCTGCCAGAAAACCATGATGTGCACTGGTCACAATCGCGCAAGGACGATGTCGTTCGCGCTGTGCGTGACAGGCTGATCAGTTTTGACGAGGCACGCTGGCGCTATCTGCTTAGCCGCAGCGAATTCAAGATCTGGGAAGAACGCTTCGAACGCCGCGAGAAGCGGCAAACGCAGAATACAGAGCAAAAGACACTCGAATCCGCCTGATACCCGTGGCCCAATCCAGCCGCTCGATTCTTACCGCCTTTTCCTGGTCGGCGCGTGAAAATCGGGCGGCTTGTCTTTTACCCAATCGATAAAATTCTGCATCGCCGTTCTTTCCAGCAATGCAGCGCTATCATTCCCCATTTTGGCCAGTTCGGAATTGAGGAAATAGTTGTGAATCGCCTGATGGCAGATCGGGTGGACCGGCACCGTTTCCATGCCCCCTTTCGATTTCGGCACAGGGTGATGCCATTGCATCAGCGTGGCGATAGGGCGCCCGCATAGCCAGCAATTGAGCGGGGCATCAGGCATTGACGGTCAAACCTTCTTTGCCGCTGCCTTTTTCTTCTTCATCGCATCATGGAAGCGATCGGCCCAACCCGGCTTCACAATCTGTTCCCCACGCACCATGCGCAAATCGCCATCGCCGACATCCCGGCTGACCGCGCTGCCTGCCGCGATTATCGCGTCCGCCCCGATCCGCACCGGTGCAATCAGTGAACTGTTCGATCCGATGAAGGCCCGCGGGCCGATTTCGGTCTTGTATTTGAAATAGCCATCATAATTGCAGGTAATGGTACCCGCGCCGATATTCGCCCCTGCCCCAACCGTGGCATCGCCCAGATAGGTCAGGTGATTTGCCTTTGCCCCCTCGCCCAGAACGGCCTGCTTCATCTCCACGAAATTGCCAACCTTCGCACCCTGCTCCATCACCGCACCGGGACGTAGCCGCGCAAATGGGCCAACCGAGCAGCCGGGGCCAACGCTGGCACCTTCCAGATGGCAAAAGGCATGAATGGTCGCGCCATCGGCCACGCTGACACCGGGGCCAAACACCACATTGGGTTCAATCGTGACATCGCGGCCCAACTGCGTATCCCAGCTGAAGAACACGGTTTCTGGTGCTTTCAGACTGGCCCCTTCGGCCATCGCCTCTTCCCGGCGGAAAGCCTGCCATTGCGCCTCTGCCGCAGCGAGTTCTGCCCGGCTGTTGATGCCCGTCACCTCATCCGGCGCGTCCGTGGTGATCACTGCACAGGTATCGCCATCTTCATTGGCTACATTGACGATATCAACCAGGTAATATTCGCCCTGCGCATTGTCATTTCCCACGCGCCGCAGCAGATCGAAAATGTCAGATGCGCGCGCCGCCATCAGGCCGGAATTGCACAGAGTGCAGGCGCGCTCATCCTCGCTCGCGTCCTTATATTCAATCATCTTGGTGATCCGGCCATCCGCATCGGCAATCACGCGGCCATAATGCCCAGCATCTGCCGGCTCAAAACCCAGTACAACCACGCGCGGCGCATCCTGCGCGTGCAATCGGTCCAGCATGGCCCGCATGGTACTGGCGCGGACAAAGGGCACATCGCCACAGAGCACCAGTACATCGCCGCTCATCCCGGCCAGTGCTGTTTCCGCCTGTTGCACCGCATGTCCTGTGCCCAGTTGCGGTTCCTGCAGGCAGGTTTCCGCTCTCCCACTCACAGCCGCTTCAATCTGGTCTCTGCCCGCGCCCACCACCACAACGGTTTTGGCAGGGGCAAGTTCATCCAGTGATGCAAGCAGGTGATCCAGCATAGGGCGTCCGGCAATCGGGTGCAGCACCTTGTGCAGGTCACTCTTCATCCGTGTTCCCTTGCCCGCGGCAAGAACGATGGCGGCAAAATCAGTCATATGCATCACATGGCACCAAATGGTTGCGGTTTGAAGCATGATCCGCCACCGCACCGCATATGACGGAATTTCCCTTTGCTGCTGTCGGCTTCGACCTCGACGGTACTTTGCTCGATACACATCATGATCTGGGTATGGCGGTGAACCATGCGTTGGTAATTGGCGGGTTTGATACTGTCCCGCTGGACAGTGCCCGATCCTTGATCGGCGGCGGCGCCAAGGTAATGTTGCAGCGCGCGATAGGCCAGCAAGGCGGCCTGCCCGATGACGAACTTCACAGACTCTACAAGCATTTGCTGGAATATTATTCAGAAAATTGCGCGGTACACACGCGCCCCTTCCCCGGCGCGCTTAAATGCCTTGAGGACTTGGCAGCCCATGGTGCCACCATATCTGTCGTCACCAACAAATTTGAAAGCTTTGCCCGTGACATTCTTACACAGCTGGACCTGATCGATCGCTTCGTGACGGTGATTGGGGGCGATACAATGGGTAAAGGACGCGCCAAGCCCGCGCCAGATCCATTATTGGAAGCGCAAAGCCGCAGTGGCGGCGGGAGCTTTGCCTTCGTCGGAGATTCCAGCTTCGATGTAAAAGCAGCACGGGCTGCAAAAGTGCCAGTGGTGGTGGCAGCCTATGGTTATTGCGATCAGCACCCGCATGAATTGGGCGGCGATGCAGTGATCGATTCGCTGGATCAGTTGGTCGACACCCTCATAAAGATATAATTTTGCCAATTGCCGTTACGGCATCCTTATGTAGCTGGTCCATGGTTGCATAGATGGCCAGAAAGTGTCACCCAGCGCCGCGTTACGGTTTACGCAAACGTAAACCACGTTCAATGCATATGGAGAGCCTGCAATGAGCATCAACTTCAAGGACAAGGTGGCAATCGTAACCGGTGCCGGCGGCGGTCTGGGCCGTGAATATGCACTGGAACTGGCGCGTCGCGGGGCAAAGGTAGTGGTCAATGATCTTGGCGGCAGCCGTGATGGAACCGGTCATTCCGATGCAGCATTAAAGGTTGTGGAAGAAATTGAATCCATGGGCGGTGAAGCCATACCCAATGGCGGTTCCGTTACCGAATTCGAACAGATGGAAAAAATGGTCGCCGATGCCAAACAGAAATGGGGCGGCGTCCATGTGGTGATCAACAACGCCGGTGTGCTGCGCGATAAAACCTTTGTCAAAATGACGATGGATGATTTCGAATTCGTTGTCGACGTTCACCTCAACGGATCGGCCAATGTTACCAAAGCTGTGTGGGAATTGATGCGTGAACAGGCATATGGCCGCATTCTGATGACCGCCAGCTCCACCGGGCTATTCGGCAATTTTGGACAGGCCAATTATGGCGCGGCCAAGCTGGGCCTGGCAGGCCTGACCAAAACGCTACAACTGGAAGGCGGTAAGTACAATATTCGCGTCAACACACTCGCCCCGGTGGCAGGTACGCGCATGACCGAAGATATCTTCCCTGAAGAAGCCTTCAAGCTGTTTGATCCGGTTAATGTTGCTCCCGCTGCACTGTTCCTGGTCAGCGAAGATGCACCCAGCAATGCGATCGTTGGAGCAGGTGGCGGCGGCTATCACAGTACTTGGGTGGTGATGAATGATGCCGTTTGGCTGCCCGAATCTGAACGCACGGTCGAAGGCTTTGCCGCGCATTGGAATGAAATCTCGTCATTCACCAATCTGGCTGCGCCGCAGTCTGGCAGTGACCAGGCCATGGCGATTATGAAAGCCATGCAGAAGAAATTGCAGGGCTGATGGCTAAATGGCGGGTGGCCAGTTCCATGTCCATCGGTTCACCGTATTGACACAGTAATACACCTCGGATATCTCTCCCCAATCAACAGGGGAGAGTTAACCCATGTATACAGAAGATGATCTGCGCAATGCAGTGGCCAGTGGTGCAATCAGCGCCGAAGCGGCCAATGCACTGCGTAATTCGGCGCGGGGCAGCCGACAGGCTCCGGCAAGTGACGAAGAACATTTCCGGCTGATCAACAGCTTCAACGATATTTTCGTGACGATAGCAGCCATACTGCTGATGGTGGCGATGGCCGGGATCGGCCAGGCCTTTACGCCTAATCTGGACAGACCACCGCCGGTATCAGGCCTGCTAATAGCTGCGGCTGCATGGGCAATGGCTGAATATTTCACACGACAGCGGCGTATGGCCCTGCCCAGCATTGTTCTGCTGATCGGCTTTGTCGGCGGGGTGTTCGAAATGCTGATTGGCACAGTAGTGATGACCTTCCAGACCAATTTTGATCAGAATCCGGTGCTGGTCGGGTCATTGATTGCCGGTGTCTGCGCCGCCACAGCAGGGGCCGCATGGCTGCATTGGCGCCGTTTCATGGTGCCGATTACCGTGGCGGTTGGTGCCGCTGCACTGGCAGGAATGACGATATCCATCATCATCACGCTGCTGGGCCCTGCAACAATCGACAATCCACAACGCGTACTCATCCCGCTGATTTTTATCGCTGGCCTGGCGATTTTTGCCGTGGCCATGCGTTGGGACATCAGCGATCTTGATCGTCAAACTCGCCGCAGCGATGTTGCCTTCTGGTTGCACCTGCTGGCCGCTCCCATGATCGCCCATCCGCTGTTCCACTGGCTGGGTGTGACGCAGGGTGACAATATTGGGCTTAGCGCCGCATTGGGCGTGCTGGTGGTCTATATCGCCATGGGCATGATCGCGCTGGCAATTGACCGTCGGGCGCTGCTTGTCTCAGCCCTCGCCTATGTACTGGCGGCGCTGACCTTCCTGTTCGATCGCTTCGGCGCAGTTGAACTGAATGTGGCGCTAACAGCATTGGTGATCGGTTCCGCATTGCTGACATTGTCTGCATTCTGGAGCCCGATCCGCCGCATGGTGGTGCAACCTTTGCCTGGGGCAGTACAAATGCGTCTGCCATCAACAATGATGCAAGCGGCCTGATCCGGTAGCCAATATTACAATTGGAAGAGAAAGGGCTCGTACTTGGTACGGGCCCTTTTTTCATGCGGCTATTCGTCCACAGCCCTCAGCAACCGCCGTTCCATTGGGGCCAGAACACCGGCCAGTTCATGCCCGCGCTTCAACACCTGCCCGTGTTCGCCGAACAGTGTCCACATACCCTGCCGGTTGCGCAAGGCAGGGCGCTTTTCTATTCGTGCCTGGGGGCGTTCTGCAGTACGCCGAAAGGCAGCGAAACTGGCGGCATCGCGGCTGAAATCCATCGCGTAATCGCGCCATTGGCCTGCCGCGACCATGCGACCGTAAAGGTCCAGAATACGTTGCAGCTCTTCGCGTGAGAAACCAATCTGACTGGGGATGCGCCCCGGGAAAGCAATGATTGAGCCTGCTGGCCCCGGTCCCGGTACACTCGCCATTATCGATCAGTCTCCATCAATCGCATTGCTCCATCAATCATCCGTCCCGCTGCGGCGTGAACGCACTGTGCCACTGTGAAGCTGTTTCAGCGCCTCGATCTCTGCCTTCAAGAACGAAATCTCGCTCTCCAGCTTTTCCACGCAATCACGGCCCACAGCACCTGTGCTTTCGCACGGGTCTTCGCACGGCGTACCATAGGGAAGGAATTCCTTCATCCATTCCTCTGCGGGCACCAATGTTGAACGCGCCTTCAGCCCGATCATTGTCGCGCCTTCCAGCACATCTTCTGTGACCACGGCATTTGCGCCAACGCGCGCGCGTTCCCCAACGGTAATCGGGCCAATGATCTGCGCGCCAGAACCAATGATTACGTTATCTTTCAGTGTGGGGTGCCGTTTGCCACCCTGGCCATTGGTGGGGTTGGTACCCCCCAATGTCACGCATTGGTAAATCGTCACATTATCGCCAATTTCAGCTGTTTCTCCGATCACGGTAAAACCATGATCAATGAAGAAATTGGCCCCGATCTGTGCTCCGGGATGAATATCAATTGCGGTCAACAGGCGCGCGATATGGTTGACCAGCCGAGCGAGGAAATACAGCTTCGCTTCAAACAGCCAATGCGCAATGCGGTGAAAACCCAGCGCCCAAACACCTGGATACAAAAGGATTTCCCAGCGCGAACGCGGTGCCGGATCGCGTGCATGGATCGAGTCCAGATAGGCAGTTAGCCTTGCGAACATACTCAATTACTCCCACCAAACACCGCTTAAAGCAAGCGGGCTTGTTCCGGACCTTGCGTTGCCTCCAAGGCGGCGCGCCAGATTGACATGGTGGCTGGTGCCTTTCGTTCAAGACTTAAACGGTCGATTGTCAGCACAAGGCGTTCAATTCCTGCATAGCTGCGTTCCGCGCGTGTGGTGAGATATTCCACCGCCCCATCGGCCAGAGCCAGGCCGTGCTGCACCGCAATCACTTCAAGCAGCTGCCCCATCATTTCATCATCAGGGACCCCGATTTCCAGCTGCAAGGCAGCACCCAGCCGGGAACCAAGATCAGGCAAAGCAATGTTCCAAGGCTGCTTGTCAGCAATCAACAACAGTGGGGTGCCGCTTTCCTGCACCGCATTCCAGCGATGGAACAATTCCGTCTCGTCAACGCTGTCGGCCCCATCGATCACTATAACGCCCTGCCCGGCGGCCCATCTGCCAAGCAGGCTTTTCCCGGAACGCGCTGGGCCTGTTAGCACGGCTGTGTGGAACGGCCATTCATCGGGATGAGCCAGTGCCTCTTGCACGGCATGATTGGCTGTTCCGATCACAATCCGGTCTGGATCGGAGCGGTCACGAAGCGAAAGTGGAAGGGCAATCTGCGACATGGGCGCACGACAGGTCAGTTGCTGATGGCGAGCGCATTGCTGCCCTGGCGAACCGTAAAGCCTTGTGACCGCAAGGTTGCAGCCAATTGGTCCAGCGATCCAGCAAAACTGACGTTCATTACCGAAGTACCGCCAATGGCAATGCTGGTGGTGGCAGCACCACGAACACCAGGTACCTGCCTGATTCTGCCCAGTGTCGCATCGATTGAACTGGCATCCGGGCTGGCGAACTGGACGACATAACCAGCAACGATTGCCGCTGTGGTGGCGGAAGGTGTCAATTGCTGGCCCTCCACTATCTCACCAGCCGCCAGTGCTGTATCGCGCGCTTCCAGTGCACGTCCAATATCGATCAACTGTTGAAGCGCCGGGTTGATGTCTGGCGAAGCAACCATATTCAGCGTGGGATCGGGTGCCAGCTTGCCATCAGCCAGCGCCTTCTGAAACAGGCTGTCAAATTGTATCACTGCCTTGGCCAGCATATCAGGCAGCTCAGCCGGGTTTTTCGCCGTCATCTCAAAACTGGCAAGCTTGCGACCATCGGGGCCATGGCGTGCCGTGAAAGTGCCGTGAATTGGCCCACCCGGCCATTCGTGCTGCAAATTGGCCGCAGCAACCAAAACATCTGCAGCACCGAACTGGTCCAGAATGGCGCGCCACCACAAACGGCTGCGCCGCCCGGTCTGGCCATATGTCAGCATCAGCGAATCGCCGCCGGAACCAGCCGGTCGCAGATAGTGTACAGGGCTGGTCGCTGGCTGGAATTCTGCCCATGCGCGTTGCCAGGGGTTGCGCGTTTCATACATGGTATAGGTGCCGCCACTGACCGTTACAGGCAACAGCATCATGGGTGTCGAACGGGTTTGTTGCGCAACATTGCCAAAATATCTGCCGGCACGCGTTCTGTCGAAAATCACCCCCAAGGTCGCGATATAACGCGTGGGACCGATCCGTTCACGCTCTATCACAATGGATGACACTAGCGATTCGAGCTCACTGTCGGAAATTTCCGACATATCGAGCTTTTTCCAGGCCAGTTTCTGCGCCAGTTGCCAGCCCTTTTCGCGCGCTTCCTGTGCATTCTTGCCGGTTACATCCACCTCTATACCGCTAACGCCAATATCACTGCTGGCAGCAATCGGCGCGATTCCCCGGTCGCCATCGACCTGGGCCACCAACGCCGCCACGCCCAAGGCAAGCGCAACCAGCACTGCCAGCGCGGCAGACAGGCGCACGACACCCGTCGCAAGGAGGGCATTCGAGGCACGAGGGAGGTTCAAATTCAGGGTCATCGGGGAAAACCGGCTGCCTTTTGCCGAAAGGCGAGTGGAATTCCAAGCGCGAAAGGGTAAAGGCGCATGATTATGTCTACGAATAACTCATCGCCCACAAGCTATACCTATGAAAGCGCCGGTGTCTCTATCGATGCGGGCAATGCCCTCGTCAAGGCGATCGGCCCGCTGGTCAAGGCCACTCGCCGACCGGGTGCTGACGCTGAACTGGGCGGGTTTGGCGGCTTTTTTGACCCCAAGGCTGCCGGGTATAGTGACCCGCTTCTGGTGGCAGCCAATGATGGCGTTGGAACCAAGCTGAAACTGGCCATCGATTTTGACCGGCACGACACGGTGGGAATCGATCTGGTTGCCATGTGCGTGAATGATTTAATCGTACAGGGCGCAGAACCGCTGTTCTTTCTGGACTATTTTGCCACAGGCAAGCTGGAAAATGGCGTGGCCGAACGTGTAATCGCCGGGATAGCAGATGGGTGCAAACAGGCGGGATGTGCGCTGATCGGTGGTGAAACGGCGGAAATGCCCGGCATGTATGGTGCTGGCGATTATGATCTAGCCGGCTTTTGCGTGGGCGCTGTGGAGCGTGGTGAGCAGCTGACGGGTGACCAGGTGAAGCCAGGCCATGTGCTGATCGGCGTTGCCTCATCAGGCGTCCATTCCAATGGTTATTCACTCGTGCGTCGTCTGGCTGCTGACAAGGGCTGGAAGCTGGACCGTCCCGCTATCTTCGATCAGGACAGGTTGTTGATCGACGCGCTGATCGAACCCACCCGTATTTATGTGAAAAGCCTGCTGCCGCTGATTCGCAGCGGCGCGATCGATGCGCTGGCACATATTACAGGTGGTGGCTTGCTGGAAAATATCCCGCGCGTTCTGCCCAATGGCGCCCATGCCGTGATCAACGCAGACGCCTGGGAACAGCCTCGCCTGATGGCCTTCCTGCAGGCGCAGGGCAATATTGAACCCGGCGAAATGGCGCGCACTTTCAACTGCGGTGTGGGCATGGTGCTGGCGGTTGATCCTTCACGCGTGGATGAAGTGCTGCAGGAACTCAGCCAGGCGGGCGAAACAGCCTTTACTGTCGGCTCTATAACGGAAGGGGCCAAGGGCTGCACCGTGCGTGGATCTGCCGGAACATGGTCAGCCAAGGCGGATTGGGAAGCAACGCATAATGGCTGAGGCAGGCATGCCCCGCCAACCCGTTGCCATTTTCATTTCCGGCAGCGGCACCAATATGGCCGCGCTGCTTTATGCCAGCCGCATGCCGGATTCACGCTATGATGTCGTGCTGGTCGCCAGCAACAACCCTGATGCAGGTGGGCTGGCGCTGGCCCAAGCGGAAGGTGTACCAACCTTTGCCCTGCCACATAAGGGCATGTCCCGCGCCGATCATGACGCCGCAATGGAACAGGCGGTCAAAAATGCCGGTGCCAATCATATCGCGCTGGCAGGCTATATGCGCATATTGTCAGAGGGATTCGTCAATCGCTGGGCCGGGCGGATCGTCAATATCCACCCATCCCTGCTGCCCAAATACAAGGGGCTGCATACGCATCAACGCGCGATTGAGGCAGGTGACAGCCATGGCGGCGCCAGCGTGCATGCGGTGACGCCGGAACTGGATGATGGCGAATTGCTGGGTCAGGCGCAGGTCGCGATCCAGCCAGGCGACACCGCTGATACGCTGGCCGCGCGCGTCCTGTTTGCCGAACACCAGCTCTATCCGCGCGCGCTCAACGCATATCTGGCGCGTCAGGCGTAATCAGGGCCTAACTGCCCTTGCCAATCCCCGGCAACAGTCCCCCAACACGGCGGCGATATTGTGCATATTCTTCACCGAAAACGCGCAGCAGATCCTTTTCCTCATAGGCGATGCCAATCAGGATATAGATCGTGAAACCGACAGAGGCGACGAGATGCCCATAGGTCATGTCAGGCGTGGCCCAGAAGGCGATGAAGAACCCGGTGTAAATCGGGTGCCGCACCGCCTTGTAGAACAACGGCGTACGCATCTTTGGCGCTGGCAGTTCCATGCCTCGGAAATGATACCAGGCTTGCTGTAAACCAAACAGTTCGAAATGGTTGAGCAGCCATGTTGCAATGAACAGGATCGCCCAGCCGATCCAGAACAATGCCCATATCGCCATACGCGCCGTTGGATTTTCCACCGACCACAGACTGCCTTCAATCGGGTGCCAATAGGTGAAAATAATGGCCAGCATGACAACAGTTGAGAGCAGGTAAAAACTGCGTTCAGCAGCTGGCGGAACGATCTTGGTCCAGCTTTTCTTAAAAGCCGGCCGCGCCATGACTGAATGCTGGATGCCAAACAAAGCTATCAATGCCAGATTTATCAACACAGCAATCATCGGGGCAGCTTCAAGCCCCTTGTTCACCGTGGTTGGCAAATAGGCATCGAAACCGCCAATCCAGCCGACCAGATACAGGAATGTGGCAAAGAACGCGAAGTAACAGGCCACCGCGAAAAGCATCAGTAAAGCACGCATATTCCTCTCCCCTCATGGAAAACGCGTTATGTGACGATGCTACAATATACACCTTACGGGGCGAACCACCGAATCGGGCACTAACTGGCTGAAAAGCAAAGGCCCCACCGCATCGCTGCAGCAGGGCCCTTTTCCAATCGCAATTGCGAGTCGCAATTAGCCGACGATTTCTTCCGGCTTGAAGAAGAAGGCGATTTCGATGGCAGCGTTTTCATCGCTGTCCGAACCGTGGACGGTGTTTTCGCCGATCGAAAGGGCATGTGTCTTGCGGATCGTGCCTTCGGCAGCTTCTGCCGGGTTGGTCGCACCCATGATGTCACGATTGCGAGCCACGGCGTCTTCGCCTTCCAGCACCTGCACAACCACAGGTTCGCTCATCATGAATTCAACCAGTTCGCCAAAGAAGGGGCGTTCGCTGTGCACGGCGTAAAAGCCTTCTGCCTGTTCCTTGGTCATGTGGATGCGCTTGGAAGCGACAACGCGCAGGCCAGCTTCTTCAAGCATCTTGGTAACAGCGCCGGTCAGATTGCGGCGGGTGGCATCGGGCTTGATGATCGAAAAGGTGCGGGTAACCGCCATGATCTTGGTTCCTTCGGTAACGTGAATATATGTTTTATCGGATTGCGGCGCGCCCCTAGCGCCAGCGACGCACAACTGCAAGTGGCAGGAAGGTCACCCACCGGCGCGCCAGCGGCCCTGCTCATCCTGCTTGTGGATTTCCCGCGTGACATCCAAGGCACCATCCAGTTCACGCCATAATGCCCGCGCAGCCTCTGTTTCGCCTTCGCCGAACACCAGCAGTGCCCGGTCAAAGCCCAATGCCTCTGGCCGCCAGCACCCATCTGCCAACAGCACCATACGCGCACCATTGGGTGCATCCATCATGTCGCTCAACAAAATTGGCTGGCGATCCGCCTGCCCGTCGGCTGCCTCTCCATGGGCCAGGAAATGTTCCGGCCCGGCGCGCCACAATTCTTTCGAGAGATCTGCGCGCTGGTCAGCATCACTGGAGACGATCAGCAAGCGCTCGCCTGCTTCCAGCACCTTGCGCGCCAGCATGGCCACCACCCGTTCCACCGGGTCACGGCTAAGCTGATAGAAATCGACGCGCATGGTACTTTAGTTATCCTATCGCTTCGCTACTTGAGGATGGCTTCTTATCCTATCGCTTCGCTACTTGAGGATGGCTTCTTATCCTATCGCTTCGCTACTTGAGGATGGGCTTCTTATCCTCTCGCTTCGCTGCTTGAGGATGAGTCTCCCCACCCCCAAGCACCAGAAGAGCAATCACCCTTCCAGATTGTCCGACACAAAGCGATCGATCAGGCGCACACCATAACCGGTTGCGCCCTTGTCCCATGTGGCACCCGGCTTGTCCGCCCACACCATGCCCGCGATATCGCAATGCGCCCAAGGCGTACCCTTGCGAATAAAGCGCTGCAGGAACTGTGCTGCAGTGATAGACCCGGCGTAACGCGGGCCAACATTCTTGATGTCCGCAATCGGGCTGTCGATCAGCTTGTCATAGGCAGGGCCCAAGGGCATCCGCCACAATTTGTCACCGCTTCCCTTGCCTGCACCCAGCAGCTGATCAGCCAGTTTGTCATCATTGGCAAACAACCCGCCATGTTCATGGCCAAGCGAAATGATCATTGCGCCGGTCAGCGTGGCAAAATCCACAATCTGTGCCGGATCATATTCTTCCTGCGCCCAATGCAGCGCATCGCACAGCACCAAACGCCCTTCGGCATCGGTGTTGATCACTTCGATTGTCTGGCCAGACATGCTGGTGACGACATCACCGGGACGCTGGGCATTGCCATCTGGCATATTCTCTACCAGCCCGACCACGCCGATCACATTGGCCGCGGCCTTACGCTTGACGATGGAAAGCATGGCACCGGCAACGGCACCTGCGCCGCCCATATCCCACTTCATGTCTTCCATGCCTGCGCCGGGTTTCAGTGAGATACCGCCAGTGTCAAAGGTCACACCTTTGCCCACAAAAACCGTGGGCTTGCCACCCTTCGGGCCATTATTCCAACGAATCGCCAGCAGGCGCGATGGCTGGCGAGAGCCCTGCCCAACACCCAGCAGGGCGCCCATGCCCAGTTTGGCCATTTCATCTTCGTCCAGCACGGTAAGCTGCGCACCGGTGCCGGCAAATTTTTCCTGGCACAGCTCAACAAAGCTGACAGGAAAAACCTTGTTGGCAGGTTCGGCCACCAACATGCGGGTAAATTCCACCCCTTGGGCAATGGCATCATTCACCGCCCAGGCGGCTTCTGTGCCTTCTGGGGCGTTGACTGCAACCGCCTTGACCAAAGAAACCTTCTTTTCATCGGCCAGCTTGGTCCGATAGATATCGTGCCGCCAGCTGCGCAAACGCAGGCCCAGCAAAACGGCAGCAGCCTGTTCTGCAGTCAAGCCAGATCCTGAAAAATCCACTGCCAGCGCGGTTTCGCCAGAACACAGATATTTCGCAGTCAGCGTTGCCCCTGCCTTTTCCAGATTGGCGCTACGATCGTCTCCTGTGGCATCACCCGCGCCGCTCAATGCCAGGCGCAACAATTTGCCATCGCGGGTAACAAACGCTTCGAACAGCTGGCCCGGCCGCCCCTTGAAACGCGCCGCTTCAGCACCTTCAGTAATTGCAGGCTCCAGCCCTGCTGGCATGGTATCCTTGCTTACGACATGGCCCACCACGCGGAGGTCGGCAGGAACTGCATCGCTGAATTGAATTTGCATGAAAACTCCGAAAAAATCGATTTGTTATGAGCCGTGTCGTGCCCGGTTGTGGACTGGCGCACAAGGCATTGAGGAATGGCGATTGCGATTAAGCGTCAGCGGTGCGATAGGCAAGTCATGTCCCCCGCCAAGCAGAAACGCCTGCAAGCCTGTTATGCCCGCTTGTCGCAAGGCAGCACCTTGTCCATCCTGCTGATGGGTGGGTTGTTGGGTGCGCAATCGGCTGTTGCGCAGGATGAAGCACCGCAGCCGCCAGCGCCAGAAGCATCCAGCGACCCCGCAGGCACGATCAAAAGCGAACAAGCCCGCACAATCGATTTTGAGGCGGGTGAACTTTCATATGATTCAGAAAGCGATACCGTCATCGCGCGTGACAATGTGGTGCTGCGCAGTGCAGACGGGTCGGTTCGTGCCGATGAAGTGAGCTGGAATCGCGCGGCAGGCACTATCCTGGCCACTGGCAATGTTCGCGTGGTCGATCAGGATGGAAACCAGCTTTATACCGAAAAGGTCGAGCTGACTGACCGTTTTGAAGCGGGCGCGATGGAGGACCTTCTGCTTGCGCTGCGTGCTGGTGGCAGGCTGGCTGCGCAATCGGGTGAACGTGGTAATGATGGCACTACGGTACTGACTGATGCCGCATACAGCCCCTGCCCGATGGTCGATGCAAGCGGCTGCGCGCAAAACCCCAGCTGGCGGATCACGGCGGATCGGGTCACTTATGACCCAAAGACCAGCCGCGTAAGTTTCAAAGGCGCGGTGCTGGAATTGTTCGGTGCGCGCCTGCTGCCCCTTCCCGGGCTGGCAGTCAGGGCAGATGGACGTGCCGTTTCGGGCTTTCTGGTGCCAGATTTACGCTTCTCCGAATCCAATGGGGTTGAAGTCAGCGGGCGCTATTACTGGCGAATTGATGAAAATCGCGACCTAGCGCTGGGCACACATATTTATACGGAAGCCACACCCATGGTTTCTGCTGAATGGCGCCACCTCTACAGCAAGGGTGCCTATCAGATAACCGGCTATGCCACGAATAGCCGCCGCATTGGCCGCTTCAATACCGACCCCACGGCAGAACGCGATATGCGCGGATATTTGTTTGCCAATGGCCGCTATCAATTCAATCCGAACTGGAGCCTGACCGGGTCAGTACGTCTGGCTAGTGACCGCACTTTCCTGCGCAGATATGACATCAGCCGTGATGATCGGCTGCGTTCAACGGTCAATCTGGAACGGATTGACCAGAATTCCTATTTCTCGCTCGCAGGTTGGGCAACACAAACACTGCGGCTGAATGTCGATCAGGGTCAGGTACCTATGGCCCTGCCCGTTATGGATTACAGATTGCGCTTGGCGGACCCGCTGGCTGGCGGCACGGTGGAATTGCAGGCCAATACGCTCGCCCTGCTGCGCGATGAAGGGCAAGATACGCAGCGCGCCTTTGCCGGCGCACGGTGGGATCTGCGTCATTTGACCGGGCTGGGCCAGATCGTGACACTGACCGCACTGGCGCGTGGCGATGTCTATCACACCAGCAATACCGGCCTTACCAGCACCGAAATCTATCGCGGTAATGAAGGCTGGCAAACACGCGGCGTTGCCTTGAGCGCGGTGGACATTGAATGGCCCTTCGTCGGACCGGCTTTTGGCGGGACGCAGGTATTGAAGCCACGCGTCCAATTGGTTGCCAGCCCAACCATCCGCAACCTGTCGGTTCCCAATGAAGATGCGCGTGCAATCGATCTGGAAGATTCCAACCTTTTCTCACTCAACCGCTTTCCCGGCTATGACCGGATAGAGGACGGGGTGCGGCTGACATATGGTTTTGACTGGGAATTGCACCGCCCAGGTTGGCGCATCAAATCCACAATTGGTCAATCCTATCGCTTCAAGAATGACCGCATTGTCCTGCCCGATGGCACTGGCCTTTCCGAAAAGGTTTCCGATTTCGTCGGCCGGACAGAAGTGCGTTTCCGCGATTTCGTGAAATTCACCCATCGCTTCCGGCTGGACAAGGACAATCTGGCCCCACGGCGCAATGAATTTGACGCCACTATTGGCGATGAACGTACCTATGCAGAAATTGGCTATCTGCGCTTGAATCGCGATATTGACGCGATTGAAGACTTGCAGGATCGTGAAGAATTGCGCGCAGCCGTGCGTGTCGCTTTTGCAAATTACTGGTCAATATTCGGTTCGGGCGTGTTCAACCTGACAGACCGCAATGAAGACCCAACGCTGACATCTGACGGGTTCGAACCGATCCGCACCCGTGTTGGCGTGGCCTATCGCGATGATTGTATGGAATTCGGCCTGACCTGGCGGCGAGATTACATCAATGCGGGCGATGCACAGCGCGGCAATACCTTCCAATTGTTCTTCGGCCTAAGAAATCTGGGATTCCGTTGATCGCTGGGCGTTGGCAGGGAAAGAGAAAACCGCTATCCGCCTGCACAAACTCATCTGCTGTTCAGCCGGGATGCGCCAATACCCAGCTGTATTCGGCTGCCTTACAGGCGCTGTAAATGGAATGATCGCGTGACAACCAAATTTGTTTCCAATCTCTTCAACAGTCTTGCTGCTGCTTCATTGGCGGCATCTCCTGCAATGCTTGCCGCCCAGGATGAAGTTATTTCGGACCCGCTGGCAATCCCGCAAAATGTAACGCTGCTGGGTGATGACAACCCCAATATCCGCACCGCCACTGCCATCGTTAATGGCCAGGTGATCACCGGTACAGATGTTGACCAGCGTGCAGCGCTGGTTCTGGCCGCATCGCAGGGTGAAATTACTGGCGAAGATCTGCAGCGCCTGAAAATGCAGGTGCTGCGCAATCTGATTGACGAAACCCTGCAAATTCAAGAGGCGAAGGCGCAGGAGATTGAGGTTGATCAGTCTGCTATCGAGCAGACTTATGCCCGCGTCGCCGCACAGAATTTCGGGCAAGACACTGCAGCAATGGATAAATACCTCGCCAGCATTGGTTCTTCTGCTTCATCTCTCAAGCGCCAGATCCATGGCGAACTGGCTTGGCAGCGCCTGCTGAGCCGGAATATCTCCCCCTTCGTCAATGTGTCGGAGGAAGAAGTCAACGAACTGCTCAAGCGGATGGAGGAATCGCGCGGGACGGAAGAATATCGTCTGGGTGAAATCTTCCTGGCTTCGACACCGGAATCGAATGCACAAGTGATGCAGAACGCCGAACGCATCATGGAATTGTTGCAGCAAGGTGGCAGCTTTGCCGCCTATGCACGCCAGTATTCGCAAGCGACCACAGCAGTGGTTGGCGGCGATCTGGGCTTTGTCCGCGTCGCGCAATTACCCAATGAACTGGCTGCTGCAGCACAGCAGATGCAGCCCGGCCAGCTGGTTGGCCCGATTGAAATTCCTGGTGGCTATTCAATTCTTTACCTGATCGACAAACGCCAGGTTCTGGCCGCCGATCCACGTGATGCCCTGTTGAGCCTGAAGCAGATTTCGATCGGATTTGAACCTGGCATTTCGCAAGAAGCCGCCGCAGCCAAGGTTGAAGCTTTTGCTGCTGGCGTAAAGGCCATGCGTGGTTGTGGCGATGCGGAAAGTGCTGCCGTTGCGATTGGTGCAGACGTTGTCACCAATGACCAGATCCTTGCTCGCTCGCTTCCTGAACAACTGCAAGCCATTGTGCTGAACATGCAGCTGGGCCAGACGACACCGCCCTTTGGGTCTGTGGAGGAAGGCGTGCGTGTGTTGATGCTGTGCGGACGTGATGATCCCAAGACGGAAGGCGGCCCCAGCTTTGACCAGCTGATGGCACAGCTGGAAGATGACCGGGTGAACAAGCGTGCCCAGCGTTATTTGCGCGACCTGCGCAATGATGCCTATATCGAATATCATTGACCAGAACCGCACCCCCGCCCCTCGCCATTTCGATCGGTGATCCGGCGGGCATAGGCCCGGAACTGATCGCACTGGCCTGGGCTTCACGCACTGAAGCAGGGCTGCAACCCTTTTGTGTGGTTGGGGGTGCGCAAGTGCTCGCAGCGGCGGCAGAGGCGCGGGGCATAATCTGCCCTATCCACACAATTCCCGATCCGGCAGAGGCACATCAAGTTTTTTCAGATGCCTTGCCCGTGCTAGGCGGGTTGGACGCCAGTTATACAGCTGGATCGCCCGATCTGGCTGGTGCCATGTTGGCCATGGGGTCGCTGGAACAGGCCACTCAATTGACATTGCATGGCGCAGCATCGGCATTGGTGACTGCGCCGATTGCCAAGGGTGAACTGGCCAAGGTCGGCTTTGATTACCCCGGCCAGACCGAATTTCTGGCCGATCAATGTAGTTTGGGAGCACAGGATGCGGTAATGATGCTAGCGGGCCCTTCACTCCGCACCATTCCGCTGACGGTGCATTGCGCACTGGCCGATGTCCCTGGCCTGATCAGCCATGATCTGATCTGCCATAAGGCGCGCATTGCCGCCGCTGCATTGGCCCGTGATTTTGGGATCATGCATCCAAGGATCGCCATTTCCGCGCTCAACCCCCATGCAGGGGAAGGTGGAAAATTTGGGCATGAGGAAGCACAGATCATTGCGCCAGCCATCGCCACTCTGCGTGCAGAAGGCATTCATGCCACCGGCCCTCACCCCGCTGATGCCCTGTTTGCCCCGCACCACCGCGTCCATTTTGATGCGGCGGTGTGCATGTATCACGATCAGGCATTGATCCCGATCAAGGCTCTGGAGTTCGATTCCGGGGTTAATGTCACACTGGGCCTGCCAATTATCCGCACCAGCCCCGATCATGGCACCGCCTTTGACATTGCAGGCAAAGGTGTGGCCAATCCCGGCGCAATGATTGCCGCCATCCGCATGGCGGGGGAATGCGCAGCACGGCGTTCTGATGCTGGGTACCATGGCTGACCTCCCCCCTTTACGCGAAGTAATCGCCAAGCATGGACTCAGCGCGTCCAAGGCATTGGGGCAGAATTTCCTGTTCGATGCGCAACTGCTGGGCCGGATCGCCGCGATACCTGGCGATTTGCAGGGTAAGGCAGTGCTAGAGATTGGCCCCGGACCCGGTGGGCTGACCCGCGCCCTGTTGGCGGCGGGCGCGCGCGTGAAAGCGATTGAAATGGACCGCCGCTGTCTGCCTGCGCTGGCCGAACTGTCCGAAACATATCCCGGCCAGTTAAACGTGGTGGAAGGTGATGCACTGGCGATCGATCATGATGATCTGATGGGCGAACCCTATGCCGTGGTCGCCAATTTGCCCTATAATGTCGGCACAGCACTGTTCACCCGCTGGCTTTCCGCTTCAAAATGGCCACCGCTTTGGTCTTCGTTGACACTGATGTTTCAGTTGGAAGTCGCGCAACGCATTGTCGCGCCTCCTGGCAGCGGGGCCTATGGCAGGCTCGCGGTGCTGGCCCAGTGGCGTAGCACGGCAAAACTTGCGATGAAGGTGCATCGCAGCGCCTTTACTCCACCGCCCAAGGTGATGAGCGCCATCGTCCATGTGACGCCAGCAGGCATGCCAGAAGGCGTGAACCCGCGCACGTTGGAGCGCGTGACAGAAGCTGCCTTTGGCCAGCGGCGCAAAATGCTGCGTCAAAGCCTGAAAGGCATGCCCGGCGCGGTGGAGGCCCTGGCCGAACTCGGCATTGATGAAACGCGCCGTGCCGAAACGCTCAGCGTGGATGATTTCATCGCCCTTGCCCGCGTATTGGGTTAGACACAAACTCTAGCTGCGCGTGATGCCGCGCAGGCGCCACGTCAATTCTCCAAAATGATCGAGCCATTGCTGGGGCTGGGACAAGGCTTTTTCAGCCAAAACCTGCGCTCCATTAGGATCCTTCCCCGTTTCATCCAGCAGCATTGCATATGCGGCGAAATAGATGAACGGCAGTTCTCCCTGCCCGTCCGGCGGTTCAAGCCCATTCAACGCATCCAGCGCCGGAAGGTAATGGCGCTGCGAACGATAACGTGCCGCCATGAAGGCAAACTGGATAGGCGACGCAACATAAATCGCCTGATTCTCGCCATTATCAGCCATGCCTTCCAGATAATCGTCCAGCGCCTTCTCATAACCGCCCAGCGCGAAATTTGCCCGTGATGCTGCCATGCGCGCGCGACCATCATCGAAATCGTCGGTGCGCGTTCCAAAGTAATAATCCACCAGCCGCAATGTGACCTGCGGGTGGCTCTCCGCCAATGTCAGCGCCTGCAGCACGATATATTGGTCCCGCTGAGATCGTGCGCGCGCCAGTTTGACGAAGAATTGCTCCTCGATCTCATCGTTCCAGTCAGTGTTGCGATACCAGTCCGCCATTGGCGCTCCTTGTCAGGAAAATGGGTTAATTCTGGTTAAACACATTTGCCAATGCTTCTTCATGGCTTTTTGGTGCATTGCGGTGCGTCGCACAACATAAAACGGGGGCACCACAAGGCATGAGCCTGTTCGAAGCACGCATCAGGGCCGCACAGGCTGAACGGCGCAGGTCCGCACGCTTCACCGTCGATATCCCCGTTATCCTACGCACTGTTAGTGGTGATCGCCCCTGCCGCATGGCCAATATTTCAGACAATGGTGCCAAGCTGGAAATGGTAAACGCGCCCAGCAAGGGTGTAACCGGTTGGCTGATCATGGGTGCACAGGAATTGTACTGCACAGTCATTTGGACGCGCGATGGGGATTGCGGCATCGAATTTGAACGCAGCCTGCCCGAAGCCAGCCTGATAGAATTTGCTGGCGATCAGGTCCGCGCCGCAGGGCCGGTGGCCAATGCCGGCAATATCCAGATGGGCCGTAAACGTTCCGGCCTGCTGGTGCGGAGCGAGGGCTGAAAACAGCCCCCACCCAGATTCACCAAAGCTATATCAGCCCGCCTTTTTAACCTGCCGCCAATGGTGCAGCAGCGGTTCGGTATAACCGCTGGGCTGCTCCACACCCTTGAACACCAGATCTTTGGCAGCGCGGAAGGCCACGCCATCCTCATTGCCAACCAACGGTTCGTACAGCGGATCGCCTGCATTCTGTTGGTCCACCTTGGCGGCCATACGGCGTAGACTGTCCATCACCTGCTCTTCCGTGCACACGCCATGCAGCAGCCAATTGGCCATGTGCTGGCTGGAAATGCGCAGCGTCGCGCGATCTTCCATCAGGCCCACATCATTGATGTCCGGCACCTTGGAACAGCCGACGCCCTGATCGATCCAGCGCACGACATAGCCCAGCAGGCCCTGCGCGTTATTGTCCAGCTCTTCACGAAGCTCGTCTTCCGACCAGTTGACCCCATCAGCCAGCGGGATGGAAAGTAGATCGCTGAGTGGCGGAATTTCGCCCAGATCTTTCTGCACATCGAACACGTTGAGCTGGTGATAATGCAGCGCATGCAGCGTGGCGGCAGTGGGTGACGGCACCCATGCCGTGTTTGCGCCAGCCTTCAGATGGCCGATCTTTTCAACCATCATCTGTCCCATCAGATCGGGCGCGGCCCACATGCCCTTGCCGATCTGCGCCCGGCCAGACAGGCCGTGCTTCAAACCGATGGCAACATTGCGCTTTTCATAGGCGGCAAGCCAGCCGGAGGCTTTCATTGCGCCCTTGCGGATCATTGGGCCGGCCTGCATCGATGTATGCATCTCATCGCCCGTGCGATCCAGGAAGCCGGTGTTGATGAAGACCACGCGGTCCTTCACCGCCGCGATGCACGCGCCCAGATTGGCGCTGGTGCGGCGTTCTTCATCCATTACACCCACCTTGATGGTGTTGCGTTTCAGACCCAGCAGATCTTCCACCGCATCAAACAGGTCATTGGTGAATGCGCATTCTTCCGGCCCATGCATTTTGGGCTTCACAATATAGATGCTGCCGAAACGTGAATTGCCCAGTGTTGAGTGGCCTTCCACATCCAGCGCGCCGATGGCGCTGGTGAAAACGGCATCCATGATCCCTTCGGGCACTTCACCGCCATCAGCCAGCTTGATGGCCGGGTTGGTCATCAGATGGCCCACATTGCGCACGAACAACAGGCTGCGGCCCTTTAGGCTCTGCGTGTTGCCATCAGGCGCGGTATAGGTTCGGTCAGCAGCCAGCTTGCGCGTCATCTGCTTGCCACCTTTTTCAAAGGTGTCTTGCAGATCGCCACGGATCACGCCCAGCCAATTGGTATAGGCCAGCAGCTTGTCCTCTGCATCGACAGCTGCGACCGAATCTTCGCAATCGCAAATGGTGGTCAGTGCAGCTTCGACCACGATATCACTGATCCCGGCCTTGTCCGTGCTGCCAATGGGATGGCTGGAATCGAACTGAACTTCGACATGCAAGCCATTGTTTACAAATATCAGGCCCTTTTCCGTCGTCCCGGCATTTTGCGCCGCATCGGCCAATTCGATATCATCCCTGCCGGTGACATCGGCCCAGCTGCGGCCACCAGCCAGAAGGAAAGCCTGATCCAGGAATTCACGCCCGCGTGCGATCACCGCCGCACCACGAGCCGCATCATAACCGCCTGGCTGGGCAGGTGCGGCATCCAGCGCATCAGTGCCGTAAAGCGCATCATACAGGCTGCCCCAGCGCGCATTGGCTGCATTGAGCAGGAAGCGCGCATTCAGCACCGGCACCACCAGCTGCGGGCCTGCCATAGTGGCAATTTCCGGGTCGACATTCTGCGTGCCGATGGTGAAATCGCCCGGTTCTGGCACCAGATAACCAATCTCGCGCAGGAAAGCCTGATATTCATCCTGGTTGATTGGCTTGCCGCGACGTTCCACGTGCCAGGCATCAATCTGTGCCTGCAGATCATCACGTTTCGTCAGCAAGTCGCGGTTGCGCGGGGCAAATGTGCCCAGAAGCGCGGCAAACCCATCCCAGAAAGCTGGTACATCGCGGCCCAGCGGGGTCAGCACATCATTTTCCAGAAACTCTGCCAATTGCTTGTCAATCTGCAAGCCGGCGCGCGTTACATTCTCGCTCATTCGTCCTCACGCAATTTGGTCCGCCGCAATGGCGGGTGAAAAACCACTCATATCCCGGGGAGGAACCGAGCGCGATATGGCCAAACTGGTAAAGGATTGCAACCGCGTGATGAGCGCAATCGACTTACGAAACAAAATGTCGTAAGGGTGACATATAATAACTTTGCGCTTGGCGTATAACCTTGCCTGAAATACCTGGGGAGCTAGAACGGTTGCGCATGCAACAGCACCAAACATCTGACGCCGCCAGCATGCTGGAACGGATCGATCCTGCCGTCATGCTGCGGCAGGTAGAGGCGTGGTGTGCAATCAACACCGGCACTGCCAATTTGGCCGGGCTTTCGGATCAGGCGAGCGCCCTGGCAGAGGCATTTTCTGCACTGCCGGGGGAGGTTGAACTGGTCGCCCCCGCCCCCGTCACCGCCATAGGCAGCGATGGACTCGAATTTGAAAAGCCGCATGGCCAGCACTTGGTGCTGCGCGTGCGCCCGCAGGCAAATCGCCGCATATTGCTGACTGGGCATATGGACACGGTTTTCCCTGCGGATGACCCGTTTCAGCAGCAGGTGTGGGTGGACGATAACACGCTGAACGGCCCCGGCGTGGCAGACATGAAAGGCGGCATCGCCGTGATCCTGCACGCTCTATTGGCGGCGGAGACATCAGCTGCGGCGCAATCTTTGGGCTATGATGTGCTGATCAATTCGGACGAGGAAACGGGCTCGCTCGCCTCTCGTGACCTGATTGCAGAACTGGCGCGGGGCAAGCTGGCCGCGCTGACCTATGAACCATCCGCCCTGCCCGATGGCACGCTGGCCCATGCGCGCGGCGGCACGGGCAATTATTCCATCACCGTCACGGGCAAGAGCGCGCATGCCGGGCGCAACCCGCAGGACGGGCGCAATGCCGTGGTGGCGGCTGCCGATCTGATCCTGCGCATCAAGGCCATGGAACATGCCGACCTCACCGTGAACCCGGCGAAGCTGGAGGGTGGCGCAGCCAATAATGTTGTGCCCGACAACGCTGTTCTACGCTTCAACATTCGCCCCAAAACACCTGAAGCGATGGAGGGGTTTGACCGGGCGCTGACCGATGTTCTGCGTGATATAGAAAACGTGCACGAAGTTTCCATCCATCGCCATGGCGGCGTGACCCGCCCGCCCAAACCGGTCGATGCACAGGCGCAACGCCTGTTCGATCTGGTGAAGGCATGCGGCGCGCAATTGGGCCAGGAAATCAGTTGGCAATCCACTGGCGGGGTGTGCGACGGCAATAATATCGCCGCCTGCGGAGTGCCCGTGGTCGATACGATGGGCGTGCGCGGCGGAGCCATTCACAGCCCGCAGGAATATCTGATTGTGCCCTCTCTCGCCGAACGTGCGGCGCTGTCCGCCCTCGTCATCACCCGCATAGCTGCAGGAGATATGAATTGAGTTTTCGCCTGCGCGCTGCGCGCCCTCAAGATCTTGAACCGCTGTATGAAATGGCCAAGCTGACAGGCGGTGGCTTTACCAACCTGCCGGCCGATCGCAACGCCTTGGGCGGGAAGCTGGAACGCGCCGCCAAGGCTTTCGCCAATGAGGCGGATGAGCTGGTAGATGAACAATTCGTGCTGATTCTGGAAAATGCGCAGACCGGCACCATTCGCGGCACCTGCCAGCTGATGACGCAGGTGGGCCAGCGCTGGCCATTTTATTCCTATCGCCTCAACACGCTGACCCAATATTCACAGGAACTGGACCGCACAGTGCGCGCCGAACTGCTCAGCCTTGTCACCGATCTGGAAGGGTCGAGCGAGGTTGGCGGGCTGTTCCTGCATCCTAATGAACGCGCTGGCGGGCTGGGCCTGTTACTGGCGCGTAGCCGATATCTGTTCATTGCCATGCATCGCGTACGCTTTGCTGACCGAATTCTGGCCGAATTGCGCGGGATCATCGATGAACGCGGCGGCTCACCCTTCTGGGATGGCGTGGCTGGGCGTTTTTTCGGGATGAATTTTCAGGAGGCGGATTACTTCAACGCCATCAATGGCAATCAGTTCATTGCCGATCTTATGCCCAAGCACCCGGTCTATATCGCCATGCTGGATGACAATGCCCGCAGCGTGATTGGCGTGCCCCACCCCACCGGGCGCGCGGCCATGCGGATGCTGGAAAATGAAGGTTTCCGTTATCAGGGTTATGTCGATATTTTCGATGGCGGCCCGACCATGACGGCGCTGACCGATGAAGTGGCCAGTGTGAAAGATGCCGCCGAACGCTCCGTATCCGGCACCACGCTGGAAGCGGGCGAGCGCGCAATTATCGCCACAGGGCGGCTTGAAACTTTCCGCGCCTGTTACGGCGCGCGGGAATTGCGTGAAGATGGCAGCGTAGCAATTGATAGCCGCACGGCAGATATTCTGGATGTTGGGGATGGCGATATTGTGTGGAGCGTTACGCGGTGAGCCTGGTCGAAATTAATTTCGACGGGATCGTTGGCCCCAGCCACAATTATGCAGGTTTAAGCCTGGGCAATATTGCCAGCACCAAACATCAGGGCGATGCCAGCTATCCCCGCGCCGCAGCCTTGCAGGGTGTGGCCAAGATGCGCGGCAATCTGGCGCGTTTCGGCGCGCAGGGGTTTTTCTTGCCCCTGCCCCGCCCCAATCATGGCTTACTGCAACAATTGGGGCCCGGTGCCGAGGCTGCTCCGGCCTTGCTTGCCGCCGCATGGTCGGCCAGCAGCATGTGGACCGCCAATGCCGCCACGGTCAGCCCCGCGCCAGACACGGTGGACGGCAAATGCCACTTCACACCCGCCAACCTCGTCACCATGCTGCACCGCGCGCAGGAATGGCCCGATACCAAACGGCAGCTGGATATCGCCTTTGGCAATACTGACCATTTCGTGGTGCATGATGCAGTGCCGCCGACATTTGGCGATGAAGGCGCGGCCAATCATATGCGGTTATGCGCCAGCCATGGGGAAGCGGGCGTTGAAGTGTTTGTCTATGGCCGCCCCGGCGGCAAATTTCCGGCGCGCCAGCATCTGGAGGCCTGCCGCACAGTGGCGCGCCTGCATGGCCTCGCGCCTGAACGCACAGTGTTTATCGAACAGAATCCAGCAGCGATCGAGGCAGGCGCGTTTCACAATGACGTGGTCGCAGTGGCCAATGAAGATGTGATCTTCGCGCATGAACTGGCCTTTGCCGACCGGCAGGGTGCCTATGATGCGATGCGTACCGCCTTCCCTGCATTGCAGGTGGTGGAGGTGCCCGACAGTGCAGTAAGCTTGGCCGAAGCTATCCGCACCTATCTGTTCAACGCACAACTGATCACGCGGCCACAGGGCGGCATGGCATTGGTGGTTCCCGATGAATGCCGTGAAAGCACGGCGGTGTGGGGCTGGCTCGAGGAAATGCTGGCTGGAAATGGCTCCATCCGCGAAGTGGTGCCTGTGAATGTCCGCCAAAGCATGGCCAATGGCGGCGGCCCAGCCTGCCTGCGGCTGCGCGTGGTGGCCGACCCTGCAACAGTCGATCCGCGCTTTCTGCTGGATGATGCAAAGGCAGACACAATCGAGTCGGTTATATCGCAGCATTGGCCTGAGCAGATCGACCCGGCTGATCTGAGCAATCAAACGTTGGAAAAATGTGTCGTTTCGGCACGTCAGGCACTCATCACGGCGCTGGATCTGCCAGAATTGGGTTAACGCGCTTGCCAGCAGCGCATGTATCCATACGATAACCTCTTATTAACCACGCGCAGATCCCCTGCGCAGTGACGAGAGGTTGAAATGCTGGCCAAGGTCAAGCGGCTGTTTGTGATCAAGACACGCTTTGAAGCGTATCTGATCATCTATGCCCTGGCACTGGGTGCAATGACCCGCGGCGCGCATTACACGATCCAATATCCTGGCTGGGGTGGCTATCTATTGTGGGCAGCAACGGGCGGAGCCGTGTTTCTGGGCGGCGCCAAAATCCTCGATGCGATCCGTTATGAACAGGATGCCAAAGCGCGCGAAACGGAAGCTACGCAGGACGCCTGAAATGGGTCGGGTTTAGCAAAACCGCCTTTCAATATAACCAGCATCACAAGCAAAAGCATGAACGTTGTGCTTGTAAATTTGTGTGATTCAGCCAGCAATGGTACAAATCAAATGGGGCCCAACGCGTAGTTCGGCACAAAACGGTTCTATACAACGTTTGGTCGTCCTTCGCTTAATGAAGCAGGAGACCTGTCATGCATAAGAACGGTGATGAAATCCAGATGGATACAACCGAAGCGCGCAGCGGGGATACTCCCGGTGTTATGCGCTATGTGCTCTTGATAAGCCTTGCACTCGCCATCCTCATTCTTTCGATCATCTGGATCACAGGGGCTGTGTCACTGATGCCGGCAGATGGTGATCCAGTGACGGCAGAAGAATACGCTCTCACCCAGTAAGGCTGGCGAACAAACCAGCGGGTATGGTGCCAATGGTGTGGTGTGCTTGAAAGCAGGTGGAGAGATTCTGTTGCTACGTTCTCTCCGGACGCCCGGTATCCCTTCTGTTGCCCGGTGGGTCCAACCGCGCTTTAGCTTTGTAAATTCAGGCCGTTAGGCCGTCACATTACGCTGCGAGAGCGAGTGCTTCGTTATCGTTGGCACTTGTGTGTTGTGAACAGTTTTACGGGTTACTCAGCCCGGGCGAAAACACTATCTTTCAGCACACGTCGATCCTGGTTCGGCCCCGTCAAAATCCCCTGAATTACAGAGGTTTATGGTGGAGCCGCCGGGTACTGCCCCCGGGTCCGTTGTACCTATTGCATAACGCAATTTATCGCCATAGCCGGTCGAAACCGGCAGGCCCTATATAGGGGCATGGGTCTGAATTTAAAGTGTACATCTGATCCCCCTCCCGCAAGCGGGAGTGGAAACAAAAAAATTCACTTCTTCAGCGCGTCCCGGATTTCGGTCAGCAGCTCCACTTCGGTCGGGCCAGCAGGTGCTGCCGCTTCTTCTTCCTTTTCGAACTGTTCAGTCACCTTCTTGGCATAGCGGACCAGCAGAAAGATGATGAAGGCCAGAATCACGAAATTGATCACGGTGGAGACAAAACCGCCCCAGGCCAGCACATTGGCCCCCGCTTCGCGCGCGGCCGCAAGCGATGCACCAGCCTCCACATCGCCGCTCAGCACGATATATTTGTCGGAAAAATCGACATCGCCAAAAATCGCACCAACAATCGGCATGATTAGATCATCGGTCATCGATTTGACTATTGTGGCAAATGCCCCGCCGATAATCACGGCAACGGCCAGCTCCATCACATTACCCTTGGCAATGAATTCCTTGAAATCCGACAGCATCAATCCCTCCAGCTATGTCCTTGGACCGACACAATTTTGCAGTTTGAAAGGCGATTGCCAATCCTTGAATATCCACAGGGGTGTGCTATATCCGCAATACAGGATCAAGTGCCGCGCTATGCGGCCGCACGCGAAAGGGTTTTCCATGAATTTCTCCGCAATTCGCCGCATGGCGCTGGTCGCCATGGCATCTTTGGGGCTGGCCGCATGCGGCATCAACTCCGTGCCCGCGGCAGAAGAAAACGCCAAGGCAAAATGGGCCGATGTGGAGGCGCAGTTTCAACGCCGCGCCAATTTGATCCCCAATCTGGCTGAAGTGGCCAAGGGGGCAGCGGAAAATGAACGCGCCATCCTGACCGAAGTGACAGAAGCCCGCGCCAAGGCGACCAGCGTGAATGTGACCGCCAATGATCTGGGTGATGAAGCCAAGATGGAAGAATTCGCGGCTGCACAAAGTCAGATGAGCCGGGGCATCGGCCGCCTGCTGGCCAGTTTTGAAGCCTATCCGCAGATCACCTCCACGCAAGGGTTCATCACGCTGCAAAGCCAGCTGGAAGGCACGGAAAACCGCATTGCCGTGGCGATCCGCGACTATAATGAGGCGGTGCGCCAGTATAACACCACTATTCGCACCTTCCCCGATACAATCGGCGCCAACATCATCCACGGTGCTGAACCCATGGTGCCATATAAAGCAACGACTGAAGGTGCCGAGGTCGCGCCCGAACTCGATATGACATCCAACTGATCGTGCTGCGGCAATTCCTCACCATTCTTGTGGCAGCGGGGGCGCTGATCGCGTCCCCACTCGCCGCGCAGGAATTTCCCGCGCTGACGGGGCGCGTGGTCGACAATGCCGATCTACTTGATCCCGCGCAGGAGGCGGCGCTGACTCAAAAGCTGGAGGCATTGGAAAACCAGTCTCAACGGCAATTGGTCGTCATCACCCTCCCCACCCTCAATGGCTATGACATTTCAGACTATGGCTATCAGCTGGGCCGTGAATGGGGCATCGGCGATGCAGAGCGTAATGATGGCGCGCTGCTGATTGTTGCCCCAAATGAACGCAAGGTGCGGATAGAGGTGGGTTACGGGCTGGAAGGCATTCTGACCGATGCCCTGTCCTCACTGATCATCCAGAACCAGATCATCCCGCGTTTTCGCGCCGATGATTATCCCGGCGGTATAGAGGCCGGGGCAGAGGCCATCGTCCAGCAATTGCTGCTGCCGGAAGACCAGGCATTGGCAGTGGCGCAACAGGCGCAGCAACAGCAGAGCAGCGATGAAGGCTTCCCGTTTGGCGTGATCATCTGGCTGATCTTCATTGTCTTCTTTTTCATCCTGCCAATGATGCGCGGGCGCAGCCGCAGGCGGCGCTTTGGCGGAACAGTGGGCGATATCATTTTGTGGGAAGTCGGATCTGCCATTGCGCGCGGCGCGATGAATGGTGGATCTGGAGGTAGCAGCTGGGGCGGTGGAGGCGGCTTTGGCGGTGGCGGATTCTCCGGTGGTGGCGGCAGTTTTGGGGGCGGTGGCGCCTCTGGGGGGTGGTAATGGCGCGATATCTTAATGCTGATCAGCATCAGATCGTGTCCGATGCTGTTGCAGCGGCAGAGCTGCATACATCGGGCGAAATCGTAACCGTTCTCGCCGACCGGTCAGACGGATATTCTGACGTGGTGCTGGTTTGGGCGGCCGTTGCCAGCTTCACTGCAATGACCGTGTTCGCCCTGTGGCCAGATTTCTATCTCGACAAATTGACCTGGCTGGCAGGTGGCTGGACACATGAATGGACGCGTGGCGAAATATTATCCCTGATCGTCGGGCTTGGCCTGCTCAAATTCCTCGGCACATGGCTGATCCTGTTGTGGGATCCGCTGCGCTTTTTCTTCACGCCCGGCCCGGTCAAGGCAGCGCGCGTGCATGAACAGGCGATCAAGCATTTCAAGGTGGGGGCTGAACGGCGCACGCATGGCCGCACTGGCGTACTGATCTATCTGTCCATGCGGGAACATCGCGCTGAAATTGTGGCTGATGAACCGATCGCAGAAAAAGTCCCTGCCGAAGTGTGGGGGGAAGCCATGGCAGATATGCTGGTGGAAATCCGCAAAGGCTGCATTGCAGAAGGTCTGGCCGCAGGCGTGGCTGATGTGGGCCGCGTACTGGCCGAACATTTCCCGCGCGATGAAGATGATCAGAATGAATTGCCCGACAGGCTGATCGAGGTCTAATTTCGCCATTTCCGTTCGTGTCGAGCACAGTCGAGACACGATCATGCACGTGCCTCTCGACTTCGCTAGAGGCGAACGGCATTGGAAGGCAATGGAAGAACCCGAAAACATAGAGTGGCAAGGCCGCTTCATCACCACCAAGACCCGCGGTCGCTGGGAATATGTCAGCCGTGCACGCGATATTCGAGCGGCCGTAATCCTGGCGCTGGATGGGCCGGATCATGTCATCCTGGTCGAACAATATCGTGTGCCTTTGGGCCGCAATTGCCTGGAATTGCCCGCCGGGCTGATTGGCGATGAGGATGGTGGTGAAGGTGAAGATGATCTGGACGCAGCAGGCCGCGAATTGATTGAGGAAACCGGCTACCGCGCGGATCGCCTTGAAAATCTCGGCAATTTCTATTCCTCTCCCGGCATGGTCAGCGAAAGCTTCACCATGGTACGTGCCACTGGGCTGAAGAAGGTTGGCCCCGGCGGCGGTACGGGAGATGAGAATATCACGGTGCACCGCGTGGCTCTGGCCGATATCGGCACATTTATTGAGAGCAAGCGTGCCGAAGGTTGTGGGATTGACGTGCGCCTGCTGATGCTGCTTCCCAGCAATATCTTAAGGGGAGAGTAAGCATGGCAGGTCGCGTTGAGGGGAAACTGGCGCTGGTTACCGGTGCGGCGCAGGGGCTTGGTGCCGCCCATTCACGTCGACTGGCGGAAGAAGGCGCACGAGTGCTGTGCACAGATATCAATGGCGCAGGCGCGCAAGAAACTGCTGCCTCCATCAATACCACACTGGGCGATGGCACCGCCTTTGCCCTGCAGCATGACGTAACCGACCCATTGGCATGGGAGGCTGCGATTGATGCAGCGCGTGATCAGTTGGGCGGGCTGAATGTGCTGGTCAACAATGCCGGGATCGGAGTTGCAGGGAATATCGAAACCTGCACCTTTGAAGACTGGCAACGCTGCTTTTCCATCAATGTCGATTCGATCTTTCATGGCTGCCAGAAGGCATTGCCGCTGATGCGCGAACATGCGCCGGGATCGATCATCAATATCTCATCCATCGCCGGGCTGATCGCCAGCGATTCCATGCCCGCCTATAATGCGTCCAAGGCCGCGGTGTGGATGTTGACCAAATCCATCGCGCTGCATTGTGCAAAGCGCGATATGCAAATCCGCTGCAATTCTGTGCATCCTACCTTTGTCGACACGCCTATTCTGGATGGCATCGGCAAGAATGCGAGGGTGGATAAATCTATCCTGCTGGACAAGTTGGCGCGGCAAATCCCGCTGAAATTCGTGGGTGAGCCGGATGATATCGCCAATGCCGTGGTCTATCTCGCCAGTGATGAAAGCCGTTTCATGACCGGCTCTGAAATCAAGCTGGATGGCGGCATATCGGCGATGTGAACAATGATTTTTGAGTGGGGCGATCGTGCCGCATCACTCAATCCGCGATCAGCGCAATCGCCAGATAGACAAGGATCAGCGATCCAAAGCCGATCAGCGTGCCGGCGACAAAGCCAATACGTACGGCCAGCGGGCTGATCCCGAAATAATTGGCGATCCCAGCGCATACGCCGAAAACCTTGCCATTATACTTGTCGAGGTGGAATCCGCCTTCTGGCGTGCCACCATTACGATGCGGGGTTACTTTGCTCATGCCAGAATTCCCATGCTGGGGGTGGCCGGAACAATCGCCGTTGCAAAGGCGACAGCTGACAAAGTCAGGGCAAATACGGCAGCGAAGAGGCGGCTGCCTGCTTCGGAATTAAACATCTTAAAACTCCTTTTTTTCGAAATTTCAGTGTCGATCAGGCCAGAATACCAGCGGGGCTGGCAGGGATAATCGCAGTGGCCATGAACACGGCCGAAATGGCGATGGCAGATAGGGCAGCGAAGAAGCGGCCCGAAGTGTCAGAAATTGCAAACATGGTTTTTTCCTATTCTGTTACTGTTGGTGAGCCTTGCCCACCCGATGCTCAGATAGCTGCATGTGGCGTGCCAGTTTTGAAAAGTGGCGGAATTCTGTGGTTTTTCTGCTTTCACGCATGCAACGCAGCATTCATCAATCCGAAAGGTTGGGAATTTTTACCAATATTTGGAAATGACTGTTTTTCGTGGCGAAACGACTTTGTCAAAGCTAGGTCGGTCAACCCATGGCGCTTGACCGCATCACCCTTGCCCATTTTCGCAATCACCGTGCCAGCGACCTGGCCGGAACGCAGAAATTCAACCTGCTGGTCGGGGAAAATGGGGCAGGAAAAACCAATATATTGGAAGCATTATCGTTGCTTTCCCCCGGACGTGGCCTGCGCCGCGCTGCGCTGGTTGATATGGCTGGGACAGAAGGTGGTGGCAGTTTCCAGATTGGTGCCAGCCTGCGCGAACAGGGGCACGAAAGTGCGCGACTGGGTACATATATCGAAGCCGATCGCCCATCGCGGCGGCTGGTGCGCATTAATGGTGCAGATGGCGCGGCCAGCGATCTGTCCGAATGGCTTGCCCTTGCTTGGCTGACCCCGGCAATGGACGGGCTGTTTACCGACAGCGCGGGTGCACGCAGACGCTATATGGATCGCATGGCGTTGGCAGTGGAGCCGGCCCATGCGCGCAACGCATCGCGGTTGGAAGCAGCGCTAAGAGAACGCAACAAATTGCTCGATACCGGCGCAGATGATCGCTGGCTGGATGCCATAGAGGCGCAATTGGCCGAACATGGTGCGGCAGTGGCGGCAGGGCGCGCTGCACTGGTCGCGGCGCTTGCAGATGAACTTTCTACCCTGCCCCGCACCCCCTTTGCCCGGCCTGTGCTGACATATCGAGCAGGCGGACCGACCGAATTGGAACCCCTGCGCCAGGAATTGCGCCGCAATCGCGGGCGAGACAGGGCGGCAGGCCGTGCCCTTACCGGCCCGCAACGTGATGAGTTGGAAGTGGTGATGGCGGGCAGCGGACAGTCTGCTGCGCTATGTTCCACCGGCGAACAGAAAGCCATGCTGATCGCCATTACGCTGGCGCATTCGACATTGGCAGCAGAAGGACGCCCAGGCCTGTTATTGCTGGACGAGGTTGCTGCACATCTTGACCCGGTCCGCCGTGCCGCCTTGTTTGATCGCTTGCGACAAGGCCGCGCACAGGTGTGGATGACGGGCACCGAACTCGCGCCCTTTGAAGACATCGCTGCAGAATCAGCCGTGTGGCGCGTATCTGCCGGAACGGTTGAGCGGATCTAGCTGACCTTATCAGGCAAGGCCTTGGCCACCTGATCCACCGTTGCAGTGACCAATTGGCCAATCCCCTCCTCAGTCGGGTGAATACGATCCGCCTGGAAAAGGCTTTGATCCTGATAGATCGCCTCCAGCCAGAAGGGGATCAGTTGCGCATTATATTCACGCGCCAGATCGGCATAGAGAGTATCGAATTGCGCCTGATATTCGGGCCCATAATTAGGGGGCGAGCGCATCCCCATGATCAAAACCGGGATGTCCCGTGCTTTAACCTCATCCAGCATAGCCGCCAGATTGCTGCGCGTTTCAGCGGGGGATAGGCCGCGCAACAGATCATTCCCCCCCAGCTCCAGAATGAACAAATCGGGCTTCCGGTCCAGCGCATCCAGTGTAAATTTCAGCCGGTTCAAACCCGCCGCCGTAGTGTCCCCCGAAACGCCCGCATTGGTGATTTGTGCATTGATACCCCGCGCACGCAGGGCGGATTGCAATTGCGCGGGATAGGAGTTTTCGCGCCCGACACCATAGCCTGCAAAAAGGCTGTTACCAAAGGCCAGCGCGCGCACTTCTGGCCCCATCACGGGGATGATTTGTTCTTCCCCTCTCGGATCAATCGCGCCTGCCTGTGCCGGATCATCTGCAGGTGTGTCTGCCCCACAGGCAGCCAGCATCAATGCCGCAGCAATCGACCAAATGCGTTTTATCATCTGCCAGCCTCCTTGTGCTTGCCCCATGCCTATGCCAACCACAGTTTGTGACAAGCCCCCAACTCGCAATATCCGCCCGCAATCTGACACTTTCCCTCGGTTCTGCCGGGGCCGAGGTGGAGATATTGCGCGGCATTGACCTCGACATCGCATCAGGGGAGGTCGTCGCCCTGCTCGGCCCATCCGGCTCTGGTAAAAGCTCGCTCATGGCGGTGCTATCCGGTCTGGAACGAGCCAGCAGTGGCGCACTGATAGTTGCGGGCGAGGATTTCACCGCCATGGGCGAGGATGACCTGGCCCGCGCCCGGCGTGGCCGCATTGGCATTGTCTTGCAGGCATTTCATCTGTTGCCGACCATGACGGCGCTGGAAAATGTAGCCACACCGATGGAACTGGCGGGGGGCAGCGATGTGGCAGATCGCGCCAGAGCAGAATTGCAGGCAGTTGGTCTGGGCCACCGGCTGGGCCATTACCCCACCCAGCTTTCTGGCGGGGAACAGCAACGCGTCGCCATTGCGCGTGCCATTGCCCCGCGCCCAACATTGATCTTTGCCGATGAACCCACCGGCAATCTGGACGCGGCGACCGGACAGGAGATTATCAAACTGCTGTTTGCCCGTCGTGCAGAAACAGGTGCGACCCTGCTGATCATCACCCATGATGCAGAACTGGCGGCACGTTGTGACCGCGTGATCACCATGGGCGATGGCCGCATTCAGTCAGACAGCGCCACCGCATGACCAGCGCCCTGCCCTGGCGCATCGCCTGGCGGATTGCGCGACGCGATCTGAATGCGCGATTCAAGGGGTTGCGCTTGCTGCTGGTGTGCCTGTTTCTGGGCACTGCCGCCCTTGCCGCCATTGGCACATTGACTGGTGCGATCGAACGCGAACTGGCCAATCGTGGGCAGGAATTGCTGGGTGGTGATCTGGAGGTTGAAGTTTGGCAGCGCGGCCTGAACGATACCGAAAAAGCTGCCCTTTCCGCCTATGGCACACTGTCAGGCGGCACACGCATGCAGGCAATGGCCAGCACTGGCGATGCGGCTGCGCCGGTGGAATTGAAGGCGGTTGACGGTCAATACCCGCTCTATGGCGCGTTGACGTTAAAGGATGGCCGCAATGTCGGTGCACCTGCTGCTGGCGAGGCATGGTTGGCGCAGGGCGCGCTGGACCGTCTGGGCATCAAGCTGGGGGACAGTTTCCAGCTGGGCAGTACAAGCGTGATGGCCGCTGGCATCATTGACCATGAACCAGATCGCCTGTCCGAAGGTTTTCAGCTTGGTCCCACCATCATCGTGGAAGAAAGTCTGCCCGTCCGTGCCGGTCTGGTTGCACCCGGATCACTTTATCAAACCAAATATCGCGTGGCATTTTCTCAGGCGCAGGCCCCGGCTGACGTGCAGTCTGCGTTAGAGGCGCGCTTCCCTGAAAGCGGGTTTGATTACCGCACAAGGGACCGTGCATCACCAGGTGCAGAACGCTTTGTCGGGCGGATGGGTGAATTTTTGACACTGGTTGGACTGGCCGCATTGGTGATCGCCGGGATAGGGATTGGTGGCGGCGTATCCAGTTATCTTGAGGCGCGCCGCAACAGCATTGCCACGCTTAAAGTGCTGGGGGCGTCCAGCGCTGATATAGCACGGATCTATGCCCTGCAAATTGGCGCAGCCGCGCTGGTGGGCGCGATGGCGGGGTTGATCGTGGGTGTGGCAATCACGCCGCTGCTGGGTTTTGCCTTGCAGGATTTGCTGCCGGTCAAAAGCGGTCTGATTATTGAACCGGGCGCCTTACTGCTGGCGGCAACATTCGGCCTGCTGGTGGCGCTGATCTTTACCGCAACGCCGATTATCCGTGCGCGCAATTTCCCGGCAATGGCGCTGATGCAGGCGCGCATTGCACCACTGATGCGCAATCGACAGGCATGGCCATGGGTGGCAGGCGGGTTGATTGCAATTGGCGTGCTGGTGCTCACCACTTCCAGTAATCCACGCCTTGCAGCCATGTTTCTGGGCGGTGCGGCGGCCTGTTTTACTCTGTTGACCCTTCTGGGGATTGGCATTGGAAGGCTGGCTGCCGCCCTGCCCCGCCCTGCAAACCCTCTAATACGCAATGCACTGGCAAATCTTCACCGCCCGGGCAGTGCAACCGCTGCATTGGTCACCGCACTGGGTTTTGGCTTGTCAGCCTTCGTGCTGCTGGCCGCCATACAAAGCGCGATTGACGGCAATATTGCCCGCAGTGTGCCGGAGCGGGCACCCGATTATTTCGTGCTGGATATCCCACGGGATCGGGCAGACGATTTTGCCACCATTGTGCAGTTACAGGACCAGCAGGCGCAAATCCGTATGGTCCCGACATTGCGCGGCGCCATCCTGGCCTATGGCCCCAAAGGCCAGATGCAACGCGTATCAGAACTGGAAGAGATACCCGAAGGCGCATGGCCACTGCGCGGAGAGCGCGGCCTGACGTATTCCAGCAGCCTGCCTGATGGCAGCCGACTGGTTGCAGGGGAATGGTGGGGTGCAGACTATGCTGGTGAACCGCTGGTATCTCTGGATGCAGAATTTGCCCAAGCCATCGACCTTGAAATTGGCGATTACATAACCATCGGTATTTTGGGCGTGGAACGCACCGCACGGGTTGCCAGCCTGCGCGAAGTGGAATGGGAAACTATGGGCTTCAACTTCGTATTGGTGTTCACACCCAATGCGCTGAATGATGCCCCACATAATCTAACCGCAACGATAGAACTGTCCGATGACGCGCCAAGGGCCGCATTGTTGCAGAATATGGTGCGTGAATTGCCATCCAGTTCCGTGATCGAAATCGGACAGGTTTTGGGTGAAGCACGTACAATATTGAACCAGGTCAGCCTGGCAACATTTGCTGCAGCTTCTGTGGCTGTTCTGGCAGGCCTTGCCGTATTGCTGGGCGCGATTGCGGCGGCACGTGCCGCGCGTACTTATGACACGGTTGTGCTGCGCATTCTGGGTGCCAGCAGGCGCCAGATCATGCTGATGCAACTGGCGGAATATGGCTTGCTGGCTGGAGTACTGGCCATTGTGGCACTGGCGCTTGGATCATCGCTGGGCTGGCTTGTTATCACCCAATTGTTCGAATTCGACTGGATGCCAGACTGGGGCGTGGTGCTGGGGGTTCTGGCCGCCGGGATGGCGTTGGTCATCATATTTGCAATGGCCGGATCGCTCCCCCTGTTGAGAGCGAAACCGGCCAGAGCATTACGCGAACTTTAGGCGAAAACGTCTGCGCTGGTGGGATTCTTGGGATCTTCACCAAAACGGTTGGGACCGGGTGTTCCGGGCAATACCATCAGCACCAGAAGTGCGATGGAAGCGATGAAACCGATATAGGGGATCATGCCACCTACGATAAAGGCCAGATACCACCAGCCCGACATATCGCGATCATGCAGGCGGCGCACCGTTACCGCGATGCTGGGGATCAGTACCGCCAGCACCCACAATCCGATCAGAATGCCAACACCACTGAACATGGATGCCAGTACGGCGGCATCGCCAGCAGCCGGATCAAGGCCGGAAGCAAAGCCCCCCGTACCCAGCACAATGAACACCAATACCATCACCACGATGATATTGAGCAGCGTGAACATCCAGTATTCCATGCGCCGTGAACGGCCGGAAAAATCAAAATACCGTTTGAACGGCAAAAACATATATTCCATCGAAGTCCCCCTCCTGTGGCTTTCGAAATGCCAAGGCACCATAAAAACACTTAGAACTCAATGAAAAAGGGGCCGGTTTACACCGACCCCCGTTTTCAATTGCTAGCTTGTTACAAGATCAGAACTTGTAACGAACCACACCGCCATATGTGCGCGGTGCACTGGGATAACCGCTGATGGACCCGGCCTGCGCCACGCTGGGCAGGATCGAGTGGATATAACGGTCATTCAGCAGGTTACGCGCCCAGGCACCGATTTCCAAACCGTTGTCCAGTATCAAGGTCATCGATGCATTCACCAGGTTCACTTCACGCGTGTAGAGGCGGGCCAGTGCCTTGGCCACATCATCATCGCCGAAGTTCAGAACGCCCTGCACGATCTGTGCCTTGCTTTCATGCGAATAATCGATGCGTGAAACCAGACGTGTGCCGCTGTTGCCAAAATCATGCGTATAGGTCGCCGAAGTTGAAATGGCCCATGGCGCGATACCTGCTGGCGTTGCCCCGCTGATATCGCCCACAATCGAATTGGTGAAGCTGTCATACTTCGGATTGAGATAGGTTACGGCAAAAGTCAGCACCAGCGGATCAACCGGGTTGATCGTGGTGTCGAATTCGAAACCACTGGTCGATTGTTCGCCGGCATTGGCCAGCTGGAAGCCGGTGCCAGTGAAGGTGAAGCTCTGGAAGCCTTTCAGGGACTGGTCGAACAGGGCCAGATTGAAACCGATCCGGTCAAACTGTGCCTTCAGGCCAAATTCCCAAACCTTGGCATCTTCTGGCCCAGCCACACGCGAACCGGTGGACAGGTTGGGCACAGCCAGACCTGCGTCACGAATGGGCGATGATGGCGCCAGGATCAGGCTGCCACCGGGGCCGGGAATGTAATCCCCCAGAGCCGGGCGGGAATCGCGCGACAGGTTGACCGAACTGGCCTTAAAACCCGTCGCATAGCTTAGATAGACGTTGATGTTGCTGTTCACGTCATAGGCTGCGCGCAGCGTATATGACAGGTCATCGTCACTCGTCCGGCCATCTTCCACGGAATTGGGTAGATTGACGAATGGGAGCAGGAACTGGAATGCCGACAGGCCCAGCAGCGGGTTGACGTTGGGATTGATCGCAGCATTGGCAATCGCACCAAAGGTGGCCGGATTGCTGGCAGCAAAGGCCGCAATCACTGCCGGATCGGAAGAACCGATTTGCCCGGCGATAAAGGCATCAACCATGTTGATATTGGCCAGTTCGTCAAACGCGATCAGATCAAGCGCATAATTCTTCTTGTCCTTGGTGTAGTTGAAGCCACCAGTCAGGACCAGGCCATCAACCGGTTCGAAATCCACCGTACCGAAGATTGACCAGCTTTCGTTGCTCATGCTGAAGTTTTCATCCGTCAACGGACCTTCAGAGAAGATGCTGCCATTGGGCAGACCCAGCGCCCCTTCTACGAATGCGAATGTGCCTGGCATTGATGGGTTGTTTCCACCTGCAGCACTGGCCAAAAGGTCAAAGAACAACCGCGTGTCTTCACCGGCACTGACACCACTGTTTTGGTCGATGCTTTCATCAAAATAATAACCACCCAGCAGGAAATTCAGCGGGCCGTCAAAGTCAGAGGCGATCCGCAATTCCTGCGTGAAAGTCTGCATGTCCTGCTGGCGAATTTCATTAACTACATCGGCGCTGGTGAAATCGATATCCTGGCTGAAATAGTTGTTCAGTTCACGGTAGGATGTGATGGAGGTTACAGTCAGCGCGCCAACGTTCCAGTCAGCCTGCAGCGATCCACCATAATTCTTGATCTTGTTGATCGGTTCCTGGTTCAGATACGTGTCATAGCTGAACAGGTTTTCTGGATCGATTGCACCGCCCACGGCAAACACTGCCGCAGTGGTTGGCCCGGCCAAAACATTGCCGACAGTGCAGCATACTTCATCAATCTTGTTGTAATCGCCCATCAGGCGGAAACGCAGATCAGGCGTCGGTTCAAACAGCAACTGCCCGCGAACACCCCAGCGATTGCGATCACTCAGATCCTTGTCCAGATTGACGATGCGGGCATAACCGTCACGACGGTTGTAGCTGCCATCGATCGAGAAGGCGACCGTATCGCTGATTGGCCCGGTCAGATCGCCTTTCAACACCACGGCATCATAATTGCCATAGCTCGCTTCAACGCTCCCCCCGAAAGTGAATTGCGGTTCGCGCGTTACGACAGAGATAACACCGGCAGATGCATTCTTGCCGAACAGTGTCGACTGTGGTCCACGCAGAACTTCGATGCGTTGCACATTGGCCAAATCGCTCAGCGATCCGGCAGAGCGTGAACGGAAAACGCCATCGATAAAGACGCCTACCGACGGCTCAATACCGAAGTTGTTGTCACCATTACCGAAACCACGGATGATAAATGTGGTGTTCGATGAACTTTGCAGCTGGCTGACCCGCAGCGACGGGCTGACAGTCTGCAGATCAATCATGTCGCGGATCTGCGCCTGTTCAATCGTGGCGCCGGAAGTTACCGAAACAGAAATTGGTGTTTCCTGCAGCGTTTTTTCACGCTTGGTGGCGGTAACCACAATTACATTGTCATAAGAACTAGTCGTGGCTTCCGCCTCCTCACTAGCATCTTGTGCCTGAACATATGTCGGCGATGTGATGGCAATTGCAGCCGCACCGCTCAGCAGAGCGATACGATGTGACCCAGCTATGCTGGTCAAAATTGAGCGCATGATTTCTCCTCTCTCACTCCACAACTCATGGCCATGTCCCCAAATCGCGACCCAATGAGTTGAACTCCAAGAAAACTTTATGCCACACCATGGTAAACGACAAGTTTCATTGGTAATCAGCATACTTGCCGTAACGTTAATTGTGGTAATATCGCCACACTACTTTTCACGACGCGATAGCTTGCTCATTCGGGCGCTTTGCGCTAGTCGCGCGCCGATTTTGCAGCGCACAAATGCGCGTGCCCCACTCTTTGAAAGCAGCTCATGTCCAATTCGCTCCGCAACGTGGCGATCATCGCCCACGTCGACCACGGCAAAACCACGCTGGTTGACCAGCTGTTCCGTCAATCCGGAACTTTCCGTGAAAATCAACGCGTTGAAGAGCGCGCCATGGATTCCAATGACCTGGAAAAGGAACGCGGAATCACCATTCTGGCCAAGCCCACCAGCGTAGAATGGACACCAGAGGGCGGCCATGAAACCTATCACATCAACATCGTCGACACGCCCGGCCACGCCGATTTCGGCGCTGAGGTTGAGCGTATTTTGAGCATGGTCGATGGCGTTATCCTGCTGGTCGATGCTGCCGAAGGGCCGATGCCGCAAACCAAGTTCGTCACTGGCAAGGCCCTGGGCCTGGGCCTGAAGCCAATCGTGGTGGTCAACAAGATCGACCGCCACGATGCCCGTGCATCGGAAGTGCTGGATGAAGTTTTTGATCTGTTCGTGGCGCTGGAGGCCAATGACGAGCAGCTCGACTTCCCTGTCCTCTATGCCTCTGGTCGCTCAGGCTTTGCTAGCGAAGACGCGGAAGCACGCGACGGCGATCTGCAGCCACTGTTCAAGCTGATCACCACCCACATCCCCGCACCCGACCTGGATGAAGATGGTGATTTCGCCATGTTGGCCACCCTGCTGGACCGTGACGCATTTCTTGGCCGTATCCTGACCGGGCGGATTGAAAGCGGCCGGTTGGAAGTGGGCATGCCGATCAAGGCGCTGGACGTGAATGGCAAGGTGGTGGAAGCTGGCCGCGCGACAAAGGTATTCGCCTATAACGGTCTGGAGCGCGAACCCGTGCTCCACGCCAAGGCTGGTGACATCGTCGCCATTGCCGGATTGACCGAAGCAACCGTGTCGAACACTTTGTGCCACCCCAACGTCACGGCCCCGATCCATGCGCAGCCGATTGACCCGCCGACGCTAGCCATGACCTTCTCGGTCAATGACAGCCCCTATGCCGGGCGCGAGGGTGACAAGGTGCAGAGCCGCGTGATCCGCGACCGCCTGGAACGCGAAGCGGAAGGCAATGTTGCCATCCGCATCTCTGAAAGCGCGGACAAGGACGCGTTCGAGGTCGCTGGTCGCGGCGAATTGCAGCTGGGCGTTCTTATAGAAACCATGCGCCGCGAAGGGTTTGAGCTGTCGATCAGCCGCCCGCGCGTGCTGTTCCGCGATGGCCCGGAAGGCCGCGAAGAACCGTATGAAACCGTTGTGGTCGATGTTGATGACGAATTCAGCGGTACAGTTGTTGAAAAGATGGCGATGCGTAAGGCAGAGATGACCGATATGCGCCCGTCCGGCATGGGCAAGACGCGCATCACCTTTTCCGCACCCAGCCGCGGGCTGATCGGTTATCACGGGGAATTCCTGTCTGACACCCGCGGCACAGGCATCATGAACCGCCTGTTTGAAAAATACGGCCCCTACAAAGGCAAGATCGAAGGGCGCCAGAACGGTGCATTGATCAGCATGGAACAGGGCGAAGCTGTTGCCTATGCGCTGAACGCACTTGAAGATCGCGGCGTTCTGTTCGTCAGCCCTGGTGAAAAGCTGTATGAAGGCATGGTCATTGGTGAAAATGCCAAGCCGCAGGATCTTGAAGTCAATCCGCTGAAGTCCAAGCAGCTGACGAACTTCCGCGCCAGCGGCAAGGATGAAGGTATTCGCCTTACTCCCCCACGCCGGATGACGCTGGAACAGGCTATCGCCTATATTCAGGATGATGAGCTGGTTGAAGTGACACCGCAGACGATCCGCCTGCGCAAACGTTATCTCGACCCGCATGAACGCAAGCGCCAATCGCGCAAGCCGGAAGGCTGACATCAGACACTCGCGCCCTGCCTGCCTTGCCAGCAATACAGCCTTCTGTATCAATGGCATGGCAGCAAAGCGGGAGTAATCAATGGCCAGAGTGACCGGATTGGGTGGTGTCTTTTATGTGGTGAAAGACCCTGAAGCCACGCGAGCATGGTATCGGGACAAACTGGGAATTGATGGCCCCTATGGCCCACAATTGGCATGGGCACAGGAACCAAAGGCCAACCCATATTCGCTGATCAGCAATTTTCCTGACGATACCTATCTCAAGCCCAGTTCGCGTGGTTTCATGATCAATCTGAGGGTCGATGACCTGGATGGTTTCGTGAAACAGCTGAAAAAGAATAAGGTCAAAGTGCTCGACCGGGTTGACGAAAACTATGGCAAATTTGCCTGGATTCTGGACCCTGATGGCGTGAAGATCGAATTGTGGGAACAGGTCGCTGACGAACTGCCGAGCTGACAGGCTGCCACACACCTTATCGCAAGGTTCAAACATGCTGGCACACATGGCTTGGCATTAGGGTTTGATTAACCATAATCACCCACAATTGCGCCATGCTGAAATATGTCCTGCCCCCGATGATGCTGATCGCGCTGTCCGCCTGTGGCGCCGTGCCGGATGCAGGCGGCAGTTCCACCAGCAAACACGCGACCCAATCTGCCCCACGCCCCGTTGCGGTAAACCGGGAAGCGCAAATGTGCCTGAACAGCCTTGGGGAAGCGGGATCAAACTTCAACCCCCTGCCCGATCGTTATTACAGCGCGGGCTGCGCCACGGTGAACACCGTCCAATTATCGGCACTGCGTGGTGATGATCGTCTATTCACACTGGCCAATATCGGCCCGGTCGAATGCCCAACTGCACAAACGCTGGCTGGATGGGCGCGCTTTGGCGTGGACCGTGCGGCACGTCAGATTTTGGGATCGCCACTCGTCAAAATTGAAACCATGGGCAGTTATTCCTGCCGCAATGTCGCAGGTACATCGCGGCTGTCAGCCCATTCACGCGCTGCGGCGATTGACGTGTCTGCCTTTATCCTGGCTGATGGCCGCCGGATCAGCGTCAAGGAAGACTGGTCAGGTGGCAGGAAGGAAGAGCGGGATTTTCTGCGTATCGTCCATGCCAGCGCCTGCAAGCGGTTTGGAACTGTCCTGGGGCCGGAATATAATGCGGCACATCGTGACCATCTCCACCTGGAACTGACAAACGGGCAGAGCGCAGGCAGTTTCTGCCAGTAAACACAATGGAAATGCGGCATGCTGATGGGGGCCGCCCCTAGCCCACCCGCTTTTCCAATTCAGCCTCCAACTTCAACCGCACCGCCTCTGCCGGATGGCGTGCACCAAGCTTTGACATCATATTGGCGCAGTGGATTTCCACTGTGCGCGGGCTGATATCCAGTTCACGCGCGATTGCCTTATTGCTGCTCCCTTCCGCCAGCCAATCAAGCACCTCGCGTTCGCGTACAGAGAGATTGGACAGACGGTTACGTGCTTCGATCATTCGTTTGCGCGCCTCGCTGAATACCTTCGCTTCTTCCGAAATACTGCCGAGACAACGCCCGAACCGTTCACGGTCTAGTGGAAGTGGCAGATAATCCAGAGCACCTGCCTTTATCGCCTCCACAATCCGTCCCGACCGCGGATCATGATCTACCGCGATCAGGGGCAGCCAGACCCCCAGACTGGAAAGTCTTTCCAGAATCGCAGCTACTCCCCCATCCTGCACACTATCGCGTGCCACGATAATGCCATCTCGCGGCGGATGGGTGGCAAACTCTACCACGTCCCCATAAACCTCTGAATGGTGCCCCAGCGCAAACCCAACCCGTGCCAGCTCTGCCCTTGTCCGGCTGGAACTGTCTATGAAGTGAAGAGTATCTTTGTGTTTCATGGGCTTATGCTGCCCACAAGCATTCAAGGATTCACCATCGTTTGAGACCGAAACGGACCGATGATTTCAGCCATTCGGTAAAACCCGTCAAAAGCTTGGGTTTATTACATCCAAATTGGTGCAAATTTACGCAAATTCCCTACCGCAAAAACGCCTAGGGGCTATCCCGCATTAACCTTGTTCGCTTTTGAAGCTGTAGTCCGGCAGAGAATGGAATGCGTTTTTCAATGCATCACCCCAGCTGGATGAAATCGCATTGAAGTAAGGGTCATCCGCCGTCACGCGATATTGGTGGATGGGGATGAAATTATTGTTTTCAATCACCATCAGATCCAGCGGCAAGCCGACAGATAAATTGGCCTTCAACGTGGAATCAAAAGACACCATCAAAAGCTTCACCGAATCTTCAAAACTCATATCGCGATCATAACCGCGCAACAGGATCGGGCGGCCGTATTTTGTTTCGCCAATCTGGAAGAAAGGCGTGTCCCAGCTGGCTTCAATAAAATTGCCTTCCGGGTAAATCATGAACAGGCGCGGTTCCATGCCGGCAATTTGCCCTGCCACGATAATGGAAGCGGAAAAGCGCGCTTCCCCCTGATGGCCATTGGCAGCCTGCCGATCATCAATGGTCGCGCGCAACAGGCGCCCGATATCTGTGGCGACCTGGAACATGGTGGGCGCTTTAAGTAAGGTATTGTCGCGCTCGTCAGGTGCCTTGGTGCGCTCTTCCAGCTGGCTGACAACAGCCTGTGTCGTGGCAAGATTGCCCGCTGTCATCACCGCGATGATACGATCGCCGGGTACGGACCAGCTGTACATCTTGCGGAATACGGAAATGTTGTCGACGCCTGAATTGGTCCGCGTATCGCTCATCAGCACAAGCCCGCGATTCAGCATCATACCCACGCAATAGGTCATTGTTGTTTTTGTTCTACCTGTTGTTGTTCAACCGCGACATCCACCGTCAAAGACTGTTCCTTAACGCCAAAGCTGATACCCGTCACCGGGGCAGCATCACGATAATCACAGCCTGTCGCAATACGTACGTAACGGGGATCAGGGCTGATCCCATTGGAAACATCAAAACCAACCCAACCCAGATTTTCTATATGTGCCTCTACCCAGGCATGGGTCGCTTCCTGTTCGATGCGGTCATTCATCATCAGATAACCGCTGACATAGCGCGCCGGTATATCATGCGCACGTGCTGAACCGATGAAGATATGGGCATGATCCTGACACACGCCATAGCCAGTCTCCACCGCAGTTTCAGCAGGGGTATCTACCGAAGTATATCCTGTTTCATAAACAACAGTGTCGCGAATATGTGCAGACAAAGCATGCAGAAATTCCAGCTTGTCCATCTGTGGCACTTCAAAATCGCGCCACATGGCCCGCATTTTGGGTCCGGGCTTGGTCAGCGCAGTTTGCCTGAGGAAACTCCATAGCGGCAAATCGCCAGAGTGCCGGCCGATCACCCCGGCATAGTCCAGCGTTTCCACCACCCCTTTGCAGGTGATAACCACTTCGCTCACACCCGGTTCAACAGAAACCAGCTCAACAGTGTTGCAATGTTGGTCCTCATACTCCAGCTCCAGCAGGGCGTTGTCATACTCCATGTCCCAGCTCAGGATGTTCTGACCCTGAGTGTGCTTGGGCGTGAGACGTAGCCGCTGCAAGGCATGCACAACTGGGCTGTCAAAACGGTATCGAGTGGTATGGCGGATAGAGAGGCGCATCGTTCTATGACAGGAACCTGTAATCTTCGGAGATAGCACTTGCGATCTTAGCGTGGCTTGCCATGTAATCGGTCAGGAATTCGTGCAACCCACGGTCGAATATCTGCTCCGTCGTCATCTCATTCAATTCGATGTCGGTTTCGCGCATGAATTCGTTCGATTTGCCCTCTGTACCGTGCAGCCGCGCCAGCGCAGTCAGATTGTCACGCAATGCGCCATGACAAAAGGCCAGCGAACGCGGGAAACGATCGTCCAGCACCAGAAATTCGACAATGCCATGGGCGTGAATCTGTCCAGCGTTGAGCCAGCTGAAAACATGATCACCCGCGACAGATCGCAACACTGATTCCCACTGCCCTGTATCGAGGCTGGACCCCACATAATTGAGTGAGGGCAACAGTAGGTAATATTTCATGTCCAATATGCGGGCCGTACTATCCGCACGTTCGATAAAGGTACCCGCACGCCCGAAGTGATACCCTTCATCACGCAGCTTGGATCCATCCATTGCCCCATGCACCATGGTTGCAGCGCGGCGCACCATCCGGACAACATCCCCCACTGCACCCTGCCCCACCGGTCGAGACAGTTTTTCGTCCAACTGTATCCAGCTTTCATTGATGGCTTCCCACAGATCGCCACTGATCGCGTTGCGCCCCATACGCGCATTGGTGCGAACAGCGCCAAACATGGACCGAATGCTGGATGGGTTATCCTTGTCGCGCAGGATGAAGTTCCAAACCTTCGCACCCGAATAATCATCATTTGCTGCTTCATATTGTGACTGCAGGGCCAGTGTCGCGATGACAGAGCGCCATTCATCTTCTGCAGTACTCAGGTCACGCGTGAGCGCCATTCGCAACCCGGCATTGAGCAAACGAGCGGTGTTTTCCGCCCGTTCGAGATAGCGGAACATCCAGAACAGGCCATGCGCGGTCCGCCCTAACATGATGCGCGCTCCACCATCAGTCCTTCAACACCCATGTATCCTTGGTGCCGCCGCCCTGGCTTGAATTGACCACCAGCGATCCCTTCTTCAATGCCACCCGAGTTAGACCTCCGGGTGTGATTTCAATGCCGTTGGGCGAAACCAGCACAAAGGGCCGCAGATCAACATGGCGTGGGGCAAGCCCTTTCTTGGTGAAGATGGGGCATGTTGAAAGCGACAAGGTTGGCTGCGCAATATAATTGGAAGGGTTGGCCTCCAATTTCTTGCGGAAACGCTGGATTTCCATTCGCGATGCGGTGGGGCCGATCAGCATGCCATATCCACCTGATCCATGGACTTCCTTCACAACCAGTTCGCCAAGGTTGTCGAGCACATATTTCAAACTGTCAGCATCGGCACAGCGCCATGTCTGGACATTGGGCAACAGCGGTTTTTCGCCGGTGTAGAATTCCACGATTTCAGGCATGAAGCTGTAAATCGCCTTGTCATCGGCAACCCCTGTGCCCGGTGCATTGGCAATGGTGATGCCCCCCGCACGATAGACATCCATGATCCCCGGCACACCCAGGCAGCTGTCAGGATTGAATGTCAGCGGATCAAGAAATTCATCATCCACCCGTCGGTACAGCACATCAACCGGCTTGAACCCGCGCGTGGTGCGCATCTGCACCCGCCCGTTGACCACGCGCAGATCGCTGCCTTCAACCAGTTCGGCACCCATCTGATCTGCCAGGAAGGCGTGTTCGAAATAGGCGGAATTGTAGATACCCGGCGTCAGCACGGCGACCACCGGCTTGCCTTCCGTCATCTTCGGGGCACAGGCTGCCAGGCTGCGGGCCAGCCGGCGCGGATAATTGGAAACCTGTTCCACCGGAATGCGTGTGAACAGTTCGGGGAACATGGCCATCATGGTTTCCCGATTTTCCAGCATGTAGCTTACGCCCGAAGGGGTACGGGCATTATCTTCCAGGACAAAGAATTCATCCGGCCCGGTGCGCACCAGATCGATCCCGACGATGTGGGTGTAGACGCCACCTGGCGGGGTAAAGCCCACCATATTAGGCAACCATGCATCATTGTTGCGAAAAAGATGTTCAGGCACGCGACCGGCACGGATAATTTCCTGCCGGTGATAAAGGTCATAAAGCAACGCATTGATCGCGCTGACACGCTGTTCAATCCCGCGCGTTAGCTTGCGCCATTCACGTGCAGAAATGATGCGCGGAACCATGTCAAAGGGGATCAGGCGCTCTTCCGCCTCATCCTCTCCATACACATTGAAGGTAATGCCCGTACGGCGGAAACTGTCGTCAGCTTCGGCATCCTTGCGCCTCAGCCAGCCAGCATCTTGTTCATCAAACCAGTTAGAATATTCGGTGTAGGCATCGCTCGTACTACCATCAGCACGATACATCTCATCAAAAATGTCTTTCGAGATACCCATTGAACCCCGTATGTTGTGCAGTGCACAATACATGAAATTCCCTACCCGGCAATGGGTAGTTTGGATGAAATATTACAAATAACTATGCGCGATCGAGTTCGCGCAACACTTCTTGCACCGCCTCTGGCGCATAGGAAAAGCCCATATGGGTGCAGCGAATGGCGATGGCCCTGTCCCGTTCGCCCGGCACACCGCAGGCGCTGCGCGGCGCAATAACACCGTCGCGTGGGCTCCACAGCGCCACAGTTTCAACCGGTGGTTTTTCTGTACGATCGCCATCGATCGGGGGTTCGTCCACGCGATGCCCCGCCACCAGTTGGTAAAGCCGCCAGGCATTATTGGCACGCGGGCTGCCGGAAAATGGCGTGCCCATGGTGATCACCTTGGAAACGGCATGCGGTTGCAATTTGGCCAGTTCGCGCGCGAACAACCCGCCCAGGCTCCAACCCAGCAGCACCACCTGTTGACCATAGCGATCATGCACTTCAGCCAGACGCCGTTCCAGATCGGCAAAGTTTTCGCGGGTTGGCCCCAGGTTAAGGCCCAGCCCCCAATGCTTGGTCTTGTGCCCCGCTTGCTCCAGCAGTCGCGCCAGATAACGCATGCGTGTTGGGCCGGTAAAGAAACCAGGAAGAATCATCACGATCTGTGGATTTTGCGCCAGTGGCACGTCGACCTGGCGAAATGGCCGGGCAAAGGGTTCGGCCAGATAAACCAGTTCACCCAGCAAGCGGTTTAGACGCGGCGCGGGCGCTGCTTCCTCAACCTTTTCCGATGCCAGAGCGATCCTGCGCACAAGCTCACCCTCGCCGAAACGGGGCGATGTCGGGAAGGAAAGATGCGCGCGTGATGCCATAAAAACGTAACATTAGCCAAAACCCGTGAATGGATCGTGAAGCAACAGGTTTCGCGCGCTGTCTCAAAACTGTCAAATTCAGATTTGCGCCTAAGTGCAATCGCCAATCCGTTCATGCGTGGCGCGCATATGGATGGTGGATTTGCCCATTCCGCCCATATTGCCTTCCATCAGCATATCCATGTCTGATCTTGTCGCGCCGCCAGTGCCCTTCAGGTTCATGGTCACACTACCCTGCCCATCCTGCGTACAGACCATTTTCGCATCCAGATCACCGCCATCCATATCGAAACGTTCGAACGTACAATCGCCATCCTGTGATTGGCGGGCCATTTCCTCGAACCCCTTATCTACGTCTTCCTGTGTCAAACAATACTGATGGCTTTGCCCGCCCATCATCTCGCGCATCATCTGCACAGCCTGGGGTGGCGCGCCTGGAATATCGACCTCCAGCACTTCCATGGTGACGCGATATTGCCCCGGCTCAGGTTTAACGCCGCTGGCCTTGGCCCGCTCTGCTGCCTCTTCCACGCTGATACTGTCGCCTGATCCGGCAGATTGATCATCGGCACTGCCGCAAGCAGCCAGCCCCAGTGAAATTGCGGCCAGCGGTGTTGCTAGATAGATGGTGCGAATGCGCATGGGAATTCTCCTGAAAGGAAACAGAACGCCATACTATCAATGACTTGGATAATCAGCAATCACCCTTGCGCACACCATCCTGAATGGCTGTGGCGCTGATCATGTGGCGGCCCTGCCCCTTGATGGTGGCTTCACCTCTAAGCGTAATAGTCATCCGATAATTGTCCGGCGCCTGATCGATACGAATATCCAGAGCAGGGCTGAAATCCGCACCAGGCTGATCGACAAGGCATTGCCCTTTACCTGTCACAGTCGAAGGCGTGACGTCATAGCGGGTAAGCGTACAGTCCCCCTTAACGTGTTGATTGATATCATCCTGCTGCCACTCGCGATCGATAAACATGGGTTCGCCGCAACGCTGTTCAGATTTAACCAATGCCTTGAATTCGGGCGGATAAAGATCAGGCGGTACCACCATCCCATCAAGTGACAGATCGCCAATCCGCGCGGTCATTTCCCATTGTCCGTGCAGCGGCACATTATCGGGATTATCACGCGCGCAGCCAGCCAAAGCGGCGGCACCTATCATCAGCGGCAATAATGTCAGGCGCATACAGAACCCCCGTCTTGACTGGAGGACTATAATATCAAGGACATAAACAAATCCTAATCAGCCGGTGAATCTGTCCACATGCGCATTGCGGCAACAGCATTTGTTCCCCATATGTGCGCCATGGCAGAATTGGTGATCAGACGCGGGTTGGAAGAACCGGACACGACAGGTGAGTTTGTGCCGCACAAGCCCACCCGGCCCGAAAAATCATTACCGGGCAAAAGGTTTGAACTGGTTTCGGACTATGAACCTTCAGGCGATCAACCCACCGCCATTGCCGAACTGGTGCAATCGGCCAGAGATGGCGAAAAGACTCAGGTTCTGCTGGGCGTCACCGGATCTGGCAAGACCTTCACCATGGCCAAGGTGATTGAAGAAATGCAGCGCCCAGCCCTGGTGCTGGCTCCAAACAAGATCCTGGCCGCACAGCTTTATGGCGAATTCAAAAGCTTCTTCCCCAATAATGCGGTGGAGTATTTCGTATCCTATTACGATTACTACCAACCAGAAGCCTATGTCCCGCGCAGCGACACCTATATTGAGAAGGAATCAAGCGTAAACGAGGCGATTGACCGCATGCGCCATTCGGCCACGCGCGCCCTGTTGGAACGCGATGATGTGATCATCGTTGCCTCTGTATCCTGCCTTTACGGCATCGGCTCGGTCGAAACCTATTCCGCCATGATTTTCGACATCAAATCGGGTGATGTCGTCGATCAGCGCGAATTGATCCGCAAGCTGGTGGCGCTGCAATACAAGCGCAATGATACAGCCTTTGCGCGCGGATCATTCCGCGTGCGGGGGGATAATCTGGAACTGTTTCCTTCCCACCTTGAAGACACAGCCTGGCGGTTCAGTTTCTTCGGGGATGAGATTGAGGAGATTGCCGAATTTGATCCGTTGACCGGTAAAAAAGGCACAAACCTCGACAAGGTGCGTGTTTACGCCAATTCACACTATGTCACCCCTGGCCCAACGATGAAGCAGGCGATGGAAGCTATCAAGTTCGAGCTTACCCATCGGCTGGAGGAATTGCACACTGAAGGTCGCCTGCTGGAAGCGCAGCGGCTGGAACAGCGCACCAATTTTGACCTGGAAATGATCGCGGCCACAGGCTCCTGTGCGGGGATCGAGAATTACTCGCGCTTCCTCACCGGCCGCCTGCCGGGCGAACCGCCGCCGACCCTGTTTGAATATCTGCCCGAAAACGCGCTTCTCTTCGTCGATGAAAGCCATCAGACAGTGCCGCAGGTGGGCGCGATGGCGCGCGGTGACCACCGCCGCAAAATCACGCTGGCAGAATATGGCTTCCGCCTACCCAGTTGCATCGACAATCGCCCGCTGCGCTTTAATGAATGGAATGCGATGCGCCCGCAAACCATCGCCGTTTCCGCCACCCCAGGCGGGTGGGAGATGGAACAATCGGGTGGAGTTTTTGCCGAACAGGTGATCCGCCCCACTGGGCTGATTGATCCGCCCGTCGAAATCCGCCCGGTCGAAGATCAGGTGCAGGATTGTATTGAGGAATGCAAAGCCACTGCTGCCAAGGGCTATCGCACGTTGGTGACCACGTTGACAAAGCGCATGGCGGAGGATCTGACTGAGTTCATGCATGAAGCGGGCGCGAGGGTGCGTTACATGCATTCTGATGTTGAAACGCTGGAGCGTATCGAGCTGATCCGCGATCTGCGTCTTGGTGTTTACGATGTACTGGTGGGCATCAACCTGCTGCGCGAAGGGCTGGACATTCCCGAATGCGGCCTGGTCTGTATTCTGGATGCGGACAAGGAAGGTTTTCTGCGTTCAGAAACCTCTCTGATCCAGACAATTGGCCGCGCCGCGCGCAATGTCGATGGCCGGGTGATCCTCTATGCCGATCGCATAACCGGCAGCATGGAACGCGCCATGGCGGAAACCGATCGCCGCCGTGAAAAACAGCGCGCCTATAATGAAGAACACGGCATAACGCCGACCACGATCATCCGCGGCATCCAGGATATCGTCGCGCATACAGCCAGCCGAGATGGTGTGTTGGTCGAAATCGAAACCGAGGACGGGCGCAACAATTTGGTCGGCCATAACCTCCGGGCCTATATCGAGGAACTTGAGAAGCGGATGCGCGCCGCCGCCGCCGATCTGGAGTTCGAGGAGGCTGGACGCCTGCGCGATGAAATCCGCCGATTGGAGAATGAGGAACTGGGTTTACCTGACGGCGAGAAGAAAGCTCCGCGTGTGGGCCGTTCCAATGAAGGCAAGCCCGGAACGCGGAAAATGCGTTACGGGAAGACGCAGAGGAAGACGCGGTAACTGTCATTTCGACGGGGCGCTGCCCGCATTCGACCAGCGACATTGCCTCTTATTCCAAGCCAGCGCAGTCTCCGCCCAGGTAATCTGAGGGAATGGGACATGAATTTCAGGATTTTGGCAGCCGCATCATCAGTGGCTTTGGCATTGAGCGCATGTGGCGCGGCGAGCGAAGAAACAACCGATACGCCAGCCGAAACTGCGACGGAGGCTGACACCAGCGCCGCAATCGCAGCAGCAGTTGCCGCGCCTGACCGCCCAGCAGATGCACGCGAGTTGGACGAAAATCGCAAACCCGCTGAAACGCTGGCCTTCCTGGGTCTGGAACCAGGCATGGATGCTGCAGACTTCTTTCCGGGTGCCGGTTACTGGTCAGAAATCATGGCCCATGTGGTTGGCGCAGAAGGTTCTGTAACGGCATTAGAGGCAGAAGAATTTCTGGGTGGAGAAAAAGGTGAAGCGCATTGGGCAGATTTGTCAAAACGCGCGCCCGGTGTGGGAATAAAGCTCTTCCCCTTTGCAAATTTCACTGCAGAACCAGGAAGTTATGATTTTCTTCTTACAAACCTGAACTACCATGATCTCTATTGGGAATCCGAAAAATACCGCATGACGCGGATCGATCCCGCTGATGTTGTGAAACAGCTTTACACCGCAATGCGGCCAGGTGGCATCATAGGCGTGATTGACCATGTCGGCGGCGAAGGCGACACGCGCGAAGTGGTGGATGCGACCCACCGTATCAACCCCAAGGTCGTGATCGCCGATTTCGAGAAACAAGGTTTTGAACTGGTGGGCCAGAGCGATATTCTGGCCAATCCGGACGATGATCACAGCATGAGCGTGTTTGATGATGCAATCCGCGGCAAAACAGACCGTTTCCTGCTGAAATTCCGCAAGCCAGCTGAATAGGATTATCTCCACCAGAATTGCCCAACTGTGCGCTTGCCAAGGGTCCGCGCCATCGCATAGGCGCGGGGGCTGTGAGGAACGTCCCGATTCTACTGGCTATCGCGGCGCTGGGCGCCTGCAAGCCACCTGCCACCGACGCTGACATGGCGCGCGGCGATGCACCTGTGGCAGAGGCGCGTGGACCATCTGATCCCTTACCCTCCCCCGATGTTGAGGGCGCAATATGGGCACCCAGCAAACGGCCGCTACGCATACTCTATGGCAAGCCAGGTGAAGCGCCGCTGATGGCACTCGCCTGCGTAAGTGAGCAGGGTCAGGCACCCCAGCTGCTGATCACGCGATTTGCCCCGGCGGATGAAGGGGCCGGAGCCTATCTGGCCCTGATAGGCAACAGCCATGTGGCGCGCATACCGGTCGATTCAGTCGAAGTGGATGGCGTGCATATCTGGCAGGGCAGTATGTCACTGGAAGATCCGGATATAGAGGTGTTGACTGGTCGTCGTGAAATTGGTGCCACCCTGCCCGGCGCCGGGCGGCTGGTGCTCAACCCCGGTGAAGGGCCTGTAAGGCTGATAGAAGAATGCCGCGCACAGCTTGCGTCAGTTAAAAATGAAATGCTCAGCGATTTGGCGCAATAGAGCTGCGATCGCGCCCTGCCCGCTCTGCCAGCATGTTACTGGTCAAAACCTGTGGCAACTGATCTGCCTCTGAATCCGGCTCGTACCACAGGTATAGCGGCACACCCGCAGCACCATGTTGTGCCAGGAATTGGGTGATCGCCGGATCGCGCCTTGTCCAATCGCCCGCCATTGCAATCACGCCCGCCTGTTCAAATGCGGCGCGTGTAGCCTCTCGCTCAATCGCGACCTTTTCATTGACCTTGCAGGTAACGCACCAATCTGCAGTAAACCACAGGAACACAGGGCGCCCGCTCGCCCGCGCTTCAGCCAATGCGCTTTCGCTGAAGGGTTGCGGCGAAAGAATGGATTCCGCTGGGCCGCTGCCCTGCACGGCATAGGCAGATGGTAGTGCAAACACCCCGAAAATCAGGAAGGGCGCAGCAATCAGGCCAAAGGCGGGCCAGGCCATTTTGCCCTTCGCCTGCAAGCGGCCCACCACGCCCAATGCCACCGCCAGGCCTGCCACCACCACCAGCGCCATCAGTGCAAAGGGTTTTCCGCCCAGCCGCGCGACGAGCCAGATCAGCGCCAGCGCGGTCAGCGCCATTGGAATTGCCATAATCCGGCGGAAACGCACCATCCACGCCCCCGGCTTGGGCAGTCGTGCGCGCAAAGCAGGGATCAGGCCAATCAACAGGAATGGCAACGCCAGCCCAAGGCCAAGGGCCGCAAACAACAGCAAAGCCAGCATCGGCGGCAGTAACAGTGCCGCCCCCAGCGCAGCTGCCATGAATGGTCCGGTGCAAGGGGTGGCGACAAAGGCCGCCAGCAGCCCCGTGGCAAAGGCACTGGCAGGTTCGCCCTGCCGCGTGAAGGACAGCGAAGGCAATTCGAACACACCCATCAGATTGACAGTGATCGCCACGGCCAGCAGCAACAGGCCCACCACAACACCGGGTTCCTGCAATTGGAAAGCCCAGCCGACCTGTTCACCCGCTGCGCGCAGTGTCAGCATCAACGCACCCAGAGCAACACAGGCCAGCACCACACCTGCTGTATAAGCCAATCCTTCATGCCGCGCCTGCGCCTGGCTTTCCCCGGCACGCGCCAGGCTGATGGCTTTGAGGCTGAGGATCGGGAATACGCAAGGCATCACATTCAGCAGCAATCCGCCCGCCAATGCCCCAACCAACAGCAGCCACATAGGCGGCAATGGTATTTCACCGCTTGTCACCAGATCGCCACCCTTGGGCACATCACCTGGCATGGCAAAAAAGCGTACACCGCTGTTCGGCCCAAGCGCCAAAATGCCTTCCACCTGCTGAACATCGGCACCGCCTTTCAGCGGAATCTGCGCCACCAGCCAATCGCCCGTACGGCGGAAAGTCTGTGGTGTCGCGTAATCCACCAACCGATCATTGGCGATGAACACATGTGGATGGTCGATATCCATGGTTGCAGGCAGCGGTATCGCCAGATGCAGCCGATTGGCACCCAGTGCAAAGTGCCCCTTGCTGTCCAACAGCGGCGGAATCGCTGCGCGCCACAGGCCAAATCGCTGATCGCCATTGCCCTCTATCTTGGCGGAAACCTGCACATTGGCCCGCAACACCGCCCATTGGGGTACGCAAAGCGTATCAGAACAGGTCAGCCATTCACCATAAACCTCTATGGGATAGGTCTGGCCCGGCACGGCATCTGCAGGCACAGACAACGGCACCAGCACCGCATGTTCGCCTTCAAAAACATGGTTCATCAGGCCGGAAATCAGCAGTTTATGCGGGATGGGAAATTGCAGATCCCCCGCACTCCAGCCGTGTGGCAGTTTCCATTCCAGCCTGAGGCCCTGTCCAGCATCGCCGGGATTGGACCAATAGCCATGCCAACCCTTAAGCGGTTGGAAACGTAATGCCAGTTCCACCGTGCCGCCCGGCACCGCATCATGTTCCACCACCAGCGCAGCTGTGCCGCGGTCCATATTGTTTTCAGGCAGTTCTGGCACCTGCGCACGCAATGGCACGCCAAGGCTTGCGCCCAGTAGCAGGAATAGTGCGACCAAGATGCGTATCGTGCTTGCGCGCATAGTGTGGGAGGCTCTAGTGCGGAAGATGATGAGCGACAAGCAAGACCTACTTATTATCGGTGGCGGACTGGTGGGCATGACGCTGGCCCTGGCCGCAGCCCGCCAGGGATTTTCCAGCCATGTGGTGGATCAGGCCGATCCAGCGGCATTGACTGCGGAGGGTTTTGACGGGCGCGCCAGCGCTATCTCAACTGCCAGCTGGAACCTGTTCTGTAACATCGGCATTGGCGATGCCTTGGAACCTTACGCCTGCCCTATTGCATCGATTGCAGTGGTAGATCAGATGAAGCCTGGCCGGCTGGATTTCACGCCTGAACCAGGTGATGGTTCGCTGGGCCGGATGTTCGCCAATCGGCAGCTGCGCCAGGCACTGTTTGATGCAGCCGCACAGGAACCGCTGATCCATTGGCATGCCCCGGCGCAGATTGCTGAACAGCATCGCGGGGAACATGGCGTATCCGCCATACTGGCGGACGGGCATGAACTGCGTGCTGCTTTGATGGTTGGGGCTGAGGGGCGCCAGTCCCCTTCGCGCGAAGATGCCGGTCTGCAGATGGCCAAGTGGGATTATCATCACCGCGCCATGATTGTGGGGCTGGATCACAGCAAACCGCATGACAATGTGGCATGGGAAATCTTCTATCCGGCTGGCCCCTTTGCCCTTCTGCCCATGCTGGATGGGCCAGACGGCCAACATCGCAGTGCCTTGGTGTGGACCGTGGCAGAAAAGGATGCAGCAGGCGTTCTGAAACTGTCAGACCGGGCATTCCTGCATGAAGTTGAAAAGCGGATGGGCGATATTCTGGGCACCATCATGCTCAATTCAGCACGCACATCCTATCCGCTCAGTTTCCAGCATACGGCGCGCATCATCGGTGATCGGCTGGCACTGGTGGGAGATTCCGCCCATGGCATGCACCCGATTGCGGGTCAGGGGTTGAATTTGGGTCTGCGTGATGTCGGCGCACTGGTCGATGTCCTCAATGAAGCGCGGCGGCTGGGTCTCGACATTGGTGATACGCAAATGCTGAAACGTTACGAGAATTGGCGCGCGCTCGATTCCGTAATGGTGATGGCTGCAACAGATGGGCTGACACGCCTGTTCGGCGTGCCGGGGCGCATTGCCTCTGCCGTGCGTCGCTTTGGCATGGGCGGTGTACAAAGGACACCCATACTGAAAAAATGGTTCATGGATGAAGCGCGCGGCATGTCGGGCGATCTCCCCGAATTGCTCAAGGCCTGATCACACTAGGATCAGCGCGGCTTCAGATCATCCGGCAAAGGTTGATTGATCGGATTGCCGGCACCATCGCGCAGCCCGCTCTGGTCCACAACCGCTGCCGTTTCGATAACATCGAGCGCCCCCATCGCCTCGCGATAGCGGATCGCATCGGCAATCCAGCCTTCAGCATCTGCCGCTCCGGGCATTTTCTCCACTTCACCAATAGCCGTGTCGATCCGCCCGCTTTCCAAGGCAAAACGCGCGCGTTCCAGCCGCTTTTCCGGCTGGGATGATGGCGTATCGTACCGCCGGATGACGAACAGGTCGCTCAATTCACGCTTGAAATCTTCCCAGCTGGTAGGCCTATCACCTTCAGTCAGTTGTGGGCCCAACCCTTCTAAACGCGCCATCAGCTGGTCCAGCCGTACAGGATCGCGTGAAAAACTGATTACGGTGCGCACGGCATTGGGCCAGCGATCACCAAAACGGATACGCAACTGATCCGCCAGATAACCAAGCTCTGCCCCGCGTTCGAGTGAGCGACGCGTGGCAAAGGCAATCAGCAAGGCTTCGGCGCGCGCCGCATTACTGGCGGCGGATTGCGTTTGCAGGTCCAACCGGGTCAGCCGCTGTTCGGCTGCCGCTAAACGCTGGTCCAGCCCGCCCTGCTGTTCGGCCACACGTTCCACAGCCTCAACCGCTTCAACAGCAGTTTCTGCAGCTGCTGATGCCTCTGCCGCAGAGGATGCAGGAATCTCTGCTGCCGTATCATCGCCTTCTGCAACAACCGGACCATCATCAAGAACGGTACTGGCGATTGCCAACGGTTGATCCGTGTTACCATTCCACCAGTAATAGCCCACAACACCTGCACCCAGGACAAAGGATGCGACAGAGGCGATTATAATTCCGTTTTTTGATGCGGCTTTACGCCGACTGCCGAATTTCGATTCCATTATCGTCCGTTCCGCAACCCACCTGATGCCCTGATCCGGGCATTCCACGTCATATACCTCATTGGCACATGTCCCGTGCCAAGGCCAGTAGCTGGGCATCGTTAGGCTGATTGGCGCTTTCTACCTTGCCCCAGCCTGTACCAACTGCATTGGCAATGCGCGGGCCTAATGCGGCAATCTTGATGTTCTGACGTGCGATTCCCAATTGTTCCACCTCTTGCGCCAAATGTTCGGCAGCGCCGGCCGAATGCAGCAGAACACATGCGCCTGTGTTTAATGATTCGGATAATTCTTTATATATTGGAACATGTTGCACGCGATATGTAATAATTTCTGTCAACTGGATATGGCGGGGAGTTTTTAGCGGTACATGCGCCTCACCCGACAGGCGCAGCAGATGGCGCGGGGTTTCATCCAGCATATCCAGAATCTGTTGCAGCCCCCCCTGCCCCTCAACCGTAACCACAAATCCTGCTGCTCGCGCTTCCTGCGCTGTCACCTCTCCCACTGCAAAGACAGGCAAGTGTTGCAAATTTTTTAGCTGTTCACCGCCATGGCGAAATACATTGGCACTACCAACCAACAACCCGTCAAAACCCAGGCTATCGGGTAATTGCCAATCACATGGAACCGCTTTTGACAGGGGGTGCCCCGTTACTTCCAGCCCCATTTCCCGTGCGCGACCGACAGTCGCCGAAAGCCCGGGTTCGGGTCTTATGGCAACCAATGGAAATTTCATCCGCTATGGCCGAAATGCACAGTAATTGCAGGCGTAGCGCGGGAAAGCAGGTCGCGCGCCAATTGTTGTGGAGCTGCTTCATCTCTGGATGGGAAGGTAGCAGCGCCTGTGACATGTTCAGCCCCGTCCGGGCTGAATAGCGCGGCGCGCATGGAAACAGTGCCATTTTCACACTGGCTCAACACGGCCACCGGGCTGTGGCAATTACCGCCCAGCGCGGCCAGCAGGGCGCGGTCCGCCATCACTTCAGCGTGGCTTTCCGCATGGTCGATTGCGCTGAGCCATTCACGTACCTGTGCATCATCGGCGCGACATTCCACCCCGATTGCGCCCTGCGCTGCTGCCGGAAGCCATTCCTCCGCCTCCAGAGCCGTACCTATGCCGTGTTCGCCCAATCGCTGCAGCCCAGCTGCCGCCAGAAAGGTCGCATTCGCATCCCCTGCCTGCAATTTGGCGAGGCGTGTGGCAACATTGCCGCGAAACAGCACCACCTCTACATCTGGCCGTTGGTTCAGCAATTGCGCGGCGCGGCGCGGTGCGCTGGTGCCCACCTTTGCGCCGGGTGGCAGCGCGGCGATGGAATGTGCACCCACCAGCACATCACGAATATCGGCGCGGGGCAGTATGGCACCGATGGTGAAGGCATCAGGCCGGATCGTTTCCACATCCTTCATTGAATGGACCGAGGCATCAATGTGGCCTTCAGCCAGCCATTGATCCAGTTCCTTGGTCCACAACGCCTTGCCGCCAATATCAGCCAACGGGCGATCCAGCACCTTGTCACCGCTTGCACGCACGGGCACCAGTTCAACATCATCTGCAGCCCAGCCATGTGCCGCGCATAGCCGGTTCCGCGTCTCAAACGCCTGCGCCATGGCCAGCGGGGACTGACGCGCGCCAAGCCGTATCTTTGGTGTATCAGATGGTAACATTGTCATGGGCCGCTTGCCCTAGCCCCGCAAAACCTTAAGGGGAAGCGGAATGGGCCTTGTTCTGGGCATAGAATCATCTTGCGATGAAACCGCCGTGGCGCTGGTCAGCACTGACCGTACCATATTGGCGCAGCATATCGCATCGCAGGAGGCAGAGCATGCCCCCTATGGCGGAGTAGTGCCCGAAATCGCCGCGCGTGCCCATGCTGACCGGCTGGCCCCCATGATCGCTGCCGTGCTGCAAGATGCAAACATTACGCTGGATCAATGCGATGCCATTGCCGCCACCGCCGGGCCAGGCCTGATCGGCGGCGTGATGGTGGGGCTTGTCAGTGCCAAGGCGCTGGCCATGGCGGCAGACAAGCCGCTGATGGCGATCAACCATCTGGAAGGGCATGCGTTGTCTCCGCGTCTGGCCGATCCAGCGCTGGAATATCCTTATCTTTTGCTGCTGGTATCGGGCGGACATTGCCAGATCTTGAGCGTTGAGGGGGTAGGACAATATCGCCGCCTGGCCACCACGATTGACGATGCATTGGGTGAAGCTTTTGACAAGACAGCCAAGATCCTGGGCCTTGGCTATCCTGGAGGTCCCGCTGTGGAGCGTCTGGCACGCGAAGGCGATCCCAATGCCGTGCCCCTACCCCGCCCATTGAAAGGATCGAAGGAACCGCATTTCTCCTTCGCTGGGCTGAAAAGCGCGGTTTTGCGGGCCAAGGAATCGGGTGAACATGCCGATGCAGACATTGCTGCAAGTTTCCAGCAGGCGGCAGTGGATTGCCTGATCGACCGGCTGCAACATGCCTTGAACCGCATGACCCCGCCACCCAAGCTGGTGGTTGCAGGCGGCGTTGCAGCCAATCAAACCATTCGCACAGCTCTGGAAAATCTGGCCACCGCACACGGAATGGGCTTCACCGCACCGCCACTGGCGCTATGCACGGATAATGCGGCAATGATCGCCTGGGCTGGTTGCGAGCGGTTGGCCCTGGGGCAATCCGACCCGCTGGATTTCAGGGCACGGCCACGTTGGCCGCTTGACCCACAGGCAGAGCCGGTGCGCGGCGCAGGAGTAAAAGCATGAGCGAACAGGGAAAGCCTGCGATTGGCGTGCTGGGCGCAGGTGCCTGGGGCACTGCACTGGCGCAAATGTTGGCCAGCGATGGGCGCGATGTCCTGATCTGGGCGCTTGAGCGTGAATTGGTTGAGGAAATCAACACCAGCCACACCAACAGCCTATATCTCCCCTCCGCAATGCTGGCCCCCAATATCCGCGCGACCGCTGATCTGGCTGATTTCACCGGGATTGATACTGTGCTGGCGGTCACCCCGGCCCAGCATCTGGGCACTGTCTTGAGTGGGATGTCTGTTGCGCCGCGTGATCTGGTTCTGTGCAGCAAGGGGATTGAGGCAGGTACTGGCCGGTTGATGAATCATGTCGCCTCCGCCGCGTCACCAGACAGCGCCATTGCCGTCTTGTCTGGCCCGACTTTCGCGCATGAAGTCGCTGCAGGCCTGCCCACCGCCGTGACGCTGGCCTGTGGCGCAGGTGAAGAACAATGGGCGCGGCTGGCACCGGAAATCGCACGATCAACCTTCCGTCCCTATTATTCAGATGATGTGACCGGGGCGGAGATTGGCGGATCAATCAAGAACGTCCTCGCCATCGCCTGCGGTGTGGTGGATGGATTGCAACTGGGCCAGAATGCACGGGCGGCTCTAATCGCACGTGGCTATGCCGAAATGCTGCGTTTTGGCGCGGCGATGGGTGCGCGGGGCGAAACATTGGCTGGTCTGTGTGGATTGGGTGATCTGGTGCTGACCTGTTCCAGCACGTCGAGCCGCAATTTCTCTCTCGGCAAAGCGCTGGGTGAAGGCGGCAGTGCGGTAGGCCTGATGGCAGACAGGCGCACAGTGGCAGAGGGTGCGCATACCGCGCCTGTGCTGAAGCAGTTGGCGCAAGACCGCTCTATCGACATGCCGATTGTCGATGCAGTGAATGCCATTCTGGAAGGGGCGGCACCTGCTGCCATCGTCAGCGACTTGCTTAGCCGACCACTGAAAGCCGAACAGGGCGATAGTGAATGAGCGCATCTGCGCCCCCTGACAATTCGCAAGGCAATGACGCTGGCGATATTCAGGCCCTGGCCAAAGGTGGGCGCACCAATTTCTTCGGTTTTCTGCTGCGGCTGGCCGCCCGCCTGCCTTTCTTGTTCATTGCAGGGCGGCTTTATGGAGCAGACGCGCTGGGCCGTTTTGCATCAGCCCTGGTGCTGGTGGAACTGGCCGCACTTGTCTGTTCCCTGGGCGAAAAGCGCGGACTGGCGCAACGCCTGACGGAAGGGGAGGAAGAACCCGTCAATCTGGTGTTTGACGGGCTTCTGCTGGCACTAATCCTGTCGGGTATCGCAGCAACTCTGCTGTGGTTCTTCCCCCTGCCCATGTTCCCCAATGGGATGAGCAGCCCGCTGGATATCTGGTTGGTGGTCGCGATCCCTGGCTATGCGCTGACGGAAATCCTGCTTGCCGCGCAGGCATATCGCTATGACATTGCAACCACGGTCCGCGCCCGAGCTGTGGTGGAGCCGTGGACCATATCTATCATGGCAGGTGTGTTTTTCTACATACCTGCAACACGTGATGGCGGGCTGGCACTGGCCTATATCGCTTCCATCTTCGCCGGGCTGCTGGCGGCGCTTTGGCCATTTCTGCGCAGTTATGGCTTGCCACGTGACTGGCACCCCCACCCGCTGGTGATGTGGCGTATGAGCACACGTGCTTTCCCGCTGGCAGTGGCAGATGCGGTGGAATGGGGCACGCGGCGGCTCGACATTTTCATTCTGGGCTTTTTCGCTGCGCCTGTGGCAGTTGGCGTCTATTACGTCGCGCAGCAGGTCGCCAGCCTGCCGCAAAAGCTGAAGACCAGCTTCGAACCGATCCTGGGCCCGGTGATCACGCGCAATCTGAAAGATGGTAATCTGGCCGCCATTGCCAGTCAGGTACGGCAAGTGGGTTTCTGGATCATCGCTGCACAGGCAGGCATTGCGCTGGCGCTGGGCGTACCAGGCGAAGGCGTGATGGGGTTGGTTGGCCCCAATTTTGTGGGCGGCACCGGCGCATTGGCATTCCTGTTGCTGGCAGAAGTGGTTGCCGCCACTGCCGTCGTGTCAGAAGCTGCGCTGGTCTATGTTGCGCGCAAACGGAACCTTGCCATCTCGCTTGGCACCATAGTGTTGCAAGCTGGGCTTACCGTGGGTGCCATGATACTGGTCGAACAGATTGCATTGGGCGAAAAATTCAAGGCAGCAGGAGCTGCCATTGCGCTGATGCTGGCGCTGGGCACGGCCAGCCTGATCAAGGCATGGCTGCTCAGCCGGATACTGCAGGCCCCAGTCAATAATTGGCGTTGGGCGCTGGTATGGGCCACTGCGCCCGCCGTGGTGGTGGGTTTCCTGGCCAGCATGCTGCCCGAATGGGCAGAACTGCTGTTCGGCATCCCGGCCATTCTGTTCACCTATGGCTATGTCATCTGGCACAAGGGTTTCGGCCCGGAAGACCGCGTGCTGTTTCGCAAGAATATCGGTGGCAATAGCCCATCAACATAATCATTTCACCTTAAGCAGGAAACGTTCAGTCCGCGTTCAGCGGAATAATCCATGTTGAGAACGGTCGCGGGGTCGAGCTATTCCCCCTCCTCTTTTGGGTTCGGCCCCGCGATTAGGGATAAGACGTGATAACATATCGCGTTTGTGGGCTGGAGGTCTTGAAGATGCCGAATTTCCTTTCGCCGAAAATGCGCGGTGCGCGCTTTGTGCTCATTACATCATGCAGCGCATTGATACTGTCCGGTTGCGCCAGCAAGAATGAAGAACAGATTGTGGTGACTGGTAGCCGCGTCAAAAGCCAGGAAATGGCGGACGCCAGCGGCCCCAACCCTGCACCACCACCATCACCAGCCTATGCAATTGCGGAACAATCTGCAGCTGCACCTATGACGAAGCGTCATGCCTTCGTCCCGCCTGTAATCGTCCCTGCCGATCCGGGGCGTGAGAGGTATGAGGGGCAAGAAGTCTCGCCAGTCAAACTGGTGCAGGCAGAACCCGTTTCCACCTTCTCCGTCGATGTGGATACCGGTGCCTATGCCAATGCGCGGCGCTTCCTGACACAGGGCCAAATGCCGCCACGCGATGCAGTGCGAACGGAAGAAATGATCAATTACTTCCGTTATGATTATCCGCGCCCGCAAGACCGTTCCCAGCCATTCACCGTCACAACTGATGTGGCGAAAAGCCCATGGAATGAAAATACCTATCTGATGCGAATTGGTCTGCGTGGTTATGATCTGCCGCGTGCTGAACGCCCGCCAGCAAACCTGGTGTTCCTGATGGATGTTTCCGGCTCCATGAACAGCCCGGATAAGCTGCCGCTGGTCAAGACAGCGCTGGCAGGTCTCGCCAGTGAACTTTCGCCACAGGACAAGGTTTCGATAGTGGTTTACGCAGGCGCGGCTGGGATGGTGCTGGAACCTACGAGTGATACGAAGAAAATCCGCACTGCGCTGGATCGCCTGCAGGCAGGCGGTTCCACTGCGGGTGGCGCCGGGCTGCAGCTTGCCTATCAAATCGCCGAAGACAATTTCATCAAGGGTGGCGTCAACCGTGTGCTGCTGGCCACTGATGGCGATTTCAATGTTGGTGTATCCGATCAAAAATCGCTGGTCGAAATGATCGAGGAAAAGCGCGACAGCGGCATCACTTTGACCACGTTGGGCTTTGGCACCGGAAATTACAACGAAGCCATGATGGAACAGATCGCCAATCACGGAAATGGCAATTACGCCTATATCGACAGCGCACTGGAAGCGAAAAAGGTACTAGGGGATGAGATGTCTTCCACGCTCTTCACCATCGCCAAGGATGTGAAAATACAGGTCGAATTCAACCCGGCTGTTGTCAGCCAGTATCGCCTTGTCGGCTATGAAAACCGCGCGCTGCGCGAAGAAGATTTTGACAATGACAAGGTGGATGCCGGCGATATTGGTGCCGGTCATCAAGTCACGGCGATTTACGAGATCGTACCTGCTGGCACCAAGGGTTGGGTTGCCCCACGCAGGTATGAGGATGCACCTGCCACGGCCGCTGCAAAACGCATGGCAGAAGCTGCCCATGTCAAGCTGCGATACAAACTTCCACAGGGCAAAAATTCCAAGCTGATCGAATATGTTTTGCTCCGCTCCGCCATGCGCAGTGCCACATACCCACGCGGCGACTTTGCCTTTGCCGCAGCCGTGGCTGCATTTGGCCAGCTGATGCGCGGGGATGAGTTGATGGGAGACTTCAGCTATGACGATGTCGACAGGCTGGCTGGTCGGCAAAGCGATTACTGGCGGCAGGAATTTCTGCGCCTGACCGAAGTTGCCGCCGCGATGAAGGGCGGATAATTACCCCCTTTCGGCATGCAGCCACCATGGCTAAGGCATGTGACATGCCGATCCGACCTACCATAGCCATCATTGCCGGAGCGCTGGCCACAACAGCAGTCGCCCTAGGCAGTGCAGCACGCACCGATCAGGATCTGGCACAACAGCTTTCTGATGAAGCAAAACAGGCGATTGACGAGGCAAATGGCCACGGCGTAACCGCCCGCTTTACCAACCGTTTTGGCTGGCCAACGCGCCATCCACTGCTTTCTGGCGGTGAAAAGTTGAATGAAGGCGTGCGTGATCGCGTGGCCAAATCAGTTGCTGCCATACCCGGCGTAGGCGGCATTGGCTGGGCTGATGGGTCGACCAGGGCACGGGTGGGCGAACAACCGCTGTCACCACTTCATTGCCAGGATGATGTTGACGCTCTGTTGCGCGCGCGCACCATACGATTTGAAGAATCCTCCAGTCGTATTGATGCCGCCAGCAACGAATTACTAAATGAAGTGACACAGGCCCTGCGCCCTTGCCTTGGCAGCATTATCGCCATTACTGGCCATACCGATTCCAGCGGGCCTGAACCAGGTAATCTGGCATTGTCGCTGGAACGCGCCCGCGCAGTACAAAGCGCGCTGATTGCCCGCGGCATCCCGGCAGATGGGATGCGTGCCGATGGCGTGGGATCTTCTCAGCCTGTGGATGGGCTGTTGCCAGAAGATCCAGCCAATCGCCGGATAGAATTCAAGGTTGTTGCGACCCGACCACTGCAACCCACCCCTGTCGATATACCGGGACCACATTGATATGCCGATCTGGTCAGAAGTATTGGTGCTATGTCTTGCAGCCTATGCCATTGGCCTGGCCATTGGCTGGGCCATGTGGGGCCGCGCAGAATCATCCAGCGAATTTGATAATTAGGGAACGCCATGCCTGAACTGATCGAACTGTATTGGCCCTATCTACTCATCGCCCTGGCCGTTGGAATTGCGGTCGCCTGGCTGATCTTCGTCTCTAACCGCAAGACTTCCGTGCTGACAGACAGACGCGATGTTCTGGATGAAGGGGCAGAGCGTGCACAACGCAATCAGGCACTGATCGATGCGGCGGCAAAGCCTGTTGAAGCTGTCCCGGTCCCGACACCAGCTGCGGTGACACTGGAAGATGACCTGACCCGAATCAAGGGGCTTGGTCCCAAGATTGCCACCATGTTGGCGGGTATGGGCGTCACGCGCTTTGATCATATCGCCCAATGGAACGATGCCGAAATAGACCGTATTGATGCACAGCTTGGCCGCTTTTCCGGTCGCATCCGGCGTGACAATTGGGTAGCGCAAGCCAAACTTCTGGCAGCTGGAGATGAGGCAGGATTTGCCGGTACATTCGGCAAAGAGGGTTGAGACTACAAGCATGCAGAACTTCCCCACTGTCAAATCGTTGACAGCAGGCACTTACGGCAAGGTGATTCTGGAAATGTGCGCGCACCCATATGGAAAGGGTCCGCATGATTGAACTTCACGGATATTTTCGCAGTTCCACCACCTATCGCCTGCGCATTGCGCTGGAATTGAAGGGGCTGGAATATGCATATGTTCCGGTCAATCTGCTGACATCAGAACAGAAGGCCGCCGGTTTTACCACGCGCAACCCATTTGGTTCCGTACCGCTGCTGGTGGCTCACGGGCGCGACCGCGCGCAAAGCATGGCGCAACTGGAATGGCTTGACGAAGCCCATCCACAAAACCCGCTACTGCCAACTGGGGTGGAGGACCGCTTTACCGTGCGCGAACTGGCCTATGCCATCGCAACAGAACTGCATGCGCCGCTCAACCTGCCAGTCCTGAAATATCTCAAGCATCCGCTGGGTCATTCGCAGGAAGAAATCGATACATGGTATCGCCATTGGCTGGCACGCACGCTGGACCCGCTTGAACAGAGGCTGGCGCAACTTGATGCGGGTGAATTCCTGTTCGACCGCCCCGGCTTGTTTGAAGTTGTGCTGCTGCCGCAAATCTATAACGCGCGGCGCTTCGATTATGATTTCAATGACAAGCCGCATATCGCGCGGATAGAGGCCGCATGCCTGGCGTTACCTGCTTTCCAGCGCGCGCATCCCGATAATCAGCCGGATAATCCAGCAAACGGATAGCTGGGACTACAGCGTCCGCATCCAGAATTGTAGTGACTTGGGTGTTGCGCCAGCCTCGTCATGGTCCTGCCACGCAATTTTGCAGGTCAGCCCGCACACTCTCTGATATCCGCGCGCCTGCCAGAATGCATCCAACGGGCGATAATCGGCAGGCCGCGCGAGATGGTCTGTCGGGCGGATCACGCCTGCAAACATTGCAGATTTTGCGCCGCATTGGCGGGCGTGATTTTCCCGGCCATCAAAAAAGGTATGGCCCAGCCTGCGCCCGCGATATTGCGGCAGCAACACGCTTTCTCCGAAATAGAAAATGCTTTTCGTATCGAAGCCATATGTTGCAACAGGTGTGCGTATTTCTTCTGCTTGCGCGATCATCGGCGACGCGGTGGATGCGCTGACTATGTCATCCCCATCACGCGCAAGCACCAGAACGGCATTATGTGCCACAGCAAAATCGCGCAGATAATGTTCCTCGTAATCGAGGTCGCCAGCATAGAGATATGGCCATTCGGCAAAGACCGCGATCCGCAGCCGCGCCAAGGCGGAGATGACGGGCAGGATATCCCTGCCCGTCAAAACCTCAACCTTCATGCGTTGCACTTACATGCGGTGCAATGCACACAATTTGTTCCCATCGGGATCGCGCAGATAGGCAAGATACATCGCCGTGCCACCGATATCGCGTACACCCGGCGGATCTTCAATCGCTGTGCCGCCATTTTCCTTGCCTGCTTCATACCAGGCATCAGCCTGTTCGGGCGTCATCGCAAAACCAATAGTGCAGCCATTACCCGCTGTTGCAGGCGAACCGTCGATCGGTTTGGTGACAAGGAAAACACCACCATTATGCACGTAAACCAGCCGACCCTTGGGATCGACTACACCTTCATTGCCACCCATCGCCTTGAACGTGGCATCATAAAAGGTCTTCGCCTTATCCAGGTCATTGGCCCCAACCATCATGTGACTGTACATTTCGAAAATCTCCTTGAGTTTCCGCCTGGAACTTAATCAGCATTGCCAAGCGATCAATATGCGATTTGGTCGGTTCACGCGGTGGTTACGCGTTTTCATGAACAGTCTTTGATTGCATGCAGGCTGCCACGCCCTCTGCCCCGTCTTCCAGTCCATATCCCGACCATTTACTGCCGCCAAAGGGCGCATCTGCGGCGCTGACACTGGCCGCGTTGATGGCGATCATTCCCGCTTCGATATCGCTGGCAAGCCGCATCCGGCGTGAAACGTCCTGCGTCCATGCATAGGCGGCAAGGCCATAGGGCAGGCGATTGGCCTCTGCCACCATCTCAGCCTCTCCCTTCATCGGATTGATCAGCGCGACAGGACCAAAGGGTTCTTCATTCATGATCGTTGCATCCAGCGGAACCTCACTCAACACGGTCGGTTCATGGAAGAAACCCTGGTTGCCTATGCGATTTCCACCTGCTGACAGTTTGGCACCACGTTCCACTGCATCTGCAACCTTGGACTGGATACCATCGGGCCCGCGTGCACTGGCCATTGGCCCCATCTGCGTTGCCGCATCCGCACCATCACCAACCCTGACTGCTTTTGCCCGTTCGACAAACCCGTCACGAAAACGTTCGAACACATCCTCCTCCACCAGAAAGCGTGTTGGGCTGACGCATACCTGGCCCGCATTGCGAAACTTGGCCCCCGCCATGATATCCAGCGCCTTGTCGATATCGGCATCCTTGAACACCAAAACGGGGCCATGCCCGCCCAATTCCATCGTCGTGCGCTTCATATCCTCTGCTGCCAGCTTGGCGAGATGCTTGCCGACGGCAGTTGATCCTGTGAAAGTGACCTTGCGAATGATCGGACTGGCAAGCAAATGACGGCTCACCTCGTCAGGCACGCCAAAGACCACCTGGCATACTTCGGCCGGCACGCCACCATCGATCAGGGCCTGCACAATGCCCAAGCCACCAGCGGGTGTTTCTTCGCTGGGTTTAACGACAACCGAACAGCCCGCGGCCAGTGGGCCGCCAATCTTGCGCATCACATTGAGAGCGGGGAAATTCCACGCCGAAAAACCCGCGACGGGCCCCACTGGTTCATGCCGTACTTCGACCCGCTGCCCATCGGGGCGCACCAGTGTGCGGCCATATTGCCGTTTGCACTCCCCGGCATAAAATTCCAGCAACATGGCGCAATAAATCACCTCGCCAATTGCTTCCTTCAACGGCTTGCCCTGTTCGCGTGTAATCGCGGCCCCGATTTCCTTTGACCGTTCACGGATCAGTGCCGCACCTCGGCGCAGTACCCCTTCACGTTCATCAGCAGAGGTTTTGCGCCACTTGGCAAAGCCTGTTTTGGCCGCCTCAAGTGCAGCGTCCAGATCAGCCGCAGTGGCCAGAGGCAGGGCTGCAATCGCCTCGCCCGTTGCAGGGTTCAAGACATCAATGGTTTCGCGCGCAGACGCGCTAATCACTTCGCCGCCAACAAGCAGGCGCAGTTCGGGATAGTCGCTCATGATTGTCCTCTCTTATCACAGGCATATGGCTGCCTGCAGGGCAAATTCAACGTGCCAAAGCTTCTAAAGCTTCACGGTCGAGCAAGACGACCTCTCGTCGTGAGGGCAGATCAATCAGCCCGTCATTCTTCATCTTGGTCAATTGTCGGCTGACGGTTTCAATGGTCAGACCCAGTACATCGGCCACTTGTTGCCGTGACAGGGGAAGCGCAGCCTGCGTCGGTTTGCCATTCAGGCTGGCAGCGCAAGTGGCAGGTGCCATGCGATCCACTGTTTCGACCAGAAAGCTGGCCAGTTTCTGTTCGGCATTCATACGCCCCAGCAGCAGCATCCAGCGCCTTGTCCGGTCAAGCTCGCTCAGCGTGCGTTCCAGCAGCTTGTGCTCCAGTCGCGGGTGTTCACGCGCAAAGCGGTCAAAATCAGCCCGCTGGAACACACAGACATTCGCATCCGTCAATGCCTCAACCCCGAAAGGCGTCGTTTCACCAAAAGGCCGCCCGAGGAAGTCCGAAGGATAGGCCAGGCCCAAAATCTGTTCCTTGCCCTCTTCCGTCTGGGTGGAAAGCTTCAATACGCCTTCGATGACGTTAGCGACCAGAACAGCCTCATCGCCTTCCCATAACAGCTGTTCACCAGCTTCCAGATTACGCCGACGGCCGATGCCATTCAGTTCTGCAATCTCGCTATCTTCCAGATCAGCACAGATCGCCCGATTGCGGATCGAGCACGTCTGACAATAAAGCGGGGCGTGGGAAGAATTCATGTTTCACCGCCTAGTATGCCGCCCATCAATTGCCAAGTACAGAGGCGACAATCTGTGCTTAATGACATAGAAAAATCATCTTTTTCTGCGTTCAGGGTGCAATCCAGAACCGTAATATCTGGGCCAGTAAGCCAAACACGGCGACACTGGCAACCCAGAGACCCGCCATCCAGGCCAACCGCTTCCATAACGGATCGGATGGTTCTGTATCGGGCATAATCAATGATACCCTTCTGACCCGACTTTGCCACGAAAGACCCAATAGGCCCAACCGGTATAACCGATGATTAGCGGCATGGTGATCAATACGCCAATCAACATGAAGACCTGGCTTCTTTCCGGTGCTGCTGCTTCCCATATGGTCACTGCACCAGGCACTACATAGGGCCAGATGCTGATGCCCAGCCCTGCGGTTCCGAGTAAAAACAGCGCAAGCGCCAAGAAAAAGGGAACCACTTCATGCCGCTTCACAAGGCTGCGGAACAACAGAAAAGCAACGATAGCGGTCAGCAATGGCACCTGCGCGGCAAACAGCACATTGGGCATGGTGAACCAGCGTTCCCAATATTGCCCTTCCAGCAAGGGGGTATAGAGGCTGACCGCTGCCATTAGCACCAGCGTGGCAATGCCCGCCCGGATCGAGAGACGATAGGCGTGATTCTGCGCGCTGCCTTCCGTCTTCCACACCAGCCATGTCGCGCCCAGCAAGGCATAACCTGCCACCACGCCAAGGCCGGTCAACAGGGTATATGGCGTCAACCAATCCCACCAGCTACCAGCATAGGCGCGGCCATCAACCTCTATCCCTTGCAGGATCGCGCCCAGGATCATCCCTTGCGATAATGCCGCAACCAGCGAACCCCCGCTGAATGCAAGATCCCAGAATGCCCGATGGCCAGGATCGCGCCAGCGGAATTCAAAGGCCACGCCGCGGAACACCAGGCCCAGCAGCATGGCAATGACCAGCGGATAGGTTGCAGGCAGGATAATGGCATAGGCCAGCGGAAATGCAGCAAGCAAACCGCCACCGCCCAGTACCAGCCATGTTTCATTTCCATCCCACACAGGGGCGATAGAATTCATCGCCTGATCACGTTCTTCCCCAACGGCAAACCCAGGGAAGAGAATACCAATGCCCAGGTCAAACCCATCCATCACAACATAACCAAAGATACCGAAAGCGATGATAAAGGCCCAGATAACTGTCAGATCGATTGCCATGGCGCTTACTCCTTCCCTTCCGCATCGCTTGCAATTTCGGTGATCGGTTCACCTGCTAGGCGAGCTGGCCCAGGAGTAATACCGGCGGTGCGGATTGGGCCTTTTTCAGTCCGGCGCACACCCGCCTCCTGCACCTTGGGTGCACCCTTCATCAATCGCAGAATATACCATGTGCCAGCACCAAAGACTGCAAAATAGACCACGATGAAAGCCAACAACGAAGCGCCGACCGCTGGGGCATCGAGTGGGGAGACAGAGGCTGCCGTGCGCAACAGGCCGTAGACTGTAAACGGCTGGCGACCGATTTCAGTGACCATCCAACCTGCGATCACAGCGATGAAACCGGTCGGCCCCATCAGGATCGCCGCACGATGCATCAATGGCCAGTCATAAAGCTTGCCCCGCATGCGTGCGAGCAAGCTCCACATTCCAAGGCCCATCATCGAAAAGCCGATCGCCAGCATAACGCGAAATGCCCAGAACACCGGCCCGACCGGCGGCTGATCTTCAATCGGGACCGTATCCAGCCCATCCAGTGGGGCATCCCATTCATGTTTCAGGATCAGAGATGATGCATGGGGAATCTCCACCGCATAATCCATCCGCTGTTCCGCACTATTGGGTATGCCGAACAGGATGAAAGGCGCACCATTGGGGTGACTTTCAAAATGTCCTTCCATCGCCATTACCTTGGCCGGTTGATGTTCCAGCGTGTTGAGCCCGTGCATGTCGCCGGCAAAAATCTGGATCGGGGCAACAATGGCCGCCATCCACATGGCCATGGAAAACATCTTGCGCGCGTGCAGGTTGGCGGTGCCGGTCTTTCTGGCCTTCAGCAAATGCCATGCACCCACAGCGCCCACTACAAAGGCAGTGGTCAGATAGGCGGCAATTACCGTGTGAACCAGGCGATAGGGAAAGCTGGGATTGAAGACAATTTCCCACCAGCTTTCGCCCGGCAGAAATTGCCCGTTTTCACCAATGATGTGCCCCACCGGGGTCTGCATCCAGCTATTCACGCTGAGGATCCAGAAGGCCGAAACGAATGTGCCGGCTGCGACCATCAACGTGGCAAGAAAATGCAATTTCTTGCCGACCTTTTCCAGGCCGAACAGCATGACGCCCAGAAAACCAGCCTCAAGGAAGAATGCTGTCAGCACTTCATAGGCCAACAGCGGACCGACCACAGGGCCCGCCTTGTCCGAGAACTCGGCCCAATTGGTGCCGAATTGATAGGACATGACGATCCCTGATACGACACCCATGGCAAATGCCACGGCAAAGATTTTCAGCCAGTATTTGAACAGGTCGAGATAAACACCCTTACCCGTCTTGAGCCACAGGCCCTCAAGCACGGCAAGATAGCTTGCCAACCCGATTGAAAAGGCCGGGAAAATAAAGTGAAAGCTTACCGTAAATGCAAATTGGATACGGGCGAGCAACAAGGCATCGGCTTGGTCAAACATGGATCCGTCCTGTCTCCTTTACCTCCCCCTGGAAGTGATCGACCGCCCTTCCCAATTGGCACGTTCGATCAGAAACTGATTTTTTGCCCTTTAGGCCAGCCTGCGATCAAATCATACCGCGGGCCATATATTGATCCACCGGCGGTGGCAGCTCGCCTGTATCCTGCATAAGTTCTGCAAAGGCGCGGTTTTGTGACAAAAACACCTTGCCGTTCAATTCTTCAACAAAATGGGTCCGCTTCAAACGGTCCATAACCGGGCCTTTGACTTCGGATAGGTGCAGCCCAATCCCACCATCGCCCAGCCGGTGATTGATCGCTTCCAGACTTTCCAGCCCCGATGCATCCACTTCATTCACAGCACTGAACATCAGGATCACATGGCGCAGCGCAGGCCGTTCGGATACGCGCTCAAGCACATATTCCTCCAGCCAGCGGGCATTGAGATAGGTCAGGCTTTCATCAATCCTGACGGACAGGACATGCGGCACGGTGAAGACCTTGTGCCGCTCCACATTACGGAAATGTTCGGTTTCAGGAACACGCCCCACAATCGCGGCATGCGGGCGACTGGCGCGCCACAGATACAACATCAGTCCCACCAGCACACCAGCGATTACACCCAGTTCAACCCCGGCAATCAGAGTGATGCCAATGGTCGCCATATGTGCGGCAAAATCCGCCTTGGAATAACGCCACAACTGCCCTGGGGTCTTGAGGTCGACCAGGCTCAGAACCGCTACAATGATTGTTGCGGCCAGCGTCGCAATTGGCAGGTTGAACAGCAATGGTGTGAGGAACAGCGAGGCAAGCGCAATGCCCACGGCGGTATAGGCACCCGCTGCCGGTGTCTCTGCCCCTGCATCGAAATTCACGACACTGCGGGCGAAGCCGCCCGTCACCGGGTAACCGCCTGAAACAGCACTGGCGATATTGGCCGCGCCCAGCCCGATCAATTCCTGATTGGGGGTTATACGCTGGCGACGTTTTGCGGCCAGCGTCTGTGCCACAGATACGCTTTCTACAAAGCCGATGATGGAGATGAGCAGCGCAGGCACCCATAATTGCTGGATCAGCCCGATATCGGTCGATGGCATGGCAAAGGGCGGCAGACCCTGCGGCACAGCACCCACCAGCTTCACGCCCTTGTCTGCCAGGCCCAGTGTAATCACTGCAATAATGGTAATCGCCACCGCCACCACAGGCCCCGCCTTGGCAATGATATCAGCAAGGCGTGGTTTAATACCCATGCCGATCAAGGCTGGTTTGGCACCTTTGCGCACCCAGAACAGAAACACAGTCACCGGAACACCGATTGCCAGCGTCCAAATATTGGTATCGCCAATGGAACTGGCGAGTGCACCCAACATGTCAGGCCAATTGTCACCCCCGCCCTTAACGCCCAAAACATGTTTTACCTGGCTGGTCGCGATCAGCATGCCGGACGCCGTGATGAAACCGCTGATAACCGGGTGGGACAGCAGATTGGCAAGAAAACCCAGTCGCAAAAAACCAAGGATAGCCAGCATCACGCCGGATAAGGCCGCCAGCGTAATCGCGGCCTCAAGATATTCCGCGCTGCCCTGCGCTGCCACAGCGCCTGCAGCACTCGCCGTCATCAGCGATACAACAGCCACTGGTCCAACCGCCAACGTACGGCTGGTACCGAAAATGGCATAGGCGACCAGCGGCAGGATAGAGGCATAAAGGCCAACCACTGGCGGTAGTCCCGCCAGCAGCGCATAGGCCAGACTTTGCGGGATCAGCATAATCGTGACGATTACCGCCGCGATCATATCATTGGTCAGGACAGAACTGTTATAGCTTCGGCCCCATTCCAGAATGGGGAGATAGCGCACCAGCACACCCCCGCCCCCAGCCTCTGCCGGAACGCCGCTCTCATCCGCAACTACTGGCGGGTTGTCGTCCATCAGACGGTGCGTTCTTCCTGGGGTTTGACCATCCATTCATGGCCTTTGAGCATGCCATTCCAATATACCCAGGGCAGGATTTCCGATTTCAATATCCATGAGAATTTGCGCGGACGCGTGCCCTCTATAACCCAGGTCGGGAAAGTGGGCAGCAATTTGCCGCCATAGCCAAATTCGGCCAGCACGATCCGCCCACGTTCAACCGTCAGCGGGCAAGAGCCATAACCATCATACATGCAGGCGGGATCTTTCCCGTCCAGCACCGCAAGCCCATTCACAGCAACAATCGGTGCCTGCTTGCGCGCAGCTGCCGCTGTCTTGGCATTGGGCATGGAACCGCCATCACCCAGCCCAAATATGTTGGGATATTTGGTGTGGCGCATGGTGAACTGATCGACATCTACAAAGCCGCTTTCACCGGCCAGTGGGCTATCGAGAATGAATTTAGGTGCTTCTTGTGGTGGTACGACATGGATCATGTCAAAGTCGCGCGTGACCTCACCATCCTCGGTCTTGAACACGGCCTGCTTGGCCCCGCCATCCACCGCGATAAGGTTGGAATTGAATTTCAGATTGATGCCATATTTGTCGACATATTCCATCAGAGCCGGGACATAGGCATCGACACCAAACAGAACGCCGCCTGCATTGCGGAATTCGACTTCTATATCGCCCAGGCGACCAGCTTCCCGCCATGCATCGCAGGACAGATACATCGCCTTTTGCGGGGCACCGGCGCATTTGATGGGCATGGGTGGCTGGCTGAAAATGGCACGGCCACATTTGAGCCCATTGACCAGTTCCCAGGTATAGGGAGCAAGGTCATAACGATAATTGGAGGTGACGCCATTCTTCCCCAGCGTTTCTTCCAGCCCGGCAATTTTTTCCCAAGCCAGACGGATGCCGGGCGCAACAATCAGCAGTTTATATGTGATTGTGCTGCCATCAACCAAAGTCACCTGGTTGCTTTCCGGTTGGAATGTTGCCGCAGCCTGCTTGATCCAGGTGGCCCGTGACGGCATCACGCTTTTCATGTCGCGCCGGGTTACAGGCGCTTTGAACACACCGCCGCCCACCATCGTCCAACCGGGCTGGTAAAAATGATCCTCGCTCGGCTCCACAATCGCCAGATCCAGCGACGGTCTGCGCTTGAGCATGGATGAGGCGGTGGCGATACCGGCTGAACCACCGCCAATGATCACCACTTCGTGGTTGAGTGCATGTGCCATTGGTGTTCTCCCGGAAATCTAGTCTTGGCCAATCAGGCGATCACGCATTGCTGACAAATCATATCCTGCTTTTGCTGCGCGATCGATGAGTACGTCAGCTGTGGTTTCATCTGCCTTCGCCAATGTGTCGAGCGTCATGCAACGCGTGCCTGTACGGCAATAGGCCAGCACTTTGCCCGGTGTGCCTTTGCGCACAGCACGAAATGCCGCCACGGCTGCTTCTGGAAATTGCCCGCCCGATACCGGGATATGATGAAAAGCAAGGCCCACCGCCTCTGCCGCGGCGCGCATTTCTGCCACGCCCGGCTGGCCCGGATCCTCTCCATCAGGGCGGTTGCAGATCACAGCTGTATAGCCCTGAGCCGCCAGTGCCACCATATCTTCAGGCTGCAACTGCGGAGCTACGGCAATACTGTCATCAACCGGGCGAATATCCATCAGCTGTTTCCTTCTACCAGCCTGATAATTCCCATGCCTGCCAGCATGGATATAACAAAGATCGCAGCTGACGATGGCTGGATCACAAGCGCAGCAATGCCTGGGCCGGGGCACAATCCGGCGATACCCCAACCCATACCGAACAGGGCCGAACCGCCGATCAGTTTCGGGGTCAGGTCAGTACGCGTAGGCAGCGCAAACTTTTCTGCGAATAGGGGATGAGCCATGCGCGGGACAAAACGCCAGGCAATGGCCATGACGATCACCGCACCGCCCATGACAAAGGCCAACGTCGGATCCCAATCCCCGAACAGGTCCAGAAAACCGCGGACACGGGCCGGATTGGTCATCCCGCCCAGCGCCAGTCCGGCCCCGAACAAAGTACCTGAAAAAAGAGGGGGAAGAATGCGACCTATCATGACTTGCCGCATGTGTTCATGCCCATCAGGCGATAAGCCGGGCAATAACCGATCACGCTGGTGATCAGGAAAACGGCAGCCACAATGTAGCCACCGGTGGCAAGCCCACCCTTGAGCGTGCCGTTATAGGCCAACACCGCCAGGACAATGGCCACGACAATCCGTGCAATGCGGTCAAAACCGCCCATATTCTTACCCATCACAATACCTCCAGTCCCAAAACATTCATTATCGCGACAGTAGCGATGCCGGTGACCATAAAGGTCACCGTTGCCACCAGCGAACGCTGCGAAAGACGGCTGACACCGCAGACACCATGCCCACTGGTGCAGCCACTGCCCATGCGCGTGCCGATGCCAACGATAAGCCCTGCAATGATCAGGAATGGTGGGGAGGCAAATTGCGCCTCCAACCCGCCAGACAATGCCGCGGTGATCAGCGCGCCCAGTGGCAAGCCGATCAGAAAAGCCCAGGCACCATCGCGTGAGATACCGCCATCGCTGATACCCACTGCGCGTGCGGTAATTCCGGAAACACCGGCTATTCGCCCGGCACCCAGCAACATCAATGCTGCAGCAAGACCGATCAATATGCCGCCACCCAGCCCTTCCAAAGGTGCAGCATCGGGAAATCCAGGCAGCATCATACGGCATTCACCGGCATTTTGAGGTAGACCACGCCATTATCTTCTGCTGGCGGCATATGGCCTGCACGCATATTGACCTGGACCGAAGGCAGAATCAGCCGCGGCATATCCAGTGTGGCGTCACGCGCTTCGCGCATTTGCACGAATTCATCTTCGCCAATGCCATCATGCGCATGGATATTGCCTTCTCGTTCTGCCGCAACAGTCGTTTCCCAAACATATTCGTCACGGCCTTCAGGCAAATAGTCATGGCACATGAACAGCCGCGTTTCGGCGGGCAATTTCAAGATGCGGCGCAATGACTGAAACAGTTGACGCGCGTCACCACCAGGGAAGTCAGCCCGGGCAGTGCCGTAATCCGGCATGAACATGGTATCACCCACAAAGACGGCATCACCGATTACATAAGCAATGCAGGCTGGCGTATGGCCGGGCACATGCAGCACAGTCACCGGCAGGTTGCCGATGCTGAACTGGTCTCCATCAGAAAAAAGCGCATCGAAGTCAGACCCATCGCGCTGGAATTCGGTCCCCGCATTGAACAATTTACCAAACACGTTCTGTACGGTGACGATATGCTCACCAATGGCAATTTTCCCGCCCAGTTTTTCCTGAATATAGGGCGCAGCAGAAAGATGGTCTGCATGAGCGTGCGTTTCCAGCAGCCATTTCACTTTCATATTTTGTGAAATTACATAATCGATTACACGATCTGCAGAGGCATAACTCGTGCGACCAGAAGCCGGATCATAATCCAGCACCGAGTCGACTATGGCAGCCTCTTTTGCAACCGGATCACTCACGACATAGGTAACAGTGTAGGTAGCCGGGTCAAAAAAGCCCTTAACCTCAGGCCTGCTGGCAACATCAGCCAGTGCCCGCTCAATCTGGTCGGCGGCGGACTGCAGGGCATTGTCCGAATCACTCACGTCAACTCTCCGATTGCAATTTACATAAAGTATGTATATGTATGGATTCGAAAAAGTCAAGACCGCCAGAGGATCAATGGACCAGACAAGCACTGATATTCGGCCCTGTGCGGGCCTGAGAATTGGCGACAAAGCGCCAGATTTCACGGCCCGCAGCACGCTGGGGGAAGTGCGCCTGAATGACTATCGTGGACGATGGCTGATCCTGTTCTCTCACCCGGCTGACTTCACTCCCGTTTGCACAACCGAATTTGTGGAATTGGCCAAGGTTGCCGATCAGTTTGAGCAACGTGACTGCACATTGATGGCACTGTCAGTCGACAGCCTGTTTTCACACTTCGCCTGGTTGCGCATGATCCGTGACCAGTTCGGTGCCGAAATACGGTTTCCTATTGTGGAAGACCCCACACTGGTGATTGGCCGCGCCTATGGCATGGTGGCCCCGAATGACAGTGACAGCGCGACCGTTCGCACTACCTTCTTCATTGATCCCCAGGGCGATATCAGGGCGATGACCTGTTATCCCGCCAGCATAGGCCGTTCGATCCCCGAATTGCTGCGTATGCTGGATGCACTGCAGGCAGTTGACCACCAGCATGCACTGGCACCTGCGAATTGGCAGGTGGGTGAGCCACTGCTGGACCAACCACTGCCTGACCTGGACAGTGTCTACAATGCGCCCGATGCCACCACCTGGTTCCTGCGCCACAAAGGGAAAGGAACCGGCAAGTGAGTGATAGTGACCTGATTGAGGCCTTGAAGGCGATTGGCCACCCGTTGCGACTCAAAATACTGAATGCCCTGCGTGGTGCGGAACGCAATGTTGGTGAAATCGAGGAAGTGACAGAAATCGGCCAACCCGCCCTGTCACAACAACTGGCCGTGCTGCGTAAGGCGGATCTGGTTGAAACGCGCAAGGATGCCAAGCTGGTTTACTATCGCTTGTCGGAAAATCAGTTGAATACAATTGCCGATGTAATCGATGACCTGGCGAACAGAACTCGACAATCTTCACCTGCACGGCGCCCAGCCGTACCTGGCGCAGCCAATTTTGCACGCATGAGTTGATTACCCCATCAAGGGATAACGTTGCTCACGAGCTGCAGCTTCGCATTTTCATCATGGCATGTTAGCCAGCGCAACCAATGCACCTACGAGCGGTATAGCCCCGCCGATAGTTTGGTAGGAGAAGATCGTGCAACTGACACTTTATTATTCACCCGGTGCCTGTTCACGCGTCACACTGAATGCACTTGAAGCACTTGAACTTGATTATCAAACTGTCCTGATCAGCTTGCAGGCCGCGCACCACAAACAACCTGAATATCTGGCGATCAATCCGAATGGGAAAGTGCCTGCATTAATGATCGATGGCCAGGTGCTGTGCCAGAACGCGATGATCATCTGGACCTTGCACAGGATGTTTGGCGGATCGCGCCTGTTACCAGAAAACAATGGATCACCAATTGAACAGCATGAATTCCTGCAGGATTTGTGCTGGTGTGCAGATACCTTTCACCCAATGGTACGCCAGAACAGGGCACCTGCACGCTTTACCACGGGCGACGAGGCTGGCGTACGTGAGGATGGAGTCGCCAAGCTGACTGAAGTTTGCGAGCGACTGTCTCCCCGTATCGGTGATGGCTGGTGGTATGGCGAGCAATGGTCAATAATTGATGGCTATCTATGCTGGGGGCTGGATACAGCCACCAATGGCGGGTTCCCGATCGAAAAATTTCCTGTGATGCAGTCCCTTGCCGACAGGGCACGACAGGTGCCAAGCATGCAGCGTGCAATCGCCCGTGAAACACAGGTTACAGTAGATGGCTAGGCGTTGAGATATTTTCTGCCACGTTTAGGGTTTTGTTAACCATAATCAGCGAAATTTCCTCCACGCCCAGACAGGGAATTAGAGGAGTTCGACAGATGGCATTTCAAATCATGCATCCGATCCATTTTCTTCGTAGCCGCCGCAGCATCCGCCAGGCCCTGCGCGCCATCCGCAATCAGCAGGTGATGACTGACCGTTCGCGCTTCGCAATCGTGCTTTAACCTGAAGGCCGCCCCCCGATCAAAGGGGGGCTACCGTCTTTGCAGGGCTGACACCCTAAGCAACCGCCATCAGACTGGCATTTCCGCCTGCTGCAGTTGTATCGATTGAAATCGCAACTTCCTCAACCATCCAATCTGTCCGGTAATGATGATTGGTGCTGCCAATCTGGACGATTTGGATAGCGCCTGACCTGGCAGCAATCATGGACAGTAATTCATCGATGCACTGACATTTCGCATCGATCAGCACATGCGCGATGCCTTCATCCTCCTCCCAATCAACAGTCCATTCGATTGAATCTGTGACAACTGCAGCTTCCGCAAACTGGCGCATATCCAGCTTGTCAGGAAGTACTGGCGTATTGCCGGTTGCGAAAACAGCATCCAGCTGATCCTGCAGATCTGCAACGCCAGATGGGAACAACAGCACGCGACCGCGCGGGTGCACACCATAAAGGTTACGCTCTCCCACTGGACCAGGCAGCTCTTCCATTTCAGCAATTTGCGGATGGATATCGCGCCCATCAGCCACCAGCCGCCCCAGATAGAGCGGCCCGCCTGCCTTGGGACCAGTGCCTGAAAAACCGCGTCCGCCAAATGGCTGCACACCTACAATCGCCCCAATGACATTGCGATTGACATAGATATTGCCCACAGGCGCCTGTGCCGTCACTGCAGCAATGGTCTCGTCAATCCGGCTATGCAGCCCAAAAGTCAGCCCATAACCAGTATCGCGGATCTGCTGCATGACCTTGCCCAAGTCACGTCGTGCATAGCGCAGTACATGCAGCACTGGGCCAAACACTTCGCGGCCCAGCTGAGCGATATCGTCTATTTCGATGATCGTTGGGGCCACAAAGGTCCCCTGCCCTGTCTCCGCAGACAGTATCAATTGCTCTACATGGTGCCCTTGCCCACGCATCCGTTCAATATGCGCTTCAATCCCGGCCTTGGCCTCTGCGCTAATCACCGGGCCTACATCGTTGCTGAGGCACTCGGTATTACCCACTCGTAATTCGGCCATCGCACCACGCAGCATTTCCAGCACCGCATCGGCAATATCTTCCTGCACGCACAAAACACGCAGTGCAGAACAGCGTTGTCCAGCACTGTCAAAAGCCGATGCAATGACATCACGCACCACTTGTTCGGGTAGTGCAGAGGAATCGACCACCATGGCGTTTTGCCCACCTGTTTCTGCAATCAGCGGGATAGGGCGTCCATCAGGCAAAGTTCGCTCAGCCAATTGGCGCTGGATCAATTTGGCAACTTCGGTCGATCCGGTGAAAACCACACCGCAAGTCGCAGGCGATGCCACCAGTGCAGCGCCAATATCACCTGCCCCCGGCACCAATTGCAGCACTTCTGGCGGTATTCCTCCCTCATGCAGGATCGCGACTGCTTGCGCTGCGATAAGCGGGGTTTCCTCTGCCGGTTTGGCAATCACCGTATTGCCTGCAACCAATGCCGCAGCAATTTGTCCTGTAAAGATCGCCAGTGGGAAGTTCCACGGGCTGATACAAATTATCGGGCCGAGCGGCTTTGCCTTACCCAATGTCTCACGCGCCTGCACAGCATAATAGCGCAGGAAATCCACCGCCTCCCTGACTTCGGCGATGGCATTGGCGGCCGATTTACCTGCCTCACGCATTATCAGGCCCAGCAATTCTTCCATCTGAGCTTCGAGCAAATCAGCGGCACGCTCCAGACATTGTGCCCGCTGGTCGACTGAGGTGGATGCCCATGATGGGAGTGCTATCTGTGCATTGCGACAGGCAAAATCGGCGTCACGCGGCAGGGAAAAAGATGCCGTGCCCACCACATCTGCATGATTGGCCGGATTGTGGACAGGATGGCCCGAACGGGCAATCTGCAATCCAGATATCATGGGTTCTGCCACCCAATTGCATTGGGCGCTTTCCAGCAATTTTGCAGAAAGAATTGCCAGCGCGGCCTCATTGCTCAGATCGATCCCACGCGAATTGGCGCGATCAGGATACATATTGCGCGGCAAGTTGATCAGGGGATGGGTGGAGCCTGTTGGATCGATTTCGTCAGCCTCTGCCACAGGATCACGGACCAGATCAGCGATTGAGAACACCTCGTCCCAGATACGGTTCACGAAAGAAGAGTTGGCGCCATTTTCCAGCAGTCTGCGGACCAGATAGGCCAGCAGCGTTTCATGTGTGCCCACGGGCGCATAAATGCGGCAGGGCCGATCCAGCTTGCCTGCACCAACCACCTCTTCATACAGGCCCTCACCCATGCCATGCAGGCATTGGAACTCATAATCTCCCAGCGTGAAATTCTCGCCCGCAAGGTGATAAATCGTCGCCAGAGTCTGCGCGTTATGCGTGGCAAATTGCGGGAAGACATGCGCACGCGCGGCCAGCAATTTCCGCGCACAAGCGATATAGCTGACATCGGTATGCACCTTGCGCGTGAAGACGGGAAAATCCTCCAGCCCTTCGACCTGCGCGCGCTTGATCTCGCTATCCCAATAAGCACCCTTGACCAACCGTACCATGATCCGGCGGCCCGCCCGCTGCGCAAGATTGACAATCCAGTCGATCACAAAGGGGCAACGCTTGCCATAAGCCTGGATTACAAAGCCCAGCCCATGCCACCCCGCCAGTTGCGGATCGAGCGCAAGAGCCTCTAGAATATCGAGCGAGATTTCCAGCCGGTCAGCCTCCTCCGCATCAATATTCAGGCCAATATCGTATTGCTTTGCCAGTAATGCCAATGCGCGCACGCGCGGCAGCAATTCCTGCATTACGCGCTCAATTTGCGCCCGCTGATACCGGGGATGGAGCGCCGATAGTTTGATCGAAATGCCGGGCCCGGCATAAACACCGCGCCCACCAGCCGCCTTACCAATGGCGTGGATGGCCTGCTCGTAATCAGTGTAATAACGCTTGGCATCGGCCATTGTCATCGCCGCTTCACCCAACATATCGTAGCTGTAGGTAAAACCGCGCTTTTCCTGTTCGCGGGATCGTTTCAGAGCCTCTGCAATCGTCTCGCCTGTCACGAATTGTTCGCCCATCATCTCCATCGCCAGATTTACACCACTGCGGATCACGGGTTCACCTGCACGCCTGATCAGGCCGGAAAGCGAAGCACCAAGGCTGTCCGCACGCACAGGTGTTACCAATTTGCCCGATATGACGAGGCCCCATGTCGCGGCATTGACGAAAATGGATTTCCCATCACCCAAATGCGCATTCCAGTCGCCACGCGCTATCTTGTCACGGATCAATGCGTCGCGCGTCGCGCTATCAGGAATGCGCAGCAATGCTTCTGCAAGGCACATCAAGGCGACACCTTCCTGGCTGGAGAGGGAGTATTCCTTGACCAGACCCTCAACCCCACCGCGCTGCCCCTTTTGGCGCAGGCGGGTAACGAGCTTTGCCGCAGTGTGGATGACCTCTTCTTGCAGCGTGCCAGGCAAGCGCGCACCTTCTATCAGCGATCGCAGGGCAACAGGCTCAGCCACACGATATACGGCGGTAATGGCACGCCGTAATTCTGAAGGATTGGCGGGACTTGGCGTGAAATGCGTGAATGGGGCGCTGTGGTGGACTGGTATCATGGCTGGTCTCTGCTCTCAATTAAGTGAGAATATAGCCGATCCTTAAAAGGCATTTGGACCAATGGTGAGATAATAGTGCACTTGATCGACTTATTTTTCCTATATATTAGGTCATAATGACCACAAATTTAGAGAAAATAACCTCATTGGACCGGGTTGATCGCAGGATACTGGATCAGTTGCGCGTGGACGGCAGGATCACGATCGCCGAACTTGCCAAGCGCGTTGGCCTATCCAAGACACCATGCCAGCTGCGTTTCCGAAAACTGATGGATTCAGGGATCATCCGTGGTTTTCGCGCGATCATCGACTTCAGGAAACTGGGCGAAGCGCATATCGCCTTTGCCGAAGTCAAGCTCAGCGATACGCGTGAAAAGGCGTTGGATGATTTTCGCAAGGCTGTCAGCCGGATACGCGAGGTGGAAGAATGCCACATGATTGCAGGCAGTTTCGATTATCTGCTGAAGGTCCGCACATCTGACATTACGGCCTATCGCGAAGTATTGGGCGAGAAAATCTCCAGCCTGCCGCATGTCGCCAGCACATCCAGCTACGTTGTGATGGAAACCATCATGGAAGCCGCTTCAGAGGCTCCAAGAGCGTAGCTGATCGATTGCGTCGAGGCGGTATCAGCCCAATGCCAACAGATCAGTTTTACGCGCATGAACTGCATTTTCAGATACACCCATGGCCGCACCGATCAGGATGATGGCAGGGCCATCCCCCAATGCAGTTTGTGCAGCGATAGGCAGAAGATCCAGGCGAGACCGAAATTGCGTGCTTTCCGGTAGGCTGGCACTTTCCACCAGCACCACCGGCGTATCGCCAGGCAGGCCAGCCGCAATCAAACCGGCAGAGACATGTTTTGCTGCTGCCTTGCCCATATACACGGCAAGAGTAGCCTGTGGATCGGCCAGCGCGCTCCAATCTAGATCGGGCACTTGCCCTGCCTTGGTATGGGCCGTGACAAAAGTGAGGCGACGAGCCAAACCGCGTAAGGTCAGCGATTGACCAATCTGCGCAGAAGCCGCACTGGCGGCGGTCACGCCTGGGCAGATATGCACGGGAATGCCCACAGTGCGGCAGGCAGAAAGTTCTTCCTCCGCGCGCCCGAAAATTGATGGGTCGCCTCCTTTCAACCGCACTACCCGCTCCCCCGATTGCGCCGCATCCACAATCATCTGGTCAATGGTTGTCTGATCTTTCGAATGGCGGCCAGAACGCTTGCCGACCGAAACCAGTCGCACATGCGGTGGCACCAGGTCCAGCACGCCCTGCCCCACCAGTGCATCGTGAAACACCACGCTGGCGGCGCAGATCAGCCGTTCGGCCTTGCGCGTCAGCAGGTCGGGGTCACCCGGCCCGGCACCCACCAGCCACACTTCGCCCGGTGCGATCATGCTCATTCAGCTGCCTCCTGCAAATGGCTGCGATAATCTTCAATCAGCCGCGCGATAATGGGACGGCATGATCCACAATTTGTGCCTGCAGCGGTGCAGGCCCCAACGGCAGCGACATCTGCTGCACCTTCCGCCACAGCGGCCAACACCTGTTGTTCGCCCACATCATGGCAAACACAGACTATGGGACCTTTGTCAGGCAGCCGCGTCGATGGACGACCTGCCAGCCATTCAGCAGGGGTGGCCTGATCGCTGCCCAGTTGCGCCATGATCCAGTCACGCTGCGGCAATTTGCCCCTACGCGTCAGGAACAGCGCAGCCAGTAAATGGCCCGCATCATCAGTAACGGTCACACGCCGCATCCCGCGCGCCAGATCGGCAACTTCGCTGCGTTGGCCGACAGGCAAAAGGGCATCCAGATCCTCAGCGCCCTTGCCGGCCATTTCAGTAAGCCAGCCCTGTGGCACGCGTGAGCGTGCCCAGTACAACACCTCTGGCGCCACGATATCTTCACTGATCAGGAATGCGCGCCATTCCGGTTCAACCGGCGTAACCTTCGCCAGATTATCCTTGAACCCTGGCTGACCCGAGACGGGATCAACCTTTGGTTCAAGCAATCGCCCTGTCCGGCCCGCACTGCCCATCTGATCGGTCCAGTGCATGGGCACAAAGATATGCCCAGGCTTCTGCCCTTCACTGGCCAGCACGCGATAGACCGCGCTGCCATACGGGGTATCCACCTGCGCCAGCCCGCTACTCGACAGGCCATAAAGCACGCAATCATCAGGGTGCATTTCCAGCAGAGGTTCACGCCGATGGATCGACAATTTGGCGCTTAACCCCGTACGCGTCATCGTATGCCATTGGTCACGGTAACGCCCGGTGTTGAGACGCAAGGGATATTCCTGCGCCGGCGCGACAGTGGGCAAAGGTTTCGTCACAACCAATCTCGCGCGTCCATCTGGGAAGGAAAACCGTTGTTTCAGAGGCTTGTCCCCGCCCCACAAGAAGGGTTCCAGCGCATCATATTCAGCGTCGCTGCATTGGGCGTGCACGGTCAGGTCCAGCAGCTTGCCCGCAGCCACCGACAGCGCCGTCATCGCTGCATATTCACGAAAAATTGCGGCGGCATTGGCAAAATCGAACGCATCACCATACCCCAGCCGAGATGCCACATCACAGATAATGCGCCAGTCGGCCCGCGTTTCACCGGGGGATGGGAACAGGCGACGCTGGCGACTGATGCGGCGTTCCGAATTGGTGACCGTGCCGTCTTTCTCTGCCCATGCCTCTGCCGGTAAACGTATATGGGCAAACTGGCCTGTGTCTGTGTCAGCCATCACATCCGACACCACCACATTGGGGCAGCGCGCCAGTGCCTCACGTACAAAGCCTGCATCGGGCATGGATACAGCAGGGTTGGTGGCCATCACCCACAGGAATTTCACCCGCCCGTCATTCACCGCCTGAAACAGATCGACCGCCTTCAGGCCCGGCCCGGTGCAAAGCCGATCCGTCTGCCAGAAATCCGCCACCGCGGCGCGCTCTTCCTCTGAAAAACCCAGATGGCAGGCCAACATATTGGCAAGACCGCCCACTTCGCGCCCGCCCATCGCGTTGGGCTGGCCGGTAATGCTGAACGGCCCCGCCCCCAGCCGGTTGATCCGCCCGGTGGCCAGATGCAGATTGATCACCGCATTGCCTTTATCGGTGCCGCCAATGGACTGATTGGCCCCCTGGCTGAACAAAGTGATCATCCGTTCGCGCTGCGACACCAGCGACACCAGCTTGCCGAACTGACCGGCCGGAATACCCGGATCGGCATCCAGCGATCCCCAGAAATCCGTGGGTACAGCGCATTTCTGGGCCAGAAATTCCTGATCCACTTCACCGCGTTCAAACAGTTCTGCCAGCAGTGCGTTAAACAGGCGCGTATCGCCATCCGGGTCCACCGCAATATGCAAATCGGCGCGTTCCGCGGTTTCGGTGCGGCGTGGGTCAATCACCACAATTTTGGCGCCGCGCCGCTCACGCGTTTTTTCAATCCGCTGCCACACAACGGGGTGGCACCATGCAGTGTTGGATCCGACCAGAATGAACAGGTCTGCACAATCCAGATCTTCAAATGTGCAGGGCACCACATCTTCACCAAAGGCGCGATTATGCGCCGCCACCGCGCTGGCCATGCACAAGCGCGAATTGGTGTCGATATTGGCTGAGCCGACAAAACCCTTCATCAGCTTGTTGGCGACGTAGTAATCCTCTGTCAGCAATTGACCCGAGACATAAAAGGCCACGCTGTCTGGCCCATGCTGGTCAATGCAGCTGCGCATCCGCGTGGCCACATCATCCAGCGCCACATCCCAGCTGACCTGGTTGTCGCCAATCATGGGGTGGAGCAATCGCTCGCCCAGCCCCACGGTTTCGCCCAGATGCGTGCCCTTGGAGCACAGCGCGCCGCGATTGGCCGCATGTGCCATGTCACCCTTGATCCGCAGCTGCCGATCGCTGCCGGGCGTGGCCGCGATGCCGCAGCCAACCCCGCAATAGGCGCAAGTGGTGCGGATCGCCTTCATCGCCTGTCAGGCCGCCCTGCTGTTCAGAACAGCATCACGCTGCAGATAGATGCGCCCAGCATCCACTTTTAGCGGAATGGTGGGTGTGCAACCTTCATCATCGCCCAACGCCTCGCCTCTCTTGAGCGAAATACGCCAATTATGCAGCGGGCATGTAACCGTGTCGCCATGGATTATGCCCTGGCTCAGCGGTCCCTGTTTGTGCGGGCAGGAATTGACCAGCGCATAGAACTCACCCCGTATAGTGTGGAAGACTGCGATCTCCGCCCCACCCTGCACCGGCAATGTGCGCGCTGTGCCGGGCGCGATTTGCGTGGTTACACCAATATCCAGCCATGTTCCGACAGGGTCAGACATCATGCATTCTCCAGGGAAAGGGGACGTACTTCGGCCAGATGGCTGTGCAGATCGCTATGCGCACCGGCAACGCGGTTGGCCCAGGGATCAACCTGCCAGTATTTCTGCGACAGACGAAAACGATCGGCCAATTGCAGGATAGCATGTGGATCATCGAATAATTGCGATTTGATCCAGTCCAGCCCCTTGCGCTCCACCCAAGGGGCAGTGCGTTCCAGATAACGTGCATCTTCGCGGTAAAGCTGGATGAAAGCGGCGCAATATTCCATCGCCTGTTCTTCTGTTTCTACCTTGCACAGCAGATCCGTGGCGCGCACGTGAATGCCGCCATTGCCGCCAACATGCAGTTCATATCCGCTGTCGACACAGACCACGCCAAAATCCTTGATCGTCGCTTCTGCGCAATTGCGCGGGCAGCCGCTGACGGCGATCTTGAATTTATGCGGCATGTAGCTGCCCCAGGTCATCTTTTCGATCTTCACGCCCAGCCCGGTGGAATCCTGCGTACCAAAGCGGCACCATTCGCTGCCGACACAGGTTTTGACCGTGCGCAACGATTTGCCATAGGCATGGCCTGACACCATGCCGGCAGTATTGAGATCGGCCCAGACGGCAGGCAAATCTTCCTTCTTGATCCCGAAAATATCCAGCCGCTGGCCACCTGTGACCTTGACCATGGGTGCGTTGAATTTTTCCACCACATCGGCAATCGCGCGCAATTCCTTGGGGCTGGTCAACCCGCCCCACATGCGCGGCACCACGGAGTAGGTGCCATCCTTCTGAATATTGGCATGCAGCCGTTCATTGACGAAACGGCTCTTTTCATCATCCTCATATTCGCCTGGCCATGCGCAGAGCAGGTAATAATTGAGCGCAGGGCGGCACGAAGCGCAACCTTCAGGCGTGGTCCAATGCAGTTCCTGCATCACTTCTGGAATAAGCTTCAGTTCCTTTTCCAAAATCAGGCGGCGCACATCATCATGCGTAAAGCTGGTGCATTTGCACATGGTCTGCGGGCCGGATGCCACCGCTTCTTCCCCCAGCGTGATCGCCAGCAGGCTTTCGACCAAACCAGTGCAACTGCCGCAGCTGGCCGACGCCTTGCAGGTGGAGCGCACCGCATCCAGGTTGTGCGCACCATTATTGATGCAGGAGACAACTTGGCCCTTGGATACGCCGTTGCAGCCGCAGATTTCCGCATCATCGGAAAGCGCCGCAACGGCCGCATTAGGGTCCGCCAGCGCACCGCCGGACGCATAGGCCTGGCCAAAAATCAGGGCTTCGCGAATGTCGGAAACATCCTCGCCTTTCTTCAGCAGGTCAAAATACCAGTTACCGTCCGCCGTATCGCCATACAGGACCGCGCCGATCAGCCTTCCGTCCTTCACGATCACGCGTTTGTAGACGCCGCGCGCAGCATCGCGCATCACGATATCTTCGCAATCATCACCGCCGCTGAAGTCACCAGCAGAGAACAGGTCGATGCCCGAAACCTTCAGCTTGGTGGAGGTGACAGAGCCTTCATAGGGGCTGGGTTCAGCCACCAGCGCATCGGCCAGCGAACGGCACATATCCCACAACGGCGCGACGAGGCCGTAGCATTGGCCGCGATGTTCCACACATTCGCCGACCGCCATGATCGCCGGGTCAGATGTGACCATATCATCATTCACCACGATGCCCCGACCCACTTCCAGTCCGGCCATCTTGCCCAGCGCGGCATTGGGGCGAATACCCACGGCCATCACCACTATATCGGCGGCGATTTCCGTGCCATCCTTCAGCTTTACACCGCTGACATGACCGTGCTTTTCCAGAATTTCGGCAGTGTCGGCACTCGTCAGAATGACCTGGCCGCGCCGTTCCAGCTCGGTCTTGAGCAGATAACCAGCAGCTTCATCCAGCTGGCGCTCCATCAGCGTGGGCATCAGATGCAGCACGGTAACATGCATGCCACGCAGCGAGAGGCCATGTGCCGCCTCCAGCCCCAGCAGACCGCCACCGATCACTACCGCATTGCCGCCCTTTTCAGCGGCGGCCAGCATCTTGTCGACATCGTCCAGATCGCGGAAAGTCACCACTCCGGGCAGATTGTGCCCCGGCACAGGGATAACGAATGGGTCGGAGCCAGTGGCAATTAACAGCCTGTCATAATTTTCGGTGCGGCCCGATTGGGTCACCACATGCTGCATGTCTCGGTCAATCTGCGCCACCGCATCGCCCGACACCAGCGTGATACCGTTTTCATCATACCATTCAGCGGTATTGATGACGATTTCATCGAAGGTCTTTTCGCCCGCCAGCACGGGGGACAGCATGATGCGGTTGTAATTGACCCGCGGTTCTGCGCCAAAAATGGTGATGTCAAAACGATCACCATCGCGGGCAAGGATTTCTTCCACCGCGCGGCAGCCGGCCATGCCATTGCCGATCACGACCAGTTTTTCGCGCGAAGTGCCCCCTCCCTCGAAGCTGGCTGGTGCGTTCATTGCTCAATTCCCTCGTCCAAAACGCACGCAAAAAAGCCGCCAAGTCATGCCCGAAGGGAGACTGGCGGCACCATTGCCACGTTGTTCATAAATTACCGCTGCGCGTTTCCGCCCAACATTGGGCGCGCAGCTTGCGGTGACAGGATCAATAACCGATTCTATCCTGCCACCGCAAGGATTTTTTGCAACGCAACATAGATTTGCGTGGCGTCATTCCCAACTGGCGTAAGGGAGGAACTTGCCGCTCATGGTCACCTTGATCCGATCGCCCTTTGGATTGGGTACTTTTTCAACATGCATGTCAAAATCGATCGCGCTCATGATGCCATCGCCGCCCTTTTCCTGGATCAGCTCCTTCAGTGTTTCGCCATAAACGCCAATGATTTCATAGAAGCGATAGATGCAGGGATCTGTCGGGATGGTCTGCTCGAACATTTTCTTCGGGTATTCCGCCAGCACGACGGCGGCTTCCTGCGGCAAGCCGAGCCCGGCTGTAATCTTGTCTGCCGCATCGCGCGGGAGCGAGTTCATGCCAAGGCAGGCAGAGGTAACGAAGACTTCGCTCAATCCGGCCATCGCGGCAATTTCTGCCCAGCTCGTGCCGCCAGATCGTTTCTTCTCCATGATCATTTCGGTGACATCAGCCTTGGTCATCATCGTGCTTCTCCTTGAGGTTACAGGTCTGGACGGGTGAAGATGGCGATGGTCAGCGCCAGCGCCAGAATGCCTGAAACGATCCGCCAGAAACTGGTACTGCCGCGATAGAGCAGCGGCAGGGGCTCTGGTGCGGCGAGTGATGGATTGGGATTGGCAAGGTCATATGTGAACTCGCTCAATTCTTCATAACGCTGGCGTGGATCGGGATGACTGCCTTGGCGATCGCTGCATCCATCCATTCCGGCACATCGGGGTTCAGGCTGCTGGCCGGGATATAACGCGGCATCCGTCCGTTGGATTGCGCCACGATAGAGGGCAATTTTGACCCATAGGGTAGCGCGCCGGTCAGCAATTGATAGGCAATGGTGCCCAGCGAATAGAGATCGCTTTGCGCAGTGGCAGGCATACCGCGATAGAGTTCCGGCGCGCTATATTGCAGCGTGCCGGCATAGGCGGCATCCTCCTCAGCCGCTGGCGCAATTTCGCGCACGCCAGCCACTGCGACCGAGCCAAAATCAATGATCTTGATGGTACTGTGATTGTCGATCAGCACATTATGCGGGCGCAGATCGCGGTGGATCATTTCACGCCGATGCATGGCCAGTAGGCCACTGGCGATCTGCCGCGTGATATCTCTTACCTTGGCTAAATCCGGCTGGGGATGGTCGGCGATCCATTCGATCAGCGATTGTCCGTCAACAAATTCTGCCGTTGAATATAAATGCCGCCTTGGGCCACGGGCGGGCGCCGCACGCAGCAAGTTCTGATGCGTCAGGCGCCGCATCACCCATTCTTCCAGCTGCAGCGCCGCCAATTGCCGGGCATCCTGCGCATGTTCGGTGGACGGCACTTTCAACACCACCGCCCCATCATCAAATTCATCGCGCGCCAGATAGACATGGCTGCGTGCACTGGCATGCAAGCGGCGCAAAACAGTGTAACCTTCAAATACCTCGCCCGCGGTCAGGATGGGGGCAGGCGACAAATGATCCTGCCGGTCTAGCAATTCCTCCAGCTCACCATCAGGCAGGCTCTCAATCCGAACCAGCTGAACGGTCAGATTGTCATTGCTGCCCGCCCCTTGTGCGGCTGCGCAAATCGCCTGCGCCGCTGTATCGAGTGTAATCGCCTGCCGGATCAGATTGATCATGGCGGCATCGGGCAATTCTTCGTGCACGCCATCAGTGCTGAGGATGAAGACATCACCCACCTCAACCGGCACAGTGCGATAATCGATTTTTACATCGCGGTTCATGCCCAATGCGCGGGCCAGTGCTATCTTGCCGCCACCCATCGCCACACGATGCGGCTCTGTCAGCGGTTCGATGGAGTTGCCATTGACCCGCGCCACACGGGAATCCCCGACATGGAAAATATGGGCGCTGCGCGATTTCAGCACCAATGCGCTGAGTGTGCAGATCAACCCGGCCTCGCGCGTTTCATCGCTGATGCGCCCTGCGGCGGCATTTTGCGCATGCATCCAGCCATTGGTGGCCCCAATCACACTTTGTGCGGCCCGCTGCACAGACCATGCGGGCGATGTGCAGAGGTAATCAGTCAGAAAACTTTTTACTGCGGTTTCCGCCGCAGCCGCCCCCAAAGCACTGGTGCTGATGCCATCGGCAATGGCCAGGCTGATGCCCTTGGCCGCCAGATCAGCGCCTTCGGGCACCAGGCTGCCATGAAAATCCTGATTTTCTTCCTTGGCCCCGGCTGTGGAATATTGGCCTAATGAGATGGCCAATCGCGCGGGTTGAGGGGCGGCCGCACTTTGCACGACCGCCCCTCCCTCGCTGTGATTGGTATCCGCCTCAGGCGGCAAGCTTTACATCCTCGGGCTTGCGGCTCTTCGATGTTTTGTAATGCGTGGAATAGAGCATTAATCCGGTAAAGGTCAGGCCACCGACAAGGTTGCCAAGAACCACGGGAATTTCATTCCAGATCAGGTAATCCATGATGGAGAAATTACCGCCCATCATCAGGCCACTGGGAAACAGGAACATGTTCACGATGGAATGTTCGAACACCATTTAGAAGAACAACATGATCGGCATCCACATGGCTACGACCTTGCCCGTTACACTGCTGGACATGGCAGCCCCGACAACACCGGTCGACACCATCCAATTGCACAGCATGGCGCGCACGAAAATGGTCAGCCAGCCAGCCGCGCCATAGGCGGCATAGCCCACGGTTCGCGCTTCACCCATGGTGGCAAATTTCATGCCTACAGGATTGGTTTCGGCCGCGAAGCCATAAGTCCAGTAAATCGCCATCATCACGGCAGTAGTCAGTGCCCCGGCAAAGTTGCCGGTAAACACCAGGCCCCAATTGCGCAGTACCCCGCCCCAGGTACAGCCGGGTCGTTTCGCCCAGACAGCAAGTGGGCACAGCACGAATACGCCCGTCAACAGATCATAACCCAGCAAGTAAAGCAGGCAGAAACCCACCGGAAACAGGATGGCACCCGCCAGCGGCTCACCGGTCTGGACATTGATCGTAACAGCAAAGGCCGCCGCCAGCGCCAGCGTGGCACCGGCCATATAGGCGCGGATCAGCGTATCCTTGGTCTACATGAAAATCTTCGCCTCACCCGCATCGACGAGCTTGGGCACAAATTCACTTGGTGCAAGATAGGACATGGTATTCCCCCTTTCCTATGGTCAGAACTTGTATTCGGCCTGGAGCCAGAATTTTTCGGTATCGGTGCTGAAATCTTCGGCGTCATAATTGGCGTATTTCACCAGCAGGCCGACCGGGCCGACTGTGAAGCCCAAAGAGGCATCCCATTCTGTGCCGTAATCGAGGCCGCCAATGTCACTTTCAAATTTGTGGTAAGTGACGCCCGCCTTCAGGCCCGGCAACGCTGGCAATTTGAAGCCCTTGCCCAATGACACATAGTAATCGCGCAGGCCGCCAGCGGGCGTAGTCAGGAAGATGTCGGCCCAGCCATTGAAAGCGTGCAGCGTTGCCACTGGGGTCTGGAAAGAAGCCACACCGCCATCGCTGCCCAGTTCCTCATAACCGGCTTTAAGCGAGAAGCCCGCAAGGCCCGTGCCCAGTTCCACATTGATATAATCGGCGCTGTAATTGGTGGGGTTGTCACCATAATCAGACTGGTTGGCATAGGTTGCGGACAGGTCCAGCTTGACCGCACCCAGTGGCACAGACGCACTGGCCAGCACGCCATAGGTCTGGCTGGAGAATGCCAGCCGCGTGTCATAATCAATCAGATAGCTGAATCCCTTGACCTTGACCGGCGTCAGATCGACGCCTGCATTCAGCAGCACCAGATCGCCATCGAAATGTTCGTTCGGGCTGTCGACACCAAAAATAGTGCGCTGGCTGTTTGAATAGGTGGCATCGAGCGAAACCGGGCCGATCTTGGCCTGGCCGCGCACGGCGTCAAAGGTCTGTTCGTTCTGGCGCCAGCCGACATTGCCCACGAAACGCGCGTTATCGAGGATGATCCGCTGACGGCCGACAGTCAGGCTGTATCCGCCCTTCTTGTAGCCGATCTGGAGCCGGTTCAGTTCGATATTTTCCGGGTCAGCAACAACGGGGAAAGGCTCCACACCATTGCCCGGAATGGTGTCATTGTAATCATTGATCAGACCCAGCGTGCCTTCACCTTCTGCCAGGAAGCTGAAACCATCCGCTGCCACTTCAAAACCTGCACGCAGGCGCGCGGTCAGAGCATCGGCGGAATCCGCTGCGCTATCCTGATCCACCGATTCATAGCGCAGACGCAGATCAATAATCGGGTCAATCGTGACTCCGTCCGCCACCTCTACCGGGTCACCCGTTTTGGCGATCGCCGGCGTTGCGGCGATAGTGGGAAGTACAGCACAGAATAAAAGACGATAACGCATACACCCTCCTTGCGGCCCCTCCCTGATCGGGGGCCGAGCGTTGGAAGGCGAGCGCCGTTGCCCGCCGCATGTGGCCGGGATATCTGCCCGGCCTATGTGATTGTGTCAGACACGTACCGCCCCCTTGCGGCACGTGTTTCTCTCCCTTGTTTCAGGCCGCCTTTGCAGCTGGCCCGTGGTCATATTCCGCCAGGAAATGCAGCACCTCCTGCCGGTATTGATAAAATTTCGGATGATCGAGCAACGCCTTGCGATCGCGCGGGCGTGGCAAGTCCACCTCCAGAATCTTACCGATGGTCGCGTTGGGACCATTGGTCATCATCACCACGCGGTCTGCCAGCAGGATTGCCTCGTCCACATCATGCGTGACCATGATCGCCGTCACCTTCGTACGGTTCCATGTTTCGACCAGCACATCCTGCAAATCCCAGCGTGTCAGGCTGTCCAGCATGCCAAAGGGTTCATCCAGCAGCAGCAAACGCGGGCTTAGCGCAAAGGCGCGGGCAATACCCACACGCTGGCGCATACCATTCGACATTTCAGCCGCCATCTTGTCCATGGAATCACCCAGGCCAACGCGTTCGAGATAATATTCGACGATATCCTGCCGTTCGCTGCGGCTGGCATGGGGGTAAACCCGTTCCACGCCCAGCGCGACATTCTGCCGCGCGGTCAGCCACGGCATCAGGCTGGGTGCCTGAAACACCACCGCCTTATCCGGCCCGGCAATGTCAATTTCCCGATTGTCGAGCACGATACCGCCTCCCGAAATCTCGTTCAAACCAGCCGCCATCGTCAGCACGGTGGATTTGCCACAGCCCGAATGACCGATCAGCGAAATGAATTCACCCTTGTCCATGATCAGGTTGAAATCATCGACCACTTTCAGCGGACCATTGGGGGTGGGATAGACCTTGTCCAGCTTGAAGAATTCAAGATAGCGTTTGTCCACCGGGCTTTGCGCCGCATCCAGATAAGCCTGCGGCAGTTTGGTATCGGCCCCAGGTGCCAGATCCAGCGGGGTGATATTGGGCAGATCGCGCGAGCTATCGCCAACCGATCCTGCTTCGGCATTCAGGGTACTGAGATAGGACACGATCTGTTTGCGCAGCGCCTGGAAATGCGCATCGTCATTCACCGCTTCGCGATCACGCGGGCGCGCCACATCCACATCGTAAATCTGGCCGATTGTGGCCGATGGTGCGGGCGTTAGCACGGCGACCCGGTCAGCCAGCAACAGCGCCTCGTCCACATCATTGGTGACCAGGATGATGGTGCGTTTTTCCTCTTCGCGGATACGCTCAATTTCGTCCTGCAATTTGGCGCGAGTCAAGGCGTCAAGCGCAGAGAGCGGCTCGTCCATCAGCAGGATTTCCGGCTCCATCGCCAAAGCACGAGCCACCGCCACCCGCTGGCGCATGCCCCCGGAAAGCTGGGCCGGCTTGCGCTCCATCGCATGGCCCAGTCCCACCAGTTCCACCTTCTGTTTGACCAGTCTGGCGCGATCTTCCTTTGACTTGTCTTTGTGTACCACGTCCACTGCCAGGGCGACATTTTGCTGCACCGTCAGCCATGGGAACAGTGAATAGGATTGGAACACCAGCCCGCGATCCTTGTCCGGCCCGTCAATCGGCTTCCCACGCAGCAGGATTTCTCCTGCATCCGCCTCTATCAGCCCGGCGATGGAGGAAATCAGTGTAGTCTTGCCTGCCCCGGAAAAACCCAGAATGGCAATGAATTCCCCTTCGCGCACATCCAGATTGATATCTTTCAGCACATGGGTCGTATCACCGCCTTTGCCAGAATAGCTTTTGCTGACATTGCGCAGGGAGAGGATGGGAAGATCGCTCATCATCGCCCCCCGATCACAAAGTGTGGTTCTTGGAAGCGAGCGACTGCAGCATCATCATGGCGCGGTCGAGCAGGAAGCCAATCAGGCCGATCACCACCACTGCAAACATGATGCGGGCGAGTGACTGGCTGGACCCGTTCTGGAATTCATCCCACACGAATTTGCCCAGGCCCGGATTTTGCGCCAGCATTTCAGCCGCGATCAGCACCATCCAGCCCACGCCCAGCGACAGGCGCATCCCGGTGAAGATATATGGCAGCGAACTGGGCAGGATCAGCCGCGTCAGCTTGGCAAACCAGCCCAGCCTCAACACGCGCCCGACATTCAGCAAATCCTTGTCAATGCTGGCCGTGCCCACAGCCGTGTTGATCAGCGTCGGCCAAAGCGAACACAGCATAACCACCAGTGCGGAGATCACGAAAGCCTTGGGCAAAACTGGATCGGCGCTGGAGATCATGGCGGAGATCACCATGGTCACAATCGGCAGCCAGGCCAGCGGGCTAACCGGCTTCATGATCTGCACAAGCGGGTTGATGGCGGCGTTGAAAGTGGGGGAAAGCCCCGCCAAAAGGCCAATCGGCACGGCCACCAGAGTGGCCAGGATGAAACCCAGTGCCACCGTTTTCAGCGAGGTAAAAATCTGGTCGAGGAAAGTCGGCGGGCCGGCATAATCGAAATCGGTCACCGCACCCGGATTGCCCGCCGCAACAGCGGCAGCATTGCGCGCATCCTGATCGGCGTAAAACTGCGCCTCAACCTCTTTTCCTGCGCTCCATTCCTCAAATAGGGCCACGCCCTGCTCACCCACCTCAACCGGGCCCGGCAATGCGCCGAGCGAGGTATCAACCTGCGGGGCAAGCACCGCCCAAAGTGCCAGAAAGGCAAGGATACCGAAGAATGGCGCCAGCAGCGATTTGCCTGTCGCGGCAAGCTTCACCAGCAGCGGATTGGGCTTTGTGTCTGCCTTGGGTGCCACTGGGGGTGGCGCAGGAGTTACAGGTGCCACGACAGCCTCCGTCTCATAGTTTTCAACGGGTCGAGCATCTGCATACAACGTAGCCATATCATTGGTATCCTTGCTCATAATCTTTTTCGTTCAGGTGTCGGGGTCAGCTGCCGCTGACACCCGATGCCGTCACTTTCTGGCCTTTCTTCAGCCCGATCTTGAACTTGGCGAGATAGGCATTGGGTGCCTTGCCATCATAAGTTACGCCATCGATGAAGCCGCCCTGTTCCCCGCGATAACCATCGGTATCTGGCACACTTTCTGCCGGGATCACGCCATCCTTGACCAGCTTGTTGGCAGCGGCGAGGTAAAGATCCGGGCGATAGACAGCCTTCGCTGTATCGAAATACCACTGGTCGCTCTTGTCTTCAGAAATCTGACCCCAGCGGCGCATCTGGGTGAGGTACCAGATCGCATCCGAATAGAAGGGATAACCTGCATATTTATCGAAGAAGATGTTGAAACCTTCAGCGTCGCGCGTGTCGCCTTTTTCGAAAGTGAACTTGCCGGTCATGCTGGCGGCTATCACTTCGGCATCAGCCCCCACATAATTGGGCTGGCTAAGGATTTTCACTGCCTCGGCCCGGTTGGCGCCGCCATCAGCATCCAACCATTGCTGCGCCTTGATGATAGCACGCAGCAAAGCGGCAGTGGTTGCCGGATATTTCTCGGCAAAATCCTTGCGTAGGCCAAACACCTTTTCAGGATTGTCGTTCCAGATTTCATCATCGGTGATCACCGGAACGCCAATGCCCTTGAACACGGCAGCCTGGTTCCATGGCTCACCCACGCAGTAACCTTCGATCGTTCCAGCTTCGAGTGTTGCAGGCATCTGGGGAGGAGGCGTGACGGACAGTTTCACATCAGCATCGATCACACCCGAAACATCGCCATCCGAATAATATCCCGGGTTCAACCCGCCGGCAGCCAGCCAGTAACGCAGTTCATAATTATGCGTGCTGACCGGGAAGACCATACCCATGTTGAACGGCTTTCCCTGCTGCTGATATTCAGCAACAACCGGCTTCAGATAAGATGCAGAAATCGGGTGCTTGATCTTGCCACCTTCGGTCGGCAAGTCCGGCTTGATCTTGTTCCACACCTTGTTGGACAGCGTGATTGCGTTGCCGTTGAGGTCCAGGCTGAGCGGAGCGATCAGATCAGCCTTCGTGCCATAACCAATGGTGGCTGCCAGTGGCTGGCCAGCCAGCATATGCGCACCATCCAGCTGACCGCCGATCACGCCATCCAGCAAGACTTTCCAGTTGGCCTGGGGCTCCAGTTGAACGTTAAGCCCTTCCTCGGCGAAGAAACCCTTTTCCTTGGCGATGGCCAGTGGGGCCATATCGGTCAGCTTGATGAAACCGAATTTCAGGCTGGGTTTTTCGATCTGTCCATCGACCACGGCGGCGGCAACTTTCTCGCCGCTTTCTTCCGTCTTGCTGCCGCATCCAGTCAGAGCGAGAGCGGCTGCCGCACCTGCCAGCATGCCCATGGCCCTGCGCCTGTCGAACCCGTGAAAATTACCACGCATATTTTCGCTCCAATCCGAGCGCGCACACAAAAAAGCCGCCACGATTGATCATAGGATCACTCGGGCGGCGACATTGCCACGCTGTTTAAACTGATGCCGTTGCGGAGTCTCACATCCCCCATCGGATGATCGCATCGACACCACTTGAATATGCGATTCGGTCTGCATTCGTAAAGTGATTTTTTGCAATGCAGCAAAAAATCCTGTTTATTTGAGGCTGGCAAGATAGCCTTCCAGATCATCCGGATCAAACACGCGATGATCAAAAAACTGGTTTCCGCTCAATGTGATATTGCCCTGTTGTGCGGTCACAGCGGTGGGCTGAGTCAGGCTGCCTTCCACCTTGGAACTCGCACCCGGTAAAATATCCCCCGTACCCGATAATGCGCTACGATAAACGTCGGGGCGAAACACATGTGCGACCTTTACCACTTCATCCGGCAAAATTTCAGTTCGATCCCAGCGGGCCATTTGCGTATAAATCCACTGCGCCTGGCTGACCCAGGGGAAATTTGCAGCTTCGCTATATTGGAACATGAAATCAGGGAAGTGGACGGGTTCCCCATGCTGTTTCAGCACGATTCGATCGGAAATCGCACCCAGGATCATATCGGCCGGTGCATTCAGATATTCCTGGCGCGCCAGGATCGTAGCGTTAGCATCCCAGTTGTCAGGATTGAGAAAATGCGCCCCTGCCTTGCGCATCGCACGGATCAGACCTTCCACAGCATCGCGGCGTTCATCCAGCACGCATTCACGCAAGGCCAGAACCTTTTCCACGCCACGCCGCCAGATCTGGCTGGTGGCAAGTGTGATCTGCCCTACCCCGCGATCCACCGCGATTGAATTCCACGGCTCACCCACGCAGATTCCATCAACCTCGCCATTCGCAAGCGCCTCTGCAGCAAAGGGTGGCGGAATAGTAACCACCTCCACCATATCATCCGGGCTAATGCCACATCCCGCCAACCAATAGCGCAGCATGTAATTATGGCTGGAATATCGATGCACCACACCAAAACGCAGGGGTTTAGCAGCAGCTTTTCGCCGTTCTGCTGCCATTTTCAGCCGCGCGCCAATATCTAACGGATCACCAAAGCCATCGCCCAGCTCCATCTCAGCCGCCAGATCAAGCGACACAGTAACTGCATTGCCATTCAGCCCGAGGGCGAAGGGTGCTGCCAGCGGCTGCGCCGGGCGGCCACGGCCCAGCGTGGTGGCAATGGCCAGCGGTGCCAGCATATGCGCTGCATCTGTATGGCCGTAAAGTAATCGATCCAGCACTGTCGCCCAGCTGACATCTCGCTGAAAACGCAGCGAAATACCCTCTTCCTCAGCAAAGCCATGTTCCTGCGCCAGAATAGGCAAACAGGCATCGACCAACGGCAGAAACCCGATTGTCAGTTCATGCGTCAACCCTGATCCCCCAACAATTCATGTGCCGTCACAATCGCCTCTGCAATACTGGAAATCCGCCGGTTTGAAGACATCGCCTTGCGCCGCAATTCGCCATAAGCCTCCGGCTCCGTAATGCCTTTGCTATCCATCAAAATTCGTTTGGCCTTGTCGACCGTTTCTCGATCCGCAAGCTTGCCTTTCGCCTCTGCCAGATCCGTTTGCAGGCGAGCAAAGGCGTTGAACCGCCGTACTGCAAGATCGAGCAACGGGCGTATCCGGTTGGCAGCCAACCCATCCACCACATAGGCTGAAACGCCCGCATCGACTGAGGCTGCGATAGCCTCATCATCGCTTTGATCGACAAACATGGCGATCGGACGCGCCAATGCACGGCTGACGGCAAAATATTCTTCCAGCACGTCACGCGATGGGTTGCCCAGATCCATCAATACGATGTCAGGCGCAATCTCGGCAACGCGAGCCAATAGGCCATCACGGCCTGAGAGAATGAATATCTCACACCCTTCAACCTCGGCCAAGCCCTCCTCGATAATCGAGGCGCGCGCAGCACTGTCATCGATGATCGCGATTCGCATGCCCATCATGTTGCATTGCAGCATCGAATGATCAAGTGATGCATGCAGCCCATCAGCAATCGATCTGTAAGTCCGATTCTGACTGCTTCGCAAACTTAACTTAAATCGCGTTATCAGTCTGGACGGCTGCAATTGGGTTCTATGCGGAATGCCCGCCGCAATCCTCCCAACTATGGCAGGAGACGGCATGGAAATAGCCGCCAGGAAACGGATTGAGCCGTATTAACGCCCGCACTCCCGCATCTTGCACATGCGGCCTGATAACAAAGAAAAGTACCGGGGGGGGTGTAGCGGAGGGGTAGGAATCTGCCCTTTCAATATTTTTACTTTTATTATCAATGTTTTATAGTTCATTGAACTTGTGTTTTGCAGCAGATTTTGTGTCATTTCGTCCACAGGCGTAATCACCCATTCGAGGATGCAGCGCTGTTGATTACCGCTGAGAGTTGACCCGGGAGGGATATAAATTTCCGTCGAGAACTGACCCATGTTTGAACCGCCTC
>JADCLP010000003.1 GCA_014983025.1 Erythrobacteraceae bacterium E2-1 Yellow Sea | reverse complement strand
GGAGGCGGTTCAAACATGGGTCAGTTCTCGACGGAAATTTATATCCCTCCCGGGTCAACTCTCAGCGGTAATCAACAAACAATGATCAGATCGAAAAAGTCCTTGGCGTAATCCTTGAAGATGCCTTCTCGCGCCTCGTTCCCAGCAATCGCCTGGTAGATGGCAAAATAGATGTCGCGGCCTTTGCTGATCTCCCCACCGCTGATTTTGAAGCGGGCATCACCGAAAACGCTGAAATCCTTGTCCTTTGGGTCATCAACAAGGACATTGCGGTCCGCGAGGAAAAGAATTTTCGGTTTCCGCTTTGTCCCTTTGGCGTTCCATCCGCTGTTCCAAAGTTTCCAACAAATCTGGAATGCAACGGCAGTTTTTCCCGCACCAGTACACAACGTCAGCAATGTGCGTTTCCGGTCCTGCAAAACGGCCTGGACAGCGCGATTGACAGCTATCTCTTGATAATAGCGAAGTGGCTTTGATTTATCAGGATAGGTCGGAGAAAGGAGGTGATCCTTTATCTGGGCAGTCAAATTTTCGGTTGCGGAAAGTCGTGCCCAAAGTTCTTCCGGCGTGGGGAATTGTGAAATTTCGCGCTCGACGCCTGTCGTATAGTCGGCTTCGACAATCGTCCTTCCATTCGTCGAATAGGCAAACTTCAAACCAAGAATTTCTGCATATTCACGAGCTTGCTGCAATCCATCAGCCGCATGCTTGTACTTGGATTTCGCCTCAACGACGGCAATTGGAAAATCAGACCGATAACGCAGAATGAAATCTGCTCGCTTCTGACGGCCACGCCGGGCCTTTCCGCCAACAAACACAATCCGACCATCCGTGAAGGTGCGCTGCTCGTTAATCGCGTAGGGCGCACGATCCCAACCGGCCTCGACTAGCCTAGGAATTACCTCCTTCCGGCAGGTATCAGCTTCGCTATCCATCGGTGCGGCTAGACCAAAAACAATCAGAAGGCATTACTGGCCAGCCGCCGAGGCCACTTGGTTTCTCGCAAGAACATCGAACGGCGAGACCTCAATCTCCCCCTCACGCTTGCGCGTCTGGGCGATGTCATAACTGTTCTGCATCCGCATTAGCGTATCCATTGAAACGCCGAACGCCTTTTCCACCCGCAGCGCCATTTCGGGCGACAGATGCGCGCGCTCGTTAAGCAAGGTCGATAGCGCGGCGCGGGTTACGCCCAGCGCCTTGGCCGCCGCCGTTACCGTCAAGTCCAGCGGTTCGATAATCTCATGTTTGATGAAACCGCCGGGATGGGCGGGGTTTTTCATCCTGATACCGGTTACAGCGTTCATAGTGGCCTCCTAAAGCCCTAGTGATAGTCTTCATAATTGAGGTCGATAATCTCGATCTCATCTGCGTCGATCCGAAACGTCATCCGCCAGTTTTTGGTAACGAACAGGCTCCAAGTTCCCTTGCGGTCACCCGTCAGGCGGTGCGCCTTCCAGCTCGGCACGGTGCTGAGTTCATCCTCATGCGTCATGTCTTGCAGGAACGAGACCATGCGCCCGATCTTACCGACAACAGCAGGCTGCAACCCCCTCGCGTCATCGCGTTCAATGAACCGGCGCAGACCTTTGTGGAGCACATTCCTGATTCTCATTACTCACCTTGTAAACCCCCAACCGTTCGGTGTCAAGCTACGCTATACACTCCGTCCTTTTTCGGCAACGCGCTAGAGACAGATTGAGAGGTTGGAGCGTGCTGGGTAAGAAGAGAAAGAGGGGGGTGTAGTGATGGCGAGATAAAAGCAGCGCCGTCTGTCTACGTGCATGTGGTTGGTATTTAAGTGATTTATGCGACGGCTACTCAATGGCCGTGACGGCGCTTCCGTGAAAAGTATCAAGAAATTCAGGCCTTAATGCGCCGTCGCGTCCGAACTTCGAACTGTCTAGCGACCACGCGACTACGCCAATATACGCTGCACTTGCATGCCAACTCTGGCGTGTGAGCGGCGACCCCCGACTTTACGGGAATACTGCTCAAACAGACTCTCACAACCAACCGAACCAGGCATTCCCCGCAATGGTCTTGCGCCTTGGTTTCAGTAGGTCCAGTCTGCCGCCATGACTATGCGTAATTACGCCACGAAACGCCGGTTTATGCTTCCCCACTGCTTCCCCGAAGTCATCAGGCAGCCGGGGAAGCAGGTGGAGCGCCTGCGCGATCCACCCAACATATTCAATTTATTCGAAGATAATGGAGCGGGCGAAGGGATTCGAACCCTCGACCCCAACCTTGGCAAGTGACGGGGCTACAGAAACGTATTTTATTTCAGTGCCTAAAAATACTCTCGAAAATCCGTTTATGATTCGTTTATATCAAATCCGTTTAAAGCATGGATCGAGAAAGGGGAAAAACAGCAGCCTTTGAAGGCGATTGTATACAGGCTGAGAGGGGCTGGAGAAGAAGCTTAAGTTTCTCAAATCTCTATAACGGTCATCAATCAAGCTGCTGGCGCAGATTGGTCAAGATCTGATCCACGTCTAACCCGACAACTCGTGCATAGGCTTTTGCAAAACCCAAGACATAGACCCGGCTTAGGAAAACAGAGAAATCATCTTCCTCTAGCGCCGTAAGGAAGCGAGATGAAACCTTGCTCGTCTCGGCAACATCCTGAATTGTCATGCCTCTCGAAAGACGCGCAGTCGCTAGGCGCGCGCCCACACTTTCTTGATGCGCCAATAGGCTTCCGAAATCCTCGACACCCATACGCCGCCCCCAAATAGCGGGTAGAGGAACTTGGTCCCCACTAAGCCGCTTCCGAATCGGTCCCCATAATAGCAAAAGTTATCCACAGGGTCGAATCTCGCTACTGGCGACAGGAAAAATATTAAAAAATCAGCCTTTACCCGGTAAAGTGCGTCCGATTGATCTACGTCAAAGTGCGCATCAAGCAATGGCTGTATCAAGACCAGGCGACCCGAGGAGCCCTTGGCTCCGCACTGACCCCGAGCGCCCCACACAGCAGCTCGGGATCTCTTATATCAAGCCCGACTTGCCTTAGCTTTTAGCACCCGAACATCCGCCTCTCTATCAAGCAGATGCATTTTGCGATGGCAGTTCGGGCAGAGCGCGACTGTGTTCTCGATGCGGTCTTTCCCGCCCTTTGCTAGCCATTCGATGTGGTGGGTTTCGAGATAGGGTTTGCCGTTTTTGCTAAACGGAGCTGGCTGCTCACATAATTCGCAAACACCCTTAGCCCTCCGCTTTGCCTCCTCGGCGACATAGGGGTTACGCTTGTGCTGGGTAACCGTAGCCGACTGAACCCCAACTTCGTCGCGTTGGGTTTGACGCGCACGAAGAGCCACTTCCTCATCGGATAGCCTGCGAGCCTGCTTCGCCTTGCGCTCCTCAAGGTCCCTATAAACTTCGACAGGTATCGATGGCACAGCGCCTGTCTTCGGCGTTACCGGGAAAATCCAAACCTTTCGATTTGACCCTTCAGCATCCGCTTGGGTTTCCTGGTAAGGCTTTGCTGCCAGAGCGACTTCACCGACATACGTGTAAACGTGCGGCTTATGGACTTCAAAAAGATGGACAGCGACGCCGTTTGAGCCACTCTGAGCCAGTGTTTTGTTCTGCATGAAGTCGAGTGATTGATCGCCAACCTGACCCATGCCGGTGTAATGCATGACGCCTTCTAACCAGCGGTCTTCATACAGCGCCTTGGTATGGTCAGAGACGATGATCAGGGAATTCGTCTTCTTCGATCGACGCATGCCGCCACTGTTGCCGCAGCCGAATATCTGGGAGAGCTCGTCGTTAGAAAGCTCAGCTCCAGGCTTGAGATCTTCGATGCTATCCATGACGGCGAATTACCTCCTCGGCTAACGGCACGTCGGCAGGCGCTAAGTCGAGCTCACGAAGTGCCATAGGTTCGACCCACTGATAGGCATCGTGAACGGTCAGCTCGAACTCACCACCGATAATATCAACCTCGACACCAATCAGATTTATCGCGCCACCCTCATAGTGATACGCGCTTTCAATCAACACCTCGCCGGCTCGGACATCGATCCCTAGCTCTTCGGCTAGCTCTCGCTCGATACATTGGTGGACGGTTTCCCCTGGCTCGATTTTCCCGCCTGGAAACTCCCATAGCCCTTCCAGATTTTGACCTGGCGCCCTGCGGGTAATCAATACCCTTTGATCGCGAATGGCGATGGCTGCCGCTACGTCCTTCATGAAACCAGCTTAGCTTGAGGTCCTTGGTTGCCTATAGGAAAAAATTCCCGTCTGCGCCGATCTGAGGGTTTGAACTTTTATAAATAGATTTGGCTGAAACCCTCATAGCGGTGGTTGCGGTCCAGACCTGTCGAGGCTGCACATTGAGAGATGGCGGTCGGATTTCAGTTAGGGACGCATTTCACAGACCAACGCATCAGCCAGCCCAAAGCCCAACGAGCATTCCCATGCTTAGCGGGCACGATGGCAGCTCTGAGAAAAAGCAACTGCCCCCACCTAGGAATGTCGTTCCATAGCACCAAGGTGGATCCGCTGGATTGAAGCGGGACATAAAAGGAGACCGGCTAGCCGCCCTTACCTCTGAGAGGTTGTCCTTATGGAATGTGCGAAGGGACGATCACTTTGAAATCGTCAACGAGCGCCTTTGCCTTGCGGAAGGTGAAGTGCGCTCAAAAACGACCCTTTGAAATTAGACCCTTTCAGAACCTCAAACATTCATCAGGCTAGACGCCTGATGAACCTTCGGAACCTTAGAAAATATGAAGCTTCGAACGAGCGAAGCGAGTGAGGCTGCAGGAGCGAAGCGAATGCAGTCATCCAACCCAAAGGAGATCACCAATGACCGATAGACCTAGAATTCTGAGCTTTAAGGAGTGGCTGAAGCTCAATCAGAAACCGTTCAAATCCGTTAAAACGACAAAGGAGCCAGAAAATGGACTTAGAACCGATCAGCGTCAGTAACACCTTTGTGGCTTGTCGGCTTCCAGTCGATTTCAGAGCCAGAATCCAAGCTTATGCAGAAGCAGAGGACCTATCTATCAGCCAAGTCATCCGTAAAGGTTTGAAGCTGGTTTTGGAGAACCAACCTAAGCGTAAGTGGTTGGTTGATAGAGCTTGAAAATTTGATGGCTTGAGATAGCTCTATTCCCGCTAGGCACCAGCCGCGGGAGGGAATCTATGACCGATGCTGAAATCAAGGAGCTCATCGGGCAATCTAAGTCTGACGCCGTCAACCTGTTTCTGAACATCGACAAGCTGCATTTTATCTCCAACATCTTTGCTGTGATTGTAGTGATCGCCCTATTTGGAGGAACCATCTACCTAATGACCCATGAGATGGCGGTCTATGGGATATTCTTTTTCCTTGGGGTCTCTTTCATCATGTACATTCAGTACGTGAAGTCTGTGATCCTCTATAGCGCGATGAAGGGAGTAGCGAATTTCCTTCTCATCGATGCCGCTAGGTTCTCTAAGGAAATTAGCAAAGATTGAACCCCGTAGGAGAAATTTAGAAATGTCACTCTACGACCGTTCTAACGTCAAATCTCAAACGCGACTTGGGGGCTCGCTCCTTTCTGGGTCAGATCAGAAATCGCGAACGCATCAGCTCATATTTTGGATTCTGATTGCTATTTTTGCGATCTCCATTCTGCTGAATGCTGTGGGCGCCGCCAACTTAACCCAGCTGAGTTACCCCGGAGGGAAATTGGGCTTTTTCCTTAATGGCTTCTCAAATTCTTTTTTTGTAGCGCAAGAATATGGAAAATATAACCCCACAATACCACTTGCGTTAAGCGTTTTAAAAATTTTCATGATGTCAATTTTGACACTCAAGTTGTTTAAAAAAAGTAAGAATATTTTAATTTATTGCATAATAGCATCTGCACTTTATCTGTTTAGTTTCATATTTAGCTACATTTTTTTGACGGATTTATTAAATATTGAACTAATGGAAAATTATAGCGTTTATTATGAAGCTGTGCGCGATTTGGAATCAAAGTACAGCAGTCTATCTTATTTTACCTTTCCATTCAATTATTTATTTGGAATTCATGGTGTCAGTAGCGTTTGCATGAATTTATATGGGGTATTGTTGGGTGACAGTTTAATTGCTATGGGTTATACGTGATACCAATTTTTTCCCGCATTAAAATGTTTAAGTTTTTTTACTTCTTCAATTATCTACGCAGCCATGGCGTTCTTTCTTTATAGATCCATGAAAGCTGCTGCTCCATTATAAAATTAGTCTTTCATAATGACCCATCCCGAACCCATTGGGATCGCTAGGGTTTCGACCAACCAGCGGATTTGGCTTTATTTTTTTTCATTATGTTATTTATCGAAAGGGCTCCTTTCTAATCAAGCAGGAGCCCTTTCATGTCCCTGACAAAGCAAGCCAAGACCCTCACAGAAGCCCAGCAGCGCACGGTTCTTTCCTATGTGAAAGATACTCGGCACCCCTCCCGCAATGAGCTGATGTTCCTGCTATCGGTAGATGCAGGTCTCAGAGCCAAAGAGATTGCAGCGCTGGAATGGTCTATGGTGACCGATGCTACAGGTGAGCTGACCGATACCATCCGCCTTCAAGACAAAGCCTCAAAGGGCGGCTCTGGCGGTGTGGTCTACATGTCTGCTCGCTTGGCAAAGGCATTTGCTCGCCTTCGAGCCGATACTCGTCACACCAGCGGCATCGTCATCCGCTCTCAGACCGGCAAGCCCATGTCAGCACAAGTGGTGGTGAATTGGTTCTTCGACACTTACCGTGCCTTGGGCTTTGATGGCTGTTCCTCTCACAGTGGCAGGCGCACCGCCATCACACGATGGGCACGCAAGATCAGTTCTGTCGGGGGATCGCTGAGAGACGTTCAAGCCCTCGCCAGACATTCCTCACTCGCCATGACCCAACGGTATATCGAGGTGAGCGAGGATGCCTGCCGAAGGGTTGTTGGTTAGAAGAGATAGGTATGCCCAGTGCGGACTGAAGTTGCCTCGACATAGCCTCCTTCCAGGAACCTCATGTCCAGATCATCTTCAGGCAATGCCTTTAGGATAAGCGTCGATTTGTCGATCTTGAACTCGGCTGGCTCATAGAGGTCCGCGCCTGTCTGGAAGCTGTTCCGATGATCTACTCGCATCGCCTTTTGCAACTCCCTCCCCGACTTAAGCCGAGGCTTGCCCATCTTTAGCGAGTAGGGCTCTTACCAGTGGTTGTTTGAGACATCCTTGCTGTAAGCGCGAACCTTTAATTCTCGACCAGTAGCCTCAAAGCAAAGATCCGTCGCGCTTACCAGTCTCGCTGCTTTGCGAATGATCTTGGCTGTTTTGGAATCGATAAAAGCCTCGCCGATTGTCGGCTTTTCAAACAGAGCCTCACAGGTCGCAGCTGAGTTTCCTATAGGCAATTCTTGCAACTCTCCTCGAGCAAGAGCCTCGAGATCATATGCGCCAGGCTGAAGACTGCTACGGTGCAGATAGCCCTCCACAACCGCATAAGGTCCGCTGCTCCACATAGCCTTTTTTCTGCGTAAACGCTTGGTCTTAAGCGGGATAAAGAACCGCTTCTCGCTGAGGAACAGGATCTGATCGCTCCGCTTCAAGAAGGGCTTCAGCTCAGAAGTTAGGATTTCGACAGCCATTGCTTAGAACCCCTTCCGACTAACGGTTGCACGGTAGGCAATCTGCGAAAGAACGTCTGAAAGGCTACCTAACAAATCCGCAGGAACCTTCCCTCGGATGGTAATCGTCATGATGGGTTCTTCAGGTTCTGCCTTGCCCGTCGAGGGGAAAATCAGTCGAAGATCTTTAAGCTGGGTGCCAGTGTTAATCGCTCCGCTGTCAAGCGCGGTCTTCACACTCTCGTTATCCTTTAGAGCGATCTGGTAAAGCGTTGCATAGGAGCTGGGCAGCCTGTTTGTGTTGTTGGGATCTGAAAGAACAGCGTCATTAGCAATCTTCATCAGCTTGCTTATGACCGTTTCAGACATGATCCGGTTTTCGATGAGGTGTCGCTTGACTTCACGGTACTGAGGACGCGCCAGCTCCAGCTTCGCCTTCTTCAGAGCTTGGGCGGTCTCGATAATGGTAGAGGCGACCTTGCTCCATGAACGGGTAATAGCCAGCTTGTGCAGCTCAACCTGAGCTACATCTTTCACATCGAGCACCTCAACCGAGGCGGCTTCAGGGGCGATAATCTTAGTAACAGCATTCATAAATTTACTCCTTCAATGTTGGAATGGCTGGGGTCTTTCCGAGCCAATCAAAAGCAACTGCGCTCTTGATGCTTCCCTTATGAAGGAACTCTGATATTAACGGCATGGTCTGCTTAATGAATGTTTAGGTCGTTAGCATGAAGCGCGAGTTCGCACGCAATTTCGTCGGAAAGCATCCGCTATTCCGCAAAAGCCACTCCGAGAACGGAGTGCGCTGGCAGGACAATATCTATTACCTTTGGTGGGAGTATCTGAGGCGACACGAAGGCTATAAAGCCTGCTGTGCACGCGGAGGCTCAGGACCATACGCTCGGCTCTATGCAGACTTCGGGGACGTTCATTCGCAAGAATTCAAGGCATGGTGGCGAGCTAATGGCGTCCACCTGTTTGCAGAGCCTCCTGCCCCTGTTGGAGTTTGGGCTTTAACGGATGAAGAGGTGCTGGATCTGGTTCAGGCAGGTCGTGACGAGAACACTCTGATTGTTGCCATACCGCTCGACTTTAAGCGTCGATCAATCACGGCAGGCATCAACAAGATTCTGAAAGAAAGCCAGACACGCCAGCGAGGCGAGAAGCGCATAAAGACCAGTAAGGCACGCTACCCTCTGGCTCAGGCTTTTGATGTGATGGCGCTGAAGACGACGCTTGAGTGCTACGATCTCAAACAAGCCAATCCATCCATGCCGCTCTGGAAAATCGCGCAGGAGGTAGGGGTGTCAACGCGGCTTACCGCGGAAGAGCTCAGGACCAACGATGCTGCAGCCAAGGACAAGAAGCTCTCTATGACCGCTGGTGTCAGCCGCAAGCTCAAGCAGGCTCAACGGCTGATTGAGAACGTAGGGCGAGGAAAGTTTCCTGTAGGAAATTGTGAAATCGCGCAGTAACTAGGCTAGTAATTTTGCGCGCTTGCATAGTATTGAACCCCCCCCTCTTCGCCAGACCCGGTTAATTTTGATCCAAGTACGTTGCCGCTCTGATCAATCAGAAACGTTAAAGTGGTGGAACTTCCGTCATTATAAGACACGTTTGATACAAGCTCTGCATTTCCATTAGGCGCGGCATTTAGGGACCATGAGTTTACCGTTGTGCTCGTGCCATCGCTGCAATCCTCCTGAGGCAAATTGCCAAAGGTTCCCACAGCAGCCGATTCGGGAAATTCCAGCAGTTCAGCAGTTGGCACGCACCTTACGCCAGAAGAGTCTATCGAAAACAGATATCTGTCATTTTCGTCAAAATACATTGTGGCTGATGAATTATCGGTAGTTAATCCCACCACATCTGAGCTAATATTCAGGATATATGTATGATCACAATTTGTAACGCTCGCACAATTTCCTTGCTCTGCACGACCTGTGATATTTACATTTAAATCAAATATTTGCTCACTGCCATTTACAAAGTATTTGGCATATCCGGTCATTGTTTGATTTAAGTCCGGATACAAATCAAGGCGATAGCTCGAAACTTCATCTTGAGAGCACGCCGAAGCAAACGTCACCATTGTTAGAGAAAATAAATGATAAATATATTTCATACGACATCTTGTCATATTTATTTCTTTCTCAATCACTAATTAATAGTTATTATTCCCTTAAAATCTAGCCAGTATATAAGAAGTATCACGAAAAATAGCGAAATAATCCCCTCGTATATATTCCCGTATTCACTATATAGATCTCTAACTTTTCTACGGAAATCTGGGTTTATAAAACTTATACCTCCGATAATCGCGATTAAAAGAAACATAAATCCAGAAAACGCCCAAATAACTACATAGTCCGGCATACCTCACCTCATCTTCGTCAGCTCACTGGCAGAAGCCAGATTGCTGGTGTGTCCGTAGAAGCTCTCGAGCATCGCGACGGACGTGCCCATGTTTCGTGCCAGAATATATTGGTTCACCCCATGCTCAAGCCGAAACGTGGCATAGGTGTGCCTCAGGCTGTAGAGTGATCGCCGCTGTCCAAAGCTATCAAACTCCACCCCTGCCGCACGTAGAAGGGTGGCAAAGGACTTCTTGAACGAGTTTATCGCAGCGCCATCAGACCCGCAGAACACGTAGCTGTCCGCAGGAACGTCCTTCTTTCCATAAATGTCAGATTTGGGATCGGTCAGATCCTCGCGCCTGAGCTCGCGGATGGCTTCCAGATAGATCCGCACTGCAGGCGTCCGCGCCACAACCTCGCGGATACCAGTCTTGCCTTTGACGGTGAGGACGACATTGGCGCCTTCCCCGTCCTTGCCAAACGGAAGGTAACGAACATCCCGCCACTTGAGCGTTTTTGCCTCGCCAACCCGGATACCGGTGTTCGCTAGCACCAGCACATAATTCACCAACAGCTTGCGATCCCTCAGAACCGAAGGATGGGCGTTCTTGATATGCTCGCGCAGGTAGCGGACCAGCTTACGCCAATCAGCAATATCAAAGTGGGGTCGGCGGGTTTGTTCGCTTGAGACCCTTGGAAAGACCGGAACCTTATCAAGGTAGCCCATCTCAACCGACCAATTCAGGAACTGGCGAATGTCCGCATGAAGGCGTTTGATCGTGTTGGGTGAGAGCTGGCGCTTGGCTGACACCTCTACAAGCTTCTTGGTGAGTTGAACGATAAAGGCTGTGTCGACCTCTTCGTAGAGCTTGCCTTTCACCAGAGGCTTCAGCCTTTCAGCCAGCAGGATCTTGTAATGGACAGAGAGCCTCTCACGCTCGCCTTCCAGATCTTTCACATAGGCAAGTAGTCCATCAGAGATCCGCTTGGAGGTCAGCTTGCCTCCGCTAAGAACCTTGACCAGCGACTGATTGTAAAGCTCTTCAGCTATCCGATAGGCTTCAAACTCATCCGTGCTTCTGCTCGAGCGCCAGACGTAGCCCTTGGCTCCTGGCACTTTGATTCTGATGAACCAGATGGGCTTTTTGTAGTCGGCTCGGCGATAAAGATAGATCGCACCGTCCTTGAAAGTCTTGCTCTCTAGGACCTTGGGCTCGGCACGTTTGCGAGCGGTTTCTTCAGCCATAAACGCAACCTCAAAAACGGCTAAATCCGTTTATGATCCGTTTATGGGGTTTTTGGCGAAAATAAATAAACCAGTAATTTATAAATCACTGGAATATATGGGAAAACTGGAGCGGGCGAAGGGATTCGAACCCTCGACCCCAACCTTGGCAAGGTTGTGCTCTACCCCTGAGCTACGCCCGCTCACTGACGCTTCGCGATTGGGCCATTGGCCAAGTCATCGCTGGGGAGGCGGCGCGATTAGCAGCGAGTGCCCATGGCCGCAAGCGGAAAAATGACGCCTTGCGCCATTAGTGTGTGATGGGCACATTCTCCCTTCACATCACTGCCAAAAACACCACATGGGGCGTGAAGAATAAGACCTCAATAAGATCAGGAGCACGAACAGTGGCGAGCATGGGCCTAAATCTGGACGAACAGAAGGCAGTCGACCGGTTCCGCACAAATGTGGTCGAACCATCCATGACCAATCTGGTGATCCTGGATTTCTGGGCCGAATGGTGCGGTCCGTGCAAGGCATTGACCCCGGTACTGGAAAAAATCGCTGCCGAGTATGCGGACAAGGGCGTGGTTCTGGCCAAGGTGAACGTGGATGAAGAAAAGTTCATCGCCGCCCAGTTCCAGGTGCAATCCATCCCAACAGTCTACGCCATGTTTCAGGGCAAACCTGTGGCCGACCTGACCAATGCACGAAGCGAATCGCAGCTGAAACAGGTGCTGGACCAGCTATTGGCACAACTGCCGGTGGGTGGCGGTGCTGCTGGGCAACAGCAGGATGTCACCCAATTCATCGAAATGGGTGAACAGGTGCTGGCAGAAGGCGATGGCGAACGCGCGGCTGCGATCTTTGGCCAGGTAATGGAAATGGCGCCCGACAATGCGGCCGCCCATGCCGGGCTTGTGCGCGCCCTGGTGGCATCAGGCCGTGAAGAAGAAGCGCGCAGCGTGCTCGATTCGGCCCTCTCCAACCCAGAACTGGCCAGTGATGCCGCCCTGGCAGCGGCCAAGAACGCGCTGGAGCTGGCCGCCAACAAGGTGGACGATAGTGAATTGGGCGCTTTACGCGAAGCCGCACAAGCCGCCCCTGCCGACATGGAAAAACAGATGGCATTTGCCGAAGCTGCCTTTGCCGCCGGATCGCGCGATGAAGCAGCAGACACTCTTCTGACCATGTTCGCGGCAGACCGTGAGTGGAATGACGGTGCGGCACGTGCCAAGCTGTTGCAGATATTTGAAGCGGTTGGGCTTGAAGATGAGTGGGTTGTGAAAACACGCCGTCGCCTGTCCAAGCTGCTGTTCGGCTGAGGCAGGATGACGCGGCTGTCCATTTTCCCTTTACCCGGTGCGATCCTGTTTCCGGGCCTGCAATTGCCGCTGCATATCTTTGAACCGCGCTATCGCGCGATGGTAACCGATGCGCTGGTGCGTGACAGGCGTATCGCCATGATCCAGCCGCAAAAGCCGATTGATGGTGCGCCATTGTATAAAATCGGCTGTGCAGGCCTGATCGGCAATGTCGAAACAATGGCTGATGGCCGCTTCAATATCGTACTGGAAGGCGAATCCCGCTTTCGTGTCTTGCGTGAACTGGAGGTCGGCACCGGCTATCGCCAGGTAGAGGCGGAACTGATCGATGATGATGAGGATGAGGCAGTATCTGCCGTTGAACGTGTTGCGCTGGAGCAGGAAGGACGCCATTTCGCCGATGCACAGGGCTACAGTGTCGACTGGGATTCGGTGGCACAGCTGGACGATCAATCGCTGATCAATGGGATATCACAAATCGCACCATTTGATCCCGCATCCAAACAAGCGTTGCTTGAAGCGCCCAACCTGTCTGACCGTTGCAAATTGCTGATCCAGCTGATGCAATTCTATAGTCTGCGCGATGGTGATGAGGACGATATCGTCACCTTGCAATAATGTTCTGGCCTCAAGCGCCGATCTTAAGTCGGTGCATCCTCGGGGCTATTCCTACGCTTCGCTACGGGCCCCTGCGGACGGCCAGTCGGCCTTTGACTGCCGTCACCAGGAACGGGCCTTTTGGTCCAGCGCAATTTCGCGAGCCGCAGGCGACGCGCAAGGGCGACCGCCCGCCCGCAGCGGGTGCAGCTTGCTGCATATCTAGCGAGGACGAACCCGCGGAGGCGGGCTCGCAAAACAAGGGATCAAATCCCGAAGCTGCCTTTCAGCCCATCGATCACATATTGCGCGGCGAGCGCGGCCAGCAACACACCCAGCAGGCGCGTAACCACCGCTTCCACCCGGTCCCCCAGCAGCCGGATCAGCGGCCCTGCGGCGACCAGAGCAAGTGCCGTCAACGCCAATACGCTGGCCAATGCCGCCAGCACGACCAGGGATTGATCAAGGCCATTTGCCTCATTCATCAGCAGCATGATCGCCGCAATTGCCCCCGGCCCCGCCAGCATGGGCATGGCCATGGGGAAGACAGAGACATCCTCTATCTCGGGTGTCTTTTCATTCTGTGCGGCAATTTTCTCAGCGCGCTCCTCTCGCCGCTGGGTCCGCTTTTCGAACACCATTTCAGACGCGATAAAGAACAGCATCAGCCCGCCCGCAATCCGGAAACTGTCCAGCTCAATATGCAGCGCCCCCAGCAAATCTTCGCCAAACAGGGCAAAGATCAGCAAGATGATTGACGCAATCATTGTCGCCCGCAGCGCCATATTGCGGGCCTGCGCCGCGCTGGCACCCTTGGTCAGCCCGGCATAGATCGGCGCGCATCCGGGCGGATCAATCACCACGAACAGAGTGATAAAGGCAGAGAGAAATAGCTGCGTCATTCAGCCTGCGGCCCAGTGGTATCCAGAACTTCTGCTACAACAGCCTCGCGCCCGTTACGCGATGACCACACAGTGAAACGGCGGGTGCCATCTCCCGGATAGGTCCAGCTCCAGGCCAGCGTGCCATCTGATGAACGCTGCAGATTTTCTGTCGCGTCCAGCCCCAGTTCCAGCGGCACACCGCATCTGGCCACATTGCCCTGAATAAGGTCGGGCGCGATAGGTGGCTGCTCCATCGGAACACCGAAATCGAACACGAATTTATAGCTGCGGTCCTGCTGGCGTTGCCACACGGTGTAGAACCGCCCCTTGGGGCCACCCGGTTCATCAAACGCGCCGGTGGAGACAGCCAGCGATCCATCGCAGCTCATCCAGATCTGATGGGCATCCCATGCCACAGCCTGAGCCGGGTCTGGTTGCTTTTCCAGCCAAGGCTTTGCCTCGCTCACCCCGGTTGGCCCAAAGAACAGCGCCCCATCCGCCGCATATTCGCGGAAGGCAGTCCATTGCCCCTTTTCCTGTGCCAGCCGCGCAAAGGCGAGTTCGGTCGTCACGATATCGCTGGGCTGCGCCATTCCAGGTGCGCCCGCCAGTGCGCGGTCAATCACACCCTCGGCATAACGCGGCCCTTGCTGTCCGGCACAGGCAGTGACGGCCAGCAGCGCTATGGAGATAAGAAACCTCTTCACAACCCCTCCGGAACGGCGAGCCCGGCATTGCGATAAGCCGCGACCAGCGTGTTGCGCAGCAGCACCGCAATCGTCATCGGCCCCACGCCGCCTGGCACGGGTGTGATTGCGCTGGCGACATTGCTTGCCTCATCAAAGGCGACATCGCCCACCAGCCGCCCCTTTTCCGCGCCCTCTGCAGGCGGCAGGCGATTGATGCCGACATCGATCACCGTTGCGCCGGGTTTCAACCATTCCGCCTTCACCATTTCCGGGCGGCCCACTGCGGCCACAACGATATCGGCGCGGCGCACAACGCCGGGCAAATCCTTGGTCCGACTGTGCGCGATGGTGACAGTGGCATTGGCATCCAGCAGCAGCTGCGCCATCGGCTTACCCACGATATTGGAGCGGCCGATCACCACCGCTTCCAACCCCGAAAGATCGCCCAGCCTATCCGCCAGCAACATCATGCAGCCCAGCGGCGTGCAGGGGACAAAGCCCGATTGGCCGACTGACAGCCGCCCGGCATTGATGACGTGGAAACCATCCACATCCTTGTCCGGCGAAATCGCCGAAATGATCGCCTGTTCATCCAGATGATCGGGCAGCGGCAGCTGCACCAATATGCCGTCAACAGCGGGATCATTGTTCAATTGATTGACCAGCGCCAGCAAATCTTCGCCCGGTGTATCGGCGGGCAGGCGATGTTCGAAACTGGCCATCCCGGCCTCAACCGTCTGCTTGCCCTTGCTGCGGACATAGACCTGGCTGGCCGGATCTTCCCCCACCAGCACCACGGCGAGGCCCGCCTTGCGTCCGGCCTGCCCCTCAAACTGCGCAGCGAGTTCACCCACACGTTCACGCAGGCGTGCAGCGAATGCTTTGCCGTCAATGCGCTGTGCTGTCATTGCATCCCCACGATGACATTATAGAGCACGATCATGGCGACCTGCAGGCCAATGATAAGTACCAGCGGCGAAAAATCGATCGATCCCGTCTGCGGCAGGATATTGCGGATAGGCCGCAGCACTGGTTCCAGCAGGCGATTGATTGAGCTGTAAAATGCCATCAGGAACTGGTTCGATTGGTTCACCACATTGAAGGCGAACAGCAGCCCGATCACGAACTGAATAATGATCAGCATCACCAGTACATTGGTGAGCAGATCGAGAATTTGATAAATCGCGTAGAGACCCTGCATTATCCGCCTATCCGTTCATGCCTGTATTGCCCTGCGTATTACACGGGCAACACGGCGCGCGCCACCCCTTGCAGATGCCAGATTTTACGCCCGCACCAGCGTGCCCGCACCGCGCGCGGTGAAGAATTCCAGCAGCATGGCATGGGGCACACGCCCATCCAGCACCACCGCCGCTTCGCACCCTGCACCCACCGCATTAACGCAGGTTTCCAGCTTGGGGATCATGCCACCGGTGATGGTGCCATCAGCCTTCAATGCCGCAATATCGCGCGGGGTCAGATCGGTCAGCAGGCTGCCATCCTTGCCCATCACGCCGGCCACATCGGTCAGCAAAAACAGGCGCGCTGCGCCCAGCGCCGCGGCAATCGCGCCGGCCATGGTATCGGCATTGATGTTATAGGTATGGCCATCCTCGCCCGCGCCAATCGGCGCGACAATCGGGATCATCCCGGCGGCCACAACGGTATCGATCACCGTGGTGTCAATCCGGCTTGGTTCACCCACGAAACCCAGATCAATCGCCTGCTCGATATTGCTTTCCGGATCTTTCGTGGTGCGTTCCACCTTGCGCGCCGTCACCAGCCCGCCATCCTTGCCCGAAATGCCAATCGCCTTGCCACCGGCACCGGCAATCCAGCCGACCAGTTCTTTATTGATCGCGCCAGACAGCACCATTTCGGCGACTTCTGCGGTGGCCTTGTCCGTCACGCGCAGCCCGTCGACAAAGGTTGATTCGACGCCCAGCTTCTTCAGCATGGCGCCGATCTGCGGGCCGCCACCATGCACCACCACCGGGTTGATGCCCACGGCGCGCAGCAGCACGATATCTTCGGCGAAATCGCGCGCAGCCTCTGGATCGCCCATGGCATGGCCGCCATATTTCACCACAAAGGTGCGCCCGGCATAGCGCTGGAAATAGGGCAACGCCTCTATCAGCGTTTCCGCCTTCAACAGGTTCGCCTTGTCTCCATTAGCGTCTCCATTGGCACTCATCGCGTTACTCCGGCAATCGCAAGAGCCGCGCCTTTAGCGGGTGTGGCCGCGCATGGGAAGGCGGCTGAGAGGCGATAATTTACCCCGTTGGCGCGCGATGGCGGGCCAGGATGCCGGAAATCTCATCCACCAGGGCCAGCCGCTGCTTCTTCAGATCCTCGGCGCGTTCATCGCTGGCGGCTTCCACTTCGGATTCGATACGGTGAATCTCGCGGTTCACCTCATGATATTTCTCGGCCAGTTTCTGGAAATGCGCATCCTCCATTTTCAGCCGGTGCAGCAGATCGCCGTCATCGGGAAATTCATCATGCAGTTCATGCGGGGTGTGTTGAGACATTGGGGGGGTCCTTTCCGGTGTTGCCTTACCCCTGTGATGTTTAGCGTGATGGCGCAGCACGGCCTTGCGCCAGATCAAAATTGAAGTGCGAGGGCCCCATCTTTTAATCCCCCTCCCGCAAGCGGGAGGGGATTATTTTGGAATAGCCAAATACCCCCAATCGATTCCATGGCGTCGATTTGGATTTGGAGGGAATGCGCCAACCAACACACCTCGGCTGACCATAGTTTCGGCGGCACCAAGCACATCATCTTGGTCGTAGCCGATAACTTCAATCTGGCAATCACAGTGATCTTCACCACACGCCACCACGTGATCATAAATTTTGCGCTCAAGATCGGTCAAAAGGCACGGCACAACCCCTACTCCGCCGCTTGCGTACCCTCGCCCGTATCGCCGAACATATCGGGGCCTTCGTCCACCACGACTTCCTCATTCGCGGCTTTGGCCTTCTGGCGCTTGTCAAAGCTGGCCCAGACATCGTTCCAATTGCCCTTGGTCGCGGCCTTGGAATATTCGGTGGCGCGCGTTTCAAAGAAGTTGGCGTGTTCCACACCGTTCAGCAGCGGGGTGAGCCATGGCAGCGGGTGATCATCCACCATGAACTGTTTCTTCAGGCCCAGCTGTTCCAGCCGCCAATCCGCGATGTAGCGGATATATTTCTTGATCTCATTCGCGGTCATGCCGGGCACGGGGCCCTGTTCAAAGGCCAGATCGATGAAATTGTCTTCCAGCCGCACCGTCTTCATGCAGCAATCGAGGATGTCTTCCTTCACCGATTTGGTCAGGCAATCGCGTTCCTTGGTGAAGGCGTGGAACAGGCGCGTGATCCCTTCGCAATGGAGCGATTCATCGCGGATCGACCAGGTAACGATCTGCCCCATCCCCTTCATCTTGTTGAAGCGGGGGAAGTTCATCAGCATGGCGAAGCTGGCGAACAACTGCACCCCTTCGGTAAAGCCGCCGAACATGGCCAGGGTACGCGCAATATCCTCGTCATTGTCGACGCCGAATTCCTGCAGGTAATCGTGCTTGGCCTTCATCTCCTCATATTCGAGGAACATGCCATATTCGCTTTCAGGCATGCCGATGGTGTCGAGCAGGTGCGAATAGGCCGCGATATGCACCGTTTCCATATTGCTGAATGCCGTCAGCATCATCTTGATTTCGGTGGGCTTGAACACGCGACCATATTTTTCGTGGTAGCAATCCTGCACTTCCACGTCGGCCTGCGTGAAGAAACGGAAGATCTGTGTCAGCAGATTGCGTTCATGTTCGGAAAGCTTCTGCGCCCAGTCGCGGCAGTCTTCGCCCAGCGGAACTTCCTCTGGCAACCAGTGCACCTGCTGCTGCCGCTTCCAGAACTCATAAGCCCATGGATATTCAAAGGGCTTGTAGGTCTTGCGGGCTTCAAGCAACGACATCTGGTATCTCCGGCATTTTCGCGTGAACGACCAGCATAGGAATCACATCGCTGATTCGATAGCAAGCGCGATGTGAAAAGAGGCGCTTTTCCACCCCTTTTCACGATGCCTTATAAATAGCGTTTGTGACGCGTTATTTCCAGAACCAGCGATCTGGCGCGCCACGTTTGCTCCGGTCCGCCCACATGCGGATGTAAAGCCACAGGCCCGATATGCTGAAGAAGATCAGGACAAGGCCAGAAAGAACAGAGATCAGCGTGCCGATAGGGCCAAATTCCTCGCCTGAATGCAGGTGATGGAACAGGCCCACCATGCCGCGAATGCCGGTCTCCGTGCGTGGTGGCATGCAATACCACCCTTCGGGGCATTCAAAACCTTCTGGCGGGATGGCGGCCGCTTCGCGTGCGGCAGTCTCTGCCGCGCTTTCCGGCCACAGCACCGCCGCCTGGCTCAGCACGCCAGTGACGGCGATGAACAGCATGAAAATTCCGAAAAAAACTGACAGCCAGCGGTGCCATTTACGCATTTAACAATGTCCCAATTGCGATTGCCTTGCAATAGCGTTTAGCGATGATTGCCTGACATGCAACACTTAATAATGTCGCAAATCGTAACAATTGCCAGCGGCAAGATCCAACAGTGCGCGTTCGTTGGCCGCGCAGGCACAAGCGATAGCCGTAACCTGCGGCAGCTCAAGTAACTGATTGTCGCAAATTGTCATTTACAGGGGGGTAACCCACTTCATCACGGTGCGGGTTCATCCCCGGTTTCCGGCAGGGGCACCAGCACGCGCTCTGGCTGGCCCGCAACATGCACGCGAAACACCACGGCGCGCGCACCCTGCGGCCCGCCAATGGGGGAATGGGTCGCCCGCGGCGGGATGACATAGGCATCGCCCGCCACCATGGGCAAATCGGGCTTGCCCTCCTCTACATGCGTGGCGCTGCCTTCAATCACATAAAGGAATTCCTCACCCGGATGGTAATGGCGCGGCACCTGCGCGCCTGCCGGGATCACCACGTCGGAAATGATGACATCCAGCCCATCTGCTGCCGCAATTGCGGCGGTGAGCACGGCGTTCGATCCCGGCGGAAGATCGGGCAGGCTGGCCCGCTCTCCTGCAGCATCAGGCACAGTAGATGGCGTGGTTTGTGGTGCATCATGGTCAGCATGTGCCATGGCGGGCGCGGCCAACAGGGCAAGCGGCGCGGCCAGAACGGCGGCGATGTGAAAAGCATGTTTCATGATGATACCCCCTTCATGCCCCGGATCGCATAGCCGGGCAGTGGGGGTAGATTAGCAGACCAGGCGCCGTGGCCCCAACCCCTGTGTCAGGCCGGGATGCGATTGACTTGCCGCAATGGGTTTGCCTGACAGGATATGGTGCAGCAATGCATCAGGCAGCGGACGGTCAAACGCCACGCCCACTTCATCCCCCTCACGCCAGCGCAGCCGCGCATTATGCGGACCGCTGCCGCCAATCATCAGAGTAACGGGCGCATGGAGCAATAATGCGCGGGCCGGATCGGCAAAGCGACAACCACCCGGCGTCAGATCGCGCAACTGGATATCGATCATCTGGCCGCGCATGGTGCGGCACTGGCCGGGGATCGAGACCTGGTTCCTGTCAATCTTGCGCGTTTGCATGGCACCCTTTGCCCTGAACATAAGCCGGACCACCCGGCGCAAACCGCCTTATGCCATGGGCAAGGCTAATGCCGCGTTAATTGTACCCTCTGGGATTTCCAGACCATGCCCCCAAACGGCTGATCGGCGCCCAGCCCCCCCCCCGCCAGCGCGCCGACCCTTGGCGGAACATGATGCTCCGCCGCATGCCTGCCCTTCAGTTCACTGACAGACCCAGATTACTGACAGGCGAGGCATTCCTCATAATCTGTCTGATCGCCCGCCCCGGCGGTCAGTTCAAACTTCTGGGCGTCAGAGGTGTTGTCCGCCTCAACCCCGCCGGCAAAACCAGCGCGCTGCACGCTCTTTGAACGCAGGTAATAAAGCGATTTGATGCCCTTCTCCCATGCCTGGAAGTGCAGCATGGCCAGATCCCATTTGTCGACATCAGCCGGAATAAACAGGTTCAGCGATTGCGCCTGGTCGATATAGGGCGCGCGGTCGGCGGCGAATTCCAGCAACCAGCGCTGATCAATTTCAAAGCTGGTCTTGAAGGTCGCCTTTTCTTCCGGTGTCAGGAAATCCAGATGCTGGACCGATCCGCCCTTTTCCAGGATCGAATTCCATACATTGGTCGAATCCTTGCTCTTTTCGCGCAGCAGTTTTTCAAGATAGGGGTTCTTGACGATGAAACTGCCTGACAGCGTTTTATGCGTGTAGATATTGGCCGGGATCGGCTCGATACAGGCCGATGCACCACCGCAAATGATGCTGATCGACGCGGTCGGCGCGATTGCCATCTTGCAGCTGAAACGTTCCATCGCGCCCATTTCTTCCGCATCGGGGCATGCGCCGCGTTCCTGCGCCAGCAGCATGGACGCCTCTGACGCCTTGCTCTGGATGTGCTTGAACATTTTCAGGTTCCACACCTTGGCCATCGGGCTTTCAAAGCCGATATTCTTCTGCTGGAGGAAGGAGTGGAAACCCATCACACCCAGACCCACCGAACGTTCCCGCTCGGCAGAATATTTGGCGCGGGCCATCTCGTCCGGCGCGCGATCGATATAATCCTGCAGCACATTGTCGAGGAAACGCATCACGTCCTCCACAAAGCGCTTGTCCCCATTCCACTCATCCCATTTTTCAAGGTTGAGCGAGGACAGGCAGCACACTGCCGTGCGATCATTGCCCAGATGGTCACGACCTGTAGGCAGGGTAATTTCAGCACACAGGTTGGAGGTTGATACTTTCAGCCCCAGTTCGCGGTGATGCTTGGGCATCATGCGGTTCACAGTGTCGGAGAAGACGATATAGGGTTCGCCCGTTGCCAGACGCGTTTCCACCAGCTTCTGGAACAGCGAGCGCGCATCCACCGTCTTGCGAACAGAACCATCGCGCGGCGATTTGAGGTCAAATTCCGCCCCCGAACGCACCGCCTCCATAAATTCATCGCTCAGCAGCACGCCGTGATGCAGGTTCAGCGCCTTGCGGTTGAAATCACCCGAAGGTTTGCGGATTTCGAGGAATTCCTCGATCTCCGGGTGGCTGATATCGATATAGCAGGCGGCCGAACCGCGCCGCAGCGACCCTTGCGAAATCGCCAGGGTCAGGCTGTCCATCACGCGGACGAAGGGAATGATGCCGCTGGTCTTGCCATTCAGGCCCACTGGCTCGCCAATGCCGCGGACATTGCCCCAATAGGTGCCGATGCCGCCGCCCTTGCTGGCCAGCCACACATTTTCATTCCAGGTGCTGACGATGCCATCCAGACTGTCTTCAACCGAATTGAGATAGCAGCTGATCGGCAGGCCGCGGTTGGTTCCGCCATTGGACAGCACCGGCGTTGCGGGCATGAACCACAGATTGGAAATATAGTCATACAGACGCTGGGCATGGTCTGCATCGTCCGCATAATAATCGGCGACGCGGGCAAACAGGTCCTGATATTTCTCATTGGGCAGCAGATAACGGTCGGTCAGCGTTTCCTTGCCGAAATCGGTCAAATTATCATCGCGCGATTCGTCAATCTGGATGTCAAAACGGCGATCCATCACCTTCTTGCTGTCAGGCTGCGCGGCGGCCTTGGCCACTTCGGCCATGGCGCCGGCCAGTGCTTCGCCAGCCTTTTCAGCCACCAGATCGGCTGTACCCTTGTCTTCCTGTTCCATACTGACTGCCTTTGCCGGGGCGGGCGTTTCTGCCTTGGCCTTCGCATTATGTTCGAGCGCGGATTCGCCCGTCAGATCGAGACCCATTGCCGCTTCATCCCCAGTCTTGAATTCCATATCTGCCCCGCTCTTGAATTACCCCGGTGTGGCACATGCCAGCAATGGCAATGTTCCACTTGTGTTCGACTCGGCGGGTCACCCCGCACCTAGCAATTTTCGGGCATCAGCGGCGAATTAGTTTTCCCGCATTTGCCCACAGCCCAGGTCTGGCATCCCAAACTTCAAGACCGAATCAGTCCCCGTCCGCAGATATGGTGTTTCTGCGTCGAATAACTAGGTCTTGTAGGTAACCCCACGCCCCGAACCACTAGATAGTGAATCAGGTAGGACTCGTGTGCAAGAGGGTTAAGTGCGATTTACCATCGGATGCACACAAACTTTACCGCCATAATTTATGTTGCAGTGCAGCGACGCGTGGAGAAAGCTTGGGTTGTGGGCTGCGCAAGCCCTAAAATGAATCTGCGAAAAAAAATTTCGCGGGAAAACCTGCACAACAGGGCTTTGAATCAAACGAATCGAGCTGTGAAATTATTGTGCGTGGCGGGCTGGCGCAGATTGATCCAGCGCATCCATCCGGCGGCGCAAGGTTCCGCCGAAAAGCACCACCAGCACCAGAGTCATCAATGAAATCCCGGCATTGAGCAGCCAGAAACCCGTAGCGCCCAACGGTTCATACCAACGCGCTATAAAACCTGATCCAATCCCGCTGACAAAGGCCACAAGATAGGCACCTGCCATCATCAAGGCGGCGATCTTTTTCGGGGCGCGGCGGGAAACCAGCGCCAGCATCGTGGGCCATTGGAACATGAAGGAAATGCCCGACAGGCAGTAGGTGATAATGGCAAAGATAATCGGCACCTTGCCATCGCCAGCCACCCAAGATCCCAGCGCAAGGGAAAGTGCTGACATCGCCATGATAACAGAGCCTGTGGCCATCTTGCCCAGATCATCCGGCTCTTTCCCGCGCGAGGCCTGCCAGCGCCACAACATCAGCAATACCGGCAGGATCAGGATAGAGGAGAGGGAATCTTCCGAAGCGAACCATGCCTCTGGGACGCTAAAGCCGCCCACATCCAATGCCACGCGTTCGGACACGAAGATCAGGCCGACATTGAACAATTGATCAAAGGCAATATTCACGAAGCAGACGATAAAGATTGCCGCCACGACCAACCGCAGCATACCCCATTCTTCCCGATCCAGCGGCGGGAGCGGCTCTGCCCCGCGATGCGGCGGTGCCTCATCTGCAAAATGGCGCAGGCCCGCCAGATAGACCACAGCCGCCAACAGCATCATCACACCTGCCGTACCAAAGCCAACATGCCAGCCGTAAAATTGCGCCAGCGTACCGCAGATCAACGGGCCGATAGTGGCCCCCACATTGATACCGGTGGAGAAAATGGCGTAACCGCGGGACCGCAATGCCTCTTCCGCCTTGGGATAGATCTGGCCCACCTGAGTTGCCACATTGCCCTTAAGGCAGCCCGACCCCAGCACCAGCAGCAACAGGGCGACCAGGAAGCTCCAATCAAACACCATGGCGAAATGGCCCGCCGTCATCAGCGCGATGCCGATCAGCACCGTCTTGCGCGCGCCCAGCCAGCGATCGGCAATCAAGCCGCCGAACAGCGGAGTGAAATAGACAAAGCCAGAATAAAGCCCGAAGGTCTGACTGGCGAAGGCCTGTGTGCTGAGCGGGCCGAAAATACTTTCGATGACACTGCGATAGGCCGGCATGCCCGCGATCTGGTCTACCCGGTCAGAAATCAGCAGATCCTGCACCATGTAGAGGATCAGCAAGGTGCGCATTCCATAGAAGGAAAAGCGTTCCCACATTTCGGTAAAGGCCAGGAAGTAGAGCCCCTTCGGGTGGCCCCACAATGTCTGCCCGCCCGTTATCGGCGTGGCGATTTCATTTCGATCCAATGGCAGCCCCCCTTATTGGGAAACCTAGCCTAGCCTATGGAAAATAGCCAATCTGTCACGCCGCTTACATTTCGTATCATGGCACCAGCACCGTATCCTGCGCCACGGGCAGCGTTTCGGGATAATCCATCGTGTAGTGCAGGCCGCGGCTTTCATGCCGCTTCAGCGCGCTGCGCACGATCAGTTCGGCCGATTGCAGCAGATTGCGCAGCTCGATCAGATCGGTGGTGACGCGGAAGCTGCCGTAATAATCTTCCACCTCGCGGCTCAGCAGCTGGATACGATGCGCCGCACGTTCCAGCCGTTTGGTGGTACGAACGATCCCGACATAGTTCCACATGAAGCGGCGGATTTCGGTCCAGTTCTGCTTGATCACGACCTCTTCATCCGAATCGGTCACCCGGCTGGCATCCCAATCGCGGATCGCAGGCGGTTCGGGCAATTCACCCCAATGCGCCAGAATGTCCCTGCCCGCGGCTTCACCAAACACGAAGCATTCCAGTAGTGAATTTGAGGCCAGGCGATTGGCACCATGCAGCCCGCTTTCAGTGCACTCGCCTGCTGCCCACAGACCAGGCAAATCAGTGCGTGCATCCAGATCAACCTTCACCCCGCCACAGGTATAATGCTGGGCAGGGACCACGGGAATGGGCTGCGTGGTCATGTCGATCCCCAGCCCAATCAGCTTGTCATAGATGGTGGGGAAATGTTCGCGCACAAATTCGGCCGGCTTGTGGCTGATGTCGAGGTGAACATAATCAAGGCCGAACCGCTTGATCTGGTCATCGATTGCTCGGGCCACCACATCGCGCGGGGCCAGTTCCATCCGTTCGGCATCGTAATCCACCATGAAACGATGGCCCGTTTCGGGATGCAGCAAATGCCCGCCTTCGCCACGCACCGCCTCAGTAATCAGGAAATTCTTGACCTCCAGATTATACAGGCAAGTGGGGTGGAACTGCATCATTTCCATATTGGATACACGCGCACCCGCGCGCCATGACATGGCAATGCCATCCCCGGTTGCGCCGCGCGGTGCGGTGGAAAACTGGTAGACGCGCCCCGCCCCGCCAGCAGCCAGCACAGTGGCGCGGGCCAGATGTTTTTCGACCTTGCCGCTTTCCTGATCCAGCGCATAGACGCCCCAGACGCGCCCATCGGCACTGAATTTTTCAGCGTGGCGGCCCGTAATAAAGTCAATACAGCTGCGACCCGGCAACAGGGTGATATTGGGGTTGGCCTCTGCCGCGCGAACCAGCGCTTCTTGTACGGCCCAGCCGGTCGCATCATCAACATGCACAATGCGGCGATGCGAATGACCGCCTTCCCGGGTCAAATGCAGATCGGGCCCATCCGTATTGAACGGCACACCCAGCTCCACCAGCCTGTCAATCGCGGCTGGCGCACGTTCAATCACGAATTCGACCGTGGCAATATCGTTCAGGCCAGCACCCGCCACCATGGTGTCGCGGATGTGGTTTTCAAATGTATCGCCCGCATCGAGCACAGCTGCGATCCCGCCTTGTGCCCATGCGGTGCTGCCCCCGTGCAAATTGCCTTTTGCCAGCACCAGCACCCGGTGCTGCTGCGCAAGTTCGAGCGCAGCCGTAAGGCCCGCAGCACCTGATCCAATAACGATCACATCATGTTGTGGCACAGTCATGCGCCCGTCATGGCGTGAAGCGCATCGGCGGGCAAGCCTGTGTCATCGCAAGATGTATCCGGCAGTCCATTTTCAAAATTTTAATTGGACTAAAACATGTCGGCAGCGAAGTCTCTGACTGCCCGAGAAAATGGAATGTCCATGAATATATACCGGACCCTGCGATGCGCCCTGGGGCGGCATTTCCCCCAACGCCGGCAGGTGGTGTGGGACGGTGCGCATTATGCCGGCATTTGCAGTGAATGCGGAAAACCGATCAGGCGGGTTTCACGCGGGAAATGGCGCCGGGACCAACAGCAGGGATAAAGGCTGGCAGTCTATCCCGCGCTGGTCAGCTGGACAAACACATCTTCCAGATCGGGTTCGCGGGTGGTGACATCCTCTATCGTATAGCCATGGCTCTGCACCACGGCCAATACCTGGCCCGCGCTCATCCGGTCGCGATTATAGGTCACTTCCAGCCCGCGGTGATCGACCACTTCGGCCTTCACAAAGCCTTCTTCCATGATCGGCCCGGCCAGATCGCGATCGACCGAGACACGCACGATTTTCTCGCGCGTCATTCCCACCAGTTCGCGCGTGGGTTTATGCGCAATCACCTCGCCATGATTGATGATGGCAATCTCGTCACACAGTTCTTCCGCCTCTTCCAGATAATGCGTGGTCAGCACGATGGTGACACCATCATTGTTGAGCGCAGTAACAAGGTCCCACAGCTGCTTGCGCAATTCCACGTCAACGCCTGCGGTTGGTTCATCCAACACAATGATGGGCGGGGCATGGACCATAGCCTTCGCAATCAGCAGGCGGCGCTTCATCCCGCCTGACAATGTGCGGGAATAGGCATTGCGCTTGTCCGCCAGATGGACCGCGCGCAGCAATTGCTCACTTCGCCGCAAATGCTTGGCGATGCCATAAAACCCGGCCTGGTTTTCCAGCACTTCAAATGGGGTGAAGAAGGGATCGAAAACGATTTCCTGCGGTACAATGCCAATGCTGCGCTTGGCATTGCGCGTTTGCCGATCAATATCGAAACCCCAGATTTCCGCACTGCCCGCCGTCTTGGTCACCAGCCCGGCCAGAATGTTGATCAAGGTGCTCTTGCCAGCGCCATTGGGGCCCAGCAGACCGAAAATGCCGCCCTGCGGCACATCCAGGCTTACTCCCTTCAGCGCCAATTTACCCTCACCCCCCTTGGGCGCGGCATAGCGTTTAACCAGATTTTCAATACGGATGGCTGGCGGTGTCGTCATGCTGTGTCAGATAGGCGCTGCAAACGGCAATTGATAGACCATCGTTCCCGTTGCGAATCTTCGCCTGCACCGCTATCGGCACAGGTCATGAGCATTGCACCGCCCGAAGTGATCCTTGTCGATAAAACCCGCGTCAGCTGCGATGGCGCCAGCCAGATTCGTGGAGGGGATAATTTCCGCCCCGCCGCCCTGGGCCACCCCAGGGTTTATCTGGAAATTGACGAGCATGGCTATGTTGATTGTGGCTATTGTGACCGGCGCTTTGTGCTGAAGGGTGGCCCGGCAGAAGATGCAGATCAGGCCAGCCTGCCCGATATTTCCGAAGGCGCCAGCTGATCGTAGCCGTTACAGGGTAGTCAGCCCCGGTTCAGGACATTCTGCTATAACATTTTCCAACCGGTCGGGGGCCGGCGAAGGAGATTCGTTATGTCGAAACTGATCCGAAACACCATTCTGGGGGCGGCCGCCTTCACACTGGCAGCCACGCCCGCATTGGCCCATGAACATGGCGATGAAGACAAGCCCGTCGAAATGACCAAGGGCGAAAAGAAGCTGGCCAAGCTGCTGGAAGGGCGCGTGGCGGGCGAACCCGTCAGCTGCATCAACACCTTCCCGACAGCAGATCGCATGCAGGTAATCGACAAGACAGCCATCGTGTTTGGCCACGGCAATACGATTTACATCAATTATACCCGCCATCCAGATACCATTGATGATGGCGATATTCTGGTGATCAAGCGCACCGATGGTTCGCGCCTGTGCCGTCTGGATAATGTAACCACCATCGATCGTGGATCGCATTTGTTCTCTGGCGTTATATTTCTGGACGATTTCATTCCCTTCACACGGGAAGAAGAAGCATCGGGGGGCTGAGCTTGCCTGACTGTGCGGCTTAACGCCGCTTCAGCGTAAGCAAAATCCCGCCAACAATCATAGCGCCTGCCAATATCAGAGTGGCGGTAACGCCTTCGTCCAAGAAGAATACCCCACCCAGTGCGGCGGCAGGTGGGGTGGCCAATTGCACTGTTGCCACCGTGGCCAGGCCAAGAGAGGGCGAGACGCGATTCCACACGACATAGCCGGCACCAGATGTGATCGCGCCCGATGCCACGGCCAAGACAACGCCCGCAGTGCTGGGCACAGATGCATCCAGTAGCAAAAGAGGCACAGCAAACACCGCCCCCAGCACAAAACTGCGCGCAGTAAAGATGCTGGCAACTTCCGCCTTGCGCCCCAGCATTGTGAATGCGCCCCATGCGACGCCTGCCACCGCCATCAATATGGCAGGTAGATATGGCGTGGCGGCAGATGCGCCGGGCAACAACAGCACCGCCAGCCCGCCCATGGCCAGCGCCATGCCCGCCAGCCCCATCCAGCCGGGGCGTTCCCCCTGTACAAAGCCCAACCCCATCACCGTGGCCTGCACACTGGCAAACAGCACCAATGCGCCTGCAGCCGCTGGCAGTGCGACATAGGCCCAGGAAAAGAAAGCGACATAGGTAAACAGAGCCAATGCACCGGGCATATCTGCCAGCCGTGGTGCGCGCTGCACAAAGGGCAGAAGCACCAGCGCGCCAGATGCCAGCCGGATCAGCGAATAGGCACCCGGTTCAATCGCGCCATCGGCCAGCGCCGCGCGCGCCAGCAGCGAATTTCCGGCAAAGGCGATAATCGCCAGCGTGGCCAAGCCTATAACGGCCACCAGCGTCAGTGGTCGTTGATGATGGGGAGGTGGCGAGAGGCTCATCCCTGCCGATCTAGGCAGCATCAGACGCTTTCGCCATAGGCCTATTGGCTATTTTCTTGGTTCAGCGCCCCATCGTATTATCCAACGATGCCCCTGGCGTAGAATGCCAGCATATAGCAGACAAAGACCGAGGAATGGGCGGCTGCAAGCTATTCCCACTCAATCGTGCCAGGCGGCTTTGACGTATAGTCATAGACCACGCGGTTCACGCCCTGCACTTCATTGACGATGCGCGTGGCGCAGCCCGTCAGGAAGCTGGCATCGAAGGGATAGACATCGGCCGTCATCCCATCAGTGCTGGTCACGGCGCGCAAACCGCACACACTGTCATAGGTGCGGCCATCACCCATCACGCCCACCGTCTTGACCGGCAGCAACACGGCAAAGGCCTGCCAGATCGCATCATAGAGCCCGGCATTGCGGATTTCTTCGAGATAGATCGCATCCGCCTTGCGCAGGATATCACACCGTTCCTTGGTCACTTCACCCGGAATACGGATGGCAAGGCCGGGGCCGGGGAAGGGATGGCGGCCAACAAAGATTTCGGGCAACCCCAGTTCCCGGCCCAGCGCGCGAACCTCGTCCTTGAACAATTCGCGCAAAGGTTCGACCAGTTGCATATTCATGCGTTCGGGCAGGCCGCCGACATTGTGATGGCTCTTGATCGTCACGCTCGGCCCACCGGTGAAGCTGACCGATTCGATCACATCGGGGTAGAGCGTGCCCTGCGCCAGGAAATCAGCGCCGCCGATGCGGTTCGCCTCTCCCTCAAACACATTGATGAATTCCGCGCCGATAAATTTGCGCTTCTTTTCCGGGTCGGTGACACCTGCAAGGCCCGCCATGAAGCGTTGTTCTGCATCCACCACCACCAGCGGGATATTGTAATGGTCGCGGAACATGGTTTCGACCTGTTCACGCTCATTCATCCGCAACAGTCCATGATCGACAAAGACGCAGGTCAGCTGATCGCCAATCGCCTCGTGAATCAGAATGGCCGCGACAGAACTGTCCACCCCGCCTGACAAGCCGCAGATAACCTTGCCATCGCCCACCTGGGCGCGGATTTCGGCAATCTTAGTTTCGCGGTATGCCGCCATGGTCCAGTCACCCGCCAGCCCGCACACCTTGTGCACGAAATTGGCCAGCAGTTTGCCACCATCGGGCGTGTGCACAACTTCGGGGTGGAATTGCGTACCGTAATATTTGCGCGCTTCATCCGCGATCACAGCAAAGGGCGCACCATCGGATGTGGCAACAATTTCAAAACCGGGGGCGAATTGCGTGACCTTGTCCCCATGGCTCATCCATACCTGATGGCGTTCGCCAGTTTCCCACAGCCCGTCAAACAGCGCACAGGATTTGGTGACGGTCAGATAGGCACGGCCAAATTCGCCGCCATCCCCCGTTTCATGGCCGGGGCGCACCTCACCCCCCAATTGCTTGCTCATCACCTGCTGGCCATAGCAAATGCCCAGAATCGGCAATCCGCTGTCAAACAGCACTTGGGGCGCACGCGGGCTGCCATCATCGCACACGCTGGCGGGTGATCCCGACAGGATGATGCCCTTGGGATTGAGGCGATGAAACGCCTCCTCCGCCTGGCTGAAAGGGGCAATTTCGGAATAAACGCCCGCTTCGCGCACGCGGCGCGCGATCAGCTGCGTTACCTGGCTGCCAAAATCGACGATAAGGATTGAATCGGGGAGATGTTCGCGGTCCATTTGCGCGCGTTAAGGGGCGGGTGCGGCGCTGTCCAGACGGCGTGCGGACTTCCTGTGGCTCATCGCGTCACTTGCATCAAATTCATGCAATTTTGCGCCTTATGTTGCAAAAAACTGAACATATCTGGCAGTTTTCGCATTTGAAATATGCAAGTCACCTTCTTATTTCGCCCTCAGCCGCTGATCAGGATATCTCCCCTCCCCCCTCCTGATCGCGGCATGAAGGGCCCAGCGGTTCACTGAACTGCCACAGCCCGCCATATTGCCGTGACCCCCCAAGGTCCGGCGCATGGGTTTACCCATTGCGTTATGCGGCATTCAGGCAGCGAGCGAGACGCGGCCACCACACACTCTCCCTCTCCCACGTGGTGACTGCGTCTCATCGCATAAGCCCAAACGCCCCGCCAACGGGCCTGTTTGTCCGCTACCGTGGAAAACCACCCGCTCTTGCAGCTAAAAACTTGGGAATCGCACCCCTGCCGCCTATATAATCGGTATGAGCGAGAACACTTCCGACACATCTGCAAATGCGCCCCGCAAGAGTGAATATGGTGCCGATTCGATCAAGGTGCTGAAGGGGCTGGATGCCGTCCGCAAGCGCCCCGGCATGTATATTGGCGATACCGATGATGGATCGGGCCTGCACCATATGGTGTTCGAAGTGTCTGACAATGCCATCGACGAGGCGCTGGCAGGCCATTGCGATCTTGTCCTGATCGAACTCAACCCCGATGGCAGCGTGTCGGTGGAAGATAATGGCCGCGGCATTCCAGTGGACTTGCATAAGGAAGAAGGCGTGTCTGCGGCGGAAGTCATCATGACCCAGCTGCACGCGGGCGGTAAGTTCGAAAACACCAGTGATGACAATGCCTATAAGGTGTCAGGCGGCTTACACGGCGTGGGCGTCTCTGTGGTCAATGCCCTGTCCGAATGGCTTGAACTGGCTGTCTGGCGCAATGGGCAGGAACACTGGATGCGCTTTGAACATGGCGATGCGGTGGAAAGCTTGCGCGTTGTGGGCGATGCGCCGAAGGTGGAAGGCAATTCGGATGAAAACGGGTTCAAAAAAGGTACTCGTGTCACCTTCAAGGCATCGCATGACACATTCAAGAATGTGACAGAATTCGATTTTGACAAGCTGGAACATCGGTACCGCGAACTGGCCTTCCTCAATTCCGGCGTGCGCATTTTTCTGCGCGACAAACGGCACGAGGACGTGCTGGAACATGATTTGTTTTATGAAGGCGGGATTGCGGCATTCGTCAAATATCTCGACCGCAACAAGCAACCGCTGGTTGGCGAACCCATTTCCGTATCGGCGGAAAAGGACGGAATCGGAATCGATGTGGCACTGGAATGGAACGATTCCTACTACGAAAACGTCCTGACCTTTACCAACAATATCCCCCAGCGTGATGGCGGTACGCACCTGGCCGCATTCCGCGCCGCACTGACCCGCACGCTCAACAATTATGCCGAACGTTCGGGCCTCATCAGGAAAGAGAAAATCTCGCTTTCAGGCGAAGATATGCGTGAAGGGCTGACCGCGATCGTTTCGGTCAAACTGCCCGACCCCAAATTCTCCAGCCAGACGAAGGACAAGCTGGTTTCTTCCGAAGTTCGTCAGCCGTTGGAAAGCCTGATGAGCGAGAAGATGAATGAATGGCTGGAAGAAAATCCGGCTGACGCCAAGGCGATCATTCAAAAGATTATCGATGCCGCCGCAGCGCGTGAAGCTGCCCGCCGCGCCCGCGAAATGAGCCGCAAGGGCGCCATGAGCATCGCCAGCCTGCCGGGCAAGCTGGCCGATTGCCAGGAACACGATGCAACCAAGGCCGAATTGTTCCTGGTCGAGGGTGATTCGGCAGGCGGATCTGCCAAACAGGGGCGCGACCGCAAGACGCAGGCCATCCTGCCGCTGAAGGGCAAGATCCTGAATGTGGAACGCGCACGGTTTGATCGCATCATCAGTTCCAAGGAAGTTGGCACGCTGATCCAGGCGATGGGCACCGGCATTCGTGATGAATTCAACCTGGAAAAACTGCGCTATCACAAGATCGTGATCATGACCGACGCTGACGTGGACGGCGCGCATATCCGCACTTTGCTGCTAACCTTCTTCCACCGCCAGATGCCCGATATTATAAAGGCAGGTCACCTCTTCATCGCCCAGCCGCCGCTGTACAAAGTCGCCAAGGGCCGCAGCGAGGTTTACCTGAAGGATAATGCCGCGCTTGACCGTTATCTGGTCGATGCGGGCCTGCAGGGCCGTGTGCTGGAAACGGCAGAAGGTACGCGCGGCGATGCTGATCTGCGGGCGCTGGTGGAACATGCGTTGCGCCTGCGCAATCTGATGGGATTTGTTCCGCGCCGTTATAATCCCGCGATCATTGAACAGATGGCGCTGGCGGGCGCGCTCGATCCATCACTGGACCGGGCGACCCGGGAAAAGGCGCTGGCCTATGCAGCTGAACGGCTGGGGCAGGGTGATACAGAGGCGCAATGGTCTGCCCAGATGCGTGAAGATGGCAGCGTGCGGTTTGACCGGATTTGGCGCGGAGTGACTGATGTGCATGAGGTGGAGGCACGCTTCCTGACCAGCACAGAGGCGCACAAGCTGCATAATCTGGCCAGTGAACATGCCACTGCCTATATCCGGCCTGCCATGCTGGTAAAATTGGGCACAGAAGTCGAAACTGTGCCCGATGATGATGTCGAGGCAGATGATGCACCCGCGCCATTGGGCGATGATGCCATCACCCGGCCCACACAATTGCTGGATGCGGTGATGGCTGCCGGGCGCAAGGGTCTGTCGATCCAACGCTATAAAGGGCTGGGCGAGATGAACGCTGAACAGCTTTGGGAAACCACGCTGGACCCGGAAAACCGCGCCCTTTTGCAGGTGAAGGTGGAAGATGCCGATGTGACGGATGAAATCTTCACCCGGCTGATGGGCGATGTGGTGGAACCGCGCCGCGAATTCATTCAGGAAAATGCGCTGAACGTCGCCAATCTGGACGTGTAGTCGCAAGAAGCGCGGCCGCTTCTTTACATTGCCACATTCGCGCCCCATCAAACCGGGCATGAATCCTCTCGCACGCCTGATCGCCCCCATCACACTGGCCACAGCACTTTCCGCCTGCGCCAGCCTGCCACCTGCTGAAACAGCACCCGTCGCCGCGCCCCAGCCGGTAACCCTGCGCATCATTGGCACCAATGATTTCCATGGCAATCTGGAGCCTTTGCGTCGCGCCGCCAATATCACACATGGAGACGGATCGGTTGAGGAAGTGCGCGTGGGTGGCCTTGCCGCCTATGCCGCCGCGATCAAACATTTACGCGCACAGGATGAATTCAGCCTTGTGATCGGCGCAGGCGACATGATCGGGGCAAGTCCACTGGTATCCTCTCTATTCCTCGATGAACCGACGGTCACCGGTCTCAGCGCGATGGGTCTGGATTTCACCGCCGTGGGAAATCACGAATTTGACCGTGGCTGGCGCGAATTGCGCCGCATGAAGGATGGTGGCTGTGAGAAATTCACCACACGCCAGCCATGCGCGGTCGAACCCTTTGCAGGCGCAAACTATCAGATCCTGTCCGCCAGCACTTATTTTGAAGAGAGCGCAGAACCACTCTTCCCAGCCTCTGCGATCAAAACATTCGATCAAGGCGGACATGGCTTTTCGGTTGGCGTCATCGGGTTGACGCTGGAAGAAACCCCCACTCTGGTCACGCCCAGCGGCGTAAGCGGGCTGATTTTCACGGACGAGGCGGAAACAATCAATGCCGAGGTGGCCAGGCTGGCCGAACAGGGCGTGGAAACCATTGTGGTTGCCATCCATCAAGGGCTGTATAGCGACCTGCCCTATGATGCGCCTGGATGTGATGGCATTAACGGCCCGCTGCTCGATATTCTTGCGCAGATTGATCCGCGTGTCGATCTGGTCATCTCTGGCCATACGCATCAGGTCTATGTCTGCGATTATTCCTCTATCGACCCGACACGGCACGTTCTGGTTACCAGCGCGGGATATGGCGGTGCCTATGTCACCGATATTGCGCTGACGATTGACCCTGCAAATGATGAAGTGATTGCCAGCACTGCACGCAATGTTCTGGTGCGTGCAGACGGGTCAGTCAGCGGGCAGCTGGATGATGCCGCAAGCACCCATGTCAGCCGTTATGTCGCTGCATCACAGGCCGCGGCAGAGCGCCCCGTTGGCCGCATCAGCGGCGATGCACATGACCCCGGCCCCGCGACCGAAGAAACCAGCTTGGGCAATGCCATTGCCGATGCGCAATTGTTTGCCACACGGGATGCGGGCGCACAGATCGCTTTCATGAACAATTCGGGCATTCGCACCGCCATAGAGGCCGATGCCGATGGCACCGTGACCTTTGCCGATATCTATGCCGTGCAGCCTTTCGGCAATACACTCATCACCCGTACCTATTCCGGTGCCCAACTGCTGGCCCTGCTGGAACAGCAGTTTGACGATGATGGTTTTGTCCAGACTTTCTCTGCATCCGAAGGTTTCGTCCTGTCCTATGACTTGGAGCGTCCAGTGGGCCAAAGGGTGGTATCGGTGACCTTGAATGGCCAGCCAATCGACCCGGCGGCCAGCTATCGCATCACCATGAACAGCTTCCTGGCCGCAGGTGGGGACAGCTTCACCATATTCGAGGATGGAACCGACAGTGTGATTGGCCCTGTAGATCTTGAAGCGATGGAAGCCTGGCTTGCTGCAGAGGACATTCGTGTTCTGCCGCCATTGGGCCGGATCACCGATCTGACGGAAAAGTAAGCGGAAGGGCTAACCTTCGCTGGGCACCAGACGCAGGGCTTTGACCCCGCTTGCCGGGCTATCCCCGCCATTCAGCCCCGCAAAGATCGCATCCACGATCCGCGCCAGCTTTTCTTCTGTCAGGCGATCATGCAGCATCACCATCATATCGGGAATGGTATAGCCAATCACCATCTGGTTGATCAGCGACAGAGCCTGATCAATCTCCAGCCCGGCCAGATGCCCGTCAGCCTGCGCCTCTGCAATCAGCTCACACAGATAATGGTCAGCCAGGTCGATAAAGCTGCGAATACGCTCGTAACGCGCCGTGCCCAATTCGCACAGCAACGCAAAAATCGCCGGGTCTGCCTTGAACCTTTCACGGGACAGGCGGAAGCGACGCACAATAAATTCATACATCTTGCGATTGGGCGGCAGATCGCTGTCCATCACACCTTCCATGATCTGGACATGTGGTTCCAGCCACAGCTCGGCCACGGCTTCGGTTACCTCATCCTCATCCGCAAAAATCTGCCCCAGCCGATTACGAGATATCCCTTCCTCCCGCGCCAGAATGGGCAGGGTAACCTCCTCACCATAGCGCGCCAGCAATTCCAGCACGCGACCGGCCAGCCTGCGGCGTTCGGTTGCAATCTCTTCCGGGGCCAGGGCCATGGAACCTTCCTCCTGCCTTGCCGATCTAGGGATCGGGCGGCCTTGCGCAAGCCCAAAAGCATGTGGCGAGATGAAGGGGCATGGTCAATCCGCTGCTTGCGACAACAAATCCCTTGCCTGCGCCTCCAGCACGGCAAAGCGTGGTTCATCTGGCAGGTGGGACCGATAAAAGCGCGCAATTTCCAGCAGGTCTGCGCCAAAGTTCCCGCTGGGAAGCATGGGCTGGGAAAAACCGATTTCACGCCGTTCATTATCGACATAGGCCACCACGATCGGCACGCCAGCTGCCTGGGCAATGTGGTAGAAACCTGATTTCCAGCTGCCATCGGTGGTGCGTGACCCCTCTGCTGCGATCACCAGCCGCAAACTGTCCCGCCGGGCGAATTCTTCTGCTGCCTGTTCCACCACATTGGCCCGGCGTGTCCGGTCAATCGGCACCCCTCCCATATCCAGCATGAAACGGCGAATGGGCCATTTGAACAGCGTGTGCTTGCCCAGATAATTGGGCTCCACCCCTTTTTCCGCCGTGGCGCCGATGAAGAACACGAAATCCCAGTTCGACGTGTGAGGCGCCCCTGCGATCACATATTTGGGCAAATCGGGAAAATCGCCAACCAGCTTCCAGCCTTGCCAGCGATAGAGTGCCATGATGATCCGCCGCGCCACGCGTGATGCGATAGAGCGCTGGCGCTGACCATTGTTCTGTGCCTTTGACGCCAAGGCATATCCCCTCTCTCCAATTGATTGGCACGCGTTGAGGGGCGGAGCAAGTTCGCTGGCGCAGCTATCGCCCGAAAGCGTACCAGACGATTCCCAGCGTAATCACAATCACCAGCGCCAATTTGGCCGCAATTCCATAGATCAGCCAGCGCGGCATTCCACTTTGCGGCGGGGTACCCTTTTCATCATCCATAAGGCCAATCATGTGGCAAGCAGGCGCGTTTGGCGCAAGCATGATATAAATTGGGGGCCTTGGCGTGGGCGTATCCGCCGTTATTATTCCTTCTGCATAAGTTAAAGGACTGCCCGATGCGCGCCTATTCCATTGTCATAATACCCCTGCTTCTGGCAGCCTGCTCTCCTGCAGATATGGGGAACCAAAGCAATGAAAGCGCCGCTGCAGAAGCAGAGAGCGACGTTGATGGTGTCGAGGTGGAACAGCCCGCCAAATCCCCCGATCTGGAACGCACCGCATGGCGTGCCATTGCCCAGGATGGTGCCGTTTTCACGACTTTTCTGGATGAAAACGGGCGCTATCGCGATTTCCGCAATGGCGATGCATGGCGGGATGGGAATTGGCGCCGCAATGATGATAGGCAATTATGCTTCACCCCAAAAGACGAAAATCTGGCGGGCGATTGCTGGAAACTGAAAAAGCCCAACAGCAATGGCGTGATGCGTGCCACAAATAATGCAGATCTGACGATCAAGCTGCAGCAAGTGACCTATGTTGCACCAGACGATCAATCGACAGAGGCTGAACCACAGGATTAGCTGAAACCTACCCCTGTCGGCCAATCGGGTGCGGCAATCCCCAACACCTTGAACAGCAGGCCCATCTGGTCATCCGCCACCAATCGGTTGCGTTGACGCTGGAATATTTCTGCCTGTTGCGGCGCCCGCTGTTTGAGTGCTTCGAACCGCGTATCAATGCCCAGTTCGGTCAGCCAATGACCCTGCATCTCCAGCCCCAGCACTTTTGCGCCATGTTTCTGGGCCACCTGGCCCAGCATTTCAAAATCGACATGCGCTGTCAGATCCGCCTCGCCCGGATAATCGAATATATCGACCTTCTTATGTGCCTTGATCGCCTGCACGGTGGAGCCGGTGCGCAATTCACGCGCACCATAATCTATAACCAGTGCCGCGCCGCCCTGGCTTGCCAGCCGCTGTGCAATTTCGCCCATCACAGTGGCCGCCGCCGGGCTGGTTTCAATCATCGTACCCTGTGCCGCCTTGCGCCAGCTTTCCGGCACGATGGTATCGGCGGGCTTGTCCCCCGCCACAAAGATAAAGCGGTCCTGATCATCCAGCCCCACCATCCGTTCATGCCAACCGCTGGCCGCGCGTACCAATTGGTGCACCGGCAATGCGTCGAAGAATTCATTCGCCAGCAGCAGCATCGGCGCATCATCGGGCAGGCTGGTCAAATCATCATGATGCGCCACACCGCGAATGGTGCCGCGCTGGATCTGGCGCAAGGTGGCGGAGCCTTCCACGAAATGAACTGTTGGCTTGAGGCCATAGCGCGCCGCCGCGCGCAAGGCATCGCTGGCCAAAGTGCCGCGGCCCGGCCCCAGTTCCACATAATGCACCGGATCAGGCTGGCCCGCGCGCACCCAGATATCGGCCAGCCACAACCCCACCAGTTCGCCAAAGCACTGGCTGATTTCAGGTGCGGTAATGAAATCACCCATATCGCCCAGCGGATCGCGGCTGGTGTAATAGCGGGCATTGCTTTCGCCCATATAACGGGCGAGCGAGATGGGGCCATGCTGGCGGATCAGCCGCCGAAAACTCTCCGCCAGCCCGTTATCCTGCAAACCGCCATCATTATCATTCATGGTGCCTGATTCGGGTTTTTGCCGCTTCCGATCGGCCTGCGACTTGCGGCGAAGATCGTTACAATCAATCCAATCAGTATCAGTGGAATGCTGAGCCATTGCCCCATCGAAAGCCCTGTTTGCGCCGCGAATTCGGCCAATTGTGCATCGGGTTCGCGGAAGAATTCGTTAACAAAACGCGCAGCCCCCATACCCATGGTGAAAATTCCCACCAACAGGCCAGTGCGATAGCGTGCACGGGTTCTCCAGAACAGGAAAGTCATTGCCAACAGCAGCAGCAGGCCCTCCAGCCCGGCCTGGTACAATTGGCTGGGGTGGCGTGGCAGTTCATCCGCACCGGGAAACACCATCGCCCACGGAACATCGGTGGTGCGGCCCCACAATTCACCATTGATGAAATTGGCAAGGCGCCCCAGCAGCATCCCCATAGGCACGTTGACTGCGACATAATCGGCCACCCGCATAAAAGGCAGCTTGCCCCGCCAGGCGACCCAGGCAATCGCCAGCACCACGCCAATCACCCCGCCATGAAAGCTCATCCCCCCGTCCCACAGCCGCAGCAGATCCCAGCTGACGGTTTCGGTTGGCGTGAAATGGGTGAACAGGCTGGGCTTGCCGGTCGTGCCCCCGGTGTAGAAGGCGGCATAGCCCAATCGCCCGCCCAGTATGACGCCCATCGTGCCATAGAAAAACAGATCATCCGCATGGCGTTGCGCCATGGGCGCACCGGGTGCCTTGATCATCTTGGACAGGTGCCAATAAGCGTACAAAACGCCCAGCAGATAGGCGAGGGAATAGAAGCGCAGCTGAAACGACCCGATCTCGAACAGATAGGGGCGCAGACCCAGATTTTCCCAATAGATCGGGTCAGTTACGCCTGAGGCAGCGAGTAGTGACAGCAAGTGGCGAACCCCCTAGAGTGAAGTTTGGAATACAAGCGGCATGTTTAACGCGCGGCTTGTGGCACAGCAGGGGATTGGGGGAAAGCCTGCGTAAAGGGTGAGAGGAGAATAGAATAGATGCCCAGCGAGCTGGACCTGGCGCTCGACGCAATCATGGATCGGTTGGAAGCCCCCGGCGGACCAGCTGAAACCACCATGATCAATCGCAGTGGCGTGGATATGCCCATGCTGAAGAATGTGCCCCCCACGCTGACCAGCTTTTTCGCGCATTTCTGCAGCCAGCATGGTGATACCCCCTTCCTGGTCGATGGCGATTGCCGGTTGAGTTTTGCCCAAAGCTGGGACGCAGCCAGCCATGTGGCCGCCGGGCTGATCAGCAGCCATGGCATAAAAAAAGGGGACCGTGTCGGTATTGCTGCGCGCAATTCTGCCAATTGGATCATCGCCTATATGGGCATTGTCATGGCTGGTGGATGCTCCACGCTGCTGAATGGATTTTCCACCGGTGAAGAACTGGCCGAACAGCTGGAACTGGTGAGCTGCAAACTGCTGCTGGCCGACAGCGCCCGCGCCGCAAGACTGGAGGGCCAAGATCACAATGCCAAGATCTTGCCATTGGGCCACAATTGCGACCCGGCCACCGGTCTTGCCGCATGTTGGGCAGATCCGGCATCGGTTTCCCTGCCTGAAATTGGACCAGGCGATTATGCCACCATCCTTTATACATCGGGGTCAACCGGCAAATCCAAGGGTGCACTGGCAGATCATCTGGGCGTAACGCAGGGCGCCTGCAGTTATGCCATGCAGACGTTGATGGCGTTCACCTATCTATCCGAAGCCGGCGATGCCCCGAAAGACCAGCCCTGCGCCCTTGTGGCTGTGCCGTTATTCCATGTAACCGGCGAAGTCCCCGTTTTGCTGCAAAGTTTTGCCCTGGGGCGCAAGCTGGTGCTGTTGCCCAAATGGGATGCGGGTGAAGCGCTGCAATTGATGGAACGTGAAAAGGTAACATATTTCGTCGGCGTCCCTCTTATGAGTTATGAACTGGCTACCCATCCAGACCGTGACAAATATGATGTCTCTGCCTGTACAGGCTTTGCTGCGGGCGGTGCGCCGCGCCCGCCGGAACATGTCGCCAAGCTGAAGCAATCCTTCCCCGAAGGCTTCCCCCTGATCGGTTATGGCCTGACAGAAACCAATGCGGTTGGCTGTGCCAATCTGAATGAGAATTATCTCGCCAAGCCATCCAGCACAGGCAGGCCCAGCCGTCCGCTGGTAGAGGCTGCCATTATGGATGATGTCGGCCAGAATTTGCCCATAGGCACAATGGGTGAAATCTGTTTCCGCACGGTGTGCAATTTCATCGGATACTGGAACAATCCTGACGCCACGGCCAACGCCTTTACGGCAGACCGGTTCTTCCGCACAGGTGATCTGGGTTATATGGACGAAGACGGCTATGTCTTTATTGTCGACCGCAAGAAGGACATTATTATCCGCGGGGGCGAAAACATTGCCAGTATCGAGGTGGAAGAGGCGATTTACGCCAATGATGCCGTGGCCGAATGTTCCGTCTTTGGCATTCCTGATGCCCGATATGGCGAAGTCCCTGCCGCAGTGATACACCTGAAAGCAGGAAAATCATTCAACGCAGACGATTTGCGTGAATTCCTGCTTTCCCGCATTGCCCCTTTCAAGGTACCGCAAGTCGAACACGTCCGGTTTTCGGCAGAAGCCCTGCCGCGGCTGGGCACACAGAAAATCGACAAGCGGGCGGTGCGCAGCGCCTACTCCGCCGAAATGACGGGGGCATAACAGCCAGGGTTTTGAGTAACACGCGAATTCCCAATCAGCGCGCCATTATCAACCGGCGCAAATTGTCAGACCAGATTGCCAGCCTTTCTGCCGATCAGGGCGAAAAGGCGCGGACCGAAATTGTTGCCTTGTTGCGTAGCGCGCTGGATACAGGGCGCAGCGAGCTGGTTCGCCGGTTGTCAGCCAAGCCATCTGCCGGGCATGAATGCGTGGCAGGCCATGCCTTTTTGACTGATCAGCTGGTGCGCGTGATCCATGACCACGTGATCACCCATGTCTATCCCGTGGGTAATCGCAGCTCAGGTGAACGTTTGGCCATATTGGCGGTTGGCGGATATGGCCGCGCGGAAATGGCACCGCATTCCGATGTCGATATCGCCTTCATCACGCCCACACGCCGCGCACCCTGGTGCGAACAGGTGATCGAAGCCATGCTCTACTTCCTGTGGGATCTGGGGCTGAAAGTCGGCCATTCCAGCCGCACAGCTGATGATACGATTCGCATGGCGAAAGAAGATCTGACGATCCGCACGGCCTTGCTGGAAAGCCGCTTTATCTGGGGTGATCAGGGCCTGTTTGATGAGGTGCGGGACCGTTTCTGGGCAGATGTGGCCAAGGGCAGCGAACGCCAGTTTCTGAGCGAGAAGCTGGAGGAACGTAACGATCGGCATCGGCGGATGGGCGACAGCCGCTATGTGGTTGAACCCAATATAAAGGATGGCAAGGGCGGGTTGCGCGATCTGCAGACGCTGTACTGGATCGGTAAATATATCCACCGCGTCCGCAGCGCCGCCGAACTGGTGGATGTGGGCCTGTTCACGCAGGCAGAATATCGCAGCTTTCGCAGGGCTGAAAACTTCCTGCTGGCCGTGCGCTGCCACATGCACATAATCACCGGGCGGGCAGAAGATCGGCTGACATTCGATCTGCAGCGTCAGGTGGCAGAACGCATGCAATTTGCCGATCGTACTGGTAAAAGTGCAGTCGAACGTTTCATGCAATATTACTTCCTGCAGGCAAAACGCGTGGGCAGCCTGTCAGGTGTGTTCCTGGCGCATATTGACGAAGAATTTGCACGCAGCCGTGCACGGACTGGCTTTTTCGCCGGGTGGAAGCAAAAGGCCCGATCACTGAAAGGCTATCGTGTGTTCGGCGGGCGTATTGCCGCCCCATCGGATGACTGGTTCCAGAAAGATCCGGTGCGCCTGATTGAAATCTTCCAGTTGGCAGAGGCAAATAGCCTGGAAATTCACCCGGAAACCATGTTGCAGACTGCCCGCGACAGCAAGCTGATCAAGGCAGACGTGCGCAATGATCCGCATGCCAATGCGCTGTTCCTGGAATTGTTGGCCGGGCGCAACAATCCGGAAACCGTATTGCGCTGGATGAATGAGGCAGGCGTATTTGGCCGCTTTGTACCTGATTTTGGCCGGGTCAATGCACAGATGCAGTTCGACATGTATCACCACTATACAGTCGATGAGCATACGATCCGCGCCATCGGATTGTTAAATCGGATTGAAAAGGGCGAACTGCCCAAGGATCACCCACGCGCCACCCATCTTATTCACAAGCTGGCGTCACGACGCGCAGCCTATGTCGCCGTGCTGCTGCACGACATTGCAAAGGGGCGCGGTGGTGACCATTCTGTTCTGGGTGCCGAGGTGGCGCTGGAACTGTGTCCGCGATTTGGCATGGAGGAAAGCGAGACAGAACTGGTTGCCTGGCTGGTGCGGCAGCATCTGTTGATGAGCGCCACCGCGTTCAAACGCGATTTGACCGATCCCAAGACGATCGAGGATTTCATCAACGAAGTGCAGAGCGTCGAACGCTTGCGCCACCTGGCCATTTTGACAGCAGTGGATATTCGCGCCGTTGGCCCCGGCACATGGAACAGCTGGAAAGGGCAATTGCTGGGTGAATTATATGATGCAGCGCAGGAACGCCTGCGGCTGGGTCATAAAAAGCATGGCCGCAAGGAACGCGTTGCAGCACGGCAGCAGACGGTCAGTGAATTGCTGGGGGACAAGATCAATCTGATCGAAGAGGTCGGCAAACTATTTGACGATGCATATTGGATTGCAGAGCCGGAAGATGTGATCGCGCTCAACCTGGTGCAATATGAAGTCGCCCGGCGGATCAAGGATCAGCTGTCGATCCATTGCGAATATTACGAAGCGCGCGGGGCCACGCTGGTCAGCGTGATCGCAGCTGACCACCCCGGCCTGTTCTATCGCATCGCCGGCGGCATCCATTTGGCTGGTGCCAATATCATCGATGCGCGCATCCACACCACGCGCAGCGGTTGGGCGGTTGACAATTTCCTGGTGCAGGACCCACTCGGCAAACCCTTCCGCGAAGGGCGGCAGATTGACCGGCTGAAGCAGGCGATTGGTGATGCGCTGGGCAACCGCATCGAACTGGTACCCAAACTTGCCCAGCGTCCACTTCCCTTAAGCCGCGCCGGCGCATTCGATGTCGCCCCACGCGTGAATTTCGATAACAATGCATCCAACCGCTTCACCGTGATAGAAGTGAATGCGCGTGACCGCCCAGCCCTGCTCAACCGGCTGGCGCGTGCCCTGTTCGAAAGCAATCTGGTGGTCAATTCTGCGCATATCACCGCCTATGGCGAACGCGCGGCAGACACTTTCTATGTCACCGATCTGATGGGCGGAAAAATTACCACCACAGACCGCCTGAAGCAGATTGAAGCGGCATTGCTGGATGCTTCCAGCGATCAACGGCAGAAACAGCTGGAAGAAATCTAGATAATCAAGCGCCGCGTTTGCCGAACAGCGCGGTGCCAACACGAACATGCGTTGCACCCAGCATTACGGCAGTTTCATAATCGCTGCTCATCCCCATGCTGAGACCTGACAGACCATTATCCGCAGCCAGCTTGGCCAGCAGGGCAAAGAAAGGCGCGGGCTCGATATCAAAGGGCGGGATGCACATCAGCCCGGCAATGGGGATATCCGCTGCGCGGGCAGCGGCCAATAGATCAGGCAGTTCAGACAGCGAACAACCGCCTTTTTGGTCCTCATCACCCACATTTACCTGAATGAAGCAGGGCACACGCCGCCCGGCCTTATCCATCGCCTTCGCCAATGCATTGAGCAGGCTCATCCGGTCGAGCGAATGAATGCTGTCAAACAACGCCACGGCCTCATCCGCCTTGTTCGATTGCAACTGCCCGATCAGGTGCAATTCCACATCGGGATAGCGCGCGCGCAATTCCGGCCATTTGGCTTCGGCTTCCTGCACGCGGTTTTCACCAAACACACGCTGGCCCTGTTCCAGCAAAGGCTCGATCGTTTCGGCAGGATGCGTCTTGCTGACCGCGATCAATGTAATGTCATCGCTTTTGCGCCGCGCAGCTTTACAGGCGCGGGCAATATTGCTGCGGACTTCTTCGAGCGGGGTCAGTGCATTTTCCATCAGCCCCGCGCTATAACGGCTGCGTGACAGATAAAAAGTCCTTGCCTGTGCTGTGGTTGATTTCGGATGCGCGCAATGACGCCATGCTGGATGACGCACTGATGCGGCTGCCGCGCGGATCGGGCTTTGTCTATCGCCATTATCATCTGGATGGGCCGGAACGCTGGGCGCGTTTCCAGCATTTGCGCCATCTCGCCAAATCGCGCGGGCACAAAGTGGTTCTGGCAGACAGCGCATTGACCGCGCGCGAGTGGGGGGCGAACGGAATTTATGGCCCGCCGCGCGCACTCTATCCGCGTCGCCATGATATGTTGCAGATTGCCACCGCGCATGATCTGCGTGACATCGCACTTGCCAACCGATTGGGCGCAGATGCTGTAATGTTGAGCCCGGTCTTCGCCACACGATCGCATCCCGGTGCACGAACACTGGGCCCAATGCGTTTCCGCCTCATGGCGGCGCTTGCACAAGTACCCGTCATTGCGCTGGGCGGAATGGATGCGCATGGGGCTCAAAGGCTCAACTGGCCGCGCTGGGCCGCGATTGATGGTTTGAGTGGGTAGTTTTTGTTTTCCGCGACGCCCCTCCGGGCGCGCGATATCCTCGCTCACGCGACCTGTAGTGTCGCTTCGCTGCGGGCGGCCGGTCGGCCTTGCGGCTGCTACGCAGCCGGTAACAGCGCCAAATTCAATGACTCTCTTTACCGCACTTTCCTTGACGTGGAGTCGCGCAAGATTCATGATGTGTTCCAGCAGGAGGATCTCACTTGGCCAGCCGGGCAATGAACAAGAAAACGGGCGCTGATTGGCGCGTGGCGTTCCGCCGTTCGATGCGGCGTGCGCTGCAGATGGGCAGCGCGGCGCTGTTGTTCGTGCTTCTGGTGTTTCTGGCGCTCTCCCTGGCAAGTTACACACAGACAGATCCCAGCGGATCAACCGCCGCATCGGGTGAAGATATCCGCAACTGGATGGGCGCCAGCGGTGCCTGGGCCGCGGACAAGGTGCTGGGCGGATTTGGCCTGACCGCAATCCTGTTGCTGCCTCTACTCTATATTTCTGCCCGCAAATTGTGGCTGGGTATCGAGCATGAGGATGAGGAGGATACCACGCGCTGGTGGCTGCCCCTTGGTCTGTTGCTGATGGCAATGATGCTGATTTCCACTGTGCTAGCGCTCGCTTTTGAAGGGGTACAAACAACGCTGCCTGCACAAACGGGCGGGTTGTTCGGCCTGTTGGGCGCAGCAGGGATAGAAGCAGTGGCTGCGCGATTTGGCAGCGATGCATCGGGCTGGGTCATCCTTGGCCTCGCCCTGCTTTGCCTGGCAGGTGGGGTGGCGCTGTTGACCCGCATCTTCGCCATCGATTGGCGGGCACTATTGACCCTGCCCGATTTCCTGCGCCGTGACACACGCGTGATCGAGGATGATTCCACGCCCGATACCTTGCGCGACCGCCCCGCCAAACGCGCCAAGCCCATGGTCGAAAAACGCCCCGATCCGACCCCTCGCCGGGCACCTGAAATTGCCGATCCCGCCGCCGCGCCCAAGCCTGCTGCCGCGCCCAAGGCCAAACAGCGTGATATGTTCGCCACCTTTGACCTGCCCAGCCTGGACCTGCTGGCCGATCCGCCCAAGGATAATCTGCCCAAGCTGGACAAGATGGCGCTGGAGCGGAATGCCCGCCTGCTGGAAAACGTGCTGGATGATTTCAATGTGAAAGGTGAAATCACCGCCGTGCGCACCGGCCCCGTGGTCACCATGTATGAACTGGAACCGGCACCGGGGATCAAGGCCAGCCGCGTGGTGGGCCTGGCTGAAGACATCGCTCGCAATATGTCCGCCATCAGCGCGCGCGTGTCCCCCATTCCAGGCAAGACGGTGATGGGTATCGAATTGCCCAATGCCGACCGGCAAATGGTCAGCCTGAAGGAACTCGCCGCGTGCGAAGCTTTCGTCGATTCCCGCGGCAATCTGCCGATTATTCTGGGCAAGGATATAGCGGGCGAACCCATCGTGGCAGACCTTGCCGCCATGCCCCACCTGCTCGTCGCCGGCACCACGGGTTCGGGTAAATCGGTCGGCCTCAACGCCATTCTGCTGTCGCTTTTGTATCGCTTCACGCCTGCCGAATGCCGGTTGATCCTGATCGATCCCAAGGTACTGGAGCTAAAAACTTACGACGATATCCCTCACCTCCTCAGCCCCGTGGTCACCGAACCGCACAAATCGGTGCGCGCACTGAAATGGGCGGTAGAGGAGATGGAGCGGCGGTATCGCATGATGTCGTCGGTCAATTCGCGCAACATCAACAATTTCAACGAGAAGGTCAGCGCCGCGATTGCCAAGGGCAAGCCGCTGGGCCGCCGGGTGCAGACCGGGTTTGACCCTGATACGGGCGAGGAATTGTTCGAGGAAGAACAGCTCGATTATGAGCCCCTGCCACAGATCGTGTTGATCGTGGATGAGCTGGCCGATCTGATGGTGACGGTGGGCAAGGAGATTGAGGTGCTGATCCAGCGCCTGAGCCAGAAATCGCGCGCCGCGGGTATCCATCTGATCATGGCGACACAGCGCCCGTCGGTCGACGTCATCACCGGCGTGATCAAGGCCAACCTGCCTACCCGCATCAGCTTCAAGGTCACCAGCCGCATCGACAGCCGCACCATCCTGGGCGAACAGGGCGCGGAACAGCTGCTGGGCAAGGGCGATATGCTGTACAAGCCCAATACCGGCGCAATGGTGCGCGTCCATGGCCCATTTGTGGGCGATGACGAGGTGGAACGCGTGGCCGATTTCTGGCGTGCACAGGGCAAGCCCGATTATGTCGATGCTGTGACCGAGGAACCCGAAGATGGCGGCCTCAGCTTCGAAGACGAGTTCACCGCGTCGGACAATCCGGAAGAGCGCAAATATCGCCAGGCCTGCCAGATCGTGATCGAAAACCAGAAGGCATCCGGCTCATGGCTGCAACGTCAGATGGGCGTAGGCTATAACACGGCTGCCAAATGGATCGAGCGGATGGAGGGTGAAGGGCTGGTCGGCCCTGCCAACCATGTCGGCCGCCGCGAGATTTACAGGGACCGCGACGGGAATCCGCTTTAGGGGCAAAGGTCCATAATTGGGTGGATAGCGGACGTTATGTTTCTTGGGCCAAGCATCCGTAGTAATTCGCCCCTTTCGCACCCATATCTCAATCATCGCGAGAATGTAAAAGTAAGCTCTTGCGACTGAGAGACCTTGCGCTCCCGCTTACGAGGCAAGGATGGTCCATGACGCAAGATACATTTCTACCACGCTGCCACCCGCACATGATTGGTGAGGAGGGACGAGTCGATTTGGGACAGTGTGAAGCATTAGCTGCCGATATGGCGGAACTTCGCGAAATGGGAGTAATTCTTACTTTGGTCGGAAGCTATTCCGTCGGCCCCTATCGCTATTCAAATCTAGCCGATGCTCTTGCGCAAGCGCGCATCCAAAGTGCGGAAAGAAAAGAGCCCCCGCCAACTAGTAGCGAGGGCTGAAGTCAGAGACAGAAGGGTAAGTACCCCTAAATCTCTTGGGTCGCATGGGTGCAGATGCGGCCTGCATTCTTGTAGATAGCTTCGTAAACTGAGGTCATATACACTCAGTCCAGGTTTGCATCAGCCGACCTGGTTACGAGCCTGTTCCTGCTGGACAGATGCTGCGTCAAGCTGAGCAGCAAGGTTGATTGCGTAGCGCTTGCCATTGTCGGCGTCCTTCACATCGTATCCATAACGCTGATCCTGCTGCGGAACGCTGGCTTCGTCCTTTAGATCGGATTTACGAAACGTCAGTTCGTCGCCACCCTTTTCAGGACTGATGCGACCTTTGCCGATGCTGCTGTCATAGTTCTTGATCTTGCCGTAATAGGTCATCGATGTTTCCTTCAGTAAGCGTGCAGCGCGCCGGAATTGACCCAGCTGCAACTAAGAGGCGGAACTGAAGGGGGCAGCTTCAAGAAGAGTGAAGCCGGGGACCGTCGATTGCGACTGGTAGCTGTTAGTCAGGTGGTCACGACGAGCTGAGATTACAACCGCACTAGCGAAATAAATGAGCGAATAGTGCCATTGTCTGCGATTGGGTCGTTACTTGACATAGCCATCTCGTCACACCCGCCCCACTCCACACTCCCAAAGCAAAACGCCGCCCCGTCATATGACAGAGCGGCGCTTCTCGCTGTAATTCTGTAAGGTGTAAGCTTACTTCAGCTCGTCACCGTTAAGCGTCAGCTGTTCGGCCACCACCTTGGCATTCTGGGCCATTACATCGTCAGGCGATGCGACCAGGCCGATCTTGGCCAGCGCGCCGTCCTTGCTCCAGCTCTTGGCCCATTCAGCCATATAGGCTTCCAGGCCCTGGATCGCGCGCATGTGATCCTTCTTCACATAGACGTAGAGCGGCCGCGCGCCGGGATAGGCGAAGGTCGAAATGTTTTCATAGGTCGGGTCAACACCGTTCATCGGCAGGCCCTCCACCTTGTCAGCATTTTCTTCCAGATAGGAATAGCCGAACACGCCAACCGCCTTGGGATTGCTTTCAATCTTCTGGACGATCAGATTGTCCTGCTCACCCTGTTCGACATAGGCACCGTCGCTGCGCACTTCGGTGCAAAGCTGGTCGTAACGGTCTTCATCGCTATCCTTCAGCGCTTTCATATCGGCATTGGTTTTACAACCGGCTTCCAGAACCAGTTCCTTAAGCGCGTCACGCGTGCCGGAAGTGGAAGGCGGGCCGTAAACCAGGATCGGTTCTGCTGGCAGCGATGCGTCAACATCGGACCACAGCTGGGCCGTCTGTTCCTTGCCATAGGGCTTGGCTGCCAGTGCTTCATAGACCATCTTGGGCGTCAGGTTCATGGTGATGCCGCCCTTGGAAGAGGCAAAGGCAATCCCGTCCAGGCCGATCTGGATTTCCATGATGTCCTTCACGCCATTGGCAACGCAGGTATCAAATTCAGATTTCTTCATGCGGCGCGACGCATTGGCCATATCAGGCGTGTCAGCACCAAGACCTGCGCAGAACAGCTTCATGCCGCCGCCCGTGCCGGTCGATTCGATCAGCGGCGATTTGAAATCGGGATTGTTGCGGGCGAAGCTTTCAGCCACCGCCTTGGCAAAAGGGAATACGGTGGACGATCCGACCGCACGGATCGAATCGCGAGTGCCGCCACCTTCGCTCTGGCCGCAAGCAGCAAGGGCAAGAGTGGAAAGCGCAACGAGACAGGCTGTTTTAACGCGATGCATGGGAAACCTCATTTCCTTCAATTCAACTTTGGTCACGCCCGCCTTTAGGGGCAAGGCATGACAGTAATGTGACAAGATTATTGCGCGGCGATCAGAAGTCCACCTGCGCCCGGACACCCAGGCTGTCGACACTGTAGGACGTATCTCCACCGGCTGCCGGATGAACCGCATCATCATAAGACATGCGCCCGTAGTTCACCATGAAACGGGTGTAATCCGTCGGCGTCCAGATCAGCGAAATGCCATAACCGTTCTGCGTACCGCCAATAATGCCCGCATCATTGAGATCGAGATAATCGTAACGCAGATTCAGCTGCAAAGCGCCCAGGCCACCTTCATCCACCGGATTGGCTGGCTTCACACGTTCAAATACGCCCTTTTTATAACCGCGCGTATCACCCCCGGTCAGGAAGTACCCCACTTCGGCATAACCACCGAAGAAGGTCGGGTCGGTCAGCGCGCCAGGGCGGTCAACCTGTTGCCAGAAACCTTCTGCGGCAAAATGCAGCGGGCCATTGATGGCGGCCGCTTCCAGGCCGTAACCCGTCTCGCTGACCGCAGCCAGGGAGCCTGTATTGATAAAGCGTTCACCAGTGAAGTGGACGAAGGGGCGCTGGCGATAACGCACGCTGCTGCCGCTTTCGAGATCGGTATAATGCAGCGAACCGCCCAGGTGAAGCTGGGCCTTGCCCAGTTTGGGCAGGTAAACCACGCGGCCATCCGCGCTCCAGTTCTTATTCGACAAATCATCTATATTGTCGCTGAACAGGCCGGTCTGCACCAGCACATCGCCAACGCCATATTGCACCGACACGCCCAGACGACGTTCGAAGCCAAAGGCATCGGTAAAGGCGGCGCGTTCCAGCTGGGAAATAAAGCGGCTGCTGGTCAATTCTTCCAAGCCCTGGAAATTGTTCTGCTGGCCGATGGCGACCTTCAGCCCCTTATCCTCGTAAGACAGGATGGCGTCAGTCACTTCAGTGGCACCACCGGCAAAATCCAGTTCGAATTTATACCCGAAACCACCTGGAATATCACCTTCTACACCCAGACGCGCGCGGCGCGCTTCGCTGCCGAAACCATCATCGCGGCCGGTGGAAGAAGGGACAGAGGTGATGCCAGCATCATATTGCAGGCGGCCACGCGGCTTGAAACTCCATCCGCCCTTGCCTTCGATCAGCGGGCCACCCTTCCACTTGATGGATGTGCCATCGCCTTCAGCAGCCTTGGCGGCTGCTGCGCTGGCTTCGCTGGCGGCACTGCTGGCAGCAACGGCAGCAGCACTTGCCTCGGCTGTCTTGGCCTCTGCTGCAGCCAGATCAGCCTCCAGCGCGTCAATCCTGGCCGCCATGGCTGCCATTGCGGCGCGCATTTCTGCCAGTTCTTCACGACTGGATGCGTCATCAGCGGCATAGGCCGGTTGCGCCAGTGAAAGACCAGCAGCAAGCGCGACCAAAGAGATAGTATGTTTCAATTTAATGCCCCATTCTTGTCAGGTTCGCGATGCCTCTATGACGCTAATAAGTCAGTTTGATTACAGGCGAGACGTGGCTGCAACGAAACAGACTTCCATGGCTAATTCGTATGGTGAACAAAAAGGTCACGATCAGCATTCTTAACTGCTTCTAAACGGCTGGATATTAACAGCCTTCAGATGAGTAGAGCAGTCTACATCATCGCAATCGTGCTTTCCGTGGTGGCTGCCTTTGCCATCGCGCAAGTGCCCCTTTCTATCTCCAGCGGCCTTGATCCGGCATGCACACTCTCAGGCAAGGCCGCATTCCCCGAAGGGGGCGTTACTGCGCCCGGCGGGCAACATAACTGCGCACAGCAGATTGACCCCAATGCGCGAAACAGCCAGGTGCTGGCGCGTTTCGATCTGCCACAAAGCGCTGCAGAACCGGCAAAGTTTCTGCGCACGCGGATTGGCCTGTTTGACGAATTGACGCTGACTGTGGTGGATGAAGATGGCACGCCACATTCACGCATTTACCACATGGATGATGTCACGCTGATATCGGGCGAACCTTTGTTCATGGCCGAACTGCCCAAAATCACTGGCAACAGCCGAACAGTCTTTCTGCAGATTGAAGCGTTGCGCCATAATGCCACGATCAACCGGGTCGAACTTTACAGCATGGACCCATCCCGCACGACGGGGCACACTCACGCATTACTGTTCCTGACATTGCTGATCGGCCTGATGTGCGGCCCGATTCTGTTCGATATTGCTGCATGGAGTGTACTGAGAACGCCGCTTCTGGCGTGGCATGCCGGCGTATCGGCATCTTTTGTTGCCATGGTTGCATTACGTTCTGGTCTGGTGGTGGAATTCGTACCGCTGTCATTGGAAGGCTGGCGAATACTACTGATCATGGCGCTGGGGATCACAGTTCTGAACGGTGCAATGTTCACACGTTCCTATATTGAAGAAGAATGCCTGTCCTGGGTTGCGCGACGCTTGCTGCCACTGGCCGGCATCTGGGCCATGGTGGCATCAGTAATCCACGCCATGGCTTTTGATATATTGGCTCCATTGGGGGGGGCTTTCCATTCCTGGGCCATGCTGCCCGTGTTGCTTACCTTTGCGGTGGTTCTTATCGATGCCTATCGCAGGGGATCGCGCGCTGTACGCTTCCAGATGATCGGCTGGATCCCGCTGATGGCGGCATTCGCGCTGCAATTATTCAGTTATATCCTGCCTTTTGGCGTGCAAACCGATGGGCTGCCACTGTTCTATCTGGGCATCATGGCTGAAACCACAGTCACTGCGCTGGGCGTGGCCGACCGCTTCTTTACCCTTCGGCGTGAACGCGACCGTGCAGTAACCGAAGCGCGCGCATTGGAACATTTAAGCGAACGTGACCCATTAACCGGGCTGCACAATCGCCGCGCTATCGACAATCGTTTTCACGACCTGCACCGCGCCGGCTACGAAACCTTTGCCCTGATCGACCTCGATCATTTCAAGAGCATCAATGACACGGCCGGACATGTTGTGGGCGACCAGGTGCTGCAAGTCGTTGCCAATATCCTGCGCGAAGATGAGCACAGCCTTGCCATGCGGCTGGGCGGCGAGGAATTCCTGTTATTGATGCGTGGCACAGATACAGAGCTCCGCGCTGAACATCTGCGCCGCGCGATTCCGTTGCGCGTGGCGCGCGAAGTGACGGAACTCGATATGCTGGTCACCGCCAGCATGGGAGTGGTCACCATTCCGCGCAAGGCCATGCCCAATGCACAATTGGCCGATATCTACAGCCGTGCCGACATCCTGCTTTATGAAGCGAAGCGCAATGGCCGCAACCGCATGTTGAGCGAGAAATTGCGTGCCTTCAGCCCACGCAAGGAAGAAAGGCGCGGGAAACGCCCGGCTGCCGCCTAAGCCGCAGAGCGATCTTCAAAGGGTGCCAGAACCTCTGGCCGTACCCGTACCAGCCGCTGCGTTACCTTATCCAGCATAGCCCATGTGGTGCGCGATGACACGATCACCTTGCCTGAATCATTCCTGAAATCGACCCGGCGATCAGACTTTGCACCCTGCGCCCCACCATCAATCCAGGTTTCTGCCGTCACCCTATCACCCGCCACGATATTGCCGCGATAATCAATCTCGTGCCGGACAACGACCCAGAAATATTGCGCCACATCCTCTGGCCGGGCGGCCGCTTCCCAATGGGCGGTGGCAATATCCTGAATCCACTGCACCCAAACCGCATTGTTCACATGACCCAGCTCGTCGATATGTTCAGGCGCAGCGGTGAATTGACGGGTGAAATCGGCAGGCATCAATCTGCTGCTGCTTCGCTGCTTGAGGGAGTTTTTTGCTGTCCTATCGCTTCGCTGCTTGAGGACATTCCCATCTGCCACAACAGAAAGGCAAATTCTTCCGCCGTTTCATACAGCGCATTCCACCGGCCCGATTTGCCGCCATGCCCCGCGCCCATATTAGTCTTGAGCAGCAATTCGTTATTGTCCGTTTTCAGCTCGCGCAGCTTGGCCACCCATTTGGCCGGTTCCCAATAGGTGACGCGCGGATCGTTCAGCCCCGCCGTTACCAGCATGGGCGGGTAATCCTGCGCCTGCACCTGATCATAGGGGCTGTAGCTGAGGATATAGGCAAAGGCCTGGCTGTCCGTGATGGGATTGCCCCATTCCTGCCATTCGCCCGGGGTCAGTGGCAGATCGGCATCCAGCATGGTGTTGAGCACATCGACAAAGGGTACATGGGCGGCAATCGCACCCCATAATTGCGGTGCCTGATTGACGATGGCCCCCATCAATTCACCCCCGGCAGAACCGCCCGAAGCCGTCACCTTGCCTTCTGACGTATAGCCCTGCGCGATCAGCCCCTTGGCCGCATCGACAAAATCATCAAACGTGTTGCGCCGTTCAAACGCCTTGCCCTGCAGATACCAGCGCCGCCCCAGATCATCACCGCCGCGAATATGGGCAATGGCAAAGGCAAAGCCGCGATCCACCAGGCTGAGGCGCGAGGTGGAAAAGCCTGGCGGCACGGCATAGCCATAGGCACCATAGGCATAGAGATGCAGCGGGCCACCAGCGCCGCCATTCAGCGCATCGCGATCCTTGCGGTAAAGCACGCTGACCGGAATATGGGTGCCATCGCGTCCCTGCACCGTCACACGTTCAGTTACATAAAGCGTGGCATCATAACCGCTGGGGATTTCCTGTTGTTTCAGCAGTTCCAGCGCGCCCGTTTGCACATCATAATCATACACCGATCCCGGCGTGACCATGCTTTCATAGGACAGGCGCAATTTCGCCATGTCATATTCTGGATTATTGCCCATCCCGGCGACATAGCTCGCCTCTGGAAAGGCAATCGGCTTCACCTCACCCGGCGCGGCGTAATCGCGCAGCTGAATCTGGTCCAACCCGTCCAGCCGACCTTCGGTGACGAAGAAATTCTTGAACAGTTCAAACCCGGTCAGATAGAAATCATCCGACCCCGCGATAACTGTTTCCCATTCGCCCGGCGCATCCAGCGAGGCGGTGGCAAGGCGGAAATTGATATGGTCATCATTGGTGTGGACCCAGATCGTACCATCACGCAGATCAACATCATATTCCACGCCCTTGCGCCGCTGCTTCACCAATATCTGCGGCCCAGTGGGATCATCGGCGCGGACCAGATGGACCTCGCTCGTTTCATTGTCCCCGGTCGCAATAACCAGCCAATCATCCTGCGCGCTCAACCCGGCGCCCACGCGGAAAGTCTCATCCTCCTCATGGAAGATCTCGACATCTTGGCAAACATCTGTTCCCAGCCTGTGCAGGCGGACATTATTGACGCGCCAGTTTTCGCTCACCTTACCATAGGCGATCATGGAATCACCCGCACACCAGGTGAGGCCAGACAGGGTTTCGGGAATCTCGTCGGGCAGCAATTCGCCCGTTTCCAGATCCTTGATCCGCGCGGTGAACCGTTCTGATCCATTGGTATCGGTCGAATAGGCGAGATAGCGGCCATTCTGGCTGACCGTCGCGGCCCCCAGCCGGAAATATTCCAGGCCTTCTGCCAGCGCATTTTCATCCAGCATCAACTGCGCATCACCGCCACCTGCCGGTTTGCGGAAATGCTTGCGATATTGCGCGCCCTCTTCAAATTCCGACCAGTAAATCCACTCCCCATCCTTTTGCGGAACGGTGCTGTCATCTTCCTTGATGCGCGCCTTCATCTCCGCAAACAGCGCATCGGTCAGCGCTTTCTGCGGTTCCATCCGATATTCGAACCAGGCGTTTTCCGCTTTCACATAGTCGAGCACGTCCGGGTCCTCGACCGTGGGATAGGCCGGGTCTTTCAACCAGTGATAGGGATCATGGATGGTGACCCCGTGATGGGTGAAGGAATGGTCGCGTTTCGCGGGCGTGGGGGGGTGTCTGGTATCGGTCACTATGGCGCTCTATGTAGAGGGCATGAGAAGGACCGCAATATGTTAATGCAAACACATGAAGCCCGCCTCGCCGCGCTGCGCCAGGAATTGAAGCGCCGCAGGTTGGACGGCTTTATCATCCCTATTTCCGATGAGCATATGAGCGAATATGTCGGCGCCTATGCCCAGCGGCTGGCCTGGCTGACCGGTTTTGGCGGCAGCGCGGGCAGCGTGGTGGTGCTGGCAGATACAGCCGCCATCTTCGTTGATGGCCGCTACACCGTGCAGGTGCGCGATCAGGTCGATGAAAAACTGTTCGAATATCGCTCTGTCCCGAAAGATACGATCGGCGGCTGGCTGGCCGAACATGCGCCGAAGGGGGCAAAAATCGGCTATGACGCATGGCTGCATACCGCCAAATGGGTGGATTTGGTGGGCGACAAAATGGCGCGTGCCGAAATCACGCTGGTGCCCACCGATGGAAACCCGATTGATGCGATCTGGCAGGATCGGCCCGCCCCCTCCAATGCGCCCGCCATGGTGCATGGCGATGATGTGGCAGGGCAGAACTCCGCCGAAAAACGTGCCGCCATCGCCGAATGGCTGCAGGCGGAAGGGCTGGATGCGGCGGTGGTCTCCGCACTCGATTCGATTGCCTGGCTGCTGAATATTCGCGGCACCGACGTGGAGCGCACGCCAGTGGCGCTATCCTATCTGGTGGCAAAGGCAGATGGCACGGCAGAATTGTTTATTGCGCCTGAGAAAGTCACGCCCGAACTGGCCCAGCATATGGGCAATGCGGTGAGCATCCGCCCGCGTGATGAATTTGCCAATGCTTTGGGCGATATGCAGGGACAGAAAGTCTCGGTCGATCCCGATTATGGTGTCGCAGCCATCGCCCAATTGTTGAAAGATGGCGGGGCACAGGTCAGCTTCCATCGCGATCCGACGATTCTGCCCAAGGCAATCAAGAATCCGGTCGAACAACAGGGGCACCGCGATGCGCAGGCGCGCGATGGCGCTGCGGTGACGCGTTTCCTGCATTGGCTGGATCGGGAGGCGCCAGGCGGCACAGTGGACGAGCTAACCGCAGCGGCCCAATTGCGCGCCTTCCGCGAAGAGCATGGCGATCTGCGTGATCTGTCCTTCGACACGATATCTGCTGCTGGCCCGCATGCCGCCCTGCCGCATTACCGGGTGGATGACGGCAGCAATATCACCATCCCGCCTTCCAGCATCTATCTGGTCGATTCAGGCGGACAATATCAGGATGGCACCACCGACATTACCCGCACCGTTTGGGTTGGGACCCCGGACGGCACAAGTGAGCCCAGCCAGGAAATGCGCGACCGCAACACGCGTGTGCTGAAAGGCCATATCGCCATTGCCCGCGCCGTGTTCCCGCAGGGCACCGCTGGCAGCCAGCTGGATGCTTTTGCCCGCCAATATCTGTGGGCCGCAGGCGTCGATTATGCCCATGGCACCGGGCATGGCGTGGGCAGTTTCCTTTCTGTCCATGAAGGACCACAACGCATCGCCAAATCAGCAGGCGGGCAGGCCGGCACCGATCAGGAATTGATGGCGGGCATGATCCTGTCGAACGAGCCAGGCTATTACAAGCAGGGGCATTTCGGCATCCGCATCGAAAATCTGGTTCTGGTCGAACGCCGCGAAATTGCCGGGGCAGAGGGTGATTACCTTGGCTTTGAAACGCTCACTTTCGTGCCGATTGATCGCCGTCTGGTTGATACGGATATGCTGACACCTGAAGAGGTGGAATGGTGGGACGCCTATCATGCCCGCGTGCTGGAAATCCTTGCTCCGCAACTTTCTGGCGATGATCTGGCCTGGCTGGAGGGGCAATGCGCACCACTCTGAAGAGGCTTGTAGGAATGACTATGTTCACGTAATGTTCTTACATTCCCGATTCGAATAGGAGAGAGATGATGATCGGTTACGTGACGCTGGGCACCAATGATCTGCAGAAAAACGCCGCTTTCTATGATGCCATTGCCGCCGAAATGGGCGTGGGGCGAATGATGGATTTTGACACTTTCATCGCCTGGGGCAGCTGGGATGGTCCGGCAGGTGTCGCGCTTACCAAGCCGTTTAATGGCGAAGCGGCCACCGTGGGCAATGGCACGATGGTAGCGCTAGAGGCGAGCGGGCCGGAACAGGTGCAGCGTATTTATGATATCGCGCTGGAACAGGGTGGCAGCGATGAAGGTGCGCCCGGCCCACGCGGTGAAGCGGATGAAAATGGCATGGTGTTCCATGCCGCCTATTTCCGCGATCTGGATGGGAACAAGCTGGCCGCATTCTGCATGTACAAGGCCGATTGACCGTTGCAGGAAGGCGGCATCTTGCGCCTGCATGAACGCCACCTGCCAGCTGATACAATTTGCGACAAATTCGCCCCAAATCGGCATAGTCCTGCGACATGGCGCGCCTAAATAGGGTACACAAGTTGCGGTGGTGGCCAAATCTGACCCCCAGTCCCCCCCTCCCCCTGGACAGTCACCGCCGCAGCTTCCCTGAATTTGGAGAGTGATGATGCGTAAATTGACCCTGACCCTTTCTGCCGCAGCGCTGGCCATTACTGGCGCAGGCGCTGGTATCGCGCTGGCTGGCCCAGGTGGGCCCAGTGGCAAGCATAACCCCGATGCCGATGGCGATGGTATTGTAACCCAGGCAGAAATGGCTGCGATGAGCGACCAGATCTTCACCCATATGGATGCCAATGGCGATGGCGTGATTGATGCCAGCGACCGTGAAGCGCGCGCTGAACGCCGCGAAGATCACCGCGAAGACCGCTTCGCCAGCATGGATACGGATGGTGATGGCGAATTATCGCCCGATGAAATGAAGGCCGCGCATGAAGCGCGTATGGATGACCGCACTGATAAGCGCGCAGGCCGCGCCGAAGCAATGTTCGCAAAACTCGATACAGATAAGAGCGGCGGTCTTTCCGCCGAAGAACTCGAAACCGGGCGTGAAATGCGCAAACACCGCTTCGCTGACCGTGACGGCAGCAAATACGGCACGCGTGGTAGTCACCATGGCGGACCCATGAAGATGCTGAAACAGGCCGACAGCAATGGCGATGGCACGATCACCCGCGCTGAATTTGATGCCGGGATCAAGGCCCATTTTGCCAAGGTCGATACCGATAATTCCGGTACCATCACGGCGGAAGAACGTGAAGCAGCCCATGCCGCCATGCGCGCCGCCCGCAAAGGCGGGCAGTAAGCAAGGCTGAATGTCATGGCTTGAGCCGCATCCTCCACTGCGGCAAGGATAAGCAGCGTGGAACATACTGCACCCATATCCCTGCTGCTGGTCGATGATGAGCCAAGCCTGCGTGAACCCCTGGCCGAATATCTCGCCGGCCAGGGATTTCGCGTGACAGAGGCAGAAAGCGCAGCCAAGGCCCGCAGCAACATTAACCAGCAACGCCCCGATCTGGTGCTGCTGGACATCATGATGCCGGGGGAAGATGGTTTATCTCTCTGCCGCCACCTGATCGAAACCAATGGACCGCCGGTTATACTGTTGACCGCACGGGGTGAAGCAACAGACCGGATCGTGGGGCTGGAAATGGGTGCCGATGATTACATCGTCAAACCCTTTGAGCCGCGCGAACTTGTCGCCCGTATCCGTTCAGTACTACGTCGCACCCCCAACATCGTATCGGCTGGCGATACAAATGATCGTTTATACCTGTTTGAAGGATGGGTACTTGATCCGCTGAAGCGCAAGCTGACCGATCCTGAAGGCGTGGCTGTACCCATCTCCACGGCTGAATTTCGCCTGCTGACCGCCTTCCTCGACCACCCCCGTGCCGTGCTGGACCGTGACCGCCTGCTGGACATGGTGCAGGGCCGCAGCGCGCATCTGTTTGATCGTGCGGTGGACAATCAGGTCAGCCGTTTGCGCCGCAAGATAGAAGCAGACAATCGCGATCCGCAATTCATTCTGACTGTACGCGGTGGCGGATATCGCTTTGCCGCCAATGTCACCCGCATAGACCCGCCAGGCGAAGGGTGATGGGGCGCGTCGCCCGTTTTCTTATACCCCGCAGCCTGTTGGGCCAGGTTATGCTGGTACTGGCTGCCGGCCTGCTGGTTGGACAGACGGTTTCGGCTGTCCTGCTCTATCGCGCAAGCCTGGAACGCCATCAGGAAAGCCTGGTCAATTCCATCGCCATCCGCCTGATCGAAGGACGTGAAAAAGCAGCACGTTATGGTGTCCACCCCCCTCTGCGTGCGATGCGTGGCGAACGGGACGAATATCTGCTGCACACTCCACCCGCCTCGCGTGCCGAACGTTTCCTGATGCGGACACAGCTGACAGATATCACGCCCGAGCAGGACGGCGATATCCGTCTCTCCACGATGGGGCACGAGCTGGCAGAGCTGCTTGAGGAACAAGGTGTTGCAGCGAAAGAGGTCGTTGTGCTGCGCAGACTGGCGGGTGACGACCCGATCATCGCATCGCGGCCACGTCTGCAGGCGCGTTTCAGCGATCCCGATTGGCGCAAGCGCCCCATGATGGTGGCCGCAATCCGCCTTGAAAACGGTAAATGGCAGGTGGCCAGAATGGCTTTGCCACGTGAACCGCGCCGGGTTTTACGTTCCATCCTGCTGCAGACCCTGGTGATTTTCGTATTCCTCACTGCATTGCTCTACCCTGTGCTTCGGCGGATCACCCGGCCCCTTGCCCAGCTGACCAACCGCGTAGAGGCCTTTGCCGCACATCCTGGCGAAGCGGTGCCTATGGAAGAGCGTGGTCCTGATGACATGCGCCGCCTGATAGCTGCGCATAATGCCATGGAAACGCGCATTGCCGCCCTGCTGGATGAAAAGGATGTCATGCTGGGGGCAATCGGTCATGACCTCAAGACACCACTAGCGGCCCTGCGCGTGCGGATTGAAAGCGTGGCAGACGCTACCCAGCGCGCCCGCATGGCGCAGAGCATTGAGGATATTACGCGCACGCTAGACGATATACTGAACCTTGCCCGTGTGGGCCGCTCCAGCGATCCGTTGGAACGCACCGATCTGTCTGCGCTCACCGCATCTGTGGTGGAAGAATTTGAGGATATGGGCGACCCGGTGGAACTGGGCGAAACGCAGCGCCTGGTCGCCCCCATCCGTGCCACCTGGCTGCGGCGTGCATTGCGCAACCTCATCAACAATGCGCTGCGTTATGGCGAAAAGGCGCAAGTTACAGTGCTGAAATCAGGCAAGGACACCATAATCAGGGTAGACGATATTGGTCCCGGCATTCCCGACAATCAGATAGCCAGCATGATGGAGCCATTCCAGCGTGGCGAAGCCAGCCGCAATCGTGGAACAGGTGGCGCCGGACTGGGCCTGACGCTGGCCCGCGCCATTGCCGAACAGCATGGTGGCAGACTGGAACTTTCGAACCGACCGGAGGGCGGGTTACGCGCGGAAATCCACTTACCGCATTAAGCCGCCCAGTATATTGCGGACGAATGCATTGGCGCCGGTACGCACAGGATCAGCGCTGGATTTCTTTCCCAATGCCGTCGCCACGCCAATCGAGACGAGCGAACCTGCCGCTGCCTTGATTGCGCTTTTGCCAGCCTTGCCAATATCTATTCCCCACAAGGTGGTCGATTTGCGCTCGCGCTTGCCCACTTCCTCCGCGCCATTTTCCGCCACTTCTTCGGCCGTGGCGGCTGCATCGGCGGCCTTTTGCGCCAGCACCTCTTCTGCGCTTTCGCGATCCACCGCCGTGTCATATTTTCCATCAACCGGGCTGACAGACTGGATGATCGCGCGCTCTTTCGCATTCACCGGGCCAAGGCGCGAGCGCGGCGGCTTGATCAACGTGCGCTGGACCACAGTAGGTGCGCCATCTTCATCCAGCGTGGACACCAGCGCCTCACCCACTTTCAGCTCGGTAATCGCCTGTTCCACATCCAGATCCGGGTTGATGCGGAAGGTTTCGGACGCCGCCTTGATCGCGCGCTGATCCCGCGGGGTGAAGGCGCGCAGGGCGTGCTGCACCTTATTGCCCAATTGCCCTGCCACCTCTTCCGGAATGTCGATCGGGTTCTGGGTGCAGAAATAGACGCCCACACCCTTGGACCGAATAAGGCGCACGACCTGCTCGATCTTGTCCTGCAGCGCGCGTGGCGCATCATCGAACAGCAGATGCGCCTCGTCAAAGAAGAACACCAGCTTGGGTTTTTCCGGGTCGCCCACTTCGGGCAAGGACTCGAACAATTCGGCCAGCAACCACAGCAGGAAGGTGGCGTATAGCTTGGGGCTGCGCATCAGCTTGTCCGCTGCCAGCACATTTATATAACCACGCCCCTGATCATCGCACGCTAGAAAATCGTCAATTTCCAGCGCCGGTTCGCCAAAGAATTTGTCAGCGCCTTGGGATTCAAAGCTCAGTAATTGGCGCTGGATCGCGCCCACGCTGGGCTTGGTGACATTGCCATATTTGCCTGACAGCTCGCTGGCATTTTCCGCCGCCCAGGCCAGCACCGCCTGCAAATCACCAAAATCCAGCAAAAGCAAACCATTGTCGTCTGCATGGCGGAAGATGATCTGCAACACGCCTTCCTGCGTATCGTTGAGATCCAGCAGGCGCGACAGAAGTAGCGGCCCCATTTCCGATATGGTGGTGCGTATGGGATGCCCCTGCTCCCCATACAAATCCCAGAACACCACGGGGCTATCGGAATAGGCATAATCATCCATGCCCAATTGCTTGGCACGCCCTTCCAGCTTGTCAGCATGTTTGAATGTGGGGGAACCAGGCATGGCTATGCCAGACAGATCGCCTTTCACATCGGCCAGGAATACCGGCACACCATTGGCGGAAAAGCTTTCTGCCAACCCTTGCAAGGTCACGGTTTTACCCGTTCCGGTAGCACCTGCGATCAATCCGTGGCGGTTTGCACGCGACAGATCCAGAAACTGCTTCTCGCCATTGGCGGCAAGGCCGAGGAAAATTGTGCTCATCTCTGGCAAATGCTCCGGTGTTTTTCAGTGACTTGGCGCATGTGTGGCGGGGCTGCGGGTCGTGGTCAAGTTTCCGCATTTTCCTCACCCTCTATCGTGCCAAGCCAATCGAATGGCTTCCATTCGCCGTCGAGGCCACTATGGCAGGACAGATGGGCCAGAACGCTCCCTTTATCCTGTTGGACGATGCCCGTGATCCTTCACGCGAAGGCGGGGCCGCGCCTGCGCATCTATACGAGAACCCGCAACGCGTATTTGTGGCCCGGCAGGCTGCAGAGGTGGCGCGCGTGTTGGAAGAGGCTGATGCGGCACGGCGCGAAAACGGCGGTATCCTGGCTGGTTATCTGGCGTATGAAGCAGGGCTGGCGCTTGAGCCCAAGCTTGCCCCCTTGGCCGATGCGCGCAGTGGCGCAACCGGGCCGCTGGTATGGCTGGGCTTGTTTGACGATGTACTGGAAATCCCGGCAACGGATGTGCCGCACTGGCTGCACGAAAAAGCAAACGGTACCGCCTCGCTCGGCCCGCTAACCCCGCAACTTTCAACCGGTGGCTATCAAGCGGCGTTTTCCCGCTTGCAGGAGGCGATCCGCGCAGGCGATATCTATCAGGTCAACCTGACCTATCCCCTGGCCGGGTCATATTCAGGTGATCCGCAGGCGCTGTATGCCCAGCTACGCAACAGCGCCGGTGCGGGCTATGGCGGCATGCTGTTCGATGGCACGCATTATCTGCTCAGCCTTTCGCCCGAACTGTTTGTCTCCCTGAAAGATGGGGAGGCACGGGTCAAACCAATGAAAGGCACGCGCCCCCGCGGTGAGAATGACGCCGCCGATAGCTTGTTGCTGGCAGAACTTTCCGCAAGCGAGAAAGATCGCGCCGAAAACCTAATGATCGTAGACCTGATGCGCAATGACCTCAGCCGCGTTGCCGTGGCGGGCAGCGTCGAAGTGGATGCGCTGTTCAATGTCGAAAGCTACCCCACGGTGCACCAGATGGTGTCGAGCGTGCGGGCGCGCCTGAAGCCCGATCTGGGCCCAATGGAACTCTTGCGCGCAATATTCCCCTGCGGCTCGATCACCGGCGCACCCAAGATCCGCGCCATGGAACTGATCGATCAGGTAGAACGCGATGCGCGCGGCCCCTATTGCGGGGCGATTGGCCGGATCGATGCCAATGGCGATGCGGCCTTCAACGTGGCAATCCGTACATTGCGGCTAACCCCGGTTGAAAATGGGCAAGGCAGTGCCGTGCTGGGCGTGGGTAGCGCGATTGTGGCCGATAGCGAAGCCATGGTGGAACGGCGCGAATGCGAAGTGAAGGCTGGTTTCGCCCGCGCCAGCAGTCCTGAGCTTTCCGCGCCGCGTTTCGACCTGATTGAAACCATGCTGTTTGAGCCGGAAACCGGGATCGAACTTCTGGAACTGCATCTGGAACGGATGAAGGCAAGCGCAGCACAGCTGGGCTTTGCCTTTGATCGCCATGCTGCGCGTAATCAGATCCAGGCTCTGTGTTTTGACCTGGAGGTGCGCAGCAAATTACGCCTGCTCACCAGCCGATCGGGCGCATTGGCACTGGAAACCAGCCCCGCCCCGGCTACACCCCCAGATCCGCTGAAATGTATAGCCCTGCCCATGCCGGTGGACAGCGGTGACTGGCGCCTGCGACACAAAACCAGTGAACGCAGCTTTTATGAAGAGGCACTGGCCGCCGCGAAGGATGCAGGCGCGGGTGAGGCGCTGCTGGTCGATCCGCAAGGTTTCGTGACCGAAGGCAGCTTCACAAATATTTTTGTCGAGCGTGATGGCGCGCTGCTGACCCCGCCTGCTGCGCTGGGCCTGTTACCGGGCGTTTTGCGTCGCTCCTTGCTGGAAAGCGGCCAGGCTCGAGAGGCGGAATTGACATTGGATGATCTGACGGGCGGTTTCCTGCTAGGCAATGCGTTACACGGACTAATGAAAGCCGAACTGCTGTCATGATTGAAATTCTGTATGAAGATGGCGAAGCGCTGGTGATCAACAAGCCGGGCGGATTGCCGATTGACCAGCCACGGCGTGGCGGCCCATCGCTGGACAATCACATCGAACAATTGAAGCTGGGTTTCCAGCGCGCGCCTGTGCCGGTCCACCGGCTGGATACAGATACCAGCGGCTGCCTGCTGCTGGCGCGTAACCCCAAGGCGCTGGTTCGTTTCAACCGCGCCTTTGAAGAACGCGCCGTGGGCAAGACCTATATCGGCATTCTGGATGGCGTTCCTGCACAGGAAAGCGGGCGGGTGGAACTGTCCCTGTCCAAGATCAGCAGCGCGGAAAAGGGTTGGCGGATGATCCCCGCAAAAAAGGGCAAGCCATCCATCACCGATTGGCAATTGCTGCGCGTACATAATGGCCGCGCGCTGGTGGAATTCCGCCCGGAAACGGGCCGCACGCACCAGATCCGCGTTCATGCCGCCAGCGGTATTGGCGTGCCGCTTCTGGGCGATCCGGTCTATGGCCGCAAGGGATCAGCCCCGCGCACCATGCTGCATGCCAGTGAGCTGTGCCTGCTGCGTCCGGGCAAGACCGACATCACAGCGAATGCCCCCATGCCGCCTGATTTCGTGGCACTGGGTTTTGACGATGGATGAGGATTTTCTGGCCCGCGCATTTCGGCTGGCCAGCGAAAGCTTTCTGGCCGGTAGCGGGCCGGGTGGGCAAAACGCAAACAAGGTGGCAACAGAGGTGCAGCTGCGCATAAATATCTATGCGCTGCGCCTGCCACCGCCTGTTTTTGCACGATTGCGGCAAATCGCAGGCAGCAAGTTATCCACCACAGGCGATCTGCTGATCACGGCACGCGAATACCGCACGCAGGATGCGAATCGGGAAGAGGCAAGGCGCAAGCTGGCGCAATTGCTGGAACAGGCGCATCATCAGCCCAAGAAGCGCGCCAAATCGCGCGTCAACCGCGTGGGCAAGGTGCAGCGGCTGAAGGCAAAGAAGGTGCGCGGCACGGTCAAGGCCAATCGCGGCAAGGTTTCCCGGCAGGATTGGTAAAGCTGGGGCAACCCCGCCACCGCCACCGCCACCGTGCTTGACTTTTCCCCATGATTCGCCCAATGGCTCGCCCGTGAGGGCGGCGCCTATGCGTCGCCACTGTTGTTTCTGGCCCGCTGTGGCCGCAATTGCATATTCAGGAATAAGCCATGGCGAAGCCCGCAACCGTAAAGATCCGTCTGGTCTCGACCGCTGACACCGGTTTCTTCTATGTTACCAAGAAGAACCCGCGCAACATCACGGAAAAGATGACCTTCCGCAAATATGACCCCGTCGTGCGCAAGCATGTCGAGTTCAAGGAAGCCAAGATCAAGTGATCTTGCTGAACCACGGGCACAACCCGGGTTCAGTATCGGTTCAATGCGCTGTATATATCGCGGCAGCATGACAAATTTTCACAAAATCACCAAAGCCCCGCTGCGCCTGGCCATTGCTGCCGCGCTGGCGGCTGGCCTGCCTGTCGCCGCGCTGATTGCGCCCAATACCCCTGTTGCTGCGGCAGAAGGCGATCTGGACCGCGCCGTTTCTGCCCTGCGTGGCATTTCCACGATGCAGGCGGATTTCACCCAAACCGATCGCCTGGGCAATTCCACGCGTGGTGTGATGACGCTGAAGCGCCCGGGCAAGATCCGTTTCGAGTATGAAAAGAGCGTCAACATGCTGGTCGTTTCGACCGGCAAATCGCTCTATCTGGTGGATTATGATGTCAGCCAGGTACAGCGCTGGCCAATCAGCAATTCACCACTTGGGGCGCTGCTGGACCCCAATCGCGATGTAAAGAAATATGGCAAGCTCATACCGACCGGGAACCCCGACGTATTGAGCGTTGAGGTGCGCGACCCCAAGCGACCAGAATTTGGCGTGATCACGCTGATTTTTGTGCGCGATACAGGTGCACCGGGCGGTTATGAACTGACCCATTGGGTGGCACTTGATTCGCAGAACAATCGCACCACCGTGCGCCTGCGCAATCAACGCTATGGAGTCGCGGTCCCGGACAGCACGTTCAGCTTCAAGGATCCACGCAAAACGTCTCGTCGCCCGGGCTAAACGGGTCGACCTCACGCGGTTGTAGCTTTGCGACAAAATACGGATTTTGTTCATATGCGCGAAAGCCGATTCTTAGTATAAATGTCTTTGCAAGGCGGCTGAAGGCGGGTTTCCCCCCTGTTGCCCCACCCTTCAGAGGGTCGCTTTGATCAAGCGTGACGAACGCTCAAAAAAGGAACCCTCGTGCCAATGCCCCCGGCACGAGGGTTTTCTTTTCCCTGCTGCTGCATGATCGTTTTTGCTGCGACCAAGCGACGCTGGGCACTGGACCAGATGACATGCGCACCCTAAGTGCCTTTGCCATGGTTTCGATAGCTACATGGAATATCAATTCGGTTCGGCTGCGGCTGCCGATTGTTGAACGCTTTTTGAAAGAAGAAGCGCCCGATGTGCTGTGCCTGCAGGAAATCAAGTGCCAGGAATTCCAGTTCCCGGCACAGGAACTGGCGGATCTGGGCTATACCCATCAGGCCGTGCACGGGCAGAAGGGTTATCACGGTGTCGCCACCGTCAGCCGGATCCCCCTGCGCGAATTTTCCCGGCATGATTGGCAGGCAAATGGCGAAGCGCGCCATGTTGGGGTGGAACTACTGGGGCCAGGCCAGGGCATGGTACTGGAAAACGTCTATATCCCTGCCGGTGGGGACGAGCCTGACCGAGCAATCAATCCCAAATTCGGGCAAAAACTTGATTTTCTGGAACGGATGACGCGCTGGGCTGAAAACATCGATCGCCCGACCATGATCGTGGGCGATTTCAACATCGCGCCGCTGGAAAGCGATGTCTGGAATCACAAGCAATTGCTGAAGGTTGTCAGCCACACACAGATAGAGGTTGAAACGCTGCAAGGCTTCAAGGATGCGCATGGATGGGTGGATGTGGGCCGTGAACATATCCGTGACCCGGAACGGTATTACAGCTGGTGGAGTTATCGCGCGAAAGATTGGAAAACCAATGACCGCGGTCGCCGGTTGGACCATATGTGGGCCAGCCCTGACCTGGCCAGGCAAGCGACAGGCCACCGCATTCGAGAGGATGCGCGTGACTGGGATAAGCCCAGCGATCATATCCCGCTGATTACGGAGTTCGCCCTCTGAATTCGCCATCACCTTCTCGCCGTGTGGCGCAGGCGGTCGATGCGCTGAGGCATGGCTGGCCGATTGCCCTTGATGGCGGGCCCATATTATTGCCGGTGGAAACCGCCATCGCGACAGGCGCGACCTCTTCGCGCATGCTGATTTCCGCAGCGCGCGCTGCAACGCTGAAGCTTGCCAATCAACGTGAGGCGGCAGAACCCCATGCCCCCGTACTGATCCGTGGGGGCGAACTTTTTACCCTGCGTGATGCACAGCCAATTGCAGACCCGGCTCTGGATCTGACCAACCCACTGAAGGGACCCTTTCGAGCTGACCATATAGACTGGCCCGATATGGCCAGGGCCGCGCTGGAACTGGCCCGGATTGCCGGAATTCTGCCCGCCTTCATGGTTGATCCACATGATGCGGGGGAAGCGCAACCAGTTGCTGCAAGCGACCTGGCCCATTGGGCTGAGCAGGGCCGCCTTGCCATCGCCACGCGGGCGCGCCTGCCTGTGGCCGCATGTGACAGTGCGGAAATCATCGCCTTTCGCAAACCAGACGATACGCGTGAACATGTGGCGCTGGTGATTGGCCAGCAGCAGGGGGACAAGCCGCCATTGGTGCGCTTGCATTCCGAATGCCTGACCGGCGATATTCTGGGTAGCCTCAAATGCGATTGCGGGCCGCAACTGGACGCGGCCTTGCAGGCAATGGCACTTGAGGCTGAAAAGGGCGGCTGGGGTGTATTGCTCTATCTGCGTCAGGAAGGGCGTGGCATCGGCCTGGCCAACAAATTGCGTGCCTATCGCCTGCAGGACCAGGGGTTCGATACCGTGGAGGCCAATCAACGGCTGGGCCTGCCCGATGAAGCGCGTGATTTTGCCACGGCCGCACGCATGCTGGATCTGTTGGGTGTGCGTGCGATCCGCCTGATGACCAACAACCCCAAGAAGGTGGCAGCCATTTCCGATGCCGGGGTAGTGGTATCAGAACGCGTACCCCACCAATTGCCGGACAATCCGCACAATACCCGCTATCTGGCAACCAAGCGCGACAAGTCAGGCCATTTGCTGCGTTGAGTTTGCCCTTGGCTGATAGGTAATGCGCGGGCTATGCCACCCCTGATATTATTTGAAACGCGAACCCCGATAAGGAGATTACCTGATGAAAAAGCTTGCTTTTGTGGCCCTTGCCAGTGCCGGTGCCATGGCCCTTAGCGCCTGCGGCAGCGCCGATGATGCATCGGTCGATGCTGAAGCTGACACCGTAGAAATGCCTGCCGATGCAGCACTGACTGCTGTGGATGATGAGCCGGTGGATGATGAAAACGCCGCTGTTGAAGACCAGCAGGCAGAGGCTGAAGAAGCCGAAGCTGCTGTGGCTGCTGCTGCCGCCGATGCTGCCGCCGATGTGGCTGCGCAAGCTGCCGCTGCCGCACAAGAGGCTGGCGAATAAGATAGCAGTATCCCCCCACGCCGCTGACGGTGGGGGATCAGCAATTCCGGGCGCGATCCTGTACAGGTCGCGCCCATTTTCTTTACTGGATCATTTGCTCAGCCCGATCAGTCTTCTTCTTCCACGACAGGATAATCAGCGATCGGCTGCATAACTGTATAGCTTTCCGTGTGCGGATCATGCTCCAGATCCGGAAAATCAAGTGGCGGCAGCTCTACATACGTATCGGGTAATCGATCCAGCAGATCGCGGATCAGCGTCAGCCGCCCTCGCTTCTGATCGTTGAAATCCACCAGTGTCCAGGGTGCCCATTGCGTATGCGTTGCCGCCAGCATCGCCTCTCGCGCCTGGGTATAGGCATCGTATAGACCGCGGGCGGCCAAATCCACGGGTGACAATTTCCAGCGTTTCAGCGGATCTTCCAACCGTTCTTTCAAACGGTCTTCCTGTTTGCCCTGATCCGTGGTCAGCCAGTATTTGAACAGCAATATCCCATCTGCCACCAATTGTTTTTCAAAGGCAGGGGCCGCTTTCAGGAAGGCATCAACCTGTTCTGGCGTGGCATAGCCCATCACCCGTTCAACCCCGGCGCGATTGTACCAACTGCGATCGAACAGCACGATCTCGCCCGCGCTTGGCAAATGCTTTGCATAACGCTGGAAATACCATTGGCCCTGTTCCGCCTCTGTCGGTTTGGACAGCGCCACAATACGGCATTGGCGGGGGTTGAGCTGTTGGCTGACCGCACGAATCGCCCCACCCTTGCCCGCCGTATCGCGCCCTTCGAACACAATGACGATGCGCTGCCCTGTTGCCTTTACCCAACGCGCCATGGCCACCAGTTCCAACTCCAGCGGTTCCAGCAGGTCTTCATATTGCTTGCCCTTCAGCATGCAGAGGCGAACCTTTCCATTTGCGCCGTACAATTGCACAACAAGCACGGCATGATAAATTTCATCTATGGCTATGGCCGCTATCACAAAACCTCAGCCGGATTTTGCTATCCTGCCTGAAATGCTGGCGGATGTCTTTAGCGCGGCACTGAAGAAACCCGCTCATGTCGAGGATGACCAGATGAACCACTACAGCCCGATTCAGGGCTGTAAGATAATGCCATCTGGAACGATCTGTTGGCCCGCCAGATGAATGTTTTGCCGGGCCGCAGTGGTCAGTCCTGATTCTGACGACGTCGAAACACAATCATGCCAGCCAGTGCCAGCACTGCCGCAACCACGGCAGATCCCAGCGCCTGCATATGCAATCCGCCCAGTACTGATCCCTTGTTAGTCAGCAACCCAACCACCAGCGATGCCGCCAGCCCGGTTGCCATCAGGCGCAGAATACCATCGCGATCCTCAATCCGTACGGCAATCGAGGCCAGCCAGCCCAGCAAGCCACCAATCAGGGTCAAGAGAATGAATGCCATGGTATCCCTCCCACATCTTGTCAGTATGCATAGCTGATCAGAAAGCCATCAGCAAAACTGCGCCCAGGGCCACCCTATAGATTACAAACACCATCATAGATGCACGTTTGAGGAAGTTCATCAGGAAAGCCATGGTGGCAAAGGCCGCAGCAAAGGTGAACACGCCTGCAACCAATGCATCCCATTGCATCTGCTGCGATGCTTCGGCCAGGTCCAGCACCGCCAGTACACCGGCGCCCGCCACCGCAGGGATTGCAAGCAGGAAGGAAAAACGCGCGGCCTCCACTCGCTTATACCCCAGGAAACGGGCCATGGTCATGGTCGATCCGGAACGGCTGGTGCCGGGAATCAGGGCCAATGCCTGTGCCATCCCCACCAGAATGGCATCGCGCAGAGTAAGGTCTTCAAAATGTTTTTCTTGCCGCCCCCAGCGGTCTGCCGCGCCCAGCAGCAACCCATAAACGATCAGGTTTGTGGCCACGAGATCGGTAAAGCGGAAGCTTTCCAGATATCCACCCAGTTTCAGGAACAGACCCAGCGCCACGGCGGGAATAGTGCCTACAACCACCCACCAGAACAGGCGAGTCTGCTGCGGATCCTTGCCAATGCCGACACTGGCAAGGCCACCACGCGCCAACCCCAACGCATCACGCCAGAAGTAAATGATGATGGCCAGCAGCGATCCGACATGCACCGCAACATCAATCATCGGCCCCTGATCAGGGAAATCGGTGAGATAGGGAATCAGGATCAGATGGCCGGAAGAGGAGATCGGCAGAAATTCCGAAATCCCCTGGACAATTGCGATCAGCAGCAACTGCAAAATGGTCATAAGTGGCGTGCGACCCCAAATTCAAAGAAGCGCCGGGAACCGCCCGGCACCTGATGCCCCGCCATCGCATTCAGCGGGGGCAAGTCAAGCCTCAATCGGCCTGACCTGCCCACCGCTGTGGGGGTAATTACCAGATCTTCACGCGTTCTTCAGGTGGCAGATACAGTGCATCGCCCGGCTGCACGTTGAAGGCTTTGTACCAGGCATCGAAATTACGCACGACGCCGTTGACGCGGAATTCCTCAGGGCTGTGCGGATCAGTGCGCAGACGGCGGCGATAATTGTCTTCTCGCTGCTGCGAACGCCACACCTGCGCCCAGGACAGGAAGAAACGCTGATCACCAGTCAAACCATCAATCACCGGCACATCCTGGCCTGCTGTTGCCAGCTTGTATGCGCGATAGGCCAGGCTGAGCCCGCCGACATCGCCAATATTTTCGCCCAGCGTCAGGCGTCCATTCACACAGGTTTCGCCATCATCCAGCGGGCAGAAGGCATTGTACTGCGCCACCAGCGTATCGGTGCGCTTGTCAAAGGCAGCCCGATCTGCATCGGTCCACCAATTGCGCAGGGCACCGCTGGCATCGAATTTGGAGCCCTGATCATCAAAACCGTGGCCGATTTCATGGCCAATCACGCCGCCAATGGCACCATAATTCACCGCCAGATCGGCACTGGCCCCAAAGAAAGGCTGCTGCAGAATGCCTGCCGGGAAGACAATTTCGTTCTTCAGCGGATTGTAATAGGCATTTACCGTCTGCGGCAGCATGCCCCATTCGGTACGGTCGATCGGCTTGCCCAGCTTGTCCACATTGTCAGCCCAGGCCCATGCATTGGCTGCCATGCGGTTGGCCAGCGGGGTGCCCATGCCAACGGTCAGACCATCATAGGTTTCCAGATTGGCGCGGTAACCGATTTTTGGATCGAAAGAATCCAGCTTGGCCATTGCCTGCTTCTTGGTTTCTTCGCCCATCCAGTCATTGGCTTTCAGCGATTCTGCCAGCGCTACCCGCAGATTGGCCACCAGTTCATCCATCGCTGCCTTGCTGGCAGGCGGGAAATAGCGCGCAACATAGGAAGCGCCCAGCAATTCCCCCAGCAGGTTTTCGGTTTCGGCAATCGCGCGTTTCCAGCGCGGGCGCTGTTCAGGCGTGCCGCTCAACGTGGTGCCGAAAAAGGCAAAATCCGCCTGGTCGATATGAGAAGGCAGCACAGAGGAATTGTTTTCAAGAAATTCCTTGATCGTCCATGCTTTCAACGTGGCAAGCGGCGTTTCCTGCAGCAATTTCAGCATGCCTGGGAAACCACTGCCAATCTTGGCCATGGTCGCTTCATCCAGGCCCAGTTCCTTGGCCCGTTCTGCGCTGGGCGGGATATTGACCACGATGAAACGGTCCGTTTCGGCCAGGCCCATATCGTTGATCATAGCGGCAATCGGGAAATCACCGCCCAGTTGCGCCAGCCCTTCTGCACTATAAGCGTTATAGATCAGGTCCAGATTGCGGCTGACCGTACGATCCCATTCCACCTTGCGGGCCAGCGTGTCTTCAAAGGCATATACAGCTGCCGCGGCACTGGCAGGATCGGCATAGCCGGCTGCATCAAACAGTACCGCCATGAATTCGCGGTACTTCTGCTTGATCCCTTCACCCTTTTCCGTGCTGTCGAGATAGTAATCACGGTCGGGCAGACCCAACCCGCCTGATCCCAGATAGACAGAATAGCGGGTCGGCTCCTTGGCATCGACCTCTACCCCGCCACCGAGGGGTGATGGGTAGCCGGGAATGGTCCACAAATGGACCAGCGCGGCCAGATCAGGTGCCTGCGCAATGGCATCTATATAAGGTTGGGCAGGTGCCATACCGGCCGCATCAATGGCGTCTGTATCCAGATAGGATGCATAGACATCTACAATACGTTCTTCATCGGCACTGCGTGTTTCGGGTGCCTTCGCCGTCAATTCATCGACCAGCGTCTTCACATCGCTGACAGACTTTTCACCCAGCAGGGTAAAGGCCCCGAAACGGCTGTATTCGGCTGGCAGTGGATTGGCATCGAGCCATTCCTGATTGACGTAGCCGAAGAAATCATCGCCCGGCTTGATTGCCGGATCCAGCAGTTCTGGGTCGACACCCCAGGTGCCAAAACTCATTGTCGGGGTGGCAGGTTTTGCTTCGGCAGCCTTTTCCGCTGCAACTGGCTCTTCGGCCATGGCGGGCATGGACAGGCTCAGCGCCAGTGCGCTTGCGCCCAGAATCGCTACTCTACGGATCATTTATTCGGGTCCCTTCATACAACAAGCCCCGACACAGGGCAGAAAGCGCCCCGGACGGGTTATGTGGCGTTATCTGGTACATAGCCCAGATCACTGGCCTCAGATTGCCGCTTGTCGGTTGCAGATGCAACTTTATCGATTAGCTGACCCGATATGGCAGGATCAGGCTGCTGAGCCTGCAGTAAATTGCAACTTGGCCAGCCGCGCATAAAGCCCGCCCGCACGGCTCAATTCGTCATGCGTGCCCTGTTCCACAATGCGTCCTTCATCCAGCACCACAATGCGATTGGCAGCACGGACAGTGGCCAGACGGTGGGCAATTACCAGAGTTGTGCGGTCTTGCATCAGATGGTCGAGTGCCTGCTGAACCAGCTGTTCGCTTTCAGCATCCAGCGCGCTCGTCGCCTCATCCAGAAGCAGGATCGGCGCGTCACGCAGCAAAGCGCGGGCAATGGCGATGCGCTGCTGCTGCCCGCCTGAAAGCCGCGTGCCACTTTCCCCCAGGAACGTATCCAGACCTTCAGGCAGACCGCGCAGGAAGCTTTCGGCGTTGGCGGCACGGGCAGCTTCCCAGATTGCATCGTCATCCGCATCCCAATTGCCGTAACGCAAATTATCGCGCGCATTGGCGCTGAACAGCACGCCATCCTGCGGCACAAAGGCCATCCGCTGGCGGATTTCAGCCGGGTCCGCCTTGGTCAGCGGAACGCCATCCAACCGGATAGTGCCCGCCTGCGGATCATAAAAACGTTCGACAAGCTGGAAGATGGTGGATTTACCCGCACCGGAAGGGCCGACAATCGCCACCGTTTCCCCTGGCTCCACCTCCAGCGTAAAATCCCGCAACGCGGCGCTTTCTGGCCTTGTGGGATAGCGGAAGGTGACATTGCGGAAGGACAGGCCACCGCGTGGCGGCACAGGCAATGCCTCTGGCCGGGCTGGTGGTGCAATGGCAGGCCGCGCATTGAGCAGTTCATTGAGGCGGCTGGCGGCGCCCGCCCCGCGCAGCAAATCACCATATACTTCGGTCAATGCCCCGAAAGACCCGGCTACCAGCCCGCCTGTCAGCACAAAGGCAGCGATTGTTCCGCCGCTTATCTCCCCCGTCGAAACCGCAATCGCACCACGCCACATGATCAGCGTGATCCCGCCAAAGATCAGCACTATCACAATGGCAGTCATGGCTGCGCGCAGCAGGATACGCCGCTTTGCGGTATCGAATGTGCTTTCTACCGCCACGCCGAAGCGGCTGTGTTCGCGGGCTTCCTGGTTGAAGGCCTGCACCACTTTCATGGCGGACAGAACCTCTGTCACCATTGCGCCCACATCGGCCACGCGGTCCTGGCTGTGCCGCGCGACAGAACGAATGCGGCGACCGAAAAAGACAATCGGCAACACCACCAAGGGAATGCCGATGATCAAACCCAGCGTCAGTTGTGGGGCGAGGTAGAGCAACAGTGCCGTCCCGCCGATCGCGGTCAACAGATTGCGCAGCGCCACCGAAACCGTGGTGCCCACAACCTGTTCGATCACCGCTGTATCGCTGGTCATCCGACTGGAAATCTCTTTCGGGCTGTTTTCTTCATAAAAGCCCGGGGCAAGATGAAGCAGGTTTTCCTGCACTTTCAGCCTGATATCGGCCACAACCCGTTCGCCCAACCAGCTGACGTAATAAAAACGCAATGCGGTGCCGATCCCCAGCACCACCACAATCATCAGCAGATATTGGAAAGAATGGGCGATTTCTGTCGCATCGGCCCCACCTGTAAAGGCGCGATCGATAATCACCTTGAACCGCCATGGAATCGCCAATGTAGCGCTGGCTGTGATCATCAGCGCCACCAGCGCCATCAAAACACGGCGCGGATATTGGGCGGCGGACGCAAAAACCATTTTCAGTGGGCCCAGGGTCTTGGCCTGGGGGGCATCAGCCAGCGCATCGCCTTGCTTGCCCCGCTTGCGTCGGCCCTTACGGGGCGTTTGCGCAATTTCTATCGGATCGGTTTCGGTCATTGCTGGCCGAGGTAGCGATCCCATAGGGTAAAATCCACACGCCGTAGGGCGTAGATCGCATATTTTTATCTTTGTGCATTGCACAATCGGTGGAATCGCTGCAGTCTGTGCTTTCGCATGCGTCTGGAGAAGCGCAGCGTATGTACGTCGTCGCCACAGGGGATCACCTTGCTTTACCACGCATACGAATTACAGCGTTCCTGGCTGAACAGCGCCAGCGCTTTGGCCTCCATCAGCGCAGAAGTGCTCAACAACCCCACCAATCCCCTGGGTTGCGTGGGCATCGGCCCCATGGCCTCCAGCGCGCTGGAAGTGTTCGCCCATGCCACCGCCCCGCGTGGCAAGCCCGCGTTCGGGATTGAAACGGTTGTAATTAACGGCAAGGTTTTTCCGGTTGAAGAAGCGACCGTTGTCAACAAGCCCTTTGGCGATCTGAAACGGTTCCGCCATGCCGGCCTGGCCAAGAATGCCCCGCGTCTGCTGATTGTTGCCCCGATGAGCGGGCATTACGCCACACTGCTGCGTGGCACGGTATGGCGTATGCTGGAAAGTTGCGAGGTCTATATCACCGATTGGGCCGATGCGAAGGAAGTGCCACTGCATGAAGGCAGCTTCGACCTGGATGATTACATCGATTACCTGATCGAATTCCTGCAATTCATTTCAAAAGAAGCTGACGGCGCGCGCCCGCATATGATGGCGGTATGCCAGCCATCCGTGCCTGCCTTTGCCGCCACTGCGCTGATGAATTTGCATAAGGATCCGGCAAGGCCTGCCACATTGACCATGATGGGCGGCCCGATCGACACGCGCGAAAGCCCCACTTCGGTCAATGATCTGGCCATGGAACGCCCGATCGAATGGTTCCGTCAGACAGTGATCGCTACTGTTCCGATGGCCCATCGCGGTGCGGGACGACGGGTATATCCTGGCTTCCTGCAGCTCGCCGGGTTTATGTCGATGAATCTCGGCAGCCATCTGATGAGCCATTTTGAGATGTTCAAACATCTGACGGTTGGCGATGATGATAGCGCGCAAGCGCATAAGGATTTTTATGACGAGTATCGCAGCGTCTGCGATATGACTGCGGAATTCTATCTCCAGACAATTGAAGAGGTGTTCCAGAAACATTCCATCCCCAATGGCGAATTCCGCCACAAGGGGGAAATCGTGGATCTGGGCAAGATCACCGACACCGGCTTGCTGGCGATTGAGGGTGAGCGAGACGATATTTCAGGCATTGGCCAGACCAAGGCCGCCCTGCACCTGGCGACCAATCTGCCAGAGAAGAAGAAGCGGTATTACATGGCCGAAGGAGCCGGACATTACGGCATCTTCAATGGCGGGAAATGGCGCAATAAAGTGGCGCCAGTAGTGGAAGATTTCATCGCCAAGAATAGCTGATCAACGCCCGGCGGGTATGACTGCCAAACAATAGGGCGCAGCTGCTTGTATGATTGCAGCTGCGCCCTTTTCATATTCTGGCTGTTCAGAGTATTTCGAACATGCCGGCCGCGCCCATGCCGCCGCCCACGCACATGGTCACGACAACATATTTTGCACCACGCCGTTTGCCTTCGATAATCGCATGGCCGGTACAGCGTGCACCTGTCATCCCATATGGATGGCCGATGGAAATCGAACCGCCATTGACGTTGAGAATGTCATTGTCGATGCCCAGCTTGTCCCGGCAATAAAGTACCTGCACGGCAAAGGCTTCGTTCAATTCCCACAGGCCGACATCTTCCATTTTCACGCCGGTCTGTTTCAGCAATTTGGGAATGGCAAAGACCGGGCCGATGCCCATTTCATCTGGCTCTGTCCCGGCCACAGCCATGCCGACATAGCGAGCCAGCGGCTGCAACCCCTTTTTCTCTGCCACCTTGGCTTCCATCAGGACTGAAGCAGAGGAACCATCTGACAGCTGACTGGCATTACCTGCAGTCACAACAGCATCAGGCCCCAATACCGGTTGAAGCGATTGCAGACCTTCCAGCGTGGTCGATGGACGATTGCCTTCATCCTTGGCCAGAGTCACTTCCTGCTGGCTGATTTCGCCTGTTTCCTTGTCCTTCACTGCCATCATGGTGGTGACGGGCACAATTTCATCGTCGAATTTGCCCGCTGCCTGCGCGGCGGCAGTGCGTTGCTGGCTTTGCAGCGCATATTCATCCTGCACATCGCGCGAAATACCATAACGTTTGGCCACAACTTCCGCCGTTTGCAGCATCGGCATATATACATCCTTGTGCATGGCGATCAGCGAAGGATCGACAGCAAAGCGCATATCCGGCGTCTGCACCAGACTGATCGATTCCTGGCCACCGCCCAGCACCACATCCATATTATCGACAATAATCTGCTTGGCAGCGGTAGAAATGGCCATCAGGCCTGAAGAACACTGCCGATCCATTGTCTGGGCAGATACGCCTATTGGACAGCCTGCACGCAAAGCGGCCTGGCGACCTATATTGCCTGCCTGCGTTCCCTGCGTCAGCACGCAGCCCCACACTACATCGTCAATCTCACCCGCTTCAATGCCGGCACGTTCGATCGCAGGCGCGATGGACAGGGCACCCAGCGTAGCACCCGGTGTGGCGTTGAAAGCGCCTTTGTAAGCGCGGCCAATCGGGGTGCGGGCGGTGGAAACGATAACTGCGTCACGCATGGTACAACCTTTCAATAATTATCATGTGCCCGTGCTGATGACGGGCAAAAAATGCCTGATCAGATCAGACAAAAATCATCCCGATCCATTCACAGATCAGGGCGGGTTTTTCCTCGCCCTCGATCTCGATCGTCACTTCGACAGTTTGCTGCCACTGACCCGGGCGTTTTTCCGCCATTTCCAGCAACTTCCAATGTCCCCGGATACGCTTGCCGGATTTGACGGGTGTAAGGAAACGGGTTTTGTTCCCGCCGTAATTGACCCCCATCTTGGCCCCGTCGATCACGGGCAAATTGCTGTTCATCGAAAGATGGGGGATCATCGACAGGGTCAGAAAACCATGAGCGATCGTGCCGCCAAAGGGCGTCATCTTGGCTTTTTCCTCATCGACATGGATGAATTGGTGGTCGCTAGTCGCGTCAGCAAAGGTGTTGATCCGCTCCTGGCTCATTTCGACCCAGTTACTTGTGCCGATATTTTCGCCCACTAGGGCAGCCATTTCCTGCGGCGTCATATGCCTCTCCTCTGCGCGTCACGGCAATCACTGTTTGGCAATTCATGGCCCATGACCAGCATGGACGCAATGTGATGCTGCTCGCCGTTACGGCATGGCGCAAAACAGATCGGGCAGCCCGGCAGAAAAGGGGTGCCTTGCAGCCCGATCAGCGCGAATCACCTGGCTTTTCGGCCTGTATCGGCAGTGTCTGCACCCGGCAGGCATTATCGGCTTGTTTACCGCAGGGCTGTTATTTTCCGGCACGCATTTGCACGGGGCCATGATGATAAAGCTGGCAGGAAAAATTGCTGAAACACCGGATCTGCCGCCAATAAGCCGCCACCCGGCATTTACGGCGCTGATTTGCGCATGGATGGCGGCTTTGTGCGGGCTGGCCCTATGGGTGATCCCGATTGAAAAACTGCACAATGGGCTGGAACAGACATTCGCTGCACCGCTTGCTACATTACCGCATGGATTGCTGGCTCTATTAGCCGCGCTAACTGGCGCAGCATTGGGGTTTCTGGCGGCACAAATCGCCCGGCGTCGTGCCCGACACCAGTCAAAGCCACCCACAGGCAAAGCCCGGCCAGAGCCTGTAAGCGGGGCCCACCCGGCCCAGATACTGCAAGTGGACGAACTGCAATTACCGCATGGTTTCGACAATCAGGAACTGCTGCTGGGCACAACGGCCGCACCCGCTCTGGCAGAACGCCATGGTGCGGCAGTCGCCAAGTTGCGGGACTGCGCGATCGCCGATCTGAGCCTGTTCCAGCTGGTTGAGCGATTCGCTGTAGCTCTTGAAGACAGACGCATGGCAGAAACAACGGGCCCAGCACCTGCCCAAATAGAGTATCCGGTCGATTCCACCGAAATCGCCCTGCGCGACGCACTGGCAAAGCTGCAGCAGATGGCAAACGCTGCCTGACAGCACCAGAATGGCTCTCTGCGCACTCTGTAGCTCCTGAAATTACCTTTTCGAGACATTACCTTAAAGCAAAAGCATATACGGCTGAAAGATTGCTGCTGTGTTCGCGGTTGCAAAATGCCGATTCTGCCGCCATGAGGGGCCGGCAAAGCACATGTCGCAAAAGCGGCAGAATGGCTTGCGCTTCACTGCCGGTGAAGGCCCCCGGGCATTGCACAGCCGGCATCAAACAGGACGGAATTTTCGCATGGGACACCTGCCAGCGCCCCAGGGCTTGTATGATCCGCGTAACGAACATGACGCATGTGGCGTCGGCTTTGTTGCGCATATCAAAGGCGAGAAATCGCATGAGATCGTAACCCAGGCGTTGGAGATTCTGGCCAATATTGACCATCGCGGTGCCGTGGGCGCTGATCCGCTGCTGGGCGATGGTGCAGGCATCCTGTTGCAGATTCCCGATCCGCTGTTCCGCAAATGGGCAGAAGCCGAAGGCAAGACCCTGCCGGCACCAGGCGATTATGCCGTGGCCATGTGTTTCATGCCGCAGGATGAAGCCGCACGCGCCTTTGTGACCGAACAGTTCGAAAAATTCACCGCTAAAGAAGGCCAGACGCTGATCGGCTGGCGTGACGTGCCAGTGACCATGGATGGCCTGGGCGATGCCGTGATCGAATCCATGCCTGTGGTGCAGCAGGCCATCATTGGCCGCGGCGAAAATTGCCCCGATCAGGATGCCTTTGAACGCAAGTTGATCGTGATCCGCAAGCAAGTGCAGAACCCCCTGAAGAAGCTGGAGGTCAGATATGACCTGCCCGGCCTTTCAGACCTCTACATCCCCAGCTTCTCCAGCCGCACAGTCGTGTACAAGGGGCTGCTGCTGGCCAATCAGGTCGGCAGTTTTTATGACGATCTGCGCGACCCCGATTGTGTGTCTGCGCTGGGCCTGGTGCACCAGCGTTTCAGCACCAACACTTTCCCCAGCTGGCGATTGGCCCACCCCTATCGCTTCATGGCGCATAATGGGGAAATCAACACGGTTCGCGGCAATGTGAACTGGATGAATGCGCGCCGCCGCACCATGGAAAGCACATTGTTGGGGGCCGACCTCGACAAATTGTGGCCCATCGTGCCGCATGGCCAATCTGACACGGCCTGCCTCGACAATGCACTGGAGCTGTTGCTGCTGGGCGGTTATTCGCTTGCCCATGCAATGATGATGCTGATCCCGGAAGCATGGGCCAAGAACGAGCTGATGGATCCCGGTCGCCGCGCATTTTACGAATATCATGCTGCATTGATGGAACCATGGGATGGCCCCGCCGCCGTGGCCTTTACCGATGGCCGCCAGATCGGTGCCACGCTGGACCGTAATGGCCTGCGCCCGGCCCGCTTCGTGGTAACGAAGGATGATATTGTGTGTCTGGCATCGGAAAGCGGCGTTCTGCCCTTTGCCGAAGAAGACATCGTGCGCAAATGGCGCCTGCAACCGGGCAAGATGTTGCTGATCGATTTCGATCAGGGCCGGATTATCGAAGATGAGGAACTGAAGGCGGGTCTCGCCACAGAACACCCATATGAAAAATGGCTGGAGCAGGCGCAGTACAAGCTGGAAGACCTGAGCCATATCGAGCCGGAACTATCCGCCATACCTGTTGCGGAAACCACCCTGCTCGATCGCCAGCAGGCATTCGGCTACACGCAGGAAGATCTGAGCCGCTTCCTTGAACCGATGATGGTCGAAGCTGACGATCCGCTGGGTTCGATGGGTACCGACACGCCGATTGCCGTGCTGTCAGCCCGCAGCCGCCTGCTCTACGATTATTTCAAGCAGAACTTTGCCCAGGTCACCAACCCGCCGATCGACCCGATCCGTGAGGAACTGGTCATGAGCCTGCTGTCGATGATCGGCCCACGCCCCAATCTGCTGGGGCATGGTGCTGGCACGCACAAGCGGCTGGAAATCAGCCAGCCGATCCTGACCAATGATGATCTGGCCAAGATCCGTTCGGTTGAAATCGTGCTGGATGGTGCCTTCCGCACCGAAACCATCGACATCACCTGGGATGCCACCACCGGCGCCGAAGGGTTGGAAATGGCGATCAAGGAAATGTGCTGGGCCGCGACAGAGGCGGTGCTGGCCGATCACAATATCCTGATCCTGTCCGACCGGGCACAGGGCCCGGATCGTATTGCCATGCCTGCCTTGCTGGCCACTGCTGCCGTGCACCATCACCTGGTGCGCCAGGGGCTGCGCATGCAGGCCGGGCTGGTCGTCGAAACCGGCGAAGCGCGCGAAGTGCACCACTTCTGCGTGCTGGCCGGTTATGGCGCAGAAGCGATCAACCCCTATGTCGCGTTCGAGACATTGGAGGATATCCGCGCCAAGAAGCATGCCGATCTGGATGCCGACAAGGTCCGCCAGAACTATATCAAGGCCGTTGGCAAGGGCATCCGCAAGGTCATGTCCAAGATGGGCATTTCCACCTATCAATCCTATTGCGGTGCGCAGATTTTCGACGCGGTTGGCCTGTCATCACAGTTCATCGAAAGTTATTTCACCGGCACGGCGACCACGATCGAAGGCGTCGGCCTGAAGGAAGTGGCCGAAGAAACGGTGATGCGCCATGCGCAAGCCTATGGCGACAACCCCATTTACAAGACCATGCTGGATGTGGGTGGTATCTATCAATATCGCCTGCGTGGCGAGGAACACGCCTGGACCGCAGCGAATATTGCCAGCCTGCAGCACGCCGTGCGCGGTAATAACCACAAGAATTACGAAGAATTCGCCAAGTCGATCAACGACCAGTCCGAACGGATGCTGACAATCCGTGGATTGATGGAATTGAAGCCTGCCGATGAAGCCATCCCACTGGAGGAAGTCGAACCCGCCAGCGAAATCGTGAAGCGGTTTGCCACCGGCGCTATGAGCTATGGCTCGATCAGCTGGGAAGCCCACACCACACTGGCTGTGGCGATGAACCGCATTGGCGGCAAGTCGAACACCGGTGAAGGTGGTGAGGATCCCAAGCGCTTCCTGCCTCTGGACAATGGTGACACCATGCGTTCCAGCATCAAGCAGGTCGCATCGGGCCGCTTTGGCGTGACGACCGAATATCTGGTCAATGCCGATGATATCCAGATCAAGATGGCGCAGGGCGCAAAGCCTGGTGAAGGCGGCCAGCTGCCTGGCCACAAGGTGGACAAGACGATTGGCGCGACCCGCCATTCAACGCCGGGCGTGGGCCTGATTTCGCCCCCGCCCCACCATGACATCTATTCGATCGAGGATCTGGCCCAGCTGATCCATGATCTGAAGAACGTAAACCCTTCATCGCGCGTATCGGTGAAGCTGGTATCCGAAGTGGGTGTGGGCACAGTGGCCGCGGGTGTTTCCAAGGCACGCGCCGACCATGTCACGATCTCTGGCTATGAAGGCGGCACGGGCGCAAGCCCGCTGACCAGCCTGACCCATGCTGGCAGCCCGTGGGAAATCGGCCTGGCTGAAACGCAGCAGACACTGCTGCTGAATGATCTGCGTGACCGCATCGTGGTACAGGTCGATGGCGGCCTGCGCACCGGGCGCGATGTCGCCATTGGTGCGCTGCTGGGCGCAGAAGAATTTGGCTTTGCCACCGCTCCGCTGATCGCGGCGGGCTGCATCATGATGCGCAAATGCCATCTCAATACCTGCCCGGTGGGCGTGGCTACGCAGGACCCGGTTCTGCGCGCGCGCTTCAATGGCCAGCCCGAACATGTCATCAATTACTTCTTCTTCGTCGCGGAAGAGCTGCGCCAGATCATGGCGGAAATGGGCTTCCGCACGGTTGAAGAAATGGTGGGCCGGGTTGACCGGCTGGATATGCGCCGCGTCCATCGCCACTGGAAGGCGCAGGGCGTTGACCTCAGCAAGCTGCTGCACACCATTGAGATTCCCGAAGGTGCATCGCTGCACAATACGGAAACGCAGGATCATGGCCTTGCTGGAGCGATGGATAATGAACTGATCGCTGCCTGTAAGGATGCGATCCAGAACGGCACGCCGGTGCAGCTTGACCGCGAAATTCGCAACGTCAACCGCACCGTGGGGACCATGCTATCGGGCGAAGTTGCCAAGGCACACGGCCATGCCGGCCTTGCACCTGACACCATCCGCATCAATTTGACGGGTGTTGCCGGGCAGAGCTTCGCCGCATGGCTGGCACATGGCGTGACCCTGGATCTGACGGGCGATGCCAATGACTATGTCGGCAAGGGCCTGTCAGGCGGCCGTGTGATCGTGAAGCAGCCCGCCAATGTTGGCCGCGATCCGAGTGAGAACATCATCGTTGGCAATACCGTGCTTTATGGCGCGATTGCGGGCGAGGCCTATTTTGGTGGCGTTGCCGGTGAACGTTTCGCCGTTCGCAATTCTGGCGCCATTGCGGTGGTTGAAGGCACGGGTGATCACGGCTGCGAATATATGACTGGCGGCGTGGTGGTTGTGCTGGGTGAAACCGGGCGCAATTTTGCCGCCGGCATGAGCGGCGGCGTAGCCTATGTCTATGACCCCGATGGCAAATTCGCCCAGCTGGTGAACACTGCTCAGGTCGATCTGCTGCCGATTTCGGCTGAACCCGATGCCGATGAAGGCACCGGACGTCCCAGCCAGCGGCCCAGCTCAGTCAATGATTTCGGCATGGGCGATATGCTGCGCCATGATGCCGAGCGGCTGAAAATCCTGGTGGAACGCCACAAGCTGCACACCGGCAGTGCCAAGGCCGAAGCCCTGCTGGACAATTGGGATGAGGCTTTGGGCAAATTCGTCAAAATTATGCCGCGCGATTACAAGCGCGCGCTGGAAATGCTGGAGGCTGAACGCCTCGAAGCTGAATCGGTTGCGGCGGAGTAAAACAAATGGGCAAGGAAACAGGCTTTCTCGAACTCGACCGTCGCGAACGGGACTATCTCGATCCGAAGGAACGGCTGGAGAATTATCGCGAATTCGTGATCGAACCGGGCGAAGATGTACTGCAGTCGCAGGCATCGCGCTGCATGAATTGCGGCATTCCCTATTGTCACAATGGTTGCCCGGTGAACAATATCATCCCGGACTGGAATGATCTGGTTTACAAGGGGGATTGGCGTGACGCACTGGACGTGCTGCATTCCACCAACAATTTCCCCGAGTTTACCGGCCGTGTCTGCCCCGCCCCGTGCGAAGCGGCCTGCACGCTGAACATCATCGAACAACCCGTGACGATCAAATCGATCGAATGCGCAATTGTCGATCGTGGCTGGAAAGAAGGCTGGATCGAACCACTGGTACCGGAAAAGAAGACCGGCAAATCGGTGGCCGTGGTAGGTTCTGGCCCGGCCGGCATGGCCTGTGCGCAGCAATTGGCGCGGGCAGGGCACACCGTGACGCTGTTTGAAAAGAATGATCGTATCGGCGGCTTGCTGCGTTATGGCATTCCTGATTTCAAGATGGAAAAACATCTGATCAACCGCCGTGCGGTGCAGATGGAAGCTGAAGGCGTGACCTTCAAAACCAGCAAGGAAGTGGGCGTGGATGTGTCCTTCGCCTCCTTGCAGGAAAACTTCGATGCCATCGTCCTGTCGGGCGGGGCAGAGGATGCGCGCGCTCTGACCATACCCGGCGCTGAAAAGAACGGCGTGCGGTTGGCAATGGAATTCCTGACGCAGCAGAACAAACGCAATGCAGGCGATGATGAAGTGCGCGCTGCACCGCGTGGATCGCTGACTGCCACGGGCAAGAAAGTGGTTGTAATCGGCGGTGGCGACACCGGCAGTGACTGTGTTGGCACATCCAACCGGCAGGGCGCGGCCAGCGTCGTGCAGCTGGAAATCATGCCCAAGCCACCCGAACATGAAGACAAGCTGATGACCTGGCCCGATTGGCCGCTGAAGCTGCGCTCATCTTCCAGCCACCAGGAAGGCGTGGAACGGGATTGGGCGGTACTGACCAAGCGCGTGCTGGGTGACGGGGAAACCGTTACCGGCCTCGAATGCGTTCGGGTCGAATGGCAAGATGGCAAGATGCAGGAGATTGAAGGCTCCGAATTTGTCATCGAAGCTGATCTGATCCTGCTGGCCATGGGCTTTGTCGGTCCGAAAAAGGCCGGGCTGCTGGAACAGGCGGGCGTGGAGCTGACCGATCGCGGCAATGTGGCGGCAGACACCAATTCATACGCCACCAGCGTGGACAAGGTGTTCGCTTGTGGCGATATGCGCCGCGGCCAATCACTCGTCGTCTGGGCTATCCGCGAAGGGCGCCAATGTGCGCGCGCCGTGGATGAGGCACTGATGGGTGTAACCGAACTTCCACGCTAAAAAATAAGAATAAAAACAAGTAAAACCACACGCAGGTTTGTCGATTTCATACAATTCACGCGTTCATCCGCGATGAATACAGCAAGCTGTACATCCGAATTGGAGCTAATTCGGCGCATTTCACATTGAATGATGCGCCGCGCCATGCTCCAAATAGGGTGTTGAATGTATGGAGGATTCCGGAAAAGGCAGCCATAACTGGGCAAGCCTGCCGATAACAAAACATGCGGGTCGGACTTAATCCTTTAACTTGGCGCGGCCATCACTCTTGGCTTGGCCGTAACCTTGTGCTGGTTGCGACCATGGCATGGGCAGCAATCAGCAGCGCCCAAGTGCTGGCAAACGAAACAGGGGCTGCCCCTGCAGAAGTTGAAGCCGCCAGTGTCCAGCCATCGCAGGATGCAACCGGGCGGGGGGGCGGATCGTCCGCAGTGTCAATTTCGACCCGGAACCAGACGGCCCCATCCCCAGTGAAGGCGCAGCTGACCTTCTCTCAGTTTACTGACATTCCTGTGTCGGGCGATGCAGATGATGTGCTGCGCTATGGCGGCAAGCTTGACGGCTATTTTGATATCAAGGGCGGCGCCTGGGGAATGGATGACAGCCTGTCGCTGCATGTCCACCCGGAATTCAAATATGGCGAAAGCGCCAACGGTACCGTTGGCCTTCTGCCCAGCAACACCCAGCTATTCTATCCGGGCGAGGGTGAGGTATTTGACCTCTCCATCAACCTCACCAAACGCTGGAGATCGGGCGCCAGCCTGACTGTTGGCAAGATCAATATCCTGGACATTGCCGAACATCTTCCGGTGGAAGGCGGTGGCGGGCATGAGGGGTTTATGAACCTGGCCATGGCGCTGCCACCCAGCGCCATCGTGCCCGGCTCCATCATCGGCGCACAACTGACCGTGCCGACCAAAAAGGCATTGTATCGCCTGTGGGTGTTTGACCCCGAATTGCAATCGAAGAAAACCGGTTTTGAAAGCCCGTTTGATAAAGGTGTGGCTTTCCTAAGCTCTGTCACCGTGCCAGTGAAGATCGGTGGCAAGCAGGGCTATTACGCGCTGAAAGTGGCGGGTTCCACGCGCAGCATGCTGGCAACAGAGGCGCTGCCTGCAGCCCTCGTGCCCGCACCCGGATCATCCTTTGGCCACCGCAAGGGTGAGTTGAGCGTGGTGCTGGCAGGTTATCAATTTATTCAGCAATATGCCGATCATCCGGGCAAGGGATGGGGCCTATTCGGGCAGGTCTATGTATCGAATGGCGACCCGACTTTCCTGGACAAGAGCGGTTTTATCGGCGTCTCCGGCAATCCACATTTCCGCCCGCAAGATCGCTTTGGCCTGGCCTGGTTCCGTTATTCGCTGACCAATGGGCTGGTCGGCACGCTGTCTGGCAGGCTGGCGTTGGAAGATGAGGAGGGCGTGGAGGCTTTCTATACCGTGGGCCTCAACAAATATCTGCGCCTCACTGGGGATGTGCAGGTGGTGGACAGCGCCATCGCCGCGCGCAGCACGGGCGTGATCGCCGGAATGCGGCTAACAGCGCGGTATTGAGGGGTGGCGGGCGCGATCAGAATTCTCGCGCTTCTCGTCTGCTCGCTGCTTCTGGCAGCCTGTAGTGGCACCGATGACCCACCGACCTATCGTTACCGCCTGACGGTCGAAGTAGACACTCCTGAAGGTCTGAAGATCGGATCAAGCGTCATTGAAGTGACGCAAAGGCTGGTGCGGCCAGGATCAAGCCCTGCACATCTTGCGATTGAACGCCGGGTCAAGGGCGAAGCGGTGGCGGTCGACCTTCCTGCTGGCCGCACGCTTTTCGCGCTGCTGCGATCAGAGGATGATGCCGATTGGGCATCGGCGGTAATGCAGGCAGCGGCGCCCAAGATCCGAGGCGAGACCTTCGAAGAAAAGTTCGACAATATGCTGTTGATCAAAGGTGAGAAGGTTTTGCCGCCGCGCTGGCCGCCCGTCGCAGGCGGGGTGAGAATGTCAGGCTATCCCATGTTCGTGACATTCAGGAATAACGCCGATCCCACAAGCGTTGAACGGGTCGATCCCGACAATCTTGCAGCGACGTTCGGCGAAGGTGTCAGCCTCAAGCGCATCACAGTTCAGATCACCGGCGATCCCGTGACCACCGGGATTGAGAAACGATTGGGGTGGTGGAGCAAAACGCGCGAAGCGGGCGGTGGCCTTATCCCGATGATCAAGAATACCAAGGGAAGGTACGAAGCGGCCCCAGGCTATGACGAGTCCTTGGTCGATCTTGGACTCAGTAATTTTTCGACGGAGACATACAAGTGACAATGGATCGTGAAGTCTTTCTTTCTCTACTAGCCCTCGACTCCTACAACCGGGGATACGGAGAGAACCTGAGTGGGCTCCCGACTTCAGGTTTGATCGGGGAGGCTGCGATCCTCACCGATGCATTAGGTAGCCTTAATCAGCAAGATGTCCTCAATGCTGGCTTCTATGCAATCGCCTATGACTGGAGCGGCGAGACGATCATCTCTTATCGCGCGACGGACATTGAAGTCGAGCATGGCTCCCCCTGCGCGACATTTGTTCACGAAGCCAGCAACGACACCTGCCCAGAGGACCTGTCCGCATGATGCGGGGTATGACGATGGGTGTGCTTGTTGCTGGCGTGGCGTTGCTATGCGCTTGCAATTTCTTCTTTGACGATGAGACTTACCGATATCGATTGACCGTTGAAATCGAGGCGCCTGCAGGACTGAAGGCCGGTTCCAGCGTAATCGAGGTTGAGGTCCGCCAGACCAGCGACAGCAAACTTATTTTGCCGGACGCACGCGGATTGGATTTCGCGGTCAAAGGTGAGGCTGTCAGTGTCGACCTCGGGCAAGGCAGAGTGTTATTCGCGCTGTTAGACAAGGCCAGCGGAATTGCCGAGGCTGCTCTGAAACCACCCAGATACCGCAACGATGTCGAGTACGGCTATCTTAAGCGGATCGATGATCTCAAAGCCATGTCGAATGTCGCTGTTGTTCCCCCTGAAGCCTACCCCATGCTGGTGACCTTCGGTGACCTGAACGATCCGACTAGTGTGGAGCGGGTCGATCCCGATGATCTGGCTGCGACCTTTGGCGAAGGCGTTTCGCTCAAGCGCATCACCGTTCAAATTACGGACGACCCAGTAACGACTGGAATCGAAAAGCGGCTGGTATGGTTGAGCAAGTATCCCGAACCAAGCCTAGATCCGACACATGGTCCTCGAGACTTTAGCCTTCCCGCGACATTGCATCACGGGGCATTCCAAGTGGGGGTGAGAAAATGAATCGTGAAGTCTTCCTGTCATTGCTGGCACTCGACTCCTACAACCGAAATTATGGTCAGAATGTCATCCTTTACGATGGCGATATTACGAGCGGACAAAATGAGGCGGGGCGTCAGCTTGGCGGTGCGACAATTCTGAACGTCGATCTTCCAAATGGTTCCATCAGCGCCGGTTTCTACGCCATCGCCTATGACTGGAACGGCGAGACGATCATTTCGTATCGTGGCACGAATTTCGAATTCGACTCTGTAGCGGATTTTCTCGGTAGCCCGCTCTATAATGACGTGTTTGGCGGCTGGACACTTGGCAAGCGCATGCCCGGCGCAAGCCAGTGTGCCTATGTTCTGCAATAAAGTGATTAGCTGCTGATTTTCCTACCCCACCACGTGATCATATTGAGGCGGAATGGCACGCCTGACCCAACCAGCTCAATTTCCACTAAATTACCTGTGTGCTGACGGCAGAAATTTTCGCATTAGAACCCTGTTCCATGTGTTCCATCGCGTAGGATTTTGGGGCCGTAGCAAGGCAAATCCCACCCCTCCGTCATTCCCGCACAGGCGGGAATCCAGATTCGCTATGCTGCCGATGGACTCCCGCTTTCGCGGGAGTAACGAACCTATCAGAACGCCATATCTAACAGGCTCACCACTCAATCGCCCCCCGACCGTGGCTCTCCAGAAAAGCATTCGTCTGGCTGAAGGGGCGCGAGCCGAAAAAACCGCGATGCGCCGAAAGCGGGCTGGGATGCGGGCTGGTCAGCACCAGGTGATGGTCTGCCATGCCCAAACCCTTCACCCGCTGCGCCTTCTTGGTCGCGTGGCTGCCCCACAGGATGAACACCGCCGGATCGCCCCGGTCCACCACCGCCTGCACACAGGCATCTGTAATCGCATCCCAACCGCGCCCGGCATGGCTGCCCGCCTGCCCGGATTGCACCGTCAGCGTATTGTTCAACAGCAGCACGCCCTGACGCGCCCAGCGTTCCAGATTGCCGCTGGGGGCGCGGGCAATGCCCATATCGCTCTCCAGCTCCTTATAGATATTGACCAGCGATGGCGGCACCTTCACCCCATCAGGCACGGAAAAGGCCAGCCCATGCGCCTGCCCCGGCCCGTGATAGGGATCCTGCCCCAATATCACCACGCGCACCTGATCCAGCGGGGTCCAGGCAAGTGCATTCAGTCGCTGTCCGCGCGGGGGGAAGATTGGTTTGCCCGCATCCTCCTCTGCCCGCAGCCAACCGCCCAGCTTGCGTGCCTCTGGCGTTGTCAGCGCCGGTTCAATCACCGCACGCCAGCTTTCAGGGATTGCATCGTTTGTCATGGACCAAATCTTACCCCTTATGCGTGGCGGCAACCACCACCCCTTTCCCTCTTTCCCCAATCGGCCTAAGGACGCACGCGATGGCTGTATATTTTCATGAAGAAGACCTGCCGGCTGACGTGCTGCAGGGTGACGCGCCGCTGGCGGTGGATACCGAAACCATGGGGCTGATCACCCCGCGTGACCGGCTGTGCCTGGTGCAGATCAGTGATGGCAGCGGGGATGAGCATCTGGTGCGCTTTGGCCCGGGTAGTTCCTATGACGCGCCGAACCTCAAGGCAGTTCTGGGTGATCCCAAGCGGTTGAAGCTATATCATTATGCCCGCTTCGATCTGGCCGCGATTGAATATTATCTGGGTGTGACGGCCGCACCCGTATTTTGCACCAAAATCGCCAGCAAACTGGTGCGCACCTATACCGACCGTCATGGCCTCAAAAATCTGGTGGAAGAGTTGTTGGGCGAATCATTGTCCAAAGTGCAGCAATCATCTGATTGGGGCGGCCCGAACTTGAGTGATGCACAGCGTGACTATGCGGCGAGCGATGTGCGTTTCCTGCATCGCTTGCGTGATGAATTGCTGGTGCGGCTGGAACGCGAAGGGCGCTTGGAAATGGCGCAGGCCTGTTATGATTTCCTGCCTACGCGCGCGCGGCTGGATATGGCCGGCTGGGCCGAACACGATATCTTCAGCCACGCTTAAGCACAGGGTGCCTTAGAGACAGGACATGGTCATCAAGCGGCGGATCGAAACGAGTGAGGCAAAGGAGCTGCGCAGCCAGCGCCAGCATTTTGCCGCACCCGGCGGTTCGCATGACAAGATGGTCCACTTTCTGGCCCGCGCCCTGCCCGCAGGTGTGGGCGTGGTTGCCGCGCTGATGGTGATCACGCCGCTCAGCCCGCGCGGTGAAGTGTCATTCCTGTTGGATCGCAACAAAGTGGCGATGATCGATGAACGCCTTTCGGTGGATAATGCCATGTATCGCGGGCAGGATGATCAGGGGCGACCTTTTTCGCTGACTGCTGGTGAGGCGGTGCAAAGATCAAGCCGCGAAGGGATTGTGCGGCTGCAGGATATGGTCGCCAATATATTGTTCAGCGATGGCCCGGCGCGGATCAGCGCCAAGGCCGGAAATTATGACATCGATGAAGAGATCGTGACCATTATCGGCCCGCTCCAGATGGAAGCAGCCGATGGCTATGCCATGACGGCACGCGATGTCTCGGTCGATCTGGAAACCCGGCGCATGACTGGTACGGGTGGAGTGGAAGGTAGCGTGCCCGCTGGTAGTTTTTCCGCCGACACGATTATCGCCGATCTTAGCGCCCGCACTGTGACGCTGGATGGTCACGCCCGCCTGCGCATGGTGCCGGGTGAATTGAGGATGCCGAAATGAAGAATGCAATCATGCCCAGAACCGCTAATAATCTGCGTCGCTCCGCCATCCGTTCCGCAATGGCAGGTTTTGCCCTCACCGCCGTGGCTCTGGGCGGCATGCAGCTGAATGCACAGGCCATTGCCTCTCACAATTCAAAGGCACCAGTGGAATATGCCGCGGACCGGATTGAGCTACAGGATCGGCAGAACCGTGTCATGCTGTCAGGCAATGTGGTGATCACACAGGCGCAGCTTACAGTTCATTCTGCGCGTACACTGGTCAATTACAGTAATGCTGATGGCCTGAGCATCGAACGGATCACCGCTACCGGCGGCGTTACCGTAACGCGCGGCAATGAAACGGCGCGTGGCGATGTGGCCGTGTATGATTTCAACCGCCGCATCATCACCATGGCGGGCAATGTAAGGCTCAACCGCAATGGTGATACGCTGAATGGTGGGCGGCTGGTTATTGACCTTGCCAGCGGGGTGTCCAGCGTGGATGGCAGAGCCGCAGGCTCATCCTCCGTGAGTGGTGAGGGTACAGAAAGCAGCTCTGGCCGGGTCAGTGGCAGCTTCTCCGTCCCGCAGGACTGATCAACAAATTTTCTAATAGGCGCGGTCATGGCGCAGCACACGCAATGTGCGCCACACGATCTGGATATCGCGCAGCAGCGACCAGCCACTGAGATATTCCAGGTCTGACTGCAGGCGTTGGGTCAGGTCCTCCTCCCGCTCGGTCGCGCCGCGATAACCGCGCACCTGTGCCAGCCCGGTCAACCCCGGGCGCAGCGAATGGCGCCGCCAATAATGTTCGTCCACTTCCCAAAACAGCTTGTCATTGGCGCGCGACCCCAGGGCATGCGGGCGTGGGCCAACAATCGACATATCGCCACGCAAGACATTCCATAGCTGCGGCAGCTCATCCATGCTGGTCGCTCGCAGGAAAGCACCAATCCGGGTCACACGATCATCGTCACGCCCGGTTGATCTCTCTCCTGAATGGTCCGAATGCTCCACCCGCATGGTGCGTAACTTGTACATCTGAAAGAAGCGGTTTCCCCGTCCCAGCCGCTGCTGCACAAACAGAACCGGACCACCATCCTCCAGCTTGATAGCCAGCGCCGCCAGCAAGAGTAATGGGCTGATCACCAGCAAGCCGCACACCGCCAGGAACAGATCAAAGGCACGCTTCACCGCACGCTTTCGAAGCCCCAATGGGCCAATGGAAACGACCAGGGTGGTGCGCTGTTGCAGATCATATTGGCGCACTCCAAGGACACCTATCGCCTGTGCCGGTTCGCTGACGATTTCGCCAAACACGCCTGCCGATTTGAGCACATGTGCCCAATCCTGCCGGCGTTCGGGCGGGCAGGTCACCACGACATGATCCTGATTGCGCAGCAAATGGCCGAGCCGGTCCAGCATATGCGGGTCTTGCGTGTCAGGCGCGATAGCCAGTTCGCGCGTGGAAAGGTTCAGCCCGTCGTCCAATGAAAATTCAGGGCCACCATCCATCAGCACCAAGCGGTTCTGCACCCGCCCATCCCATAAACGCTCCACCATCCATGCCGCGAAGCGGCGCGCAATTACGATCAGTGCCATGGAAAAGATCAGGCCCAGCGTAAAACTGGCGCGCGAAAATGTGGCGTTGGATTTGGTATAGAAGGCCACGAAATTGAGCAGGGCGGCAGAAATCGCCAATGCCACAAATGCCTTGCCCACGCCAAAGCGCCAATCGGTCAACACCCGCATCGAATAGGTGCCATTGTAAAGCGCGATGGTAAAATAGATCGGCAACAGCAATTGCGCCTGCATCAGCGCGCGCCATTCCATCCAGATGCCTTCATAGACGAGGCCCGCCAGGATAAAGCCCAGATGCAATACGGCTGCATCGCCCAGAACCAGTGCCAGATAGGCACGCAATCGCCGCCTTTCGCGCGAAGGGCAGTTGGGCAGTAGTGGTTCAACCACCCGCGCCCGTGCGCTGATGTCACCCATCAGCTTGTTCATCTGGCGTACCCGGCTTTCATTATCGCAGGAAACTACGCGTAGTTACGTATGATGTAGAGTTTTGCGCGGTTAAAAAACGCTAATCTTCCACAGCCTAGCGGCGCGCAGCAAATCGGGTAATCTCGATCAGGCCCTGCGCCAACAGCATTTCTGCTGCCTGGCTATTGCTGAGAAGCTGGCGATGCAATTCCACCAGTCGTGGCGTCAAACGCTCCAATTTGCGGCGATGCCAACGAGTTAGCTGGGCGCGTATATCACGTTCATCACGAAAAAAGATGCCCAATTGCGCCTTTTGCCCGCGATCAAGCCGATCGAAAGAGCCGCGCGGGCCCAGTTTGGCGGCAATCTGCACCAATTGAGCTGCGCGCCGTTCAATCGCCAGCAACAGGCCAACAGGGTTCATCCCATGTTCGCGCATGCGAGCCAATTCACGGTTGATATGATTGACCTCCCCCCCCAGCACCGCATTGACCACAGGCATGAAGCCATCTTCATCTGTGGCCGCGCCAATCGCATCCAGATCTTCTGCAGTGGCGGGTTTGGGGGCTTGTGGGGAGGCATCGCAATATAGCGCCAATTTGGTCACTTCCGACTGCGCCAGCCGCACATCCAGCCCGGCTGCGCGGGCGATGCGTTCCGCCAGATCGCCACCCAGTTTCAGCCCGGCTGCATCGGCCATCTGACGTACGCCGCCGGTGACGCTGGCAAGATCAGGCGGCCAGAACATGGCGACCAGCGCATCCTTGCGTTTTTCCAGCAATTTTGCCGTGCGCGATTTGTCGGTCGAAGATGTGGCGACCACCAGCACAGGTGCAGCTGCGCCCGCGCCAGCCTCCCCTGTTTCAATCAGGATCTTGATCGCATCATGCGCCTCATCCCCCGTTGCGCGGACATAGATATGCCGCTTGTCACCGAAGAGCGATGAGGAGCGAGCTTCATCCCCCAGCATGGCCGGATCTTTACGCAGATCGCCGCCGGATATTTCTACCCGCTCGCCTGCATCTTCCAGTAACTCCACCATTTTTGTGGCAGCTGCCGCTGCACCCGCTTCATCAGGGCCGCAGAAGAAAAAGATGGAACAATCGCGCGCCGCACGCGGGGCGGCAGAATTATAGTCACGCTGCGTGGCCTTCACCGCGCCACTCCATGGGCGCAAGTGGCGATCATTCGCTGGCCTGTTCGCCCTGCGCGCGCAGGGTCAGTGCCACACGCCGCACAATCCGGTCTGCCACATCGCGAGCAAGATTTTCCAGCGCAGTCTGTTCTGCAGCAATGGTGGCATATTCACTGGAGACAACATCGATCCCGGCATCAGAGCCCGCCGTGGCATCGAGCAGGATTTCACCACTCGCCAAATCGACCAGCTGATACCGCGCGCGCAGGATGCGGCGTTCGCGACTAATCGTGTCATCACCCAATATGCCCAAGGCTTCGAGCGAATCGTCCAATCGAACATCCAGCCGATATTGCGGGCTGGCCTGTCCAGCGACACCCAATTTGTCTGTCAGGGCATTCCGCACCAGCCAGCCATCACGCCCGGGAATAGCGGGCACATCCACCGCTGCCAGCCCCTGTGCCACCGCAGAATTGCCACCACCTGCATACATGGGCTGCAATCCGCAGGCGGATAGCGCCATCAGCACGGCAGATAGCAAGGCAAATCGGGTAACAGCTTGTCGCATCAGATAACGATATTCACCAAACGATCGGGAACCACAATGACCTTGCGGATTTCTGCCCCATCCAGTGAACGCTGCACCTTTGCACTGGCCAGCGCCATTTCTTCCAGCATTTCTTTCGCTGCACCCTTGGGTGCGGTCAGCGTGTCGCGCAATTTGCCCTTCACCTGAACTGCAATGGTGACTTCATCTTCCACCAGCAGTGCAGGATCATGGGCGGGCCAATCGGCTTCGGAAACCAGCCCCGGAAATCCTGCCCGATGCCAAGCTTCTTCGGCCAGATGCGGCATCATGGGTGCGGTCAGGCGCATTAGCGCGGCAATCGCCTCGCTGCGGGTGGCAGAGGGTGCGGCCTTTTCCGCCGCGCCGGTCAGTTCGTAAATGCGCGCTACCGATTTGTTGAAGCCCAGCGATTCGATATCGCCTGCCATGGCCGCAATTGTCTGGTGCAGCTTGCGCGCCAGCGGCTTGTCCTCACCCTCTGCGCCCGCATCATATTGATCGAACAGCCGCCAGAGGCGCTGGACGAAACGACCGCACCCCTCGATCCCTGCTTCGGACCAGGGCAGATCACGTTCAGGCGGGCTATCAGACAGCATGAACCAGCGCACCGCATCCGCGCCAAAGCGGTCAATGATCGCATCGGGATCGACCACGTTCTTTTTCGACTTGGACATCTTGATGACGCGGCCAATGTCAATCGTGCCGCCATCCGCCATCAATGTTGCGCCATGGGATGTACGATCCACCTCAGATGGGCTGTAGAAGACGTCGCGGCCGTTCTCACGGCGCGAATATGTCTCATGCGTCACCATGCCCTGTGTAAACAGCGCAGCAAAGGGCTCGGCAAAGTCCAGCTTGCCAATATGGCACAGTGCACGCGTCCAGAACCGGGCATAGAGCAGGTGGAGGATCGCATGTTCGATCCCGCCAATATATTGTTCAACCGGCAGCCATTTGGCCACTTCATCGCGGTCGAAAGGCTGATCATCAGGCTGGCTGGCAAAACGCAGGAAATACCATGAACTGTCAACGAAAGTGTCGAGCGTGTCCGTCTCCCGCTCTGCCTTGCCACCGCATGATGGGCAATCAACATGCTTCCATGTCGGGTGGCGCAGCAGCGGATTGCCCGGGGTCTTGAAATCGACATCTTCGGGCAGGGTGACGGGCAGCTGATCCTTTGGCACCGGCACCACGCCGCAAGCATCGCAATGAATAAAGGGAATGGGCGTGCCCCAGTAACGCTGGCGGGATACACCCCAGTCACGCAGGCGCCACACGGTCTGCCCCTGGCCCCAACCGCCCTGTTCCGCACGAGCGATCACTTCACGCTTTGCGTCTTCGACCTCCATGCCATCAAGGAAGTCGGAATTGACCAAAACACCGTCGCCCGCCTCAGCCTCACAAGCGAAGGGCACATTGGCCTCTTCCACGCTGCGGGCCACCACGCGCGGGATTGGCAGGCCATATTTGGTGGCAAAGTCGAAATCGCGCTGGTCATGCCCCGGCACCGCCATGATCGCGCCGGTGCCATAATCCATCAGCACGAAATTCGCGATATAAACCGGCAGGTTTGCGCCGGTGAAGGGGTGCTTTACGCCTATGCCTGTATCAAAACCCAGCTTCTCTGCCGTTTCCAGCTCTGCCGCGGTAGTGCCACCCTTCTTGCACAAATCGATGAATTTGGCCGCGTCACAATTCTGCGCTGCCACGCTTTGCGCCAGCGGATGATCCGCAGCAACGGCCACAAAGCTGGCGCCAAAGATTGTATCAGGCCGCGTGGTGTAAACCGGCAGGCTGTCACCATTGGTCAGTTCGAATGAGAATTCCAGACCGCTTGATTTGCCGATCCAGTTTTCCTGCATCAGCCGGACCTTTTCCGGCCAGTCCTTCAGGGCATAAAGCCCGCTGAGCAATTCTTCAGCAAATTGCGTAATTTTCAGGAACCACTGGTTCAGCTTGCGCTTTTCAACCTCTGCGCCTGAACGCCAGCCCTTGCCATCGATCACCTGTTCATTGGCCAGCACGGTCATATCGACCGGGTCCCAATTGACCTCTGCCTGTTTGCGGTAAACCAGCCCGGCTTCATACAGATCGATGAACAGTGCCTGTTCGTGACCGTAATATTCCGGGTCGCAAGTGGCGAATTCGCGCGTCCAGTCCAGCGCAAAGCCAATCCGCTTCAACTGCGATTTCATCGTCGCGATATTGTCGCGCGTCCAACCGCCAGGGTGCACACCCTTTTCCATCGCCGCATTTTCTGCCGGCATGCCGAAAGCGTCCCACCCCATCGGGTGCAGCACTTCGAACCCGCGCATTTTCTTATAGCGCGCCAGCACATCACCCATGGTGTAATTGCGCACATGCCCCATGTGGATGCGCCCTGATGGATAGGGAAACATCTCCAGCACATAGCTTTTGGGGCGGTCAGAATTGCTGTCGGCCGCAAAGGTACCGGCCTGTTCCCAAGCAAGCTGCCAGCGGCCGTCTGCTGTAGACGGATCGAAACGCGTATCACTCATGGCAGCCGCCTTACGGATTTCACGCGGTTTGGAAAGGCTGTTCGTCAGCCTTCAGCCGGGAAAAATCAGGAAACAGCCTGGCGGCGCAATTCGCGCGCCTTGGTCAGGATGATGTCTTCCAGCTTCTGCACTGTTGCTGCCTGCACAGGCGCTTCCACCCATGTACCGGCTTGCGAGACCTGACGGCTGGCCGCCACGCGCAGTGCATCGGCACGCAGATCCTGGTCAAGGATCACCACAGTCAGCTTGACCCGTTCACCCGGATTGGCAGGGTTGGTGTACCAGTCCGTCACCAACACGCCACCAGCACTGTCTGCCTGCAGCAGTGGGGCAAAGCTGATCGTTTCCAGCGCCGCGCGCCAGAGATAGGAGTTGACGCCGATCGTGTTGATATTGGCCGCGGCCAGATCCGCCTTGGGCCGATCGCGACCACCACATGCCGCCAGTGCTGTTAATGCCGCACAGGCCAGTACGATACGGAAGCGGGGGCGGGAAAAGGTCTGAAGCACGCTCATCTCTCGATCGAATTCCTAAAGGTCTTATCGTGTATAGGCTCTATAGCTGTCCGGACGCTTGCGGCAAGGAGTCTTGCACTTGCGATCCCCGAAAGCGTTACTGGCAAGATGCGCTTCGGCGCGCTGTACCACGCCTGAATGGATTCAATCCCTGGACAAACAGCAATGTGGACATGCTGCAACAGGTATCGCGCAAGAGTCTTTTCCAGTTTCAAATAATTTGATTAAATGCTTTTTCTGGTTCTATTGTTCCACGGTTGTGTGCTGCGAATCGGTGCAATTGGCCATAAATTCGGTAATCGCAGGTTCAGGCGCTAACGTATTATTTCGGGTTCGGAAGGTTTGAAAGTCAGGTCATGGGTAAGGCAGGAAACAGCACAAGGCAGGCGGCGCATAAGCTGCCCATGCTGCTGGCCGCTGCCGGTCTGGCCTTTGGCGTTCCGACAGCCGGTTTGGCCTATGTCGCCCTGTCAGGTGATGCAAAGGTAGCAGACAACAACAATATCGGCATTTTCACCCCTGCCTCTGTCGATCCAGGCTTGGCCCTGCGCGTGGCGCAACAGAGCGCCGATAGCAAGATTCGCTTCACGCCCGCAGGCACCACTGGCAAGCGCGAGCGTACTGTGACCGTGGCAGTACGCGTTGATAGCGATACAGCCCGCGCCATTACATTCCGTTCTGCGATTGAAAACGCTGCAGGTGCCGGGGCTGGCCTCTCAGGCCTGACTCTGACCCGTTACAATCTTGGCACAGCACGCGGTTACAAGAGCTTTGCCCGCCCGACTTTGGCTATGCCCGAAGGTGTGCGCAGTATTGAAATGCCTGATCTGGCGACTTTCACGCCCAGTGAAGGAACTGCAGCAGACAAGCCCAGCCGTTTCCAGCCCCGAATTGCGCTGGAACCCAATGGCAAAGCGGGCCGCGCACCCAACACACTGGAAGCATTGGGTTCGCAAACGGTTGATCTGGGTGGCGCCTATCGTGTCAGCCGCAACCTGAATGTGACCGCTGGCGTGCGTATTTCACAGGAACGCGATCGCCTGACGCCGCTGACAGATGCACAGCAGGACAGCCAGGCCGTCTACGTCGGGACACAGTTCCGCTTCTGATTCCGGTCAATCGGCCAGGATTCGGACCTGATAACCACCCCCTCACATGATTGCGTGTCGCTGCACCGCTTCCGCAACAACTCAGCAATTAGTATGTAATCCGCAGTAATGCTTGGTTTCCACTTGCCAGCCCACCTATGAACGCTAAGCTTTCAAGCAGATCTATGTGGGAGGATTCTGAATGGCGCGTGTTGCAGTTGTTACCGGTGGTAGCCGCGGAATTGGCCGGGCGATTTGTGAAGGCTTGCAACAGGATGGATTTACCGTCGTTGCCAATTACGCCGGCAATGATGCCGCAGCCAACCAGCTAAAAGCTGACACAGGCATCCCCAGCTACAAGTTTGACGTGGGCGATCATGAGGCGTCGCTGGCCGGTTGCAAACAGATAGAAGCAGAAGTTGGCCCGATCGATGTGGTGGTCAACAATGCGGGTATCACCCGTGACGGAACTCTGCACCGCATGAGCTTTGAAGACTGGAATGAAGTGATGCGCATCAATCTGGGCGGTTGCTTCAACATGGCAAAGGCCGCTTTCCCCGGCATGCGCGAACGCGGTTGGGGCCGCATCATCAATATAGGTTCAGTCAATGGCCAGGCCGGGCAATATGGCCAGGTGAACTATGCCGCTGCCAAATCCGGCATCCATGGCTTCACCAAGGCATTGGCACAGGAAGGTGCCAAATTCGGCGTTACAGTGAATGCCATTGCGCCAGGTTATATTGATACGGATATGGTTGCTGCCGTGCCTGAACCTGTGCTGGAAAAGATCATCGCCAAAATCCCCGTCGGCCGCCTTGGCCATGCCGAAGAAATTGCCCGCGGCGTGCGCTTCCTGTGTTCGGAAGACGCAGGATTCGTCACCGGTTCGACCATGTCGATCAACGGCGGGCAGCACATGTATTGATCTTGAAGGGCGCGGATAGCTGCCGGCAGTGCAGCATCACCCGCGCCCAATCTATTGAAAAAATGTGATTTTCTTCGCCTATCTGAAGGTAGAAATTCGGATTAACGCATTCTACCACGTAATAGGTCGCTTTATTAACCGCCATTCGCGCTTCATCGCTGCCATCACTTTGGCGGAATGAATCTGGCTCGCGCCTCCGCTACTTTATCGGCGGTTGAACAATATTCAGCATGGTCATTCACCAGCCCCATTGCCTGCATAAAGGCATAGGCTGTGGTTGGCCCGACAAAGGCCCAGCCTCGTTTTTTCAGTTCTGCAGCCAGCTTAATCGACAATGGTGAAGTTGAGCGTATTTGTGCCTGCTGCCCATCCATTGGCTGTTCTTCAAATCGCCAGAAAAAGGCTGCAAGAGAACCACGCTCAGCAACCAGTTCAACCGCGCAACGTGCATTATTGATCACCGCTTCGATCTTGCGGCGGTGGCGCACAATGCCGGAATCATCCAGCAGGCGCGCAACATCGCTTTCATCAAATCGCGCAATTTGGGTAAAGTCAAAGCCACAAAATGCCCTGCGAAAATTCTCCCTTTTGTTCAGGATTGTTCGCCAGCTAAGGCCAGACTGAAACCCTTCCAGGCAGATCTTTTCAAACAGCCGATGATCGTCCGCTACCGGGAATCCCCATTCCCTGTCATGGTAATCTGCAAATTCCGGCGCTGAATTGGCCCAGTTACAACGCCTTGATAGGGTGGGGCTTGCGTCAATCTCGCTCACGCTGCCTGTTCCCGCAGAAAATCAAGCTCGCTGACCATGCTATTGGCGGTAAATTGCTGGATGCTCGCGTGCACCACATCATGTTCTAAGAAGGGATCGCGCGCTACCCATTGCTCTATTACAACCCGGTCATCGCCCCGCACCAACAACAAACCGCCGGCGCCATCTGCCAGGCTGCCCACCATCAACACTATGCCTTGGTCAAAGCCGTCGGCAATCCATTGCTTATGCCCTTCCATCCATTGACCGGCAGAGGCACGATTTTCCCCAAAGCTGAGAGTGATAATAAACATATTTATCCTGTTATTCTTCGCGGCGATCCTGGCGGCGCACCCATTCGCACATACGCGCCACCTCTTCACTGATGAAATTCCGGTCGCGATAAGTGTTGGACATGGTTGCCGCGCCCTGGCTGAACTGCAGCACGCGCATGGCCAGATATTCCGGCCGCGCCGCTGCCATGTCTGTAAATTGTTGTGCCAGCCAGCCATGAAACAGGTCGAACAATTGCCGTGCACCGGCGGTCATCGGATGCTGCGCCTTGGCCATTTCATTGGCGAAACTGCCCAGTGGGCAACCGAAATTCTCAATCAATTCCTGATTGGCCAGCAATATGCGGATATAGGCGCAAATACGGTCCGCCGGATCAGCACTCTGCGCTTCCCAACCAGCAATCATGCTACGGCTTTTTTCCAGCCGCAGAGTCACAACTTCAGCCAGAATATCATCTTTGGTTTTGAAGTGGTGGTAGAAATTGCCGCGCGAGATCCCAACCGCCCCGGCCAGATCGGTAAAAGGCGTCTGGCCGAAACCCTGCCGGTAGAACAGGTCTTCCGCTATCGCCACGATATCCTGCCGCTTTCCCATTTCCACCCGCTCGTAACTTGAAGCGAACCACTAGGACAATTGTCCTAGTGGTTCAAGGCGCAATATGGGTTCGCACCAAAAGGTGCGCAGCAATCACAAACTGCTCAGCTTGCATTTCCATGCAATCTGTTAAAACGTCAGCGCAATGAACTCCCCCTATCACCCCCCTGTGAAACGATCGGTCGAAATCGCCGGGCACAAGACATCCATCAGTCTTGAACCGATTTTCTGGGACATGCTGCGGCAGGCCGCAGAGGCAAAGAATATCCCGATCAATGCGCTGGTCGCACAGATCGATGAGGAGCGGATTGCGTCGCCCACACCACCGGGATTGGCTGGAGCGATCCGGATCTGGCTGGTCAGGAAAAGCTAAATTCAGCCGTCACCGATACGTTCGATATCCGCACCCACCAATTGCAGCTTTTCCTCCAGCCGCTCATAACCGCGGTCAAGGTGATAGAGGCGGCGCACAGTGGTTTCCCCCTCTGCAGCAAGCCCGGCGATCACCAGGCTCATTGATGCACGCAGATCGGTCGCCATCACTTCAGCGCCATGCAATTCATCCACCCCGGTCACAATGGCGGTGCGCCCTTCCGTGGTGATATTGGCGCCCATGCGGCCCAGTTCGGGCACATGCATATAGCGGTTTTCGAAGATCGTTTCCTTCAACACGCTGGTGCCTTGCGCCTTGCACAGCAGCGCCATCAGCTGCGCCTGCATATCAGTGGCAAGCCCGGGATATGGCGCAGTGGTCAGATTCGCGGGCCTTAACGGGCCATCGGCACGTACGGTAATGCCCTTGGCATCCTCTTCAACCTCAACCCCGATATTGCGCAGCGCATGGTTGGTAGCCGCCATGTCTCCTGCCTTGGCGCCTTCCAGCCGCACCTCACCGCCGGTAATGGCCGCCGCGCAAGCATAAGAGCCTGCCTCAATCCGGTCCGGCATCACCTTATAGGTCGCGCCATTCAGTCGCTTGGCACCGTGGATGATGAGATCGGATGTGCCGATCCCTTCAATCTCAGCACCCATCGCCACCAGAAGATTGCACAGATCGACTATCTCGGGCTCTCGCGCAGCATTGAACAAGCGGCTGGTGCCATTGGCCAACACCGCCGCCATCAGCGCATTTTCGGTCGCGCCAACAGAGACAACAGGAAAATCGAACTCGCCACCGGGCAAACCGCCATCAGGCGCGATGGCGCGGACATAGCCCTGCGCCAGTTCAATCGTTGCGCCAAATGCTTCCAACGCTTTCAGATGGAGATCAATCGGTCGGTTCCCGATCGCACAACCACCCGGCATCGAAACCGTCGCCTCACCCGCCCTGGCCAGCATCGGGCCCAGCACCAGGATCGATGCGCGCATCTTGCGCACCAGATCATAGGGCGCAACAGTAGAGGTCATGCGCGATGCCTCATAAGTCACAACCCGGCCGAAATCTTCTGACCGCTGCCCCTGAATGCTCACCGATACGCCAAACTGGCCCATCAAATGCTGGAAGCCATCAATATCGGCCAGGCGGGGCAGATTGCGCAAAGTCATCGGCTCTTCCGTCAACAGCGCGCATGGGATCAGCGTGAGGGCGGCATTCTTGGCCCCGGAAACGGGAATCGTTCCCTCCAGCCTTTTGCCGCCACGAATTACAAGTTTGTCCATGTCCGTTCCGTAGCCATTTTGGCGCGGCTGGCAACTGTCACACAACGGCAATCACGCTGTTACAGTTGACGCAGCCAACCTGCCAACTCTATCCCAAGGCACCATGAGCATACGCAAGACAATCAGGAAAGCCGTATTCCCCGTTGCCGGGCTGGGCACGCGCTTCCTGCCCGCGACAAAAGCGATCCCCAAGGAACTGCTGCCCATCGTCGATCGGCCGCTGATTCAATATGCGGTGGATGAAGCGAGAGAGGCGGGGATCGAGCAGATGATCTTCGTCACCGGCCGCGGCAAAACCGCCATCGTCGAACATTTCGATGTTGCCTATGAGCTGGAAAGCACCATGGGCGAGCGCGGCAAGGATATGAGCGTACTCGATCCCACCCGCGCCACGCCAGGTGACATCATCACCGTGCGCCAGCAGGTGCCGATGGGGCTGGGCCATGCGATATGGTGCGCCCGTGCGATTGTGGGGGATGAACCCTTTGCCATCTTCCTGCCCGATGAACTGATGATCGGGAAGCCAGGCGGAACTGGCTGCATGAGGCAGATGGTCGATGCCTATAATGAAGTGGGCGGCAATCTGATCAGCGTGCTGGAAGTGCCGAAGAGCGAAGTATCGAGTTATGGCGTGATCGACCCTGGTCCGCAGATTTCCGATACTTTGACGGAAGTGAAGGGGTTGGTTGAAAAGCCGCCCGTGGATGAAGCGCCATCAAACAAGATCATTTCTGGCCGCTATATACTGCAGCCCGAAGTGATGCGAACGCTGGAAAACCAGGGCAAGGGTGCCGGTGGCGAGATCCAGTTGACCGATGCCATGGCGCAGATGATTGGCACACAACCATTCCACGCGGTGACATTTGAGGGGCGGCGTTACGACTGCGGCAGCAAGGTCGGTTTTGTTGAGGCGACCCTGGCGCTGGCGCTGGAACGGGAAGATATGGGCGAAGAAGTACGCGCCATTGCACTGAAGCTGCTAGCCTAAGCCCCGCGTTCTTGCTGCATTTTCTGCATTACCCATTCCAGCAATTCATCATCAAATTGCCAGTTCTGGATCATATGCTTGAGATGTAATGCTGCATTGAGGCACTGCAGATTGACCCAGCCACCACGTTTGCTGGTTGAAATCTCATCTTCATGAATTGTCAGGTCCAGCATATGGAATGCTCCATCGCCCATCGGCTGATCATCCGCGCATGGCCGCCACACATTCTGCAGCAACAATGATCTGGCAGGATTTATCAGCGTCTATTTCCTCGCCATTGCCGGCAACATCAAATTGTGCCGTGACAATGTTGAGTGAGCCAATCTCCTCAATGAAATCCAGCGCTGCATCATTTTCAAAAGAGCCTGCACCCCATGCACCCATGATTCAAAATCCCCCTGTCCCGTGCAGGCCAAAGAATAGGCAGATAGGGATTAAGAAAAAAGGCGGCGGGTTTGACCCCGCCGCCATTACGGACATCCTCTCCTATGTCCGAGCCCGCTTCCAGGCGGGTATTTCAAAAAACTTTCAGACCGGTGATCAGTCGCCGCCCTGGCCACCTTCACCGCGCGCCAGCACGAATGCCTGCTGCGCCTGGGATTCAACCATATAGGGAATCGGATTAACTGCAAGCCCTGCAATGCGCACTTCATAATGCAGATGCGGTCCGGTTGAGCGGCCAGTCGATCCGACATAACCGATCAGATCACCCTTGTGCACGCGCTCACCAGCGGCCACCGCCAGTTTCGACATATGGGCATAGCGCGTTTCAAGATCGGCACCATGACCGATTTCAACATAAAGGCCGTAGCTGGAAAACCATTCCGCCTTGCCAACGATCCCATCAGCCGTCGCATAGACAGGGGTGCCGGTGGGTGCAGCCAGATCAACGCCCTTGTGATTGCGGCGGCCGCCAAGAACAGGGTGTGTGCGCATACCGTAATCACTGGTCAGGCGTGAACCTTCCAGCGGCATACGCGAAGGGATGGAAATGCGCGGCTGTACAGTTGCACCGTCTGGGCCGGTCCTGTCCAGCGCTTCCCAGCTGGAGAAAAGCTGGCGGAACCGCACATCGCCCGATGATGAAAGGGTGCCACTAGCTTGGCTCTGCCGCAGTGGTTCGGCGATATCGACAGCCGCAGCAGAACTGTTGGCGATGGCAGGTGTAGCAGCGATAGTGAGGATACCGCAGGCTGCGGCGGCCAAAGCCTTCATCGTGCAGCGTGCAAATGTCTTACCCAACAATTGACCCGTCCTTATCGCAGTATGTCCTGCATACCGTCATCTTGTGCTTTGGGAACGGTTCGGATTGCTTCCCTGCAATTCCGAACACCCCCCATGCGACCCTTCAAAAAAATTCTCGCTTTCACGGGAACCTTGTAGCCTTTTTGGCGTGTGAGTGTGGTTATCCGGGCAAATCTTTACGAAGCAATACCGCCGTAATAGTCCCGCGACAAACCGGCTGCGAGTCGCGCTGAGTCGTTGAATGGTGGCTTCAGCTGACCACGAAAGTGCTTCCGGACCATGGATTTCCACGCATCCTGTGGAGATTCGCCACGCTGATTTGCACATCTGATAAAGTGCTTGGTGCCAATCGCGACATGGCGGATTTCATCGTCAAGGATTCGTTGCAGGATTTTCACACCCCCCAAATCCCCCTGGCTGCGCACCCGTGACAAAGTTGATGGCGTGACGTCAAGACCGCGCGCCTCCAACACCATGGGGACTATGGCCAGCCGTGCAGCGACATCGTGTCGCGTTTCAAATGCAGCTTCCCACAGCCCCGCATGGGCAGGCAGATCGCCATAATGACTGCCCATCGCCCGCAGCCTGCGCGCCAGCAGCGCGAAGTGCATCGCTTCATCCCCAGCAACGGACAGGAAATCCGCCACGAATTCATGGCCCATCTGCCCGCCAAAACGCCCGGCCATGTCGAGCGCCAGATCGATGGCAACAAATTCGATATGCGCCAGGGCGTGCCACAATGCGATTCGTCCACGTTCTGACCCACCCTTGCCCCGCTTGGGCATCTGGCTGGGCGGTAGCAATTCAGGCCGCGCTGGCCATGCGGGTTGATCCGGCATGGTGACGTCAAACTGCCACCCCAGCCGCCCCTGTCGCCAATCACGCACCAATCGGCGCGTGGCAAAACATTTGGCGGTGGGGTCTGCTGTCAGGAGCGCAGAGCGAATGGCACGGGCAAGCGAGGTCACGATATGGTCAGAGCGCCCTGGCCGCCTCCAGCACCTCTGCCGCATGGCCTTTAACCTTCACCTTGTTCCATATGCGGGCAAGCTTGCCACTGGCATCGATCAGATAGGTGGTTCGGACCATGCCCATATAGGTGCGGCCGTAATTCTGCTTTTCGGTCCAGATCCCCAGGGCATCGGACAGGCCACCTTCTTCTGCATCTGTCGCCAGTGGAGTGGTCAGCTCATGCTTGGCGATAAAATTCTGGTGCTTCTTGGCCGAATCCTTGCTGATCCCCAGCAGGGCTGTGCCAGCTGCATCGAAATCACCCTTTAGCGAGGTAAAATCCTTCGCCTCAGTGGTGCAGCCGGGCGTATTGTCCTTGGGATAGAAGAACAGCACAAGTTTCTGCCCCGCAAAGTCAGACAATTGCACGGTGCCGCCATCGGGCGTTTCCAGCGTGAATTGCGGAAAGGGATCGCCAATTGCGGGTGCATCACTCATTCATCATTCTCCAATTTCCAGTCCGAAAATATCCTGCCATCCCTGTGCCACCACCTGCCGTGCCTGCGAAAATTTCTGCAGCAGAAGGTCATAGGTTTCAACCTGGCATGCCTGCGCCAAAGCCTGCGCAGCAAAGCCTGCCGGCTTTTGCAGATCAGGCGCCAGCAAACGCGCCGACACCAGTAGACGCGTCATCAAAGCATGCGCCTGCTGCATGGCCTGTGGCAACAACCCAGCCTCTATCAATTGGGCAACCGCCAGCTGCAGATCCGGGCGAATTCCCACATGGTCCCGCAATTGCAGGAAGTGCACCAGGAATTCCAGATCAACCAGCCCCCCGCGCAACAGTTTGGCATCCAGCGGGCCAGCTGGCGATTTGTGCTGTGCCATATCACCACGCATTTTCAGAACCGCCTCGCGCAGCTCGCCCTCATCCCGATCCTGCCGCAAGACATCATCAATAATGGCAGCGAGTTCTGCACGCACAGCAGCGCTGCCGACCAATACGCGGGCGCGGGTCAGTGCCATATGTTCCCAGGTCCAAGCCGCCTCTCTTTGATATATGGCGAAGCTTTCAACCGTGGACACAAGCGGCCCCTGCGTTCCCTGCGGGCGCAGCCGCGTATCGATTTCATAGAGCGCGCCCTGCGCCGTTGGCACGGATAGCGCCGCGCTGAGCCTTTGCCCCAGCCGGTTGAAATACAGCGTGCCGCCCAATGGCCGCGCTCCATTGGATTCGCGCCCCTTATTCCCGGCAAAAAGATATATCAGGTCAAGGTCGGATGCATGGGTCAAGGCTCCGCCACCAAGCCTCCCCAGCCCAAGGACCACCAGTTCATCCCCGTCGATTACGCCATGATTGCGCGCAAATTCGCGCGCCGCAGCCTGATGTGCCACCATCAGTGCGGCCTCTGCCGTGCGGGACAATGCAGCCGCAATGTCCAGTGGATCATGCACTGCCTTCACCAGTTGCAGGCCAAGGGCAAAACGCATTTCACCTGTCACCACGCGGATCCGGTCCAGCAATTTTTCGTAATCATCGCCCTGCACACCGGCGCGCATACGCTGCGCCAGTTCTGCCACCGATCCAGGTAAATCCAGCGCCGATTGATCTAGCAATGTATCAAGCAATTCGGGCCGCCGCCCCAATTCCTCTGCCAGCGTGGGGGCCAGCGTCAGCACAGCGACCAACTGGTCCAGCAATGCGGGCCGTGCTTCCAAGAGGCGGAAAAGATTGATGGCGGATGAGGCACCGGCCAGCACCCCTTCCCACCGCAGCAAAGCGCGTTCCGGCTCATCCACCTGCGCCAATGCGTCCAGAAGGCCGGGCAGCATCTTGTCGAAGGCGTCCAGCGCAGCGGTGGAACGCAATGCACGATAGCGCCCATCACGCCAGCCAGCGATCCGTTCTGCCACGCGATCAGGTTCGGAAAAGCCAAGCTGTTCCAGACGCCGCGCTAGTGGCGCCGGCCCCACCTCCACCTGTGTGGTGCCGGGATCATCAGCAATCAGCGTGTCATAGCAATGCGCCACACGCTCTGTAATTTCAGTCAGTTCCTCCACCAGCGCAGCACCATCGCGCAACCCATCCAGCCGTGCCACCCCATCCAGTGCATCGACTTTGGGCAGGGCATGGGTTTGGCGATCATGCACCATTTGCAGCCGATGTTCCAAGGTCCGCAGCCGGTCATAGGCTGTGCCAAGCATCAGCGCCTGAGCCGCACCGATCCAGCCAGCGGCTGCCAGCGCATCCAGCGCGGCACGTGTGCCACGCAAACGCAGCGATGGATCGCGCCCGCCATGGATCAACTGATGCGTCTGGGCAAAAAATTCGATCTCGCGAATCCCGCCACGGCCATGCTTCAGATTGAAGCCAGGGCCGGGCTCGCGTGGGCCGGAATGGCTGGCCCGGATACGTAGGGTCAGCTTGCGGATTTCCTCAATCGCACCAAAATCCAGACTGGACCGCCAGATGAAAGGCTGGATCGTGGCCAGAAATTCCTCACCCGCTGCTATATCCCCCGCCGCCGCGCGCGAACGGATGAATGCCGCGCGTTCCCACGTCAGCGCCATACTTTCATAATGGGTCAGAGCGGCATCGACCGATATGGCCAGCGGGCTGACTTCAGATGCCGGTCGCAATCGCAGATCGACGCGAAAGACATAACCTTCACCCGTGTTCTCGCTCAGCAACTTCACAAGTTCGCGGGCATATCTTTGCGCCGCTTCGCCCGGTTCATCCCTATCCCGCCGTGGCAGGGTCTGCGGATCATAAAGCAGGATCGGATCAATGTCAGAACTGTAATTCAATTCGCCCGCACCATGCTTGCCCAGCGCCAGTGCGATCAAGCCCTGTGGTTCTGCATCCTCCACCCGGTTGCGAATGGCGCCGCTGATAGCCCTGTCGAGAGCGCGGTCGGCCAATGCAGACAATTCCCCAACCACCTGCGCCAATGGGAAGGCCCCCGCCAGATCGCCGATTGCCAATGCTGTGGCGAAAGCCAGCCTTTCGCGCCGCAACGCAACCCCCAGCGCAGAAATGTCATCCCCCTGCAGCTCGCCAGCCTTACGGGCCCATTCCAGCGCAGCTGAGCCATCACCTGCCGCCAGTAACGATTCCAGTTCGGGTTGGCGATCCAGAGATAACGCCAGAAAGGGCGCTTCTGCCCGCGCCCGCGCAATCGCATCATGCCAATCAATCGCCATAGCTGTTCCCTGCCCTGCGATCAGACGGTGCGCAAGTCAGCAACGCTTGCCCCTCAGCCACAGCTCTGCAAGAAAGCCGCCAGCAAGATATTATCTAAGAGGTATTTTCCCATGATCAAACACGCGCTTATCGCGGGCGTCGCGCTGGCTTTGGCTGGCTGCGGCAGTATGGATGACAGCGCCAGCCAGGCGTTAGACATCCCCGAAATCGCGCCCGGTGACTTGTCCGAACAGACAATGAAGGACGTCACCCGCATGCTTTCTTCCGATGAATTTGCTGGGCGCATGCCCGGCAGCGTGGGTGAAGAGAAAACCGTCGCCTATCTGATTGAGCAATTTCAGGCCGCTGGGCTGGAGCCAGGCAATAAGGGGTCATGGACGCAGGATGTCCCGCTGGTTGAAATCACGGGCAAGGATTACGCCCCGCTTACCATCACGGGTGCGGACACGGATCTGAAACTCACCTACTCAACCGACTGGGTTGGCGTGACCTATCGTGAAGATGCAGCAACCAAGCTGGCGGATAGCGAAATGGTGTTTGTGGGATACGGCATCAATGCGCCCGAACGCGGCTGGAACGATTATGAAGGTCTGGACGTCAAGGGCAAGACGGTGGTGATCCTGGTCAATGATCCGGATTGGGAGACTGCCGGGCTGGAAGGCACCTTCAATGGCCGTGCCATGACCTATTACGGGCGCTGGACCTATAAATATGAAGAAGCCGCCCGTCAGGGTGCAGCCGGCGCATTGATTGTGCATGACACCGAACCAGCCAGTTATGGCTGGAACGTGGTGGAAAGCAGCTGGTCTGGCCCGCAGGCTTACCCCCAGCGTGGCGAAAACGCCCCGCAGCTGACACAAATGAATGGCTGGATCACCAATGATGCTGCCCGCACAATCCTGAAGGCAGCAGACCAGGATCTGGATGAACTGACTGCTCTTGCCAAGAAGAAGGGTTTCAAAGCTGTGCCCTTGGGGCTGAAGGCTTCAACCAGTTTCAAAAACGATATCCGATCATACGCTTCAAAGAATGTGATCGGCATTCTGCCAGGCAGCGGAGCGCCTGATGAATATGTCTTCTACACCGCGCATTGGGACCATCTGGGCCAGTGCACGCCCGCGCCCGATGGCGATGATATCTGCAATGGCGCAATCGATAATGCCACAGGCACGGCCGCTCTGGTTGCCCTGGCTCAAGCACAGAAGAAGGCGGGTGCACCGCGCCGCAGCCTGGTATTCCTGGCTGTGACGGCAGAAGAACAGGGCCTGCTGGGTGCATATTATTACGCCGCCAACCCCATCTTCCCGCTGGCACAGACTGTGGGCGGCGTGAATATGGATGCGTTCCTGATTGCCGGCCCTGCCAAGGATGTAACCGTCGTTGGTCCGGGCAAGTCGCAGCTTGACGCATACCTGACTTCCGCGCTGGTGGCTGATGGCCGTGTGGCAACCCCCAATCCCAATCCAGAAGCAGGCTATTATTACCGTTCCGACCATTTTGCCTTCGCGCAAAAAGGCGTGCCGATGCTCTACGTCGATGGGGGTGAGGATCTGGTCGAAGGCGGACGCGAAGCGGGAGAGAAAATCTCCAAAGACTATCGCGACAATCGCTATCACGGGCCCAAGGATGAATATGACGAGAGCTGGGACTGGTCGGGCGTGATGGCCGATCTGCAGCTCTATTATCGTCTGGGCCGAATGATGGCGATGAGCAAAAGCTGGCCCAATTGGAACGAAGGCGATGAATTCCGCGCCATTCGTGACGAGGCCTGCGCCGCTGCCGACAAGGGCTGTTGAGCGCCTCAACCAAAGACAAGATTGCGAGAACCGGTCCATGGCCGATATTTTGATGCCGCCTGAATGGGCGCCGCAGGATTGGCTGTGGATCGGATTTCCGCATCTGGCCGAAGAATGGCCGGGCTATCTGGAGGCTGCACAGGAACAGATTGCCGCTTTTGCCAATGCTGTGGCTGAAAGCGGACAGCAGGTGCGACTGCTGGTGCGCGATGAAGCCAATGAAGCACGCGCGCGCGATCTTTGTAGCGGCAAGGTAGTGCTGGAACGCCGCAGCTATGGCGATATCTGGCTGCGCGATACCGGGCCGCTGGTAAGGGCAGATGGATCTGCCCTGCGTTGCCGGTTCAATGGCTGGGGCGAAAAATATCTGATGCCGGGTGACCAGACGATTGGCGCAGAACTGGCCCGCGATGCCAGTCTGCCCGTACTGGAAAGCGATTGGATATTGGAAGGTGGCGCGCTGGATGGCGATGGCACCGGCTGCGTGCTGACCACCGAACAATGCCTGCTCAACCCCAACCGCAATCCGCAGCTTTCCCGTGCCGATATCGAAGCGCGACTGGCGCGTGACCTGGGCTTTACCCGTACTGTGTGGCTGGGGGATGGACTGATAAATGACCACACTGATGGCCATGTTGACAATCTGGCGCGGTTTGTGGCGCCGGGCGAGGTGGTGCTGCCCCGCGCAACCGGAGCGCACGATCCCAATGCCCTGATCTATGCGGATGCCGCGCAGCGCATCCGCGATGCCGGGCTGACGCTGCATGAAATCCCCTCACCAGGGCGGATAGAGCGTAGCGGTCACGTGGAGCCTGCCAGTTATGTGAACTTTGCCATCACCACGCATCTAGTGGTGGTGCCAACATTTGGCTCTCCGCATGATGAAGATGGCGTGGCAGCGATTGCTGCGCTGTTTCCTGACCGCGCGACAATTGGCCTGCCGGGTGATGCGGTATTGGCGGGCGGGGGCGGCTTTCACTGCGCCAGCCAACAAATGCCACGCCTTTAAGGTTTAACGACCTGTTAGGGTTTTGACGCGACAATTGCGCCATGTCGAAAGTCATAACCCTATCGCGCGCGCGCCTGGCCGAGATTCAGCTGGAAGCCATTCGCTTCTCGCTGGTCTGCAGCTGCGGCCTGGCATTGATTGCCGCAGGCCGCGCGCTACCTTTCTGACGGAAACCTGCGCACAAATGTAACCCGATCTTGCGGGCCACCGAATTACTCCAGGCAAGAAGAATCGCCTGGAAGGTTTGCCAATGTCGAGGCTGCTAACAGTATTTGCGGGTGCAACTGCGCTGGTAGTGAGCGCATTCGTGCTGACGCAAGGTCAAAAGCCGGACAGCCCTTCGGGATCAATCGCTGACAATGGCAAGCCTGTGCTGGTGGAATTGTTCACCAGCCAGGGCTGTTCTTCTTGCCCCTCCGCAGATGCGCTGGTCGCGCGGATAAAGCATGAAAGCGGCATGGTAATTATCTCTCGCCCGGTCACCTATTGGGACAGGCTGGGCTGGAAAGACACGTTGGCGCGCGAAGAAAACACCCAGCTGCAACGCCTCTATGCCCATCGCGGCCTGTCCGGCCAGAACGGTATCTACACACCGCAAATGGTTGCCAATGGTCGGATCGGCTTTGTCGGTTCAAGCGAGAAGGATCTACGTAAAGCGGTCCTGCAGGCTCGCGGCCAATCCACTGCGGCGATTGTGACGCGGGCCTTGCCCAGGGGTGATTGGCTGGTCGGCTTGGGTGGCACAGCGCCCAAAGGTGCAGAGTTGATGCTGGTGGCCGTTAGCAATCATGTAACCGTGGCCATCGGCCGCGGTGAAAATGGCGGGCGTGACATAGGCTATACCAATGTATTGCGCGCAGAAACGCGCATCGTCAGCTGGAACGGTGGCCGCAAAAGCGTGACTGTACCGGGCGCGCAGCTCACCATGCAGGGTGCCGACCGATACGCGCTGGTGTTGCGTGAAGCGAATGGCGGACCTGTTCTGGCCAGCACCTGGATCGGCTAACAACCGGACCGGGCCATTATTTGCGGCGCAGATCCGGCGGGGTCGCTGCGTCTGTCAGCATGGCAATCGCCTCGTCCAGGCTCATCATCTTCTGATGCTGTTCGCCCAGCGTGCGCACGGCCACGCTGCCTTCTTCCGCCTCACGCTTGCCCACCACCAGAATATGCGGGACCTTGGCCAGTGAGTGTTCGCGGATCTTGTAATTGATCTTTTCATTGCGAAGATCGGTGTCGACGCGAATGCCCGCTGCCTCCAGCTTCGCCGCCACTTCATTGGCATAGCCATCCACATCGGACACAATCGGGGCGACCACGGCCTGCACCGGGGCGAGCCATACCGGCAGGCGACCGGCAAAATGTTCGATCAAAATGCCGATAAAGCGCTCATAGCTGCCGAAGATCGCGCGGTGCAGCATGACCGGGCGATGGCGGTCGCCATCTTCACCAATATAGCTGGCATCCAGCCGTTCGGGCAGCACACGATCCCCCTGGATCGTGCCGACCTGCCATGTCCGCCCAATCGCGTCCGTCAAATGCCATTCCAGCTTGGGCGCGTAGAAGGCACCTTCGCCGGGCAGTTCTTCCCAGCCATAATCATCATTCGCCATGCCCGCTTCGGCCACGGCATCGCGCATTTCCTGTTCGGCCTTGTCCCAATCCGCGTCCGAACCAAATCGCTGGTCAGGCCGCAGCGCCAGCTTGATGGCATAGGTAAAACCAAAATCCTTATAAACGCTATCGGCCAGCTCGATGAAGGACCGCACTTCTTCCACCACCTGTTTTTCGGTGCAGAAAATATGCGCATCATCCTGCGTGAACTGGCGCACGCGCATCAGCCCATGCAGTGCGCCATGCGGTTCATTGCGGTGGCAGCAGCCCATTTCACCTAGCCGGATCGGAAGGTCACGGTAAGAGGTTATTCCCTGTTTGAAGATCAACACATGGGCCGGGCAGTTCATCGGCTTCAGCGCCATCCAGTCTGCCTTGCCCGAAATCACCGGGCCTTCATCTTCCGTGTTCGGCACTTCGTCCGGGATGACGAACATGTTTTCGCGGTATTTGCCCCAGTGACCAGACTGTTCCCACTGGCGGGCATCCATCACCTGCGGCGTCTTGACCTCCTGATAGCCGGCGCCATCCATCTTGCGGCGCATATAGGCCTCCAGCTCGCGCCAGATCTTGTAGCCATTGGGGTGCCAGAAAACAGAGCCATGTGCCTCTTCCTGCAGATGGAACAGATCCATCTCGCGCCCCAGCTTGCGATGGTCACGCTTGGCCGCCTCTTCCAGCCGCGTCAGATGCGCATTGAGCTGCTTCTTGTTCAGCCAGCCCGTGCCATAGATGCGCGTGAGCTGCGCATTCTTCTGGTCGCCGCGCCAATAGGCACCGGCGACACGCATCAGCTTGAAAGCATCAGGGTCCAGCCTGCCCGTGCTGGGCAGATGCGGCCCGCGACACATATCCAGCCATGAACCCGCTTCATTGGGGTTGCCTGACCAATAAACAGTCAACTCCTCACCCTCGGGCAATTCCTGTGCCCATTCCGCCTTGAAGGTTTCACCTTCGGCCTGCCATTTCTCAATCAGCTGCTGGCGTGACCATGCCTCACGCACCAGCGGTTTGTCAGCGCGGATAATTTCGCGCATCTTGTCCTCGATGGCCGGAAGATCGTCCATGCCAAACGGGTCGCGGCTGTCAGGCGCCTTCACATCATAATAAAAGCCGTCATCGGTTGCCGGACCAAAGGTGATCTGCGTGCCTGGCCACAATGCCTGCACCGCCTCTGCCAGCACATGGGCGTAATCATGGCGGGCCAGTTCCAGCGCCTCTGCCTCGTCCCTGCTGGTGACCAAGGCCAGTTCGGCATCGCCCTCAAAAGGCCGGGTCAGATCGCGCAGCTCACCATTTACACGCGCAGCAATTGCTGCCTTGGCCAGACCCGGGCCGATTGCTGCCGCCACATCGGCGGGCGTGCTGCCGGGTTCCATTTCACGCACCGTACCATCGGGCAGGCTGATCTTGAGCAGTTCCGTCATCAATCTCGTCCGTTCGTTTCATGCGCCCATGGCACAGCACGGCGCGCGCTTGAAGCGGCGTTTGTCAGAAAATTCGATTTCGGTGGAAACGCCAGCCACCCGAAACCGGGTGGCGGGATCGGCTGCTAGCGCACGACCGACCGCCCCCGGATATCCGAGGTGGTAGTTGTTGTCGTGGTGATCAGCTTCAGGGCCATGCCCCGCCGTATAGGCGCGAGGTCTTGCGATGTCATTACCCTAATCGCATGGGCCTCCCGATCCCGCTTTGGTTGATGAAACTCCGCGGCAAGGCCCATGCACTTTCGAGCCAAATGGGAAAGGTCACGCTCCATTTTGGAAAGTGTACTGGACATTATATACTTGACGTAGTAACGCACTAGATGTAGCTGTGCTGCATCATGAAACTTACCGACCCAATTTTCACCGACGTCGAAAAGGCCCGCGAACATCTTGAGGCACTCAACTGGCCCAATGGTCCTGTTTGCCCTCATTGCGGCGAGGTAGAGCGCGTTTGCCGCCTGCAAGGCAAATCGCATCGGGCGGGGCTTGTCCAGTGTAATGCTTGTTCGAAGAACTTCACAGTCAGCGTGGGTACAGTGTTCGAACGCTCGAAGGTGCCACTCAATAAATGGCTGCTGGCCACCTACCTGTTGTGCTCGTCAAAGAAGGGTATGAGCGCCAAACAGATCGAGCGTATGCTGGGTGTCACCTACAAAACAGCGTGGTTCATGTGCCACCGCATCCGAGAGGCAATGAAACCCAATGATCCCGATCCATTAGGCGGTTCCGGCCATGATGTCGAAGCTGATGAAACCTATTGGGGCAGGAATAAGCAAGCTCCAAGAAGCCGCACTCCGATCCGCAACATGAACAAAATCGTGTCCCTTGTGGATCGTGTTACGGGGCGCGCTACAAGTATTGTTTTTACGCCCGAATTGAGCGCAGCCAATATCGGTGCCTATCTGTTTATGAATGTGGATCGCGCGAGCAGACTGCTCACCGATCAGGCGCACCATTACAAGCGCCCAGGGCTGGATTTTGCAGCGCATCGCAGCGTGAACCACGCGCAAGATGAATATGTGAGCCGCATTGATCCAACGGTGCACACCAACACCATTGAGGGCTTCTTTGGCATCTTCAAACGAGGTATGCGCGGCGTCTATCAGCACTGCGACCAGCGCCATTTGCAGCGTTACCTGCATGAATTCGATTTTCGCTATTCCAATCGTTCCGCACTTGGCATCGAGGATGCAGAACGCACGGACATTGCCCTGCGTGGGATAGTGGGCAAGCGCCTCACCTACCGGCGGGTTGGTTCACTCGCCGCCTGATCGCTGGCAACCGCCTCGTCGTATCGGTGAGAGGCGCAAGCGTTATCTTTGATCGCAGGTCTGACTGGTGCGGCTGCCGCCGCCAATTGGTCTGCCCCGCCGCCGAGGCTCGCTTGACTCTTTCTCGGAATCATGCGGCTTAGGCGGTGTGCTCAGCATGCGGCGGAGCACAATATTCATTTTTCTGTGGTTGGTTTCTGACATGGTCGAAGATCCTTATACCTACGACCTAACAGAATTTGGACGAGAGTTCACCTGGGCAATAATGTTCTGGAACCTGACGGAAGAGCACACGCGGTGGATGTTATCTGGAATTCTTGGCGGACATACCGCCATGCACGCTCTGGTGGCTGACCTTGGTAGTCGATCACTGGCAGAAGCACTGCGCTCTGCCGCGCGAGGTATGGAAGACCATCCTATTCGTCCACACGTAGAACATTTCTGCGCTGGCTATCAGCGCCTTGGGGAATACAGAAACTTATATGTTCATGGACTGCGCGCATTTGATGTAGGCGCACCAGACGAGAATATGGTTCGACCACTGTCCGGTCGTATCATGGTTACAAAGGGGCGAGGCCGACTTAGGACGACAAATGATCCCTTACCGACTGAGAAAATCGTTGAGTTCAAAGATCAAGTGCGAAGCCTCCACGAATACGGGCGCGCTATTTCTGAACGGCTAGGCTTCGACGACGGAGAAGTTCGAGAATTTCTGGGGATGCCATCGCCATCGCTTGAAATGCCTCAATGGCCTGCTGCTCCAAAGAGCAGCATTCACTACATTCAAGACTAGCAACGCCTGCTTCCACCATCACCGGTGTAATCACGATTTCAAATCGAGCATCGGCCTGTCGCTTATCATCCTGCATTTCGTAGTCCCTACGTCAAGTATATAATGTCCAGTGTACTTGACATGTGGACGAATCAATGACAAGCACCCTTTCCATAGTTGAAAGGACACTTGACCATGACGCAGATCCAGAAAGCCCTGCTGCTGGCCAGCACAATGCTCGGCATCGCCGTGCTCGCCATTTTCGGCATCATTCCGGAAGAGATAGCGCAATTCGCCCCTATCGCGCTGCTGGCCCTGTTTCCGTCAGCCTGGTTGAGCCGCTCCGGCCGCCGCACCGGAGGGTGCTGACGATGGCCAGGCGATGGAGCCCGGCGGCACGGCGTTACGGCCGTCGGCTGGCTGTATTGATGACCATTTACCTGCTGTCACTGATTTCCGCGGTCTGGCTGTTCAAGTACGAGCTGGTATCCGGCCCGGCAGCGTGGGCGCTTGCGATCGCCCCGGCCCTGCCGATCATCGGCGTGTTCTGGGCCGTGATGCGTTTCATCATCGAGGAGACCGATGAATTCATCCGTTTGCTGATTGTGCGCCAGTGCATGGTGGCCACGGGCTTTTGCCTGACCGTGATGACAGTGTGGGAATTCCTCCAGAACTTCGAACTGGTGCCACCCGGCAATGGCGGCTTCGGCGCGGCTTTCTTCTGGTTCATCGGACTGGGCGTGGGTGCGCTTTACAATAAGCTGACCATGGGCACGGCCGGGTCCTGCGCATGAAAAACCGCCTCAAGGTGCTGCGCGCCGAGCGAAACTGGAGCCAGCAGGACCTGGCCGAGCGACTGGAAGTCAGCCGCCAGAGCGTGAATGCGATCGAGACCGGGCGCTATGACCCCTCGTTGCCGCTCGCCTTCAGGATTGCCGATGTTTTCGGCCTGGCAATCGAGGAGATATTCAGCCGAGACTGATTGCAAGCCGTGCCGGTGGCGGGCATGAGCGCAGGCATGGACGATGTGCAGTTTCACGAAATGGGCGACGGGCGACGGATCGCCTTCCGCCAGACCCCCGGCACTGGCCCCGCGCTGGTGTTCCTGCCCGGCTATATGTCAGACATGGATGGCGGCAAGGCGACATCCGTCTTTGGCCGCGCGAAGGCAGAGGGGCGTGCCTGCCTGCTGCTGGATTATTCAGGCTGCGGAAAAAGCGAAGGTGATTTTGCCGATGGTACACTGAGCATCTGGCGAGATGAGGTGCTGGCCCTGATCGACGTAGTAACCACTGACCAGGTCATTCTGATCGGGTCAAGCATGGGCGGCTGGCTCATGCTGCTGGTGGGAATCGCGCTGGGTGATAGGCTGGCGGGGTTGGTTGGTATCGCCGCCGCGCCCGATTTTACCCGATGGGGCCGGTCGGATGAGGACAAGGCGCAACTGGCCGCTGGCCACACCGTTTATCAACCCAATCAATATGGCCCCGAACCCACCCCGATGCATCCCGGCTTTTACGCTGATGGACAGGCCAATCTGTTGCTGGAAGGTGAAATCGGCATCGACGCACCGGTGCGCCTTCTCCACGGCCAGAACGATCCCGATGTGCCGTGGCAGATCAGCATGACATTGGCGCAGCAGCTTCGTTCGGCTGATATACATGTGACTTTGGTCAAGGATGGCGATCATCGCCTGTCGCGTGATAGCGATATTGCCTTGCTCCACCGCATCGTGTGGGGCCTGCTGGATTGAACTGAGATGACCCTGCCTATTGCCCCATTCCTTTTGCCATTGCTGATGCAGGCTGGCCCCAACCCCTATGCCGGCGCAATCCCGGATTATTCGGCAGAGGTACAGGACCGCCCCGCACGCATTGAAAATACCGTTAATGCACAGGCGAAACCCAGCTGGCTGGAAGAATGTCTTGAGCTGGTTGATAGCGATCCCGCGCGCGCCCATTCACGTGCACAGATCCAGCGCGAAACAGCGACCGGGAATGACCGCATTCTGGCCAATCATTGCCTGGGACTGGCTGCAACCAAGCTGAGCCTGTGGACAGAAGCGCGCGCGGCCTTTCTTGCCGGCCGGGACGAGGTCCCCGCAGATGATCTGCGAATGCGCGCCCGGCTGGGCGCCATGGCAGGCAATGCCGCGCAGGCACAGGGCGACAGAGAAAGCGCTCTCAATCTGCTGAAACAGGCATATGACAATGCGCAATCTGCCAGCGCAGGCGATTTGCAGGCCTTTATCGCGCTGGACGTGGCCAATCTGCAGGTTCAGGCTGGCCAGCTGGAAAGCGCCGCTGCCATGCTGGCAGAGGCACGCCGCCTGCAACCGACCAACCCGGATAGCTGGCTGCTATCGGCCACACTGATGCGGCGGAGGGACCGGCTGGATGAAGCGCAGGTAGAGATTGAAGAGGCGGCCCGGCTAAACCCCACCGACCCGCAAATTGCCCTGGAAGCTGGCGTTATCGCCATTCTGGATGGACGCGATGATGCCGCAAGACAAAGCTGGGATTCGGTCCTGACGCTTGAGCCAGAAGGGCCAGCGGCTGACACAGCACGTTATTATCTTGAACAATTGGGGGGCACGCAGCCCAACCAGTAACTGCGCACCCTTAGGCCCGGCTCCGACTGCTCTGACGGGGGATTCCAGGCAGGAAAGCCGGACCGGATGACCCGCTAATGACCTGTGCAAGACGCACGCATCAAACGAGAACTCGCAATCTGCTCGCCACATTCATATTATAGACTATGCGATGCATATCCGGGCGTGGCCTAAGAAATCCATACTTGCACCCTCCGCGCCACAAGACTATTTGCGCATTATTAGTATAGTGCCAGATAATAATATTACAGGCACGAACGGAGCAGGATGATGGTTTCCAAGACGCCCGCCAAATCTGCCAAACCCGCCGGAACCGCCAGCAAGCAGGCCAGCCAGGCGATGGCCAAGGCACTCGCCAAACAGATGCTGGCATCCATACTGCCAAGCGAGCCGCCACTGTCGAACAAGGCCTTGGCAGATGCTGCGCAATTCATGCTGGAAGTTGCCACCCAACGCGAGGCGGAAAAATCAGCTTTGGTCATGACTACAGTCAGCGATGAGCATCGCTTCCTGCGCCTGGCCATAGTGAATGACGACATGCCTTTCCTGGTCGATTCCATTGCTAAGACCATTACCGCACACGGGCTGGTAATCGACCGGTTGATCCACCCCGTCATATCGGTCCAACGTGATACCAAGGGCAGACTGAAGGAAATCTTGCCGGGCAAGGGTAAGGGCGGCCTGCGCGAATCGATGGTCTATATCGAGACTGAGCGCGCCGATGCCCGCCAACGCCGTGCCCTGGAAAAGGACCTGCGGACCGCACTGGGCGATATCCGCGCTGCAGTTAGCGACTGGCCCAAACTGCAAGCAGCGATGGCACGAGACGCAGAACGTATCGCAGATCAGGAAGCAGCAGAACTGCTGCGCTGGTTCAATGGCGGCATGTTGACCCAGCTGGGCCATATCACGCGCAAGCGCGATGGCAGTAATACGCAGGCTTTGGGCGTATGCCGCAAAAGCGCACGGCAAGTGCTGGCTGATGCGTCGTTCAAGCGCGCATTCGAATGGTTTGAAACAAAAGAAAAATTGGGCGAGAAACGCGATCTGCTGATCGTGAAGGCCAACCGTCTTTCCTTTGTCCATCGCCACGTGCCGCTGGATCTGTTCATTGTGCCGGTGCGTGAAAAGGGTCGGATTACGGCCCTGTCCATCCATGCCGGTATCTGGACCAGCGCGGCAATCGGCACGCACCCGGCTAATGTGCCAATATTGCGCACGATGTTGGCACAATTGACCGACAGGCTGGGCTATGATCCGGCCGGCCATGCGGGCAAGGCATTGGTTCATGCCCTGGCGGTTCTACCGCATGACCTGCTGATTGGATTTGAGGCATCAGATGCGCAGCGTCTGGCTACCTGCATGATGAGCCTGATCGACCGGCCCCGGCCGCGCCTGGCTTTGGTGGCGGCGCCGCTTAGCCGCCACATGTTCGCCTTTGTCTGGTTCCCACGAGACATAATGGCTACCCGCGTGCGTATGGATATCCAGCGCCTGCTGACAGAGGGCGAGGGGATAGAACTGCTTGATTGGGATCTGGCCGTGGAAGGTGGAAACCTGGCCATGCTGCGTTTCGTTCTGGACATTCGCGATGCACGCCAGATTCCTGATGAGAATGAGCTGGAAGCGCGGCTGGAAGATATGCTGCGGGGCTGGAACGAAGCGGTTGAACGCCATCTGGCAGAAGAAGAAGACCCCGGCCGCGCCGCAGCCATCGCCGCACGCTATGCCCCGGCGTTCCCGCAGGCCTATCGCAGCGATTATGGCGCGGCAGAAGCAGCGCGTGACATCCGCAGGCTGCGCGCACTGACACATGAGGACAGTGCCGGTCGCGGCGCGCGCCTTTACCATCTGGAAGGCGACCCGGCGGACCGGCTGCGCATGAAGGTTTACCAGCATGAAGGCGCATTGCCCCTGTCGGATGCCGTGCCTGCGCTGGAAAATTTCGGGTTTCACGTGCTGACTGAAGTACCCACCTCGCTAGAGCGCGGCGCACTGGGCACAGTACATGATTTTACGCTGGTTCTGCCAGAAGGAGATGAGGCGGCTCCATTGCTGGAACGCGCCGACGCGATCGAAGCGGCCATTGCCGCCGTGCTCAACAACAAAGCCGAAAATGACGCCTTTAACCGCCTGGTGGTGGGCACGGGCCTTTCTGCTGCGCAGGCAGACTGGTTGCGCGCATTCTATCGCTATCTGCGCCAGGCTGGCATGGGCTTTACCATCTATACCGTGGTCGACGCACTGCGCCGCGCGCCACAAGTGACACGGCCACTGATCGACCTGTTCACAGCCAAACATGACCCTGCCTTCAAAGGGGACAGGGAAGCGGCAGCGGACACTGCCAATGATGCAATTCGTCGCGGCTTGGTCAAAGTTGCAGCGATCAATGATGATCGCTTGCTGCGGCTCTACCATGCCTTGATTGGCGCCATATTGCGCACCAACGTATTTGCACCTGCGGCTGAAGAGGCATTGGCCTTCAAAATCGATTCACAGTTGGTCCCTGGCCTTCCCAAACCGATTCCGTGGCGCGAAATCTTTGTCTATTCACGCCGGGTAGAAGGCATTCACCTGCGCGCAGGGCCTGTCGCACGTGGAGGGTTGCGCTGGTCAGACCGTCGCGATGACTTCCGCACAGAGATTCTGGGCTTGATGAAAGCGCAACGGGTGAAAAATGCCGTGATCGTGCCCACCGGCGCGAAAGGCGGTTTTTACCCCAAATTACTGCCGTCCCCCACCAAGGACCGCGACGGCTGGGCTGCGGAAGGGCAGGGCAGTTATGAGGTGTTCATACGCACGCTGCTGTCCGTCACGGACAATATCGAAGGCAGCAAGGTCGTGCATCCCAAAGACGTGGTGATCCATGACGGGGATGATCCCTATTTCGTGGTCGCTGCCGACAAGGGTACAGCGCGTTTTTCAGACGTCGCCAATGCTATTGCCGAAAAAGCTGACTTCTGGCTGGACGATGCATTCGCCAGTGGCGGTTCCCATGGTTACGACCACAAGGCGATGGGTATTACCGCTCGCGGTGCATGGCTTTCTGTACAGCGCCATTTCCTGGAAATGGGCGTGGATGTACAGAATGATCCGGTACGTGTTGTCGGCTGTGGTGATATGTCGGGTGATGTCTTTGGCAACGGCATGCTGCTGTCCAAAGCGATCAAGCTGGTTGCTGCCTTTGACCATCGCCATATCTTTATCGATCCCGATCCCGACCCGGCCAAAAGCTGGGCGGAGCGTAAACGCATGTTCGACCTGCCCAGTTCCAGCTGGGCGGATTATGATGCCAGCCTGATCAGCAAGGGCGGCGGCGTGTTCGCGCGTGACAGCAAGATGATCAGCCTGTCCAAACAGGCGCAGGCTGCCCTGGGGGTCGACCAGAAGGATATCGCACCCGAAACCCTGATCAGCGCCATCCTGAAAAGCCCGGCTGACCTGATCTGGTTCGGTGGCATTGGCACTTACATCAAGGCCGAGGCTGAGAATAACGTCCAGGTGGGCGACCCGGCCAATGACAGCTTGCGCGTGAATGCCTGTGATGTGCGCGCCAAAGTGGTTGGCGAAGGCGCCAATCTGGGGGTGACACAGGCGGGGCGGATCGCATTCGCCCTGCGCGGTGGCCGCATCAACACCGATTTCATTGACAATTCGGCCGGTGTCGATTGTTCGGATAATGAGGTTAATATCAAGATTGCGCTGGCCGCCGCGCGGCGCAACGGCAAGATCAGCGAGAAGGCGCGTAACGCGCTGCTGGAAGATATGACCGATGAGGTCGCCGATATCGTATTGGAAGATAACCGCCTGCAGGCGCTTGCCCTGTCCATTGCGCAAACTGGTGGCGCGCAGGCCATGCCATCACATCTGCGCCTGATCGAAAAGCTGGAAGAAAGCGGCGATCTGGACCGCAAGACCGAAGGCCTGGCAGATAGCGAAACGCTGATGAGGCGTGCAGGCGATGGCCATGGCCTGACCCGCCCGGAATTGGCTGTGTTGTTGTCCACCACCAAGCTGGTTCTACAAAGCGCAATCGAACAGAGCCCGCTGGTCAATGACAAGGCGCTGGTCCCATTACTGGTGGGTACATTCCCGCAACCCATGCAGGACAAGTTCCGCCGTCAGATCCTGAACCACAGGCTGAATGCGGAATTGATTGCCACAAAATTGGCCAATCGCATCGTCAACCGACTGGGGCTGATCCATCCGTTTGAACTGGCTGAGGAAGAGGGCGTATCACTGGCACAGATCGCTGCAGCTTATGTTGCTGTGGAAGAATTGCTGGGCCTGCGCGATCTCTGGCTATCGATCGAAACGGCCAGAATGCCCGAAACAGCACGCCTTCTGTTGTTGGCGCGTACGGCAGCCGCCGTCAGTTCGCACATGGCCGATTTGCTGCGTGAAAGTGGTGCATCGCTGGAACCGGCGCAGATGATTGCGCACTTGGCGAAAGGGGTTACTAAACTATCCGACAGTGCGGGCAGCATGCTGTCCGAAGTCGCACAAGCACGCTCTCGCGAATTACAGGCGCAGTTCGTTGAAGCTGGCGCGCCAGCTGCATTGGCACAACGGGTGGTCTATCTGTTTGACCTGGACGGTGCCATTGGCCTGGCCGGCCTGGCAAAGGAAAGTTCAGTCCCCACCGAAACACTGACCCGTGCATTTATCAAGCTTGGTACAGAGCTTGGATTGGACTGGGCGCAACAATCTGCAGAAGATATGGCGCCATCCGACCCGTGGGAACGCCTGCTGGTTAATGGGCTGGCGCGCGATTTCCAGCAGATGCGGCTGGATTTCCTGCGCCGCAGAAAAGCTCCGAAATCAGGGCCAGAAGCGGTTGTGGATCGTTGGCTCGATTCGCAATCAGCTGCGGTGGCACAGTTCAAGGTCATGATTGGCCGTGCGCAATTACACATGCCAGTTACCCCTGCGATAATGGCGCAGGTCGCCAGCCAGGCCCGCAATTTACTGGAACGGTGATACCTGCCTGAAGATATGAACCAGCCGATAAAAGGAACTTGACGCGAGGGAATTTTGCGGCAACCCCGCCCGCATGAAAACAGCAGATGTCGTTATCGTGGGGTCGGGGCATGGCGGGGCACAGGCAGCTATTGCCTTGCGCCAGCAGGGGCACGAAGGGTCAATCATCATGTTGGGGCGTGACACCGAACCGCCCTATGAGCGCCCACCATTATCCAAGGAATATCTTGCGCGCGAAAAGCCGTTCGAACGGATCATGATCCGTCCCGCCCAATTCTGGGAAGAGAAGAACGTCGATCTGATGCTGGGCCGCGCCGTTACAGAAATTGACGCTGCGGCGCATGAAGTGGTGCTGAGCGATGGCGAGCGTATCGGCTATCGCAAGCTGATCTGGGCCGGTGGGGGCGATCCGCGCCGCCTGTCCTGCCCCGGCGCCAATCTGAAAGGTGTGCATGGCGTGCGCGACAAGCGCGATGTCGATGCCATCATGGCGCAGTTGGACAATGGGGACAGGCGCGCCGTGGTGATCGGCGGCGGCTATATCGGGTTGGAGGCAGCCGCCGTGCTGCGCAAATTCGATTGCAGCGTTACCCTGCTAGAAGCCCTGCCGCGCGTGCTGGCACGCGTTGCGGGTGAAGAGCTTTCCGCTTTCTACCAAGCGGAACATCGCGACCACGGCGTGGATCTGCGGCTGGAAGCAAAAGTTGAAGCAGTCGAAGGTGAAGGCGGGAACGTAACCGGCGTCAGGCTGGAAGGCGGAGAGGTCATCCCCTGTGAAATCGTCATCGTCGGTATCGGCATCATCCCGTCCGTTGGCCCGCTGATCGCAGCAGGTGCAGCTGGATCAAATGGTGTCGACGTGGATGTTTATTGCCGCACAACACTGGATGATGTGTTCGCGATCGGCGATTGCGCAGCCCATGCCAATCCTTATGCAGAACAGGCGGTAATCCGGCTGGAATCGGTCCAAAATGCCAATGACATGGCAACCACAACCGCCAAGGCAATTATGGGGGACAAGCAACCCTATCACGCGCTGCCATGGTTCTGGTCCAATCAATATGATCTGCGGTTGCAGACTGCAGGGCTGTCACTCAATTATGACGAAACCGTGCTGCGCGGTGACCCTGCCACGCGCAAATTCACCGTGGTCTATCTGAAAGAAGGCCGGCCCATCGCCTTTGATTGCGTCAACACCACCAAGGATTACGTGCAAGGGCGCAAGCTGCTGGAAAGCGGTGTGGACGTGGTGGACAAGGGGCTGCTGGCAGACGCTGAAACCCCACTCAAGGAATTGCTGTAAGACACAGCGCCGCCCAATTGGCGGCATCGGCCACCACCGGATCGGGGTCTTCACGCAAGGCCAGAACCGGCGCAATCAATGCAGCATTTCCACTATTGCCTGCTGCATAAAGGCAATTGCGGATAAAGCGATCACGCCCGATCCGCTTAATCGGCGATCCGCTGAACAGGGCACGAAAACTGGCATCATCCAATTGCAGCAGATCGTCCAGGCGCGGCGCGGCCAATTCGCCGCGCGGCAAAAAATCGCGGTGGCTCGAAGCAGTCTGGGCAAATTTGTTCCACGGACACACCGCCAGACAATCATCACAGCCATAAATGCGATTGCCCAATGCGTGGCGAAATTCCAGCGGTACCGGCCCGGCATGTTCTATGGTGAGATAGGAAATGCAACGCCGCGCATCCAGGCGATAGGGAGAAGGAAACGCATCTGTGGGGCAGGCGCGCTGGCAGGCATCGCACGATCCACAATGGTCTTCATGCGGCGTATCGGGCGCAAAGGGTAATGTGGTGTAGATCGCCCCAAGAAACAGCCAATTACCGTGGCTGCGGCTGACCAGATTGGTGTGCTTACCCTGCCAACCGATTCCTGCTGCAGCCCCCAGCGGCTTTTCCATCACTGGTGCCGTGTCGACGAAGACTTTCAGTGCGGGTTCTGCCAGGCCCAGCGCATTTGCTTCTGCCACCATCCAACGCGCCAGCGCCTTCAGCGCTTTCTTCACCGTGTCATGGTAATCGCGTCCCTGGGCATAGACCGAAATGCGCGCATGCTCCGCATCCCCGGCCAGTGCCATGGGATCTGATGCCGGGGCATAGCTCATCCCCAGGGCGATCACGCTCTGCGCCTGTGGCCACATGCTGAGCGGGCCGCGCCGTACATCGGCCCGCGACGCCATCCATTCCATCGATCCGTGCATGCCATCACCCAGCCATTCTTCCAGCCGGCGCGTGCGCAGTGGATCATCCGTGGCCGGGGCAAAGCCGCAAACCGCAAAGCCCAACCGCTCTGCCTCCACCAATAAGCGTGTGCGCAAGTCAGAAATTGTGGTGTCATTAACCACGCTTGGGGTTGCTCCCGTTTAGTGCTCAAGGTTAATCGGGTGTCATGGATATGGCGCTAGGCGATCACGAGCAGACGAGCAACGCTGCAAATGCGGATACACGGCCGCTGGCCATAGAGGCTCGCGGGTTGGTCAAAAGATTTGACGATTTTCTGGCCGTGGATGGCGTGGATATCTCCGTACCCGAAGGCGCGATCTATGGCGTGCTGGGGCCGAATGGTGCGGGCAAGACCACAACCCTGCGCATGTTACTGGGCATAATTGACCCTGATGAAGGGGTGCGCCGCGTGTTTGGGCATGACCGGCCGCATGATATCGCGCGGCTGATCGGCTATCTTCCTGAAGAACGCGGACTGTATCCTGCCATGAAGGCAATTGAAGCCATCGCCTTCATGGGGGCATTGCGCGGCCTGCCACTGGACGAAGGGCGCAAGCGCGGGCTGGAACTGCTGGAAGCGCATAATATGGCCGGCGCAGCCGAACGCCAGATCCGCCATCTGTCCAAGGGGATGGCGCAAACCGTGCAATTGCTGGGCACGCTGGTCCATCGCCCGCGTCTGGTGGTGCTGGATGAACCCTTCAGCGGACTGGATGCGATCAATCAGGGCAAGCTGGAACGGCTGATCCGCAAATTGGCGGATGAAGGGACCACGGTGATTTTTTCCACCCATGTCATCCACCATGCCGAACGCCTGTGTGAAAGGGTGGCAATCATTGCTGGTGGCAAAGTGCCCTATGCAGGATCGGTAGAGGCCGCGCGCGATCGCATCCCGGCACAGGTGCGGTTGGAAACACGCGCACGCGAAGGTGCCTGGATGGAAGCATTGCCCGCCGATGCGCGGCGAGAAGGCGATTTCTTCATGTTCTCCCTGCCCGATGGCGGCGTGGAACCCTTGCTGCGCCGCCTGATAGAAGGTGAGGCGGGTATTCTGTCTCTCTCTATCGAACGGGCCGGATTGCATGACGCCTTTGTTCATATCGCGGGAGAAGCTGCTGCTGCCGAACTGGGTAATGGCGCTGGTCAGGAGCTGGACTGATGGCAAATACCCCAACCGCCCGCCTTTCCATCCTGCGCGCCGCCTTTGTTATCGCCCGGCGCGATTTTCTGGCGATCCTGTTCAGCCGCAGCTTTCTGTTTTTCCTGCTCGGCCCTGTCTTTCCTGCTGTCGTCTTTGCGATGTCAGGGGGCTTGGGCGCAGCCAAGAATGATCGCACACAGGAACCGCGTATTGCCATCCAGATGCCGAGCGAGGATATAGAGCGCCTGCTGGCCGCGCATTACAAATTGCAGGATGAATTGGGGCGCGAACGCATCCCCCATTTCATAATCCTTGACCGTTCCAAAGGGCATGCAGAGCTGGATGTCGATCGCGCATTGGCGGATCGCAACGGACGGATCGGCGCAACACTGACAGGTACGTTGGAAAATCCCGTGCTGACCGGCACAGAACAAAGGCTGAATGCCTGGCGCGGTTACGTGGCAATGCAGCTGGCTGTGGCACGTGACAATTCCAATCTGGCCTATCCCGCGCTCCGAACTGAAACCATCGCGACAAGCGGGGTCGAAACCAAAAGCCGGCGGCAGGATACAGCTCAGATTTCCATGACTTTGCTGTTCCTGCTCATGATGTTGCTGGCGGGCATGGTCCTGTCCAATCTGGTGGAAGAAAAAGCCAACAAGATCATTGAAATCCTGGCCGCCGCCCTGCCCATGGATGCAGTGTTCCTGGGCAAGCTGTTTGCCATGCTGGCCGTGTCACTGGTGGGAATAGCCGTATGGTTTGCCGGCATTGGCATCTTCATCGGACTTGCAGGCGATTTCGGCGGGGTTAAACTGGTGCTGATTGGAATGCCGACGCCCGGCGTGGGCTGGCCACTTTTCTGCCTGCTGTTCGTGCTCAATTTCTCCATGGGTTATCTGCTGATCGGGTCAATCTTCCTGGCGATCGGTGCGCTCGCTTCCACAGTGCGCGAAGTTCAGACCCTGTCCATGCCCGTTACCATGTTGCAGCTGTTCATTTTCTTCTTTGCCAGCTTCGTGCTGGTGGACGGGGCACTATTATTGGAACTGATAGCGATATTGTTCCCGCTATCTTCTCCCTTCGCGATGACGGCGCGTGCGGCACAGCATGAAGCCATCTGGCCACATCTCCTCACTCTGGCCTATCAAATTGCATGGGTCATTCTGTTTATTCGCTGGGGTTCACGCCTGTTCCGAAAACGCGTACTGAAATCAGGCGGAGCGGCACCTCGTCGCCCCTTGCGTGAAAGACTGCTGGCCCGCTTTAAAAATCGCCCGGCATAAATTTTTGCGACAAGTGAAACTTTTTTGAGTGCCACAACGAACAGGATAGTATGGACCGGTCCCCCATCAAGTCCATGACCCCCCGCTCCCCAACCGCCACACGCCGTGGTGTGTTGGGGGCACTGGGTATTGGCATCGCTCTGCCACTGATGGCCGCCTGTGGCTCCAGCCCGGCAGAGGCCAAGAATTTCCCAATCCAGCTGCGCGAGGGCGAATGGCGCCGCAAGCTGACCAAGGAACAGTATCATATCTTGCGAGAGGCGGGGACGGAACGCTCCTACACATCGCCGCTGAACAAGGAAAAACGGCGGGGCATCTATGCCTGCGCAGGCTGCGGCACACCGCTTTATTCCTCAAAGGCCAAATATGATAGCCGCACAGGCTGGCCCAGCTTCTGGGCACCGATTAGCAGCAAGGCAATCGGCACATCTACCGATTACAAGATCGGATATCCGCGGACAGAGGTGCATTGCGCAACTTGCGGTGGGCATTTGGGCCATATTTTCAGCGATGGCCCGAAACCCACCAGCAAACGGCACTGCATCAATGGGCTGGCGCTGGCGTTTCATCCTGAATAGCGGATTCGACCTGATCACTATCGGGCAGCACCCGCCATACCTGTAGCTGTTCCGGTCCGCCGATATCGACCCGCTCCAGCCAGGCAGGGGGATCATTGGACATAAGGTGCGCAGTCAGGCCGGTACTGCCACCCAAACGCTGCCATTTGGTCGTTTCGTTCAAATCACTGCACAGCACCACATATTGCGCATCCTCGCCTGTGATCACCTCCCGCGCCTGATCTGGCGTGGCTGTAAAGCCATTGATCACCGCCAGCATGGCGCGAGGGGCACGGTGATGCCCTGTTGCCACCACCGTATGATGCGTTTCAAGCAGCACGGCAGGGCCAATATCCAGCGTGGTGAACAGTTTGGCGGGCGGCAGCTTGTTCAACAAATGGGCGTTAGTTTCTAACTGGCAGGCAGAATCGCTTACCCTGACCGGGCCATTTTGCGCTGCCGGGTCATCCCGCTTGATCAGCTTTTCATAGACCACAACAGGCGAACTGGGCAGCAGCAGCAGATAGATTGCCAATGCGCTCAGAAGTTTGGCTGCGAACCGATCCGTCGCACGGAAATGACGCAGCAGTTGATGTGCCAGCCAACCCATGGGGATAGCGCCCAATACGGCAGGGAATGACATGGACCGGAAGGTCATGCAACCGGCCACAATGGCGACCGCCAGCAACAGGCTGTATTCCAGCCACCAGCGGCGCTGCCAATCCTGATTGCGTGCCCACAGAATCACACTGGCAGCCAGCGCCACAAGCACCTGTAGCACGGCAGGGATCGCGCGGTCGGCGGGTTGGCGCCAGATCGGCAAACCTTCCGTCACCGAAAGATACCATTGCTGGCGCAACACAGGGTCAAGACTGGCAAAGGGTGGAGCAAAACATTGTGATGCTGTCAGCGCGACAAAGCCCAACCCGGCGGTACCCGCCATGCTGAACAGCACAAACAGCGCAGGACGTGGCATTTGCGGCAGGGCGGCTATCGCGCCTGTGCCAAGGGCCGTGATCAGGAAAAAGCCCAGATGCGCGGGCGCGATAACATCGCAATGCTCGGCCAGATCGGTGACGCGCGTCAATGCGAACAGCAGCACCATACCCAGTGCCAGCGCCTGCATATAGCTGACCAGCCACCAGCGCGCCTTGAAATCAGCAAACCAGCGCAAGGCCAGTATGCCACCAAATGCCGCCGCCATGGGCAGTGTTTCAAGAGAGATCATTGTGCCCATTGCCATCATGGCGCCAGCAAAGGCACCGCCCCGCCAGGGCGAACGCCAGGACAGCGCCCAAAGGGCCATTGCCACACACATGATCTGGTAAGCGTGATGGTCGATCCGCAGCGGCTGAACCTGCACCAGAATGGAAGGCCAGAATGCCACCGCAGCACAGGCCAGCACTGCTGTCTGCACATCGAACAGGCGCCATGCCAAGCGGCCAACCGCAACAAGGATCAGGCCCAGCACCAGCAGCGGTATTGCCACCATGGTAACCAGTTCTGCCTGCACCTGCCCCAACATTGGGGTGAGCGCCTTCATCGACAGCCATAATGGCGCATCGACAAGCCGCGACCAATGCATCAGCACACCATCGGGCGCATCGATGCGATATTGATGGAGGTCCAACCAGCTTTGGCCAGCCAACAAATCGCGCAACTGCACCAGCCGCAGGGCATCATCCGGGCCAGGAAAACCGCGTTCTGTAATCTTGCCACGGGCGATCAGAAGCAGAACGGCACACAGGCCCAGCCACGTAAGGAAAATCGCCCTGTTGGGCTTTTCGTTCAAACGCAGGCGGCGGTCCGGCATATTCATTCGGTCCCGCTGCGGAAAACCACTTTGCTGCGCAGAACATAGGTGACTACAAAGCTGACTGCGATGGCAACCAGCTTGGCCAGACGCGGATCGATCCCGCTGCCCGATCCAATGCCGACGATCACAGTGGTCAACCCCAGACCCACCAGTGCAGATATCACGAACAGCGCCTTTTGCCTTGTCCGCGCCATGGTTTCATGCGCCACCGTTTCATGAAAGACCTTGCGGCTTGAAAGCAGCCAATGGGCAATAATGCCCAGCGTATATCCCAGCGCAGAAGCTGCCATGGCATTCATGCCAGCGCCCATCAGCGCCACGAAACTGCCGAAATCGATAGCAAGCGCGCCAACGCTGGCCAGAAAATAACGGATGAAGCGCATATCCCGCAGACGGTTCAGCCAAATGCGCACATCACCCCCCTGAACGCCCAACAACATGGCCCGGTCAATCAGGCCGATTTCCGGACACGTTCCGGCACATCACGCACCGATTGCAATGCCGCCTGCTGGTCCGCGCTCAAATTATCACGTTTGGGCAGCGATGTTTCATCACCTTCATCGCCAGCCTCGTGATATTCGGCATCTTCATTGACACACCAGGTGTCAAATACGCGTTCGCCCGCCAGAATATTCTCCACCGTCAGCATCGCGGTCATCATGGCGTGATCCTGATTGTTATAACGGTGCATGCCGTTGCGGCCAACCAGATGCAGCGTGGGGAACTTCTGCTCCAGCTCGCGCCGCATGGCATCCACATTGGCAGCGTAATCCTCGTCATATACGGGATAGGCCTTCTCCTGACGAACGACGGCCCCACCAATCACCTTGTCCGGATCAACCAGGCCCAGGATCGCCATTTCACGCTTGGCCAGATCGACCAGATCCGCATCCGCCATCGACCACAGCCCGTCACCTTCAAAGCAGAAATATTCCAAGCCTACGCAAGCGACATTTTCATCCGGCACCATTTCGGGCGACCAGCTGCGGAAGTTCTGGACGCGGCCAACCTGCACCTTGCTGTCATGGATATAGATCCAGTTATCGGGGAACAGGTCTTCCGAGCGGATCATCAGTGCCACAGTCAGGAAATCACGGTAATTGAGCTGATTGGCCTGCAAAGTACTTTCTGGCAGCGGATGCAGCCGCCGCGCCAATTCGCGCATAGGGGCAGAACTAATGGCATGGGCAGCGCGGATCTGCACATTACCCTGCGGGCCTGTGGCAGTCATCGACCAGCCGCCCTTGCCATCGCTTGCCAGCTGTTGCAGCGCATGGCCCATCAGCACCTGACCTTGGCCGGTCGCGAGAATCTTGTCCCGCGCAGCTTCCCACATCATGCCCGGCCCAAGCCGGGGATAGCGGAAGGTTTCGAGCAAGGTCTTGACCGCTTGCCCATCATTGGGCCGTTTGTTCAGCCCCAGCGAACGCTTCAGCCCATCAATCACCGCGTTCCACAGTGAAAGTCCCTTGATCCGCTGCGCTGCCCAGTCCGCACTCATTTCATTGCACGGCATGCCCCACACCTTTTCGGTATAGGTCTTGAAGAAGATGGAATAGAGCTTCTTGCCGAACTGGTTGGTGGTCCAGTCTTCGAAGCTTTTGACATTCGTGATCGGGAACAATTTGTATTTGAGATAGCTGGCCATGCACAGGGTTGAACGCCAGATGCCCAGGTTCCACAGCGCCTCAAACGCGCGAAGAGGATAGGAATAGAATTTGCCTTCGTAATAGATCCGGCTCATCCGCGGACGCTGGATAAAATCATCGGGCAGGATCTCGTTCCACAGATCAACCACCTGTTGGCTCTTCGAAAAGAAACGGTGGCCACCAATGTCGAAGCGATAACCTTCAAATTCGACCGTACGGCTGATCCCGCCAACATAGGTGGCGTCTTTCTCTATGATCGCGACGGATTTACCCTGTTTGGTCAGCAGATAGCCTGCGGTGAGGCCAGCAGGCCCCGCCCCGATGATCGCTACATCGACATCGACCACACCATTACGCTGATCGGCCACGCGCTGTTCCATTCATGCCCCCGTAAAAATCGCAAGATCAGGGAGTGAAGGAAAATGGTTAGCAGCCAGTTAACGATAATGGAAACGGCTTAAGAATTGGACCTTTGCAGCTCAATAACGGGCAGGGTGATACCCACATTCAATCTTGCAATAAGGCCGGACATTGCAGGCTGGCAGCCAGTTTGGCAAAATCACCCAGTGTGAAAGTATCGTCAAACACCACCCCGTAATCACTGCTGCGCCGCCAACGGACCTTTGCCTGCACTTCGCGCATATCACCGCTTTCAATATGTACCGTCTGGTCCATGGCCAGCAATGTATCGCATTCAATGCGCGCGCCTTGCTGCGAGATATTCTTAATGATCGCCGAATTGCGCTGTGTCAGCGTTTTGATGATTACGGGAAACTCAATCCCCAGACGCAGGCCTCTCTTTGGGTATTGCCCCACTTCGGTGACCAATCGTTGCACATCGACAGGTGCGTTGAACTCAAAGCCAGCCTCACCTGGCTTTTCCCAACGCTTCTCAATCTCGTAAATCTCGCCCGTGCGCAGCTCCAGCGCGATCTGATCGCATTTCGGCAGCGAATGAAACAAGCGCACACTGACACCAGTTGTCGACACATCACGGATAACGCAGATAAATTCACCCTGTGCGCAAATCAGCTTCGCTGCACGGATAAGCAGGGTATAGCGCGGCGCGGCTCGCAAATCCGCCGCACCCCCCGCCTCAAACTCTGCATCCGGCCTGAATGCCGTATGTTCCATATGTGAACCCCCGCCTGCATGGCCTGTTTATAGCCACACGGCATACATATTGCACCGCACCTAACAGGCTGTGCCTAGCGGGATAGGTGTTAAAACGTAGCTAACCGGAGGGAATGTTTAAGGTTCTGTTGAAACCCTAATCCTGCGCTATTGCACGCGAGTAACGAGCCAGAACCATCCCCTGTATGGTTCTGCGTTCTCGAATCTGGTGCGGGTGACTGGACTCGAACCAGCACGTCCAAAGGACAGGGGATTTTAAGTCCCCGGCGTCTACCATTCCGCCACACCCGCATATCGCGCGCTGCCCTAGCGGCAGGCGCATCATACGGCAATGCGCAGCGAAGGGGTGCGCTCAGAAAATATTGCTCAATAGTGGCACGCCAATGCCAGCCTGTGACGAATGCTTAATCGTCGTTCAGGCGATGGCGCATTTCCTTACCGGCCTTGAAATAAGGCACGCGTTTTGACGGAACATCCACAGTTTCCCCGGTGCGCGGATTGCGGCCCTGTCTGGCCTCCCGTTCACGCGTGGAAAAGGCACCGAAACCACGCAGTTCCACCCGGCCGCCTTCAGCCAGACGTTGTGTGATCTCATCAAAGAAGATGTCGACAACCTGTTCGACCTCTTCGGCACGCAATTCAGGATTATCCTTGTGAAGTGCCTGTAGCAGCTCGGACCTGATCATTGTGTTCTCCCGAACATGGCCCTGCGCAGCAGAATACCCAGGGGCCTTCCCTTTGGCTGACGCTGCAGTGCTGCAACCCGAATGCACCGCTAACTATCCAGATTAAACTGCCAGAGGCTGAAACTTATCGCAACCTGTTGGCTAACAAATTTTTACAAGTTTGAGGCGGATCAAAATTTGTAAATTTACCAAGATTTTTCAGTAAGTTCTGAAAAATCGATACCCAGGCGATCCATTCTGGCACGGATTTCAGGCCATTCTTCACGCAGGAAATTGTCTCGCTCTGCGCTGCGCAAACGTTCGGCGGCACCTTTTACCACATACATGCCCACCCCGCGCTGCACCTCTACCAGTCCATCATTCTGGAATTGCTGATAGGCTTTGGCCACAGTCAATGGATTGGCACCACGTTCTGCCGCCAAAGCCCGAACAGAAGGCAGCATCGCCCCTTCGGCATAGGTTCCCTCGATGATCGCGGCGGCGATCTGATCACGCAATTTCAGGTAAACGGGGCGGCTCTGGCTCATGAGATCTCTCTTAAAGGTGCATCAGTGATATAATACAGCCACGCGCATAAAGCCAGCGACGAAGCATTTTCCGATGCAAAAAAGACAGTTACGGCTGCAACTAAAGCTTCACAGATGGGTTTGAGGCGTTAGTGTGCGCGGTTTATGCTGGCCACATAGGCGACACAGAGATTTTCGGGGAGCACCGCATGAAAGAGATGGCTTTGTGGAATGAAGGGGACTGGATCGCCGCCATTGCACTGGTGGCGTTGGCCGCATTCCTGACTGTGGGCGGGTTTATCGCCGCCAGTCGCAAGCCGGAATTCCTGGGCCACCCCAAAGGCCTCTACATGCTGTTTTTCGCCGAAATGTGGGAACGTTTTTCCTATTACGGCATGCGGGCCCTGCTGATTTTCTACCTGACGCAGCATTGGCTTTTCAACGATGGGCAATCGACCCTGATCTATGGCGCCTATACCAGTCTGGTCTACATCACCCCAGTGCTGGGCGGCTGGGCGGCCGACCGCTATCTGGGCCAGCGCAAGGCGGTGCTGTTTGGCGGCATCATCCTGACTCTGGGCCACTTGTTCATGGCGGTAGAGGGTGATGGCGGGCAGGCTGATGCAGCCATCAATGTGTTCTGGTTCGCTCTGGCCTTGATCATTGTGGGGTCAGGCTTCCTGAAAGCGAATATCTCGGTCATGGTTGGGCAGCTTTATTCGCTCACCGATTTGCGCCGCGATGGTGCCTATACCATCTTTTATATGGGCATTAACGCCGGTGCGACCTTCGGCGTGATCCTGGCCGGTTATCTGGGCCAGACGCTGGGTTGGAAATATGGCTTTGGCCTGGCAGGCATTGGCATGCTGGCGGGCCTGATCGTCTTCGTACTGGGCAAGAAGGTTCTGCTGGGTGCGGGCGAACCGCCTGCCCCACTGAGCAAAGCCAAGGAATATGGCGTTTATGCAGCTGGTATTGGTGCGGTTGCGGTGATGTGGGCGCTGATCCAATATGTCGATGTGATCCAGACACTGCTGATTGTTTCGGGTATTGCATTGCTGGGCTATGTCCTGTTCCAGGCGATCAAACTGCCGAAAGAACAGCGCGAGCGGATTTTTGCGATCCTGTTCCTCGTTGCTCTGAACCCGCTGTTCTGGGGCCTGTTTGAACAGGCAGGCGGCAGCCTTAACCTCTACACGGATCGCTATGTTTCGATCGGTGACGTCCCGGCTTCGGTATTCCAGTCGATCAATTCGATCTACATCATCCTGTTCGCACCCGTTTTTGCCGCGATCTGGGCATTGCTGGCGAAACGCGGCCTTGAACCCTCCGCCCCGGCAAAATTTGCATTGGCGTTGTTCCAGGTTGGCCTCGGCTTCCTCGTCTTTGTCTGGGGCGCGAACTCGGTCGGACCAGAAGTCGCCACACCGGTGATGTTCGTCTTCCTGATCTATTTCCTGCACACGACTGGCGAACTGTGCCTGAGCCCGGTTGGCCTTTCGGCAATGAACCGCCTCGCCCCCGGCTTTATGGCCAGCCTGATTATGGGTGCATGGTTCTATATGTCGGCGGTCGGCAATTTCGTGGCCGGCAAGATTGGCGAGGCAACCGGCGGCGAAAGTGGCGAGATGAGCAAGGATGCCGTGCTGGTGATCTATAATGAGATCGGCTGGGTGGCGATTGGTGTGGGTGCAGTCGTGCTGCTGCTCAGCCCGATTGTGAAACGCTGGATGCATCTTGATACGTTGAAGGATTCCGATCTGGAAGGCGCTGCCGGAGCAGGGCTTGAGGCGCAAGAGGCCGGTGTGCACCCGACCACCCGCCCCGCCAACTGAGGAAAGAACAAGAGAATATGGCGTTGAAGATCGCGCGCACACTTGCATTGGCAGGGGGCGTGCTGGCGCTCGCCGCATGTACAGCAGATGGCGATACGACCGGGGTAAAAAGCGCCTCTGCCACTGCCGCCCCACAGGTGACAGATACGCCCTATCCATCAACTTACAGCCCCTATCCCGGCGTACCAACAGCATTGGTGGGCGCGACTGTTTATGATGGCGCAGGGGGCGTCATCCCGGGTGGCACGGTTCTGTTTGCCGATGGCAAGGTGGAAGCAGTAGGCCTGAACCTGCCAACCACAGGCTATCAGGTGATCGACGGTACAGGCAAATTCGTGACGCCTGGCATTATCGATGTCCATTCACATCTGGGTGATTACCCTACGCCTTCTGTGCCTGCACATTCGGACGGCAACGAAGCGACAGACCCGACGACGCCAGAAGTATGGGCGGAACATTCGGTCTGGCCACAAGACCCCGGCTTCAGCCGCGCGCTGGCCAATGGCGGGGTTACCGCACTGCAAATACTGCCAGGATCTGCCAATCTGATGGGCGGCCGTTCCGCCACGCTGAAGAATGTGCCCAGCCGTACGGTGCAGGGCATGAAATTTCCAGGCGCGCCTTATGGCATGAAGATGGCCTGCGGTGAAAATCCCAAGCGCGTTTATGGCGGGAAGGGGCGCATGCCTTCCACCCGCATGGGCAATTTCGCGGTCAACCGGCAGACATGGCTGGATGCCCATGCTTATCTGGCTGAAGAAAACCCTGATCGCGATCTGGCCAAGGAAACTCTGGCCGGCGTGCTCAAGGGCGAAATCCTGGTCCACAACCATTGCTATCGCGCCGATGAAATGGCGCTGGTGATGGATATGGCGAAAGAGATGGGATACCGCGTCACCGCCTTCCACCACGCGGTGGAAGCATACAAGATTGGCGACCTGCTGCGCGAAAATGATGTCTGCTCTGCCATCTGGGCCGATTGGTCCGGTTTCAAGATGGAAAGTTATGACGGCATTCCCGAAAATGCAGCCCTGCTGCAGAAAGCTGGCGCCTGCGTGATCATCCATTCGGACAACGCCAATGGCATTCAACGCCTGAACCAGGAAGCTGCCAAGGCGCAGGCAGCGGGAAAGCGGATGGGAATCGACATTGCCGATGCAGAGGTGATCCGTTGGCTGACACTGAACGCGGCCAAGGCAATGGGTGTCGATGCGATGACGGGCAGTCTGGAAACCGGCAAGATGGCCGATCTGGTGCTGTGGAATGGGGATCCGCTATCGGTCTATTCACGGCCTGAAAAGGTCTGGATTGATGGCGCGCTGATGTTTGATTCAAGTGATCCCAAACATCGCCCGGTCAGCGATTTTGAACTGGGCCAGCCCGGCGAAGGAGATGTAAAATGATCCGCGCCGCACTGATTGCCCCCGCCGCGCTCTTGGCTCTCACCACCCCTGCCGCAGCACAGGATATGGTCATTATCAATGCCACGCTGGTGACAGGTGATGGCAGTGAGCCTGTCGAAAATAGCGTCGTCGTGGTAGACGATGGCAAGATCACCTATGCCGGCCCGCAAGCCAATGCGGGATCATTCGACACGAACATCGTGATTGATGTGCAGGGCAAATGGGTCACGCCTGGCATATTTTCATCCATGACATCTCTGGGCCTGTGGGATGTATCTGGCGTCAGCGAAGGCAATGATGCAGCTGCCGGGACATCACGTTTTGGCGCGGCACTGGATGTTGTTCCCGCCCTCAACCCCGCATCCCAGCGTGTCGCAGTCAGCCGTGCGGCAGGATTGACGCGGGCGAGCATCTATTCCTCCCCCGCAAAATCCATATTTGGGGGGCAGGGTGCGATTGTTGATCTGGGCGATGATCCAGACATGCTGGTCCAGCCCCGAGCTTTCCAGATGGTAACATTGGGTGAAAGGGGCGCGCGTATTGCCGGTGGCAGCCGCACAGCCAGCTTTGCCGAACTAGCCAGCGCACTGCGCGAAGGGCGCGAGATTGCATCTGGACGCCGTAACGCTGAAGATTCGCACCTGTCGCGCGAAGATGCGCAAGCGGTCTCTGCCGTCCTTTCAGGCGAACATGCGTTATATGTCTCTGTAAATCGTGCGTCTGATATTCGCGCGGTCCTGCGCCTGAAGCAAAGCTATCCCAAACTGCGCCTTGTGCTGGTTGAAGTTGCCGAAGGATGGCTGGTTGCAGAAGACATTGCCGCAGCTGGTGTCCCAGTCATAACCAATCCCATGAGCGACCTGCCCGATAGTTTTGAGGCGCTGGCCGCAACACAAAGCAATGTCGGACGCATGGTGAAAGCAGGGGTGAAAGTCGCAATCGGCGCACTGGATGGCGCAACCGACAACCAGCCAAGATATGCAACCCAATTTGCCGGCAATCTTGTTGGTCTGCAAAAAGTACCGGGGGCAACGGGGTTGAGCTGGGGGCAGGCCTTTGCCGCGATCAGTTCGGTTCCAGCCGAGATAGCCGGTTTTGGCGGCAAGTTTGGTGTGCTGAAACCGGGCGCTGCGGGTGATGTTGTGATCTGGGATGGTGATCCGCTGGAACTATCAAGTGCGCCGGTAAAGGTGTTTATCGACGGGCGTGAACAATCGCTTTCCAGTCACCAGACACGGCTGCGCGACCGATACCGCAATCTGGATGAAAGCCAGCTGCCCATGGGTTATCGGCGTTAATTCAACCGATCCAGCCATTCGATAATGGCTGCCTGAGCCTGACGGCTGAACGAAATATCATGGCCCAAGCCATTAAAGGACATGAATGTGGCCTGCGGCGCAGCCATGGCTAACCTTTGCCCGTGATTTACCGGGATCAATGTGTCTGCCGTCCCATGCAACACCAGTACGGGTTGGTCGATCCTGGCTATCTTTGTCAGATTGTCGAAATGGTCGCGCATCAGCCATCGAACTGGCAGCCAGCGCATCTTGCTGGCTGCCACATCCTGCAAGCTTGTAAATGGGGCGCTCAGCACAACAGCGCGAACAGGAAATTCGCGCGCCATTTGGATGGCAATCCCGGAACCCAGCGAATTTCCAACCACCACCGTATCTGCTGGGGATACGCTGCCGCTTTGCGCCAGGAATGCCATGGCCGCGCGCCCATCGCGATAGAGCCCTTGTTCTTCCGGCTGCCCAGAATTTCCGCCATAACCACGATATTCGACCAGCAGCACTCCATAGCCTGCAGACACGAAGGCGTCAGTTTCCAGCGTTGCACCGTAAAGCGAACCACCATTGCCATGGAAATACACAATGGTGGCCGCGAACCATCAGGTGGGCGGTAAAAAGCCCGTAAAGCAAGGCCATCTTCCGTCTGCAGCGCAGTTTCGGAAAATCCCGGCGATAGCGGTACCGTTTCGCGGGATGCAGGGTAAATCAAGCGGTTTTGCTGTGCCCACATAACCCCGATTATCACCAGATAGGCAAGGACAAGCAGTAGCGCGAATCTGATCGCTTTTCTGAAAACAGGCTTCAAGCGCGCGCTTCTTCAACCCCTGCAGAATTATGGCGCAGTGCCTTCAGCACAGTATCAACTATGCCCGATGCGTTAAGACCTGCATCCTCATACTGCTTCATCGGGTCATCATGATCCTGATAGATATCGGGTAGGCGCAATGTGCGGATTTTCAGGCCTGCATCGGTCAGACCTTCATCGCTGGCAAAGGTCAGCACATGCGCGCCAAGGCCGCCAATCGCGCCTTCTTCCACCGTCACCACCACTTCATGCGTGCGCATCAGACGCGCGATCAGTTCAGTATCGAGCGGCTTGGCGAAGCGGAGGTCAGCAACAGTGGTGGAAAGCCCCTTCGCATCCAGCTGGTCTGCCGCCTTCAACGCCTCGGCCAGACGCGCGCCGAGCGACAGGATCGCCACCTTGGACCCTTCACGCACCACGCGCCCCTTGCCAATTTTCAGCAATTCGGGCGTTTCAGGCAATGGCACACCCACCCCGCCACCACGTGGATAACGGAAAGCGATCGGGCCATCATCATATTGGGCGGCGGTATAGGTCATATGGACCAGTTCTGCCTCGTCACCCGCAGCCATCACCACCATATTGGGCAGGGTGGCAAGATAGGTAATGTCAAAACTGCCCGCATGGGTGCATCCATCCGCGCCCACCAGCCCGGCCCGGTCAATTGCAAAGCGAACGGGCAGATTCTGGATCGCCACATCATGCACAACCTGATCATAAGCACGCTGTAGGAAGGTGGAATAGATCGCGCAGAAGGGGCGCATGCCCTGCGCCGCCAGCCCTGCGGCAAAGGTAACGCCATGCTGTTCGGCAATGCCAACGTCAAAACTCTTGTCCGGATGCGCTTTCGCAAAACGATCCACCCCGGTGCCCGATGGCATGGCGGCGGTGATAGCGCAGATACGCGGATCGCTTTCCGCCAGTTTGGCCAGCGTGTCACCAAACACATTCTGGTATGCAGGTGGCCCGCCCGATGATTTCTTCTGCTCTCCCGTGATTACATTAAACTTGGCAACACCGTGATATTTGTCCGCGCTATTTTCCGCCGGGGCATAACCCTTGCCCTTTTTGGTCACGACATGGACCAGAATGGGCCCTTCTGCCGCGTCACGAACATTTTCCAGCACCGGGACCAGCGCATCCAGATCATGCCCGTCAATCGGGCCGACATAGTAAAAGCCCAGCTCTTCAAACAACGTGCCGCCCATCGCCATGCCACGGGCGAATTCATCGGTCTTGCGCGCAGCTTTATGCAAAGGCTCTGGCAGGATGCGGGCAAATTTCTTGGCCAGATCGCGCAGGCCCAGGAAGCGACCAGAAGATACCAGCCGCGCCAGATAAGCCGACAGCCCGCCCACAGGCGGGGCGATTGACATGTCATTATCATTCAGGATCACGACCAGCCGATTTCCGGCAGCTTCGGCGTTGTTCATTGCCTCATATGCCATGCCCGCACTCATTGCCCCATCGCCGATTACCGCAATCGCGCGGCCCGGCTGGCCTTTCAGCTTGTTGGCAATGGCAAACCCCAAAGCGGCAGAGATGGAGGTGGAGCTGTGCGCCGCTCCGAAAGGATCATATTCGCTCTCGGTCCGCTTGGTAAAACCGCTCAGCCCCCCACCCTGACGCAGGGTGCGGATGCGATCGCGCCGCCCGGTCAGAATCTTGTGAGGATAGCATTGATGGCCAACGTCCCAGATCAGCTTGTCGCGCGGGGTATCGAACACATAATGGATCGCGGTGGTCAGTTCCACCACACCCAGGCCAGAGCCCAAGTGGCCGCCAGTTGACCCCACTGCATCGATCACTTCTTCGCGCAGCTCATCGGCCAATTGGCGCAGCTGGTTCTTTTCCAGCAAACGCAGCTGGTCAGGTGTGTCGATCGTGTCGAGCAAGGGGGTAACAGGGGATTGATTCATGGGATGGGCTTACACGCGATTGGCGATACTGTCGATGAATGGGCGCGTAGCTAAACGGATTGCATCAACCCGCGCAGGATTGGCAAAGCCCACGAATTTCAATAACTGGCCGCTCTGCCTTGAATTGATGGGATTGGGCGACGGCGCGCAATTTGCCGCTCACTTCATCATCATCCACATGGGTCGCTTCGCCACATTCGTCACAAACCAGAAAGATGCAGTCATGCTCGCAACCTGGGTGGCTGTTGGCGAGGAAAGCATTGGCGCTTTCGACCCTGAGTGCGAGGTTATTGGTCACAAACAGGTCCAGAATGCGATAGACGCTGTTGGGCGCCACGCGTTTGCCACGGCTGCGCGACAGATTATCGGCAATATCATAGGCGGAAACGGGGCGTTCGTGTGCTGCGAGTTCGCTGAAAACAGCCTCACGCATGCCGGTCCATTGCTCGCCCGCATCAGTCAAGGCGGTGCGCGCTGCATCAATCAGCTTTGCGCCGGAATGAACGTGATGTGCATGATCATTGCGTGCCATACCGGCCAATATAGGGTGGTCGGCAGGATTACGCCAGATTAGTGCGGCGATTGCCCGCTATTTCGCATCACGCAGGAAATCAGCCTTATAGAATTGCGGATACATTGCCTTGAAGGCCGCAATTTTGGGCTTGTCCCAATAGACAATGTATCGCTGGCGCGGATTGCGGGCGATGAAATCCTGGTGGTAATCTTCTGCGAGATAGAACTTTTTATAGTTCTCTATCCTGGTGACGATTTTATCGTCCCACAGACCGGATGCGCCCATCTGTTTAAGGTATGCTGTCGCAACCCGGCGTTGTTCAGCGCTCATCGGAACAAGGGCAGATCGATATTGCATGCCCACATCTGGACCCTGGCGATTGAGCAAGGTCGGGTCGGTTACCACCGAAAAGAAGATCTGCAGCAATTGGTCATATCGCACCTGTGCCGGATCATAGACCACGCGTACCGCCTCTGCATGGTCGGTAACACCACTTGAAACCGCACCATATTTTGCGCTGAAGGAACGGCCGCCATGATAACCAGATACTGCGCGCTTTACGCCCTTTACATGGCTGAAAACACCTTCGACCCCCCAGAAGCAACCCCCTGCAAAAATCGCGACCTTCAGCCCTTCACCCTCTTTGGCAGGCGAAGCAGCCTCTGGCGCTTCCACAGTGCGTTCACTGGCGGTGGCGGGTTGCTGGCAGGCAGAAAGTGCCAGGGCAAATGCTGCCAATAATGAGGCAACACGGCGGGGCATCATTCGCTCGACAGATTGTCCATTGCAGTTGCCGCCTGAGCCGGGGTGGCCATATCCGCATGCCAATTGTCGACCACGCCCACGCCCACCAGAACCGCACCCAGCGCGAAGCCGAGAGCGAAATTGCGATAGAGATCGGGTTTGAACAGGCCCATACAGATGTCTCGTCATGTCAAAACTGCTATGTTGCGTGTGTCTTTAAACACCATGCGTTAGCGTGAGGTGAACGCCGCGCATGACAATAGTTCATTCGCAGCGATGGCGTGAACGGTTACACATTTTTTGGACCAAGCGATGGCGCTCGCTTCCGCGCGACCGGCTTGTGCGCCATATTGCGCGACACGCGGTCAGAAATGTTCGGATGCACAGCATTCGCAAGGGCGACTGCCCGCCCGCAGCCGCCCTTCCCCCCGGATATAATCCGGGGGGAAGGGATAGCAGCGAGGACACTCACCCGGAGGGGGGAGCGCAAAACAATCAGTGCCTGAAATGACGCATCCCGGTGAACACCATGGCGAGACCCGCCTTGTTCGCCGCTTCGATCACTTCATCATCGCGGATTGAGCCACCTGGCTGGATCACTGCGGTGGCGCCTGCTTCGGCTGCGGCCAGCAGGCCATCGGCAAAGGGGAAGAACGCGTCCGATGCTACCGCGCTGCCCACAGTGCGCGGCTGAGCCCATTCATATTTTTCCGCTGCTTCAGCCGCCTTCATCGCCGCGATCCGGCTGGAATCGCGCCGGTTCATCTGGCCTGCGCCGATCCCGGCGGTGGCCCCATCCTTGGCATAGACGATCGCGTTCGATTTCACGTGGCGCGCCACGGTCCAGGCGAAGAAACAATCCTTCAATTCCTGTTCTGTGGGTGCGCGTTCAGTCACCACCTTCAGATCGGCTTCTGAAATCGCGCCATTGTCACGCGTCTGGACCAGCAGACCGCCAGTGATCGGTTTGAGCGAAAGCCCACCACGGCGCGGATCGGGCAGATCACCCGTCACCAGCAGGCGCAGATTCTTCTTCTTCGCAAAGGCGGCCTTGGCCTCCTCGCTCACGGATGGAGCGATCACCACTTCGGTGAAAATCTCGCAGATCGCCTCTGCCGTGGGCCCGTCAAGTTCGACATTGACCGCCACGATCCCACCAAAAGCCGATACGCTGTCACAGGCCAGCGCATCATTCCATGCATCCAGCAGCGAAGCCGCCTGCGCCACACCGCAAGGGTTGGCATGCTTCACGATCACCACGGCCGGATCGCCACCCTTGAATTCGGCGCACAGTTCCAGCGCGGCATCGGCATCATTGTAATTGTTATAGGACAGTTCCTTGCCCTGCAGCTGCTGCGCCTGCGCGATGCCCCGGCTGTGTGGGCCAACCGGCATATACAAAGCCGCCTTTTGATGCGGGTTTTCGCCATAACGCAGTTCAACCGGCGATTTGCCATTGATGGCGAGCATATCGGGGAAGGTCTGCCCCTGATCTGCAAAGGCGAACCATTGGCTGATCATGCTGTCATAGGCGGCAGTGGCAGCATATGCCTTGGCCGCGCATTTGCGCCGGAAGGCAAGCGAGGTTGCGCCATTGTTGTCTGCCAAGGCATCCTGCAATTCAGCATAATCCGCCGGGTCGGTAACAATGGTGACGAATTGGTGGTTCTTGGCCGCACTGCGTACCATGCTGGGCCCGCCAATATCGATGTTTTCGATAATCTCATCGCGTTCTGCCCCGCGCGCAACAGTCGCCTCAAACGGATAGAGATTGACCACGACCAGATCGATCGCGCCAATTTCATGCGCTTCCATTGCGGCGGCATGTTCGGGATTGTCACGCACGGCCAACAATCCACCATGCACCTTGGGGTGGAGCGTCTTGACCCGCCCATCCATCATTTCGGGAAAACCGGTAAGGTCGGAAATATCACGCACATCCAGCCCGGCATCGCGTAGCGCCTTGGCCGTGCCGCCTGTTGACACCAGATCCACACCGCGTGCGGCCAATGCCTGGCCCAATTCCACCAATCCGTTCTTGTCGGACACTGACAGCAGTGCCCGCTTGATCGTTACGTCCGTCACTTCGGAAATTACCCCATTTTCTTGAACAGCCAGGAGAATTGCCCCCCGCCGCGCGATGTCAGTCCTTCAATCACCAATTGCTGGGTCGCATGCGGTTTGCCATCGCCATCGACCCACAGGCTGTCTTCCAATCCCACGCGGGCACCGCGATCGTCACCCGCAATGCGGAAATGCCAGTAATTGCCATCTGGCAACAACAGGCCTGCACCGCAATGATCCTCTGCCAGCCGTGCCTCTACGCCCGCCCCCAGATGGAAGCGAATCGCATAGCCGATCTTGCCGCGTTTGCCCTTGCGACTTTCGGGTACCAGAATATCATCGCCCCGCAATTCCATACCGTCAGCGCGCAGCATCAGGATACGACGGTGGATCAGGCCAAACCGCGCGGCATAGCCATCATGGCTGGCCTCCACCCGCGTAGCAGCCGCCGCACCGCTGCCCATTTCACGCCGGTCAAGTTCCACCTTTTCAGCGCCCTTGCCCAATTGGCCATGCAGCAGAACGGCCGTGGAATTGGCATTGTCCAGCACCAGGGTGGAATGGGCGGCAGTGGCGCGCAAGCCCTGTTCGATCCGGCACGGCACCTGCCCACCGGCCAATGCCGCCCCACCGCAATTGACGATCAGACGATGCGCGCCATCCGACATTTCAAACGCCAGGGTTGAGGCACAGCCCCAGCGCGCATGGCGCGGCTTTGGCGGGGGAGCAGCGTCAAACTGGACCAGGGTTTTGCCGCCAGCCAGCCGTTGATAACCCCAATGCTTCACATCTTTCAGCGGGCGGGTGCGCACCCGGCTGGCATCGATCAGCCCGGCAACATGATGCGCTGGCGTGGCACTGCCACCCTGCCAGCTGCCCAACCCGCCATCGCCATGGCGCAGGGCAAGCAGTGGCGGCACAAGCAATTCCAGCATCACGCCCAATGCCTGCGGCATGTCGCGATCCGCCGCTTCATAACAGGCACGCAAATCAACCAGCAGGGCGATCGTATCCATCTGTGCGAGCGGGCTGCGCGACAACACGCCACCATCTTCCCCCACAAGATCACCCAGTGCGGCAATCAATCCCGCTTCACCAAACAGGCGCCGCGGCTTGCCCTCTGGAAGGAGAAGGCCAGCAGCAGCAATGGCGCACCATCCTGCGGCCCGCGCCAGCCCATCGCCAGCCTTGCCCGTATTGCGATCAAGCCAGCGGGCTGTACTTTCCATTGTGGCCAGCATCCCGCGCCGCCACGCATCATCACGGCCGGAAAGGATCAGCGGGGCATGAACAAGCCAGGCCATCAGTCGGTGGGCAGCATGCTCCACCTCCCACGCGGCGCCCTTGCCCGGATCTGGATTGGCCTTCAACCAGGCACGACAAACGGTCTCTGCCGTTTCAGTGCATTGCTCGCGTACGGCAGAGGTGGATAGATCGCGCAGCCACGAAAAACCATGCACCACACGTTCAAATGGCGGGGCCATGCGTGATGAGGATGAAAAATCCATCTGCGCAATCGGCACCTTTGCACCATGAACAAGAAAATGCCCGGCACGCAGGGCAACCCCGGCGGTGCGATCCCCGGGCAGCGGGCTTTCCACCGTTGCCAGCAGGCGCGGCTTTGCCGGTTTGCGGAAAGGGGCCGTAATGGTCGAACCCGAAACACCCAACCGATAGGCCAGGCGAATGAAACGTTCGGTCGGGCTGTTGGAGGGCGGTACAAAATCGCTGATCGCCAATGCGCGCGATGGTTCAATCGGGGTTTCACCAGCTTCCGCATCAGCGCCATCGGCAGTGGGCTGCAGATCTTCCTGCTTCAGCGGGATGGCGCTGGCAGGTGGGTCTTCAACAGGCAAGTCATCAAACAGCAGCGGATCGCTATTGCGGTCCGAAAAGAGCGTATCGCTCACGCGGCACCACCTTTAAGCGCCGCAATATTGGCAGCATAGCAATCTGGCCCGCCCTTGAAGGTGGCAGAGCCCGCCACCAGCACATCGGCCCCTGCATCCACACACAGGCGCGCGGTTTCGGCGTTGACGCCGCCATCCACCTCTATCTGGATATCCAGCCCACGCTTGTCGATCTGGCCCCGGATCGCCTCAATCTTCTTCAACTGCGAATGAATGAAGCTCTGCCCACCAAAGCCGGGATTAACGCTCATCACCAGCACCAGATCGATCTGATCGTAAAGGTAATCGAGCATTTTGGCCGGCGTGCCGGGATTGAGAGAAACACCGGCTTTCTTGCCCAGCCCGCGTATCGCCTGCAGCGTGCGGTGCACATGCGGCCCGGCCTCTGGATGGACAGTGATTATATCCGCGCCAGCTTCTGCAAATGCCTCCAGATAGGGATCAACCGGAGAGATCATCAAATGTACATCAAAACATTTGTTGCTGTGCGGCCGCAGGGCTTTAACCACATCAGGCCCGATGGTGATATTGGGCACATAATGGCCATCCATCACATCGATATGGATCCAGTCTGCGCCCGCTGCGTCAACAGCGCGCACTTCTTCACCCAGCCGGGCAAAATCGGCTGAGAGGATGGAAGGAGAAATCAACGGTGTTTGAGACATAGCCAGTCCATTCGCGCGCGTTCCATTGCACTAGGATTCGTGAGGGGCTGCCACAAGCAGTCCAAACCGTCTTTTCCCCAGAGGCATGGACGTAAGAACGGCTTTTTGGGGTCTGTCGCGCCCCATCAATGCTGAACGGGCGGACATGCGGCAATTCAGCCGCAATTCAGGGGCCATTTGACATATGCGTATCATAATTTGCTGGAAATGCGGGGCGGACATATCCAGTTCTATCCCGCATGATTGAAAGAAGATGACGCAAGGTTTGAAGACAAAACCGATTCTGTTTGCACTGTCTGCCGGGGCCATGGCTCTTGGCGCGGCATCACTTGCCCTGCCCCTGGGCGCGCAAGATCTTTATCGCAACAAGATCGACAATGACATGCGCCAATGTGCGCCTGGTGGCGGCCCAGCCGTGCGGGTGACGGTGCAGGGCGTCAAGAATGGTCGCGGTGTTGTGCGTGTGCAATCCTATCGCGGGACCAAGGCTGACTGGTTGGAAAAGGGCAGATGGCTCAACCGGATCGAAGCGCCTGCACGCAGCGGTACGATGTATTTCTGCATGCCCGTGCCTGAAACGGGCAACTATGGCATAGCCGTGCGGCATGACGTCAACGGCAATGGCAAGACCGATCTGAGTGAGGATGGCGGCGGCATGTCCAACAATCCGTCAATCAATATCTTCAATCTGGGGAAACCCAGCTACACCAAGACGGCATTTGAAGTGGGTGCTGGCGTCACCACCATTCGTGTGCAGATGAAGTATATGTGATCGGATGCGCTTCAGCGCGCGACCACATCAATCACCACGCTTGCGCTTTTCCCGCCAGACAGACCACAACACGCCTGGCGCCGCCAGCACCGGGTGTCGTTCGCGCCATGGGGTCAGTTTCACCGCCACACCGGTGTGACGTTCAATCTTCCACGCAGCATATCGACCTGCACCTGCAAAAGTGGTGCTGGCCTTCAGCAAACGCATGATATTCATCGGCTTGCCCATTCGGCGGCGACTGGCCCACCAGCGCAATATGCGCGCCCGTTCACCGGCATCCATGCGCGGGGTCAATTGCTGACCATCGCGGGCAAAGCCAATCCCCGCTGCCTCCATCGCCAGTGGGAGCAGCCCGTCAAAATGGGCGGCGTTGACCGACAGGATCGAATCTTCGCGCCCTGCCTTTTCCACCCGGAATTCGGCAGCATAGGTCGCACGAAAAAGCGCACGCCAGTAATCTTCAGCCCGCCCACTTACAGGGCCCAGCGCCACGGCCAGCCGCGCCGCCGTGCAAGCTGCATCGGATAGTGCGCCAACAACTGCCTCCCCGGCCGCATCATCGCGCTGCCACACCAGTGCCGATGGCTGGACAAAGCGCGCCCAGATGGTTGTATCGCGCTTTTCGCCCCGCGCCGCTGCTGCAAAGGTTTCCAGCGCCATTGTCGCCACCTTGGCGCGCAGGGTGACACCGTGATGATCCCATTCGTGATAGCTGACGCGCGGCCAAATCTTTTCGCGCTGCGGGCCGGGCAGCAGGACATAGTAATCCAACACCCCATCCAGCGATCCAGTGCGCAAATTGGACCCGTAAAACAGCACGGCCAATGCGCCATTTTCCTGCCCCAGCCGCGCAGCGAAATCACCCACTGCCGGATCAATCGGCGCAGCCAGCCTTTCCCTTATCCGCTGGTGGAGCACCTGTGTCACGGAGCAACGAATTCGATATCAGGGCCAGGTTCCACCACATAGCTGCCCGCCGGATAAGCTTCCCCATCGAGGATGAATTCGTCATCCAGCGTCAGTTCAAACCGCGATGTTGCAAGTTGGTGAAATCCGCGCTTTGCCAAATTCTTTGGCTGCCAGCCCATCACCACAGCAGGGATCAGCGCCGATGTCCGCCGGTCAACCGGGTCCATCACCGCCATTTTCAACCCTTCACGCAGGCTGCCGAAGGGTTTGATCCCCGCCGGAAAACGATGCAGCGTGGATGCCAGCAGCAATTGCCGCCGCGCCACACCCCCCTTGCCACTATGCGTCAATGGGACTCGGTCTTCGCCCAGCAACAGTTCCATCTGCACCCCGCGCCGCCATGGATTGCTGCGGCTGCCGATAAAGGCAGACAATACGCCCCATGCCGTGGTCACACCCACCGCAAGACTGTTGAACGCACCCATGCGATGCGCATCCTGCCCTGCGCGAATACCCAGAGTATAGGCCCCTGCACCCAGGATGAAGCCCAGCATGGCCTTGTCTGGCTGCCCCTTGGGATAGATCATCAATGGGCGTCGCCTTATCCGCCGCCCATTGCGAAAGGCGTCAATCGCGCCCTGCAATGACCAGCCCTGCGGCCCGTCCAGATCTACAGTCAGCGCATTGGTTTTGCCCTTGGGCAACACCGCGACGGCAGGCCAATTTGCGCCAAAAACCCTATGCCCTGCGCTCAGCACATCGCGCACCGTGCCATCCCCGCCATTGATGACCAGCAAGTCCATGCCCCAATCGTGCAATTCCTGAAGCGCGCCCGGCAATTGATCGCGCGCACCAGGCTGAGCCACATAGACATGCGGGGCCGGGTCGCTGGCCAGATCCTGCCCCTTATTGCGGTGGCTGCGTGGGTTATAGATCACGCCAACACAGGGCATTTTGCCTTGCACTGCGGGGGTCTGGTCAGGCTGGGCGGCGGACATGGCCTGCGCCATACAGGCAAACCTGCAACGGCCACCAGACCTTTTGTGGAAAAATACGCAGCCACAACCATGCCCAAATTTTTGCGGCGACGGACCATTCCTCATACGCTATTCTGATTGTCATGCTGACCGACACTTTGCTCCAATCCGCACACGGCCTGGCCGATGATATCGTCGCATTGCGCCGCGCCATCCACCGCGAACCGGAACTAGGGCTGGAAACACCCAAGACGCTGGCCAAAGTACGCGAAGCATTGGCCGGCCTGCCGCTGACCTGGCGCGAGGGGCCGAGCTGCACCGGCGCCATTGCCACGCTGGAGGGGGCAGGAGCCGATCAGGGTGAGCCGCGCCGCGTATTGTTGCGCGGCGATATGGACGCGCTGCCAATGGACGAGAAAACCAATCTCGACTTTGCTTCCACCATACCTGGCCGCATGCATGCCTGTGGGCATGATACGCACACCGCCATGCTGGTTGGCGCTGCGCAATTGCTGTGCACGCAGCGCGACAGCTTCAGCGGCACGGTCGATTTCATGTTCCAGCCGGGGGAAGAGGGGTTTCATGGTGCCAGGCACATGATCGATGATGGCTTGCTCAACCCGTTACCCGATGCCGCCTTTGCCCTGCACATCATCCCCAATGCACCCTTCAATATTATCGCCGGGCGCGCCGGACCGCTGATGGCGGCGGCAGATGAGTTCACTATCACGGTAAAGGGGCAAGGCGGCCATGCTTCCATGCCGCATGATTGTATCGACCCTGTGCCAGGCGCAGCTGCCATTGTCAGCGCATTGCAGGCCATGGTCACGCGGCGCTTTAATGCGGCCAGTGCGGTTGTGGTTACCGTGACCAAGATCCATGCCGGTACCGCGCACAATGTGATCCCGGATGAAGTGACGCTGGGCGGCACAATGCGCACGCTCTCACCCGAACATCGGACAAAACTGCATCAGTTGACTGAACAGACTGCTGCCGATGTAGCGCGCGGATATGGGTTGGAAACATCCTGCGAGATCAAGGCTGGCTTTCCGGTGACGATTTGCGATGCACGCGCGGTACAATTGGGCGCGCGTGTGGCAGGCCAATTGGGCGGTGGGGCCGGATGGCTGGACCTGCCCGCCCCGATCATGGGGGCAGAAGATTTTTCTTATGTGTTGGAACAGGTGCCTGGCGCCATGTTTTTCCTTGGCGTCGCCCAACAAGGCAGCGATTGGCAAAATTGCTGTGCTATCCATTCACCGCGCATGATGGTGGATGAAAAGGCGTTGCCTACAGGAACCGCCATGCTGGCTGGCTGCGCGCTGGAATTTCTGGCCAAGGGTTGGGACTAGGGACAGCAGAAAAGCTGGCGCACCCGACATTGCTAAAACTTCTGTCGCAGGCGGTGTCGGGACGTCCCTAACTACTCTGTAAAATAAGGGATTTGTCTTCTACCGTGTTCACGGTTGATCGCTCCCGTTTGCCTGTATTTCGATCACCATGTGGGGTCGAAAGTTGGAACAATTTTATGGTGTGTATAACCTATGGCACTGACAGCATTGAAGGTGAAGAACGCCAAGCCCGGTCGCTACGTTGATGGCCGTGGCTTGTGCCTTTTCGTGAAGGAAAGTGGCTCGCGCAGCTGGGTCTTGCGGATGCAGCATAACGGCAGGCGGCGCGACTACGGATTGGGATCGGCGCTCGATGTGACGCTGACTGAGGCGCGAGACGCCGCAGCCGCCTTGCGTCGCCAGGTTCGCGCGGGAATCGATCCGGTGGCGGAGCGACAGAAGTCGCGCAAGGTTGTCCCGAGCTTCGAAACCGCAGCGCGCGAATGCTACGAGGCGTTGAAGGACGGCTGGAAGAACCAGAACTACCGCAACTGGATCGCCAGCATGGAGAACCATGTCTTCCCGCTGATCGGCAGGAAACCCGTCGATCAGGTGGACAGCACACACGTCGTCGAGGTGCTCACGCCCATCTGGCTCGAAATCCCCGACACCGCCCGCAAGATTTTGCAGCGGATCGGTGCCGTGCTCGACTTCGCGCATATCAAGGGATGGCGGGAAGAAGAGGCCGCGCTGCGCTCAGTCCGCAAAGGATTGCCGCGCCAGACCGACAAGGTCGAGCACTTCAAGGCCATGCCCTATGCCGACATTCCGGCGTTCATGAAGGAGCTGGCGACTGCATCACCCACCACGGGCCGCGATGCCCTGCGTTTCACCATCTACAACGCCGTTCGGTCGAGCGAAACGCGCAAGGCCGTCTGGACTGAGATTGACCTCGACAAGGCGGTCTGGACAATCCCCGGCGAGCGCATGAAGGCAAAGGAAACCCATGTGGTGCCGCTCTCGAAGGCAGCGGTTTCCATTCTGCGTCGGCGCTGGAAACTGCGGACGAGCGACGATGGCCTCGTTTTCTCGAATAATGGCGAGAAGCCCATCAGCGACATGACAATGACCAAGCTGTTGCGCGATGCCGGGATCAAGGGCGCAAAGGTACATGGTTTCCGCTCCGCCTTTACTGATTGGGTGGCGGAGAAAAGCGACTTTCCGAAGGAAGTGGCAGACAAGGCATTGGCCCACAAGCTGAGCAACCAGGTCGAGGCGGCCTATCGCCGCACCGACTTCTTCGACAAGCGGCGCGAACTGATGGCTGTGTGGGCGGAGTTTCTCGATCATGCATAAGGAGAATGGCAGCCCAAATCCGGCAAGGAGCGGGAGCCGCCCACATCTCCGAAACAGTTATTCATGTTAGGTGAAGCGCAGTTTGGGCTATTGCGCCGCGAGATGTCGGCGCAAGCCGATTCGACAAAAAGAATTGAGATGTATGACAACCAAATCGCTGACCGGCCTGCTGGCCAAACCCGCCGAGGCCGATGGCGCAGCGCGCTGCACGACCGGCGAGCGTCTGTTCCAGATTGCCTTCGGAGCGATCCAGTGGCCTTGGCTCCTGAAGAGCCTCTACGGCGGCACCCAGGCTGAAAAGCAGGCTCTGCTTGAACGCGTCGGACTAGCACCCGACGCGCTCCCACATCTCGGCAGCTGGAAAGCTGACACCTATCTGCTCCACCGCGTCGTCGACATGATCGAGAAGAAGCGGCCCACCAATGTAGTCGAACTTGGCTCCGGCGCGACCTCGCTAGTGATTGCCAAGGCGCTGGCGATGCACGGCGGCGGAACCTTGCACAGCTACGACCAGCACCTGCCCTTCATCGCCGAGATGCAGACCTGGCTGGCTGAGCACAAACTAGCCGCGCATTTCGGGCACGCGCCGCTTACCCAGCGTGACCCAAATTGGCCTGGAGTTTGGTATTCGCTTCCGCAATTGCCGCAGACCATCGACCTCTTACTGATCGACGGTCCGCCTTGGGCTGTGCATCCCTTCGTGCGCGGCATGGCCGATCGTCTGTTCGATCGCATTGCGCCTGACGGTATTGTCATGCTCGACGATGCGGCGCGACCCGGCGAGCGTTATGTCGCGAAGCGCTGGCGACGCGACTGGCCAGATTTTACGTTCACTTTCGAAGGCGGCGGGACGAAAGGCCTGCTGATCGGTCGAAAAATGGCGGACGTTTGAGCAACACTCAGCGACAACCCAAGCCAGCCGCACTCCTGCGCTTGACAAGTTCATTCAGGCTCGCGGTCGTGATGCGCGTTGCCTTGCCGATCTTCACCGCTTCAAGTTCACCGCTGGAGATCATCTCGTACAGTTTCGTGCGCCCGACACCGATCATACGGGCAGCGTCATTAATTCTGACGCAGATCGGTTCGATGTGTTGCTGGCCACTCATTCCGCCGGTTCCTCTTCACGATAGTGGGCGGGATTGGAGATCCAGCGGTTGATGGCTGATTCATGCCATCCCGCACCGTGGATGCTGATCTTGACCTGCGACGGGAAAGTGCCCTCGGCGATCTTGCGATAAATGGTGGAGCGGGAAAGGCCGGTGCGGTCGAGCACGGTCTTGAGGCGGATAATGCGTTCGGTATTCGACATAGGGCATTCTCACTTTGATACTGGCGGCCCCTCACCGGAACATAATGAGAACTTTTCTGAAAGGCGCAAGGGTCAGGTTCAGTTGGAATTCGAGAAATTCTTCAACGATTTGCGCGATTTGAACCGTCTATGGACAGTCCGGGACCTTTACGGACAAACCACCCCGCTGCCTTCGATGCTGAAAATCTTTTCGCTCGACGCGATTTTGCGACTGACACGCGCGGATTCGCGACGATAACGACGGATTTCCGCGCCAGCCTTGCCGGATTTCGCGCACGAATCATGTCTTTCGCGCAGTCGGCTTGGCTCCGCGGTTTGAATCTTTACCAGGACGCTAAGTCAAGCTTAGTCTTTTGAGATTATTTCAAACTGGACATGAGTTTACATAAGTGGCAAAAAACTAAGTATGGCTACGCGTTTGGACAGCAAGCTAAACCAACTCCAGCAGGAGCTTCCGGAAGGACTTCTGGTCGATGCCGCTTGGCTGGAGGCCAATGGCTATTCGTCCGCGCTGCGTAGCCAGTATGTAAGTTCCGGCTGGCTGGATAGCCCAGCGCGACGGGTCTATCGCCGTTCACGCGGGCCTATGACCTGGCAGCAGGTCGTGATCTCGCTCCAGACCATGCTTGACCTTCCATTGACCGTTGGCGGCCGCACCGCGCTCGAACAGCAAGGCTATGCCCACTACCTTTCGGCAAACGTCCAGACAGTTCACCTATACGGACCGACACGACCGCCAACCTGGCTGGATGATTTGCCGCTCGAAGTGACATTCGCATGGCACAACAGCTTGCGCCTGTTTCCGGCAGATGCCGACACGCGGCCATTGCCAAGCCCCACCATGTATAGTGCCGCTGGCGCGCAATTGCCGCTTCGTTATTCGAGCAAGGAACGCGCCGTTCTCGAATTGCTCGATGAACTGCCCAAGCGTGAGAGCTTTCATCAGGTCGATGCCTTGATGGAAGGCTTGAGCGATCTCAGCCCTCGTCGCTTGCAAACTCTTCTCGAAGCCTGCTCCAGCATAAAGGTGAAGCGGCTGTTCCTGTTCTTTGCCGACCGGCACCGCCATGCGTGGCGACCGAAACTCGACTTGGCCAAGATCGATTTGGGTTCCGGCAAACGGGTTCTGGTGAAGGGGGGCAAGCTCGATCCGCAATACGACATAACGGTGCCTGCCGATCTTGGAGGGCAATAGGAAATGACCTTCCAGGACGCCTATCGGCAGCAGGTTGCCCTCCTGATCCGCACAATCCCGTTCGTGGCGCAAGAGCAGCGCTTCGCGCTCAAGGGCGGCACGGCGATCAACCTCTTCGTGCGCGACTTGCCGCGCCTCTCGGTGGATATCGACTTGACCTACTTGCCGGTCGAAGATCGCGCTTCATCACTTGCAGCTATCGACGCGGCGATGATGCGGATCAAGGAGCGGATCGAAGGCGGGATACCAGGCGCGGCGGTCGCCCCATCGCGTTCAGCAGGCGAAAACATCATCACCAAGCTCATCGTCCGCTCCGAAAGCGTTCAGATCAAGATCGAGGTCACGCCTGTCTTGCGTGGCACCGTCTACGACCCCTTGGTCATGAGCATCGTGCCCTCAGTCGAAGACACATTCGGCTTTGCCGAAATGCAGGTTGTTTCCTTCGCCGACCTCTATGCGGGAAAGATCGTGGCGGCGCTGGACCGCCAGCACCCGCGTGACCTGTTCGACGTGCGCGACCTGCTGGCGAATGAAGGAATAAGTGACGAACTGAGGCGCGCATTCCTCGTCTACCTCATCAGCCACAATCGCCCGATGGCCGAAGTGCTCGCTCCGACCCGCAAGCCGCTGGCCGAGGAATTCGAACGCGGATTTGTCGGCATGACGCCAGAGAATGTCGAGCTTGCCGACCTTGAGGCTACGCGCGAGGCACTCGTCGCCACGATGGTTGGCGAGATGCCAGACGCGCACCGCCAGTTCTTGATCGGCTTCAAGCGCGGTGAGCCGGACTGGGAACTTCTCGGCATACCAGAAGCAAGGCACTTGCCAGCGGTGCTCTGGAAACTGCGGAATCTGGAAATGATGCTGCCTGAGAAACGGAAGAAGCTCATTGCGGCATTGCAGAAAGTGCTGATGGCGGCCCAATGAAGCCTGGTGCGATTTCCTTACCGATTTCCCAACTTGCACGAGGCGAGAGATTTGTCTGCTGCCGAACCTAGCCGCCCGAAATGGCTGAAACTGGGCCGACGAACGAACCCGCTGCGCGGGATGGGCACAGGCGGTGAGGTTCAGGTAGAACAAGCGGATTGAGCAAGTCCCTGCGCGGGCAGAGCATCTCGGCTCCTTCAACCAAGGAGTCGAACGATGAACGAGCTCATTTCCGTTACCCCTGTCGGCCTGCTGCGCCAGCGCATGATCGACGATATGAACATGCGGCATTTCGGCCGCGAGACGCAGCGTAATTACATTCGCGATGTCGGCAGGTTCGCCACCTTTCTTGGGCGTCCTCCCGATACGGCCACGGCGGAGGATCTGCGCCGGTTCCAGGTCGAGCAGCGCGAGACCGGCGTGCCGGTGCCTGTTGATTACCGCTGAGAGTTGACCCGGGAGGGATATAAATTTCCGTCGAGAACTGACCCATGTTTGAACCGCCTCC
>JADCLP010000031.1 GCA_014983025.1 Erythrobacteraceae bacterium E2-1 Yellow Sea | reverse complement strand
GGCTCTGTTGCAAAGATTGGCGGCAGTCAGAGGTAGGCTGTCGCTCTGCGCCGATCAGGCGGCTGCTGCGAAATGGTGGTTGAGCATGCCCATGGCCTCCGTCAGCGCCGAGGGCCCAATGCCAAAAGCTCTCTCCACAAGGCGCACCTCGCCCCTGATGCCGGGCTGCAGGCACCAGGGGCGAGCCTGTCCTTTGCGCAGGGCTCGCATGACTTCGAATCCCTTGATCGTGGCATAGGCCGTGGGGATCGATTTGAAACCGCGCACCGGCTTGATCAGTATCTTGAGCTTTCCGTGATCGGCCTCGATCACGTTATTGAGATACTTCACCTGCCGGTGGGCCGTCTCCCGGTCCAGCTTTCCTTCGCGCTTCAATTCGGTGATCGCTGCACCATAGCTCGGCGCTTTGTCGGTATTGAGCGTGGCAGGCTTTTCCCAGTGCTTCAGGCCTCGCAGGGCCTTGCCCAGGAACCGCTTCGCTGCCTTGGCGCTGCGGGTCGGCGACAGGTAGAAATCGATCGTGTCGCCCCGCTTGTCGACTGCCCGGTACAGGTAGGTCCACTTGCCCCGCACCTTGACGTAGGTTTCATCCAGGCGCCAGCTCGGATCAAAGCCACGCCGCCAGAACCAGCGCAGCCGCTTCTCCATCTCCGG
>JADCLP010000030.1 GCA_014983025.1 Erythrobacteraceae bacterium E2-1 Yellow Sea | reverse complement strand
GGCTCTGTTGCAAACATGGGGCACGGCCGCGCGGCGTCACCCAGTTGGGGGATTAGGCAGCATTGGCGAAATGCTTATTGAGCATAATCATGGTTTCGGTCAGGGCCGAGGGTCCAATTCCGAATGCTCTTTCAACCAGGCGCACCTCCCCCATGATACCTGGCTGCAGGCACCATGCCTGGGCCTGTCCTTTGCGTAGGGCGCGCATGACCTCGAAGCCCTTGATCGTGGCGTAGGCCGTTGGCATCGACTTGAAGCCACGTACCGGCTTGATCAGCATCTTCAGCTTGCCGTGGTCGGCCTCGAGCACGTTGTTCAGATATTTCACCTGCCGGTGCTCGGTTTCCGCCGCCAGTTTGCCTTCGCGTTTCAGCTCAGCGATTGCTGCGCCGTAGCTGGGTGCCTTGTCGGTATTGAGTTTGGCCGGCTTTTCCCAGTCCTTCAGGCCACGAAGAGCTTTGCCCAGAAAGCGCTTCGCCGCTTTGGCGCTGCGTGTCGATGACAGATAGAAATCAATCGTGTCGCCCCGTTTGTCGACCGCCCGGTACAGGTAGGTCCATTTGCCCCGCACCTTTACGTAGGTCTCATCCAGACGCCAGCTCGGATCAAAGCCGCGCCGCCAGAACCAGCGGAGACGCTTCTCCATCTCCGGCGCGTAGCGCTGCACCCAGCGATAGATCGTCGTATGATCGACATCGATCCCACGCTCGGA
>JADCLP010000029.1 GCA_014983025.1 Erythrobacteraceae bacterium E2-1 Yellow Sea | reverse complement strand
CTAGGCTCAGGACCTATTAAATCGCTTGCGCAGGCGGCAGTGGCTTGATTCAATGGCGGCACCAAGGAGGTGCTGCTGTTGTCTGAAGTCTGGTTGTTGAGCGAGGCGCAGATGCGCCGGATCGAGCCGTATTTCCCATTGTCGCACGGTATTCCGCGTGTCGATGACTGCCGGATCGTCAGCGGCATCATCTTCGTGATCAGGAATGGACTGCGCTGGCGTGATGCGCCGGTTGGGTATGGCCCGCACAAGACCATCTACAACCGGTTCATTCGCTGGAGCCGCCTGGGTGTGTTTAACCGCATCTTCGCCGAGCTCGCCGCCAAGGGTGGGAAGCCCGACCAGCTGATGATCGATGCCACTCATCTCAAGGCGCACCGGACGGCGGCAAGCCTGCTAAAAAAGGGGCTCTACCCAGACGTATCGGGCGCACCAAAGGCGGCTTGAACTCAAAGCTTCATGCCGTCTGCGATGGCAAGGGCCGCCCGTTGATCATGCTGCTCAGTGAAGGGCAGATGAGCGACTATAAAGGGGCGGCGCTGATGATCGATGCCTTCCCCAAGGCCAAGGCGTTGCTAGCCGACCGGGGCTACGATGCCGACTGGTTCCGCGCCGCTCTGGAGCAGCGCGGTATTACCCCGTGCATCCCATCAAAGACCAACCGCAAAGTGACCATCCCGCACGACACGGTCCTTTATCGGCAGCGTCACAAGGTCGAGAACATGTTCGGCAAGCTCAAGGACTGGCGCCGCATCCATACCCGCTATGACCGCTGCGCCCACACCTTCATGTCCGCCATCTGCATCGCCGCAACTGTCATCTTCTGGCTCCCGCAATGAGTCCTGAGCCTAG
>JADCLP010000028.1 GCA_014983025.1 Erythrobacteraceae bacterium E2-1 Yellow Sea | reverse complement strand
AGTCGCTTCATCGTCCGTTCCTTTCTCAGGGCCGGACTCTAATCAATCTTGGAGGGAAATCAGGGGGTCACGTCAAAATCGTCGCATCTGTCATATAGACACCGCCGCCGACGACGCCCGGCACGCTTTCGAATCTGATTGGGCTTTCTATTTCAGTCTGCTCGACGCTGATGTTTCCTATAGTGGAGAAGAGCGTTCGCTTTGCAGTGCCGAGCTGAGTATTGTATGTGTAGGCTTCTTCTGGCCAGCTATGCTCGATGATTATCGCTTCAGTACCAGAATCCAGTATTGGCCTCAGATTGAATTCGAACTCATCCCGCCGATATGTGCGATTTGAACCGCCGAAAACCAGATCTGCTGCTGAATAACTGTTGGTCACACCTTCAAAGGCCAGGCTGAAGGTTTCGGTACTGGATTCGTATGACAGGCTTGTGTTGTTTGCAGCAGACACGATGCGAGGTTCAATGATGCTATTTATCGGTATGGGGCTGATCGGATCGGTGTAGGTGAAGGACCGAAATTCCAGCGCCACAGAGGATGTCAGGCTGAAGGGTGTGGAAAGCCCGAATGATGGTGCGGGTGTAGGCGTCGGAGTTGGTGCAGGTGTTGGTGTCGGCTTTGGTGTAGAGCCGGTTGAGCCTGAACCTGACGACCCGGACGATCCCCCACCACCGCATGCGGCAAGTGCAAAAGTTAAAGCTAGCATCCCACAACGGATTTTTCTCACGACGGACCACCCTGTATGTCATTAAATCGGAGTTTTTGTAGTTATCGGTGAACTGTATATTTGGCTATGGTGAGTCATTACTTTCCACAATGAAAGTGCTAATGCTTAGCTAGGCTCAGGACTCATTGCGGGAGCCAGAAGATGACAGTTGCGGCGATGCAGATGGCGGACATGAAGGTGTGGGCG
>JADCLP010000002.1 GCA_014983025.1 Erythrobacteraceae bacterium E2-1 Yellow Sea | reverse complement strand
GAAATCGTTCATCGCAACTGACCTTGACAGTACATGAGCCCAATCTTGGAAACCGTGTCAGAGTTTGCAACAGAGCCGAATCGCGGATCCGGTATTCAGCCGATGCATCCGCATAAAAACCCCTTGTGGCGCTGCCATAGGCAATGCGCAGGCCGGGCGCGACATAATCATCATGGCGCAAGTCCCCATCCGGATCACCCCGGGCAATGCGGCTGTCATATTCCCATTGGCGATATTGCAGCGACGGGATCAGGCGCAGCCTTTTGGCCACTGGATGGCTGTAGCTAAGCTGGAAAATCTGGCGGTTATAGCTGCGACGAGGCGATTCATCACTATGCATGTCTTCATGTCGCGCATCCAGCCTGACCCAGTGATAGGGGCCGATGCGGCGGTTGTACTGAACGGTAATTTTGTAGCCATCGCCATCCGGGTTGCCGATCATGTCATATTCGCGCGTGCGATATTCTGCAGCAACCCGCACGCGGTTATTGCCGCGTTGCAATTGCAAGCGCGCCTCTGCGCTGGTCTGATCGGCGCTATTGGCTTCCAGAACGGCGATGTTTTCTATCCGGCGCGCAGTCAGCCGTAGCTCAACATGTCTGGACAGTTTTTGAGTGACTGCCAAGGATGCGCCATAGATTTCACGCGTATCGCGGCCATCATCTGTGTAATCGAACACACGGGCGGTGGTACTGGCCGCAATGCTGGTTTTTTTCGATGGTGACAGCGTGAAATCGACATCGCCACGCAGGCCAAAGCCGGAACTGTCGATGTCATCACCATCATCCTGGTCCAGTTCGGATTGGACAACTTGCGCCTCTACCCTTGCGCCCCATTCGCTTTCCGCCCGTACGGATTGTGCCGTTAAAGACAATGCTGCCACCAAAGTGAAGGCCAACAGACTGCGCAGCTGCGCAAACTTATGAAAAACTTGATAAATCATTGGTTTTCCTCAAGACATTTGCGTGCTTCCCGCAGCACATTTGCCAGGCCGCTTCCCTTCAGAAAGGCAGCCATCAACGCGGCTTCGAATTTGCGCGCCTGAATTTTCAGATTTTCCTCGCCAAATGATCCGGCGGTTCCGGCCAGTTGGTGAAGCATGTTGCGCAGCTGCATTACGGTTTCATCATCCAGCTCATCGCTAGCCAATGCGGCAGTGATCTGCGCCAAGGCATTGCGTTTGCGTTCCACGAATTTACGCCGCAGCGCCTGCCATACATTCGCCTGTGCACCTGGTGCGATGCGGGCCTTATTGCGGCCCCATGCGTTGAGTGCGGCAGATAGTTCGCTCAACCCCACCGGCTTGGGCAGGAAAGCCTGCATCCCGGCCTCGCGATAATGGCGGACCTCATCCCGGTCTGTGGCAGCGGTAACAGCGATGATCGGCAGGTCCGCCGGGGCGAAACCTTCGGCGCGCAGGCGACGTGTTGCCTCAACACCGTCCAGCACCGGCATCATCACATCCACCAGCAACATGGCATAGGGATTGCCCTGCATGGCAGCCTTGCGCACCATGTCGATGGCATCTTGACCATTTTCGGCGATATCCATCGCCACGCCCAGATGTTCGGCCATGGCCTGCATCATCTCTGCATTGATTGGCGTATCTTCTGCCAGCAATACACGCATGACAGGCTCCGCCTTATTTTGTGGGGCGGATACGGTTGGCGCTGGCCTGTTGGCGGCGCCTTTGAGAATGGCCGGTTCAAACACAGGCCGCTTTTCGCAAGATATGGTTAACAGCCAGCTAACGATAAATACGGATGCACTGTGGCCTTCGATTAAAGCGTTTTAACGCCTTCAAATTACGTCTTTTCTGTGCCCCTTGCTGGCGCTCGACTATGCTCATGATATGGAACGGGCGCGCAAGATCCTGACTGTCTTCGGGACGCGCCCGGAAGCGATCAAGCTGTTCCCATTGCTGCATAGGTTGGCGCACGATGCGCGGTTCGACAGTCGCATATTGGTGACTGGGCAGCACCGCGGCATGTTGGATCAGGTACTGCAATTGGCGGATATTGTGCCCGATCACGATCTGGCGCTGATGCAGACGGGTCAAACACTTGATCAGCTGACGGCTCGCGCATTGACCGGCATAGGTGAAATATTGGACCGGGAACGGCCTGACTGGATGGTTGTGCAGGGCGATACGACCAGTGCATTTGCTGCAGCCCTGGCCGCCTATTACCGCCAGATTCCCGTCTGCCATGTGGAGGCGGGGCTGCGTAGCGGCGATATCTATCATCCCTGGCCGGAAGAGGTGAACCGGCGCGCCCTAGGCGCCTTGGCCAGCCTGCATTGCGCCCCGACACAGGCCGCCGCAACAGGGTTGCTGCAGGGTGGCACCAGCGCGCACAGGGTGCATGTCACGGGCAATACAGTGATCGATGCCTTGCATTGGGTCACGCGCCGTATCTGGGGTGAGCCTGCGCTGGCCACCATGATGCGGCCACTGGAGCGCCGCTTTGCTGGCAAGCGGATTATCGCGGTTACTTGCCATCGGCGTGAAAATTGGGGTGCAGGCGCCGAAGAAATAGCCAAATCGGTTAAAAATATTGCCAAAAGAAATGATATTTCGGTTATTTTTCCGCTGCATCTCAATCCACAAGTGCGCAATGTTATGATGGCGCAACTGGATGGGCTGGATAATGTCGCGCTGATCGAACCGCTCGATTATCCCAATTTTGCGCGTCTGCTGAATATCAGCCATCTGGTGCTGACCGATAGCGGCGGTGTTCAGGAAGAGGCGCCTGCACTGGGCAAGCCAGTGCTGGTCATGCGTGAAACGACGGAACGACCCGAAGGGGTGAAGGCGGGAACCGCCGTTCTGGTGGGCGCGCGTCAGCAGCGGATCGTTGCCGAATGCAATCGCCTGCTGGATGATGATCTGGCATATCGCCGCATGGCGCGGGCGCATAATCCCTATGGTGATGGGCAGGCGGCGGGGCGGATTGTGGAATTGCTCGCCCAGTCAGCAGAGGCGCGGATGACGGCTTAACCTATCACACCTGATAATAATCGCGATACCAGCCCACGAATTGGCTTATGCCGTCACGAATATCTGTTTGCGGGGCATATCCGGTCAGATCCTTCAGTAAAGTCGCATCAGCCCAGGTGGCGGGCACATCACCCGCCTGCATCGGCAGGAAGTTCTTCACCGCTTCGCGCCCGCATTCCGCCTCAATCGCCTCGACGAAATCCATCAACCGCACCTTGTTCCCATTGCCGATATTGACCACGCGATAAGGTGCTGCGGGGGACAGGCTGTCATTCGGGCTGATATCTGTGGTGCTTTCGGGCCGAACAGGAGGCGTGTCGATCAACAGGCGGATGCCGCGAACCAGATCGCTGACATAGGTGAAGTCGCGATACATCTCGCCATGGTTGTAAATGTCGATTGGCGTACCTTCCAGTACACCGCGCGTGAATTTGAAAAGCGCCATGTCCGGGCGGCCCCATGGGCCATAGACGGTGAAGAAGCGGAACATGGTGGTCGGCAAATTCCACAAATGGGCATAGGAATGGCCCATCGCCTCATTCGCTTTCTTGGTGGCGGCATACAGCGTCAGCGGCGTGTCTGCCTTGTCCTGTTCGGAAAAGGGCATGTCCGTATTCGCGCCATAGACTGAACTGGTCGATGCCATCAGCAGGTGATCTACGCCCAATTCCCGGGCGCATTCCATCACGTTGAAAGTGCCAACAAGATTGGCATCAACATAGGCGCGTGGGTTTTCCAGGCTGTATCGCACGCCTGCCTGCGCTGCGAGGTGCACGATCACATCGGGCCGTTCCGCCAGTGCCAGTGCGTGCAGCGTGTCGAAATCTTCCAGCATGCCGATATGGGCTGAAAAATGTGCGTTTTGCAGCAGCATCTGGTGCCGCCGTTCTTTCAGCCGGATATCGTAATAATCGGTCAGGCCATCATAACCGATGACAGCAAAGCCTTCATCCAGCAGCAATTGTGCCAGGTGATAGCCGATGAAGCCGGCCGATCCGGTGATCAGGGCCTTACGCATGCCAGTACCTCAAATACCCCATCAGCACAGCGCGATGTCAGGTGCATCTTCCTGTTTCATGCCCACGACATGATAGCCTGCATCGACATGGTGGGTTTCGCCTGTCACGCCTGACGACAGGTCAGAAAGGAAATAGAGCCCAGACCCGCCAACATCTTCTATCGTGACATTGCGACGCAGTGGGGAATTCAGTTCGTTCCATTTCAGGATATAGCGGAAATCGCCAATGCCGCTGGCAGCCAGCGTCTTGATTGGCCCTGCGCTGATTGCATTCACACGGATACCCAATGGGCCCAGATCATTGGCCAGATATTGCACACTTGTTTCCAGTGCAGCCTTGGCCACACCCATCACATTGTAATGCGGCACAACCTTTTCTGCGCCGTAATAGGTCAGCGTCAGGATTGAACCGCCACCTGTGCCATCTTCCTGCAGAGGAGGCATCATTTCCACCGCACGCTTGGTCACGGCCACCAGCGAGTAAGCGGAAATGTTCATGGTCATCAGGAAATTGTCGAGGCTGGTATCAACATATTTGCCGCGCAATTCATTCTTGTCGGAAAAGCCGATGGCATGGACGACGAAATCCAGCGTGTCCCAGCGCGATTTCAGCGTATCAAAGGCCGCATCCAGCGCCGCCATGTCTGACACATCGCATTCGAACAGAAAGTCTGATCCCAGTTGCGCGGCCAGCGGTTCAACGCGTTTCTTCAGTGCATCGCCTTGATAGGAAAAGGCCAGCTCTGCGCCATGTTCATGCAATTTCTTGGCAATACCCCAGGCCAGCGACTTGTCATTGGCCAAGCCCATGATCAGGCCGCGTTTACCCTGCATCATACCGCCCATGCGGTTTCCTCCTAATTCGTACCACTGTCCGGCGTGGTCCCATCTTCAGCTTCGTCTTCCGCCGCTTCTTCCTCTGGCGTGATGGCCAGGGCGGCGTTCAATTCAGCCCCGATAACCAAACCTAACCCAACCAGCCAGAAAAAGAATAGCGCGACCATGATACCGGCTAGGCTGCCATATGTAAGATCATAGGTGAAAAAGTTCCGCAAGACAGGCGGCATTGCGCTGGCAACTCCCATCCACCACAGTGCGGTAAAGACAGCTCCAGGCCATTTGGGGTAACGCCGGGCACGGTAATTTGCAGGGGTCAGGATAAAGAACAGCATGTAAAGCGAACCGACCAGCCCCAGCGCCGGAATGATCACGGACAGGTGCAGCCAACGCATGGCATCGGACAATTGCGGCATGGATGAATCGATGACCTGCTGGGCTGTGCCAATCATCACCTGCGCAAACAGCGATAGCATCAGCACCACCACAACCAGCAAGATGAAGCCGAATGAAAACAGGCGATATTTCCAGAAGGCATGGGTGGGATGCGTGCCATAGGCGCGGCGAAGAATATCCCGAATCGTTTCGATCAGGCTGGACACGGTCCACAATCCCACCGCTGCCCCTATCCATAGCAACCATCCGCTGCGTGCCTCGATCACGTCACGGGCCACCGGGCCCAATGTCTTTCCCACGGTTGGTGGCATGGCGACGACAAAGGCTCGGACCAGATCCTCTCGTACCGCTTGTTCGCCCAACAGGGTGAAAACAGCCGACCCCAGGATGAAGAAGGGGAAAATCGCCAGAATGGTAAGATAGGCCAGATTGCCTGCGTGTATGAAACCGTCATTCCACGCGCCGATGATGGTGCGCCGGATGATACGGAAGGCGCGCGTGCCCGGGCCGACGTGATGGATAACCCGCCCGCGTAAAGTTTGCGCCTCTTGCCGCCGTGCTTCCGGAGAAAGCGAATGGACTTCCCTCTCCTCCGGTCCCGGAAGCTCGAAATGAGGCAAGGTTAGACTCCCAGCTTGGCGCGCGGATTATCTGGGTCTTGCCAGCCTTCGAGACGTTTGGCCAGTTCTGCCGTGTCCTGCGGCATCTGGATTTCCAGCGTTACCAGCTGATCACCACGATCGCCTGATTTCTGGCTCCACCCCTTGCCCTTCAATCGCATCACCGTGCCGCCATTGGTGCCGGGCTTGATGGTCAACATGACCGGGCCATCAACTGTCGGGCACTTGACCTTGGCACCGTTCAACGCTTCATCCAGCGTGATGGGCAGATCCATCCGGATATTGTCACCATCGCGTTTGTAGAAGGGGTGGCCGCCCACTTCGACCATAACCAATCCGTCGCCTGCGCCACCGGGGCCATGCTGGCCCTTACCCTTCAGCCGCATTTGCGTGCCATCTTCGACACCTGCGGGCAATTTCAGGTCAATCGTCTTGCCATCGGCCAACGTGATCCGCTGGTCCTTGCGCGTGGCCGCATCGATAAAGGATACCGACAGGCGATAGTTGATGTCTGCGCCCTTTTGCGGCGGTGGCGGGGGGCGGCGCTGGCTGCCAAATCCGCCACCCATGCCGCTGGTGGAACGGCGTGCACCGCCGCCGCCAAACAGGCCTTCAAACAGATCGCCCAGGTCCATATCGCCGCCGCCGCCGCCAAAACCCTGGAAATCTTCAGGGCGATAGGTGCGTTGCTGCCCACCGCCGCCAAATCCACCGCCCATCCCGGCAAAGGGATTGGCTGGGTTGCCTTCGGCATCAATTTCGCCCCGGTCATACTGGGCGCGCTTATCCTTGTCCGACAGCAGATCATAAGCCTGCGTGACCTTGCTGAAACGCTCGGAAGCGTCCGGCTTGTCCTTATTGCGGTCAGGGTGCAGTTCTTTGGCCAGCTTGCGATAAGCGCTCTTGATCTCCTTTTCAGAAGCAGTGCGCGCAACGCCAAGGGTTTGATACGGATCGCTCATCGCCGTGTTAGCTAGGCATTACAGCGCCAAGGCGCAAGATCGCAGGCTTTCCTACTTTTGCTGGCAGGCGTAGGAATTATGCCATGCCCATGCCAGATACCTTCACCACACCATTCATTGCCATTTGCGACAGATCATATGGCAAGCAGGATTTTTTTGCTTAGAGGACTGTGTTCCATGTGTTCCATCCTGTAGGAATGCCCGCAATGCCCAGACCCACATCAGAACAGATTGCCCGGCTGGCGACCAGCGAAATCCCATCGACCGATCCGATGAAGATTTTTGAAGACTGGTTTGCCGAAGCAAAAGCGGCCGAACCGAATGACGCCAATGCCATGGCGCTGGCCACCGCTACACCCGATGGCGCGCCATCTGTGCGCATGGTGCTGCTAAAGGGGCATGGGCCGGATGGCTTTGTGTTTTATACCAATGCCCAAAGTCGCAAGGGCGGTGAAATCCTGTCCAATATGCAGGCGGCATTGCTGTTCCACTGGAAAAGCCTGCGCCGCCAGATCCGTATTGAGGGGCCGTTGACCGAAGTGCCCCCGGAAATGGCCGATGCCTATTTCCATTCCCGCCCCTTTGTCAGCCAGGTCGGTTCTGCTGCCAGCGACCAGTCGCGTCCGCTGGATGATCGCGCCACCTATCTGCGCCGGGTGGAAGAGCTGGAAGATGCGTGCAAGCAGGCTGGCGAAGTGCCGCGCCCGCCGCATTGGACAGGCTTTCTCTTGCATCCCAACCGGATCGAATTCTGGCGGGATCGTGCCAATCGCCTGCATGACCGGCGCCAGTTCAACCGCACGGCCGATGGCTGGCAGGACATGTTGCTCTATCCATGAATGCAACGCAGCACGCCAACAGCACGAGATTGAAGCGCAGCGCCGCGATCGCCTCCATTGTGACGGCGGTGTTTCTGGTTACGCTCAAAACCTGGGCGGCTTGGCGCACGGGTTCCACCGCCATGCTGGGCAGTCTGGCGGATTCGGCGCTGGATATGGCGGCCAGCATCGCCACGCTGATCGGGGTGTGGGTGGCCGCCCAGCCTGCCGATGAAGATCACCGTTTTGGGCATGGCAAGGCAGAAGCCCTGGCGGCCATGTTTCAGGTGCTGCTGATCACATTGTCGGCATCGGGCATTGCCTTTCGCGCCATTGACCAATTGATGAGCGGGGCAGAGACGGCCGCAGCGGAAGAGGGCATTGCGGTGTCGGTGATCGCCATCATTGCCACTCTCGCCCTGGTAAGCTGGCAGAAATATGTGCTGGCACGGGCCAATTCCATCGCCATCCAGACCGACAGCCTGCATTACCAGTCAGACCTGTTCCTGAATCTGGCTGTAATCGCGGCCCTGGTGCTTGACCAATATCTGGGCTTTTCGCAGGCAGATCCGCTGTTCGGCCTGGGCATAGCCATGTGGCTGCTGTGGGGCGCCTGGCGTGCTGCAGGCGAAGCAATCGATCATTTGATGGACCGTGAATGGCCAGAAGATCGGCGTGATGCCTTTCTGGAAGTGATTGCTCGCCACCCTGATATTCGCGGGGTGCATGATCTGCGCACGCGGACCAGTGGGGCGGATGATTTTGTGCAATTCCACATGGCCGTCGATCCCAAGCTGACCGTGGTTGAAGCGCATGACCTGATGGATGAGGTGGAAGCACGGCTGGCGCGCGAATTTCCTGGTGTGGAGGTGCTGATCCACCCTGATCCTGAAGGACTGGTGGATGAAGAAGGTGTGGCAGCAGAAGAATTGCTGACTGATCGAACAGGCTGAGTTCAGGCCTTTCCCGCTGCCATCTTACCTTTGTGGGTAAAGTTCCAGCACATCGGCCATTTGCGGTTTCAATGCCTCGCGTTCTTCACTGGTCGAATGGCCCAGACGGACCAGTGTAACGCGCTGGCTGGGCGATACGATAACATATTGCCCCATATGGCCGATCAGCGAAAAGGTGCTGGCTGGTGCACGGTCAGGGAACAAAGGATGCGTTTCGGCAGAATCCTTGGTACGAAATTCACGGTTGAGCCAGGTCTGCAAGCCATATTGGGGTGAGCGCGGGCTGGGGCTCACCATCTTGTCCGCCCAGCTGGTGGGCAGCAATTGTGCGCCATCTGGCGCACGCCCCCTACGCCGCAGAAATTCACCCAATTTCGCCCAGTCGCGCGCCGTACCATGGATCAGGCTGCCCCCGATCAGCGTGCCCGATGCGTCGAACTCCGGCACCATGGATGCCATACCCAATGGCCCGAACAGCCGCGCATTAAGATAATCTGCCACCGCCTTGCGCCGCGTGTCGGCATCATTGCTGTCGGTCAGTACGCGTGCGGCAATATCAGCCAGGATCACGCTGGTGGCTGAAGAATATTCAAACTGTGATCCAGGCTCTGCCTCCAGCGGTTGTTCCTCTGCCCAGCGCGCCATGTCATCGCGCCCATCAAGGAACAGCATGCGCACTTCTGATGATTCATAAGGGGGATCGCCCGATTCGGTATGGCGTAGGCCGGATCGCATCTGCAGCAGTTGGCGCAACGTAATCTCACCCCGCGGATCGCCCGGCCGTTGCCACAGCGGCACGGGCGCGGGTTCGTCCAACCGCAGTCTGCCATCTGCCACCAGCATGCCGATCATCACTGCAGTGACTGTTTTGGCCATGGACCAGCTGACAAAACGCGTCTCAGGCCCAAAGCCTTCGCCATATCGTTCTGCCGCAATCTTGCCGTTGGCCATCACAACGATGGCGCGCGTTTCGCCCAGGTCTGTGGCAGTGAACAGATCGTCCACCTCACGCGCCAGATCCTTCGTTGGTGCACCCGCGTTTGCTGTGATGGCGGCCAGCGCCTCATCACTCACAGGCTCCTCTACCAGATCTGATGTATCACCACATGCGGCAAGGGCTGGTAGCAGCGCGAAGGGAAGGATAGAGGGCAGCGACCGTTTTTTCATGGCGCCTCACTCGCCCAAGGATTTGAGATTGGCAATGGCTAAAGCCCGCACACGGAAAACCACAGGCCCGCGTTCCCGCCGAGGCAAATGGCTGGCTCTGATTGTGCTTGTCTTGGTGGCAGGGGTCGCATGGGCCTATCGCGCCCCGGCATTTGGCTTTGCCCATGCTGCTACATCCTATTCAGCGCGGGTGGTTTGTTCGTGCCGCTTTGTGGCCGGGCGTGATATGAAGAGTTGCGCGACAGACAAGCTTGCAGGCACGGAACTGGTAACGCTTGTGGATGATGAGGAAGCAAAAAGTGTGACTGCACGCTTTCCGCTGCTGTCATCCGATACAGCGCAATATCGCCCCGGCTATGGCTGTGTACTGGAAAGCTGGGACAAGTAACGCACGATCAAACGGCTGATTCGGTGCCCGCGATCCAACCCCCGCCCACCACACGTTCGCCCGAGTAAATCACTGCCGCCTGCCCTGGTGCGACACCATATTCCGGCGCGGCGAAGCGGATCGTGGTGGCCGCACCATCGCCCAGCGGACCATCCAGCATTATGGGAACAGGCTTGGCCAGGCTGCGGACCTTGGCCGTCAATGGCAGATCAGGCAGCGGGCCAATGCGATTGGTTTCTACCAGATGCGCGGAGGAAACTGCCAGCATTGGCTTTGGCCCCACGCGCACTTCGCCCGCATTGGCATCCAGCCCCACGACATAGAGCGGTTCGGGCTGACCACCAATTTCCAGCCCCCGGCGCTGGCCCACGGTATAATGGATAATGCCCTTGTGCCGGCCCAGAACTTCGCCCGTCTGGGCATGAACGATATTGCCTGGCGCTGCCCCTTCGGGCCGCAGCTTGGTCACGATCCCGGCATAATCACCATCAGGGACAAAGCAGATATCCTGGCTGTCCGGCTTGGCCGCATTGCGCAAGCCTGCCTGTTCGGCCAGCTGGCGGACCTCTGCCTTGGGCAGGCCCCCCAATGGGAAGCGCAGGAATTCCAGCTGGGCTTCCGTGGTGCCATAAAGGAAGTAGGACTGGTCACGGGCCGGGTCCAGCGCGCGGTGCAGTTCAGGCCCCGCCTGCCCCATCACACGCTGGACATAATGCCCGGTCGCCAGGCAATCAGCCCCCAATTCCTTTGCCATCTGGAACAGGTCGGTGAATTTCGGTCCCATGTTGCAGCGGATACAGGGCACTGGGGTGCGCCCTGCCAGGTATTCATCGGCAAATTGTTCGACCACTTCTTCGGCAAAGCTGCTTTCATGGTCATGCACATAATGGGCAATGCCCAGCCGGTTGGCGACTGCGCGCGCATCAGCAATATCATCGCCTGCGCAGCAGGCACCCTTGCGCCCCGTCGCTGCGCCATAATCGTAAAGCTGCAGGGTAATACCGATCACTTCTGCCCCGCTGGCGGCTGCCAAAGCGGCAACGACCGAGGAATCGACCCCGCCTGACATGGCAACCACAATACGGCACTCGTCCGCCGGTTTGGGCAGATCGAACAGGGCCGCAGGCGCGATGGCGGGATGGAAAGTAGGTATGTCGGACATGGGGCCGCGCCTTACACGGGGTGCGCATTCTAATCCAGCCTAAGGCTAAGTACGGCTTTCCCCAAAACACCGTGATATTGCTAAGTTTGGGTAAACGGTACCTTTACGGGTTCTTGACCTGATTGGGTTTATAGCAACCCACATGATGTTTGAAGGCAAGCTCTCTTCCCCGATTTGTGTGCCGCGCGGCAATGGCGTGGCGCTGCGTGCAATGTGCTGGGAAGAATTGTCCGCCCGAATCAACGCGGCCCATGAATTGCGACAGCTGCTGCGGCAGGATTCGCATTATAGCGTGGGCAGCTTTGGTGATGCGGCCTCAGGGTATTTTGCCTCAATCGAACAGAGCAAACCGGACGTTAACCAAACTGCTTTAAGCGATGGAAAATCTGATCCGTGCATTGAAGCATATGATGGTGGTGAAACGTCAACAGGTGACCGAGAGTAATAGATGATTGAAAACCAGGATATCCGACCGGCACAGGTGATCGGCCCCTTGGGGGAGCCGCTGACGATCGACGATTTGCCGTCGCCGAGCACAAAACGCTGGGTTGTCCGCCGCAAGGCAGAGGTCGTAGCCGCTGTGAATGGTGGCCTGCTGACCATTGACGAGGTGTTGGATCGTTATGGCCTGACGCTGGAAGAATTTGCATCCTGGCAGCGCGCGGTTGATCGTTCAGGCATGCAGGGGCTGCGCGTCACCCGTATTCAACACTATCGCGATCTATACGAACGCCAGCTAAAATATTGATCCTGCCATAAAGTTTTCCACGCGGCGCGGAAGAGAGATTCGCTCTTCCGCGCCGTTTGCTTTATTCCTTTGCGCAGTCTTGGGGTAATTGTGGGAACAGGAGAGGCCCACATCCCTAGAATGGCTGAATGTATGATGACGCAGGAGGAGTAGAGATATGGGTTGGATTATAGCTTTGATCGTTGGCGGCATTGCGGGTTGGTTGGCCAGCCTGGTGATGAACCGCGATGCTTCGATGGGCATTTTCTGGAATATCGTTGTTGGCTGCGTTGGCTCGGTCGTGGGTAATCTGATTGCGCGCCCGCTGCTTGGTGTAGGCGGCAGTGTGCAGGAATTTTCCCTTACCGGCCTGATTATTGCCGTAGTGGGTGCAGTTGTCCTGTTGGGTATCGTCAATCTGATCCAGCGCGGGCGCGTGCGGTAAACGCCACACTTTACAAAATTTCATAATTGAGGCGGGCCTGCCAGTATGGGCCCGCCTTTTTTCTGTGGCTTCCTTCCTGTATATAGGCCCAAGCCCCTCGTCGTACAGGAATGTCACTAGTCGAAGCGTGCATTGCACCTGATTCAAGGTCAGATTAATGAGGATTGCGAACGGTGAGTTATGTCTGTAATACACCGCGTCAAAGGGATGGCCATGAATCAAGAGACTCCAATTTCTGCTGACAGCGCGGACCAGGCCGACGCGGATTTCGATTCATTCGATCGGGAAGGCTTCTTCGCGCGTCGGCGCGTGGTGATCATTGGCGGTATTATTCTCGCCGTAATTCTGGCGTTGACCTATTTCCTGTTGCATCGCGGCGATGCTTTGCCAGCAGAAGCGGGGGCAGGCAGTTCGCAATTGCCCGCAGTTACGGTGATCAAGCCTGGCAAGGCCACGATAGAAGGCACGATCAGTGCCACCGGCACCATTGCGGCGCGTCGTGAAATGCCCGTAGGTGTCGTGGGTGAAGGTGGCCGCGTGGTTTCGGTTCCGGTTGATGCGGGTGCATGGGTGCGGCAGGGCCAGGTCCTGGCGGTTATCGATCGCTCGGTGCAATCGCAACAGGCGCGCAGTGCCGCTGCGCAAATTGATGTGGCTCGCGCTGATGCAAAGCTGGCGCAGGCCAACCTCGATCGCGCATTGCAACTGGTGGAACGTGGCTTTGTGTCCAAGGCCGATGTCGATCGGCTGACCGCTACGCGTGATGCGGCCAACGCCCGGCTTTCCGTGGCGCAGGCGCAGCACAGCGAATTATTGGCGCGCAATGCCCGGCTGAATATCATTGCCCCGGCATCAGGCCTGTTGCTGGAACGTAATGTTGAACCTGGACAGACTGTTAGTGCGGGTGGCGCACCGCTTTTCCGCATTGCCAAGGGCGGTGAGATGGAAGTGCTTGCCAGGGTTGGTGAGGCACAATTGGCGGGCCTTAGTATCGGGGTCAGCGCCCAGATTACTCCGGTTGGGTCAGAAAAGGTATTTACCGGTCAGGTATGGCAAATCTCCCCCGTGATTGATCCGCAAGACCGGCAGGGCACAGTACGCGTTGCCTTGGCTTATCAGCCGGAATTGCGCCCGGGCGGTTTTGCTGCCGCCACGATCAATTCAGGCAGGCTGGTGGCGCCCTTGCTGCCGGAAAGCTCTGTCATGTCTGATGACAATGGGTCTTATGTCTATATCATCGACAAGGATGACAAGGCGCAGCGCCGTACGGTCAAGACGGGCCTGAATAACGGCCAGGGTATTGCCATTGTTGAAGGATTGGATGGCAGCGAACGTGTGGTTCTTCGTGCCGGTGGCTTCCTGACAGAGGGGGAGAGTGTGAACCCCAAATTACAGGACGAAAAGCGGAAGTGATCCGATGAATTTCCGCAATATCTCTGCCTGGTCGATCCGCAATCCGGTTATTCCGCTGGTGATGTTCATGGCCCTGCTGCTGGCAGGGGTGATGAGCTTCTGGCGCATGGATGTGGTCAACAACCCGGATATTGATTTTCCGGCGGTCAACATCAGCATTTCGCAACCAGGTGCCGCGCCGACGGAAATTGAAAACCAGATCACCCAGCGGGTTGAGAGCGCCGTGCGCTCACTCAATGGCGTGCGTAATATCAGCTCCACTGCGCGCGAAGGGAATTCCAACACCTTTGTCGAATTTGAAATCGGCATGGATCCCAATGATGTGGTGGCAGAGGTGAAGAATGCCGTTGATACGGTGCGCGGCAGCCTGCCTGACGGGATTCTGGAGCCACGCATCAGCAAGGTTGATATCGCGGGCGGCTTTCTGGGCATTTATGCGGTTGATGCCGATGACATGACTGTCGAACAGCTCAGCTGGTTCATCGATGACACGGTGGCAAAGCAATTGCTGGCCGTTGAAGGTCTGGCCGAAGTGAACCGATTTGGCGGTGTCGACCGCGAGATTGAAGTGCTGCTGGATCCGGTCAAGATGCAGGCCTTGGGCGTTACCGCGGGCCAGATCAATATCGTGCTGCGGCAGGACAATCTGGATGCAGGCGGCGGCGTGGTCGAAGTGGGTGGCACCCGGCAGGCTGTGCGCGTGCTGGGCAATGATGCCAATGCCTATGAATTGTCGCAGCGGCAGATCCAGCTGGGCGGCGGGCGTACGGTCAAGCTGGCTGATGTGGCGCAAGTGCGCGATGGCTATAGCGAGCAGACTACGATTGCCAAATTGCGCGGGAAACAGGTGGTCAATTTCGCCATCTCCCGTGCGAAGGGCGCATCTGACGTTACCGTATATGAACAAGCGAATGTCATTATCGATCGGATACAGGCCGAAAACCCCGGTATCCGCTTCATCCCGCTATTCGACACGGTCAAATACACAAAAAGCCAATATGCCAGCTCCATCGCTTCGATGATCGAAGGGGCTATTCTGGCGGTCGTGGTGGTGTTCTTCTTCCTGCGCGATTGGCGCGCCACGGTTATATCAGCCATCGCCATCCCGCTTTCGGCCATTCCGACCTTCTGGTTCATGGATCTGCTTGGCTTCAACCTCAATTCATTGTCCTTGCTGGCGCTGGGGCTGGTCGCTGGCGTGCTTGTGGACGATGCGATTGTGGAGATTGAAAATATCGTGCGCCACATGCGCATGGGCAAATCCGCCTATCAGGCGTCGATCGATGCAGCGGATGAAATTGGCTTGGCTGTGGTGGCCACCAGTTTCTGCATCGTGGCTGTGTTCCTGCCAGTGGGCCTGATGCCCGGTGTCACTGGCCAGTTCTTCAAGAATTTCGGCCTGACCGTGGTGATCGCGGTGCTGATGAGCCTGGCGGTGGCCCGCATGATCACGCCGATGATGGCGGCCTATTTCCTTGAGGCGAAGGGCCATGCCGATCATGGCGGCGGCAAGTGGATGGACAAGTATATGGGTATCCTGCGCTGGTCGCTGGAACGGGGCAAGCTGACTGCCCGCCGTGAGGGTTTGCCCGGCCCGCGCCACAGATTCTGGTATGGTTTGTCATTCGCGCTGGTTATCCTGCTGCTGATAATCATACCGGGCGCCGTGGTGTTCACCGCCTTTAACGGTCTCGCCATGCTTGATCTGCCTGCCATGCTCACATCCGCAATCGGCTTGAGTCCAGCTGAAGGTTTCGGTTTCCTGATCAGCCGTATATTGTTGATGGTACAGCTGGTCTTTTCCACTGGCCTTGGTGTGTTGTCGGCGGTTGGTCTTTTGCGGCTGTTTCGCTTCGCCACCGGCCTGTTCGGCCGACATTTGCGCCAAAGCTGGGACTGGCTGGAAGCACGTTTCTTCGATCATCGTGTGTGGATGCTGGGGATCGGCTATTTTGCCTTCCTCCTCACCATTCTGCTGTTCATGAACACACCATTCCAGTTCAATCCAGATATCAATGACAACAGTTTGCGGGTTGAAATTGAAATGGTGCCGGGCACCACATTGGAACAGGCGCAAGTCAAGGCTGATGAAGTAACCCAGCTGATCAGTGAACAGTCTGATGTATTGCGTGCACTGCGTGTCGCACGACAAGGCGGCAACGCGACCGTTTGGGTGACGCTGAAGGACGAACGTGACCGGACTTCGGCCCAGTTCAAGCGGGATCTGGCACCGGTTTTCGCTCGTGTTGCCGATGCCCGTGTCCGCTTTCAGGATGACAACCAGCCTGGCGGTGGGGGCAGTGGGCGCGATATTTCGATCATGCTGGCCGGTTCCAATCCGGTTTTGCTGAACCAGACAGCAGGCGAATTGGTGGAACAGATGAAGGGGCTCAAATCCATTGTTGCCCCACGCATTACGGCCGATCTCAGCCGTCCGGAAATTATCGTGCGTCCACGCCCCGATCTGGCTGCGGAACTGGGGGTCAGCACCGCAGCACTAAGCCAGGCGATCCGTATCGCAACCATTGGCGAAATCGAACAGAATTCGGCCAAATTCTCGCTTTCCGACCGCCAGATCCCGATTTCGGTAAAGCTACCAATGAACTCGCGGCGCGATCTCAGCACGATTGAAAATCTGCCGGTGCCGATTGCAGGAGGCGGCTCTGTACCACTCAGCCGTGTGGCGGATATCAGCTTTGGTTCTGGGCCGACCACGATCCAGCGTTACAACCAGAACCGCCGTGTGCTGATCGGTGCGGATCTGGCGCAAAATGTGCTGCGCGGTAATGCCATGGAAGAAATCAATCGCCTCCCCGCACTCGCCAGCCTGCCACAGGGTGTTATCCGCGATGCAGTGGGCGCGGATGAATTGCAGAATGAACTCGCGTCAAATTTCTCTGTCGCGTTGGCCTCCGGCATTTTGCTGGTCTTTGCTGTGCTGGTTCTGCTCTACAAACGCTTCATGTCACCATTGGTGAATATGACATCGCTCGCCCTGGCGCCGCTGGGTGGTATCTTTCTGGTCTGGCTGGTGGGTCAGCCCTTGTCCATGCCAGTACTGATCGGCACGCTGTTGCTGTTAGGGATCGTTTCCAAAAACTCGATCCTTTTGATAGACTTCGCGATTGAGGAAATGGAGACTGGAACTCGCAAGCTGGATGCCATCATGGAAGCGGGGCACAAACGTGCACAGCCCATCGTCATGACCACTGTCGCCATGACGGCTGGCATGGTGCCCACGGCAATCTCGCTGTCGGGCGATGGCGCATGGCGTGCCCCTATGGGCACGGTGGTCATTGGTGGGTTGATTCTGTCCACTATGCTGACATTGCTGATCGTGCCGGCTGGTTTCAGCCTGGCGGATGGGATCGAAAGGCGTTTGGGGCCATGGATGCGCAACCGTTTCCTGACCTATCGCCCTGGCGACGAACATGGGCACAGAACAGGGTCAGTCCCTGCCGAGTGACAGGCAGCTGATTGTGGCGGATGACCAGAAACAGGCAGTGATCGAGATTGCCGGTGCGCCACTGACAGATGACCGTGCGCGGCGTATGCGCTGGACCGCGACTGGCCTGCTGGCGGCGATGGCTGCCCTGTTCTTTTATTCGCGCCTGTTTCTGGATCAGCATCCGGCCTGGGGCTATCTTAACGCTTTTGCCGAAGCAGCCATGGTGGGCGGGCTGGCAGATTGGTTTGCGGTTACGGCCCTGTTCCGGCGTCCCTTGGGGCTTCCCATCCCGCATACAGCCATCATTCCTGAGAACAAGGACCGTATCGCCGATACAATGGCGCAATTCCTGCGGGACAATTTCCTGACCCCTGCCGTGGTGGCGCGGCGGATGAGCGGGATGAACATAGCCCGCGCATTGGGTGATTTCCTGGTTCAGCCACCGCAGGCCGGGGAAAGTGGCGATAATCGTTCACGCATCACTGGCGCCGCAGCGGAACTGTTGGCCGAAGTGCTCGAATCGCTTGACCCGGACCGGTTGGGCAAACAGGTGCGTGCCGGGCTGGCAGCGCAGGCAGCCAAGATTGAAATTTCGCCCTTGCTCGGCCGAATGCTCGAAACCGCGATGGCCGATGACCGCCATCTGCCACTGATGGACGGGTTCATTCGTTGGGCCGGGCTGACGCTGGAAGATAATGAGGAGGCGGTGCGCGAGATCATTCATACGCGCGCCAATGCCGTGTTACGATGGACCGGACTGGACGAGCGGATTTCAGCCTCTGTACTGGATGGATTGTATCGTCTTTTGGCAGAGGTGTTGGTTGACCCCGATCACCCCCTGCGGGCGAAGGTTGAGGAAGGCCTATCTACACTTGCCCACGATTTGCAGAATGATCCGGCAACACGGGGCAAGGTGGAAGCGATGAAGCGCGACCTCATCGAAAACCCTGCCGTTACCGAATGGTGGATGGGCGTGTGGGAACGCATTCGGCAATCGCTTATCCGCAGGGCGCGCGATCCCGATAGTGCACTGGGAGAGGAAATGCGCAAGGCATTGGCCGAAATGGGCCGCGCCTTGCAGGATGACCACCGGCTGCAGACCCAGGTCAATCGATTTGCCCGCCGTACGGCTGTGGGTGTTGCTACGCGTTATGGCGGGCAGATTGTCCAGCTGGTATCCGAAACCGTAAAGCGCTGGGACGCGGTCACAATCACCGGGCGGATTGAAAGTGCGGTGGGTCGTGATCTGCAATTCATCCGTATCAATGGCACTCTGGTTGGCGGGTTAGTGGGGCTGACGCTCCATTTTATTGACCACATGCTTTGATATGTATTTTCAGTGGTGCGCCCGTTTTGCGGCGCAGCTGTCTATATTCCATGTATGAAATCGCACACATCACCCCACAAGCCGCGCAAGCTCGTGCTCGATGCTGGTTCTCAACTGATCGTCAATGGCGCATTGGTAACGGCATTGGACCCCTGCCGGCTTGAACTCGGTTCTGGCGCATTTGTGCTGTCCGGCACTGAGGCGTCGCGCAGAAAGTCTGATGCTGATCCGACCCGTGAATTGTATTTCGCTCTACTCAAGGCATCAGAGCAGGAAAATGGTATGGTTGAGCAACGCTACCATCTGTTTCAATTGTTGGCCAAAGTGGTGGCCCGCTATCGCACCCATGCTGCGCAGCGAGAATGCACCCTTTGTGCATCGGCTCTGATTTCCGCCGACCACAAGGCGGCAATTGCCAGCGCGCGGCGTCTGAACGATTTTCATCAACAGACGCGCTCGGTGGATGACCCTCAGGCTTTGCGACCACATGGGCAAGTATTTCCACCTAAGGAGGCATCAGCCAGCAACTAACCTTACGGCCCTATCCCGGATCGGAGCTATTGGCGGGGTATAGGGTGATGCCTGCATTGGTACAGCAGCTGGAAATCCAGGCGGAAATTCTGCGGAATTGCGCAGGTGACGAAACAGGGCCTGATCGGATCAGATACAATCGCCATTTCGAGTTATTGTTGGAATTGCTGCAACCCCGCATTCGTCATTTGATCTACATCTATGGCCTGGGAGATTTGGCTGAGGATGCACAGCAAGCCTGCGCAATTGGGGTGTTTTGCGCACTGGAAAGTTATGATCCGGTGCAAGCAGGATTCAGCACCCATGTCACATGGCAATTGCGCGGTGAATTGCAGGGCCTGCGCCACCGTATGCGTCTGGATCAACGGCGCAGCGCGCGCACAGCGGGCATTCGCACGGTGTCTCTTGAAGGGCTTGTCAGTTCGGGTGGCGAAGGGGGGATGGTTCAGTTTGAGGATGAAGACGCCCTGCCTGCAGTAGAAAGTTGTGCCAGCGATTTGCTGACAAGGCGGTTGATCAACGGGTTGATGGAACGACTTGGGTCCCCACAAGGTGAACGCGCAATTATCCATGACACGTTGTTTGGCGAAGCTGGTCAGGATCGCCTTACCACGCGTCAACGCGAACAGCGCCGCCAGATTGTGCGTCGTACATGGCGCAATTGCACGAAGGCGCTGGCTGCTGGTCCAGTGGTTGCGTGACAAAAGAAAAGGGCCGGATTGCTCCGGCCCTATGTCTCTTATGCTATGATGGCTCAGTTCACAGTTTCTGAGTGAGTTCTGGCACAGCTTTGTAGAGGTCCGCGACGAGGCCGATGTCGGCCACCTGGAAGATGGGTGCATCCTCATCCTTGTTGATGGCGATGATGGTCTTGCTATCCTTCATCCCGGCCAGGTGCTGGATCGCGCCGCTGATACCGATGGCGATATAGACTTCCGGTGCCACGATCTTGCCGGTCTGCCCCACCTGGTAATCATTGGGGACATAACCTGCATCAACCGCTGCGCGCGATGCGCCGACGCCCGCGCCCAGCTTGTCAGCCAGCGGGATGATAGTGGCTTCGAAGGTTTCGCTATCCTTCAAGGCGCGCCCACCCGACACGATGATCTTGGCCGATGTCAGTTCAGGGCGTTCGCTCTTGGCCAGTTCCGCGCCAACAAAGCTGGAAAGACCGGCATCTGCAGGGCCGGATACGGCCTCAACTTCGCCCGACCCGCCTTCGGTTGCTGCCTTGTCAAAGGCGGTGCCGCGCACGGTGATCACCAGCTTGGCATCGGAGGATTCCACCGTCGCAATCGCATTGCCCGCATAGATCGGGCGGGTGAAGGTGTTGGCGCTCTCAACCGACAGGATGTCAGAGATCTGCATCACATCGAGCAGAGCGGCAACACGAGGGGCAATATTCTTGCCCGTGGTGGTGGCCGGGAACAGCACCGCATCGTGATGGCCCATAAGATCGGCGATCAGCGGGGCGACATTTTCTGCCAGCGCATGTTCGTATGCCGCATCATCGGCCAGGTGGACCTTGCCCACGCCAGCAATCTTGGCAGCGGCATCCGCCACGCCCGCACAACCCGAACCTGCCACCAGCAGGTGAACCTCACCCAGCTGTGATGCGGCGGTCACAACCGAAAGTGTCGCATCCTTGAGCGAGCTATTGTCGTGTTCGACCCAAACCAGCGTCTTCATCATGCAACTCCCAAGGCTTTAAGCTTGCCAACCAGCTCATCCACATCAGCCACTTTCACGCCAGCCTGGCGCACGGGTGGTTCAGAGACATTGGTGGTCTTCAAACGCGGGGTGATGTCGACGCCGTAATCGGCAGGCGATTTGGTATCGAGCGGCTTCTGCTTTGCCTTCATGATATTGGGCAGCGAGGCATAGCGCGGTTCATTGAGGCGCAGATCGGTCGTCACAATCGCCGGCATGGCCAGCTTGACCGTTTCCAGACCGCCATCGACTTCGCGCGTCACAGATACGCTGTCGCCATCCACTTCCACCTTGGATGCGAAGGTACCCTGCGGGCGGCCCATAAGTGCTGCCAGCATCTGGCCGGTCTGGTTGCTGTCATCATCAATCGCCTGCTTGCCCAGAACCACCAGGCCGGGGGCTTCTGCCTCTGCAATGGCTTTCAGGATCTTGGCAACTGCCAGCGGTTCAACCTCTACGCCATCATCCACCTGGACCAGGATGGCGCGATCCGCACCCATGGCAAGCGCGGTACGAAGCGTTTCCTGCGCCTTGGCCGGGCCAACCGAAACCGCAATGATCTCTTCCGCCTTGCCAGCTTCCTTCAAACGGATCGCTTCTTCCACTGCAATTTCGTCAAACGGGTTCATGCTCATCTTCACATTCGCAAGATCAACACCAGAACCATCCGCCTTCACACGAGGCTTCACATTATAATCAATCACCCGCTTCACGGGGACGAGGATCTTCATAAGGAGTTCCTTCCTCTGTAATTTTCGGCGCGCGATACTGTGCGTTTACGTAAACGTCAATCAGCAGTGCGGGTCCCAAGACTTCAAAAATTCCGGTCAGGTCCCTTGCCGCCACTGTGCACTAGGTCGAGTAGTAAAGCGCCACACTATCACGATAGACAGCGGCAAATTGTATCATTCTTTACCCGATTATCCACAAAGCAAAGGCCCCGCCAGTTTGCACCAGCGGGGCCTGTTTTGTTTCGTGAGCCGGATCAGGCCGCTTTCTTGACCTCGCCCACGATCTTGCGGGCGGCATCGCCCAGATCATCGGCCGGGACGATGGGCAGGCCCGAATTGGCCAGGATTTCCTTGCCCTGATCCACATTGGTGCCTTCGAGGCGCACCACCAGCGGAACCGACAGGTTCACTTCCTTGGCCGCTGCGACAATGCCTTCTGCAATCGTGTCACAACGCATGATGCCGCCAAAGATATTGACCAGAATGCCTTCCACTGCCGGGTCCGACAGGATGATCTTGAACGCTTCGGTGACCTTTTCCTTGGTCGCGCCGCCGCCCACATCCAGGAAGTTGGCCGGGAATGCGCCGTTCAGCTTGATGATGTCCATCGTGGCCATGGCCAGACCTGCACCATTGACCATGCAACCAATGTTTCCGTCCAGCTTGATATAGGCAAGGTCATATTTGCTGGCTTCTACTTCGGCCGGATCTTCCTCGGTTTCGTCACGCAGGGCTTCCACATCCTTGTGGCGGAACAAGGCATTGCCATCCGTGCTCATCTTGGTGTCGAGCACCAGCAGATTGCCATCCTTGGTTTCAACCAGCGGATTGATTTCCAGCATTTCGCAATCGAGATCCATGAAAGCGGTGTAGAGCTGCTGGGACAGCTTCTGCGCCTGCTTGTTGAGATCACCGCTCAACTTCAGGGCAAAGGCAACGGCGCGGCCATGATGCGGCATGAAGCCTTGTGCTGGATCGATGGTGATCGTGGTGATCTTTTCAGGGGTTGAATGCGCAACCTCTTCAATATCCATGCCGCCTTCGGTGGATACGATCATGGCAACGCGGCCCGATGCACGGTCCACCAGCATGGAAAGGTAATATTCCTTGGCGATGTCCACACCATCGGTCACATACAGGCGGTTGACCTGCTTGCCGGCTTCACCGGTCTGCACTGTGACCAGCGTATTGCCCAGCATTTCCTTGGCGTTGGCTTCGACTTCTTCGATCGATTTGGCCAGACGTACGCCGCCCTTCGCATCAGCCGGCAGTTCCTTGAACTTGCCCTTGCCCCGCCCACCGGCATGGATCTGTGCCTTGACCACATAAAGCGGCCCGGGCAGCTGCTTTGCACCTGCAACAGCCTCTTCAACGGTCAGCGCCGCATGGCCAGCCGGGATGCCGATGCCGTATTTTGCGAGGAGTTCTTTCGCCTGATATTCGTGAAGGTTCATGGAGAGGGGCGTCCTTTTCTATGCCTGGGGATATGACTCGCCGTGCCCTAAGCATGGATTGGCCGCCTTGAAAAGTACGACTTTCAGGGGCAGTTGGATTCTAATCCATGATCGACAGCCTTCGCCTTGAACAAATCGTGCGTGAAGCAGGCCGCATTGCGCATGATTTGTGGCCCGGCGCCGGGCATGAGGTTGAAAGTTGGGAGAAAGAGCCCGGATCACCTGTATGTACGGCGGATCTGGCAGTGGACGCATTCTTGAAGCGTGAATTGGGCCGGTTGCTGCCAGCCGCAGGGTGGCTTTCAGAAGAAACCGCAGATGACCCTGCGCGGTTGAGCAAGGATCTGATTTGGTTGGTGGATCCGATTGATGGTACGCGCGATTTTCTGCGTGGCCGCAGCGGCTGGGCAGTGTCGGTGGCGTTGATCAGCGCAGGAAGGCCCCTGATCGGCATGTTGGCCGCCCCTGCCCGCAATGAAGAATGGATCGCGATTGCCGGACAGGGTGCCAGCCGCAATGGATCAAGGCTGGCGGCTTCGGCCCGCAAGCAGTTTCCAGGGTCACGGGTGCCCACCGATTCTTTGTCAGATCATGATGTCGATTTGCACATGGTCGACAAGCCAAACTCTATTGCCCTGCGAATCGCCATGGTGGCAGCGGATGAGGCGGATCTGGTGGCAACATTGCGTTGGGGGTTCGAGTGGGACATCGGTGCAGCCGCCCTGATCGCGCGCGAGGCCGGGGCACAAACGAGTGACGCATTCGGCCAGCCCTTGGCCTATAACAAGCGTGATCCGCGCGCCTTTGGCCTTCTGGTCAGTTCACCTGATATCCATGGGATGGCGCTTGAAAGATTGGCGGAACGTGCAGCCGATATTGCCCCGCGCACCAAGGGATAGGGTGAATTGTAAAAAGGGCTGGCCCAATTGCGGACCAGCCCCTTTAAATGGCAAAGGTTTGAAAATCAGTTCTGGGCGGCTTGTGCGGCAGCCACATCCTGATCATCAAACGGCATGACCTTGATTTCCACACGACGGTTCAGGGGTTCGGCCACATTATCGCCCGTTGCCACGCGCAATTGTGTTTCACCAAAGCCCTGCCAACGCAGGCGGGCGGCGGAGACACCGCGGGAGATCAAATAATTGGCAACTGCCTGCGCGCGCCGTTCCGACAATTGCTGGTTGAAGGATGCAGAGCCAACAGTATCGGTATGACCATACACATCGACGATGCTGTTGGGATATTTCACCAGACTTGCCGCAACCGAATCCAGGGCGTCCTGGAAGCTGGGGCTGATCGATGCACTGCCTGTGGCAAAGGTGACATCGGGCAAATTGACCAGAAAGGCATCACCACCATCCGTTTCGGTTACATCAACGCCTGATCCTGCGGTCTGCTCTTTGATTTCCTTGATCTGCTGATCCATCTTGTAGCCAACATAACCGCCTGCTGCTGCGCCACCCACGGCCCCGATGATGCGGCCCGTCTTGCCGCCAATCGCGCCACCCAGCAACCCGCCGAGTACGGCGCCACCGACACCGCCAATGGCGGTGCGCGAAACTTTTTTCTCGCCCGTATTGGGGTCTGTCACACAGGCGGTTGTGCCAAGCAGTGCAATGGTGGCCACGCCGGATAATATAATACGTGAAGTCTTCATGGAATTTCTCCTCTATTCTCGCAAACTTGACAGCATGGCTGTCCGACTCAATTTGTATGAACGTGAATTTTTACGTCAGATAGGCCTATTCACGACAAAATATTACGTAGTTACAGAGTAATAACTTAGACGCTTGAGGTATGAACTTCATGACCCCTCGTGGCAACTCATCCCGCATAACAGTCATCATAGCTGATCGGTTAATGTAGCCTGACGCAGATTCCTGCGTTTGAAAGCTGGCAGTCCCTCATAATTGTGCTAGCGACAGAGTGTGACACCGTTTCCCTGGACAGATTTGCTCCTCATTGCCGGGCTGATCCTGCTCAATGGCGTTTTCGCCATGTCCGAACTGGCGATTGTTTCGGCCAAGCCCGCACGCTTACGTTCGGCGCGTGACAAGGGTAGCGTGGGTGCGCGCGTTGCGCTGCAACTGGCGGCTGACCCTGGCAAATTCCTGTCGACCGTGCAGATCGGGATTACGCTGGTGGGTATCATCGCAGGTGCATACTCAGGCGCAAGCCTGGGCGGCCCTGTGGGTGAACGTTTGGCCGCTATGGGCGTGCCTGCGAAATGGGCTGATGATGCGGGATTTGCCACCGTAATTGCGCTCACCACCTATTTCAGCCTGGTGGTGGGGGAACTTGTTCCCAAACAGTTGGCGCTTCGTACAGCAGTGCCCATCGCCGTGGTCATGTCACGACCCATGGCCTGGCTGGCGCGGATTGCCGCGCCATTGGTGTGGATGCTCGACAAATCATCTGCCCTGCTGATTCGCGCCCTTGGCATCCGCCATGGCGGACAATCCAACGTTACGGCAGAAGAACTGCATATGATCTTTGCCGATGCCACCCGGTCCGGTGTGATCGAGGCGGAACAGCATCAGATACTGGCTGGTGTGGTGCGGTTGACCGAACGGCCAGTGCGCGAATTGATGACGCCGCGGACCGAACTCGACTGGATCGATATCAAGGCGGATGAAGAGGAAATTCGCGCCACGATTGAAGGCAGTCCGCATTCGCTACTGCCCGTTGCGGATGGTTCTCCCGACACCATTCTGGGCGTGGTCAAGGTGCGTGAAGTACTGGCGCTGATGGTTGCAGGCAAACGCGTCAATCTGAAGCGCCTGATGCGCAAGGCAGAAGTTGTGCCCGATCAGCTGGATGCCATGGATGCATTGCGCGTGTTGCAGCAATCCGAAATCGCCATGGCCATGGTGCATGATGAATATGGCCATCTGGACGGTGTGATAACTCCGGTCGATCTGCTCACCGCCATGGCGGGTGAATTCGTCAGCGATCAGGATGAAGGCGATGGGCCATTGCTGGTCGAACGCGCCGATGGATCGCTTCTGGTATCCGGCGCTTTGTCAGCCGATGCGCTGGCTGACCGGCTGGGCATCGAATATGATGACAGCCGTGAATTCGGCACGGCCGCAGGCTATGTCCTGTCCGTGCTGAAAAAACTGCCTGTCGAAGGGGAGCATTTCACCGATCAGGGCTGGCGCTTCGAAGTGGTCGATATGGACCGCCGCCGGATCGATAAATTGCTGGTGAGTAAGGAAGATTGAGGGTTTTGGGGTTCGAGAAGTTCTACGCTCTCGTGCGCCTTTGATTTTTCTTGATTTGCGAACCCGCCTCCGCGGGTTCGTCCTCGGCGCTATTCCTTCTTCGCTTCGCTCATCAGGGCACCTGCGGCCGGCCGGTCGGCGTTGCGGTCCGCTGGTCGCGGACCGAACCAGTGACACCATCTGGCGAAGTTACCGGGCCGCAGGCCCGCAAGCGCGACTGCGCGCCCGCAGCGATACGACCTTCATGTCATGTGAGCGAGGAAATCGCACGCAGGAAGGCGTGCGGAAATCAAAACAAGTTATTCCCGGTTTAACCCGGAATAACTGCCTGCGCGAACTGCCCGTCACCTTCGGGTGCGGCAATGATGTCCCGCGTGGCGCGGCCCTTGGCCACCGTATTGGTTGCAGGATCGCCCACGGTCGAACGGATGCCGGGGGCCGCGCTGCCGGCACGGTCCAGCGCGCTGGTTTCAACAGAGGAACGCGGGGCAGGGCCACCGAATAGCGCATCCAGCGCCTGTTCCGATGCAGTGCCTTCTGCTGGGCGCGGTGCGCCGGGTGAAGGCGGAACCAGGTTGAAATCTGGCGGAACCACTAGCGGAGCCTGCCGCTGCACGGCAAATTCATCAGGCCGGTCGCGGTTGAAAATGCCGCTGCCGCCACAGCCAGCCAGCATGGCGCTCGTCGCGATCAGAACTAGGGCGGGTTTCAGCTTGGGCATTGGGTCAACTCTCCTGCGGCCACATCAGGCCGGTGCATCTGCATTACGCGCATCATCGCGCACGAAAAAGGAACGGGCAAGGATTATCACCACACCAATGGTGATGGCGGCATCTGCCAGGTTGAAAATCAGGAAGGGGCGGAAGGTGCCGATATGAAAATCGGCATAATCGACGACATAGCCCAGCGTGCTGCGATCCACGATATTGCCCAGCGCCCCGCCCAGAATCAGCGACAGGCCGAAAATTTCACCCATCAGCCGTTCGCGGAACATCCACACCAGTACAACCAGTGCAATCAGCGAGGTCAGCGCCACCAATATCCAGCGCATTTCCTGGCTGGTCGCCTGCAGCAGGCCCAGTGAAATGCCCAGATTTTCCGTATAACGCAGGTCAAAGAAGGGCAGCAGGTCAATCTTGCCTTCTGGCTGCAGACGCAGTTTCAAGGGGCCAAGCAGGTACCATTTGATCGCCTGATCGACCACGAAGATCACCGCGGCAATGGCCAGGCCGATCACGCGGTTGCGGGTGAAGAGATTATGCACCGATCACCTCATCACGCAGCACATCGTTACAACGGCCACACAGCGCGCCATCTTCTGCCACTTCGGGCAGCAGGCGCCAGCAACGGCCGCATTTGTGATGGGATGTCTTGGTTACCTGCACGCTATCGCCTTGCCCGCGCGTGACTGACGCAGTGATGAACAGCTCTGCCAGATCGGCATCACTTATGCCCTCGGGCACCGCGCTGGCGGGCACAACAACTTCTGCCTCCAGGCTGGAACGGATCACTTTTTCGCGCCGCAAGGGTTCGATTGCTTCATTCACCTGTTCACGCAAGGTTCGCAGCGCATCCCACTTGGCTTTGTCGGCGCTGACTTGCGGGATGCTGGGCCATTCGAGCAGGTGAACGCTGCCGCCCCCTTCGACATCGGCAGGATAACGGCTCTGCCACACTTCTTCGGTGGTAAAGACCAGCACCGGCGCGGCATAGCGCACCAATGCATGAAACAGCAGGTCCAGAACGGTGCGATAGGCATTGCGCTTGGGATCGTCCGACCCATCGCAATAGAGGCTGTCCTTGCGGATATCGAAGAAGAAGGCCGAAAGGTCCTCGTTACAGAATTCAATCAGCGCGCGGGTGTAGGTATTGAAATCATAATCGGCCGCCGCCTGGCGCAATTTGGCATCCAGATCACCCAGCAGAGAGAGGACATAAAGCTCCAGCTCCGGGATTTCGGCGGCATCGCCCATATCGCCAATAAAGCCATCCAGCGCGCCGAGCAGATAGCGGAAGGTGTTGCGCAGCTTGCGATACTGGTCCGCCACCCCTTTCAGGATTTCATCGCCGATGCGGTGATCTTCGGTGAAATCGACGCTGAGCGCCCACAGCCGGATAATGTCCGCGCCATAGGTTTCCATGACCTTGATCGGGTCCACCGTATTGCCCAGCGATTTGGACATCTTGCGCCCGTCGCTCGCCATGGTGAAGCCGTGGGTCAGCACCTGGTCATATGGGGCGCGGCCGCGTGTGGCACAGCTTTCCAGCAGCGATGATTGGAACCAGCCGCGATGCTGGTCACTGCCTTCCAGATAAAGGTCTGCTGGCCATTGCAGATCGGGCCAGCGCCCGCTCTCCAACACAAAGGCATGGGTCGTGCCTGAATCGAACCACACGTCGAGAATGTCGGTAACCATCTCGAATTCATCAGGGTCGTAATCGGGGCCAAGGAAGGCGGCTTTGTTGCCGCTGTTCCAGGCGTCCATTCCCTCTTCATGCACGGCGGCCACGATGCGGGCATTGACCTCCGCATCCTGCAGATAGGTGCCATCTGCGCGCACAAACAGCGTGATCGGCACGCCCCAGGCGCGTTGGCGGCTCAGCACCCAGTCAGGGCGGCCAGCAACCATCGATCCGATGCGGTTGCGGCCTTTTTCAGGGATAAAGCGCGTATCGGCGATGGCTTGCAGGGCGATTTCGCGCAAGGACGGGGAACCGGCGCGCGCTTCCTCGTCAATCGTCACGTTCCCGCCTTCATTTTCCCAACGCCGTTCCGCCGGGGTCAGCGCAGGCAAATGCGCCAGCGGCCTGTCCATCGGCACAAACCATTGCGGCGTGCAGCGGAAAATGACCTTGGCTTTTGAGCGCCACGAATGCGGGTAGGAGTGTTGGTAGTCCTCGCTCGCGGCGAGCAGCGCGCCCGCTTCGCGCAGGTCCGAGCAGATCGGGCCTGCGGGCGAATTGAATGGCTTGTTGATCACCGAACGGCGGCGCTCGTCATGCGCGCCGAGCCACAGCCAGTCATCGCGGTAGAGGCCACCATTGGTGACGGCGAATTGCGGCTCGATCCCGTGCTGTTTGCACAGCGCAAAGTCATCCTCGCCATGATCGGGCGCCATATGGACAAGGCCGGTGCCGCTGTCGGTGGTGACGAAATCGCCCGCGAGGAATGGGCGAGGCTTGGCAAAGAACCCTCCCAGTTTATTCATTGGGTGCTTGGCGAAGGTGCCTTCGAGGTCGGAGCCTTTGACTTGGTTGTCGGCAACCTTGCCTACTCCGGCAGCGAGAGTTTCTGCCGCGAACTGGCCAGCTTTGAAACTGAGGCCTGTTCGGCTCAAGAAATCTTCCACCAAATCGAATGCGACGACGTAGCGTTTGTTATCGCTAGCCTCGAAGTGCAGGTAGTAAACCTCCGGCCCATACGCCAAAGCCTGGTTCACCGGGATCGTCCACGGCGTCGTCGTCCAGATCACCGCGTGGGCACCGACCAGTTCGGGGATCGGCGATTCCGTAATCTCGAACGCAACGTCGATCTGGGTCGAGGTGATGTCTTCGTACTCGACCTCGGCTTCGGCCAGCGCGGTTTCTTCCACCGGGCTCCACATCACCGGCTTGGACCCGCGATAGAGATTGCCGCCTTCGGCCAGCTTCATCAGCTCGGCGACGATCACCGCCTCGCTTTCCTTCTGCATGGTCAGATAGGGATTGTCCCAATCGCCCATGATCCCAAGCCGCTTCAGCTGCTCGCGCTGCACGTCGACCCAGTGCTGCGCATAGGCGCGGCATTCGTCGCGGAAGGCCTTGACCGCCGCCTCGTCGCGCCCCGCGCCGCTGAGGACGGGCTTTTCCTTCTTCTCCTTGCGGTACTGCTCTTCGACCTTCCATTCGATCGGCAGGCCGTGGCAGTCCCAGCCGGGCACATAGGGCGCATCCTTGCCCAGCAGGTTCTGCGTGCGGCAGACCATATCTTTCAGGATGTGGTTCAGCGCATGGCCAATATGCATGTCGCCATTGGCGTAAGGCGGGCCATCATGCAGGATGAATTTTTCGCGGTCGCTACGCGCCTCGCGCATCTGGCGGTAAATGCCTTCATTTTCCCAACGCGCGGCAATACCCGGTTCCTTCTGCGGAAGGCCGGCCTTCATGGGAAAATCAGTCTTCGGCAGGAAGACGGTGTCTTTATAATCGCGCTTTTCGGTCATGTCGGGCGGGCGCTTAATAGAGTGCGCGCCTTGGCACAATCCTTCTCCATCTGCGCAACCAGATCATCCAGACCGGCAAACTTCGCCTCTGGCCGCAGGAAATGGTGGAATGCCACCTCAATTTCCTGCCCATAAAGGCTGCCGGAAAAATCGAAGAAAAAAGGTTCAAGCAATTCCTTGGGTGGATCAAATTGCGGGCGCACGCCAATATTGGCCGCGCCCAGCAGATCTTCACCCGTGGCCAGAATACGGCCCGTCACCGCATACACACCATATTTGGGCCGCAGGTAATTTTCGATCACCAGATTGGCAGTAGGAAAGCCGATGGTGCGCCCGACCTTGTCCCCATGCGTCACGATCCCGCGAATGGCAAAGGGGCGCGTCATCAGCCGGGTGGCTTCCTGTGGGTCGCCTGCGCGCAGGGCATCACGGATGCGGCTGGAGGATACGGGCTTGCCGCCATCTGACACCGCGCCAACCTGCCGAATTTGCAAGCCCAGATCGCGGCCTAACCCGTTGAGTAATTCCACATTGCCCATTGCGCCCTTGCCGAAGGTGAAATCCTCCCCCGTCACAACCCCATGCGCGCCAAAGCGACCCAGCAGGATCTTTGCGATGAAATCTTCTGCGCTTGTCCCTGCCAGTTCGGCATCGAAATGGAACACCAGCATGGCGGTGGCCCCGGCGGCCAGATAATGTTCCTGCCGTTGTTCCAGCGTGGTCAGGCGGAAAGGCGGCAGATCGGGGCGGAAATGGCGCACCGGATGTGGATCAAAGGTGGCGACGATAGAGGGGCGGCCTTCCGCGCGCGCCCAGCGAATGGCCTCCCCCGCCACAGCCTGATGGCCCAGATGGAACCCGTCGAAATTGCCCAGAGCAATAACCGCGCCGCGCAGGGCGTTGGGCATTTCATCGCGATGGTCAAGCCACCTCATGCAATCCGCCTATCGCGCAATTTGTAAGTGGCAAGGCCGTTAGAAAGCGAACGCATCTTGGATTATTGAAGTGCTGCTCCGGCGACGAACTGAAGGCTTCGGGCGCCCTGACATTGAGAGATACTTCTGTAGCCGGGCATCCCTTCTTGCGCGCCTTGCTTCGCTGTCGGGAGCGACTAACTCAAAAATCGAAAAAGGGAATTCGTCCTTCCCTTCGACTGCCTGATGACTCGCAATTTCTCTTCGTTTCCAATCACGCATTGAATCAAGTACGCTCGAAGATAAAAAGGCATCTGCGTTCGGGACTTCGTGGTCGACCACCGTGACCAAATAACGGTCAACGATTGAATCGAATTGGTGGTAAGTTTGAGCCCCTCCAATTACGAAAGCTTCTTCGTCATTATACTGGCCAGCAATTACGAGCGCTTCATCGACAGAAAGTGCAAGTTGGCAAATGGGCGATGAATCAAAGAGCACATTGTTGTGAGATAACACAATGTTGTTGCGTTTCGGGAGTGGTTTCTGCCCAAGAGAATCATAGGTTTTCCGCCCCATGATCACCGTATTGCTTATTGTATGCTCCTTGAAAAAGGCCATGTCGGAGCGCAAGCGCCAAGGGAGCGAATTATCGCAACCGATCGCTCCTCGAAGATCGATCGCTACGATCGAGGTGAGGGATTCAAGTGATCGCTGACCCTGCATAAGTTCTCTTAGAATCCACCATCCATTTTGAAGCAAGAGTCAATTTTGCAACACTGCCGATAGCCCTGTTCACAACATGTGAACATATCTAAATGATTCACAGGCTACAGGCCACACCGGGTCCAATGGCCCATCTTGCGCCCATCGCGCGCCTCTGCCTTGCCATATAAATGCAGATGCTCATCGCCGGTGCCAGTCAGCGCCTGATGCGCAGTCAGGGCGTGTTTGCCGACGATATTGGTCATTTCGACCGTGGCAAAACGGGTGGCGGTTGACCCCAGCGGCAGGCCGCAAATGGCGCGGATATGGTTTTCGAACTGACTGGTGGCTGCGCCTTCTATCGTCCAGTGGCCCGAATTGTGTACGCGTGGCGCCATTTCATTGAATACAGGGCCATGGGCAGTGGCAAAGAATTCCAGCGTCAGCACGCCAACATAACGCAGCGCATCAGCCACCTGGCGCGCCAGATCGCGCGCAGCTTCCACCTGGCTTTCAATCACAGCGCCAGCGGGCAGGGTGCTGGTGGCCAGCATACCATCTGTGTGAACATTTCGGGTCGAATCCCAGAAACGGATTTCACCGTCATTGCTGCGCACCAGGATAACGGAAAACTCAGCTTCAAACGGGACCATGCCTTCATAGACGCATGGGCGGCCAGGGAAGCGAATGGCATCGACATCGCGCAAATTGGCGATGCGCCATTGGCCCTTGCCATCATACCCATCGCGCGCGGTCTTCAATATGCCCGGTGCGCCGATCCGTTCGACAGCCATGGCCAGATCGCGTTCGGAATCGACTGAGGCAAAATCGGCGGGCTTGCCGCCCAGATCCTGTATGAAACGCTTTTCCTTCAACCGGTCTTGCGCCACTCCCAATGCGCGTGGGTGTGGGGCCAGCAGATTTTCGGGGATCACGGCGACGGTTTTTAACGGGACGTTTTCAAATTCCCACGTCACCACATCACATTTGGCGGCAAAGGCGGCCAAGGCTGCCGTGTCACCCCAGCCGTTTTCGAAGAAATCATGGCAAACTTCGGCGGCCACATTATCGCCTGCCGGGGCATAGCCAATAACGCGATAGCCCAGCTGAACAGCGGCAATCGCCATCATCCGGCCCAGCTGGCCACCGCCCAAAATGCCGATGGTGGAACCTGGGGCGAGCATCAATCCTGCGGCACTTCCGCAACGGCAGCGCTGCGTGCAGCGCGCCAATCCTGCAGACGGTCGGACAGATCCTCGTCCTGCAGGGCAAGGATGGCTGCTGCCAACAATCCTGCATTGGTGGCGCCAGCATCACCAATCGCCAGAGTGCCCACGGGCACGCCTGCGGGCATTTGCACGATGGACAGCAGGCTGTCCTGCCCGCTCAATGCCTTTGACTGCACCGGCACGCCCAGAACGGGAAGATGCGTCATTGCTGCGATCATTCCGGGCAGATGCGCCGCGCCACCCGCGCCAGCAATGATCACATCAAAGCCTTCACCCTCTGCCCCCTTGGCAAAGGCAAACATGCGATCGGGTGTGCGGTGGGCGGATACGATGCGCGCTTCATGTTCCACCTCCAGCTCTTCCAGCACGGCAGCGGCATTGCGCATGGTTGGCCAGTCAGACTGGCTGCCCATCACGATGGCAACTTTTCCACCCATTCGCTCAGCCCCTCTCAACTATCCTTCAGATAATAACGTTCGCCCGGCTGCATCGCATCATCGAAATCATAGATGATCGGCTGGCCGGTGGGAATCTCAAGACCGGTAATATCGTCATCCGAAATGCCTGAAAGATGCTTCACCAGCGCGCGCAGGCTGTTGCCATGGGCGGAAATGATCACCGTTTCACCAGATGAAAGCACTGGCAGGATGGTTTCTTCCCAATAGGGCAGAACGCGCTCAATCGTCAGCTTCAGGCTTTCGGTACGCGGCACGGGGACGCCTGCATAACGCGGATCGGATGACAGATCGAAGGTGCTGCCAGCCTCAAGTACGGGTGGTGGCGTGTCGAAACTGCGGCGCCAAATATGCACCTGCTCATCGCCATGCTTGTCACGCGTTTCCTGTTTGTCGAGGCCGGTCAGTCCGCCGTAATGCCGCTCGTTCAGTTTCCAGTGCTTGACCTCGGGGATCCAAAGCCGGTTGCAGGCTTCCAGCGCCAGATGCAGCGTCTTGATCGCGCGGGTCTGATAAGAAGTGAAGGCATATGTCGGCTCAATGCCTTTGTCCTGCATCAACACGCCGGCTGCCGATGCCTCTGCCACGCCCTTTTCCGTCAGATCGACATCCCACCAGCCGGTAAAGCGGTTTTCCAGGTTCCACTGGCTCTGGCCATGGCGGACGAGAATCAGTTTGGGCATTTCAACTCCAATTTGCGCGGCGCGATTTGCGCGTCATGTGCTCTGCTGCAAGAGCCGGGGCGTTAGCTGCGCTCATCCCCTTTGGGAAGGGGGTTGCCCTGCGAATCGGCACTTTCGCGCGAGATTTCCCGGCTCTGCGCCTTTCTGCGGCGCAGGTTTTCGCGCAATTTCGCTGCCAAACGCTCTTCACGCGACATATTCGTGTGCGGATCTTCACTCATCTGAAATGCCTTGGCGATATTGGGCCTTTCGCTCAAGTAGCGAAGCGACAGCGAGTACAGAATCCCTCAAGCTTGGCTTGACATTATGCGTCAGCGCGACAATAGGCGCGCCACCTTGACCGCCCCTGCAAAAAGGGCGTCGAAACAGGCGCTGCTGTAGCTCAGTGGTAGAGCGCACCCTTGGTAAGGGTGAGGTCGGGAGTTCAATCCTCCCCAGCAGCACCATTCTTGTCAGGTACAGGGCACCATCAAGCCATTGTCATCCCGGCAAATCACCCACTTCGTTGATATTCATCAGCGGCGGGTCAAATCGTACCAGTCGCGCGCCTGCCTGCTCCGCGAAATTATAGATGCGCCGTTCGCCGCGCAGCAGATATTCCTCCAGCGGTCCGGCCAGCGATGCGGGCCAATACCCCACCACAGGCTGGCTCTGGACAATTGCGGCAGTTTCGCCCTCAAGCATGCCGCGCAGGTCACCGGGTAGGTTCGGCACATCGCAGGGCGCAGTCAGTACGGCATCAAAACCATTTCCCTGAGCATGATGGAGGGCGGCGCACAGCCCGCCCAGTGGCCCCATTTGTGGCTCTGGCCTGTCTGGCAGGCAGGTAAAGCCCGGTTCATCCCGCCCCAGCACAACCAGTGCATCACTTTGTGCCCCCAACACCCGAGCGACATGGTCAATCAAGCGTTGCCCATCAAACAGTGCCTGCGCCTTGTCACTGCCAAAGCGGCGCGATTGCCCGCCGGCCAGAATGGCGCCCAGGATTTTCGGCGTGATAGTAATGAATCGGCCCCCAAAAGATTGACTGCATCAGGCTATAGCGGGCACCATTGGAAAGCCAGCTTATCATTGACGGACAATGTGTGTTGCAGGCATAAGACGGCATGCAAGAAAACCCTGATATACCCGCCATTTCTGATGATGACGCGCTGACCCAGCTGCATCCAAATCACATCAAGGTACTGCGGATTAAAACCATAATGGCATCGCTGCCCATTCTGATCGCAGCCCTGATTCTGGAAAGTTCCGCCATTCTTCCACCTGCCTTCATCATGGCGCCTGTGGCATTGCTGGTGGTGCTGGTGATCCTGCGCCTGCCTTTGCGCCGCCATCTGGCGCGTGGCTATGCCATCAGCGTAGACCGGTTGCGGGTGGTGCGCGGCATCTGGATGCGGCGCGATACAGTGGTGCCGTTCAGCCGTGTGCAGCATATTGACGTCAACCAGGGGCCGATAGAGCGGTTCTATGGCATTGCCACACTCACCCTGTACACAGCGGGCATGCACAATGCCTCTGTCAATCTACCGGGGCTGGGCGAGGATCTGGCGCGGCAGATGCGTGAAGACATTCGCCAGCATATCAAGCGCGAGTCCGTTTGAGCATGAGCGCAACCGAGGGAGATCCACGTCGCACCGATCCCCGCAGTTTTGCCGTGCGCGCGATCATGGCCATGCGCAATGCGGTGTTCCCGATGGTCGCCATCCTCTTTGCGATGCGGGATGAAGGCTATGGCATATTCCTGGCGCTAGGTGTGGGTCTGTTGATCGCAGCCATTGCGGCGGTGAGCAATTATCTGGCCTGGACCAGATTCACCTATCGCGTGGGGACAGAGGATATCCGCGTTGAACAGGGCATTTTGAGCCGTGCCGCACGATCTGTCCCCTATGAACGGATACAGGATGTCAGCCTGGAACAGGCGCTGGTGCCGCGCCTGTTTGGACTGGTGGAGGTCAAGTTCGAAACCGGATCTGGCGGTGGCGAGGATTTGAAGCTGTCCTATCTGACAGAGACAGAGGGCGAGGCGCTGCGTGAACTGGTGCGCGAACGGCGCGAGGAAGAAGCTGCGCCCGATGCTGAAAAACAGGCTAGTGAAGAAGTCATTGCAGCTGCTGACCCACCCGCAAAGCTGCTGTTCGCGATGGATATGAACCGGCTTATTATCTTCAGCCTGTTCCAGTTTTCGCTGGCAGCGGTGGCTGTTGTTGGCGGTTTGACCCAGCAATTCGATTTCCTGCTGCCCTTTGACATCTGGGATCTGGATTTCTGGCGTGATGAATTGGCTGAGCAGGGTGAAAGCATTGCCGGGCTGGGGCAGCAGGCGCAGTTTGTGGGCGCGATGCTGGGCGTGATCGCCCTTGTCGCTTTGGGCTTTGCCACCGGGCTGGTGCGCACTTTCCTGCGCGATTGGGGTTTCTTGCTGGAAAAGACCGCCCGCGGTTTTCGCCGTCGGCGCGGGCTTTTGACGCGGACCGATGTGGTGATGCCCACCCATCGCGTGCAGGCGGTGAAAATCGGCACGGGATTGCTGCGTTATCGTTTTGGCTGGCATGGCCTCAATTTCGTCAGCCTGGCTCAGGATGCCGGATCATCCAACCACGTCGTCGCGCCTTTTGCGAAGATGGCAGAGATTGCGCCGATCATGGCAGAGGCAGGCTTTGCCATGCCCGCGCCAGATGCAAGCTGGCACAGGGCCAGTAAAAACTACCGGACCGATTCGATCCTGCTGGAAAGTGCAATTTCCTTGTTTGCGACGGTGCCAGTGGCGATATTTGCACCGCTGCCCTTTGTCATTATCCCGCTTTCACTGGCAATTCTGGCGGCGGTGGCCAATTATTATTCCTGGCGATTTCGCCGTCATGCACTGGATGCGCGGCAGGTTATTTCGGTGCACGGGCTTCTCTCGCCCGAAACGCAGATCGCTTCTCGCGTCAAACTGCATTCGGTTGAGATTGCACAAGGGCCCATCGCGCAGCACCGTGGTTATGCGACCGTCAATCTGGGGCTGGCGGGGGGCAGTTTTACCATGCACGGTGTGCCGATCCGGCATGCGCGGGCCTTGCGTGCGGCCGTGCTGGACAGCATCAGCGCAAGTGATTTTTCGCAGATCAATGCCGCAGTGTCAGGCGCGCAGGTCTGACCAATCAGGGTTGCGGTCAAACAGCGCGTCGACATAGGAACATTGCGGTACGATGGTGAAGCCTTGCTGGCGCGCATCATTGACCAGCCGCTTCACCAATGCTGCCGCCACCCCGCGATTGCCGATCGCCCGCGGCACCACTGTATGCGTGGCGACGCGGATGTCATCTCCGCGTGCATTATCGACAGGTTCCCATTCTAGAAACCCGGTTGCATGCTCCCCTTCCAGATGGGCGATATATTTGCCGCCTTGCCCCTGCACATGGTGGGTAATGGTCAGGCCGGTCAGTGTCATTGCAAGCTCCTTCTTGCGAATAGCGCGCAGGGCGTTAAGTCCTGCCCCAATGACAACGCGCATCCCCTTTATGAGCGATAATGCCGCCCCTGTGCACCCCAAAGTGTGGGAAGCGATGCGCGCAGCCGACGAGACAGCTTCCCCCTATGATGGCGATAAGTTGTCTCAGGCGCTGGATGAGCGTTTTTCTGAACTGTTTGGGCGCGATTGCGCGGCTGTCTGGGTAGCGAGTGGCACAGCCGCCAATTGCCTGGCGCTGGCAACATTGTGCCAGCCGCATGGCGGGGTGATCTGTCACCGCGAGGCGCATATTGAGGTGGATGAAGGCGGCGCCCCCGGTTTCTTCCTCCATGGGGCCAAGCTGATTCTGGCTGATGGCGCGGCGGCCAAGTTGACCCCTGCGGATATTGCGGCGGTGGCAGACCCGATCCGCAATGATGTGCATCAGGTGCAACCGCATGCGATCTCTATCACGCAGGCGAGTGAATATGGCTGCACCTATTCGCCTGCAGAGCTGGCTGCGCTGGGCGATTATGCGCAGGCGCGCGGGTTGGGCCTGCATATGGATGGTGCGCGTTTTGCCAATGCGGTGGCAGGGCTGGATTGCGCGCCAAGAGATGCAGTGGGGCCGTGCGACACATTAAGCTTCGGCTTTATCAAGAATGGCGGCATGGGGGCGGAGGCGCTGGTGCTGTTTGATCCCCAGCAGGCTGATCTGGTGAAATATCGCCGCAAGCGCGCGGGCCATCTGCAGTGCAAGGGGCGCTATCTCGCCGCACAGATCCTGGCCATGCTGGATGGCGATCTGTGGCTGGAGAATGCGCGTGCAGCCAATACGGCAGCGGCAGAGATTGCCGGGGCGTGTGATGGGCGGTTGATGTATCCGGTTGAGGCGAACGAATTGTTTGTTCGCCTATCCGCAGCAGACCGTGATATTTTGCGCGCGCGCGGCTTCGATTTTTACGATTGGGGTGGCGATGCGGCGCGTTTTGTCACTGCGTGGAATACGCGTGCAGATGATGCCGTGGCGCTGGCCCGCGCGATTGCGGCGCTTTAGCAGGGTTCGGCGGTGAGAGAGGATTCTGAACCCAGCCTGCTGCGCGCAGCTGTAATCATCCCATTCCTTGTGACCGGCACTATCTGGGGATCGACCTGGTTTGTTATCACCGGGCAGATCGGTGATGTTCCGGCTGTCTGGTCGGTTTTTTACCGCTTCCTTCTGGCAACACCGGCCATGTTCCTGCTGGCGGTGATAATGCGCAACCAGCTGAAAATGGGTGCGCGGGCACATATACTGGCATTAAGCGTTGGTGCGGCCCAGTTTTCCGCTAATTTCCTGTTCGTCTATTACGCCGAACTTTATCTGACATCGGGCATTGTTGCGGTGATGTTTGCCATGATGATGGTCCCCAATGCCATTTTCGGGCGAGTATTTCTGGGCGATAAACTCACCCCCACCTTTATGGCGGGCAGTGCTGTGGCCATGGCTGGTGTCGCCCTGTTGTTATGGCAGGAAACGCGCACAGCCACATTGGGCGATAATGTCCTGATCGGGATTTTACTGGCGGTGGGGGGTATCCTGGCTGCGGCCATCGCCAATGTGGTGCAGGCCAATGAAGTGGGGCGCAAGATTGCGATGGTAACTCTGCTCGCCTGGGCCATGCTTTATGGCAATGCACTCAATCTGGTGATTGCACTGATCTTTGCAGGCCTGCCGCCTGTCCCCGATAGCCCACTGTACTGGGGTGGTATTTTTTATCTGGCGCTGGTCGGTTCGATCATCACTTTCCCATTGCATTACAATCTGGTGCGGCAGATTGGCGCGGGTCGCACAGCCTATAATGGCATCGTTACCGTCGGGGTGGCGATGATGCTGTCAACGCTGTTTGAAGGATATCGCTGGACGCCAATGGCTGCGCTGGGCATGGCGTTGGCGGTGCTGGGCATGGTACTGGCACTGCGTGCGCGGCGGACCAAAGCGGTGAAGGTTGCTGAATCGGCAGCGCTGCGGCACGAAGCTGAATTGCCCTGAATCAGATCAGGCTTGCCAGTCCCGCGCGATAGGTTGGATAGATCGGCCGCCAGCCCAGAACACGTTTGGCCTTGCCATTCGCGACCCTGCGATTTTCAGCATAGAACCCCCGTGCCATGGGGGAAAGATTGGCTTCTTCCACTGTCTGTAATGGGGGCAAAGCGGTACCAGTCAGTTGGCAGGCATGTTCGATCACCTGGTTCTGGCTGCAGGGCAGATCGTCAGCCAGATTATAGGCACCGGCTGGAGCATTGCGATCAATCGCGGCGACCACGCCTGACACAATATCATCCACATGCACCCGGCTGAACACTTGCCCCGCCAGGTCAATCCTGTGTGCCTTTCCTTCGCGCACCCGGTCCAGCGCGCTGCGACCCGGCCCGTAAATTCCCGGCAGGCGAAAATTGCGCGCACACAATTCCAGCCAGCGCGCATCGCATTCGGCCCTTGCGTTGCGCCTGCCAGAGCCCGTTGGTGCGCTTTCATCGACCCAGGCACCCTTTGTGTCCCCGTAGACCCCTGTAGAGGACAGGTAGGCGAGCCATTTTCCGCTCAGATCATCTGCATAAGCATCCAGAACCGGGTCACTGCCGTCTGATGGCGGTACGCTGGAAAGCACATGGCTCGCACCCTTCAATGCCGCACGAACACCTGTCTCATCAGCAAAATCCAGGTCGCCTGCGCTGCCCGTGGCGCGCACATGCCAACCGCGTTTCATCAACGCATTCGCGATACGGCTCGCCGTATATCCCAGTCCGAAAATCACTATTTGGCCCATATGACCCTTCTAAGCGTTGGACAGGGGCGCAAAGCAACCTATTTCAATGTGCATGGATATTGCACGCAACCCTGAAATGGCTGATGCCGCCCCTACTCCGCATGAACCGCCAGTGATCTGGCGCAAGGATTACCAGGCCTTTCCCTGGCTGGTGCTAGAAATTTCGCTCGATTTCGAACTCAGCATCGATGCCACACTGGTCACTTCACGATTGACGGTTGCCCCCAATGCGAAGGCCAAGGCATCTGACACAATCCGCCTGAATGGCGATGGGATTACACCCCTTTCCGTCAAGGTTGATGGTGAAGTGGTCAATGACTGGTCGATGGATGGTGCCGATCTGATGCTGCCCCTCAACCAGGGCGCGCATGAAGTGGAAATCACCACCCAGATTGATCCGGCAGCCAATACGCAGCTGATGGGTCTTTATGCCTCCAACGGAATGCTATGCACCCAATGTGAAGCGGAAGGTTTTCGTCGCATCACCTTTTTCCCTGACAGGCCCGATGTATTGAGCACCTACAGTGTACGGATGAGCGGGCCCAAAGTGCAATTCCCGGTGCTGCTGTGTAATGGCAACAAAATAGCCGAAGGCGAAGGTGCGGACGGCACGCACTGGGCCGAATGGCATGACCCCTGGCCCAAACCTTCTTACCTGTTTGCGCTTGTGGCGGGCGATCTGGTCGCCAATTCCAGCAGCTTCACAACGCGCAGCGGGCGTGAGGTGGAACTGAATGTATGGGTGCGCGAAGAAGATGTGCCACGCACCGATCACGCCGTCGGATCGCTTATCAAGAGCATGGAGTGGGACGAGCAGGCCTTTGGCCGCGAATATGATCTCGACCTGTTCAACATCGTGGCCGTCAGCGATTTCAACATGGGCGCGATGGAGAACAAGGGCCTCAACGTCTTCAACACCAAATTCGTATTGGCAGACCCCGATACTGCCACCGATGCGGATTATGACGCGATTGAGGGCGTGATCGGCCATGAATATTTTCACAATTGGTCGGGTAATCGCGTTACCTGCCGCGACTGGTTCCAGCTTTCCCTGAAAGAAGGTTTCACCGTGTTGCGCGACCAGCTGTTCAGCCAGGATATGCAGGGCGAAGCGGTCAAGCGGATAGAGGATGTGCGTGTCCTGCGCGCGGCCCAATTCCCGGAAGATTCAGGGCCGTTGGCGCATCCGATCCGCCCGGACAGTTTCCGTGAGATCAGCAATTTCTACACCGCCACCGTCTATAACAAGGGCGCAGAGGTGATCCGCATGATGCGGACGCTTGCCAATTCCGGGGCGGGCGATGACGCCTTCCGCAAAGGCACGGACCTTTATTTTGACCGCCATGATGGTGAAGCCGCGACGTGCGAGGATTTCATCAAGGCGATTGAGGATGGCGCGGGGCTGGATCTGACGCAATTCCGCCTGTGGTACAGTCAGGCTGGCACGCCAAAGGTTGAGGTGTCGCTGGCGCATGATGGCGATATTGCCACGCTGACGCTGAAGCAACAGGTGCCTGCAACACCCGGCCAAACGGACAAGCTGCCCATGCCCATTCCGCTGAAAGTGGCGCTGCTTGATCGCGAAACTGGCGCGCATCAGGGCGAGCAATTGCTGGTTCTGGACGTGGCAGAAAAAAGCTTCGATTTCGCCGGGTTCGACAAGCTGCCCGTGCTTTCCATCAATCGCGGCTTCACCGCCCCTGTCACGATTTCCCGCCAGATGAATCGCGATGACCTGCTTTTGCTGGCGGCACGCGATGATGACCCCTTCGCCCGGTACGAGGCGATGCAGGAACTGATCGTGGGGCATCTGGTCGCAGCTGCGCAGGGCAGGCTTTCGGATGTCGATCGCAAAGCGGGCGAAGTGGCCATCACCACGGCATTGCGCGCCATTCTGTCTGATGATTCGCTGGATGATGCGATGCGTGGCGAACTGATGCTTTTGCCCAGCCAGACATATCTGATGGAACAGATCGCCGCGGCAGATCCTGGCGCAATCCATGAAGAGCGCGAAGGATTGAAGGCGCTGCTGGGCGTGCAGCTGGCTGATGAATTTCACACTCTTTATGATCGTGTGGCGCAGATCGCCTTTGACGCGCCGGGCGCGCGCGGCGCACGCAAGGTCAAAACGCAGGCACTGGTCTTTATGGCGGCGAGCGAGCCGAGTGAGGCCGCGAAACTGGCGGCGCAGCAATATGACCGGGCGGATAATATGACTGACCGGCAGGGCGCATTGATGGTGCTGTGCGGGCTGGAATGCCCGGAGCGCACCCAGCGCCTGATCGACTTCTATAACCGTTATCAAGGCAATGCGCTGGTGGTGGATAAATGGTTCACCCTGCAGGCGCTTTCTCTCCATCCAAGTGCGATCGAACATGTGAAGGCACTGGCCGAACATCCCGATTTCACGCTGAAGAACCCCAATCGCGTTCGTTCACTTTATATGGCCTTTGCGGGCAATCCGGGCGCATTCCATGCCGCGAATGGCGAAGGATATCGCATGATTGCCGATCTGATTCTGGCGCTGGACCCGATCAATCCGCAGACGGCGGCGCGCTTTGTCCCGGCATTGGGGCGTTGGCGCAAGATAGAGCCGGGCCGGTCGGCATTGATGCGGGTAGAGCTGGAACGGATTGCCGCCGCGCCTTCGCTCAGCCGCGATACATTTGAACAGGTTACGCGTAGTCTTGGCTGACACTGCTGCCAGCGCCCCACCGCACTTGCGCAGCGCCATGCTGGGCGCGGTACCGCATGGCTTTTTCGGACGGAAAGGCGGGGCGAACACCGGCGCAATTGCCGGCCTGAATTGCGGGTGGGGGGCGGGTGATGACCCGCAAGTGGTTGCTGCCAATCGCCGCGCCGCGAGTGAGGCTATCCTGCCCGGTGCCCCGCTAGTGGCGCTCCATCAAATCCATTCACCCGATGTGGTGGTGGTGGATGAACCATGGGGTGATGATGCGCGCCCCCATGCCGATGGTTTGGTCACGGCGCGGCGCGGGCTGGTGCTGGGCATTGTCACTGCAGATTGTGCGCCTGTGCTGTTTGCCGATGAAACAGCTGGCGTGATCGGGGCTGCCCATGCCGGATGGCGGGGGGCGTTTGGTGGTGTGTTGGAGGCGACTGTTGCAGCCATGGTGCGGCTGGGTGCATCTATGCAGAACATTACTGCTGCAATCGGCCCGGCTATCGCGCAGCCCAGTTATGAAGTGGATGATGGCTTTCGCGCGCAATTCACGGATAAGGATGCGTGTTTCTTTGCGCAGGGAAAGCCGGGTCACTGGCAGTTTGATCTGGCGGGCTATTGCGTTGCACGGCTTAACGGTTGCGGGGTCACACAAATCGATACTTTGGCTCATGATACCTATACCGAATCGGATGCCTATTTTTCCTATCGCCGCGCTACACATTTGGGTGAACCCAACTATGGGCGGCAGCTCAGCCTGATCGCACTTGCATAAAAGCGCACAGTTTGGGCCTAAAAGGCGGTTGGCTTTGCCGCGCTTTGCGTATATCAGCCCGCCCAAACCACGCATTGACCCCTTTGGTTGGAGTGTGGTTTTACGCCAGGGGGCTGTCTTACATCTTGGCCCTTTGACGGTTTGAACGGGATTCGCCCTGCGCCATTCTGGCATTTCAGGGCAAGGGTATTGAGTAAGGTTTAGGCTGATGGCTGACACGACTGGCACTGCCACACCCGACATGATCGCCGCAGGCGAAGATGGGGTTCGGCGGCGCGATTTCATCAATATTGCGGCAATCGGTGCGGCGGGCGTGGGCGGTATCGCCACGCTGGTTCCGCTGATCAGCCAGATGGCTCCTTCGGCAGATGTTCTGGCCGAAAGCTCTACTGAAATTGACACTGGCCCGATTGAGGCTGGTCAGGCCGTCAAGGCCGTGTTCCGCAAGCAGCCCCTGTTTGTGAAGCGTTTGACCACTGCCGAAATCGAAGCGGCCAATGCAGTGGATGTCGGCAGCCTGCGCGATCCGCAGACTTTGGCTGAACGCACCAAGGAAGGCCATCAAGACCTGCTCGTCACCATGGGCGTGTGTACCCACCTTGGCTGTGTGCCCCTGGGTGCCGCCGAAGGTGAAGTGAAGGGTGAGTTTGGCGGATATTTCTGCCCCTGCCATGGTTCGCATTACGATACCGCGGCACGCATCCGCAAAGGTCCCGCACCGTTGAACCTTGAGGTTCCGGAATATGAATTCACATCCGACACGGTCATCCGCGTCGGCTGAGTGCAGAGAGTAGATCGATGAGCTTTCCCTGGGCACGCCAATACGAACCGCAGAACGGTTTCATGAAGTGGATGGACGAGAAGCTGCCGCTTCCTCGTTTCGTCTATAACGCTGTCGGTGCCGGTTATCCGGTTCCACGCAATCTCAACTATATGTGGAATTTCGGCGTTCTGGCCGGTTTCTTCCTGATGTTGCAGATTGTTACCGGCATCATCCTGGCCATGCATTATGCCGCCAATGCCGAAGTCGCCTTTGGCACTACAGAACACATCATGCGTGATGTGAACTGGGGCTGGTTGATGCGTTATGCGCACGCCAATGGGGCCAGCTTCTTCTTCATTGTGATTTACCTGCACATTTTCCGTGGCTTCTATTTCAGCTCGTACAAGGCGCCGCGTGAAATGATCTGGCTGCTGGGCGTTGTCATCTTCCTGTTGATGATGGCCACCGCCTTCATGGGTTATGTGCTGCCCTGGGGCCAGATGAGCTTCTGGGGTGCCAAGGTGATCACTGGCCTGTTTGGCGCCATCCCGCTGGTGGGTGAGCCGTTGCAGGTATGGCTGTTGGGTGGGTTTGCGCCGGATAACGCCGCATTGAACCGCTTCTTCTCGCTCCACTATCTGCTGCCGTTCGTAATTGTGGCTGTGGTTATCCTGCATATTTGGGCGCTGCATATCCCGGGTTCTTCCAACCCTACGGGCGTGGAAGTGAAGCAGGAATCGGACACGGTTCCGTTCCACCCCTATTATACGGCGAAGGACGGTTTCGGGCTGGGCGTGGTGCTGATCGCCTATTTCGCGATGGTGTTCTTCCTGCCCAACTATCTGGGCCACCCGGACAATTACATCGAAGCGAACCCGCTTTCGACGCCCGCACACATCGTGCCGGAATGGTATTTCTGGCCGTTCTACGCGATCCTGCGTGCTTTCACGGCGGACTTCTTCTTCATTCCGGCCAAGCTGATGGGCGTGCTGGCCATGTTCGCCGCCATTCTGGTTTGGTTCTTCCTGCCCTGGCTGGACAAGAGCCCGGTTCGCAGTGGCCATTACCGCCCGACCTTCAAGAAGTTCTTCTGGTTCGGTCTGATCCCGGCAATGGCGGTGCTGTTCTGGTGCGGCGGTGCGCCGGCTGAAGAACCCTATGTCATGCTCAGCCAGATCGCTACGGCCTATTACTTCCTCCACTTCCTGGTGATCCTGCCGATCGTCAGCTCGGTGGAAAAGACCAAGCCGCTGCCAAATTCGATCACCGAAGCCGTGCTCGGTTCTGATAACTGAGGGCGAAGGAAAGACATATCATGATCCGTCTCATCTCCATCCTCGTTGGCCTCGGCTTTACAGCCGCAGTGCTCTGGGCTTTCGGCAATGGCGCATATACCGCCGTGACCGAAGGCATGGGCGAGCGTACCGCTGAAAAGGCGTTCCACCTCCACCCGCATGCACCCGAAGGCGGTTACAGCTTCGAAGGTCCTTTCGGTAAGTGGGATAAACAACAGCTGCAGCGCGGTTACCAGGTGTACAAGGAAGTTTGTGCCGCCTGCCATAGCCTGAAGTTCGTCGCTATCCGCGATCTTGAACAGCTCGGCTATTCAGAAGCCGAAGTGAAGGCAGAAGCAGCCAGCTTCCAGGTGCCCGGTATTGATCCTAATACAGGTGAAGCAACCACTCGCCCCGGCCTGCCGACCGATAATTTCCCTTCACCCTATCCCAACAAGATTGCTGCGGCTGCGGCAAACAACAATGCCATTCCGCCAGATCTGTCACTGATGGCTAAGGCGCGCCACAACGGCACGCATTACATCTATTCATTGCTGACCGGCTATGCCGATCCTGCTGTTTACAAGAATGAAGCGGGTGAAACGCTGGCAGAAGCATTCCCGGCCACGATGCCGGGCACAGGCCTGCACTTCAACCCGTACTTCGCCAACCTCAATCTGGCGATGGCACCACCGCTCAATTCTGATGGTCAGGTGACCTATGCGGAAGGCAATCCGGAACCGACCGTGCACCAGATGGCAGAAGACGTTTCGGCTTTCCTGACCTGGACGGCGGAACCAACAATGGTGAAGCGTAAGCAGACGGGCTGGCCGGTGCTGGGCTTCCTGCTGTTCGCATCCATCCTTGCCTTCCTGGCCTATAAGAACATCTGGGCTGGCGTGAAGCCAAAGAAGGCAGGCTGATCTTACAGTCAGGCATGAAATCAGGCGCCCCTTGCACCACGCGGTGTGAGGGGCGCTTTCTTTTGGCATATTGGCTTTGCAGGAGAATGGTGTGACGCCGCAAGAATTGCGCGCATTGGTGCGGACCGTACCGGACTTTCCGCAGCCAGGTATCCAGTTCCGCGACATCACTACGCTGATTGGCCATCAGGCAGGTTTTGCCGCCAGCGTGCGCCATCTGGCGGATCATGCGCGCGAGGCGGGCGCACAGGCCATTGCCGGGATGGAAGCGCGTGGCTTCATTTTCGGCGCTGCAGTGGCGGTGGAATTGGGGCTGGGCTTTGTCCCCGTGCGCAAGCCGGGCAAGCTGCCGATTGAAACTATCGGTGTGGATTATGCGCTGGAATATGGCACGGACCGGCTGGAAATTGATCCTGCCGCCATTGGGCAGGGGCAAAAAGTGGTGATCGTGGATGATTTGATTGCCACGGGGGGGACGGCGCTGGCTGCGACACAATTGCTGCGCTTGGCGGGGGCGCAGGTAGACCATGCGTTGTTTGTGATCGACCTACCTGACCTAGGTGGGGCAGACCGTTTGCGTGAATCTGGCCTGACAGTTCACGCCTTGATGGATTTTGAAGGCGATTGAGCCCACCAGTCAGTTAATTCCATGCTTGGGGTTGCCAGCAGTCGCTAAAACCCCTTTCATATAAGTGATGGAATCGCAGGCATTTGTTATCGCCCTGGTGGGTGTTTTGGGCATTGGCGCGCAATGGGTTGCCTGGCGCACCGGCTGGCCTGCAATCGTGCTTATGCTGTTCGCAGGCTTCATGGCCGGACCCGTCCTTGGGCTGATTGATCCTAAGGCTGCCTTTGGTGATCTATTGTCGCCCATGATCGGGATTGGCGTGGCCTTGATCCTGTTTGAAGGGGGCTTGAGCCTCGATCTCAGGGAATTGCGTCATTCTGGCGCTGCCGTCTTGCGCCTGGCCACGCTGGGTGTTGCAGTCGGCTGGGCGCTGGGGGCGATGGCGGGATTTTATGTCGCCGGGCTGGTCTGGCCGGTGGCGATCCTGTTCGGCGGTATACTGATTGTTACAGGCCCAACGGTTGTTCTGCCTTTATTGCGTCAATCCAATGTGCAAACGCGCCCGGCATCGATCCTGAAATGGGAAGCAATCGTCAACGATCCCACCGGCGCATTATGCGCAGTGATTGCCTATGAATATTTCCGCAAGCTGGCCGAAACGCCCGGCGCATCTGTGGTGGAGGTTGTGCCCCCGCTTATCTTCGCTGCGATTATTGCCGGCCTGATCGGCTTTGCCGCTGCCTGGCTGATTGCCTTCCTGTTCCCGCGTGGCGCGGTGCCTGAATATCTGAAGGTGCCCGTGCTGTTTATCACGGTCATCGGCGTATTCGTGCTGTCTAACAAGATAGAACATGAGGCTGGATTGGTCGCGGTAACGGTGATGGGCATTGCACTGGCGAATATGAGTGTCAGCAGCATGCGCTCTATCCATCCGTTCAAGGAAAACATCGCTGTTCTGCTCGTTTCGGGTATCTTCATTCTCCTCTCGGCCAGTCTGGACTTTGCCGATCTGGAATATTTCAATTGGCGCTTCGTGGCTTTCCTGCTCGCTCTGCTGTTTTTGGTGCGGCCGCTGACAGTGTTGGTGACATTGCTGGGTTCCTCCATCCCATGGAATGAGCGGCTTTTTGTCGCCTGGATCGCCCCGCGTGGCATTGTGCTGGTGGCAATTTCGGGCTTGTTTGCACTGCGTCTGGCGGACCTTGGTTATAATGACGGCAATGTTTTGATTGGCCTCAGCTTTGCAGTGGTGATCGCCACAATTATTTCCAGTGGCTTCACGGTAGATCTTGCCGCCCGCCTGTTGGGCGTAAAGGGCACTTCACGTCCTGGCCTGCTGATCGTGGGGGCAACACCATGGACCATTGCGCTGGCACGTGAAATGAAGGGGTTGGGTACGCCGGTGATGGTGGTGGACCCCAGCTGGCAACGGCTCAGCCCCGCGCGGCGTGAAGGCCTGCCCTTTTATCACGGTGAGATCCTGAACGAGGCGACCGAACACAATCTGGACCTCACGCCGTTTCAGGTGCTCGTCGCCGCGACTGATAATGAAGCTTATAACGCGCTCGTCTGTAATGAATTTGCCCACGAAATTGGACGCGATTCGGTTTACCAATTGGGCGAAAATGCCGATGCTGATGATCGCCATGCACTGCCGCCAACCATCCGCGGGCGGGCGCTTTTCGAATCCGGCTTTGGCGTATCGGATGTGAATGACCGCCAGTCACAGGGGTGGATTTTCCGCAAGACCAGGCTTTCAGAGGAATTTGATTTTGCCGATGCGCAGGCGAATTTGCCGGAAGATGCACATCTGCTGCTGGTTTTGCGCGAAAGCGGGCGGCTTCGTTTCTTTACCCACGCCTCGCGCCCAGAACCACGTGCTGGGGATACGGTGATTTCATTCACACCGCCGCGCCAGAGCGCGGCAGACGATAAGCAGGCGCGCCGGAACGAAAATACCACTGGCTCTGCACCGCAAGTGAACTGAGGGGAGGGGTGAGAAGGATGATTCGATCAACAATCACCGTTACCGCATTGCTGCTGGCCCTAGCCAGCTGTCAGGATCAGCAGTCAGTTGATGAGAACGATAATAGTGTGTCTGCTGATGTAGAGGCTACATCTTCAGAAGAATCAGTGTCCATTCTTCGGCCGGATGTTGTTCCCCCAGCGGAACTTCGGCTTACACCTCTGGAATTGCGGATTGGATTTCCTGATGGCGGGGCGCAGCTTTCGGCTGCTGCCGTTGAATCCCTTCAGGAAGCCATCCAGTCGCCGCAAATCAGCCAAGGTGGCGCGATTGTACTACGTGGGCATAGCGATGCAGCCGGCAGTGATCGTGTCAATCTGGACGCATCGCTTGAGCGCGCAGAGGCGGTAAAGGCGTGGCTGATCGAGAATGGCGTGGATGCAGACCGTATTTCAGTGATCGCCTTTGGAGAGCAAAACCCCATCGAACCCAATGCATTGCCAGATGGCAGCGCCAATGATGGCGGGCGCGCCGTTAATCGACGGGTGGATATGACGGTGCTGGCTACCTTGCCGGAAAGCGACACTGTACCAACGGGTTAGCCAGGGGTGCTGTCCTGACCCTGGGCTGGTTCTGCAGGCTGTGATGAATGGCTGTAGGTACCCCAGTGAACCGAACTCCATGCCCGTTCATGCAGATAATAGAGCACCATTTTCGTCAACACTTCAGTCAGCGCAATTGCGCCTGCAGCCTTGACATTGCTGGTGAACAGCCAGCTCAACAGGAATGTATCGACGCTGCCCAGAATGCGCCAACTGATCGCTTTGGCCAGCGATCGGCTATGCGCCTCGCGCCCACGGAACAGGAACATGGCAAAGCCCCCTTTTGCCTGCGCCCAGATTCTGAGCCGGAATGAATCTTGGATTACCCGTAATTGCCGCCCGCGAGAATATAGATTTGCTTTGAAGCACAATGGCAGCACGATTGCGATCACGGTTGACGAATCTGGGCGGTTGATGGCAATGGCGGCTCATTCGCAAGGCGGCAGCATGTGTCGCCAGCTCAGCGGGTATAGCATAGTGGTAATGCTCCAGCCTTCCAAGCTGGCTAGAGGGGTTCGATTCCCCTTACCCGCTCCAGCCCCTGACGGGCCTTTACGGTACAAATTATAGTGCAGAAATTGGGGCGGGCCCGCACGCAGATTTGCTTGCTGTAAGCCAGCGCGTTTGGGTGTTGGCCCGCCCCGGCGAATACCCATCCATAATCATGGGGGGTGTATGGGGGATATCCGCCAATCAATTATGTAGGTGGGGTCCAAGCCATTGCTTTGGCCGGTTCATCCAATTCAGTATGCACGACTGCATTGGTGAAGTTGGAAATCAGCTTGGTGGCAAGGCAGACAAGCACGTCCAGAACATTGGCCTTCGTGTAACCTGCATCCAGAAAAGCGGCTACTGCGTCGTCGCCCACATGACCACGCTGTTCCAGCAGTTTGAGGGTAAAGGTACGCAAGGCCTCCAGCTTTTCATCAGCCAGAGGGGCATTGTCGCGCAAGGCATCGATCACATCCTGTGGTGCCTTCAGCATGGTCATGATCATGGAATGGCCTGCCATGCAGTAATGGCAACGGTTGTGATAATTGGCGACCATCATCACGATCTGTGCTTCCAGCGGCGTCAGGCCGGTTTGTTCGGTCGAAAGGCGATAGAGCGTGGCATAGGCTTCATGCGCGGCAGGCGATTCGGCAAGAATGCGATGCAGATTGGGGACGAAGCCAAAGCTTGCCTGAACCTGTTCCAGAAATGGGCGCGATGCTTCGGGCGCTGTGGTTGTATCGTGATAGGTGAACATGGGAAATTCCAGTGATTTGGGGTTGTAATAGTGGCGGGCGTGTCAGGCGGGCACGACATAGGTTGTGATTGTCATATCCGCTGCCTCGGCCCGCAAAGGCAGCAGGGCCTGATATTCAGCAGATGCGTGCCAGTCTGTGATCGCGGCCAGGTCAGGGAATTCGATGATCCCTGCAGTTTCATGGTTCAATTCGCCCGTCAGGGCAGACATTGCCTTGCCGCGCAAAACCGGCTTGCCGCCAAAAGGTGCCAGCGTTGCGCCCACGCGCTCGCCATATTCGCGGTACTTATCGGCATCTTTGACAGTGGTGGTTACGATAAAGAAGGCAGGCATTTGATGCTCCTGAATGGATCAAAGGGGGGTTGAATTCTCACAAATTCGGGAAGTCTTTCTGTCTCTCGACAAATTGACCCACCGGGTTTATGTACAGCACTGTATAAATATCGCCCCACTATTTGTCCATAGGTGTACAAAAATAAAATGAACAAAGCTGGCCGCCCTGCAAAATTTGATCGAGATGCTGCTGTTGAGCAGGCGCTGCAGGCATTCTGGCGCGATGGTTATCAGGCCAGTTCAGTCAAGGCGCTGTCCGAACAGCTGGGGATCACCCGGTCGAGTTTTTACAATGCATTTGAAAGTCAGGAGGCTTTGTATCTGGAAGCGCTGGACCGCTATCTGGCGCGTTCGCCTGATGATGAACTGGTGCGCGACCCGGGCAGCATTGGCGTTCGGCGCCACATTAGCAATGTGGTTCGCACCATCTGCAGCACATTGGAACGCGATCGGGAAGCGCGCGGCTGCCTCGCGGTTAACAGCGTCAATACGCTTTGCGGATCAGACAGTGCACTAAGCGATGCGATTACAGCACGCATGCTTGACCGGCTTGATCGGATAGAGCTGCTGTTGCAGCAAGGTGTGGAGCGGGGTGAACTGCCCGTAGAAACTGACATAGCTGCAACTGCATTGGCGCTGAAATCGCTGATCGTTGGTCTCAACACCATGTCACGTGTTGTCCCTGACAAATCAGCACTCTGGCCTGCCGCGAAGCAGGCGCTGGCGGGGCTGGGTCTGTTGGCCCAGGATTCATAAAGCAAAAGCAGCGGGCAGAAATCACGGCCCAGAAAATCAGCTGAAGCATAAAATTTCCGTGCCTGTGACCGAACGGGGCAAAGGTGCGAACCAGCCTTCGTCACACAGACGAGGATTTTCTTAATGATTGCGAAGGTGGTGGGTCGCGCAATTGCCGCAGAGGCCCCAAATGAGGATTGACGACAGCTCTATCGCCAGGCTGATGGCGCTGTCTCAAGCAGGTGACAGCGCCGCGCACGAGGCCGTGCTGCGGGCATGCCGTAACTGGCTGACACGATATTTCAGCGGCAAGATTCCGTCAGACCAGATAGAAGATCTGGTGCAGGAAACGCTGATTTCAGTCCATCGCAAGCGCGCGACGTATGATCACACCCGCCCATTCATCCCGTGGCTGGCAGCGATTGCGCGCTATCGCTGGATTGATCGACTGCGAACCGTCTACCGACAGGAAAATAATACAGCGGAAATGGTGACAGATTCGATCGATCCCGAAGAAGAAATTTCAGCATCCATCTCAATCGAACGTATGCTGCAAATGATCCCAAGCAAACAATCAGAGGCAATCCGACTGGTCAAACTGCGCGGACACAGCATAGCCGAAGCCGCCCAGATAACCACACAATCAGAATCTGCGGTCAAAATGAATATATTTCGCGGAATCAGGCGCCTCTCCGCCTTGGTAGAGGAAGAATAATTATGACTGATGATTTCATATCGGCACTGGTTGCTGACCACAGGGCAGTTCGCCCATTCCGTGTCTGGCCTGGCTGGGCCATCGCTGCGGCGGGGGTCATCATGGGTGCCATTGCCTGCCATATGGCGTTTGGTATCCGCCCCGACATTTTGATGGGTGAGCCGCAAGAATCCGTAGTGATCCGAACAGCGGCCCTGCTTACTGTTGGGCTTGCATCGCTGGTTGCAACAGTTTCGCTGTCGCGGCCGGGAGTTGGCAAGGCGGCCGATGGCTGGCTGTGGGTCGCAGCCTTTGCCACCATATTCCCGCTGACGGCCATCTTCTATTTTGCAACAGGGCGCCTGCCCGATTACATCATTCATGCATCCAGCGGCATCCGATGCCTGATCGCCAGTACACTGATTGCGCTGGCTATTGGTACAGGTCTTGTCACTTGGCTGCGCCGCGCCGCACCGGTCCGGCCCCGCCGTATCGGGTGGACAGTCGGGCTGGCATCTGGCTCCTTGGGCACATTGGCATACAGCCTGACCTGCCCTGGCCCAGGGATGGCCTATCCCGGTGTCTGGTATACCGGGGCTGTGATGATTTCTGCCTTGGCCTGGCGCATCGCGGTGCCGCACTTGCTGCGCTGGTAAGGCGCTGCCAGCCATATCCGGCCCACAGGGATGTGGGCCGGAATATCCTTTCCCAACCGAACAATGTGCCAGACTGATGCGCGAATAATTTCGGCGCATTGTGTGACCGCGTGCGTGCCGTTTGCGAACATCTGACGACACCTATTCGTCACCCATATACTTACAAGGAGCCTGTCCATGATTCCCGTTTCCCAGGCAGCACGAAGCGAAGCGAAAACTTCGCGATCGGCCGCGCTGGCTGCGGGCCTGACGGCAGGAATTTTGGCGCTGGCCAGCATCACATTGCTGGTCTGGTTTTCGCGCCAGTCACAGACCGATGCGGTAACTTATGTGTTGATATTGGCAGCCGGCTCGGCAGCTGTTCCAATGCTTGTTCATAAGGCGCAGCGGATTGATGGCCGCGCAGTGTTTGCACTGGCGGTGCTGCTGCACATGGTCGCCCTGGCGGGCGTGCCTGCCTTTGAAGATGATTATTACCGCTTCATATGGGATGGTTGGGTCAGTCTGTCGCAGGGTACCCCATATGGCACGGCGCCTGCAGCTTTTTATGGCTCATCCATCGTTCCTGCAGAAATGCAGGGTATACTTGATGGGGTCAATAACCCTGATGTCCCGACAATTTACGGGCCTGTTCTCCAAATCCTGTTTTTAGGTACCCATGCCATTGCGGGCAGCGATCTGACCGGGCTGAAAATCGCCTTTGCCATTGTCAATCTGGTACTGATTGCGGTGCTGCTGCGCTCATATCCGGCACAACGCGTTGCCCTGTATGCGTGGAACCCTTTCGTCATCACAGAAATCGTTCTGCATGTGCACCCCGATGGCGTGATGGTGGCTATGCTGGTGGCTGGCAATGCCCTGCTCCATCGTTATCCGCTGGCAGCCGGCCTGTTCTTTGCAGGCGCTGCCGGGGCCAAGCTGGTGGCACTGGCCGCCTGGCCCATCCTGCTGCGCAGCAGAGGGCGCGCCGTGGCAATAGCAGCGGCAATCGTGGCTTTGACGGGTGCTTATGCCTTCTTCGCCGCGCGCGGTGGCGGGTTGGGGCTGGATGCGACGTCAACCTTTGCACGCGAATGGCTGTTCAACCCGCTGGGTTTTGATCTGTTGCAGGCTTTGATGCCTGGCGATTTGGCCCGCCTGGCAGCTGCGGCAATCGCAACGTTCGCCATCATCTGGCTGCATTCCCGCGCTGGACGATCGCTGGAAAACGGATTGGTCGGTATATTCGGCGTAGTCCTGTTATTCGCCCCAGCGGTAAACCCGTGGTATCTGCTGTGGCTGCTGCCATTTGCCATCCGCAGCCGGATGATCTGGCCCTTTGCCGCCTGCGTGGCGCTGCCATTTTCCTATCTCACTGGCTATAATCTGGATGATGCCGCGATTGATCCCTTTGCCGTGCATGGCGTGGCCAAGGGGGTGGAGCTGGCCATTCTGGCGGCGGCGCTGGCATGGGATATGTATCGTGCACGCGGTGCGTCAGGTGCCCGTATCGACGCTGATCTCTCACCTCAGATCGCGGAACCACGCACAGCCGTTATCATTCCTGCGCTGAATGAAGCCTTGTCGGTTGGCCCTGTGGTTATCGGCCTGTCGCATGTTGGCATACCGGGCCTTGCCACCATTATCGTGGTCGATAATGGGTCGAATGATGATACCGCCACCATTGCGCGAAAGGCTGGGGCGCGTGTGGTGCATGAACCGGTGCGTGGATATGGCCAAGCCTGCCTGACCGGCCTGGCGCATCTGCCAGACGATATCAATCTGGTGCTGTTTGCTGATGCTGATGGCGCCGATGAACCGACTGATGCCGTGCGTCTGGTTGCCGATGTTGCATCAGGTCATGCCGATATGGCGATTGGGTCGCGCATGCTGGGCCAGATGGAGGCAGGCGCGATGACGCCGCCTCAGCGGTTTGGCAATTGGCTTGCACCGGCGCTGATCCGGATCATCTGGGGCATGCGCTTTACCGATCTTGGCCCCTTGCGCGCCATCCGCCGCGATGCGTTGGAACGGTTATGCATGACAGATCGTGATTTCGGCTGGACAGTTGAAATGCAGGTGCGCGCCGCCCGGATTGGCCTGGTCTGCACTGAACGTCCCGCCCGTTACCGCCGCCGGATTGGCGTGTCCAAGATATCGGGCACGCTGTCCGGTGTGATGAAGGCGGGCACCAAAATCCTTTTCGTTGTCGCAAGAGAAGCCTTTGTCGCGCCCCCGTTCGACAGGCCGGTCGAACGGCCCGGCTCGCTTGCCCCAGACCGGAGTATTGCCCCATGCGTCGCCTGATTGTTGTGCTCGCTATTATTGCCAGCATTTTTGCTTTTTACCATTTTGGATTTCACGAATATCTGACGCTGGAGGCGATCAAGGCGCAGCAGGGCAATTTTGCCAGCGCCTATGCGGACAACCCCGTTCTGGTGTTGGGCATTTTCTTTGCCGTCTATGTTATATCCACTGCATTGTCGCTGCCCGGTGCGGCGCTGTTGACGCTGCTGGCAGGCGCTTTGTTCGGGCTGGTCACAGGTACGATCGTAGTGTCATTTGCCTCCACCATCGGTGCGACGATGGCGTTTCTGGGATCGCGTTTCCTGCTGCGCGACTGGGTGCAGCAGAAATTTGGCGACAAGCTGAAAACCATTAATGAAGGGGTCGCGCGCGATGGGGCGTTCTATCTGTTTTCCCTTCGCCTGATCCCTGTGGTGCCTTTCTTCGTGATCAATCTGGCCATGGGCCTGACGCCGATCCGCGCCTGGACATATTTCTGGGTCAGCCAGATCGGCATGTTCCTGGGCACGATTGTGTTCGTCAATGCCGGAACGCAGCTGGCACAGATTGAAAGCCTGGGCGATATCGCCTCTCCCGGTTTGCTGGCATCCTTTGCCGCGCTGGGCTTGTTTCCCTGGGTGGCGCGCGGCATCATGAATGTGATGAAACGCCGCCGGGTCTATAAGGGCTGGCAGAAGCCGCGCAAATTTGACCGCAATCTGGTGGTGATTGGCGGCGGTGCGGCGGGCCTTGTTTCTTCGCTGGTCGGTTCGACGGTAAAAGCCAAGGTGACGCTGGTGGAAGCGCACAAGATGGGCGGCGATTGCCTGAATTTTGGCTGTGTCCCGTCCAAGGCGCTGATCAAAAGCGCCAAGATTGCCGACAATATGCGCCATGCGGAAAAATACGGGCTGAACGCGGCCGAACCCAGCTTCAGTTTCAAGCAGGTGATGCAGCGTGTTCATGGCGCAATTGCCGCGATCGAACCCAATGACAGTGTGGAACGTTACACCAGTCTGGGCGTGGATGTGGCTGAAGGCTATGCCAGGATTATCGACCCCTGGACGGTGGAAATCACCCCGCATACAGGTTCTGTCTATCGCCTCACCACCCGGTCCATCATCATCGCGTCGGGTGCGCGGCCATTCGTGCCGCCATTGCCGGGGATTGAAGAAAGCGGCTATCTCACCAGCGATACATTGTGGGATGCGATGGCAGAACGCGATGCACCACCCAAACGCCTGATTGTACTGGGCGGCGGCCCGATCGGTTGCGAACTGGCGCAAAGTTTTGCCCGGCTTGGTTCCGCTGTCACGTTGGTGGAAATGGCCCCGCGCATCATGCTGCGCGAGGATGAAGATGTGTCGGCCCTCGCGGAACAGGCGCTGACCACATCGGGTGTTACGCAATTGACCGCGCATCGTGCTTTGCGGGTACAAGGCAAGACGCTGATCGTGGCCGATCCTGATGGCGCAGAAATCTCGCTGGAATTTGATGATCTGCTGGTGGCCGTGGGCCGCGCCGCGCGCCTCACCGGTTTCGGGCTGGAAGATCTGGGTGTCGAAACAGAACGCACCGTGGTGGTCAATGAATATATGGAAACCAAATTTCCCAATATTCTGGCGGCGGGCGATGTATCTGGCCCTTATCAATTCACCCACACCGCATCGCACACGGCATGGTATGCCTCTGTCAATGCACTGTTCGGCCTGGTACGCAAGTTCAAGGCGGATTTCCGGGTTATTCCCTGGACAACCTATATCGATCCAGAGGTTGCCCGGGTTGGCCTGAATGAGGTGGAGGCAGAGGAGAAAGGCATCGCCCATGACGTTACCATTTTCCCGCTGCATGAACTGGACCGCGCCATTACTGACAGCGCCACCACAGGCTTCGTCAAATTGCTGACCGTGCCGGGCAAGGACCGTATTCTGGGCGTGACCATTGTGGGCGAACATGCAGGCGATATTATCGGTGAATATGTGCTGGCGATGCGCCACGGGCTGGGGCTGAACAAAATCCTCAGCACGGTGCATGCCTATCCCACCTATATTGAAGCGAACAAATTTGCTGCGGGCAAATGGAAGAAAGCCAATGCGCCGCAATGGGTTTTCCCCTGGCTGGAACGGTTCCATGCATGGAGGCGCGGATGATGGGCTGGAAACAGGCGGCCAGCCTGCTGTTTTTGCGCGTATCCACCGGCTTGCTGTGCCTGATCTGGGGCGTATTGCGCCTGATCAGGCCGGATGCCGGGGCACGGGTCAGCGGTAAATATTATGCTGATCTGTTTTCAGGCATGGCCGCGCAAACCGCATGGGGTGTGGCGCTGGTGGCGATTGGCACGCTGGTGATATTGGGGCTGGGGCGGCGTATCGTCTATCCGCTTCAGGCATTGGTGCTGTGTTCAGGCGCCCTGGCAATCTGGCGCTATCTGCTCGATCCGCTGGGCCTGTGGCTGCTCGACCGGGACAGCGCGCAATTGCTGTTTTTCCCGTCACTGGGCATGGCGGCGGCCACGCTGGTGCTGCTGGCCTTTATGGCGCAAGATCGCTTTGCACTGGATCGCATGTTGCGCCGATGATGGATCAGGCCGCCCTGCCGCAGCCGCGAATTGTGCTGTTTGCACGCTTCCCCGTTCCGGGCAGTTGCAAGACGCGGCTGATCCCGGCGCTGGGCGCGGCGGGTGCCGCCCGTTTGCATCGCCATTTGGCAGAACGCACGCTGGGCGTGTTGCGGCAGGCAGGCGCCCAGGTGACGCTGGCCTATACCGGTGCGGCCAGGGCAGATTTTGTTGATTGGCTGGGTGATGACATCATTCTGGTTGAACAGGCAGAAGGTGACCTGACAGCACGCATGCTGGCCGTTTCAGAACCGGCCCCGGTGATATTCTTCGGATCGGACACGCCCGATTTGTCGCCCGATCATGTCCGCGCGGCCATTGCTGCCTTGCAGGAAAATGACGTGGTAATCGGCCCGGCCGAAGATGGCGGCTATTACCTTATCGGGATGCGGCGACCCTTGCCGCAATTGCTGGTGGATATGCCGTGGAGCACTGACAAGGTTCTGCCGCAAACGCTGGCCCGTCTGTCTGCCCTGGGCATTGCGCCTGTGATCCTGCCTTGCCTGTCTGATTGTGACCGGCCTGAAGATCTGGCACGTTGGCCCGATCTGGCGCCATGACCAAGCTCACCATCCTGATTCCTGCCCTGAATGAAGAACGCGCCCTGCCTGCGCTGATCGATGGTTTGCGCGCGCTTTCCCCACCGCCTGATGAAATCCTGCTGGTGGATGGCGGCAGTGAAGATCGCACGGTGGAACTGGCGCAGGCAGCTGGCCTGCGCACCATCCGCGCCCCGGCACGCGGCCGGGCGATGCAGATCAATTTTGGCGTTACCCAGGCCGATGGGGATATTATCTGCGTATTGCATGCCGATACGCGGCTGGTTCCCGATGCGGTTGCCATCATGCGCGATCGCATGGCGGATCCGGCACTGGCGCTGGCCAGTTTCACCCCGCGCTATATCGGCCCCAATGGGGTGCGCTGGGGATCGACCATCAATAATTGGTGCAAGACATGGTATTTGCCGCTGATCGCCCGGCCGCATCTGTTCCTGCGCGGGTTCCGCCTGCTTTATGGCGATCACGCCATGTTTTTTCGGCGTGCGCAATTCCTCGCGGTTGGCGGTTGCGATATCGATGCGCAGGTTCTGGAAGAAGCGGAATTGTGCATCCGCCTGTCCCGGCTGGGGTGCGTGCGCATGGTGGCGCGCTGGGCTGATACGTCGGATCGGCGGATCAGCGAATGGGGCCGTTGGCGCGCCAATTGGATATATTTCAAGGTCGCAGCATTATGGGCGCTGGGGCAGACCCGGCGCCTGTCTGATCATTATCCCGATATACGCTGAGGGCGCTGATCAGCAGCAGCCTGCCTCCGCACCCTCGCCCGCAACCGCCTGGGCAAAGGGCAATCCGCCGCCACAACCGGCAAACACACCGTAATGGCGCGAAAAATCGCCGATAAAATCGAAATGCGGGGCCAGCCGCGTTTCGGCGAGCATTTTCCAACTATTACCGCATACTGGGAACACGCGGCCCACCTCTATTTCATGATGTTTGTCCAGCACACATATGCGCTCGCTGCCGGGGATAGTGCCGCGATAGACCACGGCCTGGCCATAATCTTCGCATTCCGGTTCCAGCCCATCCAGCTTGAACAGGCGATAGGTGGCCGAATAAAAAGCGATACCGTCCAGCATTTTGGCAATCGCCGGATCGCCAATGCCCAATGGCCGGTCTTTCACCAGCCGCGGATCGGCAAAGCCGCAAGCCTTGGCCGTGGCCAGGAAATCACCCCAATACAGCGCTCCGGACAGGCATTCGCCATGCAGCACCGGATCAGAAAGCAGATGTTGCGGCACGCGGCGATCGGCATAGACATCTGAAAAATAGATCTCTCCGCCCGGTTTCAGCAAACGGTGCGCGGCGGCAAACACTGCCGCCTTGTCCGCCACCAGATTGATCACGCAATTGGATACGATGATGTCGAAACTGCCATCTTCGAGATCCAGCTGGTCCAGATGTTCGATATCGCCTTCCAGAAATTCGACATTGGACGCAGCATAACCAAATTTCTCGCGATGCCATTCGCTGTGTTGGCGGGCGACTTCCAGCTGTGCGGGCGTGGCGTCCACCCCCACGACAGCGCCATTTTCGCCCACCAATTGCGCCAGCAAATAGGCATCCTGTCCTGCGCCTGATCCCAGGTCCAGTATCCGGCACCCTTCGATGGCTTCGGGCGCAATCAGACCGCAGCCATAATAGCGTGCCTTCACATCAGGGTGGATACGCGCCAGCGCGGCTAGTATTTCCGGCGATGGCGCATCAGCCATGGTGCAGGCATCGGTTTTGAGATCAACCGATCCCGACAATACTTCTCCGTAATAATTCTGGCTGTTTTCCAGGTTCACGTCTGCTTGCTCCTGCGAATGACGGATGCAGTCTGGTTCGCTGGCGCAGCGATAATTGTCACAGCCTGTGACGATTTTTGTGGAACGGGCGAACCTGCCGGTATGAACAGCCTGTCCCCCTTTGCCGTGGCAGATGCGCGCCCGATTGATCCGGCCAAATTTCGTGATCCCCTGCGCACCGCCACCCATGATCCGCGCGCGCACGTTGCGCTGCAGCGGCTGGAAACCGTGTGGTTCAACACTGGCACATTGTGTAATCTGGCCTGCCGCAATTGTTATATTGAAAGCAGCCCCACCAATGATGCGCTGCTATATCTGACGCTGGCCGAAGTGGTCGGCTATCTGGATGAAATCGCCGCCAGCAATCTGCCGGTTCGCGAAATCGGCTTTACCGGCGGCGAACCATTTATGAACCGCGATGCCACGGCAATGATCGCCCTCTCGCTGGCGCGCGGTTTTGATGTGCTGGTGTTGACCAATGCCATGCGCCCAATGCGCAGGTTCGAGGCTGAATTGCTGACCATGAAGGGGCGTGACCGGCTGACCTTCCGCGTCAGCCTGGACCATTACAGCGCCCATTATCACGAGGCGGAACGCGGCGCAGGCAGCTGGGACAAGGCAATAGACGGCCTATGCTGGCTGGCGCAGAACGGGTTCAACATATCTATTGCCGGGCGCCATCTGGCCACGGAATCGGATGCGCAGGCGCGGGCCGGTTACGCCACCCTGTTTGCCAATCACACCCTGCCGATCAATGCAGATGATCCGGCGCAGCTGGTGCTGTTTCCTGAAATGGATGCCAGCAGTGATGTGGCGGAAATCAGCGAACACTGCTGGTCCCTGCTGAATGTGGACCCGGCCAGCATGATGTGCGCCACCAGCCGCATGGTGGTGCACCGCAAGGGGGAGGGCGGGCCACGCGTCGCGGCCTGCACATTGCTGCCCTACGCGAAAGATTTTGACCTGGGCGATACGCTGGCTGACGCTGCGCGCCCGGTCCCCCTCAACCACCCCCATTGCGCGCAATTCTGCGTGCTGGGCGGGGCCAGCTGCTCTGCCTGATAACATATAAAGGACCGACACCATGATTCTGGCTTTGCTGGCTGGTGCCGCGCTGTTTCTTGCCTTCAGCAACGGTGCCAATGACAATTTCAAAGGGTTTGCGACTGTATGGGGTTCGTCCTCATTATCTTACCGCACTGCCCTGTTGCTGGCCAATGCGGCCACGCTGGCAGGGGGCGTGGTTTCAATCATTCTGGCAGACGGGCTGATCAAACAGTTTTCGGGCAAGGGGCTGGTGGATGATGGTTTAGCCGCGTCAGCGCCCTTCGCCCTGTCGGTGGCCGGCGGTGCCAGCGCCACTGTGGCCCTGGCCACACGGCTGGGCTTTCCGGTGTCCACCACCCATGCGATTATGGGTGGCCTGATTGGTGCAGGCATTGCCAGTGGGGAAGTCATTGCCTTTGGCCATCTGGGCCAGCAATTCATCCTGCCCCTGCTGTCCAGCCCGATCATTTCCGCCAGCTTTGCCCTGATTGCATGCTGGGTGGCGATGCGGATCGTACCGCGACGCCCGGCTGTGGGCCTTAGCGCAGCACACAGGAGACGTGAACCCGCCGCCTTGACAGTCGCGCATATCGCATCAGCTTTCACCATCTGTTTTGCCCGTGGAGTGAATGACACGCCCAAACTGGCGGCGCTGTTGTTGGGCGCGGGTGTTCTGGGCGCATTCAGCAGCTCCTTGGCGATTGCGCTGGTGATGGTGGTGGGCGGCTTGATCCTCTCGCGCCGCGTGGCCGAAACGATGAGCCTGAAACTGTCTGAAATTGATGGTGTTCAGGGCACCGTGGCCAATCTCGTTACATCCACCGTGGTGCTGGGGGCCAGCGCGCTGTCGCTGCCGGTATCGACCACGCATGTATCGGTCGGCTCTATCATCGGATCGGGCAAGGCCGCCAATACGCTGGACCTTTCCACCGTGCGCAACGTGCTGCTGTCCTGGGTGGTCACCCTGCCGGTGGCAATGGCCAGTGCCGCATTGATCATGTGGCTCAGCGGTATATTTGCCTGAAGACCAGCTGCGATTTCGCCGCCCTTCCGCTGTGGTTCAATCCCGGCGGAAGGGCAGGCGAATGGCCCAGCCAAGGCGCGATGGACGGTCATCCTGCCATTCTTCCAGCCCGATGGTCATCCCCAGTTGTCCGGCATCAGGCTGTGGCTTGTAAGTACCAAACAATCGGTCCCACAGTGACAGGCAGAAACCGAAATTGCGATCATGTTCGGCGCGGTGGATGGAATGGTGGACCCGGTGCATATCCGGCGTCACAACCACCAGCCGCAGCAGCCCATCCAGCCATTGCGGTAATCGCATATTGGCATGGTTGAACATGGCGCTGGCATTCAGCACAACTTCAAACAGCAATACGGCCTCTATGCTGGCACCCAGCGCGGTAACCACCATCACTTTCAACAGGGCTGACAGCGCAATTTCCAACGGGTGAAACCGCAGCGCACTTGATGCGTCCAGATCGCGGTCGCAATGGTGGACGCGATGCAGCCGCCACAGCAGGGGGATATGATGTGTGGCCAGATGCTGCGCCCATATTGCCAGATCCAGCACAATCACCGCAAACATTACTTCCAGCCAGATCGGCCAGCCCGTCTGGTTGAACAGGCCCCATCCCTTCTGCGCGGCAAAATCTGCTGCGGCCATCGCGCCAATCAACGGGGCCAGCGCTGCCAATGCACGCACCAGCAAGGTGGCCAAAGCCAGCATTGTAAGATTGGTGAACCAGCGTTGCAGGCGGGGCTGCATCTTTGGGCGGCGGGGGCGGATGGCTTCTGCCCAGGAGCACAACATAAATATCGTCATGAACACCAACAGGCGCAGTGTTGCCTCGTGCGAAAATAAGAAGGCGGTCATCATCAATCCAATTTCTGGGGTTGGTCAATTCGATAGGTGATGCGGCCCTGACGCTGGACCAATTGGCCCCATTCGCGATCATAGGGATGGATCAAATCTGTCGGTTCGCCTGTGCCATTGACCAGGGGCAGGCGGGCATTGTGCCAGGCGAACAGGCCGCCGGAAAGATTGGTGATCGCGGCCGCGCCTTGTGCCGTTAATTGCTGGCGAATACGCTCCGCAAGCAAGGTGGAACGCACGCCAACAGAACAATAGAGTATGACTTCACGGCCCGATACCGGCTGTGCGATGGCAGCCAGCGCTTCATCTGCATCGGCGTTGTCATCCACCCGTATCGCGCCGGCAATATGGCTTACGGCATATTCGGCCGGTTCGCGCACATCGATCAGGATCGGCTGATCATCGCGTTTCAGCATGGCGGTCAATTGCGTGGGTGTTATGCTCGGCACGCTTGGATATTGCGCCTGCATTTGCTGGTCGATCTGTTCCAGCGAAAGATGCGTGGCCGTGACACGGCTCGCCCATATCCAGCAGACACATCCGGACGCGATCAGCAGTGAAATCGCAACAATCACCGCAATTCCCCCCTTGCGCTGAAACGCAGTCGGGGCCGCCCCGCGCACAATGGCGGAACGGCCCCCCTTTCGGTCTATCCTTCTGCCCAAGTTCAGTATGCGTAACCAAGCCCAACGCGGATCACTTCGCTGCGCGCGGTGTTCCGCCCGTCAAACTTTTCGCCATATGTCGCGTTGATGGAAAACCGGTTGGTCACGGCAAAGGCGCCGCCCACCAGCCACAGCTTGTAATCTTCTTCCACTTCGGGGAAGCGCGCCGGGGTAAAGCCGGGCCCGCCAATATCGATACCACTGGTGGAATTGACGAAGGATAAGCCGCCATAGACAGAGAAGCGATCGGCAAATGCCACAGAGGCGCGGGCGCCACCAAACACTTCATCCGGCACGTTGTTGTCACGTGTGCGGTAACCCACATTGGCGCTGATGGCGAAAGGTCCAATTGCCTTGCCCAATGCAAATGCGGCCTGGCCGCCAGTGCCGCCATCGCCAATCGCCGGCAGCGATCCTGTGCGATAGCCGCCATCGATGATTGCCGCGATACCAACGGTCGCTGTCAAAGGTGCGCCGTCAACTTCGTCCAGCAGTTTGTAGCGTGCACCAATGGTGATGTCGGTGATGTCTTCCAAACCGCCATCGGGCGCCAGGCCCGGATCGACCAGGAATTCACTCTTGGCGTAACCGCCATGAATGTCGATCGCCAACTTGTCTGTCACACCATAGGTAATGTCGAGCGAGACTGTGGTCTGGTTCAGATCACGTGGCAGCGGGGCCACGGCTTCACCTGCATTCAGCGAATCAGCAGATTGGCGCGTCCAGGCAATTTCTGCTTCCACACCGCCGCCAACCGGGGTCCATGGCGAAATTTCGTCCGCCAATGCCGGGGTGGATACTGCGCAGGCTGCGCCCGCAAACAAAAGGGCTTTAATGCTCCGCATCTCAGTTCCCCTTGAACCGCTTGGCAACGTAATCCTGCACCGCGCGGCGTTCGGCTTTCGACAGGGCAATTTTGCCATTGTCGATCATGGCCTGCATTTCACGGGCTTGTTCTGCAGTTTTCGGACCACCGGGATAGGGGCAGCTGCTGCAGGCGATTTTGCTGGCGTAAACAGATTGGCCCAGGCGCGATGCGCTGGCGCCACCACTTATGGAACCAGATGCAAAGGCGCTGCCTGCCGGAACCAGAGCGGCTGTGGCGGCCGCTATAATGCCAAATTTGATAAGCTTGTAAGACATGTAATTAGACTCCTGTCCTTGTCATAAAAAAATTAAAAACTTCATGATTTGAATTCGTTCAAAGACCAATCATAATCGTAACTTCCAATTGATTGATGATTTTGAAGTAATTTCATATTTTCAGGATTGGCATATTTCTTGGCATGCTCGATCACATCAAGATCAGTTCCCCAATCTTCCTGATACCATTCATAAATGCTTGAAGCTGTCAGTTCACCGCTATTATCGGCAAAGCCGCGTGGGTGATTGACATAGGCTGTGGCCGCTGCATCCAGCATTTCCTCCAGCCGGTCAGCTGTCCACGCCTCCAACGCCAGATTGGGGCAGCCTATCGACGCGCAATTGACGGCATAATGGATGCGTACATCCTGCCAGATCGGCCGCAGGATGGTGTGTTCGATATCATCCAGCGCCAGATCGGTGCCTGCCACCTTCAGAATATTGTCTTTCCAGGGCCCCTGGCCCAGCAGGCCAATGTCACGGATCGATGCCAGCGGGTAATTTTCCACGATCACGCGGACCGTGGCGGCATTGTACAGATTAACCCAGAAAGCGAATTGTTCGTTGCGCGAATAATCGCTGATCGGGGTCGCCTCCAGTGATTTGATATAGAGATCCAGATCCTTCATCGCGCCGGATTTGATGCCGGCATAATCGATCCGATTGATGCCATCGGGCGATGAGTGGCCATATGTTTTCAGGATTTTGTCCCAAGCACTGTGATCAATGGGCTGCGTGCTGGAACCAAATTCAGTCCAATTTTCATCCGGTGTGCCCGCGCCGCGCGAACAGGCGGCAACTAGAAATACGGCGGGTAATGCACCCAGAATGCCACGCCGCGAGATGTGGCTGGTTGATGTATTGGACGGGGTCGCGTGCTGTTGCATGAAAGCTCCGATTGGACATTGCCTACACTGGGCAGTTCGGGCCTTCGTGAATTCCGGTCACATCAAATTGTTACCATTTGCGAATTTCTGCCGAACAGGTGTGCATGAACGAAAGATGGAAAATCGGGATCATCGGTGGATCAGGGCTTTATGCGCTGGACAGTCTGGAAGATGCGCAATGGATTGATGTGGATACACCCTGGGGTGCGCCATCCGATCAATTGCTAACCGGGCGTGTGCACGGCGTGGAATGCGTATTTCTACCTCGCCATGGGCGGGGCCATTGTATCGCACCCGACCAGTTGAATATGCGGGCCAATGTGGATGCCCTGAAGCGCTGCGGTGTCACGGATATTCTGGCCATATCTGCTGTGGGATCATTGCAGGAACGGCACGCGCCGGGCGATTTCGTGGTTGTCGACCAGTTCATCGATTGGACCAAAGGCCGCAGATCCAGCTTTTTTGGCAACGGGCTTGTGGCACATGTATCCATGGCCGATCCGGTGTGCCCCCGCCTTTCGCAAATGGCGGCGCGTGCGGCGGCCATTGCCGGTTTTGCCGCTCATCCAGGCGGCACATATCTGGCGATGGAAGGGCCGCAATTCTCAACCCGCGCAGAAAGCCGTCTCTATCGCCAATGGGGGGCAGACGTGATCGGCATGACTGCCATGCCAGAAGCCCGTTTGGCGCGCGAGGCAGAGCTGCCTTATGCACTGGTGGGCATGGTGACAGATTATGATTGCTGGCGCGAAAACCTTGCCCCGGTAGAAGTTTCTGCAGTGTTGGACGTGATGCATGAAAATGCGCGCAAAGCCCGCTTGCTGGTCGAAAACTTTCTGACGGAATTACCGGAAAGGCGCGAACCCAGCCCGATTGATGGGACATTGGATTTTGCTCTGGTCACTGCACAGGACAGTCGCGACCCAGCGATATTGGCGCAGCTTGATGCGATCTGCGGGCGTTTGATTGGATAGGTATCGTCAGGCGTTCTGTCCGGGTGCAATCGCACCAGGGGAAATGCACCGACGAGCAATGCCAGAAATGAAAATGCCGGACGCATGGGATTGACCCGATGCGCCCGGCGTGACCCGAAAGGCTCTTTCGTCCGTTCGATTCAGCGAACTAACAGGCACGTGCACAAATGGCTTGTCCCTCAATTGAGGGTCATGAGCTTGTCATGTGCTCCAGCTGGGTCGGTGGCCGGCGGTTTTGCGATGTTTCCCAGGTGCGATCAGGCCCAGCGCCACCGCCTTCACTGCTGCGGCCGTACGGTCAGATACGCCCAGTTTGGCAAAGATGCGTTTGACATAGCTATCGACCGAATTTTTCGAGATACCCAGAATATCGGCGATCACGGCATTGCTTTTACCTTCGCCAATCCAGCGGATCACATCCAGTTCGCGTTGGGAAAGATCGGGCAGTTCTGCACCGAAAGATGCGGCCAAGGCGCAGTACCGCTGGAAGCACAATTGGGCCGCAACTGACACTTGCCGAACGCTGGCTTCATTAATTTTTTCAGGCGAATTGGGTAATCCAATACCGACAAAGCCTGTTCGTGCGGTGGGTGCGGTGCAATGCACAGCAATTCCTTCACCCATCCCGGTTTTTTCAATCAGTTCGAGATAGGCTTTCTGTTCCGGTTCCAGCCGGGTCAACCGCGCGGCATCAGACCAGCGAAAACCACTGGTGCGGTTCAACGCAATATCGGGCAGTGGATCGTGCCAGCGATGCTGTTCATTATATTGTTTTTCCCATTCCTTCGGGAAACCCACATTCCATAACATACGGCCCACCCGCTTGTCTGCCACGACGGGGGCAAGGAAATAGACCGCACCAAAATCAATCGCTTCCAGAATGGCGTAGATCGCACGCCTCAGGGCGACGACGCCATCTGCTTCGGCGGCGAGCGCAAGTGCATCCCAATACGTGTTCTGCGCCTGTGACATATCAGCTCGCAAGAATCGGACGTTTGATTGAAAGTAATCTTATGCGCTTTGCTGAAAAAATAGCAAATTATGTCGTCTTAATGGGCCGGGCCGACGGCCATATTGTCAATCAACCTGGTGCCACCAATACGCGCGGCGACCAACAGGCGCGCTGGTATATCGCCCAATTGGGTGAGCACGGACAGCGATTGTGCGTCCGCCAGATCGGCATAATCCACACTATCAAATCCCGCACCCAGCAATTCATCCTCCAATGCGGCCAGCGTGCGGGTCACGTCCTGCCCATCTTCGATCCGGGCAATGGCTTCACGCATGGCGCGCGGCAGGGTTGCGGCGGTGTCACGCTGTTCAGGTGAAAGGTAACGGTTGCGACTGGACATCGCCAATCCGTCTGCCTCTCGCACAGTGGGAATGCCGATGATATTGGATACATGCGGCAAGGTCAGATCCAGATCGCGCGCCATGGTGCGGATCACCGCCAATTGCTGATAATCCTTCTCGCCGAAAAATGCGAAATCTGGCTGCACCTGATTGAACAATTTGCACACCACGGTGGCGACGCCATCAAAATGGCCGGGGCGGGCCGCTCCGCAAAACCCAGCGCTGACGCCGGTAACGCCAATCGAGGTGGCAAAGCCCGCAGGATACATCACCTCTACACTGGGTGCCCACAGCAGCGCCACACCCTCTGCCTGCAGCATGGCTGAATCTTCTGCCAGTTGCCGGGGATAGGCGTCCAGATCCTCGTTCGGGCCAAATTGGGTGGGGTTTACAAAGATGGAGGCGACCACTTGATCACAGGCTGCTTTTGCCTGCCTCACCAACGTCAAATGGCCATCATGCAGCGCGCCCATGGTGGGCACCAGGCCGATACTGGCGCCGCCCCGGCGCAGCTCTGCCAAATTATTTCTCAACATGTCGAGCGTGGTGGCGGTTTGCACGCGGGGAAGCCCTCCGATATTATCAGTTCCGCAATCAATGCCTGCACATGGTGCGGGATACAAGCCAATGGAAAGTCGCCACCACGTGTCAGAACATCGCCCGCATCGTATCGTTTTCGCCAATGAAAAGGGCGGCACCGGCAAATCCACCACCGCTGTGCATATTGCCGTGGCGCTGGCCTATCGCGGGGCCAAAGTGGTGGCGATTGACCTTGACCAGCGCCAGCGCACACTGGCCCGCTATCTGGAAAATCGTGCCGAAACCGCGCAGCGCCGCGGGATTGAACTGCCGACAGCTGTGTGTGAGGTTTATGAAGGCGATGAACAAGGGCTTGAGGCGCTGATCGCGCAATTGGGCGCGGGCGCTGATTACATCGTTTTCGATACGCCGGGCCGCGATGATCCACTGGCCCGCCACGCCGCAACAGAGGCGGATACTCTGGTCACGCCTATGAATGACAGCTTCGTCGATTTCGACCTGATCGGCCAGGTGGAAGGGGAAACCTTCAAGGTCAAACGCCTGTCTTTCTATGCTGAACTGATCTGGGAAGCGCGGATCAAGCGAAGCCGTGCCACAATTGAACAGCAGCGACGTGAAATGGATTGGGTGGTGGTTCGCAACCGCACCGGACATGTGGAGGCACGCAATATGGCGCGTATCGAACAGGCGCTGAAAGAATTGTCCAAACGGGTTGGCTTCCGCGTGGCACAGGGCCTTTCTGAACGCGTGATCTATCGAGAGCTGTTTCCGTCCGGCCTGACCTTGCTGGACAAGGGGCATCTGGGCGAGTTGGGCACCAGCCACCTGGTGGCGCGCCAGGAATTGCGCAATCTGGTCCATTCGCTGGGCCTACCCGAATTCAAACCGGCCCAGGCACGGCTGGAACTGGCCTGATCCATGACGCGTATATTCATCCTGATTCTCATCGCCTGCCTGGCGGTGAAGCTGGTGTTCGGTCGCTGGCCATGGGATTATCTTCGTGGTTCAACGGCGCGCAGCCAGGCTCTTTCACGTGCGCGCAAACTGTTGGGTGTGGGTGCCAACGCCAATCATGGTGAGATAATGGAGGCGCATCGCCGCCTGATCACCATGGTGCACCCCGATCGCGGCGGCAGCAATGATCAGGTGCATGAAGCCAATGCCGCGCGCGATCTGTTGCTGCAGGAACTGCCTGACGGCAAATGACTTTCTATTAGTCTCTGCAATGACTTGAGCCTTGCAGAGGCGGCGGGTAGGGTCCTGCCATGAGTTACCAATTCCACGAAACCGTACTGCGTGAATATGATATTCGCGGAATAATTGGCGAAACATTGGGGGCAGAGGATGCACGCGCCATCGGGCGCAGCTTCGCCACTTTGTTACGGCGTGCAGGCGGATCTAAGGTTGCCGTGGGTTATGACGGGCGCGTCAGTTCACCCATGCTGGAACACGCGCTGATCGAAGGGTTGAATGCCAGCGGTTGCGATGTGGTGCGGGTGGGCATGGGCCCCACTCCGATGCTCTATTATGCCGAAGCTTCAGCCGAAGATGTGCACGGCGGCATTCAGATAACTGGCAGCCACAACCCCGCCAATTATAATGGCTTCAAGATGGTATTTCAGGGGCGACCGTTTTTTGGGCGGGACATCCTGACGCTGGGGGAAATGGCCGCGTCTGGGGATTGGCTGGACGGTACGGGCAGTGTCGAAACCAGAGAGATCCTGGAAGAATATGTCACCCGGCTGCTGGCGGGGCTGGTTGGGGTCAACCCCGCCGCACTGGAGAAGATGCGCATAGGCTGGGATGCCGGAAATGGCGCGGCTGGCCCGGCGCTGGAAATGCTGGCCGCACGCCTGCCGGGCGAACATCATCTGCTTTATACTGAAGTTGACGGCAATTTTCCCAATCATCATCCAGACCCCACTGTTGAGGCCAATCTGGCTGACCTGAAGACGCTCGTCGCGGCAAAGAGTCTCGATTTTGGTGTGGCTTTTGATGGAGACGGGGATCGGATCGGCGCGATTGACGGGCAGGGGCGCGTGATCTGGGGTGATCAATTGCTGATGATCTATGCCGAAGATTTGCTGAAAACCCGCAGCAATGCGACGATTATCGCCGATGTGAAGGCATCGCGCGCGCTGTTTGATCATGTCGCGGCCTGCGGCGGCCAGCCGCTGATGTGGAAGACGGGGCACTCGCTGATTAAGTCCAAAATGAAGGAAGTTTCCTCTCCATTGGCGGGTGAAATGAGCGGCCATGTGTTTTTTGCCGATACATATTACGGCTTTGACGATGCACTTTACGCAGGTGTGCGGCTGATGGCTGCATCAGCTCGTTTGGGTAAATCGGTCACCGAATTGCGCGGGGCTATGCCGCAGATGATCAACACACCTGAAATGCGTTTCCAGGTAGATGAAAGTCGCAAATTCGCCGCGATTGACGAGGTGAAGGCGCGGCTGGCAGACAGCCCAGCCAATGTGGACGGTACCGATGGTGTGCGCGTCACCACCGATGATGGCTGGTGGTTGCTGCGCGCTTCGAACACGCAGGATGTGCTGGTTGCGCGGGCCGAAAGCGATAGTGAGGCCGGGCTTGAAAAGCTGATGGCGCAGATTGACGAACAGTTGGCCCTGTCAGGCCTGACCCGCGGGGAAAGCGTGGGCCACTGATTTCAAGTTGGAGTGCAATCTGATGAAGATGATCAAGGCGGCGCTGGCCGCTACCTTGCTGGCAGTTTTAGCAACGCCTGCACTGGCGCAGGATGATGGCGATGCCCAGGCGATGCAGCAAATGGCGCAAATTTTCCGGGCCGATCCGCTGACAGCAGAACAGCAGCTGCGCCTGCCCGCGTCAGAGGTGGTGGTGCAGAAAATCTTCCCGCCCGGCACCTATATTCAAATGATGAACGAGACGCTGCGCCCGATGATGGACCAGATGATGGCGCAAATGGGCAATTTGCCGCTCAAACATCTGGTTGCCATGGCGGGCGTATCGGAAGATGAAATTGCTGAACTGGGTGACGGGACGCTGGCCGAACTGGCCCAGATCATGGATCCGGCCTATCAACAGCGCCAGAAAATCATCGCGGATGAAACGATGAACTGGATGGCGCAGCTGATGGACACAGTAGAACCCAGCTTCCGCGCCGGTCTGGCGCGGGCCTATGCCGTGCGTTTTTCCGAAAGTGAGCTAGCCGACATGTCTGCTTTTTTCGACACGCCTAGCGGTGGCAAATATGCCAGCCAGTCCATGCTGATCATGACAGACAGGCAGGTGATGGCGGCGATGAGCGAAATGATGCCCGCCATGTTTGATATGATGCCCGTCATGACGCAAGCCATTCAGGAACGCACCGCATCCCTGCCCCCCGCCCGCGACATAGACGATCTGAGCGATGAAGAACGCGCCCGCATTGCAGAGCTGTTGGGTGTGCCAGGTGGCGAAACACAATAATCCTGTTTGAATGGCCTATGGTGCCAATGGCGCGTTATCAGGGATAATGACCGCCACTGCCGCCATCCCACCTGAAATTGGCGCATGGTTCGACGCGCGCGGTTGGCGTGTGCGGCGGCATCAGGCCGAAATGCTCACCGCAGCCGATGCGGGGCAGCATGCCTTGCTGGTTGCGGATACGGGGGCAGGCAAGACACTGGCAGGGTTTTTGCCGACACTGGCGGATTTCTGCCCGTCCCGGTTGGGTGATGCACCGCCACATGATGGGCTGCACACGCTCTACGTCTCACCCTTAAAGGCACTGGCGCATGATGTTCAGCGTAACCTCCTCACGCCCGTGGGGGAAATGGGGCTGCCTATCCGCATTGAAACGCGCAGTGGTGACACACCATCTGAGCGCAAGAAACGCCAACGCGCACGTCCCCCGCATGTACTACTGACAACGCCAGAAAGCCTCTCTTTGTTGCTGTCCTACCCTGACAGTCTGGAGATGTTTCGGGGCCTCAAACGCATTGTAATTGATGAGGTGCATGCTTTTGCCACGGGCAAACGCGGCGATCTTCTGGCACTGGCACTTACACGCTTGCAAGCCATCGCGCCCGATATGCAGCGGGCAGCGCTGTCGGCCACTCTGGCCGATCCGGAGGGGTTCAGTGCCTGGCTCGCGCCCCAAAGAGACAAATTGGGGGGCGATCTGGATTCCGTCACATTGGTGCAGGGCGAAACCGGCGCGCCGCCGCAGGTCGAAATCCTGCTGCCGGATGAAGAGCGCGTGCCCTGGGGTGGCCATGCCGGGCGATGGGCGATCCCCCAGCTTTACGAAACAATCCGGGCCAACAATACGACGCTGATCTTCACCAATACCCGCTTTCTGGCCGAATTTGTCTTCCAGCTTTTGTGGGATGTGAATGAGGATAAGCTGCCCATTGGCATCCACCATGGCAGCCTGGCGGTGGAGGCACGGCGCAAGGTGGAAGGGGCAATGGCGCGGGGCGAATTGCGCGCCTTGGTCTGCACGTCGAGCCTCGACCTGGGTGTCGACTGGGGTGACATTGATTGCGTTGTTCAGATGGGCGCGCCCAAGGGGTCATCGCGCCTGTTGCAGCGCATCGGGCGTGCCAACCACAGGCTTGATCAACCTTCGCGCGCGATCCTAGTCCCCGGCAATCGCTTCGAATTCCTTGAGGCGACGGCGGCCAAGGACGCGGTTGATCAGGGGCAGCGTGATGGGGAAGATTTTAGGCCTGGCGGGCTGGATGTACTGGCGCAACATGTGATGGCTTGCGCCTGCGCGGGACCATTTCATGAAGATGATCTGCTTGCTGAGGTGCGGTCTTCTCTGGCCTATTCCTGGCTGGAGGTGGCTGACTGGAACCGCGTTCTCGGCTTTGTTGAAAATGGCGGTTACGCGCTCAAGGCTTATGACAGGTTCAAACGTATTGCGCGGGACCGACAGGGCGTTTGGCGGCTGACGCACCCTGAGCATGCCCAGCGCCACCGCATGAATGCCGGGATCATCGTCGACAGTGAAATGCTGACCGTGCGTTTTCGCAATGGGCGTAATCTGGGCAAGGTGGAAGAACGTTTTGCGTCGACGCTATCACCCGGCGATACATTCTTCTTCGCGGGGCTTAGCCTGGAAGTCGAACAGATCAAGGATATGGATCTGGTGGTGCGTGCGGCGAAGAAAAGCGCCACCATTCCCAGTTATGGTGGCCAGCGCCTGCCGTTGACCACGCATCTTTCAGCGCGCGTGCGAGAGATGCTGGTCGATCGTGCGGGTTGGGCACGTTTCCCCGATGATGTACGTGAATGGCTGGAGGTGCAGGATTGGCGCAGCCAGATGCCGGGGCCGGGTATGCTTCTGGTGGAAAGCTTTCCCCATCATCGCAAGCATTACAGCGTTTATTACACTTTCGAAGGTTGGAATGCGAACCAGAGCCTGGGCATGCTGATTACGCGGCGAATGGAGGATCGCGGGCTGATGCCGGGTGGGTTCGTGGCCAATGATTATTCGCTGGCGGTGTGGGGGTTGAAACCGGTCACTGATCACGCGCCGCTGCTGTCGCCCGACATTCTTGCACATGAATTTGTCGATTGGGTGCAGGAATCGCATTTGCTGCGCCGTGCCTTTCGTGAAGTGGCTGTGATCAGCGGGCTGGTGGAACGCCAGCACCCCGGCAAACGCAAGAGCGGCAAGCAGGTCACTTTCTCGACCGATCTGATCTATGATGTACTGAAGAAGTACGAACCTGATCATGTGCTGCTGGAGGCGGCCTGGGCTGATGCGCGCGCAAGGATGACGGATGTTGGTCGGCTGGGTGACCTGCTCGAACGGTCGGCTCGTGAACTGGTGCATGTCGAACTCGAAAGGGTCAGCCCGCTGGCAGTGCCGGTGATGACCATGATCGGGCGGGAGGCTGTTCCACAAGGCGCTGTGGATGAGGAATTGCTATTGGAAGCAGAAACGCTGGCATCAGAAGCAATGAGGGTGGATCTGCCGGACGTGGATGGAGAGACTTAATCAGCGAAGGTTGCGTGTGATTGCTGGCAGATTATCGATATACAAAATGAAAAGGGGCGGATCACTCCGCCCCTTCGCAATTTTATCGAGCTTGCTGCGCGCTTACTGCGTGCCGCCAACTGCACCAAACTGACGGTACTTCTCGTTTCCGACGAAGCCGAACTTGGTCACGCCCGATGCCTTGATGATGTTCAGCACTTTGGCTGACAGATCATAGCTGGCCTGAGCTTCCGGTTCGAACTGCAGTTCGGGTTCCGGTTGTATGGTCAGAGTTTCCTGAAGCAGGGTCACCAGTTCGCCTTGCGAAACCGGTTCTGCATTCCAGAGAATTTCGCCAGCCTGAGTCAGAACCAGCTTGTTCTTGATCGGATCAATCACCGCATCTGGGGGATTCTCTGACGGCGCCGGAAGATCGATATCCACCGAGTGGGTCGCGACCGGAATGGTAATGATGAACATGATGAGCAGCACGAGCAGGACGTCGATCAACGGCGTCATGTTCATGTCCATCATCGGCTCGCCATCGTCCTTACCGCCTGACATTGCCATGAGTTGTTACTCCTAAATCTCTATCCGGTGCCGATCAGCCGTTGGGATCGACAGGGTTGGAAATGAATCCGACCGTCGGATAGCCCGCAGCCTGAACGTTGTAGATTGCACCGGCCACACAGCGCCACGGGGCATTCACGTCACCGCGAATGTGAACCTGCGGAATCTGTTCCGGGTTTTCCATGATCGCTTCTGGGCCACCGGCACGTTGCACGATGGTATCGAGGCGAGAGAAGGCCTTGTCGTATAATTCTTCCGACGTCACCGGAGTGATGTTGTTGAAATATACGCGGCATTCGCCAAGGCGCGATGCACCTTCATAACCTGGCTCGCCAGCACTGCGGCCTGCAGCGTCGGTGGTGGTGACGGTGAGCAGCAGATTCTCGACCTTGTCCTTGGATTCCAAGGATTCCATGATCGGGATCTTCAGCTTTTCGATCGTCTGGATCGCCACCGGCACTGCGATGAGGAAGATGATCAGGAGCACCAGCATCACGTCCACCAAGGGCGTGGTGTTGATGTCCGACATCGGGGTATTGGCCCCGCCTCCTGTCGAAATCGCCATTGCTAAATCCTATCCGTAAAACTTCGCGAAAGGTTGCTAGCCGGGGGCGGAAGGATCCGTCCCCGGTTTACAATGGCAATCAGGCCTTCTTCGGCGCAGCGGCGGCAGGCTTTGCAGCCGGCGCAGCAGGCACGGCAGGCTTCACAGCGCCGTTCGAATTGATGAAGGCCAGAATGTCAGTTGAGAAGCCGGTGAGCAGTTCCGCAATATTGCGGTTGCGGCTCTGCAACCAGTTATAGGCAAGCACAGCAGGAACAGCCACGAGCAGACCGATAGCGGTCATGATCAGGGCTTCACCCACAGGGCCGGCAACCTTATCGATCGATGCCGAGCCGGCCAGACCGATGTTGATCAGTGCGCGGTAGATACCGATAACCGTACCCAGCAGACCAACGAAAGGAGCGGTTGCGCCCACGGTGGCGAGGAAGGGCAGGCCGGCCGAAAGACGTGCGTTGATCAGGTCTTCCGAACGCTGCAGAGTGCCATGCATATAGTCATGGGCTTCAAGATTGTTGGCCATCTTGCTGTGATCGTCATCAGCGCGAACGGCATCGTCCACGATCTGGCGCCATGCACTGTTCTTTTCCAGCTTGGCTGCACCGTCACGCAGGCTGCCAGCACGCCAGAAATTGGTGCGAACACCCTTGTACTGGCGCATGATCTTGTTCTGCTCGAGCAGCTTGGTGATGAGGATGTAGAACGATCCGACCGACATAATCACCAGCACGGTCAGAATTGACCAGGCGATCACACCGCCCTGTTCCATGGCTTCCATGAAGCCAAACGAATTCTGCGGGGCGGCTTCGCCGGCTGCAGCAAGAAGTTCGATAATCATTGCGAGTAGTCCTTTGTAAATTTTCCCAAGGTCCGTGTTCCGCCACAGCGGCCACGCATCAATTCAGTCGATAGGTAATCCTGGTGGAATAATTGCCCGATGTCGGGTTGCCAGCCGCATCAAGTGCAGGGTTGAAACGGGCATAGCGCTCCATCCCCTTACAGGCTGCCTCATCCAGGATAGATGAACCGCTGGAGGCGGTAACGGAACACGCACTCACGCGCCCATCCGGGCTCACGGTCACGCGCACACCCACCGTGCCTTCGGTTTCTTCGCGCAATGCGCGAGCTGGGTAGTTTTCCTGAATACGTGCTGCCCAGCTCCGTTCGTTCTTCGTTGTCGCGCCACGTGCCTGTGAAGGCGGTGCTGGCGGTGCCGGCGGGGGCGCAACCAGCGCCGGGGGCGCAGGTGGCGGAATCGTCGGCTGAGTGCGAATGGGGGGCGGTGCCGGCGCGATGCTGATTGGCGGCGGCGGCGCAACCGGCGGTGGCGGGGCATTTGGCTCCGGCTCCGGCGGTGGCGGTGGCTCTTCCTCAGGGGGCGGTGGTTCGTCGATATCCACAGTGGTTACGCGCTCAACAGCCTTTTTGACTGCCTGATAGGCAAGGCCGCTGATAAGTACGTATCCAATCAACACATGGATAATCGCCACGATGATCAGAGCGACGACGCGATTGCCGCTCATTTGTTGGTCAGCGTAGGCCATCCGGTTGTATTCTCTCCAAATTAAAATGCCAGGCTCATCACCCAACACCCAGTCACCCACAAACTTTCGTCCGTGGTTACCGTAAACCAAAAGCACAGACCCGAACCCGCAGCATGTTGCTGCATTGTCTGGAATGAACCGCAGGTCTTCCACAGTAGCTCATTCGGACACAAGCTTCCATATTCCCCAACGGAGCAAGGTCCGACGCTGCCTTTAACGGGCAAGCCACGGCCTAGCAATCGCTTTATCGGTTAATTGGCGATTCAAATTTCATCATGTGAGTAATTACTGCGCGATTCTGATATTGTTCAGAGCATGATCGACAGGCACGAATATACAAGGAGCCGGCTGAACCGCCGCAAGATTCTTATGTGGAACAGAAGGACATTAACACTCGCAGCGATTGCCCTGATTTCTGCCGTTCCGGCGCAGGCGCAAACAGGCAATACGGCGGATGTAGCACAGCCGACATATGCCGATCTGGCTGGACTTTCTGACCGCGCAGAAGCGGTCATACATGCCCAGATTCGCAAGCAAATTGTGTTGGAACCCGAACGTGCCCCTGGCCTGTCTCCCGGCTTTGCGCGCTTATATATAGAGGCACAAACACTGTCACTAATTGCAGGTAGGGTGCCTTTGGGCGAATCACTGAAGTATCTGGTCGACGTGCCACTCGATTCTACCGGTAAGACTCCCAAACTGAAAAAGCAGGAAGCAGTTTTGTTTGCACGGCTGGTGCCTGGCAGGCCTGGGGAAATTCAGCTGGTCGCACCCACGGCCCAGCTCATCTATTCCGCTGATCTTGTCGCCCGGCTTCGTCCGATCCTGACAGAGCTGTCACAGCCCGATTCGCCACCTGTTATCTCTGGCGTGGCCGATGCGTTATCGGTGGCGGGCAATCTTTCAGGAGAATCGGAGACACAGATTTTCCTGGATACGCAGGAAGGTGGGCATGTTTCATTGTCTATCCTGCGGCGGCCCGGGCGGGATCCGGTATGGGGTGTATCATGGGGTGAGATTATCGATCAGGCGGCCCGGCCTCCCCGGCCAGAATCCATTGAATGGTTCCGATTGGCTTGCACACTTCCTTCCAATTTACCGCCATCAACCAATCTTTCCCGTGATCAGGCAGAGCGCGCGCAGGCCGTCCGCGACTATTCTTTCGTGATAGGTTCACTTGGCCCCTGCGTACGAACGATTGCGCTGGATTAATCTGGTTTCAGGAAATTTGAGAACCTGGCCGAAAGGCTTTTTAGTTTCGGCAAAAGACAAAGTGGTTCCCCCACCCCTATCCATCGCGCTAGGGGGCGCTCGACTGATTCTCTGGAGATAGTGATGGGTGTAGAACAGGCGGCACCGCCGCTGCGGATCGCGCTGGCAGGCTTGGGCACGGTGGGTGTCGGGGTCATACGCCTGCTCGACACCAATCGGGATTTGTTGACCGCACGCGCTGGGCGTGAATTGCAGGTGGTGGCCGTCAGCGCGCGTGACCGCAGCAAGGATCGCGGCGTCGATCTTGCGCGGTTTGCGTGGGAAGATGACATGACAGCCATGGCGCATCGTGATGATGTGGATGTGGTTGTGGAACTGGTCGGTGGTTCAGATGGTCCGGCCCTGAATCTGGCGCGCAAAGCCTTGCAAAGTGGCAAACCCCTGGTCACTGCGAACAAGGCGATGATCGCACATCACGGACTGGCTTTGGCAGAGTTGGCAGAAGCGCGTGATGTGGCTTTGAAGTTTGAAGCTGCTGTGGCTGGCGGCATTCCCGTGGTGAAAGGGCTGCGGGAAGGCACTGCCGCAAATGCGATCGAACGAATCTATGGCATTCTCAACGGCACATGCAATTATATCCTGTCCAAGATGGAGGAGACAGGCGCCGATTTTGCCGATGTCCTGAAAGATGCGCAGCAACTTGGATATGCTGAAGCAGACCCCAGCTTCGATATTGAAGGCGTGGACGCAGCGCATAAGCTGGCGATCCTTGCCGCAATCGGATTCGGGGCGAAGCTGGATTTCGATTCTGTGCGCGTTACCGGCATCACACGTGTGCAGGCGGCAGATATCGCTCAGGCTGATATACTGGGTTACGTCATTCGTCTGATTGCAATGGCCGATGTTGAAGAAGGTGAAGGCGGCGGCGCGACTCTGTTGCAGCGCGTTCGGCCCTGTCTGGTTTCGAAAGATCATCCCTTAAGCCGGGTTGATGGCCCGACCAATGCCGTGGTGGCGGAAGGCAATTTCTCCGGACGTTTGCTGTTTCAGGGCGCTGGCGCCGGGGATGGCCCGACTGCTAGTGCGGTGGTAGCTGACCTTATCGATATTGCCCGCGATGAAGTGGGGGCACCTTTTTCTATCCCTGTTTCGCGGCTTGACCCCTTGCCCCCCACGGAACCTGGTCACAGGTTGGAACGGACCTATCTGCGTTTCACCGTGGCTGATCGCCCCGGCGTGCTGGCTGAAATTACCGCAGCCATGCGTGATGCAGGTGTTTCGATAGAAAGCCTGATCCAGAAAGGGCGCGGAGATGCCGGGGCAGAGGTGTTGGTCGCCATGGTCACGCACGAAGGGCCTGAGCGGGCCGTGCGCGATGCTCTGGCCCTGCTGGAAGGGTCTGACAGTCTTACTTCCGCCCCTCTGGCTCTGCCGCTTCTTCCGGACTGAATTTTTCGGGGTCAGGCAGCCCCAATTCACTTTCTGTAATCCTGCCATCATCACCCAGTGGCGGCAGACCCCGTGCAATGCGGTCTGCATCTGAACCGGGTGGCGCAACAGGCAGGGCTTCAAAATCGACGATAATGGCTGGCGGTGGCGGGCATTTCTGCAGGCCTGGAATGCACAGGCTGCCCACGGTCGGTTCACCCTTGAATATACCACCGCCTGCAACATCGGGTGTTTGCGGGCTGCCTCTATTCATCGTTTCGCGGGCATAGCGTGATTGCGCCTTGTCTGAAGGCAGTGTGCGGAATTCTCTGTCATCTTTCTTGCGGCGGCAAACGATGATTTCGCCGGATAATATCGCTGCCTCCTGCTCATTCGAACAATCTTCCATTGGTGGTGGGGGGCCATATAGATTGCGCGCTTCTGCCAGCGCGCCCTCAACTGTCGCGGCGCTGTCAGCTTGTGCGGCCAATTGCTGGCCCGTCAAGATGAACAGACTGACCCAAATAATACTGGTTCTGCGGATTGCCGGTGCTGCAATGCTCGACAAGTCCACCTCCTTTTGTCTAAGCGACCGCCCAAACTCACTGCGGGGACTGAATTACCCATGAACACCGATATTTTGGCAAAAAAACCCAAACCCGCTGATGCGCTCGACCGTATGTTGGTGCTGGAAATGGTCCGTGTGACCGAAGCCGCCGCCGTCGCTGCATCGCAATTGATCGGTCGGGGGGATGAAAAGGCGGCTGATGCTGCTGCGGTTGAGGCCATGCGCCGTGCCTTCGACGATCTCTATATGGACGGCACTGTTGTGATCGGTGAAGGGGAGCGGGACGAAGCGCCCATGCTTTATATCGGGGAAAAGGTCGGCGGTGCTCCTGGCAAGGGTCCCAAGATAGATATCGCCCTTGATCCGCTGGAAGGCACCACCATCACCGCCAAGGCGGGGCCCAATGCTCTTGCAGTACTGGCGGCAGCGGAAGAAGGCTGCCTGCTCAATGCACCTGATGTCTATATGGATAAGCTGGCGGTTGGTCCGGGCTATCCCGAAGGCATTATTGATCTGGCCAAGAGCCCTACGGAAAACGTGAAGTCGGTGGCTGCGGCCAAGGGCGTGGAGCCACACGAAATCATCGTTTGTGTGCTCGATCGCCCACGGCATGCTGAATTGATCGCCGAGTTGCGTGGCCTGGGCTGCGGCGTTGTGCTGATCGGTGATGGTGACGTTGCGGGCGTGATAGCAGTGACAGATGAAGATACCACGATTGACATGTACATGGGCCAGGGCGGCGCACCGGAAGGTGTGCTAGCGGCAGCTGCATTGCGCTGTGTTGGCGGCCAGTTCAATGGACGGCTGGTGTTTCGCAATGATGATGAGAAAGCGCGCGCGCGTAAATGGGGCATCACCGATCTCGATCGCATCTACAAGTTGGAAGATCTGGCCAAGGGTGACTGCATCTTTGCCGCAACTGGTGTGACCTCAGGCTCTCTCTTGGAAGGTGTAAAGCGCAAGCGCGGCGGCCTGATGACAACGGAAAGTGTCGTCATGCGCGCCTCCAGCGGCACCGTGCGCTGGATTAAGGGTGAGCATAGGCTGGGATAAAGGGTAATCACGCCCGTCAGCCAAGAAACATTGGAAAACAGTGCAGCGCGCCCTGTTGCATTTGCATGACTCTCGTCTAGGCGAGGCACAATATCTGCATTGGGGATTCGCAACATGAAGATCATGTCCGGCAATTCGAACATGCCGCTCGCACGGGCAATTGCCGCTTATCTGGAATTGCCGCTGACGGACGCCAGTGTTCGCCGATTCGCAGATGAAGAGATTTTCGTCGAAATCCATGAGAATGTGCGTGGCGAAGATGTGTTCCTGGTGCAGCCCACCAGCTTTCCAGCCAATGACAATTTGATGGAATTGTTGATTTGCATCGATGCGCTGAAACGCGCATCGGCCAAGCGGATCACGGCAGTTGTCCCCTATTTCGGCTATGCCAGGCAAGATCGTAAACCCGGCCCGAGGACACCTATTTCTGCCAAGCTGGTGGCAAACCTGATTACAGAAGCAGGTGCAGATCGCGTGCTGGCGGTGGATTTGCATGCAGGGCAGATCCAGGGTTTCTTCGATATCCCGACAGACAATCTTTATGCAGCGCCTGTAATGGCAGCCGATATTCAAGCGCGTTATGGTGAAGAGAGCCTGATGGTTGTTTCACCTGACGTTGGCGGCGTTGTGCGCGCGCGTGCCCTGGCCAAGCGTTTGGACAATGCACCGCTGGCCATCGTCGACAAGCGCCGTGATCGCCCTGGCGAAAGCGAAGTGATGAACATCATCGGGGATGTCACCGGGCGTCATTGCATCCTGATTGACGATATTGTCGATTCGGGTGGCACGCTGTGCAACGCGGCAGAGGCTTTGCTGGAGCAGGGGGCTGCCAGCGTTGCAGCCTATATCACCCATGGCGTGCTTTCGGGTGGTGCTGTTGCAAGGGTCAACGGGTCAAAGCTGAAAGAGCTGGTTATTACGGACAGTATCAAGCCCACTGATGCCTGCCAGGAATCGGATAAGATCCGAGTCCTGACTATCGCCCCGCTGATTGGCGAGGCTGTACGCCGTATCGCGGATGAATCTTCGGTTTCCAGCCTGTTCGACTAAGTCGCAGGTTGAGCGCCCGGCTCACTTCTCCAGGGTAATTTATCACCTGGCTCGTGTCGCCCGAGCACTTCCAGCCGGCGGGCTTGGCGTGCCTCCAATGTCATGGTCATCAGGGGTTGCGGCGTCTTGACGAATTGTCGTGGCGTCATGCCGAAGTAATTTGTGAAGTCGCGGATCATATGTGACTGATCGTAATAACGTAGCGCCAGTTCTTCCCCCTCGTCCTCATCACCTACGCCGCGCAGCTGGGCCGCCATGTCCAGTGCACGCGCTCGGCGCAAGACCTGTTTGGGCGACTGGCCATAAGCACGCTTGATCATGCGTTCCAGGCGCCGAGCTTCCACACCTTGATCCCGTGCGAAATCCCCGATCGTCATATTGGGATCAGCAAAAGCGGCCCGGTCAAATTTTTCTATAATCGGATCTGGTCTTGCATTGCCGAGCAGTCCGATCAGTTGGGTGATCAATTTTTCTGCCACCCGCATCCAGCGTTCGGGCGGGCCTTGCGGGTCGAACCATTCGATCAGCTGTGCAGATGTACCCCAGGGGAAATTACCATAGATATGGTCATACAGTATAATCCGGTCGAGTGTATCCGTGACCTTGGGCGCCTTTAGATTGACCAGCGCGCCTGGCTTCAGCGCCACTTCAAGCGTTGCGAAGCTGCCCTTTACACTTATTGGCATTTTGCGTGTCTGCGGCCCGAAAAACAGAGCGCAATTTTTGTAGCGGCCGTACCCATCGCGTGTTTCTGCGGTCCATTGCCCCTTGAACAAGACGCGCAGTGTCGGCGTATCGGAACAAAACCCACAATGTGTCACATGGTTTGGAGCAGCCTGGACATCAGTGGCATAGATGCGTGCGATCCATGGAGCCAGTTCCTCAACCGGGGCGCGATTAATTGATAATGGCTCCCCCTGCTGCGTGTGACCCAAAGCGGTCTGCAGCGCACCATTGTGCGTAGAGGAATTGTCATCGCTTGCCATTCAGCTATCAGATCAAGTTTCGCCTGCCCCATTCGCGCGTTCAATGTGTGAAACGCAAGTGATCCTGTGTACTCTATTATAGAAAATACTCTAATTGTCATGAATAACGCCGATATTGAATGCGTCAAACGTTTGGCTGATGCCGCCGGACAAGCAATTATGCCCTTCTATCGTGGCAATTGGTCACAAGAAGAAAAGGATGATCGGACTTTTGTTACAGAAGCTGATCGTGCAGCAGAAGCGGCCATGCGCATGATTATTGAACGTGATTATCCTGATGATGGGATCATTGGCGAGGAATATGGTAATCGTAATCCCGGTGCTGGGCGACAATGGGTACTCGATCCTATTGATGGCACTACCAGCTTTATCGCAGGACGGCCCATTTTTGGAACTCTGATTGCCCTGTTGGAAGATGGCTGGCCGGTGCTGGGTGTGATTGATCAGCCGATCCTTAAGGAACGGTGGCTTGGCATTATGGGTGAAGGCACCACGTTTAACGGGCGCAAGGTGCATGGTGCGGCATGCCGTGAACTGTCAGACGCGGTTTTGGCCACTACCAGCCCACATCTGTTCTCTGGCCAGCAGGTTGAACCCTTCATGCGCCTGGCGGGCGCAGTTGCAGAACGCAAAATCATATATGGCGGCGATTGCTACAATTACGGTCTTGTCGCTTCCGGCCATGTCGATCTGGTCTGTGAGGCGGGACTGAAATTGCACGATTTCGCCGCATTGGTGCCCGTAGTTGAGGGCGCGGGGTGTGTCATGTGCGATTGGAATGGTGAACCATTGAATGCCGATAGCAGTGGCGAAGTGCTGGCGATTGGCGATCCAGCGCGTCTGGAAGATGTGCTGGAGGCGATGCATGATGCTGGCCATGCCACCGGGCATCATCACCATGATCACTGATTGATGCCGATATTTCTTTACGGCGTATTACTGCAGGGCGCCGATCGCTGGCCCTTTCTGGCCGGATTGGGGGCAGGACGTGCAGCGCAAACGCGCGGTGAACTCTATGCGATTGAAGATGCCGCAGGCTGGTATCCGGCCTTGATGCCCGGTCAGGGCGTTGTACACGGCATGTTGCATGATATGGGCAATGTTGATCTGGCTGTGGTCGATGCCTTTGAGGGGGCTGAATATCGCCGTACCCAGATCATAGTGGATGAAGCAGGCAATCGGTATGAGGCGCAAGCTTATCTGTGGCGAGCTCAGTTGCCAGAATGCGCAGAACCAATCGTGCATGGCGATTTCAACCGCTGGTTGACTGAAACGGGCTGCTGCCCATTTTCTGCTTGAGTCTTGCCTTTCACACCCTTCCGCACTAGATGCGCGCGCTTCAACGACACGAATCAAGCTGCCGGCCTGGCGACAAGGGCTGCCAGGGCTGGTTGGACGTGTCTCTGCAAAGGAGATGAAAATGCCCAAGCTGAAGACCAAGAGCGGTGTGAAGAAACGCTTCAAGCTCACCGCAACCGGCAAGGTCAAGCACGGCGTCGCTGGCAAGCGTCACCGCCTGATCAGCCACAATGCGAAGTATATCCGCCAGAACCGCGGCACCACTGTTCTGTCAGAAGCTGACAGCAAGACAGTGAAGAAATGGGCCCCCTACGGGCTCGATTGATCGCGATCTAAGGAGAAACTGATATGCCTCGCATTAAACGCGGCGTGACCACACGCCAGAAGCACAAGCGGCTGTTAGACCAAGCCAAGGGCTATCGCGGTCGTCGCAAGAACACCATTCGCGTCGCGCGTCAGGCCGTCGAAAAGGCTGGCCAGTATGCATACCGCGATCGCAAGATCAAAAAGCGCAATTTCCGCGCGCTGTGGATCCAGCGTATCAACGCTGCTGTTCGCGCAGAAGGCCTCACCTATTCGCAGTTCATGCATGGCGCCAAGCTGGCCGGCATTGAATTGGACCGCAAGGTGATGGCGGATCTGGCCATGAATGAAGGCGGTGCCTTCAAGGCTGTGATCGCACAGGCAAAGGCAGCTCTGCCCGCCTGACACCATCTCGGTTAGAGAATTTCAGGGCGTCGGAGAGCGATCTCCGGCGCCTTTTCATTTGTAACAATCCGTCAAATAAGGCAAATGGACGGTATGTCTGGGGATGAAGCCGCGTGGAACGGCACAGAACAAGAATATCGGGTCCGCAGTCGCTTTTATGCTCCGCCGCAGGAGTTTGAAGGCTGCTTTACCACATTCTATAAGCTTGAGTTATCTGTCCAGGGTGACGGGACCGTGCATGATTACCTGCAACCAGAATGGGCCAACATCCGTTTTTTTGCAGGCAGCTGTCCCCAGGCTGAAATCCCAGGCGCATCCAATACTTCAGGCGCGCGTTTCACGGCGACCGGCCCCAGTTCTTTGCCGGTGCGGTTTGAGCTGGGCCCCACGCGCATGTGGGGGGTTGGCTTCCTGCCGTTGGGTTGGGCACGATTTATGGATGTGGAGGCGCAGAGGCTGACTAATCTGGTGACGAACGGCGAAACACACCCGGCATTTTCGCAATTTGTCAGCATGTGTGATCCATTATGCGATGATCACTTGAGCGACGAAGACCAATATCAGGTCATCCTTTCCACGATGCGCGATTTGATGAAGCCCAATCGCGATGAGCAAAAGATCTTGCGTGTGCATCGCAGCCTGTTCGATGTCGGCGTGACCAATGTATCGGAGTTTGCCGATAATGTGGGGATGAGCGTGCGGACGCTGGAACGGATTTGCCGCCGTTACTTTGGATTTCCACCCAAGCTGTTGATGCGGCGCCAGCGTTTCATGCGCAGTCTGGCGAGCTATATGCTCCATCGCGGCAAGAAGTGGACAGAAGTGATGGATGCTGATTACCACGATCAGGCCCAGTTCACGCGTGAATTCCACGAATTCATGACCATGAATCCCAGCGAATATGCCGCCTTGGATTACCCGATCCTGAAATCATTTATGGAAGCGCGCGCGCGTATCTGGGGCTCGGCTGCGCAAACGCTGGATATGCCAGACTGAACACGGGCAGATTTCGGCAAATGCCACTTTGCCTTGGCGGCCATTTGACGCTAGCGCGCGCGCTTGAGTTAAAGAAATTGGCACCATGACCGAATTGACGACACAAAAAGATAATGCACTGGCCGCGATCGCAGCGGCCAGCACGCTTGACGCATTGGACGAACAGCGCGTGGATGCGCTGGGCAAGAAGGGCTGGATCAGTCTCGCCCTGAAGTCGCTGGGACAGATGCACCCGGACGAACGTCAGCAAGCGGCACCTGCGATCCAGGCTGTTCGGGCTGAAGTGGCTGATGCAATCGAGGCGAAAAGGGCGGCGCTTGAGGAAGAGGCATTGGCCGTTCAACTGGCCAAGGAACGACTGGACCTGACCTTGCCTGCGCCTGACGCGCCGCGCGGCACTGTTCATCCCGTCAGCCAGGTTATGGACGAACTGGCCGAGATATTCGCCGATCTTGGATTCGCGGTCGCGACCGGCCCGGAAATCGAGGATGATTGGCACAATTTCACCGCACTCAACATGGATGAAAGCCATCCTGCCCGTGCCATGCATGACACGTTCTACTTTCCAGAAAGCGATAATACCCAAGACGGGCACCGTATGTTGCTGCGTACGCACACCTCGCCCGTCCAGATTCGCAGTATGAAAGAACAGGGTGCGCCGATCCGCATCATCGCGCCGGGCCGCGTTTATCGCAGCGATAGCGATGCAACGCATACGCCAATGTTCCACCAGGTCGAAGGTCTGGTGATCGACCGGGATATTCACCTGGGCCATTTGAAATGGACGCTGGAAACTTTCCTCAAGGCATTCTTTGAGCGGGACGACATCGTGCTCCGCCTGCGCCCCAGCTATTTCCCCTTCACTGAACCCAGTGTCGAGGTGGATGTTGGCTATGCCAAGGAAAATGGCCGCCGTGTTGTGGGCGGATCGGGCGATGATCCTGGTCATGACTGGATGGAGCTGCTGGGCAGCGGCATGGTCAACCGCCGGGTAATTGAATTTGCGGGCCTTGATGCGGACCAGTGGCAGGGCTTTGCCTTTGGTGTGGGCGTCGACCGTCTGGCCATGCTGAAATATGGGATGGATGATTTGCGCGCCTTCTTCGATGGCGATGTGCGCTGGCTGCAGCATTACGGCTTCAGCCCGTTTGACCAGCCGACGCTTTCCGCAGGTGTGGGGGCACGGCCATGAAATTCTCTCTCGAATGGTTGAAGCACTTTCTCGATACGCAGGCTTCAGCAGCGGAAATCGCTGCTGCGCTGAACGCCATCGGCTTGGAAGTGGAAGGGGTGGAAGACCCGGCTGAAAAGCTGGCTGGTTTTCGCGTGGCCAAGGTGCTGACCGCCGCGCCGCATCCCGATGCCGATAAGTTGCAAGTATTGAGCGTGGACACTGGTGAAGGCGATCCGCTGCAGGTCGTCTGTGGTGCGCCTAATGCGCGCGCCGGGATGAAAGGTGTGCTGGGCCTGCCCGGCGCAGTCGTCCCATCGAACGGGATGGAATTGCGCAAGAGCGCGATCCGTGGGGTCGAATCCAATGGCATGATGTGTTCCACGCGTGAGCTGGAACTGGGCGATGACCATGATGGGATCATCGAATTGCCTGATGATGCGCCAATTGGCAGCAGCTTTGCCGATTACAGCGACAGCTCACCCATTTTTGACGTGGCTATCACGCCCAACCGGCCTGATTGCATGGGCGTGGACGGGATCGCACGCGATCTAGCGGCGGCAGGTCTGGGCACTTACACGCCGCACCCGGCCCCTGATGTTGCGGCCAGCTATCCCTGCCCGATCGAAATCCGCACCGATGATCCAGAAGGTTGCCCAGCATTTTATGGCCGCGTCATTTGCGGGGTCAGCAATGGCGCATCGCCCGAGTGGATGCAGCAACGTCTGATTGCGGCAGGACAGCGCCCGATCAGTGCGCTGGTCGACATCACCAATTATGTGATGCTGGCTTTTGGCCGCCCTGCCCATGTTTATGACCTGACCAAGCTCAAGGGCGCGGTGGTTGCGCGTCGCGCCAAGGATGGTGAACAGGTCCTGGCATTGAATGAAAAGACTTACACCCTCGATTCCAGCACGACGGTGATTGCCGATGATGCGGGCGTGCATGACATTGCCGGGATTATGGGAGGCGAGGATTCAGGAGTGAGCGAGGGCACGAAAGACGTGCTGCTTGAAATCGCTTATTTCGATCCAGCTAGCATTGGCGTGACCGGGCGTAAGCTTGGCCTTGCTTCGGACGCACGCACACGTTTTGAACGTGGCGTAGACCCTGCGTTCCTGGATGACGGTCTGGCTATTCTGTCCCAGCTTATCCTGACCATTTGCGGTGGTGAAGCCAGTGAAGTGGTGCGCGCTGGCGCAGCACCAGGCGTACCCAAAGTGGTTGCGTTCGATCCCGCCTTTACTGCGCAGTTGGGTGGGGTTGATGTGCCTGCTGACGAACAACGCCGAATTCTGGAAAGTCTCGATTTCTCGGTCGGTGACGATTGGCGGGTCACTTGCCCACTGCGTCGTCATGACATTGAAGGGCCCGCCGATCTGGTGGAAGAGGTCGTGCGTATTTACGGCCTTGATCGCGTTGAAAGCGTGGCCTTGCCGCGTGTGGATGGAGTGGCCTTGCCCACGGCTACACCGCAACAGGTTCTGGAACGAAAGATGCGCCGCGCTGCAGCTGCAGCAGGCCTGAATGAAGCGATCACCTGGTCCTTCATTTCAGAAAAGGAAGCAGCACAAGTCGGTGGTGGCCACTGGGTACTCGACAATCCGATCAGCGAGGATTTGAAGGTTATGCGGCCCTCTCTCCTACCCGGTCTGCTTTCGGCTACACGTCGCAATCTGGATCGCGGAGCGCAGAGTGTTCGCCTGTTCGAAATAGGCCGGCGTTATCTGGCTGGTGGCGAACATCCTACACTGGTTTGCGTATTGGCGGGTGAACGCACGTTGCGCAGCTGGCAAAGCGGCAAGGCGCAGGGTTTCGATGCCTTTGATGCCAAGTCACTATGCACCAGCCTGCTGGAAGCTTCAGGCGCACCCGTTGGCAATCTGATGGTAATGCCGGCGGATGATGGCGATAGCGCGCAGGTTTATCATCCTGGACAGTCCGCCACCTTGCGATTGGGCCCCAAGAATGTGTTGGCTAGTTTCGGCATGGTCCACCCCACTACGCTGAAGGCGTTTGATATTGATGTGCCGGTGGCCGTGTTGGGGATTCATCTTGATGCCATCCCACAGAAAAAGGCGGCAGCTGGTTTTGCCCGTGCGTCCTATTCTCCACCCGCATTGCAGTCTGTCACGCGCGATTTCGCATTTCTGGTTCCTACCGATCTGGCAGCGGGTGATTTGCTGCGCACTGTAAAGGGCGCGGATAAGAAGAATATCGTCGACGTTCGCCTGTTTGATGTGTTCGTAGGGCAGGGCGTGCCTGAAGGCCAGAAATCACTGGCGCTTGAAGTGACACTGCAACCGCAGGATGCAAGCTATAAGGATGCCGATCTGAAGGCCATATCAGATGTCGTGGTGGCAGCTGCTACAAAGTTGGGCGCGCAGTTGCGCGGGTAATCTGCGCGCGACCGGTTCAATCCTGTTTAGCAAAAAGAAGGCGCGGGAGATCGTGTGATCTCCCGCGCCAGTCCACGTCCAATTGTGAAATTGGGCCTGGGGGGAATGCCTTACATCGTGAAGGATGCGGTTACGAACACACGGCGTGGATCGCCGTAGAAACCGGTGATATTATTTTCGAGGCCCAGCACGGTGTTGAATTCAAAGTCATATCCGGCAACGACATAGCGTTTGTCGAAGATGTTCTTCACGTGAACACCAATGCTGTAACGGTCCAGATCATCGGTCCAGACCAGGCTGGCATTGGCAAGAGCAAAGCCATCCTGATCGAGGAAGGGCGTGGAAAATTCAAACTGCTGCGAGTCGCTGCGCAGCGAGATTGATCCCAGCAGGTCCAGCATGCCTGATGCCACTGGTACGCCCAGGTCAAAGCCCCAGTTTACAGTCCATTCCGGTGTGTTCTGGATTGACACCAGGTCTGAGATATCCACGCCGCCAGAGATATATTCGTCATATTTGGCATCGACATAGCCAACCGCCATATTGAAGTTCAGCCGGCTGCCATCGCCTGCAAAGTCACGACCGACCAGGGCGTTCGCTTCAAATTCGATGCCGTTGATGGAGGCTTTTGCCGCATTGGTGGTAACACCCACAAATGTGTCTGAAACGCCATCACCATCCGTATCAAAGCCGCGCGATCCGGGGATCTGGATATTCTTGTAATCGCTCAGGAAGCCGGCCAGGCTGATGTTCAGGCGGCGATCCAGCAAGGATGCCTTCCAGCCCAGTTCGAAACTGTCGACTGTTTCCGGCAGGAAGCGCATGAAATCGAAAATTTCTGCTTCGCTGACAATGCCGTCTCCATCTGTATCGCGGGCATTGGTGGACTGGCCACGCGGGTCAAAACCACCACCCTTGAACCCCTTCGAATAGGTGAAGTAGATGTTGTGATCGGAATTCGGCTTGAAGCTGATCGATGCACGCGGTGTAAATTCCTTGAAGGTTTCGCTGCCTTCAAAATCGGACGTGACAGCGATCGGAATGGCCCCTTCTGCAAACAGATCCGAATAGCCGCCGATAAAGGTGGTGCGCAGCACGCGAGAGCTGCGTTTGTCATTGGTGTAACGCCCACCCAGCGAGATGCTGAGCTGGTCTGTCAGATCGTAGGTGAAGTCGCCAAAGATCGACCATGTCTTGGTGTTGACATCGCCCAGTGTCTGGGCGGTCAGGCCGGGCAGGCCAACTGCTGGTAGAGCGCCAGTGGTGAACAGCGCCACGTCGAATGCAGTAAAGGCATTGGCGTCAAGATAATAGGCGCCCAGTACACCCGACAGACGGTCACCTTCATACAACAGCTGCAGTTCTTCGCTGATCTGGTCGTTTTCATAGATTGCAGGAACATCAAGATCAGCAACCGGAAGTGAGTCAAAATCGATGGGTGAGGTTGATTTGTCTTCGCGGTAACCGGTGATTGATTTCAGCGTAATCGTGTCGGACAATTCATAGGCTATGTTGAGCGATCCGCCCCATGCCTCGACTTCCTGTTCAACTACATTGAGGCCGGCGCGTGTGTCATAGACATTGTCCAGCACTGGCGAGACAGTGAAGGTGCCGGGCAGGAAGCGATGGCCCTGACGCGCGTCAGAATTGTCTTTTACATAATCGCCGGCCAGACGGATGAAGAGCGGGCCGCTCTCAACCTCTACCGTGCCACGCGCAGCCCACACATCCTTGTTGTAGTTTTCTACGCCATCGAGATTGAGATTGTCGCCAAAACCACCTCGTGAAAGCCGGGCACCGCTGGCGCCGATGCGCACGGTGTCGCTGATGGGGGTGGAGGCTGTGACGATCAGATCAGCCTGATCGTAATTGCCCAGCGTTCCTTGCACCTTCAGGCGCGTTTCATCGGGCAGGCGCGCGGTGACATATTTGATCGCGCCGCCAATCGTGTTGCGGCCATACAGCGTGCCCTGCGGACCACGCAGTACTTCGATCCGCTCAACCTCATACACATCCAGCACTGCAGCCTGCGGGCGATTGAGATAAACGTCGTCGACATAAAGGCCCACGCCCGCTTCGAAACCGGCGACCGGATCCTGCTGGCCAACGCCGCGAATGAATGCGGTCAGCGTGGTGTTGGTGCCACGTGATACTTCCAGTGTCAGGTTTGGTACTGATTCGCCGATTTGCTCCAGGCTCTGTGTGCCTTGCTTGGCCAGCTGTTCGCTGCTGATGGCGCTGATGGAGATTGGAACATCGATCAGGCGTTCCTCGCGGCGGCGTGCAGTAACGATGATTTCACCTGAATCCGCAGCATTGCTTACGGCGGTTGCATCGGCATCCTGTGCCAGTGCCGGTGTCGCGAAGCCAGCCAATGCGGCGGCCGCGCTACCGGTTAGCAAGGTGGCGCGCAGATACGGACGGAATGTGTGCATGAGATTCTCCCAAAACAATTCGACTGGCTTGTCACCAGCCCTCCATCGCCTTATGCTGAAACTTGAACCAGGTTTCAACTTGGAATTTCAGGGGAGGTTAGATCATGGCAAAGCGTGACATTGCGGCAACGCCTTCGGGCGACGCCCTGCCGCGCGAGCCAAGGACGGCACGCGGGCGTGCGACCCGCAGAAAAATTCTGGATGCGGCCGCCAAGGAATTTGGGGAAAAGGGCTTTCACGAAAGCTCTATCGTTTCGATTACAGGCCGTGCCGGTGTGGCTCTGGGTAGTTTCTACACCTATTTCGGGTCCAAGGATGAACTGTTCCAGGCATTGGTGCGAGATATGTCGGGCAGTGTGCGGGATGCCGTGGCCCCTGTAATCAGGGATTGCGGGCCTGAGCTAGAGCGGGAAGCGAGCGCATTTCGTGCCTTCCTGGGCTTCGCCAGTGAGCATAAGGAAATCTACCGCATCATTGACGAAGCGGAATTTGTCGCACCACAGACATGGCAGGATCACTATCTTACCACAGCTGCGCGTATAGAGGCGCGCTTGCAGGAAATGCATGCGGCAGGGAATGCGCGTGAACTTGGCGAGGTTGAAGCTTGGGCGATCATGGGAATGAACGTGTTTCTGGGCCTGCGTTTTGGTGTGATGGAAGAGGGTGCAGATCTGGATCATGTTGCGGATCGTGCACTGGCCCTGTTGCGTGATGGTTTGCGCGACGAGCAGGGCGGCTGACCGACGGATTGATGCTGGACCTATGGGCGCTGTACCCTTAGTGCGCGCGCACCATGTCCAATCCCAATTCAAATCGGCGGACCTTCGCCATTATCTCTCACCCTGATGCGGGTAAGACCACGCTGACTGAGAAGCTTCTGCTGCAAGGCGGGGCCATCCATCTGGCGGGCGAAGTCAAGGCGCGCGGCGCGGCGCGGCGGGCGCGTTCGGACTGGATGAAGATTGAACAGCAGCGCGGGATTTCTGTGACATCCAGCGTGATGACCTTTGAAAAGGAATATGAAGGTGAAACGATCACCTTCAATCTGCTCGATACGCCAGGCCACGAAGATTTCTCCGAAGACACATATCGCACGCTGACCGCGGTTGATTCCGCCATCATGGTGATTGATGCGGCAAAGGGGATCGAGCCACAGACACGTAAACTGTTTGAAGTGTGCCGGTTGCGCAGTGTTCCGATCATCACCTTCGTCAACAAGGTGGATCGCGAGGGGCGCGCGCTTTTCGAAATTTTGGATGAAGTAGCTGATGCGCTGGCACTGGATGTCAGCCCACAATCGGCACCGCTTGGGATGGGCGGGTTGTTCAAGGGGATTCTGGACTTTTCCAGCGATACTGTTGCGAAGCCAGAAGGTGGGAGCAAGGAATATCTTGGCACGCGTGAACCGCTGGGCGATCTGCCCGATGATCTGGCAGAAGAGATTGAGCTGACCAGAGAAGGCTATCCTCAATTCGATCTGGAAGCTTATCGCAATGGTGACCTGACTCCCGTTTTCTTCGGATCGGCGCTCAAGAATTTTGGCGTGGAAGAACTGATTGACGCGATCGCGCGCTGGGCACCGCCACCGCGCCCACAGCCAGCGGGTGACGAGCAGATACCACCCAGCCGCAATGAAGTGACCGGTTTCATTTTCAAGGTGCAGGCCAATATGGACCCCAACCACCGGGACCGGATTGCCTTCATGCGCATGGTATCCGGCACCTTCAAGCGCGGGATGAAGCTGACGCCATCCGGCTTGGGCAAGCCGATAGCAATCCATTCGCCGATCCTGTTCTTCGCTCAGGATCGAGAGTTGGCCGATACGGCAGAAGCTGGCGATATAATCGGCATTCCCAACCACGGCACACTGCGTGTGGGTGATACGCTGAGCGAGAAGAATGCTATCCGCTTTTCCGGCCTGCCCAATTTTGCGCCAGAAATCTTGCGACGGGTGCAATTGCGTGACCCAACCAAGACCAAGCAATTGAGGAAGGCGCTGGATGACCTTTCGGAAGAAGGCGTGATCCAGGTTTTCTATCCAGAGATTGGCGCGCAATGGATTGTGGGTGTTGTCGGCCAATTGCAGCTGGAAGTGTTGATCAGCCGTCTGGAGGCGGAATATAAGGTTGAAGCAGGTCTGGAAGCTTCACCATTTGCCACTGCGCGCTGGGTTAAAGGCCCGGAATCGGCGGTAAAGACTTTTGAGGAATTCAACCGCGCCAATCTGGCGAAAGACCGTGATGGCGATATGGTATTTATGGCCAAAAGCCCGTGGGACGTGAACTATCAGGCGGAAAAACACCCCGATCTGACATTTTCCGCCACCAAGGAGCGATAGGGGCAGAACCGCAGACTTGCGCACTGCAGCATAAGCTTCCAAGTGAGTGGGTATGACACTGCATGGCCCCAAATCACAAAGCTTTATCTCCCAGCGGTTACGTCTGCATTATGTTGATTGGGGCAATGATGCCGCGCCACCACTGTTGCTGGTTCATGGTGGGCGCGATCACTGCCGCAGCTGGGACTGGGTGGCAGAGGAATTGTGCCAAGACTGGCATGTGATTGCCTTCGATCATCGCGGTCATGGCGACAGCGAATGGGTCAATGATGGCAATTACCTGACGTCAGACATGGTCTATGACCTGGCGCAATTGGTGCATCAGCTGGACCTGGCGCCGGTCACCATCGTGTCCCATTCGATGGGTGGGGACGTATCATTGCGCTATGCCGCGGCATTCTCGGACAAGGTCAGCAAGCTGGTGGCGATAGAACCAGCCGGTGTTTCGCCAGAGATGCTGCTGGGCAATAATGACAAGAGCTATACCGAGCAGGTCCATGATTGGGTGCTGGACAAGCGCAAGGCTGCCGGGCGTCTGCCGCGCCGTTATACCACGCTTGAAGAAGCCTTTTCCCGGATGATCGAAGCGAACAAGTTTCTGAGTGAAGATCAGGCGCGCCACCTAACCTTTCACGGCGTCAACCGTAATGAAGATGGCAGCTTCAGCTGGAAATTTGATCCTTATCTCCACCAATATCCCGTCGATGTGACCCCGCATGAGAAGCTGCAGCAAGCCTGGCAGGCCATCACCTGCCCCACGTTGCTGTTCTATGGTGCGGATAGTTGGGTCACCGACCCAGTGCAAACCGGTTGGATCAAGCACTTCCGTGATGCGCGGATGGTGAAGTTCGAAAATGCCGGTCATTGGCTGCACCATGACCAGTTTGACAGGTTTATGGCTGAATTGCGGGGCTTCCTCTGATGGCTGAATTCTTTGATGCCCTGAAGGACGATCATATTGTCATGATCGAAGCCCAGCCGGTTTTCTTTGTTGCCACGGCGGCTGCGGATGGACGCATCAATCTCAGCCCCAAGGGATTGCGCGATACGCTGAAAGTCCTTTCTGCCACGCAAGTTGCCTATCTGGATATTGCCGGTTCCGGGAATGAAACCCATGCTCATCTTGCGGCCGATGGGCGGATCACGCTGATGGTGTGCAATTTCCAGCAACCCGCCCTGATCTTGCGGATATATGGGCGGGGGCGGGCGGTCTTGCCGCAGGATGATGGCTGGAATGATCTGGCATCAAATTTCACGCTGCTGCCTGGCACACGCCAAATCTTTGTCATTGATGTGGAGTCAGTACAGACCAGTTGCGGTTGGGGCGTGCCAATGATGACCTATGCAGATGATCGCCAGACATTGGTTAAATATCACCGCCAGTCCGATCCGCATGAATGGGAAGCAAAATATGCCGCACGGACCAGCAGTATTGATGGCCTGCCTACCCGGGCAACTGATCGATTTATTGGCGGCTAAACTTCTTGGGCCGTGTGAATGAAGCTGAAATTCGCCAGTTATAATATTCACAAGGCTGTGGGTACGGACGGTCGGCGCGATGCCGACCGGATCATTACCGTCCTGCGTGAAGTAAATGCCGATATTATTGCCCTGCAAGAGGCAGATCGCCGCTTCGGCCAGCGTGCCAGCGTGCTGCCACGTGTGCTTCTGGATGATACGCATTGGCGCCCGCTGCCAGTGGCCAAGCGCCCACGCAGCCTGGGCTGGCATGGCAATGCCTTGCTAGTGCGGCGCGATATTGAATGCGTGGAGGCGCATGCGCTGGACCTGCCCACTTTGGAGCCGCGCGGTGCCGTTATGGCAGAACTGCTTTGCGAAGGGCGACGGTTGCGGGTGCTGGGCGCACATCTTGACCTGTCTGGCCTCAGGCGGCGGGACCAGATCAATGCGCTGATCGGTCATTGCAAGTTGGGCCAGCCATGTCCCACGGTGATTATGGGCGATTTCAACCAGTGGGGGCGGCTGACGGGGGCAATGCAGGCATTTGGCGTTTCCTGGCAATTGATTGCGCCGGGGGCGAGCTATCCATCGCAGCGTCCACTGGCCTTGCTTGATCGGATTGTGGCCAGCCGGCATTGGGATTTCCATGATGCAGGCGTCCACCACAGCGCCATGGCTGCACAGGCTTCAGACCATTTGCCGGTCTGGGCGGAGCTGAATCTGCCCAAAAATTAAGCACAAGATTAAGATTTAGGCAACAATTGGGTTCGTGCGTTTCACTGGCGCTGCCTCAATCCTGTTGAATCCATCGTGAAATTACAATTTTGCTAATTGGCACGCCTCTTGCTGATGGTGATCTGGCCGGGACAATCCTCCGGTAAGCAGAAGGGGGCTTCGATGAAGTTCATCATCGCCATCATCAAACCGTTCAAACTCGATGAAGTCCGTGAAGCACTGGGCAATATCGGGGTCGCGGGAATGACCGTATCCGAGGTCAAGGGTTTCGGACGCCAGAAGGGCCAGACCGAAATTTACCGCGGAGCAGAATATTCAACCAACATGCTGCCCAAGGTGAAGATCGAGATCGCCGCCAGTGATGAAATCGCTGGTCAGGTCGTCGAAACTATCCAGCAGACCGCCAGCACGGACGCCATCGGGGATGGCAAGATTTTCGTGCTCGACCTTGCCACCGCAACTCGCATTCGCACCGGCGAATCGGGTGATACGGCGCTCTAAGGACATGAGGGGTAACACTATGATCCGTAAAGCAATCAGCGGTGCAGCTGCGATGGGCGTTTCGCTCTTTGCTGCCACCGCCGCATTCGCGCAGGAAGCGGCAGAAGCTGCAGCACCTGTCGCCAATCCAGGCAACAATGCTTGGATGATGACATCTACCGTGCTGGTCCTGGCAATGATCCTGCCTGGCCTCGCACTGTTCTATGGCGGCCTGACCCGTTCCAAGAACATGCTGTCCACCATGACCCAGATCGGTGCCACAGCGGCACTGGCCATGATCGTATGGGTTCTGTGGGGTTATTCGACTGCGTTCGGCCCGGAAGGCAATGCCTTCTTCAGCTGGGGCAATCTGTTCCTTGCAGCTACCACGCCGGACAGCACTGCTGCGACCTTCTCTGATGAAGTGATCAGCGAATATGTGTTCCTGAGCTTCCAGATGACCTTTGCTGCCATTACGGCCGCACTGATCCTGGGTGCAACGGCAGAACGCATGAAGTTTTCAGCTGTGATGGTGTTTGTGCCGATCTGGCTGACTATCGTTTACTTCCCAATTGCTCACATGGTGTGGGGCAGCGGCGGCCTAATCCTGGATTGGGGCGCGCTGGACTTCGCTGGTGGTACCGTTGTGCACATCAACGCTGGTGTCTCTGGCCTGGTGCTCGCTTACCTGCTGGGCAAGCGTAAGGGTTACCCGACCGAACCGATGCCTCCGCACAGCCTGACGCTGACCATGGTCGGTACCGGCCTGCTGTGGGTGGGTTGGTTTGGCTTCAACGCCGGTTCCGAACTGGAAGCTGATGGTTTTGCTGGCCTTGCAATGATCAACACCTTCGTCGCTACCGCTGCTGCAGCGCTGGCCTGGATGGTTGTTGAAAAGCTGGCCGGTCACAAGCCTTCGGCACTGGGCTTCTGCTCAGGCGTGATCGCTGGCCTGGTGGCTGTGACGCCTGCTGCCGGTAACTCTGGCCCGATGGGTGCCATTGTTCTGGGCATCGTGTCTTCGGTTGTTTGTTACTTCGCTGTCGCCAAGATCAAGGGCGCACTGGGTTACGATGACTCGCTCGACGCATTCGGCATCCACGGCGTGGGCGGCATTGTTGGCGCTATTGGCACCGGCATCGTCTACTCGCCTGCTTTGGGCGGACCGGGCGATGCAGCTGAGTTCGTTATGTCGGCTCAGGTCTGGATCCAGATCAAGGCTGTAGTTGTCGCAATCGTATGGGCTGCCGTCGGCACCCTGATCGCAGGCATCATCGCCAAGGTTCTGACCGGGCTGCGGGTTTCCGAAGAAACCGAAGTCGAAGGTCTCGACATCGGCGAACACGGCGAACGCGCCTACAACTGATCAACAGTTTGGCGGGGCTGGGGGCGACCTCTCCTCTCAGTCCCCACCCCGCCTCACCTCGTTCCTCCTGCGAACGTACAACTGATAAGGGCCGGGGCCATAAGCTCCGGCCCCTTTTTCTTGGCAGATGGGTGCTGCTTATTTGCCCTGGCGTTCCTGCCAACGGGCGCGGATCATATCGGAAGTGTCGCGGCTGTCATCATGTGTCCAGCCCGGTTCGCGCAGCAGATAACCCAATTTATGGCCCCATGGTGCTCGCCACATATCCTGCGCAATTCCAATCCATTCATGGAACACAGCCCATAACAGGTTGAAGCTGCCCAGCTGTTTGATGATGCCATAGCGGATCTGTTCATCATCACATTCCGGCTCGAACGTGCCGAACATCTTGTCCCACACAATGAAAACGCCAGCATAATTGCGGTCGAGATATCTGGGGTTGGTGGCATGGTGCACCCGGTGATGGCTGGGTGTATTCATGACAGCTTCAAACCAGCGCGGCATTTTGCCGATGGCCTCTGTGTGGATCCAGAACTGGTAGATCAGATTGAAGCCAGCACAGATAGCAATCATTGCCGGGTGAAAACCCAGCAGAACCAATGGCAGCTTGAAGGCAAAGCCCAAGGTCAGGAAACCGGTCCATGTCTGCCGAAGCGCGGTGGATAGATTGTAATGTTGGCTGGAATGGTGGTTCACATGGCTGGCCCAGAACCAGCGTACCCGGTGGCCGAAACGGTGCACCCAGTAATAGGCGAGGTCATCCAGCACAAAGCACAGCGCCCAGACCCACCAGCCCCAGCCGATTTCGAACAGGCGAAATTCCCACAGCCACAGATAGAGCGCCAGGAATGCGCCCCCAGTTAAAAGTCCTGCAACCGTGCTGCCCAGGCCAAATGCCAGGCTGGTCAATGTGTCGCGCGGTTCATAGGCTTCGGGCCGCTTGCGCCATGCCCAGATCATTTCGATCAGGACCAGGGCAACAAAGCCCGGTACAGCATAATCGGTGGGGGTGAAATCAGGTGTCATGCGCGGTATTTACCGCATTGATCGCATCTGCCCAATATTGCGCATTATCGAGCTGCATTGTGACCTCTCCAAATTGGCGCTCATTGGTCTCAATCACCAGCAAGCCCCTCTGCGCCTGAGCGGTCATCGCTGGCGTAACAAGCCTGCCGGCGAAATGTGCGCCATGCGGCCTAAGCAATAGTATGCGATCATCTGAATCGCGCAGGATGGCACCATCGCCATTGCTGTCTACTGCGCATTCGACAGGTTCAAATCCATCCACTGTCTGGTTGGCATGAAAGTGAGCAGCAGACTCATCCAACAGTTTTTTTTGGGGCCCCAACCGCAATGCACGGGCAACCCAGGCAAGCGCCAGGATCGCCAGTAATGAACCGGCAAACTGGATGATCTGGCCCTGCATCAAACGGCAGATTGACCCCGCGCCTGCGCGGCCATCACATCCATCACCTGCCGTACAGGGGAAACATCATATCCTGCGCTCTGTGCCGCACCTGCTATTTCATCGGGATCGATTCCGGCCTGGGCCTGAGCCAGTGACCATAGCAGGGTGGAACGGGTTCCACTGCGGCAATAGGCAAGAACTGGCCCGGCCGCATTGTCCAGTGCCTGCCGCATGGCCGCAACCTGTGGTGCACTGAAGCCCGCATGGGTGATGGGGATAGCAACGTAATCCATGCCTAACGCTCTCGCCGCTGCCTCTATCTCTGTGCCCTGCGGTTCATCTGGTGCTTCTCCATCTGGTCTGTTGTTGATCACCAAAGTCACCCCCCGATCGGCCGCTGCTGCCAAATCCGCTGTTGTGATTTGCGGACTGGCCAGGACCGATTGGCTCAACCGACGAAAATCGCTCATTTCTTTCTCCGATTCGCAAGCTTTTCTGAACAGATGGATTTGCTGCCTTTGCTCATTGGCGTGCAATGGCCTTTACGAGGCCGGGGATCAACACAGGCATAACTCTATTATCTTTTGCGTGCCGTATATGTTTAATTTCATCATTCTTTTTAGATAGTTGCGCGCGAAGCGCCTGAGTGCAATGCGAAAATGTCACAATCCTACGGCTTCGATGCTGTTCTTGTTAAAATATTCGCATAACGCCTTTTTGTAGGCTATGTCAGGTGATGGAAGGGTGAGTCTGGATAGTTCCGGCACGCCTGTGCGTTGATACGGATGTCCGTCCCCGGCATTGGCGCGGTTGATTTTTGGGCGGCGTAATAAGGTACGAATTAAGATATGGGTTACGACAGAGGGCGCCGCCGGGGCCGGGATAAACGTGACGGTTTTGGTGAAGACGGCTTCGATCCCTTCGGCGGCGGCATGGATAGTTTCCCGCCGCAGCGTGATAATTTTGGCGGCGACAGGTTTGGTGGCGGCAATCGCTTTGGCGATGACCGTGGTTCCGGTGGTGATCGCTTCGGCGGCGGTGGCGGCGGCGGGCGTGGACCCGGCGGTGCTGGCGGTGGTGGTTTCAGCCGCATGCCTGCTCAGGTTGTGGGCACTGGCAAAGGCGTCGTGAAGTTCTTCAACGCACAAAAGGGCTTTGGCTTCATCCAGCAAGAGGGTGGCGGCGAAGATGTGTTCGTGCATGTCAGCGCAGTCGAACGTGCCGGTTTGGAAAGTTTGGCTGAAGGCCAGGAATTGCAATTCAATCTTGTTGACCGTGGGGGCAAGGTATCTGCCCAGGATCTTCAGATTGTAGGCGATGTGATTGCGACGCCGCAGCGTGCAGCAGCAGGCGGACCGCCCCAGCGTGAACTGACTGGTGAAAAGGCGACGGGTACTGTTAAGTTCTTCAACGCAATGAAGGGCTTCGGCTTTCTGGTGCGTGATGATGGCCAGCCCGATGCTTTCGTGCATATCAGCGCGGTGGAACGTTCGGGTCTGTCCAGTCTCAATGAAGGCGAACGTTATGAGTTTGACCTTGAGGTTGACCGACGAGGGAAGCACTCAGCTGTCAACCTAGTGCCCGTTCAAGGCTGATCAGCTCACATTGTCACCCGGTTGATTGACCGGGCCAGAGCAAAAATTTAAACGGAGCGGAGTGGCGGCCCCAAGGGTCGCCATTTCTCGTTTTCAAAAACCGATTTGTTCAAAGGTAATGCTATGTCGATCACACCATTGATGCCCGTATATCCTCGTTGCGGCGTGCGGCCGGTGCGAGGGGAGCATTGTCATCTGATTGATGAGGATGGCACGCGTTACCTTGATTTTGCCAGTGGCATTGCGGTGAACCTGCTTGGGCATTCGCATGAGGGGCTGATTAAGGCGATCCAGCAGCAGGCGGAAACTCTGATGCATGTCTCTAACCTATATGGCAGCCCGCAAGGTGAACGCCTGGCGCAGACACTGGTGGATAATACATTTGCCGATACAGTATTTTTCACCAATTCGGGTGCCGAAGCGGTGGAATGTGCAATCAAGACGGCGCGTGCTTATCACCAACATCAAGGTGACGCGACGCGGTTCGAACTGATTACATTTGGCAATGCCTTCCACGGCCGGACTATGGCCACGATCAGTGCGTCCAATCAGGAAAAGATGCATCATGGCTTTTCACCACTGCTGGCAGGTTTCAAATATGCCGAGTTTGACAATCTGGAATCTGCCAAGGCACTGATGGGGCCGCATACAGCAGGCTTCCTGGTTGAGCCGATACAGGGCGAAGGCGGTATTCGCCCGGCATCGCAGGAATTCATGCAGGGCCTGCGCGATCTGGCAGACGAACATGACCTGATGCTGGTTCTGGATGAAGTTCAGTGCGGTATGGCCCGTACGGGCAAGCTTTACGCTTATGAGCATTACGGGATTGAGCCGGACATTCTGGCGACAGCCAAGGGCATTGGCGGCGGCTTCCCACTGGGCGCCTGCCTGGCGACGGAAAAGGCCGCGCGCGGCATGGTGGTCGGCACACATGGTTCAACCTATGGTGGCAATCCGCTGGCTATGGCTGCGGGCAGCGCAGTGATGGATGCTGTCGCCAATGAAGAATTTCTCTCGCATGTCCGCGAAACAGGGGCGCGCCTGCGTTCGCGCCTTGAACAGTTTATCGGTAATTATCCCGATTTGTTTGAGCTGGTCCGCGGCGAGGGTCTGATGCTGGGTATAAAGATGAAGGCTGAAAGTCGCCCCTTCTATGTCCATCTGCGCGACAATCACCAGTTGCTGACCGTTGCAGCGGGTGACAACACTTTGCGTGTGTTGCCACCATTGGTGATTGGTGATGCAGAGATCGACGAATTCTTCGAAAAACTATCAGCAGGGGCGGCCAGTTATACTGTGCCGGACGCTACATGACGCAAATCAGGCATTTCCTTGACCTCAGCGATGCCGGTGGCGATCCTATCGCGACCATGATCGGCGATGCCGTTACGCGTAAGTCGGCACGGGTCAGTTCGCCGAAGGGGCAACCCGATTCAGACCAGCCCCTGCAGGGCCGAGTTCTGGCCATGGTGTTTGAAAAGAATTCGACCCGTACGCGTGTAAGTTTTGATATGGCAATGCGGCAGTTGGGTGGTTCGGCCCTGATCCTGGACTCCGCCTCCAGTCAATTGGGCCGGGGTGAAAGCATTGCCGATACGGCGCGCGTGCTCAGCCGTATGGCGGATGCGATTATGCTGCGGACTGACGATCACGCCAAGATTGAGGAAATGGCCCGCCATGCCAGTGTGCCGGTTATCAATGGGCTGACAGATAGGTCGCATCCATGTCAGATCGTTGCCGATCTCTTGACCATTGTTGAACATGGCAAGGCGTTGCCTGGGCTTGAGGTTGCCTGGTTTGGTGATGGCAACAATGTGCTTCATTCCATTCTGGAAGCTGCAGGTCTGTTGAAGTTCAACGTTCGCGTGGCAACCCCTGCCGGGTATGAGCCAGAGGTGGAATTCATTGAGATGGCGCGCGCCGGCGGGGCACAGGTTACCCTGACGCAGGATGCTTTGGCGGCTGCCAAGGATGCCGATGTTATCGTAACCGACACATGGATTTCTATGGGTCAGGCTCATGCCGAAGAAAAACTGGCTGCAATGGCGCCTTATCAAGTCAATGAAGCACTGATGGCACAGGCCAAACCCGATGCGATTTTCCTTCATTGCTTGCCAGCTCATATCGGGGATGAAGTCAACGAAACCGTGTTTGAAGGCGCGCAGTCAGTTGTCTTTGATGAAGCTGAAAACCGAATCCACGGTCAGAAATCCGTGCTGCTGTGGAGCTTCGGCCTTCTAGACTAAGGTGATCTGGGCTGGGGGCTTACCTTCGGCCCAGCCACTCCCCATATGGCCAGACATGTCTGAGACGCCTGAAATCCATTCCGACCAATTACTGGGGTTTACTCTCCCTGCCCGCCATGCGCGGGGGCGATTGGTACGTCTTGATAATGTGCTGGACCAGATTCTGTCAGCGCATGATTATCCCGCTCCCGTCACCCATTTGCTGGCAGAGGCGTTGGTCCTCTGTGCCCTGATGGGAGGGCTGCAAAAAGATGACGGTGCGCAAATGACCATGCAAGCGCAGACCGAGAATGGACCAGTCCGTTTGCTGGTATGCGATTATCGTGGCGGCGATATGCGCGGTTATGTGGAATTCGATGCTGCGCGCTTGGCGGAATTGGGCGCGAATCCCACTTTGTTTGCATTGTTTGGTCAAGGTTATCTGGCGATCACCTTCGATCCGGTAAATGGGCAGCGTTATCAGGGTATTGTTCCGCTGGAAGGTGGCTCGTTGGCAGAAACCTGCGAACGGTATTTTAGCCAGTCGGAACAGATCCCGTCTCTGCTGCGTGTTGCTGTGCGGATGGAGGGAGACCGTTGCCACGCTGGTGGCCTGCTGCTTCAGCACTTTCCTGAAGGCGAGGCAGGGCGCGAGCGTTTGCATGCACAGGTTGATAGTCCAGAATGGGAGCATGTCGCTATATTGGGTGGCAGCGTTAGTCATGATGAGCTGCTGGATCGCAACCTGACTATGGAAGAGATTATCTGGCGGTTGTTTCATGAAGAGGATAAGGTTCGCGTCTGGCAAGGCGATTGTCTGACGCGCGGTTGCCGCTGCACAGTCGAACATTATCAAGCTGTCATTGAAAGATTTCCGGAAGATGACCGTGTTGATATGCGCAATGATGAAGGGATCATCGTGGTAGATTGTGCATTTTGTTCGAAAAAGTTTGAGCTGGCACTTTAATCAACTCGCCGCCATTCAGGAACGGTTTATCGCTGTGGCCGTATTCTTACAGCTGGATCGATAATTTTCGACGGAAGGGAAGAAATGCAAAAGTCGGCTATACTGAAGGCAGTTGCTGGGAGTTTCACTCTCAGTCTTGCTGTACTTAGTGTCGGCTTTTCTGCGCATGCGCAGGTGCCGGGATTGGCCATGCTTGCGGATCTGAAGAAGGGCGAATGGACAGTGCGTTTCCGTGATGGTGATGCGCCGCGCAAGGTCTGTCTGCGTTCAGGAACAGAGCTGATTCAGATCCAGCACCTCCAGCCCAATTGCAGTCGTTTCGTGGTTGAAGACGGCACGGCTAAGGTGACGGTGCAATACACCTGTCCTGGAAATGGTTATGGACGAACAACTATCCGTCGTGAGACTTCTGGGCTTGTCCAGATCGAAAGTCAGGGAATCGATAAAGGTCTGCCCTTCCAGTTTACTGCCGAAGCGAGACAGACAGGCAACTGTAACTAGAATTCTGTCATGGCCACCGATGCAATGATTGCATGCTGCGGCTGGCACGCTAAGCCTGCTCTATGATTTCATCGGAAAAATCGCTTGGCCGCAAGGCGGTTGTCCTGCTTTCAGGCGGCCTTGATTCCATGGTCACAGCCGCACTTGCGCATGAACAGGGCTTTGCAGTCCATGCGCTGACAATCGATTATGGTCAGCGGCATAGAAGAGAACTTGATGCGGCGGAGAAGATTGCTGCGGAATTGGGCGTTGCTGATCATTCTCGCCTGGCTCTCGATTTGCGCTCCTTCGGAGGATCGGCTCTGACATCCGATATCCCGGTTCCGAAATCTGGAGCAGGAAACGATATTCCCGTAACCTATGTTCCCGCACGAAATTTGGTTTTTCTGTCTTTGACTGTCGCCTGCGCAGAGGCTGCAGGGGCACACGATATATTCATAGGCGTGAATGCTCTGGATTACTCTGGCTACCCGGATTGCCGCCCAGAATTTATTGCCAGTTTTGCAGAAACGGCTCGACTGGGAACGAAATTGGGAATCGAAGGGCAGCCCATTTCCATCCACGCGCCACTGCAGCATATGACCAAGGCAGATATTGCAAAGGAGTGCAGTCGGCTCGGGCTTGATCCCCTCTGGAGTTGGTCCTGTTATGACCCAACTCCAGAGGGGATCGCATGCGGCGGCTGCGATTCCTGTCGCTTGCGACAAAAGGGCTTCGCTGAGGCAGGCGTAACCGACAATACAGAATATGCGGCCTGAGCCGACAATCCATTAAGAGGTATAGTGAGCGATCAGCGAGCAGCAGTTGACCTGAAACGGAGCCAAGCCGTCCCGGCTTATAGCTGGTACGCCTTGAGTGTGTTGGTGCTGGTTTATGTGCTGAACTTCGTGGATCGGCAGATACTTTCCATCCTGGCCAATGATATCAAAGCTGATCTGGGGCTCAGCGATGCCGATCTAGGCTTTCTTTACGGTACGGCATTTGCAGTTTTCTACGCGCTGTTTGGAATCCCGCTCGGTCGACTGGCTGACAGTTGGAAGCGGGTGCGATTGATGAGCATTGGCTTGGGGCTCTGGTCCTTGATGACTGCCCTATCTGGCTTCGCTAAAAATGGCGCGCAGCTTACAATCGCACGTGTTGGTGTAGGAGTTGGAGAGGCGACTGCCAGCCCTTCTGCCTATTCTCTTATCTCTGATTATTTTCCTGCAAGATTGCGTGCCACTGCTCTGAGTATCTACTCTTCTGGTATCTACATCGGCAGCGGGCTTTCGCTGCTGATTGGTGGTTTGATTGTTGAAAACTGGAACAGTCATTTCCCAGATGGAGGTCCAATGGGGTTGGTCGGCTGGCAGGCTGCCTTCATAGCAGTTGGCTTGCCAGGCCTAATATTGGCGATCTGGGTATTGACGCTACGCGAGCCAAAGCGTGGCATAATGGATGGTCTGGAAAGTCCGGAAGATCCACAGCCATTTCGTGGTTTTACCAGTGAGCTGTTTACTGTCATCCCGCCGTTTACTTTCATCGGAGCTGCACGCCGTGGGATCGGTGCGCTGGCACTGAATATTGCTGTTGCTATTGTTATCTTGATGGCGGCATGGACCATGACTTGGCTGACAGGTTCAGAAGCAGGCTTCGTCAAGCTGCCGCCAATTGCCAATCAGTGGCTATTTGTAGGTGTCGGATACTATTCTGTATTCTGCTGGGCCACAGCATTGCGTCAACGCGATAAATCCACTTTCAACCTGATTTGGGGATCGCCGGCATTCTTGTTTACAGTATTGGGGTATTCCTGCGTCTCATTTCAGGCATATGCACTGTCCTATTGGGCGGCACCCTATGCTGAGCGCGTATTTGGTGTTCCCAAGAGTGAGCTTGGTTGGTTGATTGGCGCTCCGGGCGCAATCTCCGGATTTTTGGGTATCATCGTTGGTGGGCGGATTGCCGACCTTCTTCATGAGCGTAATGGTGCAGGGCGCGTTTGGGTTGTATTGTTCGGGCTGCTGTCGCCTGTACCAACAACAATTTTGGCAATGACCACGCAAAGCCCGATGATTTTTTACGGCGCAAACTTCTTCTCTGGTATGTTGGCGGCAACAGCACTTGGCGCAGCAGCTGCAACAACTCAAACATTGGTTTTGCCCCATATGCGGGCTACTGCAACCGCAACCTTTTTTCTGGGCACAACCTTAATTGGCTTGGCGCTTGGGCCATATTTGGCCGGTTACGTATCTGCACAGAATGGCGACGATCTATCGCTTGGGATCCTGGCCACGCTTGCGATTGTGCCTTTTGGGGCGGTTTGCTTATTGGCAGCAATCAAGCTGGTGCCACAAGCGATAGCCAAGGTTGCTGAAAGCGCAGTATCTCCTGGCTAGCATTACCCCAAGTCGAGATGATGACGCCGCAAACCGCTGGCCAGTTTATCTGGCGGTCAGAACCCCACATGCAATACGTGGGCCTGCAGCGCCAGCGGGATCGCTAACATAATCGTCAGGCCCAGCATGCAACATAACAGCAGTGCCATCCATATCTAAAATTTGCGCTAGATTTTCCTCGCTGTTACCAAGGATAGGGATGGTTGCGCTACCAGTGCCATCATCAGAAATTATAATATTGTTGAGATCGCCCAAGTGTTTGCCTTGCGGATTATGCATACCATGGGCTCTGTTGAATGGATTCAGGTGACCGCCTGCGCTCTTGAAATCAGCTGCAGTGCAATCTCCTACTGAATGCAGGTGTAGCGCCTTTTCACCCGCTTGCAGGCCTGAGACACTGACGTTCAAAACCAGGCCGTCATCAGACTTTGACAGGTAAGCTGTTCCAGCCGCCTTGCCTTCGGCGGAGGTCAGTTGTGCCGTTGCAATATTGCTGCCTGGATCACTGTGCGTTGAGCAAGAAGCCAAGAGAAATGCACACGCTGCGAGGCTGTAATGTTGAGTGCTTAAGGGTGAATTTCGCATATTGGCCTGCTGCCCTCCGGGTTTGTCTGGAAAGTCATCATAGCTGGACCAAATGGCAGCAAAAGAAAAGGGGCCGGATTTCTCCGACCCCTTCGTATTTTTAAGCGTTAAGCTGACTTACATGCCCGAACCAGGGCCGTAGGTCACTTCAACGCGGCGGTTTTGCAGCTCACGCACACCATCTTCGGTGGCAACACGAGGCTGAGATTCGCCAAAGGCTTCACTGCTGATCCGGTCATCCGGAATGCCGCGACCGGACAGGTAATCCCGCACCGAAGCGTTACGACGCTCGGCCAGGCCCATGTTGTAGGTCGTGGTGCCCGAACGGTCAGTGTGACCGGCCAGCATTACGCTTGCCATACCGCAATCCGCATAAGCGCTGACAGCATTGTCAAGAATTGTGGCAGCTTCCGGAGTGATGTCCGACTCATCCCAGTTGAAGAACACGATGTAAGGACCCGTGTTGCAAACCGGTGCCGGCGGCGGAGGCGGCGGAGGCGGCGGAGGTGGAGGTGGAGGCGGTGGTGGCGGCGGTGGCGGCGGAGGCGGCGGAGCTTCCGCGCCACCAAAGTTATATGCCAACGTCATCAGCAGCGAGTGCGATTTAAAGCCCACGCGGGCATCGCGACCGTCATCTGCAACAAGGTCGTTGCCATATTGCACATAGTAACGATACTTCAGTCCCAGATCGACATTGTCGCTGATGGGCGTGCGGACACCTGCCAGCGCTTGCCATGCAAAACCGGTGTCAGAATCCACTACATTAATAGATGGATCGTCAGTAATCACTGCAGCCTTAACACGGCCAACACCAACGCCGCCGCCAACAAAGCCCTGGAGGCCATCATCTGGTCCGAAATCAACCAGACCATTGACCATGAAGCTGAGTGCTTCAGCGCCACCGCCCACCAGGGAATTATCCAATGAGACAGCATTGTCAGAGTATGAACTCTCTTCAGCGCGACGGAAGCTGGCTTCCGTTTCAAGGCGGAAAGAACCGAAGTCGTAACCTACGATACCGCCGACGTCATAACCTGTCTTCAGGTCAAGAGTGCCAACTTCATCGGAGCCGGAAAAATTATCGATGTCCTCTACGATCATCGCGCCTGCATCGGCTTCGATGTACCATTGGCCATCTCTGGCGAGGGCAGGTGTGGCAAGCGCGGTAGACGCCATTGCCATGCCCATAACTAGTTTACGCATTATTCTATTCCCCTTCTATTCGAACCGGAACTTCGTAGGTGTATCTATATATTTCATATAATTGAGGCAAGCGACCATTGCCTCAAAACTGTTGCATTTTGGCCTCGTTTCAACGCCCTAGCTGGAAAATCATACAGTTCAACGACAACAGGAAAATTCTCAATTTGCTGTGAAGCATGAAGAAACCCTTAATTTCTGGGCAGAATCCCTGAATTCTTCAATACTTGAACCAATTCCGAGATAGTAGCACGCGCTTCTGCATCGATATTCGTGCCTCCTTGGGGCTCACCGGAAATGCTGCCTGCTGACCATTGTGTGTCAAACAACCAGAATTGTCCCTGCTCCTTGTCAAAAACCCGCATACCCGGCTTTGGTTCGATGAAACGCCACGCATTGCCTTGGTATGAAGCAATATGATGTTCGAACCCAGCCCAACTGTCTTGGGAGGGGGCAGCAATCAGCCATAAATCCCCTTCACTAGGTGATAGTGGCGGCGTTGTTGCCATTCCTTCCACACTTGAGTGGATCAGAGAATCGAGCAGGCTAAGTGCTTCGTTTACATAAAATTCTTTTTGAGCTTGCCCCGGAAATAAAAGCGGTAGCGAGTAATGCGGTGTCACGGAGGTGAAGATAATCGGGTCGGGCATAGTGGGCCGCTCCTTCAGGTGAATGGACTAGGGAATTTGCGCGAGTAGGATCGACTGCGATGGGCCGTATGTTCCTAGTTGTTGCACCCAGACATTCGCACCAGCCTGTTGCGCTGAGAGCGAGGAAAGTGTTGCCGCGTCGATCGTGAATGAGGGGTCGGGAGTTTGCCAGCTGATTGCTGGAGATTGAATGTCACCAATTCCGACAAGATAGAGTTCGGTTTCTTCCACAAGCAGAGTGTCGACATAATCTTCCCACCGCCATTGCCCTCTTCCACGGCGGACCCAACTCAGTGTCCAGTCGCCATTTGCCGAGACGACAACTTTTGGGTGTACAGGTGCCGGCGGCCGTTTTGAGATACCCGTGGCATTCAATGTCGCATATGCTGGTTCATTGTCGCCAAGGCCAATGGCCGCGATTTGAGTTGTACCATTTACTGTTAAAAGTAATGGGTCCAGCAGCTGCAGAGTATCATCGATCACGGTGATTTTTACGCCTGCAATGTGCCCTTCCAAAGCCTGAGCTTCAGTTCCGCCCCGACCCCGCAAAAGGCCAGACAGTTGCCATCGGGTGCTCGTCAATTGACTGGCATGGGCGAACTGTATCAATTCCTGATCGACCAACATGCGATTTGCCCCCATTGCCAGTCCGGCCATGGTCGTACTTCCCAACAAAAAGCCCTCCCCTGTCAATTCGATTTCTATGGAGGCATCTTTATCGAAATATGTGACTGAGGAAGATGAAAGCGGCGTTGCAAGATCGCCAATCAGGCTGCGATCCTTCGTAAACAGGTTCGTTGGGATCAGTGTACCGACTTGATCAATATAAAGGGATGCGCCTGTCCAGTTCTCCCCGTAAGCGGAAACAGCGGCAAAATAACCTGATGCTTCTGGCGAACCAGTTCCGTCCCATGGCAATTCAAAGGCGTGCAAGACGCTTGGCCAGTTTGGCAAATCGATTGGATGATTGATCGATCCAGGGTCTGCCACCACGTTGATATGTGTTGTTGGAGATATTCGAGATAGCTCGAGGTCAATTCCCTGCTCGCTCCATTCTGTACTGACGATTGACCAAATTCCCGACTTGCCTGGGACGCTTACTATCGAGCCAGGTGAGTACGCCAGATCCAGTTCAGCCAGCCGCCAGTTGAGGGTTTCGGTTTTCCAGTTTGAGGTCAGGGCCTGAATATTGACCAGACTTCTCGCGCCCACTGGATATAGTGCCCCTGGAAGGTCCAGTGTTATTTCGCGACCTGGTGCTGGGCGACCGATCGCGCGTTGCACACCTGGCTGATAATCGCGCTCAATATCATAATATCGCACGGCGTGGGGTACAGCATTTGTGGCTGAACTGCGTTTGTGTAGCTCCCCTGCGCCAACACGCTGATTTTCATCGTCGATAGAAAGGAGTGAAGGTGGAAGAATGGGAACATTGGTTGCTGGCACGTCGAGTTGGTGCAGCTCGAGCGTGTCGCCGGATGTGACGCAGGATACAGGATAAACGCGCTTGATTGCCTCCAGTGATGCCAGAAGTGAGCCGCCCTCATCAGAAAAGCCCTGCATATGCTGCAATATCGAATTGCCATTCGGCAATTGAGCGAACGGTACCAACTGATCGAGTGCGACTTCAGGTGCCTGGTCGGCGAAAACTTCAAACGTCAAGGCGGGAATGCGATTCCCAAAGTCGCCGAGCTGTAAATCTTCAAAGACAACATAGGCGCAGCCACGAAAAGCAGGTGCTATGCCGTTCGTATCTGCTGCCAATAGGGGATCAGATGCTTGATCTTCATAACCTGAATATAAGCGAAAACTGCCTGCTGTCTTCAGATCTCCAGCGGTTCCCCGCAGCAATTTACCGTCGGCCCAGATACGGCCTATCGATTGGATTGGGCGACTTGAAAGCGCCACGGCGAAGGAAGCAGAATAACTGTATGTTGTTGTCTTCGGCTTGCCTTTGCCACCCCCGCTTTTCTCTTTCGTTTCCTGAAGGTCGGTTGCCCAGATGATTGTTCCTGGGACCCGCATCTGCCCGAAATGCCGAGAAATCGGTCGGCCATAGCTTGAAGTGGTGGCGGTCAGATCCTTTACGCGCGGGCCCTGTACCGATCCGGATCTGAAAAGTGCGCCATCGATTTGCCTGCCTGCAAATGCCCCCAAGGCACCGCCAACCGGCCCACCCAGCAATGATCCAACTGTGGTGAGAACGAGTGTTGCCATCGGTCGTCAATCCTTTCGCGTTGCGACAGTGCAAAGGTGCCATTGTTGTGCGATTGGCCAGGTGAGCGGCCCCGGCATTCTGACCACACGGCGAAGCCCTGCATGGGCATGAATGAAGCTATTTGCATTTTCTGCGATCAGCAGATGATGTTGACCGGGCCCGGGCAGGACCAGCAATAGGTCACCTGCTTGCGGCGTTCGTTCGATTGGCAACAGACCAGAGCCAGATGCAGAGTTGAGAAATCGATCAATTTCACTGTTACGAAGCCCATATCCAATCGGCATCACAGGTTTGCGTCCGATGAGTTCCAGACTGGCTGCAACCAGCCCAACGCAATCCAATCCGGTTTCTCTGCTTCTTCCATGTAGTTGGAATGGCGAGCCTATGAATGTGGTTGCGGCTGAAGCCAGCCGACTGCCTTCATCATTCATTTCGGCACAGCATAGCGAGCAACCAAGTCGTTACCTGGCAGGAAAGGCTCGCCGCGGAAATTGACAGTATTGCCAAATCTTGCACTGCATGTGGCAAGCGTGTGATCACAGCCTTGGCGCAATATTGCTGGCATGCCAGCAGCCATGCCAGCATCAATGGGGCGATCTAGCACCATCTCGCTTTCTGTTGCCTGGATGATGCCAAACACCAACCCGCACTGGCTGCCATCCAGAAAGCGCACCTGTCCGTCGATAAAAAGGGCCGGGTCAATGCCTGCGACACTGATTGTGTTAGTGGCATGGTCGATCGCCGTAATTACAGCGATTGAACTGAATTTGCTGGCCGGTAGTTTGCATTGCGGACCACAAAATTCTGCACGGCATGTGGGGCTGGTTCGTGGTACCAAATCCTGTTCCAAAAGTGATTTTGCTGATTTCAATTCAGCAGTGAAATTTCCGCGCTGGAACTCAACCTGCCCCAAATGTCCGGAATACAAGACGTCGTGTTCCAGGGTTTCCCAATTTACAGCGCCAATCTGGATCTGGGCCGCGTCGAACAATCCGGCAGAAAGGTCGCGCTGTGAAATGGCATTATGGCTCAATGCCCCCTCAACCTCAGCACTGTCAGCAGAAAGATCATCCGACAGGCGAATAGCGGAAGGCTGCATGCCTGGCGCTGCACGGTGTCGAATGCCTTCAAATGTGAGATCGCGATCATGACTGGTGAAGCCCAGCGTCACTCCATCCCGGCGATATATCCGCCAGAAGGTCGCTACGCCTTCCAGCTCAGTGGCAAAATAGACCGGCATCAGCTTGCCTCACGGATTTCGATCAGGGGTATGCTGGGCGCTTCACCTGCGGCAAAATTGATGCCGGAAACATCGATGCGATCCTCTGCGAAGCGGACAGGAACATCGAACAGGAAGCCAGCGCGTATCTCTGCGCCAGCTGGCGGTGCGGAAAGCAATCGCAGCATTCCGCCCGGCTCCAAAGTCCAGCCGTTCTCGACCGCGCCACCGACACTTACCAGCAATGTTTCAGTTCTGGCGCGGGTGATAGGGCGGATCTGCGGTTCTGGCCCGTCACCATAATTCTTGATGAGAGCGAAATCGCTCGTGATCCCATCGCCTACCCCAAGCAATTGATCGTTCATTGTTGGCGGTTCGATCATGCCGTTGGAACTGTGATCAAAAGGGTCGGTCACGCGGAAGCCGCGCGCTGCACCACGCCTTGCGCGAAAGAAACCGATCAGCTCGGCAAGCTCTTCCTCAGATCGTATTCCGGGCCCAACATCGAAATGTAGCCGTGCGTCTGACCAAAGCGAATTACGCCGCTCGTGACCCGAAGACGTGACCGTAACCGTGGTCGAAAATTCAGGGCTTACCGCGCTCGCACGGCCCAGCGGAAAAGGGTAGAGAATGTCATCGAAGGCCTGCAATTCATCCTCCTGGGTAGTAGGTAGGCGGGTGTATCCATCACGGCAGATCTGGGGCAGCGCCCAGACGAAACGGCGGGTCACGCCGCGCTTTTGGGCTTCGTCCAGACTGGCATCGATCTTGGGCCAAAGCGCATCGGCATCTGCTGCAAGCAGGACAAACCCGGCAAGATAATCGATTCTGTCGGCAGGGTATCCAAGTGCCCGATCAACGGTTTGATAGGCAGCACGGCGCAGCGCATCCGCACCACTGGTCAGCCAGTCATAATCTTCCAGCTGCAAACGGTCGAAAGCAGGGTAAGCCCAACCATCCGGCAGATTGGCGCGGCGCAATTCAGGCATACTTGCGTCAAGTATTGTAGGCGTGAAGGCCAGCAGCAATATTTCTGCATTGCCGCCGTGGGCAGTTCGCACAGCATTGGCGATATTGGCGGTTGAGACGGCCAATTGCGCGCCCGCAAAATCGAGATAGGCTAACTGCCCCGCGTCGAGCGGGCCGCGCATATCGGTGATGACCGGCGGTGTACCGCCATATGCTTGCTGTACTGCATCGTCATAGAGGCAGGGGCGGCCATCAGCCATCACCCACCACCATGGTTCACCAATTTGCAGGCGGACTGGTTGTCCCGCGTCCTGTTGCATAGTTGTGAATTGAAGCGCAGCCTGCTTTACCCAGTCCATCGCAGTACTGCTGGATGGTGAAAGCAGTGCTGAAGGTGGCACCCAACCCGTCAGTGCGGCTTCACCATCATGGGCACGTTGCTGCCAGGACGCGGGGCAATATTCGGCGAAAAGCTCGTAAGAAATAGAGGCGATGACCTCGAGCTCGCTGGATTTAGCCTCGGCAAAAAAAGAACTGTGCCATTGTTCGGCGGGTGCGCAGATGGTGGCAGGCTGGATCGCTTCAAGCCCGCCCACACCATTACTGCCGAGCCGCATAAAATGGCTCATGCCGACATAATGGACCAGCTCTTCCCGGTATCCCAGCCCAATCACGCTACGGATCAGTCGCGCGGGCGTCTGGTTGAAAGCATCATCATAGGCTGTGGCGATGCGCTCGCCATGTGGAGGCACCAGCACGTCGCCGATCCCCAGCATGGCCTTCTGGCCTTCACATTCCACGCCGGTTATGGTGATCTGGCCGTCTACCCGTGCGGGCAAAGCTTCCTCGCTGCCTGGCACATATCCCGGCGGAACGAGCGATATGAACAGCCGGTCAATATCTGTGACATGGACCGGCGATCCCGGCAGAAACCAGCCGCCTTCCAGCGAAGAAAAGGGCAGTTCAATCTGTGCGTCGGTAGGCGAGCCAGTGGCGTAATTCCACAGCCGGACATACCAGCTTTGGGGCGTGCCATTGGCATCGCGCCCTTCAATCGTCAGCGTTGGGCCATTGGCCTGATCGAGCGGGATGATCCCGCTGGAGCTCCAGTGAAACCGCAATGTGCAACGTGAATAATCGCGCGCGGTTTCATAGGCGAGCAGAGGATGGTCGAGTGCATCCTCACTCTCCCAGATCAGCCCGGCCAGTTCCCCCTGATGATGGAACTCGCAATGGACCTGCATGCTGTCGGGCCCGGTCGTGACAACCGAAGCCATTGCTGGACGCGGGAAATTGACGGTCCAGAAACGCGGATCGAAACGCTGGATATAGCTTGTTTCCTGGCCACGCCTTTCGCGGGCCAACCAGAATGCCATGGCGATGCCTCCTTACGAATCTTGCAATGCGCGACGAACCGCGCTGGCGACCTGGCGCGATGACCGGCGCATGGCGGTGGGGGCGGCGGTGCCGCGCGGGGCGGCCAGCTGGATCGCCACGCGCACATCGCGGCCCGTGCCGGGCTGCGTGGTGCCGCTTTCGACCCGGCCTGCCGATGTGGGGACGAACAGTTCCGGCCCACGTTCGCCCACCACATAGCCGCGACCGGGTGAAACCGGCCCGCCCGTGGCACGGCCGGGCAGGCCAAATAGTGCGCCGACAAAGCCGCCGAGCAACCCGCCCACGCCACCACCCGATTGACCGGAAAACAGCGAGCCAAGGCCGGACTGGATCGCCTGTGCGGCAATCTGGTCAATCGCCTGAAATGCCGCGCGCTTCAGATCGTCAAAACCCAGGCTGCCGGTACGGATCGCCTTCATCAATCCGCGTTCCAGCACTGATCCTGCCCGTTCGAAGCCATCCAACAGGCTGGAATCGAGCACACCCTTCATCTGGGCCATATCGCTGGCGAAACCGTCTGTTGTGGCGCGCACATCGATCACCAGCTCTTCAATTGCGTCATCCATTGCGTTCAAGCTCCAGCAAATGTTCGAAATCGGATAGCGAGACCAGCTCGCCTTGCTTTTGGGCCGGATCGCTCAGCGCCAGCGCCAGTTCTGCCGGGGTGGCGGCCCAGAATTCAGCCGGGCGCCAGCTGAGAAATTGTGCGGACAGGGCGCAAAGACGCGGGATCGCCTCGGCCAGAGCGCGGGCCATTACGCGCCCTTCAGCACCTGGCTGAAAATGACCCGCAGCGGCACCATTGCGCCGACCAGACCCATTTCCAGAATGGCCTGATTGACCGTGGCGCGGTCCGGGCGATTGTCAGCAGGCAGGCAATGCCATAACATCGCGCTGATTTCGGCCAGTTTGAGCGAACCTTCAGCCGCACGTTCCACCATGGCAAAGAGCGAGCCAAGCTCGTCCTCCGCCGCGACAAGTGCCTCAAATGTGGGGCGCAGCAGCCATGTCTTGCCATCTACCGCAAGTGTGGCTTCCCCGCGCATGGGATTGGCCGGTCGCGTCACAGCGCGGTAACCGGGCCGGAACTTTCCAGCTGCAGCGTATAATTGCGCTCTCCATTGAAATCGCCAGCATAATCCAGCCTCTGCACCAGAAAGCGGCCCTGCATTCTGGCACCATCTTCAAACGACAATTCATATGCATCGATCGTGCCTGCCAGCGCGTGATTGCGGATGGCATTTTCCGCATTGCTGCCCAGGAAAATCCCGGCGGCGCTGACTGAGACAGACCGCGTGCCCGCGCCAGAGAGCAATTCGCGCCATCCGCCCGATTCCTTGTGTGTCACCACCACCGTGTCACCATTGATCGACATTTGCGTGGTGCGCAGACCGGCGACGGTTTCATAGGCGGCAGGCGGCGTGGCGCCATCACCGATTTTCAGAAGGAAGGCAGAGCCCTTTTGTGCGGACATGGCAATTACTCCGTGGGGTTGGCGAGAATGCGAAAACGATATTCGATCAGATGCGCGCGCAGATTATTGGCGCGGCGTTGAGCGCGGGCGCGCAGGAACTGGGCGCTGGCCAGTTCAAATTGCGACTGGGCAGAGGGAAGCGCGGCGATGCGTTGTTCAATGGCGGTGACCAGCCCGGCATCATCGGCCGCCTGATCACCGCGCATCACCAGCTCCAGCGCCACGCGCACTTCGCGCCCGATGCGATCCTTCGTGCTCCAATCGGCAGAGGTGCTGGCCGCAATCCCCAGCCAGGGTGGACTAGCGGATAGCGGGCTTTCTTCCTCGATCGCGTTGATTGGGTCCAGCGCCGGGTCGGCACGCAACCAGTCAATCAGCGCGGCGCGCAGCTGGCTTTCCATGATGATCAGTTCCTTGAAAAGAGCGGCCAGAGCAGGCGAGCATCACGCCAATCGCGGCCATCACTGTGCCGGGAAGCACGCAATTGGTGGGCGCGGGCATTGGCCAGCGATTGGGCGCGCTGCGTCAGGCGTGCTGAAATTGCGCGAAATGATGCAGCAGGTTTTGCTTCGATCATGTCAGACCCACCACGCGCCAGGGCCGCAGCAGCGCGGCAATGCTGGCGGGCGGGCTTTCCAGCGTTGTCGTGTCGCGATCCCGATATTGGAAGGCGGCGAGACGGATCATTCCCTGCCTGATGCTATCGGGCAGGCTGGGCCAGTCAGGCGCGATTCCGACGACGAAGCTGATTACCAGCCGATCGTCGGTGATGGTTCTGGTCAGGCGGAATTTGCCGCGCCCCTCTGCATCGATCTCTACCGCGTAGTGATCGCTGGAAAGTGGGCTGCGTGTGCCGTCAATGGCCAGAGTTTCAACGCCGGTGATCGCGCGTACCGGGCGTGATGACAGCATGGCCCATTGGCCCGATGCCTCAACCACTTCTTCGCAACCGCATTCCACCGGCAGCTGGCGGATAAAGGCTTCGCACATATCGTGGCTGGCCTGAAGCAGGCCGGTCAATTGCGCATCTTCATCTGGCCGCGTGATGCCGAGCCATTGTTTCAGCTCACTCAGCGCCGCGCCGGACAGGTCTGCTGGCTGGACGATTGTCCGCTTCATCGCGGTCTCCCTGCTGGAAAATTGGTAAAAAGGGTGCGCCCGCACCCGCCTGTGCTGACAGGATCAGCAGCTGGCAGTGCGGGCGCGAAGGCGGCGGGGGAGAAGGGGGCACTCAACCCCGCCGGGAGAGGGGATCAGGCTTCGATCTTGAGCAGCTTGATCGCCGCGCTGTCGAGCACCTGACCGCCCACACGTTTGGTCGCGTAGAAGTGGACGAAGGGCTTGTTGGTATAGGGATCACGCAGGATCTGCGTCGCACCCGATTCCGCGATCAGATAGCCATGGCGGAAATTTCCGAAGGCGATCGGGAAGGCACCCGATGCGATATCGGGCATATCCTCTGCCTCAACCACCGGATAACCCAGCAGGCGATCGGGCTGGCCTTCCACTAGGCCCGGCTGCCACAGGAATGCGCCGTCAGCGGTTTTCAGCTTGCGGACCTCTGCCAGAGTGGCCGAATTCATCACGAAGCTGGCACCCTGGCGGTGGCCGGATTTCATCGTGTGGATCAGATCCACCAGCTTGGCATCGGGTGCGGAATCAAACCCGGTGGCATCACCGGAACCGATATATTGCAGCGCGCCAAAAGCACGCACGCCATCTTCTGCGGTGGACATGGGGCCGGTCAGGAAACCGGCGGGCTGATCCAGCCCTGTGCCATTGACGAAGGCCGCACCTTCTGCACGGGCGAATTCCATCGCGATTTCGCTGGCCAGCCATGCTTCGATATCGAAATCGGCATCATCCAACATGGACTGGCTGGCCGCAGGATTGGCGTAAAGCTCACCTGTCGGCGGGGCAATTTCAATGAACTGCGGCGTATCGGTTTCAGGGCGCGAAGCAGTTTCGCTGACCCAGCCAGACGCAGTGCCACCGGTCGCCATCAGCTTGCGATAACCGGCAGTGCCGGTCTGCACGACCTGCGCCAATGCACGGATCGGGCTGATTTCAGCCAGTTCGCTGGAAATGCGCTGATCCACCAGCTGCGGTACGGCAAAGCCACCTTCTGTGGGCACAGCGCCACTGATAGATTTCACTTCGGTTTCACGGCCACGGCGCAGATAGCCATCGACAAAGCCCTTCACTTCGGGCGCATTGTCTTGCCCGCCAATAGTGGGGCGGGTGGCAGCGCGGGCGACCTTGTCCAGACGCGATTTCACTTCATCGACATCGCTGCGTAGGGTGGTGATTTCGGCCTCTGCCTTGTCCTGGCGGGCGACAATGTCGAAGCTCGCTTCCATCGGGTCGGCAGTGGGGGTTGGGGTATTATCCATGGGGCATTCAACCTTTCTTGGGGGCATGAAAAAGGCCGCCCCTGATGGCGGCCGCTGGGTGAAGTTGTGGGTTCAGTTCCTGGTCGCGGCAGCCAGAACGCGACCGCGTGACGGCCGGTCAGGCCGAAGCCAAGCGGCCCGGAGGGGCCGCGCCCGGCGTTTGAGGGTCAAAAACATAATGCACACGCGCGCCATGTTGCAGCGGGTGGGTGACGAGGCTGATTTCAAACAATTCGATTTCCGAAAGTGTCCGGCCTGTTTCGTCACGGCGGAAGGCGCGGGCGCGGTATCCGAAGCTGAGGCCGCTTACCTCGCCGTGTTTCAGCATATGCGCGGCGCGGCCCCGTGCATTGTCGATCCTGGCGATCACTCGCAAACCGCGCGCATCTTCGCTTGCCTTTTCCACCACGCCAATCGGCTGGTCCGGGCGGTGCTGCCAATAGAGCGGCAGCGGCGTGGCGCGGTTCTTCAGTGTGGCGGCAAATGCGCCCGGCACAATCCGGTCTCGCGCTGCATCGGCGATATCAAACAGGGCGGCATATCCGGCGATGCGGATGGACTCGCTCATTGCAGCAGCTCCGCTACTCCCATGCGCACGGCAATGCCGATCAGCAGCAGGGCCAGCGCGGCGCGCACCACCCAGTCGACAATCGCCTTCCATGCGCTCGCCTTGGCATCGCGCCAGGCGCGCAGCAGCTCGCGCAATTCGTCAATATCTTCCTGCGCGCCCGCATCGGACAGGCCCAGCCGCGCCAATACGCGGCCCGTGGTCAGCTCGCTCGTTTCTTCGACGATGGCACGCAAGGTCACCAATTCGCTGCCCTCGCTCACGGCCTGCGCCATTAACCGGGCGAGCAGATCTTCGCGGTTCATGCTTTACCTCCCTGTGGCTCCAGCCCCAGCATGGCGCGCTTTTCCGCGTCGCTGAGGAAATCGGCCTCTGACAATTGCTTCCACAACCGCTCACGGTCTTCCGAAAGCGCCGGTACACGGTCGAGATCCACGGCCAGCCGTGCATCGGGGAACCATGCCGCCAAGCCTTCCTGCAACCCCTGATAAAGCTTGGTGGCGAGCGGCAGCAGGGTCAGTCGCCACAGCGCGCGATTGGCCTCCCGATAATTGGAATAGGTATTATCGCCCGGCAGGCCGAGCAGCATAGGCGGCACCCCAAAGGCGAGGGCAATGTCGCGCGCCGCGGCGCTTTTCAGCGTGGCAAAATCCATGTCGGCGGGGGAATGCGCCATGCTCTGCCATTTCAGGCCACCGTCAAGCAGCATGGGCCGCCCGGCATTCCCTTCCCCGGCAAAGGCACTGGCGAGTTCAGACTTGAGCCTTTCAAACTGCTCCGCCGTCAGCCCGCTGCCGTCCCCCGCTTCATAGACCAGCGCGCCAGATGGCCGCGCGGCATTTTCCAGTAGTGCAAGGTTCCAGCTCGACGCGGCGTTATGGATCGCAATCGCCTGCTGCGCGGCGGACAGGGCTCCGGCACCATAATGATCATCTGCCGGGTGCATGGCTTTGAGGTGGATGATGTTGGGCCAGCCATCCTCATCTTCCAGCGCGATTGTCAGCGCCTTTTCATTGACGCGATATTCGTAAGCCGCGGGCCAACCATCGGCCCCGGCAATCACCCGCACCCGTTCAGGGCGCAGGGCAAACAATTCCACCGGCGTGCCGCTGGCATCCTTGATCACCTGAACATAGCCATTGCCGTGGAGCAGCAATTGCGCGGCGAGCGTTTCCACCAGCGATTGGCCTGCACTGCTGGCCGCGACCAGGGCGGACAGGCGATCATCGGTGGGGTTGATCGGCGTGCTGCCCACACCCTCTGCCACGATCCGCACTGCGCGCTGGGCAATGGGATTGGACAGGAAACCCTGACGGATTGACGCGGCATAATCGAAATTTCTGCCCTGCCGCGCGCTGTCATAGGCGACCGCCCAGGGCGAGATATAGCCGCGCGCCAAGGGCACGCGATTTTCGCCCCCGCCCTTGAAGGCGGAGGTCAGGGTGTCAAGGAAGGACATCCAATTTCCTTTCAGTTTAAACTTGCAGCACGCGCGGTGCACCGCTGCGCCCCAGCATCAATTCTGTCAGCGCCCAGACCAGCGCATCGGCGCGGTCGGGGCTGCGGCCCGGCCCTTCATAGGCACCGCCGGGCATCAATCCGCACAGCTGATCTTCCAGCTGCGGGAACATTCCCGAATGGCGCACCTTGCCCGCTTCATAGAGCGCGGCGACGGGTTCAGCCCGCGCCACCTTGCCCCGGCGGGCATGAACCAGTTTGACCGGCAGGCTCTGCTGGGCCGCGCGCAGAACGCTTTCCACCATTGCCCCGCCCTGATTGGCCTCTGCAATCACGCGGTCGGCGCTCCATTCATTGGCCGCCACCGCCACCGCCTGCGCCCAGCGTTCCGGGCTGGCCTGTTCGACCGAGCAATCGGCCAGCACGCGGGCCAGCCCGTCACTGCCCAATGCCGCCACAACAATCCCGCAGGCATCGCCGCGGGCGCTGGCAGGCGGGTCCACCGCCACCACCACGCGGGTGTAATCACATGGCTCCCTGCCCGCATCGCGGCACCGTTCAATCAGCGACCGGCTCCACAATGCGCCATCGATATCGCCCACCATTTCGCCGTCGAGTTCCTGCCGGGCGAGCAGGCTGCCGGCGAATTCGCTCTCCATGGCAGTCAGGAACTGCGCGGGCAGATTGGCGGCATTGTCTTGCGTGCGGCCACGGGTCACCACCGTTTGCCCGCTGGCTTCTCCATCCAGCAGGCGATGCAGCATGGGCACGCTGCGCGGGGTGGTGGTGACCATAACGCGCTGATCACTGCCCAGCCGCAGGCCCATCAACATATTGTCCCAGCACCGTGTCGCCCGGTCATGGCTCATCGGCCATTTGCCAATCTCGTCACACCAGGCATGGCTGTGCTGTGGGCCACGCAGGCTTTCTGGCTCCGCTGCCGAATAGAGCAGTATTTGCGCCCCATTGGGGTATCGCACCCGGCGCAGGCTGGGTTCAAACACCGGCATTCGGTCGGGCGGTGAACAGGAGAGGAGGCCGCTCTCCCCCTCCACCATCACCGCGCGCGCCTCTGCCAGACTGGTGGCGACCAATGCGATGAGGGCGGCGGGATCGCTCTCGGCAATCATCCGCACCCATTCTGCGCCGCAGCGTGTCTTGCCAAAGCCGCGCCCGGCCATGACCAGCCATACGCGCCAATCACCCGGCGGCGGTAATTGCGCATCGCGCGCCCAGATGCCCCAGTGATAGGCGAATTCATTGCATTCCTGCGGGCTGAGATGCTGCGCCAGCCTCTCGCGATATTCCGGCGGCGCATCAGCCAGCCAGTCCAGCCGTTCAGCTGTCACGCGTATCTCTTGCCGATTTTTCCTGCATCACGCGGTACCGTATTTCCTCCACCTTGCGATCGATGGAGGCGCGGATTTCTGCCGCGCTGACATTGCGCTGCGCAGCCTTGGCCTGTGCGGCCGTGTCCCGGTGCGCACTCAGCAGGCGGATGGCGGCGGCAAAATCATATTTCTCGCCACTTTCGGTTTTCAGATCACCTTCACGCAGGCGGCGCAGCACTTCAAGCTCCAGATGGGTGTAGCCTTCCCACAATGCGGTCATCCACTGCCTGGCAAAATCGGGTTCCTCGCGCCGGATCTTGTAAGCGCGGCTGGGATTGATGCCTGCACTGCGTGCAGCTTCGGAAACATTGGAGGTCTCAGCCAGACAATCGAGGAACAATCCGCGCCAATGGCGATTGAGTCCTGGCTTTTCGCCCTCTTTCAGTTGTGCCTTGATTTTGGTGCGCTTGTTGCGCTGTTGGGCCATGTGTCATTCTCCAAAACGCAGGGAAGCAACGGTCCGAACGCAAACGGGCGACCCTGGAGGCCGCCCGTCGAATCGGTTTATCGCGATGTTCCGCTTCTCTAACCAAACAGCGTTACAATGTCAATTAAAAAGTACCATATAGGTTATTTTAATCAGCTTGCGCGGTTCACGGGCTTGGCCTAATCGCCGCAAAGACGGGAAGGGCCGAACAATCCATGATGAAAATGCTGCGCGGTCTTTATGACTGGACAATGGACAAGGCGTCCCACCCCCATGCGCAGGGTTGGCTGGCGTTTTTCTGTTTCATTGAGGCAAGCTTTTTCCCGATTCCCCCGCATCCGCTGCTGGGCCTGATGTGTCTGGCTGAACCGAAAAAGGCAGTGCGCTTCGCCATAATCGCCACGCTGGCATCGGTAGCAGGGGCCATATTGGGATATCTGATCGGCTGGGGCCTGTACGACACCATTGGCGGCCCGCTGATCAATATGCTGGGCCTGGCTGACAGTTTTCCCGTCGCGGCCTGTTATTTGCGTGAATATGATGTGGAAGCGATATTGATTGCAGGTGCCACCCCGGTTCCGTTCAAATTGCTGACCATCACCGCGGGCTTCATCGAAATGGACTTCTTGCCATTTGTCCTCGCCAGCCTGGTAGCCCGTGCGCTGATATTCATGACAGTCGGGATCTTGTTCCGCGCCTTCGGTGCGCCGATCAAACGGGTGATCGATCAATATCTTGGCATCGTCACGACAGGTTTTATCCTGCTGGTGGTGGGCGGTTTCATCGTGTTGACGCAACTGTCTGGCAGTGACCAGGAAGTGAAAGACAAGTGCGAGGCAGCGACTGGCATTCAGCCTTGAATGAGGTGCTATCCCATCGGCAGAAGGGGTAGTTTTAATGGTCGGAGCGGTTGACCGAGGCGAGCATGGCGTTACCCTTTTTCCTTTCACCAAGCAGGTAGGAAGGCGATTTGCACGATGAGGTTTAAAGGGCTGGGGATCGTTGTCTTTGCGATGGCCATGATATGCGCACCGGGCGTACAGGCAGGTGACAGTGAAGACTTTTCAGGCTGCGACGGACTTCTCAAGCCCAAGGCCAAGGATGATGGTATGCGAGGCCAGGCATCAACATCATCATTCTCATTCATGTTTCAGGGCAGTGATGCGAAAAGCAAGATCGCTTCTTGCAACCGCGCGCTCGCCAATCCCAAGCTGCGGCCCACCCAAACGTTGCGCCGTGCCCATTTGTTGCGCGCGCGTGCGGCAGCCCATCTGAAATCGCGCGATTTTGATGCAGCGTTGGCAGATATCGATGCCGCACAACTTTCAGTAGAAGAATACAAGGGTGAGTTTTTTTTCCAGCGTAGCATGGGCGTGTCACTTGATTTGTTGCGAGCGCTTGCATTGCATGAACAGGGCAATCACGAAGCTGCAGCCCAGCTTGCCGAACGGGCGGCGGGTGAACGGCCATTCGCCATCCAGGTTCAGCAATCGGCCGCGATACTACGTGCAGCAAGCTTGCCAGAAGGTGGTACGTTCGACCCCCTGCTGGAAAATTTGAAGCGCATCGATCCCTCAGCTCGGCGCCTTTCCCTGTCACGCAGAAAGGGCTCTCCTGACCTGGAAGAACTAGCAGCCTCAGCTGGCGAATTGTCGCTGACTTTTCCTGCGCCACTTTCGACCCAGTCTATGCTGGGGAACAATAGTGATCTGACCGGACTTCTAAGGACATGGGCTATGCCAGTGAGCGAGGCGATGCTGGTGAGTTATGCCCTGGCCGCAACCGGGCGGCACGAGCAGGCACGTGCTCGCGTTGAAGCAATTCGGGCGGCGATTGAAGAACAAGGTGCAACAAATGAAAATCAGTTCACCAAAGCGATTGCCGGGCTTGTTACTCAACAGACATTTGAGCCTTTGTCCGACCTTGTTGAGGCGCGTATTGCGATTGATGAAAATCGACTGGCTGACGCTGCCGAACTGGTGCAGGGTATGAAGCTGAAGGACGGGTCGATCACACGCGATCTTTATGATGCTTATAACGATGTCAAAATGCAAAGCGGCCAAGATGCGCCTGAACTCCCCGCTTTGATTGAGGCTAGTCCAATCAGACTGAATAATATCACGCGGATCGTCGACAGCCTGCTGTTACCTCCAGAAACAGAGAGAGAGCTGATTGATTACAAGAAATCTCGGCCTAACATCCTTGGTGCATTGGTGGGCGGTGCCTTTTCATTGGGAACCAGCCTGCTCGGCGGGATTGAACGGACCAGTGGATTTCGCTCAACTGAAAATGATGATGGCACCATCATGGTCGAATATACGGGCTCAACCACATCAGGGCCTGTCGTACAGGAAATGACCGTGCTGCGTGCAGCGGAAGTCGCCAGCGAGCACGGTAAATCACATTTCCGAGTTGAAAGTCGGAAGGATTATCAGCGTTACCTGACCAAGACCCAGTATGGATCCGAGATTTCACGCACCCTTACAGGTTACAAGACTGAGCTGACGATCCGCCTTCTTGATGCGGTAGAAGCGGATGAAGACCTGGATGCTGTTGCCGTCATCGACCGGTTGGGACCGATCTATTACTGAGCACTGACAGCACGCTGATCAAATAATTCCCACAGCCTTGCCAGCACGTTCGAACATGCCCAGGATCGTTTCGACTTCTTCTTCGGAATGTTCTGCACAGAGCGAGCAACGTAGCAGCGTCATATTCGCGGGCGTTGCCGGTGGGCGGGCGAGATTGACGTAAAGCCCTTCTTTCAGCAGCGCTTCCCACATGGCCGCGCCGCGCTGTAAATCGGGCATTATCACGGCAACAATGGCGCTTTGTGGCTCCGCTGTCCCAAGCTGGAAGCCCATGCCGGTCAACCCACCATGCAGGCGCTTTGAATTTTCCCACAAATGTGCACGCTTGTTCGATCCCTGCATCAGCTTGCGGATACTGGTCGCGGCAGTCGCAACCACACTGGGGGGCAGGCTAGCGGTAAAGACATAGGGACGGCAGACCAGCCGCATGATCTCGAACTTGGGGTGGTTGGACACACAGAAGCCGCCCACAGTGCCCACGCTCTTCGAGAATGTACCGATGATGAAATCGACATCATCAATGCATCCGGCTTGTTCGCAAACGCCGCGGCCATGTTCGCCGATAAAGCCCATCGAATGCGCTTCATCCACCAGCACCATCGCGCCATATTTCTTGGCGACCGCGACCATTTCGGCAAGTGGCGCGATATCGCCCAGCATGGAGTAGACGCCTTCCAGCACCACCAGCTTTCCGGCACCCTCCGGGATGCGGCGCAGGCGCTTTTCCATCGCTTCGATATCATTATGCTTGAAGGGTACGACTTCAGCATTGCCCATGGCGCAACCATCCCAGATGCTGGCATGGCTGTCGATATCGAGCACGATGTAATCACCCTTGCCCGCAATGGTGGAAATGATGCCCAGATTGGCCTGATACCCGGTGGAAAACACCATGGCATGGTCCATGGCGTAAAATTCCTTCAGCGCATCTTCGCATTCCTTATGACCCTGATATGTGCCGTTCAGCACGCGGCTACCGGTGGTGCCACTGCCAAAATTGGCCAGAGCTTGCTGTCCCGCCTCGATCACATCGGGATCGAACGTCATGCCCATATAATTATAGGTGCCTAGCAGGATGGTATCGCGCCCGTTGCAGATTGCGCGGGTGGGCGAAAGCACCTTTTCCATCACCAGATTGAAGGGATCTTCAACACCGGTTGCCAGCAGGCCTTCGCGCATGGCGATAAGTTCATCGAATTTGGAGAACAGATCGCCCTTGTCACCCTCCAGTGTTTGCGGCTGGTCGGGCTGGCTGATGCCTTCGCTCATCGCAATATCCTTTATTGATCCTGCAGTTTGGCCACGGCATCCACCAATTGGCCAAAATTTTCGATCTCGGCCTGCTGGTTCATGCTGATGATGATGTCGAATTCATCCTCTATGGCGGCAACGAAATCCATCACTGTTAAACTGTCAAACTCCAGATCATTGGCGAAAGTAGTGGAGTCGGTGATCTCAACTTCCTTCTTGTTGAAGGGTTCGATCAATGACCGGATGGTTGTGTCGACTTCAGCGCGATCCATAATTGTGATCTCTTTCTAACTGGTGGGGCAGCGCGCCTGCCATGGGAATGCGGCGGCAAAGCGGTTGTTATCCCAGATTGTCAAGCTTCCTTGGTTGTGAAAACCCCTTGCTGTGTTTTTGCTTAACTGCCCATGACAAGGCAGCAGCAGGTAAATTCTATTGCGGCAACAATTGTTTGACAGTGTTCATGAAGGGCACGATCGAAACGGGTTTGGAAAGATACCCCGCTGCACCTGCGCGTCGTATACGCTCCTCATCCCCTTTTCCGGCATAGGCAGTGACGGCGAGGACAGGGATGTCGGCCAGCGCCGCATCCTGCTTGGCCTGTTTGATCAGGTCGATGCCGGAAACATCGGGAAGCTGGATATCCATGATGATAAGGTCTGGTGAAACTGCTCGCGCGGTGTCCAGCGCACTACCCCCATCGGCCACCGGCTCAACTTCGAAACCTTGCGCGCGCAGCACATCGCAAAATAATTTGCGGTTGAGATCATTGTCCTCGATCACCAATATTCTTTGTGTCACAGGCTGTGCATGCTCCTTGGGCAAACAGTTACTACTCTTACCGAAAGGCGGCTGACAATTCTGCAGGAACGACCATCCCCCGCTAACAGCGGACTAACGGCTGAAACGCTGGCACTGGCAGCGTTGGGCTGGATTCTGCAGGACGAGCAACGGGCTGACAGATTATTGGATTTGACCGGGCTGAGCGCAGATCAATTACGTAAGAGCCTGGGTGAACACAGTGTGCAGGCAGCCGTACTGGAATTTCTGGCCAATCACGAACCTGACATGATCCGCTGTGCAGAAGCACTGGCGGTGACGCCAGAAGAACTGGCCGCTGCAGCACAGGAGCTGGCCCGATGAACCGACCATTGATCATAAGCGATTGTGACGAAGTCCTGTTGCATATGGTGGTGCCGTTCAAGCAATGGCTGGAGGAAGATCAGGGCGTGAATTTTGACCTGACGGATAACACTTTCCTGAATGCCTTGACCTGGCAGGAAAGCGGTGCCGTGCTGGAACAGGAAGATGTGTGGCATTTCCTGCGCAGCTTTTTCGATACGGAAATGTACCGTCAGATGCCGATTGATGGCGCGGTGGCAGGGATTAATCGACTGGCGGAACAGGCCGATGTCGTGATCTTGACCAATCTGCAGGACAAGCGGCGTGAAATGCGCGCCCAGCAATTGGCTGAGCACGGTGTTCATGCAGAGGTGTTCACCAATCAGGGGCCGAAAGGCCCTGCGCTGAAAGGCATTCTGGACCGTTACCAGCCATCACGAGCGATCTTCATTGATGACCTGGCGCAACATCACAAATCTGCTGCGGAAACGGTACCCAATATCTCGCGGCTGCATTTCTGTGGGGAGCCGATAATCGCCGGGCAAATCGATTGCGCGCATCAGGCCGGACATGCCCATGCGCGGATTGATAATTGGGCGCATGCCTTGCCATGGCTTCTGAAAGAACTGGAAAAGGATCTAAGATGAGTATCGAAGCACGTTTGAACGAATTGGGTATCACTCTGCCACAGGCTGCGGCCCCGGTGGCGAGCTATGTCCCCGTGGTGATCCATGGCGACCTCGCATATGTCTCGGGCCAGGTCTCCTTCGTTGATGGCGAGCTGTTGAAGGGGCGCCTGGGAGAGGATGTGTCGTTAGAGGACGGGATCGAGGCCGCGCGCGGTTGTGGGTTGATGATCCTGGCCCAGCTCAAGGCGGCGCTCGGCTCGCTCGACCGGGTGGGGCGCGTGGTAAAGCTCGGCGGCTTTGTCAATTCGACCCCCGATTTCACAGACCAGCCCAAGGTGGTGAACGGTGCCTCCGATCTGATGCTCGATGTATTCGGCGAGATAGGCAAGCACGCACGCGCCGCTGTGGGCGCACCCTCGTTGCCGCTGGGCGTTGCCGTTGAAGTCGATGCGGTGGTCGCCGTCAAAGGTGAATAAACGAACGGACCTTAACTGGCTGACGCAATGGGAATATGCCCATCGCGGCTTACATGGGGACCGGGTTCCTGAAAATTCGTTGCAAGGTGCAAAGCTGGCTATTGAAGCTGGCTTGGGCATCGAATGTGATATCCAGCGCAGCCGCGATGACCAGCCAATGGTGTTTCACGACTGGGAATTAAGCCGCTTAATCGGTGTTCAGGATGATGTTGCAGATTTGGACAGCAGCGATCTGCAGCGGTTGCATTATCGAGATAGCATTGAGCATCCAGCAACGCTTGGCCAATTGCTTGAACTCATCAATGGGAGCGTGCCGCTGCTGATCGAAATCAAGTCACGGCGCGGCTATGATGTGGTGCGCAGTTGCCACGTCGTGGCCGATGCGGTGGCGCATTATCGCGGGCATTTTGCCGTGATGAGCTTTGATCCGCGCGTGGCGCGCTGGTTTGGGCGCCATGCGCCGCATATTCCAGCCGGTTTGGTGATGCGCGAAGACGAGCACGGATATACGCAAAAGCCGTGGCAGCGTTGGCTGGCGTACTGGTTCGCCAAACCCGATTTCCTTGCCTACCACATTGCGGCACTGCCCAACCCCTGGGTGGTGCGTCTGCGCGCAAAAGGTCTGCCGATCCTGACCTGGACGGTCAATTCCCCAGAAACGCGCCAGTGTGCACTGGCCAACACCGATGCCTTGATTGCGGAAGGGGCGGGGCTGGCATGAGCGATTCAGAACTCAACGCCAGGCTCGCGCCATCGGTCGGCAGTTGCGATGCAGCAGAATGGAATGCACTGGGAGGCAAGCGCAATCCCTTTGTCTCCCACGAATTCCTTACTGCGCTTGAAGATTCCGGCAGTGTCGGGCCGGGTACTGGCTGGGAGCCTGCCCCGATCGTGGTGACGGACAGCCATGACCAACTGCAGGCAGCTTTGCCAAGCTATCTGAAAATGCACAGCCAGGGCGAATATGTGTTCGACCATGCCTGGGCAGATGCGTTTGAGCGGGCAGGTGGCAGCTACTATCCCAAACTTCAAATCGCTGCGCCATTTACCCCTGCAAATGGCCCAAGGCTGTTGTTGAAGGATGGCGCGTTCGCGCCACATTTGCTGAAAGCAGCCGAAAGCCTGTGTCAGCAGCATGGACTTTCTGGTGCCCATGCTACCTTTATTGAAGAGGGGCAGCGGCCTTTGTTCGAGGCGGCAGGCTGGCTGATGCGAAGCGATATCCAGTTCCACTGGCACAATCGCAGCTATACCAATTTTGACGATTTTCTGGCGGCGCTGGCTTCACGTAAACGGCGAGCTTTGCGCAAGGAACGGGCGGCGGCGCAGCAGGATGTCATTATTCATCGCTTGTCCGGTGACGAGATTAAGCCCGAACATTGGGATGCGTTCTGGATTTTCTATCAGGATACCGGCGCCCGCAAATGGGGATCGCCTTACCTCACGCGTGATGCCTTCACTCTGTTGGGGGAACGTATGGGTGATCGGATCATATTGCTGCTGGCAGAAATGGATGGCCAACCGATTGCCGGTGCACTCAATTTTGTCGGCGATGATGCTCTATACGGCCGTTACTGGGGGTGCACACGCGATGTGCGCTTCCTGCATTTTGAGCTCTGCTATTATCAGGCGATAGAGATCGCGATTGAGCGCGGGCTTGCCCGTGTGGAGGCTGGCGCACAGGGCGGCCACAAGCTTGCCCGCGGGTATGAACCGGTACAGACTTGGTCTGCACATTGGATTGCCCATCCGGGCCTGCGTGATGCGATAGCAGATTACCTGGAGCGAGAGCGTACCGGTATCGCCACGGATCAGATCTATTTGGGCGAAAGGACGCCCTTCAAGAAAGTTTAGGCGACCTTGCGGCGCTCTGCAGCCAACCATTCGCGGGCGCGGCGCTGGGCTTCCGAAATTTCGCGCGCAGTCATTTCGTCGGAAATGTCGGCACGACACCAGCCAGCTTCTTCATGGCCCCGCGATGCGGCCAGATTGAACCATTTATGCGCTTCGATCAGATCGCATTCCGCGCCATGGCTGCCAGTTGAATAGGCTACACCAAGATCGAAATATGCTGTGATGTTGCCTAGCGCCGCAGCTGCCAAGCATTGCGCGATCAGCAGGTCGGGCTGCTTGCCGGTAAGGGGCTTTGCTGCACCCCCATCAATCCCCATAAGTTCCATTTCTGGTCCCCTGTTTGGCGAAACGACCCCCTGCCGGATCGCCTGACACCAAATCGCCAGAACATGGTCAACAAATGGTTAACGCCAATGCGAATTTTTCGTGTTTCAGTGCATATGCGTTCGTCGGAGGTTAATTATCCACCGTTATGAGCCGTGCCGGAGAATCCGCCTTGTATGGGCACCGGTGCACGCCTATAGGCGCGACGAACGGGTCCACCTCGGACCACCGAAAATATTCGGGGTCAGCGGGATTGGCGGTCTCGTAAGAGAGTTGGGGTAACGAGGACCAATGGCCACCGTGGCAGCAGATAGTATTGATATTCTAGAAAAGGCAAAACGTACGTTGGCACCCGATTACGTGCCTAGCGATGACGAGCCTTACATGAATGAGAAGCAGCTGAATTATTTCAGGATGCTCCTGCTCGAATGGAAACATTCGATTCACCAGGCCGCAGGTCATACGCTGCAACTGTTGCAGGATGGCCCCATCCGCGAACCTGATCTCAATGATCGTGCTTCCAGTGAAACCGATTGGGGCATTGAATTGCGCACGCGTGATCGCCAGCGCAAACTTATTTCCAAGATTGATTCAGCCCTGCGGCGGATTGACGAGGGTGAATATGGCTATTGCGAAGTAACCGGCGATCCGATCGGCCTGCTGCGCCTGATTGCCCGCCCGGTTGCGACCATGACTGTGGAAGCGCAACAGGCGCATGAGCGCCGGGAAAAGATTTCGCGAGACGATTGATTCAGCTTAATTTGTGATTGTTACCCTGCGGCTATCATGGCCGTGGCTGCCTGACGTCGTGCGATCTACGGTTAAAACTTCCTTAGCATCTCCATTCTATGCTTATCACCAATGCCCCGGTTGAGGGCATATGGATGGTTAATTTGGTCGCTTTGGAGCTTGGAGCACTATGCCCAGGATTGATGCACGTAAGGAAGGACGCGAAAACCTGTTTCTGCTCGCAGAAATGCGGGTGGAGCATGATCCCAATGTCCACCCGGTCAAGGTGCGTAACCTGTCGCCATCAGGGATGATGGGCGAAGGCGCGTTTCGGGTTCTGCGAGGTGCGCGTCTTACAGTCGAATTGGAGCAGATTGGGCCGGTGTCCGGTTCTGTCGCCTGGGTGCAGGATGAACGCTTTGGCGTGGCATTCGATGAAGCGATTGACTGGCGATTGATTCCGGTTCCCGGAGAAAACGAGATTCATTGACCGCTTAGGGCTGAGTTACTTTTCCAACGCTCCTCTGCGTAATAAAGAAGCAATCTCGCAATCTGCGCTGACCGATGGCGCACAAGCTGCTAACCCGCATGGCGAGATGCGATTCTGCCTGCTTTCATTACTGGCCTTGTCCTTGGTCGCCTGTGGCCCATCAGGTGGGCGGGGGGCTGTTGATGTCGCCATGATTGGCGATGCAAAGGACGTGTCGGCTGAAGGGGTTCGCCTTTCTTCTGCTGCACAGCATCTGCGCGCAGCGACCCATGAAGGGCTGGTCATGCTTGACCCTTCGGGTCAGGTAATCCCCGCAATTGCCGAACGCTGGATCGTTGCCGATGACGGTATGAGTTACATCTTCCGCATTCGCAATTCGAACTGGGCAAATGGCGATGAGATAACGGCTGCTCGTATCCGAAACTCACTGCGTGACAACCTGCGCAAGCTGCGCGGCACCTCCTTTGGACTTGATTTGGCGAAGGTGGAGGATGTTCGTGCCATGACCGGGCGCGTGATCGAGATTCGCCTGACCAGCCCCATGCCTGATTTTCTGCGGCTTCTGGCTCAACCGGAAATGGGCTTCACCTATGATGGTGAGGGGGCTGGCCCTATGACAATGACACGGGATGGGGAAACAGGTGCAATAGAACTTGTCGCTATGCCTCCAGACCAGCGGGGGCTGCCTGCGCTGGCAGATTGGGAATCGCTTAATCGCCCTGTCAATTTGCAGGTAATTTCAGATCAAGCCGCCGTTGATGGCTTTGCCAATGGAGATTTTGATCTGGTGCTGAACGGCCGGCTGGCCAATCTTCCACTTGCAGATATTGGTCCTCTTTCGCGGGGTACGGTCCGTATCGAAGCATCGCTGGGCCTGATGGGTTTGACGGTTCGTAATGCCAAAGGCGTGTTGAGTGAGCCGGAATTACGCAATGTCTTGTCGGCAGCGATTGATCGTTCAACACTGATGCAGCCTTTCAACATCGGTGGATGGCAATCTTCCACATGGATCGTGCCGCGCAACATTCCCGACATCGCAGGGCCAAGGCAGGAACGGTGGGTGGATTTGCCACTCGATCAGCGCCGTCAGATCGGGCTGCAAAAGGTACGCAATTGGGAAAAGGCCAATAGCCAGCCTGCAGAGGTTACTATTGGATTGCCTCCTGGACCGGGCAGTGATGTCCTGTTTGCCAGATTGGCGCAAGATTTCCTGGCTGTTGGCGTAGATGCCAAACTGGTTCCCTCTGGCACGGGGGCAGACCTTGAATTTCACGACCGTGTGGCTCGCTTCCTTTCTCCGCGCTGGTATCTCAATCAATTCAATTGCGGGCTGCGCAAGGCGGTATGCTCGCCAGAAGCAGATGAGCTGATTGAACAATCGCTGGTCGAAATCGATCCGCAGGTGAAAGCGAGCTTGATGGCCGAGGCGGAAATGAAAATGCTTCAGGCAGGCGCTTATATCCCGCTTGGCAGCCCGATCCGTTGGTCGCTTGTTCGTGGCAATGTGGCTGGTTTTCAGGAAAACCAATGGGGTATGCATCCCTTGTTCTCTCTGGCAGCGCCCACCATTTAGGACGAGAGGAAACGTGTATGCCCGATCCTGAACGCCCGCAGACCATGGGCATTGTGATGCCAACCGGCACCGATCCGCTTTCGATCCGCCAAAGGGTCGAAGCGATGGAAATGCTGCTGGAACGCAGTTTTCGAATTCCGGGCGTGAACCTTCCGATCGGGTTGGATTCTATCATCGGCCTGATCCCGGTGCTGGGCGACATCGTTACCGCTGCAATGGGGGCCTATATCGTTTGGGAAGGCCGCAATCTTGGCATGCCGAAATGGAAACTGTGGCACATGTCGGGCAATATCCTGTTCGATACAGCCCTTGGCGCTGTGCCATTAGTGGGCGATGCTGCTGATCTTTTGTTCCGATCGAACACACGCAACCTGAAGATCATCAAGAAACACCTGGACAAACACCATCCTGAAACGCGGGTGATAGAGAGATAGTTTCAATTGTGACATCTTTACGGTAGAGCGCCTGAATGGCTCAAGATGTCACCTATTCCGGCTATCTCGATCTCGATCGTATATTATCGGCTCAACACCCTGCTTCCGATGCGCATGACGAAATGCTTTTCATCATCGTTCATCAGGCGAGTGAGTTGTGGCTGAAGCTGTGCCTGCATGAACTGGAGGAAGCGCGCCAACACATCGCGCGGGATGATTTGCGGCCTGCCTTCAAGATGCTTTCTCGCGTGGCGCGGGCACAGGGCCAGCTGATCCAGAGCTGGGATGTCCTGTCGACCATGACCCCGCATGATTATTCTACCATTCGCCCGCATCTGGGCGGATCCAGCGGCTTCCAGTCATGGCAATATCGCCTGATGGAATTTACTTTGGGTGGGCGCAATCCAGACATGATTGCGATTCATTCGGCAACACCAGAGGTGGCTGAGCGCCTGCGTGACGAGGCAGAAAGACCCAGCATTTATGATGAGGCGGTTCGTCTGCTTGCGCGACGCGGCCTGTCGATAGATGTTGATGTATTGGCGCGCGATATCTCTTTGCCATACCAGCATTCACCCAGCGTGGAGGCGGCATGGGCGGAAATTTACCGTCATCCCAACCGTTACTGGGATTTGTATGAATTGGCAGAAAAGCTGGTTGATCTGGAATATCACTTCCAACGCTGGCGGTTTGGCCATCTGAAGACTGTCGAACGCATTATCGGTTTCAAGACCGGTACGGGCGGCACACCCGGTGTACCCTATCTGGCGGGTGTGTTGAAAAGCGCATTCTTCCCTGAATTGTTGAGCGTCAGGACGGCAATCTGATGGCTGACCGCCGGATATGGGATATTTCGCAGCGCTTGCATAACGGCCTTCCAGTCTGGCCGGGGGACACGGCTTTTCAGCAGGTGCGGACCTGGCAGGTAGAAGAGGGCTCGCCGGTCAATGTGGCTGCTCTGACGCTGTCCACCCATTCTGGGGCACATGCTGATGCCCCCTTGCATTATGATGCAGGTGGAGCCGACATCGCATCAGTCCCGCTGGAACCCTATCTGGGTGAATGCCTGGTGGTTGATGCGCGCGGATCGGTGGGTGAGGTAAGGGTGGGGGATCTGCCGCACCTCCACTCTGCCGACAGAGTTCTGTTTCGTACCTTTGAACGCTTTCCGCACGATGATTGGGTGGAGAATTTCACAGCCATTTCTCCCGAAGCGATTGAATGGATGGCTGTTCAAGGGGTGAAGCTGGTAGGTACAGATGCCCCGTCGATCGACCCCCAGAATTCAAAAGAAATGGCGGCACATAAGGCAGTACTGGCGGCTGACATGCGCGTTCTGGAAGGGCTGGTTCTGGATGATGTTGCGCCAGGCCGATATGAATTGATTGCCCTGCCTTTGTCGATTGTTGGCGGCGATGCCTCGCCAGTGCGCGCCATATTACGGGAACTGACGAATGATTGATGTGCTGATACAGCGGGCACATGAACTGGATGCTGCTGACCGGCTGGCTCCCTTCCGCCACCTCTTCTCCTTGCCAGGAGAGGCCATCTATCTTGATGGAAATTCGCTGGGTGCCTTACCCAAGGCAACGCCTGCCAGGATGGAACAGGTCATTCGTGGCGAATGGGGCACAGGGCTGGTCCGCAGCTGGAACGATGCTGACTGGATTGGCATTGCGCGGCGTGTGGGTGCCAAGATCGCCCCGCTGATCGGGGCGCAAAGCCATGAAGTGGTCGCGTGCGACAGCACCAGCGTAAACCTGTTCAAAGTGATATCCGCGGCGTTGGATATACAGTCACAGAAAGGAAGCGGCCGTAAGGTTATCCTGTCTGAACCGGGCAATTTCCCCACTGATCTATATATGATCGCCGGATTGGAAAGGCAGGGTCTGGCCGAGCGCCGGCTTGCGGCACGGGACAAGTTGGCAGAGGCATTGGATCAGAATGTTGCTTTGCTGATGCTAACCCATGTCCATTACAAAAGCGGCGCAATGCATGACATGGTGGCGCTTACCAAGGCCGCGCATGAAGCAGGTGCGTTGGTGTTGTGGGATCTGTCGCATAGCTGTGGCGCGGTACCGATCGACCTCAATGGCTGTGGGGCTGATTTCGCGGTTGGCTGCGGGTACAAATATTTGAACGGCGGCCCCGGTGCACCTGGTTTTGTCTTTGCAGCTGAGCGGCATCATGCGGCCATGCATCAGCCGCTTACTGGGTGGTTCGGTCACTCCTCCCCCTTCACCTTCAGTGACGATTACGATCCAGCACCGGGAATTGACCGCATGCAGTGCGGCACGCCGCCGATCCTGGGCCTTTCTGCATTGGAAGTAGGGGTAGATCTGATTGCTGAAATCGGCATCAATCGGCTGGTGGAGAAGTCACGTGCTCTGTCCAGTTTTTTCCTTGAATGCACTCGCCAATTGGGTGTCGATCTGGAACTGATTAGCCCCGCTGACAGTACCCAGCGTGGAAGCCAGCTCAGTTTCCGTCACAATAACGCCTATGCCATCTGTCAGGCGCTGATTGCGCGCGGGGTGATTGGTGACTTCCGCGATCCCGATATTTTGCGACTGGGCTTTGCACCCGCCTATCTGCGGTTTCAGGATATGGCAGAGGCTGCCCACCATCTGGCAGACGTGCTTGAAAGTGGCGAATGGCAGCGGCCAGAATTCAGCCAGCGTGCGGCTGTGACCTGAACCTCATTCCTCCAGTTCGATGTCCCAGTACAGATAATCGCGCCAGGTTTCGTGCAGATAGTTGGGAGGGAACAAGCGCCCGCGTTGCTGCAAATGCCAGCTGGTCGGCCGGATCGGCTTTTCATACAGGAACATGTGCGCCTGTGCGGGTGTGCGGCCACCTTTCTTCATATTGCAGGGTGCGCAGGCAGTAACGATATTTTCCCATGTCGTCTTGCCACCCAACCGCCGTGGGATCACATGGTCGAAGGTTAAATGATCATGGCTGCCGCAATATTGGCACTGAAAACTGTCGCGCAGAAACAGGTTGAAGCGGGTGAATGCCGGAAATTCACTCTGCTTCACATATTGCCTGAGAGCGATAACGCTGGGGATTTTCATGTCGAGTGAGGGGGAGTGCACCTCGCGATCGTAACTTGCCACAATATCCACCCGGTCCAGAAACACCGCCTTGATCGCGGTTTGCCATGGCCACAGGCTCAACGGGTAATAGGATAGCGGGGTGTAGTCTGCATTCAGCACGAGCGAAGGGCAGGCCGACAGGCTGCGTGTCGGATCCGTTTCCGCGCTGCGAATGCGCGCTGCCTTCTCTATCAGTTCGGCCTTGAACACTGCCAGCGTTCCTCCCTGATTGATACATGGGAAGCATTTGCACGAATCAGCGTCAAGACTGTTACAGGGGTGCAATCCACAAGGATTTGTGCCGAGTCGCGTTGAGAAGAGGAAATTCGTACATGGGTGAGCCGCCCGTCGTGACGCGATTTGCACCCAGCCCCAATGGGTCGCTGCATCTGGGCCATGCCTATTCCGCCATTATCGCTCATGATCTGGCAAAGGCGCGCAGCGGGCATTTTCTTCTGCGGATCGAAGATATTGATGGCACCCGTAGCCGCCCTGAACTGGCCGATGAGTTCCGCCGCGATCTGGAATGGTTGGGGCTTGAGTGGCAAGATGTGCCTGCCCAATCTACGCGGCTGGAAAGCTATCAAGCCGCTGCCAACCGTCTGATAGAAATGGGCATGCTCTATCCCTGCACCTGCACGCGTAAGGAAATTGAGGCGCTCAAACCCCGCCGAGGACCTGAGGGCTTAGTATATCCTGGCACATGCAAGGGGCGTTTGTTGTGGCCTGATCGGCCCGCAGCGCTTAGACTAGATGTCGAAAAAGCGATGCAGAAACTGGGCGAGCTGGTGTGGGAAGACGAGATCGCCGGCGCTGTCGTGGCCGATCCGCGGGAGCTGGGCGATGTGGTGCTGGTGCGCAAGGATGAACCGGCTAGCTATAATCTTGCAGCCACACTGGATGATGCGGCGGACGGTATTACACTGGTCACGCGCGGCGCAGATTTGTTCAGTGCAACCCATGTACATCGGCTGTTGCAGGGACTGCTCGATCTACCAGTGCCGAGGTGGCACCACCATGGGTTGCTGATGGATGAATCGGGCAAGAAGCTGGCAAAAAGCCGCAATTCCCCTTCACTGGCAGATAGGCGCGTTAGCGGTGAAAATGGGAGAGTACTGGCGGAACAAATTCGGCAGAAACGTTTTCCTGCTGGAATTTCGCTCCACAGTGCCTAAATTGCCTGCATGACTTATCTGCTCGTCATCGTACTCGTGGTGCTTATGGGGCTCACGCTCTTCTCGCTCGTTCGCGGGATCATTGCTTTTCTTCAGACGACCAAGGTCGATCTGGAAAACAATACAGGCGAAACTGTCACCGAAATGCAGCTGAAGCAGAATCAAGCCATGTTTGCCCGGATCAAATATCAGGCGCTGGCGATTGTGGTCGTCGTCATTATCCTCGCCATCAGCAAATAGGCAGTAGCCTGTTGGCAGGCCGCTAAAGAGGGGCGCATGGTCAAGCTGAACAAGATCTACACCCGTACAGGTGATGATGGATCAACCGGTCTCGTCGATGGATCGCGCGTAGCAAAAGCGTCTTTGCGGATTGAGGCAATTGGTAAAGTGGATGAGGCAAACAGCGCGATCGGGTCTGCTGCAGTTGCTGTTTTGTCATCCGATCATGCGCAAGATTTTTTCCGCATCCAGAATGACCTATTCGATCTGGGGGCTGATCTGGCAACCCCTTGCACAGATGGCGACTTTACCCCTTCGGAAATGGTGCTTCGGATTGTCCCAAGCCAGGTAGAATGGCTGGAGAAGGCGATAGACAGAGCGAATGACCAGCTTGAGCCACTGACCAGCTTTGTTCTTCCAGGGGGCTCTGAAGCTGCGGCCCGCACACATGTGGCGCGTGCCACGAGTCGTGCGGCGGAGCGTGCCGTTGTTGCGCTGGCTTTGCAGGAACAGGTCAACCCTGCTGCAATGGCTTATATCAACCGTGTTTCCGATTATCTTTTTGTGGCTGCGCGGTTGTTTAATGCTTGTGGGGCGGATGATGTGAAATGGGTTCCCGGCGCCAATCGCTGATCGATTATGGTATTCGCTACCAAGCTATGGCCTTTGTAAAAACTTGCCGCTAACACGCCCGCATTGCTGCACATGCGAAGGGATGCGAATATGCGGAAAGTAGCGGTCATTGGCGCAGGCCAGATGGGCACAGGTATTGCCCAGACAATTGCGCAACACAGTATGCAGGTGCTGCTTTCCGACGTTGATCTGACCCGGGCTGAGTCAGGCAAGGCCAAAATCGAAAAGGCTTTGAATAAGCTCGTCTCTCGCGAAAAGATCACTGCTGATGAGGCGCAGAAAACCCTTTCGCTCATTAAGCCGGTTGGCGGTTATGACGCCATGGTTGATGCTGAATTGATCATTGAAGCCGCGACCGAGCGTGAGGAAATCAAGAAAGCGATTTTTGAAGCTGCGGGCAAGGTGCTGGCCGATGACGCCATCATGGCCAGTAACACCAGCTCCATCCCAATCACGCGGATGGCGAACTATTCTCCGGATCCTGCGCGTTTCATCGGGTTGCACTTCTTCAACCCGGTGCCTGTGATGAAACTGATCGAAGTTATCCCAGGCCTTGCTACCAGTGCAGACACTACCCAACGGACCAAGTTTTTTGCCGAAGGTTTGGGCAAGGAAGTTGTGTTGAGTCAGGATGAGCCAGGCTTTGTGGTCAACCGCATCCTGCTGCCCATGATCAACGAGGCGGTGTTTGTTCTAGGCCAATCAACTGCTAATATCGCCGATATCGACAAAGGGTGCCGTCTGGGCCTGAATCACCCGATGGGGCCGCTGGAACTGGCCGATTTCATTGGGCTAGATACCTGCCTTGAAATCGTAAACGTGCTGTATGAGAGCACGAAGGACAGCAAGTATCGCCCGGCACCGCTGCTGGTGAAATATGTGGAAGCGGGCTGGTTGGGGCGTAAGACGGGTCGCGGCTTTTATGATTATTCGGGCGATCAACCCGTGCCGACGCGGTAAGTACCTGCATGCAGAAGCGGGGTTTTACTTCAAGCTTCCGTCATTGAGCACCCACAGGGCCACGATCAACAGGGCTGCACCCACTACAACCGCATAGGAAACCCACCGCAACTTGGGTGCATCGATGCCGTCAACAGCATGTGCGTTGAGGCGCGAAAGTGCCCTGGTGGCCCTGCGTTCTGCCCCTATTGCGAATATGATGGCCAATGCGATGAATAGGGTCGCAATCCCTTTGGCCAGCCACGGTGGTTCAAATTCGCCAAACAGGCCACGAAAGCCAATTCCAATGGCAATAGCCGCAAAACTGGTGCGCATCCACCCGGCGAATGTCCGCTCAATCGCCATGATTGTGCGGTCTTCCGCCCATTCAGTGCGTTCTTCTGCCAGTTCGTTCGAGTTTTTGCGTTCTGTTTGTTCGGTCAATGATGCAGGCCATTCAGGTTGAACCATCTGCCTCGCTCAAGGCAGGTTCAGTGTCAAATGCATCATCCAGTTCAGGGGCGGGGTCAAAGCCACTTGCGTCGTCAATCAGCTCTTCATCAGAGGTAAAGGCATCTTCGGCTGAATGAGACCTGTCTTCGTCATATGTTTGCGTTTCCTGAATTGACTCATCACGCGGCCTTGCTGCTGCCATGTCCATTGGCTCAGCACCCTCTTGCTGAATCCCATTGGCTGCGGTGACAAGCGCACCCTGATTGTCTTCAGACCCCACTAGCATGGCAACACTGAACATGGTCATGCCAACGAAAGCTGCCGCGCGTTTGGGGCTTTGAAACAGATTAACAGCCATAATCGGCGGTTATACTGGATGGGCCGTTAACTTTTCGTAGCTCTTGCTTCGGCCGTTAATTGATACAATAAATCAAGTGCATCCCGCGGCGATAGCGCATCCAGATCCAGCGCCAACAAGCGATCGGCCAATGTGGTTTCGTCAACTTCATCTTCATCAGCAATGGATGCGAACAGGGGCAAATCCCCCAGCCCGGCACCCAATCCGCCGGTTTCTGCGCGCGCTTTTTCCAGCTTGTCGAGCACTTGCTTGGCCCGCTTGACTACGGGTTGGGGCACGCCAGCCAGTCGCGCGACAGCAAGGCCATAGGATCGATCTGCTGGCCCTTCTGCCAGTTCATGCAGCAGGACCAGATCACCTTTCCATTCCCGTGCGCGCACATGGTGGAGTGACAGGGCGTCGCATGTTTCGGCCAGTCGCGCCAACTCGTGATAATGGGTGGCGAACAGACAGCGGCAGATGATTTGCGAATGCACTGCCTCCACCACTGCCCAGGCCAATGCCAGCCCATCATAGGTTGATGTACCTCTGCCAACTTCATCCAGGATTACAAAGCTGCGGCTGGTTGCTTGAGAAAGAATGGCTGCTGTTTCGACCATTTCCACCATGAAAGTGGATCTGCCGCGTGCCAGATTGTCAGAGGCACCAACCCGGCTGAAAAGCCGGTCCACCAGACCGATCCGGGCAGATTCTGCTGGGACAAACCCCCCAGCCTGTGCCAGCAACACGATCAGTGCGTTCTGGCGCAGGAAGGTGGATTTACCACCCATATTTGGCCCGCCGATCAACCACAGGCGGTTATCCTGCGACAGGGCGCAATCATTGGCGACAAAGCGTTCGCCTGACTTGGCCAAGGCTGCCTCTACCACCGGGTGCCTACCACCGATTATGTCGAGTATCGGTTCATCAGATATTTCTGGTGCGCACCAGCCGCCTTCAGCCGCACGTTCGGCCTGGCCTGCGCTGACGTCAATTCGTGCCAATGCGGCGGCAGTGGCTGCGATAGATGTGGCGGAGGCGCACACATGCCTCACCAATTCTTCGAAATGCGCCTCTTCGGCTGCCAGTGCATGGCCGCCTGCTTCGGCAATTCGGCTGGCTTCTTCATGCAATGCGACTGAATTGAAACGAACGGCACCTGCCATGGTCTGGCGATGGGCAAAGCCACTGTCAGGGGCCATAAGTGCATCGGCATGTTTGGCGGGCACTTCGATGAAATAGCCGAGCACGCCATTATGCTTGATCTTCAGCGATGCGATCCCCGTATCATCCCGATAACGCGCCTCCATCGCGGCGATCGCGCGCCGCGCATTACCTGATATGGATCGCAATTCATCCAGTGCCGCGTCATAGCCAGTGGCAATATATCCCCCGCCAGAACGTTCTGTTGGTGGGGTAGGGACAAGTGCGCGTTGGAACAGGTCGATCAGGGCGCCATGTCCGCGTAGCTGCGGCAGCAATTGTGCCAGCAATGCTGGGGCATCAGGCAAATTGGCCAGTTGATCGTGAATGCTACGCGCGTCTGCCAACCCATCACGCAATTGGCCGAGATCACGTGGTGAACCACGCCCGGCGACAATACGGCCCAGTGCACGGCCGATATCGGGCAGGGCACGCATTTGTTCACGCAGATCAGCCCGGCTCAGCGGGTCCGCGTGGAACCAGCCCACAATTGCCAGCCGGGCTTCGATTTCAACCCGCTTGAGGAGGGGAGAGGCGAGATCTTCCGCCAGCAGCCGCTCGCCAGCCCCGGTCACGCAGCGATCAACCGCAGCTACAAGGCTGCCTGCCCGCACTCCATTTTGGGCTGTCAGGATTTCCAGGCTTGTTCTTGTGGCCTCATCCATTGCCATACATTGCCCTGCGGCGCGCAAGGCTGGCGGAAGCAGAAGAGGCAATTGCCCACGCCCGACATGATCAAGATAAGCGATCAAGCCACCTGCGGCAGCCAACATCGCCCGGCTGAATTCGCCAAACCCATCCAGCGTGGCCACGCCATGCAGCGACTTCAGCCGTTCTTCGCCATTGTCGCTGGAGAAATCCTGCCGTGGACGTTCAATCACTTCTGATTGTTCGACTGGCCAACCCTCAGGGATCACCACTTCACTCGCGCCCAAGCGGGCGAGTGCCGCCCCAATCTGTTCTGGCGGGCATTCTTCCAGCACCATTTCGCCAGTTGAAATATCGCAGCTGGCGATTCCCACCGCACCCCTTACTTCAGCCAAAGCGGCGAGCAAGTTCGCTCGACGTGGTTCCAGCAACGCCTCTTCAGTGAGCGTTCCAGCGGTAACGAAGCGGACGATGTCTCGCTTCACCAGCGCTTTGGAAACGGGGCGTCCTTCGCGTTTGGCGCGCTCCTTCGCCTCCTCTGGCGTTTCCACCTGTTCAGCAATGGCTACGCGGCATCCGGCCTTGATCAGTCGTGCCAGATACCCTTCAGCAGAGTGAACGGGTACGCCACACATGGGCACGGGATCACCGCCATGTTCGCCCCGGCTGGTCAGTGCGATATCCAGGATTGCCGCTGCTTCGCGTGCATCGTCAAAGAATAGTTCGAAGAAGTCTCCCATCCGGTAGAACAGCAGGCAATCGCCCGCCTCACGCTTCAGCGCGTGATATTGTTCCATCATAGGGGTTGTCTTGCCAGATTGCGCGGCCATTGCGGTGGCCTAGCCTGCGAAAGACTGATTCGGAACGCATTGACAGTGCTCTTTCCCCTATCGCTTGCATTAAACAGTCTGTAGGGGGCCCGCATTACGTAAAGGAAGGATCGGAAGTGACCGATAAACGCCAAGTCACCTTCACCACGCGCGAGGCGCTGTTTTACCATGAGACGATCCGTCCGGGTAAGATCGAGATTATCGCATCCAAGCCCATGGCAACCCAGCGTGACCTGTCGCTGGCTTATTCGCCCGGCGTTGCGGCCCCTGTGGAAGCGATTGCAGAAAATCCCCAGCTGGCCGCGAAATATACGGCGCGGTCCAATCTGGTGGCAGTGATTTCCAATGGCACGGCGATTCTGGGGCTGGGCAATCTGGGCGCGCTGGCATCCAAGCCGGTGATGGAAGGTAAAGCTGTCCTGTTCAAACGGTTTGCCGATGTGGATTCGATCGATATCGAACTCGATACAGAAGACCCTGATAAATTTATCGAAGCGGTTGCCCTGATGGAACCGACCTTTGGCGGCATCAATCTGGAAGATATTGCCGCGCCTGAATGCTTCATCATCGAACAGGCACTGCGCGAGCGGATGAATATCCCGGTCATGCATGATGACCAGCATGGCACGGCGATTATTGCCGCAGCTGGCCTGATCAATGCAGCACATATTACAGGGCGCGATCTGAAGGATTGCCGCATGGTGGTGAACGGCGCAGGTGCCAGCGCGCTGGCCTGTACCGCCCTGATCAAGGCGATGGGTATCCCGCATGAAAGTGTGATCGTGTGCGACCGTTCCGGCCCGATCTATCCGGGCCGTGACAATGTGGATCAGTGGAAGAGCGCGCATGCCGTGCCGACTGAGGCGCGCAGCCTGGAAGAAGCACTTGTCGGTGCGGATATCTTCCTGGGCCTGTCTGCAGCCGGCGCGCTGAAGCCTGAATGGGTGGCCAATATGGCCGAGCAGCCCATCATTTTTGCGATGGCCAATCCCACACCGGAAATTATGCCGGATGATGCCAAGGCTGTGAAACCTGATGCAATCATCGCCACCGGGCGCAGTGACTTTCCAAACCAGGTAAATAATGTGCTGGGCTTCCCCTTCATTTTCCGTGGTGCGCTGGATGTTCAGGCGACGGCTATCAATGAAGAAATGAAGATTGCTGCCGCTCATGCCATTGCGGGCCTGGCGCGCGAACAGGTGCCGGAAGAAGTAGCCGCAGCCTATGGCGTGAAGCACAAATTTGGGCCTGAATATATCATTCCAGCCCCGTTTGATCCGCGCTTGATGGAGGTTGTGTCTTGCGCGGTTGCCAAGGCGGCAATGGATTCCGGCGTGGCGCAGGCCCCGATCGAGGATTTTGAGAAATATGCTCATCAGCTGAAAGCGCGCCTCAATCCAACCACCTCAGTGCTTACCCGTGTTTATGAAGAGGCAAAGGCGCATCCCAAGCGGGTGGTGTTTGCCGAAGCAGAAGATGACGTGGTGCTGCGCGCGGCAATCCAGTTCCGCGATTTTGGTTATGGCACCCCCATTCTGGTGGGCCGGACCAAGGCGGTGGTGGACCGGTTGCATATGCTGGGTGTATCTGACCCCGGCAGCTTTGAAATCCAGAATTCCGCCGATTCTGTGCATGTGCCGGAAATGGTCAATTTCCTGTACAATCGCCTGCAACGGCGCGGCCATACAGAGCGTGACGTGCGGCGCATGGTGAACCAGGATCGGAATGTCTTTGCGTCCTTGCTCGTGGCTTTGGGTCATGGCGATGCCATGATTTCGGGTCTGACCCGACCTTTTGCCCAGACCATGAAGGAAGTGAGCCTGGTGCTTGACCCCAAGCCGGGTCAGATACCTTTCGGCATCCATCTGATGATCGGGAAGAATTACACGGTATTTCTGGCCGACACGACGATCAACGAAAGGCCTACTGCCGAAGATCTTGCTCATATTGCCAAGGAAACTGCGGCCGTTGCGCGCCGGCTGGGGCATGAACCGCGCGTCGCTTTCCTCAGCTATTCAACCTTCGGCAACCCGTCCGGGCGCTGGCTGGAAAACATTCGCGGAGCCGTATCATTGCTGGATGCGGAGCAACCTAACTTCGAATATGAAGGCGAAATGGCACCCGATGCCGCGCTTAACCCCAAGGTGATGGAACTCTATCCATTCAGCCGCCTTTCCGCCCCAGCCAATGTGCTGATCATGCCGGGCCTACAATCGGCCAATCTGTCGGCCAAGCTGCTGCGTGAACTGGGCGGTGCGCCCACGATCGGACCGATGCTGATCGGGATGGAAAAGCCGGTTCAGATCGCCCCGATGACTGCGATAGCGCCTGATGTGTTGACACTGGCGGTGCTGGCTGCAGCGGGTGTTACGGGCTGATACGGCATGGTCGATCAGTTTTCTGCCAAGGCCCGTATCGTTCTGACCGTTTCTGGTAGCGATCGCCCTGGCCTGACCAATGAATTGGCAGAGGCGGTACTGGCGGCTGGCGGCAATTGGCAGGAAGGACATCTAAGCCGGCTTGGCGGGCTCTATGTCGGTTCTGTGCTGGTGGAGCTTGCGCCGGGAGCGGTTGCAACGCTGACAGACCGGGTGCGCGCCATTGGCGATACGGGATTGCAGGTGGTCGCCATGCCTGCGGGCGATGAACCAGTGGGCAAGCATGCATCGCTGTTGTTTGAGTTGCTGGGGCAGGACCGGCCTGGCATCATCCGCCAGGTCACGTCCATTCTGGCCGGATTGGGTGCCAATATCGAAACCCTGTCCAGCGGCGAGCAGACAGGCGCATGGGGCGGTGAACATCTGTTCTGGGCCAAGGTTTCCGTGACCCTGCCCGATGGCGTTTCACCCGAAGATGCGCAGTCGGCGCTGGAGGATATTTCCAGCGAGATCATGGTCGATTTCACATTTGGGGCTGCGAACCGCAGTTAGATGATCCAGCCTTCTTGGCGCATTTCCTTGCGTTCATTACGGATGATCCAAATGCCCAGTGCAACAAAGGCTGATGCAAAGAGCGCGATGAAGACCATGATCAACTGGCTGCCGTTTGAAACGAACCTGGCCTGTTCGGGGTGTCCGGCCGGATAGGCGATGGCGACCTTGTCACCATTCTCGTAGGCTATTTTCGATAGGCCAGAACTGGATCTGCCGATGCCAACGGAGCTTACGGCCTGGTGCTGCTTGCCCGATATATCGGTGAACAAGGCGACTGGGCAATGTGAATATCGACCGCACGGCTCCCAGCCGATGATAACGCCCTCGGCGCGTTCGCCCTTTACTCTCAACCAAAGGCCCTGGGCCAGCGAGGACAGGGAAAGGACAAGAAACAACGCTCCGATGATAGCGAAAAGGCCGCCAACGAGGCCCTTGGGTCCGAGCATCATTTCCTCCGATACCGGAAATGCCACACCTCATGCCCGTATACGGTGCGCGCCTTGTGTGCATATCTGGTTTCCGGCCAGCCGGACGGGCGCACCTCCCAGCTGGACCGGTCTTTCACCTGCCATTCGAATGCATCGGTATGGCGTTGCATCACCATCAGCGCATGGCGCAGATAGACCGGATGATCGGTGCCAAAGCGAAATTCGCCGCCGGGTTTCAGCTTGCGCGCGAATAATTCTACCGGGCCATCATTCATCATCCGACGCTTGGCATGCTTGTTTTTGGGCCATGGGTCAGGGTGGAGCAGATAGAGCATAGTCAGCGCGCCATCGGGGATGCGTTGCAGCACGTCCAATGCATCGCCCATATGCAGGCGGACATTGGCCAGCCGCTGATCCTCCACATGGGCCAGTGCCTGCGCCACGCCATTGACGAAGGGTTCGGCCCCGATGAAACCGTGATCGGGCAGCAGATCGGCACGAAAGGCCAGATGTTCGCCGCCACCGAAACCAATCTCGAAGTGGAGTGGGCGTGAATCTCCGAACAATCGTTCGGATGTCACCGATCCATCAGCTGGCACAGCAATCTGCGGCAGCAAATTATCAACCAACCCTTGTTGCCGCGCGCGCAGGGGCTTGCCCTGGCTGCGGCCATAAAGCCGGTTGAGTGTGGTCGGATCGCCTTCTTTATAAGCCGTCATGACCGCGCCGTTAAAGCTTGGCGCGGCCATATGTAAAGCTCAGTCAGTTCACGCGACCTCTTGAAAGACTTGTCCGGCTCAGGATGCTGGCGATTTCACGCAAGGCTTGTGACGGTCCGATACGGCGATTTGTAACCGGTCTGCGGACATGGCTGACATTATTAGCCACTGGTTCATCGGGCGACAGCCAAGCCTGCGAAGCAATAAAATCAATAGCTTCCGGCATTTCACTAAAGTGCTTCATGACCGACGCTCCTTCCGTTGCGATTGCCATTGTGCACTGCACAATAGCATGGGGTGACGACACAATTGATTGCATTTTATGCGCTAGCACTTGCTTCAAATCTAACAGTGGCTGTGAAAGCGTGTGATATCAGCAGCTTGCCTTAATTTGGCTGCCACAAAGAAAAACGCCCGAGGCTGGAAGCCCCGGGCGTACCCCCATCCCGACTGGAATTGCTTTTCCTGTTAAGCTGCTTCGGCAGCTTCGTCTGCATCGCGCAGCACATAGCCGCGCCCCCAGACGGTTTCGATGTAATTGTCGCCACCGCAGGCCAGGCTCAATTTCTTGCGCAGCTTGCAGATGAACACGTCGATGATCTTGAGTTCGGGCTCGTCCATACCGCCATAAAGGTGGTTCAGGAACATTTCCTTGGTCAGCGTGGTGCCCTTGCGCAGCGAAAGCAGCTCAAGCATCGCATATTCCTTGCCCGTCAGGTGAACGCGGGCGCCATCGACTTCAACAGTTTTGGCATCGAGGTTCACGGCCAGCTTGCCTGTGCGGATTACTGACTGGCTGTGGCCCTTAGAGCGGCGAACAACAGCGTGAATACGGGCGACCAGTTCTTCACGATGGAACGGTTTGGTCACGTAATCGTCAGCGCCAAAGCCAAAGCTGCGGATCTTGCTGTCCATTTCGGAAATGCCCGAAAGGATCAAAACCGGTGTCTGCACCTTGGCGACACGCAGTTTCTTCAGCACGTCATAACCGTGCATATCTGGCAGATTCAGGTCAAGCAGGATGATATCGTAATCATACAGCTTACCCAGATCGAGACCTTCTTCGCCCAGATCGGTCGAATAGACGTTAAAGCCTTCAGTGGTGAGCATGAGTTCAATCGCTTTCGCGGTTGTTGGCTCGTCCTCAATCAAAAGCACACGCATGGGTATTCCCCTTTTGCCCCTAACCTTGCGGTAACCGCTCGATAAGAGAGGTTGACTTGAATTAACCACACAAGATCTCAACGAAAAAGGTTAATTTTACGTAAACCTATGGAATCTGGCGAGTCGCGGGTGATTGTGAGTCTTCTGCGCAACAGGTTATCCACAGGGCGTGGCATGACCTACAACCCCATCATCTTCTTCTGCCGGCGTCGCTGTACACTTGATCCTATGCCCATGGCTTCGCGATATTTGGCCACCGTTCGGCGTGCGAGATCGAAGCCTTCGCCTTTCAGCAAGTCCACCAATTTGTCATCCGACAGGATCTTTTTCGGATCTTCTGCATCGGTCAGCGACTTGATCCGCGCTTTTACTGCTTCGGAGCTGGCGCCTTCACCATCGGATGAACCAACGCCGCTGGTGAAGAAGTATTTCAGCTCGAAACAGCCACGGTCGCAATGAAGGTATTTATTGCTGGTCACACGGCTGACGGTTGATTCATGCATGTCGATTGCATCAGCCACTTCACGTAAGGTCAATGGTTTCAGTTCAGAAACACCCCGGCGGAAAAATCCATCCTGCCGCTTAACGATTTCGCTGGCGGTTTTGAGGATGGTTTTCTGGCGTTGGTCCAGCGCCTTGATCAGCCAGTTTGCATCAGCCAGCTTTTCCCGCAGCCAACTTTGCGTTTGCTTGTCTGCATTGCCCCCGCTCAGTTCCATAGCGTAACCGCGATTGACGATCAGTCGCGGCAGGGTGGCTTCATTAAGGGCAATGTTCCAGCCGGCGTTCTTAGCCTGTGTAATCAAGATGTCCGGCACAACTGCATTTTCAGGCGAACCGCCAAATGCCATTCCTGGCTTGGGGTTATATTCACGCAGTTCGGCCAGCATATCGGCGAAGTCTTCATCATCAACCCCGCACATTCGCTTGAGCCGGGCAAATTCACCGCGTGCGATCAGTTCCAGATTATCGATCAAGCGCGCCATGCAGGGATCGTAACGATTGGCTTCCTTGGCCTGCAGCGCCAGGCATTCTGCCAGACTGCGTGCACCAACCCCTGTTGGGTCAAGCGATTGGACCAGTTCCAGTGCATCCTCCACCTCATATATGGAGGCGCCCAGTTCGGCTGCGATGTCTCGTAAATCACTGGTCAGATAACCTGCTTCATCCAGCAGTCCGATAATATGTCGCGCGATAAAGGCTTCGCCCACGCTATATGCAGCTGGCCCGACCTGGGCTTCAAGATGTTCTGCAAGGGCAGGTGCATCACTGGCGCGGCTTTCAATATCGGGCATTTCCTCGCCCGAATAGCTTGTGCCTGCAGCACCCCATTCGCCATCGCCTGTTTCACGGTCATGGTCCAGCGCGCCTGGATCAATGTCCAACGCACTTTCATCTCCTGCACCAGTATCGGCACCTGGTTCGGTGGGGCGCTGATCATCACTAGCCGCTAGATCACTATCTTCGCGCTGGATTTCCCCGGCTTCCAGCAGGGGATTTGAATCAAGTGCTTCGCCAATAAAGGCTTCTATTTCCAGATTGGATAGCGCCAGCAGCTTGATCGCCTGCTGAAGCTGCGGTGTCATCACCAATGATTGCGTTTGGCGAAGATCCAGCCGAGGTCCAAGAGCCATCGTGACTACCCTTAGAGCGTGAAGCCCTCGCCCAGGTAAAGTCGACGCACGTTCTCATCTGCCACAAGATCCTGTGGGCTGCCTGAAAACAGCACTTGGCCGCCATAGATGATGCATGCGCGGTCCACGATATCCAGCGTTTCGCGTACATTATGGTCAGTAATCAGTACGCCAATGCCGCGCTTCTTGAGATCTTTGACCAGGTCGCGGATATCGCTGATCGAAAGCGGATCGATCCCGGCAAAGGGTTCGTCCAGCAGCATGATCGATGGTTTGGCCGCCAGCGCCCGCGCAATTTCACAGCGGCGCCGCTCACCACCCGACAGCGCCATGGCAGGTGAACTTCGCAGCCGTTCAATATGGAATTCTTCCAGCAGTCGTTCCAGTTCTGCAGCACGCGTTTCAGGGTCCGGCTCCACCATTTCCAGCACGCAATTGATATTCTGTTCCACAGTCATGCCACGAAAAATGCTGGTTTCCTGCGGCAAATAACCCAGGCCCAATATAGCACGGCGGTACATGGGCAGCTTGGTCACATCTTCGCCATCCATCAGGATGCGGCCTGCATCGGGACGAACCAGGCCCATAATGGAATAGAAACAAGTGGTCTTGCCCGCGCCATTCGGGCCCAACAGCCCCAAAACTTCGCCTTTGGCAACTGTCAGGGAGATGTCAGTCAAAACTGCGCGCTTGTCATAGCTTTTGGCAATGGAGATGACTTCCAGCCCGCCATTGGGCACCTGTGCCGTGGCGTCAGGGGTGTACGCGTCAATCGTGTCGCTCTCGCTCATGCACGCAGCTTTAGCAGGCCGTGTGCCCTAGAAAACCCCCATCAACGCCCTTTTGGCAGGATTTATGCATGCGGTGCATTTGGGTATCACAAAGCAACAAGTCAGAGCCATCATAAGGCTTGCCAGTCACCGAGCGCTCTGAAATACTCCTCACCAGCGGGGAATTCGGGGGAGTTTGTGCGATGAATGATCAAATGCATGGCAATAATGCACAAGCGGAAACCAAAAATTCGCATACGCGCGATTGGCGTAAGTCGATGAGCGATCATGTCGCTTATGCCTTGCTGGTCTATACGGCATTACAGATTTTCGTGACTGTCCACGCCATGAAGCAGGGCTCACATTCGATCTTGCCCTATTTTGCCCTGATCGTGCTGGTTGCAGGTATCATTCCCGCCTGCCGCAAATTTGAAGGCCGCTGGATTCATATCAGTGATGAACAGGCGCATGATCCAGGCTTACTGGATGCGTTCCGCCACGATATTATCCGTCTCTGGGCACTCGCCATCGGCTTGCCATTCGTGCTTACCGCTTTGTTCAAGGCGATCACTGCACTGATTTGATGTGTTGACGGGTGGGGCCAACCCACCCTCCTCTCATTTGAATGCAGGTCCGTTCAGGCGGTTTTGTAGCGCTCGATTGCCTCGATCACGATCTGGCGCGCTTCGTTCGCATCGCCCCATTTGCCGACGCGCACCCATTTGTCTGCTTCCAGATCCTTGTAATGGGTGAAGAAGTGTTCGATCTGCTGGAAAATGATTGATGGCAGATCCTTGGTTTCCCCAACATCAGAGTAATAGGGGAAGGTCGTGTCGACCGGCACGCAGATCAGCTTTTCATCGCCGCCATGCTCATCTTCCAGGTTCAACACGCCGATGGGACGTGCGCGTACCACACAGCCCGGGATGAAGGGCGAACGCGAAATTACCAGCGCATCAAGCGGGTCACCGTCAGGCGAAAGTGTATGCGGGACAAAGCCGTAATTAGCAGGATAACGCATTGGCGTGTGCAGGATACGATCAACGAACAGCGCGCCAGAAGCCTTGTCGAATTCGTATTTCACAGGTTCGCCGCCTGTCGGCACTTCGATGATGACGTTCAGGCTATCTGGGGGATTGTCGCCAACGGCGATCTTGTCGATCTGCATATCTCGCTCTTTCGATTTTGCGCTACCTCCTCTCCCCAAAAGGCGGCGCTGTGTGTTGCAGTGCGGCCCCTAGCGGGGGAATTCTCTCTCGCCAACCGTCAATTGGTCGAAGGTTACCACTTTGATGGGCATATTGCGGCGGGACGCAGTCTGCCCTAATCGCGCGCATCATGAGCAAGAATACTCCACAGGCCATTCGCGGCACACAGGACATATTTGGTGCCGATGCAGAAGCTTTCGCCTTTGTCGTCGAAACCTTTGAACGTGTGCGGCGGTTGTATCGCTTCCGCCGTGTCGAAATGCCGGTGTTCGAAAAAACAGAGGTGTTCAGTCGCGCGATTGGCGAAACGACCGATGTCGTATCGAAGGAAATGTATTCGTTTGAGGATCGCGGGGGGGAAAGCCTGACCCTGCGGCCCGAATTCACCGCCGGCATTGCGCGTGCTTATCTAACCAATGGCTGGCAGCAACATGCGCCGCTGAAGGTGGCGACCCACGGCGCGCTGTTCCGTTACGAGCGCCCGCAAAAAGGCCGCTATCGCCAGTTCCACCAGATCGACGCTGAGATCATTGGTGCGGCAGAGCCACAGGCCGATGTGGAATTGCTGGCCATGGCGGACCAGCTGCTGAAGGAATTGGGGATCACCGGCGTTACGCTTCACCTCAACACACTCGGCGATGCCGATAGCCGCGATGCATGGCGTGCGGCACTGGTGGAACATTTCCGCGGTGTGAAAGATGAATTGAGCGAAGATTCGCAGGAACGGTTGGAAAAGAACCCGCTGCGCATCCTCGATAGCAAAGACCCGCGTGACAAACGCTTTGTGGCCGATGCGCCCAAGATCGATGCTTATCTGTCTGATGAGGCGCGCGCCTTCTTCGATGCAGTAACCAGCGGGTTGGATGCAGCGGGCGTGAAATGGCAGCGGGCGGAAAGCCTCGTGCGGGGGCTGGACTATTATCGCCACACCGCGTTTGAGTTTATTCCCGATGAGGGATCGGAAGCTGCGAGCAAGCTCGGCAGCCAGAGCACGGTGCTGGGCGGCGGTCGCTATGACGGGCTGATGGAATCGCTGGGCGGCGCAGCGACACCGGCTGTCGGCTGGGCTGCGGGGATTGAGCGACTGGCGATGCTGGTGGGGGAACGGGGCGATGAGCGCTTGGAAATCGCCGTTGCTGCAGAGAATAGGGATAGAGAAGCGGATGCAGCTAAGGCTGTAGCGCTCTTTCGACAGGCAGGATTTTCTGCCGAATTGTTTGCAACAGGCAGCCCTCGCAAAAGATATGATAAGGCACGCAAAGCAGAAGCGGCGATGCTGATTTCCTTTGATATTCGCGATGGCCAGAAAACCCATAGTCTTCTTCAAACTGACCCTGCGATCCCGCGTGAGGCAGAGGCGTTGCAGTTATTCGGTAAGCATTGGCCCATCGTGATCTAATGCGAATACCTGCAGAACGTCTTGACCAGATCGCGCATCGTTTTGCCGAGCTTGAGGCACGCATGGCATCGGGCACGTTGGAAGGTGATGCCTTTGTCCAGGCGAGCCGCGACTATGCCGAGCTAGAGCCGGTGGCGAAGATCGCTGCCGAGGTGAAAAGGGCGCGCGAGGAAATTGTCAGCCTCACCGAAATGCTTGGCGATCCGGAAATGAAGGCAATGGCTGAGGAAGAGCTGGCCGCGATCAAGGCACGCCTGCCCGATCTGGAACATCAGCTTGCGATTGCCATGTTGCCGCGTGATGCGGCAGACAGCCGCTCTGCCATGCTGGAAATCCGCGCGGGAACGGGCGGGGACGAGGCGGCCCTGTTTGCGGGCGATCTTTACCGCATGTATGAACGCTTTGCCACTGAACAGGGCTGGCGGGTTGAGCCGGTCAGCATGAACGCATCTGAAGTGGGTGGCTTCAAGGAAATCGTTGCCAATGTCACCGGCGCAGGCGTGTTCGCCAAGCTGAAGTTTGAAAGCGGAGTGCACCGCGTCCAGCGCGTTCCCGTCACTGAAAGTGGTGGCCGCATCCATACAAGCGCTGCGACCGTGGCGGTATTGCCTGAACCAAATGAGGTCGACGTCCAGATCGATCCGGGCGATTTGAAGATTGATGTCTATCGCGCCAGCGGCGCGGGTGGGCAGCACGTGAACACCACGGACAGCGCCGTGCGCATCACACACCTTCCGACAAATACCGTTGTCACCTGTCAGGATGGTCGCAGCCAGCACAAGAACCGTGAAAAGGCGATGCAGGTGCTGCGCGCGCGGCTCTATGAAGCTCAGCGAGAGGCGACGCAGGGTGCAGAAGCAGAAGCGCGCAAGGCCATGGTCGGTAGTGGTGACCGATCCGAACGCATCCGCACCTATAATTTCCCGCAAGGCCGCGTGACCGACCATCGCATCGGGCTGACGCTGCACAAGCTGGAAGAAATCCTGGCTGGGACGGGCCTCGGTGAACTGGTGGACGCCCTGATTTCTGAGGATGAGGCCAAGCGATTGGCGGCATTGGCTGAGTGACTATTGCTGACGCCATTCGCGCAGCGGCAGACAGGCTTTTCGCCACTAGTGATACCGCGCGGCTGGATGCCGAATTACTGATGGCGCATGTTTTACGCTTATCACGTTCAGACATGTTGTTGCGTCATATGCGTGATGAGGCGGCGCCCCATCTGGCCAGTTTTGATGCACTTGTGGCCCGGCGTACCGCGCATGAGCCAATCGCCTATATTCTTGGGCGGCAGGAATTTTTCGGACATGAATTTGCGGTAATGCCGGGCGTGCTGATTCCGCGCGGGGACAGCGAAACCCTGGTCCGTGCCGCATTAGAAATGGCCCCTGATGCAGGGCGTGTGCTGGACATGGGAACAGGTTCTGGCGCGCTGCTGATATCCAGCCTCCTTGCGAATACGGGGGCACAGGGCATCGGGATCGATGCTTCCGAAACAGCGGCACTGGTTGCTTCTGCCAACGCCAGTGCACATGGCCTGTCCGGACGCGTACAAATTTTGCGCCGCAGTTGGCGCGATGAGGGCTGGGCCGATGATCTGGGCCAGTTTGATTTGATCCTGTGCAATCCACCCTATGTAGAAAGTGATGCGGTGCTGGATCCGGATGTGTGCGATCATGAGCCGACAGAGGCGCTTTTTTCCGGGCCAGAAGGGCTTGACGATTATCGCGTGATCATCCCCCAGCTTGGCAAGCTTTTATTTTCCGGTGGTGTGGCAATTTTCGAGATCGGGCATCTTCAGGCGGCGCAGGTTTCGGATATTGCGCACGAATCGGGCTTTACAGTGGAGGTTCTGCACGATCTGGGCGGACGAGACCGTGCATTAGTGTTGACATAAACACTTGGCAAAAGCGATTCGTGCGGCTACGCCGGTAAAAGGTCTCTGGTCTGCCGCTGTGGCGACCACCAGATCAAGCTCCGTAATTCAGACTTGATTGGCAGCGAATAACCGCCTGCCGGGTTTTGCGGATTAGGGTGCGCTGCCATACCGGCAGTGCTCGTGACAAGGGGTCTATGGGCCGCCGGACATTGGGTTCCGAATGCGGTCACGGATGAGGAAGAAATCTCCTTGAATAACAATCGTAACAATCGCCGCCGTGGGCGCGGCAATCGCAATCAGAGCGGGGGCAACAACGCCAACCGGATTGACAGCCGCGCGCGGGGCAATGCGCCGCAGTTGCTCGACAAATACAAAAAGCTTGCTCAGGACGCTCAGCATAATGGGGACCGTGTGCAGGCCGAATATTACCTGCAATTCGCGGACCATTATTTTCGCGTAATTGCCGATAACAAGGCGCGTCAGGACGAAGCGCGGGGCAAGCGTAATGACGACCGCGATCAGTCCAATGACGATGATTACGATGATGAAGGCGAAGATCGCCGTCGCCCCAGCCGCAATTCACGTGGTGAACGTGGATCACGCCGCAATGATGTGAACGAAGGTGATCGTGGCGATGAAGGTGATGAAATCACCGATGGCGAACAGGTGAGCACCTCAGAGGAGGATGAACCTAAGCCGCGTCGCGCACGCAGCGAGAATCGCAAACCCCGTCGTAATTCTCGTAATGAAACTTCCTCCAATGATGATGGCGAAATTGATGCGGGCGTTCTGCCCCCTGCCATTGGCAAGGATAACGATGCCATTGAAGTTTCGGTGAAGCCGCGTCGTCGCCGCCGCCCCGCTAGCGATGATGGCGGTAGTGGTGACGATGATCTGCAGGCGGTGAGCTGAGGCGGTCTGTTGTCACTGATCTGACAGGGTAGCCTCCCATGCCAGCGCGCCTCGTCAAAATTTGCAGCTGGTGGCTTGGCCATCCCAAGTTGAGTGCGCTTGTGCTGGGTGGCTTTGCTGCGACGGCATATCCCCCTTGGGCGCTATGGCCGGTGGGATTGGCCGCCCTGGCATTGTTCATTGTATTACTACGCCGGGTGGATAAGTGGTTGGATGCGGCCATCATTTCCTATCTGTTTGGCTGGGCGCATTTGACCATTGCCAATAACTGGATTGCGACTGCATTCACTTATCAGGCTGAAATGCCGGCAATCCTTGGCTGGTTCGCCGTTCCGCTGTTGTGTCTTTATCTGGCGATCTACCCAGCCGTCGCCGGATTGGCGGCGCATCGGGTGGCAAGTGGAGCAAAGATACCTGCCTTCAGCGCAGTATTTGCCGCCGCATGGATCATCACCGAATGGCTGCGCAGTTGGATATTTACGGGGTATCCCTGGCCACCGCTTGGCCTGATGTTGCTGGGCGGTTGGGGGCGTCCCGGGCTTGCGGCGCTGCTGCCTTGGCTTGGCACTTATGCGCTGTCGGGATTGGCCTTACTTATCGCTGGTGTACTGATAGTGTTTTGGCAGTTGAAGGTGCGGTGGATTGCATTGCCCCTGGCCTTTCTGGGGATAGCGGCTGCGATGTACTGGCCCGCCCCTGCGACACAGGAAGGGCATGTACCCTATGCCTTGGTCCAACCGCTCATCCCGCAAGAAGAGATTGACGATCCAACCAAATTTGAAGAGCAATTCGCCCGGATCGCCAGACTGACGTTGCCGGGTCATGAAGCTGCACGATTGGTGTTGTGGCCGGAAAGCGCGGTGCCCGATTATCTCGAAAACGGATACCCGCAACGCTATTATGACCGTATGACTGCTGCCGGGGATCCGGATTTTGCAAGGGCTCGCATTGGCAGCGTAATCGGCGAAAACTCCTTACTGCTGACCGGGGCGGTTAATCTGGAGATCGGGCAGCGTGATGGCCGCCGCCGCGCAACTGGTGCATATAATTCAATACTCTTGCTGGACGGTACGGGTGATATTCGCGCCGAATATGCCAAGGCGCATCTCGTGCCCTATGGCGAATATCTGCCTATGCGCTGGTTGCTGGAACCATTGGGTGCCAGTCGCCTTGTTGCAGGGTCGATCGATTTTATTCCAGGCCCTGGCCTACAGACGATCAGCCTGGGTGAATTTGGCAATGCAGGCATGCAAATTTGCTATGAAATCGTGTTCTCAGGACAAGTCGTGGACCGCAGCAATCGACCAGATTACATTTTCAACCCATCAAATGATGGCTGGTTTGGTGCGTGGGGCCCGCCACAGCATCTGGCGCAGGCGCGTATGCGTGCGATTGAGGAGGGGTTGCCTGTCCTACGATCGACCACAACAGGGATCAGTGCCGTGATCGATGCCAATGGGGTGGTGCGGCAGGCGATTGGCCGCGGTCAGTCCGCGCGTTTGGATGGTTTTATTCCGCCAGCCAAAGACGCTACATTATTTGCCCAATGGGGTAATGCCTTGCCACTATTTTGGGCCGGAGTGCTTGCGCTGCTTTCGCTGGTTGCCTTGCGCCACCGCGACAGCTAGGACCGACGCCAAGACATAAAGAACCCCTTATATCGAGGTTTCATGCGCAGCGAATTTCTGTTCACGTCGGAAAGTGTATCCGAAGGTCACCCGGACAAGGTTTCGGACCAGATTTCTGATGCGATTGTTGATCTGTTCCTGTCGAAAGATCCGGAAGCCCGCGTTGCCTGCGAAACTCTGACAACGACCCAGCGTGTCATTCTTGCTGGCGAAATCCGCTGCAAGGGCGTGTTTGAAAATGGCGATTGGGCCCCTGGAGCATTGGAAGAAATCGAACAGGTGGTGCGCCGTACTGTCCGCGAAATCGGCTATGAGCAGGACGGTTTCCACTGGGAGATACTGACCTTTGAAAATCATCTACATGCGCAGTCAGCCCATATTGCGCAGGGTGTGGATGCCAGTGGCAATAAGGATGAAGGTGCTGGCGATCAGGGCATTATGTTCGGTTATGCAAGCGATGAAACGCCTGATTTAATGCCGGCGACGCTGGATTATAGCCACAAGATACTGGAACGTCTTGCGGCTGACCGCCATTCTGGTGCAGCCCCATTTCTGGAGCCGGATGCCAAAAGCCAGGTAACCTTGCGTTACCAGAAAGAACGTCCAGCCGAAGCGATGGCGATTGTGGTTTCCACACAGCACAAGCCTGGATACTTTTTCCATGATGGCGCTGGTGACGAGGCCAAATATGCCCAGCTGCGTGATTATGTGAAAGGCGTGATCGTGGATATTCTACCGCCTGAATTGCTGACTGATAATACAGTCTATCACATCAACCCCACTGGCCGTTTTGAAATTGGCGGTCCAGATGGGGATGCCGGGCTGACGGGGCGCAAGATTATTGTAGACACCTATGGTGGCGCAGCTCCGCATGGCGGGGGTGCCTTCAGTGGAAAGGACCCGACCAAGGTGGACCGGTCTGCCGCCTATATCACTCGATATCTGGCCAAGAATATCGTGGCGGCAGGCTTGGCACGACGCTGCACGATCCAGTTGTCATATGCCATCGGCGTGGCCGAACCACTTTCGATCTATGTTGATCTGCATGGCACGGGTGTGGGCGTGACAGAGGCGCGCCTTGAGTCGCTGTTACCGCAATTGGTGCGGCTGACTCCACGCGGTATTCGTACGCATTTGGGCCTCAATAAGCCGATTTATCGCAAGAGCGCGGCCTATGGGCATTTTGGCCGGACGGCAGAGGGTGATTTCTTCCCTTGGGAGCGTACCGACCTGGTCGCAACCCTGAGGAAAGAGTTGGGCTAAGCGAGCAACCTCCTATCAAGAGTTCACTGGCCTGCTTGCAAATCAGTTACTGTAGACTTCGCTGGCTTCGTCTGGCCATGCACTAAGTCGTGGAGTGTTGTGATTGATGAAAATCGCGGGCAATTTTACCAGCATCAGCGATTTGTGGATCCAGTAATCGGTCCATAGCTCGCGCAAGCGTGGCTGTGGTCTACGGCCGTTGGCGCGTAACCACGTATCATACGGCATCCAATGGCTGGGCTCATCACGCTGAACAACCTTGAATATCGCCGTCATTCCGCGATCTGAAAGAACATGCGCGTTATCCAGCAGGGTTTCGACCTGATGCATGCCACGCCGTTCCGTAATCATGATTACACGACACAGTTTTTCGAAAGCATTGCCGTCGGCAACGATCGCTTCTGTATCCAATTCTTCAATGGTGCACCCGAAGATGCTTTCAATAAAATGATCGATGTGGCCGCATGTTCGATCAACCTTGAGCGGCATTTCGCCGCGATGTTCGAACCAGCGGCGGAACATACGGTAATGTCTTTCCTCTTCGGCACGATGTTTTTCAACTTCGGCGATAAATGTCTGATTGTTGGCGCAACGCGCGCGGGCGGCTTCAAGAACGCGGTCTAGTGATGTGTAACCGCGATGTTCGTTATAGATGTAGATTGACGCAAGAACGTCCAGAAATCTGGCACGAAAGGCGGCATGGAAGGCCATTCCTGATTATCGCATGAAAGTGATGGCCGGCCTAATGTTTTCCTTTCCGCCCTTGCAGGAACAACATGTTGCCGGCGAGTTTGCTGTGATCGATGTCAAACAATCGACTGAATGCCGTTTCAACATCGCTACGGCTTTCAGGTAAAGCTGCCTCGCCCTTGGCATGCAGAAGATTCAGCATCCTATCGCCAATTGTGCGGCCGGACAGCACCAAAGTGCCAATCGCCACTGTGCCGCCAGGTGACAAAATCCGGTGCAGGTTGGCCAGATAGTCTGATGCTGTACCAAAAACATGCAACATGCCCCAGTCCATGCCGCCTGCGAAACTGCCATTACCAAAGGGTGGCGCGAATGCATCACCTTGCAGAAACTGCCCCGATGGTAGTCTTTTCTTACCCTGCCTGAGCATTCCCAGTGACCGGTCAAACAAGATCAGACGATCTTCAACGCCACGATATCCAGTTGCTGTGAAAACCAAAGACCCGCGCAGCCGAAATCAATTATCGGACCTGTTGTGGAGGCCATCAAAAAGGTGTGCGCCATCTCATTATAGGTCTGTTTGGGGCAGCCCCAGACCACACGGTTATACAGCGCATTGCCCACCACAAGGTCATAACCGCGCGCGATATTATCATAATGTGCGGTGCGCTCTCCAGCTGGAAGGGCCGACCAGATGCCTGGGGCGACCTCGTCAAAGCTGTCGAGCGCGACCACGATTACACTATGCGTTACAAAGCCACTTCATATTTCGCGGTGGTCATCTTTGCGATATCTTCTTCAGTTACACCGGGCGCAAGTTCGATCAGGCGGAACGGGCTATTATGATCGGGGCGCTGGAACACGGCCAGATTGGTTATGATCATGTCGACCACATTCTTGCCGGTCAGCGGCAGGGTGCATTCCGGGATGAACTTGGGGTCACCCGCCTTGCTGGCGTGGTCCATTACGACGATGATCTTCTTGACCCCAGCGACCAGATCCATGGCGCCGCCCATGCCCTTGATCATCTTGCCCGGGATCATCCAGTTGGCGATATCGCCATTTTCGGAGATTTCCATAGCGCCCAACACGGTCAGGTCGATATGGCCACCACGGATCATGGCAAAACTTGTGGCGCTGTCGAAATAGGCGCTGTGTGGCAGTTCGCTGATCGTCTGCTTGCCCGCATTGATCAGGTCAGCATCAACTTCATCATCATAGGGGAAAGGGCCGATGCCCAGCATCCCATTTTCGCTCTGCAACGTAACTTGCATCCCTTCAGGGATGTGGTTCGCCACCAGAGTCGGGATGCCGATGCCCAGATTGACGTAAAAGCCATCTTGCAACTCACGGGCAGCGCGTGCTGCCATTTCGTCGCGGGTCCAGCCGTATTTTTCTTCGGACATGTCCGGAGTCCTATTCCTGTTACAATTGTGTCGAGAAGAGCGCCCGATCAAGCCCTGCCGCCGCTAAACGAAGTGACAGTATAATCGGGTCGATGAATGCGTGGCCAGCGCATATTGGGAATGTTCTGGGCATTTCGCTCATCCTATTCTCCCTGGCCTGTATGTGATGAAGGTGATGGCTGCCAGCGTGTTTCCGGCGCAAAGACATCATGCACAGTGCCTTTATTCCATGCTCCGTATGAGGCATTGGCCATCATGAACCAGCCATTGCCCCATAATTGCGCCAGGTCACCGCGCGCAGCGAGCTTTCTGCGTTCAAGTACTGGCAGGGCGCTGAAATTGAAGATGTCTGCAAAGTCACCCATATTGTCTCCCGCCAAGGCAAGGACACAATATTTTTCAGCCACATGGGCGCGGCGGCCATCCTTCCGGTTACCCATGTCGTCATCATCGCGAAGAAACAGATCCCGTCCATGCTCCACGGTGCCTAATCCGGCGGCCTCTATCATCGCGATCGTGCCGCTGGCGTAGATGTTATCGCGATTGCTGTTGAAGATGACTGTAATGCCGCCTTCACGCAGCCGTTTGATCCCGGTGACTGCCCCGGGGACGGGCGTGACCTGTGGGGCGCCCGTTGCCATGTAATCAGCCCATACATTGGCATCATAGGCACCGTTATTCATGGCTTGCCAATAAGCAAAGCCCTGATTCTGGATCGCCGTATCATCGGCATCGGCGATAATGGCGGGCGGCTTGCGTCTGCCGTCCGCAGCAGTGCAGGGCACTGAACCTGTGGTTATACCGCCAGCATCATCGGGCAGGCCCATGATGACAGATTCTTCTGGTGCTTCGGCTGCACGGGCCAGCGCATAATCGGCCAAGGCGCGCCATGCCTGTATTGTTGCGCCTGCCGCCTCGCCAGATCCATATTGCCAGCGTTTACCCTCTGGAGCTGGTTGATCAGCCTCATTGATGACAGCTACGTCATCAGTGATAATGGCGGTCTGTTCCGTGGTTTGGGCACAGCCGATCAACCCTGTCGCCACCATGGCGACAGCGCCAATTCGGGTCAAACAGACGCAGGCGTGCACTATCAGGCCTCGGCGCGCTCACGTGTGGTGCGGAATTCGATTTTCTTGTCGTAGGGTGCGCCCAGGATCATACGGTTCACATAGACGCCGGGCAGATGGATGCAGTCCGGGTCCATTGAGCCTGCCGGAACAATTTCTTCCACTTCAACCACGCACACCTTGCCGCAAGTGGCGGCGGGGTGGTTGAAATTGCGCGCCGTCTTGCGGAACATCAGATTGCCGGTTTCATCAGCTTTCCATGCCTTGACGAGGGACAGATCGGCAAAGATGCCATGTTCCAGAATATATTCCTCGCCATTGAAGAGCTTGGTTTCCTTGCCTTCGGCGACCTTCGTGCCGACACCCGTTTTGGTGTAGAAACCGGGGATCCCTGCACCACCTGCACGCATACGTTCGGCCAGCGTGCCCTGCGGTGAGAATTCAACTTCAAGCTCACCAGAAAGATATTGCCGTTCAAATTCCTTGTTTTCACCAACATAGGAACTGATCATCTTCTTCACTTGCTGCGTACGCAACAGCATGCCGATGCCTTCATTATCGATACCGGCATTGTTGCTGGCAAAGGTCAGGCCTTTCACGCCAGATTCGCGGATTGCGACCAACAGGCGTTCAGGTATGCCACAAAGGCCAAAGCCACCACTGGCAATCAGTATGTCGTCTTTCAAAAGCCCTTCAAGGGCGGCGGAAGCATTAGGAAAAAGTTTGCTCATCTGTATCCCACTGGCTTGCAATGGGCGCCTGAATAGTCGGACTAATGCGTTATGTCACCTGTCGTGCGCAACTTTGCTGCATCGCAGCGTTAATTTGCATTGGATTGCTACTTCAGGGAAGAGAATTTGGGTGGTTTACGCTACGGCAAGCACGTTTTTACAGTAGTTTAGTGGTATGAGTTGCAATATTTGTAATAAAGAATGCGCTTTTCGCACTTGCACAATTTTTTATCCGGCGGCATATCTGCATCTGCCTTTCAGGCATCCTCTCCCAAGACTTCCAGGCCCGGCTCCAAGTGAGCCGGGCTTTTTTCATGTTTTGGCGGTATTTGATGGATCGCGGCTGTAATCGGCCACCGTCAACATTTCGTATTTCGCGCGGCGGAGTTTGCATGATGCGCCCGCACTACCTAGCTAGGGAATACGCAGCTGAAATGCGAATGAAGGAGTGGTGCCATTATGGCCGATGCGGATGCCGCCAGCCCGTCAAAGGAAAAGAAGCAGGAAATCAGGCTGCAAGTTGCGGCCGCCAGGCAAGAAGAAAGTGGCCAGGGCATAGCTCGCATGCCGAGAAGTGCCTTTCAAGCACTCGGGATCACTGAAGGCGACGTGGTAGAGGTCGCTGGCAAGCGTGTCACAGCTGCGATTGCGATGGCGGCCTATCCCGAAGACGAATCACTTGAAATGGTGCGTTTGGACGGGTTGCAACGCGGTAATGCGGAAGTCGGCTCGGGCGAACATGTCCAGATCAGCAAAGCTGAGTCGCGCCCTGCAACGCGCGTGGTATTTGCGCCGGCCCAGCGGGAAATGCGCCTGCAGGGCCCCAGCCTGGCGTTGAAGCGCAATTTTTTCCGTCGTCCCTTGGTTTCCGGTGATGTTGTGGCAACCACCGGGCAGCAACCAGTGCAGAATATACCACCAGAACTGCGCCAGATGTTACGCGCACCGGCCTATGCACTGACGCAAATTCGCCTGTCAGTCGCATCGACCAACCCCAAGGGTATCGTTCATATTGACGAAAATACCGAGGTGGAGCTGCGTGCCGATTTTGAAGAGCCGCGAGATGGGCGCGCCGTAGTCAATTACGATGATGTCGGCGGCATGTCCGATACTATCCAGCAGTTGCGCGAAATGGTGGAACTGCCGCTGCGTTACCCCGAATTGTTCACCCGCCTTGGGGTCGACCCGCCAAAAGGTGTGTTGCTGCATGGCCCGCCGGGCACAGGCAAGACACGGCTGGCACAAGCTGTTGCCAGCGAATCAGATGCTGAATTTTTTACCATCAATGGGCCTGAAATCATGGGCTCTGGCTATGGTGAGAGCGAGAAGAGACTGCGCGAGGTGTTTGAAGAGGCGACACGCGTTGCCCCTTCCATCATCTTTATTGACGAGATTGATTCGATTGCTCCAAAGCGCACGCAAGTGACGGGAGAGGCAGAAAAACGGCTGGTCGCCCAGTTGCTGACTTTGATGGACGGGTTGGAGGCGCGCTCCAATCTGGTGGTGATCGCCGCAACCAATCGTCCTGATGCGATAGATGAAGCGTTGCGTCGTCCCGGCAGGTTTGATCGGGAAATCGTGATCGGCGTGCCTGATGAAAGCGGGCGGCGAGAAATTCTGGGCATCCATACGCGCGGCATGCCTTTGGGTGAGAAGGTGGACTTGAATGAACTGGCGCGCGTGACCCACGGCTTTGTCGGTGCGGATATTGCGGCGCTTGCACGTGAAGCTGCCATCGATGCGGTGCGCCGGATCATGCCAAAGCTCGATCTGGATGAACGTACCATCCCGCCAGAGGTGCTGGATGAATTATGTGTCACACGAGAGGATTTCCTTTCCGCACTCAAGCGTGTCCAACCTTCAGCCATGCGCGAAGTCATGGTGCAGATGCCCAATGTTTCCTGGAATGATATTGGCGGTGTAGGCGATGCGATCGATAAGTTGAAAGAGGGGATCGAATTGCCCCTGAAGAATCCAGAAGCCTTTGCGAGGTTGGGCATTCGCCCAGCCAAGGGATTCCTGCTCTATGGCCCGCCGGGGACCGGAAAAACCTTGCTGGCGAAAGCTGTGGCCAAGGAAGCGGAAGCAAATTTCATATCGATGAAATCGAGCGATCTCTTGTCCAAATGGTATGGTGAGAGCGAGCAACAGATCGCACGCATGTTTGCCCGCGCGCGGTCAGTGGCGCCATGCGTGGTGTTTATTGATGAGATTGACAGCCTTGTACCGGCACGTGGCACTGGACAAGGCGAACCGCAGGTGACGGGTCGCGTGGTCAATACGATTCTGGCTGAGATGGACGGGCTGGAAGAACTGCAATCCGTGGTTGTTATTGGCGCGACAAATCGCCCCACATTGGTGGATCCGGCACTGCTGCGACCAGGACGGTTCGATGAGCTGGTGTATGTCGGAACGCCTGACAAGGATGGCCGCAAACATATTCTGGAAATCCATGCACGCGATATGCCGCTGGCCAGTGATGTGGATCTGGGCAAGATCGCCGAACAGACCGAGCGCTTTACCGGCGCCGATCTGGAGGATGTTGTGCGTCGCGCAGGGCTTAATGCGCTACGCCGGGTGGGTAGCGATGTCAGTGAGGTTGCCGCAGCTGATTTTGACGAGGCACTGAATGATTCCCGCGCCACCGTTACTGCTGAGCTGGAAGCGGAATATAAAAAGATGCGCGGCGAGTTGAAGAAACGCGCTGCAGAAGTGCACCCGATTGGGTTCATCCATGAAGGCATGGTGGAGCCTACGCGCGATCGCAAGCATGGCGGTGCACAGGATAATGGCATCGAATGAGCTGTCAGTTTGGCAGGCTTAGTCCGTCCGAGCTGACAGCTTAACCGCCAGCCACCCGTGCATTTGCTGCTTCCACCTCCAGCCGGTGGCGGATCAACGCATCGGGCTGGTTTTCGCGCAACCATTTCAGCATATGTTCGCGTGTTTCGCAGCGCAGAACCCACAGGTCACCAATGGTTGCTGCGCTCATAGACAGACGCAGTTCCACACTTTCTGGATAGGCTTCGGTCATCAGGCAGGCGATATTACGACCATCATAGAGTTCGTGGCTGGTCACGAAGCGCTCAAATTCTTCGCGGATCGGGTCGATAGCAGCAGCCGGATCGAGATGAAGGAAAACAGGCCCCGTCAGTTTCTCGCTGATGCGTGACCAGTTTTCGAAGCTTTGATCCAGAAAACGACTGGTGGGCACAACCAGAACACGTTCATCCCAGGTGCGTACTGTGACAAAACTCAGCCGAATTTCCTCTACGCGACCACCTTCGCCATCGACCCGGACCAGATCGCCAATACGAAACGGCTCGGTCAATGCCACCTGCATTCCTGCAATCAGGGATTTGAGCGCGGGCTGCGCAGCGGCACCCACTGCCAAAGCAGCAAGACCAGCGGACGCAAGTAAAGTCGTGCCAATATCGCGTACTGCCGGAATGCCCAGCAGCATCAGGCCAACTGTGATAAAAATGATAGCAAATGTGGCGGTACGTGACAGGATGGCAATTCGCGTACGTCGGCTGCGCACGGAAACCGGATCTTCCGATAACTCCAGTCGCAATTCCAGCGCTGCTGTGAAAGCCTTGACCAGAGTAAAGGCAATCCAGCCGAGCAGGGCTGGGCGCAGGAAGCGGGCCATCGGCTCCCAGTATGCTTTCAATTCTGGGTTGGATTGCGCAACCAAAGTGATGCCAATGGCGATAAATGACCATTTGACCGGTCGACGCACGCGATCAACGATCATCTCGTCAACTTGTGTTTCCGAAAGCTGCGTCAACCGGCTGACAAGTGCGAATACGGCGCGAAAGAGCAGCCAAGCAATTGTGATCGCGGCGACCACCTCAATTGCAGCAGCAGTTACTTCAGTCCAGGCGATATCCCAATTAGTTGGATTATATCTTTCTAACATCACGCGTGCCCTATGGAAGGTAGGCGGTACTTGCAAGTTTGTGTCGGATGTTCCGTTCTATCAATGCGCTGCATCCCAGTTGATGCCGGTTCCGATTTCAACACCCAGTGGAACTGACAGTTCCACCGCTGGTGCGGCGGCTTCTGCCATTACACGCTCGATCACCGGACTGGCTTTAGCGACATCATTTTCTGGCAGTTCGAACACCAATTCATCGTGCACTTGCAATAGCATGCGCACATTGTGCAGCCCTTCAGACTCCAGAGAGGGCAGCATGCGTGCCATGGCTCGCTTGATAATGTCGGCGCTTGTGCCCTGGATCGGGGCGTTGATGGCGGCACGTTCGCTGCCCTGTCGTTCGGCCTGGTTCTTTGAGTTGATCCGCGGAAACCATGTCTTGCGTCCAAACAGGGTTTCGGAATAGCCGCGCTCGCGGACTGTCTCCAGGGTTTCCATGATGTAACGCTGGATGCCGGGGAAGCGCTGGAAATAGGTGTCGATCATACTCTGGGCTTCTTCTGGAGTGACCTCTAGACGACCAGCAAGCCCCCAGCGTGAAATGCCATAAAGAATGGCGAAATTGATGGTTTTGGCGCGGGCACGGCTATCGCGGGTCACCTCACCAAACATTTCCTGCGCAGTACGGGCGTGAATGTCTTCACCTGCGGCAAAGGCATCCTTCAGGCTTTGCACATCGGCCATATGTGCGGCCAGCCGCAATTCGATCTGTGAATAGTCGGCAGCGAGCAGGACATTGCCCGTTTCAGGCACAAATGCCTGGCGAATTTGTCGCCCGATTTCAGTACGCACCGGGATATTCTGCAGATTGGGATCGGTGGAGGATAGGCGACCGGTTTGTGCGCCCACAAGGCCGTAACTGGTGTGGACACGGCCCGTATGCGGATTGATCTGTTCCTGAAGGGCATCGGTATAGGTGGATTTCAATTTGGCCAGATGGCGCCATTCCAACACTTTGCGGGCAATTTCAGCCCCGTCGACGGCAAGCTTTTCCAGCACGCTCTGGTCAGTGGAATATTGGCCGCTCTTGCCTTTCTTCCCGCCCTTGAAGCCGAGCTTGTCGAACAGAATATCACCCAATTGCTTGGGGCTGCCGACGGTAAATTCCTGCCCGGCCAGGCCGTGAATTTCGCTTTCCAGACGTGCTGTTTCCTGCGCAAATTGTTCTGACAGTTTGGACAATCGCCCTCTATCAACCTTGATCCCTTCACGCTCCATGCGCGCAACCACCGGTATCAGCGGACGATCAACTCGTTCATAAATGCGAGTGCCACCTTCTTCAGCCAGACGCGGTTTCAACAATGCGTGCAATCGCCAGGTTACGTCGGCGTCTTCGGCGGCATATTCGGTCGCCTTGTCCAGGGGCACTTCGCCAAAGGGTATCGCTTTCTTGCCGGTGCCGCAGACATCCTTGAAAGCGAGCGGGATATGGCCGAGGTGCCGTTCAGACAACTCGTCCATCCCGTGGCCGCCGCCAATCCCATCCTGCTGACGGCCGGCATCAAGTGTGAAACTGATGACCATTGTGTCATCAACTGGCGCAATGGCGATATCGTGGCGTGCCAGCACATTGATGTCATATTTGATGTTCTGCCCCACCTTCAGCACGGCATCACTTTCCAGCAGGGGCTTGAGAGCGGCCACAGCCTGATCCAGGGGCACCTGATCGGGCTTCTCTGCAAACATATCTGTCCCGCCATGGCCCAGCGGAATATAACAGGCATCATTGGGGCCAAGTGCCAGGCTGACGCCAACCAGATCAGCCTGCATTGCATCCAGCGCGCTGGTTTCGGTGTCGACCGCCACAAGTCCGGCTGCATGCGCCCGCGCTATCCAATATTCCAGCCGTTCCATCGATTGGACTGTTTCATAGGAATTGCGGTCAACCTCAGGCAGTTCCGGCAAGGGCTGACGGTGTGCGTCTTGCGTGCCCTTGTCACTTGCCACCACCTGCTTGGGTGGGTTGAGGTCAGTTGCGCGGGAGGGGCTGCCAGTCCCCGCATCCAGACGCCGCAGCAGCGAAGTGAAGCCGTGCTTCGCCAGGAACGCAGCAAGGGGTTCGGGCGGAACGCCTTCGAGCTTGAAATCGTCCAGCGGCTCTGGAAGTTCGCAATCTTCCTTCAATGCAACAAGAATACGGCTGAGTTCTGCGTCAGCGCGATGTTCGATGAGCCGTTCCTTCAGCTTGGACGTTTTCATGCCTTCAGCTGAAGCAAGCGCAGCAGTGAGTGATCCGTGTTCCGCAATCAGCTTGCTGGCAGTTTTGGGCCCGATACCGAAAATGCCGGGAACGTTGTCAACACTGTCGCCCATCAGGGCCAAAACATCGCCCACCAATTCTGGCTGGACACCGAATTTCTCTTCCACTTCATCGCGATAAATGCGTTGGCTTTTCATCGTATCGAGCATGTCGATCCGCGCGCCATTTTCTTCACCCACCAGCTGCATCAGATCCTTGTCAGATGATACAATGGTGACGTCCCAGCCGCGCGCCTGCGCAGCACGCGCATAGGAAGCGATCAGATCGTCGGCTTCCAGTCCAGCTTGTTCGATGCAGGGCAGGCTGAAGGCGCGTGTTGCATCACGAATCAGCGGGAATTGCGGCACCAGATCTTCAGGCGCTGGTGGGCGATTGGCCTTGTATTCAGGGTAAATCTCGTTGCGGAAACTCTTCGAATCCTTGTCCAGAATCACCGCCAGATGTGTCGGACCTTCTGCCTTGTCCAGATCGTCTGCCAGCTTCCACAGCATTGTGGTGTAACCATAAACCGCCCCCACTGGCGTTCCTTCCGGATCTGTCAGAGGGGGCAGGCGATGATATGCCCGGAATATATAGGATGAACCATCAACGAGATAGAGATGCTGCTTATCAGACATGGCATGCTTGCTAGCAGTGCGCGGCACTGCTGGTAAGTCGATTTCCACTGACAAAATTACCGTGGGGCAAGCAGGATGAACTCTGCGGCAGCTGCGGTGAATTGAGGCAAAAAAATGGCCTCATTCATCGAATCGGCTTGCATGGTCACAAAATCGCCATTATTTAGCCACCCCGAAGCCAGCCATATTTCGGCTGGCTTTGTGCAAGGCTTACTAAAGTAAGCCATGCATTTCACTCGCTGTTTTAAGGGGTTTATACCTATGCGTAAGATCATTCTCGCTGCTGCGATCGCCGGTTCGGCTCTTGGCCTGGCTGCTTGCTCGGAACAGACCGAAGAAGCTGCAGACGCAACTGCAGAATCGATGGCTGCTGACGCTGAAGCCGTTGCTGACGAAGCTACTGTTGAAGCTACTGAAGCTGTTGAAGAAGCAACCGACGCTGCTGCTGAAGCTGCTGACGCTGCTGTTGAAGCAACTGAAGAAGCTGCTGCCGAGTAATCGCGCAAGTTCTTTCGAACAGTTAAGGGGTGGTGCCGCAAGGCGCCACCCTTTTTCTTTGCCCGGTTGATGATCCGGCACGGTCGCCGGTTAAACCAGATTGAATTCGGCGATGCTCAGCCGCCAGTCTGATTGTCGTTTTGTGCTGGTGCGCTGGTCCATACCTGCTTGCGCGCTTCTGCGGCATAGCCATCATAAAGGGCACGAGCCAGTGCCGCGATCCGTTCTTCACGCGCCAATCGGGCACCTTGTCCAGTGACATATATGGCCAGGGCAATAACGCGGCCATCGGGCCCTTCGATAAAACCAACATCGCTGGATGTGTTGTTGAGAGAGCCTGTCTTGTGGCTCACTTTTGCATCAGCAGGGATCAGCGCGGGAATACGGCGTTTGCCGGTGCGCGTGCGGCTCATGGCACTCAACAAGACACGGCGGCTTTCGGCGGACAGGAATTTGCCCTGATATAGCCCGGTCAATAGTTTCAGCATCGCGCGCGGGGTTGCCGCATCGCGCTTGTCAATGTGATTGGCAGGATCGAATTCCCCATCATCGCGCACCAGAGTTGCGATATCGCGGTTGATGCTCCAGTTCTTGATCCCCTGGCGGCGGACCCAATCATTGACTTTGGCGGGACCGCCGACGGCCGCCAGAAGTGCATCTGTAGCTGGGTTGCTGGACCGCGTGATCATGATTTCAATCAGATCGATTGCGGGCATATATTCGCCCTGGCGTACTGGCGCGACTGCGCTGGAGAATCTGGCCGAGCTTACCGGCAGCATCAGCGGGAATTCGCTGCTGAGCGAGTATTTGCCCTGTTCGACCATTTCCAGAAATGTCGCCGCAACAGCAATCTTGCTGGTTGAAGCCATGGGGAACAGTTGATCACCCAGTACGGAAATTTCCTGGCCAGTGCTCAGGTCAATCGCTGCCACACCAATACGGCCCTTATCGCCATCAGCCAGCTGCGCGATGCGCCGTTCGAGCGAACTGTCGTAAGTCGCCTGAAATGTGCGTGGAGCACGGACCTGTGTGCCCAATGCATTGTCAAAAGCGGCGTTGAGATCATTGGATTGCGCCTGTGCAGGGGCAATGGCCAGCCCGGTGGCGGCCAGGGTTATCGCAGCAAGTCTGATCATCCGCTTCAGCATCATGGCAGCGTAAGTCCCCTATGGTTGTCGTAAGGTTAACGTGTCGAGATTCCCCTCGTAAAGCGATTTACGCATTTTGAGCGCTGAAAAGTGCGCAATGCACGACCAAACCGTCGCCAAATGATCTTACGCAAAAGAAAAGCCCGGCAGGAACACGTCCCCGCCGGGCCATTCTGATAACAGCTTGGCTGGCTGGCTTAGAAGCCCATGCCGCCCATGCCGCCCATGCCGCCCATATCGGGCATTGCAGGGGCTCCCTTGTCTTCCGGCAGTTCTGCCACGGCAGCTTCCGTGGTGATCAGCAGGCCGGATACCGAAGCGGCATCCTGCAGGGCGGTGCGTACAACCTTGGTCGGGTCGATCACGCCTGCAGCGGTCAGATCTTCGTAGATGTCGGTTGCGGCATTGAAGCCCATCTTTTCGTCACCGCCGTCAATCAGCTTGCCGGCGACAACAGCACCGTCAAAGCCGGCATTCTGTGCGATCTGGCGAACCGGGGCCTGCAGTGCGCGACGGATGATGTCGATACCGCGGGTCTGGTCTTCATTTTCGCCAGTCAGGCCGTCCAGGGCCTTGGTGGCATAAAGCAGCGCAGTACCACCGCCAGGGACGATGCCTTCTTCCACTGCAGCGCGGGTGGCGTGCAGCGCATCATCTACGCGATCCTTGCGTTCTTTCACTTCAACTTCGGTCGCGCCGCCAACCTTGATCACGGCAACACCGCCAGCCAGCTTGGCCAGACGTTCCTGCAGCTTTTCACGGTCATAGTCGCTGCTGGTGGCATCGATCTGCGTACGGATTTCAGCAACGCGGGCCTTGATGTCATCGGCAGAACCAGCACCATCAACGATGGTGGTGTTGTCCTTGTCGATGGTGACTTTCTTGGCCTGGCCCAGCATGCCCAGCGTAACGTTTTCGAGCTTGATGCCCAGATCTTCGCTGACCATTTCGCCCTGCGTCAGGATGGCGATATCCTGCAGCATGGCCTTGCGGCGATCGCCAAAGCCAGGGGCCTTGACTGCGGCAACCTTCAGCCCGCCACGCAGCTTGTTGACCACCAGCGTGGCCAGTGCTTCACCTTCGATGTCTTCAGCGATGATCAGCAGCGGGCGACCGCTCTGAACGGCTGCTTCCAGCACAGGCAGCATGGCCTGCAGGTTAGACAGCTTCTTTTCGTGGATCAGGATGTACGGATTTTCCAGTTCGACCGTCATCTTTTCCGGGTTGGTGATGAAGTAGGGCGACAGGTAACCGCGGTCGAACTGCATGCCTTCAACAACATCGAGTTCGAATTCGAGGCCCTTGGCTTCCTCGACGGTGATGACGCCTTCCTTGCCGACCTTTTCCATGGCTTCGGCGATCTTTTCGCCGACTTCCTTGTCGCCATTGGCCGAGATGATGCCAACCTGGGCGATTTCGCCAGAGCCGGAAACTTCCTTCGAACGGGCCTTCAGGTTTTCAACGACCTTGCCAACGGCCAGATCGATGCCGCGCTTCAGATCCATCGGGTTCATGCCAGCAGCAACTGATTTCATGCCTTCGGTCACGATCGACTGCGCCAGCACGGTGGCGGTTGTCGTGCCGTCACCAGCGATGTCGTTGGTTTTCGATGCCACTTCGCGCAGCATCTGGGCGCCCATGTTTTCGAACTTGTCCTTCAGTTCGATTTCCTTGGCGACAGAAACACCGTCCTTGGTGATGCGGGGTGCGCCGAAGCTCTTGTCGATCACAACATTGCGGCCCTTGGGGCCCAGCGTTACCTTTACGGCATTGGCGAGCGTGTCCACGCCCTTGAGGATGCGCTCACGCGCGTCACGGCCGAACTTTACGTCCTTGGCTGCCATTTTAGTTTCTCCTGAAATTCGTGTGTTGAAAGGGAAGCGTCAGGGCTCGGCCGATCAGCCGATGATCCCCATGATGTCGCTTTCCTTCATGATCAGCAGGTCTTCGCCGTCGAGCTTCACTTCGGTGCCCGACCATTTGCCGAACAGCACGCGATCGCCAGCCTTGACGTCGAGCGGGGTGACGGTGCCGTCTTCCGCCTTGGAGCCATTGCCTACTGCGACAACTTCACCTTCGCTGGGCTTTTCCTTGGCGCTGTCGGGAATGATGATGCCGCCAGCAGTCTTTTCTTCGGCTTCGATGCGACGGACCAGAACGCGGTCGTGCAGAGGGCGAAATGCCATTGTAATGACCTCTCTCTTAAGGTTGATCTCATGATATTGGCACTCTCCTTGTCAGAGTGCCAGCGCGGCGCATTTGGTGATCCCCCAAGAAGGAGTCAACCTTTGTTCAGGAAAAAATTTTGCAAGTTTTGTTGATTGGTGGCCCTTGGCCTATCGCTGCGTCAGACCCAGACGGTCGCGATGGGTCCAGCGCCAGGTCAGAAGCAATGCCGCCACTGCCAGTCCGGTGGCTAGCCCGATCCATACGCCGGTTCCCTGTAATGGCGTGGCAAAACCCAGCGTGAGCGCGATGCCAATGCCGGGCACCCAATAGGCGAACAGCGCAATCCACATGGGCATGCGCGTATCCTGCAAGCCGCGTAATGCACCCGCGGCGACCGCTTGCATGCCGTCAAACAGCTGGAAGGCTGCGGCGATCATCAGATATTGCAGGGCAAAGCCGACCAGAACTGTATTTTCAGGCGCCCATGGATCGATATAGATCGTCAACAAGACCATGGGCATCAACAACATGGCCAATGCTGTGATCGCCATAAAGCCGGTGCCAATGGCAATGCCTGTCCAGCCTGCCTTGCGCATCCCTTCCTTGTCACGCGCGCCATAGAAAAAGCCGACTCTGATGGTTGCAGCCTGGCCCACGCCAAAAGGCACCTGGAAAGCCAATGCAGCTATTTGCAGTGCCACGGTATGGGCTGCGAGTTGCGCTGTGCCGATATTTCCCATCAGAAATGCAGCTGTGGCGAATATGCCGGCCTCTGCTGTGATAGTCAGTGCAATCGGTGCGCCCACGTGGATTATATGCATCAGGACTTTCCAGTCCGCGCTCCATAAGCGCCCGAAAATCCGGTACCGGTGCAATGAAGGGATAAACAGGATCAGCAAGGCATAAGCAGCTACCGTTACCAAGGAAGTGATAACGGTAGCAACGGCCGCCCCCTCCAGCCCCATTTCAGGTGCCCCGAAATTGCCGAAGATGAAGGCGTAATTCGCAGCAGCATTTACAAAAATGCCACCAGCCGTAATCGCAGTCGCAATTATGGGGTGATCCAGTGCTGAAACAAAATTGCGCAGGACATTGGCCAGCACCATGGGGACCAGCGACCAGATCAATATCTGGTTGTAGGATGTGGCAAGCAGGATGATCTGCGGTTCTTGCCCGGTCATTTGCATGATCGGCCCCAGCATCAGCGCAACACCCATGCCAACTGCGCCCGCCATAACAGCAAGCCATAATGCCATACGTGTGGCTCTGCGCACAGGTCGAAGGGCTATCGCGCGTTCGCCCAATGTTGCGGAAATGACCGGGGCGACGGCACCGGTCAGCCCTGATAACGCCCACAAGATCAGGCCGAACAATGCAATGGCTATGGCCGAAGCTGCCAGGGGTTTTTCACCCAGGCGGGCAATGAACATCACATCCACTGCATAGGTGAGCATTTGCAAAAGATTGGCGAGCGCCAGCGGCCATGCGAGACGGGAAGTGGCGAAAATCTCTTTCCGCCAGCCATCACTGCCTTGGGGCAGGGGCTTTAAGACATGTTGATCATGCATAGGTTCAGTCGCTGTCCGAATGCGACGAACAGCCGCACCGAATAGGGGGAGCAGGCTGACGGTACAATTTTATCGGTTACTCTCGTTTGATTTTGTCTGGCCGGTGCAGCTTTGTAGCCACAGCCAGCCTGATCTTGCCTGTGAATTGATGCGGAACAATGTTTGCTTGCAGAACAAGTTACAATTACCGATCTGGCGCAGAATCGAAAGGAATCCGGCGATGCGTAAACATATGAAATTGGTCACTATGGCAGGCATGCTAGCCCTCACAGCTTGTGGCGGTGATACTGCCCCAAAGGATGAAGCGCCTCAATCCGCAAAGCCAGTTGAATCGGCTGCCGTTGAAGGCGTGCCATCTGTTGAGACTGCAAAGGCAGAGATGGTTCCGGTGGCGGTTGAAGCGCCTGCTGCGCAGACTATTCCAGCCAGTAACGCCCCTGCCGTTTTTGCACAGTGCAAGGCGTGTCACAGCGTTGTGCCGGGCAAGAACGGTATAGGTCCATCATTGGCGGGTGTGTTCGGTACCAAGGCGGGGCACCTGGAAGACTTTACCTATAGCGCAGCCATGAATTCTTCGGGTCTGACTTGGGATGTGGCGACGCTGGATTCCTATCTCAAGAATCCCCGCGAAGTCGTGCCCGGCACCAAGATGAGTTATCCGGGGCTGAAGGATGACACCAAGCGGACCGAATTGATCGAATACCTCAAGACGATCTGATCGTATCTTGCCTGCGCGCTGGGCGCATAAGAAAAGGGCGGCACCGCAATGGGGCCGCCCTTCCTTTATCTCGCAAGCGAGAAAGAAGCTTACTTCAGCTCGACGGTACCGCCGGCAGCTTCGATCTTGGCTTTCACGTCTTCAGCTTCAGCCTTGTTCACGCCTTCCTTCAGTGCCTTCGGTGCACTTTCAACCAGCGCCTTGGCTTCGGTCAGGCCCAGGCCGGTGATGGCGCGGACTTCCTTGATCACCTGGATCTTCTTGCCACCGTCGCCGGTGAGAATGACGTCGAATTCGTCCTTCTCTTCAGCAGCGGCACCAGCGTCGCCACCACCAGCAGGTGCAGCAACAGCAACAGCAGCAGCGGCGCTAACGCCCCACTCTTCTTCAAGCGCCTTGGCGAGCTCAGCGGCTTCCAGGACAGTCAGCTTCGACAGTTCTTCAACAAGCTTGGCAATATCGGCCATGATGTTTCACTCCAAAAAATACTCGGCTGGGATGGCCACGCAGGGTCACATCCCGGAAAAAATCGCGTTTGCGAAAAGCGTCTCTTACGCTGCGTCCTTGGCGCCATAGGCACCGAATACGCGAGCGAGCTTGGCAGCAGGGGCATTGACGACCTGGGCAACCTTGGTTGCCGGGGCGTTGATGAGACCCACGATTGTGCCACGCAGTTCGTCGAGGCTGGGCATGGAGGCGAGGGCCTTCACACCTGCTTCGTCGAGTACCTGCGTGCCCATCGAGCCACCAACGATTTCCAGCTTGTCGTTCGACTTGGCGAAATCGACAGCGGCCTTGGCAGCCGCAACCGGGTCAGTTGACCAGGCCAGCGCGGTCGGACCGGAGAGGAATTCTTCCAGGCCGACATAATCGGTGTCTTTCAGGGCGAGCTTGGCGAGACGGTTCTTCGCAACCTTATAGGATGCACCTGCTTCACGCATCTTCGAGCGCAAATCAGTCGACTGAGCGACCGAAAGGCCCAGGTTGCGGGTGACAACCACCACGCCAACCTCTTGGAAGGCTGCATTGAGCTGGGCAACCGCATCGGCTTTTTGCGAACGATCCATGCCATACTCCTTCACTATGACCATACAGGATGGCTCCCGCATGGCCGGCTACGTTTGTCCATGCTGCAAATGCAACATGGGCGAGTCCGTTGATGGGGAAGGAGTGCACGCCAAACGTGCGAAACGATGGCGCATGGCCACCGCAAGAAATCTCTTTTCCCCGTCTAGGCTGGAAATTAAGACCGGCAAATTCCGGTCACCAACTGTCTCGGACGGATGATCAAATGGGCGAGGCCCACCGATCAGCGGCGGGCCTCTAACGAATTACGGGTAAGAGTCAAGCGATCTGCCTCAATTTGCCTTATATCCCAGTAGATCGCCGGGCTGGCATTCCAGCTCTCGGCAGATCGCCTCCAGCGTGGAAAATCGGATTGCCTTGGCCTTGCCGGTTTTCAGGATTGAGAGATTGGCGAGCGTCAGGCCAACGCGCTCCGCCAATTCGGTCAGCGTCATACGCTTAGCATAAAGCAGATCGTCCAGTTTCACCACGATGTTGCTCCCTTCAATGTCATTGCCCATCACACGGTTCCTTCCAGATCGGCGCGCAACGCTGCGCCATGGCGGAACACGCGGGCAAGGATGAACAGGATCAGTGCAAGAAGGATGCCTGTGAGCGAGAATTGTGCATCGATCTTCATGGCATCGCTTTCAAAGAACTGCACCAGATATAGGGCCAGGGCGCCAAGTGGCAGCTTGAGTACTTCGATAGCGATAGCAATCCAGGCCATGCGGCTGAGGCGGTCAGCATTGTCGGCAATAAAGGGGTCGCCTTCGCCAACTGATCCGACGATCCTTTTCAGCAATTGCAGAAAGTGGAAGGCCAGAGCGATCAGCACCATACCCAGCGCCAGAACGGCGATGATTGTTGAGAGGGCGACCGCAAGAGATCCCGGAGCATCCGCTACCATGGCTTCTGCAAGATGGGATTGGCTGAAAAAGATGATTGGCATGGCGATGGCCAGCCCAACAAAGCCGACGCCCAGGATGGCCATCAGTATTGTTACGATGATGCGGACAGCCTTGAGCAGGCCATCATTGGATAAGGCGGCAGACATAACGGTCTCTCCAGCTGTGCAATTTCTTGTCAGGCGACGATGGGTGCGTGGATCACATTGGCCTGTACGGGTGGGATGGTGACAATTGCGGTCAAAGACCCAGCGGTAAGCAGGATTGCCGCAATCGCGGCTACGGAATGGTTCAAAATCTGAGAAATTTATCGATCTCCTATAATCTCAATATTGATATTCAATAAGGGCGATTCGGTTTATTGTCAATCGATAATATCGAAAAACAATATATAGCTAATTGATAATCAGAAAGTAGGATTCCCGGTGCCTGCGTGTTTGACAGGTGGTGGTCGTATTCCTATATGCTGGGTCCAACCGCACGCTTCGAGCGAGTCTGATTCATGCGCGGGGATCGGGCACAGGATGGAAGCGACGGGCTCCATATTCGCGACGCTTTTTAAAAGCTGCAGCAGCACCCCAGCAGAGGTGCGCCTTCGCTGCGGCCTTTTTGCGTCTTGCTGGAGCCTTTCAAACGCGTGACGTTTTTTGAGTTCACGGCAGCGGCCACGCTTTATGGCGTGGTGGCATATATAAAGAGGTACACCTCACTCCATGGCTACCAAGGCGAAATCCCGTAAGCCCCAGGGCACGGCGAAGAAGCGCATCCGCAAGATCTTCGGGGACATCCACGAAGTCGTGCAGATGCCGAACCTGATCGAGGTTCAGCGCGAAAGCTACGAACAGTTCCTGCGCTCGGACAAGGAAACGGGCTATGTCTCCGGCCTTGAAAAGACGCTGCGTTCGGTTTTCCCGATCCGCGATTTTGCCGGCACCGCCGAACTGGACTTCGTTCATTACGAACTGGAAGACCCCAAGTATGACGTGACCGAATGCCGCCAGCGTGGCATTACCTATGCAGCCCCGATGAAGGTCACGCTGCGTCTGATCGTGTTCGAAGTGGACCAGGAAACCGAAACCCGTTCCGTCCTCGATATCAAGGAACAGGATGTTTACATGGGCGATATGCCGCTCATGACCGAGAACGGCACATTCTTCATCAACGGCACAGAACGCGTGATCGTCAGCCAGATGCACCGTTCACCCGGTGTGCTGTTTGATCATGATCGCGGCAAGACCCATTCTTCGGGCAAGCTGCTGTTCGCCGCCCGCGTGATCCCTTACCGTGGTAGCTGGCTCGATTTCGAATTCGACGCCAAGGACATCGTGAACGTCCGTATCGACCGCAAGCGCAAATTGCCGGTCACTGCTCTGCTTTATGCACTGGGTCTCGATAGCGAAGAAATTCTGCACCATTTCTATGACATTGTTTCATGGAAGCGTGCTGCAGATGGCTGGCAGATACCCTTCGTGGCGGAAAACTGGCGCGGCCAGAAACCGGCATTCCCGCTGGTTGATGCCAAGACCGGTGAAGAAGTCTTCCCTGCTGGCCAGAAGATCAGCCCGCGCGCAGCCAACAAGGCGGCCAAGGATGGTCTGGAAACACTGCTGCTGCCAACTGAAGAAATCTTCAGCCGCTATGCAGCAAGCGATCTGATCGATGAAAAGACAGGCCGTATCTACATTGAAGCAGGCGAAGAAGTTACGCCTGACAATCTGGAAGCTCTGGACAAGGCCGGCATCGACCAGCTCGATCTGCTGGACATCGATGAAATCAACACTGGGCCCTGGATCCGCAATACGCTGCAGGTCGACAAGGCCGAAAACCGCGATGAAGGCCTGGAAGCGATCTACAAGGTCATGCGTCCCGGTGAACCGCCGACGAAGGAAACCGCAGAGGCAATGTTCGAAGGCCTGTTCTTCGATGCCGAACGTTATGACCTTTCCGCAGTTGGTCGCGTGAAGCTGAACATGCGCCTTGGCCTGGATGCTGAAGACACCGCTACCACGCTGCGCAAGGAAGACATCCTGGCCGTGGTGAAGGAACTGGTCGGCCTGAAGGACGGCAAGGGCGAAGTTGACGATATCGACAACCTCGGCAACCGCCGTGTCCGTTCTGTGGGTGAGCTGCTGGAGAACCAGTACCGCGTCGGCCTGTTGCGCATGGAGCGCGCGGTCAAGGAGCGTATGTCATCCGTCGACGTGTCGACCGTGATGCCGAACGATCTGATCAATGCAAAGCCTGCTGTGGCCGCTGTGCGTGAATTCTTCGGCTCTTCGCAGCTGTCGCAGTTCATGGACCAGACCAACCCGCTGTCTGAAGTCACCCACAAGCGCCGCGTCTCGGCACTTGGCCCGGGTGGCCTGACGCGTGAACGCGCTGGCTTTGAAGTCCGCGACGTTCACCCGACCCATTATGGCCGTATCTGCCCGATTGAAACGCCGGAAGGTCCGAACATCGGCCTGATCAACTCGCTGGCATCGTTCAGCCGGGTGAACAAATATGGCTTTATCGAAACGCCGTATCGTACCGTGGTCGATGGCAAGGTTACCGAAGATGTTCGGTATCTGTCCGCCATGGAAGAACAAAAGCACACGGTGGCGCAGGCATCGGCAGAGCTGAATGCCGATGGCAGCTTCGTGGAGGAATTCGTCTCTGCCCGTCAGAATGGCGATTACTTCATGGCACCGCGCGAACAGATCACGTTGATGGACGTTTCGCCCAAGCAGCTGGTTTCGGTCGCCGCATCGCTCATTCCGTTCCTGGAAAACGATGACGCCAACCGCGCACTGATGGGTTCGAACATGCAGCGTCAGGCCGTGCCACTTGTAAAGGCGGAAGCGCCCTTCGTTGGTACTGGCATGGAAGAAACCGTGGCGCGCGATTCTGGCGCGGCGATTACTGCCAACCGCGGCGGTATTGTCGACCAGGTTGATGCCACGCGTATCGTGATCCGCGCCATTGGCGATGTGGAACCCGGCCAGTCGGGTGTGGACATCTATCGCCTGCAGAAGTTTGAACGTTCTAACCAGTCAACCTGCATCAACCAGCGCCCGCTGGTGAAAGTGGGCGAAGTGGTTGAGGCTGGCGATATCATCGCGGATGGCCCCTCCACCGATCTGGGTGAATTGGCTCTGGGCAAGAACAGCCTCGTCGCCTTCATGCCCTGGAACGGCTACAACTATGAAGACTCCATCCTGATCAGTGAGCGCATCGTGAAGGATGACGTGTTCACCTCGATCCATATCGATGAATTCGAAGTGATGGCCCGTGATACGAAGCTGGGCCCGGAAGACATCACCCGCGATATTCCCAACGTTGGCGAGGAGGCCCTGCGCAACCTCGACGAAGCAGGTATCGTCTATATCGGTGCCGAAGTGCATCCAGGCGATATTCTGGTAGGCAAGATCACGCCCAAGGGCGAAAGCCCGATGACGCCGGAAGAAAAGCTGCTGCGCGCCATCTTCGGTGAAAAGGCCAGCGACGTGCGCGACACCTCGCTTCGCCTGCCGCCGGGCGTAGCCGGCACCATCGTCGATGTGCGTGTGTTCAACCGCCACGGTATCGAAGTGGATGATCGTACCCGTGCGATCCAGCAGGAAGAGATTGAGCGTCTGCGCAAGGATAGCCAGGACGAACGCGCCATCCTCAACCGTGCAACCTATAACCGCCTGCGCGACATGCTGCTGGGTCAGGTTGCCTCGGCAGCGCCCAAGGGCGTGAAGAAGGGTATCACGATTGACGATGCGCTGCTGGATGAAGTCGAACGCCATGAATGGTTCAAATTCGCGGTTGCTGATGACACTCGCCAGAGCCAGATTGAAGCGATCAAGGCGCAGTATGACGAAGCCGTAAAGGGCATCGACGAGAAGTTTGAGGACCGTAAGGAAAAGCTGGAGCGTGGTGATGAACTGGCTCCGGGCGTCTTGAAGATGGTCAAGGTCTTTGTCGCGGTGAAGCGCAAGCTGCAGCCGGGTGACAAGATGGCCGGCCGCCACGGGAACAAGGGTGTGATTTCGCGCATCCTGCCGGTGGAAGACATGCCCTTCCTGGAAGATGGTACTCCGGTCGATATCGTGCTGAACCCGCTGGGCGTGCCTTCGCGTATGAACGTGGGGCAGATCTTCGAAACCCATCTGGGTTTCGCAGCGCGTGCCCTTGGTCAGCAGATCACGGCAGAGCTTGAAGAGTGGAAGGCAGCCAATCCCAACGCTGTTGAAGACTATAAGAGCGCACAGCCGCCGGCAGCCGTCATCGACCGTCTGAAAGACGTTTATGGCGAACAGTATCACGAAGAAATCGATGCCCGCAGCACCGAAGAAATCGTGGAATTGGCCAGCAACCTTCGCATGGGTGTGCCGATGGGTACGCCGGTGTTTGACGGCGCCCGCGAAGGCGATGTGACCGTTGAGTTGCAGAAAGCCGGTATCGACAGCTCTGGCCAGTCGACACTGTATGATGGGCGTACGGGTGAAGCCTTTGACCGCAAGGTCACCGTGGGCATCATCTACATGCTCAAGCTGCACCACTTGGTTGATGACAAGATCCACGCCCGTTCGATCGGCCCCTACTCGCTCGTCACCCAGCAGCCGCTGGGCGGTAAGGCGCAGTTCGGTGGCCAGCGCTTCGGGGAAATGGAGGTCTGGGCGCTCCAGGCCTATGGCGCGGCCTATACGCTGCAGGAAATGCTGACGGTGAAGTCTGACGATGTGGTTGGCCGCACCAAGGTTTACGAAGCTATCGTCAAGGGTGACGACACCTTCGAAGCCGGCATCCCTGAAAGCTTCAACGTGCTCGTCAAGGAAATGCGCAGCCTTGGCCTTAATGTCGAACTCAAATCGCTCGGCGAGGATGAGGAAGGCGGCGAGGACCAGTGGCCGGAGGCGGCGGAGTAAGGGCGGCGGGCCATACGGCCCCCACCCCATTCGCCCTTTGAGAATTTCACCCGTATGGGATTTGAAAAATGAACGAACTGACCAAATTCACCAACCAGCTGGCCAAGACGGAAACCTTTGACCAGATCCAGATCGGCATCGCTTCGCCCGAACGCATCCGTTCGTGGAGCTTTGGCGAGATCAAGAAGCCCGAAACGATCAACTACCGCACGTTCAAGCCGGAACGTGATGGCTTGTTCTGCGCGCGCATTTTTGGCCCAGTGAAGGATTACGAATGCCTGTGCGGCAAGTATAAGCGCATGAAGTACAAGGGCGTCGTCTGCGAAAAATGCGGCGTCGAAGTGACCGTGACCAAGGTGCGCCGTGAGCGTATGGGTCACATCGAACTGGCTGCACCAGTTGCACATATCTGGTTCCTGAAATCGCTTCCCAGCCGTATCGGCCTGCTGCTCGACATGCAGCTGAAGCAGCTGGAACGCGTGCTGTACTTCGAAAGCTATATCGTGATCGAGCCGGGCCTGACCCCGCTTGAGAAGTATCAGCTGCTGACTGAAGACGAGCTGCTGGAATTCCAGGACGAATATGGCGAAGACGCCTTCAGCGCCGGGATCGGTGCCGAAGCGGTCAAGGTCATGCTGATGGATCTGGACCTTGAGCGTGAGCGCGAGGATTTGCTGGAAGAACTGGCAACGACCAAGTCTACATTGAAGCCCAAGAAGATCATCAAACGCCTGAAGGTCGTGGAAAGCTTCATCGATTCCGGCAACCGGCCCGAATGGATGATCCTGGAAGTGATCCCGGTCATTCCACCGGAACTGCGCCCTCTGGTTCCGCTCGATGGCGGCCGTTTTGCAACGTCTGACCTCAACGATCTCTATCGCCGCGTCATCAACCGTAACAACCGTTTGAAGCGTCTGATTGAGCTGCGTGCGCCGGACATCATCGTCCGCAACGAAAAGCGTATGTTGCAGGAAGCTGTTGACGCTCTGTTCGACAATGGCCGTCGTGGCCGCGTGATCACCGGTGCCAACAAGCGTCCGCTGAAATCGCTCAGCGATATGCTGAAGGGTAAGCAGGGCCGCTTCCGTCAGAACCTGCTCGGCAAACGCGTCGACTATTCGGGTCGTTCGGTCATCGTGACCGGCCCGGAACTGAAGCTGCACCAGTGCGGCCTGCCCAAGAAGATGGCTTTGGAACTGTTCAAGCCGTTCATCTACGCGCGTCTGGATGCCAAGGGTCTTTCGATGACCCTGAAGCAGGCCAAGAAGTGGGTGGAAAAGGAACGCAAGGAAGTCTGGGACATCCTCGACGAAGTGATCCGTGAGCACCCGGTTCTGTTGAACCGCGCGCCCACGCTGCACCGTCTGGGCATCCAGGCATTCGAGCCGGTTTTGATCGAGGGTAAGGCGATCCAGCTTCACCCGCTGGTCTGTTCTGCCTTCAACGCCGACTTTGACGGTGACCAGATGGCCGTCCACGTTCCGCTTTCACTGGAAGCCCAGCTGGAAGCGCGTGTGCTGATGATGTCCACCAACAACATCCTGTCGCCCGCCAACGGCAAGCCGATCATCGTGCCTTCGCAGGATATGGTGCTGGGTCTTTATTACCTGTCGATGGAACGTCAGGAGAAGGCACCTGAATTCATTGAAGAAAAGGACGGCACGAAGATTGAACGTCTGCCGCGCTTCTCTGACATGGCAGAAGTGCATCAGGCGCTGGAAACCAAGGCTGTTACGCTGCACACCAAGATCATCGCCCGCGTTCCGCAGGCCGATGAAACCGGCAATGTCAGCATGCAGCGCTTCGTGACGACGCCGGGCCGCATGCTGATTGGCGAATGCCTGCCGAAGAACCACAAGGTGCCCTTCGACATCGTCAACCGCCTGCTGACCAAGAAGGACATCGGCGATGTGATCGACGAAGTTTATCGCCACACCGGCCAGAAGGACACGGTGCTGTTTGCTGACGCCATCATGGTGCTGGGCTTCCGCCACGCATTCCGCGCCGGCATTTCCTTCGGCAAGGATGACATGATCATCCCGGATTCGAAGGTGGAACTGGTCGATCAGACCAAGTCGCTGGTTGCCGATTACGAGCAGCAGTATCAGGACGGCCTGATCACGCAGCAGGAAAAGTACAACAAGGTGATCGATGCCTGGAGCCGTTGCGGTGACCAGGTGGCAGACGCCATGATGGAAGAAATCCGCTCGCAACCCATCGGGGACGATGGCAAGCAGGCGCAGATCAATTCGATCTATATGATGTCGCACTCTGGTGCGCGTGGTAGCCCGGCGCAGATGAAGCAGCTGGCCGGTATGCGCGGCCTGATGGCCAAACCTTCGGGCGAGATCATCGAAACGCCGATCATCTCGAACTTCAAGGAAGGTCTGACCGTTCTTGAATACTTCAACTCCACCCACGGCGCCCGTAAGGGCCTGGCCGACACCGCTCTCAAAACGGCAAACTCAGGTTATCTGACCCGCCGCCTGGTTGACGTGTCGCAGGACTGCGTGATCGTTGAAGAGGACTGCAAGACTGAAAACGCGCTGGAAATGCGCGCCATCGTTCAGGGCGGTTCGGTGATCGCGTCGCTGGGTGAACGCATCCTCGGCCGTACTGTGCAGGAAGACATCCTGAATGCGGCCACCAGCGAAGTGATCGTGCCTGCTGGTACGCTGATCGATGAATCGATGGTCAAGCTGATCGAAGAAGCTGAGGTCCAATCGGCCAAGATTCGCTCACCGCTGGTTTGTGAAGCTGAACAGGGCGTTTGTGCGACCTGTTATGGCCGTGATCTTGCTCGCGGTACTCCGGTCAATATCGGTGAAGCTGTTGGTGTTATCGCCGCACAGTCCATCGGCGAGCCGGGCACCCAGCTGACCATGCGTACCTTCCACATTGGTGGTGCGGCGCAGTTGAATGAAACCAGCCACCTTGAGTCTTCTTCAGACGGTAAGGTCGTGTATCGCGACATGCCGACCATCGTTGACAAGAAGGGCCGTATCCTCTCGCTTGCCCGCAATGGCGAGCTGGCTGTGATCGACGCTGAAGGCCGTGAACGCGAAATCCACAAGGTGCCTTATGGTACCATGCTGATGCACAAGGATGGCGGTCAGGTGAAGGAAGGCGATCGTCTGGCTGAATGGGATCCGTTCACCCTGCCAATCATCACCGAACAATCGGGCGTGGTTAAATATCAGGATCTGCTTGACGGCACGACCATGGAAGAACGTTCGGACGAAGCCACCGGCATCGCCCAGCGCGTTGTTACCGAAAACCGCGCCACCGGCCGCAAGAAGAAAGAAGACCTGCGTCCGCGCCTTACACTGCTGGGTGAAGGGTCGGGTGATGAAACCGAGGCTGCACGTTACATGCTGGCCCCGGGCACCACGCTGTCTGTCGAAGATGGTCAGCAGGTCGAAGCGGGTGACATTCTGGCCCGCGCTTCGCGTGAAGCTGCCAAGACGCGCGACATCACCGGCGGTCTGCCGCGTGTTGCCGAACTGTTCGAAGCACGCATGCCAAAGGATGTCTCGGTCATCGCCAAGATTTCGGGCAAGATCGAATTTGTCCGTGAATACAAGGCGAAGCGCAAGATCGCGATTGTGCCGGAAGAAGGTGATGCAGTCGAATATCTGATCCCCAAGACCAAGGTGATCGATGTGCAGGAAGGCGACTTTGTGAAGAAGGGCGATACGCTCATCTCCGGTTCGCCCAATCCGCATGATATTCTGGAAGTTCTCGGGGTTGAGGCACTGGCCGAATATCTCGTCAACGAGATCCAGGAAGTCTATCGATTGCAGGGCGTGAAGATCAACGACAAGCACATCGAGGTGATCGTTCGCCAGATGCTGCAGAAGGTTGAAATCACTGATGGTGGTGACACCACTCTGCTGCCGGGCGAACAGGTCGATCTTGAGGAGATGAACGAAATCAACTCCAAGCTGCCCAAGGGCAAGTCACCTGCGCAGGGCAATCCGATCCTGCTGGGGATTACCAAGGCGTCGCTCCAGACGCGTTCGTTCATCTCTGCCGCATCCTTCCAGGAAACCACCCGCGTGCTGACGCAGGCGGCGGTTGAAGGGAAGAAGGACACGCTGATCGGCCTGAAGGAAAACGTGATCGTGGGTCGCCTGATCCCAGCCGGTACCGGCGCAGGCATGAACCGCATGCGCGTGACCGCCAACAGCCGCGATGCCGCCCTGCGCGCAGCGTGGAAGGAACAGCAGGAAGCTCTGGCTGCCTCTGGCCAATCAGAACCTGAGCCTGAAGCTGACGCCATTCCTACGGAAGAAGCTATGAAGGCGGCCATGGCCGCAGCAGCTGCCTCCTCCACCGTTATGGAGGACAGCGGCGAGTAATAATCGTCGCTGCGCCTTGAAGGCTTGAAAAGAATTGCCCCGCTGGAGCCTTTGGCCCTGGCGGGGTTTTTCTTTTCAGGGTGATGCTTTAAATGTCGCCGGGCCCACCACAGTAAAAGAGTGCCCGGGATATGGATAATGATGATGATATTCCAAATCCGTGGCAGGGTGAGCCCGAGCCAGGGCCGCTGACACCCGGTGAAAGAATGCTTTTCGAAGGGCGGCCACCCCCGCCCCCGCATCTGATAGAGCTTGGCAGGACGCTGGTCGGTCGCGCCAAGCTAAAGTTTAAAGATTTCCGTATCGACCGGGAAAATATCGAATGTGCAGCTGTTGCTTCAGCCAGAAATGGCGAATTGGCTGCACATGATGCAGAAATGATCTTCAGTGATCGCGGCGATATCGTTTCATACCCGCTGGCCCAACGTTATATCGAAATGCGCGAGTTCGAGCTTATGGCGCGATATCTCAAGACCAGGCTTCATTATACAGGCTTTACGCATATGACCCCGCGCAACCGTTTGATCTTCGACGGGATGATTGCGGGCGGTGAAACGTCGATGGCGGTTGTATTGCTGCGCAAATATCTCGCCAAGGTTCGTGAGTATGCACAAAATCGCTGGCGCAATGCCGGCGCGAAAATGCGCCCGGATTTACCGCCTGAGTATCGCCCGCAGTTTGAAGATATGAAGGCCAAGGAAATTCGCGAGCTTCCTGCTCAACTGGATATTGCCGAATTGGAAATTGCAGAGATTGAGACTTATCTGGCTCAGCACGGTTCACGCGAAGACAACCGCGCTTTAGAAAAATTCCGCGAAGAAATTGCCAAGGTGCGCAAACGCTTCAATCTGCCGCAAAAGCGCCTATAGCCGCGCGCATGACTGTTACTCGCTTTGCACCTTCGCCCACTGGGCGGCTTCATGTTGGCAATATCCGCACCGCGCTCCACAACTGGATGCTGGCCAAGAAAGCTGGCGGGCGCTTCCTTCTGCGCATTGACGATACAGATGCCGAACGCAGCCGGGAGGAATATGTCGAGGCGATCCGTGCCGATCTGGCGTGGCTGGGGATCGAACCTGATGGTGAGGAGCGGCAATCACAGCGGCTGACGCGATACCAGGATGCATTCGAGGTATTGCTGGCGGCAGGTCGGGTTTACTCATGCTACGAGACGGCGCAGGAACTGGACGTTAAACGCAAGATCCTGCTCTCGCGCGGATTGCCGCCAATATATGATCGCGGGGCGCTTAAGCTCACCGATGCGGATCGTGCCGAGAAAGAGGCGGAGGGCATCCAGCCACATTGGCGGTTCAAGCTGGACCATGATGAACCGATTGAATGGGAAGATGGCGTTCGTGGTGCGCAGAAATTTGACGCTGCGCAGCTATCCGATCCCGTGATCCGGCGGGCCGATGGAAGCTGGCTCTATATGCTGCCCAGCGCGGTGGATGATATCGATATGGGCGTGACGGATGTTTTGCGAGGTGAAGATCACGTATCCAACACAGCCACGCAAATTCAGATGTTTACCGCACTTTATGCTGCGCAATATGCAGCAGAAAAACCCATTCCCAATTTTGCGCATGAGGCACTTCTGGTTGGCCGTGAAGGCAAGCTGTCCAAACGGCTGGGATCTCTGGGCTGTGACGCTTTCCGTGAGAAGGGCATTGAACCCCAGGCATTGATCGCGCTGCTGGCGCGGCTGGGAACGTCGCAGGCGGTCGAACCCATTGCTGACCGGCAGGTGCTGGTTGATACGTTCGACCTTTCAACCTTTGGCCGGGCACCAGCCAAATTTGATGATGCGGAACTGGAGCGGATCAATACTGCACTGGTCCATCAGATGGAATTTGCCGAAGTGCAGCATCGCTTGCCTGCCGGTATGGACGAGGCCGGCTGGCATGCGGTGCGTCCAAACCTGACGACGTTAGATGAAGTCAGCGAGTGGTGGCGGCTGGTGACCGGCCCGATCGATCAGGTTGAGTTTTCGGGCGATGACCATGCCTATCTGGCCCAGGCGGCGCAATTGCTCAGCTGGGGCGATGACCCATGGCATGGACTGACCACTGCTTTGAAAGAGGTGACTGGGCGCAAGGGCAAGGCATTATTCCTGCCATTGCGCCAGGCGCTCACGGGCATGGATCACGGGCCCGATATGAAGGAACTGCTGCCCTTGATCGGCGAAGCGGAAGCAAGGGCGCGATTGGAACACGCTGCCCATTATTGATAGCGATTGAAAGGGCTTGATCAGCCCCGGTGTTTTTCCAGCTCATCCCCATGAAGGGTGAAGATATGCAGCAGGTTGGTTGATCCCGGCGTGCCGAAGGGTACGCCCGCCAGCGCAATCAGCTTGCTACCCGCCTCGGCAAAGCCATGGCGCAGCGCCATACGCTTACCCTTGGCAATCATTTCTTCGAAGCTGCCAATATCCTTGGTCATCACCGCATGGGCGCCCCACAACAGCGCCACGCGCCGCGCCGTCTTGGAGGACGGTGTCAGCACCAGCATCGGCACGCCGGGCCGTTCGCGCGACACGCGTCGTGCAGTTGAACCCGATCCAGTAAAGACCACGATTGCCTTGATCGGCAGGCTGTCCGAAATGGTCATGCAGCTATGCGCCAGTGCATCAGCCGTGGTGGCATCAGGCGGCGTATCCAGAAAGCGCACGCGAGCGCGGAAATCTTCGCTTGCTTCCACCTGCTCGGCGATCTTGTCCATCATGGTGACCGATTCTTCAGGCCAATCACCGGCTGCGCTTTCTGCGGACAGCATCACAACGTCTGCCCCATCATAAACGGCATTGGCCACGTCAGACACTTCAGCTCGGGTCGGGGTGGGGCTTTCGATCATGCTTTCCAGCATCTGTGTTGCCACGATCACCGGCTTGCCTGCCATGCGTGTGGCGTTGATGATTTTCTTCTGAAGTGGAGGAACCTCCTGCGGCTCCAATTCTACCCCCAGATCGCCGCGGGCGACCATGATACCGTCTGATTGTTCGATAATTTCGGCCAATCGCCGCACCGCCATGGGCTTTTCAATCTTGGCGCAGAGCGCACCATAGCCGCCCATCAACTTTCTTGCTTCGGCCAGATCTTCCGGACGCTGCACGAAGCTGAGGCCAATCCAATCGGCGCCATGTTTGACAGCAAAGGCAAGATCCCTGCGGTCCTTTTCTGTCAGCGCCGGAATTGGTACCTCGGCATCGGGTACGTTCACGCCCTTACGGTCTGAAATTACACCACCGACCTCAGCTGAACAATGGATCTTGTTCGCATCGGCGCTGATCACTCGCAGGCGTATTTTCCCGTCATTAATCAGCAGGCGTTGGCCTTTCTGCAAAATGCCGAACAATTCGGGATGCGGCAGGCAAACGCGCGTTTGATCACCGGGCGTAGGGTCACGGTCCAGCGTGAAATGACCCGAGTGGCGGATCACCGCCTGCCCGTCCTTGAAGGTCCCCACCCGCAGTTTTGGGCCTTGCAAATCGGCCAGAATGGCAATGGGGCGGCCAAATTCCTTCTCCATCGCGCGGATCGCGGCAATGGTTTCGCCATGGGTCGCGTGATCGCCATGGCTCATATTCACGCGAAAGGCATCGGCCCCCGCCTTGAACAGTTTGCGCAGCATTTCAGGGCTGCTGCTGGCAGGGCCAACCGTGGCCAGAATTTTGACCTTGCGGCTGCGTGGATCAAGCTTTGGCGCATCGCGCCGTTGTGTAACGCCCTTCGACATGGAATGGAGCTATGGCACAGAAGTTTTTCAACTCAAGGATTAGTCGACATGGATACGAATGCACCTGACCCACTCGAAGCTCTGGATGATGCCATTGCTGCGGCTGCCTTCCGGCGGTTGGTGCGCCACTTGCAGCATCGCCATGATGCGCAGAACATTGATTTGATGGGCCTTTCCGGTTTTTGCCGCAATTGCCTTGCGGATTGGATCAGGGATGCGGGCTTTGAAGGTGATAAGGCGACCGCGCGCGAATTGATCCACGGTATGTCGATGGAGGAGTGGAAGGCGACGAGGCAGACACCGGCAACTGACGAGCAGCTGGCACGCATGGAAGAAAGCCTGAAGAAAAATAAGGTGGATTGATTCTCCACCGGGTTCACGCCCGCGTGCCCGCTGGCTATCGAAAGCTGAGCCGATTCTCTCGGCATATTTCAATCCATGGAGATAATGACTGATGGCCGAAGCCACCGATGACCGCCTGCGCTTGCTGATTGAACGTATCGAACGCCTGGAAGAAGAGAAGAAGGGCATCGCAGACGACATCCGCGATGTTTATTCAGAGGCGAAGGCTGTCGGCTATGATACCAAGATCATGCGTCAGATTGTTCGGTTACGAAAAATGAAACCGGATGATCGGGCTGAAATGGAAATGGTGCTGGATACATATAAGGCCGCACTTGGCCTGGGTTAAAGTGAAGGAGAACAGGCATGGCTGGCCCCTGGAAAGATGCACGTGGTATCATTGTCACCACGACGCCCACGATTGAAGGGCAACCGATCCAGCAATATTTGGGCATCGTGACAGGTGAAGTGATCGTGGGCGCAAATATCTTCCGCGATCTCTTTGCCAATATCCGTGACATCGTGGGTGGACGTTCAGGCAGTTACGAACGAATTCTGGCCGAAGCGCGCCAGCAGGCGATTGAGGAGTTGCAGGCTGAATGTGCTACACGGGGCGGGAACGCCGTTGTGGGTGTTGACCTTGATTATGAGGTGATCGGCGATACCGGGTCGATGCTGATGGTTTCTGCCAGTGGCACGGCGGTGCGGGTCTGATCACGATTTTCGTCACAAATATTGAAGCGAAGGCGCGGCTGGGCTAGGCCGCGCGCGACAATCATTACGCCAAGCAAACAAGAGATCCCATGGCAGGCCATTCCAAATTCAAGAACATCATGCATCGCAAGGGTGCGCAGGATAAAAAGCGCAGTGCGATGTTCTCCAAGCTCAGCCGTGAAATCACCGTTGCGGCCAAAATGGGCATGCCCGATCCGGACATGAACCCGCGCCTGCGCCTGGCGGTGAATGCGGCCAAGGCGCAATCCATGCCCAAGGACAATATCCAGCGCGCGATTGACAAGGCGGCGCAGGCCGGCGGCGAGGATTATGAAGAAATCCGCTATGAAGGCTATGGCCCCGGCGGCGTTGCGCTGATCGTCGAAGCGCTGACTGACAACCGCAACCGCACCGCCACCAATGTGCGCACTGCCTTCAGCAAGAATGGCGGCAATCTGGGCAGTGAAGGTTCGGTCAGCCATGGTTTTGAACGCAAGGGACTGATCGAATATCCTGTGAATGCGGGCGATGAGGAAAAAGTCCTCGAAGCCGCAATCGAAGCCGGGGCAGACGATGTCGAAAGCGATATGGGTGAAGATGGCGGTCACACGATCTGGACCGCTGCGGATGATCTCCACGCTGTCGCAACCGCGCTGGAAGCTACTCTGGGTGAAGCCGAAAACGTGAAGCTGGCGTGGAAGCCCAATATCACCGTTGATATGGATGAAGGTGCGGCAGGAACCCTGCTGAAACTGGTCGACGCGCTGGATGATGATGACGATGTTCAGACCGTGTGGGGCAATTACGAGATCTCTGACGAGATCATGGACAAGCTCGGCTGATGTGGGGCTTCGTCGCGAAGGCGCTGCTGGCCGGTGTCATGATCGCGGCGATTGCTGAAATTGGGCGGCGGTTGCCAACGGCAGCCGCCCTGATCGCCTCGCTCCCATTGGTATCCATCCTGGGTATGATCTTCCTGTGGCATACCCGGCCTGATGCTGAAAACATGGCTGTGCATGCGCAGGCGACCTTTTGGTATGTCCTGCCCAGCCTGCCGATGTTCCTGCTGATCCCCATGATGTTGCGAAATGGATATGGGTTCTGGTGGTCGCTGGCGGCGGGATGCGTGGTGACCATCATTCTATATTTCGCGATGATGCAGATCGGGCCGCGTTTCGGCCTGCGATTATGACCATCATTATTGGCCTTGATCCCTCGCTCAGCTGTACAGGATGGGGGGTGGTGCGCAGTGAAGGCCCCCGTTTGTCCCATATTGCTAACGGCCAGATTCAAACCGACGCCAAGGCACCGATAGCGGAGCGTTTGCATCATTTGCATGATGCTGTGCGTGCAGTGATAGAAATCCATACACCCGACCGTGCGGCAGCTGAGGAAATTTTCCTCAACAAGAACCCACAATCAACGCTGAAGCTGGCGCAGGCGCGCGGGGCGGTGCTTGCCGCATGTGCAGCGCGTGGATTAAGTGTGAATGAGCATGCTGCCCGGTTGGTCAAAAAATCTGTTGTCGGCACTGGCGGGGCAGACAAGAATCAAATCCAGGCCATGCTGAAAGTGCTGCTGCCTGGCGTACATATCGCTGGAGCAGATGCGGCCGATGCTTTGGCGGTGGCAATTGCCGATGCCCATTTGATGCGGAGGTAGGGATGTATTTGGTTGTCTTCCGTAACCGCAAGCGCGCCGATATTGATCAGGTGGCCTATGATACGGAAGCCTTACGGATGGAGGAGCTGGCCGCGGCACAGCCGGGCTATATTTCCTTCAAAGGCTTTCAGGCTGATGATGGCGAAGTGGTGGTTATCTCTGAATGGGTAGATGAAGCTGCTGCGCGCGCATGGGGCCAGGTGGCTGAACATCGCGTGGCGCAGGCCAATGGTCGCGGCAGTTATTATTCAGAATATACCATCTATGCGTGCGAAAATCCGCGCATACACCAATTCCAGTACAAGGACGCACGATGATCCAATTTTTCGGTATTCCCAATTGCGACACAGTGAAGAAAGCGCGCAAATGGCTGGAAACGAAGGGGATCGAATACAGTTTCCATGATTATAAGAAGGAAGGTGCAGGCCCGGCCAAGCTGGCGGAATGGGTCGATGCCAAAGGTGTTGACGTGGTACTGAACCGCCGTGGCACAACTTTCCGTCAGCTATCTGACGCAGACAAAGCCGATATTGATGATGCCAAGGCCGTGCGTTTGATGGCGCAGCATCCATCGCTCATCAAACGACCGGTTGTGGAATTTGACGGAGGGCTATTGGTGGGCTTCAAGGAAAGCGAGTGGGAAGACAGCCTGTGACAAGAGTCGAGGATCAGGCGTTAGGGCCCCAGTCACCACCTTCAATCTGGTTGCGGCCCGACATGTTGCCCGCGTTCTTGTCAGCCAGGCCCAAAATACCATCTTTTATAGCCCATACATCGTAACCGGCACCCCACAGGCCGACAAATACGATGAGTGTCGCAAGGAGCAGTTTCTTGAACATGGCCAGCAAAAATATCGCTTGTGGAGCTAATAAAAGGTTAAGTGCCTTTCTGTTGACCGCAGTAACCATGTTATCATTGGCTGTTGGTTTCCCTGTAAATTCTTATGCAAGAGATAGCGACATGCTGATCATCGCTCATCGGGGTGCCAGTGGTGACAGGCCTGAACACACGCTCGCCGCGTATGAGCGCGCCATTGACCAGGGTGCGGACTACATCGAACTGGATCTGGTGGCGACCAGCGATCTGGCGCTTGTTTCCCGGCATGAGAATGAGTTGTCCGGCACGACTAATGTCAGCTCGATTGAAGAATTTGAGGGGCGCCGCCGCGACAAGATCATAGACGGGCAGCGCATGGCTGGCTGGTTTGCCGAAGACTTCACTCTGGCTGAATTACGCCAATTGCGTGCGAAGGAACGTATCCCTTCCATCAGGCCTGCCAATACCCGTTTCAATGATTTGTACCAGGTGCCAACCCTGGAAGACGTGGTGAAACTCTTGCGCGCAAAAGAGGCAGAGAGTGGACGGCGTATCGGGCTCTATATTGAACTGAAGCACCCCAACTACCTGTTGCAGGAAGCAGGGATTGATATGGTCGACCTGTTGCTGCGCGATCTCAGGAAACTTGGGATCACAGCAGATGATCCAGTTTACCTACAGTGCTTTGAAGTGGGCACGCTCCAGCGCCTAAACCAGCGCAGCGATTTCAAGCTGGTCCAGCTGATGGCGGAAGAAGGCGGCCCTGCAGACGAACCCGGTATTTATTATGGCGACATGCTATCACCCAGCGGCCTGACAGAAGTTGCGAAATATGCCGATGCAGTGGGGCCCGATATGCAGCTGTTGTTCGGGCCTGAGGGTATTCCTTTGGGTCTGGTTGAAGATGCGCATGCAGCCGGGCTGCAAGTCCATGCATGGACCCTGCGCAAGGAAAATGCCTTCCTGCCGCCGGTGTTGCGTAAGGGTGAAGGCGAGGGTGGTACTGGTGACGTATTGGGCATGGTCGCGCTGCTTGATATGCAGGGCGTCGATGGCGTGTTTACCGATGATCCCGGCCTGGTGAAACAGGCATTGGGTCAGCTTGGCGCGTCACGGTGACGATGTAATTCAGTGACAGGTCGCTGCCCGAAAGATGCAGCCCTTTTGATGGGCGCCAACTGATGCCGCAGGGCTGACCCATCACCAAGCCGACATCAGACAAGAGTTCGCGCAGCTCGTCAGGCGTAATGAAATCGTCCCAGTGGTGCGTGCCACGTGGAACATAGCCAACACGTTCAGCCGCCTCGACCAGCAAAAGCTTGCTTGCAGCGGTCCGGTTGGGTGTTGAAAGCACCATCAGTCCATCAGGGGCAAGCCGATCAGCCAATGAACCGATGAAAGATGGCTTGTCCGCGACATGTTCGATCACTTCCAACGCAGTTACCAGATCGAATTGTCCGATGTTCAGGCTGCTCAATTCGCCTGCCAGATAGCGGATATCCAGCCCGACCTGTATGGCATGGGCGCTGGCCACCCCCACATTTTCAGGCGTGGCATCCACCCCTGTCACTTGCGCTTGCCATCGCGCCATAGGCTCGCACAGCAGCCCGGCACCACAACCGACATCCAGCGCACTCTTGCCTGCCAGCGGAGCCGCGCCGCGAATGTCGCCACCCCAATGCGCATCAATCGCATCGCGCAAAAACGCCAGACGGACCGGGTTAACCTGATGCAGGGACGCCATTGGCCCCTTGGCATCCCACCATTGCTGCGCCAGCCCGGAAAAATGCGCTGTTTCCTCTGGGCGAATGGTTACATTTGTGACAGTTGCCTTTGTCATTGCGCATCCCTAACAGCGCGCGGTGATTGAAACCAGCAGGAGCTGACAAACCTTGGCACGTATCGTGATGAAATTCGGCGGCACCTCTATGGCGGGGACCGAGCGTATTCGTCGCGTGGCGAATATTGTGCGTAAGCAACAGGCCGCCGGGCATGAGGTAGCGGTGGTTGTTTCCGCCATGGCCGGCGAAACTGATCGTCTGGTGAATTTTTGTCGTGAAGCCAATGCGTTATATGACCCGGCGGAATATGATGTGGTCGTTTCCAGTGGTGAACAGGTCACCAGTGGCCTGCTGGCACTGACTCTGCAATCCATGGGCTGCAAGGCGCGCAGCTGGCTTGGCTGGCAATTACCGGTGCACACGATTGAAGCGCATGCCAAGGCGCGGATCGAATCGATTGAGGCAGATGAACTCATCGCATCTATGCAATCAGGCGAAATCGCAGTGATTCCCGGTTTTCAGGGTATTAGCGATCATGGGCGGATCACTACGCTTGGCCGTGGTGGTTCGGATACGTCTGCCGTGGCAGTGGCAGCTGCGGTGAAGGCAGATCGATGTGACATCTACACTGATGTTGACGGCGTCTATACAACAGACCCGCGTATCGTGGCAAAGGCGCGCAAGCAAACGGCCGTGACCTATGAGGAAATGTTGGAGCTGGCGTCTGTCGGGGCCAAGGTCTTGCAAACCAGGTCCGTTGGCCTTGCGATGAAAGAGGGGGTGCGCGTTCAAGTGCTCTCCAGCTTTATCGGCGATGATGCCATTCCGGCTGATGAGTTACCCGGTACGATGATCGTGTCGGATGAAGAAATGGATCAATTGGTGGAGAAGGGCGAGATGGAACGCCAACTTGTAACCGGCATTGCCCATGACAAGAACGAAGCGAAGATCATCCTGACCCGCGTGCCGGACAAGCCGGGTGCTGTGGCGCACATTTTCGGGCCGCTGGCTGAGGCATCGATCAATGTCGACATGATCATCCAGAACGTGGGGCGCGATAAGGGCGAGACAGATGTGACCTTCACGGTCCCACAGGCTGACCTAACCCGTGCCCAGGCTCTGCTGGAGGATCGTCGCTCGGAAATCGGGTTCAACCGCATCATAACAGATAGCAAGGTTGCCAAGATCAGTGTGGTTGGTGTGGGCATGAAGAGCCACGCAGGTGTTGCAGCCACCATGTTCAAGGCGCTGTCAGACCGCGGCATCAATATCCAGGCAATTTCGACATCGGAAATCAAGGTGTCGGTGATGATTGATGAGGATGAAACCGAGCTGGCCGTGCGTGTGCTGCATACAGCCTATGGGCTGGATGCCCAGGACGAGGCTGCCTGAGGTTTTCAAGGGTCGTTCGGCCTATCATGCGATCAGTAACGACGCGCCGCACAAGCGGCTGTTTGCTAACCAAAACTTAACTTTCGGGAGCGACCTCTTGCCTATTGCAAGGGAGTCGCACTCATGTCTGTCAGGGCTTATCTGGATTCAGTAACCGAGGGGTCTGATGACCGGCGTCACACACGCCATCAGCTGAGCTTGGCAACGAGTGGAGCGCGACCGGGGGATGCGGCATCAGCTGTCTTGATTCACAATGCATCTACCAGCGGCATGTTGATCGAAACCGATCTGGTGCTGACCCAAGGCGAGGCATTGCTGGTCAACCTGCCCGAAGCCCCCTTGATCCCGGCACGGATAGTTTGGGTAAACGATAGATTTTACGGTTGCGAGTTTGAATCGCCAATCTCTTCCGCTGTGCTGAGTGCGGCACAATTGCGCAGCGATGCAGCATTGCCCAATCATTTTGAGGTAGCTTCGCCCAGCTTCAAGCCCGCAGCAGAAGGATTGGGTAAGCGCATCGAACAATTGCGCAAAAGCCGCAGCCTCACTCTTGCTGACGTGGCGAGTGAGCTAGGGGTCAGCAAGCCCACTGTCTGGGCGTGGGAAAAGGGCAAGGCGCGGCCTGTGGAGGATCGGCTGCCTGCTATCGCCCAGGCGCTTGGCGTGGATGTAACCGAGCTCACAACCCACTCGACCCAAAAAGAGGGGGAGGAGATCATAAAAACCAGCCGCAATGAAATCGCACGCGCCTATGGGATTTCCCCTGAAAAAGTCAGGATTATGATTGAGCTGTAAAGCGTAAAGCCGTCATCAGTGATGATATTACCGCTTCATTTATTCCGATATATGGTAAACAAAATACAATATCGATTCGATATTTAGTTAAGTTATATTACTAAGCTAACAGATATTGTAATTTATAAAGAGATATAAGAGAAATTTGATAAATATCTCTGTAATCGTTAGCTAACAATATTGGACTTGACTGATGGCGGGTCGACTTTTGGGTCGAAACGTCGGGGGCAAGCGACGATGAATCCGTGGTTTTCCGTCAATGACGGGTCTGCATTGTATGGAATGCTGGCAGAGATTGCCGGTGATATCATCCTTAAGACTGACGCTGACGGCTTTATCGAACATGCATCGCCAGACCTGCACGATCTCGGCGTGGATATTTCTGCACTATTGATCGCTCCACATATCGCCGATCTGGCTGACAGGGCACATAATGCTGCGGTACGAGCCTATTTCCTTGAGGCATGCAATGGGTGTGCAGAGCGGGACCGAATAGAATTCGCGCTTCCACGATCTGTGGCAGAGAAATTAAATGATGGCAGCGCTGCGCAAGGCCAGCGCTATTCCCGCCGTTGGTTCGCGTTGAGGCTGCGACCCATACCCGTTGCTGATAATGGGAAGGGGGGTGCTTTGGGCCTGTTGCGGGCGATAGAGCCACGCCAAGCTGTCGATCAATATTGGTCATGCGATGATCTGACCGATCAACTTACAGGAATCGCCAACCACCGCGCCTTTGTTCAAACCATTTCCGAATATCTGGGAACTGATAGCAAGGGCGCAGTGGCACTGTTCGAAATTGATGCCTTTCGCGCATTATGCCTCCGGCTGGGGCAAAGTTCGGGCGAAGCGATGATCCGTGCCTTTGCGGACTTTATCGGGGTGGTGCGACACGAAAGAGAGCTGGTTGCCCGCCTGGACGGCCCCCGCTTTGCCATGCTGATGCCGGGGAATGATCCAGAAGATGCCCTGGCACGCGTGCGAGAGATCATCGCAACCTTTGCGGAATTATCCCAAAATTCCAGTGCGGGCAGCCTGCCTATTTCTGCAAGTGCAGGCCTTGCCAGCTTGCACGGGACACAACAGCAAACGCTCAACCGGGCTGAGCGTGCACTGATCCTGGCTAATGCTGCAGGTGGGGCAAGGGCTGAACTTTTTGAGATGTGGCCAGCTTATTTGACCAAGGGGCGCAGGGCTTAATCAGACGGGTAGAGGGCGTAATAACTGATCTGCTTGCCCTTGGGGGCCATCCCGCCTAATCGCGCGACCTATGAGTATGTATTCCAAATCTCTGGCGCTGATGCAGCGCGGAACCGAATTCCTTGGCTGTGAATATGCCGTGCTTTGCGGTGCGATGAGCTGGGTTAGTGAACGCAATCTGGTTTCGGCTATTTCCAATGCTGGCGGATTTGGGGTGATTGCCTGCGGCGCGATGACACCGGATTTGCTTTATGCGGAAATTGCAGCGACCCGCACCATGACGGACAAGCCCTTTGGTGTGAATTTGATCACCATGCATCCGCAGCTGATGGAATTGATTGAAGTCTGCGGGCGACACAACGTCAGCCATGTGGTGCTGGCCGGGGGCATTCCGCCCAAGGGCAGCGTTGAAGCGATCAAGGCGCAAGGGGCCAAGGTTCTGGTTTTTGCCCCGACTTTGGCGCTGGCGAAAAAGCTGCTGCGATCGGGTGCCGATGCCTTGGTGATTGAAGGTAGCGAGGCAGGCGGCCATATCGGCCCTGTCGCCACCAGCGTGCTGGCACAGGAATTCCTGCCTGCGCTGGCGGAAGAATTCGTGGTATTTGTCGCAGGTGGGATCGGCACTGGCGATATGATCGCCGGATATCTGGAAATGGGCGCATCTGGTGTGCAATTGGGCACTCGCTTTGCCTGTGCCAATGAAAGCATCGCGCATCCCGATTTCAAGAAAGCTTTCTTCCGGGCGAATGCCCGCGATGCGGTGGCCAGTGTTCAGCTGGATGCACGCCTGCCGGTGATTCCGGTGCGTGCGCTGAAGAACAAGGGTACTGCAGAGTTCGAACAGATCCAGCGCGAGGTTGCCCAGCTGCTGGATCAGGGCAGCGTGGATATGGGCGAGGCGCAATTGCGGATCGAACATTTCTGGGCGGGCGCCCTTCGTCGCGCAGTGATTGATGGCGATGTGGACAATGGCAGCCTGATGGCGGGCCAGATTGTTGGCCTGGTGAAGGAAGAGGAGCCTGTGGCCCAGATTATGCAGGGGCTGATGGCAGGATGTGAAGAGGCGTTGGCGCGGCGCTGATATGTCAGAACCGCTTGTCCTGACGCTCAGCTGCGCTGACCGCCCCGGTATAACGGCGCGGGTTACGGGATTTCTGTATGAACGCGGCAGCAATGTGCTGGAAGCGCAGCAATTCAATGATCGCGAAAGTGACCGCTTTTTCATGCGGGTGGAATTTGATCCGGGCGTGTCTGACAGCGATGATCTGCGCACCGGTTTTGCCGCAATCGCTTCAGAATTGGGCATGGATTGGAAGCTGGCAAAGCTCAATCGTCCGCGCCGGGTGATGATCATGGTCAGCAAATTCGACCATTGTTTGGCCGATCTGCTCTATCGCTGGCGTATTGGCGAATTGCCGATGCAGCCGGTTGCGATCATTTCCAACCATCCGCGCGAAGCCATCCATTTTACCGATATTGGCGATCTGCCCTTTTATCACCTTCCCATCACGCGGGACAGCAAGGCACAGCAGGAAGCGCAGGTGCGGGAGATCGCTGCACAATGCGATGCAGAGCTGGTTGTGCTGGCACGCTATATGCAGATCCTGTCAGACGAGCAGGCGGCCCATTTCAGCGGGCGCTGCATCAATATTCACCACAGCTTTCTGCCGGGTTTCAAAGGGGCCAAACCCTATCATCAGGCGCATGCGCGTGGTGTGAAAATGATTGGCGCTACCGCCCATTATGTGACCAGTGATCTGGATGAGGGGCCGATCATTCATCAGGATGTGGAATCTATCACCCATGCCGACACTCCGGATGAACTGGTTCGCAAGGGACGCGATATTGAACGGCGCGTGCTGGCAGAGGCGGTGCGGTTGCATCTTGAAGAACGTGTGTTGATCAATGGATCGCGTACAGTGGTATTCAAGGGCTGAAACGCTGCGGCTGTGCAGGCCGTGCAGCTTGCGCAGGTTGTAATTTTCAAAAAAATTACTGGATGGTGTGACCAGACCTGCCGATAAACCGGATGAGAATATGGGCGCGGGCGGGTATTTCCAGCTTTCCAGATTGCTTGTCCCTGCGCATGAGTTACTCTGCCATGACACCAGCCGAAGGGAACCGAACATGTGTGATGAAGCGAAACTGAAAGAATGGGCCAGCAAGCAATTGACGCGCAGATCCTTCGGTATCGGCAGTGGTGCGGCGGCTCTGGCTGCATGTGCACCGGCACCTGGTGGCGCATCGGAAGAAAGCAGTTTAACTGAACAGGCTGTCACTTTCGCAACGCCAGACGGGACGATGGATGCCATCCTTTATGCTGGCAGCAAGCCTGCGCCTGCCGTAATTTTCTGGCCCGACATTGCCGGTATTCGTGACGCCAAGAAGATGATGGCGCGCCGTGTGGCCGAGAGCGGTTTTACAGTTTTGCTGGTCAACCCTTATTACCGGGATGTGGCAGGGCAGCAGTTTGAAGATTTTGCTGAGTTCTTTGGTAATGACGGCTTCCCCAAGGTTGCGCCCTGGCGTGAAAAATTCACCGCCGATGCGGTGATGCGCGATGCGACCGCCATTGTCGATTATCTCGATGGCAGGGAAGAAGTCGATACTGCGCGGGGCATGGGTACTCAGGGATATTGCATGACCGGCCCATTTACACTTTGGACTGCTGCCTCCCGGCCTGATCGTGTGAAAGCAGCGGCAAGCTTCCATGGCGGCGGCCTGGTGCAGCCAGACAATCCCAAGAGCCCGCATCGCCTGATGGGTGGCATGTCAGCCAATCTGCTGCTTGCCATTGCGCAGGATGATGATGCCAAGGCGCCCGAAGAAAAGGATGTTCTGCGTGAAGCGGCGCAGACCGCGGGCCGCAATGCAATGATCGAGGTATTCCCTGGCGATCACGGCTGGACGGTGCCGGATTCACCAGCCTATGCCAAAGAGCCGGCGGAAAAGGCCTGGGCAAATTTGCAGGAGCTATACGGAAAGTCGCTTTGAGCGCGGCCAGTTCAGGCCGCTAGCAGCCGTTCAATATGCTCCAGCATCGGGCCATAAAGCGGCTCTTCAAAGGCCACGCCTGCGCGCCCATCTTCAATCCACACCACCGTGGCGGGCTGATAGCCAAGCCCGGGAAGCTTGATGGATATGTCTTCGTCTGGCCTGACGGACCACCCCAGCGATTCAACCATGCAGCCGCCCGCCGAAACCTCCAATATATTGAGCTCGAGCCGCATCCCCGAGCGATAACGGCATTGCAGCTGAGGGCGGGCGTTTCTTTCAAGGCTGGCGAGTGACGCCATGACGTAAAGACTCCATCATCTGGTTACGTGTCAGGGTTAGTGCATTCTATGCGGGGCAGTCTTCACCAGCGACAAAGAAGCATGGCAGATTTTTACTTAGCATTGGAGGTTTCGCGATTGGGTTAATGGGGAAAGGATAAATCCCCGGCTTGGTATGTATTTCAAACTACACCGCTTTCGCTTGGACAATGGCGCAGGGCGGGTTAGGCTGTGTTCTATTCTGCAATGGAGGAGAACCGCCGTGGAATTTGTGCTGGCAGCTTTGCTGTTCCTGCTTTTCGTATTTCTGATCATGGCCGTGCGGGTCGTGAAGCAGGGTTATGTCTATACGATTGAGCGGCTTGGCCGTTTCACCATGGCTGCTCAGCCTGGTCTGCATCTGTTGATCCCCTTCTTTGACCGTGTCGGGCAGAAGGTGAACATGATGGAGCAGGTTCTGGATATTCCCGGCCAGGAAATCATTACGGCTGACAACGCTATGGTGGGCGTAGATGCCGTCGTCTTCTTCCAGGTGTTGGATGCTGGCAAGGCAGCCTATGAGGTGCACAATCTTTATGCTGCTATCATGGCGCTGACCACAACCAATCTACGTACCGTTATGGGCAGCATGGATCTGGACGAGACGCTGTCAAAGCGTGATGAAATCAATGCGCGCCTGCTGGCAGTGGTGGACCATGCCACATCACCATGGGGCGTGAAAATCACCCGTGTTGAGATCAAGGATATCCGCCCACCGCATGATATTTCAGAAGCGATGGCGCGCCAGATGAAGGCGGAACGCCTGAAGCGTGCCGAAATCCTGGAGGCAGAAGGGGACAAGACCAGCTCCATCCTGCGCGCAGAAGGCCGCAAACAGAGCGCCATTCTGGAAGCAGAAGGCAAGCGAGAGGCACAGTTCCGTGATGCAGAGGCCCGCGAACGTGCAGCAGAGGCAGAGGCGCGCGCAACGCAAATGGTGTCAGATGCTATCGCCTCATCTGGCAGTTCGGCCATCAATTATTTTATCGCGCAGGAATATACCAAGGCGGTTGGCAAGTTTGCGGATAGCCCCAATGCCAAGACAATCCTGTTCCCGGTGGAAGCAACCCAGCTGATCGGATCTTTGGGCGGTATCGGCGAATTGGTGAAGGATGCCATTGTGCCGCGCGAAGGTGATGTCACGGCCAAGGCGGGCACACCTATCCCCGATAACCGGCCACGCGCCAGCGTGCCGCGTTCAGGCGACAGCTGATGAACGGGTTCGATTCTTTCGATCCGCACTGGGTCTGGATCTCGATCGGGCTGGTGCTGGCCGCACTCGAGATACTTGTGCCGGGAGTGTATCTGATCTGGTTGGCCGTGGCTGCGGTCATCACTGGCATGTTGACCTTCGCACTGGGCCTGATGCTGCCCGCCCAGGTGGTGATCTTTGTCTCGCTGGCGCTGATTTCAGCTTTCAGCGCACGCCGTTTCCTGCGTGATTCGCCGATTGAAAGCTCTGATCCCTTGATGAACCGGCGTGGCTCTCGTCTGGTTGGCGATACGGCCACGGTCACTCAGGCGATTGACGGCGGCACAGGGCGCGTCCGCCATGGCGATAGCGAATGGTTGGCAAAGGGGCCTGATCTGCCTGTGGGTGCGCGGGTACGCATAACAGGCAATGATGGGGCGATCTTGCTGGTTGAACCTGCAATGCTGCTGTCAGCAGGCACGCAAGATCCCGATCAAGATCAGACTTAACAGGCTCAGCTCGAATGCAGATCTAGCTGGCAGCTATGTTACCGTTCAGCCCGAACCTGCCATGGTTGCGGAACCTCACCATCCAGCGGTCAAGGAACAGGCCCAGCGGGCGTGGCTCGATACCTAATTTTGCAAAGCCGGGGAAATCGCCTGAGGCTACATTGCCCGCCTTCAGTAATGCCCATTGCTCACGCGACATGGGCGTCAGCGGCAGGCTGGCAAACATCGCAGAGGCAAAATCAGGCATGGCGATAAGGTTAGGGTCGCGACCCTGCGTATCTGCAATTCTTTGATGCAGTTCCATCATGGTCAATATTTCGGGACCGCCCAGCTCATAGGTCTTGCCACCATGTTGGGCCGGATCGCACACCACCACTGCGATCGCTTCTGCCACATCGTCGGCAAAGACTGGCTGCAGCCTGGCCTTGGGCCCGAATACAGGCAGTGCCGGCAGCATCTGGATCAGCTGGGCGAACATGTTCACGAAATCATCGTCAGCGGCAAAAATAACTGATGGACGGATGATGGTAGCCTTGGAAAAAGCCGCCAGAACCTCTGTTTCTCCCTGTGCTTTGGCCTGGGCATAGGTGGCAGGTGATTCTGTATTGGCACCAATCGCGCTGATATGGACAAATGCTTCCAGGCCATATTCCATGGCGATTTGGGCAATCTTGCCTGGTGCCTGGCCCATCAATTTCATCTGATCGCCGCCAAAGGCACCCACAAGGTTGATTGCGGCATCTGCGCCGTACAGTGCAGCCCTGATACTGTCACCGTGCGTGATGTCGCAGTTAACGAACTGGATCTGGCCCAGATTGGCGAGCGGCTTCAGCTTGTAGGCTTTTTCAGGATGACGGCTGGCGATGCGCAGGCGCGCGCCGCGCTTCAGCAATGATTGGGCGACATAATTGCCCAGGAATCCACTGCCACCGAACAGAGTGACAAGCTTTCCATTCAATGTGTCATTCTTGGCCATGGGGTTGGTCCATTATCGCTTGGTTTGCACTTTATGCGCCGCGCATTGCCCCAAGGCGTGATAGCCTGCAAGTCTTCCAGGCAAGAAGCTGCGTTTTCTTGCGTTGACAGAGGGGGTAACCTGTCGCTATTGGCCCGCGCCTACCCAGCGGCAAAGGCTTTGATGACTTGTCGCATATGTGCCCAGATGGCGGAATTGGTAGACGCACCGTCTTCAGGTGGCGGCGCTCGCAAGGGCGTGGAGGTTCGAGTCCTCTTCTGGGCACCATTAGCTTAAAGCATTGAAATACATAGAAAAAATGGGATACTTTGAGGACTCACATTGGTTCTCCAAATTCTTGTCTCGGCTTGTCTTTTCCCTTCTCTTTCAATGCCTATCGGTCTCCAGCGTTCGAATCATCGATAGTCCCGGATCATTCTGGCTTGAAATTCTTGCGGGCCTTTCTGTGGGCCTTCTGAAAATCCGAATTCGGAGGCCCGCATCGTCATTCCCGTGAGGAACGCCTCTTTCCTGTCTCTTGAGCGATTGCCACGCTTGGGGAAGTTTGGGGAGCGGTCTAGGCAACTTACCCTGCAATTCGTATGAATTGAGGAGATGCTGCGTAAATCTTGCATTTCCGGTCTTTACCCTGCATTTTCGTGAAATCGCAGATTGCAGGGTAATACATGAACTTCAAACCGTTTTCCGACGAACAGGCAAGGGTGATCGTCAATCTCGAGCAGACCTACCAGGTCTGGATGGAGGCCCTGCGTGCGCTGAATGAGATGCCCTACAACATGCGCATCAAGGAGGTTTCTGGTCGAGAATATCTTTATGAGGTTACAGATCGGCGCGGATCGATGAAGAGCAAGGGCCCGCTCGATCAGGAAAAGCAGGCTGAATTCGACGATTACAAGGCTGAGAAGGCAGAGCTCAAGGAACGTCTTTCAGGAAGCAAGGACGCGCTCAAGGAACAAGCGAGCCTGTACCGCGCGCTGCGTCTCCCAATGCTCCCGGCGGAGGCGGGCAAGATCCTGCGCGAAGCTGACCGCCTTCGTTTTCTTGGAGATCAGGCCATGGTAGTCGGCACCAACGCTCTGATTGCATATGCCTTGGAGGCAAATGGATTCATTCGAGATGCGCCCGACACAACACTGGATTTTGACATGGCGTTGACCGGAATCGAGGCTGATGAGGACCGACCAACCTTATGGAAAGTGCTTAAAGAAGCCGACTTGACCTACTCGGTGAACACCGAGCGGCCTTTCCAGGCACGCAACGCCAAGGCATACGAGGTGGAAATTCTTTCGGCCCCTAGCCGCATTAGCGGACAAGTTTTGCAGGACCGACCTCGGCCCATACCGCTACCCGAACAGGAATGGCTGTTGAATGGACGACCGGTCGACCGCGTCGTTGGTGTACGCGACGGCGAAGCTGCGCGCATGGTTGTTCCCGATCCGCGATGGTTCGCCTTGCAGAAACTGTGGATGGCAGAAAAGCGTGAGCGCGATCCGCAAAAGAAGCCCAAGGATCGCAAGCAAGGAAATGCCGTGCTTGATGCAGTCTGGGTTGCCATGCGGCATTACCCATTGGATGAAGAATTCTGCAAAGAGCTGCCCGAAGTATTGAAGCCGCATTTTGAACGATGGGATGCCAAGAAACCGCAGCGCGATTAAGCGATCCGACGCCGGCTCCCTTGTTATCGGTTGCTTTCAGGTCATCGGTAGGTGTCGCCGTACTAAGCTTTCCGGGATCACTGTCGTAGCGATGGTGACAGAAACTGGGCCGATTGCGGACTGTCGGCTTTTTGGGAAATTTGTACGGATATTACATGTAGCGGCGCGAGGCTGGTCGGAGCGAGAGTCTCGCGCTGAATTTTGTCTTCCGACATGCGTTGTGAGCGGGGTGGGTTATTGCGCCGTCGCTCTCCAGTTGAATAGCCCCTAGATTTGTGGACGCCTTCTTTCCTAAATTTGAGGACAGGAGGCGACGATGGGGAAAGCTAATTTCAGCGACGAGTTCAAGCGTGATGCGGTGGCCCAGATCACCGAGCGCGGCTACCGGGTGGCGGAGGTTTCGCAGCGGCTCGGGGTCAGCCAGCATTCGCTGTATGCATGGAAGCGGCAGTTCGCACGGCGGCCCGAAGATGGGTCGAAGGATGCCGAGATCCGCCAGCTGAAGCGCGAGCTGCTGCGGGTGACCGAGGAGCGCGACATCCTAAAAAAAGCCACCGCGTATTTGACCTTTGGCCACTTCGTTCCACCAGGGATGCAAAGTGAGATACGCGTTCGTTGCCGAGCATCGCACGCTGTTCCCGGTGCGTGTGATGTGCCGGTGTCTTCGCATCCAGCCCAGCGGCTTCTACGCCTGGTTGAAGAACCCGTTGAGCAGACGGGCGAAGGAAGATGCTCGGCAGACCGAGCTGCTCCGGCAGGCGTGGGAAGACAGCGGCAAGGTCTATGGCTACTGCAAACTGCACGACGACCTGCTCGATCAGGGCGAGACCTGCTGCCCGAACCGCGTGGCGCGTCTCGCCAGTCTGGCGGGTATTAAAGCGAGGATCGGCTACAAGCGCAGGCCGGGCAGCTATGGTGGCAAGCCATCCAGGGTGGTCGACAATACGCTGGCCCGCCAGTTCGATGTCGCGGCACCCGACAAGACATGGGTGACCGACATCACCTACATCAGGACGCAGGAGGGCTTTGCCTATCTGGCGGTGGTGATCGACCTTTACTCCCGCCGAGTGGTGGGCTGGTCGATGCAGAACCGCCAGATGATCCAGACCTGGCGATCAAGGCAGGCAGACACCTATGCGAGGAATTGCTTGTAACATCGGGTGACTGGCGAGACACGGTTGGACCTGTTCTATAGCTTCTCGCGAAGCGCTTCATAAGGCGTTTTTCCTTTGAACGCGCCGTGCGGTCGATGGAAATTGTAGAAGCGCTCCCATTCATCGAGGCGTTCTTCGAGATCGACGTCGCCCTTGTAGGTGAGCAGCTGATAGAACTCCTGGCTGTCGGAGCGATGCGATCGCTCGACCTTGCCGTTGAGCTGAGGTGAACTGGGTTTGATGTAGGCGTGGCGGATTCCGAGGTCCTCGACGTGCCAGTGGAACTTCGCCTGGAACTCATGCCCATTGTCGGTGCGTATTTCCCGGATGCGGAAGGGGAACTTGTCGATGATGTGATTGACGAAGTCGATGGCGTTGGCCTGAGTATGCCGCTTGTAGACTTTGAGGGCGCGCACGCGGGTTGCATCGTCGATGGCAGTGTACTGGAAACGGCGGACCTTCTTGCCGCGCTTCCCGATTAGAGTCAGGAACTTGACATCCATCTGGATGTGGTGGCCCGGCACCTGCTTGTTATACCGCTTGGTATGGATTTTGCGAACGCGCGTGCCGCGTGGAAGTCGGTTCAGGCCGTGACGCCTGAGGATGCGATAGACGGTTGCATCCGACATTCGAACCGCATGATAGCGCGCCATGTACCACATGATCCGCTCGGGCCCGAGATGGTACTTCCTTCGGAGATGAAGAACTTTCTCCTCGACCTCCGGTGGCGTCTGGTTGGGCGACGATTTTGGAATGGGTTTGGCATTGGCCAGTCCAGCTTCCCCGTCTCGCTTATAGGCGCGCTTCCATCTGTAGAAGCTGGCCCGCCCAATGCCAAAGTAGCGGCAGGTCTTCGCCACCTGGCCGGTACGCTCGGCGTGCCGGAGCACCCGCAGCTTGCGTTGGATCTCGCGCTGATCTTCTTTCGTCATTCGAAACACCTCCTGCCCGATTAGGGCGATCATAAAGGTGTCTCGCGAGTCCCGGCATGGCTACAAGCGAGGATCGGCTACAAGCGCAGGCCGGGCAGCTATGGTGGCAAGCCATCCAGGGTGGTCGACAATACGCTGGCCCGCCAGTTCGATGTCGCGGCACCCGACAAGACATGGGTGACCGACATCACCTACATCAGGACGCAGGAGGGCTTTGCCTATCTGGCGGTGGTGATCGACCTTTACTCCCGCCGAGTGGTGGGCTGGTCGATGCAGAACCGCCAGATGATCCAGACCTGGCGATCAAGGCAGGCAGACACCTATGCGAGGAATTGCTCGAACCCCTTCAAGACCATTGGGGCAGGATTGCGATCCGGTCTGCGTATCGCTCGTGTGAGGTAAATGGCTTTTGCAATGCGATGCAGCGCAAGAAGAAGGCCGGCTACACCTGTGCTTCGAACGAGAGCAATTTCGCGGGGCACATCTGGGATCGCCTCGATGTGAACGGACACATGGGGGCGATGGCTTGTGTGGTCGTTCCCAGTTTCTGGGCCAATCACCAAGAGCAAGGCGATTGGCAGATACTCGCTCGATGGATCCACGAGCACCTCCCTTACTCAACGCTCTATTTCTTTCCGACCTATTGGGCATTCAATATCGGCTGGCATGAAAGCCCCAAAAAGAGCATCAAGAGCTACGCAGAGCCTGCCGGAACATTCACTCCCTGACGGAGAAGCAAATCAAGATTCGAGTCCCGAAAAAGGCATCGAACCAATGCATTAGACGGTTTTTGCGGGCCTTTTGCGGGCTCTTTGCATAAACCGAATTACCTAAATACCTGAAAATATTCAGAAAAATAGGCCGAATGTGATGCCTCTTCTGGCACCATTTCTTCAATTCTACAAGTGTCCTGATGGTTCAGAATGACCTAAAAACCCTAGGGTTTTCGGTTAGTTCTGTATCTAACGATTGTTGATTACCGCTGAGAGTTGACCCGGGATTTTCATCGAGAAGTGACCCGGGTGGTGTTTATGTCCCGCGATGCGG
>JADCLP010000027.1 GCA_014983025.1 Erythrobacteraceae bacterium E2-1 Yellow Sea | reverse complement strand
AATCGTTCATCGCAACTGACCTTGACAGTACATGAGCCCAATCTTGGAAACCGTGTCAGAGTTTGCAACAGAGCCCTCGAAACCATCCGCTATTACGAGAAGGTGGGATTGCTGCCGGGGCCGCCTCGCAGTTCCAACGGCTACCGCGTCTATTCGCCGGAACTGGTGCAAAGGTTGCAGTTCATCCTGCGCGCGCGCGACCTTGGCTATGCAATGGATGAGATACGGTCATTGTTGTCGCTCACCGATACCGGTGCACAAACCTGCGCGGAGGTTATGGCGAGAACCGAACTCCACCTTGAAGATGTCCGCCGCCGCATTGCAGATTTGCAGAAGATAGAGGTGACGCTGGCGACCACGTTAGCCAGATGCACTGGAGATGACGTTGCCGAATGTCCCATCCTGGAAGCACTCCAGTTTTTACCCCATCAAGGCAATTGACGCCATCTTTGAGGGATTTGATTTTGTGATGTCAGCTTGGAGTATAGCCTAACCGGACGTCAGGATGCAGCGGCGGTTTCTGTCAGGATAGGGTTATGGCAAGCATTTATTGACGCATGTTCCGCCGTGTCATAGAATTCAACCTGACATTTTGACCGGAGGCGGCGATGAAAGGCCAGAGGATCGGTTACGTCCGGGTGAGCACATTCGATCAGAATGTCGATCGCCAGTTGGACGGGCTCTGTTGCAAAAATCGTGAAGCTTGAGCATGCTTGGCGGAGATTGGACGGACGGAACGATGACGGATTTCAAGTGGCGCCATTTCCAGGGTGATGTGATCCTGTGGGCGGTGCGCTGGTATTGTCGCTATCCGATCAGCTATCGCGACCTTGAGGAAATGCTGGCGGAACGCGGCATTTCGGTCGACCATACGACGATCTATCGCTGGGTCCAGTGCTACGCCCCGGAGATGGAGAAGCGGCTGCGCTGGTTCTGGCGGCGTGGCTTTGATCCGAGCTGGCGCCTGGATGAAACCTACGT
>JADCLP010000026.1 GCA_014983025.1 Erythrobacteraceae bacterium E2-1 Yellow Sea | reverse complement strand
TGACGTGACCCCCTGATTTTCCTCCAAGTTGGATTAGAGTCTGGCCTTGAAGGAAGGACAGACGATGAAGCGTACGAGGTTTTCAGAAGAGCAGATTATCGGGGTGCTGAAGGAAGCGGAGGCGGGTGCGAAGACGGCCGACCTGGCCCGTCGGCACGGGGTGTCGGAAGCGACGATCTACAACTGGAAGTCGAAGTATGGCGGGATGGAAGTGTCCGACGCCCGCCGGTTGAAGGAGCTGGAGAGCGAGAACGCGAAGCTCAAGCGGCTGCTGGCTGATGCGATGCTGGACAAAGCGGCGCTGAAGGATCTTCTGGCAAAAAAGTTTTGACGCCCGCCGCCAAGCGGGAAGCTGTTGCCCATCTCCAGGCGTGCCACGGGATGAGCGAGCGGCGGGCGTGCCGTGTCATCGATGCTGATCGCAAGAGCGTGCGTTACTGTTCGAAGCGAGACGACGATGCAGAACTTAGGGAGAAGCTGCGCGAGCTGGCCAACCAGCGTCGCCGGTTCGGCTATCGGCGTCTGCATATCCTGCTGCGCCGGGAGGGGATCATGATCAACCGCAAGAAGACCCAGAGGATATACAAGGAGGAAGGGCTAGCGGTCAGGCGACGACGCAGCCGCAGGCGTGCTGTTGGCACGAGAGCACCTGCTCCGGTTCTGGCTCTGCCGAACCAGCGCTGGAGCCTCGACTTCGTTCACGACCAGATGGCGTCAGGCAGGCGGTTCCGGGTGCTCAACGTGGTCGATGATGTGACCAGGGAGTGCCTGGCAGCGGTGCCGGACACCTCGATCTCGGGGCAGCGCGTCGTGCGCGAACTGACCGAGCTGATCGAACGGCGCGGCAAGCCCGGCATGATCGTCAGTGACAATGGCACCGAGCTCACCAGCAACGCTGTGCTGGCATGGTGTGGGGAGATCGGTGTGGAGTGGCATTATATCGCGCCGGGAAGGCCAATGCAAAACGGTTACGTCGAGAGCTTTAATGGCCGCATGCGGGACGAACTGCTCAACGAGACGTTGTTCATGAGCATGGCCCATGCCCGGGTGGAGATCGCCACCTGGGTGGATGACTACAATCGGGAGCGACCGCACTCCTCCCTCGATTACGAAACCCCGGCGGCGTTCGCCGCCAAACTGGATAAGCAATGGCCTGCTTCGCTACGCCCTGCGGGCTCCGCTACGCTGCCCATTGCTTCAACCGCGCTTATGCGCAAAACAACCGCCAGACTCTAATCCCAGCTGGGGGAAAGCTGGGGGTCACGTCA
>JADCLP010000025.1 GCA_014983025.1 Erythrobacteraceae bacterium E2-1 Yellow Sea | reverse complement strand
TGACGTGACCCCCAACCTTCATCCAGTTGCGATTAGAGTCTCGGCATCGTTGTTGCCCAGCTGGGCAGGTGAAGCAAGGGGCTGCGTAGCGTAGCCTCCGGCTATGCGGAGCGCAGCAGCCCCTTGCTTTTTCAGGTCAGCGGCGAACGCCGCCGGGGTGGCGTAGCCGAGCGATGAGTGCGGTCGCCCGGTGTTGTAATCGTGAGCCCAGATTGCGATCTTCTCGCGGGCGTGAGCCAGCGAAGTGAACAGCGTCTCGTTGAGCAGTTCATCGCGCATCCGCCCGTTAAAGCTCTCGACGAACGCATTCTGGGTCGGCTTTCCGGGAGTGGTGTAATGCCACTCGATCCTGGCCTCACCGCACCATTCGAGCACCGCGTTCGAGGTCAGCTCGGTTCCGTTATCGCTGACGATCGTGCCCGGCTTCCCGCGTCTGGCGATCAGGTCTGTCAGTTCGCGCACTACCCGTTTGCCCGAGATCGATGTATCCGGCACCGCTGCCAGGCACTCGCGCGTGACATCATCGACGACGTTGAGCACCCGGAACCGGCGACCCGTGATCATCTGATCGTGCACGAAGTCCAGGCTCCAGCGCTGGTTGGGCAGCGCCGGAACGGGAGCAGGCGCACGGGCACCAACGGCGCGTTTGCGCCCCTTTCGCCGCCGCACGGTCAAGCCTTCCTCACGGTACAGCCGCTGCGTCTTCTTGCGGTTGATCGTCAGCCCCTCACGCCGCAGCAGAATATGCAACCGGCGATAGCCGAACCGGCGGCGCTGATGCGCCAGCTCGCGCAGCTTCTCCCGCAAAGGACCATCGTCATCCCGGCGCGACTGGTAACGGATCACCGTCCGGTCCGCATCAATGACCCTGCACGCCCGCCGCTCGCTGACATCAAGCAGGGCCTGAAGATGCGCGACCGCTTCCCGCTTGGCGGCAGGCGTTACCATTTTTTTGACAGCAGGTCCTTCAGACCCGCATTGTCCAGCATGGCATCGGCCAGCAGCCGCTTGAGCCGACCATTCTCATCCTCCAGCGCCCGAAGCCGCTTGGCCTCGCTCACTTCAAGGCCGCCATACTTGGCCTTCCAGTTGTAAAGCGTCGCTTCCGACACACCATGCTTGCGGGCAAGATCGGCAGTCTTCGCACCAGCCTCCGCTTCCCGCAGCACCCCGATAATCTGCTCTTCTGTAAATCTCAGTCGCTTCATCGTCCGTTCCTTTCTCAGGGCCGGACTCTAATCAATCTTGGAGGGAAATCAGGGGGTCACGTCA
>JADCLP010000024.1 GCA_014983025.1 Erythrobacteraceae bacterium E2-1 Yellow Sea | reverse complement strand
GAAATCGTTCATCGCAACTGACCTTGACAGTACATGAGCCCAATCTTGGAAACCGTGTCAGAGTTTGCAACAGAGCCTTATAACCACCGACGTTACCACGAGAGCCTGAACAACGTGACGCCCGCCGACGCCTACTTCGGCAGGGCCGATGCCATCATCAAACAGCGCGAAAGGATCAAACGGAAGACCATCGAACATCGCCGCTTGCTCCACCGCAAGATCGCCGCTTAATATCAACCCCAGGACGAGGCCCGCACTCCGCTAATTTACGCCGCGAGTTGTGCCAAATGTTCTGACGACGGACAAAGCAAGACGTTATCTATGTAAAGAATAATGGGTACGACACTTCACTAGGGCGTTAAGAAGGAATCACCGAGTACACCGCTATCGCGGTTGTCTATATCTTTGCTAACAATCAATTCACCAGACAAGTGATATTAAATAGTTTTCAGCTGAGCAATGTGACCCGCAGGCTGCTACGTCACAATCACAAAATCACAAAGGTCCGTAACAATGAAGTCACTGAATACCACCAACTACAGCAATCGGGAGCTACTGACCCTGATTTTGATCGGAATCACCGGCAGCGCTGCGGTTAACATTCTGCCGTTTATCATCAACGCCTTCAGCTTCGCGCCGGAGCTTGATGTGGCACAAGCCTCATCTATCGCATCAATAGAACTGCTGGCACTAACCGTCGTCAGTATTAGCTATCGATTTTGGCGACACTGGGGCACTTACAAACAACAGGTTGTGGTTGGCATAGCACTCTATTGCCTAGGCAACTTCGCTATTATGTTGTCGTCAGCCGACTTTATTGGGCTCTCCGTTTGGCGTGCTGTGGCAGGCTTTGGCGCCGGAACTGCGAGCGCTGTCGCGTTTGCCGCAATCGCCCGCCAACGCAACCCCGACGGTATTTTTGCCATACTGATTTTCTTTCAAGTACTGTGGTCCGCCGCCGGATCTTTTTTTATGCCGTTAATAATGGAGCTCTTCGATTGGACGATGGCATTTGCCTATATGCTTATATTCGGCCTAGTTGCTCTGTTATACGCAATCTTTTACATCCCCGATCTTACCGCGGAATACGACCCCGCGAGCACAGACGTCTATAGCGCCACCTGGATCAGAAAAGCCGTAATTTTGGCCGCCAGCATCATCTGGTATATCGCTCTTGGCCTATTTTGGGGAAACTCAGCCCAAACCGGAACAACCTTTGGTGTGTCACCGATTGTACTTGGCGCCATATTTTCATTTGGTTGCTTGGTAAGCCTTAGTGGCAATGGCATCGCTCTCTGGCTATCTAGATACTATTCGCGTCAGCTTCCGCTTATCATCAGTGGGCTGTTACACGGAGCTGTTTACTGGATGTTCAGCTCTTCTGAAGCCAACACCAACATACCTACTTACCTCATCGCGGTCCTACTGTTTTCCCTGACCTGGGCGGTATTTACCCCATTCCAAATCGGAATGTTCAGCGAGCTGCAATCGGACGGAGCCTTTGCCACCACCTTCTTACCTAGCAGCATTACGGGAATTCTGATTGGTACCGCGATCGGACCGTTCTTAGGAGAGGAAGCCAAACTGTGGCTTGCCCTCGGCAGTATTATCACCTGCCTGATCATCTACCAAGCGCACTATCACACAAAGCTCATACCCGCCGTGACCAAACCGTGCTGAATGCTCGGCTATGGCAAATTATCTTGGCTCTTTAGGCGTCACGCTGATGAAAAAAGCAATGATTCTCGACCGCTAAACTCGATATATCGTAGCTGCATTGTAGTAGCCCCCAATTAAACCGGACACCTTGGTAGAAGCGAAGGCCTAGGCATAGACCTAGTGCAAAGGAGTATCC
>JADCLP010000023.1 GCA_014983025.1 Erythrobacteraceae bacterium E2-1 Yellow Sea | reverse complement strand
TGTTGATTACCGCTGAGAGTTGACCCGGGATTTTCATCGAGAAGTGACCCGGGTGGTGTTTATGTCCCGCGATGCGGGGATTGGGTCAAGCGGGTAATTTTTCCTTTCGTATTTTAGGGGTGGCAGAGCTTGCGCGGAACCGGAAGCTGTCGTTACCGGTTTCGAGGATGTGGCAATGGTGTGTGAGCCGATCCAGGAGGGCCGTGGTCATTTTGGCGTCGCCGAACACCTCGGCCCATTCGCTGAAGCTGAGGTTGGTGGTGATGACGACGCTGGTGCGTTCGTAGAGTTTGCTGAGCAGGTGGAACAGCAGCGCCCCGCCTGACGGGCTGAACGGCAGATAGCCGAGCTCATCAAGGATGATGAGGTCGAGCCGCAGCAGGCGCTCGGCGAGCTGGCCGGCCTTGTTCATGGCCTTTTCCTGTTCGAGCGCGTTGACCAGATCGACCGTAGAGAAGAACCGGACCTTTTTGCGGTGATGTTCGACCGCCTGGACGCCAAGAGCTGTTGCGATGTGGGTTTTACCAGTGCCGGGTCCACCCAAAGCCACGACATTGTGTGCGCCGTCTATGAACTCGCCACGATGGAGTTGTTTTACCAAGGCTTCGTTCACCTCGCTGGATGCAAAGTCGAACCCGGCCAGATCCTTATAGGCCGGGAACCGTGCCGCCTTGATCTGGTAGGCGATGGACCGGACCCAATGATCCTTTTGGGCGCTCGGCCATCTCGGCTTTGAGTAACTGTGAGAGGATCGGCACGGCGGCCTTGAAGGCGGGAGCGCCCTGTTCGATCAGCTCGCCGACAGCTTGGGCCATGCCGTACATCTTCAAGCCCCGCAGCATGACCTCCACGGCAGCACTGGCGGGATCATGACGCATGACGTAGCTCCCGCAGGTTGTCGTAACGCCCGACATCGGCAAGCGGCTCCTGGGCAAGACGCAGGGCTTGCGGCGCGTCGATCGGCGCAACCGGCGGCGCTTTGCCATCGGTCAGCCGGTGCAGGATGTTGAGGACATGGGTCTTGGTCGGAACGCCAGCCTCCAGCGCCAACTCGACAGCGCAAAGCACAGCTTGTTCGTCATGTTGCAGAACAAGCGATAATATCTCGACCATCTCCCGGTCGCCGCCGACACGCTTGAGAAGATGACCTTGCAACTGGCGGAACGCATCGGGTATCTCGATGAACGGCGCGCCGTTGCGCAATGCACCGGGCTTGCGCTGGATTACCGCCAGATAGTGCCGCCAGTCGTAAACGATCCTTCCCGGCAGATGATGGGAACGGGCGATAATCCGGCCATGTTCGCACAGGATACGGCCCTCAGCGGCAATGACGATCCGGTTCGGGTAAATCCTCAAGGACACAGGCCGGTTGGCAAAGGATGCCGGCACCCAGTAACGGTTGCGTTCGAAGGTCACCAGACAGGTCGGTGACACGCGCTTGGTGTGCTCGACAAAGCCGTCAAAGGGACGGCCCAGCGGCATCAGGCTAGCAACCTCTTCGGCCTGGACATCGGCAACGGTGCCGGGCAAGCTGCCGTGCTGGATATGGCTCCACTGGGAGATACATTGCGCCTCAAGCCAAGCATTGAGTGCATCCAGATCGGGGAAGCTGGGCATCGGTTGCCACAAGCGCCGCCGCGCATCCTGCACGTTCTTCTCAACCTGACCCTTCTCCCACCCTGAGGCAGGATTACAGAACTCCGGCTCGAACAGGTAATGGCTGGCCATCGCAGCGAACCGGGCATTGACCTGTCGTGCCTTACCACTACCTATACGGTCGACTGCGGTCTTCATGTTATCGAAGATCCCGCGCTGTGGCACACCACCGAGCACCCTGAACGCCTGAGTCAGCGCATCGAACAGCATCTCGTGGGTCTGGAGCAGATAGGCCCGCACGGTGAAGGCACGGCTGTGTGACAGCTTGGTATGCGCCACCTGCAACTTGGTCTGCTTGCCAGCGATGATCGCCCAGTCTTCGCTCCAGTCAAACTGGAACGCTTCGCCTGGCGCAAAGACCAACGGCACGAATGTGCCGCGCCCGCTGGTCTGAGCATCACGTTGCCGATCCGCCTTCCATGCCCGCACGAACGCTGCAACACGGCCATAGCCACCATCAAAGCCAAGGGACACCAGGTCCGCATGCATCTGCTTCGCAGTCCGCTTCTGCTTACGCGACTTGGTGGCGTCGATCCGCAGCCAACCGGTCAGCTTCTCGGCAAATGGGTCCAGCTTGCTTGGCCGCAAAGGAACCTTGAACTTCGGCTCAACCGCACCGCTGCGCAGATACTTGCGGATCGTGTTCCGCGATAAACCGGTCCGCCGTTCAATCTCCCGGATCGGCATCCCGTCGCGAAAATGCCAACGCCTGATTACACTCAATAATGCCATAGCGATCACTCCATGTTGCCTCCAAACCATCAGCCGGAGGCGGTTCAAACATGGGTCAGTTCTCGACGGAAATTTATATCCCTCCCGGGTCAACTCTCAGCGGTAATCAACA
>JADCLP010000022.1 GCA_014983025.1 Erythrobacteraceae bacterium E2-1 Yellow Sea | reverse complement strand
CAGTCGCTTCATCGTCCGTTCCTTTCTCAGGGCCGGACTCTAATCAATCTTGGAGGGAAATCAGGGGGTCACGTCAATTGCATTAGACATGCGCGAAACTCTGATAACGCTGACATCAGACATAGTTGCCGCACATGTGAGCAACAATAATGTCGCGGTTGAAGATGTTCCCCAGCTCATCACCAGCGTATTTGGCGCTCTTTCGGGGTTGGGTGGTGAAACAAGCACTCCCGAAGCTCCGCCGGAGCCCGCCGTATCAATCCGTACTTCGATTAAGAAGGACCATATTGTCTGCCTGGATTGCGGTAAGAAGATGAAGATGCTGAAGCGGCATCTTTCGACCGAACACGGCATGACACCCGATGAATATCGTGCGCGTTGGAACCTTGGCCCTGACTATCCATTGGTTGCGCCCGATTATGCCAATACACGCCGGGATCTGGCCAAGAAGATCGGGCTTGGCCGCAAACCCGGCCAGAAACGCGGTCGCCGCAAGAAGTCGGCCTGATCGACGTTTGGTTGCTTGAGAAGAAGGCTCTGCCTGACTAGAAGGTCAGGCAGAGCGATATTGCGGGGTAGGCATTGCAGCAACGAATTGACCTGGAACAACTGTGCGCCGACAAAGGCTTGCGTATCACAGAACAACGCAGGGTGATCGCACGCGTCTTGTCCGACAGTGAAGATCATCCAGATGTGGAGCAGCTGCACCGTCGCGCCTCCAGCATTGATCCCAAGATATCTATTGCTACCGTCTATCGCACAGTGCGCTTGTTTGAAGAGGCTGGAATTCTTGACCGGCATGATTTCGGTGATGGCCGCGCACGTTATGAAGCTGCACCGGAAGCCCATCATGATCACCTGATCGATGTTGAAACCGGCAAGGTGGTGGAATTCGTAGACCCGGAACTTGAGGCCCTGCAGCGTCAGATTGCCGAAAGACTGGGTTATCGACTGGTTGACCACCGGATGGAGTTATATGGCGTCCGGATTACGCGCGAAGATTGAAGATGAACTACGTGCAGCTGCTGCACGCGGCGAACCAACTGCGCTGACCTTTGGCGGATGGCTGCGCCTCTCACTTCGCGGTTTCGCCATACTGACCGTTTTGATCGTCCTGCTGCCACTGCATTTTCTTTACCGCATTTTCGCTTACGGGTCGCCCTTCCCCATGCTGTTCCTACGTGCCGCAGCCCGCATTTGCGGGGCACGCGTGCAAGTGATTGGTGTGCCTTTGCGGCGCGATGTTTTTTTCATTGCCAATCACATCTCATGGCTTGACGTCCTTGCCCTGGCCGGGGCCAGCGGAACAGCCTTTGTATCCAAGGCTGAACTGGCTGATGTGCCCGTTGTCGGCTGGCTGGCGAGCTTGAATCGCACTGTCTTTGTCAAACGCGAAAACAGGCTGGGCGTGGCGGCGCAGATAAATGCCTTGCGTGAAGCCCTGGCAGACAATTGGTCGGTCACTGTCTTTCCTGAAGGGACTGTAACAGACGGGCATTCACTGCTGCCCTTCAAAACCAGCATGTTGCGCGTGCTGGAACCCCCACCGCCTGGCGTAATGGTGCAACCCGTCATGCTGGATTACGGCGCGATATCAGAATGGATCGGTTGGGTCGGCGATGAAAGCGGTGTAAATAACGCCAAGCGGGTTCTTGCCCGGCGCGGAACCTTCCCCTTGAAGATCACATTTCTTGAACCTTTCAATCCAGATGATCATTCAGGTCGTAAATCTATCGCAGCACGCGCGCGTGAGGAGATTGAGGCTGCCCTGGTCACTGCACGTGGTGCACCTTTACGCGATTACGGACATTCAGTTGATGCTGTGCGCTATCAGGCGCCTGGAACCGGATATCCGATTGAATAATCAGAGGTTAGCCATAATCAGCCAGTCATGAAACAGCCGCACAGGACGCTGCTCCAACGCGGTGGGACGGCACACAAACCAATAGCTATAGGGGCTTTCAACCTCGACCCCGTAGAGATCTACCAGTCTACTATCGGCGGCACGTCGCATATGATCATCATGCATAATTGCGATGCCCAGTCCCTGCGCTGCCGCTTCCAGCATTAACTGCCCGGAATCGTAATGGTCGATGGCCGCGGGCTCCATATCCTCGATTTTCAAGGCGCGCTTCCAGGCTTCGAAGCTGGCAGGCAATTCATTGTGAATCAGGAAGGTTTGCTTTGACAGTTCTTCTACATTCAATTCCGGACTCAGCTTGGATGCAACCTCCTTGTTGCAGATCGCGTGGACCATATTGTGGTCCAGCCTCACGGCATGAAGGTTCGAATCCGGGCCACGTGACAGGATAATCGCAGCATCCAGCGTATCGCCCACACGGTCTTCCAGATGCGGGCCAGTATCAATATCGATGTGCAGCAGCGGATGGCGTTGGCGCAATTCACCCAGCTTGGGGAACAGCCGCTGGGTTCCAAACAGAGGTAAAACGCCCAGCCGCATTCGTAGCAGCGAGATATTGTCAGACTGGCTTTCCACCGCGCGGGCCAAGGCTTCAAACTGGGGGTTCACCACCTCATAAAACGCCTGCCCCTCATCAGTCAGCTGCATGGACTGGCGCGCGCGGGTAAAAAGCTTCTTGCCCACGAATTCTTCCAGATTGCTGATCCGGCGCGACAGGGCCGACGGGCTGAGGCCAATTTCCTCTGCCGCTGCACGCGCAGACCCCAGGCGCACAGTGCGCATAAAGGCCTCTAGGGCGCGAAGGGGGGGCAAACGACGATTGGGCATAAGTTGATTCGGTTTTCAGATTAGCGAGAATATCTTCATTGTGCAGATGCACAAAAGGCCAATTTATCGGAGTCTAGTCTTCGGCAGATTCTTCCCCATCATCCGGGGCATGCAGGCGCAGCCGGGTAACATGGGTTTCATCGCCCGCCGTCACCTCTATCCGCCAGCCGCTGGGGTGTTCCACAATCGTACCAACAGGGGGCACCTGCTCTGCCAACACAAATGTCAGCCCGCCCAGAGTATCGACCGATTCTTCCACTTCGGCGAGCCGCGGATCGACCATTTCGGCCACATCATCCAGTTCTGCGCGGGCATCGCAATCCCACATCCCCTCGCCAATCGGCACGATCAGCTGTTCGGGCGCATCATCATGTTCATCTTCGATATCGCCGACAATTTCCTCGACCAGATCCTCAATCGTAATCAGGCCATCGGTGCCAGAAAACTCGTCCAGCACAATGGCAAGGTGCGTGCGCCGCGCGCGCATATCGGCCAGCACATCCAGCGCGCCGCGCACCTGCGGCACATAAAGCGGCTGGCGCATCAGCGTGGTCCAATCCTTTGGCGGCGGTTTGCCATTGGCCAGGAAGGGGAACACATCCTTGATGTGGATCATGCCGATCACTTCATCCAGCGTATCGCGATAGACCGGCATGCGCGAATGGCCATGTTCGCTGAAAGCGGCAACCAGTTCTTCCCAGCTGATCTTGGCGTCCACGGCGATGATTTCACCGCGCGGCACCGCCACATCATCGGCATCATGCTCGCTGAAATGGAGCAGATTGCGCAGCATCTGCCGTTCGACCGAGGAAAGGTCACCATTCCCACTCTCGGGTGCTTCTTGCTCGCCCTGCTCATCCTCATGCTCGTCAATCGCTTCTTCCAGCTGCGCACGCAGGGAACGATCGCCGTCACCGGCCTTCAGGAATTTGCGGATTGCGGGCCACAGCCCGCTGCTACTGTCCGCGTCTCCGGCGGAAGATTGGGGATCGGGCATGGCCCTTAACTTCTACTCCTGTTCATCACTGTCCCCATATGGGTCTCCAATACCTATTTTTGCAAGCGCGGTGATCTCCAGCGCCTCCATTCTATCCGCATCTTCTTCAGATGTGACATGATCGTGACCCGCCAGATGGAGCAGACCATGCACGATCAGATGCGCGGCGTGATGGTCCAGCGGCACGTGTTTTCCTGCCGCTTCGCGCGCGCAGGTTTCATAGGCGAGCGCAATGTCGCCCAACATTTCTGGCGGTCCATCAGGGGCAAGATCATGCAGATCATCTGCGCCAAGCATCGGAAAACTCAGCACATTGGTGGGCTTGTCCCGCCCGCGCCATTGCAGATTGAGTTCATGCACCTGCGCATCACTGGTGAAGAGCAGGCTTAGGGAAAGGCGCGGATTGGTGAGCATCGGCTCAACCGATTGCGCGGCTGACACCGCACGCGCGGCCAGCGATTCCCAATCACCGGCGGGCCAGTCCTCAATGTCGATCTCAAGGTCCATCACCACATCACCTCACCGCGCGCCATACACGGCTGATGCCCATATGGAACACATGGAACAGGGTTCTAAGGCGAAAAATCTGTGGCAGGTGGTTTGGAAGGGATGTGGTGCGGAAGAAAGGCAAGATGGGGTGCGGTTCATCCGTCTGTTTTAGTTTGGATGAGGAGCGTAGGAAATTTTTCCTAGGCTCAGGACCTATTAAATCGCTTGCGCAGGCGGCAGTGGCTTGATTCAATGGCGGCACCAAGGAGGTGCTGCT
>JADCLP010000021.1 GCA_014983025.1 Erythrobacteraceae bacterium E2-1 Yellow Sea | reverse complement strand
GGCGGTTCAAACATGGGTCAGTTCTCGACGGAAATTTATATCCCTCCCGGGTCAACTCTCAGCGGTAATCAACAGCTTGCCACTTCAAGCATCATGCCCGGTTGATAGTTGCGCGCGTAGCGCAATTCCTCGCGTGTCGCGTTGACACGAGATAGAATTGTAAGCCGTGCGCTCGCTGGTCCGATTTCACCATTGGCGGCGCGCGGCGTTGATCTCAGTGCGCAAACGACGGCCAGCGGCAAAGATCGATGTGCGTTCGCGCTCGGCGGGAGTAAGGGACAGCCAGCGTTCTGCCGCAACGATTGCGCTGTTCTCCTGGACCTCGACGATGTGACCCTTGAGATGTTCCAGCGCATCACTGGTCTTGCCTGACTGGGCTGCCTGCTGCGCCCTCTTCAAAGTGTCTGAGCGCGCACGAAGATTGTGGTCCATGTGCGCCGTTTCGGTCCCTGCGCGCTGCGCCAGAGCAAAAGGCTTGCCCGCCTCGACAGCCCCCAACTGCATTTCGTCTCCCATCAGCACAAGGCGATCCACCTTGAGCAGATTAGCAAGCCGGATCAGCCGATCCTGGTCGCGGGTACCGTCGCTTGCATTGTCTGAGAACCCGAAAAGCAGCGATCTGTGCGTGAACAACTGCCTGGCGCAGATGGCATTTCGGCTAAAGACCGTGCACGTGTCATGCGGATGGCATGGGACTTTGCTAGCTCTGCATCGGGTTCACGTATCGAGTTGTATGAAATGTTTTATCTTGCCAGTCAGGACCGTGCACGTTCAGGCGATCACTTTATTGGTCAGCGTGAAGGGTTGAGTGGCGCGGTTAAGGAATTCATGGAGAAGTCCGGCGTCCTCCCAAATTGAGGGGTTAATGATGACGTCGTCAAATGAATCTGAAATTCCGCATGGTACGACAGAGGGATTCCGTCGTGCCATGCGCGCGCTCGCCAGCGGTGTGTGCATAGTTGCCAGTCGCACTGCTGATGGTCAGGCACGCGGGATTGCCATGACGGCAGTCATGTCCCTGAGCTTCGACCCACCCTCTTTGCTTTTGGCGATTAATCGCACCGCTTCTTTGATCGAGCCGCTGATCGAGAACGGCACATTCAGCGTCAATATCCTCGGCGAAGATGATGGCGATTGGTGTCAGACCTTTACCAGCGCACCGTTTGACGAACGTTTTAAGGAAGATGATTGGCTGGACCATGCCAGCGGCGTGCCGGTTTACAGACGGGCTATTGCAACGGTAATTTGTGATGTCGATGCGGCAGACCCGTTTGGCACACATATGATCGTGCGCGGTCTCGTCCGTGATTGTGAACTGGGTGATCATACACGTGCGCTGATCTATCTGGATGGCAGTTATGCTCGCGCAGCCGGTTGACACCGATCTTGCATTAAGCAGTCGCGAAAGATTTCTTTCAGCGGCTGCGGCAGAATTTATTGCCCATGGCTATGATCGATGCACAATCCGCGCAATTGCAGCACGGGCAGGCACGAGCATCGCCGCTTTCAGCCGCAATTGGCCAGACAAGCGCCAACTTTTCGCCGAGGTATTCGAACTTCATTTCGAGCCGATCAATCGCGCACAACATGCTGCATTCGATCGCCTTCAACTGCGCCCTGATGCAGGTTTAGCAGACGTTATCGCAGGCTTTTACGCACCTGTTCTGGCACCACTCGAAAATTCGAAAAACACAGAACAATCACATCGCATATATTGCCAGACATTGGCCGATCCATCTGATGAAGCGCGCTGGATTACGTTTGAGACGCAGCCAGGACATTACCCGATTTGATAAGAAAGTAATGAACGAGCAGTGTAATCTACTATTGCTCAGCCGATTCAGAACATTCTGTGATAATCAGCCCTTCACCACCTGCTCGATCACGCTGATCACACTGGCATCCTCAATCGTTTGCGGCACAACAATGTCTGCCCCATTCAGAATGTCACGCAGCAGATTACGTAATATCTTGCCTGATCGCGTCTTGGGCAGGCCATCGACGAAATAGATAGTGCGCGGGCTGGCAATGGGTCCGATATCACTGCGGATAGAAACCTTCAGTTCCTGCAAGACAGCATCCAGATCCTCTGTTCCCGGACGCGTGACCGCAAAGCCCACGGGCATTTCTCCCTTCAGCTCATCCGCTGCACCTACAACAGCGCATTCCACGACTTTGGGATGGTTGGCGACTACCTCTTCCATCTGCCCGGTCGACAAGCGGTGCCCCGCAACGTTGATGATGTCATCGGTGCGGCCCATGATATGAATGAAGCCATCTGCATCGATCATGCCCGCATCGCCTGTGGTGTAATGGCCGGGGAAGTCGACGAAACCAGCCTGGAAGCGTTCCGGATTGTTCCACAAGCTGCGGAAGGCCCCCGGTGGCAAAGGCTGTTCAATCAGCAGATTGCCCACGGTGCCTGCAGGCACATCATCGCCCACATCATTCTTCACATTGAAGCGATAACCGGGCACGGCATGGCCTGCGCTGCCCACACGAATTTCAGTCTCGCCCAAACCAAAGCAGGTGGCGATGGCGGGCCACCCCAGCTCTGTCTGCCACCAATGGTCAATCACCGGCCGATCCAGCTTGCCTGCGATCCACAACAGGGTGTCGGGATCAGCGCGCTCACCTGCAAGAAACAGTGCGGTGAGTGATGACAGCGAAGCCTGGTCGATAAATGCACCATCGGGGTCTGCCCGGCGGATCGCACGAATCGCAGTGGGTGCGGTGAACAGCACTTTCACCTGATGCCGGCCGATCAAATTCCAGAAAATCCCCGCATCAGGCGTGCCGATGGGCTTGCCTTCGAACAGCAGGGTGGCGCATCCTTTCAGCAACGGGCCATAGACAATATAGCTATGCCCCACGACCCAGCCGATGTCAGACGCCGCCCAATAGGTTTCGCCGGTTTCCATCCCGTAGATCGTGCTCATCGACCAGTGCAATACGGTGGCATGGCCGCCATTGTCGCGCACCACACCCTTGGGCGTGCCAGTGGTGCCGGAAGTGTAGAGAATATAGAGCGGATCGGCGGAAGCGACATTGACGCAATCAACAGGCTGCGCCGCTTCATAGGCGCTGGCCCAATCCAGATCGCGCCCTGCCATAAGGTCTGCTGCCAGCTCTTCACGCTGGAAAATGATCGCGCCGCCTGCGGGTTTGTGTGCAGCCAGTTCCAAGGCGTGATCGAGCAACGGCTTATAGGCGATGGTACGCCCCGGTTCGAAACCACAGGATGCGCTCAATACCAGGCTGGGCTGGCAATCATCAATCCGTTTGGCCAGTTCAGGCGCGGCAAAACCACCAAACACCACCGAATGTACCGCCCCCAGCCGCGCACAGGCCAGCATGGCAAATACAGCCTCTGGCACCATGGGCATATAGATAATGACGCGATCACCTTTGGCAACGCCGCGCGCCGCAATCATGCCCGCAGTGCGCGCCACGTGATCCTGCAATTCGGCAAAGCTGTATGTGGCGGCGCGCCCGGTGATCGGGCTTTCATAAATCAATGCGGTCGCATCGCCCCGGCCCGCGGCCACATGGCGATCCACCGCATTATAGCATGTGTTGAGTTCCCCATCGGGAAACCATGTATCGCTGCCGCCATCATGCGGCGTGGTGGGGAATTTTGCCCAATCCAGCCCCTTTGCAGCCTCCAGCCAGAAAGCTTCGGGATCAGCCCCTGCCTGCGCGGCGACATCTGCAAATGACATAATTCCTCCACTTCCCTCTCACAGATACGGGCGGCCCATATGGGACCGCCCGATCACTCGCAATAATGGCCCCTGAACGATCAGAAGCTGTATTTGGCAGACACTTGCAGCTTCTGCAGATTGCCGCTCGCGCCTGATTCAATTTCACGTTCAGCGTACATATATTCCAGCCCGAAATCGAGCTTCGGCACCGGGGAATAGATGATGTTGGCCAACGCATTCCACACCGTATCGGTGGGCGTGCCGCCCGTCAGCAGAACCGGATTATCAGCTTTGAAATAGCTGCCTGCAATGGTTGAGCGCAGCTTCGGGCTCCACACGTGGCGATAAGCGCCAAAGCCGGAATAGCTGGCGATTGCATCCAGCTTACCCGTGACCGGATCGATCGCGGCACCGTTTACAATGTTGAGCCCGATATAACGACCAAGGCCTTCACCGGCATTGAACATGAAGCGGAAATCATCTTTCGCGCCTATGCCAATAGTACCAGCCAGCGACACGCCGTACCCCAGCGTACTGTCCGATCCCAGGCCGAAATCATCATTGGTGACTTTCAGCTGGCGACCGATTGCTGCGATAGAGAAGGAGTTTCGCCCTGATTTTAAATCATAGCGCGCCACGATGTCGGGCAGGCCATCATCGCCCGGAACCAGCCGCCCACCGGTTGAGGTGGTGATGGTCGATTCGGGATTTTCAACCGCGAAAGACAATCCGCCTTTCGTGGTATAACGGATCATTGGCTGACGGATAAACACCGTGCCCGGCGTTGTCCCGATGAAGGGCTCTGTTGCAAACTCTGACACGGTTTCCAAGATTGGGCTCATGTACTGTCAAGGTCAGTTGCGATGAACGATTT
>JADCLP010000020.1 GCA_014983025.1 Erythrobacteraceae bacterium E2-1 Yellow Sea | reverse complement strand
CCATTTCGCAGCAGCCGCCTGATCGGCGCAGAGCGACAGCCTACCTCTGACTGCCGCCAATCTTTGCAACAGAGCCCCTGCCATTAGTCTATGTCGGAACTTGTTCATCATTCTTGCTCCTTACCTTCCGGCAGAATTTGTCTGCACGCTCTGAGAATCGCTTCTCTGCTAGTTCTCGTTATATCTGTCTTCAATGATGTGCGCAAGCACGTCCTACAATTTGGTATCCTGCGGATTGCAATGAATCAGTCAAATGTGGCCTCTAGCCGGCCTCAAAGGGCGAGCGAATGGCCTGCGTGCGCATCAACATCGGAATAGACCGCCACGGTCTGGATACCCATCCGGCGAGCCCCCTTGATGACGCAGCAGGCGATTTCGCCACGATTGACGATGAGGATTTCTTGAACATTATTCAACAGCCTCTATCGTCTTGCACACCCGCATCGGTTCTTCCTGTGCAAGCGCGGTCAGTCCCAGTTTGGCAAAAAGCGCAGCGTCGCTGTCGTCACCTGCATTAGGCGCAGTGAGCAGCTTGTCGCCGGTGAAAATCGAATTTGCGCCGGCCAGGAAGCACAATGCCTGTGTTGCCTCACTCATACTTTCGCGTCCGGCAGAGAGGCGCACCATACTCATCGGCATACAGATGCGTGCAACCGCTACAGTGCGCACGAATTCGATATCGTCGATCCTGGCAAGCGGCGTGTCCGCCAGCATATCGCCCAACACTGTGCCCTTGATCGGCACCAGCGCATTGACCGGCACGCTTTCTGGATGCCGCTCAAGCGTTGCGAGCGTGTGGACAAAGCCCACACGATCGGCTCGCGTTTCGCCCATACCCACGATCCCGCCCGAACAGACGTTGATCCCCGCATCACGCAGGTTCCGTATCGTATCAAGCCGGTCCTGGTATTTGCGGGTCGTGATCACACGCTCGTAATACTCGGGCCCTGTGTCGACGTTATGATTGTAGTAATCCAGACCTGCCTCGGCGAGCATGTCAGCCTGCTTCGGAGTAAGCATGCCCAGCGTCATGCAGGTCTCCATGCCCATCGCCCGCACACCTTTCACGATCTCGACGATCGCCGGCATGTCGCGATCCTTGGGATTGCGCCACGCCGCTCCCATGCAGAAACGCTGGCTGCCCGCATCCTTGGCATGTGCGGCCTTCTGAAGGACAGACTGGACCTCCATCAGCTTGGTCGCCTCAACGCCGGAATCCGCATTCACCGATTGCGAGCAATATCCGCAATCCTCCGGGCACCCTCCGGTCTTGATCGAGAGCAGCGTGCACAGCTGAACCTGCTCTGGCGGATGAAACTCGCGGTGGACTGAAGCCGCCCGAAAAAGCAACTCGGGGAGAGAGAGAGCAAATAAGCTTGCGATCTCAGCGCGGCTCCAGTCAGTACGAACTTCAACTTCGATCATTCTTATCCTGCCTAACGCGAGCGTCGAACCAATTTACAAGTAGCGACCTCTCGGAACTCCATGAAGCCCGCGCTTTGCCAGTCATCTACTGATCAACGAACCAACCCGCCCAATTGCCAGGTTTCATTTGTCCCCTTTAAAAGGACTTTCTAATAGACCCGCCGAACCATCTCGGACGATCATAGCTCACAATTCGATTACCCTGAGATGAGATCAAGTCGTAAGCGAAAGTTTGCCGAGCTGTGTCGCTGATATTATTAACGAAAACAGCAATCTCTAAATCTGCAGCGTCAATATTATAGCTTATTCTAGCATTATGAATAAACGAACCCTTCAAATATGTTGCCGCATTATTATCCAACGATGCGTAGCGATCATCTACGTAATTGCCACTCCATTGGATAGTCAAATCATTCATACCTATCTCGAAGGTCTTTGAAATCGAGCCATTTACCGTCCACTTAGGGGCATTGATGCTGTCTTGATCCCTCACTCCATTGTATTGCGTAGGAACATCGCGAAGCTTGGTTCTCAAATATGCCACTCCAAGATTCGCATTTACACCGGAACCAGGCCTGACGGCTAACTCAAGTTCACCCCCACGGAAATACCCGTCGTAGTTTCCTACGATTCCCTGCAATCCGCTATAGGCGTAGCCCTGGAACCGATGGTAGTCGTAATTGAAGGCACTCAGATTAAGCTGCAGCTTTCGATCCAAAAGCTGCAGCTTCGAACCAAGTTCGTAAGCATAAAGATACTCGCTCCTGAATGGAGTTTCTTCGATTGGCAAATTTCCGGACAGGTTAGTATTAAATCCGGGCCCCTTCACGCCACGAGAAACACTTGCGTAAAGCAACACATCGCTGCTCGGCTTGTAATCAATAGCGATTTTGCCTGAAAACATGTTTGCCTTAGCGACAGCAAGGTCACCAACGGTTTCTGGAGAAAAATTGAATATTTCCAATGGTGGATCGTAGACAGTAGAACCTGTACCTCCAAAGTATCCTTCACCAAGTTCATACACGAGCACTTGCTCGTTCATCGTCTTTCGGTCGCGCGTCCAACGCCCGCCCACAGTCAACTTCAAATCATCGGCAACTTGGTATTCAATCTGCCCAAAGGCGGCGATTGACTGTGACGTTTGCCTTACAAGGTTTATGTCTGAGAACGCAAAGTCCGTACCAGCAAGCGCAGGGGCGACGTAGCGAAGCGGGGCAGACTGCTGCACATCGAGGAAATATATACCGCCGGTGTAAATCACATCACCGACCTCCCCATTAATTCGAAGTTCCTGTGAGAATTGGTCTAAGTTTTGCGCCGACACACCGTTTGTATAGTCGAATGGACCGCCGTCAGTGTCCTCTATATAATCGTATTTAAATTTGGTATAATTCGTTATCGAAGTAACTGTCGCGTCGCCCACTGTCCATTCGAGATTCAGGGTCGGTGAAAAGCGCGAACTTTGGAGGCGGCCAAGACTATTGAATTGATTTGTCCAAACGTCCTTGTCAGGCCGACGATATCCAGCAAAGTCAGCGCCAGGACCAGTTCCGTAAACGTCAATATTTGCTGGTACGGGGATAGGTTGGCCAAGCGCATCCAACTGCCAAGTCTCGGGCGTATAAGTCCCCTCCCGATGCCTCGGACTTTTGTCATAACTGATCGAAACTCGGGCGGTTAGATCCTCCGAGAGGTCTGCTTCGACCTGGGCGCGAATTCCGAATAGATCCTTTTCGAATGTATCTTTCCCACCTAGCGCTTCGTTTTTGTAGTAGCCATTTGCCTTTTCAAATCTGCCAGCCAGTCGCGCCCGAACCCCATCCGTGATAGGTCCGCCAACGGCACCTTCCGCCCAGAATTGATTGTAGCTACCATACCCTGCCTCGGCATACCCGTCTAAGACGTCCGTAGGCTTGGCAAAGATGAAATTCATAAGGCCACCGCTTGAAGCCCGGCCGAAGAGCGTGCCCTGCGGGCCACGAAGAACCTCAACTCGTTCCAAGTCGTAGAAGGTGAAAGCCGCTGCATTCGGAGAACTAAGGAACACGTCATCAATGTAGATTGAGTTTGGCGATTCTTGATTTGATGAAAAGTCAGATTGAGAAATACCTCGGATTACGAGGTTTGCGTTCCAAGAGCCTCCCGACGTGGCATCCAAAATGACGCCAGGCACCAATTTGGCAATATCTCGCGCATCCGCCGAGCCAAGCTTTTGAATCTCTGCGCCCCCCAGCGCAGTGATCGAAATGCCGACGTTTTGCGCGCTCTCCGCCCGCCGCTGCGCGGTAACCAAGATGACACCAGTGTCCCCGGTACTTTCGTCACTTTCGAGTGAATTTTCCGCAAGCGCCGCCGAACCTGAGGTTATGGCCATCGAAAAAGCTGCCAAGTAGCAAGTGGCCAGCAGCCGCTGACGATATAGATTTCGCATGATAGTCCCCTTCGCCTATGCTTAGATTGATTGTTTTATCACTCTGTACGACATTTCTGTCCTACAACTAGACTCAGGTCAAGAGAAAAATTGGGCCCTGAGACGAAAGGTGATGCCTCTTAGCCCTAGATTGCAAATCGTTTCATAGGTCGATTAGGCGCTACAGCTCAAGCGCGACCATTGCGGCGGGTCGACTCAACAATGAATATGAAGTTGAGTACGCTCTTGGCTGAAAATTTTATCGCCGAGACCACGGTGACATCGTTCTGATCGGCTGCAATGCGTCAGGTTTGTTTGCTAAAGTGGCTGCCCGACTTCGCTTGTCAACTGCCTAGCCCTAGGCCTGCTAGCATCCGACTGTTGAAAGTTATGCCCCCACCAAAAGAGCTCACGTGGCACCATGCCTGTATGTTTTTTTAAATTTGACCAAATACAAAAATTCAGATTCTAAGGTCGCGCGATTCAGAGGATTCCGACAAACCACAGAATTGTATCTTGCGAAGTTGTCCTATAAGAACAAATACCTTCTGATAATACATAAGTGGCTTTCAAGTGCACGCGGAGTAAGCTAGGCGTCGGATAAACATTGTCGTATGGAGGTAAGTTCGAATGGTCACCAGACCCAAAAAAGGGAAAACATCCATTACTGTTTACCGAACCGACCAAGCCGGAGAAGCGGAACCCATATCCTCGTCTGACTCAGTTGTTCAGTACATATGTTCCGGGATTCTTGACGGACGTATCGTGCCTGGCCAACGGCTGATTGAAGGAGATTTGACTCGCATTTTGACCGTAAGTAGGGGACCCGTCAGGGCTCTGTTGCAAACATGGGGCACGGCCGCGCGGCGTCACCCAGTTGGGGGATTAGGCAGCATTGGCGAAATGCT
>JADCLP010000001.1 GCA_014983025.1 Erythrobacteraceae bacterium E2-1 Yellow Sea | reverse complement strand
ATTGCTTCAACCGCGCTTATGCGCAAAACAACCGCCAGACTCTAATCCCAGCTGGGGGAAAGCTGGGGGTCACGTCATCTACAGCAAATACGCTGGCATGAGCGCCAGCTGCTGTGTTCATGATGTAGCAAGGGAAATTTGATCGCAATTGAAATCAATATGAAAAGGGGTATCGATTCAAAACTGTAACTTTAGTGCAACATGTTTGCTGACTCAGGTAATATTACGGCAGTTAAGAATCAGAATATCCGAAGGTTTCCGCCCAAGGTTTCAGCCTTGGAGTAATGGATTGCAGATGGTTCGCATAACGCAACCAGCGGCCTGACGCACGTCGATAAATGGGTTCTGTTACCTGCGAATAACTGGCGGTTGTTATCAACCCGCGCGATTTTGCGGTAGTGGTATGATCCAGCATTCCGGCATGCCAATCCAGCCCCAACCATTCGATCAGTGGCTGGACCACGCCACCGACATCTTCGACCAATTCCTCATACACCACAGTATGCACATCGGGCGCGAACAATTCGCGCGCCTTTGCCCAGTGGGTAAAGCACAGATCGTAAAATTCTGCCGCATCTTCCAGACGCAGGAAATTGGCCATCGCCGAATTGAGGCGGAAATTGCTCATGAAACAGCTCAACACCACATCATTGGGGTGACGTAGGGCCAGAATGATCTTTGCTTGCGGAAACAAACGCTGGATTAGCGGCAGGCGATAGAGAAACAGGGGCGATTTATCGACCAGCAATTGCCCATCTTCCAACGGCTGGATCTTCGCAACTTCAGCAAAATAATGGTCGCGGGCTTTGGCGATTGCCGAATCATCGAGATCAGGCAGGGCTGTCATCCCTCCCAAAGCCTCTTCCACCAGGTTCAGTGGTGGTTGCTCTTCCATCACCACAGTGCCTGGGTGGCCCATCAATATTGTATCTAGCAGAGTTGTGCCTGAACGGGGGAAGCCGACCAGAAAAACCGGATCGCTGTGCGCGTCACTTGCCTTCGCCGGTTGCCAGCTATCGCGCCATTCAGGTGTCAGCAGCGCAATTTCCGTTTTCAGGCGATCGCGTAATTGTGCGGCGCGCTCCAGTGGTTCGGTCGGACTGTTCTGTTGCAGGGCATTGGCGTGGGCGAAAGCTGCAAATGCTTCATCGCTGCGATCCAGCCTGTCCAACAGGGTAGCGCGCATATGCGCAGTGCGGATCGGTTCCATATCGTCAGGAACAGCTTGCAGCCGATCCAGCCCCTCATCAAAGCGTTTTTGTCGCCTCAGTTCCAGCGCCTCGATAAAGGCGAGTGCCCCATCAGCCAGCCGGTTGCTACGACCAAGATCGATCAACCCGGTAAATTCATCTTCCCTGTTGGTATGCTCATATTGGATGGCAAGCCCCAGATAGGCATCGGTTCCGCTTGGATCGAGTTTGATCGTACGGCGATAGGCGCGTTCTGCATCCTGCGTGCGGCGCACCACGCCATATTCAATGGCCAGCTTCAGCTGTATGCCCGCCACATCCGGATCGCGCCGTTCGGCCTCCTCCAGCGCAGAGATGGCCTCATCCTGTTTCAGCTGTCCTTTATAGAGGGCATAGAGTTGGTAAGGCGGGCGTGAATCCTGCGGGAAATCATCTTTTGCACGCAGCAATTCCTGTTCTGCCTCTTCTGCCATATCGAGCGACAGCAGGGCAGAGACGAAGTTCATGCGTGTGGGTGCGGCTGCCGGGTCGATTGCGACCGCGCGGCGCAGGGTGGCCAGCGCTGCTTCACTATCGCCCATGCCAGCCTGGGCATTGCCCAGATTGTTGAGACATTCAAAATCATCAGGTTGCCGCGCGATAATCAGCTGATAGGCGGCAACAGCTTCTTCGAATTGCTCCAGCTTCTGCGCCAGAAACCCACGGTAACGCGCGATCCGCAGGCTATCATCCGCTTTGGCAAGGTCAGCGCTGGCCACTTCCAAGGCTGCGTCATCCTGGCCCAAGTCTAGAAGGATCGCGATAAGGTTGCAGGCAACCGTAATATCTTGCGGCTTTTCCTTATGCGCATGGTGCAATTGTTCAGCCGCTGCCTTCAATTCGCCTGATCTGGCCAGAACCATGCCCAGCAATGCATGCAGCGGTGCCTTTTCTTCCTGTCCGCCAAGCAAGGCCTGTTCTGCGATGCGACGTGCATTGGCAAAATCGCCGGTGCGGGCGGCGGCAACTGCAGTTTCAAGCTGGGTGGTGGACATGGATCGGTCCCGTATTCTTGCGGTCAATTCCTGTTCCCCCAACACGATGGATGCAGCAGGGGTTGGCAGGGGAAGATTGTATGAAATTCATAGATCACAAAAGCAAGGCGGAGGACCCCACGTGGGAGCCCTCCGCCCAGTTTTCATATCCGTTGAGACAGACTTAGAAGTCCAGCGTCACACCGGCGAAGATGTAACGGCCCAGGGCATCCCAGGTCGCAGGATAGGTGTTGCCGTTACAAGGGCCGGTCGGGCACAGGTTAGAGCCACTAACGGCCGAACTGCCCGAGGTAACCAGCGGTGGTTCCTTGTCGAACAGATTGTTCACGCCCAGGCGGAAGTTGTAGCTTTCACCCACGTCGAAGGACAATGCGGTATCGATGTAGTTAAATGCACCGATTGTGCTGCCCGGGCCGAAAGTCGTGCCGGAGTCAGCATCCACACCACCAACGTGACGCCACTGGGTTGAGAAGCTGATTCCCGAGTTGGTGCGCAGCGTCAGGCGTGCCTTGTGGCGCCATTTCGGCAGCGGGGCACCCGCATCCGTTACGCCGCCGATGCTGCAGGTTGCGCCATACAGGCCAGCGCAATCATATGCAGGGGCCAGGCCATTATCGACGACGTATTTGTCGAGATAAGTGCCGTTCATCTGCAGGCTGATCATGCCGAAGCTGACAGGCATGGAGTAGCTGCCTGAGATTTCCCAACCGGCAGTTTCCAGGCGGCCAACATTGGTCGGCAGATCGAGTGTGTAGCCATTCGGCGTCAACCACAGCGAACCGGCCGGATCACGATTGATCAGTGCGCAAGAATCGCGTGTGCTGGTTGCAGTCGAATTGTCCACACAATCATCCAGGATCGTGTCGGGCCCGAAAGAACGGATCGCATTGTCGACTTCAATGTTGAAATAGTCGATCGTCAGCGACAGGCGCGGGATGAAGCTGGGCTGCAGTACCACACCGGCAGTCCAGGTGGTGGCCTTTTCGGGCTGCAGGTCGGGGTTGCCGCCCAGCAGACCGTTATACTGGCCGGCGGGGTTGCCGGTAACTGTCTGGCCGACAGACAGACCCTGCGCCAGACAGCCGTAATCGGTTGCCGAGATTGCAAAGCCTGCGCACGGATCATTCGATCCAGACAAACCGACAGCTGGCGTGCTGAACAATTCCTGGATGTTCGGTGCACGAACAGCCCGGTTGTACATCACACGTGCACGGATATCGCGGATCGGTGCCAGCTCAGCACCGAGCTTGTAGGTATCGGTGTTGTAGCTGTTATTCGCAGTCGTTTCATAATGCGAACGACGATAACCGGCGCTGATTGCGAACAGATCAACGAAACCGTCCTCGACAACCGGAATCTGCGTTTCTGCGAAGAATTCTAGAACATCGAAGCCACCCGACAGCGGCAGTGTAGCGCCGCCCTGGCCGGTCAGGTCACCAGTCTGGAAAGCCTGGTCGGTGCGCAGTTCCAGTGTTTCCTTACGCCATTCAGCGCCGAAGTTCACAACGATACCGTTGTCAGCCCAGGGGAACTTCAAGCCATAATCGGTCAGGTCACCCGTGAACGATACGTTGGCCACCTGTTCGGTGGTTTCACCATTCTGGAAGCCGACAGCATCAAGATATGCGATGGCTTCCCGGCTGGCGCCGCCTTCACCTGCGAACACATTGTAAGGTACGCAGTTCGGGTCAACACCGGTGATGACCGAACGGCAGACCACCTGGCCTTGGGTTGCGCTGCCTGCACGGTTATCGATAACCGCATCAAGAGCATTGGTCAGGCGAGCTACAGAGAACTCGTTCTCATAAACCTGCGAGTAGGTTACCTTACCATATTGGTAATATGCGTCATAGCTCCAGGCATCGGACAGATCGCCATCGGCACCAATCACGGTGCGGAACGATGTATGACCCAGCTGTGCACGACGCGGGCCGCCTTCCAGGTTGCGGCGAAGCAGCAGGAAATAAGCCTGGTTATATGTGCCACCCTGGCCGTCAGCAAAGTCGATTACTGGGGCGCCCGGATTCGGGTTGTAACCAGCAGTCGTTGCAGTCGGGAAGGTGCCGATAAAGCCGTTGATCAGGTTGTCGGTATCGCAGATCACTGCGCGCTGCGCATCAGACATCAGCGGGTTGTCGCAGTTGATCGACAGCGTGTTACCGAAGTCACCTGACGGTGCGATCTGGGCTGTCGTCTTGTCGTCCATGAACTGGAATTCCATGTACGGACGGATCGACTCATTGATTTCGTAATTTACGAAAGCGCCGGCGGTGAAACGTTCATCATTGCGCTGGTAATAGTTGAACGGCGCAAAGTTGAAGAAGCCCAGCGTGTTGTCAAACCCACCATTCGGGGCGAATGTGTAGAATGTTGACGTGCCGGACGTTACATCACTGTCAAACACCAGAACGTTGCCGTTCGGCGTAGTGGCAGAACCACCGCACTGGTTGGCACCGCTACGCGTATTCTGGATGACGCAGGAGCTGTAATCGCGTTCAGCCTGGGTGACTGGCTTGATCTTGCGATAACCGCCATAGATCATGAAGTGGCCGCGATCATCATCGAACTTCGAACCGAAAGCCACGGTAGCGTCAAAAGAGCCGCCATCCGCAGTGCTGCCATCAGGATAAGGGAAGTTACGCGCGTCCAGGAACGGACGGATGAACTTGTTGTTGTTGTCGTGCTGGTAGAAGCCATAATTGGCATCAATGCGGAAGCCTTCGAATTCATCATCGATGATGAAGTTTACAACGCCGGCAACAGCGTCTGCACCATACACCATAGAGGCGCCGCCGGTCAGCACTTCAACGCGCTTCAGCATGGCAGCCGGGATGATGTTGATGTCAGCTGCCGAACCGCTGGAGTTGCCCGGATCGCCCGGTACGATGCGGCGGCCGTTGATCAGCGCCAGCGTACGGTTGGAACCAAGGCCGCGAAGGTCGACAGTCGCAGTACCGTCAGCGCCGTTGGCAAGTGAAGATGCCTGGCTTGCTGCAACAGAAGGCAAGGAGTTCAGAACATCTTCGATGCGGGTCGTGCCCTGCAGCTTGATATCTTCCGTGCCGACGATGTTCACAGGAACCGGTGAACTCAGTTCAGGGCGCGCAATACGCGAACCGGTTACGATGATGGCAGTGCCGCCGGTTTCGGCTGCATCACCTTCGCTCAGGACGGTTTCATCCTGCGCCAATGCTGGCGTTGCCAGCATTGCGATACCTAATGCGATTGGCGCTGCGCCAACCTTCAGGCTCGTCAGTTTCTTCATGTGGTTATACCTCATTGTTTCAGCAGCTCCCTGAGGCGCTGCATTGAGAACAGACTTCGCATCGCCAGATATGGAAACGAACAATATTTAAACTGTTTCTCTCTCCACAGGACGTGCCAGTCCTGGAAGCGTGCTACGCCCCTGACGGGGGGCAAGGGAAGCGCGTCGGGTAGTCACGAATGAAATTACCTCGATAATGTAACAATGATGCAACACCCAGCGAAATGAAGAATTTCTGCACAACGTCAGTGTTTTACGTAAGGGAAACCTGCGGGGGATGTTGCAGGAAAATATCAGCATTTCAGATATTTGGTGACAAATGTAACCGCTTCAATGGGCTCGGGAACCTGTCTGGAGAGAGCGCCATAAGCTGGGTAAATGGGCCCATTCACTGGGAGTATGATGAGAAATTATCTCACCTGCCATCACTTACTGGATTGATTGAGAAAATGGGTCTCGCTGCAATGAAATTTCATGCGCGAACGGCTGCTACTGACATTGGCGTGCGTGCAGTCTGATCAGGGTGATCCGCCTGTTGTCTCGCTGATCTATTGGTTGACGCTACGGAAATCTGATACTTTGGGTTGGCCGCCCTATGGAAATTCTTGTCAAAATCCGCGCAAACAGGCGTCAGATGATTGGCGTAGAGCTTGCCTTATACCAAAGTTTCATTAGTAACTGCCGCCATGAACGGGCAAAAAGCGTCATTGGGGAGGTTGGCGGATTTTCCGCCTTACCAGCTTTCAGTTACTTCAAATGAAGTGAGCAGCGCGATCGCTGACCGATATCGCGCGCGCTTTGGGCTGAAGATTACCGAATGGCGCGTTATGGCCGTGCTGGGCGATCGCGGGCCAACAACGCAACGTGAACTAACCGATGTGACCATGATGGATAAGGTTGCGGTCAATCGCGCATGCAAGGTTCTGGAAGATCGTGGCCTGGTGGTGCGGCATCCCAACACCAAGGATGGCCGGTCACATATGCTGGAACTGACTGCGGATGGTTGGGAAATGCATAATGAAGTCATGCCATTTGCCAAGAGCATTGAGGACGAGATTTATTCCGTTCTGACGCAGGCGGAATGCGATCAGTTGACTTATCTTCTGCGGCGGTTGTTCAATAGCGCAGAATCGTTGAGGCCCACTGCACGGTAATTTCGCGCAGCGGGCCTCCGCCGTTGAGTTTGATTGCCTTACCGCGCCTTCTTAGTGCTTGATAAAGGCATCGGCGATCGAACAGGCCGCAGGCCCCAGGATCACGATAAACAGCACCGGAAGAATGAAGCAGATCAGCGGCACCGTCATGATGGCGGGAAGGCGTGCTGCCTTCTCTTCAGCGCGCATCATGCGTTCGTTACGGAATTCAGCCGAAAGCACGCGCAGGGCAGATGCCAGCGGGGTACCGTAACGTTCGGTCTGGATCATGGTTGTAACCACACCGCGTACCGATTCCAGGTCAACGCGATAAGCAAGGTTGGTGAAAGCCATCTTGCGTTCGTTGAGGAAGGACAGCTCGATCGCGGTCAGGGTGAATTCTTCACCCAGTTCTGGATAGGCGCGGCCCAGTTCCTTCGCGACGCGGTTGAAGGCAGCGTCTACCGTCAAACCGGCCTCTGCGCAGATAACCAGAAGGTCGAGCGCGTCGGGCAGACCCTTACGGATTTCATTTGTCCGCTTGCTGGCAATGTTCTTGAGGTAGATTTCAGGCCCCTTGTACCCGCCAAACAGCAGGAAGCCCATGGCGCCCACGCGCTTCATACCACCCCAATCAGGGAAGTAGTTGAGCATATAGATCATCACAAAGCCAGTGATGCCGAGGACCAACGGCAGGATGATCCGTGCCGCAATCACATAGACAGCCAGTTCCTTGTTCCGAATACCGGCATGGGCCAGCTTCTGCTGGATATCCAGGATCTGGCTTTGCTGAAGGACTTTCATGCCCTCCAGTTTCTGTTTCACCCTATCGGTCGAATCCGTCTTGCGGACCAGGCTGGTGCGTTTTTTGGCAGACGATTTGATAATGCCTGCCTTCAGTTCCTCGCGCCGGTCATTCAATGATTTGACGCGCTTGGCCATCGGATCCTTCACGGTCACTGCGGCATAGATTGCCATCAGCACCGCAAAGGCAGCGATACCTGCCAACAGTGTCCCGACGAGGATAACGTCGAAGCCAAGGAGCGTGGGGCCGGATGGTTGATTCAGCATGATCTTATTATCCTCACTCAGATCTCGAAGCTGACCATTTTGGCCATGATGAAACCACCGATTGACATCCAGACCATGCCACCCAGACCAGCCACAATCAGACGGTCATCGGTGAAGAAGCCACCCAGGTAGGACGGATTGATCCACCAGATCATGATGAACACGATGAAGGGCAGCGAACCGACAATATATGCAGAAGCTTTGGATTCAGAGCTCATCGCACGAATCTTCAGCTTCATCTGAGCACGCTTACGCAACACGTCAGACAGGTTGGACAGTGTTTCGGCCAAGTTACCACCCGTCTCGCGCTGGATAGCCAGCGTGATGCAAAAGAAGTTGAATTCTGGAATTCCCAGACGATCGGCTGTTTCCTGCAGCGAATCTTCCATCGTGCGGCCGATCTTGATGCGTTCGACAATACCCTTGAATTCCTCGCCCACAGGCCCCGGAATTTCTGTGGCCACAACTGCCAGTGTCTCGGTAACCGGAAGGCCTGAACGCAGGCCGCGCACCAGCAATTCGATCCCGTCGGGGAATTTGGTGATGAAGGTATTCGTGCGTTTGTTGATGAAGAATTTCACCACCATATGCGGCAGGCCCGCGCCAACGACCAGGCCAACACCCAGCGACAGCAGGAAGGCACCGCTTCGCAGATAGACAATCACCGCCACAGTCAGGGCCAGACCCAGCGAGGCATAGAGATATTGCGACAGGGTCCATTTCTTGCCCGTACGGTCAAGACGCATTTCCAGTGCCTCTAGCCGCGAGCCTGAACCGGCGACCTTATGCGCCTTTGGCTTGCGCGCCGCGATCGCCTTTTTCAGTTGCGATTCAACCTTGGTGTCGGTGCTTTCGGAATGGCGGTAACGCACCGCCTGCAAACGGCGATGGCTTTCTTTCGATGCTGATTTGCCTGTGACCAGCACATAGCCCACCACCATCAATGCCATGACACCGCCGCTCAGCAGCAGGAGCTGGAAAATGTCCATGCGATTGTCCCGCCTTTCCTTACCAATCAACCTGTTCACATGCCGTCGGGGTACATGCCCCGGACGACAGCAAACCCAAATTACTCGACAGTTTCTTCAACCGCCGCGCGTTTTTCCTTCTTCGCCAGCAGCGATTTCAGATCGAAATTGCCCAGCAGCGATTTCTTTTCCGGCACAGACTGGGCCAGATCTTCTTCGCTTGCACCGAGGATGCGTTCGGCAACCTGCTTGATTACAGCAGTCGATTTGCTGGACTTGTTCGCTTCGGCAAAAGTCTGGCCCAGCTTGGCTGCATTACATGCGGCCTTGAAGTCGTAAGGGATGGCAAAGTCGATCTTGCGCTCGATCGAAGCTTCGAAATCCGCTTTGCTGATCTCGGCCACGCCGTTCTGGACCTTGTTTGCCACGATCATGGGATATGCATGGGCGGCATTGGTTTTCAGCCAGGACAAGATGCGGATCGTGTCGCGGGCTGAAGCCAGCGTCATTTCCGTTGCCAGCAAGACGATATTCACATCTGCCAGTACATGCGGGAAATTGATCAGCATGTTGCGTGGCAGATCGACCACCGTCATTTCGAACGCCTGGCGGAATTCTTCCTCCAGCTGTACGAAGGCGGCACCATCGGTCATCAGAGGCTGATTGATCGGTGCCTCTGCGGAAAGCAGCGATAAATTGTCATTGGCACGGATCATGGCACGTTCGATGAACAGCCCGTCAATACGGCTTGGGTTGTCGATTGCATCGGTCAAGCCACGGCCTGGTTCCAGATCCAGCGCCAGGGCACCGGTGCCGAAATGCACATCCAGATCCAGCAGCGCGGTCGGTGCCTTGTGCTGTTCGCTGAACAACCAGGACAGTGAAGTGGCGAGAGTGGAGGCGCCAACGCCACCACGAGTACCCACGACCGCAGTCGAGATGTGACGCTTCACGGTTTCGCCGTCCTGCGAACGCGGGGCGGTGAACACGGCCTGTGCCTGGTTCAGGGCATCACGCACCTGCCCAGCCGACAGCGGCTTCAGCAGATAATCATGGATGCCGCTGGCCAACAGGTCGCGGTAAAGGCGTACGTCGTTGACCTGACCAATGGCGATAACAACCGTGCCGGGTTCGCAGACTTCGGCAAGGCCGTTGATGTCATTCAGCGGGTCACCACTTTCCGACAAATCGACCATCAGGATATTCGGGCTGGCCGAAACGGACAGGGACTGGACAGCGTTACGCAGACCGCCCTTGTTGCACTTTTCAGGCTGCCAGCCCATTTCGATGATGACCGGGCGCAGAACGTCCAGCGCGGCATCGTCGCAGATATAGGCAGCGAAAGTGTCGCGATTGCCCGGCATTCCGGATTTCCACGGAGCGTTCATGCCTCAGTCCTTCCCTTGGGTCGATGTTTCAGTTAGGGCGGCCTTGCCGGTCGGAGCCTGTTCGCGATAGCTGTCGATCGCTTTCGTAGAGCTCATGATCACGGTTTCGCCCGTGCCCTTCTGCCCTTCGATCAGGTCTTGCGGATTGGCGACCATCGCAGCCAGATTGCTGTTGGTTGCGCAGCCGTAATTAGGCGATGCTGCATTGTTGAAATTGGCATCCGATTTGGCCGACCAGTCGGGGCAGCCCGGCACCGAAGCGGTCGAACGGGTCAGCACCACACGGGCATAGCCGGGCTGTACATGACCGGATGTAACCGGCGCTGTTTCTTCAATCAGCACACCATGACGGCCTGCCAGTTTGGATACTGCTTCGCGGGTGGCATCGCTGGACATGGGATCGTCAATCGACACGCGATCACCATAACCCAGGTCCATGCTTTCGAACCAACCGGCCAGACGTTGCTGTTCGCTTACATCCAGACCTTCATAGCCGGTGCGAACATCAAAGCTGTAATTGGTGCGTTCGACCACCGGCTGCTTTACACTGTAAAGGCTGGTGTTTCCGCTGGGCATTCCGCCGCAACCACCCAGCACCAGGCCGAGCGAGAGGGCGAGAGCGCCTGCGATCTTGCTGTGTTTTGCAATGGGCATTGTACTCACCTTCCTCGATTAAAAGCTGAAGCCGGGCTTGGCTGCATCGGCGCGGCGTTCTTTCTTGCCACGTCCTTCGCTGGCCTGCCGCGGCGTGCCAGACGCACCGGGCGCTATTGCACCAGGTTCCACCGCGCTAACCGCAGGTGGAGTGCCATCCTTGTCCACGGCCGTGGGGCCAGGGCGGACTGCACCGCTTTCGCCATTGTTTTCGCGGAAGCCCAGCAGGCTCTGCAATTCGGTGGCGGCACGGTATCCGTCAGTCGGCAGCTTGATGTCAGCCGCGTTGACGGGCTTCACCAGATAAGGCGTGACCACGATCACCAGTTCGGTTTCGCCACGCTGGAAATTGCGTGAACGGAACAGATTCCCCAGGATCGGCACGTCACCGATACCCGGTGCCTTGTCGATCGTGTTCTGGGAATTCGTGCTCATCAGGCCAGCGATCATGAAGCTCTGGCCGGAACCCAGTTCCACCGTCGTTTCCGCACGGCGGATCGTCAGCGACGGGACAGAAAAGCCGTTCAGCGTCACAGCACCCTGGCTGGACAATTCCGACACTTCAGGACGCACGCGGATCGAAATCCGGCCATTGGCCAGAACTGTGGGTGTATAAGCCAAGCTTACGCCAAATTTACGATATTGGATCGCGGTTGATCCCAGACCCTGGCTGATCGGTATCGGGAATTCGCCACCGGCCAGGAAGTCGGCAGTTTCACCCGAAAGCGCAGTCAGATTGGGCTGTGCCAGCGTGGTCAGCAGACCGTTGCGTTCAGCAAGGTCAAGCGCACCGGCCAGATCCAGGCCCAGGAATTTGCCAAAGCCCGAAATGGTCGAGCCGGGCGAATTCTGTGTTACCAGGGATGCGCCTGCAGAAGCTTCTGTTCCACCTGTGAATACGCCACCACCAATGCTCCACTGCGGCAAGAAGCCAGCGCGACCAGTGGCAACGCCGAATTTGAAGCCATCCGTACCATCATAAGTGTTAAGGTTGGAACCTAGCGTGCGCACCAGCGAACGGCTGACTTCAGCAAAGCGGACCTGCAGGTTTACCTGCAGCGGTGTTGCCATTTTCAACCGGCTGATCACATTTGTGCTGTCACCAACAAAGGCCTGCACCAGGCGTTCCGCCTCGGCAGCGTCTTCGGGGGCGGCAACCGTACCTGTCAGCAGCACGGTGTTGGTGCCCATGGTGGCAACCGCAATCTTGGCTTCAGGCATGGCGAGGCCCAGCATCTGGTCGATGCTGTCCAGGTTGGAGCCGACGCGGATATTGGCCGACCAGATCACATCGCCTGCTGAATTGCTGGCATAGATGGTGGTTTCACCACCCGATTTGCCGAACACATAAAGCTGGCGCTGTGATTTCACCTGCACATCGGCAACCGAATCATTGGCCACGAAAACATCGGCCATGGCACCAGGAACGGTGACCAGTTCACCGCGACCGATGGAAATCACGATTTCCTTGGTCGGGCTGGCAACCGACTGCGCAGTGGCTGTGTTGACTGGCATGGCAGCAATCGGTGCCAGGGCCAGGCTGGCCAGCAGCACTTTGGCGGTCAGGCGGCGTTTCATCATATTGCCCCTCATTGTGATGGCATTTGCCGGATCGGCAGCGAATGTTGTGTGCTTGTTCGTCATCATCTGCCCCCTCAGTGCACCAGAGCGGCGCCAGCGACCGGAACGGTACGGCCAGCGTCTTTCATCCCGGCAGCCTGCGCACCAACAATGCGGCCAGCGCCTGAACCAACCGGCACTTCACTGGTTGCCTTGCCGCGGGTCACACGAACTGTCGGCCCGTAATAGGTAGATGTTCCAGCAACACCCATGGCCGGTGCCGGAGCGCGCGAGCCGCGCTGCATTGGCGGCATGGAGGTGCGTTGGAAGCGCGAGACATCGCCACCCGTGGAATAGGTGGTGCCCTTGTCATTGGGGCGGTTGGTCACTGCACGCAGCAGTTCTTCTTCTTCTTCAGGCGTGGCGTTGTCAGGGACAACCAGTTCGCCCGAAGCTATCGCACGGTCGAGTTCCAGCTGATTGTCAGCCAGCGAACGCAGTGCCAGGCTGAGCGTGCCGATAGTCTGGGCGACGGCAACCTTTTCCGCGATCTTCGGCGTCACTTCCAATGTCACCGTACGGAAGGCACGAACCACGGTCTTGCCCTTTTCATTGGTGATCTGTTCCGTCGTCTGGTCGGTTGCCAGCACGCGCAGATTACGCAGGACAGTTTCAGCAGCCTTCAGCGGCTGGCCGTCTTCGCCCTTCACGGACTGGGTCAGAACCAGGTCGACACGGTCACCAGGGAAAACAAAGCCTGCAACACCTGTCTTGGCCGAAACCGGCACTGTCACGGCGCGCATGCCCGGGCCAAGTGCCGCAGCAAGGAAGCCGCGATCGCCAGGGCTGACAAGCGAACCCTGCGTTACCGGCTCACCTGCGGTAACCGGATGGCGAACCACCGTTCCCATCAGCTGATTGATGTCTGCTTCACCATCGATGAAATATGCATCCTGCACCAGTTCTTCCGGCCAGGGCTGGAACGACAATGCATCAGCGGTAATGATGGTGCCAGTGGGCAGCGCGCGTTGCGCCACCAATACTTTCGGACCCTTCGGCGCAGCTTCAACAGCTTCCGCCTGGGGTGCAGATGCACCGGCAAACATGCTACGTGCTGCAAATGCGGTGCCGATCGCGATGACCAGCGCACCCAGCAGCAAAACCAGCTTCTTCCTATCCATGGCTAATCTAGCCCCCTCGTTCGGCCCGTCAGAATGTTCGGGCAGGTATGGTTGTCGTCTTTAAGTCTGAATTGGTTAAAATCGGGTTCATCCCGCGCCGATCCCTTGTTGGGCGGCGGGAATGTAATGCGTGCCAAGCACCCAAAGCCCGGCAATTGCGATGGCAACGCCATAGGGCACAGCCAGCCTTTGGCGCTGGCGACGCATCACGTGCCACACGCCCATGACAATGGTCAGCAGGCCGCCGGCCAGTGCCATGACGATCAGCATTTTCAGAAACCAGCCGGGTTCGATCCACAGCGCGATTGCAGTCAGCAATTTGACATCGCCACCGCCCATCATGCGCAGGGCAAACAGCCCGGCAAAAACAGCAAAGGCAGCCACGGCCACGCCCAGCTGGATGGCAACACCCGGCCACAAATCCAGCCCATTGGACCACCAGAATAAAGGTGCCGCCAGCGCGATACCTGCATTCAGCCAATTATAGATCATGCGCTGGCGCAGATCGGTGAAAGCTGCGAACAGCAGTGCGATTGCCAAGACGGCAAGCAGTCCGTAGTGAAGATATTGACTAAGCATTATGGCCCCCAAAGGTCCCCCTTTGGTGGTCGTGCTACAGACTATGGCTTACCAAAAAGTAACCAACAGCAGAGGTACGGTATTAGGGACATGAGCAGGGTGGCCGATAACCTTGATATCCGCCGTGCCATTCCCGGCGATGCGCGGGAAAGCCAATGGCAGGCAGCAGACGGGCAGATGCTACGCCGGATTGACTGGCCGGGTATGGTCCCGACGGGCGATGAAGCACCGCGCGGTTCCATTTTGTTTTTTCCGGGGCGTGGGGACAATTACGAAAAATATCTCGAAACGCTGGAAGAATGGCACCGTGCCGGCTGGCTGGTGACGGCAGCCGATTGGCGCGGGCAGGCCGGATCAGGCCGTTTGGGCATTGACGGGGTTACCGGCCATATCAGGGATTTTGCGGATTGGATCGCAGATCTTGCTGCATTCTGGCAAGACTGGAAGGCAAAGACACCTGGCCCACATGTGCTTGCGGGCCATTCCATGGGTGGCCATCTGGTGCTGCGCGGAGTGCTGGATGGGGTGGTCGATCCTGACGCCTTGATCCTTTCTGCACCCATGCTTGGCTTTGTCGGGCCATTGCCCAATTGGTTGGGGCAAGCAGCGGCCCAGCTGATGTGCCTGGTGGGTGACCGCAAGCGTCCGGCCTGGAAATGGAGCGAGAAGCCGGGGCAATTACCAGCCGCACGGCAGGGATTGCTGACTCACAGTGACGAGCGATATTCCGATGAGATATTCTGGCGCGAAAAGCGGCCCGAACTGGTAATGGGGCCGGGCAGCTGGGGTTGGGTCGAGCATGCATACGCCTCTATGCGCGGTATCTTTGCCGGCAAGCGTCTTGAGCGTGTGGCTATCCCGGTGCTGCTTCTCGGCACATCGAATGACAAGTTGGTGTCCATCTCTGCCATAGAGGAAGCAGCGCGTCGCCTGCCCCATGCAAGGATGGTGCGGTTCGGAAAAGAAGCGCATCACGAAATCCTGCGAGAGGAAGACGAAGTGCGTGATCGCGCCATGGCCGCAACGATGGAATTTCTTGACGGGGTTGTGCGCAGCCAGTGACAACATTCTTTGACATTGCAATCGTCGGCGCTGGTATCGCCGGGGCCAGCATCGCTGCGGAAATCGGCGATGCAGCGCGCGTGGTCATTCTGGAGGGAGAGGATTTTCCCGGTTACCATTCCACCGGGCGATCTGCCGCCTTTTGGGAAGAGTGTTATGGTGGGCCGGAAATCGTGCCGCTTACTAGAGCATCAGGGCCTTATCTGCGCGACCATGGTTTCTTGAGCGAGCGAGGTGCACTCTATCTCGCGCGTGAACAGGATCAGGGCGCGATTGACCAATTCTTTCAGCGGTTCGGGGATAGCGGTGCAACATTTGAACAGATCGGGCGAGGTCAGGTGGAGCAGATCGTTCCGGGGTTGAAGCCTGATTGGGACCGGGCAATACGCCAGCCACGTTGTGCCGATATCGATGTGGCTGGGCTGCATGCGCATTATCTCAAACAGGCGAAACAGGCAGGCGTGGAATTGCTGTGCCGTGCGCGTGTGGCCCGGATCGGTGCGGAGGCCGTCTGGAACATCACGCTGGCTGATGGTCGCGAATTTCAGGCGGGCACCATCGTCAATGCGGCAGGTGCTTGGGCGGATCAGTTGGGGCAGATGGCGGGTGCCAGACCGCTGGGTATCCAGCCCTATCGCCGCACAGTTGTGCAATTGCGCGTGGCGCCAGAGCCCCCTGCCGACCTGCCACTGTGCCTCGACATATCAGGCAGCTACTATTTCAAGCCGGAAAATGGGCGGCTGTGGCTCAGCCCGCATGATGAAACGCCCAGCGATCCTGTTGATGCAGCGCCGGAAGAACTGGATGTGGCGCTGGCGATTGATCGGCTGCAGCATACCACGGATTGGCAAGTGCAGGCGGTGGAACGCAAATGGGCGGGGTTGCGCAGCTTCGCGCCCGACCGACTGCCCGTATATGGTTTTGACCCGCATATCCCGCGTTTCTTCTGGTTTGCCGGCCAGGGCGGCTATGGCATCCAGACATCGCCCGCGGCAGCGCGGCTGGCTGCGCAAATTCTGTTGGATCGTGATGCCGACGACATGACACGTGATATCCCGCGCGAAGCCTATTCACCTGCCCGCTTTGAATAGGGGCTAGACAATTTAATGTGCGGCCTAGATTTTTGAAATTGCGGCGATAAAGTAACCGGCAAGTCGAAATTTACCACCAAGGAGAAGTGCCATGGCCCACCGTTTCGAGATCCGTAAGAACAAGAAGGGCGAATTCGTCGCCTACTTCATCTATAATTCGGAAACGATCTGGTGGACTGAAGGTTACAGTTCCAAAGCCAGCGCCAAAAATGCCATTGCATCGGTGCTGAAAAACGGCCCCGATGCCGAAGTGGTCGACAATTACTGATCATTGAAAAGCGATGGTTGCTGAAATGGGTGAGCCTTCAGGCCTCGCCCGTTTTGGCGCGCGCGGCGGCATCTGCCTCGTCACTGGCAATCTGGTCAACGCGCTCGTTTTCCTCATGGCCATTATGCCCGCGCACCCAGTTCCAGCTGATCTTATGCCGCGCGGCCTGTTCGATCAGATCATGCCATAAATCGGCATTGGCCACGGGCTTTTTGGCGGCATTGACCCAGCCGCGTTTCTTCCATCCGTGGACCCATTTGGTGATCCCATCGATCACATATTTGCTGTCTGAATAGAGCGCAATCTCGCAGGGTTCTTTCAGAGCCTCCAGCGCACGGATCACGGCGGTCATTTCCATGCGGTTATTGGTCGTGTCCCCTTCGCGACCACGCAATTCCTTTTCATGGCGACCCATGCGCAGCAAGGCACCCCAACCGCCGGGGCCGGGATTGCCCTTGCATGCGCCATCGGTGAAAATTTCGACCTGCTTCACGCGGTAAAAATCCCGGTACCACCTGCGCGATAGGTTTCGAGCCGTCGCACAAAGTCCATCGGGTCCTTGCGCGTCACCAGCGCATCAGCCGGCGTTTCGATCCAGTCTTCGGCCCGGCTTGCGACAAAGCGCATACAGGCCCCTTGCGCCAACAGCGGCAGTGCAACGCGTTCAGCCTGTTCCAGTGGGCGGACGCTTTCGTAACCCGCCATCAATGCCTGCCCAATTTGCGGGCGATAAGTGCGCCCGTGATCAGCAAAGCTCCATGCCGCATGGGTCACCGCCAAATCATATGCCATGGCATCATTGCAGGCGAAGTAGAAGTCGATCAGCGCGCTCACCTCATCCCCACGCATCAGCACGTTGTCAGGGAACAGGTCCGAATGAATCACCGATTGCGGCAGGTCGGCGGGCCAGTTGCGCGCGATGCTTTGCGCTTCGTCGATCATATCAGGCAGTTGCGGGTCAATTTTGGCCAGCGCATCTGCGTCGCACTGTTCAAGCACCCGTGCGGAAGCTGACGGACCCAGATTATTTGCCCGGCTCTGTTCGTAATCCAGCGCATCGTAATGCATGCGTGCCAGCACAGCGCCCACATTATGCGCCTGCTGCACCGTGGGGTGATCAACCGAAACGCCGGGTAAAAATTCGATCAGTGCCACCGCCTTGCCTTCGATACGGCGCGATGCGGCACCGGAACGATCATGGATGGTGCGCGGCACGGGGCAGCCCTTGGCCGAAAGGTGATCCAGCAGGCCCAGGAAAAACGGCAGTTCGGAAATATCGATCCGCCGTTCATACATGGTCAGGATAAAGCGTGTGCCTTCCTGAGCGCTGCCTGTGGTCTCGATCAGCCAGTTGCTGTTCGATACGCCTTCGGCAATGCCTTTGGCAGATACCAGATCGCCCACATCATATTGCGCGATCAACTGGGCCAGATCTTCTGCTGCAAGATGTGTGTAAACCGCCATGACCGCCCGATCAGTCTGCCAGCAGCCTGGGTAGTTTGAAGACCATTTTTTCTTCGGTAGAAATGATGGTATGCTCTTCCACCTGGCGCCATTGGGATAGGCGGTTGACCACTTCACGCACCAGCACTTCAGGGGCAGAGGCACCGGCAGTCAACCCGATTGTCCCTACCCCTTCCAGCCATGTCGGATCGATATCGTCTGCCCGCTGGATCAGTTTTGCAGTGGTGCCCATGCGTTCTGCAACTTCCACCAGCCGTAATGAATTGGAGGAATTGGGCGCGCCAATCACAAGCACCAGATCGCTGCTTGGTGCAATCTGCTTGACCGCCGCCTGACGGTTAGAGGTGGCGTAACAAATGTCTTCTGCCTTGGGGCCTACGATCTGAGGAAAGCGCGTTTCAAGTGCGGTAATAATATCCCGTGTGTCATCGACTGAAAGTGTAGTTTGGGTCAGATACGCAAGCGACATGCCATGGGGGAATGTCAGTGCGGCAACATCCGCCACCGTTTCAACCAGTGTCATCTGCCCCGGCTCGACCTGGCCCATCGTACCTATCACTTCCGGGTGGCCTGCATGACCAACAAAGATGATGTGCTGCCCCTTTTCAATCTGGCGTTCAGCCTGGCGGTGGACCTTGCTTACCAGCGGGCATGTGGCATCGACATACAGCAATTCGCGCCGCTCCGCCTCTGCCGGAACGGATTTGGGCACACCATGTGCGCTGAAAACAACCGGCACAACGTCGGGTACTTCGTCCAGCTCTTCTACGAAAATCGCGCCCTTGGCTTTCAAACTGTCCACCACAAAGCGGTTGTGCACGATTTCATGCCGGACATAGACCGGCGCTCCAAAGCGTTCGATTGCCTTTTCGACAATCTCGATGGCACGGTCGACCCCGGCGCAAAAGCCGCGTGGCGCCGCGATCAACAGTGTCAGAGCGGGCAGAGCTGTCTGGTTGTCGCCACTTTCCACCGATTGCGATCCCTGAAATGGTGCGTTCATGCGCAGCCCTCTAGCTCTTTCGTCCGCGCCCCGCTAGGGCGTGAAGACGCTTTCATTGGCAAACCGAATTCGAGCAAGGACTGACCGCACATGATCCGCCGCACCCGATTGATTTCCTCCATCGCCCTGGCAGCTGCATTGGCAGGCTGCGCCAAAGAAGGTGAATTGGTCATCGCAGAAGGCGTTGGGATCACTGCAGTTCTGTCATCTTGCCCGGCTGTTGGTATTCCCGATTACACCGGCAATGTGACGCAATTTCGCGTGCCGGGTGACAAGACTTCGGGCAATATCGACCTGACGGCATCGATCACCAATTTGCGCACCACATGCGATGAAAGTGGAGAAAAAGTTTATTCCAACGCCACATTTGATGTCTATGCGCGCCGCACGGATACCAATGGCGCGCGTACTGTAACCTTGCCATATTTCTCTACCGTTATGCGTGGTGGCACCGCGGTGGTTGCCAAGCGGATCGGGCAGGTCACGCTGACCTTCGCCGATGGTCAGGAACGCGCGGAGGCCAGCGCGCAAGCCGGTGCCTTTGTTGATCGTAACGAGGCGACTTTACCTGCCGATATTCGCGAAAAGATTACCCGCAAGCGCAAGGCTGGCGATGCCGATGCTGCGCTGGACCCGCTGGCCGACCCGCAGGTGAAAGCCGCGATCCAGCGTGCCAGTTTCGAACAGCTGATCGGCTTCCAGCTGAGCGAGGACCAGCTTGCCTATAACGCCACGCGTTGATCGTATCACTGGCCCCATTTTGCGCAATTGCAGGGATTTCCCGCCTGCAAACTTGCGATTTTGACCAATTCGGCTAGGCGCGCGGGCCATGTCCGATACACAAACACTTTACGCTGCATTTACTGCAAAGATTGACGCGGTTCTTTCCGCGCTTGAAGCAGAGGGGGCATTGCCCGCCGGTTCGCCACGCCAGAATGTGACGGTGGAGCCCCCGCGTGACCCCAGCCATGGTGATCTTGCCACCAATGCCGCCATGGTGCTGGCCAAGCAGGCGCGCACCAATCCGCGCGATCTGGCTGGCAAGATTGTAGAGAAACTGTCAGCCGATCCTGCCGTGACCAGTGCAGAGATTGCCGGGCCGGGCTTTATCAATCTGCGCCTGTCGCCTGCCGCCTGGCTGGATGAATTGCGCGCCATTGCCACGCAGGCCGGTGATTATGGCCGTTCACAGATGGGGGCCGGTTCGCGGGTGAATGTGGAATATGTTTCCGCCAATCCAACAGGCCCCATGCATATGGGGCATTGCCGCGGTGCGGTGGTGGGCGATGCATTGGCCGCCTTGCTGGAATACGCCGGGCATCAGGTGACCCGCGAATATTACATCAATGATGCAGGCGGCCAGGTGGATGTGCTCGCCCGGTCAGCACATATTCGCTATCGCGAGGCGCTGGGAGAAGATGTTGGTGAAGTGCCAGAAGGGCTTTACCCTGGCGATTATCTGATCCCCGTCGGCAAATATCTGGCTAGTGAATTTGGCGATAAATATGCCAGCGCGTCGGAAGAAGAATGGCTGGCCATTTTCCGTGCCGAAGCAGTTGAACAGATGATGGGCCTGATAAAGGAAGATCTGGCGCTGCTGGGCATCCATCACGATGTTTTCGCGTCAGAGGCGGCGCTGCATGCCGCGGGCAAACCTGATGAGGCGGAAGCATGGCTGCGCACGCATGACCTTGTTTACGATGGCATTCTGGAAGCACCCAAGGGCAAGACGCCAGAAGATTGGGAACCAGTGGAACTGCCGCTGTTCCGCTCGACCAAATTTGGCGATGACCAGGATCGCCCGATCAAGAAATCATCCGGTAGCTGGACTTATTTCGGGGCCGACCTTGCCTATCACATGCAAAAAGCTGCCAGCGCGGATGAGCTGATCGATATCTGGGGCGCGGACCATGCTGGCACCGTGAAACGGATCAAGGCCGCCGTGGCCGCGTTGTCAGAAGGGCAGGGCAAGCCGATCCCCTTTGATGTCAAGCTGGTGCAGATGGTCAATCTGGTGCGCAATGGCGAACCGGTGAAAATGTCCAAACGTGCGGGCACTTTTGTCACCCTGGCCGATGTGGTGCACGAAGTGGGCAAGGATGTGGTGCGTTTCACCATGCTGACCCGCAAGCCTGAAGCGCAGATGGAATTTGATTTTGCCAAGGTGATCGAAGCGTCAAAAGACAATCCGGTCTTTTACGTGCAATATGCGCATGCGCGGATCAGTTCCACCTTGCGCAAGGGGGCGGCAGAAGGCTTTGCCCCCAGTACCGATCATCTGGATTTGCTGGGTGCAGAAGAACTGGACCTGGTCCAGCAGGCGGCGCAATTCCCGCGTCTGGTGGAGGCGGCCTCCGCTGCGCGTGAACCGCATCGGGTGGCCTTTTACCTCTATGATCTGGCCGCTGCGCTCCATGCTTATTGGAATCTGGGCAATGACCGGCCAGACAAACGCTTCATTGTCGCTGGCGAGCCTGATATGACGGGCGCACGCCTGTTCCTGGCCACGCAGATCGCGCAAGTGATCCGTAATGGATTGGGCGTTTTGGGGGTTGAGGCGGTCGAGGAGATGTAGGGGCATGGCATTGCCGGGTGGTGAAAGTTTTGGGCGATCGGGCGCCCCGCTGGATGCGGAACTCGCGCTGGATGATGATGATGGCCTGCCCTGGCTTGAATCCGGTGATGATGATTATGATGAGGGGCAGGTCGATACCAGCCGTATCGTCGCATTTGCTGCCGTCCTGCTTGCCCTGCTGGCTGTCACCATCGGCGTGATCTGGTGGGCTTCCAACCGTAACAGCAATGCAGAAATCGTGGCCGATGGCAGCACGATCAAGGCGCCCGAAACACCCTATAAGCAAAAGCCCAAGAACCCTGGTGGCAAGGAATATGCCGGTACCGGCAATGTTGCCCCTGGCGTGGGGGAGGGCAAGATGACAGAGGGCCGTCTTGCCGTGCCCGATCCGGTGCCAGCGCCCACTGTCAGCACCAGAACGACAGAAGAAAAGCCCGTGCAGTCATCTGGCGTTGGTGTTCAGGTAGGTGCCTATGGTTCGCGCGCCAGGGCGGAAGCGGGGTGGGCAACATTGCGCCGTCAGACGACTGCGCTGGAAGGTGTCAGCCACCGCGTGGTGCAGGGACAGGCAGATATTGGCACGGTTTACCGTCTTCAGGCGGTGGCGGGCGATATTGCAGGCGCGCGCGCCCTGTGTGATCGATTGAAGGCAGATGGGTTGGCCTGTCAGGTGAAACGCTGATTTTTTTGGGCAATTTGTGGCAGAATGAGGGGCATCAACGCCGTTTTTGCGCTTTTTCCCCCGTGCTAACCACGTGAAAACTTGCCCAGTCCCCACATTACTGCGAATTTTCTAGCCATGACGCCTGCCATTTTCGGAATCGCGGGGGCACAGCTTTCCGCTGATGAGCGTGCCTTTTTCAAGGACGCGGACCCGGCTGGCTATATCCTGTTTGCACGCAATTGCGTGGAGCCTGATCAGCTACGTGCGCTGACCGATGATCTGCGCAGCATTCACGGGCGTAACCGCCTGCTGATCTCGATCGATCAGGAAGGTGGGCGGGTGCAGCGGATGAAGCCGCCGCATTGGTCCAGCTTTCCTGCTGGCGAAGCGTTTGACCGCCTTTTCCAGATTGCGCCTGCCAGTGCGATTGAGGCCGCGCGGCTGAATGCGCAGGCCCTGGCCCTCGAACTTAGCGATATGGGCGTGACGGTGGATTATCATCCATGTCTGGATGTGCGGCAGGATGGCGCGCATGATGTGATCGGTGATCGTGCTTTGGGGCGTGAGCCGAAACAGGTTGCCGCCATTGGCCGCGCGATATTGGATGGGCTGGCGCGCGGAGGTGTGGCTGGTTGCATCAAGCACATGCCCGGCCATGGCCGCAGCATGTGTGACAGCCACAAGGAATTGCCCACGGTTATGGCGAGTGAGGAAGAGCTGGAATTGGACCTTGCCCCCTTCCGTGCCTTGCGCGATGCCCCGCTGGGCATGACCGCGCATCTGGTCTTCACCGCGTGGGATGCGGATAATCCCGCCACACAATCACCATTTGTCATTGAACAGATCATTCGCCAGCGGATCGGTTTTGACGGGCTGTTGTTGTCTGATGATCTGGATATGGAGGCGCTGGAGGGCTCCATACCGGATCGGGCTGCACGGGCGATTGGTGCGGGCTGTGATGTGGCGCTCAATTGCTGGGCGAAATTGGATGATATGGCAGGGATTGCCGATATCCTGCCCGCGATGGGTGACCGGGCGATGCATCGGCTCGACCGCGCGCTCAACGCAGCCAATGATCGCAGCGGGACAGTTGATCGGCCCGAATTGATCGCCCGGCGTGATGCATTGCTGGCATTGACGGGGGAAGCGGCATGAATGCGAGCGAGGATGGCTTGATGTTCGATGCTCCGCCTGTTGATGATGCAATGGAAGGTTGGGATGGACCGGCCAGCGCGCCAGGACAGGATGAAGCGCTCTATCTGGAACTGGATGGCTGGGAAGGTCCGATGGACCTGCTGCTGGATCTGGCGCGGCGGCAGAAGGTTGATTTGCGGCAAATTTCCATCCTTGCGCTGGTTGATCAATATCTGAACTATATTGAACGGGCAGAGGCGCTGCGGCTGGAACTGGCGGCCGATTATCTGGTGATGGCCGCGTGGCTGGCATATTTGAAATCAGCCATGCTGCTGCCCAAGGATGAGCAGGAGGATCCCAGCCCTGAAGAGCTGGCCCTGCGCCTGCAATTGCGGCTGCAGCGGTTGGGCGCCATGCGCGAAGCCGCCGCGCGGCTGATGGCGCGCGACCGGATTGGGCGTGATGTATTCCTGCGCGGCGCGCCTGAAGGCTTGCGGATCGACCGCAAGACCCAATGGCAATGCGATGCCTTTACGCTGATTCAGGCATATGGTCAGGTCAAGGCACGCACTGCACCGCGCATATACCATGTGGCAGATCGCCCGGTTATGTCGCTCGACAGCGCGATTGAGCGTGTGTCCGCTATGTTGGGTGTGACATTGGACTGGCTGGATTTGCGCGATTTCCTGCCCAAGGATGCCGAACCGCGCCTGCGCCGTTCTGCACTCGCTTCCAGCTTTGTTGCCGCGCTGGAACTGGCACGGCAGGGGCAGGCGGAAATCGACCAGGAGGAGATCTTCGGCGCGATGCGGATCAGGAGGATCGTGCAGTGAGTGATGAGGTGATCCGCGCGGTCGAAGCGACCCTGTTTGCAACTGAAGAGCCGATGAGTGTGGAATCGCTGGCCGGGCATCTGGGCGGGATCGAACCGGGTGATGTGCGCGATGCATTGCGTGAACTGGCTGCGCATTATGACAAGCGCGGCATTAATCTGGTCGAACGGGGCAAGCGTTGGCATTTCGAAACTGCCCCTGATCTGGCGCATCTTCTACGTAGGGAGCGCGAACAGGCCCGCAGGTTGAGCCGCGCGGCCACTGAAGTTCTGGCAATTGTTGCCTATCACGAGCCGGTCAGTCGGGCAGAAATTGAATCGATCCGGGGTGTCCAGACAGCCAAGGGCACGCTTGACGTGCTGCTGGAAGCGGGCTGGATCAAGCTGGCGGGGCGGCGCGAAGTGCCCGGCCGGCCTGTGATCTATGCCACCACGGCCGAATTTCTGGAACATTTCGGCCTGTCATCGCGCCGTGACCTGCCCGGCATTGATGAATTGCGTGCCGCCGGCCTGCTCGATCCGGTTGATGAGGCGCTGGAAGAGGCGATGCGTGCAGATGAAACGCCTGATGAGGTGGATGAGGTTGAGGAAGGCGAAGATGATTTTGAGCCCGAAGCAGACGAATTTTCGTCTAATCCTGCTGGCTGACTGGCACTTGTCATCATGGCGGACTATATAGGCCACGCACACTCAACCAATTTGAGAGAAATTCCATGAATCTCGGTCCCTGGCAGCTGATCATTATTGCCCTTGTCGTCCTGGTGCTGTTCGGGCGCGGGCGCATTTCCGAAATGATGGGCGATTTCGGCAAAGGCATCAAAAGCTTCAAGCAGGGCATGAATGATGAGAATGAGGCTGCGAAGCCGTCTGCACGTATTGAAGGCCCTGCTGGCGATGCGCCGAAGGCGAGTGACACTGCGAAAGACACGCAGGGCGACAGTACGAACTGATTGACGCAGGTAACAGCGCCCCACCACCATGTTTGATATTGGCGCAAGCGAATTACTGGTTATCGCAATCGTGGCGATCCTGGTGATCGGCCCGAAGGATATGCCCATGGCCCTGCGCACCGCCGGGCGCTGGATCGGCAAGATTCGCCGTGTCTCCTCCCACTTCCGTTCCGGCTTAGATACCATGATCCGCGAAGCTGAGCTTGAAGATATGGAGAAGAAGTGGAAGGCGCAGAACGAAGCGATCATGGCGCGTTCCACGGGTGAAGAAATGGCCGGTCCGCTGGCCCCGCCTGATGCAATTGATACGACTGATGGTGATGCAGAGGCGGAAAAGCCTGCCAGCGCAGAGTCGCGCGCAGCACCACCGGAAGAAAAGCATAAGCCAACAGCTGAACCGCAGCTGCCGCTCGATCCACCAGCCGGCAAGGATTGAACGCCATGGCTTTTGGCATCAAGGATATTGACGATACACAAGCCCCCCTGCTCGATCATCTGATCGAATTGCGCACTCGGCTTGTACGCAGCGTGCTGGCGCTGGCGGTGGGTTTTGCCATTTGCCTTTATTTTGCCGATCCCATTCTGGGTTTCCTGATCCAGCCCTTGAAAGCGGCCTTTCCCAATGGTGAGGGGCAGCTGATCTTCACCAAGCTTTACGAAGTGTTCTTTGTGGAACTGAAGGTGGCGATCTTTGCCGGCTTCTTTGTCAGTTTCCCCATTATCGCCAACCAGCTGTGGGCCTTTATCGCACCGGGTCTTTATGCCCGCGAGAAGAAGGCGTTTCTGCCCTTTCTGATTGCCACACCCATCCTGTTCATGGCGGGCGGGGCGCTGGCCTATTTCGTGGTGATGCCCACCGCTTTCGAGTGGTTTCTGGGTTTTGAGGGTGAGGCAGGCGGTGTGAAGATCGAGGCCTTGCCAGCTGCGGGCGATTACCTGGGGCTGGTGATGCAGTTCATCCTGGCCTTTGGCTTCAGCTTCCTGTTGCCAGTGCTGTTGTTGCTGCTCAATCGTGCGGGCATTGTCACGCGCGAACAACTTGTAGCTGCGCGGCGCTATGTCATTGTGGGCGTGGTCGCGTTGGCGGCGGTAATTACACCGCCGGATCCGGGGTCGCAGCTGATATTGGCTATCCCGTTATTGCTGCTGTTTGAAGGTTCGCTGATTTTGATGCGTTTTCAGGAACGCAAGATTGCGCGGGAAAAGGCAGAGGACGAAGCCGCTGCTGAAGAGACTGCAGATCAATCCGCCAGCGGATAAACCTTTTCCCCGTTGATCCAGGTTTCCAGCACACGTGTGGCGCGGATATCAGCAGGTGAGGCGAGTAGCGGATCGCGATCGACAAGGATGAAATCTGCGCGTTCACCTGGCAGCAAACGGCCGAACTTCCCTTCTGCAAAACCGGCATAGGCTGCATCTGCTGTGAAGGCGCTGAGTGCTTGCTCGCGGGTCACCGCCTCTGCAGGTAGCCACCCACCAAAAGGTTGGCCATTGGCGTCAGTCCTGCTGATCGCTGCGGCGATTCCAGCAAAGGCATCGGGCAGTTCAACAGGTGCGTCAGAACCAAAGGCAAGCCGCGAGCCATTACTGATCATGCTGTGCCAGGCATAGGCGCCTGCCAGCCTGTCAGGCCCCAGCCGCGCCTCTGCCATCAATCGGTCTGATGGCTGATGGAGTGGCTGCATGGACGCAATGACACCATGACGCCCAAAGCGTGCCAGATCGGCCGGATCAACGATTTGCGCATGTTCGATGCGCCAGCGCCGGTCTCCCTGGTAGGATTCACTCAATTCCTCGATCGCGTCCAGAACTTCGGCATTGGCGGCATCACCAATGGCATGCACGGCGACCTGGAAATTCTCCATCGCTGCCCTGCTCATCAAATTACGCAATTGTGCCGGGCTGAGCCTTGGCAGGCCACTATGGCCTGCCTCATCATGATATGGCTGCTTCAATAATGCCCCGCGTGAACCCAGTGCGCCGTCCAGATAGAGCTTGAGGCCATTGAGACGCAGCCGGTCCTGATAGAGCCATGGTGTGGGGCGTGGCCCTGCGATCAGTGACATGGATTGCAGGCTATCGGCATAGGCCATGATGCGCAGTTTCAGCGTACCGATGTCGCCCGCGCGGCGGTATGTTTGCCAATCCTCTATACTGGTGCCCATATCGGCCACTGCAGTCACGCCGCGCGCAAACAACTGCGCCTGTGCCTTGCGTAAGGCCAGATCGCGGTCTTCAGGACGGGGCTGAGGCACCACCCTTTGCACCAGTTCCCTCGCATTATCGACAAACACGCCTTGCGGTGCGCGCGTGCCCGCCATGCGGATGATACGTCCGCCTGCTGGGTCAGCAGTTTTCGCGTCTACCCCTGCAGTCTTGATCGCCAGTGAATTGGCCCATGCGGCATGGCCATCCACCCGCTGCAACCATACGGGGCGGTCGGGAAGAATGGCGTCGAGTTCAGCTGCAGTGGGAAAACGGCCCAAACCCCATTTTTCATGGTTCCAGCCCTGGCCCAAAATCCATGGGCGGCCTGGGTTGCGTGTGGCAAAATCCCTGATCGCGTCCAGCGCTTCTGCCAGCGAATTGGTCTGTGACAAATCCAGTGTCAACGCGTTGAAGCCAACGTCCATGACGTGCAGATGCGCGTCCACCATGCCTGGCAGCATGACCTGCCCCTTGCCATCAACCTGGTAATCGACATCGCGTGGGCGTTTGTCTCCACGCCCAAGCACTTCGCGAACATGCCCGTCAGTGGTGATCACCAGACCGGTGAAGTGGATTACCCGGCCATCGCTGCCGATGGTCATGCCCTGGACATTATCCACCAGCGTATCGGCCTGTACAGGTGCGCTGATGAACCCGATCGTCAACAAAGCAGCCGCTGCCATGACTGCGCGCTTGAGGGAGTGCTTCACTTCGGGTCCGATTTGGGAAGTCGGGTGATCAATGCGCTGGTATCCCAGCGCCCGCCGCCTGCGGCCTGCACATCGGCATAGAATTGGTCAACTAGTGCCACGACGGGGGATGACAGGCCCAGCCGCCGTGCTTCTTCCAGCGCATAGCCCAGATCTTTTCGCATCCAATCCAGTGCAAATCCAAATTCGAATTTGTCTGCGACCATGGTTTCCCAGCGATTGTTCATCTGCCAGCTTTGCGCTGCACCGCCCGATATCGCCTCATAGGTTTTTTCCATATCCAGCCCTGCCGCCTGCGCCAGCCGGATCGCTTCGGCAAGGCCCGCAAGCGTGCCTGCGATGCACATCTGATTGGCCATTTTGGCGGTCTGGCCCGCGCCCACATCGCCCACGCGCACAATCCGTGCGGCATAACAATCCATCACCGGCGTGGCGCGCGCCATGGCAGCTTCACTGCCGCCGCACATAATGGCCAGCGCGCCATTTTCCGCGCCAGCCTGTCCGCCTGAAACAGGGGCGTCGATAAAGTCCATGCCGCGTTCTTCTGCGGCTACCGCCAATTGCCGCGCCATATTTGCAGAAACAGTGGTGTGATCGACCAACAGGCTGCCAGGTGCCATCCCTTCCAATGCGCCGCCCGCATCCAAGGTGACAGATTGCAGATCATGGTCATTGCCGACGCAGGTAAAGACGATTTCCGCACCCTCTGCCGCCTTGGCTGGACTGTCTGCAAAGTGAATCGAAAGCCCTTCATCAGCCCATTTTTCGCGCCATGCAGCTGCGCGCTGCGGATTGCGGTTATAGGCGGTGACCTCGTGGCCTGCGCGGGCAAGGTGGCCTGCCATGGGGCCACCCATCACCCCCAGGCCGATGAATGCTGTTTTTGATGGATTGGTCATGCGAGGGGCGATTAAAGAGAATTTGCCGCGCTGCAAAGACATTCGCGTTGCGGAATGGGGTGCAAAGCCGTAACGCCACCTTCCTATGACCGCGACACCTGTTTTCAACACCGCGCAAGACGCGCGCGCCGCCCTGACACTTGACGATATCCGCCTGGCTGCAGAGCGGATCAAGGGTGCCGTTGTGCGTACCCCGCTGATGCATTCCAAGACACTGTCGAGCATTACCGGCGCGGAAATCTGGCTGAAGTTCGAAAACCTGCAATTTACCGCCGCTTACAAGGAACGCGGCGCGTTGAATGCTCTGCTGAACCTGACGGAAGAACAACGCCAACGCGGCGTGATTGCAGCCTCTGCCGGTAATCACTCGCAGGGGCTCAGCTATCACGGTACGCGGTTGGGTGTGCCAGTCACCATTGTAATGCCGCGCACCACACCCACGGTCAAAGTCATGCAGACCGAAAGCGTTGGTGGCAAGGTTGTGCTGGAGGGTGAGACTTTTGATGAAGCCTATGCCCATGCCAGGACACTGGAGAAAGAGCTGGGGCTGACCTTCGTTCACCCGTTTGACGATCCCATTGTTGCGGCTGGCCAGGGCACAGTGGGCCTGGAAATGCTGGAGGATCAACCGGATCTGGAATGCCTGGTTATCCCGATCGGCGGTGGTGGCCTGATTTCCGGTATCGCAACGGCAGCGCATGCGCTGAAGCCGGGCATCGAAGTGATCGGCGTGCAGGCTGAACTTTACCCATCCATGTATGCGCATGTGAAAGGGGAAGAACGTGATTGCGGCGGCGATACTCTGGCTGAAGGGATCGCGGTCAAGGCACCGGGCGCCTTCACTTCAATAATCATTTCCGATCTGGTTGATGATATCGTTCTGGTGAGTGAAGAGGCGTTGGAAACCGCCGTTGCACTCTTGCTGCAAATCGAAAAAACCGTGGTTGAAGGTGCAGGTGCTGCAGGACTGGCTGCTGTAATGAGCAACCCGGAACGCTTTGCCGGGCGCAAGGTGGGCCTGGTGCTGTGCGGCGGCAATATCGATACCCGGCTTTTGGCCAATGTGCTGCTGCGTGATCTGGCACGACAAGGGCGTTTGGCACGGCTGCGCGTGACATTGCAGGACCGGCCCGGCGCTTTGTTCAAGGTGATGGCAGAGTTTAACAAACACCATGTCAATATTCTGGAAATCTACCATCAGCGTATTTTCACCAATTTGCCGGCCAAGGGGCTGGTGACGGATATTGAATGTGAGGCGCGTGATCGTGAACAATTGGATGCGCTGGTTAATTCCTTGAAGGCTAAAGGCTATTCGGTCAGTCCAGTCGAATTGAACTGAGGAACGTCCGGCCTGCCAACAGGCACGATCCGCCGCGCATTCAATTCGAAATGTGCAAATTAACCAAAAGCCTGCCATGAATTATGGTTAAGGGACTTTTACCGACGGGCCGGAATAGGCATAACGATGCCTTAACGCGCAGTTGTACCCGATTCCCGGTTGAAAGGACCTGGCAGACTAGTGACGGCTCCGATACGCTTTCCCCGCTTCTTTGTAACGAGCCCTGCGCCGTGCCCGTATCTGCCTGGGCGCACGGAGCGGAAAGTGTTTACCGAACTGAAGGGCCCGCATGCTGACCAGTTGAACGAAGCGCTGGGCCGGATCGGTTTCCGCCGCAGTCAAACGGTGGCCTATCGCCCCAGCTGCGTCGATTGCCAGGCATGTGTGTCTGTACGTGTGGCAGCACAGGAATTCGCGCCATCATCCACGCAGAAGCGCAATCTGAAGCGAAACAGTGATCTGATCGCTACCGAATGCCGCCCATGGGCGACAGAGGAACAATTCGCGCTGTTGGCTAAATATCTCGGCAAACGTCACCCGGATGGTGGCATGGCTGCGATGGATGAGATGGACTTTGCCGACATGGTGGAACATACACCTGTGTCGAGTTATGTAATTGAATATAGAGAGCCTTTGGCAAATGGTGAGCCGGGCCGCCTGGTTGGCGCCTGTCTGACTGATCGCCAGGGCGACGGGTTGTCGATGATTTACAGCTTCTACGACCCGGAACATGAGGCGCGCTCCGGGCTTGGAAACTATATCATCCTGGATCATATTCGCAGGGCGACCGCAGAAGGCCTGCCTTTCGTCTATCTCGGCTATTGGGTCGAGGGTTCGCCGCGCATGCAATATAAGGTCCGCTATCGCCCGCTTGACCGGCTTACCCGAGAAGGCTGGAAACGCGTTGGCAGTGAAGAGCAATCCGCCCTTATTGCACGCGCCATGCAGCCTTGCGAACCTGCACCTGCTTCACGCGGGAAAGATGGTCTGCCCACACGGCTTGAAACCAACTGATCGTATTTTTGTGAAGGCTGTATCTGCTGCACTGGCTGTTATGCTGGTGACGCAGGTTGTTCCAGTCACCGCTCAGGATATGGCAGCGCCTGTGCGGCTGGAGGATATGATCCCTGATAGTGCGGTGGCTGAACCTGATGCCTGGGCGCAGTCTGCAGATAATAATGCAGGTGAAGCTACCGAAGGCGATCTGGCACCTGATTCCCCCGTAGCGCAGGTGCCGGCTCTGCCGCTCGATTGGCCTGATGATCTTGAACTGACCGATCCTGAACCCTTGGTTGCAGAAGCTGATGAAGAAGGGCAATCCGCCCTTGCGCAGGCAGAAGAACTGCAATTGCCCCCGCCGCCTGAACTGGTGACACGCGAACTGGGCAAGAATCTGATCCTAGGCTTTCCGCAGGATAAGGACAGCTTTCCTGAGCAGGCAGAATTTGCCACCCGCTTCCGCGCCCTGTCACGTGTGATGGAGCTGGGCGGTGATCCTGATCAGCTTGCATTGCTGGCCGCGCGCGCGCGCGCCGATCATGAAATGTTGCAGGATCTGCTGCGGATTTACGGTTATTATGATGGACAGGTCATCCGCACACTGGCTGCGATCCAGCCGGGGGAAGAGGCGGCTGATACCACGCCGCGCGTACGGTTCGATATTCTGCCAGGCACGCGTTATTCGTTTGGCGTAATCGATTTGGGGCAATTGGCCAACGCGCCAGATTACGAACAATTGCGCGCTGCGTTTGAGCTGCAAAATGGCGACCCGGTTGCGAGTGATCGTATTGTAGAGGAACGTTTCGACCTCGATCTGGCGCTGGGTGAGAGTGGATATCCCTTTGCCGCGATTGCAGACCCTGGTCTGGTGATCGACCATGCCCGGCAGGAAGGCGATCTTGCCATGCCTGTCACGCCGGGTGGCAAATATGTCTTCGGCCAGGTTACCAGTAATCTACCCCGCTTCATGTCGGGCAACCATCTGCAGGATATCGCTCGTTTTGATTCCGGCGATACCTATCAACGCAGCCTGGAAAACGACCTGCGTCGTGCAATTATGGCAACTGGACTGGTTTCTTCAGCCACGATCGCGATGCGCGAAGTTTCGCCGCCCACTGACAGCCAGCCGGGCGTGGTGGACACGCAAGTCACCATGCAGAAGGGTGCCTTGCGCACGATTGCCGGCGCCGTGGGTTATGGCAGTGAAGATGGGGCAAAGCTTGAGGTCAGCTGGACCCATCGCAATCTCTTCCCACCAGAAGGTGCGTTAAAGTTACGCGGGATTTTGGGTACGCGCGAACAATTGGCCGGGATCAATTTTACACGCAATAATTTTCATGCCCGCGATCAGGTGCTGACGCTTGATACTTATGCCAGTGACATCAAGACAGAGGCGGTTGAGGCGAGGACGCTGGCCCTGCGCGGATCGTTTGAACGGGTTTCCAACCTGTTGTTCCAGAAAAGTTTTTCATGGTCTGTTGGGGCAGAAACCCTGTATTCGGATGAACGAAACCGGGTCATCGGCGGCATTCCACGTCCACGCCAGACCTATCTGATAGGATCGGTTTTTGGCCGTGTTGTCATTGATGGCAGCGATTCTTTGCTTGACCCGACCAGGGGTTTTCGCGCGGCATTGTTCCTGGCGCCGGAAGTTTCACGTTCTTCTGGAAATGAGACATTCTATCTGCGCGGCCAATTCGATACGAGCGTCTATCAGCCAGTTGGCAGCAATGTCGTGTTGGCGGCGCGTGGCCGGGCGGCGACCATTCAGGGCGCGAAAACCTATGAAATTGCACCATCGCGGCGCATCTATGCTGGTGGTGGCGGATCGGTGCGTGGCTATGGCTATCAGGCGGTGGGCCCGCGCAATGATTTTGGCGAGCCGACTGGGGGGCGTTCGCTGGTGGAATTTTCGGCGGAGGCGCGCATCGATACCGGGCTGTTCGATGATTCGCTGCAAGTGGTGCCCTTTTTCGATCTGGGCAGCGTTTCGCTGGGCAGCACACCCGATTTGCGCTTCATCAGCTATGGTGCAGGGTTGGGCGTGAGGTACAAGACCGGTTTTGGCCCAATCCGTGTGGATGTGGGCGTACCACTGAATCGTAATCCCATGTTTGATAGCCCCGTGGCGGTCTATGTCAGCCTAGGGCAGGCGTTCTGATGGAACAGGCTGACCTGCCCGCAGACGAGGATACACCTCCACTACGCCGCAAACGCCGCTGGGCCAAACGGCTTGGCTGGATACTGGCGGCACTGGTTGCGCCCGTTCTGCTGGCGGCGCTGCTGATCAATACACCCATAGGCAAACGCCTGGTCGCAGACGAGATTGCCAAGGTTGCGCCAGCATCCGGCTTGCGTTTCGCTGTCGGCCGGATTGATGGCGATATATACGGCAAGGCATTATTGCATGATGTGGTGGTGTCAGACCCCAAGGGGCCGTTTCTGACCGTGCCAGAGGTTGAACTGGACTGGAACCCGCTGGCATGGTTCCAGCGCGGGCTGGAAATCAACACTCTGGTCGCACGGCGCGGCAAGATGACGCGTCTGCCTGAACTTTTACCGGGCGATCCCGATGCACCGATACTGCCCGATTTCGATATTCGCGTGGGGCGTTTGGGAATCGAAAACCTCACCCTTGCACCCGGCGCGGTAACGGCAGATGCCCAGCGTGTGGATCTGGAGGCACAGGCCAATATCAAGCGTGGCCGACTTTATCTGAGCGCAGATGGCAGGTTGGGCAAGGCGGATGTTGTGAAGCTGCTGATCGATGCGCGGCCCGATGGCGACAGGTTTGATATGGCGTTGGATTACCATGCGCCGCAGGGCGGTGTTCTGGCCAGCATTATTGGCGCCAAGGCCGGCTATCACGCATGGATTAGGGGCGAAGGCAGCTGGAGCAATTGGCTGGGTCATGCCGTGGTGCGTCGCGGTGATGACCGCTTTGCTGCTTTTCGCCTGACCAATCATGCCGGGCAATATGGTTTGCTGGGGCAAGTCTTTCCTGACGCTGTAACCACCGGTATGGCACGGCGGGCGCTGGGCAGCGCCACATCACTTTCCATTCTCGGCGGGCTGGAAAACAGCACTTTCTCCGGTGATGTTACCTTGCGCGGCGCGGGCATCCATGCGGATGGTACGGGCGCAATTGATTTCGCCGATAATGCTTTTGATGATTTTGCATTGAATCTGGCAGTTAAAGACCCGCAATTGCTGGGCACGGGGCTGGTGCTGGATGGCGCCAGCATACGGGCTGATCTGGACGGAAAATTCCGCGAACTTTCGATTGCGCATCAAATGGCTGCTTCCAGCGTGAAAGCGGGTGATCTGGTGCTTCAAGATGTTGCCCAGTCAGGGACAGCGCGACTTGTTGATGGGCGTTTAAGCCTGCCGATTGCTCTAAAGTCAGGCAAGGTTAGCAGCGGTATTGCGGCAGTCGATCCGCATCTGGGGCAGGGGAACCTGCGCGGCACACTGACCTGGCAGAATGGGCAAATATCGGGCGATGATCTGCGACTGGACTTTGCTGATCTTTCAGCACGCTTTGCCTTGCGTGGGGATAGCTCCACCGGAATTTTCGGCCTTGCCGGCCCGGTGCGTGCACGCGGGTTGAAGGTGGAGGCACTTGGGCTGCTGGATGCTGACGCGCAGGTAAAACTGAAGATTGGTGGACGTGATCCATGGTCGCTTAGTGCGGGTGTGGGTGGAGAGCTGCGCCAGATCGCCAATACCACCGCGCGAACGCTGGCGGGTGATGCAGTCCGCTTCAATGGCGATCTGTCGATGGGGGGCGCAAGCGGGCTTTCCTTCCGCAAGGTCAACCTGGAATCGGATCTTTTGACCCTCGCATTGGATGGGCGGGTTGAGGGCGCACGGACTTTGGTGACTGGGCAGGGCAGCCACGCAAAATACGGCCCCTTTGATGTCGACGCCACGCTCAGCGCCGATGGGCCTGAAGTCGCGCTGTTGCTTGAAAATCCTTTGCCTGCGGCCGGGCTCAGCGATGTTCGACTGGGCCTTTCCCCGCGCGATGATGGCTTCCAGATTGAGGCAAGTGGTGGTTCCACACTCGGCCCCTTTATCGGGTCATTGCACCTGCTGCTGCCCGCCAATGACAATGCAGTGATTTCCATTCAGCAGTTGCGCATCTGGCGTACAGAGGTGAGCGGACGGATTACTGCAGAAGATGCAGGGCTTCGCGGTGTGCTCAAGCTGGATGGTGGCGGGCTGGATGGCCATGTTTCGCTGGTCCCCAATACGCGGGGGCAAACTTTTGATATGGCGCTGGCCGCCAATAATGCCGAATTTGGCGGGGCCACACCGCTTTCCATCGCGCGCGCTGATATCCAGGCGAGTGGTTTGCTGGATGGGGATGCCAGCCAGATTGACGTATCGGCCACCGGGCAGGGGTGGCGCATGGGGCCGATGTTTGCCGGTCGTTTGGCAGCGCGGGCTGAGATAAAAAATGGTGTCGGCGATGTGGCCCTGTCCATGACTGGGCGGCGCGGATCACGCTTTGACCTGAAGCTGGATAGCCATATTGCGCCAGGCAGGATCGCCACAATTGCCCGGGGCAATTTTGCGGGACGATCAATTGCTATGCCGCGCCGTGCCGTGTTGACGAGGCTGGATGATGGCGGCTGGCAGCTGTTGCCTGCACAGGTCAGCTATGGCGATGGAATAACAATTGCTTCGGGCCAGTTTGGTGGCCGCGATACGTCATTGGAGCTGAAGCTGGCGCGCATGCCGCTGTCATTGGTGGATGTGTTTGCCGGTGACCTGGGGCTGGGCGGTACGGCATCAGGTGCGGTCGAGTATAGTGCGGCGGCAGGCCGCCAGCCCAGCGGCACGGCAAAACTCAAGATCAACCGTCTCAGCCGGTCTGGACAGGTGCTTTCTTCCAGCCCGGTTGATCTCTCACTGGTTGCACAGCTTGCGGCCGACAGTTTTTCTGCCCGTGCGGTTGCGGAAGAAGATGGTGCAAGACTGGGACGTATCCAGGCACGCATCACCAATCTGCCTGCAGATGGCACGCTGTATGAACGTTTGCAGCGTGGCAATCTGTTCGGCCAATTGCGTTACGATGGCCCATTGGAGGCGCTTTATCGTCTCGCCGCGATAGAGGGTTTTGACCTGACCGGGCCCATTGCGATTGCTGCCGATGCCAGCGGAACATTGGCGCAGCCGCAGGTGCGTGGTTCGCTGACCAGTGACAATCTGCGCGTACTGAGCGCCATTTCCGGTACCGATATACGCGGGGTCAGGGCGCGCGGCAGGTTTGATGGGTCGCGGCTGCAGATCGCCAGTTTTACCGGCACGACGCGGGATGATGGAACCGTTACGGGCAGCGGGATGATTGACCTTGCCAATATCGGCCAGGGACGCGGACCGCAGATGGATATCAAGGCATCTGCCAAGCGTGCGCGGCTGATCAATACGGGCGGATTTCGCGCCACGGTCACTGGCCCCTTGCGCATTGTTTCAGATGGCCGGGGTGGCACCATTGCTGGCCGGGTCAGGATTGACCGGGCTAGTTGGCAATTGGGCCGGGCGGAAGAGGTGATGGAGCTGCCCGATATCCCAACCACTGAAATCAACCGTACAGTTGATGCAGCTCCAGCCCGCGTGGCCAGCGCGCCCTGGCGCTATCTGATCGATGCCAAGAGCGCTGCGCGGATCGATGTTGATGGCATGGGGCTGGACAGCGAATGGGGTGCCGATCTGATCATACGCGGGACCACCAGCGATCCGCGTATCGGGGGTGAGGCCACGGTTGTGCGCGGCTTTTACGAATTCGCCGGGACACGCTTTGCACTTACGCGAGGGCGGATTGCCTTTGACGAAAATGTGCCAATTGATCCGCGGCTGGATATTCAGGCCGAAACCAACAGGGACAATCTGGCGGTGACGGTGAATGTTCGCGGCAGTGCGCAGGCCGCCGAAATCACCTTCTCCTCCAATCCATCGCTGCCCGAAGAGGAAATCCTGTCCCGCCTGCTGTTTGGCGATTCGATCACCACACTTTCGGCCACCGATGCACTGCAATTGGGCACGGCGGTGGCCAGCCTGCGCGGCGGATCGGGCATGGATCCGATCAATAAATTACGCGGCGCGATCGGGCTGGACCGGCTGCGCATCGTCCCGGCTGACCCCGCGCTGGGCCGTGAAACAGGCGTGGCTCTGGGCAAGAATCTGGGCAAGCGCGTCTATATCGAACTGGTAACCGATGGGCGCGGATACAGCGCCACTCAGGTGGAATATCGCATCACCAGCTGGCTGGCGCTGCTGGGCAGCGTTTCGACCATCGGTCGCAATAATGTGCTGGTTCAGGTGAGCAGGGATTACTGACCAGCAATGGGTATGGAGCTGGCATAAAGCTGCGCTTCTGCCATGCGGCGATTGGTCAACCCCTTCAACACTTGCCCGGCGGCCTTGTTCCAGCGCTGGAATTCACGCGTGGCCCCATCAAAATCGCCTATACAGTGCCGCTTTGTCAGCGTGGCGCGGGCGATGGCGCCGGTGTTGTAATGGAAGCTGACCAGTGCATCGAATTGTGGCTGGCTGGTGGGTGCATCGCCAATCGCTCGGTCAACTTGTGCACTGTAACGGGCAAGGTCACGTTCCAGCCGTGCATCGCATTCTGACTGCGACCATAGAGTATCGGGGCCGATTTCGGCACCTGTCGTACCCCAGCCAATGGTCCAGGGTGCACCGCCTGTGGCGGGATCGGGATAGGCGGCAACCAGCCCATCGGGGCGCAAGGATGCACAGCCTTCAAACCGTTTGATCAGGGCAATGCCTTCCGGTGAAATCCTACGCGATGGAACACATGGAACACTGTCTTGATCCATATTTTCCGCGCAAGTGATGGCGGCATCCAGTGCATCGACTTCGGACTGTTTGAACCCGCGGCCCATCATGCGGCGGACGGAATCGAAGATGGATTTGCGGTGGAGGAGGGGTTTGTTCATCGGGGCACCTCATTCGTGAAAAAGAGGCGCGGGAATTAGGCAGAAAATCGTGCGGTAGGAAAATGCTTTGCTGTGTCGCTGTTTAGAGCCGCAAGGTTATTGTCCAGGAATGCCTGAAAAAGGGTGGGAAGCGGCCGTTCCCTCGTGTAGCTCAATCGAGTGATTACAAGAGGGATTCCTGATGGTTAAACGGTTAGGAGTGGCGATTGTAGGGTTAGCGATAGCTAGTCCCGCACATGCTCAGTCAGCACTCGAGGAGGGATTTGCCGGTGCATTACGTGGGTGCGAAGAGTGGGTTCTTAATCCTGCAAGTTGGGGTGATGGTTTAGAGCCATTCATGTCAACGGTTGGCCTTGGTAACCGCATGGGGTTGGTGGAATCGGTGAACGAAGCGGCACTACCCCCACGAGAAATGAGAGTCGCAAACTATTTCTGGCGCATCAATTCGACAGAGGATGCAGGCTATATCTTAGTCGTCTCTGACCAAGTGCCGATGTGTCATATTACTGGCGGCGGTGGCAGCGATCTGCAACCGCTCGTGGAATCCGTATTGAATGGGGAAGAGTTCCGGAGTCATTGGGAGAAGCTGGAGGACGACTCGCGTGGCGAAATGACAACGACCGTCTATCGAAACCGCGAGGAACCTGATTTCTCTATGGCGGTCAGTCGTGCAAATAGTCCGGGACAGAGATTAGACAGAGTTCAGGTTGTGGTGACGGCGATACTTGATTTCGGCGGTTAGGAAGAGCCAGTTATCACCTGTCCGCCAACGTCCGCAACTGAGCCGTTAGCGTACACAGAGAAAAAGGCGCCCGGTTTCCCGGGCGCCTTTTTCGTTGATCCCCAATCGATCACGAAGTGACCGCAAGGCCGCATGAGCGAGGAGGCGAGAGGCCGTCCGGCCACTCGCTCCCATCAAATCACGCGCTGTAATACATATCGTATTCAACAGGGCTGGGCGTGGTTTCCCAACGGCTGACTTCTTCCCACTTCAGCTCGGCATAGGCGTCGATCTGGTCTTTCGAGAACACGCCGCCCTTGAGCAGGAACTCGTGGTCGGCTTCCAGAGCTTCCAGAGCTTCACGCAAGCTGCCGCACACGGTCGGAACTTCTGCCAGTTCTGCCGGCGGCAGATCATACAGGTTCTTGTCCATGGCTTCGCCCGGATGGATCTTGTTCTGGATACCGTCGATACCGGCCATCAGCAGGGCTGCTGCCGACAGATAGGGGTTGGCCAGCGGATCGGGGAAGCGGAATTCAACGCGCTTCGCCTTGTCGCCCGCACCGTAAGGGATGCGGCAGGAAGCCGAACGGTTGCGGGCCGAATAGGCCAGCAGCACAGGCGCTTCGAAGCCCGGCACCAGACGCTTGTAGCTGTTGGTGGTCGGGTTGGAGAAAGCGTTGATTGCCTTGGCGTGCTTGATCACACCGCCGATGTAGTAAAGGCAGGTTTCCGACAGGCCAGCATAGCCATTGCCCGCGAAGGTGTTCTTGCCATCTTTCCAGATCGACATGTGGGTGTGCATGCCCGAACCGTTATCAGCCTTGATCGGCTTGGGCATGAAGGTTGCGGTCTTGCCATAGGCATGGGCAACCTGCTGCACGACATATTTGTAAACCTGGATGCGGTCAGCCGTGGTCACCAGTTCACCAAAGGTGATGCCCAGTTCGTGCTGTGCAGCTGCCACTTCGTGGTGATGCTTGTCCATGGGCAAGCCCATTTCAAGGCAGGTCGAAACCATTTCTGCGCGGATGTCCATGCAGCTGTCGACCGGCGGCACGGGGAAGTAACCACCCTTGGCGCGCGGACGATGGCCCAGATTGCCGCTTTCATATTCCTTGCCGGTATTGGTCGGCAGTTCGATATCGTCAATCGCATAGCCTGAACCGGCATAGCCATCTTCAAAACGCACATCGTCGAACATGAAGAATTCAGGTTCCGGCCCGACATAGACGGTGTCACCGATGCCGGTCGTCTTCAGATAGGCTTCTGCGCGCTTGGCAGTCGAACGCGGATCACGCGAATAGAGCTGGCCATCGGAAGGTTCCACGATGTCGCAGACCACTGCCAGCATGGGCGTGGCAGAGAAGGGGTCGGGATAGACCGCATCAAGATCCGGCTTCAGGATCATGTCGGATTCGTTGATCGCCTTCCAGCCTTCGATCGACGAACCGTCGAACATCAGGCCATCTTCCAGCTCGTCTTCGCCCATGGCACCGGCGCACATCTGCAGGTGCTGCCATTTGCCGCGGGGATCGGTGAAGCGGAGATCGACCCACTCGATTTCCTGGTCCTTGATAAGTTTAAGGACGTCTTTCGCCTTGCTCATTGTAAATCAGCCTCCAGCTTTAGTCTGTATCTTGATGCCCGTCTTTCGCGGGCAGGTTGAGAGGAATGCGTCTTTCGGGTTTCATGCCCGTCAGATCGCGTCGTCGTCCCTTTCCCCGGTACGGATGCGCAATGCGCTCGAGATCGGAGAAACGAAGATCTTGCCATCGCCAATGCGGCCCGTCTGCGCGGCGGCAGCCACGGCCTCTACCACGCGGTCAGCCTCTGCATCGCTGACCACGACTTCCAGTTTAACCTTGGGCAGGAAGTCGACGACATATTCGGCGCCGCGGTACAGTTCGGTATGGCCTTTCTGGCGGCCGAACCCCTTGGCTTCGGTAACGGTGATGCCCGACACGCCAACTTCATGCAGCGCCTCTTTAACTTCGTCGAGCTTGAATGGTTTGATGATCGCTTCGATCTTCTTCACTTCTATGTGTCCCCGCACATGCAACCGATATACCGGTGGGCGCGATGCGCCGCCGGGATCGGCTGGTTGGACTTTCCTCTGGCAAAACCTATCCAAGAATCGTGCCAAAGCATGGATTGCCTGTGGTTAGAGCATCGTACCACGGGCGCAAGAGCCATTCGCCAAAAGCCGTATATTGGCAAGAAAATGTCGTGCTTCAGCTTGCTGCCCAAATGGCAGACGGGTGCTGCCTAAAATTTAGGCAATAGTATACATGACAAAGCAGGCTGAAAGTGGTAGTGATTCGGTGCGTGACAGGCTGGTACTCACCCGCGCTCAATTAGAGGCGGGGCGCGAGGTTATGGCTGAGTGTCTGGGTGATCTTGGTCTGGCATCCAATTTGGAAGATAGGTTTCTAACCAGACTTTATACTGAGGTATTCCCCACAGGGCGTCTTTAAGCTCATCCGCTTTTATTAGAACGGCCTTTGCGTGGTTCTTTATGTCTGCCGCTTTGACGGGCAGGCTTCGCTTGGGAGTGTTTTCGATCTGGCTGTAATCGACTGAGCGAATGTCCTGCGGATTATCTTCGTCCTGAAGATAGGTGCAGTGAACATAGCGATTGCGTGTCATGCTTAAGCCGCTGATTTTTTCGATTGGCTTCCGGCAGGGCTCGTAATCAGGATGCAGGTCAATCAGAGAGTAGAGCGATTGGGTACGACTGCGAAAGTTTGAGAATTTCTGATAAAGGACGATTGCGGTATCAGGGTTCAGGTCTAACATTGCAGCAAATGCGAACGCCTGGCGTTCTTCAGCATTAGTCCATGCTAGGATCATGTCGCCTAATGCCCTTGCCAGTTCTGGCGCATCCTCGCCGAGAAAGAGACCGTAGTAACCTGCCATGTCAAAAACCGATCAAAAGAAAGAAGATGAAGTGCTCAAGCGGATGCTGAAGACACCGCCGAAGCCGCACATGCCGCAACAGGATAGTGAGCAGAGGCGGCGCAAACCTAAGAGGAAGTAACTATGGCCACAACAGCGGCAATTGCAGCAATCGTAGCCGCAATTGCGGCGATCCATGCGGCGTTCTTTGCGCTGCGAGCAATGCGCTTAGCGTCTTCCTTATCCTCGATGCCTGAGAGGCGTTCGGCTTCGTCGAACTTAGCGAGCCACTGCTTCGCCCAAGAATAGATCATTTTGAGGTTTACACCGGCCCCTTCCGGTGGTGGCCCGCCATATTGCAGACGAACGTGATCTACGCCCATTGTGTCGAACTGCTTAAACGCCGTGTCTCGGTCTTGGATGGCCATCGATTCCCCCTGAAGGGGAGAAATTACATCGGATTATGATCGAGTCCAGCGCCTACGCCTCTCCCCCTTCCTTGGGGGAGGCTTAAGCCTTTCAGGCTGCGACTGTGCTAGTCCGCCGATAGGTCAGGCGCTTGCCAGCAATGCCCTTGAGGCTTTCGTCGGCACGTTCGAAGTCGGTCAACTTGCGGGTGTTATAACGGAAGTCGAACTCGGTGATGTAGCGGCGAAGATGGGCTTCGCTGACATGGTGATAGACACCGATGATGCCGCGCTTGAGGATCGAGAAGAAGTTTTCAACGGTGTTTGAGTGAATGTGCTTGCTGCGAGCGTACTCGCCAAGCGAGTGCTTGACGACGCCATGCTTACCAAACTCTTTGCCAACGGCCTTATAGCCGCTGTGTTCGTCGGTCATGAGGTAGCTGTAGCGATCCACGTTGGTAACCAGAACGTGACGCAAGGTGTTGGCGTTGACGTTCGCAACATGGAATGAGCGGACCTTACCGTCACGCTCGACCAGTGAGACAACGGGTTGTTTAACGTGCAGGCCGGTTCCGCTGCCAGTGCGCAAGTGCTTGTGACGGTTCTTGACCTTGCCGCCGACATAGGTTTCGTCAGCTTCGACAAATTTGCCAAGTCCGCCCATGGGTTCGTTATCTGTTTCGACCATGGCTTCGCGAATGCGATGCATCATGAACCATGCGGTCTTGTAGGTAACGCCCAGCATACGGGCCATCTGGTGACCGCTGATGCCCTTCTTTGAGGCACACAGCAGGTGGTTGGCCAGAAGCCATTTGTTGAGAGGCACTTTAGAGGACTCGAACACAGTACCGACTGTCACGGTATATTGCTGGCGACAGTCATTGCATTGAATAACGCCCTTGCGGATCACGCCTTCGGGGTGTGTCTTTGTCTTGCGGCCCTTTTGAGGGGGCAGGCGCTTGGCATTGAGTGAACCGCAATGAGGGCACACAGGACCATCTGCCCAATGAAGCGCCTCAAGGTGCTCACGGGCTGCATCTTCAGATTGGAAGCGAGGGGCAAAGATATCGACTGCGTTTTCCATAGCAGTTTAATGCCAAATAACCCTTGCTTTGTCAAGTATACAATTGCCAAAATTTAGGCAAATTGCCTTCTGGCAGTGCTTGGCTTCAGAGCGATAATCCGGCGGTTTGCGGCAGGCCGCACATCAGGTTCAGGTTCTGGACGGCAGCACCGCTGGCACCCTTGCCCAGATTGTCCAGCCGGGCGACCAGCCGCACCTGTTCTCCATCGGCAGAACCGAATACGAACAGCTCCATCCCGTCCCACGGTGCTGCATCACGGCTCAACAGCAATTCGGATGGTGCTGCATCAAATGGCATGACCTTGACCACCGGCGATCCGGCATAGAAACGCGCCAGTTCAGCATGCAAATTCGCCGCGGGCGCAGCGCCAGGCATGGCGGCGCGGGGCAAGGGTACATCAACCACCATGCCGCGCATGGCGGGCACTACACTGGGCGAGAATACAGGTGCATGGGCAAGCACAGCATATTTCTGCATTTCACCCAGATGCTTGTGCCCCATTGTCAGGCCATAGGCGCGGAAACCGATATCGGGTTCTGCCTCAAACCTTTCGATCAGCGCCTTGCCGCCGCCGGAATATCCCGACACGGCATTGACGGTATAGGGCCAATCGGCAGGCAGCAGGCCGGCCCGCGTTAGCGGGGCAACCAGTGCCAGAAAGCCGGTGGGGTAACAACCAGGGTTGCTGACCCTGTCCGCCCCGGCCACTGCATCTGCACCCACCAGTTCGGGAAAGCCATAGGTCCAGCCATCGGCCACGCGATGCGCGGTAGAGGCATCGATAAAGCGGGTCTTGGCACCTTCAGCCAGCGCCACGGCGGCGCGGGCGGCATCATCGGGCAGACACAGGATCGCCACATCTGCATTGTGCAGGGCATCGCGGCGGGCGGCATCGCTTTTGCGCTGCGCATCGCCCAGCACAATCAGATCGAATTCTGTCCGTCCGGCCAGCCGATCATGAATCTCAATGCCGGTGGTCCCGGCAGCGCCATCAATGAAAACCCGTATGCTCATGCGCAGCGCCTATCAGGCAGAAGCGGGCGTGAGGCAATCACCTTTTACATAACCCGATGGGCCATCTGGTCCCAGGCAGCCCCAGGCCCAATCACCCGCCACATCCAGCAGTTCAAAATCTGTGCCAGGTGCCAGAGTAACAACCGTATCGCTGTCATCGCGCGGAGTAAGGCGCAACGCGGCCCCTTGGCCGCCAATCTGGCGGATATGGGGCACCACGTAATGCGCGGCCAGATGCGTGCCTGCCAGTGCAATATGCGCCAGATCGCCCCGCAAGGGCAGAGTGCCGGGGGCAGGGCGTGCAATCGGCCCCGCCAGGCACAGTGGCCCTGTGGGAACTGGATATGTTGCGCTGCCACTCATCCGGGCTTTAAACCTCTTTCCATATGGCCTGCCCTGTGCAGGTCCGGCGCCGCTTATACATGCGAAGTCTTTCCGGCAAGTTAGCCGCAGTCGACTTATTTTCCAGCGTAGCGTGCATGCAACATGTGGAAAGTGGATCTTAGTCCATAGGATGCGCCGCCCTTGGGCCGCCCCGGCTTGGGCGTGGGCCGCCAGGCAAAGGTGTCAAAATGCGCCCATTCGATCCCGTCCCCGACAAACCGGTCGAGGAACAGCCCGGCGACGCTGGCCCCGGCAAAGGCATTGCCGTGGGTGTTGTTGATATCGGCCACGTCTGACTTCAGCCATTCGCGATAGGCATCGGGCAGCGGCAAGCGCCAGACAGGATCATCGCAGGTCTTGCCCGCAGCCAGCAGCGCATCTGCCGTTTCATCGCGCCGTGTCATCAGGCCGGGCAGGTCCGGCCCCAAGGCCACACGAGCCGCGCCGGTCAGCGTGGCAAAGTCGATAATCAGATCGGGCGCGTCCTCGCTCGCGCGCGTCAGTGCATCTCCCAGAACCAGCCGCCCCTCGGCATCGGTATTGCCGATCTCTACACTCAAACCCTTGCGGCTTTTCAGCACGTCACCGGGGCGGAAGGCATTGCCTGCGATCGCGTTTTCGACCGCCGGGACATACAGCACCAGATGCACTGGCAATGCGCGCCGCATGATGAGATTCGCCAGCGCAATGGCATGGGCGGCCCCGCCCATATCCTTCTTCATCAGCAACATGCCCGATGCAGGCTTGATATCCAGCCCGCCCGAATCAAAACACACGCCTTTCCCGACGATGGCGACGAGAGGGTGCTTGTCCTTGCCCCATTCCAGCCGGATCAGGCGCGGGGCATGGTGGCGGCTGGCTGCGCGGCCCACGGCATGGACCATGGGGTATTCGCGTTCCAGCGCATCCCCCTTGGTCACCGTAATTGTCGCGCCATGCGCCTTGGCCAGTTTTTCACACTGCGCCTCAAGATCTGAAGGGCCCATATCTTCGGCAGGGGTGTTGACCATGTCGCGCACCATATGTTCTGCCTCAGCCTCTGCCAGGGCAAGATCGATCGCCTTCACATCCTTGGCCAGCAAAATGCGCGGGCCGGTGGCCCCCTCATCATCGCGGTAACGGGTGAAGCGATATTGCGCAGTCTGCCAGCCAAACATGGCGGGGCCGGGTTCACCGTCCACCCAGCGATAGGTGCCTTCGGGCAGCACTTCGGCCAGTTTGGCCAGGCACCAGCTGGAAAGTTCATCGGGCTTGGCCACACCGCCCACCGCAAACCAGCCATCGCCATCGGGCACGATGCCGACTTGATATCCGCTGCCATCGAATTTTTGCGCGGCCAGAGCTGCGCGCTGCCCGGCGGATAATTTCTTGGCCCAGGCTTCAAACCCATCCTTATTGACCAGGTGGATGGGGGTGGCGTCTTGCCCGCGATCGGGCTGGATCAAATCGTGTTTCTTGGACATGAAAAGGTCAATAGCTGCCCTGCATCGCTTGTCACTCGCATTTTCGCTGCACAATCGCTACATGGCGCCACATGCACCAGTACCAAACAGTTGATAGCGACCAGACAGTCTATCGTGACGGCACGATCAAGCTGCACGGCCCCGAAGGTTTTGAAGGGATGCGCAAGGCGGGCCGCCTTGCTGCCGAGATTCTCGACGAAGTGGCCAATCTGGTCCAGCCGGGCGTCACCACCGGGCAGATTGACGATCTTGTCCGGCAGATGACTCTGGACGGCGGCGCGGTGCCTGCGACGCTGGGCTATCGCGGCTATGCGCATAGTTGCTGCACATCTATCAACCATGTGATCTGCCACGGTATTCCGGGGGACAAACTGCTGAAGGAAGGTGACATTGTGAATGTCGATGTCACCCCGCTGCTGGATGGCTGGCATGGTGACAGCAGCCGGATGTATTTCGCCGGCGAACCACCGCTCAAGGCGGCGCGACTGGTCGAAGTGACCTATGAATGCCTGATGCTGGGGATCGAAGCCGCGTCAAAGCCCGGCGCGCGGCTGGGCGATATTGGCGCCGCGATTGAAGAACATGCGCGCCAGCACCGTTATGGCGTGGTGCGCGAATTTTGCGGCCACGGGTTGGGGCGGCTGTTCCATGACGCGCCGGAAGTGGTCCATGCAGCCAAGGCGGGCACGGGGCCGGAACTGAAGCCGGGCATGTTCTTTACCATCGAACCGATGATCAATCTGGGTAAACCCTGGGCCAAGATTCTGGGCGATGGCTGGACTGCGGTGACACGTGACAAATCGCTGTCTGCCCAGTTTGAACACTCGCTGGGCATTACCGAGGACGGGATCGAGATTTTCACTAAGAGTCCGAAGGGGTTGGACAAGCCGCCTTATTGAACGGCATCGGGTTACGTAGAGATACGTAGCCCGCTTTTATAGAGCCATTCAGCATCTCGATGCATTTACGGTCCCAGGAATTGGGGCCAGGTAATGTACAATAGAAAGCTTCGGAACGATCAGTCTGGTGCCACTGCCGTGGAATATGCCTTGATCGCTTCCTTTATTGCGATCTCCGCAATCACGGCTTTCATGTCAGTGGGTGGGGAAGTCTCCAAAACCTATTCATCGGTTGGTGAATCCGTCTCCAAATCCAACGGTGTAGCTAGCGGCACAGGAAATGCCGGTAATACAGGCGGTGGCAATACGGCTGGTGGAGGAACTGGTACTGGCGGTTCAGGCAGTACAGGTGCTTCGGGCGGTGAAGGAGGCTCTGGCACAGGCGGCACCGGCTCTGAAGCTAGTGGTTCATCCGCAGGAGGTTCGACAGGCGGTTCCGGATCAAGTGGGCCATCTGATGGCGGGTCTGGTGGCGCAAATGCTGGTGGCGGTACGGGCAAGGGCAATGCTGACAAGGAAGATGAAAAAACCAATAAAAACAGAGGTAATGGTAATCGGAAGGGCATAGGTAATATGCCGCAATAGCGCCAGCGTGTTGGGGGCTTGCGAATATTCGCTGTTCCCTCTTCCGCGCAGCCCTGATCGCAGCAGTCAAGCAGATGTGAGCGGCTGCGTGCGCCGCGAATTGCCGCTCACATATGTCTGTTCAGGGTTTGGTTTCGCAGATCACATGGCCGAAATAAAAGAACTTGCCGTTCATCCGGATATTGTACGAAATGACCCGGCCAAACCGATCGCCCAGTGCCTGTTTGCAGAAATCAGCACTGCGCTTCTGATTGTTGTTCCAGTTATTGTCTTCCCAGCCGCCGATTTCCTGCGGCGTGTAATGCAGCGCAACAACCTGCTTGCCGGCACTTTCCCGCAGCGCATCCAATTCCTTCTGCATTTCATTCAGACGCTGGAATATCGGATCAATTTCCGGGGCCTGGAATCCTGGTTTCGGCGCAGGCTGAGGCAGCTGAACGCGCGTCTGAGCATTGGCAGGAATGGCGATGGCGGTAGTAATCAGCGCCGCCGCAAATGTGAGCTTGTTCATAGCATTGCTCTCCCAGCTATTATCTGATGCAACACTGTGTGAACCTGCGCCCCTTGTATGTCTAGGTTTCTCCTGATTAACCCTCCCGCGCAGCCCTGATCGCAGCCCCTGCTGCAAAAGGCGTGACGGCCACCAGTGCAAGGCTGATCGCGCCTGCAAAGCCGATACTGGCGGCGTCCCCTCTGGCCAGCGCGCCCGCACCGAAGATCAGGATCGGCAGCGTCAGCGGGATCAGCAACAGGCCTGACAGGGCCGCGCCCGCGCGCAGGGAAGCGGTGAGCGCCGCGATCATCAGGCCCACGGCTGCAAGCCCCGGTGTCCCGGCGATCAGGCCGAGCAGCAGCAGTTTCAGCGTTTCCCCTTCCAGATTGAGCAGCGCGGCGGCGGGCAATGTCGCCAGCACCAACAGCGGGCCAAAGCTCAGCCAATGCGCCACAAGCCGCACCGCCATCACGCTTTCGGCCGTGACATTGCGCAGCTTCAACTGGTCGAATACGCCCAGTGTGATGTCTTCCTGCACCAACCGGTCTAGCGGCAGGATCGCCGCCAGCAGCGCCGCGATCCACACCACGCCGCCGCCCGTACGCGCCAGCAATTGCGGGTCTGGCCCCACGGCAAAGGGATAAAGCATGGCGACCGCCAGAAAGAACAGCAGCGGCAGCGATGCGCCGCCACGCCCGGCGAAGGGAAACAGGCGGGAAAGGTCACGGCGCAGCAGCGTTGTGATCATGGCGCAAACTCCTCCAGCGCCAGAGTTTTCAGCCCATCAAGCGGCAGATCCTGATGCGATGCGATTAGGCAGATGCCGCCATTTTCGCCATGCTGCGTGATCAATTCCATCACTTTTTCTTGTGCCTGGCGGTCCAAACCGTTCAGCGGTTCGTCCAACAACCAGACCGGAACTTGCCGGCTGATCAGCGCGGCCATGGCTGCACGCTTGCGCTGGCCGGTGGAGAGGTACCGCACCGGAATGTCCAGCAGGTCTGTCAGCCCCATAGCGCTATAGGTCGCCGTGCAATCCGTCCCGCCATCCAGCGCATTCCAGAATCCCAATGCGCGGCCCAGCGCGCGATCAGGGTCCAATGCGGGGCGTTCATCCATCAGCCCGATATCCCCTTCGCGCTCCACATCCCCGGCATAGGGGCTAAGCAGGCCCGCCAACACGCGCAGCAGGCTGGATTTGCCAATCCCGTTCGCGCCGGTGACATGGCATAGATCGCCTGTGCCCAGTTGCAGGTTCAGCCCACGAAACAGCAGGCGGTCGCCACGGCGGCAGGCAAGATCGGTGGCGGCAAGGCGCGGTATCATGGGAAGAGCGTTAGAGGCTTGCTCGCCGCCCGCCAAGTATCCGATTTCGCTTGTCATCCATGGGCAAGCACATCAGACCACACGCTTAATGCATCTGCATGGGGGGCAAGCGATGCGCGATCATACACATCTGCTGCGTATTCTGGGCGTGATCTTTGGACTTGCCGCCGTTGTCGGCAGCGTGATCGGGCAGGGCATATTACGCTCACCCGGGGTGGTGGCCAATGCCACCGGATCGCCTGCCATCATCATCGGTTTGTGGGTGGCGGGCGCGCTGGTTTCCTGTCTGCTGGCCTTGCCCTTTATTGAATTGAGCGCGGCCATCCCGCGCGCAGGTGGCCCCTTTGCCTTCATCCATCGCGCCTATGGCGGCAAGGTAAGCGTGGTGGCCATGTTTGCGATGATGATCGGCAATTTTGCCTCCATGGCCTATTTCGCCATTGTGGTGGGGGAATTCCTGGTGCGGCTGGGGGTTGGCGGGGGGGAGGTTTCGCCCATCCTGTTCGGCATGGCGGTGCTGCTGATCTGTGCCCTGCTAAATGCCACAGGGACACGGGCGAGCGGGTTCACCCAGATCATGTTTTCTTCGCTTAAAGGGGTGGTTCTGTTGGCACTGGTGATTGCATTATTCGCCTCTGATGGGGTGGTCCAGCAAGCTACAGATGCTGCGCCGCTGCGGCAGGGTTGGGGGGCATTCGGCACGGCGATCGTGGTGGTGCTGACAACCTATGCCGGTTGGTGGAATGTTTCTGCCTATGGCGAAGAAATCGAAAATCCGGGCCGTGCTATGCCGCGTGCATTGCTGGGCGGGATCGCAGGCGTTGCGGTGATTTACCTGCTGATCAATCTGGCCATGCTGCATGTGATGACGCCAGACCAGATGGCCGGGTCAGAACTGGTGGCGGCCGATGCGGCAGGCATTGTGCTGGGGCCGCAGGCGAATTTCGCATTGACCTGTTTCGGCGTGCTGTCTGTGGGGGCAATCGCCAATCTGGGGTTGATGACCTACACAAGGCTCACCTTTGCAGCGGCACGCGCGGGCATATTCCCGCAGGCGCTGGCCCATGTCAGCGCAGGTGGCACGCCATTGCGGGCCATGATGCTGGTGGTGGTGGCATCTGCCCTGTTGCTGCTGACAGGCAGCTATCTGGCGCTGGTGTCACTGGGGGAGACAATCTTTCTGCCGGTGATGATTGCGGTGTCAGTGGCTGTGATCACCTTGCGCAAGAAGGAACCACAGCTTGATCGCCCCTGGCGTGTACCGTTCTATCCCTTTTCGATCCATGCAGGCATTTTTGTGACCGCAGCCTTGCTGGTGGTGTATATTGCGCAAGACCCGTTCTATTCCCTGGCAGGTTTCGTGCTGGTCGGAATTTGCTGGCTGGGCTTTCAGATCAGCCATTGGCTGCGCGGTCGTACAGGAATAGCCAGCGCCGAAATTGAGGATTGGGAATGAGTGTCGAGCGGTTGAATGATGATGAATGCGCGGCCCTGCTGGCGGCGCACCCGCAATGGTCCGTCGCGCGCGGCGGGCTGGCGATTGAACGCCGGTTTACCTTTGCCGATTTCAGTGAAGCATGGGGGTTCATGGCCCGAGTTGCCCTGCTGGCTGAATCGCAGGATCACCACCCGGAATGGTCCAATGTCTACAACCGGGTGGATATCACGCTGACCACGCATGATGCAGGCGGGCTGTCAGCACGCGATGCGCGGATGGCCAAGGCAATCGACACTTTGTTCAGCTAAGCCTTTTGCTCAGTCACGTTGTATCGCGGCAGCCATTTGGCGCATTTGCTGGCGCAATTTACCGGGCATCCAACGTTTGGCGAAGGCAATCTTGCGCGCTGTCTTGCCGACGACCCAGTGCAGTTTTTCGCCATGCACGGCATCCCATGCGGCCTGCGCCACATCTTGTGCAGGGGTTATTTCCAATCCGGCCTGCGCCACTTTACTGCGGATGGAAACATTGCTGGACTGGTTGGGTGCTTTTTCCAGCAATGGCGTTTCAATAAAACTGGGGCAGAGCGACCTTACCTTGATGCCAAGTTGGGCCCATTCCGCATCCAGGCTTTCAGTCATTCCGTAAACGCCGAATTTTGTCGCCGTGTAGACAGAACTTCCTGGCCCGCCATACAGGCCTGCCGCACTGGCAGTGTTGAGCAGGCATGAACCGGGCGCAGTCTTGGCAAGGAAGGGCATGGATGCCTGCGCGCCGTAAAATACACCGCGCAGATTGATATCAATACAGCGGTCAATTTCTTCCTGCGTGTTTTCATGCAGCGGGCCCGCCAGCGGAATGCCTGCATTATTGGCCAATACATCAATCCGGCCACCTGCTGCTGTTTCAAAGGCTTGCAGGGCCACATCCCAGGCATCCCGATCACGCACGTCAAACTTATGTGCATATTTGAACCCGCCGGGGATCAGGCCCAACGTATCTTCCATACCTTGTGCATCCACATCACCCAGGCCAACGAACCATCCGCGTTCCCCAAAATGGCGCGCAATGGCCCGTCCAATGCCTGATCCCCCGCCGGTAACGAAAATCGCCTTGCGCTCGCTCATTTTATGCTCTCGTCCACATGACCAATTGCCGTTCGTTAGCTACGCCGGGTGGCCTTGTCACTCACACGCTTTCCATAGGGTGCTAGAGCGCCGGATTGGCATAGAAATGCCAGGTGAAGATCGCCGCGGCCCCGCGATGCGGGCGCCAGCTTTCCGCCAGTTCACGCGTGGGCTTTTCAGCGGGCCTTTCAGGCAGGTCAAGCAGGCGCTTTACCCCTTCCTGCACTGCCAGATCGCCCGCGGGCCAGATATCAGGCCGCCCCTCTGCAAACAGCAGATAGATTTCTGCAGACCAGCGGCCAATCCCCTTGATCGTGGTCAGTTCCGCAATCGCTGCTTCGTCATCATCCGGAAGGTTGTTGAAATCAACTGCGCCGCTTTCCACCAATTCGCACAGCGATCGGGCATATCCCTGCTTCTGGCGCGACAGGCCACAGGCGCGCAAAGTGTCAAAATCGCGCGCCAGCAATTCACGTGGCTCCATCGCTTCGCCCAGTTCCCCTTCCAGTTTGCGCCAAACGCTTGCCGCAGCAGCAACAGAAACCTGCTGTCCCACAATTGTGCGCAGCAGCGTTTTGTAGCCAGTGGGGCGGATGCGCGGTTCAGGATAACCGACCCGCACCAGCGCATTGGCAAAGGCACTTTCTCGATCTGCAAGAATATCCAGAGAATGATGCAATTGATCTGTCGTAAGTCCCACAATAACCCCAGCTTGCAAATCACTGCCGCAAACACTAGCAGCCCCGTTGAACTGCGAATAGTGGCCGTTAATACGGCCCGGGTGGAAGGATTGAGAATAAATGCCAAAGCTGATTGTGACGACACGTGAAGGCGAAACCCGCGATATTGATGCCGCTGATGGCCTGACCGTGATGGAAGCGATCCGTGACAATGGGATTGACGAGCTGCTGGCACTGTGCGGCGGTTGTTGTTCCTGCGCCACATGCCATGTTTATGTCGATGCAGAATTTGCCGACAAACTGCCTGCACTGAGCGAGGATGAGGACGATCTGCTTGACAGTTCGGACCATCGCAATGCCACATCGCGCCTGTCTTGCCAGTTGCCCCTGACCGCTGAAATGGATGGGCTGAAGGTGACAATTGCGCCTGAAGATTGATCTTCATTGCGATGGGCGCACACAATCCCTAATTGTGGTGCCATGAATATTACCAAGCCAGTTGGCACGACACTCGATCTGATTGGAAACACCCCTCTGGTGCGGCTGGAAGGGCCGAGCAAGGCTGCCGGTTGCGAGATCTGGGGCAAGTGTGAATTTGCCAATCCCGGTTCTTCGGTGAAGGATCGGGCGGCACTCTATATCATCCGCGATGCGGAAGACCGCGGCGAATTGAAGCCGGGCGGCACGGTTGTGGAAGGCACGGCCGGAAATACCGGCATCGGCATTGCACTGGTGGCTAATGCGCGCGGTTACAAAACCGTGATTGTCATGCCGGACAACCAGTCCAAGGAAAAGATGGACACTTTGCGCGCGCTGGGTGCCGAACTGGTGCTGGTGCCGCCGACGAAATTTGCCGACCCCGCCCATTTCGTCCACACATCACGCCGGCTGGCGGAAGAAACGCCGGGCGCGGTCTGGGCCAATCAGTTTGACAATATCGCCAACCGCAAGGCGCATATCGAAGGGACTGCGCCTGAAATCTGGGAACAGATGGAAGGCCGGATTGATGGCTTTACCTGTGCAGCGGGCACGGGTGGCACGATTGCGGGCGTGGGCATGGGGCTGAAGGCGTTTGATGAAAATATCCGCATCGCTCTCACCGATCCGCATGGTGCGGCACTCTATAATTACTACGCCAATGGCGAACTGAAGGCGGAAGGCTCCTCTGTGGCAGAGGGGATTGGGCAGGGGCGCATTACCGGCAATCTGGATAGCGCGCCGATTGACACCCAGTTCCGCATTTCTGACGAAGAAGGCCTGAAATGGGTGGCCAATTTGTTGCGGGAAGAGGGGCTGTGCCTGGGTCTCAGTTCCGGCATCAATGTGGCTGGCGCAGTTGAACTGGGCAAACAGCTGGTTGCTGATGGGCGCAAGAGCGCGCGCGTGGTGACCATTTTGTGCGATACCGGTTTTCGCTATCTTTCTACGCTTTATAATCCCGAATGGCTGGCGCAAAAGGAACTGCCGGTATTCGATTGGTTGAAGCCTGCCTGATGAACGATCCCGCCGCCTTGTCTGACAGCGCACAAGACACCGCACCATCCGGTGCCCCGATTGGCGGTACCCGCGCTCAGGCCGTTCAGCGGTTGCAGGTTGGCCTGGCAGGATTGGGCGCAATGGTGCTGTTGGTGGGTCTGGCCAATTTCATCCAGGGTCGTGCGCGAGTGGCAGATGAACAGGTCGTGCCACAAACAGCGGCAACATCCGAACCGGTGATTGCGCAACCTAATAATGATCCTCTGGCAGATGCCGGGCTTGTGCCTGATCTCCCTCAGGAAACGGCTCCTGCAATCGAACAGCAACCTGCAATTCTTCCCGAACAGGGTAATGGTTCGACCAATCCATAAACTGCTGGCCTTTGCGGCCTTGCTGCTGGGTATTGCGGCGGCAACGGCTGTCTGGCTTTGGCCAGACCGTGCAATAGAACGTCAGCCGCTGGGTTTGATGACCAGCCTGCCGATCTACTGGCCCGAAGGGGCAGATATGTCTGACATCGTGTCAGGGCGTGTAGAAGCGCCCTGGATGCGGCAGAAACTGGAACAGCGCTTTATCCTGCAGCCGATCGATACACTTTCGCCCGATGGTGAGCTGTCCAATGTGGCATCTCCGCTTGCCGGAATGGATAATCTGCTGATCGTTCAGCCACGCGGTTTCAGCCCGGCGGATAATGTCGCATTGGATGATTGGGTGCGCGCAGGGGGGCACGCGTTGATTGCGGTCGATCCCATGCTGACCGGGCATTATGATGTTTCTATCATGGATCCGCGCCATCCCGTGGTCAGCGCGCTGATCCCCAATGTGTTCGCGCATTGGGGGCTGGAGGTGCATTTTTCCGAAAACCAGCCTTTGTCGGCGCGCGAGGTGGATCTGTACGGCACGCCATTGCCAGTTTTGATGGCGGGCTGGTTTGTATTGGCTGATGAAGGGCAAAAGCATTGCCAGCTTAAGGCTGAAGGCACGGTGGCTGAATGCAGTATCGGGCAAGGTCACGTTACCTTGCTGGCCGATGCCGCAATTTTCGAACATGGCCATGGGGAAGCGGTAACATCTGATGCGCTTAATGCGCTGACAGACATGGCTTTTATCCGAAACCCATAGGTGACTCGGGATTTCACGGGAAAACCGACTCGTTTGGTGGATTCGAGTCACTTTTCTGGCGTATTTTCAGCCGATTACGGGGTAATCCTCAACCATGACAGGCAATTTCTGTGAATATTTCAATGAATAAAATTATTTAAAAACAGATATTTGCCGTATTATCCCGTGAAATCCCGTAAAAATCCCTTCCATCCCCGGCCTGCTCGCAGTATGACCAAATCCTATCGGATATGCCGTTTCAAGCTGCGTCCCGCATCGTGGGGCGAGCCACCTGCGTTTGTGCGTGGGCGGAAGGGGGAAAGTCATGTCCGTGTTAGGGTTCAAGGGGGGCGGAGTTTACCGTGTCATTCGGAGGTTACAGTGGACAGGCTTATTCGCCCGCAGGCGATAAAAGTCGCTTTGTCCTGCCTCCGCTGTTTCGCAAGGCGGTGAAGGAAAGCTCTGGCGGGCGCATCCTGTGTCTTGCCAAGCATGACCGCTGGAACTGCCTGATCGGCTTTGGCCTTTCCCGCAAGGATGAACTGGAGGCGCAGTTGGACCGCGAGGAAGAGCGCGCCATCCGCCTGGCCCAGGATTTCGATCGCGATCTGCGCGCCATGCAGCTGTTCGGTTTTGTCGAGCTGCCTTTCGATGACAGCGGGCGCTTTGTCATGCCCGATCATCTGCGCACGCTGGGGCGGGTGGAAGACGGCCTCTATTTCCAGGGTGCCGGACGTTTCTTCACCATCTGGAATCCGGAAGAATTGGCACATATGGGCAGCGAATGGGAAAGCGCGCAGGCAGCCTGCGCCAATCTGGTGGCAGAGTCAGGGGCGAAGAAGAAATGATCGCCGCTGACGCCCCACATATCCCCGTTCTGCTGGACGAAGTGATTGCCGCGCTTGACCCGCGCGAAGGTGACGTAATCGTTGATGCCACATTCGGTGCGGGCGGCTATACGCGCGCACTGCTGGATCGCGGCGCGACGGTTCACGCCTTTGACCGGGATCCTGATGCCATTGCCGCGGGTCGCACATGGCGCGAGACGGGGGAAAACCCGCCGCGCCTCATTCTCCATCCGCGCCGTTTCTCCGAAATGCTCGATGCGCTCACCGAGGCTGGAATTGCCCAAGTCGATGGTGTGGTGATGGATATTGGCGTGTCCTCCATGCAGCTTGATCAGGCTGGACGCGGCTTCGCCTTTTCCTCTGACGGTCCGCTGGACATGCGGATGAGCCAGGATGGGATGAGCGCGGCCGATTTCCTCAATTCGGCAGAGGAAAGCACCATTGCCAATGTGCTGTATGAATATGGCGAGGAGCGCCAGAGCCGCCGTGTAGCGCGCGCAATTGTTGCCGCACGTCCGCTGGAAACAACGGGCGATCTTGCCCGCGTGGTGCGCAAGGCGTTGGGCCATCGCCCCGGTGACCAGAAAGACCCCGCAACGCGCAGCTTCCAGGCGATTCGTATCCATGTGAATGCCGAGCTGGACGAACTCAATGCCGGGCTGAACGCAGCCGAGCACATGCTGGCCGAAGGGGGCAAGCTGGCCGTTGTCAGCTTCCACAGCCTGGAAGACCGCATCGTCAAACGCTTCCTGCGCGATGCCTCTGCCCGATCATCCGGCGGCTCACGCCATCTGCCCTTGCAGCAGGTCGCGCCGCCCGGTTTTACGGCGGTATCAAAGGCGATCCGACCTGGAACAGCCGAGATTGATCGTAACCCGCGTGCCCGTTCTTCCACCCTGCGCTTTGCCACGCGCACCAATGCCCCACCCAGAAAGGAGGCCGCATGATGGTTTCCCATTCACGCCTGCGCCAGATTGGTTGGGCCGCCGTTTTGGCTGCCTGTATCGGACTGTTCCTGGTGCTGAGTTTCAGGGTGCATGCGGTGAAGAGCGAGGTTTTGCTGGCCGAACGCCAGATCATTGCCCTGCAGCGCGAAACGATACTGCTGGAAACTGAATTTGAAGCGCGCGCCAGCCAGCGCCAATTGGCAGACTGGAATGCGGTGGATTTCGGTTACGAGGCACCGCGTGCAGACCAGTATCTGGAAAATGAGCGTCAGCTGGCATCGCTTGGTTCGCCCCGCGCGCCTGGTGCCCCCAGCCCGATCCGCGTGGCTGTGGCGCAGGTTGAAAATTCCGGTGATGCCAATGATGCACGCATGCTGTCCCCGCTGACTGGCAAACCGGTGACGCTGGCTGCGGCTGCACAGGCAGAAGCAGAGGCCGGCTTTGCCGAAGCTTTTGGCAGTCTGCTGGCCGATGCATCGCCAGTGCGCAGCGCCCATGCCCGTACCATGCTGTCAGCCGAGGTGTCTGAATGACATCCCTGTCGGCCAGCACGGCCATTTCGACAGGCAGGGTTCAGCTGGTAACATTCCGACGCCGGTCATTGACCATGGCTCGCTGGCGCGTGCTGTGGGTGGCGCTGGTTTTTACGCTGGTGGCTTTGGTTGCTGTCATGCGGATTTTCTACCTGGGTCTGGCGGACCGGGTAGTTGCCAAAACGTCGCTTGAAGATGCGTTGCTTCCCCCGCGCGGCGAAATTACCGACCGCAACGGCATGCCTTTGGCGCGCGCATTCCCCGCCTATGCGCTGTGGTACAATCCCAAGGCGCTGAGCGATGGCGGATCGCCGCTGGTAAAGGATCCGGCGCGGGTTGCCGCTGAACTGAAGGCCATTTTCCCGGCGATGGATGAGGCGAAGGTCGCCCGCCAGCTGGCATCGGGCAAGGCGGGTTACCTGCGCCGTCGTGTTTTGCCGGAAGAGGCGAACCGGGTGCAGGAAATTGGCGAGCTTGCGCTGGAACTGCCCGACGAAACCGACCGCCATTATCCGCAAGGCGCCATGGGCGCGCATGTGCTGGGCTACGTCGCGTCGGACGGGCATGGCCGCGTGGGTATGGAAGCCGTGCTGGATGAAAAATTGCGCGATCCGGCCCAGCGTGGCCGCCCGACCCCGCTTTCCATCGATATGCGGGTGCAGGGCGCGCTGGAGGATGAGCTGCGCCGCGGCATGAAGCTGACGCAGGCCATGGGCGGTGCCGGTATTGTGCTGGATGTCGACACTGGCGAAGTGCTTGCACTTGCATCACTCCCCGAATTCGATCCCAACCGGATCGATGAAGATGGTGAGAAATTCATGTTCAACCGGGTGACCAACCAGGTTTACGAACTGGGTTCCACCTTCAAACCGATCACGATAGCCGCCGCTATCGATGCGGGCGTGGTGCGTGATTTTGGCAAGCATTGGAATGCCACGCCAGTTCAGGTCGGGCGCTTTTCCATCAAGGATGGTCATGATTATGGCGCATCGATGAATGTGCCAGAGGCGCTGATCCACTCTTCCAACACGGTCACCGCCCGTGTGGCGGACGAGTTGGGCCCGGAAAAATTGCGCGCCACCATGATTGATCTGGGCATGAATGAACGCCCCTATATCGAATTGCCCGCACGTGGTTTCCCGATCTGGCCGGGCAAGAACTGGCCGCGCCTCAGGAATATGACGGTCAGCTATGGCCATGGTATCGCGGTGACGCCGCTTCACCTTGCCAGCGCCTATGCAGCGCTGGTCAATGGTGGAATCTGGCGCCCTGCTACCTTGCACAAGCTGAAGCCGGGTGATGCACCACGTGGACGCCGCGTGTTCAAGGCATCCACATCTTCCCGCATGCGCCAATTGCTCCGCATGATCGCCAAATATGGCACTGGCCGTAATGCCAATGCTGCAGGTTATCGTGTGGGGGGCAAGACAGGTTCGGCCGAAAAGCCGGGTGCCCATGGCTATCAGAAAAGCGCGCTGGTCTCTACCTTCGCAGCCGCCTTCCCGATGGACCGTCCGCGCTATGTCGTCATCGCCATGCTGGATGAACCGCGGGGTACGCTGGCCAGTTCCTATCAGCGCACTGCCGCCTGGAATGCGGCACCCATCGTCGGGCGGTTGATCCCGCGCATAGGCCCGGTGTTGGGCGTGCGCCCAGATATGACGCGCGACGTTGATATTTCCGACCTCAAGCCTTTGGTTGCAGGGGGCGAGGAATGAAATTGGGTGTGCTGGCTGAACGGGCGGGGATTGCGATTTCAGGTGGCGGGGACCAGACCGTCACCGGATTTGCCATCGATCACCGCAAGATTGCGGCGGGCACCGTTTTTGGTGCCTTTCGCGGTGCCAGCTTCAATGCCGAAGATGTCATTCTCGATGCGGTGGCCACAGGCGCAATTGCTGTTGTGACGCGGCCTGAAGTTGCAGTGGAAGGCGCTGTACACATTGCAGATGCAGAGCCACGCAGGGCTTTTGCCCGTCTGGCAGCACAATTCTTCACCCCTGTGCCCAGCACCATTGTTGCGGTCACCGGGACCAATGGCAAAACCTCCACGGTCGAAATGACGCGCCAGATCTGGCGCATGGGTGGAGAACGGGCTGCCAGCATCGGCACATTAGGGGTAACGACGCCCGATGAAAGCATTTCAACCGGGCTGACCACGCCTGATATAGTGACTTTCCTGTCCAATATGTCCGGCCTTGCACGCGAAGGTGTGACGCATGTCGCCTATGAAGCATCCAGCCATGGCCTGTCCCAATATCGCAATGAAGGCGTGCCGGTTGCAGCCGCTGCCTTCACCAATCTCAGCCGCGACCACCTCGATTATCATGCCGATATGGAGGATTACTTCGTGGCCAAGATGCGCCTGTTCGACGAAGTCGTCGAACCGGGTGCTGCGGCAATCATCTGGTGCGGCGAAACTGATAGCGAGTGGTCCAGCCGCGCCATCGAACATGCGCTGAAAAATTCCCTGCGCGTGTTCACGGTGGGCGAGCGGGGCGATGATATTCGCCTCCTCGCCCATACCCCAACCCAGTTGGGGCAAGAACTGGAACTGGCATTTGAAGGGCGTGCATACAGGGTCAAACTGCCGCTGATCGGTGCCTATCAGGTAGCCAATGCGCTGGTTGCTGCCGGGCTTGCCATTACCACTGGCATTGATGCGGGCACGGTGTTTGATGCGCTGGGTCGCCTGCAGCCTGTGCGCGGGCGGCTGGAACGCGCCGCCATCACTGCCAATGGTGCCCCGGTCTATGTCGATTATGCCCATACGCCGGACGCACTGGAAGCAGCGATAGCTGCGCTGCGCCCGCATGTTGCCGGACGGTTGATCACCGTTTTCGGTGCAGGCGGAGACCGTGACCAGGGCAAGCGCGCGCCGATGGGGGCTGCTGCCAGTGCCCATTCAGATATGGTTATCGTGACGGACGATAATCCGCGTGGTGAAGATGCCGCGACCATTCGTGCCGCAGTGATGGCGGGTGCAGGCAGCAATGCGCGCGAGATTGGTGACAGGCGCGCGGCCATCGCCGCGGCCGTGGCCGAAGCTCAGCCGGACGATATCGTGCTGGTTGCGGGCAAGGGACATGAACAAGGACAGATAATCGGGTCGGGAGATAATATGCGGGTTCTGCCGTTTGATGATGTGGCCGTGGCGCGCGAATGCGCCGGCGCACAGGGGGCCAACGCACAAGGGGCCGGCCGATGAGCGCATTGCGAGCACTGCGTTCCTGGCCGGTCAGCCGCCGTGACAGCTTGCCGCTGGCCTTGTGGGATGCGCAGGCCATCGCAGCTGAAACCGGCGGAGTGGCGAGCGGCGATTTTCAGGTTTCCGGTGTGGAAATGGATTCGCGCGATGTGCGCCCCGGCGATCTGTTCGTTGCCCTGAAGGGTGAGGCAATGGATGGCCACGCCTTTATCGGTAAAGCCTTTGCCAATGGTGCGGTGGCCGCTCTGGTCGATCGCCCGGTCGATTATCCGCATGTGCTGGTGGAAGATACCACCGTGGCTCTGCACGCTTTGGCCCACGCCGCGCGCGAACGGGCAGATGCTGTGCGTATTGGCGTGACCGGATCGGTAGGCAAGACGGGCGTGAAGGAAGCGATCTTTGCCGCGCTTGACCGGTCGAGCCGTGGCGCAGCGCATCGATCCGTGCGCAGTTACAACAACCATGTTGGCGTTCCGCTCAGCCTGTCACGCATGCCTGCGCGCAGCCGCTATGGCATTTTCGAAATGGGTATGAACCATGCCGGTGAAATTGACGTGCTGACCCAGCATGTGCGCCCGCATGTGGCCGTCATCACTACAATCGCGCCTGCGCATATCGAAAATCTGGGCAGTATGGAGGCGATTGCTGCCGCCAAGGGCGAGATTTTTGGTGGCCTGGTCGAAGGCGGCACAGCGGTGATCCCTGCCGATAGCGAATATTGCGCGCAATTGTGTGACATCGCCCGCGCATCGGGCGCGAAGGTTATTACTTTTGGTAAATCACCCATTGCCGATGTTCGGCTGCTCGATGCCATCCCTTCTGCCAATGGCGGCTCTCTCGTAACAGCACAGTTGGGCGAAGGGCGCGTGTGCTATTCTATTGCCGAACCGGGTGAGCATTGGATTTCCAACTCGCTTGCGGTCCTGGCCGCGGTGCAGGCTGCCGGTGGTGATCTGGGCGCTGCCGGGCTGGCGCTGGCAGAAATGGGCGGGTTGAAGGGGCGTGGCGCACGCCACCGTATCACTGCTCCGGGTGGCAAGGCGCTGCTGATCGATGAAAGCTACAATGCCAATCCTGCTTCCATGCGCGCGACCTTGCATCAATTGGGGCAAACGCCCGCCACACGCCGTGTGGCCGTGCTCGGTTCGATGAAGGAATTGGGCGATTTCGCCCGTCAATTCCACGCCCAGCTGGCCGAGCCGGTTTTGGAAGCGAAAGTCGACCATGCGATTTTGGTGGGGGACGAGATGTTGGCCCTTGTGCGCGAACTGGGGAAAGCGGGCGCTGCCTCGCTTGGCAATGGCCCAACCTTCGCCCATTGCGATGGGCCTGCAGAAGCGATTTCGGCATTGCAGGAATACGGCATCACCGCAGGTGACGCGATATTGGTGAAAGGGTCCAATTCGGTCGGTTTGGGGGCTGTGGTATCACACTTTGCAGGCCGCAATGGATAATAGTCGGGACGACTGAATGTTATATCTGATCGCCGAATGGCTGGGTTTTGAAGGCGTACTGAACCTCATACGCTACCAGACCTTTCGCGCTGGCGCGACGTTGATGACCGCATTGGTGATCGGGCTGATTATCGGCCCGCGCCTGATCAATCTTCTGCGTGTGCGACAGGGTAAAGGGCAGCCGATCCGTGAGGATGGGCCGCAATCGCATCTGGCCAAGCGCGGCACGCCCACCATGGGCGGGCTGATGATCCTGATTGCACTGTCGCTCTCCCTGTTCCTGTGGATGGATCTCAGCAATCCCTTTATCTGGGCCTGTCTGGCCGTAACGGCTGGGTTCGGCGTGATCGGGTTTCTTGACGATTATGACAAGGTGGCCAAGGGCAGTCACAAGGGTGTTTCAGGCCGGGTCCGCCTGCTGCTGGAATATACTGTGGCAGGTATTGCGGCGTGGATCATCGTGGGTGAAATCAACACCGATCTCTATGTTCCTTTCCTATCAGGCCGGTCGATCCCGCTTGGGCCATTGTATTACCTGTTCGCCGCCACGCTGATTGTGGGGTTTGGCAATGCGGTGAATCTGACCGATGGGCTGGATGGCCTGGCGATCATGCCGGTGATCATCGCATCAGGTACCTTTGCCATCATCGCCTATGTCGTGGGCCGCGTGGACTATTCCGCATATCTGGGTATTCCGCATGTGCCGGGCGCGGGTGAGCTGGCGATATTCTGTGCCGCGATCATGGGTGGCGGGCTGGCCTTCCTGTGGTTCAATGCGCCGCCTGCCGCTGTGTTCATGGGCGATACGGGGTCGCTGGCATTGGGCGGGGCGCTGGGCGCAGTGGCCGTGGCCAGCCACCACGAAATCGTGCTGCTGATTGTGGGCGGGCTGTTCGTGGCGGAAACTGCCAGCGTCATCATCCAGGTTTTCTGGTTCAAGCGCACAGGACGGCGGGTCTTCCGCATGGCACCGATCCATCACCATTTTGAGCAGCTGGGCTGGAGCGAAAGCAAGGTTGTGATCCGTTTCTGGATCATCTCCATCGTGCTGGCCATGGCCGGATTGGCAACGCTGAAACTCAGATGATCACCTCCCCCGCCTTTGCCGGAAAATCCTATGCGGTGCTTGGGCTGGCCCGCTCTGGCGCGGCGGTGGTGGATGCCCTGCTGGCGAGTGGTGCACGTGTTGTCGCGTGGGATCGGCAGGAACATATGCGCGAGGTATTTGCCGGGCGTTGCGAATTAACGGATCCGCTGGAAACCGACCTGACCGGGTTTGATGGCGTGGTGGTTTCCCCTGGCGTTCCGATCAACACCCATCCCATTACACCCCATGCACAGTGTTACCATGTGCCGCTGATCGGTGATATTGAATTGTTTGCCCAGGCCCGCGCTGCCCTGCCGCCGCACAAAGTGGTCGGGATCACGGGCACCAATGGCAAATCGACCACAACTGCGCTGGTCAATCATATATTGCTGCAGTCAGGCGTTCCATCTCTGATGGGCGGCAATATCGGCATTCCGATCATGGAACAGGCGCCGTTGCCTGAAGGTGGCGTTTATGTGCTGGAACTGTCGAGTTATCAGATCGACCTGACCTATTCATTGGGCTGCGATGCGGCAGCTCTGCTGAATATTACGCCAGACCATCTGGACCGTTATGACGGTTTCGATGCCTACGCCGCTTCGAAAGCGCGCCTTTTCACCATGCAGGCGACAGATCAATTTGCCGTGTTTGGTTGCGGCGATGAACCCACCCGCAAGATATGTGCATCCGAACAGGCCCGCAGGGACGAGGCACGCGCTTGCCCTATCGTGATCGACGCATTGGCCGAAATGCAGCCTGCCTGGCCCAGCCTGCAGGGGCCACATAATCTGGAAAATGCCGCCGTGGCGGTTGCTCTGGTCGAAGAATTGGGGATCACCCCGGCGCAGTGGCAAGCGGCCATGCCCACTTTCAATGGCCTGCCGCATCGAATGGAACGTGTGGCAGAACAAGGTGGCGTTTTGTTCGTGAATGACAGCAAGGCCACCAATACGGACAGTACGGCGCCTGCTCTTGCAGCCTATCCCCCAGTTGACGGTGGCAAGCCGCGCATCCACTGGATCGTGGGTGGCCTGCCGAAAGAAGATGGGCTGGGCCCCTGCTCGCAATATCTCGACCATGTGGCTGCTGCCTATACGATTGGGGAAGCTGGGCCGAATTTCGCCAATCTTCTGGAACCGCATGTGCCGGTGGAACGCGCTGAATTGTTGAGCGAGGCAGTAAAACGCGCGATGGACCGGGCCGTGGCCGGTGACGTCATTCTGCTTTCACCCGCATGCGCCAGTTTCGATCAATTCCGTGATTATGAAAGGCGCGGCGAATATTTTCGCCAAGTGGTGGCTGCGCTGACAGGTGCAGTTGACACTGCGAACCAGGGGGCAGGGGCATGACTTCTCCACGGCCCTACATCCCCCATGCCAGCCATTCGCGTAAGCAGGCGGACAAATACCGTGGCCATTGGCGTGATGAGCTGAAGATCTGGTGGCGTGAGATTGACAAGGTGCTGCTGGGTCTGGTGCTGGCGCTAATGGTGATCGGTACGGCAGCAGTGACCGCGGCATCACCAGCCAGCGCAGACAGGCTTTCCACATCCAAGGTGGCGCTGGATGAGCTGTTATTCCTAAAACGGCATCTGGTGTGGCAGTTTCTGGGCCTTGCTGCCTTGTTCGGCACGTCCATGCTGACGCGTGAGAATGCGCGGCGTTTGGGTATTGTGCTGGGTGCTGCCATGCTGGGTGCATTGTTTCTGGTGCCGTTGATCGGCGTTCAGGTGAACGGGGCACGTCGCTGGTTGAATTTGGGATTTTCGCTGCAACCTTCCGAATTTCTGAAGCCTGCTTTTGCCATATTGCTTGCCTGGGTGCTGACCTGGCGATTGCGTGATCCCGGCCTGCCGGTGCTTTCTGTTGTCACAGGGATCATGGGCTTGGTTGCGATGTTGCTGATGTTGCAACCCAATCTGGGCGATACCTTGCTGTTTGGCGGGGTGTGGTTCGTGCTGCTGCTGCTGTCTGGCGTATCAGTCCAGCGGATCAGTGCACTGGTGGGGTTTGGCGTTGTGGCGCTGACGGCGACCTATTTCCTCTATGACAATGCCCGCCACCGTATCGACAGTTTTCTGGGTGGCGGCACTGCGTTTGACCAGGTTGATCTGGCAGAACGCACTCTACTGGCAGGCGGCTGGACGGGCAGTGGGCTGTGGCTTGGTGTGCGCAAGATGAGCCTGCCCGAAGCGCATACAGACTATATCTTCTCTGTGATTGGCGAAGAATTCGGCCTGCTGGTCTGCGCAATTATCGTGTTGCTGTATCTTGCAATCATGTTGCGCGTGCTGCTGCGCCTGTTCGATGAAGAAAACCTGTTCGCCATGCTGGCCGGTGCCGGGCTGGTGGCGCAGATCGGTGGGCAGGCTTTCATCAATATACTGGTCAATCTGCAGCTGTTCCCATCCAAGGGAATGACATTGCCGTTGGTCAGTTATGGCGGGTCATCCACCATTGCGGTGTGCATGACCGTGGGTCTGCTGCTGGCGATTACGCGCCGTAACCCCTATCTTCGCCGCGAAACCCCCGGCCTGCTGGAAATGCTGGGGCAGAAGGAAGAAACGGCATGAGCGGGGACACGCGCACAGGAGCAAGCCGCAATTACATTTTGGCGGCAGGTGGCACCGGGGGCCATCTGATCCCAGCCTATGCGCTGGCAGCAGAACTTGATCGGCGCGGGCATCATGTCGCGCTGATTACTGATGAACGCGGCGCCATGCTGCCTGGAAAACCGGATTTCCTGCCCGCGCATGTTCTGCCTGCTGGGCGCTTTGGCAAGAACCCGTTGAAATGGCTGGGCGGTGTCAGGGCAGTATTGAACGGGCGGCGCATGGCTTTGCGCCTGATGGAAGCATATGAGCCAAGTGCAGTGGTGGGTTTTGGCGGATATCCCGCCCTGCCCGCATTGCTCGCGGCGACCAGTGCCGGTGTGCCATCTATCGTGCATGAACAAAATGCAGTTCTTGGCCGGGTCAATCGCCTGCTGGCGGGCAAAGTACAGGCAATTGCCACGACCTATCCCGATGTGGTGCGGTTGAAGGGCCGCCACTTCGACAAAGTCCATTTGGTGGGCAACCCGGTGCGGGCAGAGGTGCTGGCGCTGCGTGACCTGGATTATCCGCCCTTTACCGAAGATGGCATTTTGCGCGTGCTGGTGACCGGCGGCAGCCAGGGGGCCAGCGTGTTATCGCATGTGGTGCCAGATGGCTTGGCCATGTTGCAGCCCGCGCTGCGCCAGCGCCTGCAGGTGACACAGCAATGCCGTGCGGAAGATCTGGATGCAGTGCGCGCGCGCTATCGCAATCATGACATTCCGGCGGAACTGGGCACTTATTTTGAAGATATGGAGGTGCGGCTGGCCGATGCGCATCTGTTTATCGGGCGTGCCGGGGCATCGACGATTGCAGAGCTGACCGCAGTTGGGCGTCCGGCAATCTTGGTCCCGCTGCCCATCGCCACCGATGACCACCAGGCCGCGAACACGCGTGAAATGGTGAAGGCGGGCGGCGCGCGCATGATCCGCCAGGATAATTTCACGCCCAAGGAATTGGCCAAGCAGATTCAGGCCATGGCGCAGGCCCCGGCCACATTGGCCAACGCTGCCCATTGCGCGTGGAATTGCGGGCGGCCCAATGCAGCCAAGGATCTGGCCGATCTAGTTGAAAGCTTTGGCGGGGCAGAGATGATGGATGTGATCCGCATGGGCGCTGAACCTGCGCGCAGCCAAAGCCAGACTGCGCCCCAAGGTTCCAGCAGGGAATCTGCCGAATGAAGGGCGTTGGCACCGATATCGGCACGATTCATTTCGTCGGCATTGGCGGCATCGGTATGTCCGGCATTGCCGAAGTGATGGCGAACCTTGGCTACAGCGTGCAGGGCAGCGACATCAGTGAAAGCGCCACGGTTGAGCGGCTGCGTGGTCGCGGGATCATTGTCCGTATCGGCCATGCGAAGGAAAATGTGGAAGGTGCGGCAGTTGTCGTAACCTCGACCGCAGTCAAGCGCACCAATCCCGAAGTCGCCTATGCGCTGGAAAATCGCATCCCGGTGGTGCGCCGTGCGGAAATGCTGGCTGAATTGATGCGGCTGAAAAGCACGGTCGCGGTGGCGGGCACACATGGCAAGACCACCACCACCAGCATGATTGCCGCGCTGCTGGATGCAGGCGGGGTCGATCCCACCGTCATCAATGGCGGGATCATCGAACAATATGGTTCCAACGCGCGGCTGGGCGATAGTGACTGGATGGTGGTGGAAGCTGACGAAAGCGATGGCAGCTTTCTGCGGCTGGATGGCACCATTGCGGTGGTTACCAATATCGACCCGGAACACCTTGACCATTACGGCGATTTCGATGGCGTGAAGCGCGCTTTCGTGGAGTTCGTGCACAATGTGCCCTTCTATGGCGCAGCGGTAATGTGCATTGACCATCCGCAGGTTCAGGCGGTGGTGGGGCAGGTGCGTGACCGGCGCGTGATCACCTATGGCTTCTCGCTACAGGCCGATATTTGCGGCGTTAATATTCGGCCAGATGCGGGCGGAAACCTGTTTGATGTGATCGTGCGCCAGCGCGGAGAGGAAGATCGCCGGATTGAAGGCGTAAGGCTGCCCATGCCAGGTCGGCACAATGTCCAGAATGCGCTGGCGGCGATTGCCGTGGCGATCGAGATGGGTTGCGGCGATGATGTGATCCGCAATGGCTTTGGCGGTTTTGGCGGTGTGCGCCGTCGTTTTACCAAAGTGGGCGAGATTGCGCTGGATGGGGGCAGCGTGCTGGTGATTGACGATTACGCCCATCACCCGGTGGAAATCAGCGCTGTCCTGTCTGCCGCGCGTGAGGCGGCAACTGGCCGCGTGATCGCGGTGGCGCAGCCGCATCGCTATACCCGCCTGCGCGATCTGATGGATGAATTCCAGAACTGCTTCAATGATGCGGATCAGGTCTTCGTGACGCCAGTGTATCCGGCAGGTGAAGACCCGATTGATGGTGTTGATGCCAATGCGCTGGTGTCCGGCCTAAAATCGCGCGGCCACCGCGATGCATTGACCATTGCCGACGCCGATGCCCTGGCACGCAGTCTGGCAGGTGAAATTGCACCGGGTGACCTGGTTGTGTGTCTGGGCGCAGGCGATATCACCAAATGGGCGGCGGGCCTTGCCAATGCGGTTGCGGGGGTGCGCAGCGCATGAGCATGCGGCAACCGGAAAATCGCTGGTTTACTGATGATGGGACTGCACCCACTGGCGCGGTTGAAGGTGTTATCCGTTCATTGGTGCCGATGGATGGTATCCGCGGCAAGGTGACGCAGGATGCCCCACTGGCCAAGCTGGTCTGGTTCAAGACTGGCGGAAATGCCGATTGGCTGTTTGAACCGGCGGATATGGCCGATTTGCGCGAATTTCTGGAACGCCTGCCTGCAGGCACCCCGTTGATGGCGCTGGGCCTCGGCTCCAACATGATTATCCGTGATGGCGGCGTGCCGGGCGTGGTGATCAAGCTGGGCAAGCCATTCTCTCGGGTGGACGTGCTGGACGGGCATCAGCTGCTGTGTGGCGGCGGTGCAAGCGGCATTCTGGTGTCTTCCACTGCGCGCGATGCGGGCGTGGCCGGGCTGGAATTCCTGCGCGGCATCCCCGGCACGGTGGGCGGCTTTGTGCGCATGAATGGCGGTGCCTATGGCCGCGAAGTGGCCGATGTGCTGATCGAATGCGAAGTGGTTCTGCCCGGCGGTGAAATGGTGCTGCTACCCGCCGCCGATCTGCAATATTCCTATCGCCATTCCGCATTGCCTGATGGGGCAGTGGTTGTGTCTGCACGCTTTCAGGGGATGGCGGGTGATCCGGTGGAAATCGGCGCGGAGATGGACCGTATTGCCGCCGCTCGCGAGGAATCGCAGCCACTGCGTACCAAGACAGGCGGATCGACCTTCAAGAACCCGGATGGGCACAAGGCATGGCAATTGGTTGATGCGGCGGGCTGTCGCGGGCTGACCATGGGCGGCGCGCAGGTGAGCGAGAAACACACCAATTTCCTGATCAACACCGGCGATGCGACCAGTGCCGATATTGAAGGGCTGGGGGAAGAGGTCCGTCGCCGGGTCTATCAACATTCGGGCGTGATGCTGGAATGGGAAATTCAACGCGTGGGGCGGCCGTGAGGATTATTTTATGACCAGTCTTCCCAAACTTCATGTCGTTGTCCTGATGGGCGGCTGGGCCAATGAACGGCCTGTGTCATTGATGAGCGGGAATGGCGTTGCCGATGCGCTGGAAAGCCGCGGCCATCGCGTGACCCGTATCGATATGGACCGGCAGGTGGCCGCGCGCATTGCAGAGGCCGCGCCAGATGTCGTGTTCAACGCATTGCATGGTGTGCCGGGCGAAGATGGCACCGTGCAGGGCATGCTGGATTTGATGGGCATACCCTATACCCATTCAGGCCTTGCCACCTCGGTAATCGCGATTGACAAGCAACTGACCAAGCAGGCGCTGGTGCCCTATGGCATCCCTATGCCGGGCGGCCGGGTGGTGAACAGTGTGGACCTGTTTGCAGGTGACCCGTTGCCGCGCCCCTATGTTCTGAAGCCGGTCAATGAAGGGTCATCTGTTGGCGTTGCCATCGTCACTGATGATTCCAATTACGGCAACCCCATTGGTCGCGATGTCGCGGGGCCGTGGCAGGAATTCGATCATCTTCTGGCCGAACCCTTTATCAAGGGGCACGAACTGACTGCTGCCGTAATCGATGGCGCCAATGGCCCGCGTGCATTGGGTGTGACCGAACTGATTGTGAAGTCCGGTTTCTATGACTTCGAAAACAAATATACCGATGGGAAGACAGAACATGTCTGCCCCGCGCAAATCCCGGAAAATATCGCCCGCCTGTGTTGTGAATATGCGGTGCGTGCGCATGAATTGCTGGGTTGCCGTGGCACCAGTCGCACGGATTTTCGCTGGGATGATGAACTGGGCGAGGATGGCCTGTTCGTGCTCGAAACAAACACCCAGCCTGGTATGACTCCATTGAGCCTGGTGCCAGAACAGGCGCGCCATGCAGGCATGGATTATGCCGATCTGGTCGAAGCGATCATTGCCGAAGCGCTGCGGTATCATAAGGGCGCCAAGGAATTGAGTGGCGGCAGCGATGGCAACGATTAAGCGCAGTGCAAAAGGGGTCCGGCGTGCAGCCCAGGCCAGCAATCGCGCCAGCAAGGCGCGTAATGCACGTGCACGCACCAGCGGTTTTATCGACAAGGCGATGGCTCTGCTGCCCTTTACCGAAGATCAGCTGCACAAATTCTTCATGGTGCTGATTATCACCGCCGCTGCTGGCCTGGCATGGGTTATTGCCAGCATTGCCGGTGTGCCTGAACTGGCACGCGGGCAGGTGGCCCTGTTGGCATCGGATGCCGGTTTTGAGGTCCGCCATGTGCGCGTGACCGGGGTCGAACGGATGAATGAGCAACGTGTTTACGAACGCGTGCTTTCGCAGCGTGACCGGCCCATGCCGTTGGTGGAACTGGCCGATATCCGTGATGATCTGATGCAGCTGGCCTGGGTCAAGGATGCGCGCGTTTCGCGCCAGCTGCCTGGAACCCTGGCGGTCGATATTGTCGAACGCAGCCCGCATGCCGTGCTGAAAAAGCCGGATCGGCTGATGCTGATCGATGCCGATGGGGTTGAGCTGGAGCCGGTTTCGGCCCGCAATGCGCGTGACATGTTGCAAATCTCTGGCCCTGGTGCCGCTCGGCAGGTTCAGGCGTTGGACAAGCTGTTGCAGACCGCGCCCGCGCTGCGCCCACAGGTGAAGGCGGCGGAATGGGTCGGCAATCGCCGCTGGAACGTCACCTTCAAGACGGATCAGGTCCTGGCCCTGCCGCAGGGGGAGGAGGAGGCCGCATCCGCCTTCATCTCCTTCGCCCGGCTCGATGGGCAAAACCGTTTGTTGGGCGGCAAGGTTGCCACATTCGATATGCGTGCGCCGCCACGCATCTATATGCGCATTCCCGGCCGCGCGGATCAAGTGCTGGGCGAACAGGGGGGGCAGTGATGGCTGACGCACGGATCACCAAGGTTTTCGGCGCGGTCAATCCCGGCTCGTTCCGTATCTCCGCCATGATTATGGGCCAGACCGAAAATGGCGATTTGCAGGTGCTGGGCAGTGGCCACCGCGCCAGCCAGGGGATCAAGCGCGGCTATATCACCGATATGCAGGCAGCGACCTATTCCATCCGCGACGCGGTGGAACGGGCGGAAAAGAATGCCGGTGTCAGCGTGCAAAGTGTGTGGGTCGGCTGTGCCGGGGCTGGACTGACCAGTCGTGTATCCAAGGTGGAAATCGATATTGGCGGCCGCCGGATAGAGGAAGAGGATATTGAACAGCTGCTGGTGGCGGCACGTGATACCATCCAGCCTGATGGGCGCATGGTGCTGCATGCCCAGCCAGCCCATTACACGCTTGATGGCGCACATGGCGTGGCCAATCCCAAGGGGCTGCATGCTGAACGGTTGGGGGTCGATATCCATGTGATGCTGGCTGATGGTGCGCCGGTGCGCAATCTGACAGAGGCGGTGCAGAACGCCCATCTGGATGTGGAAGCAGTGGTTGCAACGCCACTGGCTGCTGGCCACGCCTGCCTGAGCGATGAAGAACGCGAACTGGGCTGTGCGCTGGTTGAGATTGGGGGCGATGTCACCAATGTTGCGGTCTATGCCGGTGGCATGCTGTTGGGTCTGCGCGCGTTACCAATGGGTTCAACCGATATCACGGATGCCATTGCTTCTGCCTTTGGAATCAGGCGCTTCCAGGCCGAACGGCTGAAATGCGTATCTGGATCAGCCATTGCTAGCCCGACCGATCATAGAGAGATGATCCCGGTCAACGGGCCGGGCGATGATCATTCCGGCCCGGTGGCGCGCGGCGCGGATGAAAGCAATCGTATACCGCGTGCCGAACTGGTTTCTATCGTCACGCAGAACCTGTCGCAATTGACAGACGAAATTGGTCGCGCGCTGAAATCCATGGGCTTTACCGGCGTTGGCAGCGGGCAGGTGGTGCTGACAGGCGGCGGCGCGGAACTGGCGGGTTTCGCCGAATTTGCGCAAAGTGCGCTGGGCCGCCCGGTGCGGATTGGCCGCGCACCATCGCTGACCGGTCTGCCAGAGGCGCATGCAACGCCCGGCTTCGCTTCGCTCGCGGGCCTGTGCCTTTATGCCGCCGATGACCCGATCGATATTCGCGCGATCGGCCAGCGTTACCAGACTGCCACGCGTTACAGCGGCGAGGAAACGGTAACGCGGTTGTTCCGCGCGTTGAGGGACTATTTCTGATGTGCCCTGACCGCCGCCGAAGCCGAAGCCTGACATGGCCATTAACCACTGTGGATAAGGGCTTTTGCGCTATCTACGTCGCAACGTGTTTATGCCACATTCGCGCAGTGGCGTAGCGCCCCGCCCGGAGGAAGAATTCAATGAGTATCAATATCGGACCTGCATCGAGTGACGATCTGCGGCCTCGCATCACCGTAATCGGTGTGGGCGGTGCTGGCGGCAATGCCATTGCCAACATGATGGCGGCTCAGATCGAAGGCGTCGATTTTGTCGCCGCGAATACTGATGCGCAGGCACTGAGCATTTCTGAAGCGCCCAAGAAGATCCAGCTTGGCCCGGAAATCACCGGCGGTCTGGGTGCTGGTGCGCGCCCCGAAGTGGGCAAGGCGGCTGCCGAAGAAACCGTGGTCGAAATCGAACACGCGCTGGAAGGCGTGAACATGGTCTTTATCGCTGCCGGCATGGGTGGCGGTACCGGCACGGGCGCGGCGTCAGTGATTGCAGAGGCTGCCCGGCGCAAGGGCGTGCTGACTGTGGGCGTGGTGACCAAGCCATTCCTGTTTGAAGGTTCGCGCCGCATGCGTGCGGCAGAAAGCGGCATTGATGAGCTGCAAAAGCATGTCGATACGCTGATCGTTATTCCCAACCAGAACCTGTTTCTGGTTGCCAAGCCCGAAACCACGTTCAAGGAAGCATTCCAGCTTGCTGACGAGGTCCTGCAACAGGGTGTGCGTTCAATCACTGATCTGATGGTGATGCCCGGCCTGATCAATCTGGACTTTGCCGATGTGCGCTCTGTGATGAGTGAAATGGGCAAGGCCATGATGGGTACTGGCGAATCCGAAGGCGAACACCGCGCCTTGGAAGCTGCCGAACGCGCAATTGCCAATCCGCTGCTGGATGGTGTGAGCATGCAGGGCGCCAAGGGCGTGATCATTTCCATCATCGGTGGCGAGGATATGAAGCTGCTGGAAGTTGACGAGGCAGCCAACCACATCCGCGAATTGGTGGATGAAGATGCCAACATCATCTGGGGTTCGGCCTTCAACCCCGATCTGGAAGGCAAGATCCGCGTTTCGGTGGTTGCCACCGGTATCGAACAGGGGGCTGTGCGCCCTGTCAGTGATACCACGCCAGTCTCTTTGGGTCTGGCACGCGCACCCAAACGCCCCGTTCTTGAACTCTCGTCTGACGAGGCAGATGATGCCGCTCGTGATATTGAGCCGTTGGAACTGGGCGGTGGATCGGGCTTTGGCGTGGAAGCGCCGAGCGAGCCGGAACCTGTTGCAGAGCCTGAAGCGGAACCCGTTGCAGAAGCTGCACCCACACCCACACCCGCACCATTCGACCTCACCGGCATGCAGGCAGGTGACGATGAGGATGTGTATGAAGACGATGTCGATGGCATTGTCGACCCGCTGGAAGGGCTGCGCAATGCAGAGAATGACCCCTATGCCGATCCGGTTGGTGGCATGGCAGAACCAGCAGATGACAGCAGCTTTGGTGCTGGCGATGGTGACGGGTTCGGCTCGGCCGAACCGGAACCGTTTGATCTGACGTCAGAAGTACCCGCCGCTGATGCCGGTTCAGGTGAGGCTGCTACTGAGGAAGATCAGGTCCATGCTCGCTTCGGTGGACGGCGTCGGCAATTGCTGGGTGGTGGCGCGGAAAGTGCTGGCGGTGAGACTGGTGCTGGTTCAAGCTCCGGCGGCGGCGCTGCTGCCGCGGCTTCAGGTGGAAGTACGCTGTTCGAACGCATGGCCAATCTTTCACGCGGCGCATCAACTGGCGATGATGAAGACGAGGATGATGGCGACGATAGTGGCCCCTCTCTCAGCATCCCGCGTTTCCTGGGGCGCCAGAACAACCAGTAATTGCCTGTTCGGCACTGGTTCAGGCCAGTCCGGTCATAGTTTGCGATGGCGCTGCGTTGCCTTGGGCTGATGCAGCGCCTAATCGCATTGACCGGCCTCGATATGTCTGATCACTTGATGAAACCACATTCCGCATTTTCCTGCATGCAGATGGCCATGGCTGGTATGGCATTGGCCACCCTTCCTGTGGCGGCATCTGCGCAAATAAGCACCGGCGCAGTGGGTCGAGAGATCGTGCAGCCGTTGCCCTCACCAGAAATTGAGCGGTTGAATGATGCGCTGCGCCGTCTGGCGCGCGATTCACAGGATGTCAGTGCCCTGACCGATGCCGGGGATGCCGCGCTGGAACTGGGTGATCTGGATGCAGCCATGGGTTTTTTTGGACGGGCGCAGGAAATGTCCCAAGCCAATGCCCGCGCCAAGATGGGTATGGCGGCGGTATTCCTGCGATCTGGCCGGCCGGTTGATGCGCTGCGCCTGTTTGCAGAGGCAGAACAGGCCGGGGCGTCGAGCGACAGAGTCGCTGCCGATCGTGGTCTGGCCTATGATCTGGTGGGCAATAATGCCGAAGCGCAAAACAGCTATCGCGCCGCATTGGCAGGTGGCCGGAATGATGAAACGACCCGGCGCTTGGCCTTGAGCCATGCGATTGCAGGGAACCGCCAGATATTTGAAGCGACATTGCTGCCCCTGCTGCAAAAACGCGATTATGCGGCTTATCGTGCCCGTGCCTTTGGCCTGGCGATATTGGGTGATGAGAAGGAGGCGGCATCAATTGTGTCTGCTTCCATGCCAACAGACCTTGCCAGCCGGATCGCGCCCTATCTGGCCTATATGCCGCGACTGACGAAGGCACAGCAGGCCGCCGCCGCCAATCTGGGCGTATTCCCCAAGGCGGCCGAAATCGGGCGCGATGACCCACAGATCGCACAATATGCCACTTCAGCCGCAACTGCAGCGCGACGGGCAGATTCGCGCCTTGCGCCAGCAGGCCAGCCGCTGGACCAGGGGAGCGGGCGCAGACGCAGTTCCAGCGCCCCATCCAGTCGTCTGGCGTCAGTGGCGCAGCAACAGGCAAATGCCGTGCAGAATTTCAATCTGACGCAGACAAGCCAGCCAGCCAAGACCACGCCACCCACACAGCCGAGTGTGGCCGATGCATTTGGAAATCTGGGCGCGGCACAGCCTGCCAGGCCACAGGCAAGCGCAGGTGCAGTTGATATTGCCCGAATCACCCCCCCGCGTGAGGTGCGCGAGGAAAAACCTGCCAAGCCGGCACCACCTGCACACCCCAGCCGTATCTGGGTTCAGGTGGCCGCCGGGCGTGACCGTTCGGCGCTGAAGTTCGATTGGCGGCGGCTGGAACGCAAGGCACCTGATTTGTTGAGCAAATATAAGCCACATGTTGTGGCGGTGGGGCAGGGGCATCGATTGCTGGCAGGTCCTCTATCCAGCGATGATGCTGCCCGTGATTTGATAAACGCGCTTAAAGCACAAGGTGTTGACAGCTTGCGCTATACCAGCCCTGAAGGCGAAGAAGTCAATCAAATACAATAGTTTAGTGATATACGCGCTGAAACTGTACACAGGCTTTGAACAAGGCAAAATACTTCTCCCCAGCCACACGCACCCATTCCATTGCTTTCAGGCTGCAACCCGATGCATCCAGCCTGCAATGATGAAAATGGGACGCATGAAATGAGACCGCGCGAGCAGGAGTATCTGAGCGCTGATGATGCCGCACCGGTTGAAATGCTGGCGGCATTGTTTGATGCGCGTGGCTGGCCATGCGAAATCACTGCAGAAGATGAAGTTACTGGCGAGGTGCAAGGCAGCTGGGCCAAGTACCAATTGCGCGGCATCTGGCGGGGTGAGGATAATGTCCTCCAGCTGATTTGCCTGCCCGATATTCGCGTGACACCTGAAAAGCAGGCCAAGGCATATGAACTGCTTTCGCTGATCAATGAACAGATGTGGTTGGGCCATTTCGATATCTGGTCGAACGGTAGCGTATTGTTGTACCGCCACGGCGCCTTGCTGGGTGACGATGGATTGCTGAGTCTGAAGCAGGCGCAGGCGCTGACAGAAACAGCGATTGATGAATGCGACCGCTTTTATCCTGCCTTCCAATTTGTGCTGTGGGGGGACAAAAGCCCGCGTGCGGCGCTGGAAGCAGCGCTTGTCGATGCGGCTGGGGAAGCCTAAACCTCACCGCCTTTCGAACGATAACTGGCGGGGAATATGGCCACATTTGATAAAATGCTGATCGTGGGTTGCGGCAATATGGGCGGTGCGATGCTGGCCGGATGGTTGGCTGCTGGACTGGAAGCGGCGCATTTTGAAGTGCTTGATCCAGCGCTGGAACGTGCGCCTATGGGTGTGGCTTTGCACCGTGATGCGGCGCAGGTTGGTGATCATGATTGCGTGCTGCTGGGCTTCAAGCCGCAGCAATTGGGCGCATTGGCACCTGGTTTGCAGACACTCATGGGTGATGGAATAACAGTTTTCTCGCTGTTGGCTGGGATTGAGACTGGTATGCTGCAGCAGGCATTTCCTTCCGCCAGTGCGCATGTACGGGTGATGCCCAACTTGGCCGCCAGGATCGGCAAATCGCCTGTGATTCTTTGTGGGGATGGATTGGGCAGCGCCGCCCGCGAGCAGGCACTTAACCTGTTTGGCCTGTTGGGCACTGCGACATGGCTGGATGATGAGGCATTGTTTGATCTCGTCACCGCGCTGGCGGGTTCTGGCCCCGGCTTTGTCTATCGCTTTATCGATGCACTTTCAGCTGCGGCACAGGAATTGGGCCTGCCACATCAGCTGGCAGCCGAATTGGCCGTCGCCACGGTGGAAGGGTCTGCCAGCCTTGCAGCCCAGGCCGATGTTGATCCGGGTCAACTGGCTGATCGCGTAGCCAGCCCGGGTGGTATGACACGTGAAGGGCTGAACGTGCTCGACAATGGTAACGCTTTGAAAACACTTATGGTCGAAACTCTGCGTGCAACACGGGACAAGGGTGCGGAACTGGCAGAACAGGCGCGTTGATCGGTTGAGTTAGTTGCACCGATTGCAATCCGGTTTTGCTTGAAAATCGCAACTATAAACCCGATATTGCTTCGCATGGGCGCGACAAGTGCGCCTCAATTTTGGAGTAAAGATCACATGGCTGATTGGAACGAAACCCCGCGCACACAGCAGGGCTTCGGCTCTGTCCCGCGTACTGGCGGCGATCTTGCCGGGCGCGTCACTTATGATGAGGGTCTGCGCAAGCACATGCTCTCAATCTACAATTACATGACGTCAGGCGTGTTGTTGACGGGCGTAGTCGCATTGCTGACAGCCCGCAGTGGAATGGCCATGGCGTTCGCTTCCGGCCCGCTGATGTGGCTGGTGGCGTTGTCACCACTGGCCATCGTTTTCGCGATGAGCTTTGGCGCGAACAAATTCAGCAAGACCACGCTGCAGGCCATGTTCTGGGGCTTTGCCGTCCTGATGGGCCTGTCACTGTCGACCATCTTCCTGGTTTATACCGGCGCCAGCATTGCGATGACATTCTTCGCTACGGCCGGTGCTTTCGCAGGCCTCAGCCTGTGGGGTTACACCACGAAGAAGGATATCAGCGGCTGGGGCAGCTTCCTGATCATGGGCGTTATCGGCCTGATCATTGCCAGCGTGATCAACATTTTCCTGGGTTCAGGCACCATGTCATTGGTGATCAGTTTCCTGGGCGTGCTGATCTTTGCCGGCCTTACCGCTTACGATACACAGCGGTTGAAGAATGAATACAGCTATTACCGTGGAACCGAATGGGCGGGTAAGGCAATCGTGTTGGGCGCGCTGAGTCTCTACCTCGATTTCATCAACATGTTCCTTTTCCTGCTGCGCTTCATGGGGTCACGCGACTGATCCAGAAAGCGGGTGACCGCAGGAAAGACTCGGTTCATCGATGCCCGGAGCGCCCAATGCGCTTCGGGCATTTTCTTTATGTCACCATGGGTTTAACCTTCCTGCTTCAGCCCCGATAAAGGATAGCAGGCACATGTTTGCGGGGCTTTGGCATAAGAGAGGCTGGGTCATGGTCGCAGAACGGCGCGCAGGATTAAAGATTTTGACAGTTGCGGTGGGCGTAGCCGCACTGGGCGCATGTGCCACACCCCCGCCACCACCGCCGCCGCCGCCACCCCCGCCACCGCCGCAGGCCATTGTCATCCCGCCACGGCCCACGCCGCCGCTGGGCGCGGTGGCCGCTATGGTGATCCCGGCCAAGGACGCAGCTGGCGTTCGCATGACGGTCAACCGCAATATCTCGGCCGAACAGGAATTGTGGAATGTACGCTCTGGTCTCAATGTTGCGGCGCTGAACTGCCTCAGGCCAAAGCATTCGATGCTGGTCAGCAATTACGGCGCATTTCTGAAACGGCATTCGCGAGAACTGGCATCGGTCAATCGCAAGTTGGCAGATGAATATCGCAAGAAGCATGGGCGCGGATTCCGTGACCAGCAAGATGCCTATATGACGCAGGTCTATAATTATTTCGCCCTGCCACCTGTATTGCCGGAGTTCTGTGATGCGGCACTGCAGCTCTCGAACGAAGCCGTCCAAGTGCCATCGGGAAAGTTGGCCGATTTCAGCACCACCGCCCTGCCACGTTTGGAGGCGGTGTTTGAAAATTTCTTCAGCGCATATGAGAAATATCGCGTTGATCTGGCGGCGTGGGATTCGCGCTATGGCAGCTCGGTACCGGGTGCCGCCTATTCCTCGCCAGTTGGCAATCTGAATGCCACCTATGGGCCGCAAATCAGCACGGTGACGCCGCCTGCCAGCACTGCGCAGCCCGGTGTGAAAGAGCCCACACCACAATAGCTCCCGCTGTGATGTGATCGTCAGATTGTATCGCTAAGGATATTGCACTTGCGAACCCGACTGCGTATCGGGGCAATCGCGCATCGGTAACGGGAATGCGGTGAGGGCGATCATTCGCCCAAATCCGCGGCTGTCCCTGCAACTGTAAGCGGTGAGCGTCAGGATCACAGGCCGCCATATTACGGCCAGCCACTGGGCAAAATGCCCGGGAAGGCGATCCAAAACGCAATGACCCGCGAGCCAGGAGACCGACCGAAGCGTGTCGCTCTTGCCCGGTCCAGGGAAGGCCAGGCGCGGAAACCTTATTCGTCTGAGCGACGATCTGGCGGCTGGGGCCGCACAGATTGGGACCATGTGGCGCGCGCGCTCGCACATGGCCCGGTCTGGCCGTGCAAGCGGTTTGCCCCTGCCTCTATCGCTCTGGCGCGTGAGGACGATGTAAAATGACCAAACAATCTCAATTTCTTTCCCGCATTGCGCTGGGGGCATTGGCGCTTGCCCTGCCGCAGCATGCCTGGGCGGCAGATGCAGAAGATCATCTAGGGCCGGACGCCATTCTGGTCAGTTCCACCCGCGCTGCAGAACCGCTGACGGATACAAATTATACCGGCTCTGCCACCATCCTCAGCATTGATGATCTGCACCAGCGCCAGACGCGCGATGTGAGCGATGCGTTGCGTGATGTGCCGGGTGTAGCGGTGAGCCAGGTGGCGGGGCAGACCCAGCTGCGCCTGCGCGGCAGCGAAGGCAATCATGTGCTGGTTCTGGTTGATGGCATTGAAGTGTCCGATCCCTTTGCTGGTGAGTTTGACTTTGGCACTTTGCAGGCTGGGATTGGCGGCCGGGTGGAGGTGCTGCGCGGGCCGCAAAGCGCGCTGTATGGTTCAGATGCAATCGGCGGCGTTATCTCCTATTTCACGCCATCAGGCTGCGAAGCGGCACCTGTGGCTGGTTATATCGAGGCGGGCAGCCATGCCACTGTGAATGCTGCGCTGCAGGCGGGACTGTGCCGTGACGATTATGATGTTTCCTTCGGTGCGGCTTATTTCACCAGTGATGGCACACCCAACACGCGCGATGGCCTACGCGATATTGGACGTGATGCGCTGACCCTTTCGGCCAAGACATCGGCGGATATCACCTCATCGCTGCGCTTGCGCGCTGTATTACGCTACACCGCCGTTGACGGCGATTACAATGATCAGGATTTTGACAGCACCAGCCCCACATTCGGCCTGCTGATTGATTCCCCCGGCGTGCGTTATGAAGGGGAGGCGCTTTACGCGCTGGTTGGCCTGACATGGCAGGCCAGCGATAATTGGACACATGATCTTTCTGCCCAGGCGGCAGATATTTCGCGGGATAATTACGCCAGCTATGGTCGTACTTTCGGCAGCGAAGGTCAGCGGCTGAAGGCATCCTATGCCACCACGCTGAAATTCAGCAGCGGGCCGGTGTTCAACCACCAGTTCACCTTTGCTGCTGATGCGGAACGCGAACGCTATCGCAATACCGACCCGTTCGGCTTTGCCTTCACTGGCAGGCGCAGCACAGACAATGTCGGGCTGGTGGGCGAATATCGTCTTTCGGCTGACAGATTTGACCTGTCGGGTGCATTGCGACGGGACATCAATGATCGCTTTGCCGATGCCACCACTTTCCGCATTTCAGGGGGTGTAGATGCCGGGCAGGGCACGCGCATTCGCGGCGCATATGGCAGCGGGATCAAGAACCCCGGATTTTACGAGCTGTTCGGTTATTTTGATGGTCAGTTCATCGGCAATCCCGATTTGCGCCCGGAAAAGTCCAAAGGTTGGGAAGTCGGCCTGGATCAGTCATTGGCCAATGACGCATTCCGCCTGTCCGCCACATGGTTTGACAGCCGATTGACTGGTGAAATCTATACCACCTACCCTGCGCCCACATTTGTGGCGACGCCTGCCAACCGCACTACGCGCTCTACGCAACAGGGGCTGGAATTGAGCGCGCGTGCACATTTGGGCCCGCGGGTAACTCTGGATGCGGCCTATACATGGCTGGATGCTGAAGAAGCCGGGGTTGAGGAGGTTCGCCGTCCGGGCAACACCGCCTCTGCTGCGCTGACCTGGCGCGCGCCGAATGATGTTGCTTCTGCCACTGTGGTGGTGCGGCACAATGGCGCGACGGACGATCTGGCCTTTACCGATCCCAGTTTTATTCCCGTAACTGTGCGGCTGGATGATTATACGCTGGTCAACCTGAATGCTGAGGCGCGGCTGGCACCGGGTCTGACCGCTTTTGGCCGGATCGAAAACCTGCTGGATGAGGATTATGAGCAGGTCTTCAGCTATGTCAGCCCCGGACGCACCGCCATTTTGGGCCTGCGGGCGCAGTTCTAGTGGCGTAAAAACGCCAAAACTCTCGCCAAACGGCAAGGAAATGCATAGAGGGCGACCCCATGCATTTCCTTGACCAGGCCAAGATCTATCTCAAATCCGGCGGGGGCGGCCCTGGGGCCGTCAGTTTCCGGCGTGAGAAATATATTCAATATGGCGGCCCTGACGGCGGCAATGGCGGCGATGGCGGCGATATTGTGTTTGAGGCGGTCGAAGGCCTCAATACGCTGATCGATTTTCGCTATACCCAGCATTTCAAGGCCCCGCGTGGCGGGCATGGCATGGGGAAAGACCGCACCGGTGCCAGTGCCAAGCCGCTGGTGATTGAAGTGCCCGTGGGCACGCAGATCCTGTCTGAAGACAAGGAAGAGGTGCTGGCCGATTTTACCGAAGTGGGCCAGCGCATCACCCTGCTGGAAGGCGGCATGGGCGGTCGCGGCAATGCCAGTTACAAAACCGCCACCAATCGCGCCCCGCGCCAGCATCAGCCGGGCATTCCGGGTGAGGAAATGTGGGTCTGGCTGCGGCTTAAACTGCTGGCCGATGTCGGTCTGCTGGGCCTGCCCAATGCAGGCAAGTCCACCTTTATCAATCAAGTGTCCAATGCGCAGGCCAAGGTGGGCGATTACGCCTTCACTACCTTGATCCCCAAGCTGGGTGTTGTGCGCCACAAGGGCCGCGAATTCGTGTTGGCGGATATTCCCGGCCTGATCGAAGGTGCGGCTGATGGCGCGGGGATTGGTGACCGTTTTCTGGGCCATGTCGAACGCTGTCGCGTCCTGATCCATCTGATCGATATCTCAGGTACGGGTGATCAGGATCCGGCCGAGGCCATGCGCATCGTCGAAGATGAACTGGCCGCCTATGGCGAAGGGCTGGAGGATAAGCCACGTCTGGTGGCGCTGAACAAGCTGGATCTGGCCGATGCCGAACTGGCAGAAGCTTTTGCCAAGGAATTGAAAGCCGCCGGGGCGACCCGTGTTTTCAACATTTCTGGCGCAACAGGCGAAGGAATCGAGGAATTGCTCGATGCCGTGCTCGCCTATCTCCCCGATCGCACCTCGACCGAAACCAAGGGGGTAGAGGTGGAGGATATGGAAGAAGATGGCGGCAATGACTGGTCGCCGATCTGACACGATGACAATCTCCTCCCTCACACAATTGGCCAGCTTGCGCCGCTTGGTGGTGAAGGTTGGCTCGTCTCTGCTGGTGGAACAGGGCCAGCCGCGCACCGCATGGCTTGCTTCACTTGGGGCAGATATTGCGACCCTGCGCCAGAGCGGGGTGGAAGTGATCGTGGTCAGTTCAGGCGCGATTGCCCTGGGCGCGGCGCGGTTGGGCCTTGCCAAGGGCGGGCGTGGCAGTCTGGCTGATGCCCAGGCTGCAGCCAGTGTAGGGCAGATCGCGTTGGCGGGCCTGTGGTCGGACAAGCTTGGCGCGCATGGCCTTACTGCGGCGCAGATGCTGCTGACGCTGGATGATCTGGAAGATCGGCGGCGCTATCTCAATGCATCTGCTACTGTGGCGCGCCTGCTGGAAGCGGGCGCGGTGCCAGTGATCAACGAAAATGACAGCGTTGCGACCGAAGAAATCCGCTTTGGCGATAATGACCGGTTGGCCGCCCGTGTGGCGCAGGCTGCGGGCGCAGATGCGGTGATGCTGTTGTCCGATGTTGATGGATTATATGACCGCGACCCGCGCGAAGAGGGCGCGAGCCTGATCGAATGCGTCGAAGGGATCACGCGTGATATTCTGGCAATGGCCAGCTCTGCATCCTCATCCGGCATGGGATCAGGCGGCATGGTGTCCAAACTGCAGGCCGCGCAAATGGCTGAACGGGCAGGAATTGCGCTCGCCATCATCAACGGTACGCATGATGCGCCGATTTCGCGGGTCATGGAAAGTGGCCGTGGCACTATATTCCTGCCACAGCGTCGTGATGGCGCGCGCAAGGCCTGGCTGGGTGGACGGGTTGCGCCGAAGGGCACCTTGCGCGTTGATCAGGGTTGCGCCGATGCATTGAAGGGTGGGGCCAGCCTTCTTGCTGCCGGTGTGGTTGGTGTGTCGGGCGCATTCCAGCGTGGCGATCTGGTCAAGATTGTAAGTATGAAGGGCGAGGAACTGGCGCAGGGCCTGGCCGAATATGACGTGGAAGATGTACAGCTGATTGCGGGTAAGAGAGAGGGTGATCAGGCCGAAAGGCTGGGCTACGCCCCGCGATCCTGTGTGATCCATCGCGATCATATGGTTTTACTGTGAACGACAATGCCCCCCTCGCATTGACAGGTGGCACCGGCTTTGTCGGGCAGGCGGTACTGGATGCGGCAGCCGGGCGCAGCCTGCCGGTTACCGCGCTGGCGCGAAAGCTTCCGCAGGATGATGGGCGGGCTGCCAGCTGGATTGGCGGCGATCTGGGTAATGTGGATGCGCTGGCGCAGTTGGTCAGCGGATCACGCGCCATGGTCCATGTTGCCGGGCTGACCAATACGCCCGATCCGGCGCAATTTGCGGCGGTAAATGTTATCGGCACGCAGAACGTGATCGATGCGGCCAAATCGGCAGGGGTGAAGCGGTTCGTCTTTGTCTCCTCACTCTCTGCCCGCAAGCCGGAATTGTCTGCCTATGGCGCGTCAAAGGCGGCGGCTGAGGAATTGGTGCAGGCCAGCGGGCTGGATTGGACAATTGTGCGCCCGCCTGCGGTTTATGGTCCACGCGATACAGACATGTACGAACTGTTCCGTTCGGCCAAATTCGGGCTGGTGCCGCTGCCGCCGGGTGGGGCAACTTCGATTATCCATGCTGCCGATCTGGCAGAACTGTTGCTTGACCTGGTCGATGCGCAGCCCGCTCTTGCCCGCAAGAAGATTTTTGAACCCGATGATGGGCGCGAAGGCGGGTGGAGCCACAAGGAACTGGCTGCTGCCATCGGGCGTGCGGTGGGCCGTCGTGTATTGGCCCCGCATCTTCCCGCAACCCTGCTGCGCTGCGCAGCAAGTGCGGACAAATTGTTGCGTGGTGACCGGGCCAAGCTGACGCAGGACCGGGTGGGCTATATGTGCCACCCCAATTGGGTGGCGCGGTTTGACCGCAAGGTGCCCGCAGCCATCTGGCAGCCGCAAATCGCAGGTGAGGAAGGGCTTGCCCAGACTGCCCAATGGTATCGCGCGCAAGGCTGGCTGTAGAATTGGATTAGGCGGAAAAGACATTCAGGCGTAATTTCCCCGCGGGATCGTGAGTCGCAAGGGCAGGAACCACTGCCATTATTGTCACACGAAGGGGAAAATAATGAAGAAAATCATTCTTGTAGCTGCGCTTGCTACAGTCGCCGCATGTTCACAGCCCGAAGCCACCAATGAAGCCGCCCCGGCCGAAGAAGCAACCGAAGCCGCCCCGGCCGGCCCAGTGGCGGTGGATGGCAAGCCTTCCGCCGGAACGTTCAAGGTCACCGATGCAGACGGCAATGTCGAGACATTCGTTGGCAAGGAAGACGGGACTTTCACGTTGACACGTTCCAACGGGGAAACCGTAACCGGCACATGGACCGAAGAAACGCCGGGCAACTTCTGCCAGACGGTTGATGGCGAGGAAACGTGCTCGACCGAGACGATCGTCGACGGTGTGTGGACTTCGACCGACGCAGACGGGGCGATCTACACGATTGAGCGCGTCGAAGGCTGATCCGAATCAAAAAGAGAAGGGCATCGTGGCATGGAGCCACGGTGCCCTTTCTGTTTCTGCCTTACAGGAAGGGTTCGTAACCCGGCGGCAATTCGCCTTCATCGGTCAGCGGTGTATGGATGCCGCATTCGGTCTTGTCCCACCCCTTCCAGCGGCCCGAACGCGGGTCTTCCCCCGGTGCGACCTTGTGGGTGCATGGGGAACAGCCGATTGACGGGAAACCCTGGGCCACCAGCGGGTGGGCTGGCAGGTCATGTTCGGCAAAATAGGCGGTGATGTCATCAGCCGACCAATCGATCAGCGGATTGATCTTCAGCCGACCCTGCGCGTCTGACGTGTCCACTTCAAAGCGGGGCAGATTGGCACGGGTTGAGGATTGGAACGCCTTGCGCCCGGTAAAGCTGGCATCGTAATTTTCCAGCGCCTTTGCTAGCGGGATCACCTTGCGGATTTCGCAACAACCATCAGGGTCATATGACCAGCGCAGCCCGCTGTCATCCTTTGCTGCCAGATCGGCAGCATCGGGTTTCAGATTGATCAGATTGGTCAATCCCAGCTGCCCCACCAACTCATCACGATAGGCCAGCGTTTCCGGGAAGTGTTTGCCCGTTTCCAGGAACAATACCGGCAGGCCGGGGTTCACCTGTGCAATCAGGTGCAGCAACACCGCGCTTTCCGCGCCAAAGCTGGATACAGTGGTAACGTCGCCTGCCAGCCCGTCCTTGATCACCGCTTCCAGCAATTCCTGCGTTGAAGAGCCGCGGAACATACGGTTGAGGCGAACCGCATCATTATCGGTAAAGCGTGGGCCGGTATCAATCCGGTCCACCGAACGGGCGCTGGCCTGCTGTTCAGTCATGGCGCAAATTCCAGATGGGCTGGCGCGCGTCGCTTGCGGACTGATACGCGTGGGGAAAGCGATCGAATGCGGCCTGTGCATCAGCTTCATCCAGTTTTTGATCGGGGGCAAAGGCATCAAAGCCACACCGCCGCATGGGCAACAACTGGTCAATCAGCACATCACCCACGGCGCGCAATTCACCCTGATACCCTGCTTCACGCAGGATACGTGCGACGGAATAGCCACGCCCGTCCATGAAGCTGGGAAAATTCACCTCTACCAGTGCGATCCGCTCAAGATGCGGCAGCAATGCGCGCGCATCATCACCCGGTTCAATCCGCACGGCAGTGGCGTTGGATTGATCAAGGAAACTGTCGACCGTGACTGTGCCGTGATCCACGACTTCATCATCGCGGAAACGGAATTGCACCTCGTCAGGGCTGGTGCCCAATACATCAGCCATAAAGCGCCTCCTTGAACGGATCCATGCCGATACGGCGATATGTGTCGAGGAACCTTTCACCCTGCTGACGCTGGGCCAGATAGACATCGGTTGCCTTTTCGACAGCATCGACAATGCCATCTTCATCAAAGCCGGGGCCAGTAATCTTGGCCAGTGAAGTATCCTGCGCTTCACTGCCGCCCAGCAGCAGCTGGTAATTTTCCGTGCCCTTCTTATCGACGCCCAGAATGCCGATATGCCCGGCATGGTGATGCCCGCAGGCATTGATGCAGCCGGAAATCTTCAGCTTCAGCTCGCCCAGTTCGGCCGTGCGGCCTTTTTCGGCAAAGCGGGTGGCGATTTTCTGCGCCACGGGGATGGATCGCGCATTGGCCAGGCTGCAGTAATCAAGGCCGGGGCAGGCGATGATATCCTCAATCGTGTCGAGGTTGGGTGTACCCAGTCCGGCAGCTTCCAGCTTGGCCCACAATGTATGGAGATCAGCGATCTTCACATGCGGCAGGACGATATTCTGCGTGTGCATTACGCGCATTTCGTCAAAGCTGTATTCTTTCGCCAGATCGGCGATTGTGTGCATCTGTTCCGCGCTGGCATCACCCGGAATGCCACCCACAGGCTTCAGGCTGATCACGGCGCTGATATAGCCGGCCTGCTTGTGCGGGTGGGTGTTCCGGTCTGCCCATAGCGCGAAATCAGGGTTCGACCGGTCAAGTTCGGTCGACAGGCCGCTTTCAAAGGCAGGATCGGCAAAGAAGGTGGCAATCCGCGCCAATTCAGCCAGCGGGGGTTCGATACCCTGTGATTGCAGATGGGCGAATTCTTCTTCAACCTGCCGTGCATATTCATCCTTGCCCAGTTCGTGGACCAGGATTTTAATACGCGCCTTGTACTTGTTATCACGCCGGCCATAGCGGTTGTAAACGCGCAAACACGCCTCTGAATAGGTGATCAGCTGGTCAAGCGGGACGAAGTCCTTGATCAGCGGGGCGACCATTGGCGTGCGCCCCATGCCCCCGCCCACATAGAATGCGCAGCCAACTTCGCCCGCATCATTCTTCACAATCTGGATACCGATATCATGCAGGCGCATGGCAGCACGGTCCGTATCCGATGCGATCACCGCGATCTTGAACTTGCGCGGCAAATGCAGGAATTCCGGGTGGAAGCTGGACCATTGGCGCAGCAATTCGGCATAGGGCCGGGGATCAACCAGCTCATCTGCAGCCGCGCCCGCGAAATGATCCGAACTGATGTTGCGGATGCAATTTCCGCTGGTCTGGATGGCGTGCATTTCCACACTGGCAAGATCAGCCAGCAGGTCGCCCGCTTCTTCCAGTTTGATCCAGTTGTACTGGATGTTCTGGCGCGTGGTAAAGTGGCCATAACCGCGGTCATATTTGTCCGCGATATCGGCCAGCATGTGCATCTGAGCGGAATTGAGCGTGCCATAGGGTACAGCAACACGCAGCATGTAAGCATGCAATTGCAGATAGAGGCCGTTCTGCAGCCGCAGGGGCTTGAACTGGTCTTCAGTCAATTTGCCTTCCAGGCGACGACGGGCCTGGTCGCGGAATTCCGCCACACGCGCATCGACCATCGCCTGGTCATAGGAATCATACAAATACATCAGATTACCCAGTTCAATGCTTCAGGTTCGGCTGGCTTCATTGTCAGGTCCGGCCTCACGGTGGGTCCAAGTGCGCGCACACGATCCTTGATATGGGCTGGGCGAATGCTGCCATCCGCTTCTCGTGTAGCGTCGATGGCGTAAGCGGCATTTACGCGGCGGGCAGATTCTTCGCGCGCCAGGATCACGTTGGCTTCATCGCCTGCGTCCACTGCATCATCGACATGGCGTGACCATTCCTGGCCATTCCACCACACGACCAGGCCGGTCTTCAGGTCATTTCCGGTAAGCACTTTCATCGCACAGCCTCCGTGGCGATTTGAGCAAGGGTGAGGTCGCTGTCTGAACCGTTCCGGGCAGCGACCTCACCAATCACGATGAGAGCGGGACTAATAACCCTCTTTCGTGAAACCATTTCTGCAAGCCCCGCCAATGGCGCGCGCAGAACGCGCATTTCAGGGCGAGCGGCGTTTTCGATCACGGCCACGGGCATGTCAGGTGCCAGCCCGTCTGCCATCAGCTTTTCTGCGATCATCGATGCGGTTTTTACACCCATATAGATCACCAGTGTTCGGCCCTTGCCGGCAAGGCCGGTCCAGTCCTGATCGGATAAGCCCTTGCACTGGCCGGCAACAAAGCTGACGATGCTGGCCGCATCACGATGGGTCAGGGCGATTTGCGCGGCGGCGGCTGCGCCATTGGCGGCGCTGATACCGGGTACGATTTCCACGGGAACACCGGCGGCATGGGCGGCCTCAGCCTCCTCCCCGCCGCGACCAAAGATCAGTGGATCGCCACCCTTCAACCGTACCACATCGTTTCCGGCCAGCGCTTCACGCACCAACAGGGCGTTGATCTGGTCTTGCGGCATGGTGTGGCGCGCGCGCTGCTTGGCGACGGAAATCAACCGTGCCTTGGGCCGGGCCAGGGACAGAATGGCTGGATCAACCAGCCCGTCATGCACGATTAGCGCGGCCTGATTGATCAGGCGCGCAGCGCGCAATGTCAGCAGGTCCGGATCACCCGGACCCGCGCCGACAAGATATATGGTACCGATATTCGTCATGCAGGCCAGATGGGCCGATGCAGCGCCACACGCCAGTGAGAATGCTTTTCCGACCGGGTAGGAAAGCTATTGTCACATATTACTGCATTGAAATATCAGTTTTTTGATCGGCTTTCCTCACGCGCGGCTAGTGCCGCAATCAACCGTTCAAACTGGTCATTATTGCGCAGATTGATGTCGCGCTGCGGGAATGGAATTTCCACATCATGTTCGTGGAACAGGCGCCACAAATTCTTCAGCACTTCCGACCGGACATTGCCCACACCTTCTTCCGGGTCATTGATCCAGACCTGGATAACGAAATCGACCGAACTTTCACCATATGCGGATAGCCAGGCCGTTGGGGGCGGTGTTTTCAGCACACGCTTGCATTGCTTGGCCGCTTCCAGCATCAGTTTTTCTGCTTGGTCCAGATCAGCCATATAGCTGACCCCCACGGGAACCTGCATGCGCACATTCTTTGAAGAATAGGACCAGTTTTCAACCTGGTTCACCATCAGATTTTCATTGGGAATCAGATATTCGCGCTGGTCACGTGTGGTGACGGAAACGGCCCGGATACCGATTTTGCGGATCTGGCCGAAACTTTCATTACCCGCCATGTCAGTCACGGCGATGACATCCCCTGGCTTGATAGACTTGTCCATCAGCAGGATGATTCCTGCAATGAGGTTGCCGAAGGTCTTCTGCAGACCAAAACCGATGGCCAGGCCGAACGCACCAGAAAAGACAGCAAAGGCTGTGAGGTCGATGCCAAGCAGGTCGATCCCGATGAAGAAGGCGGCTGCCCAGACGGCGATGGTCAGGACTTTCTGCGCCAGCAATTGCTGTGTGCTGTCCAGCCTGGTCATGCGTTTCAGCAGGGCATGGGCCAGCTTGCTGCCCAACCATGCCAGGGCGATGCAGAAAAAGATGATGCCAATGGTGACGATACCGTCCCACGCCGAAATGCGCATATGGCCAATGCTTACAGCCATGGAATCGAGTGTTTCCACCATGGCACCCATCGCATCGCTTTTTGATGCAACAGCCTGCTTTATGTCATCAGCCGCTTCGACCGATTCAGGTGGCGGGGCAGCTTCGGCCAGGCTCCATGCCTGCCCCGGTTCAGGCGGGTTGTCAGCCGGAGCCGTAGTTGTCGACGTGGCCAGAAATGCGCGCAGCAAACTCATGCGTCTCCCATCGCGGTGAACCCGCTTTCCAGATCGGCGATCAGATCGGCTGGATCTTCCAGCCCTATGGAAAGGCGAATACCCAGCTTTTGCGTGGTATCGCAAGCGGCAGGTGGCCATGCCATCACATCACGCATGGGTGCTGGGTCGAATGGCAGGGCCAGGCTTTCAAAACCACCCCAGCTATAACCGATGCCAAACAATTGCAGATTGTCGACCAATCTTGCCCGTGCAGCCTCATCTCCTGAGTTCAGAACAAAGCTGAACAAACCGCAGCCACCGGAAAAATCGCGGTTCCACAATTCATGCCCCGCATCGCCGGGAATAAGGGGGCACAGCACATGCGCTACCTCTGGCCGTGATTGCAGCCATTTTGCCACCACCGCCGCACTTTCCACCCCACGTTCAAGCCGCAGGCCCATGGTGCGCAACCCGCGCAGTGCCAGCGCCGCATCATCGGGGGAAACCACATGGCCCAGCTGCTGGGCATTCTGGCGCAGCGCCTTGTACCATCTCTCACCTGCGCTGGCAGAGCCCATCATCAGGTCGGAATGGCCACCGACATGCTTGGTCAGGCTCATCACCGAAATGTCACAACCATGTTGCAGGGCCGGAAAGCCCAGCGAAGTGGCCCATGTGTTGTCAATCAGGCTGACTGCGCCATGTTCACGTGCAATGGTGGCAAGGGCGGGTACATCGCATACTTCCATCGTCAGGCTGCCCGGGCTTTCCAGCCACACGGCACGCGGTTTTTCATCGGTGCAAAGGGTGGTGAAACTGTCGATGTCCAGCGGATCGAAAAAACGGTGTTTGACGCCCCAGCGTTTCAGCAGTCCGCGCGCGATGTTGCGCGTGGGTTCATAGGCATTGTCGGTGACGAGCAGCATGTCACCCGGCCGCAAAACTGCCATCAGCGAAGCAGCTATGGCCGCCACACCGCTGGGGTAAAGCATGGTGCCATATGCGCCAGGTTCCAGCCCGGTCAGCGCATCGGCCAGCGCCCATTGTGTAGGGGCACCACGCCGCCCATAATAGAATTGCCCGTCATGATTGGCGGAAAGGGCAGCTTTTCTGTCAGCCTCTGTTTCAAAAATATGCGTGCTGGCACGCCAGACGGGCGGATTGACGATGGCACCAGTCCATTCGGGCCTGCGTCCTGCCTCTACCAGCTGGGTGGCTGGTTTATGGGGTGGTTTCTTTCCGCTCATGCAGGCGTGCCCTTCAGGCTCTGCCCTTTGCGTTTGGGTGTCTCGGGATCGCTGCCCCAGTCAACCCAGCTTCCGTCATAAAGCGACATTTCCTGCGCGCCCGCCAGTTCAAGGCCCAGCAGCAGTACACAGCCGGTCACCCCACTGCCACAGCTGGTGATCACGGGCTGATCAATATCAATCCCGGCCGCAGTAAATTCTGCACGCAAGCCCTCTGGCGATTTGTAGGTGCCATCTTCGTTGAACAGCCGTGCAAAGTGCAGATTGCACGCGCCCGGAATATGGCCCCCGGGTAAATCGTGCACGGCATCCTCAATCTCGCCGGTAAAACGTGCCGCATCGCGGGCATCCAGCATCTGTTCGGCTGCGCTTTCAACATTTGCCAGCAGTTCATGCTTGTAACGCATGCCCTTGGGTGCGGGCAGGGTGAAGGCTGGGGCGGGTTTCGCCACTGCTTCACCGCTTTCAACCGGGCGACCTTCCGCCACCCATTTTGACAGGCCGCCATCCAGCACTGCAACATTTTTCAGCCCATGTGCGCGGGCCAGGAACCACCCCCGTGCTGCAGTTCTGACCGCGCTATCATCATAGAACACTATCCGGCTGTCTGGCGTCACGCCCAGGCTGGCGAGCCGTTTAGCCAATTGATCTGGGCGCGGGTGTGCACCGGGTACAGGCGAAGTTTCATCCACCAGGCCAGACAGGTTGAAAAACTGTGCGCCGGGAATGTGGCGCTGTTTGAATTCAGCGGCTGCATCACGTCCCGCTGCAGGCAAATGTGAGCTGGAATCAATGATGATGAGATCAGCCGCGCCAAGCGCATCGGCAAGCCATTGGGTGCTGACAAGATGTTCCATCGCTGGATTGAGTAGCGTTCTGTGCTGGTCCAGTCGAGGGGGAACAGTGGAGTCCTGCAGGGCCGCCTTAATCCAGGGCGCGCGCCATGACCCCTTGCACATTGCCGGGCGGGGTGTTGAGCGGGATGGGTGAAACCTTGCCCACACTCACCGCGCTGCCCATGCCCATAACATAGGTTTGCAGATGGGGTTCCGCCCCGGCGCACTCCACACACAGGCGGGCCAGGGGTACGAACAGCGGCGTCTTGCCCTGAAAAAAAGGTTCGATACTGTCCAGCGGCAATTGCAGTGTGCCTGTTACGCTGCGTGCCTGCTGTGGGCCTATGCGCTCAATTTCGGCCACTTGTGGCAGCTCGGTGGCCTCAGTTGCGACCTGTTGTTCCATCGGCAGTTGGCGCCGTGCGCTGACCAGATCGGCGCAAATACGCACATCACGCATGGCAATGTCAGATCGGTTGGCAATGCTGAGCGAAAATTTCACCGTCACCATCATCATGCTGCGGGTGAAGCCCTGCACATCAAAGCGCGCGGTGAAGCGCAGTTCATTGGCGGGTATCACTGCGGGGGCGGGCATGCTGACAACTGGCCGTTCGATTTCTGGCGGCGGGCGCAATTCAGCGCGTCGGCGCAGAAAGGCAATCAACCCCAGCAACAATGCGGCCAAGCCCAAAGCCGCGGCCAGCCACAGCACCCATTGGGGAAGGGGGGAAGTGAAAAAGGAGGATTCTTCAGTTGTTTCCCCCATGTCGGGCATGCCGGTTGTGGCGGATATATCCGGCTGGGTGTCTGATGGCAGCGTTACGGATTGTTCCGGTACATCTTCCTGCGTCATAGGCACGACAGCGTCTTCGCCTGGCTCTGTCGGCGCTGTTACTGGCGTAGGACGTGGTTCTGACGTTATTGTCCTGGCTGGACCAGGCGAAGGGGCTGGTGCAGATTGCGGTCTTGTATCTGGCTGGTTTTGAGCAGTGGTGGGCTGCGTCACTTCGGACGGAGCATTGCTGGTAACTGGCTGTTCCGGTTCCGTGCGGATCACGCGCGGGCCAACCGGGATAATACCGGTGTCATCCACCGGCCCTTGTGGTCGTGATTCGGGTTGTGTCGGGCCTTGTGGCAAGGTGAAGTCGCGCGCGGCTGTCTGCGCCACAGCAGGTGCAGCAATCTGGCCAAAGGCAAGGGCAATCGGGAAGACAATGTTACGCATGATGACCATTGGCAGGTGACAAAACCGAAGCGCGCTGAATAGGCTCTGAATCTGTTACGTCCAGCCAATGCCTTGCATCATGGCGCAGATCGCGGCAACAGCGCGGCATGAGCGACACACCCGACACATTGCATCTGGGCCAAGCCAGCGCCCTGCCCGCATCCCCAGAACAGGCACGGCTGGATTATGTGCCCAATCCACGTGAAGGCGCGCTGTATCTGGTGCGCTTTGCCGCGCCTGAATTTACTTCGCTGTGCCCGGTGACGGGGCAGCCCGATTTCGCGCATCTGGTGATCGATTATGCGCCAGGAAAAAGCATCGTCGAATCGAAAAGCCTGAAGCTGTTTCTGGGCAGTTTCCGCAACCATTCCGGCTTTCATGAAGATGTGACAGTGGGGATTGGCCAGCGGCTGGCAGCAGAGATGAAGCCGCAATGGCTGCGCATTGGCGGATATTGGTATCCGCGCGGTGGCATCCCGATTGACGTGTTCTGGCAGAGTGGCCCCGTGCCAGAAGGGCTCTGGGTGCCCGATCAGGGTGTCGCCAGCTATCGCGGGCGGGGCTAAACACCGGCAATAAGCGGATAGAGGAAATCGCAAACGCGGAGGCGCTTGGCAGAGAATGGGAACGGTTGCGTAGCAACCGCAAGGGCGACCGCCCGCCCGCAGCGTAGCGAGGATATCGCAAGCGCGGAGGCGCTTGCGGAAAACAAAGAATCCAAGATCGAAGATTCTGGTGCCGGCTGCAGGATTCGAACCCGCGGCCTGATGATTACAAATCAACTGCTCTACCAACTGAGCTAAGCCGGCACTCGTTTTTGTCGTCCTACCGCTTCGTTGCTTGAGGACGTTCTTGTTGTCCTACCGCATCGCTGCATCAGGACATTTTTTATCGCTCTGACGCTTTAGCTGAATCAGAACGTGCGCGCCTTTCCTTCAAACTGCGCCGAATGTCCAGCCCTCTGTTTGCGCAATTTCAACACTCAGTCCGGCAGGGTGCCAATATTGCGGGTCTTGTGCCACGTGGCGCAACCAGGCGGCGGTCACCAGCGCATCGGCCGAATGATCATCAACCTGCCCGCTGGCCGGAACGGGTGGCGTGCCCAGCTGTTCCAGCGCGGCATTCAGTTCATCATAATTTCTGATCTTGGTCCGGCCTTTGCCCACACCACCGCTGCGCGCTGCAATAGAGGTGTAGATTTCCACCAGCGCATTGCCGGTTTCAGGTAGGGGATCCACAGGCCACACGGAAATATGATCACGCAAGTGATGGAGCATCCGCATTCCGGTAAGGGTGGATTTGCCCACTTGGGCAGCCCCAACCAGATTGAAATTGCTGACCGGGCGCACACCTTGCGTGCGCTGTGCCAGCTCTGCCCGGCGAAATCGCCCTTCGCGCGTGTGAGCATGGGGCAAATGGAAGCGGTCCCCAATGTGCTCTCTGGAATGGCGAAAATAGCGCGCGATTTCAGGATGAGTCAGAACGCTGCCTGCTTCCAGATGCGGATCGGCATGGCAAATTCCGTCAATCAGCGCCCATAATGCTGGCGCGTCTGCCGGGCTATCACCCCAATCTGGAAAGAAGGCACCTGTATCGGCAAAGGGCAGCGATATGCCCATATCCATGCCCACCAGCGTATCAGGTGGCAGTTCATCACGAAGAATTGCCAGCACCTCCAACCGCGCCCAACCGCGCGGCGGCGGCGTGACCAGTACGGGCGGGCCACCATCGGCATGGGTTAGTGCCAGCGCAATGCCCCGCTGCCGTTCGCCTTTTGCACCGGACCAATCGATTGCCAGGAAATGGCTGAATTTACGCATCGCCGCGTTGCTGACGCAGCCTGTTCCAGTAATCGATGCGTTCTTTTACCTTGCGCTCAAACCCGCGCTCGACAGGCGCATAGAAATCCTGCGGTTCCATTTCTTCGGGCCAGTAATTCGCGCCGGAAAAGCCTTCCTCGGCATCGTGATCATAGGCATAGCCTGCGCCATAGCCGATATCTTTCATCAGCTTGGTCGGGGCGTTGAGGATGTTTTGCGGCGGCATCAAACTGCCGGTTTCCTTTGCGCTTTTCCATGCTGCTTTCTGCGCGGCATAGGCAGCGTTCGATTTGGGCGCGGTGGCGCAATAAAGGCAGGCCTGCACCACGGCCAGTTCCCCCTCTGGACTGCCCAGAAATTCGTAAGCGTCCTTGGCGGCGAGGCATTGGGTAAGTGCATTTGGATCGGCCAGCCCGATATCCTCGCTGGCAAAGCGCACCAGCCGTCGCAGTACGTAAAGCGGTTCTTCCCCCGCGGTCAGCATCCGCGCGAGGTAATAGAGCGCGGCCTGCGGGTCTGACCCGCGTAAAGATTTATGCAGCGCGCTGATCAGATTGTAATGCCCGTCGCGATCCTTGTCATACACCGCAACCCGGCGTTGCAGCAGCTTGCCCAGGCCTGCCGCATCCAGCGTATCATCAATCGCGGCGGCATAGAGCGTTTCAGCCTGATTGAGCAGGAACCGCCCATCGCCATCGGCGCTGGCCACCAATGCTTCTTTCGCATCATCGCGCAGCGGCAGGGGCTTGCCCTCCAGCGCCTCTGCCCGTGCGAGCAATTTGGCAAGTGCTGCCGCATCCAGCCGATGCAGGATCAATACCTGCGCACGGCTGAGCAGCGCGGCGTTGAGGGCAAAGCTGGGATTTTCCGTGGTCGCGCCGACCAATGTCACCGTGCCGCGTTCGACAAAGGGTAGGAAACCATCCTGCTGTGCGCGGTTGAAACGGTGGATCTCGTCCACAAACAGCAGAGTCTTGCGTCCCGCCCTTGCCATCTGTTCCGCCTCAGCAAAGGCTTTTTTCAGATCCGCGACGCCGGAAAATACGGCACTGACAGAAAGGAAATGCATCCCCACGCTGGCGGCCAGCAGGCGGGCAATGCTGGTTTTGCCAGTGCCCGGCGGCCCCCACAAGATCATGCTGGATAGCTTTCCAGCGGCCACCATGCGGCCAATTGCGCCCTCTGGTCCGGTAAGATGTTCCTGCCCGATCACCTCTGCCAGATCGCGCGGGCGCAGCCGGTCTGCCAGCGGCGCGTCATCACGCAAAGCATCATCCTGTGTGGGCGGGGTTGGGTCATCTGCGAAAAGGTCTGGCATGCCCCGCAACCTAATGCCTCCGCGCCGATTTGCCATTGCTGTATTCAACGTTATTCTCCGCCGGATTTTTTGGAGGAGGAGTGGGAAATGGAAAATTCAGGAGCTGCACGTGCTCCATGGCACCTGTGGGTGGTGGGCGTGCTGACGCTGATCTGGAATGCCTTTGGCGCCTATGATTATTCGATGACGCAGATGCGCAATGAAGAATATCTGGGGCAGGCAGCAGAAGGGGCCGGTGTTCCGCTGCAGGTGATGCTGGATTATTTCACCAATTTCCCGGTCTGGGCCGATGCGGCATGGGCGCTGGGCGTATGGGGCGCGGTGGCAGGTTCTGCACTGCTGCTGATCCGCAACCGTTTTGCCTATCACGCGTTTCTGGTGTCGTTGTTGGGGCTGGCAGGAACCACGGTCTTCACGCTGAAATCCGATATTCCGGCAGAGCTGGATAACAGTTTCACATGGATATTCACCGCGGTGATCTGGGCCACAATAATCGCACTGGCTTATTATGCCCGCCGTATGACGGCACGTGGCGTGCTGAAGTAATTTTATCAGGGGCGGGGTGTCAGTCCGTTTGTTGAGCCAGACGCTCTGCCTCTTGTAATGCGCGGCGATCCTGCACCAGCCGGACATAAGTGTCCGCCACAACGCTGTTGATCGCGTCCCAGCTATATTCCAGGCTCTTTTTCTCGCCCGCTGCCCCATGGCGCGCGCGCAGGTCTGGATTGTTGCAATAGGGTGCGATTGCCTCAGCAAATTCATGGACATTGCCGGGCGGAACCAGGCGGCCGGTTTCCCAATCATCCACCAGGCTGGATGCACCTGTTGCGCCAGCTGCCACCACAGGTAGGCCGCTGGCCATTGCTTCCAGTGTCACATTGCCAAAGGTTTCGGTGATGGACGGGTTGAAGAACAGATCGCCGCTTGCCAATGCCCGGCCCAGATCGGCCCCGGTCTGGAAACCGGCAAACACGCCGCCGGGCAGCGCCTGTTCAAACCATTTGCGTGCCGGGCCATCGCCAATCACCAGCACTTTATGCGGGACCTGCCGTTTGCGCAGCTGGATGATGGTATCGGCGAATACATCCAACCCCTTTTCCATCACCAATCTGCCCAGAAATACGATGGCAATATCGTCATCCGAAATGCCCAGCGCACGGCGCCAGCCCATATCGCGTTTGGACGGGTCAAAAATCGTGCGATCCACTCCCCGGCTCCACAGCGCGATATCATCATGCATGCCTTGTTCGATCAGTTCGGCAATCATGCTCTGTGATGGGGCAACCAGCGCATCACAATTGTTGTAGAAACGACGCAGGATCCATTCCACCACCGGTTCCAGAAAACCCATCTTGTAATAACGGGGATAGGTTTCGAACCTTGTGTGGACAGAAGCGAGTACGGGCAGATCATGTTCCTGTGCCCAGCGCAGCGCGGCATGGCCGGTGGGATCGGGGGAGGAAACATGTATGATATCGGGCTGGAACTTTTCCAGATCGCGCTTGTTTTCCGCCGAAAGGCCCAATGGCAGCTGATATTCCGAACGGCCCGGTATCGCGATACCAGGCACGCTGACCAGGTCGCCCGTGGGGGCAAAAGCGGGCTTGGGCACGGTGGGCGCATAGACGCGCAGCGATGCCCCCTGCCGCAGCAGGTATTCGGCAAGGCGGTTCAACGCCTGATTGGCCCCGTCGCGGACGTAATTGTAGTTTCCGCTGAACAGGGCAATGCGAAGGTTTGCGACATTCATATTGGGATATGGGCATAGAGAAGCCCGCGCCGGTTGGCGAGAGGGTTTGAAGCGGGTGCCGTTTGTGTCGGAATCGCTAACTTTGCTTAAACTGCCGATCCATTTGCGGCATCTGGCCGCCACCAATGAAATGGGCGCCCCACCTTGTGGTGGGACGCCCAGATTTCGACCAAACAGATCAAACTATTTTGCGGTCAGCCCGGTTACGCCGTTCATCACCATGGCATATACGCGGCAGGCAATCAGTGTGGCCGCAATACCGGCTGCCCCAACAGCCAGATTGTTCGCGATTGCCCCAAGATATTCGCCCACCATGGGAATAACACCCAAAGCGGCACCAACTACCGGTAGAACCAGAACAGCCAGATAATATCTAATTGCCGAGTCATCACCCGCGCCGATGCCGGCAATGATTCCCAATACGATCAGAATTAACGCTACATTCAATCCGCCTAAAGGAACCACACCTGCAACAACAGCAAGCAAGGCAGCCAAAGCCCCTGCGATACCCGTTATCTTATTCATATTTCCCCTCCTCATCTTCTTTCGAAGAATTGGGAGAATAGAAGAAATTGCTGCAAGAACAAAATTCTATGCTGCGCGGTAAAGTGTTGTATAAAAACATCATTTAGGCATTTTCCACTGATTTCTGAAACGACCCAAATGGCGGATAGTAGATTCTTCCTGCCTGGTGTGTGGAGTGCCACCAACAAAGCCCTGGTTGATCAAGTGCTGTGGATCAACGGGAATTGCGCTTGACATGCTGCACCGCAACACTAATGCGGCCAGTGGGCCACGCGGTCCCAACGCCGCGCGAGCTCTCTGTAAGGAGAGTCTTAAATGACTGATATTCGAGTACCCGCGCGCAAACCTGCGCGTCCGTTCTTTTCTTCTGGTCCCTGCGCCAAGCCGCCGGGCTGGTCCCCTGAAAAACTCGCCACGCAATCGCTCGGCCGTTCGCATCGTGCGAAAATCGGCAAGGCACGTCTGGGCCTGTGCATCGATCTGATGCGCGAAGTGCTGCAGGTGCCCGATACGCACCGCATTGGTATTGTGCCGGGGTCTGACACTGGCGCTGTCGAAATGGCGATGTGGACCATGCTGGGTGCGCGCCCTGTCACCACGCTGGCTTGGGAAAGTTTTGGCGCAGGCTGGGTGACGGATGCGGCCAAGCAGCTGAAGATCGACCCCACTGTGATTGAGGCGCCCTATGGTGAGCTGCCCGATCTCACCCAGGTCGATTGGTCGAACGACGTGATCTTCACCTGGAACGGCACCACATCCGGCGTTTGCGTTCCCAATGGGGATTGGATTGCCGCAGATCGCGAAGGGCTGTGTATTGCAGATGCAACCAGCGCCGTGTTCGCGCAGGACATTGCCTGGGACAAGGTCGATGTGCTGACCTTCAGCTGGCAGAAAGTTCTGGGCGGTGAAGGCGCGCATGGCGTGCTGATCCTGGGCCCGCGCGCGGTTGAACGGTTGGAAAGCTACACCCCCGCATGGCCGCTGCCCAAGGTGTTCCGCCTGATGAGCAAGGGCGCACTGGCAGAGGGTGTGTTCAAGGGTGAAACCATCAATACCCCCAGCATGCTGGCCGTTGAAGATGCGATTTTCGCGCTGGAATGGGCCAAGTCTGTCGGCGGGCTGGAAGGCATGAAGGCACGTGCCAATGCCAATGCAGCGGCGCTGGACAAGATTGTGCAGGACCGTGACTGGCTGGGCCATCTGGCTGTCGATCCCGCCAGCCGCTCCAACACCAGCGTCTGCCTGACGGTGGAAGGTGCGGATGCAGATTTCATCAAGAAATTTGCTGGCCTGCTGGAAGCGGAAGATGCCGCCTATGACATCGCCGGTTATCGCGATGCCCCGGCTGGCCTGCGCATCTGGTGCGGTGCGACGGTGGAAACGGCCGATATAGAAGCGCTCGGCCCCTGGCTCGACTGGGCTTACGCTTCGCTGAAGGCCTGATCGTCATCCCGGCGAAAGCTGGGACCGCTATCCGCAAGCAATTTCCAATTTGAAACCGATCCTAGCCTTTGCCGGGATGACGAGGTAAGTAAAATGACCAAACCCAAAGTTCTCATCTCTGACAAGATGGACCCCAATGCCGCCAAGATTTTTGAAGAGCGCGGCTGTGATGTTGATGTGATCACCGGCGAAACGCCTGAACAGCTGATCGCTCGCATTGGCGAATATGATGGCCTGGCCATTCGTTCTTCGACCAAGGTGACGAAAGAAGTTCTGGATGCCGCCACCAATCTGAAGGTGATTGGCCGCGCCGGCATCGGCGTTGACAATGTCGATATCCCCTATGCCAGTGGCAAGGGCGTGGTGGTAATGAATACGCCATTCGGCAATTCGATCACCACGGCTGAACATGCCATTGCCATGATGTTTGCGCTGGCCCGCCAGATCCCCGAAGCGAATGAACAGACGCAGCAGGGCCTGTGGCCCAAGAGCGGCTTTATGGGTGTGGAAGTAACCGGCAAGACGCTGGGCCTGATTGGTGCAGGCAATATCGGTTCGATCGTCGCCAGCCGCGCGCTGGGGCTGAAAATGAAGGTGGTCGCCTATGATCCCTTCCTGACGGAAGATCGCGCGGTGGAAATGGGCGTGGAAAAGGCCGATCTTGATGCGGTGCTGAGCCGTGCCGATTTCGTCACGCTGCATACCCCGCTGACCGACCAGACGCGCAATATCCTGAACCGTGAACGGTTGGAAAATGCGAAGCCAGGCATCCGTATCATCAATTGCGCGCGTGGCGGGCTGATAGATGAAGCGGCACTGAAAGACATGCTGGAAAGCGGCCATGTGGCAGGCGCGGCGCTGGACGTGTTCGAAAAGGAACCGCCCGCAGCCGACCACCCGCTGTTTGGTACCAAGAACTTCATCTGTACCCCGCATCTGGGCGCCTCCACCACAGAAGCGCAGGTGAATGTGGCGCTGCAGGTGGCAGAACAGTTGAGCGATTACCTGGTCAATGGTGGCGTCACCAATGCGCTGAACTTGCCATCGCTCAGCGCCGAAGAAGCGCCCAAGCTGAAACCCTATATGGCACTGGCAGAACAGCTGGGTAGCCTGGTGGGCCAGCTTTCGCATGACAACCTCACCCAGATCAGCATTGAGCGGGAAGGTGCTGCGGCAGAACTGAATGGAAAGCCGATTGAGGCAGCCGTTCTGGCGGGCTTCATGCGCCGTTATTCGGACAGCGTGAATATGGTCAATGCACCCTATCTGGCCAAGGAGCGTGGTCTGGATGTACGCTCTGTCCGTCATGAACGCGAAGGTGTCTATCACACGCTGATCCGTGTCACCGTGGCGACCAGCCAGGGCGATCGTTCTGTTGCCGGCACGCTGTTTGGTTCAGGCGCGGCGCGTCTGGTCGAAATGTTCGGCATCGGGATTGAGGCTGAGCTGGCTGGCAATATGCTCTATATCGTCAATGAAGATGTGCCGGGCTTTATCGGCCGCATCGGCACGCTGCTGGGCGAAAACGGCATCAATATCGGCACTTTCCATTTGGGCCGCCGCGATGCCGGTGGCGAGGCAGTTCTGCTGTTGAGCGTGGACAATCCCATCCCTGAAGATGTGATCAAGCAGGCTTGCGAAGTGCAGGGCGTGAAAATGGTCAAGGCTCTGCAATTCTGAATGTGATGTCTCCCGCTCGCAGCTGTGAAATGCAGTTGCGGGCGGGGTGCAAATCGGCCTTCGACAAGGCGGGATAGAGCGGCTAAGGGGCTGCCCCATGACAAAGCCAGACGATCTTTTGCCAGAAGGGCTGGAAGACAGCCTGCCACCAGAGGCGGATGCCATCACGCGCGCCATGCGCGCTGCATTGGATGTGCTGGGATCGCATGGTTATGACCGGGTGCGCCCGCCGCTGGTGGAATTTGAAAAATCTCTCGCCGGTCGGATGGACGGGGTGCAGCCGCGCCGCATGTTTCGCTTTGTTGATCCATCCAGCCTGCGTACACTGGCATTGCGTAGTGATATTACCCCGCAGGTTGGCCGAATTGCCGCGACCAGCATGGCTGCAGCGCCGCGTCCCTTGCGGCTGGCCTATTGCGGTGAAGTTGCGCTGATCAAGGCGGACCAGCTTGATCCTGCGCGTGCGCGCCTGCAACTGGGTGCCGAATTGATCGGTGCAGACAGCGTCGCCGCCGCCAGTGAGGTGGTGGAACTGGCGGTTGAGGCGCTCAGCGCGGCAGGTCTCACCGGGATTTCGGTCGATTTCACTTTGCCTGATCTGGTCGATACGCTGGCGGAAAAGGCCATGCCGCTGGCTGCAGACCAGATTGATGCCGTGCGGCGCGAACTGGATATGAAGGATGCAGGCGGGCTGAAGGCTGCAGGCGGTGATGCCTATTTGCCGCTGCTTTATGCCACTGGCCCCTTTGGCGAAGCGGTTGAGAAACTTTGCGCCATCGATGCGGGCGGCGCGCTGGCAAGCCGGATCGCTGGAATCAAACAGATTGCAGAGCGGATAGGCGCGCGTGCACGGATCACGCTGGACCCCACAGAACGCCATGGTTTTGAATATCAAAGCTGGTTCGGCTTCACCATTTATGCCGATGGGGTGCGCGGGGCTGCAGGGCGTGGCGGGACCTATTTCATCCGCGGTAGTGAGGAACCGGCAACCGGCTTCTCACTTTATCTGGACCGTCTGGCTGATGCTGCCAAACCTGCTGTGCAGGCTGACACACTCTATTTGCCAACTGGCCATGATCGTGACGCCGCGGCGCGTCTGCGGACGATTGGCTGGCGCACTGTAGCCCAGATCGGTGAGGGTGAAGACCCGGCAGCGCTGGGCTGCACCCACAGGCTGGAAGGCGCTGAAACGGTCAGGCTTTAGCCAAACAGCTTCTTCAACCAGACATCCACCACTTCTGTCGCCGGATAGGTGGGATCACCTAGCCTGCGGTTGATTTCTGCATGGCCGCGCAATCCGCGCCCTTCGAAACCCTGCACCTTGGCCGGGGTGCCCGCATCACGCAAAGCCTTGCCCAGACCGTTGCTTTGTGCCGTGCCATCGCGCCGTTGCACATGCAGGATCAGGAATTGCGGCGCATTGGGTGCGGCAGCGTGCAGTGTGGGGGACAGCGCCCGTTGCCGCACGGGATCGGTGCCGAAGGCTTGTTTGTAGGTGTCACCCATCAAACGCGCATTTTCATCCATTTGTTCGGGTACGTTGTAAGCTGCCCCGTCGAGCGGGATAATCCCGGCCACATCGCTGTACGACAGGCCCGCCGCGCGCAGATATTGCGGATCGGTGCCCACCAGCGCCACAAGATGTGCACCCGCGCTATGGCCCATCAAAACCACCTTGCGCCGGTCAATCTTTAGCCGGCCAGCTTCAGCCAGCAGTTTGGCAAGTGCGGCGGCGACATCGGCAGCCTGTTGTTCCACCGTCGCATCGGGCACCAGCCGATAATTGATTGAGGCAAAGTGATAGCCCTGTTCATTGTAATGCAGTGGTTTCAGTCTGCCAGTCGCATTGCCTTTGTCACCGCGCTTCCACCCGCCACCATGCACGAAGACCACCAGCGGAGCCGGCTGGCTGGCCTGCGTGGAATAGAAATCAAGCGATTGCAAAGGGTCGGCGCCATAGGCGATTTCAGTTGCGGCCTCGCGTGTGGTGGAGGTGCTTCGCTCAGCTGCCATTGGGGCTGTTGCGGCAATCATAGCCAGCATTCCCACCATCCATCCAATCGGACGCATTCTGCTTCTCCTTTGATCTTGAAGCCAAGCCTATCCGCGGCGCATTGAAAGGCCAGTCGCAAATTGTCGCAAGATGTCACGATTGATTAGGGTGGAGCACCTTGACTCGTACCTGCTGCACGCTCTAACGCGCGGCGCAAATCAGGGCTATTCGGTCCCCAGTTCCAATCCCGTAGTCGAGTCCTGTCGAAGGACTGCGTGGATCCCCTCGGCAGGGTGGGAAGGTATATCCATGGCCAATGTAACCGTAATCGGTGCCCAATGGGGCGATGAGGGCAAGGGCAAGATCGTTGACTGGCTGGCCAGTCGTGCTGATGCCGTCGTCCGTTTTCAGGGCGGCCACAATGCCGGCCACACGCTGGTGGTGGGCGATACGACCTACAAACTCAGCCTTCTGCCCAGCGGTATCGTTACCGGTACGCTGTCGATTATCGGCAATGGTGTGGTGCTGGACCCGTGGCATCTGAAATCCGAAATCGCCAAGCTGGAAAGCCAGGGGGTGGTGATCAATGCGGAAAATTTCGCCATTGCGGATAATTGCCCGCTGATCCTGCCGCTGCATCGCGATCTGGATGGATTGCGTGAAACCGCTGCGGGCAAAGGCAAGATTGGCACCACTGGGCGTGGCATTGGCCCTGCCTATGAAGACAAGGTGGGCCGTCGTGCGATCCGCGTGTGTGACCTGGCCCATCTGGATGATCTGGAACCGCAGTTGGATCGCCTCTGCGCACATCACGATGCACTGCGGGCCGGTTTCGATCAGCCGCCGGTCGACCGTGCGGCATTGCTCAATGAATTGCGCGAAATCGCCCCTTCCGTGCTGCAATATGCGCAGCCGGTTTGGAAGCGTTTGAAGAAAGTGCGCAAGGCGGGCGCGCGGATCCTGTTTGAAGGGGCGCAGGGCGTGCTGCTGGATATTGACCACGGCACCTATCCCTTCGTCACCAGTTCCAACACCGTCAGCGGGACGGCGGCGAGCGGTTCGGGCCTGGGGCCAAATTCCACCGGCTTTGTGCTGGGGATTGTGAAGGCTTACACCACGCGCGTGGGCAGCGGCCCTTTCCCGACAGAGCTGGATGATGACGTGGGCCAGCGCCTGGGCGAACGTGGCCATGAATTCGGCACAGTCACCGGTCGCCAGCGGCGTTGTGGCTGGTTCGATGCGGTGCTGGTGCGGCAAAGCTGCGCCATCAGCGGTGTCACCGGCATTGCACTGACCAAGGTGGACGTGCTGGACGGGCTGGACACGGTGAAGATCTGCACAGGATATCGTCTGGGCGGCAAGATCCTCGACTATTTTCCTTCCCACGCTGCTGATCAGGCCGCGGTTGAGCCGATTTACGAGGAAATGGAGGGCTGGCAGGAATCGACCGCCGGTGCGCGTAGCTGGGCTGATCTGCCGGCCAATGCGATCAAATATATCCAGCGTGTGCAGGAACTGATTGAAACACCGGTGGCGCTGGTTTCGACCAGCCCGGAACGTGAAGATACCATTCTGGTACGCGATCCCTTTATTGACTGACCTGCAATGAATGGGGGGCGCTGACGCGCCTTCATTCTTGACCTGAACCCGTTTTGTTCTAATCATGTTCTCAATATGTGGAGCATGATTCGATGACTCAGGTCGATTTCACCTATGCCAGCGCGACAGATGGCGCAGGGCTTGCCGCCAGCGTGGCGATTTTTGCCAATGGTGCGGTTCAGCGCCAGCAGATGGCACAGGATATGGAAGCCGCCGGTTTCCGTGTCAGCCAGTCGGCCGAACTGGCGCAATTGCTCAGCGGAGATGTGACGCTGCTGGGCGATGTGGTGCTGATCGAATGCCTTGAGATTGATGCCCAGACCATGGCGGCGCTGGCGCGGCTGGATATGCGCGTGGCGCGATCGGGCGCGCAGCTGATTGTGCTCACCAGCATGCGTGCGCTCGACGGTGTGTTTGCTGCCTTTGATCAGACCGCGCCGCAAATCCTGGTCGACAGTACGCGCGCGGATCAGGTGGTGGCGGTGGGCCGGATTGCGGGCCATGCCGATAATCGCCGTGTGCGCGATCTGTCAGAACAGGACCGGCTGGCCTTGCTGCGGTTGAGCGAGCAGGTCGATGCCATCGCGCAGCGTCTGGATGGGCTGGAGGCCGCGCCTGCGCATAGCGCATCGGTATTCCGCCTGTCTGATAAGGGTGAGGAATATCATGTCGAAAAGTCAGGCAATGCATCATCCCGCCGTGTCGCTTTGCCCGACCCGCGCGTGGTGCGCCGGATGATCCAGCAGCGGCAGGCGCGGGCGAAGTTTTTCGATGCGGAACTGTTTGCCGATCCGGCCTGGGATATGCTGCTGGATCTGACAGCGGCCAAGGGTGAAAAGGCGCAGGTTTCGGTCACTTCGCTGTGCATTGCATCGGGTGTTCCGGCGACCACGGCGCTGCGCTGGATCAGGCAGATGAGCGATGCCGGCCTGTTTGAACGGGTGGAGGATGAGGCTGACCGCCGCCGCGCCTTTATCGCGCTGAGCGATCGGGCGAGCGATGCTATGGCGCGCTATTTTGCGGAGATCCAACTGCCGGTGGCTGCTGCCGCCTGATAGTCAGGAGTGATAGCGCAGGATCAGCGTCAGCCCGCCGCGCGGTTTTTCGGCCTCACTTGCGGAATAGGGTATACGTTCCGCATCGGCGCGAGCGCGATCCAGAATGGCGGGCGGTATATTGCCATCCAGCAACAGCCAATCAGCTTCACCCAGCCAGCGGGCCTGCCGCAGAGTTAAGTCTTCGGGATCGGCGCTGATAAGGATGATTTCTTCTTGCCGCGCGGCGGGTGGGCCATCTGCACCGTCGAGCCAGCCATCTACGCGTTCCGTCGCCGTCGGGTCGAAGGGATCAAGCGCGCCTCCCTCCCGCAATGCTTCGTCCAATGCTCGCCGCCTGCCTGCCGCATCAGGGAAGCGTGCGCGCAGCCTGTCCCGCGCGGCCTGCAATGCCTGCGCCAAGCTGCCAAGGCTTGCAGGCAGCAATGCCTCAAGCCGCAGCCGCACATGTTTGGCCAAACCGGCTGATGCGCCGCCGGTACCCACCGCGATCAACACCGGGTTGCGATCCAGAATACTGGGCGTGGTGAAATCGCACAATTCAGGCCGGTCCGCGACATTGACCAGCAGCCCTTTGCTTTTCAGCCGTTGAGCCGCTGCGCGTGCTGCGCGATCATCCTCCAGCGCCACGAAAGCCAGCCGCGCATGATGTGCCTCTGCCTCGCTGCATACAACGCCGCCCGCACGTTCCACCAGACGTTGCTTGGCCTCCGCCATGGGGCCTTCACCCACCACCACCACGCGGTGTCCCGCGATCTGGTGAAACAGGGGAAGGCTGGTCAGTCGAGCCAATCGGGCACCTGCTCTGCGTCCATGATCGCGGCGGCGGCAAGCCGCTCTGCCACAACAGCATAGCGATCCCCGTCCACCAGCACTTCTGCCACGAAGCCACGCGAATTGTAACTGCTGGCCATGGTCGCACCATAGGCACCGGCGGTACGGAACACGGCCAGATCGCCGGATTGCAGCGCGTCGCAATCACGGTCGCGCGCGAAAGTATCGCCCGTTTCGCAAATGGGGCCGACAATATTGGCGGTCATCCGTTCGCCAGTTGGCTGCACCGCGTCAAAATCATGCCACGCACCATAGAGCGCAGGGCGGGCGAGATCGTTCATCGCCGCATCGACGATGACAAAGGGGGGGCCATTCCCACCGCGTTTCACCCGGATCACGCGAGTCAGCAGGATACCGGCATTGCCCGCGATTACACGGCCCGGTTCGAACGTCAGATGGACGCCCCAATCCGCCGTCACACGCGCCACCATTGCACCATAATCTGATGGAGGCGGCAGTATGTCGCCGGCCTTGTAAGGCACGCCAAGCCCGCCACCCAGATCGACATGGGTGATCGTGTGGCCTGCTGCGCGCAGGTCTGCCACCAATTGCCCGACCTTGCCAAAGGCGGTTTCAAGCGGTTCCAGATCGGCCAATTGGCTGCCGATATGCACGGCAACACCGCGCAAATTCAGCCCTTCCAGTTCGGCCAGTTCATCAAACACTTCGCGCGCATGGACCAGCGGAATGCCGAATTTGTTTTCCGCCTTGCCGGTGGAGATTTTTTCATGCGTCTTGGCATCGACATCGGGGTTGATGCGCAGGCAAACGGGGGCCTGTAGCCCACGTGCGGTCGCCAATTCGGCCAGTTCGCGGCCTTCTTCACGCGATTCGATGTTGAACTGGCCAATCTGCTTTTCCAGACCCAGTTCCAGCTCTGCGCGTGTTTTGCCAACGCCGGAAAACACGATCTTGTCCGGGCTCATCCCGGCGGCCAGTGCGCGCATCAATTCCCCGCCGGACACCACATCTGCGCCAAAGCCCTGCCGTTGCAGTACCTTCAGCACCGCCAGATTGGGGTTGGCTTTGACGGCAAAGGCAATCAGCTTGCTGGGCACGCCATCCAATGCCTGGGTGAAAACCTGCGCATGCCGTTCCAGCGTGGCGCGCGAATAGACATAAACAGGCGTCCCAACCTCCACTGCGATCTGCGGGAGGGGTACATCCTCGGCATGAAGCACGCCGTTCTTTAAGGTAAAATGGTCCATTGATTTCCGTATTCGGGCTTATTCAGGCGGCAGGTCGAAAGGATCATCCTCACGATCCTCACTGCGGCGGCGCAATTCCACGCTGCGTTCGGGTGCTGCCAGCGTATCGGTTTTCAGTAATTCTTCGGCATCAGGCTGTACCTCTGCGCCATATGGGGCAGGGGGCAGGGACTGGCCCGGTTTGGGTTCAAGATCGGTGCGCTGCCCGCAAGCGGTCAGCAGTGATGCGGCAATCAGGGCTGCGGCAAAACGCATGGTGTTTCCTTTATGCCAATTGGGCACGGGCGCGTGTGATCTGCGCCCTTACCTGATCGGGTGCGGTCCCGCCATAGGATGATCTTGCCGCGACGGAGGCATCGACCGACAATGCAGCATAAACGCGATCGTCAATCCGTGCATCAATCGCCTGCAATTGTTCGAGCGATAGCTCGTCCAGAGCCTTGCCTTCGCTTTCCGCCAGTTTCACCGCTGCACCGGTGATATGGTGTGCCTCGCGGAAGGGAATATCGGCTTCGCGCACCAGCCAATCGGCCAGGTCTGTGGCAGTGGCATAGCCCAGCTCTGCCGCCTGCCGCATGCGCGTGGTCACGAAATTGCTGTCTGCCACCATCCCCGTCATCGCAGCGATGGAAAGCGCCAGCAGGCCCGCTGCCTCAAACACGGGCGGCTTATCGTCCTGCATATCCTTGGAATAGGCCAGCGGCAGGCCCTTCATCGTCACCATCAGCGCGGTGGTGCAGCCGATCACGCGCCCGGCATGGCCGCGCACCAGCTCAGCCGCATCGGGGTTTTTCTTCTGCGGCATGATGGAACTGCCGGTGGAAAGCGTATCGGGCAGTTTCACAAAGCCAAAGGGCTGGCTGGCCCAGATGATGAATTCTTCCGCCAACCGCGACAGATGCAGTGCGCACTGGCTGGCCGCCATCAGGTAATCCAGCGCGAAATCACGGTCCGATACGGCATCCAGGCTGTTGCGCGTGGGCGCGGTAAAGCCCAGCGCGCTGGCGGTTGCCCCACGGTCAATGGGGAAGCCCGTTCCAGCCAGTGCCGCACTGCCCAGCGGGCATTCATTCATCCGCACCCGCGCATCGGCAAAGCGGCTGCGATCCCGCGCAATCATTTCGTAATAGGCCATCAGATGATGACCCAGCGTCACAGGCTGCGCGGTTTGCAAATGGGTGAAGCCGGGCATGATGCTGGCGGCGTGCTCATCAGCGCGCGCAACCAGTGCCTGTTGCAGCGCCTTCAGGCCCGCATCGGCCTGATCAATCGCTTCCCGCACCCAAAGGCGAAAATCGGTTGCCACCTGGTCATTTCGGCTGCGCGCCGTGTGTAGGCGACCTGCCACCGCGCCGATCAGTTCAGCCAGTCGGCTTTCCGTGGTCATATGAATGTCTTCCAGGTCCCAATCTTCCGGGACGCCATTGGATTCATATTCGGCGGCGACCTGATCCAACCCATCAGAAATGGTTGCGGCGTCCTGTGCGGAAACGATTCCTTGTGCACCCAGCATGGCGACATGCGCCTTGGACGCGGCGATATCCTGCCGCCACAAAGCCTTGTCAAAAGGGATTGAGGCATTGATTTCACGCATGATCGCGCTAGGTCCTGCAGCGAACCTGCCCCCCCACATTGCGTTGGAGCTGCCCGTGTCGGTCCCTGTTTCCTGGCGTTTTTCGCTCACTATTCTTGCCTCGGTATTGCTTCTTGGCGGCTGCGATAGAGGCGCAGACGATGCGGCGCAACAACAGGGCGAGTTAAGTGCCGAAAAGCAGGGCTTGTCGGGGGAAATTGACCGCAGCTTTGCCGGTGAATTGATGCCGGCAGTGAATGTGACTGATCCCGATGGGCGCCAACTTAACCTGGGCGCATTGCAGGGGCGGCCCGTTCTGCTGAATTTGTGGGCGACATGGTGCGCGCCTTGCGTGGTGGAAATGCCCATGCTGGATGATCTGGCGGGTGATCTGGATGAACAGGTGCAGGTGATCACTGTCAGCCAGGATCTGCGCGGGGCGGAACTGATGACGCCCTTCTTTGAAGAGCGTAAATTTGCCTATCTCGAACCCTGGCTGGACCCGGAAAACCAGCTGGGTTTCCGCTTCAACGGCGTGCTGCCGATGACGGTGCTTTATGATGCTGAGGGGCGCGAAGTGTTCCGCGTGGCGGGCGGTTATGACTGGGGCGGTGAGGAAGCACGCGCCGCGATCGGGGAAGCCTTGGGGGAATAATCTTCCGTAATGGGCCGTTGGAAATGGTGGGCGATGACAGGCTCGAACTGCCGACCCTCTCGGTGTAAACGAGATGCTCTACCAACTGAGCTAATCGCCCAACGGCCCCGTTGCGGGTGCGGGCTATCTAGCGAGCTTCTCTGCGAAATCAATTGCTGATTGCATCCATGGGACGCTAATCTGCGTTTATGACCACAAAAATCACTGTTCTTGCCACTGGCGGCACGATTGCAGGTATCGCAGGATCAGCAATTGCGCCGGAATATCGCGCGGGCGAGATCGGGATCGATGAATATCTGGAACAGGTCGGTGGCCTGGGCCTGGGGGCGCAGCTTTCAGGCCGCCAGATCGCCAATATTGATTCAGCGGAAATTGGGCAGCAAGTGTGGAACGTACTCCACCCCGCTATTGTGGCGGCGCTGGCGGATGATCAATGCCATGGCGTGATCGTGACCCATGGCACCGATACGCTGGAAGAAACCGCCTTCCTGCTCGACCTGACCCTGCCAGCAACAAAGCCCGTTGTGGTTGTGGGTGCGATGCGTCCTTCCGATGCAGTGGGTTATGACGGGTTGCGCAATTTCGCCAATGCGGTGCGTGTCGCGGGGGATGGCGATGCGTCCGGGCGCGGCGTGCTGGTGGTGATGGGGGATCGCGTGTTTGCCGCGCGCGATGTGCGCAAATATCGCACCCGCGGGGCAGAGGCTTTCCGTGGCTTCCCACGCGAATCGGTGGGGCTGGTTACACCAGCCAGCCTGGAATGGTTTGGTGCGCCATGGCGGCAGGATGGGGCAGCATGTTTTGAATGGGCTGGCAATTTGCCAGAAGTGACGATCATCTATGCCTATGCCGGGCTATCGGCCGCAGCAGTAGAACGTCAGCTGGGCGATACCACACGCGGAATTGTGCTGGCGGGTGTGGGGGAAGGGAATATGCCCGATGCCGTGCGGCAAATGCTGGCCGCGCAGGCGCAGCGTGGCGTGCCAGTGATACGCGCCAGCCGCGTGGATGAAGGGTTGGTTGACCGTGAGGCAGAGGATACGGCCAATGGCTTCATTGCCGCGCGCGCGCTCAATCCTCAAAAATCGCGCATTCTGTTGCAATTGCTATTGGCCAACGGGGTCACGGACCCCGTCGACATTCAGGATTATTTCGACCGCAGATGATCAGCCCCTGACGCCCTAGCCATGCGGGGTGACGAGATATTTTTCGCCCGTCTTCATCGCGCGATAATCCAGCACAGCATCCCTGGTCAGCATTTCATCCAGATTGACGCGGCGCTTGTAATGGCTGGCAAATGTGGTGGTCAGTTCATCCAGCACGCGTTTGCGCATTCGCATAATCGTTTCCATGCCCGCACTTTGCATGAAGGGGAACAGCAGCCAGCCCGCCAGCGTCCAGCCAAAGCCATAGCTGGGCGTCAATATAGTGGGGCTGAGATCCAGCCGGCCGTAGATATACATCTTCTTGGGCTGGTCTGATCCATAGCGGCTGTATTCGGCCATATTGGCCGATGCGACGCGCTCCATCGCCTTGAACATCATGTCCGAATTCTTGCCGCCGCCGATCGGATCAAACCCGAAATAGGCCCCAGTCGCCTCGATCGCGGCGCACAGCTGATCCATGAAATCATCATCGGAAGAATTGAGCACCCATTGCGCGCCCTGACCCTTCAGCAGTTCAACCTGTTCTGGCTTGCGCACAACATTGACCAGTTTCAGCCCGTCATCCTGGCAGATGCGGTTGAGCATCTGGCCAAGGTTTGAAGCTGCGGCGAGGTGGATAATCGCATCCTGCCCTTCACGACGCGCGGTTTCGGCAAAGCCGAGAGCTGTCATGGGGTTGACGAAGGCGCTCGCCCCATCTTCTGCCGTATGATCACCCAGCGGCAGGCACATATTTGCCCCCACCAATGAATATTCGGCAAAGGCATTGCCAGGTACACAGGCGACGCGCTGGCCCATCAGCGCCTTGGCCGCATCGCCATCCCCCGTGGCCACGACCGTACCGGCCCCTTCATTGCCCACGGGCAGACGCTGGCCATGCCGCCCCTTATATCCGCTGTTGAATGGTTCAGGCATTTGCGCAACGATCTTGCCGGGCGAATAGTCGGCATTTTCCAGGTCCGCCGGGCCCAGCAGCAGGGCAAGGTCAGACGGGTTGATCGGCGCTGCCTCCATCTTCACCAGTACCTGATGGCCAGTGGGTTGGGGCAGGGTGACCTCTGCCGCCTCCACCGTCAGCGTGCCATTGGCTTCCAAAGTGGTGAAAATCTGCCTGCCGGTGGTGGTCATGGCTCCGTCTCCTCAATTGCGTTTGGCTATCGCTACGCCTGCCAATCACACTTGGCCAGAGTGACGTTACGTCACATATCTTCTGGATATGTCGCTTCGACAAAATAGAGGCCGTAGGGCGGAGCGTTGAGGCCCAATGCCTGCCGGTCACGCGCCGCCAGCGCCTCTGCCACCTGCTCCTCCCGCCAGCGACCCATGCCGACCAGCGCCAGACAGCCCACCATGGATCGCACCTGATGATGCAGGAAACTGCGCGCTGCGGCGTGGATATGCACTTCATCCCCGATCCGTTCGACATTGAGGAGGTCGAGCGTCTTGACCGGGCTGGCCGCCTGGCACTGGACCGAACGGAAGGTGGTAAAATCGTGATTGCCCACCAGCGCCTGTGCCGCGCGGTGCATGGCAGCTGCATCCAGATCCTGTGCTACCTGCCACGCACGGTTGAGGTTCAGCGTCAACGGCGCACGGCGATTGGCAATGCGATAGAGATAGCGGCGGCCAAGGCAGGTGAAGCGGGCATGCCAATCATCATCCACCTCCTCACATGCGATCACCGCAATGGGGTTGGGGCGCAGATGGGCGTTCAGCGCCTCCATCAGGCGGAACGGCGTGATGTCTTTTCCAATGTCAAAATGGCTGCGCATGGCCAGCGCGTGGACACCGGTATCGGTGCGACCTGCACTGTGAAGTGTCACTTCTTCACCCGTTACGGCCTTGGCGGCTTCCTCCACGCATTGTTGGACAGATGGGCCATGCGGCTGGCGCTGCAACCCCATGAATGGCGTGCCGTCAAATTCCAGGGTGATCGCGAAACGCGTCACGGCAGGATCGTGCCTTTATGCACGGCCCGCCCGCGCAGGAATACATCGCGTTCCATTGCCGGTTTGCCTGCGCGTTGCACCCGCAGCGGACGGATCGCGCCTGATCCGCACGCAATGGTGAAATCATCGTCCAGCACTTCACCCGGTGCGCCCGAACCTTCTGCCAGTTCGGCCAGCAACAGCTTTATCCGATCCTCACCCAGCACAAACCATGCGCCGGGGAAAGGGGCGAGCCCACGCACCATCCGTTCTATATCTTCATCGGGTGCGTTCCAGTCGATCCGTGCCTCTGCCTTGTCGATTTTTGGCGCATAGGTCGCGTCGGCATCATCCTGTGGCACCGGGATATGGATCGCTAGGTCGCGCAAGGTGCCAACCATCAATTGTGCGCCCAGATCGGCCAGTTCTTCGGTCAGTTCACCTGTGGTCTTGTGCTCAATCGGTGTGCGCACGGTGGCCAGCATCGGCCCTGTATCCAGCCCCGCTTCCATCTGCATGATGGTAACGCCGGTGCCCGGATCGCCTGCCATCACAGCACGGTGGATCGGTGCCGCCCCGCGCCAGCGCGGCAGGATGGAGGCATGGATGTTGAGGCAGCCATGTGTGGGCGCATCCAGAATCGCTTGCGGCAGAATCAGGCCATAGGCGGCAACAACCGCGACATCGGCATTGAGCGCGGCGAATTCCGCCTGCGCCTCTGCCGATTTCAGCGAGCTGGGGTGACGCACCTCTATCCCCAATTGTTCGGCCATTTTGTGGACAGGGGATGGTTGCAGTTTCTTGCCACGGCCCGCCGGGCGGGGTGGCTGGGTATAGACGCAGACAATTTCATGCGCGGCCTTGTGCAAAGCCTGCAGCGCCGGGACAGCAAAATCGGGCGTTCCCATAAAAATGATGCGCATGACGTTGCTGGTGCCCTTCCTTGCTTGCACTCAGCGCCCTATCTGTCAGCTCATGGCATCGCAAGAGATTGAAAGCCTGGCCAGCGCATTGGCGCGTTTACCCGGCCTTGGCCCGCGCAGCGCGCGGCGGGCAGTGTTGTGGCTGGTCAAGAACCGCGAACAGGCGCTGCCTGCACTGCTGGATGCGCTGGGCGCGGTGCGGGAAACGCTGGTGGAATGCGATACTTGCGGCAATGTCGACACCAAGAACCCCTGCGGCATTTGCGCCGATCCGCGCCGCGATCCGAAATCGCTGTGCGTGGTGGAAGATGTGGCCGATTTGTGGGCGCTTGATCGCTCGCGTCTGTTTCAGGGCCGCTATCACGTGCTGGGCGGCAGGTTGTCGGCATTGGATGGCGTGCGGCCCGAAGACCTCAACATTACGTCCTTGCTGGCGCGAGTGGAGCAGGGCGGCATTGACGAGGTGGTGCTGGCGATGAACGCCACGCTGGAGGGGCAGACAACTGCGCATTACCTGGCAGAGCGGCTGGAGGCCTTCCCGCTGCGCATCACCCAGCTGGCACATGGCCTGCCCGTGGGTGGCGAACTGGATTATCTGGACGAGGGAACTTTGGCGCAGGCGTTAAGGGCAAGAAGGCCGGTTTGATGCGCCTTGCCGTTTGGGGACACGCGCACTAAATCACCCCTCATGGCTATTCGTGAAATCCTGGAAGTGCCGGACCCCCGGCTCAAAACCGTGTCTGAACCTGTCACCGCGTTCGATGACGAGCTGAAAACGCTCGTCGAGGATATGTTTGAGACCATGTATGATGCACCCGGCATCGGCCTCGCCGCCATACAGGTGGGCGTACCCAAGCGCGTGCTGGTGATCGATCTTCAGCCGGAAGATACCGATGCGGAGCCGGAAGAGTGCAATCATGATGGGCATCACCACCACCACTATCCACTGAAGAAGGAACCGCGCGTCTTCATCAATCCGGTGATCGTCGATCCGGCTGATGAGGTTTCGACCTATCAGGAAGGCTGCCTGTCCGTGCCGGAAATCTATGCCGATGTGGATCGTCCGGCGACCTGCACAGTCAAGTATCAGGATCTTGACGGCAACCACCATGAAGAGGCGATGGAAGGGCTGATGGCCACCTGCATCCAGCATGAGATGGACCATCTGGAAGGCATTTTGTTCATCGACCACTTGAGCCGGTTGAAGCGGCAGATGGCGCTGAAGAAGCTGCAAAAGTTGCGGGCAGCCTGATTTCCCCGTAATCCACAACGGTTGATTTTCAACTCTTGTGGTTCCAGTTTTGTTCTCTTACAACTTACCAATCTCATCTTAGTGGCGGATGAGTCGCGAATACTTCGCAAAGCGGTGTGAAGCCCGTCGCTGCGCTGGAAACTTGTCCTTTCAGGCTAATCGTTGCCCCTGAGCAATCAGGAAAGCGCGCTACGCCGACGATGCCAGCTTGTGACCGTGAATCATCGTTACGCCCGCAACACAGGAGCGGACGATGGCAGATCGTCTCTATTCGCTGTGTTGTATGAACGATGGGGTTCACTGGCTGCTGATTTCAGCAAACGGTGACATTGAAGAGTTTTCCGAATGCCCTTTTGCTTCGGAGGAGGAGGCTCTCATCGACCTTCAGTACAGGTACTGAAGGTGACGACACAGCGTACCGGCGGGAGCGATCCCGTCGGTACTTGTTGTGGGAGGAAATGTTGGATTCGGAAGTTGTCTTGGTGTTCTCGCTTATCCTTGGCCTGATTCTGGGCGCAGGGGCAGGCTGGTTTCTCGGCTCACGGCCGGTGGTGGATATGCGCGTGCGGCTGGCGGAGGCGGAACGCACGGCGGGGGAGCGTGAGAGTGAGTTCAAGCGCGCGATTGCCGAACTTGGCGAAGCGCAGATCGAACTGGCGACGCTGAAGGCCAATGCTGCCAATTTTGACAAGCAATTGGCGCAGATGCGGGAAGCAAAAGAGGAAATGCTCGCCCAGTTCAAGGCTGTGGGGGGCGAGGTACTTTCGCGCAGTCAGGAAGAATTCCTCAAACGTGCCGAAGAACGCTTCAAGCAGTCGGAAGACGCGGGCGAACAGAAGATCAAGGCTCTGCTCCAGCCTGTGGGCGAACGGCTGAAGCAATATGAGGAGCAGGTCGGCACGCTGGAAAAGCAGCGCGTCGATGCCTTTGGCCAGCTGACTGGGCTGATCCAGTCCATGCGTGAAGGGCAGGAACAGGTCCGGCGCGAGGCGCAGCGGCTGGGCAATTCGCTCACAAACGCTCCGAAAGCGCGCGGGCGCTGGGGAGAACAGGCGCTGCAGAACCTGCTTGAACAGTGTGGCCTGGCTGAACACACTGATTTTCTGATGGAACATTCCATCGATACCGAAGATGGCCGGCTACGGCCTGATGCGATTGTGCGCATCCCCGGTGGCAAGATGCTGGTGATCGATTCCAAGGTCTCGCTCAATGCCTATCAGGCTGCGTTCGAGGCGGATGATGATGCCACGCGCGATGCCGCATTGGCGGATCATGTCCGGTCCATGCGCAACCATGTGCAGACGCTGGGGGCAAAGAGTTACCAGAGCCAGTTTGAAGATGCGCCCGACTATGTCGTGATGTTTGTGCCGGGCGAACATTTCGTCGCCGCCGCGCTGGAACATGACCCGGAGCTGTGGAATTTCGCCTTTGATAAACGGGTGTTGCTGGCCACCCCGACCAATCTGGTGGCGATTGCGCGCACCGTGGCGCAGGTCTGGCGGCAGGATGGGCTGGCCAAGGAAGCGCAGGAAATTGGCCGCATGGGTGCCGAACTTTACGATCGTCTCGCCACCGCTGCCGAGCACCTCAAGCGCGTGGGTGGCGGCCTTGAAAGCGCCGTCAATAATTACAACAAATTCGTTGGCAGCTTTGAACGCAATGTCCTGTCATCAGGCAAAAGGCTGGCGGAAAAGGGTATCGAAATCGGCAAGCGCGAAATTGAAGAGGTTCAGCTGGTTGAAAGCGCACCGCGCTATACATCGCGGGACTCAGGCGATAGTGAGCCCGAACTTACCCCGCCTGTTGAAACACAAGATACTTAAAACCGGAAAATTCGATGAAACGCTCGATTGCCATATCGCTCGCCCTGTGCCTCTCTCTGACGGCATGCGAGCGGGGCAAGGCGCCATCGGAAAAACTGCGCGATTCGGTTGAGCAGACAATCGTCGATGTCGCGGAGACCGCCTTTAAGGAAGATTTGCAGGCTGGCCCCTGGGCACCGCGCAATGAATGCAAAGATAACGCCGATGCAAAGGCGTTTCTGGACAATCTGCGCATGGCGGTAACCAAGCGCGATACTGGGGCGTTGCTGGCGCTGACATCGCCTGATGTGCAGCTGGATTTCGGCGGCGGTGCAGGACATGGCCTGCTGCAGCAAAACCTGTCTGCTGAAGAACATCCATTGTGGGAAGATCTTGATCGGCTGGCCGGGCTGGGTTGTGCATTGGATGATGATGGCAATCTGACCCTGCCATGGATTTTTGCGCAGGATACAAAGGTGTCCGATGCCTTCACCGCCATGCTGGCGCTGGGTGAAAAGGTGCCGGTGTATGAAACTGCTGATCCGGCATCGCCAGTGATTGAATATGTTGCCTGGGATTTTGTGAATCTGGCGGGTGAATATTCACAGGATCCGATGCTGAAGGTGCGCACACGCGCAGGACGAGAAGGCTTTGTCGCGCGTGATAAATTGCGATCTCTGGTCGATTACCGCCTGATTGCGCGCAAGAGTAATGATGGCTGGAAAATTGGCCTGCTGGTGGCAGGCGATTGATCAGCTGCCAAGGCTGTCCAAAACTTCATAGGCCAACACAGCGCCCGCCACGGCGGCGTTCAAACTGTCTGCCCGCCCGCGCATGGGCATGGTGACGCGCAGATCGCAGGCAGCCTCGTAATCTTCAGGCAGGCCCTGTGATTCATTGCCCACCATGATGAAACAGGGTGCGGTATAGGGCGCACCGCGATAGGGCACGGCATCGCGCAGGGACGCGGCGACCAATTGGCCAGAGCCGCTGCGCAACCAGGGCAGGAATTCATCCCACGTCGCGCGTGCCACATGCTGGGTAAAGATCGCGCCCATGCTGGCGCGTACCGCCTCAACCGAAAATGGATCGGCGCAATCATCGATCAGGATTAGCCCGCCCGCCCCCACGGCATCGCCAGTGCGCAGCATGGTGCCCAGATTGCCCGGATCGCGCAATTCCTGCGCCACCAGCCATATCTGTGCACTGTTCCGGTCAAGTGAAGCAAGCGAGGTATCAAATTCACCAAACACGCCTGCCACGCCCTGCGGATTGGATTTTCCGGTGATCTTGGAAAGAATGTCAGCCGATGTCTCGATTACATCACCACCGGCACCCACCACGGCCCGTTCCAGCTGGTCCAGCAGCGGGTGCGGATCTCGCGTTGTGCTCATCACCAGCATTTCCGGTACATGGCCACATTCCAGCGCATCGGTCAGCAGGCGCAACCCCTCTGCCAGGAATTTTCCAGCCGCCTTGCGGTGCTTCTTTTCGCGCAAGGAACGCAGGAATTTGACCGTGGGGTTGGAAAAACCGGTGATCTGGCGGCGAGTCATGTCATCAACGCTCTTCATGAGCCGGGCGAAAGATCACTCTTCACCAAACCCGTCATCCACCATGGCGCACAGATCGCCCAGCACGCTTTCGGCATTGTCGCCAGCCACGATCACTTCGATCTGGTCACCCTTGGCTGCGCCCAGCATCATCAGGCCCAGGATCGATCCACCGGCAGCTTCATGGCCACCCTTGGCCACGCGAACTTGCGTGTTGTCTGGCAGTGCGCTGACGGCACCCACGAATTTGGCGCTGGCCCGCGCATGCAGGCCACGTTTGTTGACAATGGTGCATTCCCGCCGAAATTCGTTCACGCCTTGGCCCTTTTCGGCTTGTCATCCTGGCCCAGGAATTCGGATGCGACAGTAATGTAATTGCGCCCTGCCTGTTGGGCTGCCTCTACCGCGCTGACCACATCCATATTTTTGCGGGCGCCTGCCAGCCGGATCAGCATGGGCAGGTTGATCCCTGCGATCACTTCGACATGGCCGGCATCCAGTAGAGAGATTGCCAGATTGGAAGGGGTGCCGCCGAAAAGATCGGTCAGGATGATGACACCGCTGCCGTCATCGACCTGCTTGATGGCGCGGGCAATTTCCTTGCGCCGTTTTTCCATATCATCATTGGGACCGATGCAAATGGTCGCGACCGCTTCTTGCGGGCCCACGACATGTTCCATCGCGTCTACAAAGTGTTCGGCCAAGCGACCGTGAGTGACCAGGATCATGCCGATCATGTAAGAGACCCGGATTCGTTCCTATTGCTGGCGCGACGCTTTGCCTTTTTCAGCTGCATCGTCAACGCTCCATTCCCTCGATCTCGTCCGTCACCCGCGAAGCAAGATTGCGATGGCGAACAGTGGGCGAAAATCCTGCATCACGCAAGCCTTGCGCTATTTGCTCTGCAGTAAACACGGATCGGTGCCGTCCGCCAGTGCAACCAAAGGCGATATGGACATAACTTTTGCCCTGTGCCGCATAGCGCGGCAGCAAGGTCAACAGCAGGTCGCGAATCCGGGTGAAAGCTTCGGGAAAGGCGGGATCGCGCTGGATATGATCGCCCACGGCGGCGTCCAGCCCGGTCTGTTCGCGCAGTTCTGCAACCCAATGCGGATTGTCGAGAAAGCGCATATCGAACACCAGGTCAGCCAGCGGCGGCATGCCACGTGAAAAGCCGAAGCTGGACACGGTGACGGTCATGTCTGATTGATCGCTCTGCCCGAATAATTCGCGCATATGCTGTTGCAGCTGGTTGGAACTGAATTCGCTGGTGTCGATGACGATATCGGAATGGCTGCGAAGGGGGCTGAGCAAATCGCGTTCTGCCCTGATCCCTTCATGCAGCGGGCGATCCTGCGCCATGGGGTGGCGACGGCGGGTTTCATTGTAACGCCGCTCAAGCTCCCCTGACGCGCAATCTATGAACATGGTCGACAGTGAAATATCCGCGCGAGAAGACAGGTCATCGATCAGGTCCAGCACATCATGCGGCACAAATCCACGCGTACGCGAATCAAAGCCGACGGCCAGCGGTGCACCTTGCGATTCAGGTTCTGCCACCAATCCCCTGAGCAGGCGGACAGGGAAATTGTCGATCGTTTCCCAACCCAGATCTTCCAGCACATTGAGCGCAGTGGATTTTCCCGCGCCAGACAGGCCCGTAACCAGCAGGATGCGCTGGCTGGATGTTCCATCTGTGGCAGCGGCCAGGGTGGGCGTGGAGTTCATGACCTTCTTCTCGCGCTGTTGGGCGGGGAATGAAAGCCCCTATTTGGCATGGGCTTATGCCCATTCAGATATGCCATGCTGGCGCAAAGCCCATTCCGCCCGCAGCGCCTGCACGGCATCGCCAGGGCGAAAGGGCAATGTGGGGATGGCTATGCCCAGAATCTCGCGATGCTGCACAGGATCGGGATAGCGTGGCGCATCCTCGCGCAAGGTCAGGATCAGCGACAGAGGCGCGCTGACACAAGGCAGGTCAATCACGCCGACATTGCGCACTTCAAGCTTCCCAGCGATATTCGGGGGTGGATACGAAATCACTTGCGCACCTTCGCGCCGCAAGGTGACGGCGTCATCACCCACCAGCACAGCCCCGCGATCGATCAGGGCCATCGCCAGGCTGGTCTTGCCGCTGCCGGGCGGCCCTTCGATCAACAAGGCGTGGCCACCGATTGCCACCACGCTGGCTTGCATCTGGGTTTCGATTGTGCTCATGTCTCTGCGGTCACTTTGCCGCTGGCAGTTCAAGTTTGAGGCAGGCACCTTCAGCGCCATCTTCGCGCGATTGCGCGGTCAGCGTACCATCATGTGCCTCTGCAATGGTGCGGGCAATGGCCAGGCCCAGGCCCGAATGATTCCCGAAATCCTCTGAATCCGGACGCACGGAATGAAAACGGCGAAACACCTTCTCGCGTGCATCTTCCGGAATGCCGGGGCCATAATCATTGACGGTCAAAATCACCTGATCCGTGCTGCCGAACACAACCACATCAATAGGCTTGTCAGGCGGTGAGAAGCTGACTGCATTGTCGAGCAGGTTTTCCACCACGCGTTCCAGCCGGGCCGGCACACCCGTCACAATTGGGGCCATGCCAACTATTTGTAGCTGGATTTTACGATCCTGATTCTCATCGCGATCTTCACGTGAACCAATGATCGTTTTGACCAGCTGCGCCAGATCCAGCCTCTCCAGCGTCGCGCGTGAAATTTCTGCATCGATCCGGCTGGCATCGGATATTTCTGTCACCAGCCGGTCAATCCGGCGCACATCATGCGTTGCGACATCGGTCAACCGCTTGCGCAATTCCGGATCTTCCACACGGGGCAGGGATTCAATCGCGCTGCGTAGCGATGCAAGCGGGTTCTTGATTTCATGCGCCACATCTGCGGCAAAACTTTCCACCGCGTCCATGCGGTTGCGCAGGGCTGTTGTCATATCGGATACGGCGCGGGCCAGCTGGCCAATCTCGTCACTGCGTTCGGGCAAACGTGGAACTTCAACCGCGCGTTCGCGGCCCTGCCTGACCTTCACCGCGGCGCTGGCCAGAAGGCGCAGTGGAGTGACGATTGTGCGGGCAAGGAAAAGCGACAGCAGAATGGATGCCGCAAGCACTGCCAGAACAGCCATGCCCAAGGTAGAGCGGGCTTCCCGCACACTTTCGGTAATGTCCACCGCATTGCGCGTGGTCAGCAGTGTCGCCCCGCGCAGGCCCACGGGTGCCGCAGCATTGATCACTGGTGTGCCATCAGGTGCATCGCGCAACTGGATTTGGGACAGGCGCTCTGCCCGGGCGCGGCGCAATTCAGGCCAGGCATCGGCCACGGCTTCCTCTGGCTCGATATAATCCGGGATGGGGTCAGCACCAACAACCGTATCAACCAGACGGTCCAGCATCTGGGCGAAATCTTCATTGAGATTGTCGTCCCTTGGATCATCAAAGGTGAAGGCAGGTTCGGAATCGAGTGCGAAACTGTCTGCCCACAGCCGCCCTTCGGCATCAAACATGCGCAATCGCATGCGTTGTTCCTTGCCGATCTGTACCAGCAATGCCTCTTGCCGTTCGCGTGTTGCGCCAGCCAGTGCCTCTGCCGTGATCTGCGCCTCGATCCGGGCCAGCTTGTATCTCTCGGTCAAAAGCTGTTTGCGATAGGAATCGAGATAGAAGAACCCACCGCCCAGCAGTAACAAGGGCAGGATGTTGACGGCCAATATGCGGGAAGTGAGCGCCATGCGCCCGCTCCATGCCAGTTTGTGCGGCCTCTTCTCCGCCGCCTTTGACATGCCGCCAGTGTCAGACATCGTTGAAGCTGTATCCTGCGCCATACAGCGTTTCGATCGCCCCAAAGGTCGGGTCTACCACGCGGAATTTTCGCCGCATCCGCTTGATATGGCTGTCAACGGTGCGGTCATCGACAAAGATATCATCGGGATAGGCGGCATCCATCAACTGGTTGCGGCTCTTGATCACGCCGGGACGTGCCGCCAGCGCTTCAAGTATCAGAAATTCAGTTACGGTTAGCGAAACGGGCTGGCCATCCCAGGTAACGTGGTGGCGTGCCGGATCCATGAACAACCGCCCGCGTGTTACGCAATCTTGCGCAGGATCGCTTTCACCCTGCCCCAGATCGGTTGGGCGCAGCGCGTCGGCGCGGCGCAAAATTGCGCGTATGCGGGCCGTCAGCAGTCGCAGGCTGAAGGGCTTGGCGATGTAATCATCAGCGCCCAGTTCCAGCCCAGCCTCTTCATCCTGCTCGTCATCCTTGCTGGTCAGGAAGATGACGGGAAGGGCGGAATGTTCACGGACACGGCGCAGCAATTCCATCCCGTCCATCTTGGGCATCTTGATATCGAACACGGCCAGGTCGGGCGGGTTGTCCAGCAGAGCCTTCAATGCAGTTTCGCCGTCCGAATATACACGCGTGACAAAACCTTCAGCCTGCAATGCGATGGATACGGTGGTCAGGATGTTGCGATCATCATCGACCAGGGCGATAACGACATCGTCTCGCCTCACTGTCTGATCGCCGCCTGTTTCACCCATGAAGACATCCTTTTATCGAACCTGTCCGCAGGAGTAGCGATTTGGTGGATTGCAGACAATCCGCAGGTAACATTCCCACAGCTTGCCTGTTATAGAGTAAAGTCGATTTGACGCAGGGTAACGTCGCCATTATGCGGCACCCAAATCGCGATGCATTCGTATGCAAGACTCGCAGGCGCATGCTATGTTTTTGATATTCCGGTTCCTCACCGAACATGTCGCAGGAGAACTTCGTGTCGTTTCCGCTGGCTCAGCCACTTTCATCACAGGGTATTGAAACCTCTGCGAAAATCCACCCCAATCTTGGAACCGCTGCACTTGTTGAGCATGCTCTTGCGAAGGGTGAGGGCAAACTGGCAGCCCACGGCCCGCTGGTGGTGGAAACAGGTCGATTCACCGGTCGCAGCGTGAAGGACAAATTTGTCGTTCGCGATTCGACGACGGAAGAAACGATCAATTGGGGGGCCATCAACCAACCGATGAGCCCTGAACATTTCGCCAATCTGAAGGCGGATTTCATGGCCGAGTTGAAGGGCCAGGAAGAATTGTATGTCGCTGACCTGTTCGGTGGATCGCAGCCAGAATATCGCGTCAATGTGCGCGTCATCACGCAAATGGCCTGGCATTCGTTGTTCGTGCGTACACTGTTGGTCCGCCCGACAACGGAAGAACTGGCCAGCTTTGCGCCGGAATACACCATCATCAACCTGCCTAGTTTCAAGGCTGATCCTGAACGCCATGGTTGCCGCAGCGATACGGTGATTGCAGTCAATTTCAGTGAAAAGCTGATCCTGATCGGCAACACAGAATATTCGGGTGAGATGAAGAAGGGCGTCTTCGGCCTGCTCAATTACCTGCTGCCTGCACAGGGCGTGATGCCGATGCATTGTTCAGCCAATATCGGCCCCGATGGCAAAACGGCAATCTTCTTCGGCCTTTCCGGAACGGGCAAGACAACGCTTTCCGCTGATGCCAGCCGCACGCTGATTGGCGATGATGAACATGGCTGGTCGGATGATGCGGTCTTCAATTTTGAAGGTGGCTGCTATGCCAAGATGATCGACCTTTCGGCTGAAGGTGAGCCGGAAATCTATGCCACCACCAAAATGTTCGGCACCATTCTGGAAAATGTCGCGCTGGATGAAGACACCCGCGAAATTGATTTTACCGATGGCAGCAAAACGGAAAATACCCGTGGTGCCTATCCGATCGAATTTATCCCGAACACATCGGAAAAGAATCTGGGCCCGGCCCCTTCTAATGTGGTCATGCTGACGGCTGATGCCTTTGGCGTGTTGCCCCCGATTGCGCGGCTGACGCCGGATCAGGCGATGTATTATTTCCTTTCAGGCTACACTGCCAAGGTGGCCGGTACGGAAATAGGCGTGACTGAACCGGAAGCCACCTTCAGCACATGTTTCGGTGCCGCATTCATGCCGCGCCACCCCAGCGTTTATGGTAATCTGCTGAAAGATCGCATTGCCAAGGGTGGCGCACAGTGCTGGCTGTTCAACACCGGCTGGACCGGCGGCAAATATGGTGTCGGCAACCGTATGCCGATCAAGGCGACACGCGGGCTGCTCAATGCCGTGCTTGATGGCAAGATGGATACCGTGGAATTCCGCAAGGATGAAAACTTTGGTTTTGATGTGCCGGTCTTCGTGCCTGCACTGGAAGAAGCCGGGATTGACCAGACCTTGCTCAATCCACGCGCCACCTGGGCGGATAAGGCAGAATATGATACGACAGCGCAAAAGCTGGTGCAGCTGTTCATCGATAATTTTGCCCAGTTTGAAACATATGTGGACCAGGGTGTGCGCGATGCTGCACCCGGTGCTGTGGTTGCGGCCTGATATCACTTAACTGATTGGGCCTGACGAGTTGGGAGAGTGGCCCCGTCCCCACGCAGGGGCGGGGCCTGTTTTTTGCGCTATTCGGTTATTCATGCGATGCAGCGCACGGTTTGACCCATTGCAATGACCTTGCAGCAAAAGACAGATAGCTTTCGTGCGACTCATATGATGGAGGACCCACATGAGCTTGCTTGACGGAATTCTGAAGAATATTGCTGGTGCACCTGATGATGTGGCCAATCTGGCCGAGAAGGTTGGGATCGATCCAAAAATGGCGGAAAAGGCCATTGCTGCATTGGGCCAGGCACATCAGATGCAAGGCGATACGGTTGACCTGGCTGCCGCAAAAACCGGCGTTGAAACGGGCACTTTACGACAGATTGTGGAGCAGATTGGGGGCGAGGGTTCATTGATGGAATTCGCCAATGCGATCCAGAACGATCCTGCTTCACTGGCGCATCTGCTGGACCGTGACGGTGATGGCAACCCTCTGGATGATGTAATGGACATGGCCAAGGGTCTGTTCGGGAAGAACTGACCGCTGACACTGTTGGACGCTGCGACCTGATCCTATAAACGGGCGTGGAGTCCGAAGGAGCATGCCGTGAATCTCGTCCTGTCTATAATGATGCTGGCAGCTGGTGCGCTGGTCCTGGGTGCCTTTGCCCTGTGGCGCCGCACCGGCCAGCGCAAGCAACCGCTGTTGATGCTGTTGCTGGCGCTGATCGCGGTGATCAATGTTGCCATATGGACGGTGCCCGATTCCAGCGGCACCGCGCCGGTCGATAAACTGCCGACAGAAACAGCGGACTGATCAATCGGGCAATTGCCAGTGGATCGCGCTGGAATAACTGCCAGCTGCATCTTCGCCATTGCCATCCTTGGCCGGTTTGAAGCGTGCGCGTTTGGCAATCAGCGCACAGGTCGCCTGGTCCAGTTCAGAATATCCAGTAGATTGCGTGATACGGCAATCGGATACGCGGCCATCGCCATTCACGTCCAATGTGAAACGTGCGGTGCCTGACATCTCCTTATTGATCCAGATGGTGCGATAATCATTTGTCGTCACCCAGTTGGCCGGATCATTGCGTGGGCTGGCAGCGATGGGTTTGGCTATGCCCAGGCCGGGCACGGGTCGTTCAGTCGAAATTGTTAATTCGGTCGGCCATTCATCCAGATGCGTTAAGGGTTTGGTATCCAGTATCTCCTTGCGCGGAAGCGGATTGGGGATGGGCGGCGTATAAATGGGCGTTTGCACCTTGTTCTGCTGCGGCTTTGGTTCATCCACCGGTGGTGGGGGCGGGGGTGTTGCCGGGATATTTCGCGCGATGATCGGGCCTGAGAAGATTTCTTTCGTCACTGTGGTGGACAAGCCAACCATTACCAGTGTCGCCAGCCCGACATGGACAACCACGACCCCGGCAATGCCAGTGCCACGTTCACGCATACTGCGTCTGTCAGCATATGCCATGTTTCACATCCTTTCCCATGAGGTCGCCTCTCGGCTTACGGAAACGACTCTCATATGAAATGATACAACATTACATAATGCACATCAAGTCACAGGCAATCGGACCGCACAAGGCGATCCGATACTTGTCAGGAAACGTCAGATATTCGGGTGCCTAAGCCCCAAATGTCCGATCACTTGATCGGGCAGTCCGGGTCCAGACGGAAATCGAGGTAATTGTCGACCGAGGCCATCAGATCTTCAAGCTCGTTCTCAAAGAAGTGGTTGGCACGTGGAATTTCCTCGTGATGGATGGTGATGTGCTTCTGCGTCCGCAGCTTTTCGACCAGTTTCTGCACCGCAGGCGGTTGCACCACTGTGTCTGCCGCACCCTGGATGAAAATGCCCGATGCAGGGCAGGGGGCCAGGAAGCTGAAATCATACATATTGGCGGGCGGCGCGACAGAGATGAAGCCGCGCACTTCGGGGCGGCGCATCAGCAATTGCATGCCGATCAGCGCGCCAAAGCTGTATCCGGCGACCCATGTCGTCTGCGCCTCTGGATGGATCGACTGCACCCAGTCCAGCGCCGATGCCGCATCTGACAATTCGCCAATGCCATTGTCAAAGCTGCCCTGGCTGCGACCCACGCCGCGAAAGTTGAAGCGCAGGGTGGCAAAGCCGCGATCGGCAAAGGTTTTGTACATGCGCTGCACGATACGGTCATTCATCGTGCCGCCGCCTTCAGGGTGCGGATGCAGGATCATCGCCACGGGTGCACGCGGGCGCGGCGGCGGGGAGAAACGACCTTCTAAACGGCCTTCGGGACCGGGAAAGATGACTGATGGCATCGGAAACCTTGCGAAAATTGGTGCGGGTACGCGCCGTACTGGCGCATATGAAGTCGCGGGCTATATAAGGATGACGCGAAAAATCGCAATCATTTCACGCATTGAACCATCAGGACCGACCCATTCCGACACGCATTTATCTGGATCATGCCGCAACCAGCCCGCTGCGCCCCGAAGCGCGCGCCACGATGGAGCAGGGTTTTTCCATCTGGGCCAACCCTTCCAGCCCGCACGCAGAAGGGCGTAAAGCGCGCGAGGCGCTGGAACATGCGCGGGAACGGATCAAGGCGGCGCTGGGATGGACGGGCGAGCTGATCTTCACCAGCGGCGCGAGTGAGGGGCTGGCGCTGGCTCTGAGCCAGGCCAAGGCTGGTGCAAGGCTGGTCAGCGCGGTGGAACATGATGCGGTCTTGAAGGCCGCGCCAGATGCCGAACGCCTGCCGGTTTTGGGCAACGGCGCACTGGATATGGATGTGCTGGCAGAGGCCGTGCAACGCGAACACCCGCTGGTGGCAGTGCAGCAGGTCAATTCCGAAACCGGCAATGCGCAGGACTTGTCAGCTGTGCATGCTGTGGTGAGCGATGCCGGCGGATATCTGCTGGCGGATTGCGCGCAGGGGGCAGGCAAAATGCCGCCGCCACCCTGCGATATGGCGGTCATCTCTGCCCATAAATTTGGCGGACCGATTGGTGTGGGGGCGCTGTTGGTGAAGGATTACGCCATGCTGGAGCCGGTAGGCGGGCATGAGCGCGGATACAGGCGCGGCACGGAAAATCTGCCCGGTGCGCTGGGCATGGCGGCGGCGCTGGAGGCTTGCGCAGATCCCTATGTCGCGCCCGAAGTTCTCGAACCACTCGATACGCTGGCGCAAGAATGCCGCGCGCTGGGTGGCACCTGGCTGTCTGACCGACTTTCCTGTCCAACGCCCTATATTCGCAGCATCGCCATGCCCAATATGTCTGGCACGGCGCAGGTGATGCGGTTTGACATGGCGGGGATCGCGGTGTCGCAAGGCAGCGCCTGTTCCAGCGGCACAATGAAGACCAGCCATGTGCTGGATGCGATGCAGCTCAACCCCAAAGTGGCGGCGAACTGTATCCGTGTCAGCTTTGGCTGGAACACTACACGCGCAGAGGTGGAACGTTTTTGCGAAGTGTGGTTAGAGCTCGCCCGAGCATGATCTATCTCGATTATCAGGCCACAACCCCGCTCGCGCCCGAAGCGCGCGATGCCATGCTGCGCTGGCTGGGCGGGCCGGAAAGCGACACATTCGGCAATCCGCATTCGCCGCACCGCATGGGCCGCATGGCCGCCGCCGCGATAGAGGCGGCGCGGGAAAAGGTCGCCGCTTTGTTCCCACCGGGTGGACGGGTGATCTTCACCAGCGGCGCGACCGAGGCGATCAACCTGGCGATTCGGGGCAGCGGTGGCGCGGGCAGTATGGCGGTCAGCGCCATCGAACATGCCGCCGTGCTGGATACGGCGCGGGCGCTGGGCGTGGCCCACGAACTTACCGTTACGCCAGAGGGGTTGTGCGACCCCGCGCAAAGCCTGCCCGCGGACACACGGCTGGTGGCGGTGATGCAGGTCAATAATGAGATTGGCACCGTGCAGCCCACGCTGGAATGGCACACCCGCGCGCAAGAGGCCAATGCGCTCTATCTGTGCGATGCGGTGCAGGCCTATGGCAAGCTGGAGGTGACGGGTGCGGATATGATCGCGGTCAGCGCGCACAAGCTGCACGGGCCCAAGGGTGTTGGTGCATTGTGGCTGCGCGACGGGGTGGATTTGCAAGAGGTGCAGACCGGCGGCGGGCAGGAATACGGCCTGCGTTCGGGCACGCTCAGCCCGGCACTCATCGCCGGGTTTGGCGCGGCGGCGCAGCTGGCGCAGGAACGGCGTGAAGAGGATACCGCACATGTTGAGGCGCTGTGGAACCGCGCGCGCGAGCTGTTCGATGGCTGGGCATTGAATGGCAGCGATACGGCGCGCTGGCATGGCAATATGAATCTACGGCGGGATGGGCTGGATGTCGCCCGGCTGATGTCCGATTGCCGCGATGTGATGTTCAGTGCCGGTTCTGCCTGCGCCAGCGGATCTGGCCGCACCAGCCATGTGCTGAAAGCCATCGGCCTTTCCGATGCGCAGGCGAAATCGTCGATCCGGCTGGGCTTTGGCCGCTATACCACGCTTGACGAATTGGAACGCGGCGCACAGCACATCATCACAGCAGCCAAGGAGCAGGGCGTTTGAGTATCAAGGTGCGCTTTATCGATTCCCACGGCAATGCGGTGGAGGGGGCTGGCGAACCCGGCCAATCGCTGCTGGAACTGGGCCAGGCGCTGGGCCTGCCGCTTGAGGGGACGTGTGAAGGCCAGATGGCCTGTTCCACCTGCCATGTAATCGTGGGCGCAGAATGGTTCGACAAGCTGGCAGAGGCGAGCGAGGAGGAGGAGGATATGCTGGACTTCGCCGCCGGGGTGCAGCGCACCAGCCGCCTTTCCTGCCAGATAGGCCTGACACCAGAACTGGACGGCATCACTGTGGAAGTCCCCGCCGAAGCGCATGATATGCAGCGGATGTGACAAAGTCCGCTAACGACCCAATTGCGCACGTTTGCAAGCCGCTAAGCGATCACCATAACCAGACCATTTTTCAATGTTGTCACGAGAGCGAACAGCTGACCGTCATCCCAGCGAAAGCTGGGATCGGTTGACCTGTCGGACTGACCAATGGGCGGCTGGGTCTATATCATGTCCAACAAACGCGAAGGTGTGCTCTACATCGGCGTGACTTCCGACCTTGCTGCGCGTGTGCTGCAACACCGCCAGGGTAAGGGCTCATCATTTTGCCGCCGTTATGGCCTGTATATGCTCGTTCACGCCGAAGAATATCCCGACATAGAGAGTGCCATCGCGCGAGAGAAGGCAATGAAGGCGTGGAAGCGGGCGTGGAAGATCGAACTGATCGAGCAGGCGAACCCGGATTGGGCTGACCTTTACGAGCGGATACTTTGATCGAGAGCGATCCCAGCTTTCGCTGGGATGACGAATTTTCCTGATTTTCTGTGTTGTCCGCTACTGACGCAATTGCGTACATTCAGCTTTTCTCGACCTCCAAGAATCTATCTCTAAGATTAGCATAGCTAGAGGAATCAAGACTATTACTGCTTGGATTGCAATCTCTGGACCCGAAGCGGTGTAAGAATCTTCAGGCATCGCCGGCCGAAGAATCATGTCGGTGAACGCCCAACATGCTAACGCGAAGAAACTTCCAGAACAAACTGCCAAAACCATGTGCCTCACCTTCCCTTTGATAAGAAAAGCAGAGATGGAGGAGAGGCTTAAGGCGATGAAAACTAAACTATCGATCTCGAACCAACTCCAATCGATCGGCCATTTGAAATATTTGACGTAAACGAAGAGCATTAAGGTGCAAAAAGCGATATATGCAATTCGGACAGAGTTTTTGAGCATCTTATCGGCTTAGCTAGGGGATGGGATGTCCGCTTTCCACCCATAATCGGACATTTCTCGTTCCTATAGGAACGCCCTCACGATGGACACCAGCGCTGCCTAGTCCTTGCGTGGGCGGGCGGGCTTGCCCTTACCCTTGCCCTTGAAGGGTTTGGGCTTCCCAGCAGAAGGTTTCCCGGCAAAGGGCTTTCCGGCGGGACGCTTTCCCTCGGGATGCCTGGCTTTGTCTGGCCGCGTGCCGGGTTTGCCATCGCGCTTGAACGGCTTGTCGGGCCTAGCGGGCCTAGCGGGTCTCTCTGGTCGGTCAGCTCGGTCAGGCCTTTCAGCCCTATCAGATCTCTCTGGCCTGTCTGACCTGCCTTCTCGGCCCTTGCGGAAGGGTTTTGCACTGGCCATCGGGCCGCCATGCTTGCGGTTCTGGCGCGCTTCCATGCGCGGGCCATCGGGCGATTCTGTAATCAGGATCGCGTCCTGCTCATCATCATCGGATGCGGTGCGTTCCAGCGCATCGGCAAATTTGGGGGCAATGGCGCGCGGGATCTGGAACCAGCTTTCATGCTGGCCGATGCGGATCGCGCCAATCTCATTACGCGTGATATGGCCACGGCGGCAGATCAGCGGCAGCACCCAGCGCGGTTCCGCATTCTGGCGGCGGCCAATGCCCATCTTGAACCACACCACATCCTCAAACCCCGGACGGTGCCGTTCGGCCTTGCTCTTTTCGCGTGCTTCGGGCGTGTTGGCGAGCAATTCTTCGGGCTGCGGCAATTTGGAACGATGCGCCTGCACCAGCGCGGCGGCGATGTCTTCTGGGGACAGACGCCCTATCAGCTGGGCTGCCAGGGCGCGGTCATCCTCATCATATTCCATCGGCGCGGTCAGTTTTTCCATCAGCCGGTCATGATCCTGCTTGTGGATCGCCTCTGCTGTGGGGGCACCCATCCACTCTGCCGTGATCCGCGCCCCGCGCAGCATGCCTTCCACACGCTTGCGGCGGTTATAGGGGACGATGATCGCCGCTATGCCTTTCTTGCCCGCGCGCCCGGTGCGGCCCGAACGGTGCTGCAGCGTTTCGGCATCACGCGGGATTTCGACATGGATCACCAGGCTGAGCGTGGGCAGGTCAATGCCGCGCGCGGCCACATCGGTGGCAACGCATACGCGGGCGCGCCGGTCACGCAGCGCCTGCAACGCCTGGTTGCGTTCGGATTGTGAATGTTCGCCCGACAGCGCAACTACGCCAAAACCCCGGTTCTGCAGCGTGGCGTGCAAGCGTTTGACGCTTTCGCGCGTAGCGCAAAAACAGATTGCCGTTTCCGCCTCGTGAAAGCGCAGCAAATTGACCGCCGCATTTTCCACTTCAGACGGGGCAATGGTGATCGCCTGATAGGCAATATCGCCATGGCCGCGGTCTTCCCCTGCCAATGACAGGCGCAGCGCATTATTCTGGTAACGTTCGGCCAAGCGCACGATTGCGGGCGGCATGGTGGCCGAAAACAGCAGAGTGCGGCGCTGGTCTGGCGTCGCGTCGAGGATTTCTTCCAGATCGTCACGAAAGCCCATGTCGAGCATTTCGTCAGCTTCATCCAGCACCACGCCGACGAGCCCGGATAGGTCGAGCGCGCCGCGTTCCAGATGATCGCGCAAACGGCCGGGTGTGCCGACAACTATCGCCGGGCCAGTGCGCAGGGCGCGCCGTTCTTTGCTGGCGTCCATGCCGCCCACGCATGTGGCGATGCGCAAACCGGCCTTGCCATAGAGCCAGCCCAATTCTCGGCTGACCTGCAGCGCCAGTTCGCGCGTCGGGGCGATAACGAGTGCAAGCGGGATTTCGGTCAGCGGGGTTCCGCGGATTTCGCCCAGCAGTTCGTCCGCCAGCGCAAGACCGAAGGCAACGGTCTTGCCTGATCCGGTCTGTGCCGAAACAATTAGGTCACGCCCCTTTGCATCTGGGGCTATAACAGCAGCCTGTACCGGGGTGGGGGCGGAATAACCGCGTTCGGCCAGCGCATCGGCCAGGATCGACGGCAAATTTTCGAAAGACATGTAAACTCACAAGGGTGGCATCGCCGCGCCGAATGCCGACGGGGAGAAACAGGGGGCAGGCAAAATTCGCGCTTGTGGCGCAAAATCCAGGAGAGGCTGTCGGACTTTCCGCCAGCGCGATGTTGCGGCCCTATAGCGACAAATGCCGCATCTGGCTTGCGTTATTTTGCAGATGCGAAGGTGATGGCATTTATCGCTGCATTCCTGTGGAAACGCCTCTCCCCCAGCGGCCCATGCATTGCTAAGCGTTTCAGGTAATGTCTGACGTAATTGATATGACCGAGCCCGATCCCTTTGATGCCATTGTCGATGCGCCGTTCGATTCCGCGCTGGAAGAACGCTATCTCGTCTATGCGCTGTCCACCATCACCGCGCGATCACTGCCCGATCTGCGCGATGGGTTGAAGCCGGTCCACCGCCGCCTGTTATGGGCGATGCGGCAGTTGAAGCTGGACCCGAACAGCGCCTTCAAGAAATCGGCCCGCGTGGTGGGCGATGTGATTGGTAAATACCACCCGCATGGCGATGCATCGGTCTATGATGCCATGGTGCGCCTGGCGCAGGATTTTGCGCTGCGTTACCCGCTGGTGGAAGGGCAGGGGAATTTCGGCAATATCGATGGCGATAATGCCGCCGCCTATCGTTACACCGAAGCGCGCCTGACCAAGACCGCGCTGCAGCTGATGGCGGGGCTGGATGAAGGGACGGTCGATTTCATCCCGACCTATAATGGCGAGGAGATTGAGCCAGAAATCTTCCCCGGCCTGTTCCCCAATCTGCTGGCCAATGGTGCCAGCGGCATTGCCGTGGGCATGGCGACCAGCATCCCCAGCCATAATGTCGCCGAAATTATCGATGCCACGCTGGAACTGATCGACAATCCCCATGTCGAACATGCCCGGTTGATGGAACTGTTCCAGGGGCCGGATTTTGCCACGGGTGGCCAGATCGTCGACAGCGCGAAAAGCATTGCCGATGCCTATGAAACAGGGCGCGGATCATTCCGTGTGCGCGGGGTGTTCCATGCGGCCGAGGCGGACAAGGCGGAGGATCGCGAGGCCGGGATTGAACGGCTGGGCGGCGGGCAATGGCAGCTGGTCATCAGCGAAATCCCCTATCAGGTGCAGAAGGGCAAATTGATCGAGCAGATCGCGCAGGCGATTGCCGACAAGAAGCTGCCCATTCTGGAAGATGTGCGTGATGAAAGCGATGAACAGATCCGCATCGTGCTGGTGCCGCGCAGCCGCAATGTCGACCCGGAACTGCTGAAGGAATCGGTTTTCAAGCTGACCGATCTGGAAACGCGCTTCAGCCTCAACCTCAACGTGCTGGATGCCAGCCGTACACCCATGGTGATGGGGCTGAAGGAGCTGCTGGAAAACTGGGTCCGCTCGCAGATTGATATCTTGCAACGCCGTGCGCAGCACAGGCTGGACCAGATTGCACGGCGGCTGGAACTGGTTGAAGGCTATATCATCGCCTTCCTCAACCTCGACCGTGTGATCGAGATCATCCGGTATGAGGATGACCCCAAGGCGGTGATGATGGCGGAATTCAGCCTGACCGACCGGCAGGCCGAAGCGATCCTGAACATGCGGCTGCGATCCTTGCGCAAGCTGGAAGAAATGGCGCTGCGGCAGGAAAAGGATGACCTGCTGGCGGAGAAGGACGAGCTGGAAAAGCTGCTTGATTCACCAGCCCGCCAACGCACACGGCTGAAGCGTGATCTGGGTGCGCTGCGCAAGGAATATGGTGAAGATACGGCGCTGGGCAAACGCCGCACGCGCATAGAGGAAGCCGCGCCCACGGTGGAATTCACCATGGACGCCATGATCGAAAAGGCGCCCGTCACCGTGATCCTGTCCAAAAAGGGCTGGATCCGTGCGGCCAGCGGTCATGTGCCGCTGGACCAGGAATTCAAATATAAGGAAGGCGATGAGCTGGGCTTTATCGCCCATGCGCAGACGACAGACAAGTTACTGATCGCGGCGGAAAACGGGCGTTTTTACACTCTGGGTGCGGACAAGCTGCCCGGCGCGCGCGGTTTTGGCGAACCGGTGCAATCGATGATCGATATGGAGCCGGAAACCCGCATCGCAGGCATGCTGGTGCACAAGCCAGGTGGGCGTTTGTTGCTGGCATCCAGCATCGGCAAGGGTTTTGTTGCGGAAGAGACAGAGCTGCTCGCCGAAACGCGAAAAGGGCGGCAGGTCGTCAATCTGAAGGACAAAGCGCGCCTGCAAGTGCTGCGCCGGATTGGCGAGGGTGACAATCACGTTGCTGCCGTGGGCGACAATCGCAAATTGGTGGTGTTCAATCTGGAAGAAGTGCCGGTGCTGGCGCGTGGGCAGGGTGTTACCTTGCAACGTTACCGTGACGGCGGGATGTCCGATGCGCTGACCTTCAAGCTGGAAGAAGGCCTTAGCTGGACCATGGGTGGCAAGGGTGACCGGACCCGGACAGAAAGCGATATCTGGCAGTGGAAGGTCGCGCGCGGTGCGGCCGGTCGCCTGCCGCCGCAAGGATTCCCCAAGAACAATCGCTTTGACGCGGACTGATCACGGGCTGCGTTAATCGCAAAAGAAAGGGGCCACAGGCGATATGCCTGCGGCCCCTGGTCTTTCTTGAATGCGAAGTCTTGCCTTAGCCGCCAACTGCCTGCAACGCGGCCAGAATATCGGCATGATTGGCCAGTGCCATCAAGCCGCCATCTGGGTTGGCGATCAGCAGGTTGACTGGAAGGGTGACGAGCATTTCATCCTCACCCTTGATCACTACATTTTCGCCAGCGATTTCATCAACCATGCCCAGAGCCTGGGAATCGGCAGTGATGACCGGTGCACCCACAACCAGTGCAGCCTGCAGTGCGGCAGCAGCTTCAGCCTCTGCCTTGGCCTTGGCTTCTGCAATGGCGGCTTCCTGCTGCGCCTGTGCAGCGGCCAGCTGAGCTTCAACCGCAGTCTTGGTGAGGTTCAGCGTAGGGCCTTTTTCGCTGGTGCCAAATGCGCTGACCGGCAGAGAGGCGGTATATTTGCCGGTATTGATCACGGCATTTGTGCCATCATTGCTGTCAATCGTTCCAATCGGATTGCCATCATTCCCGTAAACGGTGTCACCCACACTTTGCGCATGAGCTGCAATCGGGGTCGCCGCAATGGCGGAGGCCAGGATGGCGAGCTTCGCAAACTTCATTATAAATCTCCAAGTACTTCAAATATTCCAACGCCGCAGTGCATGGTGAAACCGTGCTGGCGACCAATTCGCTGTGATTTTTGGGACATCGGAACCGGGCCAATATCCAGTCAGGGACGCTGTATCAGCATCCCGAAAGGCATACCCCATAGACAAGAAATTGCGCTGAAGGCAACCCGTGCGCCTTTTTTGCCATGTTCCAGATGAAGCTGGGCTTAAGATAATTACGCGGTGGGCAACTCGCCTTCCAGCAATTCCAACACCCGTTCCCGAGCAGGGAAACCTTCTTCCATCCAGCGCGATTCAACACGTCGCAAAATGCGCGCCACTTCAGGTCCGGCGCTGACACCGCGGGCAACGATCTCTCCACCCTTCAGCGGCAATTCTGGGACCTGCCAATTGTCGATCGAGGACAAATCGCCACCCAGCAACAGGATACGGCCACGGGCGTTTTCCAGCCCTTCATTATAGGCGAGTGCACGCGGATTTTCGCAATCGTGTATGTTGCGTTCTGCCAGGCTGACCAATCGACTGCGCTGGGCGCGGGACAGGCGAAGCCGGGCGGCCACATCACCTGCAATTTCCGGGAGTGTCGGAAGCAGCGCCGCCAGCCGCCGGATTGCGTCAACCGGCAGGCCATGCGTTGCCTCACGCATTACAAGTTCGTCCAGCCGCGCAATCGCATCCCTACCAGTTTCAGGCAGGATCACCTGGGCCACGCCCAACCGATGCATGTGTTCCAGCGTGGGGGCGGGATTGGGCAGAGAGAGGATGGCAAGCAATTCCATCGCAATCCGTTCGCGGCTCAGCCCCTTGATCGTGGCGGCAAGTTCAGAACAGGCAGCCTCAGCCACTGGGTCGGGTTCAGCACCGAAACGTGCCTGGAACCGGAAATAGCGCAAGATGCGCAAATGATCTTCGCGAATGCGGGTACGCGCATCACCGATAAAACGCACACGCCGTGCCGCCAGATCATCCAGCCCACCGAAATAATCTGACACTTCCAGCGTCACGGGGTGGGCATAGAGCGCATTGATGGTGAAATCGCGCCGTGCGGCATCTTCGCGCCATTCTTCTGCAAAGCTGACGGTGGCACGACGTCCATCTGTGGACACATCATGGCGCAAGGTGGTGATTTCCACTGGGCCATCGTCAAAAATGGCGGTGACGGTACCATGCTCAATACCTGTGGGGACTGTGCGGATGCCTGCCTTGCGACACAGGTCGATCACTTGATCGGGCAACAGGGTCGTCGCGCAATCCACATCCTGCACATCCACGCCCAACAGCGTGTCACGGATCGCCCCGCCAACCCAGCGGATATTGTCTGCACCCAGCGCATCACATAACTGTGCCAGCCCGGCGCGCTGGGTCCATTCGCCCTGTGCCAGCAGGCTTTGCGGATCAGCGAACATCGAACAGCCCCTGATGCCCGATCCGGCGCGACAGATTGGCCAATATGGCTGCGGTCACGCCCCAGATACGGAACCCCTGATAATGCATTTCCAGATAGTGCCGTGTATTCCCGCGCCAAATCATGGCATTTTCGGTCCAGTTCGACCTGTCCAGCAGCAGCGATAAAGGGGCTTCAAACCATGCTTCTACTTCATCCGGATTGGGACTGAGGTCCAAATCAGGTGGCACAACACCCAATACGGGTGTGATGTCAAAGCCAGTACCGGTCTGATAACGGTCTGTCGTGCCAATCAGCCGGACATGGGCTGGGTCCAGCGCCAGTTCCTCATGCGCTTCACGCAGGGCCGCTGTCACCGCATCTTCACCCGGATCAATCTTGCCACCAGGAAAGGCCACCTGGCCCCCATGCCGGCGCATGGCCTGCAATCGCTGGGTCAATATAACCCCTGGCTCGTCCCTTTCCGTGATAGCAATCAGCACCGCTGCATCTGCTGTATCATCGGCTTCGACAAAGCGTTCATCAGTCAACAGATCGGGCACGTCCTGCCTGTGGCCATGATCGAACAGATGGGCCAACCGTTCGTAAAGGGGGCTGTTGGCGGTGGTCATGCGGGCACCAGCGTGAATGTTTCGCCCTGGCTGGTGACGCTCCAGCCTTCGCCCTCAGCCAGTGCGATTTCAGCCAATTGCTGCCAGGTGCTGCGGTTCAGCCGCGCCTCGCACCCATGCCGCACCTGCAGATAAAGCGCAGGCATATCCACATCGCCGCGCGCCACCAGCCGATGTTCCGGGCCTGCCAGCACCAGATCATCTGTATTGAGGCGGAATGCCAGCGCATCACCCTTGCGATCAACATCGGTGGCGATGAAGGCGGCGTCCTCCACCTCTATGCTCTGCTTTTCAAATGGGGTGACCAGCCAGTGCTGACCGGCGTCATCGCGTATCAGCAGGCTGGCAAAGGCACGCACCATGGCTGGGCGAGTGATGGGTGATCCGTCATGAAACCATGTTCCATCGGCCGCAATGCGCATCAGGCTGTCGCTGCTGGATTGCGGGTTCCACTCTGTCACGGGCGGCAATTTGCGCGTTTCCAGCTGCGCAGCAATGTCTGCCAGTGACAATTGGGCCAGATGCGGGGGCGGATCGTAAGGCATATTCAGGCGTGCGATGCCAGATAGGTGCCCGTTCGCCAAGCGTCAGGCTGTTTCTTCCACTGTCCAGGGCCCCAGCATCCCTTCTGCCGGCAGGACGGCGGGGTTGGGGTGGCGTGCCAGCAACCGGCGCGGATCATTGGGACCAGGGCAATGCCAGCCGCCCGTATGTTCAGCCGAAAAGCCGAAAAAGCGCCCGTAATATTCAGGATCGCCAATCATCACCTGCGGCAAAATGGCAGAGGGCGGATCGGTGCGGTCGATCGCGTCCAGCACTGCCAGCATCAGTGCCTTGCCATAACCGGCCTTTTGATGTTCGGGCAGCACGGCGACGGGGCCCACCATCAGCAGTGCGTGGGCGCGGCCTTCCGGGTCGGTCAGCGCGACGGGCCAGGTCTGGATTGTGCCCACCAGCAGGTCATCATCATCCAGCGCGGCAAAGCTCAGCGCTTCCAGCCAGTCGGTTCCTTCACGGATACGATAGGCGGTGCGCGCATGCCGGCCAGGGCCAAAGGCACGATCAAGCAATTGCTCGATCATATCGGCGGGGACATTGGCAAGGGGGATCAGACTCGGCATCGCGCCGCGCGATTAGGCGGAGCTTTTCGCGCTGTCGATAAAAATGCGTGTGCAACAGCATAATTGCAGCTTGTGCGGGGCTGGGTCTGCAGGGATAGTTACGCACTTAAAGAGTTATGACGCAGCTTTCCGCCATTCCCGCAGCATTTTCGCAAACCGGTTCGATCATGATCGGGGTGGACGAGGCCGGTCGCGGCCCGCTGGCTGGGCCGGTGGTGGCGGCTGCGGTTGTGCTGTGCCAATCCGCGCCGCAGGGGCTGGATGATTCCAAGCGGCTATCTGCCAAACGACGTGCCGTGCTGGATGAAGAAATCCGCAGCCATTGCGCCTGGGGCGTGGGCATTGTTGAACCGGAAGAAATTGACCGGATCAATATCTTTGCGGCCACCATGCTGGCGATGACGCAGGCAGTAGGGCGGCTGTGCGATGCGTTGGGTGGCCAGCCAGAGATGGTACTGATTGATGGCAATATGACGCCGCAGGGGCGCTGCGATGGCTGGTGCTGGCCCGCCCGCGCGATTGTGGGGGGTGATGCTTTGGAGCCTGCCATTTCCGCTGCATCTATCATCGCCAAACAATGGCGGGATCGTTTGATGGAAGATGCCGCGCGCAGCCACCCGCAATATGGCTGGGAACGGAACAAGGGCTATGGCACGGCAGAACATATGGAGGCATTGCGTATTCATGGCCCGACACCACATCATCGCCGCAGTTTTGCCCCAGTAGCACAGGCCAGCCTGCTTTAATTGCACGCAACAATCCCTATTTATTGTTCAAACCGAATGAGAAACCCTCCTGTATATGTTTGAAGCGATCCTTTTCAGTCTGATCGGTCTTGCCGGCCTTGCCATTGGCGGCGAATTTCTGGTGCGCGGATCGGTGACCATTGCCCACCGGCTGGGCATTTCGAACCTCATCACCGGGCTGGTGATCGTGGGCTTTGCCACTTCCATGCCTGAAATGGTGGCGAGTGTAGAAGCCGCCCTGCTGGATTCGCCAGAGCTGGCTTGGGGCAATATCATCGGCTCCAACATTGCCAACACCCTGCTGATCCTGGGCGTGTCCGCATTGGTCATGCCGATTGTGTTGACGGGCATGGGGCGGCGCGACGCGGTGGTGGCATTGATCGCCACTGTGGTGCTGTGGCTGCTGACCGCTCTGCAATGGGGTGCGGTATGGATTGGCGTGGTGCTGCTGGCGGCGCTGGGTGCCTATATCTATTGGCGCTTCAACCACCCGCGTGCGAGCGACGAGGAAGAGGGTGAGGGCGAGGGCGCAGATATGAAGCTGCCTTTGGCCATTGCTGCCTTTATCGGCGGCGTAGCGCTGCTGGTGGTGGGCGGCAATTTGCTGGTGACGGGCGCGATTGACATGGCGCGGCTGTTCGGCGTCAGCGAGACGGTGATTGGCCTGACCGTGGTGGCAGTGGGCACATCACTGCCTGAACTTGCCGCCTCTGTCGCGGCGGCCCTGCGCGGCAAGCCGGGGCTGGCCGTGGGCAATGTCGTCGGCTCCAACATCTATAACATATTGCTGATCGGCGGGGTCACGATGACAGTTGCCCCATTCCCCGTGCCCGCCAGCCTACTGACCTATCAGCTGGTGCTGCTGGCTGTATCGGCGCTCGCCCTGTTGATCCTGCTGGCGCGGGGCAAGCAGATCGGACGGGTGATCGGCGCGGTTCTGGTAATGGCCTTTGCGGTCAACACGGCCATGGCCTTTACCGGATAAACAATTCGTCGCATCGCGGCGCAATTGAGTCCGCAGGGCAACACCCCATCATACAGAGTCTGATGAATCCTAAGAGACTCAACATCTTGTGCGGGACTCTTTTTGTTCCGTCATAGCTAACGCGGCATTAACCATATTCGGCGATTATTAATCCTTGACGTGGAGTCCGGATGGACTCACCCTGTGGATAAGTTTGAACCGAGGGGTATGTAATGGGGGTCTTGGAGACCACGAAAACGCGCGCCGCGCGCGCGGCAAATGCCGTTGAGCTGAAGCAGGCTTTGCCATTGGGGCAGATCCTGGATGGCGATTGCGTGGAAGCGATGCGTTCGCTGCCGGACAACAGCGTGGACTGCATCTTTGCCGATCCGCCCTACAACCTGCAGCTGGGTGGTGATCTGAACCGCCCCGATGGCAGCGCGGTTGATGCCGTGACAGATCACTGGGACCAGTTTGAGAGCCTGAAGATCTATGATGATTTTACCCGTGACTGGCTGACAGAGGCACGCCGGGTGCTGAAACCTGATGGCAGCCTGTGGGTCATCGGCAGCTATCACAATATCTTCCGCGTTGGGTACATATTGCAGGATCTGGGCTTCTGGATCCTCAACGATATTATCTGGCGTAAGTCCAACCCCATGCCCAATTTCAAGGGCACACGCTTTACCAATGCGCATGAAACGCTGATCTGGGCGAGCCAGGGGGAAAAGGCGAAATACCAGTTCAACTATCGCGCGATGAAGACGTTGAATGACGAGCTTCAGATGCGCAGCGATTGGGTTCTGCCCATCTGCGCAGGTGCCGAACGATTGAAGGAGGGCGGGCACAAGGTCCACCCGACGCAAAAGCCAGAGGCGCTGCTGTATCGTGTGCTGCTGGCCACGACCGAGAAGGGCGATGTTGTACTCGACCCCTTCTTTGGCACCGGCACCACGGGTGCGGTGGCCAAGCGTCTGGGACGGGACTGGATCGGCTGCGAGCGTGAGAATGTCTATCGCGATGCGGCCTATAAACGCATCGCCAAGGAATTGCCGCTGGATGAAAGCGTGATCCAGACCATGCAGAGCAAGAAGGATGCCCCGCGCGTGGCCTTTGGCGCTCTGGTGGAAAATGGCTATCTCAAACCCGGCACACAGGTGTTTGACAAGAAACGCCGCTGGATCGCCACGGTCCGCGCCGATGGATCATTGTCCTATGGCAAGCAGGTGGGCACGATCCATGGGCTGGGCAAGGAACTGCAGGACGCGCCCAGCTGCAATGGCTGGACCTTCTGGCATTACGAGGTGGATGGTCCAAATGGCGCGGAAGTGAAACCCATCGACGCCGCGCGGCAGCTATACCTGCTGGCGACAGAGGATTGAGGGCGGCCCGCGCAATCTATCCTACGCGCTCGACACCAGTTAAACCCGTTGCATGATCATACCCCGTTATTCCACCCCCGATTCCAATGCTTGGACCCTGTTCCATGTGTTCCATCCAGTAGGATTTGCCGAGGGGAAAGCCTGAGTGTCTGACCATATCTATATCCGCCCGATTGGCTTTGCGCCCGGCCCGCAGGCAGAAGATGGCCGGGCCGTGCGGCTGGCGGGTGGCATGGTCTATGCCTATCGGTTCGCGGTGATTCTAACACGCGATGGCGAGGTGGCCGATCGCTGGCTGTGCAATCCCGATACCATGGGCGATGTGCTGGGCAATCTGCCCGCAAATGTTTCTGCCGAAGCCGCCGAACAATGGGCCAATCTCACCCGCAGCCATGCCCCATTCGAACTGGGGGAGCGCACCATCCGCTTTGACCAGCCGCAGGTGATGGGCATTCTCAATGTCACGCCCGACAGTTTCAGCGACGGCGGCGATTTCCTCGACAACCCCGAAGCGGGCCGCGCGCATGCCAGCGCCATGCTGGAAGCGGGCGCGGCGATCATCGATATCGGCGGCGAGAGCACGCGCCCTGGTGCTGCTGCGACATGGGAGGGGGACGAGCGTGATCGCGTGATCCCGGCGGTGGAATACTGTTCTGCCATGGGGGCCGCGATCAGCGTCGATACGCGCCGTGCGGGCGTGCTGGAAGCGGCGCTGGAGGCGGGCGCACATATCGCCAATGATGTGTCCGCCATGCGGTTTGACCCGCGCAGTTTGGAATTGGCTGCCAGTGCGGGATGCCCCGTGGTGCTGATGCATGCGCCGGGCGATGACAATGATCTGCACGCCAATGCCGAATATCACAACGTGGTGTTTGATGTGTTTGAATGGCTGCGGGAAAGGCGCGATGCTGCGCTGGCGGCGGGGATCGCGCGCGAGGCGATCGTGCTCGATCCCGGCATCGGTTTCGGCAAATCCTTGAGCGACAATCTGGCGCTGATCAATGCGCTGCCATTGTTCCACGCGCTGGGCCAGCCATTGTTGCTGGGTGCCAGCCGCAAGCGGATGGTTGGTGCCCTGTCGAATGAGGCGACAGTGGATCGGCGGCTGGGCGGTTCATTGGCGCTGGCCATTGCGGGCATGAATGCCGGTGTGCAGTTGCTGCGCGTGCATGATGTGGCGGAAACGGTGCAGGCGCGCAATGTGTGGCGCGGATTGCGCGATGCGGCGCTGACGGATTTTTCCGACCTGCCCGCGCTTTAGCGGGGTTAGAGCGAAAAGCCCCCGTCGCTCACCAGCACATGGCCGGTGATATTGGCTGCGCCATCGGACAGGAGATAACCAACCTGCCCTGCAATCTCGTCTGCCGTGGCATAGGTGCCGCGTGGGGTGGTGGCAGCCATGGCCTTTATCGTGGCGGCGCGCCCATGGGCCTCCACAGCGCCACGAAACTGGGCCGAACTTTCCCAGATCGGCGTATCGACCCCGCCCGGTGCGATGGCGTTGACGCGGATCTTGTCCGCTGCGCCCTCTGCCGCGGCAATGCGCGCCATATGCGCCACGGCCGCTTTGCTGACGCCATAGGCACCCGTTCCGGGAATGGGTTTCACGCCGGTGACAGAGGCGGTGATGACCACGCTGCCACCCTTGGCAGAGGCTTTCATCGCCTGCATGGCGGCGCGCAGGGTCAGGAAGGCCCCGTCCAGATTGACGGACAGGATGGCGCGCCAGGCTTCCAGGCTATGTTCAAGGAACGGTGCCATGCCATTGGCAATGCCAGCATTCACCACCGCATGATCAATGCCAGCCAGTTCGCCCGTCAGCCCATCCCACAGATCAGGATCGGCCACGCTGCCAACCACGCGTTGAACATTGCAATTAAGTTCAAGCTTTTCCAGCCCGGCCGCATCCATATCCACCAGCACCAGCTTCGCCACGCCTTGCTGGTCCAGCCAACGGGCACAGGCCGCACCAATGCCCGATGCAGCGCCGGTCACCAGCGCGCTGCGGTTCGAAAAGTCGCATATTCCTGCCATGGCAAGGGGGCTAGTCCGCTCAGGCTGCGTTGTCGATGCCCAGATGGGTCAGCTTGCGATACAGCGTTGACCGACCGATCCCCAGCCGCCGTGCAACCTCTGTCATGCGGCCGCGATAATGACCGATGGCGAGGCGGATCACATCGGCCTCAATATCTTCCAGCGGGCGCAGATTGCCATCGGGTGTGTAGAGCATCACGCCCACACCTTCATGCAATGGATTGGTGGCTTCCTGATGTTCGCCCAGCAATTCGCACAGTTGGGGGAAGCTTTCCTCTGTCAGTGTCTGATTGTCGCAATGCACCGCCGCGCGGAACAGTACGGCCTGCAGTTGGCGGACATTGCCCGGCCAGTCATAGGCGGCGAGCAGTGACAGTGCGCCATCGGAAATGGACAGATGGCGCAGGCCCGGCTGTTCGCCAATTCGCGCCAGGAAATGGCGGGTCAAGCCAGAGATATCGCCCGTCCGTTCGCGCAGTGGTGGTAAGACGATCTTGGTCTGTGCCAGCAGGGCCAGCAATTCCGGGTCGAAATGGCCACCGCTGCTGAGCTGATCGATGGGAAAATCGGTTGCACTCAGCAGCCGCACATCGATGCGGAAACCGTGCTGTGCGCCCGCAGGACGAACGATGCCGGTTTGCAGGGCATCAAGCAGGCGGGCCTGCATGCGGCTGTTCAGCCGATCCACCTCGTCCAGCACCAAAGTACCGCCATCGCAGTGCTGCATAGCACCGATCTGGCGGTCAAACGCACCAGGAAAGGCGTTCTGTTCATGCCCGAACAGAACCGATTCCACCGAATTGGACGGAACGCTGGCCAGGCTGATAATGCGGAACGGTGCCTTGGCGCGCTGGCTGGCCGCATGCATGGCGCGAACCAGCATTTCCTTGCCCGTGCCTGTTTCACCTTCGATCAGTACATTTCCGTGACCGCGCGCAGCCTTGGCTGCCTGTGCCAAGGCGGTACGGAATTTGGGTGCTGTGCCGATCATTGCGTCAAAATCGAGCACGGCCGGCATTTTTTCGGACAGCGGCTGTAATTCGTCGCGTGCAGTATGATGCTCTGTCGCTGCGCGCAGGGCTTCCAGCAGGCGATCAGGGGCCACCGGTTTGATCAGGTAATCACTTGCCCCAGCACGCATGGCATCCACCGCCAGAAGGGGGGAGGCACTGGTGGTCAACATCAATATGGGCAGGGCTGGACGGCGGCTTTTCAGCTCTGCAATCAAATCGCAGGCGTCATCTCCGGGCACCCATTGGTCCAGGATGATGGCGGACAATTGCATCCCGTCGCGCGTTCCAAGCATGGCGATGGCCATATCAGCATCAGACGCGATGATGGTACGCCAGCCCTCACGCGCGGCAAGCGCCGTGATCAGCCGACATTGTGCCGGCTCATCATCGATCAACATCAAAAGTCGTTGCGCGTTTTCAGCCATGAACCTTCAAAACGTCCCACTGTGGTACGAAGGCTCAATTTACTCTGGATGGGTAAAGACCTGATTAAGGCTACAGGTTGGCCCTATTGTCCCTTGAGATAGCTGACATTGCGCGATAGACGAGCCGCCGAGTGAAAACAGGGCAGGGAAAACAATATGGCCTCGCAAGATATGAAAGCCGCCGAACAAACCTATGCTGGCTTTATTAATTTGGTGAAATGGTCGGTGCCGATCCTGGCGTTGATCACGCTGGCAGTCGTTGTCGCGATTTCCAACTAAGCAGCTGAAACATTGAAGATTTCAGTCTTTAGGGAGAGGGCCGAAGGCGAATATCGCGTCGCTGCAACGCCCGAAACGGTGCGCAAATTTGTCGCACTTGGTGCAACAGTCGCTGTGGAAGAAGGGGCAGGTATTTCTGCCTCGATTCCCGATGCAGCCTATCAGGAAGCGGGTGCCGAAATGGGCCCGCTGGCACAGGTGGCCAAGGATGCCGATATTGTTTTGGGCGTGCGTGCCCCGGATGTATCGTCGCTCAATGGCGCAAAACCGGGTGCCTGGGTTGCAGCTTTGTTTGATCCTTTCATGCAGAAGGATCTGGTAGAGAGTTACGCCAAGGCCGGCTTTGAAGCGTTGAGTATGGAGTTCATGCCGCGCATTACCCGTGCGCAGAGCATGGATGTTCTCTCCAGCCAGTCCAACCTTGCCGGGTACAAGGCGGTATTGGCGGCGGCGAACGAATATGGCCGCGCTTTCCCGATGATGATGACGGCGGCCGGCACGGTTCAGGCTGCGCGTGCCTTCATCATGGGCGTGGGTGTGGCAGGGCTGCAGGCGATTGCCACGGCCAAGCGCCTGGGTGCGCAGGTATCTGCAACCGATGTGCGCAGCGCCACGAAAGAACAGATCCAGTCACTGGGCGCGAAGCCGATTTTCGTGGAAAGCGTCGCAGGGATTGAGGGTGAAGGTTCGGGCGGTTACGCCACCGAAATGAGTGAGGAATACCAGAAGGCTCAGGCCGAACTGGTTTCCAGCCATATCGCCAAGCAGGATATCGTGATCACCACCGCGCTGATCCCGGGCCGGGCAGCGCCCCGCCTGATTTCAGACGCGCAGATCGCCAGCATGAAGCCGGGCAGCGTCATTTTTGACCTTGCCGTGGCACAGGGTGGAAATGTGGAAGGCAGCGTGGCGGATCATGTGGTAGAAAAGCACGGTGTGAAGATCATCGGCTTTTCCAACACGGCCGCGCATCTGGCGGCTGATGCCAGCGCGCTGTTCAGCCGTAACCACTATAACTTTCTGTCCGCATTCTGGGACAAGGAGCAGGGGGCTCCTGTACTGGATGAAGAGATAGGCGATGCCGTGCGCCTGACCAAAGGTGGTGCAATCGTCAATGAGAGGCTGAAGGGGTAAGCCGATGGACTTTATTTCAATCCTCTCGATTTTCGTGCTGGCGTGTTTCGTCGGCTATTACGTGGTCTGGTCGGTTACCCCGGCGCTGCATACGCCGCTGATGGCGGTGACCAATGCGATCAGCTCGGTCATTATTGTTGGCGCGCTGATCGCCAGTGCAGAAGCGGGCAGTATGGTCGCCAAATGGCTGGGCCTGGCTGGTGTCGTGCTGGCTAGCGTCAACATCTTCGGCGGCTTTGCCGTGACGGAACGTATGCTGGCCATGTACAAGAAGAAGGAGAAGAAGTGATGGGTTCGCTTCCTTTCCTTGCCGCAGCTGCTGATGCAGCGCATGCTGTAAACCCATGGGTTGCGGTGGCCTATCTCGTATCGGGCGTGTTGTTCATCCTGGCGCTGCGCGGGCTTTCTTCGCCTGCGACCAGCCGCACCGGCAACCGTTATGGCATGGTCGGCATGCTGATTGCCGTGGTGACCACGCTGGTTACCCATGACATCGCCAATATTGCCGAAATCGGCGTGGCGATTTTCCTGGGTGGTATCCTGGGTTTCAGCATCGCACGCAAAATCGCGATGACTGCGATGCCGCAATTGGTGGCAGCCTTCCACTCTCTGGTTGGTCTTGCCGCCGTGCTGGTGGCGATGGCAGCCTTCATGAACCCCGATGCATTTGGTATTTTGGGCGTGGACGGCAATATCCTGGCCATCAGCCGCGTAGAGATGGCATTGGGTGCGGCCATCGGGGCCATTACCTTCAGTGGTTCGGTCATCGCCTTTGCCAAACTGAACGGCAATATGAGCGGGGCGCCGATCATGCTGCCTGCGCGCCATATTATCAATCTGGGCACTTTGCTGGCGATCATTGTCGGCACGGCTGCCTATGCCATGGCGCCCAGCGCCGCGGCGGGTGAAGGGTGGCTGTTCTGGGCCATTGTGGCTGCAGCCTTTATCATTGGCTTCCTGTTGATCATCCCGATTGGCGGGGCGGATATGCCGGTGGTTGTGTCCATGCTGAACAGCTATTCCGGCTGGGCGGCAGCGGCGATGGGCTTCACCCTGCACAACACGGCGATGATTATCACGGGCGCGCTGGTTGGCTCGTCCGGTGCCATCCTCAGCTACATCATGTGCAAGGCGATGAACCGCAGCTTCATTTCGGTGATTGCAGGTGGCTTTGGCGCGGATGCCGCAGCCAGTTCTTCGGGTGGGGGCGAGCAGCGCCCCTACAAGACCGGCAGCGCGGAAGATGCCGCCTTCATGCTGGAACAGGCAGAAAAGGTCATCATCATTCCGGGATACGGTATGGCGGTGGCGCAGGCGCAGCACGCCTTGCGTGAGATGACTGACATTCTGGAAGAAAAGGGTGTCGATGTGAAGTTCGCCATCCATCCGGTGGCGGGCCGTATGCCGGGGCATATGAACGTGCTGCTGGCTGAAGCCAATGTGTCTTATGACAAGGTGTTCGAGCTGGAGGATATCAATAGCGAGTTCGCGCAGGCCGATGTGGCCTTCATCATCGGTGCGAATGACGTTGTGAACCCTGCAGCCAAGACCGACAAGTCATCGCCCATCTACGGCATGCCCGTGTTCGATGTGGACAAGGCAAAACAGGTCTTCTTTATCAAGCGCAGCATGGGCGGCGTGGGCTATGCCGGCGTCGACAATGATGTGTTCTATATGGACCAGACCATGATGTTGCTGGCCGATGCCAAGAAGATGGTCGAGGAAATCGTCAAGTCACTCGACTGATCCATACGTGAAATGCTTTCCGCCCGCGTGTGTCACGACATGTCTTTTGTCCTGATATGCGCGGGCGGGGTGTATCTGCGGCAGTTATTCGGGCGGCACATTGGCGTATTATTACAACCAGCTGTCGATAAGCCCGGCGTGCGCAATTCCTGAACTAATGTTTTTCAATTAAGCAGGATGTGATGAGTCTCTGGGCATCCGGTTGACCGTATACCCAGGGGCTGATCCGGCCCGTCGGGTCGCGCACCGATAGGTTGTCCTGGGGCCGCTCAGTTCCATAAGGGTACGGGCGGCCCGACTGTTTTCCGCCACCTTCAATCATGTTGCCTGATTGTTCCGGTTGTCGCCATGCGAGCGTTAACCTAATCGGCGCGCTGTGATGAACCGCGCACCCTTTGCTGCCGATCCCGCCGCATCGCGCGGGCGTGAATTCTCGCGTGAGGATTCGGGTCAGCGTGGCCCGCGCAGTGAATTTCAGCGGGATCGTGACCGTATCATCCATTCGATGAGTTTCCGCAGGCTGCGATCCAAGACGCAGGTCTTTATCGCGCCAGAGGGGGACCATTACCGCACGCGGATGACGCACAGCCTGGAAGTGGCGCAGATTGGCCGCGTGATTGCGCGCGCATTGGGGCTGGATGAGGATCTGACAGAGGCATTGTGCCTGGCGCATGACCTGGGCCACCCGCCCTTTGGGCATGCGGGCGAAGATGCACTTGAGGACGTAATGCTGCGCCATGGTGGGTTTGATCACAATGCGCAGGCCATGCGCGTGGTGATGCGGCTGGACAGCCCCTATCCCCAGCATGATGGGCTGAACCTCAGCTGGGAATTGCTGGAAGGGCTGGCCAAGCATAACGGCCCGGTTGATGCGCCCAATTGGGCCCTGGCAGAACTGGATGCGGCCTATCCACTCGATCTGGGGCAATGGCCGTCACTGGAAGCGCAGGTTGCCGCAGTGGCGGATGACATCGCCTATGACAATCATGATATTGATGATGGGCTGCGTGCAGGCTTCCTGACCCTGGATGATCTGCTGGCGCTGGATTTTCTGGCAGATCAATGGCGTGCGGTCGAAAAGCGGCATCCCCATGCCCAGCGCGAAAGGCAATTGCGTGAACTGGTGCGGGACCAGATTGGCCTGATGGTCAATAATGTGATCGAACACACACGCGCCAATGTGGCTGGCCTGACCTCCATTGCTGAAGTGCGCGATGCAGGGCGGCAGCTGGCGGGTTTCTCGCCCGATTTTGCAGCGGCGGAACGGCAGCTGAAGCGGTTCATGTATGACCGCCTTTACTTTCATCCTGAACAGATTGGCGCGTCGGAAAAGGCCCGCGGTGTGGTGGCGCTGCTCTATGCCGCCTATGCGCAGGATGCGCGGCTGATGCCCATGGAATGGGTGGAGAAATTGCCACCGGAAGAACCAGCCCGCAGCCGTACCATCGCAGATTTCATTGCCGGGATGAGCGATCGTTTCGCGATTGAGGCATGTAGCGCGATCTATGGCGAAAGGCCGGGCGGATTGAGCAATGTCTGAAATTCTGCGCGTTGTGCTGGTTGGTTCGACCGGCCTGGTCGGGCGCTGCGTGATGCAGCAATGCATTGGCCGCGGCGATGTAAGGTTGACGGGCATTTCCCGGCGTGAAATCCGCTTGCCGCAGGGTGCGCGGATGGAAATGTTTGTCGCTGATCCGGGCAAATGGGGCGAGGTGATAGAGGCGGTGCGCCCCACCGCGCTGATCTGTGCGCTGGGCAGCACATGGAAGAAGTCTGGCCAGGATGAAGATGCCTTTCGAGCGGTGGACCAGCAATTGGTGGTCAACACCGCGCGCGCTGCACGTGCTGCCGGTGTGCCGCGCCTGGTGGCTGTCAGTTCTGTCGGGGCAGACCCGCTTTCAAAAAATTTCTACCTCAAGGTGAAGGGCGAGGTGGAGACGGAACTGACCCAGCTGCGCTTCAACCGGTGCGACATATTGCGTCCTGGCCTGCTGCGCGGCAAGCGCATCGATGATCCGCGCGGTAAAGAGGGGTTGGCGCAACTGGCGGCGCCGCTGACCGACCTGTTCATGCGTGGAAAGATGAGCGTCTATCGGTCGATTGATGCCAATATCGTGGCAGCGGCGGCATTGGGATTGGCAGGGCGCAGGGCTGCTGGCCGCTTCACGCATGATTATGATGGCATTCTGCGTGCTGCACGCGAGTGGGATAAACTCGGTACTTAGCTGGCCAGTTCATTATCAGTGGGCTATCTGCGCCTATCCTGGGGGGGAGGGGTGAATGCGGCGACTGATCGCGCAACTGACCAATCTGTTTGCATTGTGGACGCTTTTGGGCACGGCCTGGGCCTGGTTTATACCCGATCATTTCCTGTGGGTGGTGGATGGCACTTTGCGTCCATTTGGCCAGTCACTGGTCAGTGTGCTGCTGGGCTTGGTCATGCTGGGCATGGGGCTGACGCTCAGCCCGGATGATTTCCGGCGTGTGCTGCGCATGCCGCGTGCGGTTGCGATTGGCGTGGTGTTGCAATTTACCATCATGCCATTGGCGGGTATCGCCTGTGCAACAATGTTCGGTCTGCAAAACGGGCTGGCAGTGGGCATTGTGCTGGTTGCATGCTGCCCCGGCGGCACCGCATCCAATGTTGTGGCTTATCTGGCGCGGGCCAATCTGGCGTTATCTGTAACCATGACATTGTGTTCCACGCTGGTGGCGGTGGTGCTGACCCCGCTGCTCACGGGCTGGCTGGCAGGCGTTTTTGTGGAAATTGATCGCTGGGCGCTGTTCAGGGACATGATCGCGGTGGTGCTGGTGCCGGTTGTGGCAGGCGTGGCGCTTAACCGTATTTTCCCGGCTGCAACTACACGCATTGCCACCATATCGCCCATCGTATCCGTCATTGGTGTGGTGCTGATAGTTGGGGCGATTATCGCGAAGTCCAAACCATTGATTATTGAACATGCCGGTGTGTTGTTGCTGGCACTGTTTGTGCTGCATGCCACAGGCTTTGCGCTGGGATTTCTGTTGTCGCGCTGGCTGGGGCTGGGCGTGGCGGAACAGCGCACCTGTTCGATAGAGGTGGGCATGCAGAACAGCGGGCTGGGATCTGCGCTGGCTTCCACGCCGTCCTTTGCCGCACAATTCGTTTCCCCGATGCAGGCGGCATTGGCACCGGTGCCGGCGGCAGTATCGGCGGTCTATCATGTTGTGATCGGCAGCTTGTTGGCTGCGGTTTGGCGGCGCAGCGATACAGAGGAATAGCACCCTGAAACGCAAACGCCCGCCAATCACTTGGCGGGCGTAGCACCCGTGCCTGCAGCTGGCGACACGGCGCGAAAAGGGCTGATGCCCAATCTATTCAGGTTTCATCATCAACTGCGTTTGCAGCCGATTTCAGATCATCGCCCACACCGCGAACAGTGTTGCAAGCGGTGGCGGACACCATCAGTGCGCCGACCAGTGCAGTGCTGATAATTTTACGGATCATAATGCCCTACCTCTCATACAGGTCCATGGTCAGGCCTGCGTTGTGGGCCGAGAATTGCCCGAAACCGATTGAGGTTCAAGCCCAAATCGAAAAAGTATGGTGCGCGCATGGGACCATCCCGACAGCCCGTGGCGAATTTGGGCCTGCCAGTTAGGTGCCAGGTCCGATATTTCTGGTTGGGCGGGACAATCGATGTTCGCGCCAGGCGATCATCATGCCTGCCCCAATGATCAGCGGGGCGCCCAGCCAGGTTGCCGCAACCGGAAGATTATCAAACAAGGCCCAGCCCAACAGGGTACTCCAGATCAGTCCTGAATAATCCATCACGATTACACTGGAGACAGAGCCATAGCGCAGGGCCGCGGTCAGCAGGAATTGGCCAAGCAGGCCGGCAACGCCCAAACCACCCAACAAGAACCAGTGATAAAGTGTTTTTTCGACCCAGAAAAATGGCAGGACCAGCCCCAAAAGCGGTAGAGTGAACAAGGAGAAGTAGAACACTATCGTCAATGAATCTTCGGTGCTGGCGAGATCGCGTATCTGGATCGAAATTAATGCGATCATGAAGGCTGCCCCTAAACCCACAGCCGCGCCAAGCAATGGAATATGACCGTCCCCAGGTTGGGTGATTATGATCACGCCTGCGAAACCTGCCAAAACCGCGCTCCAGCGCCAGATCCCAACCTTTTCATGCAATATCAGCGCAGAAAGGATCACGGCCCAAATCGCAGAGGTAAAATTCAAAGAGCTCGCTTCTGCCAGCGGGAGGAGTGTTACCGCTCCAAAATTGAGGATCATTCCAATGATGCCAATGGTGGCACGAAATCCGTGTTGTCGCAGTCGATGCGTTTTCAGCCTTCCCAGCGATCCGCCTGCCCACAACATTACCAGGATCAGGGGAATGGTTGGGAGCTGACGCCAGAATAATATCTCTGGCAGTGAAATCCCTTCTTCACTCGCCAGTTTCACCAGTGCAACCATCACAGACAGCGCCAGCACCGCCAGAAGACGTATCAGCAGGGCAAGAACGGGACGTTGGCGGACGGGTGAATGCACAAGCTGCCAGTACGCTCTAATGGCCTGACTGCAAGCAGAATGGCTTGCAGACAAGGCGTAAGCTCCCCATTTTCCTGCCAACCATGATTCAAGAACCCGAATTTATTCTGTTCGCCAGCGATGCCACTTTGATGGCATTGTGGGGCGTGGGTTTTGTCCTTTTGTCAATGGCCGCAATGTGGGCGGAACACCGGCGTAAGCTGCAGCACCCGCTAGCCCGGATCAGCAAGGTTGGCTGGGTACCATGGACCAGCGTGTATATGGGGTGCCTGCTGATTGGCGGAGGATTGTTGGCCTATTCATTGCCGACGGTCTTGTTCGGATAATCGCGCGTCCGGACGGGCGCTGCAGTCTATTGTTGCGTTCGGTGCCAGCCCTCTCCCCCGCCCAACCACCCGATAGAATGCAAGTCACCATATCGGGTGGTTGGGCGGGGGAGAGGGCCGGAGCCGCTTTTAATAAGGAAGGCGCGTTAGAGACACGCCTCCAAACCGGTCACGCAGTGACCGCAAGGCCGACTGGCCGCCCGAGCTTATGCGAGGATGCACGCGCCCGGACGACGCAGCGCGAAGGCGTGTCAGAGACACGCCTCCAAATAAGCCTGATCGAAGCCGAACTGGCGCGCTTTTTCCAGCGTATAGGGGCGCAGGCCCGATGAACGGAATTCGCCCAGGATCTTGCCGTCTTCGCTCTCGTCCAGATATTCGAACTTGAACAATTCCTGCGTCACGATCACGTCGCCCTCCATCCCGATCACCTCAGTGATGTTGGTGGTGCGGCGTGAACCATCGCGCAGACGCTTTACCTGCACGATCAGATCGACGGATTCCGCAATCTGGCGGCTGATGGCTTCCTTCGGGATCTTGATGTCGCCCATCAGGATCATGTTTTCCATACGACCCAGGCATTCGCGCGGGCTATTGGCGTGTAGCGTACACATCGAACCATCGTGGCCCGTGTTCATCGCGGCCAGAAGGTCAAAACATTCCGCGCCACGAATTTCGCCCAGGATGATGCGGTCTGGGCGCATACGCAGGGCGTTCTTCACCAGGTCGCCGATGGTGATGGCGCCTTGCCCTTCAAGGTTTGGCGGGCGCGTTTCCAGCGGCAGCCAGTGCGGCTGCTGCAGGCGCAATTCGGCCGCGTCCTCAATCGTCAGAACGCGTTCACCCGGATCGATCATCTTCGACATCGCGTTGAGCATGGTGGTTTTACCCGAACCCGTACCGCCCGAAATCACGATGTTCATCCGGCATGCACCGGCAATTTTCAGCGCAGTACACATCTTCTCACTCATCGAACCGAATTCCTTGAGCATATCGAGGGTAATCGGTTTCTCGGAGAATTTACGAATGGAGATCGCCGTGCCTTTGAGCGACAGCGGCGGAACAATCACGTTCACACGTGAACCGTCTTTCAAACGGGCATCAGCCAGCGGCGTGGTCTGGTCAACACGGCGGCCGACCTGGTTCACAATACGCTGTGCGATCTGGAACAGATGCGATTCATCGCGGAACTGGATCGGGGCAATGACCAGCTTGCCCTTCTTTTCGATATAGGTCTGCTGCGGGCCGTTGACCATGATATCGGACACGTCCGGATCGTTCAGCAGTTCTTCCAGCGGGCCAAAGCCCAGCAGCTCGTCAATCAGCACTTTTTCCAGCGCAAACTGTTCGCGCCGGTTCAGCGTGACTTTCAGTTCCGCCAGCACTTCCATGATGATGGGGCGGAATTCTTCGGACAGTTCTTCCTTGCTCAGCGTGGCGGCCGCTTCAGGGTCGACACGTTCGAGCAGACGGGGGAGTACCTGTTCCTTGATCTTGTGAACGCTGGCTTCGAAACCGCCGACTTCGGTGTTTTCATGCGTGGCATTCATGCGCTCTGAAAGGCGCGCCATCGCATCGTCCTGGTTTTTGCCGCCGCCGGCACTGGGCGTTGCAGGTGCCTCGCTGGGAACAGCTGTCGCCTGCTCTGGCAGCGGTGGGAATTGTTCGCCGCCCTGTGGCATGCGGGGCGCGCTTGGCGCCGGGCTGCCACCCTTCATAGGACGGGCAACGCCAAAGGATGGACGGCCTCCGGGATTCATCCCGCCAGGTCCATTCTTCCTTCCGAATGCAGTCATTCCAAGCCCCCTGGGATCAATAATCTTGCCTGCGGCATCGCCACATGGTGACAAAAACCGGCTAACGAAGTTTGGTGAATAATTCGGAAAGCTTATTTTTTTCCTAAGGAAATGCCCGCGTCAGAAAAAGGTCTGCAACCCGGTGACTTTTTTGCTCTGCAGGGGGGGGGAATTGATGCCAACTTCCAGCAGGGCCTTATATTATTGATCAGGCGTTGGATTTTCTGGACACAACCTTACGGGCAATCCAATAAGCCGCACCGGCCAACGCCATTCCGACTGGCAAATCTATTGCGTAATGCCAACGGTTTGCCACGGCATCCATGGCGATGAAGCAGAACAGCAGGATAAAGGGTATCCGCAATGCTTCTGCATGGTGAACGGCATAAAGCAGGAACAGGAATGATCCACCTGCATGGAGCGATGGCATAGCCGCCAGCCCGACAGTGAGTTGCCGCCCGCCTTCGGCCGCTATCCATGCAGCCCCGCCTGCAGAATTGGCTTGCCATGATGCCAGCATGGATTGTTGGGAAAAGGTAGCGCGCGGCTCTACGCCTGTTTCATAGATGAATGGGCCAAGGGCTGGTGCCACCAGATAGGCAAATGACCCTGCGATTTGCATGATAATTACAGCCAGTACCAACTCGCGAAAGGTATCCTGGCGTTTCAGGCAGGCATATCCAAATGCCAGGTAAAACAGTGCGATAAAGCCTGACATATAGAAATTGCTGTCCAGCGGGATCAGCCAATCAATCGACACGCGAAACGCCATTGCCCAATCGATCAACGGCCTGATTGCTTCATCGCTCGCCCAGTAAAATTTATCCCACAAGGTCGGGTTGATATGCGGGATCCACAATTTGAGATTGAAGTGACACAGCAGCACCACTGTATAGGCTGGCAGGGCAACAAAGAACGTTGCCGTCATCTGTTTGCTGGAATTGAACAGCATGAATACTGCCCAGATCGCGATCCCGGCAAGCGGGTAGAGATAATGAATGCCGACAAAAGCCGCACGGTTGCCATTGGGAAGGCTGAAAGGCAGGCCCAACCAGGCGCCCATCGCCAAAGTGAACCCCAGGAACACAAGCGCCAGAACGATTTCAAGGGGCACCGCAGCCAACAGGCGAGATGATGCCTGCAGGGCAGTGACCTTGTTTTCAGACGTGGGTACGGACATTTCCATCAGTATCTATCGCCCATTACATGCATATCAATGTGCGGCTTATTGCGAATAGATAAAGCATTGATTAACCCTATTGTCTTCTCAATATCGATTGCCTTGGCTCCAATTGCGTAATAGCCGCGCCGTGCGACCCAAAAGCAAAAATGTGAGCGCGCAATTCCATGCATCATACCGAACGTACCGGAATGCTTTATGCCATTATCGGTTTTTCCGTACTTTCGGTGGGGGATGCGGCCATCAAATCGATTGCCGGTGCATGGCCAGTTATGGCGGTTGCAGCATTGCGTTTCGCGATCGCGGCCGCAGTCCTGTTCGCCATGGTGCTGGTGAAAGAAGGGGCCAGCGCACTTTTTCCGCGTAAACCCTGGATGCAATTGGCCAGGGGGGTGAGTACGGCGCTGGCATCTCTGAGTTTTTTTGCTGCAATCTTCATCATGCCGCTGGCCGAAACAGTAGCGATTGTCTTCCTCTCTCCTGTCATAACCGCGCTTCTGAGTGGGCCATTGCTGGGTGAAAAGGTGCGGCGCGCCGTATGGTATGCATCTGCGCTTTCCTTTGCGGGCGTTATTCTAGTGCTGCGCCCTAACCTTGCGCTCATCGGTTGGGGGGCATTGTTGCCAGTCGCAACTGCATTTTTCATGTCACTGGTGGTTATCCTGAACCGTGCATCTGCTGGCAGTGGCAGTGTCATGTCGATGCAGCTATACAATGCAGCGATTGCCGCCATTGTTCTGGTAATCGTGGCTTTCGCTACACGTGCCACTGGGCTGCCGCAGTACTATTTCGATTTTCCCAGTTGGGATGTATTGGCCCGCTGTGCTTTCACCGCCTTTATCTCAACCATCGCACATTGGCTGATATTCAACGGTACTGTCCGCGCCGGGGCATCGCAGATAGCCCCAGCCAATTATGTCCAGATATTGACTGCCAGCGCCTTGGGATGGTGGCTGTTTGGCGACAGGCCGGATTTACCTGCTTTGGCGGGTGCTTTGTGCATAATTTGTGCCGGAATTTACCTTTGGCGGGACAGCAAGCGTGTGGCGCGTTTGCATGGTGCCGGTTAAGATAGAGGCAATGATCATTTATCTACCCGCAAGTTGATCATCATGCGGGGTAATTTTCCAGAGTGAGGAAATTATGTGCGGAATTATCGGCATCGTCGGCAAGGAATCGGTCGCGGAGAGACTGATCGACGGGCTCCGTCGGATGGAATATCGCGGTTATGACAGTGCTGGCCTGTGTGTGATTGCAGACGGGCGGCTGGAACGCCGCAGGGCCGAAGGGAAGTTGGCCAATCTGGTGGGCGTATTGGCGCAGGACCCGGTGGATAGCACCACAGGCATTGCCCACACACGTTGGGCGACACATGGCGCACCGACCACTGGCAATGCGCACCCGCATGCAACGGGCGATGTTGCAATTGTCCACAATGGGATCATCGAAAATTTCCGTCCCTTGCGGGACGAGCTGCGTGAACAGGGGCGTGTGTTTGAAAGCGAGACTGATAGTGAAGTCATCGCCCATCTTGTCTCTGCCCTTATAGAGCAGGGCAAATCCCCTGAAGAAGCGGTGGGCGAGGTGCTGCCGCGATTGCGTGGTGCATTTTCACTCGCCATCGCATTTCGCCAATTTCCCGGCATGCTCATTGGTGCCAGGCTCGGTTCACCATTGGTAGTGGGGTATGGCGATGGGGAAATGTATCTGGGATCAGACGCCTTGGCGCTTGCTTCCCTGACCCAACGGATATCCTATCTTGATGAGGGTGATTGGGTTGTGCTCGACCATTCTGGCACGCGGGTTTTCGATTCAGAGAACAAGCCGGTTGAACGCGAAATGCGCATGTCTGGCGCTTCTGCAGCAGCGGTTGAGAAGGGCAATTACCGCCACTTCATGCAGAAAGAGATTTTCGAGCAACCCACGGTGGTGGCGCAAACACTGGGTTCCTATTTGCGCCAGGCAGACAATACAGTGGCTTTGCCCCAGCTCGATTTTGATATTTCACAAATCAAACGGCTGACCATCGTCGCCTGCGGCACATCCTATTATGCTGGCATGGTTGCGAAATACTGGTTTGAACATTTCGCCCGTGTCCCGGTGGATATCGATGTGGCGAGCGAGTTTAGATATCGCGACCCTGTGCTGGAGGATGGCGGGCTGGCGCTGTTCATTTCGCAGAGCGGCGAAACAGCAGACACTTTGGCGGCATTGCGCCATTGCAAGGCAGCCGGCCAGGTGATTGGCGTGATCGTGAACGTACCCACCAGCACCATGGCGCGAGAGGCGGATCTGCTGCTGCCAACCCACGCCGGGCCGGAAATTGGGGTGGCATCGACCAAGGCATTTACTTGCCAATTGGCTGTGCTTGCAGCGCTGGCCGCCCATATGGCGGTCAAGAAGGGGTTGATGACCCGCGATGAAGAACAATCGGTCGTTACGCATCTGCTGGAAGCACCGGCTGCTCTCAATGCTGCACTGGACCATGATGATGATATCGCCAGCATGGCCCATTTGATCGCCCCGGCGCGTGATGTGCTTTATCTGGGGCGGGGGCAGGATTATCCGCTGGCATTGGAGGGGGCATTAAAGCTGAAGGAAATCAGCTATATCCACGCAGAAGGCTATGCCAGTGGTGAGATGAAGCACGGCCCCATTGCATTGATTGATGATGAAGTACCGGTGGTGGTTATTGCGCCTTCAGGCCCACTGTTCGAAAAGACCGTTTCCAATATGGAAGAGGTGCGGGCGCGCGGCGGCAAGATCGTGCTGATTTCCGATGCCGAAGGGCTGGAACAAGCGAGTGAGGGGTGCATTGCCACGATTGAAATGCCCAAGGTGCATCCGCTGATCGCACCATTGGTCTATGCTGTGCCGGTCCAATTGCTGGCCTATCATGTTGCCGTGGTGAAGGGCACAGATGTGGATCAGCCGCGCAATCTGGCAAAATCCGTCACGGTAGAGTGATCATATTATGAAGGTCGAAGGTGGCTGTCATTGCGGAGCTGTGCGTTTCATTTGCAAGGTGCAACAAGCAGTGGACCTGCTGCAATGCAATTGTTCGATATGTTCCAGAACCGGCTTTCTGCACATGATTGTGCCGCATGCAGATTTCACCTTGCTGAGTGGGTCCGATGCCATGACGTCATACCGTTTTGGGACCGGTCAGGCAGAACATCTGTTCTGCAAAATTTGCGGGATCAAAAGCTTTTATCAGCCACGATCACATCCCGAAAGCTGGAGCGTTCATTTCGCATGCCTTGATGAAGGGCATGGTCTGAAGGCAGAAGTTATTGCCTTTGATGGCCGAAATTGGGAAGAGGCCGCAAAAGAATTGTAATTATATTCAGTTTCTTATGAATATTTCACCCGGTATATGGAAGTGCTTTACCGGGCTATAACCTTTACCCACTAATCGCGGGTGGGTGTATAGTAATGATGTCACTGCATGGAAACTTTCCGTTCGTGATGTTCTGGGATTAAGCGATCCCGGACATGGCGAATGGTCACGCCTGCGTGGCTTTCAGTTTTCCAGCCTGGCACGGCGGGCGCATTATCGCCCATTGCTGCAGATGCTCTACGCCACTTTGACGCTGTATCTGTACCATCAGGAAATACATGCTGTGCTGCTGGGCATCTGGTTCGCGGCACTGGCTTACGTTCTGATACGTGGTTGGCGTATTGATATGTCGCTGTTCGACACTGACCGGCGCCGGATCACGCGTGATGAAGTTTACCGCCACGCCACCAATTCAATCTATGCTGCCGTACTGTGGACCATCCCCTTGGTCGGGTTTGCCCCATTGGGTACAGAACTGGACCAGATGACGCTGTTCGTATGCATGGCGATGTCATGCGTTGGGCCGGCGCTTTTCCAGACAGCCTCCCCATTGGGTGCTGTATTGTTCAACATGGTCGCGGGCTTCGCAGCCATACTGGGCCTAGTGTTCATGGGGCAGATTGAACTTGCCATTGTGACGGGCGGTTTCATCGGCATGTCAGTGACCGGTACTTTGGAAACCGCGCGAAACCAGCTCTACCAAAAGCTCTATCAGGAAGGGATGGCCGAGAAGGCTCAGGTCGTTTCACTGTTGTTGAAAGAATTTGAGGAGAATGAGGCTGACTGGTTGTGGCAGGTGGATACCAATCGCCGGGTTCGCTCCGTTTCGCCACGCTTTGCCTTTGCTCTGGGTCTTGAACAGCAAGATGCCAATGGCAAGCTGCTGATCGAATTGATCGCCGGCAAGAATTGGGAAACTGGCGATTTTCCATCCAGCCTGCATGATCTGGCTGAACGCCTGAAAAATCGCGAAAATTTCTCCAACCTGATGGTGCAGGTTTCAATCAAGGGCGAACAGCGTTGGTGGGAACTGTCCGGCACCCCCATGCGGGATGAACATGGCAATTTCATAGGCTTCCGCGGGGTCGGGTCTGACGTGACCGCCCAGCGCGAATCTTCGGACAAGATTGCCTATCTCGCGCGTTATGACACGCTCACATCCCTGCCCAATCGCCTGCAACTGACAGAGGCATTGGGCGATGCACTGCAATATGCGGACCAATGGCGCGGTAAATGCGCCTTGCTGATGGTCGATCTCGACAGGTTCAAGTCAGTCAATGACTCGCTTGGCCATATGGTGGGTGACAAGCTGCTGGCGCAGGTGTCCAGCCGATTGCAGTCATTGATGGGCGAAGGGCAGATGTGCGGGCGCCTGGGCGGGGACGAATTCGCCATCGTAATCACAGATGCCAGCGATAGCGCCGCCACGGCCAAGCTGGCCCAGCGTGTGATCGAGCATCTTTCGGAACCCTATCTGGTTGACAACCACACCTTGTATGTCGGCGCCAGCGTGGGGTCTGCCGTGGGGCCGCGCGATGGGCGCACTGTCGAAGAACTTATGCGTAATGCCGATCTGGCGCTTTATCGGGCCAAGGATGAAGGCGGCGGCAGCCACTTCAATTTCGAACCATCGCTGCACGCCTTTGCAGAGGAGCGCCGTAAGCTGGAGGTATCGCTGCGCAGTGCGCTGCAGCGCGATGAATTCATCCTGCATTACCAACCGGTGGTCGACGCAAATAACGATAAGATCGTCAGTTTCGAGGCGCTGGTCCGCTGGCAGAGCGCAGAACACGGCTTTATCAGCCCGGCCAAATTTGTGCCGATTGCGGAAGATACGCGTCTGATTGTGCCGATTGGCAAATGGGTGCTGCGCCGTGCGTGCGAGGAAGCACGCAATTGGCCCGATCATGTGAAGGTCAATGTCAATGTTTCGCCCGAACAGCTGCTGGAACCTGATTTCACAGATGAAGTGGTGGCGGCTTTGGCTGCCAGTGGTCTTGCGCCGCAGCGGCTGGAGATTGAGGTAACCGAAAGCATTTTCCTGCGCGATGCCAGCGTTGCGCGCGGCGCGTTGGAACAGGTGATGGCACTGGGTTGCAGTGTGGCGTTGGATGACTTTGGCACCGGTTATTCTTCGCTGGGTTACCTGCGCAAACTGCAATTTTCGACTATCAAGGTTGATCGCACCTTTGTGAAGGGCGCGGCGCAGAACAGTGCGGAAAGCCTGGCGATTATCCGTGCCGTTGTGGCCATGGCGCAGAGCCTGAACATGACCACCACGGCAGAGGGGGCAGAGACCGAAGAAGAGGTTGCACTGATCCGGGAACTGGGTTGTGACAAGATCCAGGGCTTCTATTTCGGACGACCAATGGCAGCGGCAGATGCGCTGCGACTGTTCAGTGCAGAAGAACGCCGCCGGGCCTGATCAGGCTGCAACCAGCGCCTTGATCGCGCTTTCAAACAGCCGCCTGCCATCGCTGCCGCCATGGGCAGGTTCAATCGCGCGTTCCGGGTGCGGCATCATGCCCAGCACATTACCTGCTGCATTCAGCACACCGGCAATATCGCGCCGCGATCCATTGACCGGTTCCAGATAACGGAAGGCAACGCGGCCTTCCCCCTCCAGCCGGTCCAGCGTTTCATCATCGGCAAAATAATTGCCATCGTGATGCGCCACGGGAATGCGGATTTCCTCATTCGCGTCATAGGCAGATGTGAACAGCGACTGGTTATTTTCTACCCGCAACGAGACCGCGCGGCAGATGAAATTCTGGCTGGCATTGCGCATCAACGCACCTGGCAACAACCCGCTTTCAGTCAGCACCTGGAAACCATTGCACACACCCAGCACTGGCACACCGCGTTCGGCAGCCGCGATGATGGAGCGCATGATCGGGCTGTTGGCCGCCATCGCCCCTGAACGCAGGTAATCGCCATAGGAAAATCCGCCGGGTAGGGCGATAAAATCAAGGCCCTGGGGCAGTTCAGCATCACCATGCCACAGGCGCAAGGGTGCTGTGCCGGAAACCTGTTCCAGTGCCACCGCCATATCCCGGTCGCAATTGCTGCCGGGGAAAGTGACCACGGCTGCGCGGAAGGCCATTATGCGGCCTCCGTTTCGGAGAGCTTCTGGATCTCGTAATTTTCGATCACCATATTGGCGAGCAGTTTGCGGCACATATCGTCGAGTGCTTCATCACTGGTGCCATCGGCAACATCCAGATCGATCATGCGGCCAACGCGCACATCTTCAACACCGGCAAAGCCCATGCCTTCCAGCGCGTGATGCACGGCGCGGCCCTGCGGGTCGAGCACACCGGGTTTGAGGCGGACGAGGATGCGAACTTTCATGCAAACTTCCTTGGTGGCTGCGCGGATTGGTGAACCGCGCCGAGCCTATAGCGTTTCGCGCAATAATCGCAATCGGGTGGGCATGCTTTGCCCGCATTTCTATTCTGCGGCGGCATCCCTTGGCAGAACCAGCAATTCAACTGCGTCGGAGGGGGCAAGATAGAGCTGGGCCATGGCCATGATATCCTGCGGGGTAATCTGCCTGACAATGGCTGGCGCATCATTGTAACGATGCAGCCTGTCCGCCTCGCTCTGCGCCCTATCGGCCAGGGTCATCCAGCCACCCAGCGTTTTCAGCAGATTATCGTAATCTTCCAGCAAAGGCTGGCGTGCGCGATCCAGAATATCTGTATCTATCGGTTCACTGCGCAATTGATCCAGCATTTGGTGAATGGCAGCGCGAACAGGCTCTACCTGCTTTTGATCGATTTGCGCGCTGATCGCGAACACGCCGTAACCGGGCCAAGCCTTTGATGGGCCGCTGTTGGCACTGGGGGAATAGGCTTCACCCAGTTCTTCACGCAGCTTGTCCTGCAGTTCCAGCCGCACCACGCGGGCCAGCAATCCCAGCTTCAACGTTTCAGCCAGATCGGAATCATCGCGCGTAGGCCATGTGAGATAAACCATCGCCTGATCCGGTTCCCCACTATGCGTCAGCACCTGTGTGCCACGCTTGGCGGTGAAGCTGCGTTGCCGTTCTTCGCTATAAGCGCGAAATTCACTTTCGCGTTGCGGCAGGGCACCCAATGTTGCGGCCACTGCATCGATCGCGGCCTGTTCGTCAAAATCGCCCACCAGCGCCAGTTCGATTGCCCCGCTTGCCAATCGATCTGAAATATCGGCGCGCAATTGATCAAATGTCAGCCCATCATAGGCAGATTGTGATTGCAGGGTGAAGCGCGGATCATTGTCTGACAGGATGCCGCCAAGCTGGTTGGCAAGAGATTGGCTGGGGGTTGCATCCAGACGGGCAAAGAAATTTTCCAGCGAACGACGGAACCGTTCGACCCCTTCGGGCCGATAGCCGGGGTCAGTCAGCCCAGCGGCCAGTACCTGCAATTGCAATTCCAGATCGGCGGGTGTGGTTGCCCCGCTCATGCGGAAGCCTTCTTCGGTCGAACTGATGGCAAACCGGACATTGCGGCCGGCCAGAATGCTGGTCAATTCATCCTGCGTGTGCGCGCCCAGTCCACCATTGGGCAGGGATGATGTCAGCACGGTCTTGAGCGGGTGTTCGCGCGTTTGCAGCAGATCGCCGCCGTCCAGTGTCAGGCGGAAACTGACCCTGTCCCGACTGATGTCGGTCTGCTTCAAATTCAGCATCACGCCATTGGCAAAGCGGATCAGACGGAAACCGAATTGCGGATCGCGCGTGTCGGACACCACCTGCCCCGGTTCGCCAAAATCCTGATAGGCAAATTCGACCGCTTCGGCATGATCGGGCGGGGTGATTTCGGCCAAGGTCACATCTTGCCATGCAGTGCGCAGGGCATCCGCGCCGCCTTCCGGTTCCAGCCGTCCTTCAAAACGGATCAGTGGATTTTCCAGCGGGGTAATATCATCGCGCAATGCTGCCAGGACAGCATCAGGCGTAATCTGATCGGCAAATCCTTCAAAACGGTTCAGCGCGCTTTGCGGGGTAGATGGGACCTGCTTATTATCCAGCAGATTGATGATTGCGCCCGCCAGCGTGCCATTGCTGCGGGTGTCGGCACCGCCAACAGAATTCTGCATGGCATTGCGAAGCTTTGCTACTTGTTCAGCCACTTCCGCTTCGCTGAACCCATAGGTAAGCGCGCGCCGCATTTCTGCGCCGGCGGCCATCAAACCGCGCTTCCATTCACCATCAGCACTGTCGACGATCAGATTGGTTGTACGGGCATCTTCAAATGAATCGCTGGTGCCAAAGCCTGCCCCCTTGAAAGGCGCATCTTCACTGCGCGCCAAGCGGGCCAAGCGGCGGTTGACGATGTCATAGCCAATCTGGCGCAGCAGGTTCTGTTTGCGTGTGGCGGCGCTGTCAGGTCGGTCTTCCCACGGGCCATTACGCGATATGGTCACGCGTTCGGGCAGGGCAGGATCCAGATAGATATCGGTTTCGCCCGTGCGGGTAATATCCACTGGCCCGGTTTCCGGTTCCACCGGGTCGGGCCCACCGCGCCAGTCAGCAAACCAGTGGTGGATCTGTTGCTCCATCTGTTCCAGCGGCAGATCACCCACCACAATCAGCATCGTGTTTGCCGGGACATAGGTGCGTTCGTAAAATCCACGAATATCCTGTGCGGTTGCCTTCTCCAGCACTTCCAGCGTTCCGGCGGGCAGGCGTTGGACATAGCGCGCGCCGGGGGAGTTGAATTCCAACTGGTCCTCCAGCTCGCGATAGGCGAAATTGCGCCGGTCGCGCCGTTCGGCCAAAATCACGCCGCGTTCGCGATCCACCGCATCGGGTGCGATGGTCAGTTCCCCGGCAGTTTCACGCATCAGCATCAATGCCGTGTCGAGCAATTGCGGGTCATTGCGGGGCAGGTTCAGTTTATAGACCGTGCTTTCAAAGCTGGTGGTGGCATTGGTGTCTGCCCCGAAAGACAGGCCTTCGCGCTCCAGCAGCTTCACCATTTCGCCTTCGGGTACGCGGGCAGAACCGTTGAAGGCCATATGTTCCAGAAAATGGGCCAGGCCCTGCTCGCTATCGCTTTCATCCAGCGATCCGGAACCGATATGCAGGCGGACCAGCACAGTGCCCTCTGGCGTGCCATTTTCGCGCAGGACATAGCGCATGCCATTATCCAGGACACCGAAACGATATGCCGTATCGACCGGGATGTCGCTTTCTTCAAAAGCCCATAACGGCTCGGCAGGTGCATCTTCTGCCTGAAGCGAAGGTGTAAGCAACAGCAGCGCCAATGGCGCGACAAATCTGAAAGAAACCATCATCACTCGCTGGCCTAGTCAGCCAGCGATGACAAGGGGATGAACCGCTGTAGTTATTTTTTCGGCTTGGCGGTGCCGCGCAGGCGGCCGCGATGGGCTGACAGGTCAAACACCTCGCCCGGTCCGTTGCCGTCACCATCCAGCAGGCCCAGACGGCGCGCAACTTCGCGGTAAGCCTCTTCCTCGCCGCCCAGATCGCGGCGGAAGCGATCCTTGTCCAGCTTTTCACCCGTGTTCATGTCCCATAGGCGGCAACCATCGGGGCTGATTTCATCGGCCAGGATCACACGGCTGTAATCGCCATCATAGATGCGGCCGAATTCCAGCTTGAAATCGATCAGGCGGATATCGATCGCGGCGAACATGCCGCACATGAAATCATTGATGCGGATCGCCATGGCGGCAATATCCTGCATTTCTTCATGGCTGGCCCAGTTGAAGCAGGCGATATGTTCTTCCGCCACCAGCGGATCACCCAGCGAATCATCCTTGTAACAATATTCGATCAGCGTGTGCGGCAGCTGTTCGCCTTCCTCGATTCCCAAACGCTTGGAAATGGAACCGGCAGCGACATTGCGCACGACCACTTCGATCGGCACGATTTCCACCTGGCGCACCAATTGTTCGCGCATGTTCAGGCGGCGAATGAAGTGGGTGGGGATGCCGATATGCGCCAGACGCGTGAAAACATATTCACTGATGCGATTATTGATCACACCCTTGCCGTTGATCGTACCCTTTTTCTGGGCGTTGAAGGCGGTCGCATCATCCTTGAAATACTGGATCAGCGTGCCCGGTTCGGGGCCTTCATAAAGGATTTTGGCCTTGCCTTCGTAGATCTGGCGGCGACGCGACATGCTGGGTCATCCTGCTGGAGAAATACCGCGCCCCGGACGTTGCGAAACGGACATGAAACGCGGCGGCCGGGGCGAAGGACGCCCCATAGCTGCAAAGGCGGCTATTGGCAAACGGCCTGTGCACCATATTCGGGGCAGGGAAAGAGGTGGTGCCTCGGGGCGGGTTCGAACCACCGACACTGCGATTTTCAGTCGCATGCTCTACCAACTGAGCTACCGAGGCATTTACTCTGCGTGCGGCCTTCCGAAAAAGACCGGCGAGCGGTTGGAGCGCCGCCCTATGGCGAAGCGGGCGCGCTTTGGCAAGGGGCAATTCAGTCCAAATCCTGCCGCACGATTTCGCCCGCGATTTCATCTGGTGTGGCATGGCGGCCGGGCACGGCATAACCATCACCAAACCATTGCGCCAGATCACGATCACGGCAGCGTACAGAGCAGAAGGGGGCATGCTCATCGCTACGCGGTTTCTTGCAAATGGGGCAGGGTTTGGCTTTTGCGGGCGTGGTCATAATGGCACCGACTGCGCGAATCCGCCTTCTATGGCAAGGGCGGGATCGCACTCGACCCGCACTTCGCGACCAGTTCGGCGGGATAATTCTTCCACCCATTCAGGTTTCAGCTTTGCCTTGAGCGCGGGATGCACGGTGAGCAATATGGTCCCCGGATCGTTGACCTGTTCGGCCCGCCGCAGCACCATTCGTACTGCCGCCCCCAGGCGCGATATTGCCATGCGGTGCAGCAGGGATGGCCCCTCTAGCCGGGTGACGATATGGACCAGGCCAAATCCGTTCATGGCCGTGCGTTCATGCGGCCAGCCCGCCAAGGCCGATTCGAGCGCTTCGTCCACCAATTTGCGGTCAGCCTTGCTTTCTATCGTGGGGAAATCGATCGCGATGGAACCGCCCAGATCGAATTGGCTGAGGGCGCGGGCCAGGGCAGGCACGGCAGCCAGAGCCAGTTCGCGCGGGGGTAAATCGCCATCCACATCGACCACTGTCATGGCAGGGGTTACACTGAACAGCAGCGATCCGCCTGCAAAGCTGGTTTCGCCAGATGAAGCTGCATCCCATACATCTTCCCACATGCCGGCGGGGAAGCGGTGCACCTGTTGACCGCTTTCAAAAATATCGGGCGTGACGGGCGCATCATCATCCGCCAGGCGGCCCTGCGCGCGTTTGAAGCGGCCCCGCTCTGCAATGGCCGCGCGGGTGATCTGAATCTGCAACGTCGTGCCCTCACTGACATCGCGTGGTAGGCGGGTGAGCAATACTTCGCTACCATTTTCAGTCTGCGCAGTGCCGCGAGAACCTTTTTTGCTGATCAGTTTGGCTGGGATGATGCAGCCTGCATGAAGCTCACCGGGCCAGCGCAATTTGGCCGCCAGCACGCGATCACCATCCACCAGCAGGGCGCGATTCTCGCCAATTCCGTGCTCGATCAACCAATCAGCCAATGTCAAACCCGGCCGCTTTGAGTACTGCGCGCGTTTCATAGAGGGGCAGGCCGACCACGCCTGAATGGCTGCCATCTATGCGCTGGATCAACCCCTCTGCTGCGCCTTGAATGGCATATCCGCCAGCTTTGCCATGCCATTCACCACCGGCCAGATAAGCCGAGATTTCTGTTTCAGACAGGCGTTTGAAGCGAACGATCGTTTCGCTCAGCTTTTCACGTAAAGTTCCATCGGGGGACTTTAGCACAATTGCGGACAGCACGCGATGGCGGCGGCCAGAAAGAAGTTCCAGGCATTGGCGCGCGGTTGCTGCATCTTCTGCCTTGGGCAGGATACGTCGACCCACGGCAACCACCGTGTCGCCCGCCAGAACATGGCCATCGGCAGATATGGCTTGCGCCTTTTCCCGCGCCATGCGCCGGGCATAATCGCGTGGCAATTCCTGCTTGTGTGGTGTCTCGTCAATTTCGGCGGGCAGGATCGCATCTGCTTCCAGCCCCAGCCGTGACAACAATTCACGCCTGCGCGGGCTGGCCGATGCAAGGATAAGTTGTGCTGCCCCCATGGCGGTGCAGCGCGCTTATTGCGGGCCGGGGCCGCCCCGACCGGGCATGAAGCGATAGGTAATACGCGCCTTGGTCAGGTCATAAGGCGTCAGTTCGCACAGAACCTCGTCACCCACCAACACACGGATACGGTTCTTGCGCATCTTGCCCGCAGTGTGGCCCAGCACTTCATGGCCATTCTCGAGCTCGACCCGGAACATCGCGTTGGGCAGCAATTCCACCACCTTGCCGCGCATTTCGAGGAGTTCTTCTTTAGCCATGTAGTTCCTTTTTCTAGCTTGTCTGCAATCTGGCCGCGCCCTTTAGACCTGCTGAAGAGAAAAGGGAAGTCTCGTCCGCAGACACATGTTGCGGGCGGTTTGTCGTTGAATGTGTCTGTTCATCTCCCATTGATGCAATTCGTTACATTTCAACTGGTTGCGGGGTGCCCGGAAATAGGAAATGTTGGCAATCATGATCTTGAGATATCAGTTCTTGCTGGGCGGTGCATTTGCTCTGGTGCCCGCGGTGCCCGTGATGGCGCAAACGGTTGTCATAAGTGCCGCAGATTCGGCGCAGGGTCTGGAAGACGAGATCATTGTCCAGGGCGAGCGGCTGCGCGGTCAAGTGGTTGTCGAACAGGCGCCCGTGCTGGAATTGAACGAACAGGATATCCTGGCCATAGGCGCCACATCGATTGCCGATCTGATGGGGGCCATATCTGCGCAAACAGGGTCATCGCGTGGACGTGGAAATGGCGAACCCCCTGTCATGCTGGTCAATGGTATCCGCATCAGCAGCTTCCGCGAATTGCGATCTTACCCACCCGAAGCGATTGCCAAGGTCGAAGTGTTGCCAGAAGAGGTGGCGCAGCGATTTGGCTATCCGCCTGACCGGCGTGTTGTGAACATTATCCTGAAGGATAAATATTCCAGCAAGGAACTGGAATTGCAGGTGGAAGCGCCGGATCGCGGCGGATATTTTGTGAACGAGCAGGAATTTACCTGGCTCAGGATACGCGATGGCGGACGCTTTAACGTCAATCTGGAAGCCAATGACACGTCAATGCTGACCGAAGCCGAACGTGGTGTTATCCAGGCGGAAGGCAGCCAGAGCGATGTGGCAGGTGATCCCGATCCAGCCGCCTACCGCAGCCTGGTGGCTGACAGTATGGGTCTGGAGGCGACCGTCAATTACGCCAAAGCGGTGCTGGGAAGTGGCACCTCTATCAGCCTGAATGCGACATATGAACGTAATGAAAGCCGCAGCCTGTCCGGCCTCAATGCTGTTTTGCTGACTGATGCAGGTGGTAATACAGCTTTTCGCACATTCGGCGCTGATGACCCGCTCGAAAGATATGTAACCAACGATAGTTATTCTGCATCTGCCAGCCTGTCCCGCCCGTTTGGTGGTTGGCAGATGACGGCAACCAGCGATGCGGTGATCAGCGACAGCGTGACCCGGATCGATCGGCGGGCAGATTCCAGCGATCTGGTGGCGGCCGCATTGGCAGGCACATTGGCGATTGACGGGGAAATACCGCAACTGGCCGATCCAGGGCAGGATATTGCCCGAAGCAAGATCAGAACATCGACAAACAAGATAACCTTTTCAGGAAATCTGCTGGATTTGCCGGCTGGGGAATTATCGACGACCTTCGATCTGGGTTTTGACTGGAACCGGATCGAAAGCGACGATACGCGCACTTCCCGTACCCGCCTGCGCGGCGGGACCAATCTGGCCATACCCATTGCCGAATCCGGCGGGGCATGGGGCGCCATCGGTGACGTGACGCTCAATCTGAATGCCAGTGTAGAGGATTTGTCGGATTTCGGCACTCTGACTGATTGGAGCAGCGGGGTGACCTGGGGTGTGGCACGCGGGCTGACGCTGTCTGCCACCTATATCGTTAATGAAGAAGCGCCCTCTATTTCCAACCTTGGCAATCCGCAGGTTGAAACGTTGAATGTACCCGTCTTTGACTTTGTGAATGGCGAAACGGTGCTGGCCACGGTCATTTCCGGCGGAAACCCCGATCTGCTGGCCGAAACCCAGCGCGACTGGAAGTTTTCAGCCAATTGGGAACTGCCTTTCTGGAAAGATGCGCGTTTTTCGGCCGAATATATCCGTAACCGGTCACGCAATGTCACTGGCAGTTTCCCTGCATTGACCGCAGAGGTGGAGGCAGCTTTCCCGGATCGCGTTACCCGTGATGTGGATGGTACGCTGACCGAGATTAATCGTCGCCCCGTCACATTTGACCGTACCAGTGCCGAACGGCTGGTGTTCGGGCTGGTAACGCGCGGTTCAATCGGCAAGGCACGGTCCGGTGGAGAAGGGCAGGCCAGGCAACGTCGTGGCCCGCCCGCTTTCGGGCCGCGCGGGGGTGATGGCCGTGGCCGTTATTTCCTGAACCTGACGCATACGATTGAACTGGATAATACGATCCTGATCGCGCCGGGTGGCCCTTTGCTGGACCTGCTGGATGGCGATGCGACCTCTACTACGCCAATTTCGCGCCATTCCACCGGCTTGGAAGGGGGCGTGTTCCTGGGTGTAGTGGGGGGACGCGTGTCTGCCAGATATAGTGGGTCTGCGCGGATCGATGGCAGTGGCACCGCCAGCAATGGTGATCTGCATTTTGGCGATCTGGCGACATTTGACCTGCGCCTGTTTGCCGATCTGGGGCAAATTCTGCAGAAAGAAGCCGGTTTCTGGAAAGGATTCCGTGTGTCTTTCCGGGCGAATAATATTTTTGATGCGCGCCGCCGGGTGACAGACAGCAATGGCGATGTGCCATTGAGCTATCAACCTTCGCTGATTGACCCCAATGGCAGGTATCTGGGGCTGGAATTGCGGAAAATGTTCTGACGGGGCCGGTGTTACAACGCGTCTCCTGCGGCCACCCCGCTGGCCCAGGCCCATTGGAAATTATACCCGCCCAGCCAGCCGGTGACATCCACCGCCTCGCCGATCGCATATAGGCCGGGTATCTTGTTCGATTCCATCGTCTTGGAAGAAAGTTCTGCGGTGGAGATGCCGCCCATGGTCACCTCTGCCTTGGCAAAACCTTCACTGCCATTGGGCTGAAATGGCCAATGGTGCAGGCGTTCCTCTGCCGCACGCAGGGCCTTGTCCGGCGCATTGCCAAGTTCAGTGGTGATGCCCAGCCGCTCCGCCAGAATATCGGCCAGCCGGTGGGGCAGGGTATCGCGCAGGATCGAACGGAGCGTGGCACGCGGCTGATCGCGCTTGGCATCGATCAACCAGCCGGGATTGTGCGCGGGCAGGAAATTGATGTGCACGGCATCGCCAGGTCTCCAGTAAGAACTGACCTGCAAGATCGCCGGGCCGGACAGGCCGCGATGGGTGAACAGCGCCGCCTCGGCAAAGCTGGCTGTCTTGGCGCTCGCCACCACCGGTGTCGACACCCCCGAAATCTCGCGGAACAGCACTTCTTCCCCACCCAATGTCAGCGGGACGAGGGCAGGGCGCGGCTCCACCACTTTCAGGCCGAATTGCCGTGCCAGATCATAGGCAAAACCTGTCGCGCCCATTTTGGGGATGCTCGGGCCGCCAGTGGCGATAACAAGTGCGGGCGCAGAATATGTGCTGCTTTGCGTGGTGACGGTGAACTTCGCGCCATCATGCGCGACGGTGGCAATCTCCTCACCGCATTTCAGCGTGACATCACCCTTGGCACATTCGGCCAGCAGCATATCCAGGATTTGCCGCGCTGATCCGTCACAGAAAAGTTGCCCCAGCGTCTTTTCATGCCAGGCAATGCCGTAAGCTTCTACCAGTTCCAGAAAATCGCGCGGGGTGTATCGCGCCAATGCGCTCTTGGCGAAATGTGGATTGGCTGACAGATAATTGGCCGGGCCTGCGGCGATATTGGTGAAATTGCAGCGTCCGCCGCCCGATATCAGGATTTTCCTGCCCGGCGTTTCGGCGCGCTCCAGCACCAGCACGCGCCGTCCGCGCTGCCCGGCGCGCGCCGCGCACATCAGCCCGGCGGCACCGGCACCCAGAATGATCGCATCGAAATGATTGTCCACCGCACCCCCATCGCGGCTTTGCCATTTGCGCGCAAGATTTCTATCTGCCTTTCATGGCGCGAACACCTGCCGGATCACCTGACGACCCCAGAGGGGCCGCTCGCTTCAATGAGGAGCAGGCGACCTATACTGTTGCGAGTGCGCAGCCCGATCTGGAGGCGGGGATTGCGGCAATCCGCGCAACGGTAAAGACCTTGAAGCCCGTGCCCGGTGTGTACCGCATGTTGGATGCGCGCGGTGACGTTCTGTATGTGGGCAAGGCGCGCGCGCTGAAGAACCGCGTCGCCAATTATACGCAGGTACAGGGGCTGACGAACCGCCTGCTACGGATGGTCAGTCAATGCCGCAGTATGGAGATCGTCACCACCAATTCAGAGGCAGAGGCGCTGCTGCTGGAAGCACAGCTGGTCAAACGCTTTCGGCCGCCTTTCAACGTCCATCTGCGCGATGACAAGAGCTTCCCCTTTATCCTGCTGCGCGCCGAGCATGACTTCCCACGGATCATGAAGCATCGCGGCGCGCGCAAGGCGAAAGGCAATTATTACGGACCCTTCGCCAGCGCGGGCAGCGTCAACACCACCATCAACGCACTGCAAAAACTGTTCCTGCTGAGGAGCTGCACCGACAGTTTCTTCAGCCGGCGTGATCGGCCCTGCCTGCTGTACCAGATCAAACGGTGCAGCGCGCCCTGTGTCGGGCGGATCAGCACGCCGGATTATGCCGCGCTGGTGAAGCAGGCACAGGATTTCCTGTCTGGCAAATCATCCGCTGTGCAGGCCGATCTTGAGGCGCAGATGCAGCGCGCGGCAGAGGAGCTGGACTTTGAAACCGCCGCCATTTTGCGCGATCGGCTGCGCGCCGCCACCTTTATTCAGGGCTCGCAGGCGATCAATGCGCAGGGGGTGGGCGATGCCGATGTCTTTGCGCTGGCCAGCAAAGGCGGGCAGGTTGGTGTGCAGAGCTTCTTTATCCGCGGCGGGCAGAATTGGGGGCACCGCGCCTTCTTCCCCACCCACACGAAAGATGTGGAGGAGGCAGAGGTGCTGTCCGATGTGCTGCTGCAATTTTATGAGGAGGTTCCCCCGCCCGCGACCGTGCTGGTGGACCGCGAGCTGCCAGAGGCGGAATTGATCGCGCAGGCACTGAGCGAGTTGGCGGGCAAGAAGGTCGTGCTCTCCGTCCCCAAGCGCGGCGAGCGCCGCCGCTTGATGGAACAGGCCAGCCGCAATGCAACAGAGGCGCTCGAACGGCGCTTGGCAGAAAGCGGCACAAAGGCGCGGCTGAACCGCGAACTGGCCGAATTTCTGGAACTGGATGCCCCGCCGCAGCGGATCGAGATTTATGACAACAGCCATATTCAGGGGGCGAAGGCGGTTGGCGCCATGGTGGTTGCCGGGCCAGATGGCTTTGTCAAAAACCAGTATCGCAAATTCAATATCCGCGAAGCGCAGAGCAATGACGATTTCGGCATGATGCGCGAGGTGATGCGTCGCCGCTTCCGCAATCTGGCGGAAGATCCCGATGGCACGGCAGGCAAGAAAGACAGCCACGAAACCATCTGGCCCGATCTTGTCCTGATCGATGGCGGCAAGGGGCAGATGAGCGCGGTGCGCGACACGCTGGAGGAAATGGGGATAGAGGATGTCCCGTTGATCGCCGTGGCCAAGGGGCCGCATCACGGGCGCGAAGGGCGCGAAGTGTTCCATTTCCCCGATGGGCGAGAAAAGACGCTGCCGACCAATTCGCCCCTATTGTTTCACTTGCAGAATTTGCGGGACGAGGTGCACCGATATGCCATCGGCGCGCACCGGGACAAGCGCAGCCGGGCGATCACCGCATCCCCGCTGGATGAAATTCCCGGCATCGGCCCGGCCCGCAAACGCGCCCTGCTGCTGCATTTCGGCACGGCGAGCAAGGTCCGCGCCGCCGCGCTGGAAGATTTGCAACGCGCACCCGGCGTTTCCGATGCGGTGGCGCGCAAGATCTATGATTTCTACCACGCTGGGGGGTGAGTGAATGGAAACTCGCCCCCTCGTCATCCCAGCGAAAGCTGGGATCGGTTGAACTAACGGACTGACCAATGGGCGGCTGGGTCTATATCATGTCCAACAAACGCGAAGGTGTGCTCTATATCGGCGTGACTTCGGACATTGCTGCACGTGTGCTGCAACACCGACAGGGGAAGGGCTCATCATTTTGCCGCCGTTATGGCCTGAATATGTTCGTTCACGCCGAAGAATATCCCGACATAGAGAGTGCCATCGCGCGAGAGAAGGCAATGAAGGCTTGGAAGCGGGCGTGGAAGATCGAACTGATCGAGCAGGCGAACCCGGATTGGGCTGACCTTTACGAGCGGATACTTTGATCGAGAGCGATCCCAGCTTTCGCTGGGATGACGAATTCTCCTGATTTTCGGTGATGTCCGCTAACGACCCAATTGCGGACATTGGAGCAAGCCACTTCGAAATGATACCTGGCCTTGCCGCAGATGCTGTCGACGGCACGCGGATTCCTTTGGTGCTGGAAAACAACCCTGCAACTGACTGCATCATCGAGAGAGCAAATGAGGCAGAACTCTGGTTTGGAGTGTCGTTAGAACCACTGAGCCTAGGCAGCTAGTTGAACGTCCGCTTCCCACCCATAATCGGACATACGCGCTTCAGTCGTGGTGCGCCTTTCCTACCCGGCAGAAATCTGCCTCAAGATGCAGGATGAAGCATTATCCGCCCAAGCCCGCGCAGCCGCGCACACCCGCCCGATATATCCCGCCATTCCATGCCGTGCCTTTGCGCGCGCGGGCCGATGGGTGGACGCCGTTAAGGCAGGCAGAATTTATTGGGCATCTCGCCGAGACACGCTCTGTCGCGGGTGCGGCGCGGGCAGTCGGGATGGCGCGCGAAACGGCCTATCGGTTGCGCAGGCGACCGGGCGGCGAAGGATTCGATGCGGCGTGGGATGCGGCGCTGGCGCGCACCGCAACCGAAGCCGGGAGGATGCGACTGCTCGCCGCGCTGGAAACCGCACGCGATGCGCTCAAGCCTTCGCGGAAGGTCACACTTCCGCAGCTCGAATGGCGGGTAGAGACCGGCATCTGGCAGGTAATCCTGCATGGCGGGCGCTACGCCGGAGTGCGCCAAAAAGCTGATGATTCCGCGCTTCTGGCGCTGCTGGGCCGCGTTCAGGAACCGGGACGGGCGCGCGCGGCATGAGTGAAAGTCACACTTTTCAAAACCGCATTGCGTGTTCCAGCCACATCGCTGCCCAAACCAGCAGAAGCGGCACAAATTTGATGGAGATCAATGCAGCGAGAGGGTTCGCGCCCTATCCCAATGCAAGGTCGGGGGTGCCCCGCCAGATTGACGGGAGTTCCCCCACGTGAAGGAGGGAGCCGGACCATGAAATCGATATTGCTGCATATGAATGATGATGCGGGGATGGAATCGCGACTGCAGGTGGCGCTCGATCTCGCGCGCGGGTTTGACGGGCATCTCACCTGCCTGCAATCGGTCAGCTTTGAAGTTTATGCGCCGGGGGATTTCTATGGCTCCGCGCTGGCCGCTGCCATGCCGGTGGTGAAGGAAGCTGCCGAGACATTCCGTACCAAGACAGAGGCGGATCTGGGCAATGAGGATGTCAGCTGGGAATGGTTGTTCCGTTATGGCATGGCCGAACAGCGCCTGCTGGAACAATCCGCCATCAGCGATGTGATTGTGGTGGGCGCGCGCGATATTGATGACGATGTGGATCGCCCGTCGCATCTGGTGGGTGAACTGGTCTTGCGGGCAAGGTCACCCGTGCTAGTGGTGCCGCAATCCACCACAGCTTTCGATTGCGCTGCGCCTGCACTGATCGCGTGGAATGGATCGACCGAGGCGGGCATTGCCATGCGTGCCGCGTTGCCGCTGTTGCGCAAGGCGGGCAAGGTCTATCTCGCCACGGTGACGGAAGAAAAAGATCGGGAACGCTATGATCTGCCGCCCACCGATGGCGCGGAATATCTCAGCCGCCACGGCATTGAAAGCGAAGTGGTGGCGGTGGCGCGCGATGGCAAAACAGTGTCTGATGCGCTGTTTGCCGCCGCGCAGGTGCGCAAATGCGGCTATATGGTCATGGGCGCCTATGGCCATTCACGGCTGGCAGAAATGCTGTTGGGCGGGGTGACACGGCGCGCGCTGACCGCGCCGCCACTGCCCATATTGCTGGCGCATTGATGGGGGCGGGGTGGTCAGTTGCCCTTTGCCCGGCGGCGGCGGATCATCCCCTCCTGCGCCACACTGGCGACCAGTTCACCCGCGCGGTTGAATATCTGCCCGCGATTGAAGCCACGCCCGCCGCCGGACCACGGGCTGTCCGTGGTATAGAGCAGCCATTCATCGGCGCGCGCGGGGCGGTGAAACCACAGCGCATGGTCCAGGCTGGCGCTGGTGATTTCGCCCCGTATCCAGCTGAGCCCATGTGGCAGGAGGCTGGTACCAAGCAGGGTATTATCGCTGAAATAGGCGATCACGGCGCGATGCAAGGCCGGATCATCGGGCAGGGGGGCGACCACGCGCACCCAGGTGTTTGAGACGGGGGGTAGCGGTATGTCCCTCATCCAGTGGAGCTGTTCTATGGGCCGCATTTCTATGGGGCGTGGCCTCAATAGCAAGGAACGCAGCGTTTCCGAGTGTGGACCGTCCAGCTTATCCATCGCTTCAATCCGCAATTGCTGCGCCGTCTTGAGCTGTTCGGGGGCAGGAACCTGGGGCATTTGTGCCGCGTCATGTTCCAGCCCATCTTCAGGGTGCTGGAAACTGGCGGTCAGGTTCAGGATCGGTCGACCATCCTGGCTGGCAATAACGCGGCGATTGGCAAAACTGTGCCCATCAAAATCACGCGCAACGTGATAATCGATGGGTGGGCCTTCCTCGCCCCCGCGCAGGAAATAGGCATGCAGAGAGTGGGCGATTTTGCCATCGGTCACATCCATTTGTGCGGCTTGAAGCGCCTGTGCAATCACCTGGCCACCGTAAACGCGGCCCACCCCACCAGGCTGGGGCTTTCCAATAAACACACTATCGCCTTGCGGCCTCAGGTTCAGCAGTTGCACCAACTGGTCAGTCAATGCACGTGGAGTTGTCTGGTCAGTCATCGCGGCGGATCATGTGCGAAGGCAAGTGGCAGGTCAATTGAGAGCTAGGGACGATGACAAGAAAAACCCCGCCCGGATTGCTCCAGACGGGGTTCCTCAGTCCCTCAATAGAGGAAGTGGTATCAGTGCGCAGCCAGGGCTGCAAGCAGCAGCAGCGCAACGATGTTGGTGATCTTGATCATCGGGTTCACGGCCGGGCCGGCGGTGTCCTTGTAAGGATCGCCTACGGTGTCACCAGTCACAGCTGCCTTGTGGGCCTCGCTGCCCTTGCCGCCGTGATTTCCGTCTTCGATGTACTTCTTGGCGTTGTCCCAGGCACCGCCGCCAGCGGTCATGGAAAGCGCCACGAACAAGCCGCCCACGATAACACCCAGCAGCAGGGCACCCAGTGCGGCAAAGCCATTGGACTGACCTGCAATCATAGTGATCACGAAATAGACCACGATGGGTGCCAGAACCGGCAGCAGCGAAGGAATGATCATTTCCTTGATCGCTGCCTTGGTGACCAGATCCACTGTGCGGGCATAGTTCGGCTTGCTGGTGCCTGCCATAATGCCCGGATCGTTTGCGAACTGTTCGCGGACGTCCTTCACCACGTCACCCGCCGCGCGGCCCACAGCGGTCATGCCCATTGCGCCGAACAGGTAGGGCAGCAATGCACCCAGCAGCAGGCCAACGATGACATAAGGGTTCTCAAGGCTGAAATCGACCGTCAGATCGGGAAAGAATTCCCGCAAGTCTGTGGTGTAGGCAGCAAAGAGAACCAATGCGGCGAGGCCAGCCGAACCAATGGCATAACCCTTGGTCACAGCCTTTGTGGTGTTGCCAACAGCATCCAGCAGGTCGGTCTTTTCACGCACACTGTCATCCAGGCCAGCCATTTCGGCGATGCCACCGGCATTGTCCGTCACAGGGCCATAGGCGTCTAGCGCCACGACCATGCCTGCCAGTGCCAGCATTGCAGTAGCGCTATAGGCGATGCCGATCAGGCCGGCGAGCTGGTAAGCAACGATGATGCCCGCCACAATTACGATGGTGGGCAGTGCGGTCGATTCAAGGCTGATTGCCAGACCCTGGATCACATTGGTGCCGTGGCCCGTTTCTGATGCCTTGGCGATGGATTTCACCGGGCGGAAATTGGTGCCGGTGTAATATTCTGTGATCCAGATGATCAGGCCGGTGATGACCAGACCCAGCAGTGAGCAGTAGAACAACGCACGGCCGGTGATTTCGGTACCGGGAATGGCTGTTGCCATATCGCCCAGAGCCACATCGGTTGAGAACCAGATGGCAGGTATCGCCAGAATGGCGCTGACAAGGAAGCCCTTGTACATCGCACCCATGACATTGGTGCCACCACCCAGACGGACGAAATAGGTGCCGATGATGCTGGTGACGATGCAGACGCCGCCGATCAACAGTGGCAGAGCCATCAGATTGGGCAGCAAATCACCCACGCTCTTCAGCAAAAGCGCCGTCAGCACCATGGTTGCGCCCACGGTTACGACATAGGTTTCAAACAGGTCGGCAGCCATGCCGGCGCAGTCACCCACGTTGTCGCCAACGTTATCAGCGATAACAGCGGGATTGCGTGGATCGTCTTCCGGGATGCCGGCTTCTACCTTGCCGACCAGGTCGGCACCCACGTCAGCAGCCTTGGTAAAGATACCGCCGCCCAGTCGTGCAAAGATTGAAATCAGTGATGCACCAAAGGCCAGCGCAACCAGACCATCTACCACTGTGCGGTCATCGCCGCCCACGGAATAGCCACCTGGACCCGTCAGATACCAATAGAACACGGCGATCGCCAGCAGCGCCAAACCTGCCACCAGCAGACCGGTGATGGCACCGGCGCGGAAGGCCAGTGTCAGCCCTTCTTGCAGCCCCTTTTCAGCGGCGGCAGCGGTACGAACATTGGAACGGACCGAGATATTCATCCCGATAAAGCCCGCTACACCCGAAAGGATTGCCCCAATCACAAAGCCGGTGGCTGAAATCGGACCAAGGAAAACCCCCACCAATATGGCCACGACCACGCCAACCATGGCGATGGTTGTATATTGGCGTTTCAGATAAGCCTGTGCGCCTTCCTGAATGGCTGCAGCGATTTCCTGCATCTTTGCGGTCCCGGCGCTTGCGCCCAGAACCTGGCGGCTGGTGACAAAGCCATACACGATGGCCAGCAATCCCAGCAAAATTGATATTTGAACTAGGTCCACGAAAAATCCCCTCTCTTAAAAACGTGGGCCGCCATTCCACCTGCATGGGCGAAATGGTCAGACGAACAGGCTATAAGGGAAGGGTTTCGGTTACAAGAGGCCAAGTGTTGACAGTTTCGGATGAAATGCTTCCAAACCAGTCAAGATCATGAATCAGTGTTGATATCCCAGCCCTGAAGTGTCCCCGAGCCATGCCCCATCAAGGCACAGTGGAGAAGGTCCAGCCACTTCGACCATGCCGATCTGTGTTGCGGCAACGGGAATGGGCGTGCCGGGCGCTGCGGTGAACAGCAATTGATAATCATCGCCCCAGCGCAAACAATCATTGTGCCGGGCCGGATCGGCAACCGGTATGGCGGCACTGTCGAGCGCAATTGAAACATCGCTGGCCTTCGCCAATCGCCAGCTGTCGAGCAGCAGCCCGTCGGAAATATCCATCATGGCGCTGACATGGGGGGCAAGTGCCTGCCCTTCGTCCAGCAGTGGGGTCGGGCGATTATAGGTGGCAGTATGCTCCATTAAACCTTCAAAGCCCAACATCGCGCGGCCCATCACTCCAGTGGCATAGATCACATCGCCGGGTTTTGCGCCACGGCGGTCTGGCACAGGGATATAAGTTGCTTTGCCGATAGCTGTCAGGCCCATGCTACGCGGACCCTTGATGCGGACAGTGTCACCGCCCAGCAGGGGGACGTCAAATTCATTCAGCACATCACGCAAACCAGACAGAAAGCGACCATCGCCTTCGCCAAGCGAATAGCCGATTAGAACGCCCAGCGGCTGTGCACCCTTGGCTGCCAGGTCTGACAGGTTCACTGCCACAAGTTTCCAGGCGACATCCGCCATATCTGCACCTGGGAGGTAATGCGTGCCCTCTGCCATCATGTCATGCGTCAGGATCAGCGTTTCACCGCCAAGTTCCAGCACGGCACAATCATCATCCAGCCCGCGCGCAGCAGGATGCGTGGCCAGGGCCCGCAGGCTGTCAATAAAGGCAGATTCGCCGCTCAGCGTGCATCCTTTGCCACGGCATCCAGAATGCCATTGACGAATTTCGCCTCACGATCATCGAAGAAAGCCTTGGCTACATCGACATATTCATTGATCACGGCAGGGGTAGGGACATCTGCACGGGCGAGCAATTCATAGGTTCCCGCGCGCAATATCTGCAGCATGGCCTTATCCAACCGGGCCAGGGTCCACCCTTCTGCCAGTTTGCCAACCAGCAGCGCATCGATTTCCGCGCGTCGAGCATCCACACCGCTTACGACATCGTCAAAGAAATCGACCTCCGCATCGGCATATTGCTCGTCATCCACCTCCTGGCCAAGGCGGTGCTGGTGAAATTCGTTAAGCAGCTTGGTGAGCGCAGTGCCTTCCATCTGTTGCTGATACAGTGCCTGAACAGCGGCAAGGCGCGCGGCAGAGCGGGCCTGCGAGCGGGGAGCGTTCATTTGAGCCTCAATTCAACGGATTTGGCATGGGCAGGCAGCCCCTCTGCATGGGCAAGCGCTACAGCAGCAGGGCCGATATGACCCAATGCCACATCGTCCAGTGCGATGAAACTTGTGCGTTTCATGAAATCGAGCACGGAAAGGCCACTGGCGAACCGTGCGCGACGGCCTGTTGGCAAAACATGGTTGGGCCCGGCGACATAATCGCCCACCGCCTCTGGCGTCATGCGGCCCAAAAACACGCTACCCGCATGTTTGATAGCGCGCAGGAAGGGTTCGGGATCGGCCACGGCCAGTTCGATATGCTCTGCCGCCAGCTGATTGGCTAGGGCTATCGACTGGTCCAGATCATCCACCACAATCACCACGCCATAATCATTCCAGCTGGCGCTGGCGGTTGTGCCGGTCGCCAGTTCAGCCAGTTGCGCCTCTACAGCGGCAATAACGCGCGCGGCGAAATCTCCATCATCGGTGATCAGGATTGATTGCGCGACAGGATCATGCTCCGCCTGGCTCAGCAAATCTGCGGCGGTCCACTCCGGGTCGTTTTGTCCGTCAGCGATCACCAGAATTTCGCTGGGGCCAGCGACCATATCGATGCCGACCACGCCGTAAAGCTGGCGCTTTGCCTCTGCCACCCAGGCATTACCGGGGCCGGTGATGACATCGACTGGTGCAATCTTATCCGTACCATAGGCCAGCGCGCCCACGGCTTGCGCCCCGCCGACACGCCAGATTTCGTCCACGCCAGCGATATGCGCTGCGGCCAGCACTAGAGGATTGGTCTTGCCCTGCGGCGTGGGGGTAACGACCACCAGACGTTCCACCCCTGCTACCTTGGCCGGGATGGCATTCATTAACAGCGAACTGGGATAGGCGGCGCGGCCACCTGGAACATAAAGCCCGGCGGCATCCACGGCGCGCCAGATTGCGCCCTGTCGCACGCCCGCATCATCTGTGAAATCTCGATCCTTGGGCAGTTGGTCCGCGTGATAGGCGCGGATACGCGTCGCGGCGAGTTCCAGCGCATCGCGCAGACACGGTTCCAACGCATCGTAGGCCGCGCGGCAGGCATCAGCTGCGATGACCCAATCCGCATCATCGGCCAGCACGTGGCCATCAAATTTTGCTGAGTATTCAACTAGTGCTACATCGCCGCGAGCCTTCACATTGCGAAGGATTTCGGTCACCTGACCAGCGACATCGCCGTCATTTTCGCGTCGATCATTCACGATCCGCGCGAATTTCTCAGCAAAATCTGCATCGCTGATCGACAGCAATTGCATTAGATTTCTACTCGCTTTTCAGTTTCGGCCCGGAAAGCAGCAACCAGTTCGGCCACGCGCGGATCAGTTTTCAACGCTGCGCGGTTGACGATCAAGCGGGCGGAAATCTGAACGATCGTGTCGGTTTCGACCAGCCCATTGTCCTTCAATGTGCGGCCTGTCGACACCAGGTCAACGATGCGGCCGGCCAAGCCCAAGGATGGGGCAAGTTCCATCGCACCGTTCAGCTTGACGCATTCGGCCTGAATACCTTGCCCCTCGAAATAACGGCGGGTCAGGTTGGGATATTTGGTGGCAACGCGCAGATGGCTTACACCGTTGCTATCGCCAGCATCGCGTGCAGGCACCGCCACGGAAAGGCGGCAATGGCCGATATCCAGATCAACTGGGGCATAGAGATCGGCGTAATTGAATTCCTCAATCACGTCTGATCCAACAATACCCACCTGCGCCGCACCATGCGCCACAAAGGTGGCAACATCGAAGGCGCGTACACGGATCAGCCGCATATCGGGGCGCGTCGTTGCGAAGCTGAGTGCGCGGTTGCTCTTGTCGTAAAAGGCATCTTCCGGCACCACGCCGGCACGCGCCATAACGGGCAACGCTTCATCCAGAATGCGTCCCTTGGGAATGGCGAAAGTGAGCACGTCGTTTGGCATGGCGGCGCAGATAGGGGCACTCGCGGGAAAGGGCAATCATATTGGGCAAGGAAACGCTGCATGAAGCCGATCAGACTGGCGCTGTGATGGATATTTCCTCAATCCGCGAAGGCATTCATTGGCAGGCGGATCACGCAGAAAAGGCTGGGGCAGGTGGCACTGCACGTGTGATCCGTGGCGTTTTGGCTCTGCTGGATGGCAAGACTGCGACAGGCAGGCGTGTCGCCGCATGGCAAGGCGCGGTGATCAAGGATGCTATGCCCTTGCGCATCCATGGCGGGTTGCACAATCTGGTGCTGACTGGCGAGGATCGACGGCTCGAGGAAGTCTATGCCCGTCGCTTGACCGATCAAGCGAGTGTGGATGCGATAGTTTGCGATCTGGTCGAGAAATATGATCATCGCCTGTTGCCCTGGCTTGATGGGCCGCCACAGACCAATGAGGCGGGGCGATCTTCCAGTTTTATTGCCGGTTTGGCATGGCTGGCTGGCCGTGTGGTGCCGCGTTTCGAAATGCTGGAACTGGGTGCCAGTGCAGGCATCAATACGATGATGGACCGCTATTTCTATGATCTGGGTGGGGTGCATTTCGGCCCTGCGGATAGCCCAATGCACATAGTGCCCGAATGGCGCGGTGATCCACCGTCTGCGCAAGTGTTTGAAATTACATCGATTCGCGGTTGTGATATCGCGCCTGTTGATTTGAGCGATCCCGATGCAGCATTGCGCCTGAAAAGCTATGTCTGGCCTGAAGCACATGAGCGCATGGCACGGATCGATGCAGCGGCGCAGCTTGCAGCACTTTCACCGCCCGATGTGGTTCGGCAAGATGCGGCGGAATTTGTCGAGGATGCCTTGTCGCGCTCACAGATGGCAGGCACTACCCGCGTATTGTTCCATTCCATTGTGTGGCAATATATTCCTGCTGATCAGCAAAAGCGGATTGAGCAGGTGATGGGAAATGCTGCCGCGCGGGCGAGCGATGAGTGCCCGCTTGCCTGGATGCAGCTGGAAACCAACCGCGAAACATTCCGCCATGAATTGTCGCTGCGTTACTGGCCTGGCGGGGAAAAACCAGTGATCCTGGCCAATGCCCATCCACACGGTGCATGGGTGGAATGGCTGGGTGACTAATCAAGAGCGGTTCGAGCCAGAAATTCATTCATTGCCGCATTGACCGCCTCTGGCGCTTCCCATGGCACAAAATGGCCGCAATCGGGCACTTCAACCAGGGTGAAGTCGCTGATTATGTCGCTCATGCCTTGCGTGTTCTGCTTGGGCAAAGCCAGATCATCCGTAGCCCAGACCACCAGAGTGGGCACAGTCAGTGGGGGCAGCGGGGGCGGTGTCCAGCCATCAGAAATGGCAAATGGGGCGTCCATATCGGGCACGTCAATTGGGCTGGCGCGATACCAGTTCAGCATGCCAAAGGCTGCATCGCGGTTCTGCCAATCCTGCATTAACGCGTCGCGTTCTTCCTGTTCCATATTCGATGGCCGGTCCCATTTCACCGCCTTCAGCAGCAGGCCAACCAGCCCATGTTCGCGCACCAGATCATCATTGGCCGGGTCGCGAAAGGCGCGCATATATTGGCTGCTTTCGCGCTGATGCGGGTCAAGATAGAGCAGTTTCTGGAAGATTGCCGGATGCGGGGCATTGGCGATGATGGCGCGGGTAACCCGGCCATTGGCCTGCCCCCAATAGGCGACGCCCCAGGCGATGGCTCCGCCCCAATCGTGCCCCACTATGGTGAATTTATCGATCCCCAGCGCATCAGCCAGGGCAAACACATCGCCTACCAGCTTATCTGGCGTATAGGCGTCCACCTCTTGCGGCTTGGATGAACCGCGATAGCCGCGCTGATCGGGCGCGATGCATCGGAAGCGGTCGCTAAAATGCGCGATCTGGTGGCGCCATGTGCGGTGGCTTTCCGGGAAACCATGCAGGAAAATAAGCGCAGGGGCATTGCGCGGCCCAACATCCACCACGTCCAGCTCGATACCACTGGCCAGCGTAACACGTTGTTGTTCCATGCTCTCTCCTCCTATCCCTAACAGAATTACTTGTCTGCTTCGGGATAGCTGATTGTTTTGGGTTGGTCGGGCAGGGGGATAAATTCCTGCTCATCACCAGGCACTTTGGGGAAGCGCCCTTCGCGCCAATCCTCGCGCGCTTGTTTGATGCGATCGCGGCTGGAACTGACGAAATTCCACCAGACATAACGTTTAGTAGTGAATGCCTCGCCACCAAGCAGCATCACGCGTCCGCCTGATGTGGATGACAGCATCATGGCTGAACCGGGGGCAAGAATGGTCAATTCATAAAGGCCGAGCGGATTGCTATCTATGCTTGCTTCACCGCCCACCAGCATCAAGGCGCGTTCATCAGCATTGGCATCAATGGGCATGGATCCGCCGGGGGCGAGCATGATTTCTGCATAAATCGTGTCAGCATGTGTCGTGGTGCTGGCGCGTTTGCCCCATAACTCTCCCATGATCACGATCGCTTTGGCGCAACTATCTTCCACGATTGGCAGGTTGGTGACCGCTTGAAAGCTTGGATCAATCTCTTCCTGCCCATCGGGCAACGCCAGCCAGGTCTGCATGCCATAAAGTTTGGGCCCCACGGCTCTTTCGTCAGCGGGAGAGCGTTCGGAATGCACAATGCCGCTGCCCGCAGTCATCAGGTTCACTTGTCCGGGGCGGATCGTTGAGAAACTGCCCAGGCTGTCACGATGTTCTATCGCGCCGGCATATTCGCCGTCGAACAGCCAAGTGACGGTTGCCAGATTGATATGCGGATGCGGCCGCACATCCATTGCGCTCCCAATATCAAGCTGGGCCGGGCCGAACTGATCGACGAATATGAAAGGTCCAACCATGGTGCGTTCACGGGCGGGTATTGCCCGCCGTACATTGAATTGACCCAAATCATGCGTTGTGGGCGTTAAAATCTGTTCGATCATGCTATTCTCCGGGCGCGCTGGCGCGGATGGCCAGGGCATGGACCCGGTTTCCAGGAATGTCTCCCAGTGCCGCATTAACCGCGCGTTGGCGGGCCAGGCGGTTCATGCCAGCAAAAGCGGGCGCTTCTATCTCAACGGTGAAATGTGATTCTCCACTGCCATCATCACCTGCATGGCCATGGTGGCGTGCGCTGTCATTGATAACCTCCAACCGGGTGGGGCTGAAGGCGTGACGCAGCAACGATTCGATTTCCTGTGCAATAGGTCCGGTCATAATGTCTGGTTTTGGGGGTTCACTTTCTCCTTGTCCATGCCCATCCTTTATGTCGCATGTCACAATCGAGATTTCATGGCAGATTTGAAGTGAGTGATCGGGTTTGCGAAAACCCTGCTTGTGATGCGCCAGGTGAATTTCGCGCTCCGGGCGGGCGTGGCCATGGGTTTGATGGGCCGGGCGATTATCGCTGGTTCTGTCTGGAACATGTGCGCGAATTCAATACCGGTTATGACTGGTTCGCTGGGATGAGTGCTGATGAAATCAACGCCGCTCAGGCACCAGGGGCGGGTTGGCGCACGGAAAGCCCCAGTTTCAGGCCAACAGCAGGCGTTGATGGCATGCCACGCTGGGCCGATTTCGACGATCCTTTGGATGCCATTTCTGCCCGGGCCAATGGCATAAAAAGCCGCGCCCAGCGAGAAGCTGAAATGGCGATGGCCAAAGGAACTGGGGGTGCCCGGTTCAGCCAGGATGAGGCGCGCGCTCTTGAGACCATGGGGTTAGGGCTTGATACAGATCGGCAGCGGTTACGGCAGCGGTATTCTGAATTGGTGCGGCGCTACCACCCCGATCGCAATGGCGGAGATCGCAAGTTTGAAGCACGACTGGGCAAGGTGGTGGAGGCGTATCAGTTGTTGAGAAAATGCTCTGCGATCGCGTAGTTCCGCGCGTTAATTGGTTGGCACATTCTAGCGCCGTGAAATTCGTGTCTGGATCGGCTGGATGGCGCGATCGAACATGGTGATGTCACGCGCAGCACGTGCCAGCAATTGTGCGCCATTCAGCAGTGCCAGGATCGATGTTGCCTCGACCGCCGGATCACCTGCAACCGATATGCTCATATCCTTGCGCCCGGTCAGCAAAAGTTCTTCAAAGCAGTTGGCGGTGGCCAATGTGGCACGGGCCAACATATCACGCATCGCAGGGGACAGGGCGTTGGCATCATTTGCCAATGCGGTCAGCAGGCACAGATCATCACCCGTTCCCATGGCATCCCGATAGAATTCGATGGCCCGGGTCAAAGCTTGACCTCCCAAACGGCTGGTAATGCGGACGTCAGCCAGCATTGTCAGGTGCCGGTCAGAATATCTGTCCAGCACAGCCAGGCCCAAATCGGATTTTGCCGGGAAGTGGTGATGGATACTGGCTTTTCGTATCCCTGCATCGCGCGCAATGTCAGCATAGCTGAAGCCACCATAGCCGTGGCGGCGCATTGCTGCTTCTGCGAGGTCCAACAGGCGCACTTGTGTATCCATATCTCCTACCTTCTAGTAGGTTGAATATATGAAGGCAAGTAAAAGCGAAAATCTACCTATTGGTAGGTTGTTTGACCGATGCTTGAAAACAGACAATTTTACAAGATACTTACTGGGCTTTCTATCCTTGATTTTTTTGAGCCCCCGCATTCCAACCGGCAATTTTGTGCATGCCGCAGCCGCCTTTCATCGGGATTGAACCGCTTTACTTGTCCAAACTTAGCGTGCCGTTGTTCTGAATTCGCGTGAGGAAGGGGTTGCTGGCTGGTTGTATTTTGCGCTGCTTTTGTGGGCAGGTTAAATTTCCGTTGCATGGCTTCTTGCAGCCGCGCGCCCACGCGGCTACGCGTGCAGGCGATATGACGAACCTGATGTCCACCGAATATGACGGCACAGCCAATACTCTGATTGCCGAACCTGACACCACTGTCGATGTGCGCGATATGTTTGGCATCGATGTTGACTGGCAGGTGCCAGCCTTCAGCCTTGCAGACGAACGTGTGCCCGATGTCGACAAGACATATGTATTTGATCCGGATACTACCTTGGCGATCCTGGCCGGCTTTGCCCATAACCGCCGCGTGATGGTGCAGGGCTATCACGGTACGGGTAAATCGACACATATTGAGCAGGTGGCGGCGCGGCTGAACTGGCCCAGTGTCCGTGTGAACCTGGATGCGCATATCAGCCGTATCGATCTGGTTGGGCGTGATGCCATTGTGCTGCGTGATGGTTTGCAGGTTACAGAATTCAAGGAAGGTATTCTTCCCTGGGCGCTGCAACACGCCGTGGCGCTGACCTTTGACGAATATGATGCAGCGCGCCCTGACGTAATGTTCGTGATCCAGCGTGTGCTGGAAACGGAAGGGCGGTTGACACTGCTGGACCAGAACAAGGTCATCACGCCGCATAAGTATTTCCGCCTGTTCTCAACCGCCAATACGGTGGGTCTGGGCGATACCAGCGGGCTGTATCATGGCACGCAGGCTATCAACCAGGCGCAGATGGACCGCTGGAATATTGTGGTGCAGCTGAACTATCTGGAACCAGAGGTTGAAGAGGCAATCGTCAAGAGCAAGAGCCCGGAAACTGACCCGGCCACCATCGCCAAAATGGTGAAGGTGGCTGATCTGACGCGACAAGGCTTTATGAATGGCGATATCTCTACTGTCATGAGCCCGCGTACAGTGATGACCTGGGCGCAGAATTCGGAAATCTTCAATTCACCTGGCTTCGGTTTCCGCCTGTCCTTCCTCAACAAATGCGACGAGGCTGAACGGGTGTTGATTTCCGAATATTATCAGCGTGTGTTTGGTGAAGATCTGCCCAGTGGAGTGGGCAAGCTCGTCATTTAAGCAGTATCGCATCTGACAGCCGATTTTGCTGGCGCCAGCTGTGTTAATAAGGTAATACAGCGACGATGTTTTCGTGGTTACGCAGCAAATCAAACAGCAGCAGGCCAACATGGAATGGGCGCAGGCGCAAATCGGCTGGGTTCTATTCGGTGCAAGACCCCTATGGCAGCGCACTCGACGCATTTGATCGTCGCTTCGACATGGATGACAAATCGCCAAGCAGCAGGCGCAGCTGGCGTTTCTGGCAAAGAAAACCCGATGAATGGGCTGCATCCAACCCCATAGAGGGTGAAAAACCCAGCTGGTGGCAGGCGAGCAAGAGGCGCTGGTTCGCGCGCGGGCTGGGCGCTTTGTTGTTGATCTTCATACTGCTGGTGGCCTGGCTGGCGATAACTGCACCACTCAGCAAGTCGCTGGAACCCATTGCGCCGCCGCAGATTACCTTGGTTGCATCAGACGGGACCCCGATTGCGCGCAGTGGGGCCGTGGTGGAGGAACCGGTTGAGGTTGCCAAGCTGCCAGCCCATGTAATCGAACCGTTTTTGGCAATCGAGGACCGGCGTTTCTATGATCATTGGGGTATCGACCCGCGCGGATTGGCGCGTGCCGCATGGTCCAATGCCACGGGCGGATCGACGCAGGGCGGCAGCACCATCACTCAGCAGCTTGCCAAATTCACCTTCCTAACCCCCGAACAGACTTTGACGCGCAAGGCGCGCGAAATGTTGATCGCATTCTGGCTTGAGGCTTGGCTGAGCAAGGATGAGATTCTGGAACGCTATCTCTCAAATGCCTATTTCGGGGACAATCAATATGGCCTGCGGGCCGCCAGCCTGCATTATTTCTATCGCCAGCCAGAAAAGTTGCGGCCTGAACAGGCTGCCATGCTGGCTGGACTACTCAAAGCACCATCACGCCTTGCCCCCACCAATGATTACCAGGCAGCGCGCGACCGTATGAAGGTGGTGGTGCAGTCTATGGTGGCTGCCGGTTACCTGACAGAGGCTGAGGCACAAGCCATGCGCATACCGCGACTTGATGTGCGCGCTCGCAATAATGTCCCCACAGGCACCTATTTTGCCGATTGGGCGCTGCCGATAGCGCGCAAACTGGCAGAGCGCAGTTATGCCAAGCAGACGATCACCACCACGTTGGATGCAAGGTTGCAAGGGATCGCTAGCAGAGTTGTTTCGCGTTCCGGACTGGGCAAGGCGCAGGTCGCACTGGTGGCAATGCGACCTAATGGAGAAGTCGTGGCAATGATCGGCGGGCGTGATTATGCGCGGTCACCCTTTAACCGCGCGACGCAAGCGCACCGCCAGCCGGGATCGACCTTCAAGCTGTTTGTTTATCTGGCCGCTTTACAAGCTGGGATGGAGCCCGATGATCTGATCGACAATCGCCCGATTACGGAGGGTAGTTATCGCCCGCGCAATTCTGGGAACAGTTATTCGGACACGATTACGCTGGAGGAAGGATTCGCTCGATCCAGTAATGTGGCGGCAGTACGCCTGCTGGGTAAGATCGGCAGTAAGGCCGTGATAAGGACTGCACGTGGCCTGGGTGTGACATCTGATTTGCCAGAAGGTGATCAAAGTTTGGCATTGGGCACTTCCACGATGACATTGCTTGAGCTGACATCAGCCTATGCAGGTGTGGCAGGCAATCGATATCCTGTGGAAGCCCATGCCTTCCCGCAAGAGGAAAAAGGTTGGGTCGCCCGCCTTCTGGATGGCAAGCACAGCCTGTCTGGAAGCACGCATAAGGAAATGGAACAATTATTGCGCGCAGCAATCAACCGCGGCACCGGGCGTGCTGCGTCACTTTCCGTTGCCAATTACGGCAAGACAGGCACGACGCAGGACCACCGCGACGCGCTGTTTGTTGGTTATGCGCAAGATCTGGTGGTGGGGGTCTGGGTGGGCAATGATGACAATTCGCCACTCAACGGTATCAGCGGAGGAGGACTGCCCGCGCGTATCTGGCGCGATTTCATGAGCGCGGCATTGAAGGTTCCTGTCAAATCCGAACCAGCGCAAATGCCCGATCCGGAAGGTCCGATCCAGCCGCTCGACATACCTGAGCTGGAAAATATTCCCTTGGGGGAAGACGGATCGACACTGAATATCCGAGAAGGGGAAGTGACTGTTTCCACTCAGGTGGATGGTATGCCTATTGAAATCAGGCTGACAGAAGACGGGCTGGATGTGGCGCCTGCCCAATAGGGTCAATCGCGCTGATCAGATTCCTCAACCAGCAGTATGTTCATCACTGCACTGGCGATCGGTCGGTCGCGGTCTGATTGCCATGCCTCAACCGAGACATTGGCATTGCGCGCGCCCAAACGTGTGATCCGTGCCTTGGCAAATGCAGGCTCTGATCTGCCGCCGGACAGGAATTGAACTGTGATATTGATCGGCTTGAAAACCGGGTGCCTTCCTTCTTCATCCAGGCGTAAACGCAAGGCTGTATAGGCGGCAGTTTCCAGCAAGCCACTGGTTGCCCCACCATGGAAATATTGCGGACGGCCTTCAACAGACCCGCCAAAACTGACCTTCATCACAGGTATTCTGTCTTCAAAGTCAGCCACTTCAATGCCCAACGCGCGGGCGTAAGGGGACAGGACAATTTTGTTATTTACGGCCACTGTTGCCCGCGCTTCCCACATTCATGAATACACCAGCCATTGTGGCCACAGGATCATCAATATCCCTGTCATAGGCCATGCCGCGTACAAAAGCGGCTGAACGTGTATCACGGTAACACTCCACTCGCGCGCGAACAGGCATGCGATCACCAGAAGGGCGCTGGTAATCAACCCTCAGATCTAGAGTCGCCACAGGCATAAAAGCTTGTCTTTTGGTCCAGATGGCCATGCCACTGGCCATATCCAGCAGGCTGATGATGGGGCCTGTTGCCATTACGTGGCGGTCTTCATCCCCCAACAAATCTTCACGCCATGGAAGCTCCAGCTCCACCCAGTCATCGCCATGATTGTAATATTGGATCCCCAACCAGCTGGAGTGACCAACCCTGCAAACGAGATCGCATATCTCACGAGGCTGGAAGGAAGAATCATGTTTAATCATTTCTTTATTTCATCTTTTCCTGACATAATATTACAGGCTTTTAATTTTTTTCTATCGAAGAACCCGTCCAATCTTCCGATGCGCGGGCAATGGGTCCGCGTTTTAGTAACGGGAGACCTAACTCATGAACATTCCAAAAATCGATCTATCTGCATTGCCTGGTCTTGATGTGGCCAATGGCATTTACGGCAGCATCAGTCAGGTTGCCGGCACCTATGATGACAAGGTCGTAGCAGTCATGGTCTATGTCTACGAAACGGTTCCGCCAGAAAATCTGGTGTGATGCCTCTGCCATGCGGATAGATAAGTCATTGATGGCGTTGCGTAGCAATCCGGCTGCGCAACGCCGCACAAAGGATGCCATGCAGATTGCCTCTGCAAAATGGCACAGTTTGCCACAGATCCAAACGTTGGCCATCGATTTGGCACGATATGCTGCGGGCCAGCCCATCGCTGACCTGCCTGGCCTGCACCGACTGATGGAAGAGGGCGAAGCCGCGCGAAATCTGACCCTATGTTGGGCGGATCATTTCCTGTCCGTTATGCAGGATCACCCATTTGCCCAGATTCCATTCAGTCACAGTTATTCAGCAGGCTTTTCGACCATGCAGATTGCCACATCAGGCAACGCCGTGCTGTATCTGGTCTGCTATGAAGAAAGATCGAATATTCTTCCGCCGCAAAATGCCCATTTCGCAGATCGTGAGCAGCACGAAATTGTGCTGGCTGGAAGGGGGCGGGCGCAATTGTATCACAAGGCAGATGTCGCGCATGATTCCGTGCGGATCGACCGGCAGACCATAGAACTTTTGCCAGGGCATCAAATTCGCCTGCCGTCGCGCCAATATGGGCGTGAGATCACAGGCGTGAAAGGGCGATTGCTGATGTTGCAATTGCAGCGCCTGCCCAATGACCCGCGCCCGGCGTGCGATTATCGTTTGGCTGACGGGGCTCTGATCCATCAGGCCTGCGCGCGCAAAAATGAAAGCCAATGCGAAATGGCAATGGCGGTGCTGGGGGCCATGGGGCGCAAAGATGCCGTACCTGCAATGTTGGCTTTGTCTAAAACCGGGGCCAGTCAGTTGAGGTGGGAGGCAATGCGACATGCGCTCGCGCTTGAAACTGGCAGCGGTTTTGAAAGATTGTCTGAGGTTGCGGCGGATAGCGTTGACCCTTTGGCGCCCCATGCATCGAAAGTGTGTGGGCAACTGCTGGATGCTTACCCACAGCTAAGAGGACAGGAGAAAAACCGATGCCCTGCTTGATAGAGGCAATTTCAGAAGAATCCTGTTCTCTAGAGGATTGCATAGAGGCTGTGGCGCAAAATGGTTTTGACCCGAACTGCGATCACAGTGTGGCGCAAAATGCGCTGTGGCTGCGCAAACTCAATAATAACCGCACATTCCTGGGCGATTTGTTGATTGATCGGCTAAAAGACCAGTTTCGCACTACTGCAGCAGATAGCGGATATGGCCCGCAGGCCATCGTGTTAAGCCCAATGCGTAATGATGTGTTTCTGCGCGCCAATATCTGGCCATCTGAACACGATCACTGCTATCAGGCCAGTGGTGCCAAAAGCTTCGTCTATGGGGTGCCGCATGACCACAATTTCTCTTTTCTCACCAGCGGCTACCTAGGGCCGGGTTATCGCAGCGATTATTATGAATATGATTATGCTTCGGTTGCCGGATATGCAGGCGAGAGGCCGGGGCTGCGCTTTATTGAGCGCACCGCATTGGGACAAGGCAAGCTGATGCACTATCGCGCGCATCAGGACGTGCACAGCCAGATCCCGGCGGAAAGCCTGTCTGTCTCGCTTAACATCATGCATGTCGACCCGGTGCAGAAATGGTATGATCAATATGGCTTTGATACAAAAAAAGGCGAAGTGACGCGGGTACTTAGCCCGAATGCGACAGAGGTTTTCATGCGTCTGGCTGTTGCCACAGGTCATCAGAACGCCAGCGATCTGGCAGAAAATTTTGGCCGTACCCATCCCAGTGACAGGATCAGACTTGCCAGTTTTGAAGCGCGCGCTTTGCTGCTGGATGATCTGGCCGAACGGGATGATCTGTGGCGCCAGGCTGAACAATCAGGCAGTGTAATGGTTCAGATGGAAGCAAAACGGCACAGACTGCAGCTTGCACCAGCTTGAAGTTCAAGAGCGCCTTAGAACGCGTTGCCTGTCAGTGCATCAATCGCGCCTTGCAGGATAACGGCGGCTGCATGGCTATCAATCTTTTCGGCGCGTTTGGCGCGGCTCATATCCTGACCGATCATCGCTGCTTCTGCACTTTGGGTTGACCAGCGTTCATCCCATAACAGCACAGGCAGGGCGAAGGATTCAGCCAAATTGCGGGCATAAGCGCGACAGGCCTGGCACCGCGGGCCTTCGCTGCCATCCATATTACGTGGCAGGCCAATCACGATCCCAACTATGGTGCGTTGACTGACGATCTGGCCGATTGCCTCACGGTCACGGCCCCATTTGCCGCGCCCAAGCGTCTTACCAGACGTGGCAAAGCGCCAGCCCGCATCGCAGGTGGCTATGCCGATGGTCTTTGTGCCCAAATCAATGCCCAGCAACGCCCCACCATCAGGCAGGGCGGCGCGCATATCTATGGCGCTGTCTGTAATCAGTCCTTGATCGCCCATGCCCCCACCCGGCGTGCGACATCCGCCTGCGTGTTTGCCCAGAACAAGGGGATATCATAAACATGGTAATTATTGCCCGGCAGCACATAGCTGCCCATTTCCGGCGGATCGCCAATCAGCAATAAGCCACGATCATCACAACGAGCTGGAACCGATTGGCGGACGAGTGCGCCCTTGCTGAGATCCCCATCAGGGACCAATGTGCCCAGATTCATATCAGCCTTTGCCGCTGCACCGATGCTGCCCGTTAGCGGGTTGGTACATAATATGGCGCTTGTACCGCGCTTCACACCGTCAAAGCCGATGGAGGCAGCATAGGTTTCGATCACTGCGGATGGGTCGGCTGGTTCGGCAAAGCTGGACCAGCTGAGGATGCATCCCGCCTGCTGCGCGGTGGCACAGGCTGGCAGACCCATCGCAGGCAGGTCATGTTCAACAGAAACGGGCCATCCAATCAGATAGGCGGCGGCAATCCGCGGGGCGAGTTCTGTTCCAGCGACCCTGTCTTTCAACAGCCGCATCAGATGAAGCGACCCTTGGCTGTGCCCCGCAAGAACGATCGGTGTATCGGCATCAATAGAGGACAAGAAGAAATCGAACGCATGTTCGACGTCAGTATAGGCCGCGTCGATTGCCTTTTGTGCTTCTGCCTTATCCGTCATGAATGCGCCCAGCGTTGCCTGGCGGTAACGTGGTGCCCAGATCTCGCTCGCCCCATTAAATGGGCTGGCCATTCCGCGCAGATATATTTGCGTCACACGATCCGATTCTGCATCGCCAATCGGGGCGTTCCATTGCGTGCGTTCAAGGTAGCTGGTCGGATGAACGAAAAAGACTGCAAAAGGTGCGGAAGTTGCGTCTGCTGAAACGGTCTGGCTGCGTTCATCGCCGCTATAGGCCGGTTGCCATCGTGCCGGATCTTCCAGCCCGATGCCAGGACGGGAAAACCACATCGCCGGATCTTGATAGGCGTTGGTATCCATCGGCTTTTGTTCGACGAATTCGGTGGAAGGCACAAAGGCAAGTGCCGCCAGTTCTTTTGACCAGATGCGCAGGACCAGCATGCCGGCAATCACCAGCACAATCAGCCCGGCAATAATGTAGAGAAATTTGCGCGCCATTCTATGTTGTCTCTCGTGACAGATTATCGCTTTCATCCAGCCGGGCAGAGCGGCGTTCCAGCCCAACCTTGATCATGGCCAGCAGCGGATCGGCCAGGGCCAGCCCCAACAGGCCGAACAAAACGCCAAAGATCAGCTGGGCGGACAGCACCAGCGCAGGTGCCAGGTCCACCGTTTTCTTGGCGATCAGGGGAACCAGAACGTAGCCATCGAAATTTTGGACCAGGAAATAGACGAAGATGGTGTAGAGTCCCATTTCGGTGCCGCCGGAAAAACCCACCAGCACCATTAGCACGCCAGATATGATTGCACCGATATTGGGGATGAAGGCCAGCAGGCCGGTCAACAGTCCCAGCAGGGCTGCCATAGGCACGCCATAAATTGCCAGCAGGGCCCAGGTAAAAATACCTTCCGCAATCATGCCAACCAGTCGCCCGGCCAGCAGGCGACGCATGGTGAATGCCTGGTGGCTGATCGTGTCATAAAAGGCTTCCCGACGATGTTCGGGCACCATCCATGCCACGCCGCGTTCATACAGATTCGGATCGATCGCCAGATAGATGCCGATAATTATGATCATCAGCATAGTGGCCAGACTGCCGAAAATGCCACCTATTGCCTTGGTCACGGTGCCAACGCCGCTTCCAATAGAGCCAGCCAGCCCCTTCAGATCGGCAACCTCTATTTCAAAACCCTGCGCCCGCATCCAGCTGAACAGGCGTACCAGCTGTTCGTTCAGAATAGCGGGTAATTCAGCCGCCTCACGCGAAATCTGCGATCCGGCAAAGAAACCCAGCCAGATGAAGAAAAGCACGGTCAGCATCAGAACCAGGGCCACGCACCAGCCACGCCCGATTTTCAATACCCGGCCAATCAGCCGCGCGCCGCCATCTATCATGGCGCCGAAAACCATGGCGCCAAAGATCACCAGCAATGCGTTGGAGATATAGATTGCCAGTATGACCAGACCGATGACCGCCGCCCAAACAGCTGCGCGTCCAGCCTCTAAACGTAACGCATCATTCCCGATCCGGGTTGGAGAGGGACCTATCGCTTCATTTGGGCGCCGCATTATTGGGGGCGGAGGTGCAGCGGGTTGAACCCCTTTGTCATTCTCGCTCATCCTGCTCTATTCCTTCGGCAATCGCAGGTCGCAAAGTGGTCCAGGCGCGATCAGGACGCAAGCTTGTGAACCAGCTGACAGGATTTATTGTTGTCGATCCGTCTAATGAGAAGGTGATGAATTCCGCCCTTCCGCCAATATTTGCAAGCGGGACAGGGCCGCCCAATCCACGGTCCCACACATCAGCCCGGCTGTCCGCAGAATGATCACGATTGTCACCCATCACAAACACTGCATCATCGGGGACAGTGATTTCATCGTAATCGTCCAGCGTTTGTGTGCGATGATCAATGATCAGATAGCTCGCCCCATTGGGCAGTGTTTCCCGATAGGTCGGCGGTTCGAAGAATTGCTGGCCACTCTCTGTTTTGACGCGATAGGCATCAAAGGCGCTGAGGCAGGGATGACCTTCGCAAAGCAGATCGGCTTCCACAGGAACACGCACGGGGGGTACAACTTCCTGCAGCACGGGTTTGCCGTTCAGGATAATCTGCCCGCCACGCACAGCAATACGGTCACCCGGCAGGGCAACCACGCGCTTGATATAATCCTCGTCCCGTTCAGGATGTACCGGGATCACGATATCGCCATATTGCGGTGTGGCAGGCCAGATGCGCCAATCACCACGCGGTAAAAGGTGAAAGCTGGCAGAAGCCCATGACCAACCATAGGGATATTTGCTGACCACCAGCCGATCCCCGACATAGAGTGTGGGCATCATGGAGGTGGACGGGATGTAGAATGGTTTCGCCACCAGACTGTGAAAGCCGAGTACGGCCAACAACATCAGCAAAAGTCCGCGAATCTCCGCAAACCAGTTGACCTTTTCCTTGGCCTTGTCCTGCTTGTTGTTTTCCACGTGTTCTGTGCCGGTCATGCTGCTCATTGGGGTCGTGCCTCGATTACAACGAAGGCCTGTGCCCATGGATGGTCATCGGTGAGGGTGAGATGAATAACGGCCTCATGGCCTGCCGGCAGCAATTCCGCAAGCCGGATTGCGGCACCACCAGTCAATGCCAGTGTCGGGGCACCGCTGGGTGCGTTGACTACACCTATGTCCTTCATGAAGACACCGCGCCTGAAGCCAGTACCCACCGCCTTGCTGAAAGCTTCCTTGGCGGCGAATCGCTTCGCATAGGTGCCAGCGATGGTGAAGGGCCGCCGCCTTGCCTTTGACATCTCGATCTCTGTGAATACCCGCTGTTCAAATCGTTCGCCATAGCGTTCGAGCGAATTGGCGATGCGCTCTATATTGCAGAGATCGCTGCCCAGACCGATGATCATCGTACCTGATCCATCAGTTCGCGCATGCGGCGCACGGCAGATTCCAGCCCTACGAATACTGCTTCGCCAACCAGATAGTGGCCTATATTAAGTTCGGCGAGTTCAGGAATCGCGGCAATGGGTTGCACATTTTCGTATGTCAGCCCGTGGCCTGCATGGGGTTCTATTCCCATTTCTGCCGCCAAACGCGCCATGTTGGCAATGCGCTCCAACTCGCGGGCGGTTTTGTCTGCATCGCCATCAAGATGGGCATGGGCATATTCCCCAGTGTGGAATTCCACCACTGGTGCGCCCAATCGCCGCGCCGCATCCAGCTGGCGTTCGCTTGCTTCGATGAACAAAGATACGCGAATCCCCGCATCAGCCAGCCGAGTACAAATGGGGACAATCTGGTTGTGCAGTCCGGCAGCGTCCAATCCGCCCTCTGTCGTGCGTTCTTCACGTTTTTCCGGCACGATGCATGCTGCATGCGGTTTGTGGCGGAGCGCGATCTCCAGCATTTCTTCGGTCGCGGCCATTTCCAGATTGAGCGGCAGATCGGTCGCCGCCTGAATACGCGCAAGGTCTTCATCGCGGATATGCCGCCTGTCCTCACGCAGATGCGCTGTGATGCCATCACCGCCAACGCTTGCCACGATTTCTGCTGCACGCACTGGATCAGGGTGGTCGCCGCCGCGTGCATTGCGAATGGTGGCGACATGATCGATGTTTACGCCGAGTCGTAGTTTTTGCTGGGGCAGGCGGGTACTCATTCTAGCTGCGGCTCCCGGGCTTTGTTACAGGTACGGCAGCAAGTTCAGGCGGAATCTCATCTTCGGCATAGCTAGGGAAGGTGATTTCGATCAGTGGGAATAAGGGCACACCCAGATCGGCTTCGCCCAATGATCGGTCGACCAGGGCTACTTCGGCGATTACCTCGCCGCCTTCGCGGGCCACGGCTTCAATCGCCTCGCGACTCGAAAGCCCGGTGGTGACAACATCTTCCACCATCAAAACCTTGGCGCCAGGTTCCAGCGCAAATCCCCTGCGAAGGTGAAATACTCCGTCAGGCCGTTCCAGAAACAGTGCATCCTTGCCCAATGCGCGGCCCATTTCATGACCAATAATGATTCCGCCCATGGCTGGCGATACGACCACATCTATCTGATTGCGAATCTCTCTGGGGAGCTTCTGGGCCATTGCCAGCGCCAGTCTTCCGGCGCGTTCGGGGTTCATCAATACACGGGCACATTGCAGGTAATGGGCGCTGTGCCGCCCTGATGAAAGCTTGAAGTGTCCTTCGAGCAGCGCCCCGCTGGCGCGAAATTCGGACAGGACTTCTTCATCGGTCATAGCGTGATAATTCCATTAAACTTGGGTGAATTGTTAAGCGCGGCGAAATGCCATCGACAAATTTCTCCCTAGAAGCGCTTGAGGCGACGGGCAAGCGCGCCTATAGGCCCCCAAATCCTGGCCTATGCCGGGGGGGTATATGCTGCGTCACCGGTTTTTTCGGAATGGCTGGGGGCAGCGCAGACATGAACGAACTGGAAAGCGTCGGACTGATGACACTTGGTCTTAGCCTGAAACGGGCACATATTCTCCTTGCAACCCTTGCCATTGCGCTGTTGATCGCAATTGCACCGCGCGTGGTATTTGCGCAGGAAGCGGCAGCTGCCGACCCTGCTGCAGAAGCCACTGTCGCAGATGATGCGGTCACCACCGCGGGTTACACCCCAATGGCCCCGACTGAGGGCAAGGGCATGCCGATTGCTGGCGCAACCGATGTGCAGGAACAGTTTTCCCCCATCGGTCACACCGCCGTGAAGCTGCATAATGCGCTATGGTGGATAATGATCATCATCAGCGCCTTTGTGCTGCTGCTGCTGGTTTATGTAATGATCCGCTTTAACAAGCGCGCCAATCCGGTTCCTTCTAAGACTGCGCATAACACGCTGATCGAAGTGGTGTGGACGCTGGTTCCGGTGCTGATCCTGGTGGCAATTGCCATTCCTTCGATCAGCCTTCTGGCCAAGCAGTACGAATCGCCACCTGAAGATGCCGTGACGATCAAGGTCACCGGCTATCAGTGGTATTGGGGCTATACCTACCCCGACAATGGCGGTTTTGAAGTGATTTCCAACATGCTGCCTGAAGCTGACGCGCTGGCAAATGGTGAACCGCCGCAACTGGCCGTTGATAACCGCATGGTTGTTCCTGCTGGTACGCCGCTGCGTATTCAGACTGTGGCGGCAGACGTCATCCATTCATTCGCAGTGCCTTCACTGTGGTTCAAGCTGGATGCAGTTCCGGGCCGTTTGAATGAAAAGCAGATGTTCATTGAAGAACCCGGCGTATACTATGGCCAGTGTTCTGAACTGTGTGGTGCACGCCATGGTTTTATGCCCATCGCGATTGAGGCGCTGCCACGTGAACAGTGGGAAGCATGGGTGCTGGAACAGGGCGGCAATGTTGGCGCTGCTGAAGAAGCCGCACCTGCTGCAGATGCAGCCGGCGAAGATGCCGCTGCTGATGCAGATGAAGCCTGAACGAAATCCAAGTCTGAGAGTAATTGAAACATGGCCACTACCGCAGAAGGTTTCGACACTCATACCGATGATCACGCACATGATGCGGATCACAAGCCGGGCTTTTTCGCCCGCTGGTTCATGTCGACCAATCACAAGGATATCGGCACACTCTACCTGATCTTCTCGATTATCGCGGGGATCGTGGGTGGCGGCATTTCCGGCATCATGCGTGCCGAACTGGCGCAGCCGGGTATCCAGATCCTGAATCAGGCGATTTTCATGGTCGGTGTCGGCCCGGAAAATCTGGATGCGGCGCTGCATCACTGGAACGTGTTGATCACGGCGCACGGCCTGATCATGGTGTTCTTCATGGTCATGCCGGCCATGATTGGCGGTTTTGGTAACTGGTTCGTCCCGATCATGATCGGTGCGCCGGATATGGCCTTCCCGCGCATGAACAATATCTCTTTCTGGTTGACGGTGGCGGGCTTCTTCAGCCTGCTCTTCTCCATGTTTGTGCCAGGCGGCACCGGCATGGGTGCGGGCACGGGCTGGACGGTTTATGCGCCGCTTTCAACCACTGGTTCCACCGGACCAGCCGTCGATTTCGCGATCTTCTCGCTCCACCTTGCGGGCGCAGGTTCGATCCTGGGTGCAACCAACTTCATCACCACCATCTTCAACATGCGTGCGCCGGGTATGACCCTGCATAAAATGCCGCTGTTCGTGTGGTCGGTGCTGGTCACTGCATTCCTGCTGTTGCTGGCGCTGCCGGTGCTGGCCGCTGCCATCACCATGCTGCTGACTGATCGTAATTTCGGCACGACTTTCTTCGATCCAGCCGGCGGTGGTGACCCGATCCTGTACCAGCACCTGTTCTGGTTCTTCGGTCACCCTGAAGTTTACATCATGATCCTGCCAGGCTTCGGCATGATCAGCCAGATCATCTCGACCTTCAGCCGCAAGCCGGTGTTCGGTTATCTCGGCATGGCTTACGCAATGGTCGCGATTGGCGTGGTCGGCTTCATCGTCTGGGCGCACCACATGTACACCGTGGGTCTGGACGTGAATACGAAGATGTATTTCACTGCAGCCACCATGGTCATCGCGGTTCCGACCGGTGTGAAGATTTTCAGCTGGATCGCCACGATGTGGGGCGGATCGATCGAGTTCAAGTCACCCATGGTATGGGCGATTGGCATGATCTTCCTGTTCACCGTTGGTGGTGTGACGGGCGTTTATCTCGCCAATGGCGGTATCGACGATTATGTGCATGACACCTATTTCGTGGTCGCGCACTTCCACTATGTGCTGTCGATGGGTGCCGTGTTCTCAATGTTCGCCGGTTTCTATTACTGGTTCCCGAAGATGAGCGGCCGGATGCATTCCGAACTGCTCAGCCACCTGCACTTCTGGGTGTTCTTCATTGGTGTGAACGTGATCTTCTTCCCGATGCACTTCCTGGGCCTGGACGGCATGCCACGCCGTTACCCCGATTTCACACCGGCCTATGCCCAATGGAATGAAGTTGCTTCGATTGGTTATATGATCATGGCTGCATCGATGGTGCTGTTCTTCGCGAACATCATCTACGCCTTCGTTGCAGGCAAGAAGGCACCTGCCAATCCCTGGGGTGAAGGTGCAACGACGCTGGAATGGACCCTGTCCAGCCCGCCGCCGTTCCACCAGTTTGAAACGCTGCCGGTTATTAAGGATGAAGCCCATCATTGATGCTGGCGGGTTCGGGCTAAGCGCCTGAACCTCAAGCCCTCCCGGTAAATGGGGGCATGCAAGCTGAAACCGGGGGGCGTGCCGCAAGGTGCGCCCTCCATTTTTGGAAAATGAAACTGGTGAAGTCTGAACTTAGCCAAGCCATGACGATCAACGCACAAAGCATGCCCGCCGACTGGCGTGATTTCTTTGCGTTGACGAAACCGCGCGTGATGAGCCTGGTGATCTTTACCGGTCTGTGCGGCCTGCTGGCGGCACCTGGACACATCCATCCGGTGATCGGCTTTACCGCTATCCTGTGCATCGCGCTGGGTGCAGGTGGTGCTGCTGCGCTAAACCAATGGTGGGAAGCAGACCTGGACGCAGGGATGAAGCGCACTGCCGCGCGGCCTTTGCCCGCCGGACGGATGCAGCGCACGGATGCGCGCGATTTTGGGATCACCTTGTCCTTTGCATCGGTCATCGTGATGGGCTTGGCCGTGGGCTGGCTGGCTGCCACTATTCTGGCAATTTCCATCGTTTATTATGCGGTTATCTACACCATCTGGCTGAAACCGCGCACACCGCAGAATATCGTGATCGGTGGCGGCGCTGGCGCCTTCCCGCCCATGATTGGCTGGGTCGCGGTGACGGGTGACATTACCCTGATGCCGGTGCTGCTGTTTGCGATCATCTTTATGTGGACGCCGCCGCATTTCTGGGCGCTCGCGCTGTTTGTGAAGACTGATTATGCCAAGGTTGGCATTCCCATGCTGCCGGTGGTCGCGGGCGAAAAGGTGACCCGTCAGCAAATATTGGTCTACAGCTTCTTGCTTGCGCCAATCGCCATGGCCCCGTTCCTGTGGGGCGGAATGGGCATAATCTATTTTGCCGCCGCACTGGGGCTGACAGCAGTCTTTATCGCGCTGGCCATTCCGGTTGGTCTACGCACGGCAGCTTTGGATGATGCGATGAAACCGGAAAAACGGTTATTCGCCTACTCAATAATTTATCTGTTCGCACTGTTCGGCGCCTTGGTGGTTGACCGTGTGGCCTATACACAGGGGTGGTTGTGATGACGCCTGAAGAAGAAACCGAAATCCGCCGCCGCCAGAAAGGCCGCAATATCGCGCTGGGACTGGTCTTGGCGTTCTTCGTCGTATTGTTCTACGCAATTACCATAGTTCGCATGGGGGATTGACCGGGTGAACAGCGTTACACTTGACCAGAAAAACCTTCGTACTGGCATATTGGCCATTCTTGGGGCGCTGGCCATGCTTGGCCTGGGCTATGCTGCGGTGCCGCTCTACAATTTGTTTTGCCGTGTGACTGGATTTGCCGGGACTACGCAGCGTGCCACAGAGGGCGAAGCTGATGCAGCGGCGAAAGCTGCACAAAGCATCGGCGGCAAAACCATATCGATCCGGTTTGATGCCACGACCTCGGGCGACATGCCCTGGACTTTCCGTCCAGACCAGACGACCGATACCGTGCAGATCGGTGTCCGTGACATGGCAACCTATTTCGCGCGCAATAATAGCAATGAACCGATTACCGGCACGGCGACATTCAATGTCGAGCCGGAACAGGCCGGTGCCTATTTCAACAAGATCCAATGTTTCTGTTTTACCGAACAGACGCTGCAACCGGGACAGGAAGTGCACATGCCAGTGCTCTATTATGTCGACCCTGCTGCATTGGATGACGAGAATATGAAGGGCGTTGAACAGATCACGCTCAGCTACACTTTCCACCGGGCAAAGGATGAAGGCTCCTAACCCTCTGGACCCGCGCCGATTGGGGCATTAAGGGCGATCGCATAACACGACGGGATTGATTCATGGCTGGTACCAAAAATCACGACTATCACATTCTGGAACCCGATATTTGGCCGCTGATTGGTGCCTTGTCGGGCCTGGTCTTTACCACGGGCATGGTGTTCTTCATGCACGAAATGTCTGGCTGGCAGATCATTCTGGGCCTGGGCATTGCGGGCCTGATAGCCACTTTCTTCAGCTGGTTTTCGAACATCGTGAAGGAAGCGCAGCAGGGCGACCACACCCCAGTGGTGCAGCTGCACCTGCGTTACGGCATGATCCTGTTCATCGCTTCGGAAGTGATGTTCTTCGTCGGCTGGTTCTGGAGTTTCTTTGACTTCTCGCTCTTCCCACAGCCAATTGAGGTTGTGGAAGGCGTAACCACCAGTCTGTTCGGCCAGGACGGCGCAGCTGCGATTTCGCAATGGCCGCCCAAGGGGCTGGAAGTGCTGAATGCCTTCGAACTGCCGCTGCTCAACACGCTGATCCTGCTGTGTTCGGGTACCACGGTTACATGGGCACACCATTCGTTGATCCATGGTGATCGTGAAGGCCTGAAGAAGGGTCTGTGGGCCACCATCCTGCTGGGCGCACTGTTCACTTCGATCCAGGCATATGAATACGCCGTGGCCCCCTTTGCCTTTGGTGAAAACACCTATGGCTCGGCCTTCTACATGGCCACCGGTTTCCACGGCTTCCACGTTCTGGTCGGCACCATCTTCCTGATCGTGTGCCTGATCCGCACCTATAAGGGGCACTTCACCCCGCGCCAGCATTTCGGTTTCGAAGCGGCTGCGTGGTATTGGCACTTCGTTGACGTGGTGTGGCTGTTCCTGTTCGTCGCAGTATATGTCTGGGGCGGTTGGGGTGCACCGGTTCACTGATCGTGACGGCTGAAACACCTGATACTGACAAGGGGCAGCCCGGCATTGGCCAGGCTGCCCTTTTCGGTTTGTGCCCCAAATGCGGCAGCCGCACGCTGTTTTCCGGCGTGGTGAAGTTTGCCGATCGCTGCCGTGTCTGTTCGCTTGATCTGACGCGCTTCAATGTGGGTGATGGCCCGGCGGCGTTTCTGACTTTGATTATCGGCGCGATTATCACCGGGCTGGCGCTGTGGCTCGATTCAGCATTCCATCCACCGCTGTGGGTGCATGCGCTGATCTGGCTGCCAATCACGACAGTGGCTGTGCTCTGGGGTCTGCGCGTGTCCAAGGCTGCTTTGCTGATTTCCGAATATCGCAACAAAGCGCGCGAGGCGGGTAGCCGCGAGCTGTGACACTGCGCCAATTGCCGATCCTGCCCACACTGCTGGTTGCCGTTGCTGTTGCTGTAATGGTGGCACTGGGTGTGTGGCAGCTGGACCGGGCCGGGCAGAAAGAGGCGCTTCTGGCGCATTATGCGCAGGCCAGCCGCATGTCATCTGATGTGGATTGGCCGATCAGCGTAGATCAGGCGGAACAACGCCTGTATCGCCATACGCGCGTAGTCTGTGCCCGGGTCGAGGGTATAGAGGCGCGCGCTGGCCGCAGCACCAGTGATGCGCCGGGTTGGGTGCATGTGGCGCAATGTCGCCTGCCGTCTGGTACCATTGCGCCAGTGGTGCTGGGCTGGTCGCAAAACCCCGATGCGATCAGCTTTGGTGGCGGCGAAGTGGGTGGCTTCATCGCGCCCGGACCGCGCCTTGTCGCCAGCCCGGCTGTGGCGGGATTGCAGGACATGTCACGCCCAGATCCCGGCGACCTGCCCAATAACCATATGTCTTACGCCATGCAGTGGTTCTTCTTTGCGCTGACCGCGCTGGTTATCTACGCATTGGCGCTGCAAAAGCGCATCAAAGAACAGGATTGAACCCCGGAAAGCTGAGCTTGCTTGCTCTCCGGCGCGCGCGCGTCTAACCGCCTTCGCGCGATGGAATATATCTCTACACGGGGCGCTGCGCCCACGCTCGATTTCGAAGGTGTCACTCTGGCTGGTCTGGCGGGGGATGGCGGGCTGTATCTGCCTGCTGAATGGCCGCGCTTTACAGAAAGCGAGATCGCGGCAATGGCTGGTCTGCCCTATGCCGAACTTGCTGTGCGGGTGATGGCGCCATTTGTGGCTGGCAGCTTGAGTGAGGACGAGCTGCGTGGATTGTGCCAGGCCGCCTATGGTCGCTTTGCGCATGATGCGGTGACGCCGCTGGTCCAGCTTAACGAACGGCAATGGCTGCTGGAATTGTTCCATGGCCCAACACTGGCTTTCAAGGATGTGGCTCTGCAATTGCTGGGCCTGCTGTTTGAAACATTCCTTAGCCGCCGCAAATCCACCCTAACCATTATTGGCGCGACCAGTGGCGATACCGGCTCCGCCGCGATTGACGCTGTTGCAGGACGTGAGGGGATCGACATTTTCATGCTCCACCCCAAAGGGCGCGTGAGCGATGTCCAGCGACGCCAGATGACCACGGTGCGTGCACCCAATGTGTACAATATCGCCATTGATGGCAGCTTTGACGATGCGCAGGCCATGGTGAAGCGCATGTTTGGCGATGCCGATATGACCGGGCGTTTCAATATCGGCGCTGTCAATTCAATCAACTGGGCGCGGTTGATGGCGCAGGTGGTCTATTACTTCGCAGTGGGCGTGCAATTGGGCGCGCCGCATCGACAGGTCGCCTTCAGCGTGCCGACCGGAAATTTTGGCGATGTTTTTGCAGGCTATGTGGCAGAAAAGATGGGTCTGCCGATCGCGCAGCTGATCGTCGCCACCAATGTGAACGATATTCTACACCGTGCACTGTCAGAAGGTGATTATTCAACCGGAACGGTCACGCCCACAGCCACGCCCAGCATGGATATTCAGGTCAGTTCCAATTTTGAACGGCTGCTGTTCGATTGTGGCGGTCGCGATGGCGCGGCGTTGGGTGAACAGATGCGTAGCTTTGAGCAGGATCGGGCCATGCGCCTCACCAATGCCCAGCGTGAAGGCGCATCGCGCCTGTTCACCAGTGCGCGGGCAGATGGGGATGAGATGTCGCGAGCCCTGCGTTGGGCGCATGATCATGCGGGTGAGGTGATCGATCCACACACCGCCGTGGGCCTGCATGCCGCGCTGCAGAGCGATCTGGACCCAACCATTCCCATGGTCACGCTGGCCACCGCGCATCCGGCAAAATTCCCGGATGCAGTGGAACGTGCCACTGGCCTGCGTCCGGCACTGCCTACCCGCGTGGGCGATCTATTCGCGCGCGAGGAGGCGTTGGTGGAACTGCCCGGCACATATGAGGCGGTGCGCGATTTCGTGGCCGAACACGCTAGCCCGGCAGGCTGATGACCCAGCTGATTCGTGATCCGTTGTTGATGGTGGGCGAGGGCTGGGATGCCTATCGCCTGATAGATAGCGGGCATGGCCGCAAGCTGGAAAGCTTTGGCCCTTACAGCTTTATCCGGCCCGAACCGCAGGCGATGTGGAGTCCGCGCCTGCCTGATTGGCAGGCGGATGGAGAGTTCATTCCCGGTTCGGATGAGGATGGCGGGGGGCGTTGGACGCTTGCGCCAGATGTGCCCGTACAGGGGTGGGGGCTGAGCTGGGAGGAGGCGCGTTTTACCGCCCTGCCGACTCCGTTCCGTCACCTGCAATTCTTCCCCGACATGGCGCCGGTATGGCAATGGATGCGCGCACAGCTGGGAGACATGACTGATGCCGAAACGCTCAACCTTTTCGGCTATACAGGGGTGGGCTCGCTTGCGTTGAGTCAGCACGGCCGCGTCACCCATGTTGATGCCAGCAAGAAATCAGTTGGCCAGGCGCGCGAAAATGCGACGCTTTCTGGCATGGAAGATCGCCCGATCCGCTGGCTGGTGGATGATGCAGCCAAGTTTACCGCGCGCGAAGTGCGACGCGGCAATCGCTATGACGGGATCATTCTTGACCCGCCCAAATTCGGGCGTGGGCCGAAGAATGAAACCTGGCGGTTGGAAGAAAGCCTGCCCGGCCTGCTGGCGGATTGCCGCCAACTGCTGGATAAAAACAGCCGCTTCCTGTTCCTCACCGTCTACGCCGTGCGCATGAGCAGCCTGGCGCTTGCCGGGCTGGTGCAGGAATTGTTCGCCGATCTGCCCGGTACTATCGAACATGGCGATCTGGCAGTGCAGGAAAATGGCCCTGAGGGCCGCCTGCTACCCACTGCGATTTTCGCGCGCTGGTCCAATTCAGGCTAAGGCGCAGAGCATGAGTGATTCGCTGATTCTTGAAATTGCCGATTTTGAGCATGACGTGCTGACCGGCATTTATTCGGAAGAAACTGGTAAGCCGCAGCCGCTGCGTTTTACGGTGCAGGCGCGCATGAAGGTGGCCGAACACTACGCACCTGATACGCCGCTGGATGCCAGCAAGAATTACATGGATCTGAAATTTGCTGCGTCAGATGCCTTGCCGCCGGGGGTGCATTTCAAACTGATAGAGGCGGTGGCTGACCATATTTGCCAAACGCTGTTTGTGCAAGATGCACGGGTAGAGGCGGTCACGGTCAAGATCGTGAAGCTGGCCATTGCCGAACGTGATGAGAAAATTGGCATTACCCTGCATCGGGAGCGCAAGTGAGCGCGGGGCAAGAGGTTTTGCAGGTGGGTGAACTACCCGAAGTCCCGCTGGAGGCGGCTGCGCATTTCTTCGAAACCTATCTAGCGCAGGCACGGCAGATACTGGCTGACGGGGCGACATCTCTCGTCATTGCCCTGCCGACCGCCTTGCAAGATCATGATGACTGGCGCCGCGCATTGGCGCGTGATCTGGCCCGGGCCCATGCGCCCGCGCGCGTCAATGTGGTGGCGGGAAGCAACGATGCCTGTTTGGCTGACATAATATCCTATTTAGGGTCTTCACCCGGAGTGACAGGGCAGTATATTCCCAGCCATGTCTAGGGTTAGAGATATCATTGCGCCGATGAAAAAATCAGCGCCGCTGGTTGATGGGTTTCAGCGCCGCATATCCTATCTGCGACTGTCGGTGACCGATCGCTGCGATCTGCGCTGTTCCTATTGTATGCCAGAACGGATGCAGTTTTTGCCGCGGCGTGAAGTACTGAGCCTGGAAGAATTGTACAAATTGTCGCTCGGTTTCATTGCCCGCGGGGTCAGCAAGATTCGCCTGACCGGTGGTGAGCCGCTGGTACGGCGTGACATAATGGAACTGGTGCGCGCGCTGGGCCGCCATCTGGGTGATGGGCTGGAGGAGCTGACGCTGACCACCAATGCCACCCAGCTGGCTGAACATGCCGATAGCTTGTTTGCGGCGGGCATGCGGCGGGTGAATGTCTCGCTCGATACGCTTGATCGTGACATGTTTACGCAATTATCCCGCCGGGATGCCCTGCCGCAGGTGCTGGAAGGGATTACGGCGGCCAAAACAGCAGGGCTGAAGGTCAAGCTCAACGCTGTGGCGCTGAAAGACCTCAATCAGGACGAAATTCCTGCGCTGATCGAATGGGCGCATGGGCAGGGGCACGCTCTGACCCTGATAGAGGTGATGCCGTTGGGCGAGGTGGATGGCGACCGCGTCGATCATTATCTGCCGCTGTCGGATGTGCGTGCGCAGCTTGAGCGACGCTGGACGCTGAGCCCACTCAGCGAAACGACTGGCGGCCCTGCGCGCTATGTGAAGGTAGAAGAAACTGGCGGGAAGCTGGGCTTCATCACCCCGCTCACCAGCAATTTCTGCGAAGGCTGCAACCGCATCCGCGTGACGGCGACAGGTCAGCTTTATCCCTGTCTGGGCGGTGGGGAGCGGGTGGATCTGCGCGGCGCATTGCGATCCGATGACCCAGATGCACAGTTGGAAAGTGCGCTGAATGAAGCAATGCGGATCAAGCCGGAGCGCCATCATTTCGATATTTCGCGTCGAGGTGCGGCCCCGGCGCAGCCGCGCCATATGTCGGTAACGGGCGGATGATCACTCTGGTTTTTCTGGGAAAGCTGGCTGACCTGGCGGGCCGTGCGGAATGTGAATGCGCTTTGACTTCCGGCGCAATCAACTGGCCAGATCTGCTCGCTCTGATGGAAGATCATCTCAACACAGCGATTGCAGAGGCCGCGCTTGCAGACAGGACCAAGCTTGCACTGAATGGCGCTGTGCTGGCAGATAAAACCGCGTTGATCGCACGCGATGGTGATGAGATCGCACTGCTGCCGCCTGTCAGCGGGGGCTGAAACAGTGCCGATGCGTGATATCCGCCTGATTGACCGTGCTTTCAATCCAGGCACGCTGATTGGCCCGTTCACACAGGCCAATCCAGGGCTTGGCGGCGTTTGTACCTTTGTCGGTGAAGTGCGGGGTGAGACGGATGTGCAGGCGCTGGAGCTGACGCATTATGAACCGCTGACCCTGCCGGGCATGCACGATCTGGCAGACCACGCCTTTGCACGGTTTAATCTTATGGGGCTGCTGATGGTCCATCGAATCGGTGTGATTCTGCCCGGAGAACCGATTGTGGTGGTCTCTGCTGCGGCAACTCACCGGCGCGACGCAATCGATGCGGTCGATTTCTGCATGGATCACCTCAAAAGTGCGGCCTGGTTCTGGAAGCGCGAACAGCGTGGCGATGGCTGGCATTGGATTGAGCCGCGCGAACAGGATTTTAGCGATCGCGAACGATGGGAAAAATAAATTTGGTTCCTTGACTTGTATCAAGGCGGCCCAGTTTTTCTGTCATCATAAGCTTACTCATCTTGCATGCACCCGTGCTGCCGCGGGGCTTTGCGGTGGTGACGATAGCCGCAAAACTATGCCCCGTTCCTTCCCGGAAGGGTGCCAGCAGGTTGCGCGGGGTCGGAAATCCGACCCCGCGCCTATTTTTTGTAAATCAGATCAATCGGGCATCGCGGAGCGCAGACGCGCCAGCACTTCATCCTCTTGCCTAAGCGTGCTCAAAACCTGGCTTCGCACGGCGTCAATTTCTTCACGCGCCGTAAAACCCAAAGAAGCATCGGCATAATGCAAGTCCAGAGTGGCTAATGCGATTGCAGACTGGCTGCGTTGCGATTCGAGCTGCGCCAGCGCAATTTGTGCGGCGGCCCATGCATTGCTGTCTGTATCAGTACCTTGTGCGGCCAGCACCAGCCGTTCTGCTTCTGCAGACAGACCCATAAAGCTGTCATGTGCGGTTTGTGACAGAACAAGCTGTTCTGGAAGCGATTCGAGCACATTTGGTGACGCCGGAGCAGGCCCGAGCTGATCACCGGTGCCTGGTGTCACGGCAAAGGTGCCAGAGACCCGTTCTGCATCGCGAATGGCGAGAGAGGGGTAGTTATGGGAGGCGGATGAACAGCCTGCCAAAGCCAATGTCGCCAGCATTCCGGCGCAGTACCGATGAAATATGGATATCCGCATTGCCACGCTATTAGCACGCCCCCCGGTGCGCGCCAGTATCGTTCGATGTAAAAAGGCGTATGTACGGCGTTGACTTAGGCGGCCCTTTCCCTTAACGGCACGCTTCTTTCCGGCCCCGCCAATGGCGGAGAGTCGGACGCGCCGGTTTCATGATGGCATCGGCACAGCTTTAGATTGAGAGTATTACGACCATGTTCGCAGTAGTGCGCACGGGCGGCAAACAATACCGGGTTGCCGCTGGAGACAAGATTGCAGTCGAAAAGCTCGCTGGCGAAGCCGGCGACACTGTGACGTTGGGTGATGTGCTGATCGCCGGTGAAGGCGAATCGCTGGCTGATGCTTCGAAGGTTACCGTTTCGGCGGAAATCATCGCACAGGCCAAGAGCGAGAAGGTTCTCGTTTTCAAGAAGCGTCGCCGCCACAACTATCGCCGCAAGAACGGCCATCGCCAGCAGATGACGCTGCTGCGCATCACGGACGTTGGCGAAGGCAAGAAGGCTGCTGCTCCGAAGAAGGAAGCTGCGCCCAAGGCTGCTGATGCAGAAGTCGAGGCGCCAGCCAAGAAAGCACCTGCCAAAAAAGCGCCCGCCAAGAAGGCTGCGCCCAAGGCTGACGAAACGAAGTAAGGACTGAAGAACCATGGCACATAAAAAAGCAGGCGGTTCATCGCGTAACGGTCGCGACTCAGCTGGTCGTCGCCTTGGTGTGAAGAAGTTCGGCGGTCAGGACGTGATCGGCGGCAACATCATCGTGCGTCAGCGCGGCACCAGATTCTATCCCGGCGCCAATGTTGGCATGGGCAAGGATCACACCCTGTTCGCGCTGGGTGAAGGCGTGGTGCGATTCCACAAAGGCAAGCTGGGCCGCAAATACGTGTCAGTCGACATGATTGCGCAAGCAGCCGAATAAGCGGACGGTTCGATAAAGGGATCGTCCATCAGGATGGTCCCAGCCGGATTTAGTCCGGCAGCCAAAGAGGGAGATGGGACTTTCCTGGTAACAGGGGGTCCATCTCCCTCTTGTCGTTTCTCCCTCACGATCTGGCGAAAGTTGCTTTCGCCGCAATGCTACTGTCACGCATAGTGCCTATTGGCACTGCGGGGCGATGAGGAGAGAATGAATGTTTCATCGCAGCGAAAGGCTGCTTTTGCGGCCCGCCTGGCCAGAGGATTGGCAGGCAGTTCATAATGGGATCGCGGATGAGGGTGTCGTTCGCAATCTGGCGCGTGCGCCATGGCCATACAGACCTGATGATGCGCAGCAGTTTGTGGCACTGCCGCAAGATCATCTGCACCCGCGCTTTCTGGTCACACGCGCACGCGATGCGGTTATGGTAGGCTGCATCGGGCTTGATCCCTGTGACGATGGTGTTGAACTGGGATATTGGATTGCACGCCCATACTGGGGGCGTGGTTATGCGACAGAGGCCGCGCATGGTGTCCTTGGCATTGCCCGAATGCTTGGTCACAAACTGATCAACGCCAGCCATTTCCGGGATAATCCGGCATCGGGCAAGGTGCTGGCAAAGCTGGGGTTCAAACCGACTGGCAAGGTTGCAGCGCGGTTCAGTTGTGGCCGTTCTGAAAAGGCATTGGCTGCGGAATATGTGCTGGACCTGGAACAGGCAGACATTCCTGTGCAGCAAGCTGCCTGAGCCCTGCAACAACAAACAAGAAAGCCCCGGCCCCGTCTAGATGGGCCGGGGCTTGTCATTTCCGGCCATCACAAAGCCGGACCGGGGGGATTACTCAGCTGGCAGCAGCGCGTCTTTGAATTCGCCATCGTAAAGCTGGATCAGTTCGCGATCATCGTGATCCCATGGGTGAAAGCCGGGTTTGAAGAAGGCCAGCCATGCGGGGAATATGCGGCGTACAACACCTGGTGTGATCACCAGATATTTGAACAGTCCCCAGCGCGCCTTCCAACCTGTTATTCCATCCTGGGCGAGCAGTGCGATCGAATCTTCCCAGCGGTTCTGGAAGAAATTCTTGGTGACGATCAGCATCATCAGGCTGCGTAGCTTCCAGCGTTTCAACTTGGGCCAGTCGCGCGTGGCGTGGTTCCATACGTCAAAGGCAACGCCTTTATGCTCGATCTCCTCGATCGAGTGCCATTTCCACATCTGCCGCACTTCAGGGTCAGCCCCATCGAAGTGGCGCGGATTTGACAGGAATTCATGTGCCATCATGGCTGTGTAATGTTCCAGCGCCATGGTAGAGGCCAGGTTGAGGATAACGGGGCGATCCTTGGTCAGTGCCAGCATTTCGCCCACACGTTCATCTATCGCCTTCATGTCGTAACCGTGTGCTTCGGCCAGCTTGTTAAAAGCAATATGTTCGCGTGTGTGGTTGATTTCCTGCTTCACAAATGCGCGGATTTCAGCCTCCAACTTGGGCGGGGCACCATCGCGGTGTGCCTTTACCGCTTCGATGAAGTGAGCCTCACCACGCGGGAAAGTGGCCGACAGCGAGTTGTGCCAGGCAGTGCCAAAGGGGTCGCCTGCCCACCAGCGGCGTGGGCTAGTGCCACGGTTAAAGCGTTCATCGCGAATGGTAATTTCCAGATCGGCAGGCGTTGAACCGCCTGCTGAATCGGCATCAATATCAATTGTGGTCGGTGCGTTCACAGCGACGACTCCGTGAATATCCAGTTTTCGCTGGCAAAAATGACAATTACTTACATCAATGTCAATAGTAGTGCGAAAAACTATTCAGCTGGCATCACTGCATCGGCATATGGGCTGTCAAATTTGCGGATCAGTGCACGGTCATCCCGCTTCCACGGGTGGAAACGGGGCGTCAGAATCTCTGCCCATTCAAAGAACATACGCCGCATCATGCCTGGTTTCAGCCACAGGAAGCGATATAGCGCCCATTTGGCCTTGCGATGGCTATAGCCATCCTGTTCCAGCAGGCCGATCGCATCGCGGATGCGGTTGCGGAAATATTTGCGAGTGATCAGCGCGGCAATCAGGGCGCGTGTTTTGTACCGTTTCCATGCACCCCAATCGCGCGTGGCATGCAGCCACACGTCATACATCAGGCCCTTGTGCTCAATTTCTTCGGTCGCGTGCCAGCGCCACACATCGGCAGCCACGGGATCAGCGCCTGCCAGATATTCGGGTTTGACCAGCAATTGGCGGCTGATGACAGCGGCAAAATGTTCCAGCGCCAGCGAAATCGCCAGGTTGAATTCGCGCGGGCGGCCTTCGGCCAGAGCCAGCATGGCCTTGATGCCCTGGTCAATGCTTTCAACATTATATCCATGATCGGCGACCAGACGGTTGAATGCGACATGTTCACGCGTGTGGTTGATTTCCTGATTAACGAATGCCTTGATTTCACCAGCAAGCCGTGGGGGCAAATCATCACGAAAATCGCGCAGAGTTTCGATAAAGAATGCCTCGCCCCGCGGCAGGCTGGCTGAAACTGAATTGTACCATGCTGTCGCAACCGGGTCATTGGAATGCCACCAGCGCGGCACCATGGCACTGCGATCAAAACGGCGATCACGCACAATCAGTGCGTGTTCATCAGGCGTTGCTGTGCGCTGCGCGATAAAGCCGCTATCGGCATCTGCGCTGCTGGGCTTGTCGGAAAGGGGCGCGCCCTTTACGTCCTTGGTTTTCAGCTCGGTCACGGGTTAAGATTCTATTAGGCATAATAATAAATGGCAAGTCGCAAGCGTCTATCCCCCGAAGAATCACGTAGCAGCGCCCTGGCCGCCGCACGCGAATTGTTGATTGAGGCTGGACCTCAGGCAGTTACGTTAAAGGCTGTGGCCGCGCGGATCGGGCGCACCCATGCCAATCTGCTGCACCATTTCGGTTCAGCTTCGGGCCTGCAAAAGGCGCTGGCAGAACATCTGGCACATAGTGTGTGTAACACGATTGGCGATGCCATCCGTGCCAGTCGTACGGGGCAGGGCAGCCCGCGCCAGGTGGTGGATCTGACCTTTGATGCGTTTGATCGCGGCGGGGCAGGGGCGCTGGCCAGCTGGATGCTGCTGACGGGGAATGAGGATGCGCTGGACCCGATTGTGGAGACTATCCACGATCTGGTGGATGAGATTGCGCCCGAAGAGATTGCCCATCACGGTGGCGAGGCAACGCGTGTGCACCGCGAAACCTTGACACTGGTCCTGCTGGCGCTGGGCGATGCATTGATGGGGGCACCACTGGCTCAATCGCTGGGCCTGTCGCGTGAGGCAATGCGCGAAAGGGCGACTGAAATGTTGGAACGGTCAATCGGTCCGCAGGATCAATCCTGAACCTTGCTTTCTGACATCAGGCTATCGCGCAGCCATTGGGGCGCTGTGTCCAGGTCAATGTCCTCAACCCGCAAATGGTCGATAGCCAGCCCCAGTTCGGGATAGGCGGCCTTGCAGCGCTTCTCATCCGATTTGTCGAGCGGGACCACCACTAGCCGCCGATTGACCTTTTGCCTCCAATTCATCCGCGCAGTATTTTCCTGCCCTATGTAACAGCCCTTGGTAAAGCTGACGCCGTGCAGTTCCACCGCATTGGTTTCCAGCCACAGGATATCGCCCAGTTCTGCAGTACCTTCTGGCACACCCAGTGACAGACGATGTTTAAGCCAGGCATCATCGGCAGCTTCATCGCTGTCCTGTGCCGGGGAAAGCCAGCGTTCGCCCAGGCTGCTCAGGCGTGGGTCACGGGCGCCACCATCGCCCATATGGCCTGCCCAATGGACAGCAACGCTGTCATCACGTTCAATGCGGATCTTGCGGCGTAGCCGATAGAGTGAGAGGCGTTTGACCAGATCCTCTGCCGCGATCGCTTCGCAATCCAGAAGTAATTCACCATCGCCGGCAGGCCAGACGATAAAGTCGAACATGGTCTTGCCCTGTGCGCTCAAAAGGGCCGCATAGACTGGGAGAAGATCGGTCACGTCATTCGTGACCAACCCCTGTAGAAAGGCGGCGACATCTTCACCATCTGCCTCAGGGCTGAGGCGGATAATGGCACGGGAATACAGACGGCTGGCGGACATATAGGTAAAGTGGCGATATGGTGCCCGGATTCAATCCCCTTGCCTGATATTTGCCCTGACCACTCGGCATTTATGTGGCTGTGCCGCTTTCGATTTTAAACTACGCCAACCGGCGCGCAATTGCGGCGGCCATCATTGGCCCCAATTTCGGCCCCTGCAGTGGGTAGAGATAGGGTTCGATCAATTCTGCCTCCATCAGTAACAGCGCGCCATCATCCCCGCGCACCATATCAATCCGGGCATAGAGAGGGGTGGGGAAGGGCAGCGCCATCATGATTGATTGCGCCGCTGCAAGATCCGCAGCGGATGGCGTGATTGCCACTTCGGTACCACCATAAAGCGATTGGACGCGGTAATCCCCCGCTATCGGGCGTTTCAGCAGCGCATGCGATAATTCACTATCGATAAAAAGGAAGGAATATTCCCCTTCTTCCACCACAGAAGGCAGGAAGGGTTGCAGCATGGCGGGCCGGTCCATGCGCCATTGAGGATCACTTGTCCTGCGTGAATGGATTGATTGCCCCTGTGCACCTGCGCCTACCTGCCGCTTGGCAACAATCTGATCGCAGGCGAAGGTTCCAAATGCGTTGGTAATGTCATCTGCCGACGGATCATCCACCCATATGGTTGGGATCAGTTGCGCGCCGCGTGCTTCAAGGTCTCGCAAATATGTCTTGCGCGAATTCCAGCGCACTACCTGTGTCGGATTGCACAGCTGGCAACCTGCCTGCTCAATGCCATGCAGTGCTGCCAGAAATGCAGGTTCGTCATCCTGATAATCCCACGGCGTCCCCACCACTGCCAGCGCAATATCGGCAAAGGTTTCAGCCGGGGCACGCCAGTCAATCTCCACCAGATGATGGCCCAGCTTCTCCAGCTCGGGCCGTATGGCATCGACCTGGAAATCATGCTCGTAGGCGTCTTCGCGCCTGGTGGGTGATCCGGGATGGGTGCCGGGACAGGTAAGGAATCCGATTTTCATCGGCACAGCCAATAACCGCGCGATTGCCGACTGGAAAGATCACGCGCACGCTTCTAAGGCACGGCGTGATGATACAAAGCCTGACGATCCGCCGCCCTGATGATTGGCATGTCCATTTGCGCGATGGCGCCATGCTGCAAGATGTGGTCGCTTATACGGCGCGACAGTTTGCAAGAGCGATTGTCATGCCCAATCTGGTGCCGCCTGTGACCGACACGGCCAGCGCCAGCGCCTATCGCGATCGAATATTGGCGGCAGTCCCTGAAGGGGTAGATTTTACCCCGCTGATGACCTGCTATCTGACCGACAATACCGATGCGGATGAATTGGCACGCGGTGCTGCGACGGGCGTATTCACTGCGGCCAAACTTTATCCTGCCAATGCCACCACCAATTCATCGCATGGCGTCAGTGATCTTGCCAATCTCTATCCCGTACTGGAACGGATGGAGCGGGATGGCATAGTGCTGTGCGTTCATGGTGAAGTGACTGATGCCGATGTGGATGTGTTCGACCGGGAGGCGGAATTTATCGAACGACATTTGCAACCGTTGATCCAGCGGTTCCCCAGCCTGAAACTGGTATTTGAACATATCACTACGGCCGATGCGGTCGATTTTGTGATCTCTGCTGGCAACAATGTTAGCGCGACCATCACGCCGCAACATCTCCATATCAATCGCAATGCCATGCTGGTGGGCGGCATTCGCCCGCATGCCTATTGCTTGCCTGTCGCCAAGCGTGAAAAGCACCGTCTGGCCCTGCGCAAGGCGGCGGTATCTGGCAATGCGAAATTCTTTCTGGGTACAGACAGCGCGCCGCATACGCGCGGGGCAAAGGAATCTGCCTGCGGCTGTGCCGGCATTTTCAACGCGCCCTATGCGCTGGAAAGCTATGTCACGGTGTTCGACGAGGAAGGTGCGCTGGACAGGTTTGAGGCATTTGCATCCCTCAACGGCCCGGCATTCTACGGCCTGCCAGTCAATCAGGCGCAGGTGACGCTGGAACGAACCGAAGTGACTGTGCCCGATGAATTGCCGCTCAACGCATCGGGCAATATCATTGTGCCATTCCATGCGGGTGAAACACTGGGCTGGAAACTGCTCGATTAGTCGATTGGCGGAGGGGGTTTTGACACGACTTTTTCTTCCACACCGCGGCGTTTGAGCTGATCCCATATAAAGACTGCGATCGCTATCCAGATCAGCGTGAACGCGACGATCTGCGATGTTTGCAATTCCTGGTCGAACAATGTCAGGCCCAGAATGAATACGAGACTGGGTGCCAGGAACTGGATGAAGCCGAGCGTGGAATAATCCATTCTTCGTGCAGCGATGGCGAACATCAGCAGGGGGATCGCCGTTATTACGCCGCCTATCATGATTGACAGTGACAATGTCCATGAAACGGCCATGGATGTCCCGTTCGGCCCTGTCGCGTAAAACACCAGTATGGCTATGGACGGCAGCAACAGCAGCAGGGTTTCGATAGTCAGGCCGGGGACTGCGCCAACATCCAGGCGTTTGCGTAATATACCGTAGCTTCCAAAGCTTAAAGCTAATGCCAGGCTGATCCACAAAGTGGTGAGTGCACCGGAAAGCAAGGCTGAAATCCCGGCTGTGGCAATGGCCACCGCCAACCATTGTAGGCGGGTCAACCGTTCGCCCAGCAATATCGTGCCGAGCAGCACATTGGCCAGCGGGTTGATGTAATAGCCTAAGCTGGCAGCATAGATTTCGCCGCGCTGGATCGCCCAGATATAGATCACCCAATTGCTAGCGATCAGGGTGCTGCTGGCAACGAGAACCAACATCGCCTTGCGGTTGGATATGGTGGCGAACAATTCTTTATATTGGCGCCGAAAGGTAATGATCACAAAGCATACGGGCAGTGTGAAGAAGACCCGCCAGGCGACAAATTCTAACGCAGGTACGCTCTGAACCAGAAGCAGATAGAGCGGCAGGATGCCCCAAATTGTATAGGCACCTATTGCAGCCGGCAGCCCGGAAGGTTGGCGCGTGTTATCGGGCTGTGTCATGCGATGCCGCACCTAGTACTGGTATGGCGACCGTGCAAGCAGCCATAGTGCGGATGCAAGGCCGCATATGTTCCCTGAATACAAAGCTGCACCAGCCGTTGCGATTTGTTCAGGTTAAAACTTCTAAACATGAACATAACGAAGCGCGAATCGCGGAATTCACCGTGGCAAGCGAGGAGAAGTGTGATGCGTACATCAATCGCGAAGCAAATTGCCCTGGGCACTGCTGCGGCTTTGACGCTGGTCGGAACTGGCCCTGCGATGGCGGCGAATAGTGTTTCGGCTGCAGCCCACGCTGCTGCGCCGGGCCACGCCACCGCATATGGCACGTCGCAGGTTTGGCATGAACAGAAGGCTGAGCATAAGCGCAAGCACCGTAAACATGACCATTATCGTGACGGATATTATGGACGCGACCGCGACCATTACCGTTCTTATGGAGAGCCAGTCTATCGCGATACGCGTGTTTGGCGCGGGCGTGACGGGCGCTATTATTGCCGCCGCGAAAACGGCACAACCGGCTTGCTGATTGGTGCAGGCGTCGGCGCGCTGATCGGGCATGAAGTGGCCGGACGTGGCGGTGACCGCACGCTGGGTGCCATTTTGGGTGCAGCAGGCGGCGCGATATTGGGCCGCTCGATAGACCGCAGCGACACACGATGCCGCTAATCTGAACTGACGACATTACCGACTTGGGTCGATTCCACCATTGACCCTGGCACGGCTCCCACCAAGCCGTGGAAAGCGTCCCTGCGCCAAGGCGTATGGGGCGCTTTCAACATTTGCTGTGAATTTATTTCAGCCCCACGCCGATATTTGCCCGCGGTTGGTCCATCTCTGTACTTGCCACCGGATAAGCGCAGTAATCGGCCGCATAGAAGGCCGCCGGGCGGTGATTGCCAGACAGGCCCACACCGCCGAATGGGGCGGCAGATGATGCGCCATTGGTGGGCTTGTTCCAGTTGATAATACCGGCCCGCACATGGGCCCAGAAACGGTTGAAATCCTGCGGTCCGCCACCAATCAGCGATGCGGAAAGGCCAAAACGGGTATTGTTCGCCTCCACAATCGCGGCATCGAAATCTGGTACCCGGATCACTTGCAGTATGGGCCCGAACAGTTCCATATCTGGGCGGTCGGCCATATTTGTTGTGTCAATAATACCTGGTGTCAGAAACGGCTTGTCTGCTTGCGGACGTTTCATGTGTTTCAACGCCTTGCCGCCATTGGTGACCAAGTGAAGAAAGCTGTTGGACAGTAATTCGGCTGTTTCATTATCGATCACTGGGCCCATGAATGGCGCAGGATCGGCAAAGGGTTCGTCCACGATCAGCCGATCGGTCAGTTTCAGCACTTCTTCCATCAGTGGATCATAAAGGTGGTCCAGCACAACCAGCCGCCGCGCCGCGGTGCAACGCTGGCCGGCAGTGGTGAAGGCAGATTGCGCGATCAAGGCTGCGGCATCGGCCAGCTTGGGCGTATCCATCACCACAATCGGGTTGTTGCCACCCATTTCCAAAGCCACAATCTTGGCTGGATTGGTCGCCAGTGCGCGGTTGATTGCCACACCTGATTGAACTGAGCCGGTAAACAGCACACCGTCAATCTGGCGATGGGATACCAGTGCCTTGCCTTCATCAGGCCCGCCAATGGCCAATTGCACAATCGCAGGGTCAATCCCGGACTGATGGAAACATTTGACCAGAAATTCGCCCACGGCGGGCGTTTTCTCACTGGGCTTGAAGATCACCACATTGCCCGCGATCAGCGCAGGTACAATATGGCCATTGGGCAGGTGGGCAGGGAAGTTATACGGCCCCAGCACAACCATAACCCCATGCGGTTTATGGCGCACGGCGGCGGTACCCTGCAGCGCGCTGTCCAGCTTCTTCTTGCCTGTCCGTTCAGCATAGGCGCGGATGGAGATTTCCACCTTGGCAATCACCGCGTCCACTTCGGTGCGGGCTTCCCAAAGGGGTTTGCCTGTTTCGCGTGCGATCAATTCGGCGAAAGCATCACCTTCCTTGCGCACTTCATTGGCAAAACGGCGGACGAATTCGATACGGTTGGCAAGTGGAAGTGCGGCCCATACGGGCCAAGCCCGGCGCGCATTTGCCACGCATTCGTCAACATCGCAGGCTTGGCCGCGCCACAACTCGGCCCCACTTGCGGGTTCATAGGAAACGAATGCTTGGTCTGTCACAGGCTCTAATTCTTCCTCTCTGTGCCGGTCAGTTAGTCGCGCATGCAACGAATGGAAAGGGCCGGGGCGTCAACATTTCGGGTAAGTGACATGTCCTGCGGGTACAGGCGGGATGCCATGTGCATCCCCCATTCGGCGGATTGCGGCAATTTTCTTGTGAAGCGGCGCCCAATCATCGCGGGTGTCGATAGCTGACCAGATTGTCTCCACCTCCTCTATCACCATGCTTTGCACGGCCCCTTCGTGCCAATATTCGTGATCGCAATCTGTTGGAGAATATCGGGAAAGGATGTCCGCTAATTCACCTTCGCCACCGCGCCCGAAACGATGACGGAAAAAGAAATTGTCAGGCTGGATTTTCTCATTCCGCATCGCCTTTTCGCAGGCAGCGACCAATTGCATATCTGCTTCCTGATCACGAGATTCTATTCCCAGTCGCCAGCACCATCGCCGTGCAACGGCTTGCGCGTAAAGTGGGCCAAAGCGTTTCAGTGCCGCAACCAGCGGTTCGGTGTCGGCCAGCAGCCTCAACGCCACGGCGAATTGGCCACTGTTCCAATGCAGCGCCTCTGGCTGTCGGCCGAAGGAATATAGCCCGGTCTGGTCGAAATATGCGGCGGTAAAGCCATGGTCCCATTGGGGCAGCCAGCGCCAGGGGCCGTAATCGAAACTTTCACCTGAGATATTCATGTTATCGGTGTTGAGCACGCCGTGGACGAAGCCAGCGACCATCCAGCTTGCAGCAAGGTCTGCCATGCGCTCTACCACTTGATGCATCAGCACCACCGCAGGCTCATCACGTCCAGGTGCATCATCGGGTGGGGGTGGGCCGGGAAACTGCGTCAGGCAATAATCTACCAGAGCCGCCATATGATCGCGTTCTTCAAGCATCAGCAATCGCTGGAATGTGCCAATACGGATATGTCCGTGGCTAAGGCGGGTCATCACGGCTGACCGTGTGGGCGAAGGCTCATCATTGCGCCACAATTCCTCACCCGTTTCGATGACGGAGAATGTGCGAGAGGTATAGACGCCCAATGCCTCCAGCATTTCTGTGGCCAGGATTTCGCGAACCGCGCCCTTCAATGTCAGCCGTCCATCGGCCGTCCGGCTATAGGGTGTTTGGCCTGATCCCTTTGTGCCCAAATCCAGTAATCGCCCCTTGCAATCACGCATTTGCGCGAACAGGAAACCGCGCCCGTCGCCCAGATCAGGATTGTAGTGGCGAAACTGGTGCCCGTGATACCTCAGCGCCAGTGGCTGGGGCAAATTGCCGGATAGAGGTGCAAATCGCGCAAAATGTGCGCGCCAGCCATCATCGTCCAGATTCGCCAGGCCGATTTCTTGCGCCGCGCGATCATTGCGAAAGCGAATTTCGGCACGTGGGAAGTCTGCCGGGGCAACCGGATCGGCCAGCCAATCGGATAATTGCAGCAAAGCAGGGTCTGGCCGGTACACGGCGTCTTGCGGTTCGGCGCGCATGACGCGATAGTGGGGGCGGATAGGGCGATGCGCAAGCAGCGTCTGGCAATGATCTTCACACAAAGGCCGAAATTCGAATGGATCAACCCTATAGTGACCGTTTCTGGACCAGTCCTGACGGTCTTAAGTTGCATTTTCGTGATTATGCAGGGCGTGATGATCGCCCGCCCGTGCTGTGTATGCATGGGTTGACGCGCAATTCGCGCGATTTTGCCCCGCTGGCAGAACATCTGGCCGGTGAATGGCGTGTGATCGTGCCTGAAATGCGCGGACGTGGTGAAAGCGAATATGCCAAGGATATCTCTACCTATAATCCGCTGACCTATGTCGCGGATGTAGAGGCGCTGCTGGCAGAAGAAGGGATCGACCGTTTCATTGCCATTGGCACATCCATGGGCGGGTTGATGACCATGCTGTTGGCTGCCAAGGATGCATCACGCCTGGTTGCGGTGGCATTGAATGATATTGGGCCAGAGCTTGATCCCACCGGTCTGGAACGCATCACCACCTATGTAGGGCATGGCCGCAGCTTCCCCACATGGATGCATGCTGCGCGCGCGTCTCAGGAACTGCATGGCGAATGCTTTCCCGATTACACGATCGAACGCTGGCTGGAGATTGCCAAACGTTTGATGGTGGTGGGCCAAAACGGGCGGATCAGCCTGGATTACGATATGGCCATTGCCGAACCCTTCAAGCAGCCGGAAAATGTCACCCCGATAGATATGTGGCCAGCATTTGAGGCATTGCGTGACACACCCTTGCTGGTGCTGCGTGGCGGGATATCAGATCTGTTGTCTCAGTCCTCGCTGGACGAAATGAAGCGCCGCCTGCCACATATGGAGACACTGACCATTCCAAATATCGGCCATGCGCCTGCGTTGGACGAGCCAGAATCTCTGGCGGCGATTGATAGGCTGCTGGCCGGGGTCGCATGAGCCGCCAATCAACGGCGAAACCGCGGCTGCTACATTGCTTTGCGCGCAATGATGGGGTGAGTGCGGCACGCGCAAATGTGTTGATAGAGGCATTTGGTGGTGCCCTTGACCACAGCATCGTGGTTGCAGATGCACTTCCTGCAGGCGCTGTCCCTGCGATATCTTGCCGCTCCAATGTCCATTACCCCGCCAACTTCCCTGAGTTTTCTGGCAAACCGACCCCAGGCAAACTGGCCAGGCTGGCGCAGGCTATGGGCGATTTCGATCTGGTGTTGACCTATGATTGGGGCGCCCTGAATGTGGCGATGGCCCACACCGCTTTCGCCCAGAAGTCCAACCTGCCACCGCTGATTCACCACGAAATCGGGTTTGGTGAGAATGACAGGAGCGAATTGGGCATCATGCGCAATTGGTACCGGCGGATTGCATTGGGCCGCACGTTCGGACTGGTGGTGGAGAATGAACAGCTTGAAGGAATAGCGCTGGCCGATTGGCAGCAACCCATCGGCCGGGTGCGACGGATTCCTGTTGGCGTGAATACAGCAGATTTTGCTTTGCGGCCTGCTGACGATGCCTTGCGCGGGATCATTAAGCGCGATGGCGAATTATGGGTGGGGTGTGTGTGCGATCTTTCCGCAGATACAGGCATGAACGAAATAATCGCCAGCTTTGCGCCATTGAAGCCCCAATGGCAGTTGGTGATTTGGGGTGAAGGGCAGGCGAAAGAAGCCATTCGTGCTGAGGCAGCGCGACTGGAAATCAGCCACAGGGTGCATTTGCCGGGGGTGGTACAGGATCTGCCCACTATAATGGGCCTGCTGGACATATTCGTTCAGATTCCTGGTTATGCGGCCTCCCCTGTCCAATTGGCACAGGCCATGGCAGCAGGCTTGCCAGTTTGGGCGGCCAGGGCTGGGGACGCTGAAGAAATGCTGTCGCCAGAAAACCAGCATGTTTTGTATCCTGCCTTGGATAAAGGGTCAGCAGCAGACATGCTGGATACACTGGCAGAGGATGCGCAATTGCGTGCCGACATAGGGGTGGCCAACCGCCGGGCGGCACGTGCGCGTTTTGATACAGGCGCAATGGTGGAAGCTTATCGCCGGCTTTATGCCAGCGCATTGCAGCGCGAAATCGGGTGATATGCTTCATCAGCGGTTCAAGCATTTGCAGGCAACCCAAGGCACATATACATCAAACCGTGTGAAATTTGTCCACGCGGCCTGAACCCTTGCCATTGCGGTTGGCGCGCACCGCCCCTAAAAGCTGCGCGCAACAAGATATTGAATAGAGGATTTGCCCAATCGTGGCACTGATACCTGGCAAAAAACAAAACGCCGAAGACAAGAAAGCCCAGCAACAGGCCGCGCAGGACGAAGTTCTTATGCGCGAGATTGATGAAGCTGTTCGGCAGGATGAGTTCGCCGCCATGGCGCGCAACTATGGCCGCCCCTTGTTGGCACTGCTGGTCGCCGGCATACTGGGGTTTGGTGGTTACCTGTTCTGGCAATCACGTCAGGAAGCCGCGCTGGAAAAGCAGTCTGAAGAATTGGTGACTGCACTGGATCGGCTGGAAGCAGGCAATTTGCAGGGTGCAGCTGATCTTGCAGCGAAAATGGGCGATGGGGGTGCTGCTGCCAAGACATCGGCACTGTTCCTGCAGGCTGCTGTGGCACTGGAACAGGGTAAAACTGCAGAAGCTGCCGCCTTTTTCAAACAGGTATCAGACGATGAGAGCGCGCCACCTGCATTGCGTGATCTTGCGACGATTCGCGAGGTATCGGCCCGTTATGATGCGATGAAGCCGGATGAGGTGATTGCGCGGCTGAAACCACTGGCCGTGCCCGGCAATCCCTGGTTCGGCAGTGCAGGTGAATTGCTGGCGATGGCCTACCTCGACAAGGGGGACAAGAAACAGGCCGGTACCCTTCTTGGTGAAATTGCCAAGAATGAAGATGTGCCAGAAACGCTGCGTTCGCGCACGCGGCAAATGGCGGGTCTGCTGGGTGTCGACGCCATTGGTGATGCAGATGAATTCCTGGAAGAACAGGAAATTACGGACGAAGCCTCCGCTGTGTCGGCAAGTAACTGATTTCAAATGGATTGACTGTGATGATAACGATGAAATCGACCCGAATTCTTATGGCAGCTGCAGTGCTGGCTACTGGTGTCAGTGGTTGCAGTGGTGGCTTGTTCGGTGGTGGTGACAAGAAGAAAGATACACCAACCATTGGTCAACGTATCCCGGTCCTGTCCCGGATTGAAAGTGGGGCCAAAGTTGATCCCTCGCTAGCCAATGTCACAGTCACTCTGCCGCCTGCCCAGGTAAATACTGAATGGGCGCAAGCGGGTGGAACGGCCAGCAAATCTTATGGTCATCTAGCCTTGGCGGAAAGCCCAAGCCGCGCCTGGACAGTGAATATTGCCGGGTCCAGTAATCGCCGCCGTCTGGCTGCGGCTCCTGTAATTGGTGATGGCAAGCTTTATGCCGTTGGAACCGATGGCATGATCCAGGCTTTTGATGCCAAATCGGGTGCCAAAATATGGTCGCATGACATGGACATTGCCGGGCGGCTTACTGACTCTGCCTTCGGCGGCGGTGCCAGCTATGCCGATGGCCGCGTGTTTGCCACAAATGGCGTGGGTGAAGTTGTTGCCTTGGATGCCAATAGCGGTGCCCAATTGTGGAAGGTGCAGCCTGCTGGCCCGCTGCGTGGTTCACCCACCATCGCTTTCGGCCAGATCTATGTGATGACACAGGATAACCAGATATTCTCTCTCAATGCCAGCGATGGGGAACTGGTGTGGCAGGAATCAGGCTCTGCCACGCAGGCTGGCGTGTTTGGTGTGGCCGCGCCCGCTGCCGGTGCGGGCACAGTGATTGCCGGTTATTCCTCGGGCGAATTGAGCGCCTATCGTTATGAAAATGGCCGTACGCTGTGGGCTGATGCGCTGGCTCGCACTTCGATTTCTACCGAAGTCGGATCGCTGACTGATATCGATGCCGACCCAATCATCGATTCAGGTCGCGTCTATGCTCTGGGCCAGGGCGGACGTATGGCTGCGTACCAGATTCTTACCGGACAGCGCATCTGGGAATTGAGCCTGGCGGGTATTTCCACCCCGGCGATTGCGGGTGAATGGATTTTCACCCTCACGGATGACGCGCGTCTGCTGGCGATTGCGCGTTCGACCGGGCGTGTGCGCTGGCTAACCCAGTTGCAGCGTTACAAGGATGAAAAGGACAAGAAGGGCCCGATCTTCTGGACGGGCCCTGTTCTGGCCGGTGGCCAGCTGTGGATCGCCAGTTCGCGCGGTATGCTTTACCGGGTTAGCACGGGCGAAGGATCTGCCAGTCAATATGTTGATCTGGGCGAATCTGTCAGCCTGCCGCCAGTTGTGGCAGACAATATGCTCTATATCCTGGACGATAGCGGGCGGATTCACGCCTATCGCTGATGGTTTGGCGCGGGATTTGAAGCCCGCGCCACCAACACCTGCGACAATTAGAAGCTGTATTCGTATACGCGGTTGATATCGCCGCCCCATTTACCGTGATAAAGGTCCAGCAGATCCTGTGCGGGTACCTTCCCGCGTTCGGCGATTTCATCGAGCGGGGCAAGGAAGCCAGTTTCATTGTCGCCTGATGAATTGAGCCGGTTGCGCGCGGACAAGCCAGCGCGTGAAATCGCCAGCACTTCCCGCGCAAGGTCGAGCAATCTGCGCCCGCCTGGTATTTCGGCATCCAGCGCCAGCCGCGGCACATCATTGCGCAGTTTCTCACGCTCTTCCATCGTCCAGTCCTTGACCAGATCCCAGGCAGCATCCAGCGCCGCGCCGTCATAAAGGATGCCGGTCCAGAAGGCGGGTAGGGCGCAGATGCGGTTCCATGGGCCGCCATCAGCGCCACGCATTTCCAGAAAGCTCTTCAGTCGCACTTCGGGAAAGGCGGTAGACAAATGATCCCACCAATCGCCCTCTCGCGGCAATTCGCCGGGCAGTGCAGGCAGTTCGCCCTTCATGAAATCGCGAAAGCTTTGTCCTGCGGCATCGATATATTTTCCGTCACGGAAGACGAAATACATCGGCACATCCAGCATATAATCGACATAGCGTTCATAGCCGAAGCCATCTTCGAACACGAAGGGCAGCATGCCGGTGCGCGCTGGATCTGTGTCTGACCAGATATGGCTGCGATAGGACAGGAAACCGTTGGGCTTGCCTTCGGTAAAGGGCGAATTTGCAAACAGCGCGGTGGCGAGCGGTTGTAGCGCCAGCGATGTGCGGAACTTCTTGGCCATGCAGGCCTCGCTCGCATAATCCAGATTGACCTGAATTGTGCAGGTGCGCAGCATCATGTCTAACCCCATGCTGCCCACGCGCGGCATATGGCGCAGCATGATGTCATAGCGGCCTTTGGGCATGATCGGCAGTTCTTCACGCGTCTTGTCCGGCCACATGCCAAGGCCCAGGAATTTGACGTCGCACTTTTCGCCAATCGCCTTCACCTGCTGCAGGTGGCGGCCGGTTTCAGCACAGGTCTGGTGCAGGTTTTCCAATGGCGCGCCGGACAATTCCAGCTGGCCAGCCGGTTCCAGGCTGACGGTGCCATCATCGCCGCGCATGGCAATGACTTTGCCGTTTTCCTCAATCGGTTCCCAACCAAATTCCCGCAGGGCCAGCAGCATATCGCGAATGCCGCAAGGCTCTTCATAGGACGGGGCGTGCTTGTCAAAATCCTTGTAGACGAATTTTTCATGCTCCGTGCCAATACGCCATTTGTCCGGCGATTTTTCGCCGGCTTGCATTGGTGCGACCAGCTGGTCGCGGCTTTCGATAATCGGGTCGATATCGCCCGAAGCGTCACGCGTGCTCATTGGGTTGCCCTAGAAAACTGAAACGCGCCGCACCAGCAAATTATTCTTTATTTTGCCAGTCGCCCATCGCCCCCATCCAAAGCGCTGTACCCGCGATGGCGGCGGTTTCTGCGCGCAGGATGCGTGGGCCAAGGGAAATGGGCACAGCGCGCCCCACCATATCGCGAATGGCACTGCGTTCCTGATCGTCAAAACCGCCTTCGGGGCCGATCAACATTGCGGCAGGTGGTAAATGCTGCGCAAATCGCGTTGCGGCAGCTTCGCCGCCCAATTCATCAGCAAAGAACAGCACACGGTCCCCCGGCCAATGTTTGAGCAATGCGTCCAGCTTCACAGGTTCAGCCACTTCTGGCAGGGCGGTGCGGGCACATTGTTCTGCGGCCTCTGTCACGACCATGCGTGCACGATCCATGTTAAGCTTATCTGCCACACAGCGGCGCGTGATTACGGGCTGGATGCGCGCAACGCCCAGCTCTGTCGCCTTTTCAAGGATCTGATCGAAGCGATCTTTCTTCAGCAGCGCGGCGCAAAGCCAGAAATCTGGTACATCCTCACGCGCCCGCAATTGCTCCACCACCTTCAGCGTAACACTGCGTTTGCCTGTATCTATGACGCTGGTGGCCCACTCGCCCGTGACATTATCGCACAGGATTACGGCATCGCCCGGCGCAATACGCATTACCCGGCCAAGGTAATGCGCTTGATTTCCTTCAAGACTGATATGCGTGTCCTTGGCCAATTCCTTTTCCACAAACAGGCGCGGTGCGCTGCGTGGCGGCCATACGGGTGTGCGGGGGGAGTGATGATTGCCCATCTGCTTGCACTAATCGCCCGCCGGGTTAGGAGGCAAGCATGACAGAGCAGATTGTTCCTGACAGCCAGCATCGCGGATTGGTGGCGCGCCTGCCGCAACGCCTGTGCGATCTGGCCATGCTGGCCCGGTTTGATCGGCCGATTGGCTGGTGGCTGCTGTTCTGGCCTTGTGTATGGGGCGTATGGCTGGCGGGCGCGGGTTCGCAATGGGCGCTGATTGGTTGGCTGCTGCTGGGCAGTATTGCCATGCGCGGGGCAGGCTGCGTTTATAATGATATTGTTGATGCCAAACTGGATCGGCAGGTGGCGCGCACCGCGTCACGCCCGGTGGCGAGCGGGCGGGTGGATAAAAGACTTGCTTGGGGCTGGTTGCTGGCTCTGTGTCTGGTTGGTCTGATTGTGCTGCTGCAATTGCGCTGGCAGGCGCAACTGGTTGCTTTGGCCAGTCTGGCGCTTGTTGCAGCCTATCCATTCATGAAGCGGATCACATGGTGGCCACAGGCCTGGCTGGGCCTGGTCTTTACATGGGGCTTACCGGTTGGCTGGGCGGCTTTACGGTGGGACAACTGGCATGTTCTGGCCGCAGCCTATGCTGGCGCTGTTTGCTGGGTGATCGGTTATGATACGATCTATGCACTACAGGATAGGGAAGATGATGCTTTGGTGGGCATCCGCTCCTCCGCATTGCGCATGGGTGCGCGCGCGCGCGAAGGAGTGGCTGCTTTTTATGCCGGGGCACTGGTGTTTTGGGCGCTCGCCTTCTGGCTTTATCGTGCAGATTGGCTGGCAATATTGGCCCTGTTGCCAGTGGCCATTCATCTGTCCTGGCAGGTGGCAACGTTGAAACCTGTAGATCCTACCAATCCACTCGATCGCTTCCGTTCCAATCGCTGGACTGGCGCGTTGATGGCTGCGGCATGTTTTGTGGTTGGCAATGCGTGAGGGGTGAATAGCGGACGTGTAGGTATCGGCTCATTCATAACTCACCACCTCGTATTCAATGCCGTCCCAATCGTAGAAATAGAAACGACGGCCCGGTTCGTAATCTTCATGTCCCCATGTCTTGAAGCCAAATCTTGTGACCACTTCTTCTGCAGCCGACAGGTCATCTACCAATAGGCCGATATGGTTGAGGGGGCGACCTTTGCCATGGCCTCCGCTTGCCGCCGGGTTGGTGTAAATTGCCAGATAGGCAGTGTCGGTGCCGATATGCACGGTTTCACCACCCATCATGGCGGTGCCCCGCCAGCGGACATGCCAGCCGCAAAGTTCTTGAAAAAACTTCACGCAACGGTCCAGATCGGTGACGGTCAGATTGACGTGTTCAAGTGATGCGATAGCCATAAGAAACTCCTTTGAATTGGCCAGTTCGTGTCGGGAAGAACGCCTGCGCAGCAGAAGTCAGCATGCTGACGAATCACCCGTCTTGCTCAATCTGCAATCTCAAGTTAAGTTGAGGTCAAGATTTAATTTTGCCCTGGATTACCACTGGCAGGTAAGGGATGAAATCATGGCGGGCAGGCTGCGCAGCAGCGATCTGATTCCTATTGGAGAAATGGCGCGGCGCACAGGCTTGTCAGTGTCTGCGATTCGTTTCTACGAGGAGAAAGGGCTGGTCGAGCCGATTCGCACCAGCGGCAATCAGCGGCGCTTTTTACGCAGCGATATCAGGCGGTTGAGTTTTATCCTGATTGCCCAGCAATTGGGGCTGGCTCTAACAGAAATTGAAGAGGCGATGCGTAAATTGCCGCATGGGCGAACACCCAATGCGCGCGATTGGCGCACAATCAGCAGCTCCATCCGCGGTCAACTTGATCGCAAAATCGCCCAGCTGGAACTGACGCGTCGCAGGCTGGATGGATGTATTGGCTGCGGTTGCCTCAGCCTCAAACATTGCCAGCTATACAATAAGGATGATTATCACGCGGCTGAAGGGCCGGGGCCGCGCAATGTGATGGTGTAGGGTCAGGACTCTTAGTATTCAGGTCCCAGTTCGGGGTCCAGATCGCGCGGGCGGGCCAGATGATTCAATTTACCGCAACCCAGTTTAAGTTTTGACCAATCATCTATATCGCATTCAAACACGGCATAGGATGCGGTGGGCAATTTGCGTGCGGCCTCATCAAACAGATTATTTTCATTTTGTGGCGGCACCAGGTCCATCACCACTTCCTGCAAGCCAGGGTTATGGCCGACCACCAGCACGGTACCGGCATCACCAGCATGATCCTGCACAACCTCTAGAATGGTGTCGGAACTGGCGAGATAGAGCCGGTCGTCAAAGATCACTTCGGCATCGGGCATAGCTTCGTCCAGCGTGCGACGGACGCGTTCGGCAGGGCTGGCCAGCACCTTTTCCCATTTGATGCCGTGGTCACGCATGTGTTGGCCGATCAATGCAGCACCACGGCGGCCACGATCATTCAACCCACGGTCAAAATCACGTTTGGCCATATCGTCCCAATCCGATTTGGCATGCCTAAGTAGCCCCAGCAATTTCACGTCAGCGCGTTTCCTCTTCCTTTTCCGCAGTATCTTGTGCGGCAATCGTTTCACCCCCGCAAACACCAGCGGCGACCCGTTGTAAAGCCTCATCCAGCGTCAATCGTATGACAGGGGTGCCTGCGGGAAAGGCGGAGAGCAGGCGGCTGGGGAATGCAGGCGACAGGACGATGAAATGCCCATTGTCATCCTGGCTTCGGATCAATCGCCCAAAAGCCTGTGCCAAACGGGCGCGAATGATACGGTCATCATAAGTACTGCCTCCATTCGCAGCGCGGCGCGCCTTGTGTAGAATATCAGGTCGGGGCCAAGGCACCTGTTCCATCACCACGCATCGCAGCGAATGACCGGGGACGTCCACACCATCGCGCAGTGCATCGGTTCCAAGCAGGCTGGCATGGGGATCATCACGGAAGATATCCACCAGCGTTCCCGTGTCGATCGGGTCGACATGCTGGGTGTAAAGCGGCAGCCCAGCCCTGGCCAACCGGTCTGCAATGCGGCCATGTACTGCACGCAAGCGGCGGATCGCTGTGAACAGGCCCAGTACGCCGCCTTCGCTTGCTTCGATAAGTTTGGAATAGGCACCGGCAAGCGCAGGTAAATCACCTTTTTTCACATCGGTCACGATCAGCACTTCTGCGCGTGATGCATAATCGAACGGACTTTCGGCCGCAGTTAATTGAGGCGTGCCATCAATATATTTCGCGCCGGATCGGCTAACAGCACTGTCCCAGTCAGGCCCGTCCGCTGCGCGGTCGGTCAGCGTTGCACTGGTCAGCATCACGCCATGGGCCGGTTCCAGCACGACCTTTGCAAAGGGCTTCATCGGGTCGATCCAGCGGCGGTGAATGGCAACGTCAAATTCGCGCGCGTCAGATCTGTCGACCGCTAACCAGTCGATAAATTCTGGGTCGTCCAGATTGTCCCCGTCAACGCCGCCCAACCTTTCCAGTAGCGCTTCCCAAGCCGCAATCAGGTCTGCGCGCCAGCTCAGCGAATGACGCGCGCCTTCGATTCTGGCCCGCCCTTGACCATCCAGCCAATCGGGCGGGTCGACCAGCACAGCCTCAAGCCGTGTGCCCAGCTTCATCAAGGGTTTACGGATTGCTGCCAGCGCAGCCTCTGCTTCGCCCGCCGCCTCGATCAATTCGCCGGGCAGGCCAGAAGCCTCAGTTTCGATGCCATAACCTGATTCCTGCCCACCCGATTCATCACGGGCATAGGTGGCGTTGCGTACTTGCGCCAACAGCGCTTCTATCGGGCCGCTCGGCTCCCCATCATGCAGGCGTTGCAGCCAGCCATCACCCGGCAGGGCCTCTGCGGCATGGATTGCCGCCTCTATCGCTGTGCCGCCTTCATCATCATAGCTCGCGACATCGGCCAGCCGTGCGGAAAGGCCGCGGCGCCGGCCCCTGTTCTTGCGTTCCGGCCCGATAATCCAGCGGCGCAGTTCAATTGATTCCTGCCCGCTCAGCGTGGCCGCAAAGATCGAATCCGCCGCCTCGAACACGTGATGGCCCTCATCAAAAATGATGCGGGTCGGGCGGGCGGCATGGTCTCTGCCACGTGCCGCATTCACCATCACCAGTGCATGATTGGCGATTACCAGATCGGCTTGGGCGCTGGCCCGCGCGGCATGTTCGATAAAGCATTTGCGGTAATGCGGGCAGCCGGCATAGACGCATTCGCCGCGCTGATCCGTCAGCGCGGCAATGCCGCGTTTGCGGAACAGCGTGCCCAGCCAGCCGGGCAGATCGCCGCCCACCATATCGCCATCTTGTGAATATGCGGCCCAGCGCGCCACCAATTGCGCCAGAATGGCGGGACGCCCGGCAAAGCCGCCTTGCAGTGCATCTTCCAGATTGAGCAGGCAGAGGTAATTCTCACGCCCCTTGCGCACCACCACCGGGGCGCTGCCATCACTGCGAGCTTCAGGCCATGCGCGGCGGCTTTCCTGCCGCAATTGGCGTTGCAAATTCTTGGTGAAAGTGGACACCCATACTGTACCGCCTGACTGCTCGGCCCATAAAGAAGCGGGGGCGAGATAGCCCAAGGTCTTGCCAATGCCCGTGCCCGCCTGCGCCAGCAGCAGATGCGGGGCATCGCGTTGCTCACGTGGCGCGAATACCTGCGCCACATCCTGCGCATAGGCACGCTGACCCTCGCGCCGTTCGGCATCGCTGCCAGTGAGATTTTCTAGCTGGGTCAGCACCTGATCCGGTGTGAGTGCAACCTGACGCGGGGCGGGGCGATCACCAGTATCTTCCCATTCGGGCAGTCGCGAAAACAGCCATTTTTCCGCACGTTCGGGCCGCTTGATATGTGCCGCCAATACCTGCGCCCATGGCCAGCGCAGGCGGACCATATTCTGCAGCGCGCTCCATGCCCCCTCGCGTTCAGGCCAGTCGGTGCTCTCGCACTTCTCCATCAGGCTAGCCGCGGCCAATTGCAGGAAAGCGGGAACATGTTCATCACCCGCAGGCTCATCCAGCCCCAGCGCCTCTGCCAGCCCGCGCGGGGTGGGTACGCAAAAACGCGCGGGATGGACGAAGGCGAACAATTCCAACAGGTCCAATCCCGACAGGTCGGGATAGCCCAGCCTGTTTGCCACCAGTGGTGCATTGATCAGCAGCACCGGCGTGTCGGCCGTGGCCATGATCGCCTCACCCTTTGAAACCGCGCCTGTTTCGCCATTGGCGGGGCGTAGCCATGTGCCGCCATGGCTGGCATGCAGGGCTGGAAGGGGAAGAGGGGCGCTCACACCAATTGTGATAGCGCCCTGCTTGCGGCAAAGTAAACGCGCAGACATGCTGGTTTGTGGCGCAATCCGCAGCAATTGGACGGAGAATGTCATAAGTAGGAATTTTCTCTTCGCGCTTGCAACAAACTCTCTCTTGCGCAAAGGGCGTGCGCCATGAGCATGGAACAATTGATCGAAGCTGCACGCGTATCGAAAGCCTGGCCTTTTCAGGAGGCGCAGCGGCTGCTCAAACGCTATCCGTCAGGCACCAAGCCTGATGGTTCGCCCGTGCTGTTTGAAACCGGCTATGGCCCCAGCGGCCTGCCGCATATCGGCACGTTTCAGGAAGTGCTGCGTACCACGCTGGTGCGCCGCGCATTTGAGGCGCTGATTGGTGCCAGGCCTGAAGATGGCAAGACGCGTCTCGTCGCTTTCAGTGATGACATGGATGGGCTGCGCAAGGTGCCTGACAATATCCCAAATCAGGAATTGATCGCCGCGCATTTGCATGAGCCGCTGAGCCGCATTCCCGATCCGTTTGAGAAAGGTCATGCCAGCTTCGCGCATCACAACAATGCGATGCTGCGCGACTTTCTGGATCGCTTTGGCTTTGATTATGAATTCGTTGCCGCCAGCGCGATGTACAATTCGGGCGAGTTTGATGATGCGCTGAAGAATGTGCTGCGGCACAATCAGGACGTTCTCGACATCATGTTGCCGACCTTGCGTGAAGAACGGCGGCAGACCTATTCGCCTATCTTGCCTATTTCTCCCAGTACGGGCCGCGTGTTGCAGGTGCCGGTGGAGATTGTGGATGCCGATGCGGGCACTATCCGCTTCACCGATGAAGATGGCAGTGTGGTGGAGCAGAGCGCGCTGGGCGGCATGTCCAAGCTGCAATGGAAGGTCGATTGGGCCATGCGCTGGTATGCGCTGGGCGTCGACTACGAAATGTATGGCAAGGATTTGACCGATAGTGGCGTGCAATCTGGCAAGATTGTGCGTGTGCTGGGCGGCCAGAAGCCCGAAGGTCTGATCTACGAATTGTTCCTGGATGCAAATGGAGAGAAGATTTCCAAGTCCAAGGGCAACGGGCTGACGATTGAGGAATGGCTGACCTATGGCAGTGAAGAAAGCCTGGGTTTTTACATCTTCCCCAATCCCAAAAGCGCCAAGCAGCTGCATGTGGGCGTGATCCCGCGCGCGGTGGATGATTACTGGCAGTTCCGATCCAGCCTGCCGACGCAGGATCTGGACAAGCAGCTGGGCAATCCGGCCTGGCATTTGCTGCGCGTCAATGGCGGCTATGAGGCGGAAGAAGCGCCCGGTGCTGGCGACACATTGCCGGTGACCTATGGCCTGCTGCTCAACCTTGTGGGCGTGCTGGGGGCAGAGGCGGACCGCGATGCCGTGTGGTCATACCTCGCCAATTATGTCGCTGATGCAGACCCTGCCAAGCATCCCGAACTGGATGTGCTGGTAACCACTGCGCTTGCCTATAATCGTGACTTCGTGGCGCCGACGCTGAACAAGCGCGCGCCTGCTGCAAATGAGCGGGAGGCGCTGAAGGCACTCGACTGTGCATTATCGATCATGAACCCGGAAACACCTGCTGAAGAAATTCAGACAATCGTTTACGAGATCGGCAAGCGTGAGGAATTCGGTTTCGGTAATCTGCGTGACTGGTTCAAGGCACTGTATGAAACACTGCTGGGCAGCGAGCAGGGCCCACGCATGGGCAGCTTTATCGCGCTTTACGGGATTGATAACAGCCGCAAGCTGATTGGTGAGGCAATCGAGCGCGGCTGATCCGCCACCGGCTCAACCAAACTCACTGTCACGCCCATTTGCGCGTGCGGTACCATTTGGTGATCACGTATTTTGCGCCTTTCACCACAGGCGTTCCAGCATGCATTGTCCCTTCATTGGGCGTGCCATCAGGCAGGGCATTGTTCCACAGCATCAGCACGCCTGGTTTGGGCGCGATCTTGATTCCGACTTCGGTGAAATGCGTTTCGCCGCCCTCTTCAACCTCATTCAGGAAGACCATCGCCGTCCAGCAACGTTGGCCCCCGCGCTTGCGTTCCAGCTGCCAATATTTTTCGCTGGTATAGAACCAATCATTATGCGGTTTGAACTGTTGGCCGGGCAGGTATCGCTGGCCCTGAATGGGCTCGCCACAGATTGAATCCATGCCTAGAATGTCATCTATCCGGCGTGAAATCCCCATCACAAAGGGGTCATATGCATCCAGATCGCCTGAATAGGATGTACGGAAACCGCTGGAATAATCCTGCTCATGCAGCGTGCTGGGTTTAGCCACTTGGTCGATCATCAGGCACAAGCGTTCACATTCGGACACGTCCAGAAAGTCTCCTATGGCGAAAATTTCTGCCTTGTCAGTTTCGACCTGATAGATTGCCGGATCTGCTTTCAATCGCTTGCGAACCTGTTCGCCAATCCGCGCCAATGCATCCTTGTCTGGAATCAGTTCTGTTTTCGTCATGATGTGGTTGACCCTAGCCCTGCGCTTGCCTGATGCAAGCCACGACAAAACAGTACCTTGTTTATCACCACCGACTTGCTAGACTCCACGCGCTTTTATGCGGAGGAGATTTCAATGAGTGATGCAGTCTCGCAACGATATTCCACGGGCGCGATCATTTTTCACTGGCTGATCGCATTGGCTGTAATCATCAATTGGCGGATTGCCGAATCCGCCGAACACCTTGAAGGTGCTGCGCGCAGCGCGGTGATGTCCAATCACTTTGCACTGGGCATGATTATTCTGGTGTTGACTGTGTTGCGGATCATCTGGCGCCTGACCCATACTCCGCCGCCGCTTTCGGACAGGCTGAAGTCGTGGGAGAAGGCGCTGGCACGCGGCGCACATGCATTATTCTATATCTTGCTCATCGGTCTTCCGCTGGGCGGCTGGATCGGATTGTCAGGCTATGGCGCCTCAATCAATTTCTGGGGCATGGGTGAATTGGGTGCACTGCCGGTGGGCTTTGGAGAAGAAACCGGGCATGAGATACTGGAACTGCACGGTACAGGTGGATCGATCATGATCTATCTGATGTTCCTGCATATTCTGGGCGCGTTGAAGCACAGCTTCATCGACAAAATTCCCAGCCTTTCGCGCATGTGGTTTGGCAGCGCGCGCTGAAACAAACAGGGCTGAGAAAGAGCAAACCCCCGCCACTCAAAGCTGAGCGGCGGGGGTTTTTATTGGATCACCAGAAGAAGTCGTAAACCACGTCCACTACTTCGCCGGTATAGGTGTTCACCAGCAGCGCATCGTCATAATAGCGCACCCAGCGATAGGGGCCGTACACATCGGGCAGGCGATACTGCCACGGGTCATTGATCCAGTAACGGCTGCCGAAGAACAGGCTATCGAGATAGATGCCGATGCTGATACGGCTGTAATTGTGGTGGTGATAGGGTGAGTAATAACGCCCCAGCCGGTAGATATCGCGATGTTTGCGACGATAATCATACCAGTTGTAGCGGTTGTGATTGCGCCATGTCTGGCGATCCCAGCGGCGGTAATCGCGGTGGCGGTCATAATGGCGGCCATCGCGATAACCGTCGCGATAAGCGTGACGGGTATTACGACGATCATCGCGCCTGTCAGCCCTGCGCCCGTCACGATAACCATCGCGATAGGTGGTGTTGCGGTTCCTGTCGGAATAGCTGCGATTGCGCGTGTCGTCGCCATGGCGAGCCTCACGTCGGTTGCTCTCGCTCCATTCGCGCGTAGTGCGGTTCTGGTTGTTTTCTGCGCGGCGTTCGCTGCGGTTCCAGTCACGCCCCGAACGATTGTCTGCGGTTTCGCTTCGCCGCTCACTGCGGTTCCAGTCACGGGTTGATCGCGTATCAGCCGTGGAGCTGCGATTTTCTGCGCGGCGTTCACTGCGGTCCCAAACCTTGCCCTGGCGATCAGAATCACGGTTCTGCGTCACACGCTCGGCATAGTTGGACTGGTTGCGCTGCTGGCGATTTTCGCTGCGTTGCTGGGCCTTTTCGCTGGCCCGGGCATCACGACCCTCTTTGGCATAGGCTGTGGCGGGAAGCGCGGTGAGCGCCATCACGGCGGCCATGGCGGAGAAGGCGCTACCTTTCATAAGTTTTGAGACAGACATATTCAGCTCCTGATCCTCGCCGATCCACCACGCACGGCTGTGTTTGATACAGCATTGATACGTGCGCGTGGCTGACCTCAAACTGAACCGCTTGAGTCGCCTCCCGTTCATATTCGAGGTACTTCGGATGAATGAAAATGATGTGCTATCCGCGCCATTTCCTACAGGATGGAACACATGGAACAGGGTTCTAACTAAGGAAATCTGACCCCACACACACGGCTCTGCGCCGCACAAATTGCAGCGTTCGTGCAGGTTGAAAGGGGAAGTGCAACTGACCATCCCCCGCAAATTAGCGGGCGATGGTCAGGTAGGAAAACTTACCGCGTCAGCTTCTTATACGCCAGTCGCGTTGGTCGATCAGCAGCGTCACCCAGGCGACGGCGCTTGTCTTCTTCGTATGCTTCGAAGTTGCCTTCGAACCATTCGACATGGCTATTGCCTTCAAAAGCCAGGATATGCGTTGCCAGACGGTCAAGGAAGAAGCGATCGTGCGAAATCACCACGGCACAACCGGCGAAGTTTTCAATCGCGTCTTCCAGCGCGGCCAGCGTTTCCACGTCCAGATCATTGGTTGGTTCGTCCAGCAGCAGCACATTGCCGCCCTGCTTCAGCATCTTGGCCATGTGCACGCGGTTGCGTTCACCGCCTGACAGCTTGCCGACATTCTTCTGCTGGTCTGCACCTTTGAAGTTGAACGCACCGACATAGGCGCGGGTGGACATATCCTGCCCATTGACCTTCATGTAATCGAGCCCGTCGGAGATTTCCTCCCACACGTTCTTCGACCCATCCAGATGGTCGCGGCTCTGGTCAACATAGCCCAGATGCACGGTTGAACCGATTTCAATGCTGCCGCTGTCGGGCGTTTCCTTGCCGGTCAAAATCTTGAACAGTGTGGATTTACCCGCGCCGTTCGGCCCGATCACACCCACAATGCCGCCCGGCGGCAGGGTGAAGCTGAGGTCTTCAAACAGCAGCTTGTCGCCATAGGCCTTGGAAATACCCTTGGCCTCGATCACCTTGCCGCCCAGCCGTTCGGGCACCTGGATCACGATCTGCGCCTTGCCGACCTGGCGGTTATCCTGGTTGTTCTGCAATTCTTCAAACTTGCGGATACGCGCCTTGGACTTGGTCTGGCGCGCAGCGGGCGTCTGCCGGATCCATTCCAGCTCGCGCTGCAGCGCCTTCTGCTTGCCCGATTCCTCGCGGCTTTCCTGCTCCAGACGCTTCGCCTTCTTTTCCAGATAGGTCGAATAATTGCCTTCATAGGGGTAATAGGATCCGCGATCGAGCTCCAGAATCCATTCCACCACATTGTCGAGGAAATAGCGGTCGTGGGTGATCATCAGCACCGCACCTGCATATTCCTTCAGATGGTTTTCCAGCCATTGCACGCTTTCAGCGTCAAGGTGGTTGGTCGGTTCGTCCAGCAGCAGGATGGAAGGTTTCTGGATCAGCAGGCGGGTGAGGGCCACGCGGCGCTTTTCACCGCCAGACAGATCATTAACGGGCCAGTCACCTGGGGGGCAGCGCAGGGCCTCCATCGCCACTTCCAGCTGGTTATCCAGCGTCCAGCCATCGACCGCATCAATCTTGGCCTGAAGGTCGCCCATTTCCTCCATCAGCGCGTCAAAATCGGTGTCATCCTGCGGATCGCCCATTTCGGCGCTGATCGCGTTGAAGCGGTCAACCAGATCGGCAATATCGCGCGCGCCATCCTTGACGTTTTCAAGCACGGTTTTGCTTTCATCCAGCTCCGGCTCCTGCTCCAGATAGCCGACTGTGATGTTTTCGCCCGGCCATGCCTCACCGGTAAAATCCTTGTCGATCCCGGCCATGATCTTGATCAGGGTGGATTTACCTGCACCGTTGGGGCCCACGATGCCGATTTTCGCGCCCTGGTAGAATTGCAGATTGATGTTGGAGAGCACGGGCTTTTGGGCACCGGGGAAGCTCTTGGTCATGTTCTTCATGACAAAGGCATATTGCGCGGCCATCGGGGTCGTCCTTTTAAGGTATCTGGTCGTGAATGGAATTTGGCTGCGCAGATAGGGGGTAAGTGCGGCGGGGGCAAGGTGAAGTGTGTGCATCGGCAACATGCGCGGTCCGCATGGACATGCGCCTTGCGCGATCGCTTCCGCCCAGAACAATTCGGGTTCCTGCACAGGGCGCATTTGAGCGCCATTGGATGTCACACATTTCTAGCTGAACTTGATGCGGATCGTTTGGCGGTGCTTATGCGGCGTTCGACATTCAAGCGCACCAATCACCGGGCTAGAAGCTTTCGTTATAAGGTCGCAATTCCACTTCCCAGCTCCACGCGCTGCGATCCTGGTCGGCGATGGCCAGGTAGGATTGGGCGATCGCATCGGGGTGGAGAGTCTTGTCCGGGTTATCAAAGGGTGTGCCACGTTCGGGCTGGTAGATGCTGCCGTCGATTACGAAATGCGCCACGTGGATATTCTGAGGTGCCAACTCCCTGGCGAGGCTCTGGCACAGTCCGCGTAAAGCAAACTTGCCCATGGCGAAGGGGGCGGATTGGGCATAGCCTTTCACCCCGGCAGAAGCACCGGTGAAAAGCATGGTGCCGCTGCCCTTTTTCAGCATGACCCGCGCTGCTGCCCGTGCCGCCAGAAAGGCACCATAGGCGCTGACGGCCAGCACATCGCGTACTTTGCCTGCGTCGAGTTGCGCGATAGGGCCACGGGTATAGGCGCTGGCGTTGTATATCAGCAGGTCGGGCGAACGGTCTTCTGTGGCGAGCTGTGCGAACAGGGCCTCTACACTGGCTTCATCGGTGGCATCGCAGCTGTATGTAATTGCGCCTGTTTCTTGGCACAATCCATTGAGCTTACCGGTATCGCGCGCTGCCAGAGCTACCTTCGCGCCGCGTGCGGTGAGTAACCGGGCGAGCGAGGCGCTGAGGCCTGGACCGGCACCGACGATCAGGGCATTGGTCATGGCAAGAACTGCTCCGCTGAGATGGGGGACGTGGCCGACAGATGCTGGATATCTACCGGGGCGGCGAGCCAGTCCTGGTAGCTGGCAAAGACCTCTTTGGTGTAATCTTGCGCATAATGTTCTGCGACGGCGGCCTGATCTTCAAAGATTTCGAACAGGTGCAGCACCCCTGGTTCGTCGCGATTTTCAAGCACGGTGAACAGATGGCAGCCCGCCTCGGCGAGCGTTGGAGCAACAAGTTGCTCCAACGCCGCTTTCGCCTCTGCGAAATGTTCGGCCTTCGGCCAGATCGTTGCGAATATATGAAGGCGTCCGGTCGGCTCAGGCATCGACAGTCTCGGGTAGATAGACCGGTTTCAGGCTTTCGATCAATCCGGCCTGGATCGGCGCAGTTGCTGTATTGATGGCTTCGACACCCATATCCTGGCCAACCTGTGTGCGGATAGGGCGGGGGGCCTGCATCTCTACCAGCTCGACGATCTTGCGCGACATTGCCTGCATCGGTTGTCGCATCGCCTTGGTCAAACATGTCCTGAAACATGCCGAGCAAACGTTCACGTCCTGAAGCGAAGGCGCCATAGGCTTTGACCACGCCAGTGTCGGCTGGGGCGGGGGCAGATGCAACCAGGTCAGTGCCGTGGCCGCTGGGCTCTATCAGAACGGATTCGATGCCGAAGGGCTCAAGTTCATAGTGGAGTGCCTCGCAATAGGCTTCCATCGCCCATTTGCTGGCGCAATAAAGGCCGAAGTTCGGGATGGCTAGGCGGCCAGCAGCCGAGCTGATGCCGATCAGCAGGCCCATCCCGCGCTCACGCATATGCGGCAGGACAGCTTGGCTGGTGCGCGCTAGGCCGAACATGTTGACGTCGAAACAAGCCTGCTGCTGGTCGAGTGTAAAGGCTTCGGTCAGGCCGGTTGGCATGATGCCGGCATTATTGACCAGCACGTCAAGAGGGCCCTGCGCAATGACAGTTGCGATTGCCTGGTCGACCGATGACTGGTCGGTAACATCCAGTTCCAGCGGCTCCAGCTTGAACGCACCATCTTTGGCCCAGTTTTCCAGGTGGTTGGCCGCATCGCGATTGCGACCTTTGATGTCGCGCATGGATGCAAAAACCTTGTGCCCACGCTGTGCGAGCGCCTTTGCTGCAAGCATGCCGATGCCGCGACTGGCACCTGTTATGAGGATGGTTTGGGGGCTAACCATAGTTCACTTTCTTTCTTTGAAGGTTGATTTGAGGAAGAGGCGGAGGGGTGCCCCATCGCGGGTTGCTTTCATGCGGGTCAGGGCGCCGCTCCAGGAATTGAGCAGCCAGTCTGCAGCTTCGCTGTCGCTCAGGTGATCGAGACCGATATCGGCCTTGTCGATTTCAGCGATACAGGTTGCGATCACCCCGCTGAGTTCGTGCCAATGAGTCTGGAGCACCGCCTGGAAATTGGGTTCTGCATCGGCAAGTTCGGTGGTGAGATTGCACATCAAGCAGCCTTGGCTGAAACCACGTGCTTCAAAATCTTCATAGGCGTTTTCGAAGAACTTCCTCAGGCGTTCCAGTGCCGGAACTTCGCGATCAAGCAGGATCGCCTGCGCGCTTTTGATCTGCTGGGCATGATAATGCCTTGCGATCTCGAGCCCGAACCCCTCCTTGCTGTCAAAATAATGGTAGAATGATCCCTTGGGAATTTGCCCTTCGCGCAGGATATGGTTGATGCCAACGCTTTCATAGCTGCCAGAACGGATCAGGTTCATACCCACTGTCAACAGCTTGTCGCGCGCATCATTATAGGTTTCTGCATTGCGTGTACGTGCCATCGCTGGTGTCCTGTCGATCATCCGTGATGCGGCGATTGCCGCTTGCAGAATTAAAAATAGACTGGTCTAATAATTATTCAAGTGTGGCCGGAGAATTTTTTCAGATTGAACAAAAAAGTGAGTCACAGACCGGTATCCAGGGCCCTCCTAGTTTCATGTGGGCCGGATTGGCCGGTTCCATCGCAACAAGGAAATACCCCAATGAAAACCTTTGATGTTCAATCGATCGGTATCGACCGCCCGGCACAGGAAGTGTTCGAATATGTCGCCAATCCGGCGAACCTTCCCAACTGGACCAATGCATTCAAAAGCGCGGATGATGAAAAGGCAGAGCTGGTAACGCCAGCTGGTGCAGTGCCAATTGCGCTCAAGACTGACGCACAGCCGCAGGCGGGCACGGTTGACTGGTTCATGACCTTCCCCGACGGCGGGATTGGTTCGGCCTATTCGCGTGTCACTGCGAATGGCGAAGACAAGGCAATCTATTCCTTCGTGCTAATGGCGCCGCCGGTAGCATTGGAAGCGCTTGAAGGCGCCTTGAACGAGCAAATGGCGATCCTCGCCAAGGAACTCGTGGGATTGAAAGCGGTAATCGAAGGATGATCATCATCCACGAAGATCAGGTTGTGGCGGCGCGGGAAGGAAACCGCGCCGCCCTTGATGCGCTGGTGCGTTCTGCCCAACGACCGATCTACAATCTTGCGCTGCGTATGCTGGCCGATCCGGCCAGTGCAGAGGACGCAACGCAGGAAATCCTGATCAGGATCATAACCAATTTAGGCTCGTTAAGAGATCCCGGCGCGGCGGGGGGCTGGGCGTTGCGGATTGCCTGCCGTCATCTGGTTGAATTGCGCAAGCAGAGCCGAACCGAATCGATGCGGCTGAGCTTTGAAGGCTTTGCTGAGGATCTTGAGCAAGGCCGTGCCCCCTTGTCCGATGCTGGATTGAGCAAGGTCGAGGAAGCAATTACACTGGAGCAGGTCAAGATAGGGTGCACCATGGCGCTGCTGACCTGCCTGTCGCGCAATTTGCGGATCGCCTATATTCTGGGCGAGATATTTGAATTAACTGATGGCGAAGCCGCCAAGGCGCTTGATATTGCGCAGTCTGCCTTCCGCCAGCGCCTGAAAAGAGCGCGCGTCGCAGTACTCGATTTCACCCGGGTGAAGTGCGGCATCGCCTCACGCAGTGCCAGCTGCCATTGCTCCCAACGCGTAGCGCCAGCACTCAAGGCTGGCAGGATAGGCACTGACGGTGCGAACATACGTAACGAAAAGGGCCAGCCGCTTGACCTTCAGCGCCTGCAGGACGGGGTTCAGCGTCTCGAATCGGGGCGCGCGGCGGCCGCCCTGATGCGATCGAATCCAGATTTCGATATAGATTTAATGCCGCGGCTGATGCGGTCACTGGTCCCCGAATTTGGGCCCAATGCAGGCTGAATAGCATCTGGTGCAATTTTGCGTCTGCGGAAAAACTGGTCGGGGAGACAAGATTCGAACTTGCGACCCCCTGTACCCAAAACAGGTGCGCTACCAGGCTGCGCCACTCCCCGACCATGTTTCCGCAATCGCCACCCACTGCTGGTGGGCCCGGCAGGACTCGAACCCGCGACCTAGCCGTTATGAGCGGCCAGCTCTAACCAACTGAGCTACAGGCCCATCATCGGCAGCGATGCGGAGCGCGCCCTACAATGGGGTTGGCCGCATGACAAGCACGGGTTTGCGTAGATTTGAATTAATTCCCGGCTGTTTCGTGCTGGCCCACCGCAGGGCGGGCAATTTGGTCGCCATTGATAGAGGGGCGCGTTGCTGCCGGATCAAGTGGCAATGTCAGGCATATCCGGTCATCTTCATGCACCAGATCGCCGCCTGCCGCGCGTGATTCTGCACGGGCCAGCCGCAAACTGAACCCTGCGCCAAAGAAGCCGGCAGAAAGGCCGCGCGATGTTGGCTTTGCCTTGGCCGCGAACACATCTTCTTCCGCCACCAGTTGCGATGGCAATTCGCACCACAACCGCGTGACACGCCGTTCGCGCCGCAAAATCAGCTCCAGCGCTTCACCTGCTGTACACAGTCCCGCCAGCGTGGCCAGCACCCGCCAGCTCAGCGCCTCTGCCTCTTCCTCTGCCATCGCAATGGGGATGGGGTCTTCCACAGGTTCAAGATCAAAGCCTGCCATGCGGGGGGAAAGGACGTGCTGCAACTGGTCCACCATACGGGTGATCAGCGGGGCCAGATCACATGTGCCCGGTTCCAGCTGCAGGACGCGGGTTTCCAGCTTGGCCAGCCGCTCCAATTCGTCAAAGCCAGCCAGAATGCGTGCGGCATCGCCAGCAATAGAAGCGGCCAGCGCCCTATATTCATGCGGCGCAGGGCCAAACAATTGTTGCTGAATCACTTCGGAAAAACCCTGCAGCGCGTTAACCGGTGTGCGCAATTCATGCAGCAATTGGCGGATACGATCCGCTTCGCGCGCGGCACCGCTCAGTTCATCCTGCAGTGGCGCGGGGCGGCGGAAGCGCCCGGCATAACCGTGGAAGCGCCCACTGCCGCCGCCAAAGCGCGGCTGTGCGTCCACAATCCATTCGCCCGCAATGGCAGGTGCGCCCTCTAGCGTGATTGTGCCCGCCTCGATCGGTTGCTGCGCTGTAAAAGCGCGGGCGATGCGGTCACGCGATGCCTGCGCGCCCAGCCGCCGCAGCGGCATAAGGCGTTTGCCGATCACCATGGGCGCAACTTCCGGCTCTGCCCATTCTATGCGCCCGGCGGCATCTGTCACGAAGCCGAAGCCGGCAGCTTGCTTCGGCCTGACATGCGGTTCTTCTTCCAGCGGCAGGCGTGGCGAATTGTCATGCGGTAACACGCCACTGTCACGATCTCGCCGGAATTGCGCGATTCGTTCAACCAGCGCGGCGATTTCCGATTTTTCTTCGCCCGTGGTCGCTGTTGGCCTTGTTGGCTGTGGCAGTTGTTCAGGCTCAGTCAGTTCAAGCGGTTCTTCGGTGGACCCAACAGGATCGCGCTCTGTTAAGGCAGGTTCCGCTGGTGTGGCAGCGGGTGCCTCTATTGCTTCATTGGCCTCCGGCACTGCGGACGCGGGTTGTGGCAGGCCGCGGTCCAGAATGCCAAGCTGATCCAGAATCCGTTTGATTTCTGGCGGCAGATCGCGGCGCAACCGCATAAAGCCGCGCGCACGTACTGGCAGGCGGGGGATCAGCTCTTCCCAATCTTCTGCATCCAGATTCGCGCGTGACAGGGCAGCGGCGGCCACTTCCGGCTCGTCTTCAGCCAGATGGGCGGCCAGTTCGGTGCTGCGGAACCGCCAGCCCGGTTCGCGGATCATCTTCGCACGCTCTGCTGCTGGAATGATTTCTCCCAATGCACCCAGCCGCAACCAGGCAGCCGCAATCAGGCTTTCATCACGGCCATATTTGCGGTTACCCAACAGATCGAGCAGCTGCCTGAACTGCGTGCGCGCCGCCTGCTCGCCAGCGGCGCGGTGGCGCAGCACTGTGGCAAGGCGGTCATCAAAAAACATTCATTCTCCAGCACGCAAGTTTCATTCATGGCCAAGGCAGCCTGACCGCACGCGCCATCGCGCGCAGACTAAGCGCCATGATCGCCCTAACAGCAAGTACCCCCTGTGGAAGAGCGCCAATCCAGATGCGTTGCAAAGCGGGACAATTGCTGGCAGGAATAATAATATTAGGTGAAAGGCCCCAAAAGGGCCGTTTCGTTGCACAGTCTCGCATATGAGATAAAGCGACGGTGCTATGGGATTACAAATCCCGAAATAAGATTGCGGGGCGGATTGATGGCGAATCTGGATGAGATTGACCGCAGGCTGCTTGCAGAATTGCAGGCCGAAGGTCGTGTTACCAATGTGGAACTGGCGCAGCGTGTGGGATTAACCGCGCCGCCATGCCTGCGCCGGGTGCGTGGGCTGGAAGAAACCGGCGTGATTCGCGGCTATCATGCCGATCTGGATGCATCGAAACTGGGCTTTGCCATCACAGTTTTCGCGATGGTCAGTTTGAAGAGCCAGGCCGAAAGCGCCTTGCGCGAATTTGAAGATCACATGCGCGAACTGCCCGAAGTGCGCGAAGTGCATATGCTGAACGGCGAAATCGACTTTATCCTGAAAATCGTCAGCAAGGATTTGCAGAGCTTCCAGGAATTCCTGACCAGCAAGTTGACGCCAGCCCCCAATGTGGACAGCGTGAAAACATCGCTGACGATCCGCACGGCCAAGCATGAACCGGGTGTTCCTTTGGAGTAGGCGATGGCTGCTTCCGACATTGCTGACAGATCAATTGAAGGGCACTGCCTGTGCAAGGCGGTGCAGGTCACGCTCGACCAGCCGAAGAAGCATGTCGAAATCTGCCAATGCGCTATGTGCAGGCGGTGGGGCGGGGCATTCTATTCTGCGCTGAGCGGCGTGAGCTTTTCGATTATGGGCGAAGACAACGTCAGCGTGTACCGTTCAAGCGAATGGGCGGAACGGGCCTTCTGCAAGCAATGCGGCAGCAATCTTTGGTACAAATTCCTGCCGACCGGCAATCGCAGCTTCCTTGCGGGGCTATTTGCTGACGCCGACCAATATCCAATCGAGCGCGAAATCTTCGCCGACGAAGCCGCGGCCTGGTGCAAGCTTGCCGGGGATCATACCCGGCTAAGCGGTGCGGAAACGATTGCCGAAGCGAAGGAAGCAGGCTTCGAGTTCGGCTGACGGCATCGCGCGAGGGGTTACCCCTCCCGCGTCGCCAGCCATTCTTCCAGCCATTTGATGGTATAATCGCCATCCAGCACATCGCGCTGGCGCAGCAATTCCTGATGCAGCGGGATGTTGGTCTTGACCCCTTCCACCACCATTTCTTCCAGCGCGCGGCGCAGGCGCATGATGCAGCCTTCGCGCGTCCGGCCATAGACGATCAGCTTGGCGATCATGCTGTCGTAATAAGGCGGGATCGAATATCCGGCATACAGGCCTGAATCGACGCGCACATGCATACCGCCTGCTGCGTGGTAATAATTCACCTTGCCCGGGCTGGGCGCGAAGGTGAATGGGTCTTCCGCATTGATGCGGCATTCAATCGCGTGGCCGTGAAATTCCAGCTCATCCTGCGTCACGGACAGCGGCTTGCCATCGGCAATGCGGATCTGTTCGCGCACCAGGTCGACCCCTGTGATCGCCTCTGTCACGGGATGTTCCACCTGCAGGCGGGTGTTCATTTCGATGAAGTAGAACTCGCCATTTTCCCACAGGAACTCGATCGTGCCGGCCCCGCGATAGCCCATGTCACGCATGGCCTTGGCGCAGGTTTCACCCATTCGCGTGCGATCTTCTGATGAGATGACGGGGGAGGGGGCTTCTTCCAGAACTTTCTGGTGGCGGCGTTGCAGCGAACAATCACGTTCACCCAGATGGATGGCATTGCCATTGCCATCGCCGAACACCTGGAATTCGATGTGGCGGGGATTGCCAAGATATTTCTCGATATAGACGGTGGCATCGCCAAAGGCGGCCTTCGCCTCGCTGCCCGCCTGCTTCATCAGCGTTTCGATCTTGTCTTCGGCATCGCACACCTTCATCCCGCGGCCACCACCACCCGATGCGGCCTTGATGATGACGGGGTAACCGATTTCAGCGGCGATTTTTTTCGCCTCTTCCACATCGGACACTGCACCATCGCTACCCGGTACCAGTGGCAGGCCCAACTCGCCCGCTGTCTGCTTGGCGGCGACCTTGTCCCCCATGGTGCGGATATGTTCGGGCTTGGGCCCTATCCACTTGATGTCATGCGCTTCGACAATCTCGGCGAATTTCGCATTTTCTGACAGGAAGCCATAGCCAGGATGGATCGCGTCAGCATGGCTGATTTCTGCGGCAGAGATGATTGCCGCAATGTCGAGATAGCTGTCTGCTGCTGGCGGCGGGCCAATGCACACGGCATGGTCAGCCAGCCGGACATGCATTGCATCGGCATCGGCAGTGGAATGTACCGCCACAGTTTCAATGCCCATTTCATGCGCCGCACGATGGATGCGGAGCGCGATTTCGCCGCGATTGGCGATCAATATGCGCGAAATACCCATGGGTTTCCGATTATCCGATCACGACCAGCGGCTGGTCAAATTCGACCGGCTGGGCATTTTCGATCAGGATGGCCTTGATTGTGCCAGACTTGTTGGAGGTGATGGGGTTCATCACCTTCATCGCTTCCACGATCAGCAGCGTGTCACCTTCCTTGACGCTGTCACCCACCTTGATGAAGTCAGCCGCGCCCGGTTCCGGCGCAAGATAGGCCGTGCCTACCATGGGTGATTTCAGCGCATCGGCGTGGTCGGCTGCAGGTGCTGCTTCCGCCGCTGGCGCACTGGCCGGGGCTGCTGCCACTGGTGCAGGTGGCGCAACAGGTGCGGCCACAGCAACTGTGCCACCGCGTGCAACGCGGATTTTGCGGTCATTATCTTCAACCTCAATTTCGGTGAGGCCAGTTTCATTGAGCAGTTCAGCGAGTTCGCGAACCAGCATGGTATCGACATTCATACCGGATTTCTGTCCAGCAGTCGTCTTGCGTTCCGCCATGGGGACCCCTTAGCTGTTGTTGCGCGGGTCACTATTGCGGCAAATTGCGGCTGGCAAGTGGCGAAGATCAGATTTCTCCAGCTGCCACTGCTTCCAAAGCCATCAAATAGCCTTTGGCACCGTGTCCCAGGATCGATTTGGCCGCGGCCATGCCGATATAGGAAATATGGCGGAATTTTTCGCGCTTCAGGGGATTGGACAGGTGAACTTCTATCACCGGTGTCTTGATTGCCTGTGCCGCGTCCAGCAGCGCAATGGATGTGTGGGTATAGGCGCCGGGGTTGATAATAATGGCGCGTGCACCCTCTGCCTGCGCCTCATGCATCCAGTCAACCAGCATGCCTTCATGGTTCGTCTGGCGCAGATCGATCTCCAACCCCAGTTCACGCCCACGGTCTTCCAACATGCCGGCAATGTCATCCAGCGTGTCAGAACCGTAGATTTCCGGTTCGCGCGTGCCCAGCAGATTCAGATTGGGGCCATTGAGGACGTAGATTAGGTTGGATGCGTCAGTCATGCGAAGGCGATAAACGCGCGCCCACTATCTGTCCACGCCCTTCGCTTTCCCCCATTGGCGTGCGGCGGTGTAGCCCAGATAGCCAGTGCCGAAGAGGGCGTAGAGCGGTTCGGGCAGGCCGTTGAGATATGCATTCATGCCTGCTGCAATATCGCGTGCTGCTGAAGGGTTGAAGGCCGCCAGAACTCCCATCGGTACTGCCCACAGGATCATTGCGTACATGACATAAAGGAAGCTGGGGCGGGCGCGGCTGGTCCATGGATCGGCAGATTGCGCTTCTGTCACAATCGCCGCAAGCCGGGCTTCTATCAATTTCAGTTCCTGCGATCCTTGCAGCTGGATCAGTTCCAGCTTGGCCTTGGCACGCGCTTCCTTATCCGGAATGATCTTGTCGATGATGGATGCGATGGGGCCGATCAACTGATCGAGAATGGGCATGGTGGCGATCCTTAATGGCTGCGAATCGCGTATGAATTAACCAGAATGGTTATTGTAGGAAAATTTTATATCCTATTGCGTGAATATCCATGTGGGCCGGGCTTGCGATATTACGGCCACGGACCGGCTGGCCGCATTTGCAAACGGCGATGCGCGATCTTGTCATTTATGAAAGGGGGATATCCACTGGTCGGGACGACTGGATTCGAACCAGCGACCCCTACACCCCCAGTATAGTGCGCTACCAGACTGCGCCACGTCCCGGAACCAGTGGAGGGCGGCCCTATAGGGCGCACCAATCGCGCTGGCAAGCATGGATCGGGTATTGATTGCAATTCCGTTTGCAAGCTGCGCGATTGCGGGGGGCTTGCATTGCTGCTAGGCGCGCCCACTTAGCAAAGCGAGGGAGAAGCTGGTGTGCCATTTGGCAACTGGTGGCGGACCTTGCGAACGTCCAGAATAACAATCTGACAGGTCATACAAACAATGTTCGAAATGCTTGCCGCAGCAGCCAGTGCAGAGGCACCGCCCGCCTGGATCCAATGGGCCCCGATCATCGGCATGGTCGTGATATTCTGGTTCCTGATCATTCGTCCGCAGATGAAGCGTCAAAAGGAACACCAGGCAAAGATTTCCGGGCTGAAGAAGGGTGATCAAGTGGTCACCGCCGGCGGCCTGGTGGGCAAGGTGGCCAAGGTTGATGAGCACTATGCAGAGATTGACCTTGCGCAGGGTGTACGCGTCAAAGCGGTCAAAAGCACCATCGGTGACATCATTCCCCCGGGCGGCTCTGCCGCGAACGACTGACGGGAGCGTTCCGAGCAATGCTGGAATTTCCGACCTGGAAGAAGGTCTGGCTGTGGGGGATCACGCTGGTGGCGTGCCTGGCCGCGCTGCCTTCCATATTCGCGGCGGCTGGTGTTAGCTGGCCCGATTCCCTGCCTGATCCGGAGGTCAATCTTGGCCTCGACCTGGCAGGCGGCAGCCATATCCTGCTGGAAGCAAACCCAGATCAGGTTGCCGCACAGCGTCTTGAAAATATGGAGGAATCTGTCCGCTCCTTGATGCGCGGTGCAGAGCCGCGCATTCGTATTGGTGACCTTTCCACCAATGACGGGCGGCTTTCCTTCATGCTGGATGATCCAGCCGACCTTGATCGTGCGCGCGAATTGCTGCTGCCGGTGGTCAATGGCACAGGGCTGACCCGAGAATGGAACCTTTCCGTGGTCGATGGCCAGCGCGTGGTGCTGACGCCAACATCCGATGGGATCAATCAGGCAGTAACCGATGCGATGGACAGCGCCACCGAGGTTGTTCGCAAGCGTATCGATGCGCTGGGCACACGCGAACCCACGATTATCCGCCAGGGTGATACCCGTATTGTGGTGCAGGTGCCTGGCCTGCAGGATCCCGACCAGCTTAAGGAATTGCTGGGCCAGACAGCCAAGCTGGAATTCAAACTGGTTGATGCGACAGCCTTGCCCAGCGATGTGGCGCAAGGCATCGCCCCTGTCGGCAGCGAGATATATCCCTATGCCGCCACATCGGATTACCCCGGCCAATTTGTAGCCGTAAGGCGCTTGGGCGGTATCCGCGGGGACAGCCTGACCAATGCGCAGCAGAGCTTTGACCAGCAGACTAATGAAGCTGTGGTCAATATCCAGTTTGACCAGCAGGGCGGGGCCAAGTTTGCCAAGCTGAGCACGGAAAATGTGGGCAAGAGCTTTGCCATCATCCTGGATGGTGAGGTGATTTCATCACCCTATTTCCGCGAACCTATCCTGGGTGGCAGCGCGCAGATTTCAGGCGGTTTCACGACTGAAAGCGCCAACAACCTGGCCATATCGCTGCGTTCTGGCGCGCTTCCTGTTGATTTGACGGTGGTGGAAGAGCGTACAGTTGGGCCTGACCTGGGTGCAGATTCGATCCGCAAGGGCATGCTGGCCATGATGATCGGCTCCATGGCCGTGATCGTGTTGATGATCGCAAGCTATGGCCGTTTTGGTGTTTATGCCACGGTGGCGCTGGGCTTTAACGTGATGATGATCCTGGGGATCATGGCCGGGTTGAACACCACGCTGACTTTGCCCGGTATTGCCGGTTTCGTGCTGACCATTGGCGCTGCCGTGGATGCGAACGTGCTGATCAACGAGCGTATCCGCGAAGAACGCAAGCGTGGCCGCCGTGTGGTGGCCGCGGTTGAGACCGGGTATAAGGAAGCCAGCCGCGCCATTTATGACGCGAACATCACCAATTTCATTGCCGGTATCCTGCTGTTCATGTTCGGCTCAGGCCCGGTACGCGGCTTTGCTGTGGTCTTGATCGTGGGCCTGTTCACCAGTGTATTCACCGCGGTAACACTCACCCGCATGTGGGTGGCCGCATGGCTGCGCAAGGCGCGGCCCAGCGATGTCAATTTGTAAGGGGAAACGGAGATGAAACTGCTCAAGCTTGTCCCCGATGATACGAATATTAGATTCCTGAAATTACGCTGGCCGTTCTTTATCGTCAGCCTGATCCTGATTGCTGCCAGCTGGGGCTTGGTGATGACCAAGGGGATCAATTACGGCGTCGATTTTGCCGGTGGTCAGGAAGTGCGCGTTACCTTCACCCAGCGTGAAGAGGCACCAATTGCATCGTTGCGCGAACAGATCGGGCAATTGGGTTATGGCGATCCTGTGATCCAGCGTTTCGGTGCGGATAATCAGGTGTCGATCCGTGTGCGCCTGCCTGCAGAGGCAGAGAATGTGCCCGGTGCCGCGACAGAAATTGGTAATCGGGTGATTGCATCGATCGAGGCAGAATATCCCGGCATCCGGCGTGACGGGAATGATACTGTTTCGGGCAAGGTTGCGGGTGAATTCCGCAATGATGCCGTTCTGGCGCTGCTGGCAGCCATGCTGGCGGTTGCGATCTATATCTGGATCCGGTTCGAATGGCAGTTCGGCGTGGGCGGGTTGTTTGCCCTGTTCCATGACGTGTCGCTGACGCTGGGTATGTTCTCTCTGTTCCAGATGGAATTCAGCCTGCAGATCATCGCCGCGATTCTGGCAATTATCGGTTATTCGCTGAATGACACCATTGTGGTTTATGACCGTATCCGTGAGAACCTGAAGCGGTATCGCAAGATGCCGTTGCCGGAGTTGCTGGACTTGTCAGTCAATGAAACGCTGGCACGCACCGTGATGACATCATTGACGTTGCTGATCGCGTTGGTGCCGTTGCTGTTCTTTGGCCCTGCCAGCCTGTTTGGCATGATTGCGGCGATCACATTGGGTCTGTTCGTGGGTACATACAGCTCAGTCTATATGGCTGCCCCTATCCTGATCTGGCTGGGTGTGACATCAGACAGCTTTGTGCCAGAGGAATCGGTGACCGAACGGCAAGAGCGTATAGCGCGCGGCGAAGGTTGATCGGCGCGGCGGTCTAAAGCCGCCGCACCAGCATTTCTGCAACTGCGATCCAGGGCGGATTGTCCACCACTTGTTGCTTGTGGCCGATGCCTGGCGGCAGGATGCCGACAAGATTTCCCTGCCGGTCAATCAGCCGGCCAAAGGCAAAGCGGCCACCAGGCCGCGGGACCAATACATCCCGGTTGATCGCGTGGCCCGCATCTTCGGGCGATAGCTGACGTAGCCAGATGAGGTCACCAGGGCGGAACTCGCCCACGCTATCCTCCGCACTCAGCACCATCAACGTGCCATCGCTGGCAAGGTCTGTGGGCAGCACAGCTTCACGTAGTTTCGTCAGGGCTTCTGGCCCGCCAGAGCGCAAGGTGGCGACGATATTTGCAACAGATGCATCTTCGCTGCGCACCAGCGTTTCCGGGTCCACATCCAGAGCAGCTGCGATGCGGTCCATCCATTTCAGGGAAAGATTGCGCATCCCCGTTTCCAGCCGTCCGATGGTTTGCGCGGTGGTGGGCGGGTCGCAAGCTTCCGCCAGTTCGGCCAGCGTCACGCCCTTGCTCTTGCGTATATCGCGAATGCGGTTGATCACACCATCTCTCCGATAACCATAATGGTTATTTATCTTTCCTACACTAACCCAAAAATTGCAAGTCCCGTCACGAATCATGCACAAGGGGATTTGCCATGCAGCGCCATCTGGTCGAACGTGAACTGACGGTAGAGGGGGCCCGTCGAAGTGGCGGGGTGCGGGGCAAGCGCCGTAGCGTTACCGTCAATCTGGCGGAAAGCCCGCTCACCTGGCTCCATGCGCGCGGGCATTTGAGTGACCGGCTGTTCGATGCGGGCGAACGGTTACGCGCCGATTATGAGCGCGCGCAACTCGCCCCCAGTATTACCATGCGGTGGGACCCGGTGCGGGTAAAGGGTGGGGGCGATCATGGGCTGACCCAGGGTGAACGCCAGATCGCCGCCCGCGAACGCTTTGATGGCGCACTCGATCAGGCGGGGACGGGTCTGAAAGACATCCTCTGGCGCGTGGTCTGCGCAGGCGAAGGGTTGCCTGAGGCGGAAAAGGGGCTGGGCTGGCCTGCGCGTAGCGGCAAACTGGTGCTGAAACTTGCGTTGGAACGCGTGGCGGATTTTTATCGGGTGGGTTGAATGGCTGCTAACGGCCCAATTACGGATATTTGATTAAAAGACGGATACTCCCCCCTTCGTCATTCCCGCGAAAGCGGGAACCCAGTAATTCGCGTAAATGAACCTCGAAACCTGTCCGGCGGTCTATATTCTCGCCTCCCGCCAGAACGGGACGCTCTACACCGGTGTAACGTCCGATCTCATTGGACGCCTCCACCAGCATCGCAAGGGTCTGATTCCCGGATTCACCCGCGACTATGGCGTGAAGCGTCTCGTCTGGTTCGAGCCACTTGCGACGATGGAAGATGCCATCCTGCGCGAGAAGCGGATCAAGAAATGGAACCGGGCGTGGAAGCTGGAATTGATCGAAGAGAGCAATCCAGACTGGCGCGACCTTGCCGAGGAATTTGGATTTGAGTCCTTGGAATAGCTGGGTTCCCGCTTTCGCGGGAATGACGAATTTTCAAGATCTGCTAACGACCCATGTGTGGACGATTGGCTATCATGCGATGTAGAGGTTATTAGTTTTTTTCAGAGCATGAAGGCCCGGTTCTTCGGGATTGAGAATAGATGGTATTGTTAGCTATAGCCCTTGCTGTCGCTCAGGACGGCTCGGTCGCGCCGTTGTTGCCACTTTTTCGCAGTGAAGGGGAGGCCTTGGCATTCTCTACTTCGTTTGGGCCGGAATGGTATAACCCCCACCCGGTGAAGCTGAGTCCTTCGACCACTCTCTTCGGCTTTAAAATGAAATTGTTCGAATATCGTATGGACGAGGGGCACGCCTACGTCGGCATAGGAACGGACCCTGCGGGCAAGATTGGTCTCTATGACGTTCGTTTTCCAACTGTTGGAACGAATTGTGTGGTGCCCGATACCAAGGCCATGGCGAGGACCCTATTGGAGAAGTTCGAACCGGAATATGCGTCGGACACTCGCAACATTAATCGCGTTGCGAGCACGGCCAATCTGGTTTGGCCATATACAGCGTTCCACAGCAGTCCTAGAGCTGTGGTGGGGCAAACGGTGTTTACGAGTTTCAAGATGAATGGCTTTTGCCGGGTACGTGTCGTTCGACGTTCATCAGCGACCACCTAAAACACAATCTCTTTAGCGTCCGCTATCCGCCCATAGGCAGACCCTGGCCGCTACTTGGCTGCTACCCCTCCACCAGTTCTGCCAGTTCCAGCCAGCGTTCCTCTGCCGCTTCCTTTTCGGCGCGGGCGTTTTCTACGCCCTGCATGATATTGGCGAATTTCTGCGGGTCTGATGCGTAAAGATCGGGGTCGGAAAGGATTGCTTCCCCCTTGGTGATCGCGGTTTCCAGTTCTTCGATCCTTGCTGGCAAAAGCTCGTAATCGCGCTGATCCTTGTAGGAGAGTTTGTTTGATTTGGGCGCTGGCGGTGGGGCAGGGGCTGTTTTCTCGGCTGGCGCAGCAGCTTTCTTCTTCGCCTCTATCGGCTGGCGGCGTTTGGCTTCCCAATCCTCATAACCGCCGGCCACCACATCGACGCGGCCCGACCCGTCCAGCCCCAGCGTAATAGTGACAGTACGGTCGAGAAAATCACGATCATGGCTGACGATCAGCACGGTGCCGTCATAATCGGCGATCACTTCCTGCAGCAGGTCCAGCGTTTCCAGATCGAGGTCATTGGTCGGCTCGTCCAGCACCAGCAAATTGGATGTGCGGGCAAATTCGCGCGCCAGCAACAGTCGTGATCGTTCGCCGCCGGATAAAGTACCGACCTTGGTATCGACAATCTTGGGGTCGAACAGGAATTCCTTGAGATAACCCTGCACGTGTTTGCGGATGCCGCGCACATCGATCCAGTCGCCACCTTCGGCCAGCACCTGCCGCACGCTGCGATCGGGTTCCATCAGGCTGCGCTGCTGATCGATCATCACGCCGGACAGCTTCTTTGAAATCTCGACCTTGCCCGTATCGGGCTGCATCTCGCCTGTCAGCAGTTTCAGCAGCGTGGTTTTGCCCGCGCCATTGGCGCCGACGATGCCGATCCGGTCACCGCGCTGGATACGCAGGGAAAAGTCCTTGATCACGGCGCGTTCGCCGAAATTCTTGAAAACCTTTTCCGCCACGATCACGGATTTCGATTTGAACTCCTCATCGCTGGCCAGCTTCAGCTTGGCCGTGCCGGTGGTGGAGATCATGGCGGCGCGGGCGGCGCGCATCTGCCACAGTTTTTCCAGCCTTCCCTGGTTGCGCTTGCGCCGCGCGGTCACGCCGCGTTCCAGCCAATGCGCCTCCAGCTTCAGCCTGGCATCCAGCTTTTCCGCAGCGCGGGTTTCTTCGGCATAGACTTGTTCTTCCCATGCCTCATACCCGCCGAAACCCACTTCCTTGCGCCGCAGATTGCCACGGTCCAGCCACAGCGTGGCCTTGGTTAGCCGTTTCAGGAATGTGCGGTCATGGCTGATGGTGATGAAGGCGCCGCGATAACGGTTCAGCCAATCTTCCAGCCAGTCAATCGCGCCAAGATCCAGGTGGTTGGTCGGCTCATCCAGCAACAGCAGATCAGGCTCCATCGCCAGAGCGCGGGCAATGGCGGCGCGGCGGCGCTCGCCCCCGCTGGCAGTGGCGGCAGGGCGCGACATATCGATGCCCAACTGCCCGGCAATCGCCTCAACCTCATGCAGGGCAGGCGTGTCGTTCCCGCCCAGCGCGTAATCCATCAGTGTGTCACAGCCGGAATAATCGGGTTCCTGTTCCAGGAAAACGATTCGTGTGCCGGGCTTGATCTTGCGCAGGCCATGATCCGCTTCGATCCGGTTATCAATCAGCCGCAGCAGTGTGGTCTTGCCCGCGCCATTGCGCCCGATCAGCGCCAGCCGGTCCCGTGGGCCGACATGCAGGTCCAGGGATTCGCGGTCTGGCCCGCCGAACAGCCAGCGGCCGCCCTGTTGCAGGCCAAGGCCTTCCCATGAAAGAATTGGTGGTTGCGCCATCGCGGGGCAGTTAGGGCTTGTGGCGTGCTGGAACAAGGTGGTTCAGTCATGCGTAATGTCATAACCGTCAACTTAGGTGGCATGAAGGAGATGAATGCCATGATCCGTAAGGCTTTTCCCATTGTTGCCACATTGCTGACAACTGCGGCGGCCGCTACCGCGCTTGCCATGCCCGCCAATGCGGCAGAGGTCCAAATCCAGGTGCAGAATCCGGTTGTCGAATTGACCGTGAATGAAGTTGTTAGATCTGCCCCCGATATGGCGCAGATCGGTGCAGGGGTGACAACGCGTGCAGCCACGGCGCAGGAAGCCGTGCGGCAGAACGCCGATGCGATGGATCGGCTGATTGCGCGACTGCGCCAGCTGGGGATTGACGGCAAGGATATCCAGACCAGCAATTTCAACCTCAACCCCAATTACAATTACAATCGCGAAACGGGCGAGCAGACCTTTGCCGGGTACAATGTGAACAATCAGGTCAATGTGAAGCTGCGTGATCTGAAACGCGCAGGTGTGGTGCTGGACGCAATGGTCGCAGCAGGTGCCAACAATATCTATGGCCCCAATTTCATGCTGGAAGATGATGCGGCGGCCAAGGATACCGCCCGTGGGAACGCCTTCAAACGCGGGCGAATGATGGCTGAACAATATGCCAGCATGGCCGGATATTCAGGGGTCAAACTGATCGAGGTATCCGAAAGCTTCCAATCTTACGGCCCGATGCCGGTGGCAGAAGGCGCCATTCGCATGAGCGCCAGCAAGGCGGGTGCGGACACCCCGATTGAGCCGGGCGAGGTGGGCACGGGTGTAACCATCAGCGTGAAATATGAAATGCAGTGATCGGGGGTGAGGATCTGTTGGATGAACAGATTGACAGCGGTGCATTCACACCTTGTTCAAAGCATGTGATCTAGGCACAAAGGCATGATGAAACGCGGTTTCCCTGTTTTTGTTGCAACGGCGCTGGCATTGTCCGGCACCATTGCTGTGCCTGCAGGGGCACAGACACGCAGCGATCAGGGGGAAGCGCGCAAGGAGATGAAGGCCGGTAATGTCTTGTCCTTGCGTGAGATTGAATCGCGTATTCTGCCGCAGATGCGCGGGGCCGAATATCTTGGCCCGTCCTATGATTCCACGGCGCGCGCTTATCGCCTGAAATTCATTCATGATGGGCGCGTGACCTTTGTCGATGTCGATGCGCGCACCGGACGGATCATCAACCGCTCTCGCTGACATTTTAATTGTGCAATGTGCGGGTTACCGTGCTTGCTTGACGCGTTTCATGCAAAGGCCCACATTCGTGGATCAGCAAATCGGAAGTAACGGGGATTTATGCGAATTCTGATCGTGGAAGACGAACCGACACTGGGCCAGCAGCTCAAGTCGACGCTCGAACAGAATGGTTATGCGGTTGACCTTTCCACAGATGGGGAAGACGGCCATTTCATGGGCAGCACAGAGGATTACGATGCCGTGATCCTGGATCTGGGCCTGCCCGAAATTGATGGTCTGACCGTGCTGGGCATGTGGCGCCGTGAAGGGCGCAGTTTTCCCGTGCTGGTGCTGACCGCGCGCGATAGCTGGTCTGACAAGGTGGCCGGCCTGGATGCAGGGGCAGATGATTATCTGGCCAAGCCGTTCCAGACCGAAGAACTGATTGCACGCCTGCGTGCCCTGATCCGCCGCGCATCGGGCAATACCTCCAGCGAACTGACGGCGGGCGATGTGCGGCTGGATACGCGTTCAGGCCGGGTCACGCTGAATGGCGAACCGGTGAAACTGACTGCGCAGGAATACAAGCTGCTCAGCTATCTGATGCATCACAAGGGCAAGGTGGTGAGCCGGACGGAGTTGATCGAACATATTTACGATCAGGATTTTGACCGGGATTCGAACACGATTGAGGTGTTTGTGACGCGCATCCGCAAGAAATTGGGTGCAGATGTGATCACCACCATCCGTGGCCTGGGCTACAGTCTGGATGACCCGGCTGACGCGCCGCGGGCGTGATTTGATCGCGGCAGGATAAGATTATGCCGCAAGTGGATCAGACACCTCTTACGCAAGGGGATGGAATAGAGCAGGCAGCGTCCCCCAAATCCACGCGTCAGGGCAGTCTTGCCCGGCGTATGGGGCTGATTGCGGCTGGCTGGATCGCGGTGCTGTTGCTGGGCGGCGGGCTGGCGCTGGACCGCACAATGACCGGGCTGGTCGAACGCAATTTTGATGAACAGCTCGAATATATGCTCACCGCCATGGTCGCCTCGGCAGAGATCGGGCCGGATGGCGAAGTGTTCTTCTATCGCTCTTTGGGTGATCAGCGGTTTCTGGAACCGAACAGCGGGCTTTACTGGCAGATCAGTGGCGGCGGGCGGGAAGATTTTCCCAGCCGATCGCTTTGGGACCGCAGCCTGGATGTGCGCGCCGATCATGTCGACAATGACATCCACATTTATGATTCCAACCAGTTTGCGGGTGAACCGCTGCGCATTGCCGAACGGTCAATCAAATTGCCGGGCAGCGATACGCAATGGTGGTTTACCGTTGCCGCCAGCCGGGAAGAACTGGATTACCAGATCACTCGTATCCGTTCGATTCTGATCTGGAGTTTCGCTGTGCTGGGGCTGGGCCTGCTGTTGATGGCGCTGGCGCAGATTCGTTATGGCCTGTCGCCCCTGCGGCGGGTTCGTGCGGCGATTCAGCAATTGCGAACGACCGGAGCCAACCGGATCACCGACCCCCTGCCAACAGAGGTTGAGCCGCTGGTAGAGGAAATCAATTCGCTGTTGGCGCACACGGAAAAACAGGCGGAAGAGGCGCGCACACATGCGGGCAATCTGGCCCATGCACTCAAGACCCCGCTGACTGTGTTGACCAATGCCGCCACGGCAAGGGCGCCTGATCTGGGAGATACGGTGATCCGTGAAACGCGCACAATGCAGCGCCATGTTGATCATCACCTGGCCCGCGCACGGGCAGTGGGAAGGCGTGCAGTGGGCCATGCGCGTACACCCGTGTTCGAAAGTGCAGAGGCGGTGCGGCGAGCGGTGGAGCGCCTTTACCCTGATGTGCGTTTTGACATTGCTGGAAATTCGCAAGCACTGGTCGCCATAGAGCGGCAGGATCTGGATGAGATACTGGGTAACCTCATTGAAAATGCGGCCAAATATGGCGGCGGCAGCGTGTTTGTGACGGTCGATGCCGATGCGGATGCGCCACAATGCCAATTATGGATAGAGGATGACGGGGCAGGCATCCCGCCGGACAAGCGCAGCGATATTTTTGCCCGTGGTGCACGGCTGGATACAGACAAGCCGGGCACGGGGTTGGGCCTCGCCATCGTGCGTGACGTGGTTCAGATTTACGGCGGCAGCGTGGAACTGGATGAAAGCGAAGATCTAGGCGGGTTACTGGTATGCCTCAGCCTGCCGCGGGCAGGTTAATCTTGGCGGTCAGCCCTGCTTCTGCGCCTTTTCATGATGGCGAATCACCTCATCAATGATGAAGCGCAGGAATTTTTCGCTGAACTCAGGGTCCAGATCGGCCTCTTCCGACAATTTGCGCAAGCGTTCGACCTGTCGCTTTTCCCGATCAGGGTCTGCCGGGGGCAAAGTGACCTTGGCCTTATATTCGCCCACGGCCTGAGTGATACGGAACCGTTCGGCCAGCATATGGATCAACGCGGCATCGATATTGTCGATACTCTTGCGGAAACCGGCCAGAACCGGGTCGGCGTTGGAAGTGGATTTTGATGTTGAAGAGGCTTGATCTGGCATAGCGACGGCACGCTAGCAGCAAATCCGCGCTTGCCAAGCGGCGATGCGCGTCGCAATAGCGCGCGCATGACTGCCGAGGTTATCCCTCTCCCGCGCAAGCGGCCCACGCTCGACCCCATGCTATCCCTGACGGCGCAGGGCATGAATTCGGTCAACGCCGTGATCCTGGAAAGGATGCAGAGCGAAATTCCGCTGATTCCGGCTTTGGCTGGCCACCTGATTTCAGGCGGGGGCAAAAGATTGCGTCCCATGCTGACTTTGGCTGGTGCCGAACTGGTCGGTTATCAGGGGACGCGCCATCACAAGCTGGCGGCTGCGGTGGAATTCATCCACACTGCAACACTGCTGCATGATGATGTTGTCGATGGCAGCGAACTGCGCCGGGGCAAGGCCGCGGCCAATATTATCTTCGGCAATCCTGCCACCGTGCTGGTGGGGGATTTCCTGTTCAGCCGAGCGTTTGAACTTATGACGGAAGATGGCAGCCTGAAAGTGCTGCGCATCCTCAGTAACGCCAGCGCGGTGATTGCAGAGGGTGAAGTTGCGCAATTGAGCGCGCAACGCCAGATCGAAACGAGTGAGGAACGCTACCTGCAGATCATCGGTGCCAAAACCGCTGCACTGTTTGCTGCCGCCAGCCAAATCAGTGCAGTCGTAGCTGAATGTAGTGAAGAACAGGAACGCGCGCTGGAAGATTATGGCCGCAATCTGGGCATCGCTTTCCAGCTGGTTGACGATGCGATCGATTATGATTCCGATGCCGCGGAAATGGGCAAGGACCAGGGCGATGATTTCCGCGAAGGCAAGATGACGCTGCCTGTCATCCTGGCCTATGCCCGCGGGGATGAGGAAGAGCGCAAGTTCTGGAAATCGGCCATTCTGGGCCATCGCAGCAGTGATGCAGATCTGGCCCATGCTATTGATCTGATCGCACGGCATGATGCGTTGGACGATACGCGCGAACGGGCGCGGCATTTTGCTCAGCGTGCGATTGATGCGATCTCAATTTTTCCCGACGGCAAGGCGCGCCAGGCCATGGCTGAAGCGGCGCAGTTTGCTGTCGCACGCGGATATTGAGCGAAATATTACCCATTCATGACGTTTTGCCGGAATTGCTCGGCGCATTGGCCGGGCAGGGCGCTGCCGTGCTGGTCGCGCCACCGGGGGCAGGTAAGACCACGGCAGTTGCCACAGCGCTGCTGGACCAGGAATGGTGCAGCGGGCAGGTGATCCTAACATCGCCGCGCCGCGTGGCGGCCCGTGCAGCAGCGGAACGCATGGCAGAAATGCTGGGGGAACAGGCGGGTGAAACCGTGGGTTATCTCACGCGGCTGGACAGCAAGACCTCTGCCAAAACACGCGTTCTGGTGATGACAGAGGCCATTTTTGTCAACCGCATCCTGGATGATCCGGAACTTCAGGGTGTTTCTGCTGTTCTGTTTGATGAAGCGCATGAGCGGCATCTGGACAGCGATTTGGGGTTGGCACTGGCGTTGGAAAGCCGTGCTGTGCTGCGCGATGATTTGCGGGTTCTGGTGATGAGCGCCACAATTGATGGTGTGCGGTTTGCGCGGTTGCTGGGCGATGATGCCGCCGTATTGGAAAGCGAGGGACGGGCTTACCCCCTCGAAATCCGTTGGCTGGGCGCATTGCCCAATGCGCGGCTGGAAGATGCCACGGCAGGCGCGGTACTGCAGGCATGGCGCGAACAGAGCGGGGATATCCTCGCCTTCCTGCCTGGTGTTGGCGAGATCGAACGGCTGCGGGAGCGGCTGGAGTCGCGCCTGCCCGATACGCCCATTCTGCCGTTGCATGGGCAGGTTCAGCCAGCGGCACAACGCGCCGCCATTCGCCGTGATCCAGATGGGCGCCGGCGGATAGTGCTGGCCACCGCGATTGCCGAAACTTCGCTGACGCTGGATGGGGTATCGGTTGTGGTTGATAGTGGCCTTGCGCGCCTGGCCGAATATGACAGGGCGGCAGGTACCACCCATCTTGTGACCCATCGCGCCAGTCAGGCGGCAGCTGCGCAAAGGGCCGGGCGCGCTGCACGACAGGGGTCTGGCGTCGCCTATCGCCTGTGGGAACAGCATGGCCATGCTGGCCGGCCCGAATTCGCACCGCCTGAAATTCAAACTGCTGATCTTGCGCCGCTGGTTCTGTCATTGGCCAAATGGGGTACGAATGATCCGGCATCGCTGCCTTGGCTTGATGTTCCCCCTGCTGCGTCAGTAGAGGCGGCGCGGCATATGCTGCGGCAATTGGGCGCGCTGGATGATGAAGGCCGAATTACGCCGCGGGGCAATCAGATTGCCAGCCTGCCGATGGACCCGGTGTCAGCGGCTACGGTTCTTTTCGGGGCTGAGGTTGATCAGGCATTCGATGCAGCAAGGCTGGTGCTGTTGTTGCAAGAGCGCGGTTTGGGCGGGCGTGGTGAGGATTTGCTGGCAAGGCTGCAACGCTGGCAGGGTGAAAGGGGCACACGGGCAGAGGCATCGCGTAAACTGGCAGGACGCTGGGCCAAGGCTGCAGAAAAGCTTGTATCTGGCGTCGATAGCGATCCGATCAATCCGGCCATTTTTCTGGCCCTGGCGCGGCCTGATTTCGTGGCGAAGCGGCGCGATTCCAGCGGTGAACAATGGTTGTCTGCCGGTGGGCGTGGTTTTCAGCTCGATCCTGCATCGCCACTGGCGCGGGCAGAATGGCTGGTAATCGGCGATGCACAGGGTCAAGCGAAGGGCGCACGGATCACTGCCGCGGCGGAAATGAGCAGCTCTGAAGTTGAAAGGCATCTTCAGCAATTGATCGAAAAGCGATCAATAATACGCTGGAATGAAGCAGAAAAACGGCTCGAGCCACGATTGGAAAGAGGGCTGGGCGCGATCACTATGGCCACCGGGCCAGACCCTGATCCTGACCCGCAGGCTCTTGTGGATAAATTGGTGGAAAAGGCGGTGGAGAGGTTGGGGGAAATTCTCCCGGCTGAATTGCTGGCCCGCGCGCAATATGCCGGGGTTGAGGCACTTTCACTGGCCGATTTACGCAAAACTGCTCCACAATGGTTGGCATCTTTGTTCAGCGGTCGTCGCGATCTCGATGTGGGCAAGGGTCGGTTGACAGAGGCGCTGCTGAACCAGCTCGATTGGGACAGCCGCCAGCGGTTGGATAAGGAAGCGCCGCGTGAATTTATCTCACCTGCTGGCACCGCCCACGCCATCGATTATGCGGGCGATGATGCCCCCAGTGTTGAAGTGCGTGTGCAGGCCCTGTTTGGCCTCGATCGGCATCCCATGATCGGGCACACTCCGCTGCTGCTCAAGCTCACCAGTCCGGCTGGACGCCCCATTCAGTCCACCCGTGATTTGCCCGGCTTCTGGCGCGGCAGCTGGGCCGATGTAAAGAAGGATATGAAGGGCCGCTATCCCAAACACCGTTGGCCCGATGAGCCATGGGACGAATTGCCTAGTCTCAAGACTAAAAACGCATTCAACCGTTCTTGATTTTTTACACGATTCGACGCATCGGATCACCCATGAGCGCCAGAATTTACCAACGTCCGAAAAATGCCATGCAATCGGGTAAAGCCCGCACCGATGAATGGGTGCTGGAGTTCGAACAGTCCGAGGCACGCCGAGCAGACCCGTTGATGGGCTGGACCGGCAGCGGCGATACACAGTCGCAAGTGCGGTTGACCTTCCCCAGCAAGGAAGCGGCGAAGGATTACGCAGCGAAATACGGCATTACTGCGCGCGTGCACGCCACCCCGACAAAGGGGCTTAAGCTGCAGGCTTACGCTGATAATTTCAGGTAAGCAGATTCAAAAATCGTCATTCTCGTGAAAACGGGAATCCATACTTGAATTCAGAACCTGTCCTCGCGGCATGGACTCCCGCCTGCGCGGGAGTGACGAAGTTGTTGAAATTCTCGCAAACCCCCGCCATATGCGCGCACGGGAGTCGGTCGGACGTTTGCGTTCGCTCACCGGGTCAGGTCCGGAAGGAAGCAGCCCAGGTGGATTGCGGCGGGTCGGCCGGCTCCTTTATTTTTCTGGCATAGCCTTCTCCCCAAATTCCCCAGATCACCGTCATGACAAACGCGCCGCTTGCGCCTACCTAATTGGCATGGGTGATTCACCGGAAAATGATGGCGGCCTTCCGTGGGAAGAAGAACCGCAAGAAGATAAGCCAAGCGCTGCCGATTTGGAGGCTGCTGGCCAATCCGCCATGTTTGGCGATCCTGCGCCAGCCGCACCCGCACCGGTAGCAGAACCTGTTGCGCCTGCCGCTGAGCTTGCTCCGGCCCCTGCCGCGCCAAGCAACCAGCCCTATCGCGTGCTGGCCCGCAAATATCGCCCGCAAACCTTCAGCGAGCTGATCGGCCAGGATGCGATGGTCCGCACGCTGGGCAATGCGATTGAGCGGGACCGGCTGGCCCATGCCTTTTTGATGACCGGCGTGCGCGGTGTGGGCAAAACCTCCACCGCGCGGCTGATCGCCAAGGCATTGAACTGCGTTGGTCCGGATGGGCAGGGCGGCCCCACCATCGACCCATGCGGCCAGTGCGAGCCGTGCCGGGCGATTGCCGAAGGGCGCCATATCGATGTGATCGAAATGGACGCCGCATCGCATACCGGTGTGGACGATGTGCGCGAGATTATCGAGGCGGTGCGCTATGCCGCGGTCAGCGCGCGCTATAAAATCTATATCATCGACGAAGTGCATATGCTCACCCGCAATGCCTTCAACGCGTTGCTGAAGACGCTGGAAGAGCCACCGGCGCATGTGAAATTCCTCTTCGCCACAACCGAGGTGGAAAAGCTGCCCGTCACCGTGCTCAGCCGTTGTCAGCGGTTCGATTTGCGCCGTATCCCGGCAGAGTTGCTGCAGACCCATTTCGGGGCAATTTGCGATAAAGAAGGCGTGGATGCGGAAGATGAGGCGCTCCACATCATTGCCAATGCGGCCGAAGGTTCTGTGCGCGATGGCCTTTCCATTCTCGATCAGGCGATTGCCCATGCCGATATGGGGGAAGCGGGCAAGGTCACGGCAGAACGCGTGCGCGACATGCTGGGGCTGGCTGACAAGAGCGCCCAGCGCCGCCTGCTGCAAATGCTGCTGGATGGTGATGCCAAGGCGTTGCTGGCGGGCATAGAGGACCAGTATTCTCTGGGGGTGGAGCCTTTGGCGCTGCTGCGCGGGCTGATGGATTTGACCCACCGCATCACGGTGGCGCAGGTTTCAGGGGATGAGGCGACTGCGCCTACGGCAGAAGAGCGGGCTGTGCTGACCAGCTTTGCAGAGCGGTTGACGGCGGGCCAGCTCCACAGGCTGTGGCAATTGCTGCTGAAGGGGCATGAGGAGGTGCGGCAAGCGCCAGATCCGCTGGTTTCGGCCAAGATGGCGCTGCTGCGGGTGATGCATGCGGCCGATCTGCCTGATCCAGGCAAGCTTGCCAGGAAGATAGAGGAGCTGGCAGAACGCGGCATTACAGTCAGCGCACCGGCTGCCTCTGGTGATGCGCCTGCAAGTGCAGCAGCGCCCGCCCCGGTGGCTTTGCTTGATTGGGCTGCATTGGTGCAAAAAGTCGATGATCAGGGCCAATTACGCGTTGCCCAGGTGATGCGCGACTGGGTGCATGTGATTGAACTGGCGCAGGGGCGACTGCTCTATCGTCAGGCACCCGGTATGGCGGATGATCTGGGGCCGGATCTGCGCGATGCCCTGTTCAAGCTGACTGGTGAACGTTGGCAGGTGGAGCGTGGTGAGGCCGAGGGCGCGCCTACCTTGCGCGAACAGGCAGAGGCATTGGCTGCGGCTGCTGATGCCAAATTACGCGAACACCCGATGGTGAAGGCCACGCTGGAAGCCTTCCCCGATGCAGAGATTTTAGACCCCAAGGATAATGTCGCCCGCGCCGGCGGCAGTAAGTGGAACAGGTGATCCGATGAAATCGATGGAAGAAATGATCCAGGCCGCGCAGAAAGCAGCCGAAACGATCCAGAGCCAGATGAACGACATGCAGGCCAAACTCGACGCGATTGAGGTTGAGGGCGTTTCGGGCGGTGGCCTGGTCAAAGTGCGCGCCAGCGCCAAGGGGCGCATTCTGCGCGTCGAGATTGACGAAAGCCTGATGAAGCCGGAAGAAAAACAGATGGTGGAAGATCTGGTCACAGCAGCTTTCAACGATGCACGAGACAAGGCGGATCGTGTTTCGAACGAAGAAATGCAGCGCATCCAGGGGGGTATGGGGCTGCCGCCCGGATTCAACCTCCCCGGCATGGGCTAAGCCGCATTTAGCGCTGACGGTCTACAAAATCTCAACGCATACTTTCGTTTCATGCTATCGGTAGCAAAACGCTACTGAAGGAGAGGCGCTGATGGCCAGCGTAATGAATGCAGGCGGCATAGGGTCTGATACGGATATTCGCGGCCAGGTTTCTGAAGAGGAATGGGCGCTGCGGGTCGATCTGGCAGCGGCTTTCCGGCTGGCGGCGCATTATGGCTGGGATGATCTGATCTTCACCCATATGTCTGTACGGGTGCCGGGGCCAGATCATCATTTCCTGATCAATCCCTATGACATGATGTTTGAGGAGATGACGGCATCGTCATTGGTCAAGATTGACGTTGATGGCCTGCCGGTGATCCCCAGCGCGCACCCGGTCAACCCGGCAGGTTTTACGATTCATTCCGCGCTGCATATGAATTGTGAAGACGCGCATGCCGTGATGCATTTGCACACGCCGCATGGGCAGGCGGCCAGCGCGATGAAGGAAGGGCTGCTGGAGCATACGCAAACAGGCATGATTGCACGCAGCGATATCGCCTATCACGAATATGAAGGGATCGCGACTGATCTGGACGAACGCGCACGGCTGATCGCCGATATGGGCGATAAACATGTGATGCTGCTGCGCAATCACGGCACACTGGCCATCGGCAAGACAATTGGCGAATGTTTCCTGCGACTTTATTTCCTGGAACGCGCTTGTGAAACACAGGTGCTGATGCTGGCAGGTGGGCGCGATTATCTGAACAACCCGCCGCAAGGCACGCCGGAAAAGGTGAAGGCACAAATCCCGCCTGCGGGCGTTGGTATGATTGCAAATGCGCTGGCATGGCCTGCGCTGCTGCGCAAGGCAGATCGGATCGATCCATCCTATCGCAGCTGAAACTGCAATTGCCCCTCAAATGCGGGGCATGTGGCGTTAACCAATTCGGGTTAATTGTCTGATTCCGAAACAACCGCTATTTTGCGGCTGACCCAAAGCGGGATTTTCCGCATGGATATGTGTGATGGAACATCATGTCATCATATCGCCCGCCTATGTGATCAAGGCGCAGGAACTTCTTGCGATCAATTATCTCGCAGATGATCATCCACGTCCGCGAAAGGCGGAATGGATCAATCGAGGAACAGATCAGGTTTTGCGCCCAACCACCACGGCACAATTGCTGCGCACGCTATATCAGCCGACAGACACGCCCAGTATCCAGCGCCTGCATGAAACTGCAGGGCTGCGGGTTGAATTTCGCAACCAGACAGAGCGTGATCGTTTCGCAGAAGGTTTTGAACAGGCGCGGAAAGAATTGGGCAAGCGCCGCAAACGTGTGGTGACTGCAGTTTTCGATGACCGTGAAAAGGCAGAAGATGCGGTGGAGCAATTGGTGAAGCATGGCATTGCCCGTCGCTCCATCTCACTCCTGTGTCGCGCCAATCAGTTTATCGAAGCCGAACAGGCTTGGCCTAAGGGGCACAGTACCTCCACCGTGGCTGGTGTGGTGACCACCAGTGGTGTGGCAGGCGCACTGTTGGGCATGGCTCTGCTGTTCGTGCCAGGTGTGGGGCAGGTGGCGGCAGTTGGCGCTATCGCAGCCTCGGCGATCAGTTCTGTTGCCTCTGTTAGCGGTATCATTGCGGCAACCGGCGGCGCGATTGCCAAGATGCTGACCGATCATGACGTCGATGGTGTGTCTGCTGCGCAATATGAAGCGCAGATCAAGCGCGGCAAGATTTTCCTTTCGGTCGACACTGGTGAGGCAGGCGATATTCGTGAAAGGGTGATTTCCTTGTTCCAACGCCTGGGTGGGCGTGCTGCACCTGCCATTATTGGCTGAACACGCAATCACGTTCATAATATCTGGCCCATCCACAATTGATGGCATTTGCGCCATTGCGATGCGGCTGAACGCTACCCATATTCGCAGGCAAAGGTGTGCCCCATTGGCCGCCGCGGATATATATGACTACTCAAAACTACCCTCTGCTGCCCCTGCGTGACATTGTTGTCTTTCCCGGCATGGTTGTGCCGTTGTTTGTAGGGCGTGAGAAATCGGTCGCCGCGCTGGAAGCGGCGATGGAGGCGAGCAAGGATATTTTCCTGCTGGCCCAGCTGGATCCGGCCTGCGATGATCCCGAACGGGATGATCTTTATGATGTGGGCGTGGTCGCCCAGGTTCTGCAGTTGTTGAAGCTGCCCGATGGCACTGTGCGCGTGCTGGTTGAAGGCACTTCGCGCGCCAAGCTGGACCAACTGTCGGTTGAAGGCGAACATGTTGTCGCCCATGTTACGGACGAACAGGCGCAGACCGTATCTGGCAGTGAAGTAACCGCACTGATGCGCCAGGTGGTCGAACATTTCGGTGAATATGCCAAGCTGAACAAGAAGCTGGGCGAAGAAGCAGCCACTGACCTGAGCGAAGTAGATGATGCTGGCGTGCTGGCGGACACTATTGCTGCTGCGATTAATGCCAAGGTTGCAGACAAGCAGGCATTGCTGACCGAAGCCAGCCCGTTGAAACGGCTGGAAATGGTCATGTCCTTTATGGAGGGCGAGCTGTCCGTTCTGCAGGTGGAGCGTAAGATCCGTGGCCGCGTGAAGCGGCAGATGGAGAAGACGCAGCGCGAATATTACCTCAATGAACAATTGAAGGCGATCCAGAGCGAGCTGGGCGGCGGCGATGGTGATGATGGCGACGAACTGGCTGAACTGCAGGCCAAGATCGACACGCTGAAACTGTCAAAGGAAGCCAAGACCAAGGCAGAGGCTGAACTTAAGAAGCTCAAGAGCATGCAGCCGATGAGCGCTGAAGCCACAGTGATCCGCAATTATCTGGACGTGCTGCTCGGCCTGCCATGGGGCAAAAAGAGCAGGGTGAAGAAGGATATCGCCAAGGCTCAGGAAATCCTCGATGCGGATCACTATGGCCTGGAAAAGGTCAAGGACCGGATCATCGAATATCTTGCTGTGCAGGCGCGTACCAACAAGCTGAAAGGGCCGATCCTGTGTCTCGTCGGTCCCCCCGGCGTGGGCAAGACATCGCTGGGCAAGTCCATAGCCAAGGCAACGGGGCGTGAATTCGTGCGCCAGTCATTGGGCGGGGTGCGTGATGAGGCCGAAATTCGCGGCCATCGCCGGACCTATATCGGCTCTTTGCCCGGAAAGATCGTGACCAATTTGAAAAAGGCGGGCACGTCCAATCCGCTGTTCCTGCTGGATGAAATTGACAAGCTTGGGCAGGATTTCCGCGGCGATCCGGCATCGGCCCTGCTGGAAGTGCTCGACCCGGAACAGAACAACAAATTCCAGGATCACTATCTGGAACTGGATCTGGACCTGTCGGACATCATGTTCGTCACCACGGCCAACAGCCTTGACCTGCCGCAGCCGCTGCTGGACCGGATGGAGATCATCCGTCTGGAAGGCTATACGGAAGATGAAAAGGTCGAGATCGCAAAGCGTCACCTGCTGCCCAAGCAGGTGAAGGAACACGGGCTGAAGAAGGGTGAGTTTACCCTGACAGAAGAGGGCCTGCGCGATCTGATCCGTTATTACACACGCGAAGCAGGTGTGCGTACGCTGGAACGCGAAATTGCCCGCCTGGCGCGCAAGAGCTTGCGTCAGATCCTGGAAAAGAAGGCTGCCAGCGTTACAATCACGCCAGAAAATCTGGGTGAGTTTGCCGGTGTACGCAAGTTCAAGCACGGTGTTTCGGAGGACGAGGCTCAGGTCGGCGCGGTTACCGGCCTGGCGTGGACCTCTGTCGGCGGCGAATTGCTGACCATTGAAAGCGTGACGACACCGGGCAAGGGTGAAATCCGTTCGACCGGTAAGCTGGGCGATGTGATGAGTGAAAGCATCGCGGCAGCATTCAGCTTTGTGAAGGCACGTGCCCCGCATTACGGCATCAAACCTTCGATCTTCCAGCGCAAGAACATCCATATCCACCTGCCCGAAGGCGCGGTGCCCAAGGATGGGCCAAGTGCTGGTGTCGGCATGGTGACGTCGATTGTTTCAACCCTGACTGGCGTGACTGTGCGGCCTGACGTTGCAATGACAGGCGAAGTTACCCTGCGTGGGCGTGTGCTGGCGATTGGTGGCCTAAAGGAAAAACTGCTAGCGGCGCTGCGCGGCGGTATCAAGACCGTGCTGATCCCGGAAGAAAATGTGAAGGATCTGGCAGAAATTCCGGCCAATGTGAAAGAGGGGCTTGAGATCATCCCCGTCAGCCATGTTGACCAGGTGTTGGAACAGGCGCTCACATTGCCGCTCTCGCCCATTGAATGGACGGAAGCCGATGATCTGGCCAGCCAACCACCGCATCCCGGAACGGGTGGTGAAGGAATGCCGACGGCGCATTGAATGTGATCGGCCTGACCACAGGCAAAGTAACGAATCACCTAAATTTGCCAGAGGATTTTTCTTCTCTGCGCAGCCTGTTTCAGCACGTTAACTATAGGTAATTGGCTCGATTTGCCGCAAATGTGGCGGAATCACCTCTGAATGATGCATTCAGGGGTGATTTGCCTTTGACACTGCGGTTCAAAACCGTTCAAGTCACCAGCTTTCGGCGAGGCGATTCACCGACTAAATCCTGTTAAGCGAGTGAGGGGGTTCATCATCAATGAACAAGAATGATCTGATCAGCGCGGTTGCCGATTCCAGCGGCCTGTCCAAAAGCGATGCATCAAGCGCTGTAGAAGGCGTATTTGATGCCATCACCAAGGCCCTGTCGAGTGGCGATGAAGTGCGGCTGGTTGGCTTCGGCACGTTCTCAGTTGCGAAGCGCAAGGCTTCGACGGGTCGTAACCCGCGCACCGGGGAACCGATGACGATAAAGGCATCCAACCAGCCCAAATTCAAGGCTGGCAAGGGTCTGAAAGGCGCGGTCAACTAAACCGCGTTCAGCTCGGCGGCGTGCGCCTCGCGCCTGTCGATGTCATAAGCGATAAAAAAGAAGCCCCGTCGGTTCATTCCGACGGGGCTTCTTTTTGTCATCTGCGCAAATTTTATGGAGTAATGTCAATCAGCGCGGTGGGGGCGGCCTCGCTCCGTGGCGAAATCTCCCAGATCAGCGCGCGTGAACCCGTCACCAGCCTTGATGGCCCTTCATCGGTATTATTGGCCAGGATTTCGCCATCGGTCACAATCGTGAACGTACCTTCAGGCAAGGCGAGCGGAGGCAATTTATCCTCATCATCTTCAGTTTTTCCGGCCTGGGCCAGGCCCATCAACCCACCCATCATCCCCTGCATCGGGTTGCCTGCACCTTGGGCTGCAAAACCGGGCGCGTCGATCCGGACTTTGCCATCCTTGCGCAGGATGGCGGTAACAAAGCTGGACCCTACCGGCATGCCTTCGATAATAGGGAAGGCAAAATCATGGCCCAACCGGCCTGTGATGGCATAATCGACCACGAACATGCCATCACCCACATGGCGCACGCTGTTCCACCCTTTCTGGCGAGATAGCTGCTGGGCAAACTCCTCTGCCGCTTCGGGGCTGGACGGGTCAACGCCGCCCATAAAGGCCTTCATCTGCTGGGCCTGGCGCTTTTTCTTCGCCTCGCGCTGTTCGGCATTGGCATCCCATTCTGCCTTTTGTTCATTCACCTCTGCAGTGGTGCAGGGGCGCATATCGAAATTTTCGTCATAGCAATCTTCGGCTTCAAACACGTCATCCGTCTTGTCGCCCATTTCGGCCAGCTTGCTAAGCGCCAGGATCTGGATTTCACCCTGATAGCTATAGGCAAATTCGCCATCCTTCATCAGCTTGAGCTGCGATGTAAATTTGCCTGGAGACAGCAGGCAGCCTGTGAGCAGCAAGGATGCTGCCACAATAAAGATTGCGCGTTTGAACATCTGGGGGTCCCTTAATTCAGTGTAGTCATGCAGTGCGTGTGGCAATGGCATAGAGTGCAATTGCTGCGGCATTGCTAACATTAAGGCTTTCGACCGTTCGGCTGATCGGCAACTTGGCCAGTGCATCGCAATGCGCCTCAATATTGTGACGCATGCCATCACCTTCTGCCCCCAGAACTAGGGCCACCGGGCCTGCGGGCAGGGCATCAGCCAGTGCGGTTTCAGCCGCACCCGTCATGCCGATGCGCCAATATCCGGCCTCTGCCATTTCCTCCATCGCGCGGGCCAGATTGACCACGCGCACCCATGGCACCACCTCCAGCGCGCCAGAGGCAGATTTCGCCACCACGCCGGATTCGGGCGGGGCATGGCGATCCTGGGTCACAATCGCTGCAGCGCCAAAGGCTGCGGCAGAGCGTAATATGGCGCCGACATTATGCGGATCTGTCACTTGATCGAGGATGACAATGGGGCGGTCTGATTCGCTGTCCATCACCTCGTCCAGAAAGACATCTTCCAGCGGTTCACACTCCAGCACCAGCCCCTGATGCGGGGCATCGCGCGCCACCAGACGGGCCAGATCCTGCACATCAGCATATTCCACCGGGAAATCAGCCGGCAATTCGCCGTCTAGCGAATCGATCCCTTCGCGCGTCGCCCATAATTTACGGTGCTGCCGTGCGGGGTTTTTCAAAGCAGCTTCCACTGCGTGACGGCCCCACAGGCGGACGTGACCAGAGCTGGCGCGGCCTGAACCGCGTCCGCCCTTCATACGGCCCGCTCTACCTCTCAGAGCGCGTTTGCGCTCGCCCTTTGCCATGTTTGTTCCCTTGAATTGGTGATTGCGTGGCCCCTCCTGCCAGCCGCCCCATTGACAGGCAAGGCTCGCTTCGCCAAAGGGGCGCCTCTCGGCAAGCTGGCCCACACAAAAAGGGCCGCAATCACGCGCTGAATGGGACGTGGACAGGTGGCCGAGTGGTTAAAGGCAGCAGACTGTAAATCTGCCCGCGCAAGCGTACGCTGGTTCGAATCCAGCCCTGTCCACCACCACCCTTTCTCACAACATCCCCGAAAAGCCCTAGAAACCCCAGAAAACCAAGGGTATTCTACTCTACATCGTCCGCATTCGACCGCTTCTGTTTGCTTGCAGCCGGAGCGTAGTGTGGGAGAGGTGTGGGAGTAAAGTGACTTCCTCCCACACTTGGGTTCTCCCACAATGGCGGCAAAGATGTGGGAGTAACCGATGGGCGAGCTCACGGCGGTTGCGGTCAAGGCCGCTTTGGCGAATCCGGGCACCTATCAGGATGGCGACGGATTAGTTCTCAGAGTCGACAAAAGAGGAGGAGCTTATTGGCTCATGCGAATCCAGCGCGATGGCAAGCGTTAGGATATCGGACTGGGTAGTCCGAAGCTGGTCACGCTGGCCGAAGCATGCGCGAAAGCTGCCGATCTCCGCAAGGCGGTAAAGGTCGAAAAAGCGGGATGTGCTGACGGATCGCAAGGACGAGGAAGCCGCCAAGGTAACCTTCCGCGAAGCTGCCATCCAATATCATTCGGAGAACGAGGCAGGCTGGAAAAGCGATGTCTACGGTCGCCAATGGCTGGCCAGTCTGGAGAACTACGCTTTCCCAAAGCTGGGCGATATGACGACCGGAGGGATTACCGCTGCCGACATTATAGGGGTGCTCACGCCGATCTGGCAGGAAATCCCCGAAACAGCCCGACAGGTCCGCAACCGGATTTGCACGGTGCTCGACTACTCCCACGCCAAGGGCTGGCGCTCTACCGAAGCACCTTCTGCAATAGCAGCCTGAAAGCGGGCCGAGGGCTGCCTCGACAGGTCAAGAAACCGGCAAACCGCAAGGCGATGCCCTACGTCGCCGTTCCTTCATTCCTGACCGCCTTGCGGCGCAAGCCATCCTATTCGCGTCTGGCTTTGGACCTCCTCATTCTGACGGGGGTTCGCTCGCAGGAAGTGCGGCTCGCGAAATGGGATGAATTCGATCTGGACCAGCGCCTTTGGACAATCCCAGCCGAACACATGAAGCGCAGCAGGGCGCACATCGTGCCGCTGTCAGAAGCGGCGATGGCGGTTCTTGTGAGGGCGGAGGCAATGCGGCTTGAAGGAGCCGAAGTGGCCTTTCCTGGCATGACCGGCAAGGCGATGTCCAACATGACACTGCTCAAGGTCATGCGCGACATGCAGGAGCCTTTCCACGTTCACGGCTTCCGCTCCAGCTTCACCGACTGGGCGGCAAACGAAGGCTTCCCCAATGCGGTTGTCGAAGCCGCGCTGGCACACAAAACGCCGGATGCAGTGCAGGCAGCATATCGCCGCACGACGTTCCTCGGCACGGCTGAAAATCCGGGCGCACGGGTCAAGCTAATGGAGTCTTGGGGAACTTATTGCTCTGGGAGTTCTATCGAGGAATGACACGACGAAATTTGCCTATACCCCGCGAAGGTTAGATCAGCTCAGAAACTGCGTTCCCTTCGGATAAGGTTCCGGTGATGTATCTTGCGGCACGCTCGATTTCCGGGAACAACGTCTTTTCATTAACTCCTAGTTTGTCGAGTTCGCCGAGGATTCTTTCCTTGTAATCAGCATCGATTTCGATGTGCTCGACCTTGATGCCGTCTGAGCTGCCGTTCACGATTTCATCATCGAGTCCGAAGGCGAAGAATGCACCAGCTTGAGCCAGAATGCGTTTGTTGTTCTGCTTTGGTTTGACCAACATGATGCAATCAAGATCGCTCGGTTCAATTTCCGGTAGGAAACCGTTCTTTTCTTGGCGGATGAAATGGAGAAGGCGCTTAACCGGAGTGCTGTCATTGAATTCGGTCAGTTCGAGATCGGTGTCGAGCTCTTGCTTATAGGTCCACGAAAGGCGAGCGAGATTGGCAAGGCAGCTGACTGTGTCGCTGTCGAAATACCTGATGCGGCGTTGGTGCACGGTGAGGACAACGACGTGGCCGTTCATATCGACCGTCTTGGTGGAACGACGACCGTTCTTTTTGATCGGAACTCGCTTCTTTACGCTCTCGCAGGCGAAATAGAGCGCAACCAGCGGGTTAAATGTGACATCGAGTAGGCGGGTGGGCAGCGAGTAATGTTGCATGCGCACGAGCATCTCTAGGGCACTCGTATCGCCGTGAAAGTCCTCTGGATGCGCGGCAATCAGCTCACGCAGTAGTATATGTTCGTTTTCCTTTGTCCCGGATTTCCGAAAAATTGAAGGCTTGAGTTTGAAGTCGGTACTACCGTGCCCCCGATAAGCGGTAACCATCCGTGAGGATGAAGACCTTGCCAAAATCGTTTCGACGAATTCAGACACTGATGTAATCGGCAATCGTTTACCCCCTGAATGGACGCGCCATTGTTAAAGTCCAGATTTTCGCCACAACGGAAGTTTGCTCTGAACGCCGAATGGGTTAGCTGGCGGTGAGTTTTGGCGGTTTTATCTCAATAGAACAAGAGACAGAACTCCCAGCCTGCTGTGCTAGCTCGAAACAGCGTTCCAATGCTTCGCGGTTATCTCTCAAAATATTGTGCGTTGCCATCAGCTCTTCAAAAGCCTCTGGATTCTGAGTCCGGATCAACCGTATTCCGGCTTCGATGATGGTCGGTTCACCAACGGCTTTGCGAGCCATCCGTTCGGGCCAATGCCAGCTTTCGGGCATAGCGCGGGCGATGGTGCCGGGCAGAATCGGCCATAGCAGGATACCGGCAGTCAATCCGATACCTGCAAAGAGCCAGGTCTGCCGTTTCTTCTCGTCCTCGGTGCTCACACGCCCGACCAATGTAGCGAGCCGTCCAGTTGCGTTGTCCAGGTCTTTTCGGCCCTGCCGGAACAGGTCGCTGGCGTCGTGCTGCAAATCGAGCGAGGCGCGCTTGATTTGAACCGCAATGTCTTCCGGCGTAAGCTCGATGGCAGGCTTATTGCCGATTGCGCCCAATGTCTTGGAGACCTTTGCCAGCTGATCGGCCATCTGGCTCAGCTTCGACTGGCGCGCTACACTGTTCACCGCGCTTGCCGGCGTGCTGGTGTTCGGCGCAAAGTGGTCGGTGTTAAGTGTTTTGGGAGTCTCGGCGCTCAGCGGGCTGGGGCTGGGGGTTGGCGATCTGAAGAAGCAAAAATAAGCATGATCACACGGCGCGAAGTCTTCGAAACGGCGATAGCGCAAGACAAAATTAACCATGAGCGCTCATAGGTGGTGAGATCAATGAAAACGCACACTATGCGGATATTGGCATAATCGAATGAATACCGTTATCTAGCCGAGTTCCGTGGCAATGTATCACTTGGGGTTTAGTCAAATACAAGCTACACAAAGAAGAGAATTTAGCATGAATGATCAGGCCGTCTTGTCCTTTATGGGTTACACGCGCTTCGCCAATCTTGAAGTCGCTGTACTTCTGCCCTGCTACAATGAGAGCAGAACGGTGGGTACAGTAGTCAAACAATTCGCTCAATCTTTGCCGGAAGCAAAAATCTACGTCTACGACAATAACAGTACGGACAACTCTGCTGTTTTGGCTGCGAACGCTGGAGCAATCGTGCGGAGCGAAACGCGGCAAGGCAAGGGGCACGTCGTACGGCGCATGTTCGCCGATATCGAAGCTGATATCTTTATCATGTGCGATGGTGACGGCACCTACGATGCCTCGGCCGCACCAACCCTGATCGAGGTGCTGGTTGAAAACGGCCTCGACATGGTTGTTGGCGCGCGTGAAGAGAAATGCGATGAGGCATATCCCCCGGCGCACAAATTCGGCAACTGGCTTCTTACGTCTCTGGTGAAGGGCATTTTTGGCAGTGGTTTCAGCGACATGTTGAGTGGTTACCGGGTCATGTCGAGCCGGTTCGTAAAATCCTTCCCGCAAATGTCTCGCGGGTTCGAGATTGAGACCGAACTGACGATTCACGCCCTGCAATTGCAGATGCCATCGGCGGAACGCTTGACCGATTACCACGAACGCCCTCTCGGATCGACTAGCAAGCTGCGCACGATCCCTGATGGCTTTCAGATCCTGATGCAGATCGCTGTCATGCTAAAGCGCGAGCGGCCCCTGTTCTTGTTCAACCTGCTCTTCACTAGCCTAGCCCTGGCGTCTATCGTAGTGGGTACTCCAGTCGTGGCGCATTACTTCGAAATGGGTACTGTGCCGCGGCTGCCATCCGCCATCCTGGCGACTGGGTTGATGATATTGGCCTTCCTCTGCCTATTTTGCGGACTGATCCTCGACACCGTGACATGCGGCCGCAACGAAGCAAAACGGCTACGTTATCTTGAGCTGCCAAGCATCAACACGCTCAAGGCTGCGACGGAAAGGTCTACCTGAAATGCAAGGTGAAGAGTGCCCTGCCGCTCCAGGCCGAAGCTGCCATTCAAAAACGCGAGGTGGCTACATCGATCGAAGCGGCATGGTGGGCGCCATCGAAATCAAACGGTGTGAGACCTGCGGTCATGGCGTGAGCTTCCCTGCGATCCCCGATGTCGCCTTTCTATACGAAGGGCGCCAGAGTCAGGATTTTCAACCGGACGCGCGCAATTGGCTCAGTAAATGGATCAAGGATATCGCATTTCGTTTTCAGGCCAAGCGCCTGTTGAAAGATATCGGGAGTTTCGAGGGGCGGCTGCTTGATTTCGGCTGCGGTAGTGGCCAATTTACTCGTGTGCTCGATGAAACGGCGGACAATCTCGATGTCACCGGCTGCGACTTCTTCGCCGAACCGCCAGCTGAACTTCGCTACCAATCTTATATAGGTCACGACGAACTTGCCTTGGCGAAAGACCTCTACGATGGGGCTTTGGCGATGCACGTTTTGGAACATGATGACGATACGCGCGCCTTGCTTGATCGTATCACTTCTCCGGTGAAGCCTGGGGGTTTAGTGGTAGTGGAAGTTCCGAACGTGGATTGCGTGTGGGGAGATATCTTCGGCCGATACTGGGATGCGTGGTATGTGCCATATCACCGCCACCACTTCAGCCAAATATCACTGCGGGCAGTGCTTAAGGCGCAGGGTCTAAAGGTGGAAGCCATTCGCGGGGTAACCGCACCGACGATGGGCCGTACACTGGCCAATCTCTTCGGATGCAAGAACAGTGTTTTCTGGATTATGGTTGGCATCACACTTCATCCCTTGCAGCTTGCGGGAGAGGTTCTAACTAGACGCCGGACTGCGCTACGCGCTGTCTGCCGCAAGATTGCCTGACGCCTGGCGCTGGTCTCAGTTTTCAGATGGAGTTCGCTCCGACCGATTGTAGCGCAATAATACTATCATCATCGTCATGAATGCCAGTATGATGGGCAGAACGGTCAACAGCAAGCGGTTGGCCAGTATAAATATGACGGTCTCCTCGGGTACCTCTCCAAATAGCTGCAAGATTGCGGAAAAGCTCCATTCTGATACACCTATCGCTCCGGGAAGCATAGATATCGCTGTCGTGACCATAACCAATGGCACGGCTACGGCCAGCGTTTTCGGACTCGCCTCACCCGATGCGTAATTTACCGCCATGGTGATCAAAGTGAGATTGACGATCCGCAGGACCGAAATCGTATAGATGTGCAAGATTGACTTCCTAGATAGCAGTATAGGAATCCAAGCGCTGCTTTTTTCCGGCCAGAGCCTTTGCAAGATAGGACGTGCACGCATTACCGCGAAAACCAGCGCAAGACCCACGACTACTGTCGGAGGAGCCGCCCATAGATATATGTTCGGATCGCCTTGCAGCAGGGCAAACCCGGCTGGGATCGCTAACAATCCAGCTAGGACAAAATCCGAACCCTGATCGATCGCTCCCGACAATGCACCGCGTCCCCCGCTGGCGCCAGCGATTCTGTTAGCCAGGCCTCGGCAAGCCACATTCATCAGTGGTGCCGGCAAAAACGTGCCTAATCCCATAGCGATGGCACCGCTGCCGAAGGAAACACGAAAGGCGGGCCTCTGACCGCCCAAGCCGACTTCGATAACTGACCAACGCCGAGCGGAAAGCGTAACATGGACCGCCAGAAGTAACAGGATCACCGGTAACCACAACCAGTGCAGCCTAGAGACCATCGCAGTGACATCATTGGTTTCGATTTCGAATGCGCGCCACCAGAACCAGATCACCACTATCGCGATTATGACGGACATTGACGATATAAGGATGCGTTTCGTCCAGTTCGTCATGCCGAACGCACTTCGGGAGATACCAAAACAGAATTGACGAGGTCGAGATAGTGCTTCCGGACGGTGTCGGGCGAACATTCACACACGACGTAGGCGCGAGCGTTGGCCGGATCGGCGGCGCGGGTGTCTTCTAGAGCTTCGGCAAAGTGCTGCGCGGTTTCCTCAGGGCGGCTCAGGTCGACCGGCACTGTGGTGATGAATTCAGAAAGGCGCGGATCAGTTTCCAGTATCTGGTCAGCGCAGATCACCCGGCATTCGCAGGCCATCGCCTCCCTAACGACTAGTGAGAAGCTTTCGGACTGGCTTGGCAAGGTCATTGCATCGCTGCAACGGTACAGCATCGCCACGTGTTGTTGACTCAACTGGCCCAAAGGAAACATGTTGGGCAGACCCCATTCTGCGGGATCGACCGGACCTTGGCCTGCGACAGCGAAACTCCAGTCCGGCTTCGACAGTGCTAGGTGGCGAATAACCGATATACCCTTACTTTCAGTCGTACGTCCTACAAAACAAGCCACCTTTCCTATAACCGGTAATCCCAGTTCTTGACGCTCAATCTGCCTTTGCGTTTTCGACTTTGCCGTATCGAAAGTCCGTACATCAATCGCATGGCTGATAGTGCGGGTAAGACCTCGGTCCCTTATACCGTTAAAATTGGCTTCGACGCTGCGGCTGACATAAACGACCGCGTCCGCGTTCCTCACCATACGATTAGTGAATAAGGCCTCACCTGTCCGCATCACCATCCGCGCCAATAGAGACGTGGTGGACGGTTGGCCGACATGTTGAACCAGCATAACCTTCCGGCCCGTCCATCGGGCCAAAATAGAGGCCAGCACGCTGAGCAGGAAATTCGCTTCAATGATTACGACGAGGTCCGACCAAGCGACAGCGTGGTATATCTTTTTAATCGCCCATGGATATGGCGCTGGTACAGGAACGCCCGACATACGATATACGATGTCGGTTCCGGCAAGCGGCGTGCATACTCCATCCGGCAGGTCGGGCAGCGGACCATCCGCCTGTGCCAGCCAACGCACTTCTTTCCCACTCTCCAGCAGATCCTTGACCAGACGTTCGCAGGCAAGCTCCATCCCGCCTCCGTGCGAGGGATAGTAAGCGCAGAATACAGATATTCGTGACGAGATCGGTCGCCTCCTTGGTCCAGTCTTACCCTGCTATTCGCTTGGCACGACCATGGCTCGCTGTTACGCCGCACCCTAGTGGTGCTCAAAGTCTAACTTTGCTGCTAGTACGCAAGGATGTAAACTTGATAAACAGATTTTCACAGTTTGATCCGGAAACCCCGCACCCTGATGACCTCGACTGACCTTACAAAATCGTTTGCCTCCTCGCAGCCGGATGGTCCGGATAATCGCCAGAGAGTAGCAGCCATCAAGTCCGGCTTGTCTCGTTGGAAGATGTTGTTGTTGCTGACCGTCCTCGCGATTAAGATTGCCTTGCTGATCGCGCTCTCGTTCAACGCCATTGTGGTAATGGATGAATTCGTGCAACTCGGATATGCGAAGTATTTAGGGAGCGAGTTGTTTAGCACGATATGGCCGGTCAAAGCGGTCGGCTATGCGGTGTTCTATAAGCTGGCGCACTTGGTCGGCTGGGATGCGGTATCCACGGTCGTTATCGGAAGAGTGATGACCGCAGCACTCGGATGTGGCGTGGTGGCCATGGTCTACCATAGTGCGAGGGCGTTGGGCTCCAGTCGTTCACAAGCGCTCGTAGGGATCGTGGTCCTGCTCAGTTTTTCCAATTTCATCGAAAGGATTTTCAGGACGCGCGCTGAACCACTGGCGGTCTTCTTTGCCGTTGCCAGTCTGCTCGTCGTGTTGAGGGGAGGACCGACCGCGCGCCGTATTTTGGGGGCTGGTGTGCTCACCGGCCTGGCCTTTATTACAACGCAGAAATCGATCTATTTCAACGTAGCACTGGGAGTAGCGCTGGTCGTCGATGCGGCCTTCAACCGTGATTGGCGATACTGTGTCGGCCGAGGTGCCTTGCTTATCTCAGGATGGTTGTTGCCGGTCATCGCCTATTGCTTTATTTTCGGCGGGCTTGCGCCGTTGCCGGTGGCGCACAATCTGTTCTTCGGCCCCTCGGAACTGGTTTCGGATGTTCCCCGACTTTATGAGGCGATGGGGCGTTTCGTGCTCGATACCCTGACCAAGAACGTCATTCTTTATATGTCTTGCATCGTGGGAATGTGCATAGCAGTAGTCCGAATTAGGCAGTTGGACAATCGTTCTCGCATCGCCCTGATATTCAGCGTGCTGATCTGTGCCTTTGTCTATTCGCACAACCAGCCTTGGCCGTACGTCTTCGTTATGGCGCTGCCGTTTCTTGTGTTGTGGATCCCGACACTGATTGAAGCGGCCTCGGGCAAGGCTAGGAATTTGGAATTGTTGACCCTAATTCTAGGAGTAGCCGTCGCCCTCAGCTTCGTGCGCAATGTCCAGTATCTGATGCAATTCGGAAACGCTGAGCAGTTTTCGATCGTTCGCAATGCCGAGCGACTGACGGCGCCTAATGAGATCTATTTCGATGGCGTCGGAATTCTCCCCAACCGCGATGAACCAACGGCCTTATGGCTCGACCGGCTAATGGTACAACGATCATTGGCGGAGGGAGAAGCGTCCGAATTATATGAAATTTTCCAGCGGGTGCCCCCCAGAACTTTGATTTGGTCTTACCGAATGGCATTAGTGGAGCCTGTTATCCGGCACCAATTGAATTCGTCATATGTGAAGGTGGCAGCAAACATTCGCGTTCCAGGTAGGTATCTCGAAAAAGGTTCACCGACTGTTTTCGATGTACCCATTTCTGGCCGTTACGCCTTATATTCAAGCGGAGGTCAGGCATTGCGTGGATGTATCGTGTATGACGGCAAAGTTATCGAGCCACCGTTGTTTCTACCAAAAGGAAACGCAAAGATCGAACTCACCGACGGCCCAGACAACGCACTGCTGGTGCAAGAGGGGCAGTATCAAGGAATCTTTGATGCACTTGCACCTGACTATGGGCTTTTTGACAAAGTTTATGACTAAGTGAGGGCCCAGACCCAGGATTTACTCAAGGGATTCCCGTGACGGCGACTATTTGATTGGTGATGTCAACTTAACTTTTGCAGAACGCAATGATGCGTTATTCGTGACATTCCTCCTTTCGCAGATGACGCGGCTTGCCAATCAGCATTGGCGCGGTCTCAGAAGGTACACATCGTCTTTCAGTAGGCGAGGTGACGCGGGCTAAACGATTTGCTGCGGAAAATTCTCATCTGCCTATACGTAGGAAGGAGCGCAATGCAGCAGTTCCGGCAAATGATAACGTTCCAATAGTTCGCGTCGGTTCGCGCGAATGTGTACAACCATTTCAACTTAGAATGCCATCACATCGATAGAAGATATACAATCTGACGCTTTGCGGCCTGGGGATTTCGCATGGCTTGAGAAATGAAAGGGCTAGGGGTACTTTCGCAAAGGGAAGATGGTGTGGACGACGAACTTTGCGAACCAGCAGCTGTGAGGTTCGCATTTGTGCAGAATTGGTGTCATGCTTGTAAGTGAGCGTGGCTATCGTTTGTGGCGTTCACGGTCGGCCAGTCGACGGGGGCGAACGGTTTGAAGGCTCTGGCCACTATCCGTGAGCAGTACTCCTCAAGCTTCTACAGCTATGGGTGTTCTCGCAAGTCAATGGATTCTATGGAGTTCTCGATATTGGCGAGCGCCGGTTGGGAGCCAGGGTGTCGCCGCGAACTGGCTGGCAGACGATTTCGTTGCTGACGCGCCCAACAGCAAATGAGCGAGCGACATTGCCTATAACTGAACGTTAGAAGGCTGGCTCCAATTGGCCGTCATTCTTGATCTGTCGGGATGCTGGACTTTATGCACGAACAGCTTGACGTTGCGATGATTACAGATTGTTGGGTCGGTTCGGCGAGGCAAGCACATCTCTTGGTGCGTTACTCTCGTACGTCAGGCGATCTCTCCAGCTGCACTTTCCCGATAATCCACCACACAGCGATCACGAATACTGCGGACACAGGCCCATCCGTAGCATAGTGCCAGCCTAGATGGATCGAACTGATATAGATTACAGCAGCATAGCACCACCCAACAAGCGTCAGCCATTTATTGTTATAGCTTTGCAGCCACAAAGCGAACAACACCGCAATCGCCACATGCATGGATGGCATGGCGGAAATTCCGCTGATGATCAGTGGGTCATCCATGGTGGTGATCAGCACATTCTTGACCGCCAGAACCCTGGGCGCGCTTTCCCGCAGCGTATCGATCAGTGGTGCGAATGATGTATCGGGATAGAAATCAGCCACCATTACCGGGCCGACCGATGATGCATATGTGGCGAGTGCGCCGCCCATCAGCAGCCACGCCAATTGGAAGCAAAGCGCAAATTTGATCTTGCGCAGATCATCAAAGGAAAGTGCGATCCATATGGCCAGCCCGATATGGACAAAATGCCACCCGTCATAAATCCAAAGGATTGCAGGTGTCGCCCAGCCGAAAACGGCATGAGTCAACCGCCAAGGGTCCATGCCGAATATCCACCGATCCAGATCAATCAAGAAAGGATCGGCATAGAAGGGTGAAAATTCCGGAATGCTCTTCTTGATCCCGCTTCCTGTCTCAAGCGTGATGGCAAGCGAGAAGAATACGATCGCGGATTTGAACAGCCATGGCCAATGGGTTTTGATGTCTGTTATGAATTGCTGTGTAGGTGACGGGTGTCGCTTGATCAGCAAGTAGACCATGCGCGCAATAATAGTCAGGGCCACTGCAAAAAATGAAAGGTTTCGGAACCCATCGCCACGGTTGTTTTCCGGGACTGGTACCAAAAAAGCCGCAAGGGCCAGCAAGGCGACTGCAAGATAGCCGAAGAACTGCGCTCTTTTTTCCATGGCAAGTGCCAATGCTTTTTTTTCTGAATGCAGTTCCATAAGTTGTGCCAGCGCAACCTTGCTCTATTCAGCCGGGGCAATGCTGGGCGTTGGCGATACCGCAACGCCCTTTGTACGTGCCAGCAATGCATCCCATGCACGGATGGCATGGCCAGTGACCCACCAGATGGCGCCAACGGCGATTATCGAAACCAGGCCATCCACTGCATAGTGGTAGGCCAGGTGGACAGAGCCGATCCAGATAATCACCAGGAAAACGGCAAATGCCCGCCCCAGCCACGGGCCCACCTGCCGCATGGCCAACCAGAACAGGAAGCAGATGGCGATGTGCATGCTGGGCATGGCGGTGATGCCGCTGCCCAATCCATTTTCGCTTTTATGAAACCATTCCAGCAGCATGGCCTGCACTTTCAGCGTCATCACAGGTACTTGCTCATTGGCCGCATTGAGATAAGCCATTTGCGCATCGAATGTGTCATTCCCCAGCATCGGGCCGACGAAACATGGGCCGAAGGATGCCAGCATTGTGGCCATGCCGCCGCCCACAACTGTCCAGCTGAGGACATAGGTCATGAAGAATTGCCGCCGCAGCACCGGATCGATCCGGGCAAAGGCAAAGAACAGGCAGCCAAGGTAAAGCAGCAACATCCAGAGATGATAGAAGACAGCCAAAGTGGCGGTAATGATGGGATAACCCAGTACAGGCTGCATGACTTCCCAGGCATCATGACCGAAAAAGATCGCCCGATCCCAGGCAATAAAAGTCGCATCCCATGTGTAATCATTGAACAGGGGGATCGCCGCTTTCATCTTTGAAAAGAACGGCAACAGCATGATGCACATTGTCAATAAGGGCAGGCATCCAATGGCGCGGTTGCCAGCTGCAATGCTGAAATACCGGGATTTGATGGCCGCAATGGGTGAATCAGGGCGCTTGCGTACCAGAAAAAGGATGACGTCAATCACCAGGGCCGAAATGATCGATGAAAGGAAAAGCGTGAAATTGACCCGCATGGGGCCGCTGTCGGGGTAAACATCGTGGCGCGCGAGCAAGGCCACGCATAGCGCAAATAATGCCAATGCCAGTCCGTAGATCGGCAATTCGCCCAGCCAGCGGCGGATAAATGTTTGTTCGTGCATCATACTTACCCTGCAATTAGGGTAAATATCTGGCTAAATTACTAACGCAAGCGGCATCGCGTTGCGTGTTCGGCTTGCCGGGGCTGAAACCAGCGCCTAGATGCTGCGCATGGCAGGTGAAATTCTCGATAACAAAGGTCGCGGCGATGTCAGCTGGAGCTGGCCGCCCATCCACCCTGAAGGTCGTAAATTTGGTTTGATCGCAGCAGGCATCAGTCTGGCGGCGGCATTTCTGGCATGGGAAACCATCGCCTGGCCCATGGCCTTCCTGACACTGGGGGTTCTGGCATTCTTCCGTGATCCTGAACGTGTGGTGCCACAGGACGACAAGGCCATTGTTTCTCCGGCAGATGGGCTGGTTTCGCTGATTGCCGAAGTCGAACCGCCGATGGAATTGCAGATAGAGGATGCGAGTGGACAGCGCGGCCTTGCGCCTGGCCCGGTAACGCGCGTGTCCATTTTCATGAGCGTGTTCGATGTCCATATCAATCGTGCCCCGATTGGCGGAACGATCAAGCGGGTGATCTATATCCCCGGTCGTTTCATGAATGCGGATCTGGACAAGGCGAGCGAGGAAAATGAACGCCAGCATATTCTGGTGGAGCGCCCCGATGGCCTGTCTATCGGTTTTACCCAGATTGCAGGCCTGGTGGCGCGCCGTATCCTGCCTTTCGTGAAGCCGGGAGATATGGTGGCCGTGGGCCAGCGCGTGGGGCTGATCCGTTTTGGTAGCCGTGTCGATGTCTATCTGCCTGCTGGCACTTCGCCCAAGGTGCTGCTGGGCCAGCGCGTGATCGCAGGCGAAACGATCCTGGCAGAGGTTGGCACGCAGCAACTGATTGAGGGCATCTCTCAGTGAGTGAAACGGACCCCGATCTTCCGCGTGTCGGGCCCAAGGCAGCTGAAGACGAAATTCCCAGTGGCAGGGCAGTCCGCGGGCTGACATTGCGCGCGATGTTACCCAATGCAATCACTGCGGCTGCGCTGTGTTCGGGCCTTACCGGAATACGCTTCGCCGTTAGCGGTGATTGGCATCTGGCCGTTATTGCCGTGATTTTCGCCGGTGTGCTGGACGGGATTGACGGGCGGATCGCGCGATTGCTGAATGCACAATCGCGCTTCGGCGCAGAGCTGGACAGTCTGGCTGATAATGTTTCATTTGGCGTGGCACCTGCATTGATCCTGTTTATGTGGAGTCTGCAGGATCTGCCCCGCATTGGCTGGTTTGCCGGGTTGGCCTTTGCCGTGTGCATGGCATTGCGGTTGGCACGCTTTAATGCGCAGATCGATGTGGATGAACAGCCACATAAATCGGCCGGTTTCCTGACTGGTGTGCCTGCGCCTGTTGGGGCGGGTCTGGCTTTTTTGCCGGTCTATTTCTGGATGGTTACAGGAATAGAGGAGTTTCGAAATCCCATCTATCTGGCGATCTGGGTGGCGGTGATTGCCTTCCTGCTGATCTCCAATATTGCGACACTCAGTTGGTCATCGATCCGTCCGCGTCGCAATATCCGGCTGGAATTTCTGGCTCTGGTAGGGATTGCATTCGGCGGCGGCTTGTTGATGGAGCCATGGTGGACGCTGATCGTAATCTGTCTTGGTTATCTGGCCCTGATCCCTGTTGGTCTGGTTCGTTATGGGCGGATCAGGCGGCATCGACGCGAACAACAGCAAGCGCAGGGCGGGGCAGACGTCGCGCACGGTTAACGTTGCGGCCTGAGGGTCGACTGGTAGACGCGTGCCGCGTCATCCGGGTTTCCAATAACCGCTGTTCAACCAGAAGATCGGCCGCAATGGCCAGATCCAGCTGCGCCAGTTCCCGCCGTGCGATACGCCAGGCGTTGCGCCCGCGGACCCAGCAATCTGCCAAGGTAAGTGCCGTGGCCAGAGCAGCCAGGATGAAGAGCAGGTTCATCAGCGTTGCAATCATCGTTTGATTCCATCTTTCCGGTGCCGGACAAGTCTGTTGACAAACTGTGGGCAGCTGGGTGAAAACTCATTTGTCCGTGTTTTGTTCCGCGTCACCCCTTGTGTTCTCTATTTGTTCCAAGCTGTCAAGACGTTTTTCGGACAGTCCTTTCTGTCTGTGACGAATTGAGGCTGGATTTCTGCCGATTCGCCCGCTAAGGGCGCGCCTTCCGTTGTAAGGACGGCTCATTCCGGGTCGGCCACTCAGCGGAAAAAATCCACATGGAAGGCGCACATACCGGTGCCTCACGCGGGAAAAACCGCAACGAGGTTCCAGTCTTCCAGAGGCATAACCGGAAAGGAATTATCTATGGCGGGTCCTACCGTCACCATGCAGCAATTGATTGAGGCCGGCGCACACTTCGGCCACCAGACCCACCGCTGGAACCCGCGGATGAAGCCGTATATCTTCGGTGCCCGCAACGGTGTTCACATCCTCGACCTGTCGCAGACTGTGCCGCTGTTCGCGCGTGCACTCGACTTCGTTGAATCGACTGTCCGTGCGGGCGGCAAGGTGCTGTTCGTTGGCACCAAGCGCCAGGCACAGGAACCGATCGCACAGGCAGCCAAGGCTTCGGGCCAGCACTTCGTCAACCACCGTTGGCTGGGCGGCATGCTGACCAACTGGAAGACCATTTCGCAGTCGATCAAGCGCCTCAAGACGCTGGAAGAACAGCTTTCCGGTGACACCAGCGGCTTCACCAAGAAGGAAGTGCTGCAGCTGACCCGTGAAAAGGACAAGCTGGAACTGTCGCTGGGCGGCATCCGCGATATGGGCGGCATTCCTGACGTGATGTTCGTGATTGATGCGAACAAGGAAGATCTGGCGATTAAGGAAGCTGCCGTTCTGGGCATTCCGGTGATCGCAGTGCTCGACACCAATGTCGATCCGACAGGCATTGCCTTCCCGATCCCGGGCAATGACGATGCCAGCCGCGCAGTGCGCCTGTATTGTGATGCCATTGCTGCAGCAGCAACGGCTGGCCGTGGCGGTGCCGTGGCCGATTCGGGCGTGGATGTTGGCGCGATGGAACAGCCGCCGGTAGAAGTCGAAGCCTGATCCAGTTCTTGCGGTCCGCAGTCGGTTCGGCTGTCTGCGGATCGTCACACTTGATGTTTAGCGCGCCGGGCAACCCATAATTGGGCCGGGCGCCCAGATTATTTGAAAAGGAAATCACCATGGCTGCATTCACTGCTGCTGATGTGAAGGCTCTGCGCGAAAAGACCGGCGCGGGCATGATGGACGCCAAGAAGGCGTTGGAAGAAACAAATGGCGATATCGAAGCGGCGGTTGATGCGCTTCGTGCCAAAGGCCTGGCCACTGCCCAGAAGAAATCCAGCCGCACCGCGGCAGAAGGTCTGGTGGGTGTTGCTGTTGCCGGGACCAAGGGTGTTGCCGTTGAAGTGAATTCCGAAACCGACTTTGTAGCCAAGAATGACAAGTTCCAGGATTTCGTGCGCAAGACCACTGCCGTTGCATTGGATCTGGGCAACAATGATGTTGATGCACTGAAGTCTGCTGCATATCCCGATGGGGGCACGGTGGCTGACAAGCTGACCGATAATGTCGCCACTATTGGTGAAAACCAGCAGATCCGCCGCATCAAGGGCGTTTCAGTGTCGCAGGGCCTGATTGTGCCTTACGTTCACAATGCTGCGGCCGATGGCTTGGGCAAGATCGGTGTTCTGGTTGCGCTGGAAAGCGCAGCCGGTGCTGACGTTCTTGAAAGTTTGGGCAAGCAGTTGGCCATGCACATCGCGTCCATGTTCCCGCAGGCGCTGGATGCTGACAGCCTGGACGCTGAAGTGATCGAGCGTGAGCGCAAGATCGCTGCAGAAAAGGCTGCGGAAAGCGGTAAGCCTGAAAATGTTCAGGAAAAGATGGTTGAAGGCGCGGTGAAGAAATTCGCCAAGGAAAATGCGCTGCTCAGCCAGGCTTTTGTCATGGACAACAAGCTGACTGTTGCCGAGGCCGTTGCCAAGGCTGGCAAGGATGCCGGCAGCGAAATCACGCTGAAGGATTATGTCCGCTTCCAACTTGGTGAAGGCATTGAGAAGGAAGAAAGCGACTTTGCAGCAGAAGTTGCTGCTGCGGTTGCAGGCTGAGCCTTCACTTCAAACTTCGCGTAAATTTGTCGTTCAGCCGCTGGGGCCTAACCGCCCGGGCGGCTGAATGCTTTTGGGCCGGCTCGATTATCAGCGCAGCCGGTCAATCTTTGACGACTTGGATCGGTTCCGCGGCAAGCGGCCAACCGCGTCAGTGTCGCTTTCGCATAAGCGAAGGTTCCGTGCCATTCGGGTCGCAAACAGAATGGCCGGGATTCCGCCCCTTGCGGGGCGGGCGACACCAGCGCGGGTCTGGTGGCGATTGGCAATTCCCTCCACTGCTTAGGCTTTGCCAAGGCTGGCGTTCGTCGCTAAGCAGCGGCACAACCCAACAGCAACCATTATCCAGCAGGCGTTCCAATCCATGGCGATTCCAGGTCTCAAGCGCATCCTCCTGAAGCTTTCGGGCGAAGTGCTGATGGGAGAACAGGAATATGGCATTGATCCGGCCTATGTCGCGCGCCTTGCGGAAGAGGTGAAGGCGGCCAAGGACAGCGGGCTGGAAGTCTGCCTGGTTATTGGTGGCGGCAACATCTTTCGTGGTATTTCAGCTGCGTCTAAGGGGCTGGATCGCACCACGGGTGATTATATGGGTATGCTGGCCACGGTGATGAATGCCCTGGCGATGCAGAATGCGCTGGAACAGCTGGGCGTTGAAACGCGTGTGCAATCGGCCATTCCCATGTCCAGCGTTTGCGAACCTTATATTCGCCGCAGGGCCGAACGACATTTGCAAAAGGGCCGGATCGTGATCTTTGCTGCCGGCACGGGCAATCCGTTCTTCACCACGGATACAGGCGCGGCATTACGCGCGGCGGAAATGAGCTGTGACGCGCTGCTGAAGGGGACCAGCGTTAACGGCGTTTACAGTGCCGATCCCAAGACCAACCCCGATGCCCAGCGTTTCGACACGATCACTTATGATCGTGTCCTGTCCGAAAATCTTAAGGTGATGGATGCGGCGGCAGTCGCCCTTTGCCGGGAAAATCATATCCCGATCGTGGTATTTTCGATCAGGGAAAGGGGAAATGTCGCGCGTGTGCTGGAAGGTAATGGCGTGCAGACCATCGTGAAAGAGGAAGCCTAAAACATGGCACAGTATGACAAGGCAGATATCGAACGTCGCATGGCAGGTGCGGTGGAATCGCTGAAAGGCGATCTGGCGGGGCTGCGCACCGGGCGCGCCAATACCAGTCTGCTCGATCCAGTGGTGTGCGAAGTCTATGGCGCAATGATGCCGCTGTCGCAGGTGGCTACTGTCTCTGCGCCCGAACCACGCATGCTGAGCGTGCAGGTGTGGGACAAGGGCAATCTGACCGCGGTGGAAAAGGGCATTGCCCATGCCAATCTTGGGCTGAATCCCATGATTGACGGGCAAACCATTCGCCTGCCGATCCCTGATCTGACCGCGGAACGGCGCAAGGAACTTGCCAAGCTGGCCGGGCAATATGCTGAAAAAGCCAAGATCGCGATCCGCAATGTTCGGCGTGATGGAATGGAAGCCCTGAAGGTAGACGAAAAGAAGAAGGAAATTTCCGAAGACGACCGGAAACGGTCAGAGGAGGATGTCCAGAAACTGACCGATAAATATGTTGCGCAGACCGATGAAGCGGCTGCGAAGAAGGAACAGGAAATCCTGACACAGTGATCCTTCGACAGGCTCTGGGTGAGCGGGCGAGGGCAGGATGAGCACCGCAAAACACGTCGCCATTATCATGGATGGCAATGGGCGTTGGGCCAAGCAGCGTGGCCTGCCGCGTGCCATGGGGCACAAGCGCGGTGTGGAGGCGGTGCGTGCACTGGTGCGCGCGGTGGCGCGGCTCGATCTCGATTGTCTGACGCTTTATGCTTTTTCTTCAGAGAACTGGAAACGGCCAGAGGATGAGGTTGATGATTTGATGAACCTGATGCGGCGGTTCATTAAGTCGGACCTGCCTGAATTTATTGCCAATGATGTACGGTTAAAGATTATTGGTGATTGGCAGGGGCTTGCACCTGATATCGTGAAAATGCTTGAAGATGCATTGGAACAGACCGCCGGTGGTTCGCGCACACTGGCCGTAGCCTTGAATTACGGATCACAGCAGGAAATCGCCCGCGCGGCTGCCAAGGCAGCAGCCATCGGGGATGTGACAACGGCCAGCATTGCGGCGCATCTCGACACCAATGATTTGCCGCAGCTGGACCTGCTGATCCGCACAAGTGGTGAAGTGCGCTTGTCCAATTTCCTGCTGTGGCAGGCGGCCTATGCTGAAATGCTGTTTGTCGATACCCTATGGCCCGATTTCACACCTGAGCACCTGGAACAGGCGTTGCGGGATTTTGCGCAGAGGGAGAGGCGCTATGGCGGAAGATAATTCAGGCGGCAGCAAAATGTCTGACCTGCCCCTGCGCATCCTGTCTGCCATTGTCATGGTGGCAATTGCGGGCAGTGCATTGTGGCTTGGCGGCTGGTGGTGGACTGCACTGGTGCTGGCAGTGTCTTTGGGTGTGTTGTGGGAATGGCAGGCGTTAGTGCGTACCTTTCCCGGGCAAAGTGCGATCAGTCAGATTCTGTGGTTGTTGGGTGGGGCAATCTATGTTCTGTTTGCAGCCAATACCTTGGCAGTTACCCGCACTTTTACAGAAGCTGGTAAGGCTGATGCAGGCCTTTTCTATGTCGCGTTGATCGTGGGCACGGTTATCGCGGTCGATATAGGGGCATATTTCTTCGGACGCGCTTTGGGTGGCCCCAAGATCGCCCCGAAAATCAGCCCCAGCAAAACCTGGGCTGGCCTGCTGGGCGGCGCAGTGGGTGCCAGCATTGTCATCACCATGACTTACATGTTGCAGGGCGTGCATTGGAGCCAGGCGATGCAGACCGGTTGGATCGCTGGCGCATTGGCTGCGGTGATCGCGCAGGCGGGTGATTTCTTCGAAAGCTGGATGAAGCGGCGCGCGGGCGTGAAGGATTCTGGCCGGATCATTCCTGGCCATGGCGGGTTGTTTGACCGGGTCGATGGCCTGTTGGCCGTTTGCTTTGCACTGGGTCTGGCCCATTTGGCAGTGCAGGTGCTGGCTGGATGAGCCGCAGTATCACCATATTGGGTGCGACTGGATCGGTCGGCGCATCCACGCTTGACCTGATCCGGCGCAATCGCGCGGATTGGCAGGTTGAGGCATTGACGGCCAATTGCTCTGTGAATGAGCTGGCGAAACTCGCATTGGAATTTGACGCAAAACTGGCTGTGGTGGGTGATGAAAGCCACCTGCCTGAATTACGCAATGCACTGGCGGGCAGCGGAGTGGAAGTTGACGGCGGCGCTGATGCCTTATGTGCGGCGGCGGCGCGCCCGGTCGACCTGACGATGGCCGCGATTGTCGGCTGCGCAGGGCTGGGCCCGGTTATGGCGGCGATTGAGCGCGGAGGGACAGTGGCGCTAGCGAATAAAGAGGCACTGGTTTCTGCAGGCGAGGTTATGACCGCAGCTGTCGCCCGACATCGTGCAACACTGCTTCCGGTCGACAGCGAACACAATGCGATCTTCCAATGCTTGACTGGCAATAGACTGTCTGACGTATCGCGCATCACGCTGACAGCCAGTGGCGGGCCTTTCCGCGAATGGAATGCTGAACAGCTGGCTACGGCAACCCCTGCACAGGCGGTGGCCCATCCCAATTGGGATATGGGAGCCAAGATCAGCGTTGATTCCGCCACAATGATGAACAAGGGGCTGGAATATATAGAGGCGCATTACCTCTTCCCCGTGGGTCTTGATGCCTTGCGGATCATTATCCACCCGCAAAGCGTTATCCATTCCATGGTTGAATATCGTGATGGGTCTACGCTGGCGCAACTCGGCCCGTCGGATATGCGCGTGCCGATTGCATCCTGCCTCGCCTGGCCACAACGCATGAATACCCCGCTACAGCCGCTCGATCTGGCCGGAATCGGGAATCTCAGCTTCTTTGCCCCGGATGAAACCCGCTTCCCTGCCACGCGCCTATGTCGTGATGCGATTGCTGAGGGCGGGGCAGCCCCTGCGGTACTCAATGCTGCGAATGAAGTGGCGGTTGCCGCATTCCTGGCCGGTCAGATTGGGTTCACCCGCATCCCCGCAATGGTGGAAGAAACGCTTTTGCGCTATAGCGCGCCACCGCCTGCCACGCTTGAAGATGTGCTGGCGGTTGATGGAGAGGCCCGGGCGCGGGCAGAACAACTGCTGGAGCACGCATAATTGTTTGAATCACCACCATTTTGGATGTGGATCATCGGCTTCCTGCTGGTGCTGGGGCCGCTGATAACAGTGCATGAGCTGGGGCATTACCTCGTCGCGCGCTGGTTCGGCGTGAAGGCAGATGCCTTTTCCATCGGATTCGGCAAGGAGCTGGCCGGATGGACTGACCGGAGGGGTACGCGATGGAAACTCTCTGCCCTGCCATTGGGCGGCTATGTTCAGTTCAAGGGGGATATGAACCCCGCCAGCATACCGGATGCAGAGGCGCTGAAACATGCCGCACCTGATGAGCGTGAGGGCAGTTTTCACTTTGCCCCGCTGTGGCAGCGTGCGCTGATTGTGTTTGCCGGCCCCGCCACCAACCTGTTGGTCGCGCTGGTGATCTTCGCTTCCTTCAACTTCGCCTATGGCAAGTTCGAGGTGAGCAATAGCGTTGCCAGCTTTGCAGAGGTTTCTGCCGCACGAGAGGCAGGCGTAAAGGTCGGTGACGAAATCCTGTCCATTGATGGCCAGCCAACGGTCGATTTTGCCGATATTGGTGAACGCGTGCTGATGTTCCCCGGCAAAAGCGTGACGTTGGAAATCAACCGTGATGGTGAACGGATGCACCTGCCGGTCAAGATCGGGGAGAGTGTGGAAAGCGACCGGTTCGGGAATGAATCGCGTGTTGGGCGATTGGGCATCTATTCGGGGCCGCCCACCACTTCATCTGTTGGCCCGATCGAAGCGATGACACTGGCAGTTGATCAGAGCGCCGGGCTGGTGAAAATGATGGTAACTGGCATTGGCCAGATATTCACCGGTGATCGATCAATCAAAGAATTGGGCGGGCCGATCAAGATCGCAAAATATTCCGGTGAACAGCTCAGCCAGGGACCGATAGCTTTTGTCAGCTTTGCAGCGCTGATCTCAATTAACTTGGCATTCATCAACTTCTTGCCAATCCCTGCACTCGACGGCGGGCACCTGGCTTTTTATGCGGCAGAGGCAGTGCGCCGTAAGCCGGTGAGCGCGCGTGGAATGGAATTGGCCTATCGCACTGGCGTGTTCGTAGTTCTCATGCTGATGGTGGTGGTTACGGTAAATGACCTCGTCTCTCTGCCCATTTTCGGGAGTTAGCGGGGGAAAGGAGGCGGGTGAGCGGTGATTGGTGGCTTGCGCCGCTTGATTGCGCTCTCCCCATCGGGCACAGGCGGCGATATGCGGCGTGCCCGGATTTATTGAAATTCGGGCCTGCGGCCTGGTGAGTTTGGATCTGGACGGGATTGCAGCGAATATGAATGGATCGGTGAAGGCGGGGGAAAGCTGTTTCAGGCCCGCCGGGCGGATGGCAGCAGTGCTGCTGTGCGGAACCATGCTGGCAGGTTTGCCGGTGGCTGCTGCTGCGCAAGAGGCCGCCACCGAAGCTGCTGAAGCCGTTGAAGCGCCCGTGCCGGTGGATGACACGATCCGCTCGATCTCGATCGTGGGGGCGGAACGGCTGGAGCCGCAGACCATCCTCAGCTACATTAAGCTGCGTGTTGGCCAGCGTTACACATCTGCTGTGGCGGACGAGGCGCTGAAGGATTTGGGCGCGACTGAATTGTTCGCCAATTTCTCGATCCGCAATGATGCTGGCGATGTGGTGATCAATGTTACCGAAAACCCGGTGATCAACCGCATCGTGCTGGAAGGTAACAAGCGGATCAAGAACGATAAGATCCTGCCTGAAATCAAGCTGTCACCGCGCCAGATTTTCACCAGGTCGAAAGTGCGTGCTGACGTCGCCCGCATTATCGAGCTGTATAAGCGCAAGGGTCGCTTTGCTGCGACGGTAGAACCCAAGATGGTGCAGCTGCCGCAGAACCGTGTCGATATCGTGTTCGAAATCAGCGAAGGGCCCAAGTCGAAAGTCCGCCAGATCAACATCATCGGGAACGAAGAATTTTCCGATGGCAAGCTGCGCGGCGAAATGGTGACCAAGCAGGCGCGTCTAACCAGCTTCCTCAGTTCCAACACCAGTTATGACCCCGACCGCCTTGCTTTTGACCAGCAGAAGCTGCGTCAGTTCTATCTGACCGAAGGTTATGCTGATTTCCGCGTTGTATCAGCTGTGGCAGAACTGACGCCTGACAAGCGCGACTTCATCATCACCTATGTGGTGGAAGAGGGCGAGCGTTACAAATTCGGCGATGTATCGGTTGAAAGCCAGCTGCGCGATTTCGACAGCGAGCGGATGACGGACAGGCTGCCCATGAAGGGCGGCGATTGGTACAATGCCAAGCTGGTAGAAGACACGGTTGAGCAGCTGGCCGAACTGGCCGGAACATTTGGCTATGCCTTTGCTGATGTGCAGCCGGATTTCAGCCGCAATCGCGAAGATCTGACCATGAGCGTCAATTTCGTGTTGCGTCAGGCGCCGCGCGTTTATGTCGAACGCGTTGATGTCAACGGCAATACGCTGACGCAGGACAAAGTGGCCCGGCGTGAATTCCGCCTGAGTGAAGGTGATGCCTTCAATTCACTGCAGGTGAAGCGCACTGCGGCGCGTATCAATTCGCTGGGTTATTTCCAGGAGAATTTTGAGGTCAATCAGGTGCCCGGCAGCGCGCCTGACAGGATCGTTCTGGAAGCCAATGTCGAAGAACAACCGACTGGTGAATTGCAGCTTTCGGCCGGCTTCTCGTCGCTTGAAAGCTTCATCCTTGCAGCATCGATCCGCCAGCGCAATTTCCGTGGCCGTGGGCAGACGGTGGGCTTCAGTGTGAATTATTCACGTTATTCACGTGCTGCGCAGTTGAGCTTCAGCGAGCCCTATGTGTTTGACCGGAATATTTCTGCTGGGCTGGATATTTATCGTCGCGATTATAACAGCTTCAGCTTTGCGCGTAGCAATCGCAACCGGACCTTTGAACAGTCAACCACCGGTTTTTCCCTGCGGGCTGGCGTGCCTTTGACCGAATATATGTCATTTATTGGCAGCTACACCTTGAATTATGATGATGTGACGCTGGATCGCGCCACATATTTTTCTGACCGCGATGGCGATGGCGTGTTCGAATGCGATCCTCTGCGCGCTGGCCGTTATCTTTGCGAAGCGGTAGGTACACGTACCAGTTCGATCGTGGGCGCGACGCTGTCATATAACACGCTTGACAGCCGCCTGCGCCCCACCCGTGGTCGCAATGTTTCGCTGACAACGGAATTTGCCGGGCTGGGCGGTTCGGTGAAATATGCCCGTATCCGCGGCAAGGCCGCGCAATATTGGTCGGTTCTGGGCGGTTTCATCTTTTCTCTTTCGGGTGAAGGCGGCGCAATCAAGGGCTTGGGCAGTGCGCGGGAAGACGGCGCTGACAAGGTCCGCCTGACAGATCGTTTCTTCCTGGGTGAACCGCAAATGCGCGGTTTCGACATTCGCGGTATTGGTCCGCGTGTTCTACGCTTGCCTTACGATGCGGATGGAAATCTTCTTACTGTGGATGAGGCAAGGGCCAACAGAAGCCTGTCAGACGATGCGGTGGGCGGCAAATATTATTATATGGGCCGGGCAGAGCTGGAAATCCCGTTGGGCAGCGGTGCACGCGAACTGGGCCTGCGCCCTTCCATCTTCCTGGATGTTGGCGCCCTGTTCGGGGTAAGGGCGCCTGTTTTGCAGAGCAGCCCATTTCCAGATGGCATTTTTGTGGCCACGCGTGATAACGATGGTAATGCTCTCTATTCGCAGGTCAATGTCGCGACGCTCGTCACGCCAAGCGGTGGCGGTACACCAGTATGTACGCCAGGGACTGCTCCTGGCGATGTGACCACCGTTACCAATCCGATAAACCCCAATCCGCCGAGTTGCCTGACAGGCGCCAACAACAGCGCTTTGGGGAGTACCATTGCGCCTTTCCGCGAAATCTTCGTGGGCGATTCATCATCGCCGCGTGTTTCAATTGGTATTGGCGTCAACTGGAATTCACCGTTCGGTCCGTTCCGGATCGACTTCGCTCGCGTGCTGCGCAAGGTGGAAGGCGATGACACAAAGAGCTTCTCGTTCAACGTAGGAACACAATTCTAATGAAAACGATGACCAAAATTCTCACTGCCAGCAGCCTTGCCGTTGCCGGTTTTGCGGTTGCACCGGCAATGGCGCAGGTGCAGGGCAATATGGGTGTGGTTGACGCTGCCAGCGTTGTTGCCAGCACCAATGCTTTTGCCACTGCCAGCCAGCAGGTAGGCACGACCTATAAACCGCAAATCGATTCGATCCAGGCGCGTGGGCAGGAACAGCAGACGCTGTTGAAGCAGCTGGACAAGAATAATGATGGCCAGCTTGATGAAGCTGAACAGAAGGCAGCTCAGGGAAGCAGCCAGGCACAGCGCATCCAGCAGATCGAGCAGGAAGTTGCTCAGCTGACCAACCAGATCGATATGGCACGCGTCTATTCGATCCAGCAGATCCTGCAGCAATACCCTGCTGCCGTGCAGCAGGTGGTGCAGCAGCTGAATATACAGGTTGTCCTGTCGCCCGACTCGGTGGTTTATGCCCCGCCGCAGGCCAACATCAACCAGCAGGTTGTGGCTGCACTCAACACCAAGGTGCCTTCGGTTCAGATCGTCCCGCCGCAGGATTGGCAGCCCAACCGCAATGCCGTGGCGCTGTATCAGGAAATCCAGCAGCTGCTTATGGTGGCGCAGGCACGTGCAGCACAGCAGCAATCCGCACAACAGAACAATGCGGCACCCAGCGGCCGTTAATCGGCGATTGGATCAAAATAATATCGGGGGGCAGAGCCATGACGGATAGCGCAGGCACAGCTTACGACATCCATAAAATTCTCAAGGCTCTGCCGCACCGGTACCCCTTATTACTGGTAGACCGGGTGAAAAGCCTGGAACTGGGCGAACGCATTCATGCGGTGAAGGCCGTGACTATGAATGAGGAGTTCTTCCAGGGTCATTTCCCCGGCGCCCCGATCATGCCCGGTGTCTTGCAGATAGAGGCAATGGCGCAAGCCGCTGCCATCCTGGGAATCGAAACGCTGGAACTGGCCGGGACGGGGAAGCTGGTGCTGTTCATGGGCATCGAAAATGCGAAATTCCGTTCGCCAGTAACGCCGGGTTGCCTGCTCGATCTGGAGGTTGAATTCCTGCAGAAGCGCAGCCGCATCTACAAATTCAAGGGCAAGGCCAGTGTAGAGGGCAAGACCACTTGCGAAGTGGAATTCACCGCCATGATCGCTGATCCGCCGGAATGACCGGCAGAATCGCTTGATATTTGTGCGCTGCCCCTCTAAGGGCGCGCCTTCTCCGAAAAACAGCTTGCCCGGTCGGAACCGGGCGGACGCTCAAAAGGACAAGAGACATGAAAGCCGAAGGGCATCCCGATTACCACATGATCACGGTCAAGATGACCGATGGCACTGAATTCCAGACGCGCTCCACCTGGGGCAGCGAAGGCGATACGCTGGCGCTCGAAATCGATCCGACCAGCCACCCGGCATGGACCGGCGGCCGCCAGCAGATTCAGGAAGGTGGCCGCGTGGCAGCCTTCAACAAGCGTTTCGGCGGGCTGTCGCTGAAGAAGTAAGCGACGCAGCCACCCAGATAAATGGGGGAGGGGGGCGGTCCATTGGGCCGCCCTTTTCTTATATCACCAGCTTATGCGCATTTGATACAGCGTGTGGCAATGGGGCGCGCCTTCAATCGTTCTGCCGAAATGGGATCACCACAGACGGCACAATCCCCATAGGTGCCGTTTTCGATCCGCAGCAATGCCAGCCGGATTTGCTGGATTTCGGCGCGCAAAACCTCATCCACACCCTCCAGCGATTCGTCATCGGCCAGATCTTGCGCCTGCTCTTCCCAATCGGCATCCAGCGGGTGCCGTAGATCATCCTCGATCACTTCGGTGCGTTCGAGCAAGTCGGCCAAGCGCGTGCGCAGCTGTTGGGCAATATCCTGATATTCACTCATCACCATCCCCATTCCTTTTCCCGGTACCATTTGGTTATCACATATTTCACGCCCTGGCGGACCTTCATCCCGTGGTGCAACGTGTTTGGATTTACGCCACCATCTGGGCGGCGATTGTTCCAGCACAGCAATTTGCCCATCTCTGGTTGAAAGGTTTTTCCAATCACCTTGAATCTCGTAGCACCACCGGCCTCCACATCATTGAGATAGATCATGAAAGTCCAGCTGCGCTGCCCGGCAACGGAACAGAATTTTTTATAGTCGGCACCATCGGGCGCGAAATAATCTGTATGCGGCTTAAATTCCTGCCCCACGGCATAACGCTGCCCTTGCAAGGGCTCGCCAAATTTTGGATCGATACCTGATAAATCGAACAGCATAGACTCCAGTCGGTCGACAGCAGGAATTCCAGCCGCCAAATCGCAAGTCTCGCTGGTGCGAAAATATTGATCGCCATTGTCATCGGCAATGGTGCTGGGACGGCGGCTGGCATCAATCAGTGCAATCAGTTCCCGGCAATGATTGGCATCAAGAAAATGCCTGTGCTGGAACAGTTCAAGCCGGGGGCTGGGCACACGTTGCATGTTGGCGTTTAGCAGCAAATGTGCAGCACTGGATTCGCTCGACAAGGCCATGGGGCAGAGGATAGGCACAGCGCGGCTTTCGGCAAGCGCGAAATAATCTTGCGCAGTTGCATTTTGTGTGAAGTTTTCGCTTCCCAAAACGGGGATGTTATGCAACAGGCTCGCCCCCGCTGCGGCAAGCCTTGACGGGCTGGCCAAGGTGCGTATCAGCCCCGCGTGAGCGGCTGCCATTATGGCGCTGCAGGGGGCTTGTGGCGATCGTAGCTCAGTTGGTTAGAGCGCCGGTTTGTGGTACCGGAGGTCGCGGGTTCGAACCCCGTCGATCGCCCCATTTCCCCCGTGACACTTGTATCTTGATAGAGCGGGGCTCTGACTGAAATGACGGCTTTCTGGACCGAACCGGATTATGATGATCACGAATTGGTGCAGCTGGTGCATGATCGCGCCAGCGGATTGACTGCGATCTTTGCGATTCACTCATCGCATCTGGGGCCGGGTGCGGGTGGAACGCGATTCTGGCATTACCCGGATCCCAAGGATGCGATGCGCGATGCACTGCGGTTGAGCCGTGGGATGAGCTACAAGAACGCCATGGCCGGCCTGCCCATGGGCGGCGGCAAGGCGGTGATCCTGGCTGATGAAAACCGCAACAAGACGCCTGAAATGCTGGCAGCTTTCGGTGACGCGGTTGATGCGCTGGGCGGCCGTTATGTCACGGCAGAAGATGTCGGCATTAGCGAAGCTGATATGGTGGCCGTGGCAGCGCGTACACGGCATGTTTCCGGCCTGCCTGCTGCAGGCGATGATGCGGCTGGCGGTGATCCCGGTCCCTTTACCGCGATGGGTATTTATCACGGCATCAAGGCTGCTGTCCGGCACAAACTGGGCAAGGACAGCGTTGCAGGCATCCATATTGCCATTCAGGGTACAGGCAGTGTGGGCGGTGGCGTGGCCAAATTGCTGGCACGCGACGGGGCAAATTTGACCCTTTCGGATATTAATGAAGACCGCGCTGCCGCGCTGGCACTGGAACTCGACGCTGAAACAGCATCTGCCGATGCGATCATGGGCGTGGCCTGTGATGTCTTCAGCCCCAATGCATTGGGTGCGATTCTGGACGATGCAGGGATTGCCCGGCTTGAGGCACCAATCGTTGCAGGCGGTGCAAACAATCAGCTGGCCCGTGCACATCATGGCGCGATGCTGGCAGAACGTGGCATCCTGTATGCACCAGACTATGTCATCAATGCTGGCGGCATCATCAGTGTGACGCTGGAACATTTGTGTCGTGAACACGGCGATCATTGCGACATTAACGAGGTGCGTCAGCGATTGGCGCAAATTCCCGAACGGTTGGAAGAAATCTGGCAGCAGAGCGATAGCACAGGCGTTTCGCCCGATGTCGTGGCCGATCGCATGGCGCAAAAGCTGATCGGGCGGTGATTTTCAGCGCTATCAGTCTTTTGTCCCCTTGCAGGGGCGCAAAGGCACTGTAATACCGCGCGCGAACGGTATTATTCGATGCATGGCTTTGCCAATCCCAAGCGGTTCCTATCGCTCGCAGCCTGGTTAACCCCGCTGCTGATGTTGAGCGGCCTTGTCGTTTCGGCAGGGGCGCTGGCGTGGGGGTTGTTCAATGTTGCGCCGGACCAGTTGATGGGCGAAACGGTGCGGATCATGTTCCTGCATGTTCCCACGGCATGGCTGGGCATGGGCGGTTGGACCACCATCGCCATTTCCAGCCTGGCCTTTCTGGTGTGGAAACATCCCTTGGCCGCCATTGCCGCGCGGGCTGCTGCCGTGCCGGGCATGGTGTTTACCGCCATATGCCTTGCCACGGGTTCCATCTGGGGGCGGCCCACATGGGGCACATGGTGGGTGTGGGATGGGCGGCTTACCAGCATGCTGGTGCTATTGTTCCTCTATGCCGGTTATCTCGCCTTGTCTCAGGCGGTTGAACAAGAGGGTGGTTCTTCCAAGATCCCGGCTATTTTCGGACTGGTCGGGGCGATCAACATCCCCATCATCAACCGATCTGTGGTGTGGTGGAATTCGCTGCACCAGCCGCCCAGCATCACGGCTGGGAAAAGCGCGATCGATCCTGAATTCCTGGGCCCTTTGTTGATCGCTACTCTGGGATTCTCATTGCTTTTTGGCGGCATAATGCTGGCGCGGATGCGTGCATTGATCGCCAATGTGCAGGCAGAGGCACGCTTGCGCCGCAAAGCCGTGGAGGTCGCATGATCCGCGAATCGCTGGACCAATGGGATTTTGTTATCCTGGCCTATGTGGTTGGGGTGCTGGGCACTCTGGCTATGGTTGGCTGGAGCTGGCTGGCCATGAGACGCGCGGAAAAACGGCGGGACGAGGTGAAACGCAAATGAGCGGATTGAAGGCCAAGCATCAACGGCTGGTGCTGATTGTGATCGCCTTGGTTGTGCTTATCAGCGCAGGGTTGCTGGCGGCATGGTCGCTGCGCAATCAGGCAAGCTATTTCTATCTGCCCGATCAATTGCTGGAAAACCCGCCTGAAACGGGTCAGCCTGTGCGATTGGGCGGTATGGTGGCGGCCGGGTCACTGCAAACCTTGCCAGATGGCGTAACCATTTCCTTTGCCGTGACTGACCAGAAAGAAGCGCGCGTACCCGTGCGGTATAGCGGTATTCTGCCCGATCTGTTTGTGGAGGGGTCTGGCGTGGTAGCAGAGGGCAGTCTGAGTGCGGACGGAACCTTTATCGCCACCAATCTTCTGGCGAAGCATGATGAGAATTATGTGCCGCGTGAATTACAGGAAATGAGCGAGCATCAGGCCGCCAAAATGGCTGAAGAGACAACGGTAGGCCTGAAGTGAGCAGCCTTTTCGCAGGAACCCGCACATGATCGCAGAACTTGGCCTTGCCGCGCTGTGGCTGGCGGCTGCGCTTGCAGCCATGCAGCTGATCGGTGGGGCAACCGCGCAACATAATGAGGAAAGCGACCTGGCGCTGCTGGTGCGCCCCGTTGCCATTCTGCAGGGGCTTCTGGCCTTGTTCGCTTTTGCCATGCTGATGTGGCTGTTCGCTGTCACAGATCTTTCCGTTAAGCTGGTGGCGGAAAATTCGCATTCCCTGAAACCGCTGATCTTCAAGCTTTCCGGGGCATGGGGCAATCACGAAGGTTCCATGCTGTTATGGGTCACGGTGATGTCCTGCGCAGGTGCACTGATTGCCGCAATTGAACACCGCCTGCCTGAAAAGACCATGCGTGCCACGCTGGCGGCGCAGGGATTTGTGGCGCTGGGTTTCTATGCTTTCCTGCTGTTTTCATCGAACCCGTTTGAACGCTTGCCGCAGCCCGTTCCAGAGGGGCTAGGGCTGAACCCGTTGCTGCAGGATATCGGCCTCGCCTTCCATCCACCCACGCTTTACTTTGGTTATGTCGGGCTATCGGTCGCCTTCAGTTTTGCCGTGGGGGCCATGATCACACGGCAGGTAACGCCAGAATTTGCGCGCGTGATGCGCCCCTGGGTGCTGGGCGCATGGGTGTTTCTGACATTGGGGATTACGGCAGGTTCCTATTGGGCCTATTACGAACTGGGCTGGGGCGGCTGGTGGTTCTGGGACCCGGTCGAAAATGCCTCGCTCATGCCATGGCTGGCGGCGACGGCCCTGCTTCATTCGGCCAGTGTTCTGGCGGCGCGCGATGCCTTGCGTGCATGGACGATCATGCTGGGCGTAGTGGCCTTTTCCATGAGTATGGTTGGCACATTCCTGGTCCGTTCGGGTATCCTCACTAGCGTCCACGCCTTTGCGGTTGATCCAGAGCGTGGCAGCTTCATCCTGGCCTTGCTGGCGATCTATATTGGCGGGGCTTTGCTGCTGTTTGCCCTGCGCGCGAGTTCGGTGGCTGAGGGCCAAAGATTTGCCCTGACAAGCCGCGAAGGTGCACTGGTCTTCAACAATGTGATGCTATCTGCAACATTGGGCATCGTATTGCTGGGCACGCTTTACCCGCTGGTGACAGAGGCGTTTGATGTTCGCGTGTCCGTGGGCCCGCCTTATTTCAACCCGGTAGGCGCCATTTTCGTGCTGCCTATGCTGATGGTGATGGCCGTGGGCCCTTTGCTGCGCTGGCGATGGGACAGGTTTGAACGGGTGCGTCTGCCGATTGCCATTCTGGTTGCCCTGGTGGTGACAACTGCCGTTGTCATTGCATTGACCAGCGATATTGGCGTGCTGCCGCTGCTGGGATTGTCGCTGGCAGGTGTATTGGCCATTGCCAGCTTCCTGCCCCTGCGCGGGCGCAAGTTGTGGCGTACACCCATTGCTACCTGGGGCATGGTGATCGCGCATTTCGGGATCGCGGTGGCATTGTTTGGCATGGCCAGTGAAAGCGCATTTACCAGCGAGCGATTGGCGGCCGTCAATCCGGGCGATACGGAACATGTCGCGGGCTGGGATGTGACCTTGCAAGGGATTGAACCTGTTGCCGGGCCGAACTGGACTGCACTGGAGGCGACCTTGGTGGCACAGCGTGGTTCTGGCGATGTCGTGACACTGCATCCGCAGTCACGCAATTTCTGGGCCCCGCCGCAGCAGACAACGGAAAGCGCATTGCTGACACGTTGGGACGGGCAGCTTTATGCCGTGATTGGCGGGCAGGCGCAGGATGGCCGCTGGCAATTGCGGCTGTGGTGGAAACCCTTTGTCACCTTGATCTGGTATGGCGGGTTGCTGATTGCGCTTGGCGGTGTTTTGGCAATTATCGGGCGATTGGCGAGCGATCTGAAGCGCCGCCATATTCGTGCGCAGGCGCAACAACGCCGGGCGGACCGTGCAGGCCGTGCAGTAGGGGAGGCTGCATGATGCGCCGTTGGACCCTATGGCTGCCATTGGCCTTGTTCACCTTTTTCGTGGGGCTGGCGGCCTATCAGCTGACCCAGCCCAAGGATGAATTCGTCCATTCAGGCATGTTGGGCAAACCACTGCCCGAATTTGATATGCGTCCCGCGCTGGAGGGTATGCCCGGCGCATCACTGGCTGATTTCAAGGATGGTCAGCCCAAACTGCTCAATATCTGGGCCAGCTGGTGCCTGCCGTGCATTGCGGAGGCTCCGCAACTTGAGGCTTTGCGTGCTGGCGGGGCGCAGATCGTGGGCATAGCTGTGCGGGACAAGCCGGAAGATGTCTCACGATTCCTTGAAACGCATGGTAACCCCTATGCGCGTATCGGGGCGGATGATTTGAGCGAATTGCAATTGGCGATTGGTTCTTCTGGCGTACCAGAAACCTTTGTAATCGATGGCAATGGCGTGATTGTGCATCAACATATTGGCGATGTGCGTGAAAGCGATGTTCCCAAGCTGCTGGAGATATTGCAGGAGGCTGGGCAATGATGCGCCTGACGCTGATCTTGGCCGCATTTCAGATGCTTTTTGTTGCCCCCCTCCAGGCGCAGGATTCGCTGCCGCCAGCACCCTATGCCTATCGCCAGCTGGATGATCCAGCGCTGGAAGCGAAGGCGCAGGAATTGATGGAAACGTTACGTTGTCTCAAATGCCAGAGCCAGTCGATCGCCGATAGCGATGCATCCATGGCGGGCGATATGCGCCATCAGGTCCGCACGCGCATTGCCGCAGGCGAGGATCCAGAGGCGATTCGTGCATGGCTGGTTGAACGTTATGGTGATTATGTCAGCTATGCCCCACGCGTTACTGCAGCGACATGGCCTCTGTTCGCCATACCGCTGTTGTTGTTGCTGATTGCGGGCATTGTCTTGTGGCGGCGGATTGGCCGTGGGCAGGGGCGCGCTGCATGACCTGGTTCCCCATCATCCTGCTGGCACTGGTTGCCTTTGCCATCGTGGCCTTTGTCATGCGCCTGCCGCGCCGCGCATGGACCATGCTGGGGGCGGTACTGACGTTCGGGCAGGCAGGCTACGCAATGCAGGGCAACCCAGGCATGGCAGGGTCACCCAAGCAGGGGGTTGAGGGTGCAGCCCAGTCGGGTGAGGTGATCGTGTCGGTCCGGCGCGCCCTGTTCGATCCTGCACAGCCGCCACCGCGATATTTGATGGTGTCGGATGGATTTGCCCGGCGCGGACGATTTGAGGAGGCGGCGCAATTGCTGCGTGGCGGCCTGCAGAAAAATCCCGATGACACTGAAAGCTGGCTGGCGTTGGCCAATGCCCTGGTGGAACATGCACATGGTCAGGTAACACCTGCTGCATTGCTGGCATTCGAACGTTCGGAAGCATCCATGCCGGCACATCCTGGCCCGGCCTATTTCCTGGGTATCGCCTATCTGCGTTCGGGCAAGCCGAAAGAGGCGCGTGACGTATGGGCTAAGCTGCTGGAGAAATCGCCTGCTGATGCGCCCTGGCGCACGGATCTGGAAACGCGGATTACTCAACTGGATGCTCTGATGGCCAATGTGGCGCCAGCGACACCCTGACAAGCATATGTTGCGAGTGCGAAATTGTGGTGCTAATTGCCCACGCCTGGCTGCACAGGTGGCTGGTATCCGTGAATAGTATCCGGAATTCGCTACCACATGACTGACACAGCCGTTCTGCAAACTATGAATTCAGCCGGGTCCTCTGGATCAGGTGACAATGGCCATAACCATGGTCATGGACAAGGTACAAAGGCTGCGCTGGCAATCGGCGCGATTGGCATCGTTTTCGGCGATATCGGTACCAGCCCGCTCTATGCGTTTCGTGAAACCTTTGTCGGCCCACATCCACTGGCCCTGGACAAGGCGCATGTTCTGGGTGTCATCAGCCTGATCTTCTGGTCGATGACGCTTGTCGTGGCGATCCAGTATGTCACCATATTGATGCGCGCAGATAACAAAGGGCAGGGCGGGTCACTGGCCCTGGTTGCACTGATATCCCGCCATATCGGTGGCTCACGTTATGGCTGGCTGGCGGTGTTGTTGGGGGTTTTTGCCACATCGCTTTTCTATGGCGACAGCATGATTACCCCGGCCATTTCCGTCCTGTCGGCGGTAGAAGGCTTGACCGTGGTCGATCATCGGTTGGACAGGTTGGTGATACCTATTGCGCTGGTCCTGCTGATCTTCCTGTTCGTGCTGCAAAAACGCGGAACGGCAAAGGTGGGGGCGCTCTTTGCGCCTGTGATGATCGTATATTTCACAGTGATCGCGGGCATGGGCGCATGGCAGATTGTCCAGACGCCGGAAATTCTATGGGCGCTCAACCCCTATCATGCGATCAATTTCTTTGTGCTGGACGGCACATTGGCTTTCCTGGCGCTGGGCTCCGTTGTTCTGGCGGTGACAGGGTCTGAGGCGCTGTATTCGGATATGGGGCACTTCGGGCGCGGCCCGATGCGGCTCAGCTGGTTCGGCTTTGTCATGCCCTGCCTGCTGCTCAATTATTTTGGGCAAGGTGCCATGGTGATTGGCCTGCCGCCCGAAGAAGCAGCTGTTGCGATACAGAGCCCGTTTTTCTTCCTGGCCAATGAACAATGGCGCCTGCCACTGGTGTTACTGGCCACTGCTGCCACTTTCATCGCCAGTCAGGCAGTGATTTCGGGCGCATTCTCGATCACGCATCAGGCGATCCAGATGGGCTTTATCCCGCGGCTTTCGATCCGCCACACCAGCGAAACGGAAGGCGGACAGATTTATATTCCATCGGTCAACTGGGCGCTGATGATTGCAGTTATCATTCTGGTGCTGACCTTCCAGAATTCATCTAATCTTGCATCTGCATACGGCATCGCAGTGACTGGCGCGGTGACGATCGACACCTTGCTTATGGCTGTGTTGTTCATGGGTGTGTGGCGTTGGAAATGGTGGATGGCGGCACCAGTGGTCGCCATCTTCCTGATTGTAGACGGCGCCTATTTTGCCGCTAACCTTGCCAAGGTGGGGGATGGTGGCTGGTTCCCTCTGGTTGTCGGCCTGGTGGCCTTTACCCTGCTCACCACCTGGGCGCGCGGGCGCAAGCTGATGCGTGACCGGATGAGCGAGGTTGCACTGCCGATGGAAATCTTCGCCAAATCAGCGAAGAACAGCGCAACGCGTGTACCCGGAACGGCCATTTTCATGGCATCCAGTACAGCTGGTGTTCCTTCGGCCCTGCTACATAATATCAAGCACAATAAGGTGCTGCACGAACGCGTTGTCATACTGACGGTCAATATTGCCGACATTCCATATGTCGATCCGAATGAACGCTGCGAGTACCATGATTTGGGCGACGGTTTTTACCGTGCAGTGCTGCATTACGGCTTTATGGAATCGACTGATGTGCCCGCGGGGCTGAAGAAGATGGAACGCTGCGGTGGCGAATTTGACATGATGAGCACCAGCTTCTTCCTCAGCCGTCAGACATTACTGCCGTCAAAGAACCCGGCCATGTCGATCTGGCGTGAGAAGATATTCGCATGGATGTTGCGCAATTCAGCCACAGCCATGGATTTCTTCAAGCTGCCGACCAATCGTGTGGTGGAACTGGGCAGTCAGGTCGAGATTTGAACTGGTAATAAAAAGGGCGCCCCGGTTTCCCGGAGCGCCCCCATTTCTCAACCAATATGTTTGCTGGTTCAGCCCAGATTTGCGCTGACCATGGCCCACATCATCGGGATCGACAGCAGCGTGTTCAAACGGCTGGCGATCAGTGCGCGTGGTGCAGCAGCAGCTTTTTGTTCTGCGCTTGCTTCAACAATGCCCAGGATCTTCTTCTGCGCGGGCCAGATGATGAACCACACGTTGAAGGCCATCACCAGCGCCATCCACATACCAGCACCGATCAGGTTCACCGCACCTTCACCAGAGAAGGTCAGCGCCTGATGCGCATAGCCATTCAGATGCGCAATGGCGAGGCCGGTGACTACAGTCAGTGCAGCAGCCCAGCGGAAGAAAAACAGCACCTTGGGTGCAATCGTCTTGGTGATCGCAGGCTTATGCTCATCGGCAATCTTGCCCATATTGGGGACTTGCACGAAGTTGAGGTAATAAAGCAGACCGATCCACAGCACGCCAAAGAACAGGTGCAACCAGCGTGCGATTGAATTCCCGTCAACCGGAACACTGGCATTAAAACCCAGCATCAGAGCGATGGCCGCAATCAGCCCCACCGCCATTACCAGATGCAAATTACCGAACAATTTGGCCATAAATCTCCCCCTTATCGCCACTCAATCAGTGTCCAGCCCAGGACACAAGGGCGGAACAGCTGAAGATTAGTGCGCAATTTACAACAATTGCAAGCTGCATCGTTTCAGGATGGTGGAGGATTTTGGACCTCTTCATCCACACCTTCCATGCTCAACCCATGTTTCAGCAACATCGGAATCTGGCTGAAGGTGAAGAGGAATGTCAGCGGCAGGAACACCCACAGCTTGGCCCACAGCCAGTCTTCAAAGCTCAGTTGTGCGCGCAACACTTCATTGAGTGCGGCCAGAAGCAGGAAAAATACGCCCCAATTTCGCGACAGTTTCAGCCAGCCTGTTCGGTCCAGACCTTCGAACGCGGCTTCGAGAAGTATCTGCAGCAGCGCCTTGCCGCGCAGCCAACCGCCAATCAGCAGGATACCGAACAGCAGATAGATCGCCGTGGGCTTGAACTGGATGAATTCAGGATCGCGCAACCAGATGGTCAAGCCCCCAAAACTCACGATCAACGCGGTGGAAAGCATCAGCATGGGGCTGATATGGCCAAATTTCCACTTGCTGAAGGCAAGCGCCACCACGGCCGCCACCATGAATGCAATCGTGCCGTAAATGACCGCGGCAATCTCTCCAAAGGTGGAGGTTTCTGGCGGTTGGTAGAATTTATAGACGCCGAGGAACACCAGCAGCGGGCCATAATCGACCAATATGTTAAGCCAGCCGGATTTGGGTTTCGTGTTTTGGGTTTCCGCCATCATGCCACCCCAGCAATAACGCGCGCGACCAGATCTGGGTCAAACGGGCGCAAATCGTCCATTTTCTCGCCTACGCCAATCGCATGAATGGGCAGGCCGTATTTTTCAGCTGCCGCCACCAACACGCCGCCGCGCGCGGTGCCATCAAGCTTGGTCATGATCAGACCGGTGACGCCTGCCACTTCCTTGAACACATCAATCTGGCTGAGTGCATTCTGACCATTGGTGGCATCCAGCACCAGCACCACATCATGCGGTGCCTCTGGATTGAGGCGACCCAGGACCTTACGAATCTTGGCCAGCTCGTCCATCAATTCGCGCTTGTTCTGCAACCGTCCCGCCGTATCGACGATCAATACGTCGATCCCCTTGGCAGTCGCTTCTTTCACCCCGTCAAACACGATGCTTGCCGGGTCGCCACCTTCCGGCCCGCGAATGATTGGTACACCAACGCGTTCTGCCCAGGTGGCAAGCTGGCCGATGGCAGCAGCGCGGAAGGTATCGCCTGCCGCCAGCATCACGCTGTAATCATCTTCCTGAAGCCAATGCGCCAGCTTGGCGATGGTGGTGGTCTTGCCGCTGCCATTGACACCGATCACCAGCATCACTTGTGGGCGGGGGAAAGCCGTGATTTCCAGCGGCTTGGCAACCGGGCGAAGTATCTCCGCGATTTCTTCTGCCACCGCCTCTTTCAGCTCGCGTGCGGAAATCTCCAGGCCAAAACGCTTGTCTGACAGGCGTTGCCGGATGCGTGCAGCGACTGCCGGGCCAAGATCGGACATGATCAGAGCATCTTCGACATCGTCCAGCGTTGCATCATCCAACTTGGCGGTCGAAACGGCCTGCGTCAGATTTTCGCTCAGCCGTTCTGACGTCTTGCGGAAGCCACCAAATAGCCGGTCAGCCCATGATTTTTTCGGGGTTTCACCCTCACTCACTTGAGCAGTCCTTCCTCGACTGATTGCGGTGTTACGTGGACAATCTCACCCGCTTGCACACCCTTCGGCACAGTAACCCGCGCGAAGTTTTCCGCATGGCCGGTGCCATCGCGTTCTGCAAGTACAGACAGATCTTGCCCCACAAGGCTGCGCATCCAGCGGTCGCGCGTATTTTTGGCAGCTTCGCGCAGTTCACCGGCGCGTTGCTTTATCAGATCACGCCCCAATTGCGGCATGCGTGCGGCTGGCGTGCCGGGGCGTGGTGAATAGGGGAAGATATGGCCGTGCACGATCCCCAGTTCGCGAATGATGGAAAGGTTTGCCTGATGCTGCTCTTCAGTTTCTGTTGGGAAGCCCGCAATCAGATCTGCCCCCACGGCAATCTCAGGACGAATGGCCTTCAGCCGGGCGACCAGATCCACTGCATCCTGCCGCAAATGACGCCGTTTCATCCGCTTCAGGATCAGGTCCGCCCCGTGCTGTAGCGACAGATGGAGGTGCGGCATCATGCGCTTTTCATGCGCAAAAAGGTCAAACAATTCTTCATCGATTTCAATGCCATCAAGCGATGACATGCGAAGCCGCATCAATTCAGGAAAATGATCGAGTACCTGCCGTACCAGCGAACCCAGCGCAACATGTTGCGGCAGGTCATGCCCCCAACTGGTGACGTCGACCCCGGTCAGCACCACTTCTGGTGCGCCCTGCGCCATATGGCTTTCCACCTCACGCAGAACCTGATCCACATCAAGTGAACGACTTTTACCGCGCCCCTGCGGGATCACGCAGAAAGTACAGGCATGATCGCAGCCATTTTGTACCGCGATAAAGGCGCGGGTACGCGCTTGTGGTACGGGCGCTGCCTGTGCTGGCACGTTCCATGCGCGCGGATCCAGCTTTACCGCATTGGCAATCAACCCGTCGACTTCTGGCATGGCTGAAAGTTGGGCGCGTTCGATATCGGCGGCGCAGCCTGTTACGAGCAGACGTGCATCGGGCCGCGCGCGGCGCGCCTTGCGAATTGCCTGACGGGTCTGGCGCACTGCTTCCGATGTGACGGCGCAGCTATTGACGACGACCACATCATTTTCCTGAGCCAGTAGGGCGCGCATCTGCTCGCTTTCGGCAATGTTCAACCGGCAGCCGAGCGAAATGACCTCAGCTCCGCTCATGCGGCGTAATCATCCCATTCGAATGTGCCGGTAAAGCTGGTGGTGGCAGGCCCAGTCATCAGGATGCGTCCAGTATCGGTCCATTCAATGGTCAATTTGCCACCGGGCAGGGCAACGGTGACCATACGATCGACCAGGCCGCGTCGCATGGCGGCAATCGCTGCGGCACAGGCACCGGTACCGCAGGCGCGTGTAAGGCCAGCACCGCGTTCCCACACACGCAGACGGATTGTGTTGCGGCTTTCGACCGTGGCGACGTTTACATTCACGCGCTGGGGGAAGATCGGGTCATGCTCAATCTCCGGCCCGATCTCTCCCAATGGCACAGCATCTGCATCTGGCACAAAGAACACCACATGCGGATTGCCGACATTCACTGCTGCCGGGCTTTCCAATTCACCCCAACCGACCGGCATGGCCAGTGTATCCATGGCATAGGCGAGGGGGATTTCCTCCCAGCCAAAGCGTGGTTCACCCATGTCGACGCGTGCGCCGCCATCCATCGGCTCCAGCATGATCAGGCCGCCACCGGTTTGAACCTGAGCTGGGGCGCCATGCAGCAGGGCCACAGCGCGGCTGGCATTGCCGCATGATTCCACTTCGCCGCCGTCAGAATTGAAAATACGCATGCAAAAATCGGCTTCACTGCCAGCCTGTGCTGTCTCCAGCATTATCAACTGGTCGCAACCAATCCCGGTGGTGCGATTGGCCAGTGCGGCGGCGATGGGCGGCGTCATTTCGGGCAGGGTTTCTGCTCGCGCGTCCAGCACGATGAAATCATTGCCCAAACCGTGCATCTTGGTGAAGTTAACGCGCATGGTGCAGCGCATCTATGCGCGCCATGCCCGAACGTCCAGTATTTAGCGGGTCTATCTGCGCTTAGAACCGGTTTGCCTGGCGTGCTGTGGTTTCGCCAATGCCACCACTTTTTTCAGACGAGCTTGTCGCGGGAACAGTCGGCGGCTGGTCAGTAAGCTTGCCTGCCTTGCGCAGGCGTTCCTTCACTTGAGAGGCATCCTCTGGCCGACCATAGAAATAGCCCTGGCCCTTCAATTGCCCCATCGACTTAAGCGCTTCGAGAATTTTCTCATCCTCTATCCCTTCTGCTGTCACTGGCATTTGCAGCCCGTTGCCAAGCGAGATGATGGCATCGACGATCTTGGAACTGGCATCGGCATTACGCAGTTCGCTGATGAAACTTTTATCAATCTTGAGCCGGTCAAACGGCAGGCTGCGCAATTGTTCAAGGCTGGAATATCCAGTTCCGAAATCATCCAGGCTGACACGCACGCCCTGGTTGCGAAGGCTGGAGATCATCGATCGCACCATTTCAATGTTTTCGTGAAGGCAGCTTTCGGTGATTTCAATCTCAAGCCTGTGTGGAGGGAAATTGTGCTTTACCAGCAGTTTGAGCAGCTTCTGCGAGAACCATGGATCGCGCAATTGCACAGGTGAAATATTGACTGACAGCGTCAATTCCGCATCCCATTGCCGGGCATCCTGAAAGGCGCGCGCCATCAATTGTTCGGACAAGGTGCCAATCACACCAATTTCTTCTGCAACAGGTATGAATATTTCAGGATTAACCAGGCCCAGTTCGGGCGAATGCCAGCGGGCCAGCATTTCAAAGCCGACCAGATCACCGCTCGCTAGGTCGATCTGCTGTTCGTAATATGGGACGAATTCCCCAGTTTCCAGACCACGTCGAATGCCGCGTTCCAACTCGTTCCGGAAGCGCAGTTCATTCTCCATCGTTGGCTCAAACCAGAAATAGCGGTTCTTTCCCTGTTTCTTGGCTTGATACATCGCGATATCGGCATGATGCATTAGTGTTTCAGCATCCAGCATTTCACATTCATCGGACCTGCCATCGCCATCTGTAGCGATACCGATGGACATTGTGGTGTCCACAATCGCGCCATTCAGATTAATTGTCGCCCCGACTGTATCAAACAGGCTGGCGACCTGCTGATCAATCAGTTCCATCCGGTTGGGGACGAATGGAACGACATAGGCGAATTCATCACCACCCAAACGCGCCAGAATGGCATCCTTGGGAAGGCGGTTACGTAATCGTTCGGAAATTTCTGACAACACACGATCACCGACGGAGTGACCGTTCATGTCATTGACCTGCTTGAAATTGTCGAGATCGATCATGACGAAGGCAATGGCTTCGCCGCGGTCAAGGCAGGCGTTACGCAGTTGCTCCGTAGCGCGCGCCATGCTGCGGCGATTGAGGCATCCAGTCAGTGGATCGGTTTCTGCCAGGCGGCGGGCAACCTCTTCTGCCTTGCGGCGTTCATGGATTTCATCCGTCAATTCGCGATAACGCCGCCAACCAAATATAATCAGTGCGATATTCAACAGCAGGGCGTTGACCAGGATCACATCCGGGCCCCTGCCCGAACCGAGGATTGAACGGATGGCCTGCGGCAGAACCGATCCGCTTGTGGCGACGAACAGGATAATCGCTGCCACAGCAATGCCCAACGTCACGACATCGCGTTCGGCCTTGCCAAGCCTTTCTGTGCTTTCGTACTTTGCCACCTGTTTCCCCGTTCACGTCACAATGGCGGTCGTGTTGCGCCCTCTATGCAGTGACGTGATAAATATCGGGTTAACTTGAAAAAAGGCGGTCAACTGCGCTGGCCTGAGACGGGCGGGCTGGTTAGGAATGCCGCCACAGCGATTGAGGAGAATTGATGTGCCGCGCCACTGGCTGATGAAATCAGAACCCTTCAAATATAGCTGGGATGATCTCGTCGCAGAAAAAGAAGGCACCTGGGACGGGGTGCGTAACCACCGGGCGAAGAACAATTTGGCCGCGATGAAAGTGGGTGAAGAAGCGTTCTTCTATCATTCGCGAGAAGGTTTGGAGATCGTCGGAATCTGCACGGTCAGCGTGGCAGGCATCACGGACCCGACCGATCCGACCGGGAAATGGGCGGCGGTGAAGGTTAAACCCAAGGTCAAATTTCCCACGCCCGTCACGCTGCAACAGATCAAGGCAGAACCGAAACTGGCTGATTGTGAACTGGTGCGGCTGGGGCGGCTTTCCGTGGCAGAAATCACGCCCCAGGAATGGAAAATCATCTGCAAGATGGGCGGAGTTTAAACTTCCCGCTCTTGCAGCGCGCTGATCGTGATGCCGCTGGCCGCTAGCTGTTCCGGATCGATCTTGCAGTGGATCATGCGCACGCCCGCCCGGGCCTTTGCATCCAGCAAGGCCGCCTTGTAACCATCGGTGGTATCGACGGTGACGGACCATGCGCCATATGCCGCACCCAGTGCCGCAAAATCGGGATTATGCAGATCGGTTGCCACAACGCGGCCGGGAAATTCACGTTCCTGATGCATGCGGATGGTGCCGTATGTGCCATTATCCACCAGTACCAGAATGATGTTGCAACCATGCTGGATCGCAGTGGCCAGTTCCTGTCCATTCATCAGGAAATCGCCATCACCCGCCAGGGCCACCACGCATTTGTCCGGATGTCGCAGGGAAGCCGCCACTGCGGCGGGCAGGCCATAACCCATCGTGCCATTGGTGGGGGCTAGCTGCGTGGGATAGGCATTATGCCGCCAATATCGGTGCCACCAGCTGGAAAAATTGCCCGCGCCATTACAGATGATCGTATCCCCAGGCAGTTCCTGCTGCATGAAGGTGACTGCCTGCGCCATATCCAGCGGGTAATTGCTCGGCGCAGGCGTGGACCATGCGCGCCATTCGGCATTGGCTTCTGCCCCCGCATCGAAAGGAATGATGCTGTCATCCTCCCACAAGGCGGCGCTTTCGGCAAAATCATCCATCGCGCAGCATAGCGCCAGATCGGTGCGGAATACGCGGTTCAGTTCTTCAGGGTCCGGGTGAACATGGATCAGTAGCTGATCGGGGTGCTCCAGCGACGGGAAGCTGTATCCATCGGTGGTCGCTTCCCCTAATCTGGCCCCTACGGCTAGCACAAGATCTGCCTGTTTCAATCGCTCCACAAGTTTGGGGTTGGGGCCATAGCCCAAATTGCCGGCATAGACCGGCGAACTGGCGGAAATCGCATCTTGCCGGCGGAAAGCCAGTGCCACGGGTAGGCCGATCCGTTCGGCAAAGGCTTGAAAATTTTCACGCGCACGCGCGTTCCAGCCTGCACCACCAATAATGGCAATGGGGCTGGCGGCATCAGCAATCATCGCCATCATGGTCTGCATGGCGTCGGGGCAGGGTGCCTGCGCCGGGCGGGTGACATATGGCCGCGGTTTTGCGGCCGTGTCACGGCTCAACATGTCTTCTGGCAATGCCAGCACCACCGGGCCGGGGCGGCCCGATATGGCGGTGGCAAAGGCGCGCGCAACATATTCAGGAATGCGGTCTGGGTCATCAATCCGCGCAGACCATTTGCTCAAGGGGGCAAAGAAAGTGGCAAAATCCACTTCCTGAAATCCCTCCCGATCGCGCATGGAACTGTCCACATCGCCCACAAACAGCACCAAGGGCTGCGAATCCTGAAAGGCGGCATGAATGCCCACGCTGGCATTGGTGGCGCCGGGTCCGCGGGTGACAAAGGCGACACCCGGTCGGCCTGTCAGCGCGCCATCAGCGCATGCCATATAAGCAAGGCCGCCTTCCTGGCGGCATGTCACCAGTTCAATCTGGTCTTGCCCATGCAGCGCATCCAGCACCGGCAGGAAGCTTTCCCCCGGAACCGTGAATATGCGGTCTGTACCCTGTTCAATCAGGCAATCGACCAGCAATCTGGCCGCGCCCGGTGTGTGTGTCTCTCTCATCTTGCAACAGTTAGCTTGGGGAGTTTGGACACACAATCTACGATGCGACAATCTTGACGATTCTGCTTAATGTCCCATGCTGTGACAGGCCTGATTTCCACCGAGCATAATGGTTAGGAAAGTATTAAAGCCGTTTTCATGCGTAGATCACTTGTCCTGACAGACGAAACAGCCCGGCACCCATTCCGGGCTAACTTGCCGCCCCATATTCGCAGCCGCGAATATGAAGCCCCGGCAGAGGTGCTGTGGCGAATGACGAAGGATGATATGCGTGGCTTTGCAAGCGTCTATCTGGCGACTTTTGCTGCGGTACTGGTATTTATCGCCTGATTTGCTCTGAAACTGGGTTGAGTGCGGCCAGTTCAGCCTGGTGCAGCCTTTTGCCCAACCAGGCTGAAATCAGGCACATAGCTGCAGTCATGAGCAATTGATCAACCACAGCAATATTGATGGCGCTCAACAGCATGGCCAATATTGCACCTGCAACCATGGCACCTGAATTGACGATATTGTTGGCTGCAATCGTACGAGAAGCCTGATCCGTCGGGACACGGGTGGTTAAAAAGGCATAAAGTGGCACCACAAACATGCCACCAGCAATGGCAATGCCCAACAGGCACAGCAACAGGAAAGCCGCCATTGGCCAGGCCAGAAATTCGCCAATGTCCAGCAATTGAGAGGGCTGCTCAGTCTGCCAAATACGGCAGGCGATATAGAATGCCACCACGAAAGCGCCCATTATCAGCACGGATATGGGGGAATAACGGGCGGATACCTGACCTTTAAGCAGTGTGTTGATGGAAACGGATCCCAATGCCACGCCAACTGAAAAAACCACCAGGAACAGGCTGGCCACTTCCTTGCTGGCCATCAACGTATTCTTCGCCAGTGGCGGGAACTGGATGATCAGAACTGCGCCGATTGCCCAGAAGAAACTGATGGCAATGATTGCATAGAAGATTTGCGGGTCATGCATGGTGCGTTTGACCAGGTTGATCGAAGCACGGATCAGGTTCCAATCCAGCTTGTCAACCGCTCCCAGAGGTGGTGCGGTGGGAATACTGCGGCTGGTGAAATATCCAATCACCGCCGTAATAACCACGCCAATGGCTGCATATTCTACCTCGATAAAGCCAGCCAGAATCGTGCCTGACAGAATCGCGATATAGGTTCCGGCTTCAACCAGCCCGGTCCCCGCCAAAACTTCATCCTGTTTGAGGTGCTGTGGCAATATCGCGTATTTGATTGGGCCGAAGAAGGTCGAATGGACCCCCATTGCAAACAGCGCCAACAGCAGCAGTGGAATGGCAAACTCACTCACCGCTATACCGCGCCATGCAAGATACAAACCGATGGCCCCCGTGGCCATGATGCCGATTTCTGCCGCCTTGATGATGCGGATTATGGCCGCTTTGTCTCGCATGTCGGCCAGCTGGCCAGCGAGTGCGGAAAGCAGGAAAAAGGGCAGGATAAACAATGCAGATGCCAGCCCGCTGAAGGCGGCTTCTGTCCCCTCGTCGTCATAAACGGTATAGACGACGAACAGAACCATCGCCGTCTTATACAAATTGTCATTAAACGCGTTCAGCAACTGGGTACAGAACAGGGGAAGGAAACGCCGCCGACGCAGCAAATGGGTGGATGTGGTCATCTAATGTCCCAAATGACTTTCCTAATTTCGGTAAGCTTAAAGGAAGTTGCGTAGTGAACAAGGTAGATGAGTTATCTTTTTCCGCGTCGATTGACGCGCTAGAGGTGGGAACGAAATGCTGACCTTGCCCAACATCCTCACCCTGTCGCGTATTCTGGCGGTGCCTTTCCTGGCTTTCCTGCTGTGGTGGCCTGATTGGGCGACGGGCTATCTGCTGGCGTTCGGCCTTTATTCGCTGATGGGCATTACCGATTATTTTGATGGCTATCTTGCCCGGTCGAGTGGGGCGGTATCCAAACTGGGAATTTTTCTCGATCCCATTGCTGACAAGATCATGATTGCCGCGGTGATCCTGGTTTTAACCGCGCAGGGCGTGCTGCGTGGCCCCTATGTCGGCGATATGCATGTGGTTGCCGGGCTGATCATATTGGTGCGCGAAATTGCTGTGTCTGGCCTGCGTGAATTTCTGGGCGGGCTGCAGGTATCGGTACCGGTAACAAAACTCGCCAAATGGAAAACCACCTTTCAGATCATCGCCCTGGGTGCATTGATCCTGGGGCGGGGTTTGCCCAATTGGAATGTAATGCTGGGCTCGATAGAGGCCAATGTACCCCATACAGTTGGCCTGACCACGCTGTGGGGTGCTGCAATCCTGACGCTGATTACCGGCTGGGATTATCTGCGCGTCGGCCTGAAGCATATGGATTGATCGCTAAGGGATTATTCTTGCTCATATAAAGTGTTCATCAACCTTTCGGGGCTATCCCCGAATGCATGAGTGCGACACTGACTACATTTCTTGGCCTGTTCATGAAGGCGGGCGCAGTTGCTGTAATCTTTAATGAGGTGCGCGGCGCGGTGCTGGCTGTTCCTGTGCTCTATGGCATGTATCAGGCTGGTGGATCGCTGATGGCGATCTGGATCGGTTTCTGCTCGCTTGTTGGCATCGCCCTGTCTGTGGTCGTGCCGATCATCGCTGCCAAGAAGATTGAACGGTTTGCGCAGGCGAAACTGGCTGCTTCTGCAGCACCAGCATAGTGCAAATGGCGCGGGCCTAACCCGCTTTCAATTCCTCTGCCAGCAGCTTGAAATCGTCGCTGCGCGGCGAATTCTTACGCCAGATCAGCGCAATTTCACGGCTGGGTTTTTCTGCCTTCAGCGGGCGGGCAACAATATCCGTACCATTCAAAATGCCTGCATCCAGGGCCATTTCCGGCAGCATGGTCAGGCCCAGATCATTATTCACCATCTGCACCAGAGTGTGCAGCGATGTGCCGATCATGGTTGCCGAAGCGCGCAGCTCCGGCCGGTTGCAGGCGGCCAGCGCATGATCGCGCAGGCAATGCCCATCTTCCAGCAGCAAGAGGCGTCCTTCATCAATCATGGACGGGGGAATGCTGGCAGGCGGATCGCGCGGATCATCCTTGGGGAAGGCCACGAACAGCCGGTCATCACTGATATGCGCCATGTCCACTTCGCCAGTGGGGAAGGGCAGGGCGAGAAGCACGCAATCCACCCGGCCATGATGCAGCGATTCCACCGCATCGGCGCTGGTTTCTTCGCGCAGGAACAGCTTCAGGTCAGGCCGCTCTTTTTTGAGACGCGGCAGAATACGCGGCAGCATGAAGGGGGCGATGGTGGGGATTACGCTCATGCGCAAAGTGCCCGATAGCGGCTTTCCGGCAGCCTGCACCAAATCTGACAAATCCTCTGCTTCACGCAGCAGGCGATGTGCCTTGTCCACCACCTGTTCGCCCAGGGCGGTAAAGCGCACCACGCGGCGGCTGCGTTCCACCAACGTTACGCCCAGCAATGTTTCCAGTTCGCGAATGCCCGCAGAAAGAGTGGATTGCGAAACATAGCTTGCCTCTGCCGCGCGGCCGAAATGGCCGTGTTCATACAGGGCAACCAGATATTGCAGCTGTTTGATGGTGGGGAGGTATGTGGACATTCGCTTCCAATTATCCGTTGGGGCTGATCTTGTCGAAGCCCTGTTTTTTCGACTTGGCGGATATCGTAGAAAAAGGGCAGCCCTTTGACAGGCTCAGAGTGAACGGATTGGCAATCACTCCGCCGCTTGCGCCACTTGCAATGTTTCTTCCATGCCTGCCTGCACGTCATCGACATGCGTCATCGCCAGCTTGCCATCCCTGACTGCGAAGGCCAGCTTGCCTTCGACCAGTTCCAGCGCGTCGCGCCCGAAAATATCGTAACGCCAGCCTTGCAATACGGGCAGATCGCGCACCCCGGCGGCGAGTGCTTCCATCTCCTCGGCTCGGGTCAGCAGGCGCGCGGCAACATCGATTTCACGCGAACGGATCTTCAGCAGCAGCTTGAGCAGATCAGCGACCAGCGCGCCTTCCTTGCCCAGCGGCGCGCCTTTCTTCAGCCTCTCGGGCAAATCGTCCTTGTCGATCGGTTCTGCCTTTTCCAGCACCTTCAGCAGTCGTTTGCCAATATCATTGTCGCGCCATGCGGCAGACAAACCGCGTACCTTGGCCAGATCGGCCTGCTTCTTGGGTGGATGGCTGGCAATATCGGCCAATGTCTCATCACGCATGATGCGGCCACGGGGGATATTCTTGTGCTGTGCCTCGCCCTCGCGCCATGCGGCCAGGGCGCGTAAGCGGCCCAATACTTGCGGGTTGCGGCCCTGCTGACGGATACGGCGCCAAGCCTGATCGGGGTCGGTGATGTAATTGCTGACATCGGCCAGCTTTTCCATTTCGGCATCCAGCCAGTCACCGCGGCCTGTCTTGATCAGTTTTTTCAGGATGCGCGGGAAAATCTTGGACAGATGCGTGACATCGCCAATGGCATATTCAATCTGCCTGTCAGTCAGCGGGCGGCGGCTCCAATCGGTAAAGCGCGCACCCTTGTCCACGGTGATGCCTAGCCAGCTTTCCACCAGATTGGCGTAGCCGATCTGTTCGCTCTGGCTGATCGCCATCATGGCAATCTGCGTGTCGAAAATAGGATGGGGCGTCTTGCCAGAAAGGTTGACGATGATTTCGACATCCTGCCCGCCTGCATGGAAGACCTTCAGAACGTCCTCATTCTCGGTCATCAGGTCCAACAGCGGGGTCAAGTCGATCCCGTCAGCCAGCGGATCGATCGCTGCGGCTTCTTCTTCATTGGCGATCTGCACCAGGCACAATTCTGGCCAATAGGTGTTTTCGCGCATGAATTCGGTGTCGACCGTGACAAAATCGCTTTTGGAAAGGCGCTCGCACAAATCAGCAAGTGCATCGGTCGTGGTAATCAGATCATGTATTTTCATTCGTCTTTTCATCTCTATCGGGCGGAGTACCGCCCCCGGGCAAATGCCCATTGGTTGGTGGAGTGCCTTGACAAAACCACCCCATTCCCCTGTTAGCGCGCGCATTGTTTGCGCATGTGTCGCGCGCCTGTTTATGTGCGCGCGCTCTTAGCGTCTTACACCCGAAATTGGAAAGATATTAGATGCACGCCTATCGTACCCACAATTGCGCACAGCTGAGCGATGCAAATACCGGTGAATCCGTCCGCCTTTCGGGCTGGATTCACCGCAAACGTGACCATGGCGGCGTCCTGTTCATCGATTTGCGTGATCATTACGGCATTACGCAGATCGTTGCGGATGAAGATTCGCCTGCCTTGCCGGTGCTGGAGAAGCTGCGGCTCGAATCGGTCATCACAATTGATGGCGATGTGAAGGCGCGCACGCCTGAGACCGTGAACAAGGACCTGCCGACCGGAGCTATCGAAGTGTTCGCGCGATCGGTGACGGTGCAGAGTGCTGCCGAAGAGCTGCCCATGCCGGTGGCGGGTGAACAGGAATATCCTGAAGATGTGCGCCTGAAGTATCGCTTCCTCGATCTGCGCCGTGAAACGCTGCACAAAAATATCATGACCCGCGTGGCCGTGGTGTCTGACATGCGCCAACGTATGTCAGCGGCAGGGTTCAACGAATTTTCTACCCCTATCCTCACCGCTTCTTCGCCAGAGGGCGCACGTGACTTTCTGGTGCCCAGCCGCATCCATGCGGGCAAATTCTACGCCCTGCCGCAGGCCCCGCAGCAATATAAGCAGCTGCTGATGGTGGCGGGTTTTGACCGCTATTTCCAGATTGCACCGTGTTTCCGCGATGAAGACCCGCGCGCCGACCGCCTGCCGGGCGAATTCTACCAGCTTGACCTGGAAATGAGCTTCGTCACGCAGGAAGAGGTCTGGGACACGATGGAGCCGGTGATCGCCGGTACATTTGAAGCCTTTGCCAACGGCAAGCATGTGACGCCTGCAGGCAGCTTCCCACGCATCCCGCACGCCGAAGCCATGCTGAAATATGGCAGTGACAAGCCGGATCTGCGCAATCCGCTGATCATTACGGACGTGTCCGACCACTTCACCCACTCCGGTTTTGGCCTGTTTGAAAAGATCGTGGGTACAGGCGGTGTGGTGCGCGCGATTCCAGCCCCCGGTACGCATGAAAAGAGCCGCAAGTTCTTTGACGATATGAATGACTGGGCCCGGAAAGAAGGCTTTGCAGGGCTTGGCTATGTCACCCGCAAGGGTGGTGAATTTGGCGGGCCGATCGCCAAGAATCACGGGCCCGAAAACATGCAGAAGATTTATGATGAGCTGGGTCTGGGCGAAAATGACGGATTGTTTTTTGCCGCGGGCAAGGAAGCCGATGCTGCCAAGCTGGCTGGCGCGGCCCGCATCCGTGTGGGCGAACAGCTGGAACTGATCGATCAGGATCGGTTTGAACTGGCCTGGATCGTCGATTTCCCCTTCTATGAATATGATGAGGATGAAAAGAAGGTCGATTTCAGCCACAACCCATTCTCCATGCCGCAGGGCGGGCTGGATGCGCTGGAAAATCAGGACCCGCTGACGATCAACGCCTTTCAATATGATCTGGTCTGCAATGGCTATGAAATCGCATCCGGCTCTATCCGTAATCACAAGCCGGAAACCATGGTGAAGGCGTTTGAAATTGTCGGCCTGTCCAAGGCGGACGTCGAAGAACAGTTTGGCGGTATGTACCGCGCATTCCAATATGGCGCACCGCCGCATGGCGGGATGGCCGCTGGTGTGGACCGCATCGTGATGCTGCTGTGCGGCGCGCAGAATCTGCGTGAAATCACCCTGTTCCCGATGAACCAGAAGGCAGAAGATCTGCTGATGGGCGCGCCCAGCCCGGCAGAGCCCAAGCAGTTGCGTGAATTGCACCTGCGCGTGGTGGAGCCGCCCCAAAAGCCAACAAAGCTTGATGGTGAGGGCGCCTGACAAACTGAACGTTCAAATCGCACAAGGGGGCCTATGCCCCTTGCGCTTGCCCGCGCCACTCATTAGGGCGATTGTCGAAATTCAAAAACCCCAAAGACAGAGGGATTATTATGAGCGATACTGCCGACCGCGTGCAGAAGATTGTTGTGGAGCATCTGGGTGTGGAAGCCGACAAGGTGACCCAGGAAGCCAGCTTTATTGACGATCTGGGTGCAGACAGCCTCGACATCGTCGAACTGGTGATGGCATTTGAAGAGGAATTCGGTGTCGAAATTCCTGATGATGCCGCTGAAAAGATCACCACCGTGGGCGATGCCACGAAGTATATCGAAGAAAACAAGGGCTGATCGGCCCCTTTGCCTTGCTGTCGCATCTGTGGCAGCGCATTGACAGGCCCGACCCCCTAGCGGGCCGGGCCTGTGGCATATTTGCGGAGAGTTTCTGATGCGTCGTGTGGTTGTAACCGGATTGGGCCTTGTCACCCCGCTGGGTGCGGATGTTGAGACGTCATGGGCCAATCTGATCGCGGGTAAGAGCGGTGCTGGCCAGATCACCAAGTTCGACACGTCGGACCAGAAATGCACCATCGCCTGCGAGGTGAAGCCCAAGGATCACGAATGGGGCTTCGACCCTGAAAAACGCGTTGATTTCAAGATTCAGCGCCAGGTCGACCCGTTCATCGTGTTCGGCATTGATGCCGCAGGCCAGGCAATGGAAGATGCCGGCCTTACCGACATGGATGATGATCTGAAGATGCGCACAGGCTGCTCGATCGGTTCGGGCATTGGTGGCTTGCCGGGTATCGAAAGCGAATCGTTGGTGCTGGCCAATCGTGGCCCTGGCCGCGTCTCTCCGCACTTCGTCCATGGTCGCCTGATCAACCTCATCAGCGGCCAGGTTTCGATCAAATATGGCCTGATGGGGCCGAACCACGCGGTTGTCACCGCCTGTTCAACCGGCGCGCATTCGATCGGTGATGCTGCGCGGATGATCAAGGATGGCGATGCGGATGTGATGCTGGCAGGCGGTGCGGAATCGACCATTTGCCCGATTGGTATTGCCGGTTTTGCGCAGGCCAAGGCGCTGAACATGAGCATGAATGACCGCCCGACGGAAGCCAGCCGCCCCTATGACAAGGGCCGTGATGGTTTTGTGATGGGTGAAGGTGCTGGCGTGGTCGTGCTTGAAGAATATGAGCATGCCAAGGCGCGCGGTGCGAAGATCTATGCCGAAGTGGTCGGTTACGGCCTGTCGGGTGATGCCTATCACGTCACTGCCCCGCATCCTGAAGGCAAGGGCGCGGAACTCGCCATGCGTATGGCGATGCGCAAGGCGGGGATGGAACCGGGGGATATCGATTACGTCAATGCCCATGGCACATCGACCATGGCGGACACGATTGAGCTGGCTTCGGTCAAGCGCGTGCTGGGTGACGATCTGAGCGGTGCATCGATGAGCAGCACCAAATCGGCCATCGGCCACCTTCTGGGCGGAGCTGGCGCGGTTGAAGCGATTTTCTGTATTCTGGCCATCCGTGATCAGATTGTCCCGCCGACGCTGAATCTGGACGATCCGGATGAAGGCACCGAAGGCGTCGATCTGGTGCCCAAGGTGGCCAAGAAGCGCGAAGTGCGTGCTGCGCTGAACAACAGCTTCGGCTTTGGCGGCACCAACGCTTCACTGATCATCAAAAAGATCGACTGATCTGACATGAAGCGTGTTCGTCTCGTCGCCCTGTTGCTGGCGGCGCTGCCGGTGCTTGCCTTTCTGGGCTTTGCGGCGAACTGGTATATGCCCTCTGTCATGGAGGAGGAGCGGCCCTTTATCGTGCCGCAGGGCGCCAGCCTGACGGCGATTGCGCATAGACTGGAAGAAGAAGGCTTCATCAGCTCTGCTGACAGATTCCTGCTGGGGGCGAAGGTTTTTGGCGGGTCCGCGCCGATCAAGGCGGGTGAGTTCCTCTTGCCCATATCCTCCAGCGGCAATGCCATCCTCTCGACCTTGCAGGCGGGCGATGTGATGATGCGTTTCGTCACCATACCCGAAGGGCTGCCTTCAGTGATGGTGCGTGAAAGGTTGATGGCAGAACCCCTGCTGACAGGCGAAGTCGCGGTGCCGGCAGAAGGGTCAGTGCTTCCCGACAGTTATGATTTTGAACGGGGTGAAAGCCGCCAGGCGGTGTTGGATCGGATGCAAGCCGCGATGACGACATATCTGGCAGAAGCTTGGAAAGATCGCGCGCCTGATATTGCAGTCGATACCCCTCAAGAGGCGGTGATATTGGCGTCTGTCGTAGAGAAGGAAACCGGCGTTCCCAGCGAACGGCGCATGGTTGCGGGGCTTTATTCCAACCGGCTGAAAATTGGGATGAAGCTGCAGGCTGACCCAACGATTATCTACCCCATTACCCAGGGCAAGCCGCTGGGACGCCGTATCCGCCAATCTGAAATCACGGCGGTCAATGGCTACAATACCTACTCCATGGCGGGGCTGCCCAAAGGGCCGATCACCAATCCAGGGCGTGAGAGCATTGCGGCTGTGCTGAACCCGGCCAAAACCAGTGCGCTGTTCATGGTGGCCGATGGCAGCGGCGGGCATGCCTTTGCTGACACGCTGGCGGAACACAATGCCAATGTCGGAAAGTGGCGAACGATCCGGCGCAATCGCGGCGAAATGTAACAATGCCCAGCGGTGGTGCGATCTTGATCCTTGCTGCGCTGCCGCCGGATATATTGACCTGGGCAGATGCCTTGCGCCGCGCGCATTATACACCTGAACGCAATCGACTGCCCGCTCATGTGACGCTATTTCACGGACTGCCGCCCTCTGCAGAAGGGGAAGTTCACGCACGCCTTAAATCCATCGCTGCCACTACACCGCCTGTTGAGGCGAAGATTGCTGGTGTGATGGATTTGGGTGGGGGAACGGCGCTGAAGGTTGAAAGCATCGGTATGGTGGCCATTCATGCCGAATTGGCAGAGCAATTGCATGGCATTGTGCAGCAACAGGATTTGCGGCCATTGCAACTCCACATAACATTGCAGAACAAGGTGCCTGAGCGGGAAGCGCGCAAATTGCAGGCCCAGTTGGCGGGGCAGGGGATTGATCGCAGCTTTCGTTTCACTGGGCTTTCCACCCATCGCTGGGATGGCGACTTGTGGCAATTTGAACGGAGCTGGCCCTTTCGCAGGTAAGCAGGCTGAAATGTCCATCTTCGCAGTTGACCGGGGGCAAACTGCACCCTAAATGGCCCGCCTGCCGTGCGGCTTATTCCCCGGCAATCCCCTTTGGGGCGGAGTAGCTCAGGTGGTTAGAGCAGCGGAATCATAATCCGCGTGTCGGGGGTTCGAGTCCCTCCTCCGCTACCATTCAAGTCATTTATCGCTTTGTTTTCAAAAGACAAAATGACTTTTCCGGAAAATCGAAACCACATTTGTTCCCACATTTTGTGCGGGTCGGAATGGGCTGTTATGCTCCTCTGTGGGATCGTTGCGCGGCCCCCTCTCGCGTTGTTGCTGTCTTCCTCTCTGAGCTGTCCGGACGAATCTTGAGGGTGCATCGCACTGGCTGCTGCGATGTTGCAGCGGTCTTCCGGCAAGCGTCAATGGTATCTCGGTTGTCGCGCTGGATGTCAGAGGCCTGCACCAGTGCATTCCATGCCTCAGGGCTGTCGCTCTGCATCAGCCGCGCGCCTGCATCCCAGCGTGAGGGCGCGCCCACGACCCGCGCCGCCATGCGCTCTGGCCAGTGCCAGTTATCCGGCATCGCGCGAGCAATGGTGCCGGGAAGGAAAGACCATAAGAGTATTCCGGCGAGCAATGCTCCGCCTGCCACCTGGTAGACCTGCTGCCGCTGCTCGGCAGCGGTGCGTGCATGGGCCGTGACGCTACGCATCGTCTGGGCTGCATGGTGCAAATCGTCCCGCGCCTGGCTGATCCTGTCCTGATCGTTGCGCCGGGCAGCTTCTGCTGCGGCGGCAATCCGATTGCCGATGCTGTCAGGGGTCATCTGCATCGCTGGATGACCAGCCATGCTCTTCAGGCTCCCGTCAATCGCGCCCATCCGCTTGGCCATGTCGGTCAGGGTCGGGCCATAGTCGGGAATGACAATGTCCGCGCGCTCGGCGGCAAGATGCTGGACCGCCCGGCGCATGAGAGCCAGTTCCCCTTCAAGGCGGGCGAACGCCTCGGCGGCGAGATCGCCCTCGGCCTCCGGGACGGGCGGGTCGGGATCCGGTTCCGGCTCAAAGTCCAAGATCATTTCTACGTCATCGGTATCCATTTCACTTCTCCTACAGGCCCATGCCGATTGACCGGCTCCGCTCCATCGAGATGGAAGCGGCAAGGTCGCGGGCCAGATCGCGACCGAGTTCTGTCTTGATGCCAAGCTCGCGGGTGCGACTGCGCAGCAGGGATTCGACCTGCGCATCGCGCTCCAGCCCTTTCGCCATGTCCGTCATGCGGTTGGTAAGGCTCTGCGCGCCCTTAGTGTCGCCATCGCGCTGCATGGCTTGCCGCGCCTGCCCGAGCCGCTGCCAGTCGCTGACAAAGCGGTCGGCGCGCTGCGCGGGATCGACGCGGATTTCCGCTTCGAGCTGCATGGCGCGCATTGCGCCCTGGCTGCGACCATCGGCGGCCTCACGGACGAGCGAGGGTTGGCGCTGCAAAGCGCTGGTGAGGTCGGCGCTGCCATGGGGCCGGATCGCATCGAGTGCCTTCCCGGCCTTCTCCAGCGCGTCGTGCTGGTGTGGCAGGACCGGCAATCCCTGTTCACGCATCTGCCCGATGTCGTTGGTAGCACGTACATAGCGCTCGACCGCCCGGCGCTGGTCGGAAAGGCCAGCCTGATCGGTCGGCAGGCGTACGAGCCGGTTGGCCTGCGGACGGAAGCCAGCGAAGATCGACTTCGCCCGTTCCGGCAATTGCCGGGCGAGCTCCTCGATCCGCTCGCGGAAAGTGATGCCGCGCCGTTCGGCAAACTGCTGCTCGGGCTTGTAGTCGCTGGCCATGTCCTTACCGCGCTCACGGCTCAACGTGCGGACAAGTTTCGACTGATCGGCGAAGTCATCGCGGCCATAAAGCAGGGCAAGGCCATCGCGGTGGCGGGACATCGAGACATAGGCGCTGTGGCTGTCCATGCCCGGCGTCGCCAGCACATGCGCTCGGTTCACAGTCATGCCCTGCGCCTTGTGGATCGTCGCGGCATAGCCATGATCGATATGGGCGTAGTCTTTGGTGTCGAAAGCCACGTTGCGGCCATCGTCGGTGCGCACCGCCATGCGCTGCGGCGTCACCTGTTCGATGGTGCCAAGGGTGCCGTTCTTGACGCCCAGCCCGCGCTCATTTCGCAGGAACATGATGCGGTCGCCGGATGCGAATGCGCGTTCCCCGCGATCAGCTTTGATCGACACGTCGTTGCCCAGTTCGCCCGCGTCGCGCAGCCGTCCACGCGCCGCTTCATTGAGTTCGCGCACCTCGTCATTGGTGTGGGTGAGGATGATCCGCGTATCGCCGGGGTTGGCCTGCCGGTCGCGATCCCAGCGCTCGATCAGTTCGCCGCGTGCGGCCTCCCGCGTCTCGACAACATGCACCATGCCGCGTTCGTCATAGGCGTGAATGGCCGAGCCGGTGCGCCCGGTAGCAAGGTGCCGCGTGGCCTCCTGTTGCCAGCCGCTATGCTGACGGCGGACCTCGCTGATTTCGACGCCGCCGTGACGTTCGTGGATCGCACGGAAGGCGGCTCCGGCTTCGACCGCCTGGAGCTGCTGCGGATCGCCGACGAGGACGACTTTCGCGCCTGCATCGGCGGCATGGGACAGCACGCGCTCCATCTGGCGCGTGCCGACCATGCCTGCCTCGTCGATCACCAGCACATCGCGCGACGTGAGCAATTCGCGGCCCTGGCCCCACTGATGTTCAAGGCTGGCGATGGTGCGCGAGGCAATGCCTGAACCGTGCTCCAATCCCTCGGCGGCAATGCCGGACAGGGCAGCACCGCGAACGGTATAGCCCGCGCTTTCCCAAGCCTCGCGCGCTACACCCAGCATCGCGCTCTTGCCGGTCCCGGCATAGCCGACAACGAGGCTCAGGCCGCGCCCATCGGTCACATGCTCGAATGCTGCGCGTTGCTCGCCGGAAAGCGCAAGGCCGCGCTGCGCCCCGCGCGCCAGCGCGCCTTCTCGGCTATGATCTTCGACCTGATGCCGGTCGCGCTCCGCCAGCAACTCCGAAGCGCGGCCAAGCCGCTGCTCGGTTTCGATCATCTGACGCGATGTGAACCGCTCTTCGCCGCGTCCGTCCTTGCCCAGCGCGATCAGGTCGGATGATCCGCGCACCGCGCTTATCGCCTGATCGAACTGCTCCTTCCCGTCGCTGTGCCGATGCACGAACATCGCCAGATCGCGGTTCGTGAAGGTGGCCTGGCTGTGCGTGATCGCGTCGAGGGCGACAGCGGGATTGGCAATGATCCGCTCGCCGTTGCGTTGCGCGACGGCACGGTGTTCTTCGATCCGTTCGGCTTCAAGCCCGCGCACGCCCATACGCGACGCGGCAGGGCCAATCTTGTCCTGCGGCTCCAGCGCAATGCCCTGCGCCTCAAGGCTGCGGTGATCGACGCGCGCGTCGATGTCGAGTTCAGCCAGGCGCTGATTGACATGGTCGGCCCAGCGCTCGCGCCATTGCTCGACCAGTTCGGCCTTGTTCCACTCGCGCACCTTCGCGCCGAAGCCATCTTTGCCGACTTCGCGCATTGTGAGCATGACATGTGCGTGGGGCCTGGGCTGGCCGTCTGCGCCAATATCCCAATGGACATTGAGGTCGGCGATCATGCCCTTTTCGACGAACTCGGCTTCGGCAAACTCCCGCGCCAGCTCGATGCCCTGTTCCTGGGTCAGCTCGCGCGGAATGGCGAATTCGACCTCGCGGGCAAGCTGCGCGTCTTTGCGCTTTTCTGCGGCCTCGACGGAATTCCACAGTTTCTCGCGGTCGGCAAATTCCTCCGGCGCGCCTTCCGGCAGCATCACTTCGGAATGGACTACTCCGTCCTTGTGGGTGAAATCATGGTCACGGTCGAGCCGTTCGTCATGCAGCCGCTCAGCCCCGCGATAGGCTGCGGCGGCCACGGCGCTGCGCCCGCTCGACCGGCTGATGACTTTGACGGAGAGATGGAAGATCGCCATGACGGCAATCCATCTACGCCATGAGCGCCACGTCGGCACGACGTATAAGCGCGCCCTCCCATGATAAAATCCTGCTCGGGACTATTCAGTATCAGGCCGTCTCGACGACTCTACAGCATTGGGAGAGCATCGATATTATCATCAGCGCATCACCTCTCAATGGAGAACTTCGATGCGCAAACCCCGTGACTTTGATTCGGAATTGAAGGCGCTCGCCGACAAGGCGAAGCAACTGAAGGAACGCCGCGTGCAGCAACTCGGCGAACTGGTGATTGCCACCGGGGCCGATGCGACCGATGCGGAAACGCTGGCCGGTGCGCTCCTCGTCATTGCAGAAACCAGCGAAGCCCAAAAGAAGGAGGTTTGGCGCAAGCGTGGCGCGGCCTTCTTTCAGAGCAAGGCGCGCAAGCGTGGCGATGGAACTCAAGGCCAGCCGGATGGCACTCTCCCGCTTGACGGCGGCGCGGCATCGGCTTGAGGCACGAAAGGCGCGAACCGACATGCGAGAATGGCAGGTCAAGCGGCGCGAACGCACGCGGCAACTGATCGAACTGGGCGGCCTGGTCGTGAAGGCCGGGCTGGTCGAACTCGCCGATGATGACCGCGCCACGCTCTATGGCGCATTCCTCACGATTGCCGCCAAGCTGCGCGGCGAGGATCGCGAAAAGGCAATGGTTCTGTGGAAGCGGAAGGGCAAGCGGGCGTTCGAAGATCAGAATTGCGACCATGCATCGGCATGAGTAGAGCATGACAGATTCTTTAGAGGTCTGAAACCTTGGCCATCACCACAGTAAGAGCTTCACTGGTGGGAATGAAATATTATGGCGTCGCGCTGGATGAAGCCGCACGCTGTCTGGCACAGCAGGCCACGCTACGCCGCGAACCGCACAACATCCATGACAGAAACGCCGTTGCCGTCGTTTCCAGCGACAAAGTGCTTGGTCACATCGACCGGGAGGCGGCGGCGATCATTGCGCCCCTTCTTGATGACGGCGCAAGTTCGCAGGTCAGTATCGACACGTTGAGGGCGCGGTCGCCGGGATCAATACCAGTCGCAGTGAAGATAGACCGGCCCCTCGAAAAATCGCAGGCCCCGACAGTTTGCGAATTTGGCGTTATCGGTATCTATCGGATTTTCATCAAGGGCTACGAGCGGTGCTACATCGGCCAGTCCGTGAATGTTCAGAACCGACTTGCAGAACATTGGGACGAGCTGAGGCGCGGTATTCATCTAAATCCCGAACTTCGCCGGGCATGGCGCTCGGAGGGTGCAGCCGCCTTTCAGGCCGAGCTCCTGGAAAGAGCCCCTGGCGGGCTTGGCGGACTTGCTCTCGCACGCTGGTTGGTTGATCGTGAGCGCACATGGGTGGAGAGTTTCGGCGGCCTGCGAAACACGATCAATGCCGAGGAACCCAGAATTGTGCTGGATGACAAAGCAAGAGTTGCGCTCGATCAGGAACGACGCAATTGCGCAAGCGAACTGGCGGATCTTGAAAAGAGATATGAGGCTCTGTCGCAGGCGATCTATGAGCGGCGCGACCGCGCAGATGACGCGCGGCGATGGATCAAGGAATCCTCGGGATTTTGGGGCCTGTTCGCGTCAGCGGAGATCAAGCGAAATGCCGAACTTGCACAAAGGGAACTGCCTGCCCTGCGGGAGAAGATTTCCGTGCTTGAAGTTGAACGGCGAAAGGTGAACGACACGCTTTACGCGCTCAAAAGACGGCTGTTTCTGGCCTAGCCGAACACGAACTGGACCGACCCTGCCGTTCGTGCTTGCACGTTGGTCGGCTGTCGGCTTGAAGTTCGGGCGAGTCGTAGGATCAAGCATATGGTCAAGCTCAAGGATGAGGTCGATGCAGAGGTGAGGCGGGGCAGCGAGAGCTGGGCCTACATCTATGTGACCCTCGGGTTTATGCTAACCATTGAGGCTGGCGTCGTTGCGCTAATTGCGCCGCTGATCTGGCCCCGGAACATCATCGTCTATTCGGCGCTTGGTGTGTTCACGGCGTACCTTTGGCTGTTCAGCGGCTGGTTTCAGACCATTCTGATCCGATGCAAAGCCCGGTATGAGAGCAAACCACGTGGAACCGCTGCCGGATCAGCGCTGATCGCCTTGGGGATCGTGCTGCTTGCGGCTGTCCTCGCGTGGGTTTCATTGGTCCCCATGTGATAGATTCTTCCCCTCCGCTTCAATAAAATGCGTGCCGTTAGCTCGAATTGATCTATGATCTTGATCGATTTAGTGCGGTGGGCGTTGTAGATACCGCCATTTCCTAGCAGGGGGCGCCGTTAGTTGGAAAACAATGGTGGAAAGAAGGGCAGCGGCTTTCAGCTATGGCATTTAATTGTCGGGGTCTATGTATTTCTAATATTAGCGAAATGCACAGACGGCGGTAGTTCGGATGCAGAATCTGACTGCCATGTCGAATGGGATGGCCGAGCGAATCCAACGGTCTGCGAATAGCTTCAAGGGGAGTGGTGGCAATGACGCACAAAACTATCGTCGCGGCATTCGGGTTAGGACTGCTTGCCGGTTGCGGCCCCGGACAATCAGGTCAAACTCAGCCGGTCACTGAAGAGCAAAATTCGGATGTAGCCATTCAATCGGCAAGAACTCTTGCAGAAGTAGCCACCCCGAATCTCCCCCAAAGGATGAGTTCAAATTTCACTTGGGCGCAAGCACACTCCGTAGGCAATCGATTTGTAATGTCTTATGTCGTTCATCATAATTTTTCCGAATTATCCCCTATCATAAATGATATGAAGGACTCTGGAATTACTGAAAGCACTTCGAGGCTTTGTAATCAGGCGGATTCAAGGAAAGCGCTCGATTTAGGGGTGATCTATGTCTACACGTTTCTATCTCAAGATAGTCAGGCGCTGTATGAATATGAAATATCCAAAGATAATTGCGCCTGATTGAATCGCCAAAGTTAGCAGAATGAGTGCCATGGGCGCCGGTCGCCCATCGTCCATACCGGGCTGAGGCTGGTTCTTTCCTGAGAATCGAGTCGATACGGACCTGAACAGGTGCATTCGCGGCCTGGGCGGTGCCTAGAAATCAGTCGCCCGATTCAACCGCTGTTTGGAGACCTCGGCCACGTGCTTCGATTGCTGCCTGAGCCAAGAAATCCTCGATGCCGGCAACGGAGTGCTGACGACATAGGTTGAGGGCTTCGACTTCCGTGAGGCAGTCGATCCCGTAGCCGAACTGGCTTTTCCAGAGTTCGTCAAGTGCTTGGCCATGGTGTGCCCATAGCACATTTCGCGTCGCGGGCTGCAAGGAAATTACGCGCGCGTCGCGGCTTTCGGTCAGGGTCGTGATCGCGATGACCTCTCCGCCCCGTGCCTCGACGTAACCGCGCAGGTTGGCGAGCGTGCCGCCAAGGCCAACATGATCGTCCACGAGCACATAGCGTGCGCCTGGTTGGACCTGCCCTTCGAACGTCGCCGGGGTGACCAGCCGCTGAAACGCTGGGGCGCGGGTATGGCCGACTTTGTTGGTCTGGACGATTTCACCGGCAACGACAGGGATGCCGAGTTCGTTGCCGAGCACTTGTGCCATTGCATCCGGGATCGCGTTGAAGCCCGTAAGCTCGTCCGCCACGACCGGCAAGAGAAGAGTTGGCCGATTGCCGATGACGTCCCGGAGTCGCGCAATTCCTTCATGAGACAGGAGATCGGATGCCAATATGAGAGCAGCCTCCGCATCCCCCGCCTTCGCGGCGGTGTAGGCTGGATGGCTATCACGCGTGCGGACATCGGTGTGGATGACAACATCGGGGAAGTCTGGAGGCCAAGGTAGTCTGATCGGCAACGCATTGTTCATCTGCTGACCATGCCAATCGGCAGGTCGAAAGGCCAGAACTCGATTGTGCACCAATATGAACCAATATCTGCGCGATTCGCGCGCAAACGCCGTCAGTGGCGGCGCAAATCTCCGTCGCAAAGGCCGTCAATTAAGAAAAATTCTGATTATCAGCAGGGGATGGCAAAATATTTTGCCGCATCAGGCCGCACAGTGTTGCCGTCCGTTACCTACCCTATCCGTCCATAGCCATGCCTATCCTTCTCCCTTTCATTCTATCCGCGCTTGCGATGTGGGCTTGTCCCCTCGAAAACCGCCTTGCGCCAAGCATATGGACGATCAAACCTTGCGTCAGGGGCAACCAGTAACTGCCAACGAATGGAAGCAAGTCCCATGTCCAACACCGACAAGATCATTCGCCTGAAGACTGTCCTGGCCCGCACAGGCCTTTCCCGCTCCACTATGTACCGCAAGATCGCCGAGGGTACATTCCCGCCCCAGGTGAAGATCAGCGTCCATGGCGCGGGTTGGCGGGAATCCGCCGTAAACCGCTGGATCGATGATCCGGTGGCATACCGCCATGAGGGCGCACCGCTGTGACAGCGCCGCCCTCGGTCGAGCCGATCTGCGTGAAGGTCAAGGAGGCCGCACGCATGATCGGCGTCGGTCGAACCAAGCTCTACGAACTGATTGCTTCGGGCGAGATTGAGGCCATCAAGCTCGGCAAGTCCACCCGCATCACGACTGCCAGTCTGCGCGAACTGGTTATGCGGCAGCGCGAGCCGGAATAAGCTCGGCCGCCGCCCTTTCCGCTGCCGGGGCGCGATTGCCCAGATAATCGGCCCATTGCGTCATCAGGGTCCGGCGCTTCTCGAAGAAATCGGTTCGGCGGTAGGCGGCTTCGACCTTGTTGGGTAGCTTGTGGGCCAGTGCCTTGTCAGCGACCTCCTTGGGAAAATCGGTGCATTCGGCAGCCCAGTCCGTGAAGGTGGATCGAAAGCCGTGCACTGTGATGCTGACGAAACCGTCGTCGCGCAGCAGTTTCGTCATGGTCATGTCGCTGATCGGCTTCTTGCCATCATTGGAAAAGACCAAGCCGGTATCACTGGTCCGCTCATTCCAGCGTTTGCGCAACAGTGCCACAACCGGTGCCGAAAGCGGCACGACATGGGTTTCGCCTGCCTTCATCCGCTCGGCCGGAATGGTCCATACCGCGTTTTCGAGGTCGAACTCGGTCCATACCGCAAGGCGCGTTTCGTTGGAGCGGACCGCATTGTAGATCGTGAAACGCAAGGCGTCGCGCCCCGTCGTCGGGGAGGCGGCGGCAAGCTTCTGCATCAGCGCCGGTACATCGGAATAAGGCATGGCCTCCATGTGTCCCCGCTTGTCGTTCTGGCGAGGCAAGCCCTTGCGCACCGAACGCAGAGACACTTCTTCTGGCACCCAGCCTTTCACATGCGCGAAATCGAGCACCACGCCGGTGCGCTGGAGCAAACGTCGCGCTGTTTCCGGTATCTCCAGCCAGATTGGGGACAGCGCCTCGACGACGCAGGCGCTGTCCACCTTGTCGACCGGCTTCTTGCCGATGCGCGGAAAGACGTGGCGCTCGAAACCAGACAACCACCGGGCATGATGCCCGTCCTTCCACCCGTCACCCAGGGTTTCATGGCACGTGCGGGTTGCGGCTTCGAAGGTCGGAATGACCTTGCGCGCTTTTCGCCGCTCGGCGACAGGATCGAAGCCGTCACGAACCCGGCGGCGCAATTCTGCTGCCGCTGTTCTGGCATCGGCCAACGAAACATCATGCGCCGATCCCAGCCCGTAGTCGCGCCGATGGCCTTTCAACTGCATGCGCAGCACCCAGGTGCGCGCGCCGCTGGGCTTCACGACCAGGCACAAGCCCCTGCCATCGACATGGCGACCGGGCTTCGCGTTCTTCACTTTCAAAACTGTCAGCGCCATCAGGTTCGAGTCCCTGTCAGGGATTCATACCGCCAAAAACGGGGGCAGTCGGTCCCACAATCGTTCCCACATTTCAGCGGGAATTCAGGCGATTCAGGGCGACCAACCGCGAACACGTTACAAGATAAATCGCTGATTTTACAGAGTAGTTGGAGACGCTCTGAAATTGCCTGAGACGAAAGTTATAGCGCCTCCTCCGCTACCAATCTCGAATCCGCATGGGTTCGCTTGCTTCCGCATGCATCCGTAAAACTCAATTAAAACAGAATGATGTGAGTGATTCGCGTCCGCCTGCGTGCGCATGCATTCGCTTGAAGCCGGATTTGGTGTGGGGGTATTTTGGGGGTATTTTCCGGGGGTAGCGAAAAGGAGCGATACCCCCAATGGCCTTGAGTGAGATTCAGATCAAAAAAGCGAAGGCGGCTGAGCGTCCATACAAGCTTGCGGATGGGGAGGGATTATTCCTCCTCGTGCAAAAGAACGGCTCGAAGCTCTGGCGGCTGAAATACCGGTACCACGGGAAAGAGAAGCTGCTTTCTTTCGGTGCCTACCCCGAAGTCGGAATAGCGGCCGCAAGAGAACTCAAGAGAGCTGCCAAGGGTGTGCTGGCCGAAGGCAGGGACCCGATGGTTCACAATCCGGGTCGGGACTTCGAAGAGGCTAAGACCTTCAGGGCGATTGCCACCATGTGGCATGAGAACAGAGCAAGTAGTCTCAATCCCGCCCATGCGAAGCGCGTGTGGTCGCGGATGGAGCAGGACGTGCTTCCTGTCTTAGGCGAGCTCATGATGCATGAGATAACTCCACCAGAAGTCCTGAAGGTCATTCGGAAGATCGAGGAGCGCGGCGCGCTCGACATCAGTCGACGGGCCAAGCAATGTATTGGTCAGGTATTCCAGTTCGCGATTGCCAGCGGACTTTGCGATTCCGATCCAACGGCGCATCTTCGGGGGGCTTTGAAGCCACGTCCTCGGGTCAAGCATATGGCGAAGCTGCCTCTGGCACAGCTACCAGAACTCATCATCAAGATGGAGCGATACCAGGAAGAGGGTGAGAGACGATCCGAAATTACGCGGGCGGCATTGACCTTTGCTCTTCTTACATGGGTCCGGACCAAGGAACTCCGGTTCGCCAAGAAGCACGAGTTTGAAGGTCTAGTCGGAGATTCACCAGTTTGGCGCATTGGCGCTGATCGGATGAAAATGGGCCGCGAGCATATCGTGCCTTTGTCGCGACAAGCCGCTTCTCTTGCTCAAGATATGATCAGCAAGTCCGAAGGAGAATACGTCTTTCCAGGCCAGAAGCCCAAGATGCCGCTTTCCGAGAATACGATGATCTATGGCCTCTATCGGCTCGGTTACCACGGGCGACAAACTGTTCACGGCTTCAGGGGTTTGGCGAGCACCTGGGCGAATGAGCAGCTGGTCGAGGTCGGCGAACCACCGATGTGGATCCGCAGATATCATGAAGACTGGGTCGAACTGCAATTGGCACACAGCGAAGAGAACGAAGTTCGCGGAGCATACAATGCTGCCGAATATCTCGCTCCTCGGCGTGCAATGCTGCAGGATTGGGCAGACTTCCTCGATTCCATCGGCGGCAAAGCGCAAAACATTGCAGTTTTGAGAGCCGCGTGACCTGCTCCTAGGCGGGCACCTGCCCCAGCCATTCGACGCGAAGGCGGTCGAACCCGACAACGATACCCTCTGCGGTAACCTCAAATCCAAAGTCTTCGTTTGAGGGTTCGTAGTCTTCGAGAACCCAATGATCTCCGGCATCGGTTACAATTACAGCTCCCCGAGGAAGGTGCTCGAGCCGTCCGCTGATCCTTTTCCGATTCGTAGTCATATCGAACTGTATGCCATCCATCGGTCGATAACGCTCTTCACATATCCAGGTGTTTCCCGATTTTTCGGTATCCCGCCGGCTCGCGACACAGCGCCGGGTCCAGCATTGTATGCGGCCAGCGCGAGATGGATCGCACCGAAGCGCTCTAGCATCTGCTTCAGATACCGCGCGCCGCCATCGATGTTCTCAGCCGGATCGTGGCGATTGCGGACACCAAGTTCTCTTGCCGTTCCCGGCATGAGTTGAGCGAGCCCAGCGGCGCCAGCCGGACTGATTGCCATCGGGTTGAACCGCGATTCCTGCCAAATCAGGGCCTGAAGCAGTCGAGGCGGCAATTGGTATCGCGCTTCAGCTTGCCGGATGAGTGGCTCATACAAGGCTTCCTTGAAGCTTCTATCGATATAGGCCGCGCCGCCATCTGGCTTGCCCAAGTGGATTGCAGTCGGGTTGAAAGCGCGCCCTTTGTCGGTTGTAACCTCAACTGTGCCGAGGTCATGGTCGATGACCTGAAACTCCTGCGCGTGCGCGGATCCCGAAATCGCAATCGCGAGCGCACCGCAACCGCAAGCCACCAGAGACATTCGCATTGAATTACCTTTCACCTTGCCTCGATCCGCAAGAGAACATAAATAGAACGAATGGGTGTAGGAAAACGTTTTTTTGCAAGTTTATCCGAGAGGAGAGGGGTTCGTCTGGAGGGGGCAATTGTGAGGCGATGGAGCCGGTATGCCTGTTTCGAATTCAACCCTGTCACGTACCTCGCTTGAGGACACCGCCCGCAAGATCTGCGAAAGCCGAGGGGGCAAATGGTCAGGCACAAAGGGGATGGCGTGCTGTCCCGCGCATGATGACCGCACACCTTCGCTCGGCGTGACGCTCGGCCGAAAGGCTATTCTCTTCCATTGCTTTGCGGGCTGCGATCAACAGAGCGTGCTTTCCGCAATGGCGCGCGAAGGATTCGAGGTGACTAGGTTTTTCTCGGGTTCTTCAGCCGAGAATCAACTCAAGTCGACCAGAATGGGCAAACCCTCGGCAGCAGCGTTGAGGATCTGGCGCGAAGCGGAACCATTGGGTGCCAGTCCGGCGAAGGCCTACCTTGAGAGCCGCGGCATCCTTGCCGCATCTTCAGCTCTTCGCTTTCATCCGCAAACGCCGCTCGGGCCGAAAGGACGGACCCGCTTTCTGCCCGCCATGATCGCGGCAGTCAGCCTCGACGAGGGCCCAATCGCCATCCATCGCACGTTCCTGTCGAGCGAGGTTTCAACCAAGGCCGCTTTCGACAAGCCAAAGCGCGCGCTTGGCGCGCTCAGTGAGGCTGCTGTCCGCCTTGTTGCTCCGGCCTCCGGCAAGCTCGGCCTTGCCGAAGGTATCGAGAGCGCGATGTCGGCCTATGCTCTCACCGGCATCCCCGTATGGGCGACACTGGGCAATGAGCGCTTCGGTCTCGTCGGCGTGCCCGAGAGCGTGACCGAACTCCATCTCTTCGTCGATCATGATGCTGGCGGCGAGCTGGCCGCGTCGCGTGGTTTGGCAGCCTACGCACAAGAAGGGCGGACGATCCAGGTCCGCAAACCCTCTTCACCCGATACCGACTGGAACGACGAACTTACAGCATGGCTGCGCCGCAAAGCGGCGCGGTAGAGGAGAGGGGGCCTCTCGAATTCCTGATCCAGCAGCGGGCGTGTCCCGATGCCTTCATCAGGAGGACGAATTGCCATGTTTCAATCAGACCTGTTTCCCGCCGGCGAGCAAATTTCTTCAGCGCCGTTGGCTTACACTATTGGCACCCGAGTTGCCGATCTTCTCACCTCGGGTCGTCATCTTACCCGTGCCGACATTTCCGGGCTGTTCGCCGAAGAGACCGGCGCGCTGGACTGGGGAAGTGCATGGACCATCGACGACTATAACAACGCCGTCGAGATTGGTGCGCTGCTCTGGCTTCGAAAGTCTTCGCGCATCGATCTCGCGACGAGTGTGCACGAAGCAGAAGCGCGTTTCGACTGGCTCGAAGCAGCCGTGCCGCCCCGGCACGTTCGCAGCGAGGCGCAGGTCGAGCTCCAGCAGTTCTCGACCCCGCCGATGCTGGCATGGCTGATGGCAAAGGCCGCCGCCGTCTGCGCGCAGGACACGTTCCTCGAACCATCGGCAGGCAATGGCGCCCTTGCCGTTTGGGGCAGCGTCCAGAGCGCCTCGTTGGTCCTCAATGAGATCGATCCGGCAAGACGAGACAGCCTGAGCAACATCTTCCCTTCTGCCACCATCACTGCGCATGACGGGGAACTGATCGCCGACCTTCACCGTGGCCCTGTTCCGTCGGTCGTGCTGATGAATCCGCCGTTCGCGCGCAGCCAGGAACGCGGCAAGGACGGTGAGACGGCGCAGCGCCACCTGCGCAGTGCAATCCGTATTGCTGCCAATGGGGCAATGATCGTTGCCATTATGCCCGAAGGCTTCGATGCTTCCGCCTTCGCCGACGCACAGGACGAGGCGTCGCTGCTCCTCGATGTTCGCTTGCAGCAGATGTTTTGCCGGACAGGGACAGGGATCGCCGTTCGCCTGGCCGTGTTCGACAAGACGCCGACTGCGTCCTCGCCCGCGATCACCGGAGATACCTGCGACCTGATCGAGCTCCACGAGCTTGTCAACGCGCTTCCGCGCCGCGCGCAAACATCCGCCGTCCTCCATCGCCTGCCAGTCGGAAAGCCAGTGCGCCTCGTTGGCGAGACCTCAACGCATCGCGCGCCAGTCCGTCCGGTGGCGCCTTTCGCAGCGACAGCAGAAGCCAAGGCAAATGCGATCGACCTTGCCTATTCGGTCTTCGCCGAACCCGCGCCGGTGCCCGAACAGACAGGCATCTACCTGCCTTATCGGCCAAGCCGTATCGCTTTTGAAGGCGCGCCGTTTCATCCCACCCCACTCGTGGAATCGGTCGCCATGGGGTCGGTTGCGGCTCCGCAGTCGAACGTTAGCCCGCGTCTCCCCGCAAATTGGCAGGCCAATAGCCTCTTGTCCGAAGCGCAATGCGAGACACTGGTCTACGCTGTCCAGGCATTCGCACGCGACCTCCCGGGTCAATTCAAGGTTAGCCAAGAAGGCACCTCGCTGGAATTGTCCGATGACGGCCACGCCTACCGCCAAGGCTTCTTCCTCGGCGACGGGACCGGAGCGGGCAAGGGACGGCAGATCGCAGCGGTCATCATGGACCGCTGGCTCGCCGGCGAGCGTCGCCATATCTGGATCACCAAGAATGAGGCGCTCCTTGAAGATGCACGCCGCGACTGGGAAGCACTTGGTGGGCTGCCGCTTGATCTCCAGCCGCTCTCGCGCTGGAAACTTGGCCACCCTGTCACGATGTCCGAAGGCATTCTCTTCGTCACCTATCCGACGCTGCGCTCGGGGCGCGCCGAAGACACTCGGCTCGACCAGATGCTTGCCTGGGCGGGCGAGGATTTCGACGGCGTGATTGCCTTCGACGAAGCCCACGCCATGGCCAATGCGCTCGGGAGCTCATCGACCCGCGGCAAGGTCAAGGGTTCCGAACAGGGCATGGCGGGTCTGAGGCTGCAGAACCATCTGGCGCGCGCCCGCGTGCTTTACGCTTCGGCCACCGGCGCTTCGGATATTGCCAACCTTGGCTACACCTCCCGGCTTGGCCTCTGGGGACCCGAGACCGCCTTTCCGACCCACGAGGCGTTCATGACCGAAATCCGCGCTGGTGGTGTGGCAGCGATGGAACTCGTCGCCCGCGACCTCAAGGCACAAGGGCTTTATCTCGCTCGCGCTCTGTCCTTTGCCGGGGTCGAGTACGATATCCTGGAGCACAAGCTGACCCAAGCGCAGGTGCGGATCTACGATGCCTATGCCGATGCCTGGGCGATCATTCACCGCAATCTTGAAGCGGCGCTGGAGGCAACGCGGGTGGTCGACGAAGACAGCGGCGATACGCTCAACCGCAATGCCAAAGCGGCAGCGCTGTCGATCTTCGAAGGCACCAAGCAGCGCTTCTTTGCCCAGCTTCTGCTCTCGATGAAACTGCCGAGCCTGATCCCTGCTATGGAAGCGGCGCTTGGCGAGGACCATTCCGTAGTCGTGCAGCTGGTCTCTACCGCCGAGGCTATGCTCGACCGTCGCCTTGCCGACCTTACCGTGGAAGAACGCGAAGCGCTCGACATCGATTTGTCCCCGCGCGAATACGTCATCGACTATCTCGCCAAGAGCTTCCCGGTACGCCTGATGCAGGTCTTCACCGACGAGGATGGCACCCTTCGCTCCGAAGCAATGAGCGACGAGCTGGGCAATCCCGTTTTCTGCCCGCGCGCCGTGGCCGCGCGCGATGCGCTGATCGAGCAGCTCTGCGCGCTGCCGCCAATCGCCGCTGCGCTCGATGCGATCATCGAGCACTTCGGAACAGAGGCCGTGGCCGAGGTCACGGGCCGGACCCGCAGGCTGGTGATGGGACGCGATGGCCAGCAACGCCTCGAACGGCGAAGCCCCAGCGCCAATGTCACCGAAGCGCAAAGATTCATGGAAGGGACCAAGCGCATCCTGGTCTTCTCGGATGCGGGCGGCACGGGGCGATCCTACCATGCCGACCTCGGCTGCCGGAACCAGCAGCGCCGGATCCATTTCCTGCTCGAGCCGGGCTGGCGTGCCGACAACGCGATACAAGGTCTTGGTCGGACCAACCGCACCAACCAGGCCTCGGCCCCGCTGTTTCGGCCGGTAACGACCGACGTTAAGGGAGAACGCCGGTTCATCTCGACCATTGCGCGAAGGCTCGACGCCTTGGGCGCGCTGACGCGCGGCCAGCGCCAGACAGGCGGGCAGAACCTGTTCGACCCGGCAGACAATCTCGAAAGCGACTATGCGCGCGACGCGCTCAGCCGCTGGTTCCAGCTGCTCTATGACGGCAAGCTCGAGGCCACTAGCTTCGGCAACTTCGTTGAAAGGACCGGCCTCCGGCTTGAAAACCCCGATGGCGGGCTCAGCGACAATCTCCCCACGATCCAGCGCTGGCTCAACCGCATTCTCGCGCTGCCGATCGCACTCCAGAACGCCATATTCGACGAATATCTCGGCCTCGTCGAAGCGCGGATCGAAGCCGCGCGCGAGGCCGGAACACTCGACCAGGGACTGGAAACCGTCAGGGTCGATCACTTCACGGTCCTCGCCGATGAGCTCCTGCGCTCAGATCCCGTGACCGGTGCCGAGACCCGTCTCGTCTCGCTCGAAGTGAGCCGGCACCTTCGGCCTCTGCGATTGCAGCGCCTGGTGCGGATGCACGAGATTGGCAGCCCGCACGCGATCCCAATGCGCAATGCGCGCTCGGGCAAGGTCGCGCTGTCGGTTCCTGCCCGGCGACTCATCGCCGACGACGGGGCTGTGATCGAACGCCGACGCCTGCTGCGACCGCTCAAGTCCGCGAACTGGACGCTTGAGGCACTCGCTGAAAGCCACTGGGAAGAAATTGGCGTCACCGCGTTCACGAGCGCCTGGCGAGCCGAGGAAGAAGAGGCCGCCGCTTCACCGGTGACCGAGCGTGTCCATCTCGCCACTGGGCTGCTGCTTCCGGTCTGGAAACGCCTGCCCGGCGATCATGTCCGCGTCACCCGGCTCGTCGCCGAGGATGGTCAATCGATCATCGGCCGCGAAGTGCTCGATATCGATCTCGCTGCGATCGCCGAGACGTTTGGTCTTTCCGGAGTTACCGGACCGGCGCCGGACCAGATCGGCGACCTCGTCATGGCCAGCGGCAAACCACTGGGCCTGGCATGCCATGATTCTCTCACCGTGAAGCGCTCGCTGGTTGGCGGCGAGCAGCGTCTTGAACTCACCGGGTTCTCGCCCGATCGGCTCGACTGGTACAAGGGCAAGGGCTGCTTCACCGAGATCATCCGCTACCGCACGCGGCTGTTCGTCCCGGTGTCGAGAGCCTCGTCTGTCCTCCCCGCGCTTGCCGCCTGATCCCTCGGGCAGACCCAAATCTCAGGATGAGAGTGGAGGGAGCCCTTTGGGCTTGTGGGCCTCGTGATCCTCACCTGCGCCTTCATTCCATCAGGAGAACACCCATGATCCAGTCGATCCACTTGAAGAAGCTCGTCCCAAGCCCGCGCAACGTTCGCAAATCGAGTGACGTGCTGGCCGACCTCCAGCTGCGGGCAGACATTGCTGCGCGCGGTCTGCTGCAGAACCTTGTCGTGCGTAAAGGAAAGCGCGGCAAGTTCGAAGTCGAGGCCGGCGGTCGTCGTCTTGCCGCGCTGCAGGCGCTGGCTGGTGAGGGCACTTTACCCGAAGGCCATGAGGTCACCTGCCTCGTCATCGAAGGCGAGGAGAGCGAAGTGCGCGAAGCCAGCCTTGCCGAGAACTTCCAGCGTCTCGCGATGAACCCCGCCGACGAGGCGCAGGCCTTCGCTTCCATCATCGAGGCGGGAGCCACCCCTGAAGACGTGGCGCGCCGCTTCGGCCTCACCGTCAGGTTCGTCGAAGGACGTCTGCGCCTAGCCTCTCTCGCGCCTTGCGTCTTCGAAGCGCTCGCCGAAGGCACGATCACGCTCGATATGGCCAAGGCCTACGGCGCGATCTCCGACGTGGAGCGTCAGGCACATGTCTATGCCGAGCTGCAGGACGCCTGGTACCAGATCACGCCTGACACCATCCGCCGCATGGTGCTCGATGCCACGGTCCGCGGTTCCGATCCGCGTGCCGTGCTCGTCGGACGCGATGTCTACCTCGCCGCGGGTGGCCGGATCGAACGCGAACTGTTCGACGATGACGCCAGCGAAAGCTGGATCGATATCGCGCTGCTCGAGGACCTCGCGCACAAGGCCATGGAAGAAGCGGCAGAAAAGGCCGCGATCGAATACGGCCTTGCCTGGGTGCGTCCGACGCTTGGCAACTATGTCAGTCATGACCTTGTCGATGGCCTCAATCGCTTGCCTTGCGAACCTGCACCCATGATCGAACAGGAAGTAAAGGAACTCGGCGAGCTCGAGGCCGAATACGACCGCGTCGCCGCCGTGCTTGAAGACGAGGACAGCGACGAGGACGAGGTCGCCAAGGCCGAGCTGGAACTCGTGGTTATCGACCGCGCCATGCGCGCGCTCAATGACCGGCCGCCAGTGCTCGCCGACGAACTGAAATCCGAGGCCGGTGCCTTCCTCGTCCTCTCGCGCAATGGCGAGCCGACCTTGGTCCCACAATTCTACACCGAGACCGAGGTCATCGCTGACGAAGGTGTGGTCGAGGCCATTGAAGAGAACGGTCCGGCGAAGCCCACGGGAAGCTCGTTGTCGCAGCGCCTGCTCGACGAGCTCGCGATGCAACGCCGCGATATCCTGGCCATCCATCTGGCCAACGATCCGGCACTGGCGCTCGACTTCATGGTCTTCACGCTTGCCGATGCCGATGGGCAAGACTGGCGCGCCAAGAAGGCGTCGACGCTGGCCGGCTCGGTGGCTTCCGGGCCGGTCACTGGGTTCGAAGCCAAGGATGCACCGGCAAGCGCTGCACTGGCCGAGTCCGCGGGGGCGCTCGATGAAAGCTGGCGTGCTGGCGAGAGCGATGTCGAGCGGTTTGCCAGGTTCCGGGCACTCTCAGACGAGGCGCGCTCGGCATGGCTTGGTCATGTCGTCTCGCGCACTCTAGTTGCAAGCCTTGCGTGCGAAGGCGAACGTTCGGTGCCGCTGCACGAGGCGCTTGGCTCGTTACTTGAAATCGAGACCGCGCATTGGTGGCGTCCCACGGCGGCCAACTACTTCGACCGCGTGGCCAAGGCTCGCACGCTCGAAGCGCTCGATGGCGCCGGCGGTCCCGAACTCGTCAGTCGCTATGCCGCATCGAAGAAGGCCGAACTGGCGAGCGCTGCCGAGCGCATCTTCTCCGGCAACTTCATTGGCGAGCCCGAGGTCAAGGAACGGGCGCAGGCCTGGGTTCCACCTATAATGCGTTTCGCCGGTTCTGAAGAAGCCGAACTGGCGGACCACGGAGGCGACGAGGCGGCCAACGTGGAAGCAACTGACGAAATTGCCGAGCAGGCTGCCTGACCCCTCCTGACAGGTCCAGGTCACTCGGCGGGCGGTCCGTCCCAATCGGGACGGGCCGCCTTTTCCATGTCAAATTTTGGGCCGGTTGCTAACAGTCCGCTCCCAGGCGACTGCGCAGCAGAAGCAGACGGCAGTCTGCTTGATCGAGACCACCCGCTCGTGTTCGCTTTGAAAAGGTTCTTGGTGGAGAGGGTCTCGTTTCTATTTCGCTGTGAACAGAAACCTGAGCTTACGCCGGTCTTCGCCAATACTTCCCTGCTATCCGTTCGGCGATAAAGCTGCCAGCAACTACCCCAAACGTGACCCAGATGATGACGCTTGGACCGTGTTTCCCGAAATCAGCCAAGCCGAATGCCACCATGGCAAAAAGCGCAGCACCAATCAGAAATGCTGGCCCTGCGATCATGCAGTGAAGCCGACGGCAACGCAAAGCGTTTAACGAGCACGCCGCCCCCATCCATAGGAACAGCACCGCCGCGATTTCCACCCTCTCGTTCGGTTGCAGAAGTTCTGCGGTAAAGTTTAGGCCGATTAGCGCCGCAAACGGCACGCCCCAGATTAGGATACGGTGCAGACGGTTGGCGGCCAAGTCACGCTTGTTGGTGGCTTCCGCGTTGCTCATCCCAACATATACCCTGCATCGGAGGCCGCCGTCGGATAAGCGAACATGGTAGATTTGATGTCGTCCGCGTTTAGCCCATGGCGCATGGCCAAGCCGAAGATATTGACGAGCTCGTCGGCGTCAGGGCCGACCAAGTGGGCTCCAAGGATGCGTCCCGTTCCGTTCTCGACCAGCAGCTTGTGGCCGTAGATCTCTTCGTTCAGCCGCCTCGCCGAGAACCAACCAGGGTGCGAGCCAGCATGCACCGTGAAATCCAGCCCTGCCTCACGCGCCTCGCTTTCCAGCATTCCGACCCTGGCCGCCGGCGGCTCCGTGAAAAGTGCACTTGGCACCCCTCGATAGTTCGGAGTTCGACCGGTATCATCGAGTATGTTTTCTACCACGACCTTGGCATCGTTACTGGAGACTGGAGTCAGTGGCGGGCCATTTGCAGCAGCGTCACCTGCCGCGAAGACCTTGGGGTTACTTTGGCTCCGTAGCTGGGCGGTAAGTGCCAAGCGACCCGCGTCACAGGCGACGTCTCCCGCCTCCAGATCGAGCGAGCCGATCGCAGGGATTCTTCCGGCAGCGTGCACCACCAGGCTCCCTTCGATCCTGCGGTCGCCAGCATGGACGGTCAGCACGTTGCCTTTCTTCGTTACGCGGTCCACTTCAGCGTCCACAATTTCGATGCCGAGATCATCGAAACTTGGCATGAGCCAATCGACCGTGTCAGGGTCGAAGGCTTTCAGAATGCGGCCTCGTTGGAAGATTGTGACCTTTGCACCGGCGCGCGCGGCGAGGTGGGCAAATTCTGCGGCAATGTATCCGCCGCCGACGAATACGATCCGATCTGGAAGGGTTTTGTGTTCTAGGAATGCATCGCTGTGAATCAGCAATTCCTCACCTTCGATCCCAAGCGGCCGAGGCTCTGCTCCCGTTGCGATAAGAGCGTGCGAGAAACTCAGTTCCCGGTCGCCTATCACGATCCTGTCGGGGCCGGCAAAGCGTGCCGCGCCGTGAAAAGTCGCGACGCCCTTACGCTCGTAGCGAGCTTCCTGCTTTTCAGGGACGGGGTCGGTAAAGCTGCGCTTGAATGCCTGGAGGTCGGCCCAATCAATTGAAACCGAGCCCTTGATGCCCTTCCCCTTCATTCGCCTGTATGCCGCGAGCGCTTCCTCTCCGCTCACCATCATCTTTTTCGGGTCGCACCCTCGAAGCGCACATGTGCCACCGTAAGGCCGATAATCGATAACCGCGCAGCGCTTCCCGGCGTTGGCCATCTGGTGGACCGCGACCTGCGCAGCAGTTCCCGATCCGATGGCGACGAAATCGAAAGCCTCAGCCATGGCAGCAATCCCCTTCCTGTATTGGGGGGCAGGGAACGGTGCCGTACGAGCAGAACACGCAGCAATCGCCTTGGAGCGGCTGAAGGCGAACGCCGCAACCCGCGCAGTTATGGAAGAACAGGCAAGCGTTGGTCGGCATTTCCATGTCCTCCTCATGACCGCATTCGGGACAGCGCAAGCGCGAGATCAGGATCGGATCAGCCATAGAGGAAGGCACCTGTCAGCAGCGCCGCACCGATGGCAATTCCTATGGCGGTCAGCGCTCGATAAGTCGATGATCCGCATGCACTGTCCGCCGGGCATGTTCGTGCCTGCCGAAACTGCCAGAGCAAACGGAGGGTCGCAGCGAGAAGAAGAGCCGACGCCAGGCTCAGCAACGGGACGCGATAGGGGGCCAGGACCGGCGAGATGCTGCCAAGCCACGCCGAGCCCACACCCACCGACGCGAGCATCAAGGGCAGTGCACAGCATGCAGCTGCCCCGAAGGCTGCAAAGATACCCCCGCCCGTCGCCAATCCGTTCCACCATGTGCTGATGCCGCGCATCGATCGTCCTTTTGCAAACCTCGATTCGCATACCTATTTACAGTCTGTAGCAACTACAGACTCAAGAGGTTGGCTTTGAAAATTGGCGAAGTGGCGAAGCGGACCGGGTGTAACATCGAGACAATCCGGTATTACGAACGGATAGGCGTTATCGATGCTCCGCCGAGAAGGGGCGCCTACCGCGACTATGGTCCTCACGACACGGAGCGCCTCCGCTTCATTCGGCGCGCGCGCGAACTCGGATTTTCCCTCGAAGAGGTGCGGGCATTGCTTGACTTAACGCCAGGTCAGGAAGTGCGTTGCGATGAGGTGCAATCGATCGCCGAACAGCACCTCGCAAACATCCGTGCGAAGCGGGCCGACCTTGAGCGTATGGAGAACGCTCTCGCTAAACTGATCGAGCAATGTGGCACCACGAGCAATGATCGGTGCCCGGTATTGGAAAGCCTCGCGGGCGAAGGCTAGCCCAGCGAATTCAAGCTACAGACCAACGGGTTTCCACCCAGCACTCAAAATTGGCGCAGCCTGCCGGATCAGAAAAGCAATCGGTCCGCTTTCGGGCACCTTGCAATGTGCGGCCTACGACCAGAATTGGGGCGCAAAGCCGACATCGAAGCTAAGAGGAGAGTGAGCTTCCTGATTCCTGAACCCGGACACGTCCGTTCCGGTGATCAGGAGACGATCGATGACCAAGTCCCGCCGCACCGCTTCAGTTTCTCCAGCCGGACGCATCACTGCCGCCATCATTGAAAAGCTCGAAGAGGGCACCAAGCCCTGGGTCAAGCCGTGGCGTGGCTTGCCGGTTTCGCGCCCCTTGCGTTGCTGCGGGACGCCCTATCGCGGCATGAACACCTTTTGGTTGTGTATGGTGGCCGATGCCTGCGGATACACCTCTCCCTACTGGATGACATACCGCCAGAGTCAGAAGCTCGGTGGTCAGGTCCGCAAAGGCGAGAAGTCGACCATCGCGATCTTCTACAAGAGCTACACAAAGGAAGTTGAAACCGCTGACGGCGGGCAGGACACGGAGAACCGTCGCGTGCTGAAGGCCTATTCGGTATTCAACGCCGACCAGTGCGATGGCCTTTCCGAATTCTACCATCCCAAGCCTCTGGTTGCCGCGCTTGAGCCCGAAGGCCGCGAAGAGCGGCTCGATGCCTTCTTCGCCCGGATCGAGGCAAACCTGCGGCATCACGGCGCGCAAGCATACTACGAGCCGCTGCGCGACCGCGTCACCATGCCGCCTGTTGAACTCTTCGAAGCCTATGACCACTACTATGCGACACTCGCGCATGAGCTGTCGCACTGGACGGGGCATTCCTCGCGGCTCGATCGCGATCTCAAGAACCGCTTCGGTAGCGATGCCTATGCCGCTGAAGAACTGATCGCCGAGCTATCGTCTGCCATTCTTGGCGCTGAACTGGGCCTTCCGGTCACCCACCTCGACCATCATGCGAGCTATATCGCGTCTTGGCTCAAGATCCTCAAATCGGACGAGCGCGCGATCCTGACCGCGGCAGCAAAGGCCGAGGAGGCAGCCACCTTGCTGCTCGAACTGGGTGAATTCCAATCAACTGAAGGCGAGACCGACGTCGATTTGGCTAGTGCAGCCTAAGGAGCGGTGAGATGGGACGTTCCGTCAGCTATCCGACCGGCTCATTGGTAGCCTTTCGCCTGCTCGATGACGGCGAAGACGACGATGCGGACTGGGTCTATGAGTGCCTCGTCGACGAGATCATCGATACCACAAAGGCAGCCTTTCCATCCTTCGAGACCTTCGATGGATGGCGCGGTCGCGAGGACCGTATCCTTCTGCGCAACGCCTTCGCCGATTGCGGGATATCGACCTATTGCGGGCTTGCCGCGATCTGGCTCGCCCCTCGCGATGATGCTCGCTTTTGGGAAGCTGACTTCTCTCACCCGCGCGCGGCCCGTGCGCGCCACTGGATCGCCCAAGTGGCGCCGCGTTTCGAACGAATGTTCGGCGAACTCAAAATGGTCGGGCGTTTCTCGAACGGAGAGGCGATCTTCGAACGCCAGAAATCTTGCATTTGAGGGACAATTGTGTATATCTTGCACATGAAAGGACAGGCTATGGCGACGAAGCCACTCGAATTGCAACCCGATGATGGCAAGGTCCTCACCTCTGCTATCGCGCGCATCGCCGAGTTCTGGGGCCTCACCAATCCCAAGCTTGGTGCAATCCTCGGTGTATCGGAATCGACTGCCTCACGCCTGCGCTCGGGCAAGGCGCAGCTCGACCCTGCATCGAAGTCTTTCGAAGCTGCTCAGTTCCTCCTGCGGCTATTCCGTTCGCTCGACGCTTTGCTCGGGAGCGATGACATGTCTGCGCGGGCATGGCTGACAACCGCCAATCTCGATCTCGATGCGCGCCCGATCGATCTCGTCGACAGCTTCAAGGGTCTTATCACCGTTTGCGACTATGTGGACGCCCACCGCGCTCGCGTCTGAGTTCCGCCGCTACCGCCGGACGGTATGGCGGGTAGTTGAAGCGCAGCATCGCATCTCGACCAATCGACTGACCTCCGATCTTGGCGAGCAACAGCGGCTTGAGGAACTGGCAGATAGCGCAAAGCCGGACCTGCCCAAGACAGCGCTTGGGTTGCATTACCTCCTCGCTTCACCCTTTCGCTACGGCCACACGGTAGCCAGCCGCTTTCGCCGAGCGAACGAGCGACCCGGGATCTTTTATGCCAGTGAAGCCGAGGGCACGGCGATTGCCGAGACTGCCTACTGGCGGCTCAAGTTCTACAGCCGCTCACCGGGTTTCGTGCCGGGCAATCGGACCAGCGAGCACTTGAGCTTTTCGGTGCCCATTTCGGTTAGGCGGTTGACCGATACGACCAGATCGCCGCTCGACGCCGATGCCGCACGATGGCTTGATCCCGACGACTATTCGCATTGCCAGGACCTTGCTGTGTCGGTGCGCGAAGCGGGTGGTCAGGCCATCCGGGCGCGCTCCGCGCGGGACCCGGACGGTATTAATCTCGCACTGCTCGATCCGGCCGGCTTCGCGAAATCGGAACCAGATCACGGGCGGGGCTGGCACTTGCGCCACGAAGGCGACCGACTAACCGCGATCGCGGCTTTCCCGCACGCGGAGGTACTTGCCTTCACGCCGGAGCAATTCGGCCTTCCGGAGCGCTCCTGAACCGATCTTGGATTCCTCCAAGGCAACTCCAGCAACGCTCCGACAAAGTCCCGCGCGAGCCTGTTCGCTGGTCTTTGTGCCCTGGACCGGTCAGGTCCCACCGCAACCCGCGCAAGGCTGCGGCCCGTGTGGCCCGCGCCAGCCTTGCCTTGCGGGGTTTCCCGCTGCCGCGGTGCGGCGTTCCCTTGTCCCGGTCCTTGTCGGGCACGGCGAACAGGCCCGCGCGGAAATTCCTCTGCCGGCATTCGCCGGTCTCAGGAGGACTACTCAGATGTATGACAGTTTCGCCAGCCAGCTTGCCGGTCTCGATCTATCCGGCTTCTCGATCACGCCTGCCCCTTTCAACGAGGCCGACTTCCCTTGCGAGGACGCCATGGCTCACACGCTCGGAGCGGTTTGGTCGGATCTCTTTGCGCTGTTCGCCGACACCGCGCTCGAAGCCGACGCCGAGGATCTCGCCTGGGGCTTCGTCAACCTCTTCCACCGTGCCGCCAGCCGCAAGTCGGCCCAAGTCGACCGGGCCTCGGATGAAATCCGTGCCCTTCTGGCATCCGCCGACGGCTCCGAAGTGCATTCGTCCAACCTCGAGGAGCAGACCCTGCGGGCCCAGTCGGCTGAAGCCAGCATGCAGGCGTTCGAGCAGATGCGCGAGGTTGCGGCAGGTCTCTATCGCGACGAAACCGGCTCCTCGTGGAAGCCTGTTTCAGGATCGCGTGCGCGTCATTCGAAGACCATGACTTCCGCAGTGATCGATGCTCGCGATTTCCTGCGCGTGCGCAAGGAATGCCGTCAGGCTGCACATTCGCCCGAGGGTACTCCGGTCGTCTTTGCCGGCGGCCGCAACCGCTTCGAAAACGAAGCCGACGCAAAGACCTACGCTGCCAACATCTGGGCTACGCTCGACAAGGTTCGCGACGTCGTTCCAGATCTCTTTCTCGTTCATGGCGGCGACGGCAAAGGAGCCGACAAACTCGCCGCATCCTGGGCTGAGCGCCACGAAGTGCAGCAGCTGACATTCGGGCTTGAACGCCGTCTTGGGGCTCGCGCAGGGTTCAAGCGCAACGAGCAAATGCTCGCTCTTAACCCTCGCTACGTGGTGGCATTTCCGGGCAATGGCGTGACTGAACGCCTTGTCATCGAGGCCAAGAAGCAGCGCATCACGGTTGTTGATCGTCGCGGGCCGTTGGGTAGCAGCCCGACAAGCACGGCCTAGGCTTTACTCTCCTTTCGGTCGATTTCATCTCCATCGCGGAAAAAAGGGCGGCCCCATTCGGAGCCGCCCATAAGGAGAGAACTCATTGCATTGCTGCTCCGAGCCCTTCGGGTCGCGAAGCTGACATAGCACTTAATGTCTTTGAGTCGATTGTAGAGTAACGACAGGCCCGAATAGATACGCTTTCGAACAACTTCGTTGCGTAGCTGAGCGCCTCTGAAGCTACTCCCTTGTGGATGGATAGGCTTGTTTATTGCAGCGGTGTGGCACTTATCGTTCCCGCATCTGATTTGCCACGCTACAAGATTTCCAATGCAACTCGATGATCTTCTCCTTCGCTACTTTGCCTCGACCAATATGGCTGAGATATCACCCGACACTTTGGCAGCCGGGATTGAGCATTGCCGGGTCGACCTGGGCCTCGAAGAGGACAGGGGCAAGCGCTTTGCACTGTGGTCGTTCCTGCACATGTTCGGGTCCGCCCCCGACCTCGATGCGGCGTTCGAGAACGAGGAAGACCGGGAAGCAGCCCGCAACTTCATGGATCTCCTGGCAGCATCGGAAAGCGACGGCGAAAGTTGATTGCAGCGGGTTGATCTGAGCCTTCAGACCCGCATCCGATACCCATCCGGCTTTCTTCGCGAACAGTCCTGAACCAGGTCAGCTGAGGACGGCAACCCGTTCCTTTGACGGCCGTGTTGTCGCGCTTCGCGCGCCTGCCCGCACCACCCGTCATGAACAGGTTTCCCTTCGGCCTTTCAGGCCTGCGGTGCAGTCCTCCCATGCCCTGCTTCTTTCAGATGTTCGCAAGCCGGAGATGGTCTCCGGTTTGAGGAACTGAAGGAATACAACCATGACCAATATCGCAATCCTCACCGGCCGCATCGCCCGCGATCCGGAAACTCGCGAGACCAAGGGCGGCACCAATGTCACTGGGATCACCGTCGTCACCGATCGCCCCGCACGGGACAAGGACGGCAAGACCTACAAGGACGAGAACGGCTACACTGCCAAGGAAAGCGAGTTCCACCGGGTGACCTGCTTCAACGGCCTTGCCAAGACCGTCGGGCAGTACTGCACCAAGGGCCAGCTGGTCAGCGTCCAGGGCCGCATCCACTACACCCAGTGGGAAGACAAGGAAGGGGTCACACGCTACGGTACCGAGATCCTCGCCGACAAGGTCGACTTCCTCTCGCGCGGCAACGGCTCCGGCGAGAACGACGACAACAAGGATGCTCCCGAGATCGACTGAACTCTCTCGTCGATCTCTCTCCCGAAGGGGTCCTGTCCAAGCCGGACAGGACCCCTTTCATCGTTCTACTTCACAGGCGTTTGTTGAGAGCGAGGAGAAGATATAGAAGCACCCAGCCGCTTCAACGCCTCATCCTCCCCCAGCTTTGCGAGCTCCACGGCCGCTTTAGCCAGGCCTTTCTTCGAGAACGTTTCGAGGCCCGTTCCGAGGATCACATGGCCCAGTTCAAGAGCCGCCTGTTGTTCGAGTTCTTTCTGACGCTGGTCGAGTGCCAGCCGGTCAGCCTCCAGCTTCTGGAGTGCGGCTACAGCGCTTCGTTTCGATGGCATTGGAGTCCGTCCTTACTCCCCTTTCGCGTTCCTCCCACGGGCTCCAATGGAACAGGCCAGACCCTGTAGGAAAGTCCTTTTGCAGATGACTGGCACGGGCGCTTTTATCGGGCGGGGGAGGGGCCTGGCTCACGGACTTTCAAGGATGACGGGCCTGGCACCGACGCGTCAAGGACGGCGGGGCCCCACCATTTTGACTTCCCTTCGCTTGCGCTGCGGTCCAACAAAATCGTTGCCCCCACCGCCGCTTCGCGGTCGCCCCTATGGGCGATCCCTGACCCGCCGGCACCGTGCCCATCCGCCTTCCTCCTGTCGTCTCACCGACAGACATCAGGAGGAAATCATGACTACACTTGGCAATATTGAATCGAATTCGAACAGCTACTTTGAAGCACTCGCCACTGCCGAACAGCGGGCCTTGCACAGTTTCTTCGACCAGCACGTCGTCGAGGATGACGACCTTGGATACTTCGCTCTCGACGAAGGTGACTACAACGCCTTGCCAGCACATCTGGCCAGCCGTGTGGTGCACACGGTGCATGGCGCAATGCTCGACGAGTTCTGAGCGTCCAATAGGGCGGGAGCCGGTGACGGTTCCTGCCCTTTTTTCGTGTTCGCTGGTGGAAGAGGAGGGCGGGATGTGGAGCGGGGCTGGTGACGCGCTCGGTCCCGCACCACCTGCGGCGGTGCTCCTGCGGGCGCGGTGTCTTTGTTCCGGGCCCCGCACGCACTTGCGCACCGCGACCGGGTCGGACCAGCGCGCGCGGCAGGACCGACAGGTCCCGTTCCCGCCGCTTCACACTTGGTCCTTTGCCGGTCCCTCTTGCGCAGGTGCTGCCTCTTGTTGAGGGTGTAGCTTCGACATGACCGCTCGCAGGCACCGGTTCGTGCGAAAGGTTGCTCACGCTCCTTTGGCAAGGATTGCCAAGCCCCACGATCAGAGAGCCGCAATCATTTCTGGGTCGGCCCGCGCAATTGTAGAGGGATGGCACACCGTACGCAGTAGCACTGCTATGTTTTGGGAAAAAGTGCAATAAAATCAGTGCGCGATACGCTCAAGGTGCTCGGCAGAGAGGGCGCTGTTGAATGCCGCCCGGTCCCCGCAAATGACAGTATTTCCAAGGGTTCTGGGGGCAGTTTGCATGAGGGCGAATGCCATATGGTCCCCAACCGTCAAAGGTCTGCGCGCAGAGCACTTCTCGATGGCAATTTCGCTCGCCGCAAATTGCCGCTGCGCGAACGCGAATACTGCATCTGGGACACCGAGCTTGCGGGCTTCGGCTTGCGCGTAAGGCCGAGCGGGAACTACTTCTGGTTCGTTCGCTTGCGGCATCGCGGAAAGCATCGCCGCATCACCCTTGGCCGGACCGACGAACTTGAAGCAGGACTGGCAAGGGCGCAAGCTCGCCGCATTCTTGCCGAAGCCGCGCTCGACGGATTGCCTAAGCGCGCAGTGGTGAAGGCCACACCGACGATGAACGACTTCGTTGAAGCCTATTGGGATGATCTATCCCGCGTCTGGAAGCCCTCGACCACGAAACGAAATTGGGATGCGTGGCGGCTCGATATTAAGCCTACGTTTGGCGACACGCGCGTGGCGGACATCCTCCCACCAGACATCCACCGCTGGCGCGACGGATGCGCGGGAGAGAGCGAGGTGAAGTTCAACCGCGCAGTGCCCGTGCTGTCCGCGCTGTTCAAATATGCCGAAGCGCTCAAGATGCGTCGGCTAGGTTCGAACCCTTGCCGTGGGATGCCGCGCTACAAGCGGCAAAGCGTTGAGCGCTATTTGACGCCCGCCGAGTATCGCCGGATCGGAGCGGCATTGTGTGAGGCTGAGGCAGACCGACCGGCAGAGGTCGCAATCGCTCGCCTGCTCTTGTTCACTGGTGCACGCGTGGGCGAGATCAAGAATCTGCGCTGGGAGTGGGTGAAGCCGCCCCGACTGCGGCTGCCAGACAGCAAGACGGGTCCCAAGGTCATTTGGCTCAATTCACAAGCTCAGGATGTCCTCGCAGGGATCGAGCGGCGTGATGACAGCAAACTTGTGTTCCCGAACCGGAGCGGACAACGCCCGCTGAACTTTGATACCTGGTGGTACGATTTCCGGCGACGTTGCGCTTTGCCTGACGTTCGCATCCATGATCTGCGCCACAGCTTCGCTTCGACCGCGATCATGGACAACGTGCCCTTGTCGACCATCGGGAAACTGCTGGGCCACAAGCTGGTCGAGACGACCGCTAAATATGCCCACCTGTCCGATGACGTGATCGGCGAAGCCGCCGAGCGGGTTTCCGGCTCGCTGGCGCAAGCGATTGGCCTCAGGCCATGACAGCCGCCAGTCTCAAGCGGATCGTCGAGGAGGCGCTTGCCGAGGTCGGGGCAACCGTCAACTTCAAGCTCGTTCCCAAAGGCAAGGCGCGTACAACGACCTGGTTGGGCGTCGAACACGGGTTTGGTATCCGACACTATCCGAGCGGTCGCAACGTTTACATCGTCCAGACCCGCATGGCAGGCCGTATGCGCACGGTCACAATCGGGCCAGCTTCGGTCCTGACTCGCTACCAGGCCCAGATGGTCGCGCGCCGAGTCATTGCTTACGCGCAGGTCGGTCGCAATCCGGCAACCGAACGTCAGCGCATTCGGTCCGCGCCGAGCTTCGCCGACTTCGTGAGCGAATACTGGGATCGTTGGGCGCCACGCTGGAAAGCATCCACCTTGGAAACGCACACCGGCTACCGCCGCCGCTATTTCGATGACGCCTTTGCTGGCGTCTACATCGATGAGCTGAACGAGGGCCATGTGACGAGCTGGTTTGCGGACCTCAACAATCGGACCGGGCCGGGAGCATCGAACCGGACCTTCGAAATCCTCAAGCACATGCTGAACAAGGCCGAGGAATGGGGCTACCGGCTCGAAAACACCAACCCGTGCCGCTCCGTCCGGCCCAACCGCAAGCGCCAGTGCGAGCGCTTCCTGACCAATGATGAGCTGGCCCGTCTGGGTGCCGAGTTGGCGAAGCTGCGATCATCAGATGATCGCACGAAGCAATGCGCGGGCGCGGCCATCACGCTTCTACTGCTGACAGGTTGCCGGAAGAGCGAAATCCTCACGCTGGAATGGAGCGACATCAAGGGCAACCGACTGCACTTGCGCGACAGCAAGACCGGACCACGAACTGTATGGCTCGGCTCGGCAGCCCGCGAAGTGATCGCCGCGCTACCGCGATTCGAGAGGATTCCATATCCGTTCTGGAATTACGGCTACCGCAAGCCGCTTCGTTGTGTGAATGGTTTCTGGCGTAGGGTCAGGGACGAGGCAGGACTACCCGGCGTTCGCATCCACGACCTGCGCCACACCTTCGCCAGCCACGCAGCGATGAACAAGGAAACGCTGCCGATGATCGGCCGCCTACTTGGTCACGCCAATGTGCAGACCACGGCCCGGTATGCTCACCTTGATGACGGTCACTTGCTCGAAGCGGTTCAGCAGATTGGTGATGCTATTGCTCAGGCTCTTCAATGACTTCGTGACGCACGAATAAGCGTCGTGCTGTAGACTTCTCAATTTTCATGTGCATCCTGCGTTTCGAGGGGGTGCATCAATGACTGGGTATTCGATCACACACATTCTTGGCGGTCTGCGTTGAAGTGGACGCTGATCTCGCAGGGTGGAGCGGCAGACCAAACGCTGGGTAAGGCCTTAACCGTTGCCAGCGCGGCGGGAAATTTCGACCGTCTGGATGTCGCCGTTGCGTACGCCACCTTACCCGGCGTGAAAGCGCTCGCCTTGGCGGTGGGTGGCATCCCGCAAGTATCAAGATGGGTAGTCGGTCTAGACGACGCGATCAGCCAGCCAGAAGCGCTGGAGTACATAGAGCAGTTGCCCGGTAGCGAACTGCGTGTTGTGAAGCTTACACCATCATGCAGATTTCACCCCAAGATGTATCTCCTTTGGTCTTCGAGCGAAAAGAGCAATGCTGCTGCCGCCATTGGCTCGGGAAACATGACGGTAAACGGTCTCCGCAAGAATGGTGAAGTTGCCGTGATACTGACCGCCGAGGCTGCAAAGGAAGCCAACGCCCTTAAGAAGCAATGGCGGGAGATGTGGAACTTGGGTCACTCTCCCTCCGTCCAGGAGCTTACAGACTACAAGGAACTGTTCAAAAAGGCGAAGAAGCAACGAAAGAAGGTTGCTGACATTGGAGCCGCTCCACCTGAACCTGATCCCCACGAGGTTGTAGGCGAAGAACCTACGTTTGATGGCAGTCCGAAAAGCGCAACTATCGCTTGGCTCGAAGTCGGTAGCGCAAATGCTGGCGGGCGCGACCTTGAGTTCCCAAAGGCAATGATGCCCTACTTTGCGTTGAGTGCTTCACCGGAAAAGAGAAAGTTCGTCACTGTTGATGGACAGGAGCACGCGCTCGTTTTCACGAAACGGGTGCAGAACGACATGTGGCGCCTGATGCTCAATTCGGCGTCCATCCAATCCGCAGTCAACAGAACAACAACGAGGCCTGCATCAGGAGCGAACCGTTCCGATCTTGCAATCGTTTTCCGGAAACTTCCTGGAACTAAGAAATTCAATATGCAGTTGCTCAAAATCACGAGCCAAGAATTCAAAAGTATTGTTAAACAATCGAAGGGCATTGATGCCCAGTTTGTGACGAGAAATGGGCCCAGCGGGCGACGATTCGGTTATATTTGATCCGTACTATTCGTTTGCCGTGCGACGGATTTCTGCAAGCGAGAGCAGGGCATCATAAATCCGGTCCAGATCGATATCTAGTCGGAAGGCATTGAGCACCGCCTGGTCGAATTCACGACGATCTGCCTGCTCCAGCTCATCGGCAATCTCAAGAATATCGCGCGAAGTAAGAGGCGTGAACGCCGCTTTGATCGCTTCAATGCCTGCCGTATCGAGTTTCCCCGGATCGAGGCAGTGCATGTAATTTTCAATGCGATCCTTGTTCAAGTCCAAGGCACCCAAGCCTCTCCCGAACCCCATACCTTCGATTAGGAACATTGATATCGTGCTGTTGAGCAACGCATGCATCAAATCGATGTCGATCTCGCGAACTGGGTCAAGCCGCACCAAACGCTGATCTGCGAATGCCGGCGGATCAACACGACCGACAAACAGACGGTCACCATAAGCAATAAACATCACCAAATCGGTCAGCGTGTCCGCGCGCATCTCATACCAATGCATGCCATTCCGGCTCAACTTGGCAATGTTTTCGTGCGTCTCGAATCGCTTGATCCAAGCTAGTGCTCCCTTGTGCCCCAGAGCTTCAAGTTCCGCCTTGGATCGGGAACAAGAGAAGGCCACCTTTGCGGCGGGACTTGTCAGTCGGGCGAAATCGCTCGGTCCTTTTGCTAGCGGTTTCACGTATTCCGCCTCGATGCCATGCCCAGCATCAGGGTAGAAAAGCGCATTCATTCCCCGACGTTCTCCACGCCGGATTGCGAAGTGATCGGTCAGCGGTCTCAGCGGTAGGTCTAGAACCCAATCACAGTCGACGAATTGCGCGTTCCCGCCTAATCCGAATTGCCGATACCGGGCGAGGTCAGCGTGGCTGACTTCGCGAATTGTCATCGTGTCATTCTGCGTCTGGCCTAGCTCAATTTGAGCCGCTGCGATCTCAACCGCTTCCTCATCAGCAAGCTCTTCTAGCGGTCGGGTCAAGACCACGTACTTAACATTGCCGCTGGGCGTTGATGGATCAGCTTTCTTGTCGAGAATCAGGATGTTGGTAACAACCTCGCTGTTCTGAAACCAGCGTCCAGCGCCCGACGTGATCACACACTTGAGATCATAGTAGCGTCCCAGTAGCGAGTAGAAATCGTCGCCCCAATCTGTACCAAGCCACGCATTGGTAATGATGATTCCAAGACGCCCATTGCCATTCAAAAGCGGATGTAAGGCGAACGGCAAATATGCTGAAACGTCGGCGCGCCGAGTGAACCTTTCACCACCTTGGCCGAGGCTTGCAGCCACACGGTCAAGGGCATTCCCATATTGCTTTCGCCCAGCCTGCGCTACGAAGGGCAAGTTGCTGGTAATGGCGTCAAACTGGCCAACGCGTTCGGCAAAGACATTGCCGTTTGTAGGATTACGGAAGTCAAGATCGGTTTCGCGTTCTAGAGAAAAAGCGTCCCTTTGGAATATACGTAGCGGCTGATGCATCAGGCTCGCTTTTGCCAATGCGAAGGTCGCGATCTGCACCGCTTGTGGATCTTGGTCGCCTGCAAAAACCGTCGAAGCCACCCGGTCAGGATCGACACCCGCCGATAACTTCTGTTCGATTGCTGCGCGCGCAATCGTCCCACTTCCGCAGCACGGATCGAGAACCCGGTCCTCCACCGTGTTCCGAATACATAGGCTTGTGAGGAGGCGCGCAAGCTCGATTGGTGTAGGATATTGCCCGCGAAGTTTGCGAACGGCCACCTCGACCGTGGCTTCCAGTACTCCAGAGAGCTGCCCCTGGTCTACCGAACCAACCCGCAGGTCGGACAGCAATTTGTGGAACTGTAAGAGTTGGTCCCAGACCGGCGTGGGCACCAGACTTAGCCCTAGGCTATCCGAGAATATCGTCCAGAAATTGCAGTCCTCGGACAATTGCCGGAATAGGTCGAGCGCTTCACTAGGAGTGGTGTCTTCATCAATCGCAGCAACTCGCCGGGCGCGCACATCCTTCTCTCTGAGGATGTGTCCGAATAGAATTTTCCCAATCCAATTGGATATAACTGCTTGCGCTAAGACCTGCTCTTTGGAGCCCTCGCCATATTCGGCCCGGTATCGGTCCCACCACAATGTCATCTCGGCTCGTAGTCGAGAATCTCGGCGCGCGGCGTTCGTCAACGCCTGTGCTACCAACCCCGAATTTTCCATAATGAGAGATGTTACGCCACCGCTGCGATAAGCGTCGATAAACTGTCGACCTTCCAGCGACCCACGGTCAAAAAGGTCATTCAGATGCCCGAAAATTTTCTCTGCTAAGGCTTCCCACCGCCCTCGGCTGCTTGCCACGCTAGCGCGGGTCTTGATGTCCGAGAGTTCATCCCAACGCTCCGCTGCTTCAAACTCGTCCGTTTCATCGTTGCGGGTGTAAAGCCGCGCATGCGACACGTTCCAAAGCAGAAAACTATCTAGGCCGAGAGCTCGCGCTTTGGTCTCCGCGTTATCACGGAACTCGAAATCGTCGATGCTCGTATCGGGCATCTTCAATTCCCAACCCTGCAGAATCCGTGCGGTTGAACGATCGCCGAAAAGCAAGACATCCGGGAAGAGGCTACCCCCTTCCGCCTTGACGGTTTGCTCACCGCCTGCATCTTTGATCGAACGATTATCGCGGGCGGCGAGCAACTTCATATGGCCGATCAAATCAATCGCCCATGAACGCTCATTGTAGTTAGCAGCGGGACCACTCACGCGGTTAGTTTCTCCGAGTCTCTAATGACCGCATCGACGTCAACCATACCCCGACGGTTTGGCTGACCAGCTCGTGCCGCAGGTTGAAGTGCCGAATATAACGGCGGTGCGGGGGTCTTAGCTTTGATGGCTGCTTCAACCTCTGCAAGCCGCTCCTTGGCGACCTTGATGTAGTCAATTTGCTTTTCCTTGAAGAGGTGGACCTCCTCGTTCTTTTCGATTCCGATGAAACGCCGCCCCTCAAGCGCTGCGGCAACCAAAAAGCTTCCGCTTCCGAACGCGTTGTCCAACACAACGTCACCCGGCCCAGTGAACATCCGTATCAGGTAACGACCCAACGCAACGGGCTTCTGTGTGGGGTGCCACACTCGGCCGCCTGCTTCGCTTTCAGCTGTCTTGCAGTAAAGCGTATCGGTCGGAAACCGCTCGCCGTCACTCTTCACCTGGACAGGCTTAAAGTCCCCATAGCTTCCGGTATACTGCGCTTTGCGGGTCCCCTTATCGTACGGTTCACCCTTCGACATGACAGGCCTGTAATTAGGTTGTCTGCCGTAGAAAATGCAGATGTCCTCGTGTTGCCGAAGGGGCTGGCGACGAGCATTGAGAAAGTTGGTCGGCTTGCTTTTTACCCACACGAATTTGTACTTAAACCACGCCTCATTGCTCAGCATCAGGCGCGCTGTGAAGATACCTTGGGATGACAAAGCTATCACGCCTTTCGGCTTGATGATCCTTCGATATTGAGACCAAAGCTCGTCTAACGGAATGACGCTGTCCCACTTATTCTGCGTGGTCCCATAAGGTAGATCGCAAAGGATCAGATCGACTGACTGATCGGGCAAGTCAGCCATCACCTTGAGGCAATCACCTTGGTATATGTCGCCGCCGAGATACTTCATCCCTTGGGTTTTCCATGGAATGAGTTGCCTGTTCCCGCGGTAGCGAGAAGGGGCACTTCCTTCCGCTCTTGAGACGCTAAGAACTCCACGATTGCTTGCCTTCCGACCCATGCAATCGAGCGGTCGGCTCTAGTGGCAACGTCAACGAGAGCTTCGTAATCCTCGTCCTCAAGATTGACCGTGACTCGATTTTTGGCTGCCATCGGCGTTCCCCTTTTGCAGCACCTTGCAGCACACTGAGGCACATTGCAATAGGTAGGAACAAAAAGGGAACATATACGCCCTTATTTCTCCAACGCAACATCGGAATAGGCGGGATGGCTCAGCAGGCAGAGGTCGTCCTTCTGTTGATGGCTATTTGGTCCCCATTTCGGAACAAATCAGGAAAAATCTGACGCGGATGTGTCCCATTATGCAAACTCATTCGGCGCTCAAATGCCGCGCCGCGCTTCGCGATCCGGTTGAAACAAAAAGCATTTCTCGCAGGTGAAGTCGGGCGAACTTCCTGGTCACTGACGCGCACTTGAGAATGGGCTTGACCCAGCACACCGTACGCAGCGATGCCGCCTGAAAACTGGCGCAATTCCGGCGCAAACGGGAGGTGTCCGCTTCTGTGCCAGGCTCGGTCCAGCTGCAATCCTGACTGTGCCGAACTGGTCCAAATTGATGTAAGTCGCGGAATTTCAGAAGAAAGTTTTCGATTTCCTACACCTTGGCTACTGGCATAGAATGGCACTTGCCTTTCGAAGGGTGAGCCAGGTTCTTTGAGACACAAGGAGCTTGGGTTTATGCCTAGAGACAAACGATTTGTGGCTTATGTCACACCCCTGATCGCTGACTGGATCAGGGACCAGGCGCGCGAGCGCAATGTCAGTTCAAGCATAGTCATCGGAGACTGTATCTTCGATGCCTGGAACCGCGCCACCGAGGCGGATTTGCGGACACCCGCGACTGATCCGGTGCGCCAGAATATCTTCATAACGGTCGCACTCGACGCCCTGCTTACGCACCATCCTGAAACCGATCTTCGCGATCGAACCGTCGCCGCGTACCAGCGCAGGCTTGAACGTCTCGGGCTCGTTGCTCCTCGTCCTGCTGGAGGCAGCGATGAAGCATAATCTGGTCAATTTTACCCGCGGAAGCCAGCTTCTCGGGCACTTCGGTTTCATGTTTGCAGCAGGCCTGAAAGGACCATTGATTGTCACATTGCTCGTCGTTCTGGGTCTCATCTACTGGGAGGTGACAGGAAGGCTGAGTGACCATCAGACCTACCTACTCTGGATGCACATCTATGCCTCGGGATACGGCTTCATGGAGTTCGACCCTGAGAAGCTTGTGAACCTGCAACTGGCCGATGGAAGCATGGTCGCTTTCCCCATTTCGGTGATCACCGAGTACCCACCAATGCGGGAGGCTATGGCCCTTTTTCAGGAATCGGTGAAGGACGCGCTTGTCACCTCAGCCCTTGTTCTTGCGCCGCTGTTTATCCTCTTCTGGTGGGTGGCTGAACATTTCGGGGAACGATCCAAACAAAGGAAGCATGTCCGCGGCGCGTCGCTCTCGACGCTGCCCGAACTCGAAAAGGAAATCGGGCAGCACAACCGGGTCGAACGCGCCCGCGAATATGGCAATTCTCTCGGCTGGAAATGGCGGTTTGCCGGAGCAAGTGCTTTGCAATCGGCGGGCCTCTATTCGCCCGCTCATGTTGCTGGTGTAAGCTGGCCTTGGCGCCGCGAACAAAGCCACACCATGCTCGTTGGCACCACCGGTACAGGCAAGACGGTCGCCCTCACGGAACTCGTTTCAGAGATCAGGAAGAGGGGAGAGCGCGCGGTAATTTTCGACCTCACCGGCGCTTTTGTCGAGACCTTCTATGAGCCCGAGCGCGACATCATCCTCAACCCTCTCGATCAGCGTTGTCCTGCGTGGAGCGTATTCGACGATTGCACTTCGCGTGCTGAATTCCATGCAGCGGCGGAGTCGCTTGTGCCTCATGATGGCGGAGGCTCTGAACAGTTCTGGGTGCTCGCCGCGCGCACCTTGTTCGTTGAGACATGCATCAAGTTGAAAGAGGCAGGACGCGGGACCAATGCCGCGCTCGCTAACGAGTTGATGAATGCCGATCTCTCCGATCTTCATCGCCTTGTTGAAGACACGATGGCCGGTCCGATCAGCACGCCCAGCGCTGCCAGAATGGCGGAATCGGTGCGTGCGGTGTTCAACGTCAACGCCAAGGCGATGCAGATGCTTCCCGACAAAGGAGAGCCGTTCTCGGTCCGCCAGTGGGTCGCAGGCGAGTGCGAGGAAGGATCGCTGCTGTTCCTGTCAGCGCGCTATGTCGACATGACAGTTCTCTCGCAGTTGCTCACGCTGTGGCTCGACACAGCGATAAACACGCTCATGACTGGACGGCGGACGCGTGAACTCAAGCTGTGGTTCCTGATCGACGAACTGGGCGCGCTCCATCGCCTGCCCTCGCTTGAAAAGGGTCTGCAAACCGCGCGCAACTTCGGGGGCGCGATCGTCACAGGCGTCCACACTTTTGCCAAGCTCAAGGAGGTCTACGGCGAGAACATGGCGATGACTCTGTCTTCGCTTGCAAGGACCAAGTTGATCCTGGCTACTGCCGATCGTGAGACCGCCACATGGTGCTCGGACATTATCGGCCACCGGGAAGTGCGCGAGATGGAGGAGGGCTACAGCTATGGCTACAACAACGCCCGCGATGCGGTCAGCCTGACACCTCGTCGGCAGGTTGTGCCGTTGCTTCTGCCCGATGAATTCATGGGCCTCAGGAGCCTAGAAGGCTTTATCAAATTTCCCGACGGTTTTCCGGCAGCGCCTGTCACCTTGTCCCCGCGCGATTGGCCTCGGCGAGCCGAAGGGTTCATTGCGCGCGCTGCCACCACAACACCGACAGGTGGTCCGGCGAATGCTACCGCCGAGACGATAGATGGGAGTGCGGATGACGGCGCTTCCAGCAACAGCGACGAGGGTGATCCGCGCAAGATGAAGGACAGGAAGGAACCGAAACGACATCCCTCGCGCTCAGCCAATATCAACTCGAAGAGCGAGCCGAAGGTTCGGGATCAGACAGAGAAGCCTTCGACCAGGCAGGCAGAACAGGCTCGCACGAATGCGGTCGATGAGACCCAACCAAAGGTCGGGCACCGCCCGCCGGAGGATCGACGCCAAGGCGAGCTTCCGATTCATGAAAAGCCAGGCGGGGACGACACGGCGCAGGACGTTGCAAAAGAACGCGAAGGATCACCGCGAAGCGATCTACCCGATCCTGATGCTTGGCAGCGCGACGATGATCAGCGTGGAAAGGTCGACCGAAAGCTTCAGGAAGAACAGCAGCGTTCGCTTCTCGGCGGAGCGGCCCATGACAAATACGATCACGATTTGGGTGACGTCGACGCGGAGATTTGATCGCTCGCACCGGGGATAGCGAGGGGTCTTGAGCGAAGGCTGACCTATGCTTTCTGTTGCCAATGTCCGCTCCTCCTCAGCGGCGGCCAATTACTTCGCGTCCGACAATTACTACGCCAAGGCGGATGCCGACCGTTCGGGGCAATGGCTCGGTGAGGGCGCCAAGAGGCTTGGGCTGGAAGGGAGGGTCGATGCCAAGGCCTTCGACGCTCTATTGCGAGGTGAGCTGCCCGATGGAACGAGCGTTGGCAATTCCGGACAAGCGCATCGACCGGGCACCGATCTTACTTTCTCCGTGCCCAAGAGCTGGTCGCTGCTCGCGCTTGTCGGCAAGGACGAACGGATTATCACTGCCTACCGCGAGGCTGTCGTCGAAGCGTTGCAATGGGCCGAGAAGAACGCCTCCGAAACCCGCATTGTGAAGGATGGCAATGTTCTTACCCAACCGACTAGCAACCTAGCGATCGGCTTGTTCCAGCACGACACCAACCGCAACCAGGAGCCCAACCTCCACTTTCACGCGGTCATCGCCAATGTGACGCAGGGCAAGGATGGCAAGTGGCGAACCCTTAAGAACGATCGGCTTTGGCAGCTCAACACTACCCTCAATTCGATCGCGATGGCGCGCTTTCGGGTGGCGGTCGAGAAGCTTGGTTACGAACCGGGGCCGACGCTCAAGCACGGTAATTTCGAAGCGCAAGGGGTCTCCCGCGACCAAGTCATGGCGTTCTCTTCGAGACGAAAGGAGGTGCTCGAAGCGCGGCGCGGTCTGGGGCTTGAAGCAGGCCGGATCGCCGCGCTCGATACGCGCGCTGCCAAGAAGGTAATCGAGGACCGGGACACGCTCGGCAAAGTCTGGGATGAGACCGCAAGGTCGATCGGACTTGACCTCTCTCCAATCATCGAGCGCGCGCAGGGACGCGCTACGCAAGCCGGTATGCCGGGAAGCGCCTTTACCTCCCTGGTCGAACGTGGCCGTGCGCTTCTCAGGCAATTTGCAGCGCACGTGCGCAGTCCCCCCGCAGACCCGCTTGTTCCGGTTTCGGTGCTTAGGCAGGACAAGCAGACCATCGCCGCCGCGCAGGCGGTCGCTTCGGCCGTGCGCCATCTGTCGCAGCGCGAAGCGGCGTTCGAACGCGAAGCGCTCTACAAGACGGCGCTGGATTTCGGATTGCCGACCACCATTGCAGATGTCGAAAAGCGCACCCGCGCGCTCGTGCGCACAGGCCACCTTGTTGCCGGGAAGGGCAATCACAAAGGTTGGCTTGCATCCCGCGATGCCATTGAAACCGAGCAGCGCATCATTGCCGAGGTCGAGGCTGGAAAAGGGGAAGTTGAAGTCGCCCTCTCACCGAAACAGGCAGAGGATCGGGTACAGGCATCGGCCGAGATTGGTCACGGATTTCGTCTCAATGACGGCCAGCTGTCGGCTGCCCGACTGATCCTGACTTCACAGGACCGAACTGTCGCAATCCAGGGCATTGCCGGAGCGGGCAAGAGCAGCGTTTTGGCCCCTGTTGCACAAGTCCTGCGCGAGGAGGGTCGGCAGGTCGTCGGGCTCGCGATCCAGAACACTCTGGTCCAGATGCTCGAGCGCGACACCGGTATCGGCTCGCAAACGCTGGCGCGCTTCCTCGGCGGCTGGAAGAAGCTACTCGATGAGCCCGCAAACCTCGTGCACCGCTCCGAAGCGCAATCGGCTCTCAAGGATAGTGTTCTGGTGCTCGACGAGGCTTCGATGGTCTCCAACGAAGACAAGGAAAAGCTGGTCCGACTGGCAAACTTGGCTGGTGTGCATAGGCTCGTCCTGATGGGTGATCGCAAGCAGTTGGGCGCGGTGGATGCCGGTAAACCTTTTGCCCTGCTCCAGAAGGCGGGGATTGCTAGGGCAGACATGAACACCAATCTACGCGCCCGAAATCCAGTCGTCCGCGAAGCTCAGGCTGCCGCCCAAAAGGGCGATGTCTCAAAAGCACTGGCGCAGCTGAAAGATCACACGATCGAGGCAAATGGTGATGGCGCCATTGTAGTTGCCGAACAGTGGCTTTCTCTGCCTGAGTCCGAGCGTGATCGGACAGCGATCTATGCATCAGGACGGAAAATCCGCTCAGCCGTCAACGAGGCCGTCCAGACCGGCCTCCTCGCCAATCGCGAAATCGGACCAGGCAAGATGGCGCTACGCGTTCTCGACCGCGTGAACACCACGCGCGAAGAACTGCGATATCGGGCCTCCTATCAAGCAGGCCGCGTTCTGGAGGTCTCGCGGCGAGAAAAGACGCTCGGCCTAATGCCGGGAGAATATCGGATATTGGATGGCCGTGGCGGTACTAAGCATGTGACCGTGGTAAACAAGCGCGGCAGGCGTTTCAGCATTGATCCTTCACGGCTCAAGGCGGGCCAAACGAACGACAACCTCTCCCTGTTCGAAGAGAGGAAGCTCGAGGTCCATGAGGGAGACAAAATCCGCTGGACGCGCAACGATCACAAGCGTGGCCTTTTCAATGCCGACCAGGCTAGGGTGGTGGCGATCAACCGAGGAAAGGTCACCGTCGAAACCTCAAGCGGCGAGCAAATTACGCTGGCTAAAGCCGATCCGATGCTAAAACGGATCGATCTCGCCTATGCTCTCAACGCTCATATGGCGCAGGGTCTAACATCCGACCGCGGGATCGCGGTGATGGACAGCCGCGAGCGCAATCTCTCGAACCAGAAGACGTTCCTCGTAACGGTGACCAGGCTTCGCGATCACCTCACTCTCGTAATGGACCATACGCGAAAGCTCGGCGCAGCAGTGGCTCGAAACAGGGGTGAGAAGGCCTCGGCCCTTGAAGTGACCGAGAGGCTGCGAGCTGCTGCGGCTAAGGGGAATTCCATTGACCAGCCCAAGCCTGACCAGCAGAAAGTCGAGAAGGAACTTACTCGAACGAAGAGCAAGACCCTCGATATTGGGATTTAACGTCGGGTTTGCGCCTCAATGTCGGACATAGGATATAAAATTGTCCTTGCCGAAAAGCAGACATCGGTGGGGGAGATCAGCTGGCGGAAAACGGAGGGCAATGCGATTTATCCGCTGGACGCGATCTCCAACCCGAAAACCTCATATCTCAATTGCTGACTGAAATGCAGTGCTCATTCGTCGAACCGTTCGAGGTGCGACGCATGTGCAATTGAGCTAACTGGAAACTGTGCGCGCAACTCGCGAGCGATTCGGCCTATGGCATCTGATCGGTCGAGCGTTCGCTCAATCAGATATGCTCCGACATCGCGTTCTGCTTTCTTGCCCCGCATTGCGTTAGCCCAGCTCAATTTAGCTTTATCCGGATCGATGGAGTCGAGCATTCGCTGAAAGCTATTGTTGGCTATTTGCCAATGAATTCTGAGGAACAGCAGGGCATCTTTGTAGAAGCTCGGACTTTCCCTTGTGATGACATCACCGCATTTCTCTTCGTGTGGCTTGAGAAGAGCGTCGACCAGATCCGAGCGATGATCCGCGAACTTCGCCAATACGCCGGGGGCAAGCCTCCAATCGAAATTGTCAAAGTAGCTCAATGCGATCTCGCCACCGGATTCAACGTGCCGAAATGCCTGCTCAGGCGCGATTAGAGCCAAGGTGGTCGGCATCGAAACAATCGTTCCGAGGTTTCTCTCAACCAGATTGGCTGCGGCTTTCCGTCCTGCATCAGTCGAGTAGACCTGTCCAAGCAGCCTCACCCATTCACCTTTGCCAGTTCGCCAATCATCGCCAATCGTCGCGTCGATCAAATCCCAATCGAGGAATGCAACCGTTGCCTCAAATCGCGACTTCGACACGTTGCGCAAGAAGTGCAACAACCGGGTGACAGATTGAAAATCTCTTTTGCTGGCAGTGGATAGCTTTTCTGCCAAGTCTTCGGGATTCCAGATTGCGCAGAGCTTGCGGCCCAGCAATCGCATGCGTTTGTTCGGCGCATTCTTGCCCTTATAGAGCCCGAGCGGATCGAAGAGCCTTAGAGAGTGCCAGACAATCTCATCAAGTTCGTGGAAAGCCTTTGCCGGGTCTGCGCGCAAACGCCCCTCAATCGCAGGCAACAATCCTTCGATTAGGTCCAGACCGAATTCTTCATCCATGCTCACAAAGTGCCGACAATAATCCGCAGCACTCCAAAGGTGGGAGTCATCAGGCCAATTGGATACGAGCACCTGGCACGCATTACGGTCGATCGTGCGAAGATAGGTATTGCGCCAGATTTCATCCTGTCCGGCCCAGGCGAGCGACAACATGTTCGCAATTTCTCCGGCGCGCACTGGATCGGCTGCATTCATGGCGCGTGCGACTTGCTCCGCGCCCGCGATGTTCAGAATCTCCCGACCGGCTTCCTCGTTCCTCTGGTTAATGACGTTGAGTAGATGGCCGATTGCGTAACCTGTTCGCTCTGGCGGGTCGGCAATCCAGTTTGCGATTACAGACTTGAAGTCGCAAATGACATCTTGCAGCCAGTCATTCGCATAAGTCTCAAACTCGTTGAGCAAATGGGCCGCACCGCTCACTTCGGGACCGCTTTGAGCAGACCGACATCTCTCGAAAAGTGGCTCCAGCCAGTTCGCTTTCACTAGCCTTGTCCATCTGCGCCCACGGCCCGCGCTACTAAGTTCGCGGAGCAGGAGAAATAGACCCAGCAGCGGCATTTCCGGATCTCCAAGTACTGCTCGAAGCATTCTGCCGATCGCCTGCCTGCCACTCTCACTTTGGGCTTCTAATATGCGGCCAAGTATAACGGTGGCGAAACGCTGATGTGGGCATCGAAGGTCGCCGGTAGAAATGAGGCTGCGTTCGCGCACAAGTCGAGCGACTTGTGCGTCAAGCCCATCTGTATCCTCGCTGGCCGAAGAGATCAGATATTCCAATTGCGATATTTGGCATTGTGCGTCTCGTGACGCGATCTGTCTTATAGCGGCCGCCGCAAGAACGAGATCGTTCCCAGAGGAATGTGCCTTTTGAGCCGCCAACTTTGCGCGACGCCAACCTCCACCAAGAATAAAGCAGAACTGCCATGGAAAGTCTGCCTCTTCGGCAGCGCTGAGGCGATGATCGATGCTTTCATCGCCGATATCGTCTCCTACCCGATCGTCCACGCGCATAACAACGCGAAGTGTCTCGTCGCGGTTTCGGCGCAACTCGCCAGCAATATGAGCAACGGCGCGTTTGGTATCGATGGGTATGGCACCTGCCGAGTGATGAGTATCGTCGGCAAGGGTATGCGTTGACAGCAGCCATTTGGTCGATGTGGTTGCTTGCTCGGCCAACTGGATGGTTTCGTCGGAAAGCAGATGAGCGTCGTCGACGACATGCAGAGTTGGGATGTCGTCGGTAGTAAGACACAGATCTTTACCGATCGTCCCTAAGCAACGAACGACCCGCCAGCCTTTGTCGTACATTCGCCTAGCGGTCTGGAGCGCACACACCGATTTGCCAGCGCCTGGGATGCCGACCAGTCGAGCTGAAAAAGCTCGCTCGATCTCTTCGAGCGCAAGATTGGCTTCTGGTATCTCGGGACATGCCTTGACGTCAGCTGCGCCCAACGGCCGTCCCATCAGAGCCGGCCCCAGGTCGCGTTCGGAATTGAAATCGACTGATTGCCATCGAGAAATACAAGGCGGCTCTGCAGACATCCCTCGGATTGCCTCCCCTATCTCCGCGGGAAGCGATTCCAGCCGTCGAAGGATTTCTGGAATGCGCGTTCCGAGTTCGGGGTAGAATTCTTCGATAACTTCTGGATGTTGCGCTAGAAGAGCTTGCACGCTTTCCCAACCGAGCACGTCCACTCGAAATTGTCCGCGCTTATTGCGAAGCTGTGAAACTTCTCTGGCATGCTTCTGAAGCGCCGCGTCATTTGGCGCAGTCGTTACGAAATACCATCGCGCAAGTTGCGGGCTGAATTTTTCAGCCTTTGCCAATTCGTCATCGAATTCGGCTGTTGTCGCAACTGACCGATACCGGCCGTCCTTTCCTTTGCACTGAACACCATGAAGCGCACCGGCCAATCCCTCTGGGTGCCCGAAGACATCTACGCCATGCTGCGCTTGGCCAGTCCGTCCATTCCTTTGAGTCCCGTTGTCATCCCAGATTGCAGCGAACAATGCACGGCATAGATCTTCAAACTTCGTCCAAGAGGATGGAGGAGGAATTTGTAGGTCAAGGAAGTCCAAATTCTTCTATCCAGTTCTTGAGGTTTTCGCTTTCCTGCCCAAGGTCGTTGATCATTCGGTCAATCGAAGCTCCACCGTCCATGGGCAAACGGCGGGTTTCGAGCTCACGGATGGATTCCGCTATGCTCCGCAACTTTTCTACACGCTCGGTTCCACCGAGCGCGACACCTGCTGATGCGACCCGTGCAAGCGTATCACCATATCCGGCTGCTTCGTCCAAGATTTCTTGGGTGCGTAAGAATCGCTCACGCTCAGTTGCCCTGCCGACAAGTCCCGCAAGTTGACGTGAGATTTTTTCGATTTGCTCACGCTGGTTGACCTCAGTTTCCTCGCCGAAAACTTCATGAGGTAGCCAACGCGGACGGATTTTGTCGATTGTTTCAAGAACAGTGTCGATTGCTCCGATCAAGGGAGCACGTGATCGATTTAGGGCTGTTCTTTCGTGCGCGACAATGTCGAAGGCATCAGCGATTTCCTCCAAAGGTTCAGCCGTTTCAATCAACTCGTTTGGCGCACCGGCGGCCAGCTCTCGCGCTCTTCTCGCCAAGTACCCTGCGGAAGAGCGTAATAAGTCCGACCACGGCTTGAGGGTTCTGATCCGCGCTTCCCGCGCGGTGACATCCGCATCTACTAGAAACTCAGCGAGTTCACTAAGGAAGCGAGACTCAGCAGTTTGGCGCGGATTTTCAGTACTCGCTTTGTGCCAGGCAACTATGTGTTCGACGACTTCGTTTGGAGCCATCGGTCGCGCAGACGTCATTTGCCTTAAGTATGGTATATTTGCGGAGTAATATACCGGCGCACTGCCTTTGGGCACCTCGATCGCCAAAACCGCTTTGTCATCGACAACAGCATATTTCAGAGTCGGTGTGATTGAGGGTTGCACTGCGTTGGCGCACAGACCTTCAATTCGCTCGGTTAGCTTAGCCCGGGCTGCGCGATCGAATTGATCGAGCCCTCTAATTGTCCCATCGTCTTCGATCCCGATAATGACCCGTCCAGCATTTGACGTTGCAAATCCCGCGATCTCTTTCGCCAGGTTGCTTACCTGTTGGGGCATCGTCGCCTTGAACTCGACCTCTTGCGTTTCGCCAATAGCTGCGATCATCGCGATCTCGTCCGAGAGCTCACTGTCTGACCAGTCCGGGTGCTTACGTTCATTCATCCGGTTCCCTCATTTCTCACAATCGATCTTGAGGAAGCGGTTTGCAATATCGGTGCGCGAGACCGTTATCATGTGTTCGACTTTTGGGTCGAACACGCGCCACCCCACTTGCCCGGTCTGGATATCCCAGACCGAGGTCGGATAATGTTCTGTTCTTGGGTGACCACGAGTGCTCTTCACTTGATGCTTGGCCAAAGGCATGCGAGCGATGGTCACTTCGTGGAAAAGTGGTTCCAAGATACGAAACCGCCTCGAGGCGCATCGCCGTAGGGTACGCAGAGTTTCATAGAGGCCAAACAGCCAATAGACCGACAGCGCCGAACACTGCATCAGAAGCGCTCCTTGTTCAATCGTCGGCTGCGAAGCTGAAGACGAAACCGCCAGCCTTTGTTCGAGGGCGAGGATAGGTGGCTCGGCGTGTCCCAGCATCTGAATATTGAGCTGCAGCGCGGGATCGGAATTGTTGAACCATAGTTGCGAGCAATCGACCCATAGTTGAGCACGTTGGGCGTCGTCGAAAACAACCGGTGGGTGTTGACGTTGTGCCTGTTCGTTTGTGTCTGATGAAGTCCGGTTCGACATGGCAATTGCGTCACTCGCGGGCCGCGCTGATGCGCTTGCAGGCAGGCCCGACTAACGACCAGATCGCCTCTGCCACGTCGCTCAGGCTCACTTTTTCCAGTTCAATGGAAGCTGCGTATGCTTCCCATTGGCGTTGCTTGTCGGGGTTATCGGTCATGTCACGTGATAGGCCTGGCGGCCTGTCAGCTGGCACTTCCGTCTCTCGTCGCTCGAATGTTGCGAGTATCGCCGCGTCAAGTTCCTTGTCCCCAATCTCCAATGATCTTGGGATCGCCCAGAGATCGTAGAAGTCTTTCATGCGCCCGTTCGCGACTCCAAATGCCACCATTGCTTGGAATTTCTCGGCGATGACCGTTGCGGGAGGATAGGACCGCACTTGCGGTGAAGGCAGATCAATTAGTGTGGGGTATTCGAGTTGTTGCGATGCATCGGCTAGCACGTCCCCAAACCCGATGTCGATCGTAACCGGTATCTTCGTTTTCTCCAGATAGGCGAAGGTCTTGAGGCGTACACCGCCATATTCCATCTCTTCTCGAATGGCCGCCGCAGACATGGCATCGAGGTCAAACTCAATGCCGTCTTCGACGGCAATACTCATGATCTCTCGAAAGTCCTCAACGAGTTGTTCGGTGCTTGCGTCGCCATGTCCGAGGAAATCAGCGTCTCGAGTGACCCGATTATCATCTTCGAGCCAGACCGTTACGAGCATGCCGCCTTTGAGAACGAAGCGGTCCCGATGGCCTGATATCGAAAGACGGTACAGTAGACGTTCGAGCGCAAAGCGAACGAGCACGACATCAAAGACGCGGCCTTCTTCGCGAGCAAGGTTGAGCAACCGGTCTTTGACGGACCGGGCGAGATTGACTGGCCGCTTAGCCATTCGAGGTGAGAGCTTCGAGATACGGTTTCATTTTCTTCCAAGCGCCTCCGTCGATGGCTGCTTGGGCAATTTCTCCTGGCTTGGCTTTTCTTAGCTCAATGGCCGCTCTTAGCCCCTCGATTGCTACCGAACGATCGACCAGTTTGGGATTGCGGAATAGGTCGGCAAGCGTCTTCGCAACTGCATAGATCGGGACGGAAACGCCGGCGATTTCATGATGCTCAACACCTTGTTCCAGATAGGCGTCGCTGAATCTGACGATGCGAGTTGGCGGATAGGCATCGCTGGGGTGCCAGTCGCTGTTGCCTATCGCCACCCATATTTTTCTTGGCACTTGGTCAGTGAGACCGTGAAAGGCCAGTGCCGAGAGCATTGCGATCACGCCTTTTGGGATGCGCTTTGCGGCCTCCGCTAGCGCTTGATCTGTATCGATTTCGGCATCCGTGCTCTGGTAGAGACCGCGAGAGATACGATCAATTTCACCGCCGTCGACAGCCCGGGCTATTGTCTCGGGACCGATACCCGCTTTGCGGAGTTCATGCGCGCGCAGGATAGGCTGCGTGTCAAAGAGTTGGCGCAGTCGATCGCGCTGGGATGGCTTCTTGTTTGTCGTCATGTGACATTTCCTCAGACTGAAATCAGATGTATCAGAGGTTTTGTCACAAGTCACTCAAGGATTCGAACACACAAAGAAGCACCAAAGAACCATTGCGCTGACTTACACCAACGTCTCAAGAGCCAACTCAATGTCGAAAACGAGAAACAATCATTACGTGCCGCAATGGTATCAGGAAGGGTTCTTCGAGCCAGGTCAAAACACCCTTGCGTACCTGGATATGGAGCCAGAGCAGCATTTCCTCCCTGACGGAACATCCATCCTGGGGCGAGCCAAGTTCATCTCGCCCACATCGCGATGCTTTCGGGAGAGGGATCTCTACTCGACGTTCTTCGGTACGACGGTCAATGACGAAATCGAACGCAAGCTCTTCGGCTCGATCGACACAAGAGGGTCCAAAGCCGTCAGAGCCTTCGCGGGCGACGATCCTGCAGAGTGGCATCGCAACTTCGAGACCCTCTTTGAGTTTGTCGACATCCAAAAGATCCGAACGCCAAAAGGACTAGACTGGCTACGCGCCCAGTACCCATCACTCACCCAAAACGAGCTCATGCTTGAATTGCAGGGCATCCGAATGATGCACTGTACGATCTGGACCGAAGGGATACGTGAGATCGTGTCCGCAGAAGACGCTGGTGTTAAGTTCATTCTCAGCGACCACCCGGTTACAATCTACAATCATGCAGCCCCGCCGAACGACAGTCTATGCGCCTATCCCAATGATCCAAGCATTGCCCTGAAGGGTTCACAGACAATATTTCCACTCAATCGCGACTTTTGCCTAATCCTGACTAACCTGGAATATGGCAAAGACCCCGACACGGAGCCTCTCAAAAAGCGTATATTTGCGCGAAATTACCGACAGTCGATGGTGCGAACAGATGCATTTATCCGGTCGCGCAAGCTGTCTGACTTGGAGGTCGCCAACGTAAACCGCGTCCTAAAAGCCCGAGCCCGTAGATATGTCGCAGCAGGGCAAGAAGAATGGCTCTATCCTGAAGACAAGACCTCGGATCGCTGGGACGAACTCCGAGAAACGCTTTTGCCCAAAGACGAGCTCTGGCGTTTCGGCGGAGAGCTCTATGCAAAATACGATGATGGCCATGTACACTATCAAGACGCGTTTGGCAGAACCGAAAAGCCACGCGAATTCCTGCTCAAGACCCCACCAAAGAAGGAGCTTCGATCTAGAGATGCATGCGGATGTGGATCGGGCAAACGCTACCGAGACTGCTGCAAGCCCAAACCCGCTGCATTACGCTCCACTTGGACGGAGCGCAGCATTCGCGAACGCAATCTCATGCTTTACAATGCGATCGAGAGGATACTCGAACTAGATAAGGGCAAAGACTGGACGGTGATCCGTCGAGAGTTGACCGACGAGAAAATCAGCAAAATCTACCAACTGCACGAGAGCTTATGGCCGCTCGAAACCGATTTTCTACAGCTACTTCCAAAGCCCGATGGCGTCCCACGCGCAGTTTATACTGGCTCAATTCATCCGCAATCGATTACGGAGTTTGCGCTAGGATCATCTTTATACTTCGGTGAGTTACTCGTTGAGTCGCCCTTTTTGCACGCCGGTGTAGTCCGCAAGGAATACAGTCCCGTTGAGAACCCAAGAGCTTATCGCCAAGAATTCCTCAAGACCGTCCTGTTCTTCCTAACGGTTATGCCGTTGGTGGAGGTGGGGCTAATCAACCTCATTCCCGACCCATGCAATTTTGATGCTCATCTGCGCTACCAGATGATGCATATGGCCGAGGCGCGTTCAGAAAGCATGGCTACCGACTTGGCAAAGGAGGAACGCCTCAAGGAACTGATGGAGCAAGACTTTCAACGCAACATCATGGCCTTGCCACAAAAGGCATTGGAAGCCCAATTGCGCAAGGCATTTCCCAACATCAGCAAGGCCGATCTCAAAGACACGTTATGTGGCTTCGAGCAGCTCAGAGAACGCGACCCTCTAGCTGTTTTGCAAGCAGATAGCTTCGCTGGCGGAAAGGAAGGTGGGCAAATGAGCATGATGAAGCTCGCGCCCAACTTCGAAATGGCAATGTACCTCGCGCAATTGACCGGATCTGCGATCGTAACTGACAGCCGCCACCGCTGGGAGGAATTTATGAGTGCGGTTCGCCTAACCGGACAGGGATCGCAGTTTCGCCTCACAACACTCTGGCAGCGTCTCGGAAGTTCCGACTTCCTATTCCCATTTCAGCCGGAAACGATCTTAGAACTGCACTCAAGGGATACTCTTGGGGACTACCCTCCATTGTTCGGCAAAACACTCAAGTACCTGAGCAGCGTTCAAGAGCGCGGGCAGAAGCCAAACGTCGAAGCCCATTTGGCCGCGCGTTTTGAGACACTGCACACAAAGTCCCAGTCAGCTCTCAAGAAGTCAGGCGTCGCAGCGGGAACAGCGCGTATCTCCGCACTGTTTCCCGCGAATGGTATTCAGGACAATACGGTCAACCGCCTCTTGCTCATGTCGAGCTCAGAAAACCACTTACCGCATGTACCAATGGCCTTTTTCATCGACTCAAAGAGGTGATTTCCAAATCAGCTTGGCTCTTAATGCATTGTGTCTGTAAACGAATGTCGGCAATGGGGTCGGAATCAGAACGTCTGCATCCTGCGTCCTTAGAACTAACGGCATACCGTCTACGAGCGGCCCCGACCACGCCGTCAAAGAGCTCTCCCAAACCAGATGACTCGCCCAACAACATGGACATCTACCCGGTCCATATCGTGCCATGTGGGGTAGGCGGGGTTGTCGCTGGCGATCGTGACCTGTTTGCCGCCAGGCTTTATGGCAATACGCTTTACCACCAGAGCTTCGTCTGCACGCAGCACGTAAATTCCATCACGGAGCTTTGAACCGTGGTCGGATGCATCGACGAGTACCTCGTCCCCATCGCTGAGCGTTGGCTCCATCGAGTCACCCATAACTCCGACGATCGATAGGCTCGCGCTTTTTGCCGCCGTCAATCTTCGGAGCCAGCGCTCGTCGAAACCAAAACGCGTCTGAGCGCTTTCACTTTCGGCAATAGCGCCAAATCCGGCTGATGCTTCAACCTCGAGAACAGGGATCTCAACCATCCCGTCTGAGACCGGGTTCGCCGGCCCTCCCAGGGTCTGCTCATCAACGCCGAAGAAGCAAGCCAATGTCTTCCGATCCTCATCGTCGAGGATCTTTGGCGAGCCACGCTTAATGAATTGCTGGACGTAACTCGGGTTACGGCCGAGGAGCCTCGAAATCGAGGCGTAGCCGTATCCACCCTGAATAATGAGGCGGTCGAGCTCTTCTCTGACATTTACCATCAGCTTGGTCCTTTGGATGCAGCCATAGGATTTTTTCCTAGACTCGCGGAAATCATCCTAGTAGGAACATAACAAGAACACAAGCGAAATACGAGTCGGAGCAGTTTGGAAATGAGTTTACTTGATCGGATCGAGAAGCATCTGAAAGAAAACCACATTTCTGCAACTCGCTTTGGCAGACGGGCTGTCGGTGACCCCAGATTCGTCCTCGACCTGCGAATGGGTCGAAGTCCACGTCGCAGAACAGTCGAGCGGTTGGATGCTTATCTTGCGTCATGCGAAAACGCCGACGCCAAACCATGCGATCGCGACCGCAAAGGTGCCCACCGCTCCGGGATACGGCAGCCGTAGTCACACGGCTCATCGCCCTGCTATTGTGATGATCGGCCAGTTGATGCATTTTCAGGCCGATAGAGGAGAGGGGGCTTCGGTTTCCGCGAAAGGACACTGACCTATGAGCAATTCCGATAAGACCCCGCCAGAGAAAAAAGGCGATTGGGAAGGCTTTCGCGAAATCGATCGAGCCATCGCTGAGAACCGACGAGCAGAATATCGTTGGAGAAAGGCTTGGGCCGACCCTTGGGAGCGTCGCGCCCTTATACTTACTGCTCTCGTAGTGACCGCTTTTGTCATTTATGTCGTTGTCTACGATGGCTTGATCTAACCTACCACTTCTTCACATCGTCGGCTGCTTCAGCGGATGCTCCTCGTGCGTCCCGTGTCGTCCGATCAAGTCTTCCTCTTCTTTGTTCGATGCTTCGAGCGCCTTGGTTTTGCCTTCGACTAACATCATCTGCGATCTCTTCTCTGCCATTTGACGGATCTCCGAGAGAGCCTGGCGTCCCACCAAGGCGAGCTGAGCCGCGCACGCCGCTCGCGCTTCTTACACTGGGCCGAGCCACAGGCGTTGCATCAGGCAACACAAGTTCGCTCGCGATCTCATCGTTGAGGCCCTCAGCGTAGCTTTCCACAAAACGCGCCTGCAGCTGCTGCCCTTGCGCGCTCATCTGGAAGTCGATGTCATCAAAGCGGGCTTGACCGTAGTAGTCGCGGTTGCCTTCAATCTCCGCCATGCCCCATTCGCGGTAGGCTTGGCTGAGGTTAAGAGTTCCCGCAGCATTGGCGCTTTCATACCAGCTGGCCTGGCTCTCGAGCCGATTGGCGATCTCTTCCGCGCGGCGTGCCTCAATTGTGTAGCTATTCGCTTCCGTCAGCGATGTTGTGACACCCGCTGCACTACTCGAAACAAGCGCTTCTGAGCTTGAGCTGGTCTCGCGGAAGAAGCCCTCTCTCGAACTTGACCAATTCTGGCTTTCGGAAATCTGGCTTAGGGCACTCTCGATGCGCGAGCGATCTTCCGAGGCGATCCCGATATCGCTGTCTGTCCAGCTCTGATTTCTCCCACCCTTAATTCCGCCAGAACCACTGAATACGTCACCTTCTGCCTTTGCTCCCACTCCCGCATCGCCATTCAGGAACCATGAGACCGTGATGTCGTCCGATGCACGGCGAGACAGGCCAAACTGTTGCTGCAAGGTGTTGGACGCGTTGTCGAGCTCACTGAATGTTCTTCCGATGCTGTCGTTGGTTGACGTTCCGCTGATCGTCTCGTTGGAGCGAGATCGGGTGTAAGCATCGCGCAATTCGCTGAAGCGAGTGACTGCCGAACTGGTCGATTGCTGGGCGAGGTTGGAGAAGGTTTCGCTCTGGCTGCGGCTTTCGCTCGCCATGGACGAAAGCCTGCTCGAGAAATCCTGTCCAAGCGTGGGTGTGAAAGGATAGCTCGACGTCGGCACAGTCGCGAATTCTGCCTGGGGAAAGCCGGTTGTCTGCGTGCCGCTCTCGCCAATTCCTCTCGTCTGTGCAGCGCCATAAGCGATGTTTGGCGCGAGGCTGCCTTGGGCGAACTGGCGCGAGAACACGCTTGAATTGTCGAGATTGGTGTTGCCGAGCGAGACATTGCCCGTGCTGGCCTCACGCGCCGCTTCCTCGGCCGCATTCTGGCTCGGATTGAGGTAGCTCGTGGCCTGGCCCGAGATCGCCATCGCACCGCGTGCCACGCCGCCGGCTAGGAACGGGATCGAGGCGACAAGATAGCCGGCAAGAATGCCGATATCGTTGTTGACGTCGGTCATCCCCGAGAACGTCGCAAGCGTGAGCCCGCTCGCGCCGCCCACTGCCGCAACATCGCCTGCGCCTTTGAGCATCAGGATCATGTGAAGGATGACGAAAAGCGGTCCCCAGGCGGCGAGGTAGAAGAAGCCCGTGACATAGCCTCGAAGTGCTATCGGGCCGGTCCTTGGCATGAGGAACAGCGGGAAGAGTACCGGGAAGAGCGCGTAGAAGACGACGGTCAGCACGACGTTGAGGATCGGCACCCACTTCATCGCATTGTGTGCGATTGAGGAATAGGTTCGCTCGGTCTGGATATCGGCGCGGGTCTGCGCAAACACATCGACGCTCGACGCGCCGCTTGCTCCGGCAAAGCCGTGCATCGCCTGGTTCATCGCGTTGATGGTTAGGACCTGGCGAAAGATGCTGCTCGCGTCCTTGGAAATGCCCGTGAGATATTGGTAGGCCACCGGCAGGTCGGCGATCAGCTTGGCCTTGGCGAGCGCTTCGGTCTGCTTGGGATAGAGCTGACGTCCGGCAACAAGCGTCATTTCGTCGATCATGCCCGCCCACTGGTTCGAGAGCGTCGTGTAGGCCTCGCGGCAGGTGACGATCGATGCCGAGACGCTGTCATCGGCATCGCGGGTGAGGAACTTCTGCGCGCGCGCCGCGCTTCCCGGCGCAATGGTCGACCATATGTCATTGCTCTCGGACAATTCCTTCATCGAATAGCGACCGAGCAGCAGATCGTAGAAAACACATTGGCGGACATGTTCATCGAAATTGGCAGCGAATTCGGGATCGGCAATGCGCAAGGAGCGTGTCGCCTCGAGCAGCCGGGCACCGTAGATCATGCCGTTCTTCGAATAGTTGAGATCGTCGGGAAGCCCGAACACGGTCTCGGCCGAGCGGGTCAAATAGTCGCCCGCCTGACTGGTGAAGCTCGCCATCAGGGCAAGACCGAGCGGCACGTTCGCGACGGTCGCCGGAGCGAGGCTCGGATTGACCCGGTCGGTGACCTGCACATCCATCCGCGGCACCATCAGGCACATATAGATAAGCGTCGCACCGAGGAACCAGTTGAGCCAGGCGCGCCAGTTCTGGTTGAACGCGACGACGATGACCGCGAGCGCGAACCCCATGACAAGAGCGACCTGGATCAGGCTCTTGTAGCCGCCTGCGCCAGTCCATGCGGCGACGGCGTTGAGGACATTGACGATGTATTCGCCGCCGCCGGTGGTGAAGATCTCGACCATGGAGCTCGCCTCAGGGGATAATCGAGCGTGACTGCAGCCCACGCGACCAATCGAGTGCGGCGGACATCGAAGGTGACATCGAGGCGGCAAGCGCATTCTCGATCATCGCAGTCTTCTCAATGATTTGCATGATCGCTGAGACCTTGGCCTGCCCGGTCGCCTGCCGCTGGACGAGACCCGAACGCACTTCAGCGACCTGACCGCGCCAGATGGCAAGCTTGGCTTCGTCGGCGGCGATGAAGCTCGCCATCGAGCGCCCGGCTTCCGAAACAATGCGGTCGAGGATTGCATAGAGGAGGTCGATACTGGCGATCTCGGCGAGCGTGTCGCGATCGTCGGTGGGCATGCCGCGACCATAAGCGGCCTGGACCGTGAGGATCTTGTACAAGGGGACCGAGGCGACCTGCAGCAGTTCCTTCTCTGCATTGCCGATCGCGGTATCGGTGCGGATTGCATCGACCATGTTGCCGATGAGGAGCGCGACGCGCGGGCGGATGGCCTTGGCGTTGGAAAGACTCATCTGCTCGAATGTAGGATTGAGGCAGAGATCGGTCTCGTCGCAGCGAAACACGCGCACGGTCTGGCCCTGTGTCCCGTCGAGCAGCGCGCTCACCAGAGTTGAGGACGCATCGCCCGCAAAAGGAACAAACTTGCCTGCCTCGTCGTCCTTGGGCGGCACGTAGATCACCGTGCCGATGAGCGTCATCGCGTATTCGGCAAGCTCGCGGTCGAAAGTGCCTCCGGGGTTGAAGAAGGCGCTCTTTTTGAGGACGTGCCATGTGTAGTTGCGCGCCACACCCGGGTTGACGTCGGCATAATCGGCGCCAGCGCCTTCATTGGTCGAAGCGCGCTGGCCGCGCGTCCCGCAGCCGTGCTTGGCCGCGGCATAGTCGGTGAAGATGCCTTCGGAATTGCCGATCGCTTCGCAGATCGCCTTGTCGGCGAGATCGCCCTTGGGCCAAAGGCCTCCGACCAACCCCTGCGCCATCTCGCATGAGTTGATCGAGAGGTTGTTCATGAGCTGAGCCTTCTGGCTAAACTCTTGCATGATCTTGTTGCACTCGGGGCAGACGGTATCGATCGCGAGGCTGAAGGCGAAACCGACAGCGTTGTTGGCGACGGCCTTCAGGAGCGCGACCATCTCGCTCGCGTTGATGAACGAGAAGGACCCTGCGAAGATGTCGATCCCGCCGCAGCCGGCCCGGGCGCGCGGCAGCTGGAGGTTGGCGATGTTGGTGGTCTTTTGCGGGAAGCGCGTCCAGACATTGCCGAGGCTGTAATAGCCCGCCGACTGGCCTTCGAATGCGGTCGGGCCGGTGACGTTCGCCGCCGCGCCCATATCATCCATAAAGCGGTCCATGCTGTCGCCGACATTTGCAGCAACAGGGGACGCAACCATACTGGCAGCGGCAATGGTGAGCGCAGCATTGCGAATGCTAGTAATCATGTCCGGCTTCCTTTGAAGTGAGGAGGTAGATGCGGTCTTGCAGCTCATCGGCGGACATCACGCCGTAACCGATCGGGATCGGCTGATTGGTCTCGCTGTCCCACAGAACCAATGCGGGTGTCGCTTTGGTCTCAAGACCCATCCGCTCTCTTTGATTGGTCTCGACCCGGTAATCGGGAAAGTGCCTCGAAGGCCCGCCGTCGGTTGAGATTGCGCGTACGGTAATGCCCCAGCGGCCGGCCACACCTTTGACAATCGGGCTCATCACTTCGCACGGGCCGCAGGTGGCGCTGAAGAAATAGAACAGGCCGTAGCGCTGCGACAGCGTCGCCATGACGTTGTCGCGCTCCGCGCTGCGGGCATCCTGCCACTGCTTCTTGGCGACCGCTCCGACGGGGCGTTCAAGCGTGTAGTCGAGTTCGGGGTCCTGCCAGATCGCGCGCTGCCAGACATCGGAGAAGAGTGAGGCGCGGTCGAGCTGCGCGCGCTGGAAACGAATATAGGCTGCGACATTTGCTTCAGTTGGATAGAGGATTGCGCGCGCCTTCAACTCGCGCAGTTCAGAGGTGATCGCATCGAGTTCCTGCGTCGCCGGGACAGGTTCGGCTTCGGGCTGTTGCGGCTCTTCTTCGGGAGCGGGTTTGACGCAGTAGAACCAATAGCCAAGCTTGCGCTCTTCGCAGTAGAGCGTATCGGCCGAGTTGGTTGATGAGGTGACTTGCCGACCCTGGCCATAGGCTGAGGTCACGGGAAGGGCGCTCAGGCAAAAGGCCAGCGCAGCTATGCGATAGAGATGGGTCATTGGCCGCCCCTTGCGTAATAGTCCTCAATCTTCTGCTGGATGAGGATGCTGGTCTCGAGCTCGTCGGGCAGCCGCGCGGCCTCGGTGAACTCGGCATAGACTTCGCTGAAATCCATGCGGGAAAGATCGAGCTGCGCGAATTCGTCGAGGGTGAAGCCCTCGCACTGTTCTTCCTTGGGCTTGTCCCAGGGCTTGGGGAGCTGCGCCCGGCCCTGTTCCTGCAGGATGCGCGAGAGCTTGCTCTCGAAACAGCAATAGGCCTTCTTCTTGGTCAGGCAGACGCCGAGGAACTTCTTCGAACAGTATGTGCCCACATAGGCGCACAGACCCTGCGCATCGCGTTGGTGGAGCAGCACTTCCTCGCGGTCGCAGCCGAGCGCGACCAGCAGGCTGATCCCCGGGATGAGCGGAAAACCTTTGCCCTTGCAGCAATTGAGAACGCCGAAGACCTTGGACGAGCAAGTGTTGCGCGTTCCCCGGAACAGCGTCAGCGTGTTCGGATCGAACTGCCCGCGCGCTTCGTCCATCGCATGGAGCGCGGTGACCGCATCCTTGAACTCATCATTGGCGGTGCGCTCGATCGTCTCGCAGCTGCCATCGATGCAATAGACATCGCCATCGCAAACATACTGCGTTGTGCTCTCGGTATCGGGCAGCGGGCATTCGTAGATGCGCTCCCAGGTCTCGCACGGGAGTTCGTCGGTAAGGCATTCCTCGCGGATGAACCGGCAGGTGCCCTGGCTTTCGATGTCCGAGCAGTCGGTCGCCGCTTCGCGCGAGGTGCAGGTGTAGCTGCGCTGCCATTCCCAGCACGGCCGGGTGACCGATACGCCATCGACCATGCGGGTCTGCGGATCGGCATCGGTGCAGATCTCGGCGTCGAGCGTGCAATCGCCATTGTCAGCAAAGCCCGTGCACTGGCTCTCGTCGGGAACGGTATCAACCGTGCTGTCGGTGGTCACCGCATAGTGCGTGTAACGAGGGTCGGGCGCATCGCAGGAAATCTCGGCGATCGGATCGCCCGGCTCGGAGCAAAAGCGGTTGAACCCGTTGTCCCACCACTGGAGACACGGGCCGGGGCGATAGCCGGTTATGCGGCACGAGCCGCCATCAAATGCCGAGCACCATGGGAGGCCCTGGTAAATGCCAGTGTCGTTGCAGAGGTAGTGCCATTGCTGGCGCTGGGTCACATTGGCGACAAGCGATACCGCGCATTGGCCCGCCGACTGGTCGATCCGCGTGCCGGTGTTGCAGGTCGCGGTGTAGGTTCCCGCCGAGCCCGAGCCGGGCGGCAGCGGGACGCAATTACCCTGACCGCCCGAGATATCCATGCCGCTGGTGTAGTCCAGCGGCGTCTTGTTGATCGCGAGGCTTCGCGCGATCACGTCTTCAATGTCTTGGCTGTCGAAACGCGCGCGGTTGGCGATGCTGTCGCGCATGGCGCGATAGCCCTGGTGTCCGGTGGCTGCCGCCGCTGCATTGCTCTCGATCCGGTCGGGATCATCGGCAAGCGTTTCAAGGTCACGCACGGCATTGCGATCGTAGTTGGGGAGAGTGGATGCATCGGGCTGCGATCTGGCAGCTGCCTGCGCTTCGCCGCGCAGGCTTTCGCCAAAGGCCTTGCCGTCAGCCCGCGCGTCCTGCTGCTGCGCGGAGAGGGGCGCGGCGGCCGCGAGAAGAGCGAGCAACGCCAGGCGAAGCGATTGTGTAAACTTCATGGCCTCACTCCTTCGAGGCGGCGGAGATGCATGCGTGCAAGCTGCGCGCCCGGGCCGCCTCCCGAAGCAAAGGTGTCGAGCACTTCGGCCACGCTGATATTGCCTGCAATGCGGTCGTGCGGCGGGAGGATATCGCTGCAGTCGAACCCGTCGCAGGTGGCGAAGTCGCTCGCGATCATCACGAAGCTCGGAGCGACCTCGATATCGAAAGCGCGGAAGAGGCGCGGGTCGATCCCGAGCGCACCGGCTTCGCTGCCATCGCTCCAGATCGCGGCGATGCGTTTCTTGAAGCGGGCGCTGTCGCCTTGCGGGAACCCGCGCAGCACGGTCACGCCGCCGGCCCTCGAGACATCGCGAACGAGCGCCTTCAATGAGGGCTCGGGCATTCCAAGCGAGGCAAAGGCAATGAACCGGGGCGTCTCGCCCATCGCCGCCACTTCCGCATCAGCCTGAGCGCGGATCATGCCATCGAGATCGAGCGGGCCTGTATCGGCAGTCGCCTTTGCAGTTGCTGCATACGCGGCGCGGTTTTCGAATGCAGTCTGCTGTGCTGCGCGCGCGTCTTCTGCCAGCGCATCGGCTTTCGTCCTCACCGATGTGGCGAGCGCTTCGGCATCGGCAGTATGCTCACTGGCGCGTGCGCGGATCTCGGCAAGATCGAGCTCGGGCGAACTCTCCTGCGCCGAAGCGGCGGCAAAGGCGGCGGCTGTCGCCAGGCTGATAACGACAAGCAGGGGGAAGGCGTTTCTCATAATGCGCAGCAATTCCTCTTGCGCCAGACGAGGTATCCCATGTCTTCGCCGATGGCGGGGATGACCTGTCCGGGGGACTGGAAGGTGGTGGAAGCACCGATGGGCGGGCAGGCGAAGCGGCCCTTGGTCGCGGGGTTGGGGTTGGTAGCCTGGAATCGGTATTGCTGCTTGCGCATCACCGGCATCAGGTACTTGCCGCACAGGCCCTTCGATCCCATCGTGCCCCACGAGACGAGTTCGCGGTGAAGCTTGTACGCGAAGCGCGAGAGCACGAGCCGCGAGGCCTGAACATGGCCGATCGAAGCCGAAACATTGCCGTTCATCGGGTACATTGAGCCCTGGCAGCCCGCGCACCAGAACATCTCGTCAAGCGGCAGGTTAGCGGTCGATGCCGCGCAATCCGCAGCGCAGGCGGCTAGCGCCAGCGGGTTGGCGAAGAGAACTGCTTCGGGGTTGATGATCGCGGTAAGTTCGCTGTCCTGCCACAGCGGATCGATCTCGGAAATGTAGAGGATGTCGATAGAGCCGGGCTCGAGGCACAAGAAATCGGCGACGATCTCCATCCAATAGATCAGAGGATAAGCATACCAGTGGACGTGCCAGCTCGAATAATACTGGCTTGCGCCGCCCACTGCCGAGGGACCCGAGATCGAGCGGAAGCCGATATCGAAGCCGGGATCGAGCTTCATCCCGCCGAGGTTCACGAAGCACCACGGCTTCATGCTGACATCGGCGAGCCGCACTGGCTCCCAGAACCCCATGGCAATGCCGGGGCGAAGTCCGCACAGGCACACGGGCAGGTCGGGATTGTCGGGATCGGGCCGATTGCTCGGCCAGATTTCGAGCCCTCCGACCGAGATCGGGAACAGGCACGACCAGCAGATGTCGGTGATCGGGTTGACGAACTGCCCGGTGCATTTGCCCGGCCCGGCATCGGCCGAGGCGGGCGAGGCGAGAGCAAGCGATAACGTCGCTGTGACGAGGATCAGGAAGGCGCGGATGCTGCTCATGGCCGGGCCTTCCGGGGCGGCAGCGCGATCTCGCTCACTTCGAGGACACGCCCCTTCTGGCGCACCCGCGCGGGGACGGCCCTGATGCCGAATTTCTCTGTGAGCTTGCCGCCCTGGTCGAAATAGAATCTACGCTGGCGGGCCTTCATCAGCTCGAGCGGCGCGCCTTTCACGAGGATCAGCTTGGCATTGGCGGCCTGCCTGAGCGCCCAATGGAGCTGCGCCGGATCATCGCCGTCGAGGAACAGCAGGTCTGCGCGCAGTTTGACGCTGTCGAGCGGATTGACCCGCGTTCCGGCAGCATGGATCAGCTCGCCCTTGGCTCCGCGGATATCGGCGGCAAGCGTGATCGTCGGATCGAACGGCCAGCTGCGGCTTTCGCTGGCACGGATCAGGCCGCCAACCGGATCGGGCCGGTTGACCCGCGCGATCGTGCGTCGCTTCAATTCCTGATTGAGCCGCGCGGTCTCGCCCGACCTTTCCATTGCCTTGAGGCGCGAATGGATCTGTTCCAAGAGGTCGCGCTCGATGACCGGGAAGACCGCGCCGCGTTGACCGTAGTCGCGCGCCTGCAGGCTGGCGGGAAGCGCAGCAAGAAGAAGCGCGCCGAGCGGAAGGAGGGAGCGCATCACAGGATCGCCCTCCCGCTGCCGAGGATCTGGCCGCGACACACGAACCCGATCTCGCCGTAGCGGCTGTCGAGCCCGCGCGGATGGCTCGTTCCAGTGTAGTAGCAATTGTCCGGAATCGCGCCTTCGGGACCGCGCGTAAGCGGGACGCCAAGGCGGGTGACCTCAAGCCGCGCCGCGACCTTCTTGCCATTGATGAAGACCGCATCGGCCTCGTGCCGCACCACATCGCCCGGCACGCCAAGCACGCGTTTGCCGAACATTTGCGGTCCTTCTCCGAAGTGTGTCTCGACAAGCGTGCTTTGCGGCGGCTCGAAGAAGATCAGGCTGCCGCGCGTAATGGGAGCGTGTTTGTCGAGCCAGAACGCCCAGTTGGGCAGGCTCGGACTGGCGTTGATGAGGAAGGCGTGGTCTTTGCTGAAAGCATCGAGCGGTCCCCATGCGAGCGGCAGCAGGACGAGGCCCGAGAGAAGCAAGGGTCGGCGCAGGCGGAGTGGCAGTCTCATGGCTGCTCTCCATCTTCGAGCATCCTGGGTTCGAGCTTGTCCGCGATGCGGCGCTCGAGTTCGGGGGTCGCGTCCTCGGCGGCGCCGGCAAGCACCGCTTCGGCCATCAGCACCACGCGGCCATCGTTCCCCATCTCGGCAACCGCGCTTTCCGCCGCCTGGAGATAGGCAAGGCTTGCTGCCTGGACCGCTGCTGGATCGGCATCGACGCGCGCGGCTTCCTCGACAAAGGTTCCGATGGTCTCGGCAAGCCGGACGGTGACGATGCGCTGCCCCCGTTCGCTGGTGACCTCGCGCGTGACCCAGGCACCCCAGAGAAGCGACGTAACCAGGGCTGCAGTGGCCAGCAGTTTGAGAGCGAGCGAATGCGAAGAGTTTGCCTGATCAGACATGGGCTGAGTCTCCTTCATTGAGGCGGCGATCGAGACGGCGCAGGAAGGCGGGCATGCGCAGGAGGGCAAGGCCTCCCGCGGCAATGAGGAATGCGATCTGGAGGTCATGCGCGAAGAAGCGGCGCGCGATGGGTTCGGCGGTGCGGTAATGGTCGGCGAGGTTGCCGAGCTGGGCGAAAAGCAGTCCCAGGTCCCAGCCCGCGAGCAGGAGAAACACGAACAGCGGCAATCCGAGCACCAGCAGCAGCGTGGTCACTGCGAATCCTGCCGCTTCGATCAGAACGAGACAGGTGCCCTGGAACAGCGCCAGCCAGTTGATGGGTTGACGACCAGGCCTTGCCGTCTTCGGTGTCGGGGGCAGGACGCGGTCTACGAGGGTCGTGGTTTCGAGCGCCATCATGCAGCTCCTTCCACACCTGCGACCAGCGCGACCGCGCGCTCCAGCGGCATGCCGCTTTCGACATGGCGATGGATCTCGGCATAGGTGTCGGGATCGGAGGAAAAGATGGTTGCCGAGAGCGGATCGAGCACGAGCCGTCCGACGGCTTCCATCTCAGGGCCCTTGAGATAGATCTCGCTGTATTCGGTGCCCGAGCGCTTGAGGCTGCGGATCAGCGTCTCGGTCCGGTCGTCCATGTCGAGCCGCGCTTCCTTGCGGAAATCGGCGATGGTCTCCGGCTTCTGCTGGAGCACCAGCATCCAGTCGCTGTTCTCAAGCGCCGCGCGCGCGCCGTCGGACTTGTAATAGTCATTGAGGGACTGGGTCGCGGTCGCAAGCGCGCCGCCATATTTGCGTGCGGTGCGGGCATAGGTCTCGACGAATTCGCCCATCGAGCCGCCCTTGAGCATCGCCCAGGCTTCATCGATCAGCAGCAGCTTCTTGGTCGCGCGCGAGCTGCGCGTCATCGACTGGCCAGTCATGAACATGATTGCCGAGAGGACGACGCTTCTGAGTTCCTCGCGGCTTGCAAGGTCGCTCATCTCGAAGACGGTGAAATCGTCCTCGAGCGCGAAACTCGCTTTGCCCGAGAAGAACCCGGCATAGCTTCCACCGCGGCAGAAGGGCGCGATCGCAGTGGCAAGATCCTTGCCTGCCTCGTTGTCGCTAGAATGCAGCGCATGCGCGACATCGTCGATCGCGCCGCCGCTGCCGAGCGCTTCCCATACCTGTGTCACCGCGCGGTCGATGAGGCCGCGCTCGGTGTCCGACGGGGCTGCGCTGGGCCGTGCCATCTGGCCGACAATCGCCTTGATCATCGCAAAGCAATCGAGCCGGTAGTCCTCGTCTTCATGCGCGCGGGCATCGTCGACCATCGAAAACGGATTGAGGGAAAAGCCCGAGGCGAGCGTGAACTCGACGAAGCGGCCGCCTTGCAATTTGACCGAATGCTCGAAGCTACGCCCATCATCGATCACCACGACCTTGGCGCCGGCACCGCGCAGGGCGGTGCAGAGCTCCTGCAGCAGCACGGATTTGCCCGAGCCGGACTTCCCGCAAATCGCGATGTTGTGATTGCCTGCCTTGTTTTCGAAGGGTGACCAGAAGAAAGGCTGGCCGCGTCGTCCAAGCAGCAGCAGATGCGGGATCTCGCCGCCCAGATATTCTCCCTGCATCGGCGCGATGTTGGCAGCCGTGGTCGACAGCATGGTCCGAAAGCGTTTGAGGCGCGCCATGTCGTGGACGAGCCCATCGGCAAGGCTCAAGGGGAAGGCGGCGACGAGACCCTGCAATTGCAGGAAACGCTCGTCGGAAAGGTCCCATCCGGCCGCCTTGTAGATGGCCTTGACTGTCCGCTCATGCGCATCGCCTTCGCCAAGTGGCGAAATGGTGGTGAGGCCGTAGAAGAGCTTCACCAGCTTCTTGCCCGCCTGGAGTTCGGCCTGGACGTGCTTCCACTCTGCCGATTGCTCGGAAAGCCTTGGCAGGAAGCGCGCGCTCTTGGTCTCCGAAAGGCTGGTGGTGCGCATGAATTTGTAGCCTGCACGCGCAGCTGCCGCTTCCTGGTCGGGATAATGCAGGCACAGCATAGTTGCGGCGGGGCATGGGAATCGCAGCTTGTCAGTGAACATGTCGCCGATGAGCCGCGCGCATTCCCACGGCGCCCAACGCTCAGGGGTCGAGCGCACGCCATAGTGGCGCACATCGAAGCGATCAGGATAGCATTCGCCCATTTGCGGCACGCCGTCGCGGCTGCGTCCCGTCTCGCGGAAGCGCTCGGTGCGCAGGATCAGCCGGTCGTCTTCGACTTCGAGTTCGATATCTCTGCGGATGGCCTGGGCGTCGAGCGTGTCTTCGCGGTTCCAGTGCGTGCGTTCGGGTTCGCGCGCAGTGGTTGGCGAGGTCAGTTCATCGACCAGTTCGAGGAGGCCCGCCGGTTCGAGCGCGTTCGACGACAGTCCCAAAGAATTGAGCATTCCCATAAGGCCGTTGCGGCATTCGGTCAGCTCTGCGTCGGTGACATGGCCCGGAACCGGGACGCCGAGCGAGACAATCAGGCGCACATGGCGCGCGTGGAACGGTGCGTGCGCAGAGCCCGATTGCCACACGAGATCGTAGAGTCGGCCCACGCGTGCTTTCGCGATGGCTTCGTAAATGCCGCCCTGTTCGTAGCGCGGCGCGAACCAGGGGCCGACGATCGCGCCTATCCTGGGCGATGCAAAATTGAGCACTTGCAGGCAGGCGCCTTGCGGCAAGCTCTCGGAGAAGAACTGGCCAAGGATCTCGCCGGTGCGCTCGTCGGCCCCGATCAGCGGGGTCACTTCGAGCACAAAGCCTTTCGAGTGCGCGTTGCGATAGATCCCCGGTCCCTCGTCGAAGATTCGGTAGGGCAGCCAGTCCGACAGCATGTCGAGCGAGAAATGGGCCTGCGGATGGTCAGCGCGCTTGGCGTCGCCGAATACTCCGGAAAGCAGCGCATCGCGCGCGGAAGCAAGCGAAAGGTTCATCGTTTTTCTCCTTCAGGCATAACAGGGTGGGGCACCCGGCCGGGGGAGGGGGAACGGCCAGGTGCCCCGGTTACCGGCGCCGAAGCGCCGGGCAGCTCCGGCGAACCCTGGGAGGGGATAACCAGGACATCCGGTAGCTGCTGGGGGGAAGAAGTAACGGTGTCGGCGCCAGTTGCGTCGCCGGTGTCGGTGGCGGCGGGCGGGTTCTGACTGGCGCGGCCCAGCGCGCGCAAGACATCGCCGGTCGAAAGCGGGGCTCGCCAGTCCGTTGAAGGTTTATCTGCAAGCGGGACATGCACGACGCGCGCTTCGTGCTCGCGGCCATTCGCGTCACGCCAGGCTGCGAGGACGACACGCAATGTGCGACCATTCACAGGTGACGAGGGCGAAGAGTTCGCGCCTTGCGGTTGCAAGGATTTCGTTGCCTGTTCGTCGATCGCGGAGGTAGGCGCGCAGCTGCCTTCTGGCGCACGGCAGGCGAAATCGCCTTTGACGTTGCCGCCGAGCGTCGTGCATCCACCGATTGCCAAAGCAAGGCCTGCCAACGCGCCGAGTTTGATGAGGCGCGGGGTCATTTGCGGCCTCCCGGCTTGGCGTTCGCGAATTTCCGGAGCGTTGCGGCATCGCGGTAACCGTGGAGGACCGCGCCGTCGCTTGCGCGCACAATCACCGGGGTTCCGGCAAAGCCATTGGCACGCGCGAAGGCTTCGTTGGCATCGAGCGCCTCGCCGATGTCGCAATTGGCCGGGACCGAAGGCGCGCGCCCGGCATAGGCAGCATGGAGCGCCTTTGCCTTGTCCTTGGCGCAGAGCACACCTTCGGACATGCGGCGGCTCGAAGCGCCAAAGATCGAGATCGGGCGCTCCTCGACCAGCACGCCGGCCTTCTCGAGTTCGCCCGTCAGCCGCTGGCAGTAGCCGCACTGGAAATCGGAGAAGACAACGAGCCGCGGACCCTTGCGGTTGCCCCAGACGACCGCGCCATCCTTGGGCAGGCCTGAGAGGTCCACCATGGTCTTGGCGGGCGCGGTTCGGGCTTCGGGAGAATGCGCATCCGCGCGGCCTGCCGACCGCGCAGCTCCGGCAGCGAGCAGATCGGGATTGAGCTCGAGCAGCCGCGCTGCCGTCACATCGCGGCGTTCCTCGAGGTCGTAAAGACGCCCGACGAAGAGGTAGCGGGCCGCTTCGTCGATATAGAACAGGCTCTCGCCCGAGACGACTTCGCACCACGGCGCGAACGTCGTGCAGTCGAGCGCGTCGATCGGCGTCTTGGGGAGGCGCAGCTTCAATGCCTGTGCGACATCGCGTGCAATGGCGGCCTGCGCCGGCATGGCAGTGACCACCGCAACGCCGCTGGTGAGGAGGGCCGCTGCGCTGGCTGCGGCAAGCGAGACGTGGGCGACGCGGGCCTTCAGGCCCGGCCGGAATTCATGGAAATTCATTGAGAAGTGCTCCTGACATGGACGCCGTCGAGGAAGACGATCTCGACTGCGATGCCGGTCGGCATCTCGACGACGGGTTGATACTGTTCTGCGCGTTCGATGAGGTATTTGCTGACCGTGTCGGCCGCTTCGCCCGCGCCTTGGCCGAAGCCGCCTGCAAGGATGTCGGTCGGCGAGAGTGCTTCGCGCGTCCCGTCTTCGCCGACACGGCCTGCAAAGACGCCGTTGGCGTTGGCCGAGAAGCCGCGGCCGAAGCCGCCGACGATCCCGGCGAGCAGGGCCTGGCTGACAAGGCTGCCTTCGCGGCTGACGACGCGGCCACGCACGCCGGACTTTCCGGCAAAGGCGATGAACCCCTTGACCTCGCTGACCGCGTAGCGTCCGCCCGGCTGCGCGCAGGTCATGCGCACAAGCTTGACGTAGACCTTCTCGGCCGAGAGATCGCCGCGCGCTGCGCCGTTGACGAGGCAGCCGGTGAGATCGGTGGTAAGCAGGCGATTGCCCTTGAGCACCGAGCGGGCTGGTCCGGTGATGCGCAGCACCACGGGAAGCGGATCGCTCTGGCTGGTGACACCGGTCGATGCGTCGACGCCGACGATCACGGTCGCGGGCGCATAGCTGTTGGGCGGCAGGTAATCGCGGCTTGCTTCGAGCAGCAGCGGCGGCGAGCCATCGCTCGATCTCGCAGGTGAAACCTTTGCTTTCTCGCCCTCGAAGCTCAGCAAGCTCGCTTTTGGCTCGCCCAGCGTTGTCGGTTCGAGCGGTGAAGGTGAAGTGCCGTCCTGACGCGGATTGACAGGAGCAACCGGTGCGGTGGGCGGATTGGCCCGGACATTTTCGAGCTCGCTGCGCAGCACCGCATTCTCCGCCGAGATCGCATCGATTGCGGCCTGGCCATCGCTCAGCATCCGCGCGTTTTCGCCGCGCAGCGTTTCAAGCTCCTGCTCGATTGCGCTCTTGGAAATCTGGCCGTCCTGGAGGTCCTTGATCGCCTTGCCCTGCGCGTCGAGGCGGTTGCCGTAGGTGGCAACGAACTCGCGCTGCGACAGGTTGCGATTGACGAGGCCGCCTGTGTCGATGGTGGTTGCGCCACCTTCTTCGCCGTCCTGCGCATCATCGCCGCCGAAGATGAACATCGAACCGGCGATCAGTGCGAGGGCACCAATACCGCCGAGTAGCAGCTTCTGGCGCTGCGCGATTGCGGAATTAAGCTTCGCGCGCTTGGCGCTGCCTTGGTCTTTGGCGTGTGGGTTCCCTGATGTCGGGAAAGTATTGTCGGCCATCACTCGAGCCCTCCCTTGGCGAAGACGAGGAAGGCTTGCGTCGTCTCGCCGGGAGCAAGCGCATCGCGGCCATAGGCAAAGGCAAGTGCACCCGCAGGCGCTTCGCGTTCGCTGGAAAGATCGATGGGTTCGGAACCAAGGTTGCGCAGGGTGAAGGCCTGGCCGGTCAGCTCGGCACCTTCGTATTCGGCGACTTGCTGGACCTCGAGGCTGCCCGTCCGGCGCGGTCGCGAAAGCGCGGCCCGTGCGCGAAACCCGGGCAGCACCGCATCATGTGCCATGGTCTCGATCAGGCGGAGGGCAGCGCCGTCGCGGCTCGGTGCGCCTTCCTCCCACTCGGCGGCATCGGACTTGGCGAGCGCCGGGTTGGTGACGAAGAGCTGGCTCGCTTCCTCACCCTCGACGCGGCAGGCAAACTTGTACACATGGCCCGCGCTGCTGGTCGCGAAGAAGCTGACTCGGACGCTCGCATATTGCGGCGGCACCGAGACATAGATGTCACCGCGCACCGGCTCGTGGGTGACTTCGAAATCGTTGTAGGGAAAGCCGCTCGCCATCTTGGACACATTGGCGAAGCCGTCTTCGACGAGCGCGATGCGGGTGAGCGCACCGCGCGCCAGGACGCAGTCGATCGTTGCGCCATCGGCGGCCTCGAAGAACTGGTCCGCCTGGGCTGGCGTAGCAGATGCGAAAGTCAGTGCGGCGAGGGCGACGCTGGTCAGTGCGGCCGGGAAGGGACGGGCAAGGAGACTCATAGGTCTACCTCCTCGGTGGTGTTGGGAAGCTGGCGGAAACCTGCAAGGCCGAGGCTGAGACCGCGGCGGTTCCAGGTGAATTCGAAGCTGCGCTCCTGGCTCGCGATGACCTGTGCTCCGACGAAGGTCTTGAGCGTGCCAGTGACAGTGGAGGTCAGCGCCTTTGTATCGACGCGCATCGAGGCGATGACGAAGGCTTGGCTGATATCCGAGCCTCGTTGTTCGTCGACAATCTTGACGAGCTCGGCCTTGAGGTGGCCGCGCGAGGCCGGATCGGCCACCTTCAGGATTTGCTCCATCCAGTAGTCGAGACTTTCCGGCGCGCGGTTAAGGAGCATCAGCGCGGTGTCGCGGGTGACGAGCTCGAGATAGTGCGTTTCGATGCCGCCGCTGCTGAGCGCGATCCGCTCGGACGTGACTGGAACAAGCACGAGCGTTTCGTCGCGCGTTGCCGCCGCGCCGACTGCGAGCACGGTGGTGAGACCGAGCACACCGGCAAGAGCCGCAAAGCGATTGCGCTGCTTCAAATGTCGCTGCGCTTCCTCGTAGGCGAATTCGTGGTTCATGGATGTCCTCCCTCAGCCTGCGAGCAGGCGGCAATGGGAGGGCGGCGTGGCTTTCAAACCGAGGAAGCTCCCCGGCAGATACCAGTAGGCAGCGTGCACCAGTTTCGACCCTGCACCTGACGCCTTCGCCTTTCGAAGGGCAAACCAGGTAATTCCAGAAAGGACCGTGCCGATGATGATGTGCTGTGCCAGGATGCCCCAGGCGAACGGGACAAGAAGTCCCGCAAACTCGTCGATGGTCCAGAAGCCGATCAGTTCTGGATCGTCGAGCCGCCGTGGAACGAGGTATGTGTTGGCCATGCCGCCCTCCTGTCGAGACCTGCGATCAGATGGTCGCGGTCACGACCGAGGTGACGATCGGTACGCCGGTGCCGACACCGATCCCGACACCAACCGGCACGGCTACCTGTCCGAGCGCGAAACGACCCGACGCAAGTGCGATAAGACCGCCGGCAAGGCTGAGGACGGTGATGATCTTGCCGCCCGATCCTTCGAGGAAGTCGGTGAACTTCTGCAGCGCAGGGTCGAAGGTCGTATCAGCGCCGGCATAGGCTGCGCTGGCGCAGGCAAGAGCGATGGCAGCGGGAAGAAGGTAGTCGCGGGCGCGAACTCCGTTCTTCGCTTGTCGGGGAAGGGCGATTGCTTTGGTCATCGAGGTACTCCGTATCGAACATTGGCAGCGATGTGTTCGCTGTATGTTCTGTCCTCGATCGGAAGGCTGGGTGTAGGAAAACGGAAAGCGGAACGAGCTGGCAATCGACCAAGCAAAAAGCGACATTTTGCTGCCAATCACCGTAAGTTGCGCTTCCGGTCTGCTGTCTCGCGCTCTGCTGACCGCAATCCGCGCAAGAGCGGACGGCAATTGCGCGCCCACGACCGGATTATGCGCGAATCAATGATCGGCAGAGATTCTCATCATCCTACATGTTCTTTGTCTGTTCTTTTTTCTTTCCTACAGTCTTCCTGCTCGCCTAGCGCGAGTCTTTGTTGAGTAACCCTTAGGAAGATCCATTGGTCAGTCCCGACACATCCCGAGGCGAAGAGTCGCACGCAGGCCTTTCCAGCTTGCTGGCGGCCAATGTCTCGAACAGCGGCAAGACTCGCACCGAGATTTCCCGGCAAACATCGATTCACAAGGATGCGCTCCGCCGCATCCTGACCGGCGAACGGGCAGCCTCACTTGCTGAAGCATCGCACATATTGAACGCCTGCGGCGTCGATCCGAAGCTGTCGCTTGCGCTTTTCATACTGACCGACGCGGACCAGGCGATCCAGTGGATCGATACCGAGGTCGGCGACTTCCTCGGCGCATTCTTTACCGGACTACCCGTCGCCTTGACCTGCGAACTCGGCTCAAGGCTGCAGGAAGTGCGGCCACGCTGGGCGAAGGGAACAGCGCAAAGGCTTGCGCGCCTCCTCTCCGATCACATTGATGATCTCGAACGAAGAGACGCACTCTATATCGAGAACGTCAACGGGAGGGTCGATGACTAAACCGGAAACTCCACTCTCGGGCGGTCCGGCGAACGCCGTTGACTATGTTGCGGAGCCATCAGAGCGGCTGTTGCGCCTTCCTGAAGTCATGGAGCGCGTAGGCCTCAGGCGCACAGCTATCTACCAGAGAATGAGGGAAGGGCGGTTTCCGCAATCGAGGTCGCTCGGGTCTCGCTGCACCGTCTGGGTGGAGTCCGAAGTCAACGACTGGATCGCTCGTATCAAAAGGTCTTGAAAGCGTCTGGACTGGGCTTGCTCCTCTATCGAGCTGACGCATCAAGCCATGGCTAAGTTTAGCCTCGTATAACGCGCACATTATCCGGATAATTCCGGTTTCACAAAAAACAGGCAACATGTGCGATTGCCATATCGAGCCGCGATACGGATCTTATTTCGATCGGAATTGCGACAATCTATCCCAAACAAGCACCCTTGGCCGAGCCAGTGGTTGGTCGGCCAAGGGTGACGCTTTTCTTGTGCGAAAAGTTTCGCAGGCTTACTGCTTCGTGATCGCGGTGATCGTGTTGCCTTCATCGGTCGCCTCGACCGTGAATTTGATCGCATCGCCAACCGAGATGTCGCCGCGCACTTCCTCGCTGGCATCAAATGCCATGACCATCTGCGGCCAGCCCAGTTCTGCAACGGGTTCATGATCGACGGTGATGGTGCCTGCCTCGGCATCGATGGCGGTGACGGTTCCTACAGCGCTGGCCGTTTTTGCGCCATCAACCGCATCCATCGCCGACATGTCGTGTCCTTCCATCGCCATCCCGTCCATCGGCATGTCTTCCATGGTCTCTGTTTCCTGCGCGCTATCGCAAGCAGCGAGGGCCAGGGGCGCAGCAAGCAGCATCATAAGGGTTGAGGTACGCATTCAGTTTCTCCTTTGGATTGTGTTGGCCGCTCGGGCCGGGGGCGCCGCATCAAGAGGTATGCGGCGGGAATAACGAACATGGACAGCAGCGGGGCGGTGATCATGCCGCCGACCATCGGCGCGGCTATGCGGCTCATGACCTCCGATCCCGCTCCGGTTCCAATCAGGATCGGGAAGAGACCGGCGAGTATGACGGCCACCGTCATCGCCTTGGGGCGGACGCGTAGCAGCGCGCCTTCCCTGATGGCTTCGCCCACGTCTTCCGCATCGAGTTCGCCTCGGCGCTTGGCAAGCGCAGACTTGAGATAGATCAGCATGATAACGCCGAACTCGGCCGACACGCCGGCGAGGGCAATGAAACCCACCGACGTGGCGACCGACTGGTTGTAGCCCATCAGGTAGAGCAGCCAGAACCCGCCGGTAAGGGCGAAGGGCAGCGTGCCCATGACAAGCAGCGCTTCGTCGAACCGTCGGAAGATCAAATAGAGCAGGACGAAAATGATGCCGAGCGTTGCGGGAATGACGACCTGCAACCGTTCATTGGCGCGAGTGAGATACTCAAACTGCCCCGCATAAGAGATGCTTACGCCCGCAGGCAGATCGACGCCCTCCGACACCGCTGCCTGAAGGTCGCTTACGACAGAACTGAGGTCACGTCCCCGTGTGTCGACATAGACCACGCTGATCAGACGTCCTTGCTCGTTCTTGAGCATCGGTGGGCCATCGCTGACGCTCACCTGCGCAACTGTACCCAGAGTAACCTGCTGCCCGGACGGAGTAAGCAAAGGAAGCGCGCGCAGTTCACCGATGCTGTCGCGGATCTCGCGCGGATAGCGCACATTGATCGGATATCGCGCCAGCCCTTCGACGGTCCGCCCGATATTCGCGCCGCCAATCGCACCCGACACGATCTGCTGAACATCGGCGATATTCAGCCCGAAACGCGCTGCGGCGACCCGGTCGATGTCCACATCGACATAGCGGCCTCCCGAAAGACGCTCTGCCAAGGCGGAACTGACGCCGGGAACCTGTTTCGCGACGTTCTCGACCTGCAACGCCACGCGCTCGATCTCGGCGAGGTCTTCACCGGACACTTTTACCCCGATCGGGCTCTTGATACCGGTCGCCAGCATATCGATGCGGTTACGGATCGGCGGAACCCACACATTGGCGAGGCCTGGCACCTGCACAGCCTGGTCCAGCTCTTCGACGAGCTTCTCCGGCGTCATTCCGGGCCGCCACTCTTCGCGAGGTTTGAAACGGATAGTCGTCTCGAACATCGTGAGCGGCGCCGGATCGGTCGCGGTGTCCGCACGCCCTGCCTTCCCGAACACGGTCTCGACTTCGGGAACGGATTTGATCAACCGATCGGTCCGCTGAAGCAAGGCCGAGGCCTCACCCGGTGACAGGCCGGGCAGCGCGCTCGGCATGTAGAGCAAGTCGCCCTCGTCGAGCGGTGGCAGGAATTCACCGCCAAGACGGGTGAACGGGACCAGCGTTGTAAGGAACACGAGCCCTGCCACGACCAGAGTGGTCTTGGGCCGGCTGAGCACCCAATCGAGACCCGGCCGATAGACCTTGGTCAGAGCACGGTTGAGGAGATTGGTATCCTCCTTGGGGATTTTCCCGCGAATGAGCCAGCCCATCAGGACGGGCACGAGGGTTACCGACAGGATCGCCGCCGCTGCCATGGCATAGGTCTTGGTGAACGCCAGCGGCGAAAAGAGGCGCCCCTCCTGAGCCTGCAGTGTGAACACCGGCAGGAACGAGAGGGTTATGATCAGAAGGCTGAAGAAGAGCGCTGGCCCCACCTCTTTCGAGGCTTCGGCGATCAGCTTCCAGCGCTCGTTATCGGACAGCTCTTCATCCGGGTGATCCTCTTCCCAATGCTCGATATGCTTGTGCGCGTTCTCAATCATGACGATGGCCGCATCGACCATCGCGCCAATGGCGATGGCAATCCCGCCAAGGGACATGATGTTGGCATCCACGCCTTGGAAACGCATTACAATGAAGGCGGCCAAAACCCCTAGCGGGAGCGTTACGATGGCGACAAACGCGGATCTGACGTGCCACAGGAACAGAGCGCAGACGATCGCGACGATTATGAATTCGGCGATGAGTTTGCCGGTCAAATTGTCGATCGAGGCGTCGATGAGCTTCGATCGATCATAGGTCGTGACAATCTCGACCCCTTCGGGAAGACTGGGCTTGAGTACTTCCAGCCTCTCTTCAACTGCTGCGATGGTAGCGCGTGCATCCTCGCCTTGCCTGAGGACGACGATGCCGCCTGCGACCTCGCCTTCACCGTTGAGTTCGGCAATGCCGCGCCGCATTTCTGGGCCAAGCTGGATCGTGGCGACATCGGATAAGGTGACAGGGATACCGTTCCCGACCGATTTGAGCGGGATTTGCCTGAAGTCTTCGAGGGACGTGAGATAGCCCGAGGCGCGGACCATGAATTCCGCCTCACCCATTTCGACAACCGAGCCGCCGGCCTCCTGATTGGACGCCTGGATCGCGCGCACGACATCGCTGTGGGTGACGCCGAGCGAAGCCATCCGATAGGGTTCCAGCACGACCTGGTATTGCTTGACCATACCGCCGACGCTGGCGACCTCAGCGATGCCGGGAATGGTCTGGAGCTCATAGCGAAGGAACCAGTCCTGAAGGCTGCGAAGGTCGGCGAGATCGCTGTTCCCCGTTCGGTCGACGAGAGCATATTCGTATATCCAGCCGACGCCCGTCGCGTCCGGCCCCAGCGAACTGGTTACTCCTTCGGGCAGCTCATTTTGCACCTGGTTGAGATATTCGAGTACGCGCGAACGTGCCCAGTAGAGGTCCGTCCCATCCTCGAATATCACATAGACGAAGCTGTCGCCGAACATCGAATAGCCGCGCACTGTTTCCGCGCCCGGCACCGACAGCATCGTGGTCGCAAGCGGGTACGTGACCTGATCCTCGACGATGCGCGGAGCTTGCCCCGGATAATTCGAGCGCACCACGACCTGCACGTCGGACAGGTCCGGGATTGCATCGACTGGCGTTGCCCGCACCGCCCAGAAGCCGGCCAGCGTGACTGCGATAGCTGCCAGAACGATGAAGAACCGATTGGCAATCGATGCATCGATTATCCGCGCAATCATCGTTCGACCTTCCGAATGGACTCGATGCGCGGACCGGTGTCGGCTTGCGAGAATGTGAACTCGACATCATCGCCCGGCTCGAGACCCTCGACCAGAGAGGCGTCGGCTAGGGCGAAGGGCATGACCATGCTCGGCCACTCGAGTGCCGGCACCGGCGCGTGATTGAGAGTGATCGAAGCTCCGGCAATCTTCGTGATGCTTCCCGTGGCAGTGTAGGTTTTCATCTTTGCCGGGCCGTCGGATGCCATATCCATGCTTCCGTCGATCGACCTGACATCGATCCCGGCCAAACTCGCTTCGGAATCGATCAGGAACTGCCCGGATGTGACGACCTCTTCGCCTTCGGCAAGGCCTGCCAGGATCTCGGTCCTGCCATTCGCCTCGCGTCCGATTTCGACCTCTGCAGGCAGGAAGGCGCCTTCATCCTGTTTGAGCATCACAAGATTGCGGCGTCCGGTTCGAATGACCGCCTCCGACGGCACCAGCAGCGCACGACGCGTGTCGGGCGAAAGCGACACCTGCGCGAACATGCCCGGCTTCAGTCTGCCGCGGGGGTTCGGTAGTTCAGCCCGTACGGTGATCGTCCGGCTAGCTGCATCGGCGCTGGGCAAAATGGCGGTAATGCGCCCCGCAAATCGTTCATCGGGAAATGCTGCCAGAGTGGCGCTGACAGTCTGACCCTGCCGTACATTTGCTGCCTGTGTCTCGGGCACAGAGGCTTCCAGCCATATCGGGGAGAAGCCGGTAATCTCGGCCAGTGTCTGACCTTCCATCACCGTCATGCCTGGTCGCACGCCGAGCATGGTAACAGCGCCGCCCACAGGCGCCGCAACGGTGATTGTGGTTTGGGCACGGCGTGTTCGCTCGACAGACGCGATCATTGCATTGGTCATGCCGAGCAGGCGCATGCGTTGCCGCATGGCATCTGCGAGCGCTGCATCACCGGTATCCAGCACGGCGAGGTACTCGCGCTGCGCGCCGCCCCAGTCAGGGACCAGAATGTCGACGATGGGAGCGCCTCGACCCACCACGTCGTCCTTGGCAAGGCCGTAGGTTCGTTGGACATAACCGCCTGCTCTTGGCTGGACGATGGCCACGTCTCGGCTGTTGTAGGCCAGGACGCCCGTCACGGTGATTTCCGGCTCGAGAACTCCGAACTCGGCCGCTGCAGTGCGGATGCCGAAATTCTGGACCAGGCCGGGATCAATCCGCACGCCCGCTTCGGCCGCTTCTCCCGCGCACTTTGGAACCAGCATCATGTCCATGAAGGGCGACTTGCCGGGCTCGTCAAAGCGCTGTCCCGGCACCATCGGATCGTACCAGTAGAGCACCTCTTCGCACTCCGTCTCCGAGGAGCCCGACATCCCACCCTCGCTCTCACCTCCTAGGAGCGAGAGCGCGTATCCGACACCGAGGCTGACAAGCGCGACGGCTGTAATGATTGCATAGGTCCGTTTTGAAAGACCCGAGCTCTTGATCGCATCGCTCATGGCTGTTGCTCCCCATAGGTCAAGCGAAGCATTTCGGCCCATTCCACGGTCGCAGCTTCGCGTTCAAAGATTTCAAGATCGAGCAAAGCTAGATCCGCCTTTGCTGCAATCACGTCGATCAGGTCCGCGTTTCCGGCGGCGAAGCTCGCCGTCTCCAGTTCGACTCTCTGCCGGGCCAGAGGCAGCAATTCATCGCGCGCGCGTTCCCATTGGCGCTTCGCGCTGCGCCATGAGGCAAGATCGGACTCGAATTGGACTCGCAGCGCCCGCAATCGATCGTCGCGCTCCGCCTGTGCGGCGGCGGCCTCAGCTTCGGCGGCACGAATGCGCGGCTTTTGACGCCGATCGGTGAAGATGGGCAGGGTGACCGATCCCATGACGGAGAATGCATCACCGAAGGCAGGATCGCGCCGGCCATAATTCACACTGACTCCGAAATCGGGGCGCAAGTCAGCGCGCGCCAGGTCAGCGCTAGCCTCTGCTCGTCCGGTCGCTGCGTCGGCAAGACGAATGACGGGGTTGAAGTCCAGAGCTTGCTCAAGGCTGTCGCTGTCGACATTGGCCGCTGGCGCATTACCTGCGACCGCAGGGCTGTCCGTTCGAATGTAGCTCGAGAGCATGGCGCGTGCGGCATCTCTTTCGGCTTCAATTCTTGTGATCGCATCTTCGATGACCAGAAGCTCGCGGCGAATGGCGAGGCTTTCGGCCGGACGAGCCGATCCCGAAGCGACGGCGCTGTTCGCCACCGGCTGAAGCCTGCGCAGATCGCTGAGAGCCGTATGCGCGAAGGCGAGTTTTTCCTCCGCATAATACAGGTCGATCCAGGCAGTTGACGTGGCGATATCGATCCGCTGCTGCGCAACCCCAAATCGCATTTGCGCGAGCGCTACATCTGACTCCGCTACGTCTCGACGGGCTCTGCGCCGGGCCAGGTTCGGGATTGGTTGCTCAATGCCAACAGCAATCTGCGTTGGAAGCTGGCGATCAAACTCGAACGCTACTGGCCCTGTAATTGGCAAGTTTGCAATCCCGCCACGCAGCACAGGATCGGGCAGTTCATCTGCGGCTTCCGAGGCATCTCGCGTGCCGTCGATACGCAATTGCGCGGCCTGGAGCAGCGGCTGATCTTCGCGCGCTGCTCGCAAGGCTTCTTCATAGCCAATTGGCTGCGCAAGCACCACCTGCGCTGGCATCAGGGCGGCGGCAAGGATACCGCCTATGGACCGTTTCATGGAAAAATCTCACTTGATGTGCGTGCCGAGGTCCGGCGGCAATGACGGTGCATTGCAGCGCTGAGACCGCGCAATCAGAAGGGGCAATTCGCCTTCAGGTTATTCAATCAAGTCAGATTCGTGGAGGGGGGTAATCGGGCGCAGAAGCGCGACTGAGCAGAGGTGAGGTAATGTTCGACAAATACACAGGGCCGTCGGAAAATGGCTTAACAACATGCGAAGGCGCATCGCTCCCCACCCAAACAGCAGAAACCGCATTCATTGCCAGCAAGCAATCAACCGACATGTTCTCACACGGGGCGTCAGTATCATCGCCATGGTGATGAGCGGCCTCACCTTTTTCCGAGTGGTGCATCATCTGAGCGCAATCAGAAGCCAGCATCGGCTCTGTCTGAGGCATCGCAGCTGCTGTCGCTGACCCTTGGAAGATCAAGCCAAAACAGAGGAACAACGTCAGAAAGGTTCGATACAAAGCCATGCTTGGTCTTTACGCTAAATGCTAAGCTCTGGTTTCACAAGCCGCCCTGTCTCTTCTCTGCAAGAAAGGAGGCAGGGACCGCCTGCAGCGATCTCATGAGAGCCTGTCGCTAACGCGACATCAGGCCGCGCGATCATGATCAGCGCTCGCGGTTTCATGCACCTTCCGTCCCGCAAGTAGTATAGCCCCAGAAACCAAACTCATCAGAAGCACGAGGCGCGACGACGATCATTTCCTGCATACGGAGCCCAGCTGTGCCTTCATCATCCAGCAAGCGGGTGGTCACCCGAAGCTCGCCATTCGAATAGTTCCCTTTTTCATCTCTGGAGACCGGGATGAGCCGACCGTTGATCTTGATCGCTCCTTGCCCTTCGCTGTCATACACGAATGAGGGATAGGCGACCTCGGTGAGCCGGAATTGGCAATCGCCTTCTGCATCGAGGGCTGCCAGATCGGCATCAGTCATGGTTTCAGGAAGCATCAGCCCAGGGCTGAGATTGGCAAGCGCGGTGCTTGCATCTTCAATGGGAGCTGCTTGCACGGGCGGATCGAGATGTGCCTCGCGGTCGTTGCCGGGGGCGGTGTTTGTGTTGCACGCAGCGAGGCCAAGGGTCGCCAGGGTTAGGATAGCGGCGCTTCTCATTGCTGGATCTCCTCAGGCAAACGTTCTTCGGTCCGCGGACCGTTTTGTTCGATGTCGTCGATAAGGTATTTCATCTCAGCGATCTCCCGGCGCTGCGCGACGATGATCGCTTTCGCGAGTTCGCGCACACGGGGATCTTTGAGGCTTGCTCGCTCGCTGGTCATGATCGCGATGGAGTGGTGCGGGATCATGGCCGCCATGTATTCCGTGTCGTCGACCGTCGTCTGACTGCGAACAAGCCAGAGAGCGAGTGCCATGGTGAGCGCGCCGACGCCAACGATGATGAAGTTCTTGGTGCGATCCTTGTACATGCCCCACATGAAGAGGAGCATGACGATCATCATCATGCCGCCCATCACGAACGTCATCCAAAAGCGCGTTTCGCTCCAGAACAGATCGTCGGCGTCAAAGGTGTTCGAATACATCAGCAAAAACATGATCGCGGTCGATGTCGCGACCATGGCCATGAAACGCCAGTAATTGCCTCCTCCACCCTCGTGAGAGGAGTGCGATTTATCGGTCATTGTGTTTCTCCTTGTGTCATCATCTTCCAGAACAATTGGGCCGAGCAGCTAATCAAGGCGAAGCCTGTCAGGGCCTCGATTCCAGCGATCACCCTCAGGTGATCGGTGGGATAAATGTCTCCCAATCCGAGCGTGGTCACGTTGATGAGGGAGAAATAGAAGTAGTCCATCCAGGTCATGGCGTCCGGTGTGTCGAAGCTACCCAGCCCCCACGCGGTGCCGAACCAGAACCCAAAACCGAACAAGGCCGCAACCAGGAGGTGCGAGAACAGCACCATGAGCGAAACCGCCATCTTCGCAGAGAGATCGGTTCGCCTATCGACAAGTCTGTGCGCGGCACCAAGCGTCGTTAAGTGTGAGGCAATCGCCAACAAGAAGAGGGCAACCGAGAGAAGCAGGGCGCCAATCATGCAAAGGCCTTGAAGCCCATCCAAAGGCCCATACCAATCATGAACAGGTTCTCGGTCAGCGAGACGAAACCGAGCGGCACGTTGCTCCCGCCACCAACACAGGCACATTTCAATTCACGTTTATCGATATAGACAGCCTTGAAGACACTCACTGCGCCGACCGTCCCGATGAAGAGCGCGAGCGGTGCCGAAAGCCACGTCAAGGCGCCCGCAGTCATCAAAATTCCGGCGGCTGCCTCGCCGAAGGGATAGATAAAGGAATAGGGCACCCACCTTTGGGCGAGCAGGTCGTAGTTCAGGAACATCGTGGAGAAGCTGCGAACATCCTGCAGCTTTTGAAGCGCGAGCAGCGTCATAGAAAGGCTGACGAACCACTCGGCTGCACGGACAGTGAAAGGCGTTTCGAAGAACGACCAGCTTAGGCCAAGCCCCAGCAGCAGTGCGACCGCAAAAATCGCCACTACAGGCTGATAACTTGTCTCGCCTTCTTCGGGCTGCGAGCGGCTTTTCCCGAAGTGTTCGCGCACGTCGTCATAGCCGCCGATCCGATCTCCGTTGATGAAGGTTTGCGGTGTGGTTTCGACCTGATGCTTTTCCTTGAAAGCATCGGTCTCGTCCCTGCTCGTCAAGTGATGGTCTTCGACTTCGAAGCCCTGGCGCTTGAGAAGATCGACCGTCTTGATTCCATAGGGACAGGTGTGATCGTCCATCACCATCCGGTAAACTTTTGCAGTTTTCGTGGTCATTTAGGCCTCGTTTCATTCATTCCGACGTTGTGGATTCTTACCCAAACCGTCCGAAGAAGTTTCAAAATTGATGAAACTTTCCTCATGGTCTCGGCCGCGGTTGAGTGGCCGCCACCTTTCCTCAACAGAGATCTTGGGTTAGGAAGCTTGCGCCTGCGACGATCTACGCGCGAGGTAGAACCACTCGGCGATGAACACAGCGCCAATTCCAAGAACGGCATAGAGGACGATCGCCGGATCGCTTTTCAGTTTGACCCATGTGAATGCGCTTAAAACCACCGCGTCTGCTGCGAGCGCGGCCAACAGAATGGATGCGCGCGCGCCGATTTCCTCACGCAGGTTTCGAAACACCCCCCAGTGCACGAGCATGTCCATTACAAGGTAGAAGAAGGCGCCCAAGGCGGCGATGCGAGAGAGGTCGAAGAGCACCGCAAGAGCGCCTGCAACGACCACCGTATAGACAAGCATATGGCTGCGTATGCCGCCACTCATTCCGAAATGGCTATGCGGGATCATCTCCATCTCGGTCAACATGGTCAGCATTCGTGACACGGCGAAAACGCTGGCGATGACACCAGAAGCCGTAGCGGTGATCGCGATTGCGACGGTGAAGTAAAAGCCGAGGTCTCCCAACGCGGGTTCTGCAGCAGCAGCGAGCGAATAGTCACGCGCCTCCACGATCTGGGCGATCGAGAGACTTGAGCCTACAGCAACCGCGACCAGCAAATAGACAACGACGCAAACCGCGATCGAAATCATTATCGTGCGGCCGACATTGCGGTGGGGATCGACAATCTCGCCCCCGCTATTGGTTATCGTGGTGAACCCCTTAAACGCCAGGATCGAGAACGCTACCGAAGCTAACAGAGCCTCGCCGCTAGACGTCGTGGCAGGTTCGCTGAACGCGCCCGAGGCAAAGCCGCTGACCCAGATTGCAGCTATAGCAAACACGGCGATCCCGCCGATCTTGATAGCTGACATGACCAAGGAGAACCCGCTGACGGATCGATTTCCAGCGGCGTTCACAAGGTAGGCGAAGACGATCAGCCCCAGCGCCAGGACTGAAACCAGCAAACCGTTTTGTTCCAACTCGAACGGCCGCAGAGCATAAGTGGCGAAAGTGCGAGCGACGAGGCTTTCGTTGATAACCATCGACAGCGCCATCAGGAGCGAGGCCGATGCGGCAACAACGCCGGGGCCGTACGCCTTTTGGAGGATCATCGCGATGCCGCCGGATGAAGGCCAGCGGTTCGACATCTTGATGTAGCTGTATGCGGCAAGCGACGTGACAAGCGCGCCGGCGATGAATGATAGAGGGAAGAGCGGCCCGGCCAGTTCCGCGATCTGGCCCGTCAGGGCAAAGATACCGGCGCCAATCATCACGCCCGTGCCCATCGCGACACCGCCAAGAAGGCTTATTGAGCCAGTGCCGCTCGTCTGGTCGTCGTGCTCGTGCGTTTGCAAAACAGTCCCCGTGATTCGCCTCAAGGCGGGCGAAGGTTTCAAGACCCGGTACGAATATTTCGATCGCATCCCTCAAGAAATTTTCGAGCAATCAATATCTTCTGGATAAAGACTCGCTTATCAGGGCTGGATATTCACCACATTGGCCACAGGTGTGACTGCGCAATGCTGCCCCATGCTGGTCAGAGCTTTGCGCCGCGCAGGCGAAGCGAATTGACCACCACTGAGATCGAGGATGCGCTCATCGCAAAGGCCGCGAACATCGGGCTGATCAGGATGCCAAAGAAAGGATAGAGCAAACCTGCGGCGATCGGCACGCCTAAAGCATTATAAATCAATGCAAAGAACAGGTTTTGGCGAATGTTCCGCATCGTAACCTGCGCGAGCCTGCGCGCGCGCACAATGCCGTCGAGATTGCCCCTCACCAGGGTAATACCCGCACTCTCGATCGCAACATCGGCTCCGGTGCCCATCGCGATGCCGACATCGGCTTGCGCAAGCGCCGGCGCGTCGTTGACCCCGTCTCCTGCCATCGCAACCTTGGTGCCTTTCATTTGCAAATCGCGGATGAGCTTGGCCTTATCCTCGGGCAATACGCCTGCTCTTACCTCATCGATACCGAGACGGGCCGCGACCGCTTGTGCGGTGCGTTCATTGTCGCCTGTAGCCATGATGATCGTGAGACCGAGTTCATGAAGCGAACGGATCGCATCCGGGGTTGATTCCTTGATCGGATCGGCAACGGCAACGAGCCCTGCGATCTGGCCGCCAACGACCACGAACATCACGGTTTCACCGTCATCGCGCCGGACATTGGCTTGTTCGCTCAGCGATCTGCCATCAAGGCCCATATCGGTGATGAGTGCGAGGTTGCCGAGCGCAACCGATTTGTCGGCCACGCGGCCAATCACGCCCTTGCCGGTAATCGCTTCGAAATCCTCCGCGCTTGCAAGCTCGAGACCGCGCTCTTCCGCTCCGCGGACGATCGCTTCTGCAAGCGGATGCTCGGACCCGCGTTCGAGCGAGGCCGCCAAGCGCAACAGCTCCGTTTGTTCAAACCCTGCCTCGGCGGTGACAGCAACCAGTCTGGGCTTTCCTTCGGTGAGCGTACCGGTCTTGTCGACAATCAGCGTGTCGATGGTTTCGAAGCGCTCGAGCGCTTCGGCGTTCTTGATGAGCACTCCGACCTGAGCGCCTCGGCCGGTTGCAGTCATGATCGACATCGGTGTTGCAAGACCAAGAGCGCACGGGCAGGCAATGATCAAAACGGCAACAGCTGCTACCAGCGCGTAGGCCAAGGCAGGCTGCGGTCCCCAGACAGCCCAAGCGATGAAAGCAAGGATGGTAATCGCAATGACTGCCGGAACGAACAGTCCAGCGACCTTATCGGCGTATTTCTGAATTGGTGCGCGCGAGCGCTGAGCGGCGGCGACCATATCGACGATCTGTGCAAGCATCGTATCGGAGCCGACGCGCTTAGCCTCGATAACGAGACTGCCCGTACCATTGATTGTTGCACCTGTGACGCCGTCCCCTTCGACTTTCTCCACCGGAACGGGCTCGCCGGTAATCATGCTTTCATCGATTGATGAGCGCCCCTTGAGAACCACGCCATCGACCGGGACTTTGTCGCCCGGTCTCACTCTGATCCTGTCGCCGACAACGACCTCTTCGAGCGGGATTTCATCCTCGGTGCCATTGTCCCTGATCACACGGGCTGTCTTAGCAGCGAGATCGAGCAGCGCACGAATGGCTTTGCCGGTGCCTTCACGGGCACGCAGCTCCATCACCTGGCCTAGCAGGACCAGAGTTACGATGACCGCTGCCGCTTCGAAATAGACACCCACGTGGCCTTCGGCATCGCGAAAGCCGTCGGGAAAAATATCGGGGGCAACAATCGCTGCAACACTGAATATCCAAGCCGCGCTGACGCCCATCGCGATGAGCGAGAACATGTTGAGGTTCCAAGTCCTGAACGAGTTCCAACCCCGTTCAAGAAACGGCCATCCGCACCACAGAACAACAGGGGTTCCCAAGACGAATTCGGTCCACAAGGTGGCGCGCTCGCCCAGAATGTCGCGCACTCCTGGCCAGCCCAGAAATGGCCCCATTGTGAGCACCAGCAGTGGGAGTGTGAGCACCGCGCCGATCCAGAACCTTCTGGTAAAGTCGACGAGTTCGGGGTTGGGGCCCTCTTCGACCATAGTGGCCGATTCAAGTTCGAGCCCCATGCCGCAAAGCGGACACGAACCCATTTTGGGTTGGCGAACCTGGGGGTGCATCGGGCAGGTGTAAACCGGGCCTTCATAGTCCGCTGGAACGGCGTCGTATCGTCCGTCGTCAGCTGCCGCGGTGTCACCATGTTGATGCGCGCAATGAGCGTGGTCCATTATCGGCTCCGTTCGTTCATATGATGCTACCGAGCTTGCGGATAGCGAGATGCAATCAGTGCTATCGGTTGCGAGCTCGGAAGAAGCGGTAGAGCGGCACGGCCAGCCCCGCGATGTACCAACCGTAAAGAAAGCTGCCGATCGCCCCGGCGATGAAACCGGTCAGCGTGAGCCATTCAAACCCAGGGAGCCACGGCGCCCAGGCCTCGTGCATGCGGAATTGCGCAGGGGCGAGCAACCCAAAACCAATGCAGATGAGGTAGCTGGCGAGAAGGAAGACGCTCAGCGTCCATCCCCAAGTCATGATCGAGGCTCTCAAAGGCGTATCAGACATTATAAGCTCCAATTGAAATATACTATAGGGGGGTATAGTATTTGCGATGCAGGATTGCAAGCGTCTAGGATTTGGGGGATTGGTCTCGGCCAACGGAGAAACGACCATGAGCGACAAAAAAAGCAGCAAATTTGCGAACACCATAACCCGCATGCGACGTGTCGAAGGGCAGGCTCGCGGTATTGTCAAAATGATGGAGGAAGACCGCTATTGTGTGGATATTCTCCAGCAGATCATCGCGCTCGAAGCGGCGGCGCGGCAAGCGCGTATCAAGGTCCTCGACATTCACGCCCGACATTGCATCGAAGAAGCGATCGCTTCGGACGATAAGGCCGATCAGTCGGAGAAAGTCGCCGAACTTGTCGCATTGGTCGAAAAGATGGCCAAATAGATATCGGTTACGCCGCCAAGGCATGGGGATTTGGAGGGGAAGGATCCTGGCGGCGTTTCGCATCAGTGATGATCGTGACCCGCTCGCGGCTTGTCCTCCTCCGCCGTCTCTCGTGCTCGTCATTTTTATCGCCGTAAGATATCTCGTCGTGTTTCTCCGATAGGGTTTGAGTTTCAGGGGTAGGATGCGAACACGCTTTGGCCGCTAGGTCCAAAGGCGATCACATCGAATGGCTGAATCCGGTTTTCGAATTCCATGCCGGGCGAGCCGACGGGCATGCCGGGAACGGCCAGCCCGGTGACGCCCTCCGGCCGTTCGCGCAGCAATCGCTCGATCGCATCTGCCGGTACATGGCCCTCGATCATGTAGCCCTCGATTTCCATCGTGTGGCACGACCAGAGCTCTTGCGGCACGCCGCGCTCGGTTTTGATCCGTGCCATTTCGGTCGTATCGACCGAGGTCACCTCGGCATCCGTTTTGTGCTCGACGTGATCAGCCCATTTCAGGCAACAACCGCAATTGGGATCGCGGAACATCGTGTAGGTCGCAGCCTGGGCAGCGTTTGAGCAGGCTGCCAGCAACAACAATGCGGATGCCACAAGCGACCTTTTAGGTAGGACCAAAAACCGGATTTTCATGAGTCGGGGACCTTCTTGGTGTATCCGCGCCAAAGCGAAATCGCCCCGGTTGCGGTGGGAAAAACTCGCAGGCGTTCAGCGTCCTCGAAGATTTCTTGCAGATGTTCTTCGATGAGCCCGTCCGCATTGGGCTGGGTATCCTCGATCCCGTCGAGCTGTTGGACGGTCATTCTGAAAAGCCGACGCATCAGCGGCGGTTCCTGACGCATATAGTCGGCGATCAACACCATGCCGCCAGGCGTTAGCAACGCCGAGATTTGTTCGAGGATTGCGCGCTTCTGCTCAGGGGAGACTTGGTGAAGAACGAGGCTGCTTATGATCTTGTTCGGTTGCCAACCCCGACCGAGGTCGAGGGTGTCAAGAAAGCCATTGTGCCACTGGATCATGTGAGAGACGCTGCCGCATTTGCGCTCGGCGATTGCTAAGACGTCAGGGTCTGGTTCGACACCGAGGTATTCAGCAGGCGGGCAGCTCGACATCATCTGACGCAGAAGGGTGCCGGTTCCGCTGCCGACATCGATCACCTTGTCGAAGGGCTTGAGGTCGGCGGCGCGGACCGCGGCGTCGCGCCAGACATGCTCGCGGGTCAACAGCGCGATCGCTGCATCGTATACCGGCGTGAGCCAAACCTTGCCCAGGGCCGGAGTGAAACTGCGATCTCCCCTTGGCAGGCTCGTATCACGCATCACATGACCCCCATATGGTTGGGGCCATGAACCATTTCGCCGCCGTAATAGCCTTGGACGATGAGCGCCCCGGCGATGATGGCCAGCACCAGTCTGAGCCACCAACGGTTTTTGCCCGGTGAACTCAGCCACCAGGCTAACAGACCGGCGGCCGCAATCGCAGTGCCATTCCAACGATGGATGGCCAACGTCTCGGATCGGTCAGAAAGTCGCCAGCCCGCTGCGAACCAGCCAAAAGCGGCGGTGCCAAGTCCGCCAATTGCACCTGCGGCCACCAGAAAACGAACCGTGGTTTGAAGGCCCAGGCTGGGCCTGAGGATCAGGCCGAACTCCGTGAGCGCAGCGACCAGAAAGAGCGCGATCGGGAAATGGGCTGCAATCGGATGCAGTCTGGCCAATAGATCACTGAACGAGGTAAGGCGGTTCTCCTCGATCTTTTGTTGCATCATCTGGTCGGCCGACATGCTGTGTTCGGCGCTCGCACTATGGCTGTGTGCAATTGCTCCACCAGTGCCGTGATTGGTTTTTGCATCAGTGGAGCTGGCTTCCATCATCACCATCTCTTCATCGGACATGTTTGATTTATGACCTTCGTGCGCGCCGAGAGGCGCTGCCAAAAAGGTCGCGATCAGAAGAGCAAGGAAGGTCAGATGTCGCCGGGTTTGCATAACCTTGATACGCAGTCGCTGAGCCTAGCCCTCAAATTTCTTTAAGGGCTTGCGCGAAGTTCAGCGTATAGCTGTGTGTATCGCTACAAAGAGTATAACATGACCAAGCACCCTTCTTTCGATGCCGCGCTGGCATCGCTGGCTCAGCAAACCGGTTCGAGCGACCCCCATCAGCTCATGGATGGGGTGTGGCACCGGGCTGGAGAGTTGGGCGTAATCGCTGAGAGGCGCCGGCGCGCAGCGCTTTTCTCCGGATTGTTCGTCGTCGGTCTGGGCGCAGGGTTCGGAGCGAGTGAGGTCCCGCGCAACCTCGATGCTTCGGCAAAGCTTGCTGTCGCCAGTTTTGATTCCGGCGAAAGGCTGTCTCCGGCAGCCCTTCTGGAAGGCGGGCGCTAGAATTGAAGACGCAGCATATACTCTTCGCCATCCTGCTTGCAGCGCTCGCTGGTTGCCTCGGTGCCTTTGCATCGGATTATTGGCGCGACGGGGAACCAAGCGGCGGATTGCACCAGTTCGTTCATGATGAGCTAGAGCTCAGCCCCGAGCAAAACTCACGGCTTGAAGCCTTGGAAAGCCGCTATGCCGTAGAAAAATCAGAACTGGAAGCCTCGCTGCGCGCGGCCAATGCCCGGCTCGCAAGGGCAATGGAGGCCGAACACGAATACGGCCCCGAAGTGAGCGCCGCGATCGATGACGTCCACGAGAAGATGGGCGCACTCCAGAAAGCGACCGTGCGCCATGTCTTCGATATGCGCGAACTGCTCGAGCCCGACCAACAGCTTTTGTTCGACCGTCAGGTCTCCGATGCTCTGACCAACGCTCCGCGCGACTGATCGACCGTGTCTTCGCACGGAAGCGACCACGAGCAGGAGTTGGTCCGGCAGTCTGTCGAGGGAAGCAGAGCCGCGTTCACTGCGCTGGTTGAGCCACATATTGGCCGACTGCTGACCCTCGCGACGCGTATGCTTGGAAGCCAACCACAGGGCGAAGACGCTGTCCAGGACGGTCTGGCATCGGTTTGGGTCGCGAGGCATCGCCTCGACCCTGAAAGACCAGTCGGCCCCTATCTGACTACGGTGGTCCTCAATAAGTGCCGCGACCGGCTCAGAACCAGAAAAGCGAAACGTTTCTTTGGACTGGTGTCGGCAGACGATGCAGCTCTCGTCGCGGATGAAAGTCCCGATCCGGAAAACCGCGCGGCGGCCCGTCAGGAACTGAGCTTGCTTAGAGCCGAAATCGAACGGCTCCCGGTCCGGCTGCGCGAAGCCCTTGTGCTGGTGAGTATCGATGGGCGCAGCCAGGCAGAAGCCGCAAGTTTGCTAGGCGTGAGCGAGAAAGCGATCGAGACCCGCGTCTACCGGGCAAGGCAGCGCCTGCGCGAAAAATTCGAGAAGTTCTGAGGGATTAGGTCCTTCCGTTCGTAACGGAAGGAAACCCCTCAGGAGCCTTTTTAGGATGACAATCGTAAATCGCAGAAAATTCCTCGGCACAAGCGCTGGCGGCTTGGGCTTGCTTGGTCTCAGCGGCGCCATGCCCGCGTGGGCGCGCGGCGCGGATATCTTGGCGGGAAATGCCCGCAAAGGGCTGGACGAAGTGTCCGGGCCGAATATCGACCTCACCGTTGCGCGGTCGGCCTTCGCGACGGGCAACAGGCGCGGCGGTGCCATTGCCGTCAACGGCACTATCCCCGGCCCGCTGTTGCGCTTGCAGGAAGGTACGACAGTCCGGCTCAATGTGCACAACCAACTCGAGGAAGATACCTCGATCCACTGGCATGGCCTGCTCGTGCCGTTTCAGCTCGATGGCGTGCCGGGCGTGAGCTTCCCCGGCGTCAAACCGGGAGAGACCTTTACCGCAGAATTCCCAGTTCGTCAGGCGGGCACCTATTGGTGGCACTCGCATAGCGGCCTGCAGGAACAGGCCGGACACTACGGCGCGATCGTGGTCGATCCGGAAGGACCCAATCCGGTTCAGGCTGACCGCGAATATATCGTGGTTCTGAGCGAGTTCAGCGCCATGTCCCCGCACACGATTTTCGACAAACTGAAGAAGGGCGAAGGCTACTTCAATTATAATCAGAACACCTGGGCCGATGACTACCCGCTTTCTGGCGAGGATCGCCGGATGTGGGCCGAGATGCGCATGATGCCGACCGACATCCTCGACGTGTCGAGCGCGGCTTACACCTACCTTCTCAACGGTCACGGACCGCTTGACAATCTGGAGTATTTCTTCCGACCGGGCGAACGAGTGCGGCTGCGCTTCATCAATGCTGGCGCCATGACCTTCTTCAACATCCGTATTCCCGGCCTGCCGATGACTGTCGTGCAGGCGGACGGGAAGGATGTCGAACCGGTCGAGGTCGACGAGTTCCAGATTGGCGTTGCCGAGACCTATGATGTCGTCGTTACGCCGGGCGAACAACAAGCCTACACACTGGTGGCGGAATCCATGGACCGCTCGGGCATGGGGATCGCCACGCTTGCGAGCGCACCCGGTGCGCGCGCCGCAATTCCGCCCCTGCGCGATCCGCCGCTCTTGACCATGGCAGACATGGGAATGAGCGGTATGGATCACGGCTCGGGCGGCGATGCCGGCATGTCGGGAATGGACCACGGCAATGGCGGCGACATGGCGGGGATGGATCACGGTTCTTCCGGCGATACCGAAATGGTTGGCATGGCCGGCATGTCGGGCATGAAAATGCGCGATACCTCGCGCTTGCCGCCCGATGTGAAGGTGGGGCCGGGTCTCGACATGGTGTCGATGAATCCGGTCGACCGAATGGGCGATCCCGGCATCGGTCTTGCCGATGTTCCCCATCGAACGCTCGACTACCGCAAGCTTCGCGCACTGGTGCCGAACAAGGATCCGCGAACTCCTTCACGGCGGATGGAAATACACCTCACCGGCAACATGGAGCGCTATATGTGGTCGTTCGACGGCAAGAAGTTCTCCGCCGTCTCCGACGAGCCGATCCGCTTTGCCTATAACGAGCGCGTGCGCGTGAAGCTAATCAACGATACGATGATGGCGCACCCCATCCACCTCCACGGCCATTTTTTCGAATTGGTCAATGGCGCGCCTGGAGACCGCCAACCGCTCAAACACACGGTTGTCGTGCAGCCGGGTGGCAGCGCGCAGTTCGACCTGACGGCGGACGAGACGGGCGACTGGGCTTTCCACTGTCACCTACTCTACCACATGCATGCCGGTATGTTTCAAATCGTTACCGTTGCCAACCCAGATGGGAGCACAGCATGAAGACTCCTGTCTTTAGCTCGCTCGCCTCGGTTGCGGCCGTTTCAGTTGTTGCGGTGCCCGCCGCGGCGCAGGATCACAATCATTCAGCAATGGCGCAGCAGAAGGGTGCCGGGCCGCAGGCCGCTGCCAAGACAAAGTGCGAGCAAGAAGCCGAGCCCCATCGCGCGATGGGGCATCAGGTAGCCGAAGATGCATGCGGACCCGCTGCCCAGCCTGAAGCTGCCACGGACCACCCTAGCATAGATCATTCTACCATGGATCATGGTTCGATGACCGCTCAGGATGATCAGTCGAGCATGACGATGCCGATGGATGCTGCCGGTCCAAGTTCGTCCTCCGCGGGCCACGCGGAAATGGATCACGGCTCGATGCCGCAGGCGGACGCCGATAGCTCGTCGATGGATCACGGGCAGATGGATCATAGCCGGATGAACCATGGGCAGACGGGCACGCAGGACATGCAGGGCATGGACCACTCGGCGATGCAGATGGGCTCGGACGATGATATCCGGTTGCTGCCGCCTCCTCCCGAGGCAGGTAGCGGCCCCGCGCGTGCGGCAGCTTCTATCTGGGGCGAGGACGCCATGGACGAAGCGCGGCGCGAACTCATCCGCGAGACCGATGGTGGCATCCAATTCTGGTTCCAGGGCGACCGGCTAGAATTCCGCGCCCGCGAAGGGGGCGACGGTTATCTTTGGGATGTTCAGGGCTATTATGGCGGCGATATCGACAAGTTCTGGTTCAAGTCGGAAGGCGAGGGCAGCTTCGGGGAGCCCATCGAGGGTGCCGAGGTCCAGGCGCTCTGGAGCCGCGCCATTGCACCCTTCTTCGATTTTCAGGCCGGTGTCCGCCAGGATCTGACTGGCCCCGAGCGCACCCATGCAGTGATCGGTATCCAAGGGCTCGCGCCTTACCAGTTCGAAGTCGATGCCGCAGTTTTCGTCTCCACCAAAGGCGATGTGACCGCACGGATCGAGGCTGAACTCGACCAGCGCATCACGCAGCGACTGATCCTCCAACCGAGAGCCGAACTCGCGCTTTCTGCGCAGGACATTTCGGAGCTGGGCATCGGTGCCGGTCTCGACCGGATCGAGGCGGGCCTGCGTCTGCGATACGAGTTCGCACGTGAGTTCGCACCCTATGTCGGCGTTTCGCAGGAATGGCGCATCGGCGGCAGCGCGGATTTTGCGCGGGCCGTCGGAGAGGATCCAAGCGTCACCAATTATGTCGTCGGCGTAAGGTTCTGGTTCTGAATGTATAGAGAAGGAATACAAGAAAAATGAACAAGGCTGTCACACGGATCGTATCGACCGCGCTCGCACTTGCGCTGATGCCAACGGCTGCATCGGCGCAGCAGATGGATCATTCATCCCATGCAGGCCACCCGATGCAAGCCATGGACGCTTCTGTCGACGATGTTGCGGGAGCGGAAGATGTGCTGAAGGCCTATCGCACTGCCCTGGAAGCACGCGATGCCGACGCGATGTCCGCGCTCTTCGCGGAATCGTCCGCAATTTTCGAAAACGGCAAGGCAGAGGGTAGCTTCGCAAACTATATGAAGCATCATCTCGGCCCCGAGCTTCATGCGATCAAGAGCTTCACCTTTTCCGATCCGACGCTGACCGTGACGCGTATGGGGCATATGGCTTATGGCTATGAAACTTACGGGTATCGGATCGAGCTGGAGGATGGGCGCGTATTCGAGCGTGATGGTGTTGCGACATCGGTACTCTCGCACGATGCTTCGGGCTGGAAAATTGTGCAGTACCATTCGTCATCGCGAGCACCGCGGAACTGAAAGTAAAAGCTGGGAGGGTAGCGAAGCTTGGCGACGCGTTCGGTAAAGCTGCGCCTGCATGTGCTGGGCAGCAAGATTCACAAGTGGCTGGCGATTTTGGTCGGTCTTCAGGTTCTATTGTGGATGGGAACCGGTGCCTTGATGTCGTTTCTCGATATCAAGGAGGTTCGCTCCGAGCACGTCGTTTCGCGTGAACCACAAGCGCTGTCTGCCGACGCCCCGCTCCCTGCCTGGGTCGCAAACAAGGGCAACCTTGCTGCTGTGACGATGCGTTCGCTCGATGGCGAAGCGGTAACAGAGATCCAACTGATCGACGGAAGCGTTAGCCTGCACGATCCGGCGACCGGGCGAAAACTCTCGCCAATCTCGGCTGAGACAGCGAAATCGGTTGCCCTGCGCGCCTGGACTGGACCTCGAACGACGATCGAGTCCGCGCGACTTGTTGACGAGCCAGTGGGGACAGAATTTCGTGGACCTTTTCCGGCCTGGCAGGTCACATACGGGGACGAGGCTTCCACACGCATCTATGTCGATGCTTCGAGTGGTACAGTCGGGGCGGCACGCAGCGATACCTGGCGCCTGTTCGATTTCATCTGGGGCTTGCACATCATGGATTGGACCCAGCGTGACCGCATCAACAGCTGGTGGCTGCTCCTGTTTGGTATAGGCGGCACGGTCATGGCCCTGTCGGGCTTTGTTCTCCTTGCAAACCGAATGCCAAGGCTGCGGGTTAGAAAGAGGTAGCCGACCAACCTGCGGCGGTCGAATGGTGGCTCAGACGGTCCTGGCTGTGGTAAAACGCACCAGAACCAGGGTCACTCCGGGAACAATCACCCACATGGCTATCGGTACGAGCGCCAAGCCTAAAACAGGGTCGATCGGCATCAATCGGCTATATCGCCACGCGAAGACACTATCGGGCGGTAACGATGTGGCGATCAGTTCTACCAACACCGCAACGGCGAGACCGAAGCCGAAATAGGTAAAATATGCAGATTTGCGCGAGCTGGCCCACCAATCAGCTCCGCCAATGAAAACGGCTAGGCGATGAGCTGCCAACAGGATGACCCCATCGCCCAGGCTGGCAATCCCACAACGGATCGTCTGTTGGTAGGAAGTCAAACTACCTGGTTCAAAGAACGGCATCTGGTAGCTTTCCCAGACAAACGAAATCAGGGAGCCGAGAATCAGGAAAAGCCAAGTCGTTCGTCCCATCGCCCATTAGCGTGTCCCGAGGGTCGTTAACCGTCAACTACAAGTTGATCGGATTGGCTACTTCGGTGCTGCCCGAGCCTGTCTTTCTTTAGATAATAGACGAACATTGGTTTGGGAGATCGCGTTTTATACTGAACGTGTCGGATCTGCCGAGCGCTCAGAGCCCCTCGACCTTCTCGTGCCGCTCGGTGTCACATTGGCTGTGATCGCCGAGAGCTTCGATAACCTTGCAATCCGCTGCGGCCCCACCGCCGCAAGCTTTGGCGATACGCTCCAGCTCTTTTTCGAGAGATGTGAGTTGCGCGATGCGCTGTCGGACAAGCGCAAGCTGCGTTTCAGCGATCTCGTTCGCCGTAGAACAATCCATCGCTGGAGTGGTTTGTAGCTGCAACATCTCGCGAATGGCATCCAGAGAAAAGCCCAAATGGCGAGAATGCTTAATGAAGCTGATGCGTTTTACATCATCTTCGCGGTACATTCTCTGCCCGCCGGCGCTGCGCTCGGGTTTCGTCATTAGTCCCACTCGCTCGTAATAGCGTACCGTCGTAATCTTCACGCCGGATCGCCTGGAAAGCTCTCCAATTGATATAGATTTCATAAACTTACCATTTTTCGCTTGAAGCTACAGTCACTGTAGCTTGTATCAAGCTGCCTGTCATTACGACTCGGGAAGAAAGAACGATGTCAGGCTGCTGCGAAGAGAAAGTGTTCGATGGGCTGTCACCGGCCTACAAGCGGGCCTTGATCGCAGTGATCGCGATCAATGCAACGATGTTCGTGGTGGAAATGTGGGCAGGGATGACCTCCGGCTCGCAAGCTCTGAAAGCTGACGCCCTCGACTTTGCTGGCGACGCCGCAACCTATGGCCTTAGCCTGGCTGTGATCGGTGCCTCAGTGCGAACAAGAGCTATGGCCTCCTTGATCAAAAGCGGCTCGCTCGCGCTTATCGCCATCACAGTTCTTGGAATGACAGCGTTGCGGTTTGCGGAAGGCGTGCCGCCCGAAGCGCAGACCATGAGCCTTGTCGCTCTGCTTGCGCTCGCGGCGAACATTACCAGCGTCATCATTCTGCTCAAATGGCGCGACGGCGACAGCAACGTCCGCTCGGTCTGGCTGTGTTCGCGCAACGACGCGATTGGCAATGTCGCCGTGATCGTCGCGGGCCTTCTTGTCGCCGCGACCGCGAGTGCTTTGCCGGATTTGCTCGTGGCAATCATGCTGGCAGGCTTTTTCCTCCGGTCGTCCATCGCCATCGCGCGGCAGGCGATGTCTGAGCTTAGGTCTGAGCGCCTTCATCTAGAAAGAGGGGAAAGCCGATGACCATCATGGCAAAGGAACAGATCCTCTCGTTGATCGAAATCGAAAGAGCCGCTTTCGAAAAGGCAAAACAGGTAGGCAATTGTGACGCGGCGTGGAGGGCACTTGAGCGCGAGCACATCCTCGGTCAGGCATTTCTCTGGCTGCATATTCGATCGCATGTTGCGATGCTCAGGTTTGCTCTCACACAAGGGGAGATCGGCGAAGCTCTCGGACAGTTCGTGCGACTGGTTCTGGCGCCGCTCGGCAATATTACGGGCAGGCTGCCTTGGGGTAACACGGGACGGTCCAACGTTAATGCCTTCACGCCGATGCCGTACCCGGATGACCTTGCAGAAATATTCTCGCTACCTGACCAGGTCCATAGGCGATAACGACATGAGCAAACTCCCAAACAACCTTGCCAGAATAGTTTCTTGCACCATGCGCGCCGAAACCCTAGTAGCGGCGCCGTAATGCGACGTCTTATCTTGCCTTTTCTTGCGTTTGTCGCGCTCCTTTTCAGCAATCTGCTGATGGTGCCCGATGTGCATGCCGAACAGGGAGAGACGTTTGCGCACGCCGCCGACCATGTCTACGCGCATGGCGCAGAGCACTTCGATGCCGACGTCCCTGATGATGATCAGACCCGGCAGGACCACGCGGGTGGCCACCATCACAATTGCAGTTTCAATTTGAGCGAAGTTGGCAACCTCGTATCAAACGCTTTCTGGCATCGAGAAACGTTGAAGCGACCGCTGCGTGTAGCATCCCTGGCGTCGCGCATGCCGTCCGTACCCAAACAGCCCCCGAAGGCCTGACCGAGACCTTTTTTGTGGCGAGCGCAATCTCGCTCGCCAGGTTTCAGTCAGGAGATACGAAATGCGGTGCATTGCACTGGCCGCGGCACTTATGGCCGCGTCCATCGGCTCGCAAACATGGGCACAAAACACGATTACGCTCGACGAAGCGCTTGAACGCGCTGGCGTTGGTACAGGCGCGGAAGACGCAGCCTCTGTCAATCCGAGGGTCTACGGGCCTTTAGCGGAGGAAGAAGCAGCGCGCGCAGCCATCACGCAGGCGCGGCTGCGACCCAATCCGGAGCTGAGCTTCGAGGCGGAGAATGTCGCGGGAACCGGAGCGTTTTCCGGTCTCCAGTCCAGCGAGTATACGCTGGGCTTCGCACAGCAGATCGAGCTTGGCGGGAAGCGCCGCGCGCGCATCGGAAGCGCGGAAGCATCGGCGAGGATTGCTGGGGTTCGCCGGGATATGTCGACCGCTGAACTCGCGCTGGCCGTGAGAGAGCGCTACATTGCGGCAGTCGCCGCTGGACAACGCGTCGAACTCGCGCGTGAAATCGTCGAGCGCAATCGCGAACTTGCGCGTATCGCAACCGTGCTGGTCGAGGTCGGGCGAGAGCCTCCTTTACGGGCCATGCGAGCCCAGGCATCGCTTGCCGAAGCGGAAGCGCAATTGCAGGCTGCCGAAGCTGACGAGATGGCTTCGAGGCGAGCTCTCACTGCGCTGTGGGTGCCCACAGAAGTACCCTGGCGTGTCGCGTCTTCTTTCCCCGACATTAGTCCACCCGTTGCTACGAATGATGCATCTGATCCGCTGCCGTTGCGATTGGCCGGTTCTCGCACCGCACTCGCGCAGGCCGAGATCGCTCGCGAACGCTCGCTTGGCGTGCCGGACCCGACGGTCATGGCGGGTGCGCGGCGCTTCGAGGGCAGTAACGACCAGGCTTTCATTATCGGCGTTACGATCCCGCTTCCCTTCGGCAACCGCAACCAGGGCAACATCGCTGCCGCCGAAGCGCAGGCGCGCGCTGCGCAGGCGCAGGAAGCGATTGTCGAAGCCGATTATCGATTGGAGTTCGAGCGCACCCTGACGCTTTATCTTTCTGCCGAGACGAGGGTCGAAACCTTGTCACGCGCGAGCCTGCCGCAAGCCGAGGAGGCGCTCAGATTGGTCGAGATCGGCTATCGCAACGGACGCTTCCCCCTGATTGAAGTCCTAGCTGCCGCCGAGGCGCGCGACGCCATTCGTGAAAACCTGATCGAAGCAGAAGAGACGCGGGCCACCCTTGCAGCGCGCCTGATCTGGCTGGCGGCAGAGTGAGGATCACAGTCATGAAACATAGCTACTTAGTCGCATCCATTGGCCTTCTTGTTCTGGCTGTTATCGCGATTTGGGCTTTCTGGCCCGAAGCTTCAGAAGAGCACGGCGAAGAAGAACACGCCGAGGAAACCCGCACGCTCGAGGGCATTGTGCAGATCGATCAGAGGCAAATCGAGGCCTCTTCGATCGGCATCGAGACGGTCCGAACTGGCTCTGTCACCGAACTCGTTTTCCCGGCAACCGTCGCCGCTGCACCCAACGCGAGCGCTCGTATCGACGCGCGTGCTTCCGGGGTTGTCCGCAGCGTCAACAAGACCCTCGGCGATTACGTGCGGCAAGGGGAGGCAATCGCAAGGATCGAAAGCGCCGATGCAGCGGGGCTCGCATCGCAAGTCGCAACAGCGCGCGCTCGCGTCAATGAGTTGTCGGCACTCTATGAGCGGGAGCGCCGACTCTTCGAGGCGAACGTCACCGCGCGGCAGGACCTCGAAGCGGCGCAGGCCAATCTTCGGGTTGCACAAGCCGAATGGTCTCGCGCTCAGGCGGCGGCCGCGGCGGCAGGATTGAGCGGCGATGGACGCTCTCTCGCCGTCACCAGCCCAATTGCCGGGCAGGTCACCAGCGCCCCGATTGTTCTGGGAGCCTATGTGGCCGCCGGCGATGAGCTGTTCCAGGTCGTCAACGCCAGCGGATTGCAAGTCCAGGTCGCACTTCCTGCAAATGATGCAGCGAGGATCAGACCCGGGGACGAGGCTAGTCTCGAATTGGGGCAGGGCCGCGAGATCGGCGGGCGCGTGCGTTCGGTCACTCCCGCCCTTGACCCCGAAAACCGTAGTGCCACTGCCGTAATATCACTCGCTCGGGGCGCACCTGATCTCCGACCGGGAGCATTCTTGCAGGCAAGGATACGCCCATCGGGTGAAGCCGATGCCGCGACAATCTCGGCACCCGAAGATGCTGTGCAGATGGTGGAAGGGCGCGAGGTCGTCTTTGTCCGCATGGCAAGCGGTTTCCAGGCTATGCCGGTCACGACCGGTGCAAGGTCAGCGGGGCGTATAGAGATAAGGTCGGGTCTGCGCGAAGGTCAGCAGATCGCAACGCGCAATGCCTTTCTCCTGAAGGCCGAGCTCGGAAAGGAGGAAGCCGAGCATGGCCATTGATACCTCAACTCCGCTCGGGCCAGAGAACCAGCACCGATCAGGAATGATCGGTTCGATCCTTGATCTCTCGGTTCGCTACCGCTGGGCAGTTGTGCTTATCGCTCTCGGCGTCGCGATCTGGGGTGCATTCAACCTCGCGCATCTGCCGATCGATGCGGTGCCCGACATCACCAATGTGCAAGTGCAGATCAACACCGAGGCTCCGGCACTCTCTCCCTCGCAAATCGAAACGCAGGTTACCTTCCCGGTCGAAACCGGCATGGCGGGTATCGAAGGGCTGGAGATGACCCGCTCGATCTCTCGCAACGGGTTCAGCCAGGTAACCGCGATTTTCGAGGAGGGCACCGACCTCTATTTCGCGCGGACGCAGGTGGAAGAAAGGCTTGCTACACTTGCCGCCTCGCTGCCTGAGGGTGCCGAACCTTCGATGGGGCCAATCTCCACCGGGCTCGGTGAAGTCCTGATGTACACCGTCGAGTTCGATGGGGCCTACGGCAACGATACGCCGAGCGGCGGACCGATGGGATGGCAACCCGATGGAAGCTTCGTCACCGATGACGGTGAGGTGCTGGATACCGAGGTGGCGAGAGCGGCATACCTGCGTACTGTTCAGGACTGGATTGTAGCTCCGCTCATGCGATCGGCCGATGGAGTTGCGGGCGTCGATACGATTGGTGGCTACGTAAAACAGTATCTTGTGCAGCCCGATCCAGATCGCCTCGCGGGCTACGACGTTTCAATCGAGCAGGTCATCACGGCGCTTGAAGCCGCGAACCAAGCCGAAGGTGCGAACTTCGTCGAGCGCGCAGGGGAGGCCTTGCTCGCCCGGGTCGATGCACGGCTGGGTACCGTTGAAGATATCAAACAGGCCGTTGTCGCGACACGCGAGGGCATTCCCATTCGCGTGGCCGATATTGCCACGGTTGAAGTGGGCGGTGATCTGCGAACAGGCGCAGGTTCGCTCAACGGTGAAGAGGCAGTCATCGGCACAGTGTTGATGCGCGCGGGCGAAAATAGCCGCACGGTCGCCGCCGGTGCCGCCGAGCGACTGGAAGAAGTGCGCGGGTCGCTGCCCTTAGGAGTGACGGTGGAAATCGTCTACAATCGCTCCACTCTGGTGGACGCGACGATCAGGACTGTGCGCAACAACCTGACCGAGGGTGCGCTGCTGGTCATCGTGATCCTGTTTCTGCTGCTCGGCAATATTCGTGCCGCGATCATAGCCGCACTGGTGATCCCGCTTTCTATGCTGATGGCAGCCATTGGCATGAACCGGCTGGGCGTATCGGGCAATCTGATGAGCCTTGGCGCGCTCGATTTCGGGCTGATCGTCGATGGCGCCGTCATCATCGTTGAGAACAGTATCGCCCGTCTTGCCGCCAGGCAGGAGCATGAGGGCCGTCTGCTAACCCTGTCGGAGCGGCTCGTCGAGACACGCCTTGCCGCACAGGAAATGATCAAACCGACGGTCTATGGGCAAGCGATCATCCTGCTTGTCTTCGCCCCCTTGCTCACCTTCAGCGGGGTCGAAGGCAAGACCTTTTCGCCCATGGCCATCACCGTGATGCTCGCGCTGGCATCGGCCTTCATCCTCTCGCTCACCTTTGTGCCGGCAATGATTGCACTTTTGCTGAATAAAAAGGTGAGCGAGACGGAAATGAAGCCGATCCGCTTGGCCAAAGAGCGCTATGGTCCCCTGCTACGCAAGGCGCTCGCTCGCCCGTGGCCGGTAATCGGGACGGGTGTAGGAGTATTTGCACTCGCGGCGCTGGTCTTCACCTTTCTGGGGAGTGAGTTCACGCCGCAGCTCGATGAGAGGGATTTGGCGGTTCAATCGCTGCGTATACCTTCAACCCCGCTCGAGCGTTCACTCGATATGCAAAAGCAGGTCGAAGGCCGTCTCAAGCAGTTTCCGCAGGTCGAACTGGTCTTCTCCCGGACCGGGACGGCCGAAGTCGCGACCGATCCGATGCCGCCGAATATCTCGGACGCCTATGTCATCCTCAAGCCGAGAAACGAGTGGCCAGACCCCTCGCTTTCCAAGGATGATCTCGTTAGCGAGATGGAAGAAGCGCTCGGCGACCTCGTCGGCAATCTCTACGAATTCAGCCAACCGATCGAACTGCGCTTCAACGAACTGATCGCCGGTGTGCGCGGTGATGTCGCCGTGAAACTTTATGGTGACGATCTCACCGCCATGACGTCTTCGGCCAACGAAGTTGCGGCGATCCTTAATGGCATCGAGGGTGCGGCCGACGTAAAGGTTCAGCAGGTCTCGGGTTTCCCAACGCTCGACATCGCGTTCGACCGAGCGACAATCGGCCGATACGGCCTGACCGTAGAAGATGTGGCGCAGTCGGTGGCCGTTGCGCTTGGTGGCCGTGAAGCCGGACTGGTCTTCGAGGGTGACCGCCGGTTCGATATCGTGGTGCGGTTGTCCGATGCCAATCGTAACGATTTCGATCAGCTCGGAACCTTGCCGATCGCGCTCCCGAATGGTGGCAGCGTTCCGTTGCGCGCCGTTGCGGATTTCGAGGTGGTCGACGGTCTGGCGGAAGTTCGGCGTGAGCAGGGCCGCAGATTGGTCATCGTTTCCGCCAATGTGCGCGAACGCGATCTCGGTTCCTTCGTCGATGAGGCTCAGTCCGAAGTGGTGGCGAATGTCGCGCTGCCGTCCGCTTCGTTCATCGAATGGGGCGGGCAGTACCAGAACCTGCAGCAGGCACAGCAACGCCTCTTCATCGTGGTTCCGCTTGCCTTCGCGGTGATCCTGCTGCTCCTCTATGCGGCAGTGGGGAGTTGGACGTCAGCCCTGGCGGTGTTCAGCGCGATTCCGCTGGCTTTGGCGGGCGGAGTGTTCTTCCTCGCGCTTCGGGGCATGCCGTTCTCGATTTCCGCAGCCGTGGGCTTCATCGCGTTGTCCGGCGTCGCCACGCTCAACGGTCTCGTGATGATCACTGCCATCAAACAGCGTTTGGAGAGGGGTCTGGAGCTGAGCGAGGCGATCGTCGATGGTGCCCTGGCACGTCTTCGCCCGGTCCTGATGACAGCGCTCGTCGCGTCACTTGGTTTCGTTCCCATGGCACTGGCCACCGGGACCGGGGCCGAAGTGCAGCGACCGCTCGCTACCGTGGTGATCGGAGGCTTGATTACCGCAACCGCGCTGACGCTGTTCGTACTACCCGCCATTGTCAGCCTGATCTTTAGGAAGACGTTACCGCAAGCAGCCGCTCCGGATGAAGGCGAAACCATCGAAGCGCCGTCTCGTCCGCTGCAAGGAACGTGACGCAAGGCGAGAAGTTGGATTGAAGGTGAAAAAAGATGAGAAAATTCAAGATAGCAGTAGCGCTCGCCGGCCCTGGCATGATGGTCGGTCCGGCCCTGGCACAAAACGATGTCACGCCAGCGCCTCTCGCCGGAGTCTGGAGCCTAGGGGAAACGGCGTCGTGCGAATCCGGTCCGGCATGGGTATTCTTTGCAGATGGCTATTACGCAGAAGTGCAGCTTCCGGACGGAGCGCCTGCTGCCCTGCGTATCTGGCGGGATGAGGGCGATGCAATCGCCTATACCCACGCGCATATGCCATTCGCAGGGCACGAACGGCCGATGAGGGTTCGTCATCTCACCATCGAAGAGCGCAGTTCCGAGCGGTTGGTCACGCGCAATTATCGCGGTGTGGCGCGTATTTTCCATCGCTGCCCGGCCACGTCGCTCAAAGCGCCCAAAGGGCAGAGCGCTCATTGATTGAAAATTGCTCACCGCTACCGGCTTGCACGTGTGAGACTGAGGTTGGGGAGTACGATTTAGGAGGTTCGGAATGAGCGGCGAAGGCGAGCTGCATCTTGAAACCGCAGACAAGCGAAGAACGCTATGGGTCGTTCTCTGGCTCAATGTCGCGCTGGCCGTAGGCTTCTTTATTTTCGGCTATTTCGCCGACTCGAACGCCCTCATCGCCAATGGACTGGACAACTCCTCTGACGCCCTCGTCTACGTCCTGAGCCTCCTCGCGCTTACACGAACACGCACATGGAAAAGAAACGCCGCGCGCTTGTCAGGCATTCTTCTTCTCGTGCTCGCAGGAGGCGTGATCGCCGATGCTATCCGACGTTTTGTGGAGGGATCGGAACCGGGCGGCATCATGATGATGGCCATGGCCGCGGTTGCTGCGGTGGTGAACCTAGTTTGCCTTCGCCTGCTTCAGAAGCTGCAGCAAAAGGACGTCAACTTACGCGCTGCAACAACCTTCAGCTTTAACGACTTCGTCGCCAACGGTGGCATTATTCTGGCAGGGATCATTGTCATGCTGACAGGCTCGAACTGGCCCGATCTTGTTGTCGGTGTCGCCGTTGCGGGGATCGCTCTTTACGGCGGCATCGATATCCTGCGAGACGCGCATATGGATAAGCACGATGAAGAGGGGACGGAACATCACAGGGGTGATGCGTTCCGCGAGCCATGAGGCGCTAGCGAAGTCGGTGACCCGACAATCGAGATCAATTCCACTGCACGAAGTGCGCTTCGCGACTATCGCGGCCAGTACTTCAGTGTTCAGTGTGGTTCAGCGAGGTCACTCAAAGCACCATGGGACCAAGACAGGCATGCTCGGCGCTGGCTGAGATTGTTTAGCTCGCGGTCTGGCTTACGCGCGTGGGAAATATCGGTTCTTCTGCCGAGTTTTGACATGGTGGACGGTCCATCAAGGGGCAGGAGCCCTGCCGTAATGAAGGTGAGATGCCGGCCAATTTATACTAGGGAATCGGTTCGTCGCGGAGGATGAACTGGTTACCGCAACCACCGGTGGTTGGGGGTATCGCTGGGGGTATTTTCGGGACGGAGAAATAAAGGGTCTTTGTTTATCAGGGGCTTATGCACTCCTTCTCGTTCCCTCCTCCGCTACCATCGGGACTGTACCTTTTCAGGTGCAATTTTTCACTGGAATCCCCAAAAACTGATCACTCGGTCAGTCATTTGAGTTGACGGTTGCATATCTGCTTCTCACTCTGCAAAGGTTCTTGCCAGCTTTGGTTGTGGCAGGTTTGACCTGATTTTCCGATGAGAGAGAGATAGATGATTGAAACTAGGCTTCACGATGATGTGTTGGAGATCCTGATCGCCAATCCGCCAGTCAACGCGCTTGGTACAAAGGTGCGGCAAGGCATGTTCAAGGCGATCGAGGATGCAGATGCCAATGCCGCAATCAAGGCGGTGGTAATTCGCGGGTCTGGCAAGCTGTTTTCGGGCGGTGCGGACATTAGCGAATTTGGCAAAGCCCCTGTGGAACCCTGGCTGCCTGAAGTGGTTGACCGGATCGAAGCATGCTCCAAACCCGTCGTGGCTGTCATCCATGGCATGGCATTGGGTGGAGGGCTGGAAGTGGCACTTGCTTGCCATTATCGCGTGGCAACACCCAAGACGAAGCTGGGCCTTCCAGAAGTCAACTTGGGACTTCTTCCCGGTGCGGGCGGCACACAGCGCCTGCCTCGCCTGGTAGGTGTAGAGGCTGCTTTGGGCATGATCGTGACTGGCAAGCCTGTGCCTGCGACAAAGGGCAAGGAGATCGGTCTGGTAGACCTGCTGGCTGAGGAAGGCGAGCTGGCAGAAGCGGCCATTAGCTTTGCCCGTTCCCAGTCTGAAGTTCGCCGTACAGGCAGCTTGAGAGTCAATGCAACGCCAGAGGTTTTCGAAAACTTCAAAGCGCAGAATGCCCGTGCGATTGGTCGAATGGAGGCACCGCTTGCCTGCATCGAAGCCGTAAAGGCGGCGACTGAATTGCCACTTGATAAAGGGCAGCAACGCGAGCGAGAGCTATTCATGGGGTTGATGATGGGCGCCCAATCCAAGGCGCTGCGTCATGCCTTTTTTGCCGAACGTACGGCAGCGAAGATTGTTGGACTGCCTGAGGGTACGCAGCCGCGGGAAATCTCACGAGTGGGTGTAATCGGTGCAGGCACAATGGGCGGTGGCATCTCTATGAACTTCCTGTCAGCAGGCATTCCGGTGACGATTGTCGAAATGGCGCAAGATGCGCTTGATCGCGGTACGGGAGTAATGCGCAAGAATTACGAGGCGACTGCAGCCAAGGGCCGTATGACGTCAGAGCAGGTTGAACAGGCCATGGGCTTGCTCAACCCCACGCTCGATTTTGATGCGCTGAGTCAATGTGACCTCATCATCGAGGCTGTTTACGAGAATATGGACGTCAAGAAGGACATTTTCGGCCGTCTGGACGGTGTAGCGAAGCCGGGTGCGATCCTGGCTTCCAACACATCCTATCTCGACATTAACGAGATTGCTGCAGCCACCAACCGCCCACAGGATGTGGTGGGTATGCATTTCTTTTCACCCGCCAATGTGATGAAGTTGCTGGAGGTTGTGCGTGGTGACAAGACTGCGGCTGACGTACTGGTCACAGCCATGGGCCTTGGCCGCAAGGTGGGCAAGGTGCCCGTGGTGGCAGGCGTATGTTATGGCTTCATTGGCAACCGCATGCTGATCCCCCGCCAAACGCAGGCTGTACAGCTGCTGCTGGAAGGGGCCACCCCAGCGCAGGTGGACAAGGTCCATACCGATTTCGGAATGCCGATGGGGCCATTCCAGATGGCTGATCTGGCAGGTGTGGATATTGGCTGGCACCGCGATCCCAACCGGATTGAAAATATCCGTGACGCCCTGTGCGCGCAAAGCCGTTGGGGGCAGAAAACAGGCGCAGGCTTTTATGATTATGATGACAAGCGCAAGCCCAGCCCATCACCGGTAACGCAGGCCATTATCGATGAATTCCGTGCCAAGTCAGGTGTGACGCCGCGCGAAATCAGCGATGAGGAAATCACTGCCCGTACGATCTACACCATGGTGAATGAAGGTGCGCTGATCCTTGAAGAAGGTATAGCGCAGCGTGCGTCTGATATCGATGTTGTCTGGCTATATGGTTATGGCTGGCCGCGCTGGACCGGCGGCCCGATGTTCTGGGCGAATGAGGTCGGGCTGCAGGCAATTCTTGATGGTATCAACAAATATGCTGGTCAGCTGGGACCGGACTTCAAGGTATCGTCATTGCTGCAGACCTGTGCAGCTGAAGGCAAACCGCTAGACAGGTAATCTGCTTATGAGTGGCGCGGGTGTGAAGCTCGCGCCACGCATCACATCTCAGCCTGCCACGCCTGCGCTGAGCTCACCCAAAATACGATCGGCGATACCTGTACGGAACAAGCGTTCGCGGCTTGCTGGATCGAAGCCCAATGAAATGGTGCGTGACAGCTTGAAATCTTCCAGCGGGCAGGTGGCGACCCCCTGCCTTGCCAGGCTTTGCGGTATAACTGTGATCCCCAAACCTGCGCGAACATAGGACATGATCACATCATCACTGGCACTTCGTGCCGCCATGAATGGGCGCACGCCGCGTGCGGTGAAATATTGGCTGACGCGTGACAAAGCCTCGCACTGGCGGCGCACCAGCATTGGTTCATCTTCCAGCTGTTCGCTTCCCACGCTATCCTGCTGGGCCAGCCGATGCGTGTCAGGCATTGCCATAAGATAGGGTTCTGAAAACAGTTCCAGCAATTCAAGGTTGGCCGATTTTTCAATCGGACCAAGCACTGCATCAACTCGCGCACGGTCCAGAAGCGATTTCAACTCGCTTGGTCGCCGCTCGACAATTTCGATCCTGCAATCATTATCGCGTAGACAGGCAGTGACCACACGTTCCTGCATGTCAGTGGAAATCGTGCTGGCCACACCAATCCGCACCAATGCAGCAGGAGTGACAGAGGACAGGGCATTTTGTGCCTTCAGGAACTCTACTTCGATTGATCGTGCATGGGGCAACAAGCGCGCGCCTGCGCGTGTCAATTCCACCCTGCGGCTGCTGCGCTGGAATAATACTTCGCCTGTCTCCTCCTCCAGCCGGGCAATACCGGATGAAACTGTTGGCTGTGACACGCCGCAACGCACGGCTGCCTGCGAGAAGGTGCCGGTATCCACCACAGCCAGGAAATAGCGCAGAAGATGACGTTCAATCATAGATCAAATCTATACATAACATCGGTTCGCGCCAAGTTTTCTTTTATATCATATGTGGTATGAACAGGCAGATGTTTGGGAGAGGTGATTGAGCATGCGTGCCACCCCTGATTTTGATTTTCAGCTGGGCGAATCTGCGGAAATGATCCGCGAAAGCGTTGCCCGATTTGCCGATGAACAGATCCAGCCTTTGGCAGAAAAGGCTGACCGCGAGGATTGGTTTCCGCAAGAATTGTGGCCGATGATGGGCGAACTTGGCTTGCACGGCATTACCGTTGATGAGGCGGATGGTGGCCTTGGCTTGGGCTATCTGGAACATGTTATTGCGGTGGAAGAGGTGAGCCGCGCCAGCGCCAGTGTTGGGCTTTCCTATGGCGCGCATTCCAACCTTTGTGTCAACCAGATCCGCCGTTGGGGCAATGATGATCAGAAAGCGCAATATCTGCCCAAATTGATCAGCGGGGAACACGTCGGCTCGCTCGCCATGTCTGAAGCCAGCGCCGGGTCGGACGTGGTCAGCATGAAGCTGAAGGCGGACCCCGCGCCGGGCGGCTATGTTCTCAATGGCACCAAATTCTGGATCACGAATGCCACCTATGCAGATGTGCTGGTGGTCTATGCTAAGACAGATGGTGCTGCCGGATCTCGCGGCATCACTGCCTTCCTTATTGAAAAAAACGATGAAGGTTTTTCCATCGGCCAGAAGATTGACAAGATGGGGATGCGCGGCAGCCCCACGGCAGAACTGGTGTTCAACGATTGCTTTGTGCCGGAAGATCGCGTGATGGGGCCGCTTAACGGCGGTGTCGGTGTGTTGATGTCTGGCCTTGATTATGAACGTGTGGTGCTGGCCGGATTGCAATTGGGCATCATGCAGGCATGCCTGGATGTGGTGATACCTTATATGCGTGAACGTAAGCAGTTCGGCAAACCCATCGGCGCCTTTCAACTGATGCAGGCCAAGGTGGCGGATATGTATGTCGCGCTGCAATCGGCGCGCGCCTATACCTATGCCGTGGCCAAGGCGTGTGACGCGGGGCAGACGACGCGCTTTGACGCGGCGGGCTGCATCCTGCTGGCATCGGAAAATGCCTTCAAGGTCGCGGCTGAGGCGGTGCAGGCACTGGGCGGGGCAGGCTATACCAAGGATTGGCCGGTTGAACGCTATCTGCGCGATGCCAAGCTGCTGGATATTGGCGCGGGGACGAATGAAATCCGCCGCATGCTGATCGGGCGTGAATTGATCGGGGCAGCAGGCTGATGTCGGCCCCCACGCTCACCAGCAAGCTCGACCGCGAAAGCCCGGAGGCAAAGGCGCGCTATGCCCATAACAAGGCGCTGGCTGACGATCTGCGCGCACATGTGGCGCAGGCTGCGCTGGGCGGGGCGGAGCGCCACCGCGAACGACATGTCGCACGTGGTAAACTACTGCCGCGTGACCGGGTGGAACGCCTGCTCGATCCGGGTTCGCCTTTTCTGGAAATCGGCCAGCTTGCCGCAAACGGTATGTATGAAGGCGACGTCAACGGCGCGAGCATGATCGCCGGGATCGGGCGCGTCTCTGGCAGGCAGGTGATGATCGCCGCCAATGATCCAACGGTGAAGGGTGGGTCATACTATCCGATGACGGTGAAGAAGCACCTCCGCGCGCAGGAAATCGCGCAGGAAAACCGCCTGCCCTGCATCTATCTGGTCGATAGTGGAGGCGCGAACCTGCCCTATCAGGCAGAGGTGTTTCCTGATCGCGACCATTTCGGGCGCATCTTCTACAATCAAGCCAATATGAGCGCGCGCGGTATCCCGCAAATCGCCTGCGTGATGGGTTCTTGCACTGCGGGCGGGGCCTATGTTCCCGCGATGAGCGACGAGACCGTGATTGTGCGCGAACAGGGCACCATCTTCCTTGCCGGGCCGCCGCTGGTGAAGGCCGCGACGGGCGAGGAGATTACGGCGGAGGATCTGGGTGGTGGCGATCTCCATGCCAAGAAGTCCGGCGTGGTTGACCATCTGGCAGAGAATGACGAACACGCGCTGACCATTGTGCGCGATATCGTTTCGCACCTCTCCTCGCCGTTCGGTTCGAGCGCAGTCGAGAACCGTGGGCTTGGTTGTGTCTCGACTTCGCTCGACACGAACGGGATGAAAGACCCGCGCTCGCCCAAATTCGATGCGGATGATCTCTATGCGCTGATCCCCGATGATGTGCGCGCACCATATGATGTGCATGAGGTGATTGCGCGGCTGGTCGATGGCAGCGAATTTCACGAATTCAAACAGCATTATGGCAGCACGCTGGTGTGCGGATTTGCCCATATCTGGGGCATGCCGGTGGCGATCCTTGCCAATAATGGCGTGCTGTTTTCTGAAAGCGCGCAAAAGGGCGCGCATTTCATTGAGCTGGCCTGCCAGCGCCGCATCCCGCTGCTGTTCCTGCAGAATATCAGCGGCTTCATGGTCGGCGGGAAATATGAGGCAGAAGGCATTGCCAAACACGGCGCCAAGCTGGTGACTGCGGTTGCCACCGCCTCTGTGCCCAAGATCACCGTGGTGATCGGCGGCAGCTTCGGCGCGGGCAATTACGGTATGTGCGGGCGCGCCTATTCCCCGCGCTTCCTGTTCACCTGGCCCAATGCGCGTATTTCGGTCATGGGCGGGGAGCAGGCCGCATCGGTGCTCGCCACCGTACATCGCGATGCCGATAAATGGTCCGATGAAGAGGCTGAGACCTTCAAGGCCCCGATCCGCCAGAAATATGAGGATGAGGGCAATCCCTATTACGCCACCGCGCGCATGTGGGACGATGGCGTGATTGACCCCGCGCAGACCCGCGATGTGCTGGGGCTTGCCTTCGCGGCGACGCTGGAGGCTCCGATTGCCGAACATCCCGCATTTGGCGTGTTCAGGATGTGATGGCCATGATTCAGAAACTTCTTATTGCCAATCGTGGCGAAATTGCCTGTCGGATCATGCGCACCGCGCGGGCCATGGGGATCGCCACGGTCGCGGTCTATTCGGATGCCGATGCCAAGGCGCTGCATGTGCGCAGCGCCGATGAGGCGGTGCATATCGGTCCGTCGCCCGCTGCTGAATCCTATCTGGTCGGTGAGAAGATCATCGCCGCCGCCAAGGCGACCGGGGCCGAGGCGATCCACCCCGGCTATGGTTTCCTGTCAGAAAATGCCGGTTTTGCGCAGGCCGTGATCGATGCGGGCCTGATCTGGGTCGGGCCGAAGCCCGCCAGTATTGAGGCTATGGGGCTGAAAGATGCGGCCAAGGAACGGATGATCGCCGCAGGTGTGCCGGTGACGCCGGGCTACCTGGGGCCGGATCAGTCGGTTGAACGCCTGACAAAAGAGGCTGATGCCATCGGTTATCCCGTGCTGATCAAGGCGGTGGCGGGCGGTGGCGGCAAGGGGATGCGCAAGGTAGACGCGCCGGAGAACTTCGAAGCCGATCTCGAAAGCTGTCGGCGCGAGGCCAAGGCGAGCTTCGGCAATGATGAAGTGCTGCTGGAAAAGTGGATCACTTCGCCCCGCCACATTGAAGTGCAGGTCTTCGGCGACAGCCACGGCAACGTCGTCCACCTGTTCGAACGCGATTGCTCGCTCCAGCGCCGCCACCAGAAGGTGATCGAAGAAGCGCCCGCCCCCGGCATGGACGAAGAAACGCGCGAGGCGATCTGCGCCGCCGCTGTGCGCGCCGCCAAGGCGGTCGATTATGAAGGCGCGGGCACGATCGAATTTATCGCCGATGCCAGCGAGGGCCTGCGCGCGGACCGCATCTTCTTCATGGAGATGAACACCCGGCTTCAGGTCGAACACCCGGTGACCGAGGAAATCACCGGGGTCGATCTGGTCGAATGGCAGCTGCGTGTTGCGAGCGGTGAGCCGATCCCGCTGAGGCAGGAGGAGCTGAGCATCGACGGCTGGGCGATGGAAGCGCGGCTTTATGCAGAGGATCCGGCGAAGGGGTTTTTGCCGAGTACGGGGCGGTTGGAAAAGCTGAACTTCGGCCTTGCCTATCGCATCGATACCGGGGTGCAGCAGGGAGCAGAAGTTTCGCCATTCTATGATCCGATGATTGCTAAGGTCATTGCTCATGGTGATGATCGCAGCGGTGCTATCGATGGCCTTATCGACGCACTAGATGCACTGCAGGTCTGGCCGATCAAGACCAATGCCGCCTTCTTGCGTCGCACAGCCGACCATACCGAATTTCGTAATGTGAAGCTCGACACTGGCTTTATCGCCCGCCTTGAAGATCAATTGATTGTTGAGGATATTCCAGGCGAACTCGAATGGGCAGCGGCTTCGCAATTCGTGCTAGCTGACCGGTCGCCCGAATCCGAATATCTGCCTCAGGGCTTCAGGCTCAACGCACCTGCTACAATGCACGCAACGCTAAGTTTTCGGGGCGAAACGCGGACCATTGTTGACGATGGCACGGCACACTTGATCGCGAACGATTTCGGTAGCCCCGTGGTTATTGCAGGCCAGGGCGACAGCGCTGAAGCGTTTTCCGCGCTGGTAGAAGATGAGCGTATCGTAATCTTTTCTGCAGGACGCGCTTTGCCATTTGATCGAATGGAACGCGGCACTGGCCATCACCACGCGCATGATGGCGACATTATTGCCCCTATGCCGGGCAAGGTTATCGCGGTCGATGTCGCCGACGGTGACGCCGTCACCGCAGGCCAGCGGTTGATGGTGCTCGAAGCGATGAAGATGGAACATGCGCTGACTGCGCCGTTTGATGGCGTGGTGGAGGGGCTGTCGGTCAAAGCCGGTGATCAGGTGCAGGTGGAGGCTTTGCTGGCCACCGTCAAAAGCGCGAACGAGGAATAACCGCCTACCATTTCTCTCATCTTGCCCTTGCGGGGACGCATTCATCCTGCAATCGGTGGCGCGTCCCCGGTTGAGAGAAAGACCCCGTAATGAGCATCGAAGTGCGTGAAGATAAGCTGACCCCGGCACTGGCAGAACGCTTTGCCGCGACGCTGGACCGCGATGTGTTTGACGCGGAAGCTCCACAGGGCATTCACTGGTGCCTAACCACGCCGGATACGGCGACCGCTGATTTGCGGTTTGATGGGCACCCTGAAAAGATCGCCTTCCTGCCTGCCATTGCACAGCCACGGCGGATGTGGGCATCCAGCGCGGTGGAGTTTTTCGCGCCCATCACAGTGGGGGCACGCGTTCAGCGTACATCGCGCATGATCGACATGGTTGAAAAGTCGGGTGGCAGCGGGCCCTTGCTGTTCGTCAATATCCAGCACGATATTGAAGCCGATGGCACGCTTGCCCTGCGCGAAAAGCAGACTGTCGTTTATCGAGAGGCGGTGGAAGTCAGCCAGCCCGTGCCGGAACCGAAACCCTTTCCCGAACCCGCGCCCGACAGAGGCGAAGGATGGGAATGGCAGCGTCCGATTGCCCCATCCAGCGCGCTGCTGTTCCGTTATTCCGCACTTACCTTCAACACCCACCGCATCCATTACGATGCGCCTTATGCGCGCAATGAGGAAGGCTATCCCGGCCTTGTGGTCCATGGCCCATTGATGGCAACATTGTTGCTGGATCTGTGTGACCGTGAACTGGGCCGAAACCAGCTGGCGACATTTGCCTTCCGCGGCAAGGCGCCTGCCTTTGCCAATGAACCACTGCTGCTGTGCGGCCGGCCTGATGAGAAGGGCATTACCCTTGCCATTCTGGGTGCTGATGGCCGCATGGTTATGGAAGCCAGCGCGACCATTGCATAGCCGCCTTGCGCCGATATGCCTGTGGCAAAATATGCTGCAGGTGCGAAATGATCCTTTGACCTGCGCGACATAGTCTTTATGCCTTGATCCATGGCTGAAAGTGACGCGCTGCCAAATCCGCCGCCACTTGCCGCGCTTATTGCTGGCGGGGCCATTGCCCTGTTCCTGGATTTTGACGGGACACTGGTTGAGATTGCGCCGGCACCGGATGCGATAGATGTTCCTGTGGATCTGGGCAGGGCGCTGGAAATCCTTGACCAGAAGATTGGCAATCGCGCCGCTTTGGTCAGCGGGCGATCGCTGGAGGATATTGCACGATATTTGGGTAAGGTCGAAATTGCCCGCGCCGGGTCACACGGGGCCGCGTGCCAATGGGCTGATGGCAGATGGTTGGGGGCAGAGCCAAAGGGGCTTTCCGATGCTGTTGTTGCCCAGTTGCAGGGCTTTGCTACCGATTGCGGACTTGATTATGAGGTAAAGACGCATGGTGGTGCGCTGCACTTCCGCAGCAATCCGGGCCTCGCCGAACCTGCTCTTACCTTTGCTCGTGAAATAGCAGCTTCAGAAGGGCTGACTGTTAAGACTGGCAAATGCGTGGTTGAACTGGTGCAGCCCGGCGCTGACAAGGGCAGTGCCGTTCATGCCTTTATGGCGCAGGAACCTTTTGCCGGGGCAATACCATGGTTTATTGGTGATGATCTGACAGATGAAGATGGATTTGCCGCCTGCCATGCGTTGGGCGGGTCAAGCGTGCTGGTTGGCCACCGGCCCGGCAGCCTGGCGCAATATTCTCTCCCCGGTGTTTCCTCTGTTAGAGAATGGCTGGGCTTATGATGGAAAGCGAAAAGATGCCCAATCTGGAACTTTGGCCCATCGGTAATTGCCAGGTCAGCGGATTGATTGACGATACAGGCGCGCTGGTGTGGGGCTGTATTCCGCGGGTCGATGGCGATCCAGTGTTCTGCTCGCTTCTCAATGATGCTCAGCAAGATGTGGGCGTTTGGCGTATTGAGCTGGAGGGGCAGATCAGTGCCAGCCAGCAATATATTCGCAACACGCCAATTCTGGTGACGCGACTGGAGGCCGAAGACGGCAGCGCGCTTGAAGTTCTGGACTTCTGCCCCCGCTATGAAGGGCAGGGGCGTATGTATCGCCCCATTGCCTACGCGCGGATAGTGCGGCCCATAGCTGGTAATCCACGTGTGCGCGTGGTTCTGCACCCGATGAAGGCTTATGGTGCCAGTCTGGCCGAAACCACCAATGGCACCAATCACATCCGCTATCTGGTGGGATCACAGGCTTTGCGGCTCAGCACCGATGCGCCGGTTGGCTATGTTCTGGAAAAGCGTTTTTTCAGGATCGAACAGGATACGCATTTCTTTCTGGGGCCGGATGAAAGTTTCGCCGGGAATTTGCGTGTGGAAGTGCGGCGGATGGAACAGTCCACGCGCAAATATTGGCAACAATGGGTGCGCGGATTGGCAACGCCATTTGAATGGCAGGATGAGGTGATCCGTTGTGCGATCACCCTGAAGCTATGCCAGCATGAAGAAACCGGTGCCATCGTTGCTGCGCTGACGACTTCTATCCCCGAGGCTCCGCATTCGGAACGCAATTGGGATTACCGATACTGCTGGATACGCGATTCCTATTATACCGTGCAGGCGTTGAACCGGCTGGGCGCGCTGGACGTGCTGGAAAAATATCTCAGCTATCTGCGCAATATCGTGGACTCTGCCAAGGGGGGCATGATCCAGCCGCTCTATTCCGTGATGGGCGAAAGCGAGCTGGATGAAACAACCGCAGTCTATCTGGCCGGATATCGCGGCATGGGCCCGGTCAGGCGCGGCAATGCTGCCTATAAACAAATTCAACATGATTGTTACGGCCAGATCGTGCTGCCAACGGTACAGGGTTTTATCGATCGGCGTTTGCTGCGCATGGCTGATGATCGCGATTTCGAAAGTCTTGAACAGGTCGGGGAAATGGCCTGGAAGATGCACGATCAGCCCGATGCCGGACTGTGGGAATTCCGCACACGGCAGGAAGTGCACACCTATTCCGCGGTAATGAGCTGGGCTGCTTGCGACCGTTTGGCCAATGTCGCCCAATTTCTGGACAAGCATGATCGTGCCGATTTGTGGCGCGAACGTGCCGATGCCATTCGCAACAAGATCGAAACAGCGGCCTGGGTCGAAAATGGTGAAGAGGGCGGCCATTACGGTGCCAGCTTTGAAAGCGATTATCTGGATGCCAGCCTGCTGCAAATGGTGGAGCTGCGTTTCCTTTCCCCCGATAATGAGCGGTTCAAATCCACATTTGCGGCGGTGGAGCGGGAATTGCGTCGGGGTGATTTCATGCTGCGCTATGCTGCAGAAGATGATTTCGGCGCGCCCGAAACGGCATTCAACGTCTGCACATTCTGGCTGATTGAAGCGCTTTATCTGGCTGGCCGCAATGCAGAGGCACGCGTGCTTTTCGAAACTATGCTAAGCCATATGACCCGGTCAGGTCTTCTGAGCGAAGACCTGGATTATGAAACGGGTGAGCTGTGGGGGAATTTCCCACAAACCTATTCCCTTGTTGGCGTAATCAATTGCGCTGGCCTGTTATCAAAAGCCTGGAGTGAAGTCCGATAGAACGCCTTGTAGTCATCTCAAACCGCGTAGCAGTTCCAAAGGCGCGGGGTGCTGCGGGGGCGCAGGGCGGGTTGGCTGGTGCTCTCAATTCTGCACTGAAGAAACATGGGGGGATCTGGTTCGGTTGGTCAGGGCAGGAAAGCGAAGAACGCACTGGCAATATCAATTTGCAGCACAATGATGGTGTGACGACGGCCACTATCGACCTGTCACACCGCGACATTGATGAATATTACAATGGCTATGCCAATTCCACGCTGTGGCCGCTGTTCCATTATCGGCTGGACCTGACGGAATATGAACGGGAAACGGGCAAAGGGTATGAGCGGGTAAATGAACGCTTTGCTGAATGCGTAAGGCCGCTGATCGAGCCAGACGATCTTGTCTGGGTGCATGATTATCACTTGTTGCCACTGGGCGAACGTCTGCGTGCCCGCGGGGTCAAGAACCGTATCGGTTTCTTCCTGCATATCCCCTGGCCGCCAACGCGCCTGTTTGTTTCCCTGCCGTTTCATGAACGCTTGGTGCGCACCATGCTGGAATATGATCTGGTCGGTTTCCAGAACGCTGAATGGCTGGAAAGCTTCCTGCATTATTGCGCCAAGGAACTTGGCGCTGATGTGGATGAAGTGACTGGACGGATCACACTGGAAGGCCGCAGCACACTGGCCAAGGCATATCCCATCGGTATCGATTGGGACCATTTCCAAGCGCAGGGCGCCAGCGATGTGGCCAAGAATGCCGAACAGCGACTGATTTCATCCACCCGCAATCGTACCGCCATGATCGGTGTGGATCGGCTGGATTATTCCAAGGGGTTACCCGAACGGATTGATGGGATCGGGCGCTTCTTTGACCAATATCCTGAACGGGTGCGTGATCTGGTCTATATCCAGATTGCGCCACCCAGTCGCGAAGACGTGGAAAGCTATCAGAACATCCGCAGCCTGCTGGAACAGAAGACCGGGCAGATCAACGGGGCGCACAGCGAAGTGGATCTGGTGCCGATCCGTTATGTGAACCGGGGATATTCGCATGCTGAACTTTATGGCTTTTTCCGCGGTTCGAAGATCGGCCTTGTCACTCCCTTGCGTGACGGGATGAATCTGGTGGCAAAGGAATATGTGGCGGCGCAAGACCCGGATGATCCGGGTGTACTGATCCTGTCACGTTTTGCAGGGGCGGCGCAGCAATTGGAAGATGCGGTGCTGGTCAATCCGCACAGCCCGGACGATTTGAGCCATGCCATCCGTGTCGCGCTGGATATGTCAGTGGAAGAGCGCAAGGCGCGTCATCAGGCGATGATCGGTACGGTGCGCGATGACAATGTGCAGGAATGGACCGAGAATTTCTGCAACGATTTGGCCCAGGTGAAACGAGGGTAACAAAAAGGGCGTGGGCTGGTTTGGTATAGGTTGGATAGCATAACTTTCCATACCACTTGTTGAAATTGCATCGGCCCGGCTGGCAATCATCTGGCCTGCCCCCTATCTCGCCATGAAACGGAGAAATTCATGGCTACGCACCACACCAAGATGTTGATTATAGGTTCCGGCCCAGCAGGCTATACTGCTGCCATTTATGGCGCACGCGCCATGCTGGAGCCAATAGTGGTGCAGGGCCTGCAGCCCGGTGGCCAGCTGACCATCACCACCGATGTCGAAAATTATCCAGGCTTCGCCGATGTGATCCAGGGTCCATGGCTGATGGAACAGATGCAGGCCCAGGCCGAACATGTCGGCACGCGGATGATGTGGGACACAATTGTAGAGGTCGATCTGGAAAATGGCCCTCCATACCGCGCGGTGGGTGACAGCGGTGATGAATATATTGGCGAAACGCTGGTTATATGCACTGGGGCACAGGCGAAATGGCTGGGTGTTCCGGGTGAGCAGGAGCTGGGCGGCAAGGGTGTGTCCGCCTGTGCGACATGCGATGGCTTTTTCTATCGCGGCAAGAAGGTGGCTGTGATCGGCGGCGGTAATACTGCTGTTGAAGAGGCGCTGTATCTGACCAATCATTCCGATGATGTGACCCTGATCCACCGCCGTGATGAACTGCGTAGCGAGAAGATCTTGCAGGATCGGTTGTTCAAATCTGACAAGATTACACCGCTTTGGAACAAGACGGTGACAAGTTTTGTCGCGGGCGAAAATGGCACTCTGTCGCATCTGGTGCTGCAGGATACGGTGACGGGTGAGGAGAGCACGCTGGAGGCGGACGGTGCCTTTGTCGCCATCGGTCATGCGCCCTCTACAGAATTGTTCAAGGGCAAGCTGCCGCTGGATGCCAGTGGTTACCTGCTGACCGAGCCGGGTTCACCCAAAACGGAAAAGCCCGGCGTTTTTGCGGCGGGCGATGTCACCGATCACACATACCGCCAGGCAGTGACAGCAGCGGGTATGGGTTGCATGGCGGCGCTGGATGCAGAGCGTTTCCTGGCCGCGCGCGAGGATTGACGGTTCGGCCCCGGCATCGCGCCGGGGCCCGGCACCTTACAAATGAATATCAAACACCGCGATTGTTGCGTGGAAGATCAGCGCGATCAGCACCACGCTGGACACGGCATAAAGTACAAAGCGCACCAGCACGCGATTGGCGGTGACCTGCACCAGTGAATGCATCACCCGCAGCCCCACATACATCCATGCCAGCAGGGCATTCATTCCATCACCTTGACCAATGATAGCCAGCACGATGGCCACCGCGTAGAACACCGTCGGCTGTTCATGCAAATGGTTGTAATTATGTGCTTTCCACTGAACGCTTTCGGGTAGAATGCCGTCCAGGTCCTTGCCCGTACCGCCCACTTTATTCACTGGGTCCACATTGGGTGATTTGCTCATCGCCGGGATACGGGTGGCATACATCCATGCCCACATCACCATGGTCCAGATGGCAAGCGCGATAACTGGCTGGAGGATTTGCATCCCGATCATGAAATAACTCCCGGATTATTGAGCAGTGTGACCATTATTGCGCGTGCAGACAGATATACCAGCGCCAGTGTGGATAGCAGAAACAGCAGGAAACGCACTTTCACCACGTTCACAGTGGCCTGATAGATCGAATGGACTACCCTGAAGCCGACATAAATCCATGCTGCCAACACATCTCCGCCACTTGCACCCATCAACGCCAGAATGATAACCGCTGGATAGAAAATGGTCGGCTGTTCCATCAGATGGTCATGATTATGCGCCTTCCAATTGACCTTGTCCGGCAACACCCCGTTCAGGTCACGGCCGCGCCCACCCGGCTTAGCACTGGATAATCCGCCGCCCATTTTGGCGAGGGCTGGAAAGCGCGTACCCGCAGTCCAGAACAACATAACCAATGACCATGCGATCAACACCGCTGCCGGTGCCAGCATTTGAGCTTGCATATCAATCTCCTCCCGAAAACTGCGGCAAGCTGATTGACGCGAGATTAATTGTCAATTGCAACTTATTCGCCTGAAATGATCCGGGCATAGGCAACAGGGTCAACATTGCCGCCGGTCAACATGATCACTGTGTCGGCATCCAGGGGAATTTTGCCCGCCAGTGTCGCCGCCAATGCCGCTGCACCACCCGGCTCCACCACCAGATGTGAACGTGAAAAAGCAAAACGCTGGGCCGTGCGCACTTCATCATCATTTACGGTGACACCCGGTTCTGAACGTCCCTGCAAAACGGAAAGGTTTATCGGCTTTGTCGCAACTGGCTGCAATGCGTCGCAAATGGTTGCTGGCGCATCTGGCGGTGCGCGCACAATTTCGCCAGCGGCCATGGATTGACCGACCATGTCCCAACCTTCTGGCTCAACCGGAAAAATTGCGCTGTTCGGGCAGGCGAGGGCCAGCCCGGCCGCCAGTCCGCCGCCGCCGCATGGGGTTATGATGCGGCTGGGCGCACGGCCCAATTGCACGGCGATCTCTATTCCCGCACTGCCTTGCCCCTCTATCACGCGGGCATCGCCAAAGGCGTGGACCAGCGTGCCGCCGCGTTCGGTGATCAATTGAGCTGCGATCTCGTCGCGATCCTCTCCCGGGCGATCATAGAGCACCACTTCAGCGCCCAGCGCGCGTGTCGCCTCCAGTTTTACCTGTGGTGCATCGCGCGGCATCACGATGGTTGCCACAATTCCCAGCCGCCGGGCCGCCCAGGCAACGCCCTGCGCATGGTTGCCGCTGGAAACCGCCACCACACCGCGGCGACGCTGCTCCTCATTCAGTGATGTCAGCGCGTGCCACGCGCCGCGTATCTTGAAGGCCCCAATGGGCTGGAGGCACTCTGCCTTCACCCAGCACTGTACGCCCACGATTTCAACCGGCAGTAGGGGCGTGGGAGGCAGTATCTCGGCAATCTTGCGCGCCGCCTCCAAAACACCGCCACGGTTGGGTATGTCTGTCTCATTCACCATGCGGCAAATCCTACGCGATGGAACACATGGAACACAGTCCTGAAGTGGAAATAGCTGGGGTAAGTGCAGGTGGGGCATGTGGTTGCAAATGTGCGGCGAAATGCGAACATCTGCTTGATATGGCTGATACAGCGGCGGTAGGAAATCGACGATCGATTTACCCCGCGCCTGCCTTGCATTAGAGCGCCCCCCAAGATTCGTTTCAGGAGTAAGCTTGCATGTCGACAGTCCTTGTTATTGGTGCCGGCGGCGTCAGCTCTGTCTGCGTTCACAAAATGGCGATGAATGCGGGGATTTTCTCTGCCATTCATCTGGCCAGTCGAACCAAGTCGAAATGCGATGCTATCGCTGCCAGCGTGAAGCAGCGCACCGGCGTGGATGTGGCGACCTATGAGATCGACGCAGAGGAAGTTCCCGCCATGGTCCAGCTGATCCGCAAGGTTCAGCCATCGCTGGTCGTCAATCTGGCGCTGCCTTACCAGGATCTGCCGATCATGGATGCCTGCCTGGAAGCGGGCGTGAACTATCTCGACACAGCGAACTACGAGCCAAAGGATGAGGCGAAGTTCGAATATAAGTGGCAGTGGGCCTATCATGATCGTTTCAAGGAAGCGGGGATCATGGCGCTGCTCGGTTCAGGCTTCGATCCGGGCGTCACCAGCGTTTTCACCATGTGGCTGAAGAAGCACAAGCTGAAAACCATTCGCCAGCTCGACATTCTCGATTGCAATGGCGGCGACCACGGCCAGCATTTCGCCACCAATTTCAACCCGGAAATCAATATCCGCGAAGTGACCGCGCCTGCGCGGCATTGGGAAAATGGGGAATTCGTCGAGACGCCTGCGATGGGCAAGAAAGTGGAATTCGACTTCGAGGCGGTCGGTCCCAAGAACATGTATATGATGTATCATGAGGAACTGGAAAGCCTTGCGAAGTTCAACCCGGAAATGGAGCGCGCGCGTTTCTGGATGACCTTTGGCGATGCCTATATCACGCACCTCACCGTGCTGCAGAATGTCGGCATGACCAGCATCGAACCGATCAAATATCAGGGCAAGGAAATCATTCCGCTGCAATTCCTCGCTGCGGTTCTGCCCAAGCCGGAAACTTTGGGCGAAACCACCCATGGCAACACCAATATCGGTTGTATCGCCACGGGTGAAGCGCTGGACGGTTCAGGCGAAAAGACGTTCTACATCAAGAATATCTGCAGCCATGAAGCCGCTTACGAGGAAACCGGCAATCAGGCCGTCAGCTATACCACCGGCGTGCCAGCCATGATCGGCAGCGCCATGGTGGTGCAGGGTATCTGGAGCGGCGATGGTGTGTTCAACATGGAAGAAATGGACCCCGATCCCTTCATGGATATGTTGAATAATCACGGCCTGCCGTGGACGGTAGAAGAGCTGTCGGGGCCGGTAGATTTCTAATCACAATGGAAACCAAGGCCGGTGATCCGGGCGCCTTTGCCCATTTTGACCTGAATCGGGTCGATAGCCCCGCATTCGTGGTGGACGCGGCGAAGCTGCGCGCCAATTGCCAAATGCTGGCGGACATACGCGATGCGGCAGAGATCAAGGTTCTGGCCGCGCTGAAGGCGTTTTCCATGTGGTCAGTCGCGCCGATCATTGGTGAATATCTGGACGGCGTGTGCACATCCGGCCTGTGGGAGGCGCGGCTGGCGGGCGAGTTCTACGATGGCGAAATCGCCACCTATTCCGCCGCCTATAAGCCTGATGAGCTGGAAGAGATTTGCCGCCTGTCTGACCATGTCATCTTCAATTCGCCCGGACAGTTGCAACGTGCCCAGCTAATTTTGGAGCAGGGCAGGGCAATGGGCGGCAATTTCGATGTCGGCCTGCGCATCAACCCGCAGGTGCCCACTGGCGAAGTGGCGAAATATGATCCCAGTGCGCCCGGGTCACGGCTTGGTTTCCCGCTCGACCAGTTGACCGAAGGAGATATGGAGGGGGTGGATGGCATCCACTTCCACAATCTGTGCGAACAGGATCTGGAGCCGTTGCGCCAGACCTGGGATCGGGTGTTCGATTTTATCGAGCCTTATTTCGGCCAGCTCAAATGGATCAATATGGGCGGTGGGCACCACATCACCCGCGCCGATTACCAGCGCGAGGAATTGATCGAATTCCTGCGCGATGCGAAGGAAGATACGGGCGCAGAAATCTATCTGGAACCGGGTGAGGCGGTGGCGTTGGATACCGGCATCCTCGTCGGCACGCTGCTCGATACCGGGTTCAATGAAATGCCGATTGGCATCACCGATGTGTCGGCCACCTGCCACATGCCCGATGTGATAGAGGCGCCCTATCGCCCTGCCATGCTGGGTGAACTGGCAGATGAGGATCAGATACCGATTCGCCTGGGCGGGCCATCCTGTCTGGCGGGCGATGTGATTGGCGATTATCGTTTGCCTGTTCCAGCAGAGCCCGGCGCACGTTTCGCCTTCCTGGATCAGGCGCATTATTCCATGGTCAAAACCAACACTTTCAACGGTGTGCAATTGCCCAGCATCTGGCTGTGGGACAGCGAAACCGACGCATTGGAATGTATAAAATCCTTTGGTTATCAGGATTTTAGGGATCGCTTAAGCTAAGGCGCTTTAATTCAGCCATGCGGTAAGGCGTTGCCGTATCGCGATGCGTAGTACAGCCAGGCAAACAATCATGTGCTAGACAGGCATATATAGAGCGCATCCTGGTGATTTTTCATTTGCGATTCATCTAACAGGCCTTATATGCGCCCCTTCCGCTGCCCCAAGGGGACTTCCAAACCGCAAGGCAGCTTGTCGTTTCATGGTTTCAACGAACCGTTTTGGGGGTCCCTTGAGTTGCACATCTTCCCTGATGCCAAGGCTGTAGTCCGCGACCTCGTTCCGGACGAACCTGTAATCCTCAACCGCCCGCATGCCGCCATGCGTGCCGCCCGCTTCTTTATCGAGAAGTTTCCGGGCAAGTCGCTCTATGCGGTCAAGGCCAATCCATCGCCTGAACTGATCCAGATACTGTGGGATTCAGGCGTTACGCATTATGACGTTGCTTCCATTGCAGAGGTGCGGCTGGTGCGTGGTGTGCTGCCCGATGCGGTTCTGTGCTTCATGCACCCGGTGAAGACGCCCAGCGCAATCCACGAAGCCTATCACACCCATGGCGTGCGCACTTTCAGCCTCGACACCGTTGAAGAGCTGGAAAAGATCGTCAGTGCATGCCGCAACCCTGAAACGGGTGAGGAAGCGCGTGATCTGCGCCTGTGCGTGCGCCTGCGCGTGTCATCGGAATATTCCGAACTCTCGCTCGCCAGCAAATTTGGTTGTGACCTGACAGAGGCACCCGTGCTGCTGCAGCAGACCCGCCAGCATGCAGACTGGCTGGGCGTGTGCTTCCATGTCGGCAGCCAGGCGATGAGCCCATTTGCTTTTGTCCAGGCTCTGGACCGCACCCGCGCCGCGATCGCCGAAGCATCCGTCGTCATCGATATGATCGACGTGGGTGGTGGCTTCCCCAGCGCCTATCCGGGTCTGGAACCGCCGCCGCTGGAAGATTACTTCGCCATTATCGCCAAGCATTTTGAATCGCTGCCGATCGCCTACAACGCAGAATTGTGGTGCGAGCCGGGCCGCGCATTGTGCGCCGAATACAGTTCGCTGATCGTGAAGGTGGAAAAGCGCCGCGGGGAAGAGCTTTACATTAATGATGGCGCCTATGGCGCGCTCTATGATGCCGCGCATGTCAGCTGGCGTTTCCCGGTCCGTTCGTTAAGCGATGTGGCCGAGGGTGCCGAACAGGTCGATTTCGCCTTCTACGGCCCCACCTGTGACGATGCTGACTATATGCAGGGGCCCTTTACCCTGCCGGAAGATGTTCGCGCAGGCGACTATATCGAAGTGGGCATGCTGGGCGCCTATGGCGCGGCGATGAAAACCGGGTTTAACGGTTTTGGCAACGCACAGCAGTTGATCGTGGCGGATGAGCCAATGGCGAGCCTTTATGACGGTAGCCGCCAACGCCCTGTTGCAGACAATGTGGTGAGCCTGCGCTAGGGCGCTTGATGGCCACCGCGCAACAGATCAATGCCCCGGAGCGTTTCTCCGGGGCATTTTGTTTCTAGGCGATCAATTATTTGCCAAGCTGTCGAGGTAGCGGACGTTCTGGAAGCGATTACGCTGCAGAGCATTGGCGCTATTCCATAATATTACTTCATGCTCCGGTTGTAATTGTGGCCCGCCGTAGCCATCTATGTTCTAGCTACCAGTCGCAATCGACGGTCACCGCTCCCACAATCGGAAGCCCTTTCCTTCAGTTCCGCCTCCTAGTCGCAGCCGGGTCAATTCTGGCGCGCTGCACACTCGTTCGAAGGAATGACAGATGACACATTTTGGCAAGATCAAGAGCTATGACAGCAGCTCAGGCACTGGCTCGATCACCCCTGAAAAGGGTGGCGACGCGCTCCGCTTCAAGAAGGAAGACCTGCAGCAGGAAGGCCAGGTGCCCAAGACCGATCAGCGTTTCAGCTATGACACCAGCGAGGTTGATGGCGGCAAGAAGAGCGCCGTTAACCTGCAGCACCAGCAGGGCGATGGCGAAACCCAGAAGGAACAGGCCAGCGCCCAGCAGGGCTGACGCCGACAGCGGAGCCGGGGATCAACACCCCGGCTCTCGCTCAATCCCTCTTGCAAGGATTCTTAGCCATGCCGATGAATCAATTTCTTTTCGATCACCAGCTTGCGGCCATGAAAACCGACCGTTCGGGTTCGGCTGCAGAGCGCAAGGAAACCTTTGAAGTGATGGGAGGTCATGCGAAGCGGATAGCAGAGTGGCGAAAGACGAATGGCCTTCCCAATCTGGGTTGGCCGCGGGACGTGCGCCCCGCCAATCACAAGGATGGATAACATGAGCATCGTGAAAACCGCCGCACCTACCGGCCAGCCTGGAACCGGTGAATGGGAAAATGAAGGTGGTTCCCTGAAGCCGCGTCCTCCAACACCGCTACCGGAAGGTATCATCGCTGTGACCTCGATCCACTATCGCGTCGGACCATACTCATATTCCAGACTTGAAGACGCATTGGCGGAGCATCGCCGCCAGGCAGGCAAGCGAGGCAGACACGCGAAAAGCGTGTAATCAATGGCGCTCGGCGTTGCCAACAATGAGAGAACCTCCAGAGAAACCGTTTTTCGGACCTGAGACGCCCAAGCTCGATCCGCCGGAGAGGCCGAATATCAAGCCCGGGCGCTCTATTGCCAAGGCTATTTCCTGGCGCGTGGTGGGCACAATCGACACGCTCATCCTATCCTATCTTCTCATTATATATCTTGGGCCGATGTTTGACGCGCCAGTCGCTCAGGCCGATGCCCTCGAAACGGCGAGCTATATTGCGATCACCGAGGTTGCGACGAAGTTCATCCTCTATTTTCTGCATGAACGTGCGTGGTCGCTCACCGGGTGGGGCATAATCTTTCGCAAATCCAGACATCGTGAGACGATGCGCCGAACCACCATCAAGACTGGCCTTTGGCGCCTGATTGCATCTCTCGACACATTTGCCCTTGCATGGTTCTTCACCGGAAGCGTGGCGACAGCAGCGTCGATTGGTGGCCTGGAAGTCTTCACCAAGTTGGTGCTTTACTTCTTTCACGAACGAATCTGGGCGCGGTTACCATTCGGTCTTGAACATCGTCCCCAGAAACCGCAGGCGAGAGCATAGGCGGTATTGTCCGCTTTACACCCCGGTTCCCACCGCGGGAGATAGCTGGCGCATGAAAGCAGGAACCCGGCGCAGCGCGGCCCAATGGGCTGATCTGTTGATTTGGACTGTCGCCCTAGCGCGCGTTCAGGCCGCCCGCTGCAGTTCCAATTCCATCCGGTCCCAGATTTCGACCAGGGCCTGTGTCAGATCGTCCATCATCTCTGCCGTATGGGCCGGGCCGGGGGTGAAGCGCAAACGCTCTGTCCCGCGCGGCACGGTGGGGAAATTGATCGGCTGCACGTAAACGCCATATTCGGCCAGCAGGATATCGCTGATCTTCTTGGCGCGCACCGGATCACCCACCATCAGCGGCACGATATGCGTCACGCTGTCCATCACTGGCAGGCCGGCATCGCGGAATTTCTGTTTCAGCAGGGCGGCGGCGGCTTGCTGTCCGTCACGCTCCACGCTCGATGATTTGAGGTGTTTCACAGCGGCCAGCACGCCCGCCACCAATACGGGGCTGAGCGATGTGGTGAAGATAAAGCCGGGGGCATAGGAGCGGATGCAGTCGATCACACGCTTATCCGCCGCGATATAGCCGCCCATCACGCCGAATGCCTTGCCCAGCGTGCCTTCGATAATATCGATCCGGTCGGCGGCTTCATCACGTTCGGAAATACCGCCGCCATGCGCCCCATACATGCCCACGGCATGCACTTCATCGATATAGGTCAGCGCATTGTATTTTTCAGCCAGGTCGCAGATCGCGTGGATCGGGGCGACATCACCATCCATGGAATAAACGCTTTCAAAGGCGATGACTTTGGGCACTTCGGGATCTTCTGCGGCCAGCAGTTCTTCCAGATGGTCCACATCATTGTGACGGAAAACGCGCTTTTCACAGCCTGAATTGCGGATGCCGGCAATCATGCTGGCGTGGTTCAGCTCGTCTGAAAAGATGATGCAGCCGGGCAGCAGCTTGGCCAATGTCGACAGCGTGGCATCGTTCGAAACATAGCCACTGGTGAACAGCAATGCGCCTTCCTTGCCATGCAGATCGGCCAGTTCTTCTTCTAATTCGACATGCAGGTGGGTGTTGCCGCCAATATTGCGCGTGCCGCCGGAACCAGCGCCCACGTCATGCAGGGCGTTTTCCATTGCTTCGATCACCTTGGGGTGTTGCCCCATGGCGAGATAATCATTTGAACACCAAACCGTGATCGGCTTGGGGCCATTATGGCCGTGGAAACAGCGTGCATTGGGGAACATGCCCTTGTTGCGCATGATGTCGATGAACACGCGATAGCGGCCTTCGGCATGGAGACGATCAATCGCCTTGTCGAAAATCTGATCGTAATTCACTAACTGCTTCCGTTCCACGGCACCGCATCCATGCGGCCAGTTCAGGCGAGGCGGTTTAGAGACAAAATCGCAGTATTTCTACAACGATCTTTGCGATTTATTCTTAAGTATCACTTCGGGTCAAAACCGGCTGAGCGTCTCTATACCCAAGGCAGAAAAGGCGGGGGTGAGCTGCTGGAATGCTTCCAGCGAGCCAGTGGTGATGGCACAATCCCGCCGGACACGCTCAAACGCCTGGCCCTGGGTCAAATGGGCGATACGTCGCGCAATGCCATATGCACCATGCACGAATTGTACTTCGGGCCCGAATGCGGCGGCCAGTTCTTCTTCCAGCAAAGGGAAGTGGGTGCAGGCCAGCACGACTGTATCGATTTCCTTACCACCTGCCATGGCACGCAAACCATTCACCGCATGGGTGACGAGTGCGGGATCGAATGCTTGCCCACGCAATTTGGCCTCCGCCGCTTCGACCAGCCCCGGTGCGGCATGGCGCAACAGGCGTTTGCCACCTGCAAATTCCTCCTCCAGCTTATCGACATAGGCTTGGCGAATGGTCGCTTCTGTGCCCAGCAGGCCAATCGTGCCGGTTTGCGTCAATTCGGCAGCAGGCTTGATCGCGGGCACGGTGCCGACAATGGGGATTTCCAGCACATCGCGCACCATGCCCAAGGCAATTGTGCTGGCGGTATTGCAGGCAATGCAGATAAGACGTGGGTGATAACGTTCGGCCATGCGGCCCAGCAGCCCGGCGACGCGTGCGGCAATTTCTGCTTCCGACTTGGTGCCATAGGGCAGGCCGGCTATATCCGCGGCATAGATCACGGGGGCTTGCGGCAATGTTTTGCGCAATTCGGCCAGCACCGTCAGCCCGCCGACGCCGGAATCAAACAGCAGAATGGGGGCAGATGGGTCGGGAATGGTTGTTTTGCTTTCGCTGATGCTTGTCGAATGCTGGTCTTTTACCTAGGCCTTTTCAAAATGAAAGCAGGGGATGACCTTGCTGGGCAGTGTAGGTATTGAGCTGGTATGAATACGCTTTACGCATTGCTGCTGGGCTATGCCTTCGGATCGATCCCTTTCGGCCTGATTTTGACGCGGCTGGGTGGGTTGGGTGATGTCCGCCAGATTGGTAGCGGCAATATTGGCGCCACCAATGTGCTGCGCACCGGTAACAAGAAACTGGCGGCCGCAACGCTGCTGGCAGATCTGCTGAAGGGATATTTGCCGGTCTATCTGGCGGGGAAAATCTTTTACCAGCCGTATTTGCTGCCAGAGGCAAGCTTTGGGCCGGAAGCTGCCGCCGCATTGGGGGCGGTGCTGGGACATTGCTTCCCCGTCTGGCTGAAGTTCAAGGGCGGCAAAGGGGTTGCCACCAATGCAGGCGTTTCGCTGGGTCTTGGCTGGCCCATCGGCCTTGCCTATGCGCTGGTGTGGATCGGCGTGCTGGCGATATTCCGCATAAGTTCGGTTGCGGGGATGGGCGCGGTTGTGGCTGCGGTGCTGGCAGCGGCGACATTTGGTTATCAGGAACATATACCGGTGCTGTTGGCTATTGCCGGGCTAATCATCTGGTTACACCGTTCGAATATTGAACGCCTTCTGGCGGGTGAGGAACCCAAGGTCGGTAGCAAGAAGTGAGGCCCTATACCCGCCCCGGGCAGGATGACCTGTCCCAGCCAGAGGCCTTCGCCCGTATTCGCCTGTTGCGGTCCCCCAATATCGGGCCCGTCACCTTTCGCCGGTTGATCGCGCGGTTCGGAACGGCTGAGGCTGCTTTGGATGCGCTGCCCGATATGGGGCGGCGTAGTGGGAAAACGTATCAGGCTGTACCTGCAGAGCTTATTGCAGAGGAGGTATCACAGGTCCGTCGCGCGGGTGCCCGATACCTGTTCCATGACCAGGGCGATTATCCCCCGCTGCTGCGCCAGTTGGACAGTGCGCCGCCCATATTGACCTGGCGCGGCGATATTACACTGGCGCGTCAGGCCTGTGTGGCGATGGTCGGCGCGCGCAACGCCTCTGCCGCGGCGATCAAGCTGGCGCGTGAACTGGCGGGCGATCTGGCGGCACGCGGTTTTACAGTCGTATCTGGCCTGGCGCGGGGGATTGATGGCGCAGCGCATGAAGGGGCTTTAAGTCAGGAATCGCAGGCCACGATTGGCGTGATCGCCAGCGGGATCGATATCGCCTATCCCCCGCAACATGCCGATTTGCAGGAACGGATAGCGCAAGAGGGGCTGCTGCTGGCCGAACAACCACCTGGCACCGAACCGCGCGGCAGCCATTTCCCCAGCCGCAACCGCATCATCGCCGGGCTTTCTGTGGGGACATTGGTGGTGGAAGCGGCACCCAAATCAGGATCGCTCATCACCGCGCGGCTGGCAGGCGAGGCGGGGAGGGAGGTCATGGCGATCCCTGGTTCGCCGCTGGATGCCAGGTCGCAAGGCTGCAACCAGTTGATCCGTGAAGGCGCGGTGCTGGTGCAATCTGCCGATGATATCGCCGAATTGCTCAGCGGTTTTGACGGCGCGCCACGCTCCAGTTTCCGCGAAGTGGGTTCGGAATTTGACTGGGATGGGCTGGATTATTCCGAACTGGACGATGCCGACAGTGCTTCTGTCACCGCTCTGCTCAGCAATGCACCCATCGCGGTGGATGAATTGATCCGGCAGAGCGGTCAGCCACCTGCTGCCGTGCAGATGGCGTTGCTGGAACTGGAAATTGCCGGTCGGCTGCTACGCCATGCAGGTGGCCGGGTCAGCCTGACGCATTAGCCAAAAGTCATGCGTGGTGCTCTTTCATCCATGCTGCGCTGCACTATATTCATTTTGTGACCGAATTGCGCGACTCGATCTATTATTCCCAGCTGGCCAAACAGGCCCGTAAGCTGGCCGCTGCGCATTCTGACCCGGTTGTGGCCCGTCGATTGCGGGAAACAGCTGTGCAGCATGATAGGCGGGCCCAGAAACTGGCTCGGGAAGAGGCTAAGCAACCCAAGCCAAAGCGGTCACTTCGGTCCATATTGCGGCTACTCTGAAAGTTGTGCTCAGTCAGTTTGCGCGCCAGGTATAAGTTGAAGCTTAAATTCTCTAAGACAAGCTACTTGACGCCTGCAAATAGCCCACCCCATCTTCGCGCGTACGTACACGTATACGCGTAAGGGGCACTCAAACCACCATGCAACTGGTCATCGTCGAATCGCCGGCCAAGGCGAAAACTATCGAGAAATATCTGGGCAAGGACTTCAAGGTACTGGCGAGTTACGGCCATGTCCGCGATTTGCCACCCAAGGATGGCAGCGTGCGCCCCGATGAAGATTTTGCCATGGATTGGGAGCTGTATCGGGACAAGCAGAGCCGGTTCAAGGAAATCGCCGATGCGGCGAAGAACGCTGATCGCCTCGTCCTCGCCACTGACCCTGACCGCGAAGGGGAAGCGATCAGCTGGCACGTCCGTGAGCTGTTGAAGAACCGCAAGGCGCTGCCGACAAAGGTTGATCGCGTCACCTTCAACGCCATCACCAAAAATGCGGTGACAGAGGCGATGAAGGCCCCGCGCGATCTGGATATGGACCTGATCGATGCCTATCTGGCGCGCCGTGCGCTGGATTATCTGTTCGGTTTCACACTCAGCCCAGTTTTGTGGCGCAAGCTGCCCGGTGCAAAATCAGCGGGGCGTGTGCAATCGGTTGCCTTGCGGCTGATCTGCGAGCGTGAGCATGAGATCGAGATTTTCAAACCCGATGAATATTGGTCTGTCATCGCCAAGCTTGAACAGGATGGGACAGAATTTGATGCGCGGCTGGTGCGCTATAATGGTGAGAAGCTGGACAAGCTGACGCTGGGCAATGAAGGCAGCGCCATGGCGGCCAAGGCAGCTGTTGAAGGCGGACGCTTCACGATTGAGGATATCGAGACCAAGTCGCTGAAGCGCAATCCAGCGCCGCCTTTTACCACCTCTACTTTGCAGCAAGAGGCTGCGCGCAAACTGGGGTATTCCGCCAGCCACACCATGCGGTTGGCGCAATCGCTGTATGAAGCGGGCGCGATCACTTATATGCGTACCGATGGCGTGCAGATGGATATGGGCGCAATCCATGCGCTGCGTGATGCCATTGGTGACCGTTATGACGGCAGCTACCTACCTGAAAAACCACGCTTCTATTCCACCAAGGCCAAGAATGCGCAGGAAGCCCACGAAGCGATCCGGCCCACCGATTTCCGCCGCGACCATGCCGGGTCTGGTGACGAGGCAAAGCTGTATGACCTGATCTTCAAGCGCGCGATGGCAAGCCAGATGTCCACTGCCCTGCTGGAACGCACCACTGTGACTCTGCGCGATGCAACTGGCCAGCATGAACTACGCGCCACCGGCCAGGTGGTGAAGTTCCCCGGCTTCCTGGCGGTGTATCAGGAAGGGTTTGATGATCGGGAAGATGACGAGGATGGCCTGCTGCCCACCATGCACAAGGGGGACAGCCCGCTGAAAAAGGGGTTAGAAGCCAATCAACACTTTACCCAGCCACCACCGCGATATTCCGAAGCATCACTGGTAAAGCGGTTGGAGGAATTGGGGATCGGTCGTCCATCCACCTATGCCTCCACCATCCAGACGTTGCGTGACCGTGATTATGTGCGGATGGAAAAGAACCGTTTCTTTGCCGAGGAATCGGGGCGGTTGCTGACCGCATTCCTGGAACGTTTCTTCCCCACCTATGTCGCCTATGATTTTACGGCAGGGATGGAAGACGAGCTGGATACCGTGTCAGACGGGCGTGAGGCTTACAAGGATCTGCTCGCCAAATTCTGGAAGGATTTCAAACCCAAAGCTGACGAGGTGATGGAAAAGCTGCCTTCGGAAGTGACCGAGGCGCTGGATGGTTATCTTTCTGATTTCCTGTTTCCGCCAACGGGCGATGGCAGCGATCCGCGCGCCTGCCCCATGTGCCGTGATGAAGGGCGTGAAGGTGGGCGCCTGGCACTGCGCGGGGGCCGCTATGGTGCCTTCGTTGCCTGCGCAAATTACCCGGAATGCAAATATACTCGCCGCTTTGCCCAGCAGGGCGGGAATGGCGATGATACTGGTGGCGATGATGGGCTGATGGGCACAGACCCTGAAACGGGGGCAGAGGTGCATCGCAAATCCGGCCGTTACGGCGCCTATGTCGAAATGGAAGTGGATGGGGAGAAAAAGCGCGCTTCGATCCCCAAGGATCTGGACGATTTTGATCTGGAATGGGCGATCAAGCTGCTGGGCCTGCCGCGTATCATTGGCGAGCACCCGGAAACGGGCAAGGAGATAGAGGCCGGGCTGTGGCGCTATGGCCCCGCCGTTCGCCACGATGGCACTTATGGTAAATTGCAATCCACGCGTGAGATTTTCGATATCGGCATGAATCGCGCAGTCGATCTGCTGGCGCAATCGGCCGCTGCAAAGGGCGGGCGGGGTACACGTGCCAAGGCGGAACCGATCAAGACTTTGGGTGCGCATCCCACCAGCGGGGGTGAGATAAAGGTTATGCCGGGTCGCTATGGCCCCTATGTTACCGATGGCACCACCAATGCCACCATCCCCAAGGATGTGAAGCCAGAGGACGTAACTGATGCGCAGGCGATCGAATTGATCGATGCGCGTGCGGCCAAGGGGTCAGCGAAAAAGAAAAAGCGCAAGGCGCCGGCAAAAAAGAAGAAAGCCTGAGACGGAAACCTCATCCTAACCTTTTCTGAAATCTTCTTTTTCATCAATTCGCGTTGGCAAATCATCAAGATTTCCACGCTATCCCTGATGACAGTTCAGGGATAATCCATCGTGATTGAGATCGAAGTTCAGAATGAAACCCGCCAGACGCAGGAACGGTTGCGCTTTGCAGCCGTGCCGCGCATCGGCGAGGGGCTGCGCCTGAAAGAGGCGGACGGCATGTGGGCGAGCTATGACGTGCTCGACGTGTGGTACCAGAAGGCCGAATATGGCGATATCTGGGTGCCTTACCTGCATGTTCGCATGACGCCGGGCGAAGATGAGGCGCAGCCGCATTCTGAAGGATTCGATTTCCGGCAGGAGTTCGAGCCATTCAACATCTGATCAAACGCACGACTGGCGGCGCTGCACGTGTTTCTGCTGAAACGCGTGAACTTCCGGCCAGTGACCAACCAGTTCAGCCAGCAGACCAGTCAACAAATGTTGGCCAGGATATAGAGGCGATTGTGCGCGCGGCCAAGGCCATGCGCGATACGGTTAACGCCGAGCAAGGCCACATTAAACGTTGCCTGATCGTGGATGACAGCCGGGTAATCCGCAAAGTCACCCGCAAGATCGCCATCAGCCTGGGGTATCAGGTGATGGAGGCGGAAAACGGGGAAGAGGCGCTGGCACGGTGTCAGGCGGTAATGCCCGATCTGGTGCTGACCGATTGGCAGATGCCGGTGATGAGCGGGATCGAATTTGTCACGCAATTGCGCGCCATACCCACGAATAAACGGCCTACGGTAGTATTCTGCACCTCCAAAGGTGCAGTGGCCGATATTCAGGAAGGTATTGTTGCAGGCGCGGATGATTACGTGATCAAGCCGTTTGACGAGCCGACCCTGCGCGCCAAGCTGGAGAAAATCGGGGTAGGGTAAGAGCGCCTAGCGCACCCAATCCAGGCCGATTTCTTCAAATATTTCCTTATCTTCGGCCCAGTTCTCGCTGACTTTGACGTGCAGGAACAGGTGAACTTTTACACCCAGCATTTCAGATAATTCCTTGCGTGCCGCCTCACCGATTGACTTGATGCGTGCTCCGCCCTTGCCCAGCACGATGGGGCGCTGAGTTTCGCGACCAACTACGATCTGCTGGTGGATTTCAACGCTGCCATCAGGGCGCTGGGTATAGCTTTCGGGCCGCACAGCGGAATCATATGGCAATTCTTCATGCAACTGCTGATACAGCTGTTCGCGCGTGATTTCGGCGGCAAGCAGGCGTTCTGACGCATCCGACACCTGATCTTCGGGGTAGTGCCAGGGCCCTTCTGGCATCAGATCAGCCAAGGCGGCCTTCATTTCGGGCACGCCATCACCGGTCAGTGCCGAAACGAAATAGATTTCGGTGAAATCGACCTTTGCGCCCAGTTCCTGCGCCAACGCCAGCAGCGGCTCTTTCTTGGCGCGATCCACCTTGTTGAGAACCAGGATCTTGCGTTCAGGCCGGTTTGCCAATGCCTCAATGAGCGGTTCCAGCTCATGCCGGCGCTGCTTGATCGGGTCGACAATCAGCAAGACGGCATCGGCTGCTTCCGCACCTTCCCATGCGGCATTGACCATGGCCCGGTCCAGGCGGCGGCGGGGCGTGAAAATGCCGGGCGTATCGACCAGGATCATCTGTACATTATCATGCAGGGCAATGCCCAGCATGCGCGCGCGGGTGGTCTGCGCCTTCGCACTGGTGATGGCGACCTTTTGGCCCACCAGCTGATTGACCAGCGTTGATTTCCCGGCATTGGGTGCGCCGATCACGGCCACCACGCCGCATTTTGTTGCACTGCCATCCTGATCGGGTGTGGGGGTCACGCAAATTGCTCCATAAATTTCTTGGCTGCCAGCTTTTCGGCTTCCTGCTTGCTGGTGGCGACACCTTCTGCCTCTCCCACCTTATACACAGAGACGCGCACTGTGAATTTGGCCGCATGGTCCGGCCCGCTACGGTCGATCAGCTCATAGACGGGCGGCTTGCGGCGGTTGCCCGCTGCCCATTCCTGCAATGCGCTTTTGGGGTGTTTGATGGCACCCGTACCTGCTTCGAATTCTTCCAGCCACAAACTCTGCACCAGTGCCTGTATCGGGTCGAAGCCATTGTCGAGAAAGCCAGCGCCCAGCAGTGCCTCCACCACATCACCCAGGATGTTGACGCTTTCGGTGCCGCCGTCCTCTCGCGCCTGCTTGCCCATGCGGATATGCTCGGCGAGGCCAATCCGGCGCGCGATGCGAGCACAGGTTTCACGACTGACCAATGCGTTGAGGCGCTGCGACAATTTTCCTTCCGGCGCATCGTTATGGCGGTACAGCCATTCTGCGACGCACAGGCCCAGCACACGGTCGCCCAGGAACTCCAGCCGCTCGTAATCCACATCGCCATCATGGCTGCCATGTGTCAGTGCGGCCAGCCACAGGTCATGGTCAGTTGGCGCAAAGCCAAGTTCTTTCAGCCATTCGATGGTTTCTGGTGCCAGCTGGCTCACAAACCGCCCCCGATCCGGCCCCAGCGGGCGGCGCTGAACCAGGTCCAGGGCAGCAGCCATTGGGCGCTGCCATCAGTTGACCACATCAGCACGGTCGCACGGCCAACCAGATTATCCTGCGGGACCAGACCAACACCATGCCCCGCAGCGGCTGGGAAGCGGCTGTCCTGCGAATTGTCGCGATTGTCACCCATCACGAACATGCGCCCTTCAGGCACGATGATCGGGCCATAATTATCCGCCGGTGTCTCACCGAAATCGAGCACATCGTAACTTGCGCCTGAAGGCAGAGTTTCGCGGAAACGGGCGTAACGGCATTGCTGCCCGCCATCAGGCGCTGTCTCTTGCATTGCGCCCCAGGCGCAATCTGTATTGGAGGTGACGGGAATGATGAAATCATCAATCCGCTGTTTGGGCACTGCGGTGCCGTTCAGCACCAGCTGGCCATCGCGTATCTCCACCGTATCGCCGGGCAGGGCGATGGCGCGTTTGATATATTCGCTGCCATCCACCGGATGTTTGAAAATCACCACATCACCGCGTTCAGGCTGGCTTTCCATAATCCGCCCATCAAACAGGTCGAGGCCCAACGGCAGTGAATGGCTGGAAATGCCATAGGGCCATTTCGCGGCGAGCAGGTAATCACCATTCCACAGCGTGGGCAACATGCTTTCCGATGGGATGGAAAAGGGCGCGAAAATGAAGCTGCGGAAAATCAGCACCACGATCGCCAATTTGGCCACGAACCAGGCAAAGCTGGCCGCGCTTTCGGGCTTATTCTCCGCCATTTCAGCAGGTGCATTCGTATCTATGGTCTTTTCTTCCATTGCTGACGTCCCTAACCGCGTCAGACGCGCCAAGGAAGGGTTTTCACGATGACTGACAAGATCGCCGCCGCATGGGCCCATTTGCAGCAAGTGTCGCAAGCCACGCTGGGGCAATTGTTTGCTGGCGATGCGACCCGTGTTGAAGGGTTGAGCGGGCGGATTGAGTGGGATGCGGAGGAAGGGACATCGGGCATATTGTTCGATTGGTCGAAAACGCATCTGGATGCTGATCTGATCGCAGGATTTGAGTCGCTGGCACAGGCATGCGATTTCGCCAGCAAACGTGCGGCATTGCTGTCAGGCGAAAAAATCAACAATACCGAAGGGCGTGCTGCCACCCATACGGCGCAGCGCGGAATGGGCGATGCCGCCGATGTGGAAGAGGCCACGGCGCTCCACGCGCGCATGGGCATGCTGGTAGAGGCGATCCATCAGGGCGCGCTGGGAGAGGTCAATCACCTGATCCATATCGGCATTGGCGGCAGCGCACTGGGCCCGGCATTGGCAGTGGATGCGCTGGCGCGCGATCTGTCGCTGGTGGATGTCCATGTCGTTTCAAACATTGATGGTGTCGCGCTGGAGCAGGCCTTTGCCGCCTGTGATCCGGCAACCACGATGGTGGCGGTGGCGAGCAAGACTTTCACCACCATTGAAACCATGACCAATGCGGCCTCTGCGCTGAAATGGCTGGGCGAGAATGGCGTGTCTGACCCATCGGGCCGGGTTGTAGCTCTGACCGCGAACCCTGAAGCTGCCGTGGAATGGGGCGTGGATGAAACGCGTGTTCTGCCTTTCCCGGAAAGTGTGGGCGGGCGATATTCGCTGTGGTCCTCGATCGGTTTCCCGGTCGCGCTGGCCGTGGGCTGGGATGAATTTTCGGCCATGCTGGCTGGCGCGCGTGCGGTGGATGAACATTTTGCCAGCACAGATGGCGCGGCCAATCTGTGCCTGCGCGCGGCCTTTGCCGATCAATATTATACGCGCCTGCGTGGCTGCCAGACGCGCGCCGTGTTCGCCTATGATGAACGACTTGGCCTGTTCCCATCCTATCTCCAGCAGCTGGAGATGGAGAGCAATGGCAAGCGTGTGACAGCATCAGGCGCGCCGGTGGATGGGCCAACCGCGCCGATTACCTGGGGCGGGGTGGGGACGGACGCGCAACATGCCGTGTTCCAATTGCTGCATCAGGGCACCAACCTTGTGCCGGTGGATTTTATCGCCAGCATTGCGCCGGGCGATGCGCTCGATCCGGCGCATCACGCCATTTTGTTGACCAATTGCTTTGCCCAAGGGGCGGCGCTGATGGCGGGCGGCAATATGGCGGCGGACGGGAAAGACCCTGCGCGTGCCTTTCCCGGCAACAGGCCCAGCGCGACCATGCTGTGCGATGATCTGGATGGGGCGACACTGGGAGCGCTGATCGCATTTCACGAACACCGCACCTTCTGCAATGCCGTGCTGATGGGGATCAATCCGTTTGACCAGTTCGGTGTGGAGCTGGGCAAGAAAATGGCCAAGGATATAGAGGCAGGCGGGGCCGAGTTTGACGCCAGCACGACCGCGCTGCTGGCCAAGGCGGGGTTGTGAAACTGACCTAATTTCGTTTTATTGCATCAAGACCAAACATTGCAGCGTCTGCTAATATTGCTTCTCCTTGAGGTGTAGCAAAGAATGCATCTCCAAGTGCCTGTATTCGTTCATCGATTTTAGCTGCTTGATCTGGGCTGAGTTGCGTCCAAGCATTTTGTATGTGCAACGCCTTCTCTTTCAGCAAAGGAAGGAAGCCCCATGGAAGGTGATATTCTGTAGCAGGGATCGTTCCTGATTGTGCCCAAACTCGTGATCCAATCCAATCTTTGGTGCGTCCTTGAATATGGCCGAGTATTATAAATGGGCCTAGTTTTGCGAAGGTCATGCACATCTTTCTAGAGCCGATTATGTCCAATGTGACTGCACCAGCTATGAATCGATTCATATTTGTAGGAAGTTGACCGATTGTTGATTCGGAAATTAGCCCGAATGGGATAATGTGTTGACAGAAATTTCTTACGTTTTTTCTTTTTCCTAGAAGAAATTCTCTCCAAGTCTCTTCAGCACTTTGAATTAGTTCACGTTGAGTAACTGTGTATGGAGCACTAGAGTTCCGACCATAGGCATAATGCAGGACACGCCAAGAAACCGATGTGGTAAATCTAAGTAGCTCTGGACCATGTCGAAGTTTTTGTTCTCCTGCACAATATGGGTGAAATATTCTATTTGCGAACATGGTTTCGTCCTTCGCAAAGATATTTTCGCATGGATCGCAAAGCCAATATTCCTTCAATCCATCCTGTACTCTCTGATTAGGTCGGTCGGTGTTGCGTATAAAGCCGGAGTCTCCAGCCCGCTTTTTCAGCCATCGAAAAACAAATTTAGGAATGATATGGCTTTTTCGTAATCTGGCATGGCTCCCGCAAAGTAGGCAATTTTGTATCACTCGTCACAACCCCAATTCCCGCATGCTCTTTTCCAGCATCTCGCGGGCGGAATTGCGCGCGAAGGGAAAAGAGGCGAAGAACACCTCTGCATTGATCGCCGGATCGGCCTGCTTCGCGCGGGCCAGCCAATGCTGCGCCTCTGCATCCTTGCCGACGATGTGTGACGCCACCGCTGCAATCAGAGAAATATGCTTGTGCGCACCGGGCATCAGCGCGGCCTTTACGGCCAAATCCTCTGCCTTGGTCAAATCGCCCAATTGCAATTGGGCCAGCGCACGGCCTGACACCATGCCATAGGCCAGCGGGTCGAGCGGGCTGAGATCGAAAGCCAGCGCCAGATCTGCATCCGCCTGCTCTGCCTGCCCTGCCATCACCCCGACCAGTCCACGCGTATAAACGCCTTGGGCGAAACTGGGGCTGAGGGTGGTTGCCCGGTCAAACCAGCCGATTGAATCCTCCAGTCGCCCTTCCAGCCATGAACAGCGCCCGACATTGAAATGGGCGAAGGGGTCCAGCCGGTCTGCCTCCACCGCCTGCTGCGCCAGTGCCCGTGCCTGCTCCACTTCTGCCGCAGGATCATCAGCAAAGCGCATGAACGCAGACTGGAAATGGGTGAAGGAGAGGCCGCCCAGCGCGCCGGAGAAATAGGGATCCCGCTCCAGCGACTGCGCGAATAGTGCTGCGGCCTTTGCATTATCTTGCCGGTTGAAGCGGTACATATGGTCCAACCCAAGGTGAAAACTGGCCCATGCATCGAGTTCCGTGGCAGGGCGGCGGCGCGCCAGCCGCACTTCATTCTGCGGGATTTGTACGGCCAGGCTGGCGACCACATGGCTTTCAATCTCTGGCCGCATCTGCTGCAGTTCGTGAAGCGCGCCGCGATATTGCTCGGCCCAAATGGTGCCACCTTCACTGTCAATCAGGCTGACCGTTATGGTCACTTCCTTTCCGGCCAGCTCGATTGTGCCGGTCAAACAATATCGAACGGCCAGCTCACGCGCCACCGCAACCGGGTCAACATCGGGCCCGCGAAAACGAAAGCTGGAACCGCGCGCGATCACGAACAACCAGTGCAGGCGTGACAAGTCCATGATGATATCGGCAGGCAGTGCATCGGCGACAATATCATGCGCGCCGGGTTCCCCCAGCAGCTGGAACGGCAGCACCGCGATTGATGGCCGCCCATCGCGGGCCGTACGCAGCGCAGTGGTAATCGCCTCGGCCGATTGCGCCTCACTGATCAGCTGAATGGTTGGGGCAGGTGTGGCTGGCGCTCCGCCGCTTTCCACCACATCTCCGACAAAGCGAAACCCCTTGCCATGCACCGTGCGGATCAGGCGTTGTGCGCTGCCATCATCGCCAATCGCCTTGCGTGCGGCCTTTATTCGGGCGGCGACAGCGGATTCGGAAACGATGCGTCCATCCCAGATGGCGTCGATCAGTTCATCCTTGCTGACCATGCGTTCGCGATTTTCGGCCAGCATGATGAGGAGGGAGAGTACCTGTGGTTCGACATGCACGCGTGCGCCATCGCAACGCAGTTCGAACCGGCCCGTGTCCAGTTCGAATCCATCAAAGGTGAAGACCAGACCCCCCGAAATCGCCAAATATCCGCCTTCCTGCGCAAATCTTCATGGAAAGGTCAGATATCTTCACGCCCGCGTCAAGCATGGCGGGAAAAAGCGCCCTATCCCCTGATCATCGAGACAGCACAGACGCTGATTTGAAACAACGATTTACTCAAGGAGAATTGAAATGCCGCTCGTAACTATTGACGTGATCAAGGACGTTTTCACCAATGACCAGAAGGCCGATCTGATCGACAAGGTCACAGAAGCCATGATCCAGGTTGAAGGTGAAGCCATGCGCCCCGTTACCTGGGTCCGCATCATGGAAGTTGAACAGGGCGATTGGGCCATTGGTGGCCAGCGACTTGGCGCTGCCGATGTTCATGCGCTGGGTGGCAAGAAAGCCGCCTGACCCCGCTGAAGCAGAGCAAGATAGAAGGGCTGCATCTACGGATGCGGCCCTTTTTGCATGGCTATAAGAAACTGCCGAGCAGCCATCCCGAAAGTGACGATAAAGCCAGCAGGTCTTGTAATTTTTTTACATTGAGCTATATGGAAATTGCCTGACGTCGTTTGCGACGGAATTTGCTGGCCGCAAGGCGGCACGATTTTTCCCTTTCTCACAACTTGGCTTCGCATCGGGATTCACCCGTGTGCGAAAGATTTTTGCATGATCGGGAAATGATTTGGCGAAAGAAGAGCTGATTACGATGGAAGGTGCGATCGACGAGATCCTGCCCGATGGACGCTTCGGCGTTACCCTGGACAATCAGCATCGGATTATCGCCTATACAGCCGGCAAAATGCGCCGGTTTCGGATCCGTTCGGTGGTGGGTGACCGCGTTCACGTGGAAATTACACCCTATGACCTGAGCAAGGGCCGGATCGTTTTTCGTGAACGTACGCCGGGTCAGGGCCCTGGTGGGCCGCGCAAGCGCGGCTTCAGGCGCTGACCCGATACAATTATGAACGGCAGCAACAGGCTGCCGACAAGGATAAAATGAATACGATGAATATCGGCGCCAATATGCGCCATCCACTTTCGCCCTGTCACAGGGTGGATGCCAAGTCCCGCATGAATCGGAATATCTCATTCCCGGCCATGCTTTCGACAATCGAACTTCAGCGGCTTGTCGCCGCGATGATCGACTGATCCAACCCAGTGCGGGCGTGCTGTTTGCATCTGCGCACCATGCAGGAGACAGCATATGGACCTCAATTTGGAATATGCCGCACACCAGAAGGCATTGATACGTGCAGGAGACGCCAAAAATGATGGCGATCGTGACGTACAATTGGCCAAGGCAGAACATATTGCCGGGCGCATCGGTGGCTTCCAGCTAAGGCTGGGTGCCGCCGCCGCATGCGCATGGAGCAAGGCACTTGTTGCCGGAAAGAGCTCTGACTGAATCAGTAGGATGCCCGAATTTCTTTGACTTTTTGCAATACAGCATCCACAGGGTGCGCAGCGAAACGCCAGTGCCAGCGTGAAGCGGCGGATTTTATATCCCTCCAGAGGCCGCGTTTCGGTTATTTCCCCAAGGACTTCCCTTTTCACGCGGGCGGTTTGAAACCACCGCGATCGCGCGCGCCCTCTATGTGGCTGCGCGTGCCCGCATATATTGCGAGTTTTTATGACGACTACATTTGATCAACTTGGGCTATCACAGCCCGTTCTCCAGGCCCTTGATATGAAGGGCTATAATGATCCCACACCGATCCAGGCACAGGCGATCCCAGCCGTGCTGCAGGGTCGTGATTTGTTGGGTATCGCCCAGACAGGCACTGGCAAGACGGCGGCATTCATGCTGCCCAGCATTGACCGGCTGCGTGAAGCGGACAACCGCATTCCGTTCAAGAGCTGCCGCATGCTGGTGCTGGCCCCAACGCGCGAACTGGCAACGCAGATTGCACAAAGCGCCAAGGATTATGGCGCCATGGCCGGGTTGAAGGTTCAATCCATCGTTGGCGGCACTTCGGTTAACAAGGATCGCAACAAGCTGCATCGTGGCACGGATATTCTGGTGGCAACACCGGGTCGCCTGCTCGACCTCGTGGACCAGAAGGCGTTCAACCTTACTGGTCTTGAAATTCTGGTGCTGGATGAAGCGGACCAGATGCTGGATCTGGGCTTTATCCATGCGCTGCGCCGCATCCACCAACTTGCCCCGGCTGAGCGGCAGACGCTGTTCTTCAGCGCCACCATGCCCAAGGCGATCAAGGATCTGGTCGGCAATTATTGCAATGATCCAGTGCAGGTTTCGGTGACGCCCGCAGCGACCACAGCCGAACGTGTCGACCAATATCTGCTGATGGTGCAGCAGGATGAAAAGCAGGCGCTGCTCGAAATGATCCTGTCTGGCCGCCATGCGGTGCCGGGCGATCTGGAGCGTGTGCTGATTTTTACCCGGACCAAGCATGGCGCGGATCGCGTGGTGAAGAAATTGAGCCAGATCGGCATTCCGGCCAATGCCATTCATGGCAACAAGTCACAGCCGCAGCGCCAGCGTGCGCTGGATGAATTCCGTCGGGCCAAGGTGCCTGTGCTGGTGGCCACCGATGTGGCCGCGCGCGGGATCGACATCCCCGGCGTCAGCCATGTGATCAATTACGAGCTGCCCAATGTGCCCGAACAATATGTTCACCGCATCGGGCGGACTGCACGTGCTGGCAAGGATGGCATCGCGATCGCTTTCTGTGCCGAGGACGAGCGCGCATATCTGAAAGACATTCAACGCAATACTGACGCCGAGTTTGAGCGCCTGCCATTGCCGGATAATTTCCGTGCTGTGGTGGAAGGCGTTGGCCCGACAAAGCGTGAGCCGAACCAACCCATGAAGCGCGTCAACCCAAGGCCCAAGGGCGGTGTACGTGGCGGTGCGCGTGGTGCGGACCGTGGTGAACGCCGCGGCGGTGAACGCAGTGGAGCGCCGCGTACGGCAGAGGGTGGCGAACAGCGTACTGACAGGCCTCGCCAAAAGCCAAACCAGAAGCATGCATCACGTGCGGGCAAGCCCAAATGGCAGGGTGAGCGCAGCGGTGGTGAGAGCCGTGGCGGTGAGAATCGCAGCGGCAACCGCGGTGAGCAGGGCCAACGTCGCAGTAATGGCGATGGCGGTGCCCGTCGTGGCAATCGTGGCGGAAGCCAGCGCCGCTCTGGTTAATTCCGGCTGCGCGGATTGGGCAGTTTCTGCTCTTCCGCGCTCATCCGCCCACGCGGAACGATGAATTCCAACCGCAAGCCGGAAGGCTCGCGAATCATCATATGCGTGGTCGGGCCATTGCCCAGAAATTCTGGTGCAAATTCGATGACAACACCTGGATGCGCAACAAAGCGGCGGTGCAGTTCGTGCAATGTCGTTAAATCGCGCACGGTAATGGCCATGTGGTGCAGGCCCACATTGGTCTTGCGGTTGAACGGCGTGGCTGTTGCCGGATCGGTCACACGCCACAGGGTCACGAACATTTCCCCATTGGTCACAAAAATTGAAGGGTAGTCGGGATCGCCCCCGGCAGTTTCCCAGCCCAATGTATCGGTGAAGAAGGCGACGGTGGCACCCAGATCACTGACCGCCAGGCCAATATGGTTGAGACCCAGCGTTTCACGCTCGGGTGCTGGTTCGGCGGTATCCTGCGCCTGCGCTATGGGCACCACCAGCAGAGCCAGTGCGGAAAAGGCAGCCAATGCGGTATGGCGTCGATATGTCATGATCCCAATCCCTCCATTCATACGCAAACAGTTAGGCATCGGCCATACGTTGGCAAACGCGCACCGACGGATAGCTGATAGCAGCGGACGAAGGGGCGGGGTGTAACCCGCTTGCTGCCTTGCGCGAATGCAGCACAAGCCCTGCTTGCGGTTTGCAATATTCCCAACAGCCGCCATATCGCCTGCCAACAGGAGTTTCTTCATGGCCGATTATGATTTTGATCTTTTCACCATTGGCGCTGGCTCAGGCGGTGTCCGCGCCAGCCGTATTGCCGCCGCACACGGTGCGCGTGTGGCCGTGGCGGAAGAGCATCGTGTCGGTGGCACCTGCGTGATCCGTGGCTGCGTGCCCAAGAAGATGCTGGTTTACGGCTCCATGTTCGCAGAAGAATTGTCCCATGCGGACACGCTGGGTTGGACCATCGAAGGCAAGAGCTTCGATTGGGCCACATTGCGCGATTTTGTGAATAGCGATGTAGACCGGCTGGAAGGTCTTTATGGCAAGACGTTGGCAAGCCATGAAGTCACCGTTTTTGCAGAGCGTGCGACCATCACCGGCCCGCACAGCGTGCGCCTTGCCAGTGGCAAGGAAGTGACCGCGAAATATATTCTGATTGCCACAGGTGCCTGGCCTGCAATGCCTGATTTTCCAGGTGTTGAACATTGCATCAGTTCCAACGAGGTGTTTCATCTGGGACAGCAGCCGAAATGCCTGATGGTTGTGGGTGGCGGCTATATCGCCATGGAATTTGCCGGTATTTTCAATGCGCTGGGCAGCGAAGTGACTGTGGTCAACCGCACCGACCGCATCCTGCGTTCCTATGACGAACAGATCGTGGATCGCATGCTGCACATCGCCATGGGGCGCGGCATTGATTTTCGCATGCACAGCCAGATCAAGCGCGTAGATAAGGGCGATGATGGCAGACTGCTGGTTGATTTGGGCGAAACCAACACGGTCAAGGTTGATCAGGTGCTGATTGCCACCGGGCGCAACCCCAAGACCGATGGACTGGGGCTGGAAAATGCTGGCATCGAATTGGCGGCGAACGGTTCGATTCCAGTCGATGAATATAATCGCACCAGTTGTGACAGTATCTATGCTGTTGGCGATGTGACTGACCGCGTGCAGTTGACCCCGGTGGCGATCCGTGAAGGCCATGCCTTTGCCGATACAGTGTTTGGTAACAATCCGCGCACGATTGATTATTCCGCCATTCCAAGTGCTGTATTCAGCCAGCCACCACTGGCTGGTGTTGGCATGACGGAAAGCAAGGCACGCCAGACTTATGGCGATGTGAAGGTCTACACATCAGATTTTCGGCCCATGAAGAACATCTTTTCTCCCCATGCAGAGCGTGGGCTGTACAAGATGATCGTCGATCAAACTTCGGAAAAGATACTGGGCATCCATATGATTGGCCCGGAATCACCGGAAATCATGCAGGTTGCGGCTGTCGCGCTGAAGGCTGGCCTGACCAAACAGGCATTTGATGACACTGTGGCGCTGCACCCATCCATGGCAGAAGAACTCGTCCTGCTGAAATAGGTGGTGCGCCTGCTTTGCTAATCTAGACGGTATGGCACAACCCCGCGCTGATCCGGGTCGACCGCAATCGCGCGGTCGCTGGGTGGGAAGGCGCGCTGGTCGCAATCCTCACGCGGGCATATCCGGCAAGACATGCCGATGGGTGTAACATTGCGGCCTGAAGTCAGGTCCAGCCCGTCTGCATAGATGAATTCATCCGCATGGCTGGTTTCACACCCCAGCGCCACGGCAAAGCGGCGTGGCGGGCGTTCAAACGTTCCGGATGGCTTCACCAGCCCTTTGGCCATGGAAACATAGCGTACGCCGTCTGGCGTTTCAGCCAGTTGGACCAGGACACGGTCAGGCACGGCGACAGCTTCGTGCACGATCCACAGAGGGCATGCCCCGCCAAAACGGGCGAATTGCAGGCGGGTGGCGGAATGTCGCTTGGTTATATTGCCAGCCATATCCACACGGCAGAAGAAAAAGGGCACGCCGCGTGCTCCATCGCGCTGCAAGGTGGAAAGGCGGTGGCAGGTCTGTTCGAAACTGGTGCCGAAAATCTGTGCGATCCGGTCAATATCATGACGCAATCTGCGCGCGGTGGATCGGAAGGAATCATAAGGCATCAGCAGTGCGCCCGCCGCATAATTGCACAGGCCCACAAACAGCAATTGGCGTGATGCGGCATTGGAGAGATGCGCATTCTCCACCACCGTCAATATCTCGTCCCGCAACGCCAGAGACACCAGCTGATGGGCCAGGTGAAAGCGGCGGCTTTCCACCGGCTGGCCCGGATCGATCACCAGATGCGCCATTTCCGTGTCAAAACTGCGCAGCCCCGCATCGCCTGCATAGGTCAGCGAAACGCCCAGTGTGTTGCGCAGATACTGTTCGACGGCCTCGTGTGAGGGGGATGGTGCCTTGCCTCGCAGCTGGGCTGACAGATCCTCTGCTGAACGGTCCAGGGCATCGACATAATTATTGGCAAAATGGAACCAGTCGCGCACTTCTTCCCATGGCAGGCGGGCGCCACTGACATTGTCGCTCGCCAGTGCCTCGTCCACCATTTCCAGCCTTTGGCCCGTTCGGCGATAGGCTTCATGCAGGGAAACAAAACGCTCTGCCAGGGCAGGTTGTTGTTCCACCATTCGGGCGAGTTGTTCTGGGGGCAGGGGCGTGCCGAATAATGGGTCTGCCGCTGCTTCACGCAGTGCCACCATTAATCGCTCTGTCCTGTCGGTGCCCAATTCCTGCCAATCGAGCGGGAAAAGCTGCGCCAGCCGTTCGATCAGGGCATTGGTCAGCGGACGCTGATCATTCTCCAACTGGGAGAGATAGGGCACGCTTACCCCGATCTGTTCGGCCAGGGTCGCCTGGCGCAAACCACGGGCATCGCGCAGACTGCGCAGGGCCTCTCCGGCAAACAGGCGTCGACGTGCGGACATGAGTCATCGCATAGTTTGCAAATTTGTACTTTGCAACTTTGCAACTTTGCATTGGACTCGTGCCTTCACAGCGGCCAAGGGCGAAATTCGCGCAAATGCCGACGGAGAAAGCATGTCAGCCAATATCGCCGAAATGGAACGCCGCCGCCACGCCGCCCATATAGGGGGTGGGCAGAACAGGATCGACGCACAGCATGCCAAGGGCAAGCTGACCGCGCGTGAGCGGCTTGATGTCTTGCTGGACGAAGGCAGCTTTGAAGAGCTGGATACCTATGTCGAACATGATTGCATGGATTTCGGCATGGAAAGCCAGAAGATCCCCGGCGATGGTGTGGTAACTGGTAGCGGCACGATCAATGGCCGTCTGGTCTATGTTTTCAGCCAGGATTTCACCGTATTCGGTGGATCGCTGTCCAAACGCCATGCTGAAAAAATCTGTAAGGTGATGGACACCGCACTAAAGGTGGGTGCGCCCGTTATTGGCCTGAATGACAGTGGCGGCGCGCGTATTCAGGAAGGTGTTGCCTCTCTGGGTGGCTATGCCGAAGTGTTCCAGCGCAATGTGCTGGCCAGCGGTGTTGTGCCGCAGATCAGCCTGATCATGGGGCCATGCGCGGGCGGCGCGGTCTACTCACCCGCGATGACCGACTTCATCTTCATGGTGGAAGACAGTTCATACATGTTTGTGACCGGTCCTGAAGTGGTCAAGACCGTGACGAATGAGGTGGTGACGCAGGAAGAACTGGGTGGGGCGAAAACGCATACGACCAAGACCAGCGTGGCAGACAATTCGTTTGAGAATGACATCGAAACCCTGCTGGCGACACGCAATTTCTTCGACTACCTTCCGCTATCCAATCGTGAAGCGGTACCAGAGCGCCCCACCAGCGACCCGTGGGACCGGATTGAAGAAAGCCTCGACACGCTGATCCCTGACAATGCCAACCAGCCTTATGACATGCATGAGGTGATCCGTAAGGTTCTGGATGAAGGTGATTTCTTTGAAATCCAGCCCGGCCATGCGGCCAATATCATCTGCGGTTTTGGCCGGGTGGAAGGGCGTACAGTGGGCGTGGTTGCGAACCAGCCCATGGTGCTTGCTGGCGTGCTGGACATCAATTCATCCAAAAAAGCGGCACGCTTCGTGCGCTTCTGCGATGCGTTTGAAATTCCGATCGTTACCTTTGTTGACGTTCCTGGCTTCCTGCCCGGCACGGCTCAGGAACTGGGCGGCATCATCAAGCATGGTGCGAAGCTACTGTTCGCTTATGCCGAAGCAACTGTTCCCAAGATCACCATCATCACCCGCAAGGCATACGGCGGTGCTTATGACGTGATGGCATCCAAGCACCTGCGCGGTGATTTGAACTATGCATGGCCGACCGCTGAAATCGCGGTGATGGGGGCCAAGGGCGCGGTGGAGATCATCTTCCGCCAGGATCGCGATGACCCTGAGAAGATTGCCGAAAAGACCAAGGAATACGAAGATCGCTTTGCCAACCCTTTTGTTGCGGCCAGCCGTGGCTATATCGACGAGGTGATACATCCACATTCCACCCGTCGTCGCATTGCATTGGGTCTTCGCAAACTGCGTAACAAGCAGCTCGAAAACCCGTGGAAGAAGCACGACAATATTCCATTATAAACAAGAAGGAATTTCGCATGCAGGACATCTACATTCTCTCCGGTGCACGCACCGCGATAGGTACTTTTGGTGGCTCGCTAGCATCTTTCCGCCCTGCTGAAACCGGTGCCATCGTGATGAAGGAAGCGATTGCGCGCGCTGGCATCGATGCCAGCCAGGTACAGCAGGTGGCCGTGGGCACAGTGGTGCCGACCCAGCCTTCAGATGCCTATGTCAGCCGTGTTGCTTCGGTGAATGCGGGCGTACCAACCGAAAGCGCAGCCATGAACGTCAACCGCCTGTGCGGTTCGGGCCTGCAGGCGATTGTATCTGTCGCACAGGCTGTCAAGCTGGGTGAATGTGACATCGCCATCGGTGCTGGTGCAGAAAGCATGTCCAATGCACCGCATATGACCAGCGCTGCACGCTTTGGTACGCGCATGGGTGATGTTGTGCTGATGGATGGCATGCTGGGTGCACTGCATGATCCGTTTGAAAACATTCACATGGGTGTGACGGCAGAAAATGTTGCCGCACAATGTGACATCAGCCGTGAAGAACAGGATGCCCTGGCAGTTGAAAGTCACAAGCGTGCGGCCAATGCCATTGCCAATGGGTACTTCAAGGAACAGATCGTTCCGGTCGAAATAAAGACACGCAAAGGCGTGACCGTGTTCGACACAGATGAACACGTTCGTGCCGATGCCACGCTGGAAGGCATGGCTGCACTGCGGCCAGTGTTCAAGAAAGACGGCACCGTAACTGCGGGCAATGCCAGCGGCATCAATGATGGCGCGGGTGCAGTCGTTCTGGCCAGTGGCAAGGCGGTTGCGGAACAGGGCCTTAAGCCGATGGCCAAGATTCTGGCCTGGGGCCATGCGGGTGTTGAACCCAATGTCATGGGTCTGGGCCCGGTCAAGGCGGTGCCTGTAGCGCTGGAGCGTGCCGGGCTGACGTTGGACCAGATCGATGTGATCGAAAGCAATGAAGCATTTGCCGCACAGGCGTGTGGCGTGGCCAAGACGCTGGGCTTTGATCCGGCCAAGACCAACCCCAATGGTTCAGGTGTATCGCTGGGCCACCCGATCGGTGCAACGGGCGCTATCTTGACTATCAAGGCCATGTACGAATTGAAGCGTGCCGGCGGCAAATATGGCCTGATCACCATGTGCATCGGTGGCGGCCAGGGCATCGCTATGGTCATCGAAAACTGCGCATGAAACTGGGGCGCATGAACCACCTTGGCTACGCCGTGCCCGATATGGGCGCGGCGATTGCCCATTACCGCTATGTGATGGGGGCGCAGGTTATTACCGAACCTTTTGACCTTCCCGAACAGGGGGTGAAAGTGTGCTTCGTCAACACACCCGGGCATGAAGGGACAGAGGGGACGCAGGTGGAACTGCTTTCCCCGCTGGATGAGAATTCGCCAGTCACCGGCTTTCTGGCCAAGAACCCGCTGGGTGGCCAGCACCATGTTTGCTTTGAAGTACCCGATATCGATGTTGCCCGTGCCGAATTTGAAGCGATGGGCAAACGCATCCTTGGCCCGACCCGTATCGGTGCGCATGGCACACCCATTTTCTTCGTCCATCCCAAGGACATGCTGGGCATGCTGACCGAGATTATGGAGACCCCGAAGGAGGCGCATTGATGGCAGATTACAAATATATCAGTGTGGATTGTACCGGCCCGGTGACGCAAATCACGCTGGATCGGCCTGATCAGCTCAACGCCTTGTCTCCGGCGATGGCACTGGAAATACGTGATGCCCTGGCGCTGACGCCGGGTACGCGTTGCTTCCTTATTACTGGGGCGGGGCGTGCCTTTTGTTCAGGCGCGGACCTATCTGGCGGTGACGGTGATGGGGGGCTGTCCAGTGGGCGCGCTGCTTCTGACACATTGTCACTCGCCTACAACCCGCTGATCCAGGAAATGGCGCATTGTCCGGTGCCGATCGTGACAGCGGTCAATGGCGCGACCGCCGGTATTGGCGTTTCACTGGCGCTGGCATCGGATTTCGTGGTGGCGGGGGAAAGTGCCTATTTCCTGCAGGCTTTCGTCAATATCGGCCTGGTGCCGGATGGCGGTACCAGTTGGGTCCTGCCGCGGCTGGTGGGCAAGGCGCGTGCGACTGAAATGATGTTGCTGGGTGAACGGCTACCTGCTGCCAAAGCGGCGGATTGGGGCATGATCTACAAATGCGTGGCTGATGATGCGTTGCTGGCAGAGGCAGGCGCGCTGGCCAGCCGGCTGGCCAATGGCCCCACCATGGCGCTGGGCATGATGCGTGAAAACCTGCTGTTTGCGCTGCAGGCTGATCTATCTTCTGCGCTGCATAAGGAAGCGATGAATCAATGGCGTGCAGGCGATACAGCCGATGCGCGTGAAGGCATCACAGCATTCCTTCAAAAACGAAAAGCTGAATTCAAGGGCGAATAGAATGGCCAATATCGATGATTGGAAGGCGCTGGCTGACAAGGAAGTCAAAGGGCGTGACCTGACCTGGGAAACGCCAGAGGGTTTTGACATCAAGCCGCTCTATACAGCGGAAGATGCTGGCGATCCTGGATTGCCCGGCTTTGCGCCCTTTACGCGGGGGGTAAAGGCCAGCATGTATGCAGGGCGCCCGTGGACGATCCGGCAATATGCCGGTTTTTCAACCGCAGAGGAATCAAACGCTTTTTATCGTCGCAACCTCGCCGCGGGGCAGAAGGGTCTGTCGGTCGCCTTCGATCTGGCCACACACCGCGGTTATGACAGCGATCACCCGCGCGTGGTGGGTGATGTGGGCAAGGCGGGCGTCGCCATCGATACGGTGGCCGACATGCAGATATTGTTCGACCAGATCCCGCTTGACCAGATGTCCGTCAGCATGACCATGAATGGCGCGGTGATCCCGGTGCTGGCCTTCTTTATCGTTGCGGCAGAACGGCAAGGGGTGTCTCAGGAAAAGCTGGAAGGGACCATCCAGAATGACATTCTGAAGGAATTCATGGTCCGCAACACCTATATCTATCCGCCCGAACCCAGCATGCGGATCATTTCGGACATTATCGCATATACCAGTGCGAACATGCCGAAGTTCAACAGTATTTCGATTTCCGGCTATCACATGCATGAAGCGGGTGCGACAGCCGTTCAGGAACTGGCCTTCACTATTGCCGATGGCAAGGAATATGCCCAGCGCGCCATGGCTGCCGGGCTGGATATTGATGCTTTCGCTGGTCGGCTGAGCTTCTTCTTCGGCATTGGCATGAACTTCTTCATGGAAATCGCCAAGCTGCGCGCAGCCCGCACATTGTGGTATCGCGTGATGGATGGGCTGGGCGCGAAGAGCGAACGCAGCAAGATGCTGCGCACCCACTGCCAGACCAGCGGTGTGTCGCTGCAGGAACAGGATCCCTATAACAATGTGATCCGCACCACTGTGGAAGCGATGGCAGCGACTTTGGGCGGCACGCAATCGCTCCATACCAATGCGCTGGATGAAGCGATCGCCTTGCCGACAGATTTCTCCGCCCGCATCGCCCGCAACACCCAGCTGGTGCTGCAGGAAGAAAGCGGCATCTGCAATGTCGTCGATCCACTGGGTGGCAGTTATTATATCGAAGCGCTGACCGCCAAGCTGGTGGAAGAAGCGGAAAAGCTGATGACTGATGTTGATGCCGCGGGCGGGATGACCGCCTATGTCGGCACGGGTAAGCCCAAGGCGGCGATTGAAATGGCCGCCGCGGCCAAGCAGGCCAGCGTCGACAAGGGCGAAACAGTGATTGTGGGCGTGAACAAATATCGCCTGGCCAAAGAAGATCACCTCGAAACGCTGGAGGTGGACAATCACAAGGTCCGCCAGGGCCAGATCGCGCGGATTGAGCGTGTTCGGGCTGAGCGGGACGAGGCAGCCTGTCAGGCGGCTCTGGCTGCGCTGACCGAAGCGGCCAAGGCTGATCCTGTCGCGCATCGTGCCGCAATGAGTGATGGCCGCGATGCAAAGGGCATTCCGCTGCCGCCTTCTGTGCTGGCTGAAATGGAGGGCAAGGGAGACATCAACCTGCTCGCCCGCGCGGTGGAAGCAGCACGGCAAGATGCGACGCTGGGTGAAATCTCGGCCGCTATGGAAACCGCCTTTGGCCGTTATGACACCATGCCCAAGCCGGTGCGTGGAGTGTATTCGCAAGCCTATTCATCGGATTCACGATGGCAGCAAGTGCTCGATGGTGTGCAGGCGGTGGAACGGCGTTTGGGCCGCAAGCCCAAGATCATGGTCGCCAAAATGGGGCAGGACGGGCATGATCGCGGGGCGAATGTGATCGCTTCGGCCTTTGCCGATATGGGTTTTGATGTCGTGTCAGGCCCGCTGTTCCAGACCCCGCAGGAAGCGATGCAAATGGCGCTGGATAATGGCGTGGATGCTGTGGGTGCATCCAGCCTGGCCGCAGGGCACAAGACGCTGATCCCTGAATTGATCAGCCTGCTGAAAGATGCGGGCCGCAGCGATATCAAGGTGGTGGCTGGTGGGGTTATCCCGCCGCAGGATTATGATTTTCTTCGCGACGCAGGCGTTCAGGGCATCTATGGGCCGGGATCAAACGTGGTTGAATGCGGTGCGGATATGTTACGCCTGCTGGGCCACAATATGCCCCCTGCGGGCGAAGATCTGGAGGCTGCTGAGTGACCCAAATCCGCACTGATTGGACCCGTGAAGAAATCGCGGAACTGTTTGATCTGCCCTTTACGGAGCTGCTGTTCCGCGCGGCATCGGTTCACCGTGAAAACCATCCGCCCGAACAGGTTCAGCTGTGCACGCTGCTGTCGATCAAGACGGGTGGGTGCGAGGAAGATTGTGGCTATTGTTCGCAATCCGCGCATCACAACACCGATGTGAAGGCGACCAAGCTGATCGATGTGCAGGAAGTGCTCCAACGCGCGGCGCAGGCCAAGGATGCGGGCAGTCAGCGTTTCTGCATGGGGGCTGCATGGCGCAATCCGAAAGAGCGCGACATGCCCAAAATCGTCGAGATCGTGAAATCGGTGCGCGATATGGGCATGGAAACCTGCATGACACTGGGCATGTTGACGCCCGATCAGGCGCGCCAGCTGGCCGAGGCTGGCCTTGATTACTACAACCACAATATCGACAGCAGCCCGGAATATTACGAGCGTGTGATCTCCACCCGCACCATGGGTGACCGGCTGAATACGCTGCAGAATGTGCGCGATGCGGGCATCAATGTATGCAGCGGCGGGATTGTGGGCATGGGCGAAACACGCGCTGACCGCGTCGGCTTTGTTCACACGCTGGCCACACTGGAGCAGCACCCGGAAAGCGTGCCGGTCAATGCGCTGGTCCCGGTCAAGGGCACGCCACTGGGCGATATGCTGGCCGATACGCCGCTGGCCAAGATTGACGATATCGAATTTGTCCGCACCGTGGCCGTGGCCCGCATCTGCATGCCGCTGAGCATGGTGCGGCTTTCGGCAGGTCGTGAGGCGATGAGCGAGGCGACGCAGGCGTTGTGCTTCTTTGCGGGCGCTAACAGCATCTTCACTGGTGACAAGCTGCTGACCGCGCCCAATGCCGGTGATGACAGCGATGGCGCGTTGTTTGCCAAGCTGGGCCTGACCCCGCTGACGCAGGAAGAACCGATGCGGGCCTGCGCTGCGCAGACCTGTGCTTCCAAAGAGCCTGCCGAATGACACTCGGCTTCTCCGTCAATGACCTGTTGCCGCGCGCGCGCGGTGGCGGACAGCTCAAAATGGGGCTGTGTGCACTGACGGAGAATGAATGGCTGCAAGCAGAGCCTGATCTGGCTGCACGCGCGGCTGGGTTCGCGGCGCACCCTGAAGGCGTGCAGTTATCTCCGGACGCAGAGGCACCGGGGCGCGAATTAGCGGCCATGCTGGGTGTGGAGGGTGGTCTGCCCGAAGTTGCAGCCGTGCATCATGAGGATATGTGCCTACTCCAGCGGTTCGGCGATGAGGCATTCTATCGGCTGATCGGTGCAGCAGTGGTTTGGCCAAGCGATTGGCACCCGAAAGACAAGATGGGCTTGCCGCTCACCGCCATGCACGCCCCTATACAGGGCTATGCCGAACAACTGGCAAGCGGTGTTGACCATTTCATGGCCAAGCTTAAGCCCGGCGCGATTTATGGCCGATGCAACTGGTTTATCGCACCAACAGGGGAACGCCGTTGGATCGCCGATTTACCTGCCAACGAGGCATTTGCCCATGTCACCGCACAGAATGCGGGCACGACATTGTTCGTGCGATCCGAGCGGCAGACGCTGCGTCGCCTGCCCGAAACAGGCGCAATTCTGTTCACCATCGGCATCTATGTCAGCCCGCTGGGTGAACTGACACCAGCGAACCAGCAATTGCTGGCCAGTGCCATGCGCGGTTTGCTGGATGGTGAGGGTGAGCGACGCGGAGCCACCGCCTATGCGCAAGCACTGGTGGGTTATGTTGCATTGCAGGTGCCAGGGATTTCTGAACCGATTGCGGCCGTGGGAGGGTGAAATGACCGAACAGAAAATCGAAACGCTGACCATTCATGCCGGATGTGAACCGGACCCGACTACAAAGGCGCGGATCACGCCGATTTACCAGACGGCGAGTTATGTCTTTGACGATCCCGATCATGCTGCGCGGCTTTTCAGCCTGCAGGAATTCGGGAATATCTATTCGCGCATCATGAACCCAACCAATGATGCGCTGGAAAAGAAGATTACTGCGCTGGAAGGCGGCGTGGGTGCGCTGGGCGTGGCATCGGGCCATGCTGCGCAATTGATCGCGTTCCACACGCTGATGGAGCCGGGCTGCAACATCGTGGCGGCCAAGAAGCTTTATGGCGGTTCGCTCAACCAATTGGGTGAAAGTTTCCGCAAGTTCGGCTGGGAAACGCGCTTTGTCGATGCCGATGATGCGGCCAATGTTGCCGCTGCCATCGATGACAAGACGCGATGTGTCTTCATTGAAAGCCTGGCCAATCCGGGTGGTGTGGTCAGCGATATTGCCGCCATTGCCAAGGTGGCACATGATGCCGGCGTGCCGTTGGTAGTGGACAACACAATGGCAACGCCTGCGCTGTGCCGCCCATTTGAACATGGCGCGGACATTGTGGTCCATTCCTGCACCAAATTCCTGAATGGCCATGGCAATGCGATTGGCGGGCTGATTGTTGATAGCGGCAAGTTTGACTGGAAAGCGCAGGGGGACAAATTCGCCTCGCTCACCCAGCCCAATGGCTCCTATCACGGGGCAGTGCTGGCCGATGCGCTGGAACCGATTGGCCCCATCGCCTTTATCATTGGCTGCCGCGTACTTGGTCTGCGTGATCTGGGGCCAGCGATGGCACCGATGAATGCCTTTCTTGCGCTCACCGGGATGGAGACGCTGGCGCTACGGATGGAACGGCATTGCAGCAATGCGCTGACGATTGCCGAATGGCTGAAACAGCATCCAAAGGTTGATTGGGTTTCCTATGCGGGTTTGGCGGATGACAAGTACAAGCCGCTGGCCGACAAATACCTTGGTGGCAAGGGCGGGGCGGTGTTCACCTTCGGCCTAAAGGGCGGCTTTGAAGCGGGCAAGGCATTGGTTTCAAACGTCAAACTGTTCAGCCACCTTGCCAATATCGGCGATACGCGCAGCCTGATTATCCACCCGGCATCGACCACACACAGCCAGCTTTCAGAAGAAGAATTGCTGGCCGCAGGGGCTGGCCCCGATGTCGTCCGTATCTCTGTCGGCATTGAACATGTCGATGATATTCGCGCCGATCTGGAACAGGCGCTGGCACAGCTTTAATTCGAACGGGAAAATAGCAGATGTTCAAGAAGATCCTGATCGCCAATCGCGGTGAAATTGCATGCCGCGTGATCAAGACCGCCCGGCGCATGGGCATCGCCACTGTGGCGGTCTATTCCGATGCCGATGCGCGCGCGCCCTTTGTCCGCATGGCGGATGAGGCAGTGCATATTGGCCCGGCACCGGCAGCAGAATCCTACCTGATTGCAGACAAGATCATCGCTGCCTGCAAGCAGACCGGGGCAGAGGCGGTCCATCCCGGCTATGGCTTCCTGTCCGAACGCACCAGCTTTGCCGAACAGCTGGCGGCAGAAGGCATCGAGTTCATCGGCCCGCCGGTGAATGCGATTGCCGCAATGGGCGACAAGATTGAATCCAAGAAACTGGCCAGGGAAGCAGGTGTAAACGTTGTACCCGGATTCGTGGGTGAGATTGAGGATACTGAACACGCGGTGCGGATTTCGGATGAAATCGGCTATCCCGTGATGATGAAAGCCAGCGCAGGCGGCGGCGGCAAGGGGATGCGGCTTGCCTATAATGAAAAGGACGTGCGCGAAGGCTTTGAAAGCGTGAAGCGCGAAGGGTTGAATTCCTTCGGCGATGACCGCGTTTTTATCGAGAAGTTCATCCTCAACCCACGCCATATCGAAATCCAGATCCTGGGCGATAAGCACGGCAATGTGCTCTATCTGAACGAACGTGAATGTTCGATCCAGCGCCGCCACCAGAAGGTGGTGGAAGAAGCGCCATCACCCTTCGTAACGCCCAAGATGCGGCAGGCCATGGGCGAACAATGCGTCGCGCTGGCAAAAGCGGTGAATTACCACAGTGCGGGCACGGTGGAACTGATCGTGTCAGGCGCGGACCCGACGGGCGAAAGCTTCTATTTCCTTGAAATGAACACCCGCCTGCAGGTGGAACACCCGGTTACCGAAGCGATCACTGGTATCGACCTGGTCGAGCAGATGATCCGCGTTGCTGCGGGTGAGAAGCTGGAGATGACGCAGGATGATATCGGCATAGATGGTTGGTCGATTGAAAACCGCGTCTATGCAGAAGACCCCTATCGCGGCTTCCTGCCCTCAACGGGCCGCCTGGTGGAATACAAGCCGCCGGTGGAAGGCTGGACTGATGATGGCAAAGCCAATGGCCGCCGCGGAATTGATGGTGTGCGCGTCGATGATGGCGTGTTCGAAGGTGGCGAGGTCAGCATGTTTTATGACCCGATGATCGCCAAGCTGGTCACCTGGGCACCGACACGCGATGAAGCCGCCGATTTGCAGGTGCAGGCGCTTGACGCTTTCCGTCTCAAGGGGCTGGGCCATAATGTCGATTTCCTCAGCGCGATTATGCAGCATCCCCGCTTCCGCTCGGGCGAATTGACCACGGGCTTCATTGCCGAGGAATATCCTGAAGGGTTTGAAGGCGCGGCTGCCTCTGCTGAATTGCTGCGTGGTCTGGCCGCCGTGGGCGGCGTGATTGCCACCGCGGATGCGGATCGTGCGCGCCGGATCGATCAGCAGCTGGACAGTGCGCAATATGCACCGGGTGACTGGTCAGTGAAAATCGGTGACACCGAATATGCCGTGGTGCTCGAAGAAGATTCTATCACCGTGGATGGCACGCCGGTTGAGATCAGCTTTGATTATACGCCGGGTGACAAGATGGTGGATGTGGAGTTGGACGGCGAGGCGCTGACGCTGCAACTGGCCCCCACGCGCATGGGTTATGACATCACCACGCGCGGCGCGACGCAGCATTTGCGCATTCTGCCGCAACGCGTGGCGCATCTGGCGCAGCATATGATCGAAAAGGTTCCGCCGGATCTTTCCAAGCTGCTGATATGCCCCATGCCCGGCCTGCTGGTGAAGTTGCATGTGGCAGAAGGTGAAGAGGTTCAGCCCGGCCAGCCGCTGGCCACGGTGGAAGCGATGAAGATGGAAAACATCCTGCGGGCTGAAAAGCAGGCAGTTGTTGCCAAGATCAACGCGGGCGAGGGCGATAGCCTGGCCGTGGATGAGATCATCCTGGAACTGGAATAACAGCGACGCCGCGTATTCGACTTGGTCAAATGATCAGGCTGAATGCGCGGCGATTTGCCGCCCGTAAAACAGCTTGAATGCCACGAAGGCAATCAGGCCGATTACTGCGCTTGCCACATGCACCAGCCAGAAGCTGGCCGTGTCCATGCTGGAATACCAGCCGCCAATTTCACCCACCACATAATTGCTGATCACAAAGGCAAGGTAATAGATACCCACCACCGTGGCGTTCAGCGCGCGCGGGGCGAGCTTGGTAAACAGCGCCAGACTGACCGGCAGAATATGCGCAAATCCGATGGAATTGAGCAGGTGGAACATCAGCGGCCAGAACATCGCCACCTTGCCATCGCCAGCCGTCACCGCGCCCATATATAGGCACAGCCCGCCTGCAATCGTGAAGAAACTGCCCAGGATCATCTTGCCCAGTTCATCCGGTTCCTTGTCGCTGCGCTTGCCGATCCAGGCCCAGAATGCGGCGACGGCCACCAGCATGGAAAATGACACTGCGGCATCGATGGTGATCATCCAGCTGGAATACATCTGCATGCCAAACAGGCTGAGTGTGAACTTCTCATCCGCCCACACCAGATAGGCGTTGAAAATTTCTTGATTGGTCAGCAGCGAAATACCCAGAACAGGAACCAGCACGATCAGCGCGATCAGGCGTGGCCATTCCTCTGCCGTGATCTTGGGCCGCGCCACGGCACCTTCCCCCTTGCGCAATGTATCTGCTGGTAGCCAGGGCAGGGCTTTCAGGTAAATCAGCAGGCCGACAACCATCACCACGCCCGCCAGGCCAAAGCCATAATGCCAGCCAAAATTCTCACTCTGGCCCAGAGTGCCGGCGGTGAGCGGGGCCAGGATTACGCTGACATTGATGAAGATGTAGAAGATCTGGAACGCCATGGCGCGGCGATTGTCATTCTCGCCATAAAGCTCGCCCACTTGGCTGGCGATATTGCCTTTGAACAGGCCCACGCCGATAACCAGAGACAGCAGTGCGAAGAAGAACGCACCTTCAAACGCCATCAGGAAATGGCCGAGCGACATGATCACCGCCCCTGCAATCAGTGCAGCCCGACGGCCAAGCCAGCGATCGGCCAGAATGCCACCCAATATCGGTGTGAGATAGACGAGCGAAGTGTAATCGCCGAATATGCGCGAGGCGAGCGGTTGGCCGCTGATGCCGTAGAAATTCTCCACCGCGCCCAGCCCGATCACCCCACCTGAATTTTCCGGCAACAGCAGGTATTTGGTCATGTAGAGGACCAGCAGCGTCTGCATCGAATAGTATGAGAAACGCTCACACCCCTCGACAAAGCCGAGATAGCCCAAGCCCTTGGGATGCCCCAGAAAAGCGCGATCAGCGCGCTCTGCTGCTTCGTCCAGATGCTCAGGCGTGGTTTCTGCAACGGTCATTTGGACAACCCCAATTGTTACGTTTGCAACCGGTTAGCGGGCGCGCCGTCAAATGTCTCGCGCGAAATCAGTCTGGAATGGCGAATATGGCGTCATCACGCCCGATCAGCTGAATTGTAACACCTATCAGCTTCACTTCGCCCGTGATGATGGAATAATCCTGCACGATATAGCCATTGCTAATGCCCGGTGCGAAGCGGAAGCTGGCGTTGAAATGATTGGCATCGGTCCAGTTGGGTTGCGTGACAGATAACCTGCTTTCAAGACTGACAATCCGGGATTCGTCCAGATCTGGGCCAAATTCGAACACTGGTTCGGGCAATGGCAGGATTTTTCCGTTCAAGCTGAGGACGTAGAGCAGTTCTGATGCGGTGGCCCGACACGGTATCGCTGTTACCACATCACCATTGGACAAGCGGTGATACTGCTTTTCGCCAATCGCTTGCGCCCCGTCGCATTCATCCGGGAGAGCAACGGGTAAGGCCTGTTCGAGATGGGCGGAAGAAGCTGGCGTGCTGTCCGGCGTATGTGCACAGGCACCCAATATTGCCAGCAGTGATAACGCGGCCATTTGGCTGCGCTTTGTCATCATTGCTCCGGTCATGTGATTATGCCGCCTGTAACTGCGTATCCAGAAATTCTGCCACATCAGCCAGTTCTATATCGCGCGCAAGAAAGGCTTCGCCAATGGCTTTCAGCAGGACAAAGGGCAGGGTACCCGCATCCATCTTCTTGTCATGCAGCATGTGATCGGCCAGTGTGCGCCCATCGCAGGCAAGGCCCAGTGTGTTCAGTTCTGATGGCAAGCCAACAGCAGCGATGGCCGATGCCACGCGTTCTGCATCTGCAGCCGAAATCAGCCCGCGCCGTGCTGAATATCGTGCGGCCAGCACCATGCCCAATGCCACGCCTTCACCATGCAGCAGGCGATCTGAAAAGCCCGTTTCCGCCTCCAGAGCATGACCGAAGGTATGGCCCAGATTTAACAGCGCGCGCGTGCCGCTTGTCTCGCGCTCATCCTCAGCCACAATCCGCGCCTTGGCCGCCACGCTGGTGGCAACAGCCTGAGCCAGCGCGGCATCATCGCGCGCCAGCACTGCGGGGCCATGATCAGCCAGCCAATCAAAGAAATCCGCATCGCCCAGAATGCCATATTTGATTACCTCGGCATAACCGGCGCGCATTTCGCGGTCGGGCAGGCTGTCGAGGCAGGTTGTGTCTGCCAGCACCAGCGATGGCTGATGAAAGGCACCGATCAAATTCTTGCCCGCCGCAGTGTTAATGGCAGTCTTGCCACCGACCGAACTATCGACCTGTGACAGCAGGGTGGTTGGCACCTGGATAAAGCCACAGCCGCGCTTCAGGATAGAACAGGCAAAACCCGTCAAATCGCCCACCACGCCGCCGCCCAATGCGATAACATGGTCGCCCCGTTCCACGCCTTGCGCCAGCAGCCAGTCGGTCAGGCGTTCCAGCCCCTGCCAACTCTTGGCAGCTTCGCCCGGTTCCACATCATACCAGTGCACGGCATGGCCTGCTGCTGAAAGCGCATTTTCCAGCCGAACGCCGTGATGGATACGGGCATTGCGATCTGCCACTACAGGCACACTGGCCTTGCGCAGCAAATGCCCGGATTTGTCTGCCGTCTGTTCCAGCAGGCCACGGCCCACCAGCACATCATAGCTTCGGCCAGCCAGTTCTACCGGGATCACAACCATGCGTCGACCGCCTCCAATATCGCCACCGCAGTATCCATATGCGGCCCGTCCATGCTCTGCACACGGATTGGGGCCTGCGCGTAGAATGGCTGCCGCTCTTCGTAAAGACGGGTCAGGATTTCACGCGGGTCGCCCTGTTGTAATAATGGCCGCGTATTGCGGCGGGATGTGCGTTCCACCAGTGTTTCGATTGCGCAATCGATCCACACCGCAATTCCGCGTTCCAGGATCAATGCGCGTGTGTCAGGATCAACAAAGGCACCGCCACCGGTGGCGATCACGCCGTGCCGTTCCTCCATCAATCGTGCGATCACGCGGCGTTCGCCATCGCGAAAATGGGGTTCACCAAATTGTGCAAAGATTTCGGGGATCGACATTTGAGCCGCCTTTTCGATAGCGTCATCCGCATCCACGAAATCACTTTTGATCAAGCTGGCAAGTTTGCGCCCCACTGTGGATTTGCCCACGCCCATCAGGCCGACCAGCACCAATGGCTGGTCGATACGCTGTGCGATGCGTGAAATTTCTGTATCGCTGATGCTGGGTTGATGCTCAGTCATTGCCGTGTCGCCTATAGATGGGGTAGGGCCAAAGCAACATGGCTCGTAATCAGGCAGTGATTCATCAACCGTTCCGACCCGCCCGTTCTACCTCGCAAAAGCGGGGTGGTGGATTGCGGCGATGGCAAGTGTTTGCCATTGTGCTGCTGGCCATTGTGGCGCTGGCCTGGTTCGATGGCGGTGAAGAACCGATTCGGCCAATCACGCAGAATGTAACGCTTCCGGAGGCAGGTTGATGACGCGTTGGAAATGGGCCGGTGTGGCCGCCATTGCGCTGTGCACCACCCTGGCTGTGGCACAGGATGCACCTGAATCGCTACTGCCCCCAGGCTTTGACGATCCTGCGCCGCCCCCGCCCACGCGCTCGCGCCCGACTGCGCCCTCTACACAAACGCCGTCTGCATCATCTGCGTCAGAAACGTCGACCACAGGCACGGCAGTGGTTCAGCCCCTGCCGGGGGTGCATGTTCCCCCCATGCCTGATCTGGGTTCGGTTGATTTGTCCGACATCCCTTCTGATGAAGAGCTGGAGGCGATGACGAGCGATGAACTGGATGAATTGCTTGGGTTGAAACCCAAATATGACATTCCGCCTGCGGCCCGCCGTGCCATGACGCGTGTGGGCGTGCTGGATAGTAGCGAGGGTGGCATGCCCAACCAGATGCTGGGGCGCCAGCCCGCGTCGCTGGTTCGCTCTACTCTGGCCGGAACAAAAGGGCCGCTGGTTTCTCGCTGGGGCCATATTCTGTTGCGTCGGGTCCTTGCCAGCCGTCTTGCCGCGCCAGAAGGCATGAGCCCGGTGGAATTTGCTACTTTGCGCATTGGTTTGCTCAACCGCATGGGTGAATATGCAGCGGCGCGGGCGGTGGCGCAGGATGTCGACACCGCAAACTGGAACGATGCAATGATGGGCGCCGCGATTGATGCCTATGTCGCCACGGCAGACATCACCGGTGCCTGTCCTGCAGTGCGTCTTAGCCGGACGGATCGTAATGATGGCGAATGGAAGCTGCTGCAGGCCATCTGCAACGCCTATGCCGGTGAAGGGACCTCTGCCGGGCGGGATCTGAACCGTGCACTGGGTCAGGAAATTGCCCCGCGGATCGATGTTCTTCTGGCGCAACGTTTTGCCGGCGCTGCCGGCCGCGGCCAGCGCGCGGTTGATATCGAATGGGATGGCGTTGAAGAATTGACCCCATGGCGCTTTGCCTTGGCCAATGCCGTGGGTGAAGAAATTCCCGAAGGCCTGCGCGCCAATGCTGGCCCTTATTACCAGCGTATTTGGGCCACAGCACCGATGTTGTCACTGGTGCAGCGGGCGATCGGGGCCGATCTGGCCGCGCGTGAAGGTGTGCTGTCTGCTGCTGCCATGGTCGATCTTTACAGCCAGATTTACGCCAATGACGAGATTGACGGGGATGCAGCTACCCGTGCCACACAATTACGCGAAGCCTATGTCGGGGAAGACCCGGTAGATCGTATTGCCGCCATGCAGCAATTGTGGGGCGGGGACGTGGCCAGCGATTATGGACGTTATGTGCTGACCGCATATGCCGCCGCGCGTATTCCGGCGAGCGAGGATTTGGCAGATGATGCGGCACCTCTGCTTGCCTCCATGCTTACTGCCGGGCTGGATCGTGATGCCATTGCCTGGGCCAATGTGGTTGAAGAAGGCAGCCAGGCATGGGCGCTGGTCATTCTGGCGCGCGCGGGTAATCGGGGCACGATACCAGGCAGCTTGATTGACAGTTTTGTTGATGATGATGACAGTTCAGATCAGCGCAAATCGCGTTTTCTGCTGGCTGGTCTGGCGGGTCTGGGCAGGATTGAGCAGGGGGATGTCGCCAAATTTTCTGACCAGCTAGAGGTTGATCTGGCGCGTCAGACAAAATGGTCACGCATGATCGATCTGGCGGCTGAACGGAACAATCCGGCACTTGTCGCATTGCTGGCGGGGCTGGGTATGCAGGGTGATAGCTGGGATAAAATGACCGCGCGCCACCTTTACCACATTGTATCCGCGCTCAACCGCGTGGGCTTGGGGGCCGAAGCGCGAATGATCGCTGCGGAGGCTGTTGCGCGCGGATAATGTCCGCCGCTGTCGATGCCTTTCTTGACATGATGGCCGCCGAACGCGGAGCTTCCGTCAATACCCTTGCCGCATACCGCCGCGATCTGGAAGGTGCAGAAGAATTGGCGGGTGATCTGGCAGCTGCCAGCCGTGATGCGGTGGCCATGCTGACCAATCGTTGGGCCGATCTGGCCCCTGCCACCGTGGCACGCAAATCATCGGCCCTGCGCCAGTTTTTCGGTTTTGCACAGGATGAAGGGTGGCGGAAAGATGACCCGTCCGGCGCGCTTCCACGGCCTGCCGCACGCCGCCCACTGCCCAAGTTCCTTTCCCATCAGGATATCGAAAAGCTGTTCGATCGTGCTGAATTGGAGGCGGATAGCGGCAGGCCAGCGGCGATTCGCCAATTGGCACTGCTCGAACTTCTATATGGTTCGGGTCTGCGCGCCACAGAGCTGGTTTCTTTGCCATTGGCTGCTGTGCCACGCGATGCCCCATTATTGACCGTGATGGGCAAGGGCGGGCAGGCACGTATGGTGCCCGTCAGCGACCGTGCGGGTCAGGCGCTGCAACGCTGGTTGGCGGTTCGCAACAGCCCCTCGCGTTACCTTTTTCCGTCACGTGCAAAATATCTGACGCGGATCAGATTATACCAGATTCTCAAAGAGTTGGCTCTGCGTGCAGGACTTGATCCTGATGGCATTAGCCCGCATGTCCTGCGGCATGCCTTTGCCACCCATTTGCTGGAGGGTGGGGCTGATCTGCGTGTGCTGCAAACCTTGCTAGGTCATGCCGATATCGCCACCACGCAAATCTATACCCATGTGGATGCGGCGCGATTGGTTGCACTGGTCAATTCACGACATCCCCTTGCCCAAGACGGCACATCCGACTAGCGGACAGGCGATGAAGTCATATCTCGAATTCGAGAAGCCCGTTGCTTTGCTGGATGAGCGGATCGCCGAACTGCGCGCCGCTGCCGAAGGGGACGAGGTGGATATCGCCAGTGAGTTGAGTCGGCTGGAAAAGAAGAGCGTTGACCTGCTCGCCAGTACCTATGCCTCGCTCACTCCATGGCAGAAGACGCAGGTAGCGCGCCACCCGCAGCGCCCGCATTTTCGTGATTTCGTGGAGCATGCGTTTGAAGATTTCACTCCGCTTGGCGGAGATCGCTATTATGGCGAAGATGAAGCGATCATGGGCGGTTTCGCCCGGTTGAATGGCCGCCGTGTCATGTTGATCGGACATGAAAAGGGGCATGATACGCAAAGCCGCCTGCGCCATAATTTTGGCATGGGCAAGCCAGAGGGGTATCGCAAGGCAATCCGTCTGATGGAACTGGCAGGTCGTTTCAACCTGCCCGTGGTGTCATTGGTCGATACCTCTGGTGCATTCCCGGGAATCGAGGCGGAGGAACGCGGGCAGGCCGAAGCCATCGCCCGTTCGACAGAGGCGTGCCTGGCATTGCCGGTGCCCATGGTGGCAACCATTGTGGGTGAGGGTGGATCAGGTGGGGCCGTTGCGCTGGCCAGTGCCGAACGCGTGCTGATGCTGGAACATGCGGTCTACTCCGTGATCTCGCCTGAAGGCTGTGCTTCCATCCTGTGGCGCACGGCAGAAAAGGCCCCTGATGCGGCCGAAGCGATGAAGGTAACCGCGCAGCATTTGAAAAAGCTGGGCGTGATCGACCGTATCGTGAAAGAGCCTGTGGGCGGTGCGCATCGCGATCCTGAAACGACGATCAGGACCTTGGGCAAGGCGATCAGTGAAGAGCTGGACGCCTTGGCCGATCTGCCTTCAGACAAGATTCGTCGCCTGCGTGAAGAACGTTACCTGCAGATCGGCGCTGCCTGATCCCGGAAGCATCAGTAAATCGGGCCTTTTTCGCGACATAGTCTAGCGTTATAGGTTGTCTCATCGAGTTTCAGTCGAGGTTGGTGGGGCCGCGGCGCGGTTGAGGAGACCTATAATCATGTCCCGTATCAGCAAGACATTCGCCTATGCTGCCATCGCCCCTGCAACCTTGCTGCTGACGGGCTGCATGGGTGGAGAAATTCCCAGTGCTTCTACCCCGATCACCGCGGCAGAGGCGCAGCAGGGGGCAGAGCTGCACCCGCAATTGCTGGCTGAATTTGGCGGTGCCATGGCTGGCTCGCATGCTGCCTATGTGGAGCAGGTTGGACAGAATATTGCTGTGCAATCGGGATTGGGCAATGCGCGTGAGAGTTTCACGGTTTCGCTCGTCAACAGTTCAGTCAACAACGCCTTCGCTATCCCTGGCGGCTATGTTTACACCACGCGTCAGCTTGTGGCGTTGATGAATAATGAGGCGGAACTGGCCGGTGTTCTGGGACATGAGGTTGGCCATGTTGCCGCGCGCCATTCACAGCGCCGTCAGCAGGCTGCACAGCGCAATTCCATTCTTGGCGCGATAGGCGCAATTGCATCCAGCGTGCTGCTGGGCAATTCGGCCATTGGCGAACAATTGAGCAAGGGCTTCCTGCAGGGTTCGCAATTGCTGACGCTGAAATTTTCGCGAAGTCAGGAAACGCAGGCCGATGATCTGGGGATCCAATATCTCAATACGGCAGGTTATGATCCGCGTGCCATGAGCACAGTGCTGCAAAGCCTTGCCGCGCAAAATGCGCTGGATGCGCAATTGCAGGGGCGTGACAATGCCACCATCCCTGAATGGGCATCAACCCATCCGGATCCAGCCAGCCGGGTGCAGGCGGCACTCAGCAAGGCTGCCCCGTTGGGTGGCGGTGTTACCAATCGTGATACATTCCTGACGCGAATCAATGGTTTGTTATATGGTGATGATCCATCGCAAGGCATGATTGAAGGGCGCCAGTTCATCCATCCGGAATTGCGCCTGACCTTCACCGCCCCACAGGGTTTTTACATGGTCAATTCCAGCCGCGCCGTTGCGATCAATGGGCAGGGCGGGCAGGCGCAGCTTTCCACTGCCACATATAATGGCAATCTCGATACCTATATTCGCCAGCAATTTGCCGCACTGGGTGGCGATCAGCAGAAACTGGAGCCATCGAGTGTCCAGTCAACCACGATCAATGGATTGAAGGCAGCATATGGGACGGCCCGTGTCAGTAACGGGCAAAGCCAGGTTGAGGTGGTGGTTTTTGCCTATGAATTTGCGAATAATCGGGCCTACCATTTCGCCACGATTACGCCGGCAGGGCAGAGCAATCCGTTCAATTCCATGTTTTCATCGATGCGGCGAATCACTGACAGCGAGGCCTCTGCCGTGGTTCCGCGCAAAATTGAGGTAGTAACCGTGCGCAGCGGCGATACGGTATCGGCACTTTCGCGCCGCATGGCTTATGGGAATGGGCAAGAAGCCCGCTTCCGCGTTTTGAACGGGCTTGGTTCCAGCGACAGTTTGCAGGCTGGCCAGAAGGTTAAGCTGGTGGTGCGCGCTCGTTAATCGAAAATGCTGGATGAAAAACGCTGCACGATTGCGGCGATTGGATAAAAGAAAAGGGCGGCTGGATTGCTCCAGCCGCCCCAATCTCTTCAAACCATCAAGAATTAGATGGTGTTAGCAGCACTCAGCTGGCTCGACACAGTCGAGAAGGTCGTGCTCAGCTCGTTGCCCAGCGTGCCCATGGCAGAGATAGCAGCAACTGCGATCAGTGCAGCGATCAGGCCGTATTCGATGGCGGTTGCGCCCTGCTCGTCACGGAGCATCTTGTTGATGAACTTCATGTGTAGTCTCCTGGTTCAGTCTTCGGTACCCGTTGCCCGCCCGTAAAATTTTCCGAACGAACATTGTGACAATTACTGAGTAAGAATTGAGAAAATCCTAATTTCAGACCTTTCAAATTTCTTACCCATTGGTTGCCGTTTGGACCTCGCTCGTAACCCCTTCCCACATCTTGATGCTTTCATTCGCAAATGTGTTGAAAGCACCTATGAGAGCAATCACGATCAAGCTCACAATCAGACCGTATTCGACTGCAGTGGCGCCAGATTCGTCTTTTGCGAGACGTGTCCCGATATTGGCGAAAATCATGGATGACACCCGTCATTACGTTCCTGATGAAATGGCTTTTCGGCGCAGACGTTTAAGAAAAGGTTATCAAGCGGCCACAATATGGAAAAATTTCCGACAGCATTATGGGTGGTAGCTGGCGCTCTGACCGATGGGCAGGGGCGATGGCTGATGCATCGCAGGCCGCTGCATAAGCAGCATGGCGGGCTATGGGAATTCCCCGGGGGGAAGGTTGAAGATACTGAAATCCCATCAGTTTCTCTTATCAGAGAGCTGCATGAGGAATTGGGAATCCAGATCGATCCAGCTGATTTGGAACCGTGCTGCTTTGCGCAGGAAGCACCAATTCATGGGTCACGGCAGATTGTCATACTGCTTTACATAATTCGCAACTGGCAGGGTGTTGCGCAGGCGTTGGAGGGTGGTGAAGTAGGCTGGTTTACCCCGGAAGAGGTTTCTGGACTGACCAAGCCGCCTCTGGATATTGAGCTTGCGAAAAGCTTGTTTGAAAAAGTATCAGGATAGGGCTTGCCAATCTGGCGAAGCCCCCGTAAGTGCGCCCCTCACCGCGCGCCAGTAGCTCAGCTGGATAGAGTACCTGACTACGAATCAGGCGGCCGGAGGTTCGAATCCTTCCTGGCGCGCCAAAAAAGCCCATCCCGCCAGGGGTGGGCTTTTTTGGTTGGGTTCCTGTTTGCCCTACCGCGCTTCGCGCTACTTGAGGGCGTGTTGCCACCGCACGAATCGATAGCATGATCTGCCAAGCAGTGGCATTTGCGCGAATGACCGCCATATAGGTGCAGCAAGAATAACAGAAGAAAGATCAATTCCATGAGCCATTGCGGCGATCATGACGATGATAATGACATCTCAGCAAAGCCGGAAGTTCCTGACCATGTTCAGGATGCCATCCGTACGTTAATAGAGTGGGCAGGTGATGATCCCACACGTGAAGGTTTGCTGGATACGCCCAAGCGGGTCGGCCGTGCATGGTTGGAATATTGCCAGGGTTATCAAGAAGAACCGGCTTCCCATCTTGCCCGTGTTTTCGAAGAAGTGGGCGGTTATGACGAGGTGGTGCTGCTGAAGGATATCCCGTTCCAGAGCCATTGCGAACACCACATGGCACCGATCACGGGGAAGGCTTCCATCGCCTATTTGCCGAACAACCATGTGGTTGGCATCTCCAAACTCGCCCGTGTGTTGCATGGCTATGCACGGCGTTTGCAGATTCAGGAAAGGCTGACGGCGGAAGTTGCCCAGTGCATTTGGAATAATCTTGAACCACAGGGTGTGGCCGTTGTTATAGAGGCCCAGCATGGCTGCATGACCGGGCGCGGTGTCCGCACACCTGGTGTCAACATGATTACCAGCCGCCTGCTGGGTTGCTTCCTTGATGACCCGCGCAGCCGCAAGGAAGTGCTCAGCCTGATGGGATATGGCTGACCAAGACACCTGCCTCTGGAATTAAAAAAGGGCGCCAAATCGGCGCCCTTTCTATGTGTGGTCAATTATGGCTTAAAGCTGGCCCAACATATGTTCTGCGCTGGAAACAGAGAAATCGCCCGGTGCTTCGACATTCAGCTCGCTCACCACGCCATCATCCACCACCATGGAAAAACGCTGGCCGCGTGTGCCCATGCCAAAGCCGGAACCGTCCATGGTCAGGCCCACGGCCTGCGCAAAATCGCCATTGCCATCGGCCAACATTGTCACATCATCGCTGCCCGATGCTGCTTTCCAAGCGCCCATGACGAAGGCATCATTGACTGCGGTGCAGGCAATTTCATCCACACCCTTGGCCTTTAGCTCGCCAGCCTTTTCGACATAGCCGGGCAGGTGTTTGGCAGAACAGGTCGGGGTAAATGCACCGGGTACTGAAAACAGTGCCACCTTCTTGCCAGCGAAGAAATCTGCCGAACTGACCTTTTCCGGACCGTTGGCGGTTGCTTTGACGAAAGTGACGTCTGGAATTTTGTCACCGACTGAAATCGACATTGTGCTGCTCCTTCCATGAGGCATCCTGTGTGCCCAAGACATAGTGCGCCGTTGGCGGTGCGCAAGCGACATGGTAAATTTCGCTTCACTCTGCTCGTTTAATTCGAAGTAAACGGCAGGGCGCACTTTCTCCTTGAGCCGTTCAGGGTGCAAGGGGAGTTCGATTATATGAAATTGTCGAAGGGGGTGGCCGCAGTTACGGCTATATTGTCGGCGATTAGCCTGCCTGGGGTCGCACAGGCGGATGTCGTCACAGAAAATGCGGAAAATATCCGCAAGCTCAATATCATGCTGATGGTCACATCGCTGCGCTGCCGGACTGGGCGCGATGATTTTCAGGCCGATTACAACCATTTCACACGCGCGCATCTTACCACGCTCAATCGCGCAGGAAATGAACTGACCGCGCAGTTGACACGGCGCAAGGGTGCCCGCGGGGCAAAGATGGAACTGGACCGGATAGGTGTAGGCATGGCCAATAGTTATGGCGTGGGCCACCCTTGGCTCGATTGTGCAGCACTGAAACAGGTCACGCATGATCTGGCAGGCAATCGTGATGCGGTGAACTTGGCGGCAACGGCTGATGATCTGCTGTCCAGCCGCCCACGCGGCCATTGGGCGGCGCGATGAACTGAGAAATTATCGCCTATTCCCTGGGGCAGAATGGGGTGGGGCCGCCTGCGCGGCTCTGCCCCTTTTTTGTCGCAGCAGCAATGAATGCAAGATGTCATATAAAGATCGCTTTATATTTGCCTCTGCGCGTTCCACCCGCTAGAGGCACAAGCATTGAAGAACAGCGCGCCATATTGGCGCGTTTCGCATTTATGGAGTGCCCCGTGGCTGACACCGCCCAGGACTATATCATCAAGGACATCGCGCTGGCTGAATATGGCCGCGATGAAATTGCCATTGCCGAAACCGAAATGCCGGGTCTGATGGCTCTGCGCGAAGAATTTGGCGCTGCAAAGCCATTGCGCGGCGCCCGCATTACCGGATCGCTGCATATGACGATCCAGACTGCGGTTCTGATCGAAACGCTGGTGGAACTGGGCGCAGAAGTGCGCTGGGCCACCTGCAATATCTTCTCGACGCAGGATCACGCCGCTGCCGCCATTGCTGCAGCTGGCATTCCGGTTTTTGCGATCAAGGGTGAAAGCCTGGCCGATTACTGGGACTATGTTGGCAATATCTTCGATTGGGCGAGCGAGAGCGATCCCGATCTCACCGCCAATATGATCCTGGATGATGGCGGCGATGCCACCATGTTCGCGCTGTGGGGTGCACGACTGGAAGCGGGTGACGAAATGCCTGACCCAGCCAATGAGGAAGAGATTGAGATGCAGCGCGCGCTGAAGGCATTCATTGCCAAGAAGCCCGGCTATCTCACAGCCTCGGTCAAGAACATCAAGGGTGTGTCGGAAGAAACAACCACCGGCGTCCACCGTCTGTATCATATTGCCAAGAATGGCCGCCTGCCATTTCCGGCGATCAATGTGAATGACAGCGTGACGAAATCGAAGTTCGACAATCTCTATGGCTGCAAGGAATCGCTGGTTGATGCGATCCGCCGCGCCACTGACGTGATGCTGGCCGGCAAGGTCGCCTGCGTTGCCGGTTTTGGTGATGTGGGCAAGGGCAGCGCTGATTCGCTGCGCCAGGGCGGCGCACGCGTGATGGTGACGGAAATCGACCCGATCTGCGCATTGCAGGCGGCGATGGAAGGCTATGAAGTTGTCACCATGGAAGAGGCTGTGAAGCGTTGTGACATCTTCGTCACCGCAACCGGCAATGAAGATGTCATCACGGCCGATCACATGGCCGCGATGAAGCCGATGAGCATTGTCTGCAATATCGGCCATTTCGACAGCGAAATTCAGATCAACGCGTTGAAGAATTATGCGTGGAAGGAAGTGAAGCCTGGCACAGATCTGGTCACGTTTCCCGATGGCAAGCAGATCATCATTCTGGCGCAGGGCCGACTGGTCAATCTGGGTTGTGCCACCGGCCATCCCAGCTTTGTGATGAGCTGTTCCTTCACCAATCAGGTGCTGGCACAGATCGAACTGTTCCAGCGCGGGCATGATTACAGCAAGGAAGTGCACATCCTGCCCAAGCATCTGGATGAAAAGGTTGCTGCCTTGCACCTTGCCAAACTGGGTGTGCAGCTGACAGAGCTGAGCAAGAAGCAGGCCGATTATATCGGCGTGCCGCAGCATGGCCCCTTCAAACCGGAACATTACCGTTATTGATCGACAACGGTTTGTCGCAAGTTACAGGAAAGCCCTCGCTTTGCGGGGGCTTTTCTTTTGTTCCCCCGTTGCATCGCGCCCTTTGCGCGCATAGCTGGTGGCCATGGAACTTTCACCGCTTGCCCTGACCCTGCTTGGCCTGGTGCTGGCCGCCTGGACGGTGGCGGCTGCCGTGATGATGGTGATGGCGGCAAACAAGGCACGCAATTTCGAGGCGAATCGCAAGGCCTTGCGCCGGTTGAACCGCATGCTCGATGAAGCGCCAGCCATTCCCATGCTGGTGCGCGCGGACGGACGGATAGAAGCGCCTGAACGGCTGGCTGGCTGGTTGGGGCTCGATTCGGTTCCGCATTACCTGAGCGAGCTGGATGGCGGTGCAGGCAAGGGGCTGTCATCCCAGCAACTGGCCGAGCTGACAGAAGCGGTCCGGCGGACACAGAAAACCGCCATGCCGTTCCAGATGGCGATCACCCCGGCCGGTTCGAAACACAGCCTGGCCCTGCGTGGAATGCTGGCTGACCAGCAAATGTCGCCTGGCGGATCGGCATTGGTCTGGGTGTTCGACTTTTCTGAAAGCGAAAGCGAGCTGTCCCGTCTGCGCGAAAGCACCACACGCGCGCAAAGTGATTTTGCCGCGCTGGTTGGCCTGATCGAAGCCGCACCCATGCCCATGTGGTTCCGTGGGCCCGATATGCGGCTGAAACTGGTCAACCACGCCTATGTTCAGGCGGTGGGGGCAGATAGTGCCGAAGATGCTGTTTCAAAGCAGATGGAACTGCTGGAACAGGTTGAAGGGCGCAAACCTGCTGATGTCGCGCGTGAAGCAGCGCAACAGGGCGAGGCGATTGAACGCATCGTGCCTGCTACGATCCGTGGTGAACGTCGATCATTCCGTGTCAGCGATTTACCGCTGGGTGAAGAAGGTGTGGCCGGATACGCGATCGATATTGAAGAACAGGAACAGCAGGCGCGCAATTTCCGGGCTTTCCGCAAGGCACAGCATGCCATGCTGGACCAGCTTTCTGTTGGCGTTGCGCAGTTCGATGCTCAGGAAAAACTGGTCTTTGCCAATCAGCCCTTCCACCGCCAGTTTGACCTGCCCATTGTAGCTGTGAGTGAGGGGCTGCCCTTCGAACGATTCCTGTCAGAAGCGCGCGAAAAGGGCCGCACACCCGAAGTACGCGATTTCCCCAATTGGCGGCGTGAGCATGCAGAATGGTTTGGATCTGCGGATACACAGGAAGAAGCATGGCCATTGCCCGGGGGCACCCATCTGCGCATCGTTGCCCAGCCAATGCCTGATGGCGGGCTGGTGTTGGTTGCGGAAGATCGCACTGAGCAACTGGCCATTTCCGCGACGCGTGACACGCTTTTGCGTACCCGCACAGCCATGCTGGACAGCCTGTTCGAGGCATTGGCCGTGTTTGCCCCTGATGGATCGCTGCAATTGTGGAACCGCAGTTTTGCCGGGACCTGGGGTCTGGAGCCGGAATTGCTCGATTCACACCCGGCGGCGGATAAACTGTTACAGGCGATCGCCCCCAATCTGGCGCAGGCGGAACAGGCCGGTGCAATCGGCGCTATCATTCGCACGGCAACTCTGGACCGGCGCGAAAGGGGTGGTCGTGTTGAGCTAGCTGATGGCCGCACGCTAGAGGTGGCTGGTGTGCCGCTGCCAGATGGCAACGGCCTGCTGACCGTGTTCGACATCACCGATTCGCAAAAAGCGGAAAAGGCGCTGCGCGAACGCAATGCTGCGCTGGAAGAGGCGGATGCGGTGAAGGCCAACTTCCTGGCCAACATGTCCTATGAATTCCGAGTCCCGCTCACCTCGATCAGCGGATTTGCCGAACTGATCCAGAGCGGTGCGGCAGGCGAATTGTCGGAACAGGCGCAGGAATATGTCGCTGCCATTCTGGAATCGGTGCAGCGTTTGACCGATCAGGTCGAAAATGTGCTGGACCTGTCGCAGAGCGAGGCAGGGCTGTTGCCACTGTCGAAAGAGCGGATCGAAACACTGCCTTTCCTCACCCGGCTGGCGCGAGATCGTGAAGATGCCATTGTCGATGGCGGACTGACGCTGGATCTGAAGGGTAATGGCGGGCGCTATATCGACTGTGACCCGCGCCAGCTGGGCCGGGCACTGGGCAATCTGTTGGACAATGCCATTGCTGCTACGCCTGACGGTGGGCGTATTTTGATGAAGCTGGAAGCGCTGGGCAGTGGCGCGCGCATCCTGATTTCGGATAATGGCGCGGGCATGTCACCTGACGAACTGGAGCGCGCATTGGAAGGCAGCGCTGCATCACCTGATGGTACGGTAGAGCGCCAGCAGGGGCTGGGCCTTCGCCTCGCGCGTCAATTAATAGAGGCGCATGGCGGCACGCTGGATATGCAGAGCAGCAAGGGTGCGGGCACCACTGCCACTGTCGAACTGCCGTGACGCTGGACTTGCCTGACCTCGCTGCGATGGAGGCATTGGGGGCGCATATTGCGGCATTACTGCAACCCGGCGATGTTGTGGCACTGACCGGCGGGCTGGGTGCAGGCAAGACCACGCTGGCGCGCGCCATCTTGCACGCGCTGGGCCATGAAGGCGAAGTGCCGTCACCCACTTTTACCATTATTGAACCCTATGATGCCCCACCGCTGCGCCTGCCCGTGGCCCATGCCGATTTCTATCGGCTGGAACGACCAGAAGAGGCACAGGAACTGGGGCTGGATGATTATCGCGAAGGCGGTGTGCTGATTGCGGAATGGCCTGATCATGCGGGTGGTTTCGCGCATGAAGCGGGCTGTCTGTCCATCACGCTTGAAATTGTGGGACAGGGACGCAAAGCGACTGTCGAACCGGGGCAGGATTGGATAAAGCGCTGGGTATGAGTGAACTGCCGCAGGGTATTGCCGAATTTCTGTATCAGGCCGGTTGGGGTGGGGCAGCCATTGACCCGATCCCGGGCGATGCATCTTTCCGACGTTATTTCCGGATAAACCGCGATGGCCGCCCCGCCATGCTCATGCATGCCCCGCCACCGCATGAAGACCCGCAACCCTTTCTGGATGTCGCGCAATACCTCGCCCAGAACGGCATGCGCGCGCCCGAAATCTATGCGGCTGATGCGGCGCAGGGCTGGGTGCTGCTGGAAGACTTCGGCCATGATCGCATGCGCGACTGGCTGGATGTGAATCCGTCAGGGGAGCAGGCAGCCTATGCTGGCGCGATTGATGCTCTTGTAAGGCTCCATGCTGTCCCGCCTGGCCCCTTTGCGCCATATGATATGGCGGTTTACCAGCGAGAGGCGGGGTTGCTGACCGAATGGTATTGCCCGGCCATGGGGCTGAACGTGGATGAGGCAGGCTATCGCGCTGCATGGGATGAAGCACTTGCCCCCATGCTCGACCGGCAAAATCCGGGCGTTAGCGTTTTGCGCGATTATCATGCCGAAAACATCATGCTGTTGGGCGATCCGGCGGAGAATGCACCGCAGGGACTGATCGATTTTCAGGACGCGCTTGTTGGCCATTCCGCTTATGATCTGGTCAGCCTGTTGCAGGATGCGCGGCGCGAGGTTTCGCCGGAGCTGGAGCGGGCCATGCTGGACCGCTATCTGGCACAGGTAGATGCTGGCGCTGATTTTGAAGCAGATTATGCCAGGCTGGGCGCACAGAGAAATGCCAAGATCGTGGGTATTTTTACGCGGTTGAACAAACGTGATGGCAAGCCGCATTATCTCAATTTCATTCCCCGTGTGTGGCAGGCGATGGAACGCGATCTGGCGCACCCGGCACTTGCACCTGTTGCCGCATGGTTTGATACCAATATCCCGGCAGACATCCGCGCTGCCCATGGAGGGCGGCCCGAATGAGTGAGCTTGTCAGTGATACCGCCATGGTCATGGCGGCTGGGCTGGGCAAGCGGATGCGCCCGCTTACTGCCAGCCAGCCCAAGCCGATGGTGCGCGTGGCAGGTAAGCCGCTGATCGATCATACGCTGGACCGGTTGGCCGATGCAGGCGTTTCACGCGCCGTGGTTAATGTTCATTACCTGGCCGATGCTCTTGAAGCGCATGTGCTGGAACGCAAGACACCGCAGATTACCATTTCGGACGAGCGTGAACTGCTGCTGGAAACCGGTGGGGGCATGGTGAAGGCGCAGGGGCAATTGCCTGATCCGTTCTTCTGCCTCAATGCCGATAATGTCTGGTTGGAGGGGCCGCGCACCGGATTTCACGATCTCTCCACGCATTGGAATCCGGATATTATGGATGCCTTGCTGCTCGTGGTGCCGCATTCGCGCGCAATCAATTTTAGCGGTAAGGGCGATTTTCATATGGATGCGCTGGGCAGGCTCAGCCGTCGCAAACCAGGCCGCATCGCACCCTTTATCTATACTGGCATCCAACTGGTTGCGCACCGCCTGCTGCGCGATGCGCCCGAAGGCAAATTCTCCACCAACGTGCTGTGGAGCCGCGCGATTGAGGAAGGTCGGCTTTACGGCACCAGTTTTACCGGATTGTGGTTCGAAGTGGGTACGCCGCAAGCGATCCGCCCCACCGAACTTGCGCTGAAGGATGGGTGAGCGAAAAACACTTTCGGTATATTCCATCGCGGCCCATCGCGGGTTTGCCGATGCGCTGGTGGCAGGTTTGGTGCCGCGATATGCTGATGCAGAGTTTGGCCTCGCCAAGCTAACCCTGCTGCTTCCATCTGCCCGTGCTGCGCGCACGGTGAGCGAGGCTTTTATACGGCATGCGGGTGAGACAGGGCAGGCTGGCCTGCTGATGCCGCGCATGGCCATGGTGGGCGATCTCGATCTGGATGAGACTTTGGGCGCTTTGCTCGATCCGCTTGGGACGGGCGATATTCCGCCAGCAGTGGAACCCACGCGCCGCTGGCTGGAACTGGCAGAGATGCTGCGGTTGGAATTGGCTGAGGCAGGCCGCGAATTACCGGGCAGCGCCGGATTGATGCGGTTGGCGCGCGATATGGCCAGCACCATGGACCGTTTGCTTGTGGAACAGGTGACGCCTGACGATCTGCTTTCTGATCTGGTTCTCGGCCGTGTGGAAGATCAGGCAGATCACTGGAAAGACAGTATCCACCTGTTCGCACGCGTGCAGTTGCGCTGGCGTATGCGGCTGGCGGAACGGGGGGAGGTTGATGCAGCTACCCGCCGCAATCTGCTGTTCGAACGCGCAGCCCGGCGTTGGCGTGAAGAGCCACCACAGATGCCCATTGTTGCAGCAGGTGTCACCAGCGCGGCCCCCGCTTTGGCCAAATTGCTGCGTGTGATTGCAGAACTGCCCAATGGAGCGGTGATCCTGCCCGACCTCGATCTGGCGATGGGGGATGATGCGTGGGCGGAACTGGGCCGCGCGGGCCAGACCGATGCGCCCGATGGCGAGGTGTTTGCCCGCGGCGATGCACTGACCCATCCGCAATATCACCTCAAGCTGTTGCTCAATCGCATGGGTGTTAACCGGGCAGAGGTGCAGCCCTGGCACCGGCGCGGGATCGGTGCGGCAGAACCCCAGCGCAGCCATGCGATTTCCTCTCTTTTCCTGCCGCCAGAAGCGAGCAAGGTATGGGTTGATCTCGACAGCGATAAACGCCGCCTGCCCGGCGTGAGGCTGATCGAAAGCGCGACGAGCGAGGAAGAAGCGCAGGCCATCGCGCTGTTGGTGCGGCAGGCGCTGGAAGAACCGGAAAAACGGGTGGCGGTGATCACGCCAGATCGTGCACTGGCGCGGCGCGTGGTGCAGCATCTGGCGCGCTGGAACATCGTGGCAGATGACACAGCGGGTCGCCCGCTCAATCTGACACCTGCAGGCCGTTTCCTGCTGCAATTGGCGGAACTGGTGTCAGAGGAATTGGCCCCCGTTTCGCTGGTTGCGGCGCTGGCGCATCCGCTGGTGCGGCGGGGTGAGGAACGTCGCGCATGGCTGGAATCGCTGCGGAGATTTGAACGGCACCTGCGCGGGCCGCGCCCGACGCCGGGGCCAGAAGCCTTGCAAAAAGTGGCTGCAAAAGCTGGTGTTGAGGAATGGTGGCAGGGGGTAGAGGCTCTGCTGGCGCGCCTTCCTGCAGGATCTGCCGATTTACCACTCGCCGATGCGCTGGATGCGCTGAGTGCACTGGGGGAGGAATTGGCAGGCGATACATTGTGGGCCCAGGAAGATGGCCGCGCGCTGGCTCGTTTTATAGAGGATTTGCGCCTCAATGCGCGCGCAGCGGAAACTCAGATCGCCGTCAGCGACCTGGCTGCTGTGTTGCGCGATGCCATGGTGAATGTGGCAGTGCGGCCGCCCTATGGCGGGCATCCGCGCGTGGGCGTTTACGGTCTGCTCGAATCGCGCATGATGCGTGCCGATCTGATGATTTGCGGCGGGTTGAATGAAGGCAGCTGGCCCGCGCAACCGGGTAGTGACCCACTGTTAGCGCCTGCGGTTCTTCGTGTCCTGGGCGTACCCGGTGCAGATTTTCGCATCGGCCTTGCTGCGCATGACCTCGCCAGTGCAATGGGCGCCCCGCAAGTGGTGCTGACGCGCGCGCTGCGTGATATGGATGGGCCAGCCATCCCCTCTCGCTTCCTGCTGCGGATAGAGGCGTTGTTGGGCGATAATGTTGGCACACATCGCGAGCAGCATATCAGTCAATATGTGCAGGCGCTGGACCGGCAGGTGCCATCTGCACCCGAATATCCGCGCCCTGCGCCTGATCCCTCTGCACAGCAGCGCGATGTGCCGATCAAGGTGACAGCGTTCGATCGGCTGCTGGGCGATCCCTATCAGTTCTACGCAGCAGAGGTGCTGGGCCTGTCACGGCTTGATGCGCTCGACACCGATCCTTTTGCCGATCCGGCGCTGCGTGGCACGCTGGCGCACCGCATCCTTGAACGCTGGCATGAGGCACGTCGGGATGATCCGCTGGCGGATTGGCACCTGATTGCCGAAGCGACATTGAAGGAAGAGAACGCCCATCCGCTGATGATGGGGCTGTGGAGGCCGCGCCTTTACGCGGCGCTGGAAACCGTGGTGGCGCAGGTTTTGGCCGATGAGGCGGAAGGGCGCGTCGTTACCAAATGGGAAGCCAAGGGCGGCATGGATTGGCGTGGTGTGCGCGTCTATGGCCGGGCTGACAGGATAGACACGCTGGCCGATGGATCGCTGGCGATTGTCGATTACAAAACCGGCGCGCCACCCTCTGCCGCGCAGGTGGAGGCAGGCTTTGCCCTGCAATTGGGCTTGCTTGGTCTGATCGCGCGTGAAGGCGATTTTGAAGGGGTGTCAGGCACAGCGACCCATTTCGAATATTGGTCACTCGCGCGCAGCAAATCGGGTGATTTTGGCTATGTCACAACGCCCGTGAAGCACCCCGGCAGCCGCACGGGCAAGATCGCGCCGGAAGATTTTCTTCCGCATCATGCGCAGCATCTCGACCGCGCGATTGATCTCTTCATCAAAGGCCGCGAGCCATTCACCGCGCGGATGAACCCCGATTACCCCGGCTATAATGATTATGACCAGTTGATGCGGTTGGAGGAATGGGAACGGCATCTCGCCTCTGATGACGGGGGGGAGGACGCATGAGCGGCGACGTCCATCCCCTGCGCGATAACCAGCTGCGCGCTGTCGACCCGCGTGAAAGCGTATGGCTTTCAGCCTCCGCCGGGACAGGCAAGACGCAGGTGCTTTCCGCCCGCGTGTTGCGCTTGTTACTGCAAGCAGATGTCGACCCTTCGCAAATCCTGTGCCTCACCTTTACCAAGGCAGGCGCGGCGGAAATGGCGGTGCGCATCAACAGCGTGCTGGCGCGTTGGGTGCGGTTGGATGATGCCAAGCTGGCGAAAGAGCTGGATTATATCGGTGCCGGTGTGGACGATGCGACGCGGGACCGCGCGCGGACGCTGTTTGCCAGCGTACTCGATTGTCCGGGCGGCGGCCTCAGGATCGATACGATCCACGCCTTTTCTCAATATCTGCTGGCCAGTTTCCCCACTGAAGCCGATCTTATTCCCGGCGCGCGCCCGATGGAGGACCGCGAGCGCGAAGTGCTGTCCCGCGAAGTGCTGGCCGATATGCTGGTTACGGCAGAGCGCGAGGGGGATCAGACGCTGATTGATGCGGTGGCGCAATTCAGCTGCCGCAAGAACCCCGATGCACTGCGCAGCTGGTTGATGCGCTGCGCCAATGCGCGCGAATTGTGGTTTGGCCCGCGCGGCTGGAAGGTTCCGATGCGCCCGCAAGTGCTGCAATTGCTGGGCCTACCCAGCGATGCGGATGAAAACAATCTGGCGGAAATGTGTGACAACGACACATTCGACACGATCAGCCTGCTCCGTTGCCAGCAAACGCTTGCCGCTTGGGACGCCGAAACAGGGCGGGAAGGTGATGAAGCCATTACGAAATGGCTTGCTGCAACCCCGCTGGAACGCGCCCGAACTATCTCTGATCTGTATTTGGGCCTGTTCACCAAGTCGACAGATGCACCAAAGCGGCTGACAAATGTCCTGAAGCGTGATCCGGAATACGGAACCTATATTGATCGGGTGAAAAACCACATCGATCTGATCAGGGAATTTCAATCCCTGCTCGATCTTGCAGATTTCCTCGCCCCCGCTCTTGAGCTGGGGCGCAAATTTGCAGCTGCGTGGGATGCCGCCAAATTACGTGAGGGGCTGCTGGATTTTGACGATCTGATTCAGCGCGCCGCGGACCTACTCAGCAAGAAAGAGATGGCGGACTGGATCCGTTACAAGCTTGACCGCCAGTTTGACCATGTTCTGGTGGATGAGGCGCAGGATACCAATTCCGCGCAATGGCGGATCATTGATGCACTGATCGATGATTTCTTCTCTGGTGAAGGTGCTGCGGGCGACAAACTACGTACCATCTTCACCGTCGGTGATTACAAGCAGGCGATTTTCGGCTTTCAAGGCACCAGCCCCGAAAACTTTCGCAAGGCGAGTGAACGGGTGAAGGCTGCCATGCGTGGTGCAGCGCAGAACGCACTGGAATCGCGCCGTCACAATGCGCCGAATGACTTGCTGGAACTGGATCTGGGGCAGAGCTTCCGCACATCACAACCGGTGCTGAGTTTTGTCGATCAGGCGATTGAAGCAATCGGGATCGGCGCATTCGGCCTGACCGAACATCATCCCCATATCGGGGCGGACCGCGCCGGTCTGGTGACTTTATGGAACCCGGTGCGGACGGGCGGCGCTGCTGGCAATGATGCAGATTACGCGGGCGAGGGCGAGGAGGGCACCGAAGGCTGGCTCGCCCGGCATGATCGGCTGATGGCAGACCGAATTGCGGAACAGGTCGCAAGCTGGATGAAGGATACGCCCTTCATCCTGGAAAAGGGGCAGAGGCGGTCCGCGCGCCCCGGCGATATTATGGTGCTGGTCAGAAAACGGCGCGAATTGGCTGCGCTGATTGTTGCGCGGCTGCATGCGCGCGGTGTGCCCGTGGCAGGTGTCGATCGTTTGCGGCTGGGTGCGCCGCTGCCGGTGAAGGATTTGATGGCAGCATTGCGTTTCGCCGCACAGCCGCTTGACGATCTCAATCTCGCCAATCTGCTTGCCTCACCCCTGATCGGCTGGAGCCAGGATGATCTGCTGGCGCATTTGCCGCGTGGGCCGAAAATACGCCTGTGGCACCATTTGCGCGAAAGCGATGTGCTGCTGGTTTCAGCAACCGTGGCGAAGCTGCGTGAATTGCTTGCCCGGGCCGATTTCGAAACGCCGCAAGCCATGCTGCAATGGATGTTGGTCGGTCCGTGGCAGGGTAGACGCCAACTTGTTGCACGACTGGGGCGTGAGGCAAACGATCCCATCGATGAATTGCTCAAAGCAGCCTTTGCCTATGAGGCGGTGCATACACCATCCCTCGCGGGTTTCATCCACTGGTTCGATACAGGTGAGGGCGAGCTGAAGCGCGATGCGGGCGAGGCGCCCGACCAGGTCCGCGTGATGACGGTCCATGGTTCCAAGGGTTTGCAGGCCCCCATCGTGATTCTGGCCGATGCCACTGGCAAGCCTGGAGATGCGGGTGCGCTGGAGCTGGAGGAATTGGCGCTTGGAGAAGACGAGCCGCGCATGGTGCCACTGCCCAGCCTCTCAAAAGAAGAGCGTAAGGGCAGGGTAGAAGAAGCGCAGGCCGCGCGTGATGCTGCCACTCTGCAGGAACATTGGCGCTTGCTGTATGTTGCCATGACGCGTGCGGAGGAGGCGCTGTTTATCGGCGGTTCTTTGTCGGCACGCGAGAAAGAAGTGCATGCAGATAGCTGGTATGCACGGCTCGCCCCATTATTCGGGACTGATGCAGAAGATGATGCGATCTGGCGCGCCCGCCGCGAATTGGGGCGCAAGGCGGCTTCTGCGGCTGATCAGACCGAATCGGGTGTACATGAAAGGCCGCCATTGCCCCAATGGGCCCTGACCCCGATTGGCCCAGAACCGCGCCCGCCGCGCCCGCTCGCCCCCTCTGGCACAGGTGAAGAGCAGGGCGCCGATCCTCCGCTGCCGCCAGAACAGGCCCAATTGGCCGCGCGACGTGGGACTCTGATCCACCGAATGCTTGAGCGCCTGCCTGAGCTTGATCCCGGAGCGCACGAGGTGGCGGCGACAAAATGGCTCGCACGGCAGGCGGCGGATCTTGAAGAAGTAGATCGTGCAGAAATGGTCAAACATGTACTGGCCGTTTTGGCTGATGTTGATTTTGCTGCCGTCTTTGCGCCCAATGCCCTGGCAGAGGTGCCAGTGGCAGCAAATGTGGATGGAGATGTGATAGCCGGTACAATTGATCGCCTGCTGGTGGAGGCCGACCAGATCACGGTGGTCGATTTCAAGACAGCGCGCCGCCCCCCGCAAAATCTGGAACAGGTGCCACAATCAACCCTGCGCCAAATGGCGGCCTATGTCGCGGCGCTGGAAGTGATTTATCCAGGTCGGAAAATGCGGGCTGGCGTACTCTACACCCAAACGCCACAATTGATCGAGCTGCCCGGCGATGTTCTGGCGGCGCAAAAAGCACGCTTTTCCACCGAACAGCAAAGCTTGGCCGAACCACCCATTGAGTGACGCGGAAAAATTCCTACCTTGTGATCAATACAGTTCAGGAGAATGAATATGGCCACCATTGCAGTGACCGATGGCAGTTTCAAAAGTGATGTGATCGATGCAGACAAGCCAGTTCTGGTCGATTTCTGGGCCGATTGGTGCGGACCGTGCAAGATGATTGCGCCCGCGCTGGAAGAGCTGAGCGACGAAATGGCCGATCAGCTGACCATCGCCAAGATGGATATTATGGAAAACCCTGAAATTCCAGGTAGCCTGGGCGTACAGGGCATCCCTTATCTGGCGCTTTACAAGGGTGGCCAGAAAGTGGCGGAAGTTACTGGTGCACGCCCGAAAATGGCACTGAAACAGTGGATTGAAAGCGTCCTTTAATCCAGTTTTTGATATAGCGCGGCGAGTTCTTGCCACAATGCAGGACTGGCCGCGCCGATCAGGCCTTTGCGGTCCCATTCATCCACACGATAGGGTGATCCATCAGGCCGAGCGGCCATGCCGCCTGCTTCATTGAGCCACAGCACGCCTGCCGCATGATCCCATGCCAGCGTGCGTTCGAAGATCGACACATCATTCTGCCCCAGCGCCAGCCGTGGATATTGTTCGGCGGCACAGCGCGGAATGTCGACCAGCGCATAATACGGGGCAATGTGGCGCTTCACAGCCTCACGCTGGCCATCATCCATGAAGATCAAGGAAATGGCCGCTATGGGCGGTATGGCCCCACTCGGCTGCGCCTTCACGCGCTCGCCATTCGCGAATGCTCCCATCCCGCGATGCGCCACGCAAAACCGCCCGGTCAGGCAATCGAAAATCCAGCCCGATTGCGCTACGCCACCTTCTGCGCGGGCCAGCAAGATACCGAATGGTGCATGTCCGGCGGCGAAATTGTTTGTCCCGTCCAGCGGATCGATGATCCAGCAATCGCCCGCCAGAGCATCCAGCACGCTCGCATCGTGATGCGCTGCTTCCTCACCCACAATGGCTAACGCGGGGTCAATCGCGGCCAGCCCTTGTGCGAGGATTTCCTCTGCCGTGTGATCGGCCACAGTCACGACATCATCTGCTGCCTTGTGCGTGACCTGACCATCTGAAAGTTTGCGATAATGCGGCAGGATTGCAGTCTCGCTTGCCCTTTTCATCAGGGCATGAATGGCGCCATCCAGCCGCGGCTGAATCACGAGCGATAATCGCCATTGATCGAGATGTATCCGTGCGTCAGGTCGCAGGTCCACACGGTGGCGCGGCCATCACCCATGCCAAGATCGACCGTGATGTCGATATCCCGCCCCTTCAGATGGGCTGCAACAGGCCCTTCATCATAATCGGCGCAGGGCAGGCCATTCTTTGCAGCCCAAACACCGCCAAAGCCGATAGAAAGCTTGTCCCGGTCGGCCGGTTCACCGGCCTTGCCCACAGCCATGACCACGCGGCCCCAATTCGCGTCCTCGCCCGCGATGGCCGTCTTGACCAGTGGGGAATTGGCGATGGAAAGGCCCACGCGCCGGGCGCTTTCATCCGAAAAGGCACCGCTGACAAAAATGCTGATGAACTTTCTGGCACCTTCGCCATCGCGCACCACCAGTTGCGCCAGTTGGCGGCATAGATCGGTCAGCGCAGCGGCAAAGGCATCCGCACCGGGACTGTCAAATCCTGTCAGTACCCCATTGCCTGCCTTGCCCGTGGCAAATGCCATAACCGTATCGCTGGTGGAGGTATCGCCATCCACCGTGATGCAGGAAAAGGTGGCAGTATTCGCAGCGCTCAAAATTTCTTGCAGGAAAGCGGGCGTAATTGCCGCATCGGTGAAGATATAGCCCAGCATGGTCGCCATGTCGGGCGCAATCATGCCGCTGCCCTTGATGAAACCGACCAGTTCCACGCGCTTATCGCCGATCATGGCGTTGGTGTGTGCCCCCTTGGCAAAGGTGTCCGTGGTGGAGATGGCCAAGGCGGCATCTTCCCAAGTGCATGGATCTGCCGTGAGAGCGGCCGCCACACCTTCACGCGCCTTATCCTTGGGCAGGGGAACGCCGATGACGCCGGTGGAGCTGACAAATACCTGCTCTGCCGGGCAACCCAGATGGTCCGCCACCTGGCCCATGATTTGTTCCACCGCTTCGCGCCCGCGATAGCCGGTGAAGGCGTTGGAATTGCCCGCATTCACGATTTGCGCGCGGGCCACACCTTGCGCCACATTCTGGCGGCCCAGTTCCACCTCTGATGATGCGCAGGCGCTTTGCGTGAACACACCGGCGACGCTCGTCCCCTCGGCCAGTTCGGCATAGGTCAGATCGCAGCGGTCCCAATTCTTGTAGCGCGCGCGTGCCACACGCAATGTCACACCCGCAATCTGCGGCATATCGGGGAAGGGCAGGGCGAGCGGTGAGCGTTCCAGATCCATTTCAGCCCGCTAGCGCGCCAATCAAGCACAGTAAATGCGGTAATGATGGTAGACGAATGGCTGCGGAATGCATATCTTGTGCGCCGTGATGCTTCGTCGCCTTCTTGCCTGCCTAGCGCTGATTACCGGCCTTGCCGCCGTGGCTGCGCCTGCCAGCGCTACGCTGGCAGAGGTGTTTTGTTGCGAATCCAGCATCAGTGCCGGTGCAGCAGAAGACGGTGCAGAAAAGCGCGGTGGTTGCCCGGAACAGGATCGGGCCGGTCCGGCCAATGTCGCTTCTGCCACAGAAAAGCCTGCCCGACGCGCCAAGCGGCTGATCCATCCGCCGGTACTATACGGTGTTGATCGCGCTTACGAATAAGCGCGTATCCCGCATTTTCTGACCATTTTTTCCAGCAGCCCGCACTTTCGCGCGGCTGCCTTTCCCGCAAATTCAAGTTCCGTCAGGACAATCCCACATGTTCAAATCCTTAGCCAAATCACTTTTCGGCAGTTCGAATGATCGTTATGTCAAATCCATTGGCAAAATCGTTAATCAAATCAACGCACTGGAACCGCAGATCCAGGCGCTGTCCGATGAAGAACTGAAAGCGCAGACGGACAAGTTCCGCCGCCAGCTGGATGATGGCGCTTCGCTTGACGATATCCTGCCCGAAGCATTTGCCACGGTTCGCGAAGCCTCCATTCGTGTGTTGGGGATGCGCCATTTCGATGTGCAGATGATTGGCGGCATCGTGCTGCATCGCGGCGAAATTTCCGAAATGCGCACGGGTGAGGGCAAGACGCTGGTTGGCACGCTGGCGACCTATCTCAACGCCATTGCGGGCAAGGGTGTGCACGTGGTGACGGTGAATGATTACCTCGCCCGGCGTGACGCGGAATGGATGGGGCAGCTATACGGCTGGCTGGGGCTGACGGTGGGCGTGATCGTGCCCAATCTGAACGAACATCAACGTCGCGAAGCTTATAATTCTGACATCACCTACGCCACCAATAACGAACTTGGCTTCGATTATCTGCGCGACAATATGAAGCATAGCCGGGACCAGATGGTGCAGCGGCCCTTCAACTTCGCCATCGTTGACGAAGTCGATTCGATCCTGATTGACGAGGCGCGTACCCCACTGATTATCTCTGGTCCGACAGAGGACAAATCAGACCTCTATGTCTCGGTCGACAAGATCGTGAAGGAAGTAGAGCCTGAATGGTACGAGGCAGATGAGAAAACCAAGAATATCACCTGGACCGAAGAAGGCACAGATGCGGTTGAAGAACTGCTGAAACAGTCTGGTCTGCTGGAAACCGACAATCTTTATGATGTCGAAAATACGCAGGTGGTCCACCATCTGGATCAGGCGCTTAAAGCCAATATCATGTTCAAGCGCGATACGGATTACATCGTGAAAGATGGCAAGGTCATCATCATCGATGAATTCACAGGCCGTATGATGGATGGCCGCCGGTGGTCCAACGGCCTGCATCAGGCAGTAGAAGCCAAGGAAGGCGTGAAGATCGAGCCGGAAAACCAGACCATGGCTTCGATCACATTCCAGAATTATTTCCGCATGTACCCCAAGCTGGCCGGGATGACCGGCACCGCCGCCACCGAAGCGGCTGAATTCTGGGATATTTACAAGATGAATGTGGTGGAAATTCCCACCAACCTGCCTGTCCAGCGCGTGGATGAGGAAGACGAGTTCTACAAGAACACGATCGACAAATTCGGTGCGATTGCAAAGGCGATCAAGGAAAAGAACCAGATTGGCCAGCCGGTGCTGGTGGGCACGGTCTCGATTGAAAAGTCGGAACTTCTGAGCCAGTTTCTGGACAAGGAAGGCGTGAAGCATGAAGTGCTGAACGCGCGCCAGCATGAACGTGAAGCGCATATTGTGGCGCAGGCCGGGCGTTTGGGCGCAGTGACGATCGCCACCAATATGGCGGGCCGCGGCACCGATATTCAGCTGGGCGGCAATGTTGAATTTCGCATTGGCGATGAACTGAGCGAAATGCCCGAAGGGCTGGAACGCGATGCCGCGATTGCCAAGATCAAGGCCGAAGTGGGTGCCGAAAAGCAGCGGGTGCTGGATGCGGGGGGGCTGTTCGTGCTGGGCACTGAACGGCACGAAAGCCGCCGCATCGATAACCAGCTGCGTGGCCGTTCCGGCCGCCAGGGTGACCCCGGCCTGTCGCGCTTTTACCTGTGCCTTGAAGATGATCTGTTGCGCATCTTTGGCCCCGACACCCTTTTTGCCAAGATGATGAATTCCAACCTTGCCGATGGGGAGGCGATTGGTTCCAAATGGCTATCAAAAGCCATTGAAACAGCACAGAAAAAGGTTGAGGCGCGCAATTATGACGTGCGTAAACAGGTGGTTCAATACGATGACGTGATGAACGACCAGCGCAAGGTCATCTATGAACAGCGTGGCGAGATCATGGAGGCGGACAAGGTCGATGATGTGGTGGAAGATATGCGCCACGACACGATCAATTCGCTGGTGGGCGAAGCATGCCCCCCCGGTTCATATCCCGAACAATGGGACGCAGTGGGCCTGAAGGAAAAGATCAACGAGATCTTCGGCCTCGATTTCCCGTTTGAAGTCTGGCTGGAAGAAGAACAGGTTGAACCGGAAATTTTCGAAGAACGTATTCGCGCTGCAACGGATGATCTGATGCAGCAGAAAGCCACGGCGAATGAACCCGATTTCTGGCGGCAGGTGGAAAAATCGATCCTGCTGGAACGTCTGGATTACCACTGGAAGGAACACCTCGCCACGCTGGATGCGCTGCGTCAGGTGGTGTGGTTGCGTGCCCATGCACAGAAACAGCCGATTAATGAATACAAGCAGGAAGCCTTTGGCCTGTTCGAACGCATGCTGGATACGCTGCGAGAGGATGTGACGCGCATTCTGGCGCGTGCGGAAATTCAGGCGCAGCCGCCGGTGCAGGCACAGGCATTGCCTGATCTGCCGGATTTCCTAACCGGGCATATTGACCCGCTGACTGGCCTAGACGATTCCAATGATGGTGATGGTTCGTCCGAACAGCCTGCCCTGTTCGGATCACTGGCAGGGTCTCAGCGTGCGGCCGCCAGCCCCGGTGGCGCGAATTCAGAAAACCCGTTTGAAGGGCTGGACATCAGCCGCAACGCGCAATGCCCCTGTGGTTCCGGCAATAAGTACAAGCATTGCCACGGCGCTGCCGGCGGCCGGGTGAGTGCCTGAGGCATGGATCGGCACCTGCGGGGCTGACTGAATGATCGGATTGGCCCCGTTGGCACTGGTTGCAGGTTTTTTTGTCACTGCGCTGCTTTATGCGGCAGTGGGCTTTGGAGGTGGGTCGACCTATGCCGCGCTGCTGGTGCTGTCAGGCCTGGATTATCGCCTGTTGCCGCTGTTGGCGCTGGCCTGCAATATCGTGGTGGTTGCGGGCAGCACGGTCCGCTTTGCCCGAGCACAAATCACCCCATGGCGCGGTGCGCTGTTGATGACGGCGCTGGCTGCTCCTGCGGCTTTACTGGGTGGACTGACCCCGATTGCGCAGAACACATTCATGTTGCTTTTGGGTGCCAGCCTGCTGCTGACGGGTATTACAATGCTGCTGCCGGTGGAACTGGGGGCAGAGGCACAACCGACCCGAATGGCCCGCCATATGCCGCTGGTGGCCGCACCGCTGGGCTATCTGGCCGGATTGGTCGGAATTGGCGGGGGGATATTCCTGGCCCCATTGCTGCATCTGACACGTTGGCGCGATGCGCGGGCGATTGCCGCCACGGCCAGCCTTTTCATCCTGGTCAATTCTGCCTTTGGTTTGGTCGGGCAAATGTTGAAACATGGCCCCGGCCTGTTTGGCCAGGCGATCCATGGCGGGCTGCCGCTGTTGTTGGCGGTGGCAGTGGGTGGCCAGATCGGCAGCTTGCTGGCGGTGCGTTTCTTGCCGCAACGATTGATCCGCTGGCTGACCGCAGCGCTGGTTATCTGGGTAGGTGCGCGTCTGTTGCTGGGGCTTTAGCCTGGCGCAACATCAGTCGCGACCAACAAGGCTGACGCCCAAAGGGCGTTCTTTTACAGCGCTGCTGGAAGAAAGTGGCTCCCCGAGTTGGATTCGAACCAACGACCAAGTGATTAACAGTCACCTACTCTACCGCTGAGCTATCGGGGAGCAGCCTGTACGGCAGGGGTGCGCCTATATGGGCGACGGATTCGTTTGGCAAGAGGGCTAAACAACGAATTGTTCAGCCACGATCCTTTCATCCAGTGTGTGGCCGGGGTCAAACAGCAGTGTCAGCGCATTTTCGCGGGCGATCTCCAGCGAAACTTCGGCAATATCGCGCAATTCCCTCTGATCGGCCACTGCTGAGACAGGCCGTTTTTCAGGTTCCAGAATGCGGAATTTTACCCGGCTTCGGTCTGGCAGAATCGCTCCGTTCCATCGGCGCGGACGAAAGGCGCTGATCGGGGTGAGGGCCAGGGTCTGCGAATCGAGCGGTAGAATCGGGCCATTGGCAGACAGATTGTAGGCGGTGGAACCGGCAGGCGTTGCCAGCAGCACGCCATCGCACACCAGTTCTTCAATACGCACCCGATCATCCACACTGACTTCAATCTTGGCTGTCTGGCGCGTTTCACGCAGCAGTGAAACTTCATTGATGGCGCGCCAGTCCACCGTATCGCCCGTTAGCGTCACCGCATGCATGCGAAGCGGGGCAATGGCGACGCCGCGCGCCTTGTTCAGCCGTTTGGTCAGATTGATCCCGCTGCGATAGCGGTTCATCAGGAAGCCGACCGTGCCCAAATTCATCCCATATGCGGGGATCAGCCGGTGCGAATCGAGCATGCCATGCAGCGTTTGCAGCATGAAACCATCACCACCCAGGACCACGACAGCATCTGCCTGATCCAACGGCACCCAATCATGTTGTTCCATCAGTGCGCGATACGCATCCTGCGCGCGCGGCGTCTCTGATGCGATCAGTGCCAGTTTTTGGAATTCATTGTGAGTGGCCACCGGATCGCCTCTTCCCGCTATGTGCAACCTTATCCCTATTGGGGGTTGTCCCATTTTTCAACGCATCGGATTCCGAAGACGATTTCATCGGATAAACCGCTACTCCATGAAACATGAATACTGCCCACGCCCTATTTTGCCAGCAAGCTGGTGCGACAATGCCGGAAAGGATCGCATCAGCATTGGCAGGGGATCTGCTTACGGCAATAGAGCGGGACGAGATCGAGGTGCTGTTCCAGCCGCAATTTGATTGTGCGGATGGGCAAATAGCAGGGGCAGAGGCATTGGCGCGTTGGCGCCATCCAACGCTGGGCATGATCGGTGCAGATCAACTGTTCGCTATCGCAGGCAGAAATGATCAGGTTTCGGATTTATCATGCCATGTGGTTGCGCAGGCACTGAATATGGCGCGAAGCTGGCCGACGAATTTGCGTCTTTCGCTCAATATAACGCCGCAGGAACTGGCAAAGCCGCATTTCGCGCGCGATTTTGCGCAAATGGTGACGCAGTCAGGCATCGCGCCGCAACGGCTGACATTGGAAATCACCGAAGATCTGCTGGTGCAAGACATAGCCACTGCAGGGCAAGCATTGGCTGCATTGCGGGAAAAGGGGCTGCGCGTTGCGCTGGATGATTTTGGCGCTGGCTTCTGCAACTTCGCCTATCTCAAACATTTGCCTATCGATGCGATCAAGCTGGATCGCAGCATGGTGACGGGCGTATGTAGTGATCCGCGTGACCGCGCTGTGCTGCGCGCCATTGTGGCGCTGGCTGATGCGCTTGATCTGGACGTGGTGGCTGAAGGAATAGAGACAGAGGCGCAGCGCGATGTGGTGATTGCTGAAGGCTGCACCTATTGGCAGGGTTTCCTGCAAGCCCAGCCGATGAGCAGCGATGCGATGATCAAATTGGCGGTGGGTTAGCCTGTTCAGCCAGCTTTGCGGCTTTTGCGCACAATCGCGCTCAACCCCTTGGTCAATTGGAACAAGCCGTTCAGGCGGCTTTGTGGATCGCCCCAGGCGCGTTCAATCACCAGTTTCATGTCAGGCCGCAATTTTGCGGTACCCTTCAGGCGGTCGACATAAGCAAGCAGACCCGCCGGATCGGGGAAGTCATCCTTGTGGAATGTCACCAGCGTGCCGCGTGCGCCGACGTCAATCTTGGCAATGTTCGCCTCAATCGCCTGGTGCTTGATTTCGATCAGCCGCACCAGATTTTGCGTCGCATCGGGCAGGGGGCCGAAACGGTCGATCATTTCCGCAGCCATCGCCTCTATCTCGCCCTTGTCCTTTGCGTCATTCAGACGGCGATAGAGCGCCATGCGCACGGCCAGATCGGGGACATAATCTTCCGGGATCATGATCGGCGCATCGACGGTGATTTGCGGCGACAGCCCCTCCCGGTCTGCCGTCAGCCCGGCATCGCCTGCCTTGGCGGCAAGAATCGCATCCTCAAGCATGGACTGATAAAGTTCAAAGCCAACCTCGCGAATGTGGCCTGATTGTTCATCGCCCAGCAGATTGCCCGCACCGCGAATATCCAGGTCATGGCTGGCAAGCTGGAAACCAGCGCCCAAAGAATCGAGATCGCCCAGCACCTTCAGCCGCTTTTCAGCGATTTCGGATAGCTGAACATCCTTTTCATAGGTAAGATAGGCATAGGCGCGCAGCTTGCTGCGGCCGACGCGACCACGCAGTTGGTACAACTGGGCCAGACCAAAACGATCTGCACGGTGGATGATGATGGTGTTGGCGCTGGGGATGTCGAGGCCCGATTCGACGATGGTGGTGGACAGCAGCACTTCGTACTTGCGGTCGTAAAAGGCGCTCATCCGTTCTTCAACATCGCCAGGTGTCATCTGACCGTGTGCGGTGACAACTTTTACCTCTGGCACATGTTCGCGCAGCCATTCCTCCACTTCGCCCATGTCCGATATGCGCGGCACCACGATGAAGCTCTGCCCGCCGCGATGGTGTTCGCGCAGCAGGGCCTCGCGCATCACCATATCATCCCATTCCATCACATAGGTGCGTACGGCCAGCCGATCGACCGGTGGGGTTTGGATGGTGGAGAGTTCGCGCAGGCCGCTCATCGCCATTTGCAACGTGCGCGGGATGGGCGTTGCAGTCAGGGTCAGGACATGGACGTCTGCGCGCAATTGCTTCAGCCGTTCCTTGTGATTGACGCCGAAACGCTGTTCCTCATCCACAATCACCAACCCCAGATTGCGGAATTTGGTGTTCTTGGACAGGATGGCATGTGTGCCGATCACGATATCGATATCGCCTTTTTCCAGCCCTTCACGCGTGTCCGCCATTTCCTTGGCGGGGACGAGGCGTGACAGCCGCCCAACATTGAGTGGGAAACCGGCAAAGCGTTCGACGAAACCCGTATAATGCTGGCGAGCGAGCAGCGTGGTGGGCGCGACAACGGCCACTTGCTGGCCATTCATGGCTGCGACAAAGGCTGCGCGCAGGGCGACCTCTGTCTTGCCGAACCCCACATCTCCGCACACCAGGCGATCCATCGGACGTCCGCTTTCAAGGTCATCCAGCACATCGCTGATGGCGCGGTCCTGATCCTCTGTCTCTTCCCACGGGAATTTTTCAACGAACTGGTTGTACGGCCCATCTTCGGCCGCCAGCACCGGCGCTTTCTTCAGCGCACGTTGCGCTGCCACCAGCATCAATTCACCTGCAATTTCACGGATGCGTTCTTTCAACCGCGCACGGCGTTTTTGCCAGGCTTCGCCGCCCAGCCTATCCAGCATCACGGCATCTTCTGATGAGCCATAGCGGGTGAGGACATCGATATTCTCAACCGGGATATAAAGCTTATCGCCGCCTTTATATTCCAGCATCACGCAATCGTGCTGGCTCTTACCAACGGCGATGGGTTCCAGGCCCAGATATTTGCCGATCCCATGTTCAACATGGACCACCAGATCACCACGCCCCAGTGCAGATAATTCCGCCAGGAAGGCATCGGAATTCTTGCGCTTGCGTGATCGGCGCACCAGCCTGTCACCCAGCAGGTCCTGCTCTGTCAGCAGTTCCAGCTGGTCATTGGCAAATCCGGTGTCGAGCGGCAGCACCATGGCCACGGCTTGCGCGTGGCCAGACCCCTGGGCGGCGGACAGACCCAGTGCTTCCTGCCAGCTATCGGCCAGCTTGGTTGCTGCCCCCGCTTCAGAAAGGATGGAGGCAATCCGCGCGCGACTGCCCTTGGAATAGGCGGCGAACAGCGGGCGCTTGCCCGATTTGGCCAGTGCATCCAGATGCTTGGCGGCGGCTTCATAGATATTGTCACCGCGTGCACGCTCTGGCGCAAAGTCGCGGGCAGAAGAAAAGCCGAAATCGACCACTTTTTCACCGGGGGGTTCGGCAAAGATAATGCCGCGGTGAACGGTATAGGCTTTCAGCAGCTGTGCAAATTCATCAGCCGCCAGATAGAGCGAATCTTTGGCCAAGGGACGATAACTTCCGGCCGCCTGACCAGCCGATTTCAGGCGTGAGGAATAATAATCAGTGATATCCTTGAAGCGTTCTTCCGCAGCGCTGGCAGCACCGCTGTCAATCACCACCACATCGCCTTGGCCAAGGTAATCGAACAATGTGGCCATGCGATCTTCAAGCAGCGGCAGCCAGTGTTCCATACCGGCCAACCGCCGCCCATCGCTTACAGCTTCGTAAAGCGGGTCCTGCGTCGCGGTGGCGCCAAACATTTCGCGATATTTGCTGCGGAATCTCTTGATCGTGTCATCATCCAGCAGCGCCTCTGACGCGGGCAGCAGCAAGTGCTGTTTCAGCGTGCCAGTGCTCATTTGCGTGGTCGGATCGAACAGGCGCAGGCTTTCCAGCTCATCGCCAAAGAAATCGAGCCTTAGGCCCTGATAAAGCGAGGATGGGAATATGTCGACGATCGACCCGCGCAGTGCGAACTCGCCATGATCGACCACGGTATCGGTCCGCGAATAGCCTTGGCGTTGCAGCAGTGCGGACAGGCTTTGATGCCCGATTATGGTGCCCTGTTTGAATTCGCGCACGCTTTCGCGAATCCTGAATGGAGTGAGCACGCGCTGGGTTGCAGCATTGATCGTGGTGACCAGAAGCTGTGATCCGGATTTACCTGCCTGCAAGCGGAACAGGGCGGAAAGCCGCTGCGCGCTGACTGAAAGTGCCGGGCTGGCCCGGTCAAAGGGCAGGCAATCCCATGCCGGGAATTCGACCACTTCCAGCTCAGGCGCGAAATATCTGGCTGCTTCGCTGACAGAACGCATCGCCGCATCATCCGGTGCGATGAAGACAGCGCGGCCTCTCGATGCGCGCGCCAGATCGGCCATCACAAGCGGCTGCGCCCCGCGCGCAACAGATGACAGCGTCAGCGCGCTTTTGGCAGAAAGGATGCGGTTGAGGTCAGGCATGTTCTGGTACTGGAGTTGAAAGCAGGGCGATTGCTGTCATTCAGCGCGGAATATCGACGTAATCGAGCCGCTGCATCAGTTCCATCATCGCACCCTGGAAACGCGGTGGAGTGGGTTGGGTCTGCAGTGCCCACGCCATGACATCCACGTCATCTTCTTCCAGCAGCGCCTCAAACCAATCAAGGGCAGTTTCATCCCAGCCATCGGCATAGCGATCAAAATAGCCGCCCATCATATAGTCGGCTTCGCGCGTGCCACGATGCCAGGCGCGGAACTTGGCGCGGGCCAGACGGGCTTCAGTGGTCAGGGCTTGAGGCATGGAAAAGGGGCGCCAATCATTTGCAAAGGTCTGGCGCCCCTGTGTCCGATCATGTGCCCATGATCAAGCCTTGCTGATCATGCGCGGTTACGCATCAGGGATGCGTATGGCTGTATGTCACCATGGAATTGACCACGATTTCACCATCTTCAGCCCAGATCTTCTTGGCTTCCTCTTCAGATCCAGCCACCTCGATCAAGGCCTTGCGGAAGGCGACGCGTTCTGACGCGTTATGGGTGTCGAGCGTTGACATGCCTCTTGGCAATTCAAACACCATCATGATGTCCCATGGCCCGGCCATCATCCAGTGCACTGTGGGGCGCTTCAGCCCTGCAGCATCTGTTGCGGGGCCAAAATATTTCTCTCCCATCTCAGCCCAACGCTGATCTTTCCCGTTTTTCAACTTCAGTAATTCAATGCGGTAAGTTGTGCGTGCCTCTTCCTCATCTTGGGCAAAGGCAGGTGTGGCAAAAAGGGCGACCGAAGCCGCCGCCAGACCGAGTGCGTATTTCTTGAACATTGTTTACTCCCCCGTATAGGTTCTGCGACCCTAGGGTATGGGCAGTGTCATCCCCCTAATCTCTCCATTGAGATGCTGCCTGTGACGAGTTAGACGCCTAAAATCGCATGTTGGCAAGCCCCGCGCCGCTCTTCGCAGCCAGCGTCAAACAGGCTAGAGCAGCAGTATATGCGCCCCGAAGCCCTCAACCCCCTTTTTGTCGAAAGCGACGCGCTGGATGGCGTTGGGCCGAAATTGCGCAAGCCACTGGAAAAGCTGGGCCTGACCCGCGTGCGCGATATTGCCTATCACCTGCCAGAACGGTTTGTGACACGGCGCGCCGTGGAAACGCTCGATGATGCGGGGGAAGGGGAGCAGATCGTGATTGCGCTGACCCCGACTGAACATCGGGCGGCGCGCAACAATCGTGGGCCCTATCGGGTGCTGGCGCAAGACAATGTGGGCAATATCTGTGCGCTGACCTATTTCGGGCGCGCATCCTACACCGCGAAAAAACTGCTGCCAGTGGGCGAGAAACGCTGGGTTGCCGGCCGGCTGGATCGCTTTGGTGATATGCTGCAGATCGTCCACCCCGATCATATCGAGACAGAGAGTGGCGAAACGCTCGCCCGCCTGAATGAACCGGTTTATGGCCTTTCCGAAGGTTTGACCCAGCCGCGCGTCGCGGCATTGGTGGCGCAGGCTCTGGCGCGCCTGCCCGACCTGCCCGAATGGATCGAACCGACGCAGTTTGAGAAAGAGGGCTGGCCCGCCTGGCGTGATGCGTTGCACCTGGCGCATAAGGGGGAACATAAACCGGCGCGGGATCGGTTGGCCTATGACGAATTGCTGGCCAATTCGCTCGCGCTGCTGCTGGTGCGGGCGGACAATCGCCGTCGTAAGGGGCAGAGCCTGCAGGGCGACGGGCATTTGCGTGACAAGCTGCAATTGCCCTTTCCACTGACAGGCGCGCAGACGCGCAGCATTGCCGAAATTGAGGGCGATATGGCGCAGGACTCGCCGATGCTGCGCCTGTTGCAGGGGGATGTCGGCGCGGGCAAGACTGTGGTCGCACTGGAGGCGATGCTGGTGGCGAATGAGGCGGGTAAACAGGCCGCATTGCTTGCCCCCACCGAAATCCTCGCCCGCCAGCACTACGAGACGATCCGTACTATGGCCGCGCCAACCGGGGTGGAGGTCGCGCTGCTTACAGGGCGTGACAAGGGCCGCGCGCGCGAAAGCATTCTGATGGGGCTGATGGATGGCTCGATCGATATTGTCATCGGCACCCATGCGATTTTTCAGGACAGTGTTTCTTACCGTGATCTGGCGCTGGTGGTGATTGACGAACAGCACCGCTTTGGCGTCGCCCAACGCCTGCAGCTGGCCAGCAAGGGGCGGCAGACCCCACATACTCTGGCGATGACCGCAACGCCGATCCCGCGCACGCTGACGCTGGCACAATATGGCGAAATGGATGTCAGCCGGCTGGATGAAATGCCGCCGGGGCGCAAGCCGATCATCACCCGCGTGATGGCGATGGAGCGGATGGGAGAGATCGTGGACGGTATCGCGCGCCATTTGCAGACTGGCCAGCAGGCTTTCTGGGTCTGCCCCATGGTGCATGAAAGCGAGGTTGCCGATCTTGCGGCGGCAGAGGCGCGCTATGCCGCCTTGAAGGAACGGTTTGGCGATCAGGTTGTTCTGGTCCACGGCCAGATGAAGCCCGAAGAAAAAGATGCCGCGATGGAACGTTTTGTGGCGGGTGAAGCAGCATTGATGGTGGCCACCACGGTGATTGAGGTGGGGGTGGATGTCCCCAATGCCACGCTGGTGGTGGTGGAACAGGCGGAACATTTCGGCCTGGCACAGCTGCACCAATTGCGCGGGCGCGTGGGCCGGGGCAGTGAACAGGCAGTATGTCTGCTGCTGCGGGGTGACAGGCTGTCTGAAACGGCCAAGCGGCGGCTGGCGCTGATGCGCGAAACGCAGGATGGCTTCCGTATAGCGGAGGAGGATTTGGAGCTGCGCGGCGGGGGCGAATTGCTGGGAACGCGGCAATCGGGCGATACGCCCTTCCGTGTGGCCGATCTGGAACAGATCACCCGCCTGCTGCCTGCCGCCCATGCCGATGCACGGCTGCTGATGGAACGCGATGGGGGGCTGAATTCACCACGCGGAGAGGCAGCGCGACTCTTGCTCTACCTGTTTGAACGCGATTGGGGCGTGCAATTGCTGCGGGGTGGATGAAAATGCACGATCCGCTAATCTGGTATGAAGGTTCTGCCATCAGCAACGCTACACGGCGTTATGTGCGTGCCGATCCGCGCGGGTCGATCGTGGCGGTGACCGATTATCAGGGCACCTCCATCGCCACCAACAGCTATGATGAATATGGCATTCCCGATACCGCAACGGGCAATGACATCAGCACCAAGGGCCGCTTCCGTTACACCGGGCAGGCATGGATCCCCGAACTGGGCATGTATTATTACAAGGCCCGCATCTACTCGCCCACGCTTGGCCGCTTCATGCAGACCGATCCCATCGGCTATGAGGATCAGTTCAACCTCTACGCCTATGTCGCAAATGATCCGGTCAATCGAATTGATCCATTCGGACTTCAGAACTGCGAAGTTGTGCCCGAGGGAACAAAAGATTGTATTGGTGATCCGGAAGCTGAACCAGATACCCAAGAGGGAAATGAGGATAAGCAGGAAACCGATACGATCGTAGTAACCGCCCGCAGAATCAGTGGCTACAGGCGTTCGATCTCCTCACATCTGCGAGACCGAACCGAAGATGAGGTTGGATTCCGGGTAACTGACGATGGTCTTGAGCATGTACCATTTACGAAGACCCAGAACTGCAGCAATGGCGAAGTGCAAAATTCATTAGCTCCAAGCCAATTTGAAGGCGCTAGGGCCGGAGGACATACCCATCCAGCTGGGTTTAGGCCCGAGCCAGGGTCACATGATGGGAATATGGCTGCTGTCACCGGGGGAGGGGGTTATTTCATCACGACTACAGGCCGCGGTGTTATTGAAAGTGTTGGAGGTTCGTTTCGAGCCCGTCTTCTTTCGGGTCGCTGGGGGACTAGCCGAGGAAATATTCAAGGTCTCATCGATGCAATGAATGCTAACCCCTCGCAGGATGGAACGACTGGGGAGCAGAGCCAATGCCAATGACACGAAAGATCAAGGCGAGTAGTCTCCTGCTGCTCGTCCTCTGTGCGCAAGTCGCATGCACTAGCGTAGCTAGCTATTCCTCCGACGAGGCAAGCATAGAAACAGTTCATTCTCGTTCTCAATTTCTCAGATGGCTCGAAGCAGCAAACGCTGGCGACCGAGTGCGTCTGCAAAATGCCAGCATTCAGGTTTGGCCAGGCGAGCAACTCATCGTTTTTGCCGGGGAAGGGAATAAGTATGAACGATGCTTCAAAACAGCTTTAACGGCGAAACAAATCGCACGCGTAAGGATGTTTGATGGGCAGGAAGACGAAAGTTGGGACAATATCATAGTGGCGGCTACCGCGCGTATCATCCAAGCCAACATTTGCAGCCAGCAATCGCATAAAGCGATTGATGTCGTGGAATTTGATTGGTGAACCGAACCGGCTTAGTCACCGGATCAGGCCCTACAATTTGGGAAGCCTTAGGGCGCACACCGTACACAGCGCCTGCTGTTGGTGAAGTAGTGTGAGATCAGCGAGTTACGGCTGATTTTGGCGGTGGGCATCTTCTGTGCCAGTAGCGGGTCAGTGCTGAATCTCCGGCACAGACCGGCTCAGTCCTGCTCCAAGCCGTTGCAATTGCTAGAAAATCTTCTATGCCTCGACTGTGCTACTTTGACCCGCAAGGTTGCGGTCCGCTCCAAGCGATCAATGCGGTTCTGGCGGTTGAGCTGTTTCTGATCTTTCGCGCCTGGTGGGTGCTGCTGATCGCATTGGCGGTACATGGCGTGGGCATGCTCGCTTCGCTTAATGAACCTCGCATTTTCGATCTCTGGATCACGCGTGTGCGCAATTGCCCGCGCATCAAGAATTACCACCTGTGGCGATGCAATTCCTATCGTCCCTGACGCCACGGCTGACCAGCGATCCCAAAGTGATCTAACTCCGCCCTGGGGGTTAGCTGCCGAGCAATTGCTCAACCAATGCCTGCGCAGCCGCATCCACATCCGCCCAGGTCAGCTCAAAACCTTCAGGCCCGCCATAATATGGGGCAGCCGCCCCCCCCCTCGCGCCCCGGTACAATGTCGAGCAACAGGCCCAGGAGATAGCGGCAATCCCGGTGTCGAACGGCACTGTAGGGCGAGCGCTGCGGCAATTCGGCTGTGGCGGGAGAATTAAATGCACTGTCACCGTAATTTTCAGCTTAGAATGCTTCTCGCTGATACGTATTCCGACTGGCTTGTAGGCGAGGCAGGAAAATCGGTCATGAGCCGACACTTCTGTAGCAAAAAATTGGAATTTCTTGATCGTCCAATGAATCTGGAGGCAGGAGATGAGTAACCCCACAGTAACGAGGCGTGAAATCAGTCTGAATTGGTGGAGCCGTACTCGTGCGACGGGTTCGAGTGTGTCTGTTTCGGATACAGATACTTCGGTAGACATACCGCTGGTCCATTTGCTGGACGAATCAGAGTAGCCTGGGCTGGGTGAGGAAAAGTTGAGGTTGGGAGTCAGATGTGAATAGTATTAAAGGTGTGGTTGAAAATATTTTGCGGCTTGTATTTTTGACTATGTTCGTCCCGATCAGTGTGTGTTCGGCTCAAGAAGGCTCGAATGTGAATTCGAATGCTGTTGTTGGGGATTCTTTTCGTGACTGTGCTGAATGTCCAGAATTGGTTGTAGTGCCTCAGATTGGGCATACGTCACGCGATCCCGGGAGGGTGTTTTATGCCGGGCGGTTTGAGGTCACGTGGGCCAACTATCTGCACTCTGTCAGAGATGGTTTTTGTCCAGCTCCAACTGATGATGGGAAACGCCTTGATTTTGACGATGCTGGAATTAGCGATAGTTACCCATTAACTGTTGTAGCTCCTACCGTTTTCACATGTTATTTAAAATGGCTAAATGAAAAGACAGGAAAGCTATACCGGATACCATCGGCATTAGAGTGGGAGCATATTGCAAGAGCTGGAACGACCTCTGAATATTATTGGGGCGACGGTCTTGGCTATAACAATGCTATTGTTTTTGGATATTTTGACATTGAAGGGTTGCGTCTAAAGCTGGGCTATCCAGCGAGTTCGTATGTCGATGACCCTAGGAGTGATGTAAAATGGGGGCGAGTGTACCCTGTCGGGTTGTTTAAACCCAATCCGTGGGGATTGTATGATGTAATTGGCAATGCTGCTGAGGTGACTGCAGAGCCGGCCGCCCCTCTTCCTGCCTGTTTGAAGTATCAGCCAGCCAATGTTTGTAGTCGAGTGACAGTGAGGGGCGTTGGTCGTGCTCGTATACCTTTTCCGATGCGCCCCAATCCTCCGATCACTCAATCTTTAATGACTGCCCGTTTCTTCTCGCCTGCAAATGGCGGGGGCTATTTTACGGGTTACCGCATAGTCCGTGACTGATATTCAGTGATTACGGTGACAGAATTACGAATTGCGGTGACAGTGGGGATTACGGTGACAGTGCACTTAATTTGCTTCAATCAGTGCCGCCACTAAACGTAATCAATGGCTCGCCTTGCTCGATTTGTCCTTCCCGGAACACGACATCATGTGACCCAGCGCGGTAATGGCGATTGCTCCGCAATCCGCTGTGGCTCGGACCGGAGATAGCGGCTATCCCGGTGTCGAACGGCACTGTAGGGCGAGCGCTGCGGCACATCGACTGAAGGTGTCCCCCAGACACTTCCATGTCACGAAAACTGGTCGGGGAGAGAGGATTCGAACCTCCGGCCCCTGCCTCCCGAAGACAGTGCTCTACCAGGCTGAGCTACTCCCCGACCGTGTCGGTCCACGCAAAAGAGCTGTGGATCGAGGCAAGGCGCGCCCTATAAGCAGCGCCGCGCGGGGTGGCAAGCAGGCAATTGCAGGTTTAATGTCCCCCCTATGGCCAGCCACGCGATTCCCGCATTGAACACGCAAACCCGCCACCCCGAATGGCAATATCTGGATCTGATGCGCCAGATATGGGAGCAGGGCGGTGAACGAATTGACCGCACCGGGATTGGCACGCGTTCGATAGCAGGTGCCATGTTGCGTTTTGACCTGGCCGATGGTGCCATGCCGCTGCTGACCACCAAGCGGGTGTATTGGAAAACCGCCACTCGTGAAATGCTGTGGTTCCTGACTGGCGAGACCAATATTCGCCCGCTGGTGTTGCAGGGTGTGAAAATCTGGAACGAATGGCCGCATGCCCATTATGTGAAGGCGACAGGGCATGATATTTCGCTGGAGGATTTTGTTCAGCGGATCGCCGATGATGCAGAATTCGCCGCGCAATGGGGCAATCTGGGCCCGGTCTATGGCAAGCAATGGGTCGATTGGCCGACTTTCCGTTATCGCCCTGATGGATTGTATGAACCGGGTCCCGGCATCAATCAGGTGGCGCAAGTGGTGGACAGCCTGCGCAACAATCCCGGCAGTCGTCGCCATATCATCGAAGGGTGGAATGTGGCGCAGCTGGACCAGATGGCGCTGCCACCCTGCCACAAGACCTATCAGTTTCATGTGTCTGGCGAGGGGGAGGGCGCACGGCTGAATTGTATGCTTTACCAGCGCAGTTGCGACGTGGCGCTGGGCCTGCCCTTCAACCTGTGGTCAGCCGCTCTGCTGCAACGCATGATGGCGCAGCAATGCGATCTGCAGCCAGGTGAACTGGTGTGGATGGGCGGGGATGTGCATCTCTACCTCAATCATGAGCATTTGATTACAGAGCAGCTGGCGCGCGAGCCACAGGGCCATCCCAGGCTGGAAATCACACGCCACCCAATCAGCATTTTTGAATATGAAATCAATGACTTTGTGGTACATGATTACGCGCCGCAGGCCCACATAAAGGCCCCTGTAGCGGTGTAGTTGTGACTGCTTGACTATTTCGCGTTTTTGTAATATTATTAGCCTCTCTTAAAAGATTGCATTACGCACTCTTTCGCGAGGGAGAGAGGATCATGGCTGACAGGGCCAAGGATGCACAGGTTGGTGGCCGCAACCGCCCAGCATTGAAATTGCATGTGCCAGAACCGCGTTATCGCCCCGGCGATACAGCTGATTTCAGCCATCTGGACATTCCCGCAGCAGGCGATCAGCCGCGCCCGGACGAGGCCTGCGCGCCCGCCGATATGCAGGCCATGGCGTTCGATCTGGTTCGTGTGCTGGGCGATGATGATCAGGCGCACGGGGCCTGGTACCCCAATCTGGACGCGGACACATTACGAACCATGCTGCGCAATATGGCGCTGGTGCGCGCCTTTGATGAACGCATGTTTCGTGGCCAGCGACAGGGTAAAACCAGTTTCTATATGAAGAGCACGGGTGAAGAGGCGACCAGCGTTGCTGCCGCCATGGCGCTTTCCAGCGATGACATGGTTTTTCCCAGCTATCGCCAGCAGGGCATTCTGATCACACGCGGTTACCCCATGATCGACATGATCAACCAGATTTATTCGAACAAGGCGGACAAGCTGAAAGGCCGCCAGCTGCCGATCATGTATTCGAGCCGCGAACACAATTTCTTCTCGATTTCCGGTAATCTGGCCACCCAGCTGCCGCAGGCAGTGGGTTGGGCCATGGCCAGCGCGATGAAGGGCGATACTCGCATCGCCGCCACATGGGTGGGTGAAGGCTCCACCGCAGAGGGTGATTTTCATTCCGCCTGCACCTTCGCCACAGTTTATAATGCACCGGTTATCCTCAGTGTTATCAACAACCAGTGGGCGATAAGCAGCTTCAGTGGGTTTGCTGGCGCAGAACGTACCACATTTGCCGCGCGCGCATTGGGTTATGGCATGGCGGGCCTGCGGGTGGATGGGAATGACGCGCTGGCAGTTTATGCCGCGCAGCAATGGGCGGCCAATCGCGCCCGGTCCAACAATGGCCCCACGGTGATTGAATATTTCACCTATCGTGCAGAGGGGCATTCCACCTCTGACGATCCCAGCAGCTATCGCAGCGCACAAGAGCGCGAGGAATGGCCGCTGGGTGACCCGATCATGCGATTGAAGAAGCACTTGATCGCGATCGGCGAATGGGATGAGGAACGGCAGGAAGCGATGGATCGCGATTGTGCCGAACAGGTGAAACTGGCGGCCAAGGAAGCTGAAAAGAACGGCATTTTGGGCCATGGCCTGCATCACCCTTTCCGCACTATGTTCCAGGATGTGTACGAACAACTGCCCTGGCATCTGGAAGAACAGGCGGCGCAGGCTCGGCACGAGCGAGAGGTCAAATGGCCGGGAGTGGAGCCCTGGGCATGAACGACACGATGATGGAACAGACGGGTGAGGCCACCATTACCGAACGCCGCATCAACATGATCGAGGCGATTAATGACGCGCTCGACATCATGCTGACACGCGACCCGGATGTGATGGTGATGGGCGAAGATGTTGGCTATTTTGGCGGTGTCTTCCGAGCCACTGCGGGCTTGCAGGAGAAGCATGGCAAGACGCGCGTGTTTGACACGCCGATTTCGGAATGCGGTATTATTGGCGTGGCGGTGGGCATGGGTGCCTATGGCCTGCGGCCCGTGCCCGAAATCCAGTTTGCCGATTATATCTATCCCGGCCTGGATCAGCTGATCAGTGAAGCGGCGCGCCTGCGTTACCGTTCGGCAGCAGAGTTTATTGCGCCATTGACGGTACGATCCCCGTTCGGTGGGGGCATTTTCGGTGGGCAAACCCATAGCCAAAGCCCGGAGGCGCTATTCACCCATGTCGCAGGGTTGAAAACGGTGATCCCGTCCACCCCCTATGATGCCAAGGGGCTGTTGATCAGCGCGATTGAAGACAATGACCCGGTGATCTTTTTTGAACCCAAACGGATATATAATGGCCCCTTTACCGGCTATTATGACCGGCCCGTGGAACCTTGGAAGAAGCATGACGCGTCGCTGGTGCCGGAAGGCTATTACAACATCCCGCTAGGCAAGGCGCGGAAGGTGACAGAGGGTGATGCGCTCACCGTACTCGCCTATGGCACGATGGTGCATGTGGCAGAGGCGGTTTGCCGCGAAAAGGGCGTGGATGCTGAAATCCTGGACCTGCGCACGCTGGTGCCACTGGATATAGAGGCGATTGAGGCTTCGGTTGAAAAAACCGGGCGTTGCCTGATCGTGCATGAAGCAACGCGCACCAGCGGTTTTGGCGCGGAATTATCCGCCCTCGTCACCGAACGCTGTTTCTACCATCTTGAAGCTCCTGTCGAGCGTGTGACGGGCTTTGACACACCCTATCCCCACAGCCTGGAATGGGCATATTTCCCCGGCCCCATCCGCATTGGTGAGGCCATCGACAAGATTTTGAGCGAGTGAAGGCCATGAGTAAATTCACATTCAACATGCCCGATGTGGGCGAAGGCGTGGCCGAGGCAGAAATCGTCGGTTGGCAGGTCAAGGTCGGTGATGTGGTCGAAGAAGACCAGCATCTGGTCGATGTAATGACCGACAAGGCGACGATTGATATCGAAAGCCCGGTTTCTGGCAGAGTGCTGGAAGTTGCAGGCACAGAAGGCGATACAATTGCTGTCGGCGGCATGCTGGTGGTGATCGAGGTGGAAGGCTCAGTTGGGGCGGAAGAACCTGAAACTGGGCCTGCGCCAGCCCCCAAGGCTGACGTGGTGGAAACACGGATCGAGGTTGAAACATCGGATGCGTCCGATGTCGATGATGCACTGGCTGCCGATCCTGAGCCGGAACCGCTGCCAGCGCCAACCCCTGCGCCCCAAGCACAGCATGGGGCCAAGGTGCTGGCCAGTCCCGCGGTGCGCCAGCGCGCACGCGATCTGGGCATCGATCTGGCAGAGGTGAAGCCGGCGGCCGATGGCCGTATTCGCCATGCCGATCTTGATGCTTTCCTCAGCTATAATTCGGCAGGTGGCTTTGCCCCTTCGGGCCGCGCCCGCAGCGATGAAACCATAAAGGTCATCGGCCTGCGCAAACGCATCGCGCAGAATATGGCTGCAGCCAAGCGGCATATCCCACATTTCTCCTATGTCGAGGAATGCGATGTAAACGAGCTGGAGCGGCTGCGTGCGCAGTTGAACGATGCACGCGGGAACAAGCCCAAGCTGACCATGCTGCCTCTGCTGATCGCGGCGATCTGCAAGACAGTGCCCGATTTCCCCATGATCAATGCGCGCTATGACGATGAAGAAAATGTCATCACGCGCCACGGTTCAGTTCATCTGGGTATGGCCACGCAGACCGATAATGGCCTGATGGTCCCTGTTATCCGTGATGCGCAGGCGAAGAATTTGTGGCAATTGGCAGGGGAGATCACGCGTCTTGCCAATGCGGCGCGTGATGGCACGGCCAAATCGGAGGAACTTTCCGGTTCTACACTCACCATTACATCACTTGGCCCGCTGGGTGGTGTGGCGACAACCCCGGTGATCAACCGGCCTGAGGTGGCGATCATCGGCCCCAATCGGATCGTTGAACGCCCTATGTTCGTTTCTGACGGGATGGGTGGCGAACGGATCGAGAAGCGCAAGCTGATGAATATCTCCATCAGTTGCGATCATCGCGTGGTCGATGGCTATGATGCTGCTGCCTTCGTGCAGGCCGTAAAACAGCTGATCGAAAAACCCGTTTTGCTGTTGACGGAATAAAGTGAAAAAGGGACATTGACAGCAGTGGCCGTGCCCCTTAGAGGCGCGGCTCCCAAGAGGCGCTGCCGCCGTAATGCGCGGGTGTAGCTCAGTTGGTTAGAGTATCGGCCTGTCACGCCGAGGGTCGCGGGTTCGAGTCCCGTCACTCGCGCCACTTGGGACATTTTTAATGAAAATCTGAAGCTATGCGAACCGGTTGGATCAGTCGGTTTCTGGTGCGCTCCAGCGTCCGGTTTCCATCCAGATCAGGAACCGCTTGAGCGGTAACAGCCAGATTACACCCAAGACCAGATAGACCACTATATGTGTCCAGGCGGGCAGTGGGGCGATCAGATCGGGCACATAGCGTGCAATCACCAGGCCATAGGCGATCAGGGCAATACACAGGCATAAAATTCCAAAGGGTATTCGCCAGGTCGGTTGATCACGCATCAGAATGGTCCGTAAAGCCGTGTGGGGGTGATGATGGCATCCAGCGGCACGTCATGCCCTTCTTTCGGCAGGCTATCGCACAGTTGGCAATCCCATGCCATGCCGATCGCTGGTGTGCCGGGATTTGCGGCCAGCCAGCGATCATAATGCCCCCCCCCTTGGCCAAGCCGTTCGCCGCGTTCGGTAAATCCCACCAAAGGCACAAATAGGAACTGCGGGATCAGGCTGGGCGCATCGCCATATGGTTGCAAAATGCCGAATGGCCCAGGCTCAAGATCGGTCATGCCATAGGGGTCATTATGTTCGGCAAATTGCATTGCCGCATCACGCGCGGCAAAGCGGGGCAGGGCAATTTTATGCCCACGTTCCTGGAAATGCCCGGCATAAGCGGTGGTGGGTGCTTCGTCAGGTCCGGCATGATACAGGCCAATCACCGCACCATCAGGGATTTTTTGCAGCAGCGGGGCAGGCGGGTGGCGAAACACCAGCCCACGCATGGCATCGGGCAAGCTTGCCACCTGCTGACGCCGTGCGGCGCGCAATGCCTTGCGTAACTGTGCCTTGCTATTCACTGCCTGTCCTTCTGTGGGCTACTGTTGCCCTATGGCATGTTGATGGCTGATTTCCAGTCTGGCCGAATGATAGGGCCAAAATGAGAAAGGCAGCTTCGCCTTGCCGGGAAGCTGCCTTTCGCATGGTCAGCGGCGGGAAGTGCCGCTCACGAAGCCTCTAGGGGTAGTGGATGTTACCGATAGTGCTCCGTGCGGAAACTTGCCGACCTCTCTGCTGAACCATGAGACATCGGATCACCTCCTTTCGCGCTGTTTGAGCCAAGAACCGCACCGTTTCACCGGGGGCTTGAGAACCGCGTTTCGCCGCTTTCCTCAGGTAACAATCTGATTCAGACACGAAATGAAAACAAGGCTTGAAAAAAACTTATCCCACGTCAGAATTGATTTTTCTGGCCTGTGAGATCGAACAGCGATTTCGCGGGCTGTTTTATTGGTCATTTCGCAACTGAACCACCGCCTTTATCTGCAATCCTCAATCACCCTTGTGACCTCTGCCCAAGAGGGGAGATAGAGCGTGGGTGCACCTTCCAACTCCACCGCGAAACGCCCCTTGGTGATGGCCATTGCATCAAGCAGCGGATCATTCTGATTCAGCATTATAGAAACCGTATTGGCGCCAGCGTTTGGCGCTGCATTAAAAACCCGATCGCCCGTTTCGGTCCTGATTCGCATCATCCCGGCGCGCGCTGCTGCCACAGGGCGATCCATCTGGATTTTCTGTGCAGAGAATTTGCAGGTCAGCGAAAATAATTCCCCACCAGCCCCCAGATATTGCGCACGCGATTCGCCAATATTCTGGCGATAGCTCCAATCGCCGACACTGCGCGGTTCATCCAGCCAATGGTCAGCATCCTGCCCAATGGCGGAAAGTGGCGCAATCGTGATGAAATTTGCTGTGATGGCCAGCGTCAAAACGCCCGCGAATTTGCGATTGAATGGTTTCATAGCTGCACAATGCGCGCTAACGCCTTTCACGTCCATGACCAAGAAGCGCCGGATAGATCAAATGCTTGTTGACCGCGGGCTGGTGGAAAGCCGGGCCCGTGCGCAAGCATTGATCATGGCAGGGCTGGTCTTTTCTGGTGAAACCAAGCTGACGAAATCGGGCCAGCAATTGCCGGAAAATTGCCAGCTTGATGTGCGCGGACGCGATCATCCCTGGGTCAGCCGGGGCGGGATCAAACTGGCGCATGCGATAGAGCATTTTGGCTTAGACCCCGCTGATGCGGTGGCCATGGACATCGGCAGTTCCACCGGTGGGTTTACCGATGTGCTGTTGCAAAAGGGTGCTACCCACGTTTTTGCCGTCGATTCGGGCACCAATCAGCTGGCGTGGAAATTGCGGCAAGATGATCGTGTGACGGTGCTGGAACAGACCAGCGCACGGATTTTGACACCCGATCATATCAACCGCCACTGCAATTGGGTGGTGTGCGATGCCAGTTTTATAGGCTTGGCCAAAGTGCTGGAACGTCCGCTGGAACTTGCCGCGCCACAATGCCAGCTGGTGGCATTGATCAAACCGCAGTTTGAGGTTGGCCGTGATGAGGTGGGCAAGAAAGGCGTCGTCAGCGATCCTGCGTTGCATACACGGGTCTGTGATGAAGTGCGACAATGGCTGGAACAGAGCGGATGGTTTGTAGCAGGAATCGTCGAAAGCCCGATCACCGGGCCTGAAGGCAATGTCGAATTTCTCGTTTCGGCTCGCCGCGGCTAGGAAACATCTTACATATCAAGCCATCCCGTTCCGGTACAAGCACCCGCCATGGCGTTGCGCATTGCGTCACACAGCGTCAATACTCTTGGTTACCGAATCACACCGGGGGAATTCATGAACGTAATCGCTTCACGCCAGCAGCTGCGTGCCAGCCTGATGCGGTGGGCGCTGTTCACCGTTCCACTGGTGATGCTGCTGGGATTTCTGGCCGGTCAGTTCGGTAGCCCAGATACAAGCTGGTTTCGTAATCTGGTGAAGCCCGAAATTTACCCGCCACCAGCAACCTTTGGGATCGTGTGGACTATTTTGTACGCGATGATCGGTTTTGCCGTTGCACTGGTCTGCAGTTCCTGGGGCGCGCGTGGGCGGGGCCTGGCCATCATCCTGTTTGTTGTCCATTTCGCACTTAACCTGGCCTGGACGCCTGTTTTCTTCGGCAATGAGAATATTCAGGGTGGTCTGGTTGTGATCGGCCTGATCGATGTAACATTACTGCTGGTTATCTGGGCATTCTGGCGGGTACGCCGCGCGGCGGCGCTGCTGCTGCTGCCCTATCTGGCGTGGGTGCTGTTTGCCACCTTCCTGAATTACCAGTTTCTGCTGGCCAATCCCGATGGTGGACATGGGGTGCCCACTGTAACCACTACGCAGCGCATCCAGCTGTAATTCACGCTTGCGCTGGGCGCGTACCACGCCCAAATAGCGTGGCATGCAAAGCGAAAACACTTTGATCGCCGACCTTGTCAAAATGGCGAACAGCGCCGCCGGCACCATGGCCGGTATGACCCGCGAAGCACGTGAGAGTGCACGCGAACGCTTTAAAGAAGCATTGGGCGGCATGGATTTTGTCACGCGTGAGGAATTCGATACGGTCAAGTTGATGGCCCAGAAAGCGCGTGAGGAGAATGAGGCGTTGAAGGCCCGTCTGGACGAGCTGGAAGCAAAGCTCGCCGCCAAGTAAGGGCTGCTGCGCCATGCAATTGCGCGCGCCTGCCATTCTTTTGTCATCACGCCAGCAGGGTGAAACAGGGGCGATCGCACGCCTTCTGACAGAGGAATTTGGCCTTGTTGCAGGTTATGTTGCGGGTGGACGCGGGCGGCAATTACGCCCGGTCATGATCCCCGGTAACCGCGTGGCGGCAGATTTGCGGGCGCAATCCGACGCACAATTGCCCTTTGCGAAATTGGAACTGGAACGCAGCTGCGGCCCATGGCTGTCTGAACCATTGCCTGCTGCAGCCATTGCCTGGATGTGTGCGCTGACGGCCACAGCCTTGCCCGAACGCAACCCCTATCCGGCGTTATATTCCGCACTGGACGGGTTGCTGGATGCTGTCTGTCAGGCACCATCAGCGCGCGGCTGGTTGCCAGCACTGATCACTTATGAAGTGCTGTTGCTGCGCGAGTTGGGATATGGCGGCGCCCGGCCTGAACCCACAGAAGATCTTGCCGCCTTGCTGGAAAATTTTGGCCGCTTGGAAGGGGCAATAGCGCGCTACCTGCTTGCCGACAGGCGCGGCGATGTTATGGGGGCGCGGCATTTGTTGAAAGAGCGGCTGGGCCGTATGTTGGCATAAGGGTTTGTTTTGTGAAAATAGCGGTTTTTCCAGGCGACGGGATTGGGGCAGAAGTAACGCGTGAAGCGGTGCAGGTGCTGGAAGCGCTGCAATTGCCCGACTTGACCATGACAGAAGGTGATGTGGGCGGTGTTGCCTATCGCAAACACGGCCACCCGCTGCCCGAAGCGACACTGGACATCGCACGCGCATCAGACGCCATCCTGTTTGGTGCGGTGGGTGATTTCGATTGCGACAATCTGGAACGCCATCTGCGCCCGGAACAGGCCATTCTGGGCCTGCGCAGCGCGCTGGGCCTGTTCGCCAATCTGCGCCCGGCCAAGATGTTTGCCGGCCTTGAAAATCTCAGTGGTCTGAAACCTGAAATCGCCAGCCAGATTGACCTGCTGATCGTCCGCGAGCTGAATGGCGATGTCTATTTCGGTGACAAGGGCATGCGCACCACCGAAACGGGTGAGCGTGAGGGGTGGGACATGATGTCCTATTCCGAAAGCGAGGTGCGCCGGATCGCCCACACCGCATTCCGTGCGGCGCGTACGCGCAATTCGCGCCTTACCAGCGTGGACAAGGCCAATGTGCTGGAAACCAGCCAGCTCTGGCGTGATGTGATCATCGAGGTTTCGGCCGAATATCCCGATGTGACGCTGGACCATATGTATGTCGATAATGCCGCCATGCAGCTGGTGAAATCACCCGGCCAGTTCGATGTGGTGGTCACTGGCAACCTCTTCGGCGATATTCTGTCCGATCAGGCCAGCATGTGCGTGGGTTCCATCGGCCTGCTCGCCAGTGCATCCATGGGTGAACGCCAGACAGATTACGGCACATTCGGGCTTTATGAACCGATCCATGGCAGTGCGCCCGATATTGCGGGGCAGGGCAAGGCCAATCCGATGGCCACCATCCTGTCTGCCGCCATGATGCTGCGCCATAGTTTTGGCATGGAAGCAGAAGCCGCGCGGATTGAATCTGCCGTGGCAAAAGCACTGGCAGATGGCATTCGTGGTGGCGACCTGGGCAGCAGTGATGGGACCGCGGCAATCGGTGCCGCAGTACGCGAACGGCTTTGAACCAAGCAACGGCGGCTGAAGTTCAGCTTCAGCCACACCTAGCAATACCGCCTTGTCGCACTGACATCAGCCGACTAAACCGCGCGCCATGAAGAAAACGACCGGCATGGACCGCAATGTGACGCGCAACTGGCGCCCGGCAACCCGTGCGCTGCGCGGGGGGACCTGGCGCAGCGAGCATGGCGAGACGAGCGAGGCAATGTTCCTCAGCTCTGGCTTTACCTATGACGATGCGCAGACCGTGGCGGATCGTTTCGCAGGAGAGGCGGAGGGGATGACCTATTCCCGCCTGCAAAACCCCACCGTGGCCATGCTGGAAGAACGTATCGCGCTGCTGGAAGGGGCAGAGGCTTGCCGCGCCCAGGCGAGTGGTATGGCGGCAATGACTGCGGCCCTGCTGTGCCAGCTATCTGCAGGTGATCATGTTGTTGGCGCACGCGCAGCCTTTGGCTCGTGTCGCTGGTTGCTTGACCATCTGTGCCCTCGCTTCGGTATCGAAGTCAGCGTTATCGACAGTACGGATAATGCCGCATGGGAAGCGGCGATCCGCCCCAATACCAAGGTGTTCTTCTTCGAAACGCCGGCCAATCCCACGCTGGATGTGGTCGATCTGGAGTTCGTCTGCGGTCTGGCGCGCGCACATGGCATCACCACGGTGGTGGACAATGCCTTTGCTACCAATGCACTGCAACGCCCGCTGGAATTTGGCGCGGATGTGGTGGCCTATAGTGCGACCAAGCTGATGGACGGGCAGGGCCGTGTTCTTGCTGGTGCTGTGTGCGGCAGCGCCGATTTTATCAATAATGTGTTGTTGCCTTTTCAGCGCAATACCGGGCCAAACCTGTCACCTTTCAACGCATGGGTTGTGTTGAAGGGGTTGGAGACATTGAGCCTGCGCGCGCACAAGCAAAGCGAAAATGCCGTGGCGCTGGGGCAATTTGTGGAACCGCGTGTCCCGCATATTCTGCATCCCGGCTTGGCCAGCCATCCGCGCCATGAAATGGCGCTGCGCCAGATGGATGCAACAGGCCCGATCTTCTCATTCGATCTGGGCAGCCGGGACAGGGCATTTGCTCTGCTTGATGCGCTGGAACTGATTGATATTTCTAACAATATTGGGGATGCGCGCAGTTTGATGTGCCACCCCGCCAGCACCACCCATGCCAGCATGACACCTGAAGCACGCGCAGAAATGGGCGTGACCGAAGGGTTGCTGCGGATCAATGTCGGGCTGGAAGATATTGATGATCTGACCGAAGATCTTGATCGCGCGCTGAAGGCAGCTGGGTTCTAACCTGCCGCCCAGCATTCCATAGCAGGAACGCCCCCGATCGCCGGGTCAAGGTTTGGTGATCGAGGGCGAAGCAGCGTCAATGGATAGATTTGTCAGCTGGGCAGGAATGCAGTCTTGGACTGACTGATGGTGATATCAGGCACAGGTACCAGCGGCATCACTGCCTCCATTTTGTAACTGATAGCGACAGTGCCGAATGATGCACCATTGCTTGTGCCGCGCACGAATGAAAAGCCAGTGATATTGTCTGGATCCAGCGTGACCATTTCGCTTTCAACCTTGGCCCTGATCGCATCGCTATCGGCGTCTGCATCAACCTTTGCCAGTCGGATGCCTTCACCCACCGCATGCTTTAACGCACCCGTATAGTTCAGATACAGGCCAAGCTGGAACGTGCCCAGCATAACGATCAGCAAAACGGGCAGGGCAAAGGCGAAATCGACTGTGGTCGATGCGCTTTGGTTCTTGATAAGTCGCATGAATTTCATTGGAACCTCACCATGCTATCGCCCGCAACGGATACGGTTGAGCCAAAGCCTTTGATACCCAGAGTGCTGGCAAGGGCCGCCCAGTCAAAATAAGTGTCCAGATCCTTGCGGATCTGCACGCTGACATAGCGTGCAGGTGTTGCTCCAGAGGAGCAGGTGGCGTTGAAATCAGACTGCCGCGTGCCGCCACATTCCAGGAAGACCTGGACAGTAACGTCATTGGTTTCGACATCGGCGGCTGCTTTGGCGATCGTCACCAGATATGTGCCATCACTGCTTTGTGGCCTTACAGCTAGGGCAAAATCGGTGGTTTGCTGTGCGGCCTGTTCATAATCGATCTTGGCGGCGATCAGATTGGACGCATCGATCATGCCCAGGCTCAACAGCATCAGGAACGGCATGGACAGCGCCAGTTCCATGGCACCAAACCCTTGGCAATCACCGCGCAGGCGGCGCAGGGTAGGGGTGATTTTACGCAGCATTGCCATCACTCCACCACCCTGATGACAAAGGCATTGGTCAGCGCATCGTCAATTTCATCATTGCAATTATTGGCAATATCATTGGTACCGCCGAAATTGACCCGTTCGGTGATCATCAACAGGCACTGCGCACTTTGCGCGGCATTGCCGTTATAGGTCAGCTCACCCGTGGGCATGTAGATGATGCCATCCAGGTTGATGTCTGCACCGCCATTGATGGTGTTCTGGATGCCGTCACCAAGCTTGCTTTGATAGAAAAGCACGCCAGACCAATCGCTGTTGTTGAATGGCGAAGCGGCTGCTTCGGCAGCGGTCGGCGCGCTGAGATCTAGTTCCGCACTACCATTGATCTGGATATCAGCAACGTTGGAAGCAGTGTCGCCAGTCAGAATGATGGTCACCCCATCGCCAACAACTGTGGCGCTGGAGTTCACCTTGAAGCTGCCTTTGTCGATGATGTAGACACCGGGGTTGAGTGTGACAGTGCCTTTCAGATCCATACCGCCACAGTATCGACCTGGATTGATAGTCACGTTCTGGCTTGGCGTTACGCCAAAATTATTATGATTGCATGAGCCTGAGGGGATTGTCATCGCACGATCATCCAGTGGATCACTTACAGGCAGGCCATAAGGCACAATCGCGGCATCAGCAGGGATGTTGCCTGACCCATAATCGATCCCGCCCACGCTCATGATCAGGTTGGTGTCGAGGAAGCCCGTGCCGCCTACATCGACCGATACCCCTTCAGGCGAATTGGAGGCAACCGGGCAGTCCAGATCCACCGAAGCATTACCAAACACGTCGATGCCGATGCCATCGGTGGCCAATCCAATCACGCATGGCTGGCCTGCGGCCACAGCCGTTGCCACGGCGCGTGTGCGGATTGTGGCCCCACTGGAAAGGAACAGGCTGGAAAATGGTAGAGTGCGGGTGTGGGAGATCAGCACCTCAATCGCTCCGGTATCGCCGGTGAAGGCGCCAGCTTGCGGTGGGTTCACCACGCGTTCGAAGGTTACGGTATCGGTGAAGTTGCGGTTCACCTCTGCCTTGGCATCATCTGACCATGCATTGCCACTGTAGAGGTTATAGGCACCTGCCAGAGCACCGGAATCAGCCGCCTGTTGCAATTCGCGTTTCCACAGGAACCACTGGACCGTGTCCACGCCCAGGCCCGCTGCCCCCACCAAAGAGGCAGAGCCTAGTGCGGTAATTATCAGCACGTTCCCGCGCAGATCCTTCTTCAGATCGCGTAGGCGGTTAAACAGTTTACGCATGGTCATGATACCTGTTGCTCGAATCCCATCAGGCACCCATGCACGTATCGCCCCTAAAGAATTGGCAGGATTTATGGTTCACAAAGGCTTAAATTTAACTGCCAGGTGAAGGGCGTTGTCGCGTGCGGGGACATGCAGAGCAGTGCATAGAGGCCGCTTTTGATAACATAGAGGTGGATTTTTACCGATCAGCCCCTTGTCCCGGCGCGTAAGAGCGTTAACTTGAGAAATGTCATGAAGGAATTGTTCCAACACGCTGCCATCACCGACGGAGTGACCGTGCGTGTGGCCGTGAACTTTCTGCCCGAACAATCGCATCCGGAAGCCGGAAAGTGGTTCTGGGTTTACCATATCCGGATCGAAAACGGCAGTCATGAGACATTGCAATTGCGCAGCCGTCACTGGCGGATCACCGATGCACGCGGCATGGTCAATCATGTGGACGGAGAAGGGGTGGTTGGCGAACAGCCCCAGTTGAAGCCGGGGCAAAGCCATGATTACGTATCTGGCTGCCCGCTCACCACGCCGCATGGTTCAATGGAAGGGTTTTATACTTTCCTGCGTGAAGATAGGTCACAGCTGGAAGTGCGCATTCCCTATTTTCCGCTGGCAGCACCAGCCACGGCAGATTGATTGCCGGTCGCTGCGTGGTTGCGCTGCGCTGCACTCAGCACTAAATCGCGATTTCCATGAAAAGAACGCACCTGCCCCTTAATGCCCTGCGCGTCTATGACGCGGCGGCGCGCCATTTATCATTCACCCGCGCTGCGGATGAACTGGCTGTGACACCTGCTGCCGTGGGCCAGCAGATCCGCGCTTTGGAAGATCACCTGGGCGTGGTCCTGTTCCGCCGGACCAGCAAGGGGCTGGAACTGACACCGGAAGGTTGCGCCGGGCTGGACGCTTTGCGCGAAGGCTTTCTGCGGTTTGAAGAAAGTGTGCAGGCGATGCAGGCTGGCCAGGCCAGCGATAGGTACACCATTGCTGTCCCGCGCGAATTCTATGCCCAATGGCTGGGCACGCGGCTGGCCAGCTTCAAATCTGCCAATCCGCAAGTGCAATTCAACATCGTGGCAGACGAGAATGCGGATTTCACAGAAGCCAATCTGGATATTGCCATTCGTCTGGTGGATGGCCCTGGGGATTTGGAAGGTGTGCAACTGGCCGAAGCGCAAAGTGCCACTGTGGCCGCGCCCAATGCGCAAGATGAATGGATCAGTTGGCCCGGTTCCCCCTTACCCGATGGAGTGATCGCTGGCATAACCACAGGTAATCCGGGGCAGGCACTCAGTTCTGCCATTTCTGGTCTTGGGCGCACGATCTTGCCCCTGCCTTTGGTGGAAGAAGCGATTGAAAGCGGGCGGTTAACCGTATTGGATGGCCCCAATGACGGCCGCCGTGCCTATTGGCTGGTTGCTCCCCTGCCGCAGTGGCGCCAGAAAAAGGTCAAGGCGCTGGTCGCACATTTGACCGGACAGTAAGTGTCCAATTTCTTCAGGATGGCATGGATAGGGAGACGCGATCTCCCACCGGGTCATATTCCACGGCAATTCCTGCACCACGCAATTCGTAGAATGGGATATATCCTGTTCCCTGCGCCAGCACGCCAGAAATACGGCTGGGCAGAGTGGTGGCGCGATCGCCCAGCGCCTTTGCCACTGCAGAGGTTGAAATCAGGATCTGTGCGCCTTCCTCGATCCGGATTTTGGCCGCACCAGTTTTGACACCATTGATATAGAGCGGTTTTTCTACGGTCAGACTGCCGTCGTTTGAATTGATCTGGCTTCGTTTCTTTCCTGGCTCATTGATGTCGTAATCCAGTTTCAGAAATTCGCCGGGTTCCAAAGAGAGATCGGCAAATTGTGCATCGAAGGTGCTGCTTTGCTTCTGCGAGCTTATTTTCTGTGGTGCTGCTTCTGCAGCAGGTTTGGGAATATCGATATCGAGATCAGCCAACGCCTGATGCTCTTTCACCAATTCGCTCAATTCTTCCAGTGGTACAGGTTCTGCATCGGGAAGGGCCACGCGCAGCGGATAACCTGGAGTGAATTCGCGCGCAGGATCAATACGTGGCTGTGAACCGGGCGGTGGTGGCGGCCAGGCCAGCGTCAACACCCATACCAGCGTAACCGCCGCCAGCATCGTCAGGCGCGGCAAATGGTCCAGCCCATTATCGGCCCAATTCTGCCAGTGTGAAGGTGCGTCAACGTAGCTCATTTTTTCAAACATTCTTGGCTGGATGCAAGGTCAGCCGGGCAATGCTGCGGTCCAAGCCATCACCATGCCGCCTGCTGCAATGGCAATACCATATGGAAACTTGGTAAACACAGTGTTTTTCTGATCACTATTTCTGGGCTGGATACGCCTGATAACCAACCACAACAGGGTGAATATCCCGCCCAACAGTGCCACACGGATCAAAAGGTCTGGCCCCATGGTAAGGGGGAACCAGCTGGCAAGGCCAGTATAGAATTTGACGTCGCCACCGCCCAGAATGCCTGTCGCAAAAAGCGGTAGGCCAGTCACAAGGGCGATGCCCGCATGTGCTGCATGCATGCCTGTATCAGTAAAATTACCTGTCGAAATATAGGCATGGGCAATGCCGGTCACCAGCAGCGCCAGTGCAAGCCAGTTGGGCAGGCGACGCGTGACCACGTCACTATACGCGCCATAACCCAGCAACAGGGTGAGGCCGATCGGCCAGAGCAGATCGGTCTCCAAGAGCTTACTCGTCAGCAGATTGTGCAGGTGTCAATGCAATGCGCAGCGGATAGCTGCGGCTGCGCAAAGCGGTCTGCCCTTGCGAGTCCGGGCGCCCCAAACTGATGCGGGCCGGATAGGACTGTGTGCCATTGGCCGCACCAACCATACTGATCCGCGAGCTTTTGGCTACGCTGGACGTTTTTTCCCCTGTCGGGGTGCTGGCCCCATCTTCAGCCTGAACAGTTGAGGAATGACGTGCCGCCATGGTCGGGACCGAACCGCGCGCCACATTGACGTTTTGCTGCGTCGCGATGCGCAATTCATTGCCTGAAGTACGGGTGATACGCACTGGCGCGCGCTCAAGGGTCACTGCACCGCGGCGTTCAACCGCGGCTTGCTCTACCGGTGCAAGCAGGCCCTGCTCTGCAGCGGCATCGGCGGCCTTGGCTAAAACTGCCTGGGCCTGTTGTTCACGCATGGCCAGCGCGCGGGCAGAGGTGGCCAAGCGCGAATTGTAGAAACGGTCAAGATTAGCCGCAAATTTCGGATTGCTGGAATCGAGAGACACAGCCATCTGGAAATAGCGTTCAGCCAGATCGGCACGGCCCAATTTTGCATATGCCACGCCCAGACCATTGAATGCATCGGGTGCGGATTTTTCATCCATTGCTGCAAGGCGGAACATCTGAATGGCGCGTGCGGGGTGATCCGCCTTCAGTGCCAGGCGCCCTTGTTCCAGCTCTTCTGCACCGAACAGCGGCTGTGATGCATCGGCGCGGCGGATTTCATCCTTGGGGCCACCAAAGCCCAACGTATTCCAGATGCCCTGGCAGCCAGACAATGACATGGCGACAGCAGCACAGGTGGCAAAACGGATCGTGGTGGATTTAGACATGGGCTTATCCCCCTCCCATTGAAGGCAAAATTTTGCGGATGGACATGATAACGGCTGGCAGGATCAATACACCGATCATTGTGGGCAGCATGAAAACGACCAGCGGGATCGACAGCAGAACAGGCAGCCGGTGCGCTTTTTCTTCCGCACGTAACCGGCGCGCTTCGCGCATTTCAGCCGAATACACGCGCAGAGTCGCTGCCAGGCTGGTACCCAACTTATCCGATTGGATCAGCAGGGTTGCAAAAGATTTGATCTCATCAACACCAGCCACTTCGCCCAATTTGCGCAAGGCATCTTCGCGAGTGGCACCTGCGCGCATTAGAAGGTTCGTTTCGGTCAACATGCCGGAAATCAGTGGGTGAGTGGTGGCCATTTCGCGGCCCACGCGGTCCAACGCAGATTCAAGGCCAAGGCCGGCTTCCACACACACCAGCATCAGATCAAGGCAGTCCGGAAAGCCGTTGATAATTTCCTGCCGTCGCCGGTCCGCCTTGGCACGAACAAACAGCGCAGGGATATAGAGCCCGAGCAGTGCCAGAAATGCGCAGGTGAAATACATACGTAATGCAGTCGGTGCTTCAGACTGAAGCGCCACGGAAAGAAGGTACGCGCCCGGCAGCAGAAAGATCATCATCAATCGCACCAGTGTGTAAACACGCGGCGCTGACGGAGAAATATAGCCTGCTTCACGCAGCAATTTTGCCAGCTTGCTTTCGTCCGTATCTCCCAGATTGAGGCCGCTTTCCTCAATCCGCTTCACCATCCTTGCCCAGGCCCCTTCATTCTTCTGTCGGGTCAGGGATTCGCTGTTTATTCCGGCAATATCTCCACTCAGGGCGGCAAGATCACGCGACACGCGCATGCGGCGCGATGTAATGCCGTAGATGGCGAAAACAGCGATTGCCACCAGCCCGAAAATGCCAATCAGGATCAGCGCCCGGACGATTACATTGGAGGCGGCAATTTCAAGCATATCAGACCTTAATGTCCACCAGGCGTCTGATGATGTAAACGCCCACTAAATACATGATAATCAGTGTGATAAACCCATAGAGGAAAATGGGATCTTCTGAAGTGTCGAGGTAATATTGAGGTGTCACCAGGAAGATGGAGACAAAGGCAAGGATCGGCAGAACGCTCAGCATCCATGCTGTCATCCGGCCTTCAGAACTCAATGCCTTCACTTTCAGAAACATCTGGTGACGTTCGCGGATCACCTTGGAGATATTGTCGAGAATTTCCGCCAGGTTACCCCCGGTCTGGCTCTGCACAGACAGGCTGACAACAAACATCTTCATATCGTCCAGATCCCAACGATCTGCCATATGTTCCAGCGATGCGACAAGATCGGCGCCATAGGCCACTTCATCGCTGATCAGGCCGAATTCCGTACCGATCGGATCTTCCATTTCACGCGTCAGCAGGTCGATCGCCGCCGCCACAGGGTGGCCTGAACGAAGGGCACGAACGAAGATATCAAGCGCAACCGGGAATTGGTGTTCCATCCGTTTGCGTCGAAGGTCCGCCATGCGGCTGAGTATCATCAGCGGCAGTCCTACGGCGGCCGCCAGGCTGAATAGTGTCACCAGCAAAATGACGCCAAGACCGATACTGGTTCCAGTAAGTGCTACAATCAGCATGGTAATGACAAACAGCGCCACCACCCCGATCAAGATGAAAAGCCCCAGCTGGCTGGTCGTGAATGTAGCGCCGGATACAAATACCATCCGTTCAATCTTGCCAGCAATCGTGGCAAACCAGATCGGAAGGTCGCTGTATCCTGTCGGCCGGTTTTTCACCAGCTTGCCGATCACAGCCTCACGATCTTCACCAGAAGCAATCATTTGCAAACGGCGGTTCACAGCGCCGCGATGGGTTCGATTGCGGGCCAAACTGGTGCCAACAACCTGAATAATCAGGAACACGGCCGCGAAAATGGCCAGCAATATGAAGATACGGATGATTTCTGAGGTCATGGCTTAGCTCAGTTTAACCTCCGGGCGGAACAGTTCTGCGGGCATTTTGATGCCGTATGCTTCAGCATCCAGCAGGAATTTCGGCCTGATGCCAGTCGCTTCGTGATGGCCAATGACCTTGTTGTTTTCGTCCAGCCCTTCCTTCTTGAAGCGGAAGATTTCCTGCATGGTGATGGTATCGCCTTCCATGCCGGTAATTTCTGAAAGGCTGGTCACTTTGCGGCGGCCATCGGAAAGGCGTGAAACCTGGAGCACCACATTGATTGCGGATGCGATCTGCGCACGGGCGGCACGTTGCGGCATGTCGATCCCGCTCATCCCCACCATCTGTTCGATACGGGCCAGCGCATCGCGTGACGTATTGGCGTGAACTGTGGTCATCGACCCATCGTGGCCGGTATTCATGGCCTGCAGCATGTCAAATGCTTCACCTGCGCGCACCTCGCCCACGATAATGCGGTCAGGGCGCATACGCAGGGCGTTCTTGACCAGATCACGCTGGCTCACTTCGCCGCGCCCTTCAATATTGGGTGGGCGTGTTTCAAGGCGCGCTACGTGGATTTGCTGCAACTGCAGTTCGGCCGAGTCTTCGATGGTTACGATACGCTCGCTTTCATCGATGAAAGATGACAGCGCATTGAGCATAGTCGTTTTACCAGAGCCGGTACCGCCGGAAATGAGTACATTCCGCCGTGATTGGACGATGGCAGACAGAACCTGCGCCATAGGTTCCGGGACCGATCCCAGATCGACCAGTTTCTGCATGCTGATCGGAACTTTGGCGAATTTACGAATGGACAGCAGTGACCCATCCAGCGCAAGCGGGGCGATAATCGCATTGACGCGAGAGCCATCCTTAAGGCGCGCATCGACAAAGGGTGAGCTTTCATCGATCCGGCGGCCCACAGCGGACACAATCTTCTGAATGATACGCATCAGGTGCTTTTCGTCCTGGAAGCGTGTACTCACCCGTTCCAGCTTACCCCCGCGTTCAACAAACACGATATCGCAGCCATTAACGAGAATATCGTTGACCGATTCATCCTTCAGCAATGGTTCCAGAGGGCCGAGGCCCAGCAGTTCATCCATCACCTCATTGACGAGGTTGGTACGATCTTCACGGTTCAGCGGCTGGTCGTAAGAGACCAGCAATTCAGGCAAGATCGCAGTGATTTCTGCCTTGATCTGTTCTTCTGGCAGTTTGTCCAGCAGTGACAGATTGATCTTGTCCAGCAGCGATTGGTGGATCGCCATGCGGATTTTTTGCAGGCTGTCCGAACGTGCTGTCGGTTGCGGGTAAAGGATGGAGCTGTCCGCTTCCTTTACAGGAGAGGCCGGGACAGATGTATCTGCCTCAACTGCGGGTGCTTCATCCTCAGGGCGCTTGATTTTCCACATGTCAGCCGTTCTCCACCAATCGGTTGTCGACCAATTGAGCCAGATGGGCGATCTCTTTGGAAAATTTGCTGCGCTTCTGGATTGAATCCACCAATTCGCCCTGGTCCTGCGCGGTACGCAGCAGGTTGGGATCATCTGTGATGGTAGCCGCAATCGGATGCTTCAATGCACCTGCGGCATCGTCAACATCGATTGCCTTGAACAGGCGTTTTTCCACCCGGTTGAGTGCAATCAGGATGTTCGCGCGGACCATGCCCATCGAAACCAGAAAATCCAGCTGACGCTTGGCATGGCGCAGGCTGGGGATGGTAAGCGTGCCAACCATCACCGTCAGATCAGCAGCAAAGGCGGTGGACAATGACCAATTGGTGAAGCTGGAAGGAAGGTCCAGCAAAACAACATCAAAATGGCGCCGTGCCAGCGTGATAATGCGCATCAGGCGTTCGAAATCGATCGATTCAATCGGGACAATATCCGCAGGGGCGGGAATTACGAAAACATGTTCGTCCCCTTCACAGGCGACGGAACGCAGCAAGTCTTCATCAAGCCGTCCATCAGCATCGATCAAATCGCTCAGCGTCAGGCGCGGGCTGCATCCCAGATAAGAAGCTGCGTCACCCGCCTGCAAATCAAGGTCGATAATGCAGGACCGGCAGTGACTGCCCCTGTCCAGCGCCATTTGCGCGGCCAGATGCGTTGCAACTGTTGTCGCACCAGAACCGCCAATGCTTTTCATCACTGCGATTACCGGGGCGAGCTTTGCCTCGACATGTTCTTCCAGTTGGATTTGCGCAGCCGTATCAACAATTGATGTAACCAGTTCATCAATCGAGAAGGGCAGGGCGACAATGTCGCTTACACCCCGGCGCAGCAATTGGCGCGAAGTCGCAATATCCACCTTGGCCAGGCCAGCGATCACCGGCACGGATGGCACTTCCGAACGCAGACGTTCAATCCGCTCCAGCGAATTGCGCGAGGACGGGTCAACTTCGATGACTACGATGGATGCGTTGATGATCTTCGACATGGGCAGGGGCGCATCAATGGCGCATTCCACCTCGACCACGCCGCCGCGTACCGCGTCCAGCCCGGCCAGCATATCTGCCGATGCCACAACATGGACACCATGTGGTAGCTCGCTGATGCGATTCATCGAACTATCGTGGATATTGTCCAGTTTTCCCATTTCGTTTCTCAATGTCTCACGTCTTTCAATTCGAAGTCGTACCACTGCCGTCTTCAGACGTGATAGAATAGGCGAAATCCGGCAAAGTTTTCGTTGTCCCTAGTGGGGACAGAACCACCGAATTGTATGAATACCCAGCCAAACGCATTGTAATCACCGGGGCTGCCGATGGAAACGGTTGCGCAGTGTCTATGGTCGTGTTGCTTCCCATCTCGCCCCTCAATTTGAATCACAAACGTTTGGATCGGCGCAATCCAGATCTTCAGAGGTGATGGAATAGGCAAAATCCGGCAGGCCGACAGTGCCGCCTAGCGGTGAAAATGCTATTGGGGAGTAGCTCATGCCAGTCAAACGAATTGTAATAAGTGGAGAACTGTCCGGCCCAGTGGGGTTGCCTGCGAAACCAAGTCCTGAACCCGAATATTCAATCTGAATATTGCTATCCTGAATAGCCGGGAATATTTGCTGCATTCGCCCAGCCAGACGATCAAATGCTGCGCTATCTCTGGTATAACTGTTTTGCAGGCAGTCGTTACCGGTGCAGGCGCAGGTTGCCCCAGTTGAAGTGCAGATAATACTGAAATCTGCCAATGGGATGCGATCCCCTTGGCCAAGGTCTGTAGTGCCTATGGTCTCGTTTACATAGCTTTCGGTTTTCAGCTCAGCAGCAACTGGATCTGTAACCGCCGCCCAACGGGCTCCAACCTGAGTGGCTTTTTCAGCCGTGTTGATACGATAAGCGTAAAAACCGACATCAATTGTGCCGAGAAGGAGCAGCAGGAGCAGAGGCAATACAAGCGCGAATTCGGCCGCGAGGCCGCTCTCATCGCGCCAGAAACGGTCAAAGAAGTTGCAGCGCGTCATAAGCCCATCACCGTTGCTTGCTGGTCCGCAACAATGTGAATTGTGTCATCCAGAACGCCCAATCCACTAAACAGTGAATCATATGAGAAATCTGTGCTGATATTGACCTGAGGAGCTGGTTCGCCGGAATCATACAGGCCAGTTTCTGCTTCGGCTGCGGTAGGGCAGCTAACGCTAACAGTGATGCCTGGGGCTGTCGCAGGCCAGTTGCTGACACGCGGGCTGCCGTTGGCTATCTGGCCTGTCCTGGCCAAATTAATAACTGTTGCCGCAACAGTGCTGTCAATGGTTCCTGTCCCATTACGGCAGTTGATCAGATCAAAGCTTTGGCGGGCAGCGTATCGTGCCCCATCCCGTAAACCTTTCACGACCTGATGCCGCTGATACATATAGTGACCAGCCTCGAGTGCAGTAAAAAGCAGCAGCAGGGAAAGTGGCAGGATCAAAGCCATTTCCGCAGCGGCGGCACCTTTCGTGCATGAGAGAAGGCTACGGCGCATCATCATTTCACCAGATATGGCATATCACGACGGATCGTAGGGCCAACTGGCGCACCTACACGTGTAATGTCAGTTTCACCGATGATCTCACCGTAGATCTGGTCTTTCTTGGAGAATTTGCCGCCTTGCCCACGCGCATAAGATGGTTGCACCAGAAAAACATCGGCCCAGGTAACGACAGGAACATTGGGAGAGTTGCCTTTAACCTCGTGCCGATTGCAATTCACCACAGCAACAGTGATCCGCCTGCGGTCGAAAGGGTGCACTGCAGTGGAATAACCCAAAGTTCCCTGCACCGCCCCGCAAACTGGTTTGTTGCGCGTGGTTAAACCAGTGTTTGGCGCTGCAGCCAGTTTATCGGCAAGACGTGTGTCGTTTTTTTCTTCCCACTTATAGACATCGTAACGGCTGATATTCTGAATATCGTTTCCAGGTGTATTTTCCATGGTGATGCCGGTCAATTGTGCATCCCATCCACCTGGTGCACCATAGGCGGCCCAACCAAAATAAGTACGGAAATAGGCGTCTCTGTCCCAGATGCCATCGCCAAGCCTGGCATCGTGGCAATTACCAGGGATTGGGGAGCCATTGCTGTCTTCGACGGCGTGACAAATGTCACGCGGGTGCCCCATGGAATCGATCACAGTAGTGTCGGAAACCGGCGCTACTGTAGTGGGGTGATACGCGTTTGGAGATTCCTGCCACCCATCAGCATGAATATCGCAGGAATTGCCTGCTGCAGGTGCAGGGGTGACAGGACGCATCAGATCCTTGCGTGAATTATACGCTGGTGAACAGGTGCCATCATTGATGCAACCCTGGGTCGAATAGATATCAAATCGGGTATTGATGGCTTGAGGGCCGCTAGCGATATTACCTGTCTGTGTGTCGACGGTTGCGTCAACATCGGCCGGATCTTCAGTATCGATCCCATCTTGAGATACGCACTCGCCTCCGGGGCTGTTCCATCCCAGTGCTTCGCGTACACCGACGGCACCATTGGTCCCGATATCCAGATAGCCGTAATTGCCAGGCGTCCACTGGCTACCTCCGCCTGGTTTCAGCAATAAACCTTTGCCTTTGGCATCGTTAAAATCGAATGCGTCTTCCGGCGCATCGACATCTGGATTTTCTGGCTCGTATGGATTGCAGATCATCAAGGGTGGAATACGGCACAAAGCCGAACCCACGCCGGCCACGGCCTGCGCATTCAGGCTACCTTTTATCGCCCCGACGATTGGAGTCAGCGCATAGCGTGCTTCACGCGTATCGACTGTAACCTCGACAAAGCGTGCATCGGCGAACCTGCTCGTATCGGTAAAGCTGTTCGTGCCTGCTTCAGCATCTGCTTTGCTTGAATAAAAAACTATCTGCGCAGCATTGGTTATGGCCACCGTATTTCCAGCACCATCATTGGAAAATGCAGTGTTATTGGCAACCAGCCCGCCCTGGATAGCGGCGATGGCGCGCTCCATCGAACCACTTGTTCGGGTAAGCTGCGTGGCCCCGGCCAGTGCTGCCTGATCTGCCGCGTTTTGCAATTCGGTTTCCATGCCCGCGACACGGGCATAGTCAAAGGCCAGGCCGGTAACCGCAATCAGAGGAACAAGGGCGAGTGCATAGGTGGCCGCAACGGCCCCAAGTTCATCCCTGAAAAACCTATGTTGCGATTTTTTGGCCATAGTTCCTCATACTTTCGAGCTTAATTGCCGCTGCCGCCGCCGCGACTGATTGATCGTGTCGTGCTCTGGCGCTCCGGTTCTTTCACAGCGTCATTGTTATAACGTTCAATTGCGGCAGCTGCATGGGCAGCGCTGGTTTCCGGAATTGGCGTGTCATATTGCGGATCTGGATCGACCACCATGGCAGCATATGTCGCACGATTGGCCTCACCAAAGCCAGGGTCCTGATAGCCAACGAATTCCTTGTCGGCGACAGAGACACAGCCGGTTAGAGCCAGGCCTGAAATGGCAAGGGGAAGGGCAAGACGCTTAATAGTCATAATCATCCTCCTTGGCCTGTTCGGCACTTGCAGGCTCTGAACCATTGGGTTCAACTGGAACGGGGCGATAGGCTGTCCCATTCAATAGCACATCTGCTTGCACAGGGTCAGCTACGCGATCGGTCGGCAGGCGCACCTGATCAGGACGGATCGGTTGGACCAGTCGCGGGGTCACCACGATCAGCAGCTCTGTTTCGCCCTTCTGGAAGCTGGACGAACGGAACAGGGACCCGATGATCGGCAGCGAGCCAAGCAGCGGCACCTGTTCAACTGTGGTCTTGAAATCCTGCTGGATCAACCCGGCAATGGCAAAGCTTTCACCATCGCGCAGTTCCAGAACAGTGCTGGCACGGCGGGTCTGCAGACCGGGAACGGTCAAGCCGCCAACCGTGACGGAAGCCGTCGGGTCGATTGAGCTTACTTCAGGTTCGACCACCAGATTGATGGTTTTGTCTGAAAGCACGGTCGGGGTGAAGCCCAGGCTGACGCCAAAGGGCTTGAACTGAACCGTAATAGCCGTGTTGCCGCCCCCAGTGGTCTGGCCGGAATTGGATTGTGCCACGGGGATAGGAAATTCACCACCAGCAAGGAACGATGCCCGTTCACCTGACAAGGCAACCAGTGTTGGTTCTGCCAGTGTCTTGGACAGACCCTTGCTCTCCAGCGTGTCTAGCGCAACATCGATATCAAGGCCCAATACATCAGAGAAACTGCGCGTGATTACGCCGAATGAGCCAGTGATGGAATCAAGGCCGAGAACGTCATTGCCAGTCAGGCTGGCCCCTGACCCGATTGCGCCATTGAACCTGCCACCGTTGGAGCGAAAGAAGGAGCTGACACCCAGATCCTTGCCCACGCCACGTGACACCTCGGCAAAGCGTACTTCCAGCATCACCTGCTGGCTACCGCCCAGTGCCATCAGGTTCACGACCTTGTCGCCAGCGTAAGCCTTGGCCAGTTGAACTGCACGGTCAGCAATGCCTGCGCCACTGACTGTGCCGCTCAGCACGATCGATTCATTCGAAATGCGTGCTTCGATATTTTCGCCCGGCATCAGTGTGGCCATTTGTTCGCGCAGGCCGATCACGTCAGGGCCAACGGCAACATCCATTACCGCCATCACATTGTTGCCGCGATCATACAAAGTCAGGCTGGTCGTACCCAAGCTCTTGCCCAGCACATAGACCGAACGATCAGAGATAGGAAAAATATCAGCCACAGAATCATTGCCGATCATGGCCCGTGAAATGGGGCGATCGGCAGTGATGACCTGGCTCTTGTTCACCGGAACTTCAACAGAACCGGCATGTATTGATGTTTCAGACCCCTGTGCCGCCAGAGGTGTCGCCACCAGAGGGGCGACACCCAGCGCAATGGCCGCGCTGAAAGTTTTTAGGCTGATACGCATATCAGTACCCCCCCTTGCGTTTGACTTCATATGTTGTTGGCTGTGTGCCGCGCACCACAGACATGGTGGGGCCGCTATATTTGCGAGTGACTGTACCAGAACCGGTTACGACGGGCGGAGCAGCCGCAGCAGGCGTTTCGCGACGGGCGGCAATGTAATATCCATTTGCGCCAAGATCACTGGTGGTAACCACTCTTGTGCCGCCAACAACCTGATTTTCGACATTGCGCAATGCCAGGCTGAGCGCCCCGACCTGGCGTGCCAGGGTCAGTTTCTGTGCGCCGATAATATCTGTTTGCACAGTTGCTGTTCGGCCAACTTTGGGCGCTGTATTGTTTTCATCCGCGATCTGGTCAATCGCCAGGACAAGCACATTTTCCAGCACGATATTGACCATCTTGTCTTGCCCAGTTGCCCCGTCACCCGGGATCTGGCGGGTCAGCATCACGTCAACAACATCGCCTGCACGTACGAAACCAGCGACACCGGAAACCTGGTTCACCGGAATGGTGACTGCGCGCAGTTCTTCGGGAAGGATGGCAGACAGGGTTGCCCGACCGCCTTCGCCGCTGACCTTGCTTTGCAGAATGGGTTCGCCAATGGCGATGGGCCGCAGTGCCACGCGACCGCCTCTGGTCGCTTCCTCGACAGATACGAAGGCACCTTGCGGAACAGAATTGGCCGGCCAATTGGCCAGCCGCAGATTGGTGGTGGTCAATGGAGACCCGAATTGGAAGTCCTGTGTGGCAACGACGATGCGAGCCATCCGGTTTGCTTCTGCTTCACGTTCCTGGCGGGTTTGCACGCCAGAGAAATATGAATTTGCGAGATACACCGCGATCAGGCCAATCAATGCAGCCAATACCACGATGAGGAGATTTCGGCCCCTCATAACTCACCCCCTGTAATTCAGACAAAATGTCCTGCGACACCCATTGTGATGGGTGCCGCAGGCGTAATCAATCAAAATTACTTAGCAAGTCGGCGCAGTAGTGCTGCCGGCGCTGTCGATACAAGAAGCTGCGCTGTTCATTGCACCGCTAATCGAAGTACCCAAATTGAAGGCAGCCAAGGCAATGCCGGCACCCACGATGGCCAGGATCAGAGCATACTCAGCTGCCGAAGCGCCGGATTCGTCACGAAGGAAGTTTTTCAGAAAAGTCATTGTAATTACCCCATAAAATTCCATGGATGCCAGCTGCAGCAGCCATGTTGTTCAATCTTTGGTTCCGGCATCTATTTCCGGTTCACCATATCCCGAGAGGGGTATTGCATTTGGAACCAGCGCGACCCCGTTATTGTTATACCGGATATCGCACCGGCCCATCACGCTTGTCCCCTCGGAACTGCCATAATGATCAGCAATTAACCTCTTAGGGTCAAAGAAAAACTAACTGAAAAAAATTATCTCAGAAAAACAGATAGATAGATATAAAATGAGGTAACAAAACTGGTTAACGCGGCGGCATTTGAGTCGTTTCAGCCACAATGAATCGAATGGGCATGTTCGCAATTGCACAAATGATTCGTCAGGTGATTCGGTTTATCTGGCGCGAGTCGGCAAATTTTCTAATCGGCACAATATGTTGTCTATTCCGAAGATCCTGGCGAGGACTCAGGATCCTAATCCTCCCTCTACCATATAATCCCTATATATAAGCCGGTTGAGTTGCATCATGATGCTGGCACCAGTGTTCAGGAATTTTGCGACAAACAGATAAGCCGCATTCCCTAGATTGTGGCGTCGCAGAAACTGGCTGCGGGCTGGCCGCTTTTTAAGCCAGCTGCTTGTGTAGTACCGTTAGCTCGCCTGTTAACTTGCCGCAAAAGCATGTCCCGCTATGGGACGGCAGCAATCGTCAAAGCCGGAAAACACCGAAAATCCGGCACTTTTCGTAATTCGACTGGTCGTGTTTCATGGTTACCGGGCTTGCAACCTTTCCGATTCACTGTTTTCCTCTGGCTAACGATTCGTCCCAGCCATGATTCGATTCGTCGAAATGGGCTGGGAACAGATGACGGGCCGCAAAACCAGATATGGATATTTCCCCTAAGGAAACGGGGTGCAGCGCGCGCGTTCCACCTTCCATCTTTGGTTTTGCACGCAGGATCGAATGGTTCGATCCTTCGCAAAGGGGCAATGAGATGGTTGACTTTGAAGGTAGCAAGCACGGCGGTTTTGACGTCGAAAATGGCGGTGAAAAAGAATTCGACATGAATTCGAACTCGCTTCAGGATACGCCTGCAAGTGCTTCACCTGGAACACGAATTCTGGCTGCAGATGCCAATGGCGTCGTGGTATTGCCGGCAGGTGTTTCGCCAGAGGATATCAGCGCCCAGGGCCGTGACATAGTCATCACACTGGCAGATGGTTCCACCATTATCATTCCTGACGGTGCGATTATCGTTCCCCAGATGGTGATTGATGGCGTCGCCATTCCACCACAGACGGTTGCCGCCCTGTTGAATGGCGCAGACGACATCAATCCAGAGGCTGAGCCCGGCCAATTGCCCAGTTCAGGCGGCGAATTTGATGATGGCACGTCAAGCCTGCAAGACGCTTTCGACCTTGGCGATTTGCTGCCTTACACCGAACTCAGCCGTGAAGTGGTGGTCGAAGAAGAGATCATCCCGTTCGAAAATGAAGAGCCGGATGTTGTCATCATCACGCCTGACAATCCAGTTGGCGTTGAGAATGCAATTGCGACGGTAGATGAAGATGGTTTGCAGGGCGGTATCGCCAACAATGGGACGAATGACGCTGTTGGTGATTCCACTGGAATTCTCACGAATTTCTCGAGCTTCTTCAGCGCGGGTGCCGATGCGCCGCTGACCTATGCATTCGACCCGAGTGCTGCAGGGACGCTGCCGACCTTGTATTCAGGCGGTGTGCTGGTGACATATGTGGTTACTGCCACGTCAATCACCGCCACGGCTGGTGGATCGCCGGTATTCACCTTCACCATCCTTGATCCATCAACGGGCGCCGCGCAGTTCACGCTCCAGGGTCCGCTTGATCATCCAGATACGGATGACAGCGAGAACGTTGTTGATATCACGGTTGATTTTGGTCCGCTGATTACGGCGAAGGATGCTGATGGTGACATCGTCACCAAGGCCGGTTCGTATAATGTGGTCATCGATGATGACAGCCCAAGCTTTGGTGCCAACAATGCCACGGCTCCTGTGCTGGTGACCGATGATGACGATATTCCGGTTACGGACAGTGACGGGAATGACTTCAGCACGCTGTTCACGCCGCTTTATGGTGCAGACGGTGCTGCCGATACGAACGCGATCACATATGCTTTCGTTCTGCTTAATGACAACGGTACGAATTCAGGCCTGGTCGACACGCTGACCGGGGATGACATCCTGCTGCGTATCGTGGGCAACACGGTTGAGGGTTATCTGGAGAACGATACCGGTGTTGTTGCCTTCACTCTGACGCTGAATGCAGATGGCACGATCGATCAGGAACAGGCTCGTGCGATCTATCACAACGATCCGACCGATCCCGACGAGCTGTATGATGCCGTTCCGGCTGATGACGCTTCGGAATCGATCATTGCTGATGCGATCAAGCTGACCGCGACGATCACCGATTACGATGGTGACAGCGTAACCAGCGACCCGATCAGCATCGGTGACTCGTTCCACTTCGAAGATGATGGACCGACGCTGGGACCCATCCAGGACCAGCAGATCGACAATGATCTGACCACTAATCCGGCGACTGCTGTTGGAACACTGCACTTTGAAGCAGGAGCCGATGGCACGGGATCAGCGATGACGATCTCGGCTGATACGACGGGAATTACCGTGGGTACTTTGCCGGTAGTGACCTATCAGGATGGTAACGTCCTCTATGGTTATGTTGATGACGGCGACAATGGTACCGATGTCAGTGCCGGAAATGGTGTATATGACGATACGCTGGACACACTGGTGTTCACACTTACCGTCAATCCGGAAGCTGGGAGTTCGGGTCAGTACACTTTTGAGCTGATCACGCCACTCGATCCGGATGTAACCGATGTGCCGATTGGAGGCGCAACCGCATTCGGTGCAGGTCCGGAAGAGCAGGGACAGGCGCTTGATGACGGCGGTTCGACCATCCTGTCCGTTGTTTCCGGTTACAACACGACTGTCAGCTTCGATCCAGTCGATTGGTACGACACTGGTAATGTTGCGCCAGCTGACCTTGTGACGGCAGGTGTTAATGGTTCAACGTCTGGTTGGGGTATCGACAACAACAACTTCAACGATGGCCAGTTCTTCGTGTGGGACTTCGGTTCTGACACGCTTGAAGATCCCGATGGCCCGGGCGGTTTCATTCCTCCTGCCGTTACGATGCCGGACATCAGTTTCGCGACGTTCCAGTTCAAAGGTGCGACAGGTAGCGAATCCGTTCAGATCGTGGTGCACTTCGTAGGTGGCGGTTACGACGCTGTAACGATTACCGGTGCCGATCTGAACACGGATGCCAACGGGCCTTACACGTATACGGCACCAGGCGGTGAGCTCATTTCGTCGATTGAAATGTATGGCGAAACGCTCGGCGGCGGCGGCACCAAAGTGGAACTGGTTTCTGTCGGCGTTCAAGACGAATCGATCGACAGGACGATCGACTTTAGTCTTACTCTCACCGATGGTGATGGCGACTCGACCACTACGGAAGACTTCTCGGTCCAGATCGCTGATGGAGCGGTGCCGGATGCCCCGGTCGCACCCATCGTGCTTGACCTTGATGGCGGCGGCAATGAATTCGTCAGCGCCTCCAGCAATCTGGCAGCTTATGACTATGACGGTGATGGTGTAAAAACCAAGACCGCATGGATCGCTGCCGGCAGCGCCATCCTGTTCCATGATACGAATGGCGATGGTGTGGTCACCGATGCTTCCGAATTCGTGTTCGGCCATGATGGCATGACCGATATGGAAGCTGTCCTGAAACTGTATGACTCCAATAATAACGGCCAGCTTGACCAAGGTGATGCCGAATATGGTAAATTTGGAGTTTGGATGGACGATGGCGATGCCCAGGCAGAGGACGGCGAATTCGCTTCGCTCGAATCAATGCACATCACTTCGATCGATCTGGTGTCCGATGGTATCCAGACGGTAGACGGTGATGGCGATGTCACCATCTATGGCACCAGCACCTTCTCCATCGATGGTGTGGTTGCCGGTGAGGCATCTGACGCAGCATTCGCACTCGGCAGCGATGTCGATGGCGCAATGATGGAAGCACTTCTTGCCATGTCGACCCAAGAAGGTTCGGATGGCAGCGACCCGCGCACGACTGATGAGGTCGACGTGATCGTAAAAGATGTGCTGGCAGAAGACGTTGTCGATGCTATGCTTAATGAGATCACGGGTGACGACGGGGTGCAACTGGCTGATGCCGGAACCCTCGACGCTGCTACGTTGACACATGTCATTGACGGGGGCGCATTCGTATTTGACAGCAGCCATACGGCGGTATTGGATGACCAAACTGCTGCAGAACTGGCTGCTGTCCACGCTTGATTGAATATCCTTTACCAGGGGAAAGAATATGCGGATCATGAAAAAAGGTGCGACATGCGCGTCGCTGGTGGTGGCACTCGCTGCCAGCCAGGGCGCCATGGCACAGGGGAGCGATGCTGACGCCTTGATGGCGATGGATATCGATAGCTTACGGGGTGAAATCCAGATGCGGTTTGATGCCGCGCTGGCAGCATCCAAAGACCCGGGATATGTGAATGCGGACAACCCGCGTTATCTGTGGGCGATAGAGGCGAAGGCACAGTGCGGTATCGCGCTGGGTTATCTCAAATCATCGACCAAGGATCCGGTCAGCATTGGCAAATGCGTGCGCGCATATCAGCTGATGCAATATGTGCCGGCACCGCCGCCCCCACCGCCGCCACCGCCGCCGCCGCCAGTGTGTGATAATCCGGCGCTGATCTTCTTCGATTGGGATGTTGCAGAACCGCCCATGGCCGAAGCACAGCAAGTCGTATCCTTCATCGCGGGCAATTATGGTGCCTGCAATTGGGGCGATCTGACCGTGGTTGGCCATGCCGATAAATCGGGTTCCAACAGCTACAACAACAAGCTGTCGCAGGAACGCGCCGACAATGTGGCTGAAATGCTGCGTCCGGCCGTACCTGGTGCCAATGTCACCGTGGAATTCCGTGGTGAAGAAGATCCTCGGGTTCCGACTGAAGACGGTGTGCGTGAACCGCAGAACCGCCGTGTCGAAATCAAAGTTCGCTAAGAGGAGGGAGCAATGATGAAGAAGACACTTACCAGCTTCGCCGCTGCCACCCTGCTTGCAGCAACTTCGCCCATGGCCATCGCGCAATCTGCTGATGGCACCGTATCGATGCAGGAAGCCATCGAAACGGCAATCATGGCCAACCCTGAAATCCTGCAGGCGCAGTATAATACTGAAGCCATCCAGTTCGAACGTGAACAGGCACAATCTCTGTTCCTGCCCACGATCGATGTGGAAGCTTCTGCCGGTGTCCGCCGGTTGGAAAACAACACGCGCCGTAATCTGGGCATCGCCAATCAGGAACTGTATCCTGTCGAAGTACAGGGCATGTTCGATTGGACTGTGATTGACTTCGGTCGTCGCAAGGGTGAATTGCTGCGCCAGGCAGCGCGTGTCGATGGTGCATCGCTGCGTGTTGTTGAACGATCAGAGTTCATAGCCCTTCAGGTCGCTCGCCAGTATCTGGATGTGTTGCTGCAACAGCGTGTTGTGGCAGCGAGCCAGGACAACCTCTCATTCCACCAGGCCCTGGTTTCTGACTTGGGCAAGGGCGTTGAGCAGGAATCGATCTCAGTCGCGGATCTGCAACAAGCCGAAGAACGGCTGCAGGCGGCTGTGGTTCGCAATGAAGAAGCAACGGAAGCGCTGGAAACCGCACAGAACATTCTGCGGCGTCTGTCCGGCCTTGACATTGATCAGGTCACCCTGCCGCCAGATTTGGCTGTAGCGCTGCCTTCGACAGAGGATGAAGCCATTGGACTGGCGCGTACCGCCAACCCGCTGGTGCGTGAAGCACAGGCTGATGTTGACGCGGCACATGCCATGGTGATGGCCGCCAAGGGTGATTTCTATCCCACCATTGGCGTAGATGCGCGTGGCCGGATCGGTGAAGACATCGATGGCTTCAAGGGCGAAACCAATGATATTCAGGCGCGCGTTTACCTGCGTTGGAATATCTTCAATGGTGGCCAGATGAAGGCAAAGTACCAGGAAATGGTACATCGCGCTTCGCAGGCCCGCTATCGCCTGCATGAACGCACCCGTCAGGCAGAAGAAGATGTGTCTAACGCCTGGACTGCCTTGAAGGCACAGCGCAATATCGGCACGGCCCTCGCACGCCAGTCGGAAGTCAGCGATGACTTGCTGCTGAGCTATCGCAGCCAGTTCAATGTGGGCCGTCGTTCACTGCTGGACGTGCTGGATGCGCAAAATACGCGCTTCAATACGCAGGTGCGTTTGGAAACTTCACGTTTTTCTCAACTTTTTGCGCAATATCAGGTTCTGGCCGCAACGAATCGACTCCTGGACGCGATGAGCATCGCCCCGGGCGCTGGCGCCGGCAAGAACGAGCGTGAGCGGTTCGATTATGGTCCGCCCAAAGATGCAGAAACTGATTACCGGCGTTATCCTAACTAAGCCGGTGCAAAGATTGTGAGGTATTCGTGCTGCAGCAAAGGAACTCCAACGCCCTGCAGGCGAATGACCCGTTAATTCAGTGTATCGGGGAATTGGCGCGCCGTTACGGGCTCGCCTTTTCCCCGGCACTGCTTGATTCGCTGGCGCGTGATGCGTCAGGCAAGCTTCCCTTTCACCAGGCTGCGGCTGCGGTGGAATTGGCGGGGCTGGATTTCGATATCCAGGATTTCAAGAAACTGCCGACGCGGGATAGCGAATATCCCGCGCTGATCGCCCTTGCTGAAGGGCAGGTTGGCGTTGTGCATGAAGCACGCGATGGCGACCTGTTGTTGTGGAAACCCGATTCAGGTGAATCCAGCTGGATTTCGCGTGATGAATTGCAGGATCTCTACACGGGTCAATTCGTGTCGGTGTTCGGTGATCCGGATGCCCTGCGCGAACAGGGTTCGCCCTGGCACAAGAAAGCGCGCCATCACTGGTTTTGGGGTGAACTGCGCAAGGAACGCAAGGCATTCCGTTCTGTCCTTGTCGCATCCTTCATCATCAACATGCTGGCCGTATCACTGCCCTTGTTCTCGATGAACGTGTATGACCGCGTCATTCCCAACCGTGCGGTGTCCACACTATGGGTTCTGGGCATTGGCGTGCTGATTGCATTCGGGATGGAGTTCCTGCTCAAATCTGCGCGTACCAATGTGGTGGATGAGATTGGCCGGCGGCTGGATATCCGCCTGTCGCAAAAGATTTTTGGACGGGTGCTGGGGCTGCCGCTATCGGCGCGCCAGGGCAATACCGGCGCATTGGCTGCGCGCGTCAGCGAATATACGGTCGTGCGCGATTTTTTCGCCTCAACCACGATTGTCCTGATGGTAGACTTGCTGTTCCTGGTCGTGTTCGTGGCGGTCATCGCCTATATTGCGCATTGGCTGGCGCTGGTGCCCGTTGTGATGATGGGCCTGATGGTGGTGGCTGGTTTCCATCTGCAGCGCAAGGTTGCCGATGCGGCGCGCGACGCACAGTCTGACCACGGACTGCAGCAGACTTTGCTGGTCGAATCTGTGGCAGGCATGGAAACGCTCAAATCCATGTCTGGCGAACGGACCATGATCGGGCGCTGGTACAATCTGGCTGAAATCGGCAGTAAATCACAGCAACGGCTGAAACGCATCCAGTCCAAGGCAGTTGGGCTGGCGCAATCATTCCAGCAATTGAACACGATCGCGTTGATCATCGGCGGTTATTACATGTTCGATGCCGGGATCATCACCATGGGTGCGATCATCGCCATCGTTATGCTGGCATCGCGCTCACTGGCGCCAGCAGGACAGATCGCCTTCCTGCTGACCCGCTTCCGCCAGGCGAATGAGGCGCTGGATTCGATCGAGCGGCTGTTTGACGTGGAAGATGAACGCAAGCAGGGCGCATCCACCTTGCCTGCCACGGTCCGCAATGCGACGATCAAACTGGAAGAATGCAGCTTTGCCTATCCAGAAGCGCCGCTGGCTGCGCTGGACAGGATTAACCTGACCATCAAGCCGGGTGAAAGGATTGCCCTTATTGGGCGTGTCGCTTCGGGAAAGTCCACGCTCGGAAGGTTAATTTGCGGACTTTATCAGCCCACTGACGGCGCTTTCTTGGTAAACGGCATCGACTCTCGCCAATTCCGCCCGCAAGACCTACGCAAAGCATTCCGCTTTGTAGGACAGGACGCGACCTTGTTTACCGGATCGATCAAGGACAATCTTGCGCTTGGTGCGCCTGAGGTTGAGGATGAACGCCTGTTCGAGGCGTTGCGCATGAGCGGGGCAGATGAATTCCTGGCCCGTGATGACAGCGGTTTTGACCGTGCCGTGGGCGAACAGGGCCGCCGCCTTTCAGGCGGGCAGCGCAGCTTTCTGGCGCTGGCACGTGCCTTTGTGACGCCATGCGATCTGTTGTTCATGGATGAACCAACGGGTGCAATGGATTCGCAGACCGAACGCCAGTTCGTCGATCGTGTGAAATCATCCTTGCGGGATGATCAGACATTAATGATTTCAACCCATCGTCCAGCCTTGTTCGACCTGTGTGAACGCATCATTGTGCTGGATAAGGGGCGCGTTGTTGCCGATGGCAGCAAGGCTGAAATCCTCGCCCGCGCTGGCGGTACAGGGGGCATGGGCAAGTGAACGCAGCCGTTGCCTCTTTTGGACGTGCATTGGTGGAAAACACCGGTGCGGCACGTGGCAAGCTGGCGCTGGGTGCTGGCTTGCTGGGTGGATTTGCGCTGTCGCTGTCATTCCTATTGGGCAATCCGGGTGCGTCATATGCCGAGGCTGGCCTGGGCCTGAAATCGCGCGAGCTGGCACAGCTCAAGTCGCTGGACAGTGGTACGCAGGCGGAAATTCTGGATGAAGGCCTGTCCGCGCAGGAACAAAATGCGCTGATCCCATCATCCGGCTTGCCGTTGGAACATATGGGGCGTTTTGCCGTCATCAGCACGGATAACCAGCAATATTCGAGCGCGCTGAAATGCCTGACGCAGGCAGTTTATTACGAAGCTGCGAATGAGCCTGTTCAGGGCAAGCGTGCCGTGGCGCAGGTGGTGCTCAATCGTTTGCGTCATCCGGCCTATCCCAATTCGGTCTGCGGCGTGGTTTATGAAGGCGTGAACCAGCGCGTATGCCAGTTCAGCTTTACCTGTGATGGCTCCCTTCTGCGAAGCCCCATGGCCTCAAAATGGCAGGAATCGCGCAAGGTGGCAGAGGCTGCGCTGGCTGGAAATATCGAAAAATCAGTGGGTTCAGCAACGCATTACCATGCTGATTACGTGCTGCCGCGCTGGGCCTTTACTCTGGGTAAGGTAAATAAGATTGGTGTACACATCTTTTACCGTTTTCCCGGCAGTGCGGGCAGCGAAGGGGCCTTTACGCGCCGCTGGAATGGGCATGAGGCTGTTCCTTTCCTGAGCGAAGAGCGCCTGCGCGCCATGCTGGCTGCCAACTGGGATCAGCCAGAACCGGAACCCGAATATGTGCCTGGCACCACAGTAACGCCGCATGTGACCGATCGTCATGCGCCGGCGGATGTGGGCGGACGGATTGATACGACCAAAAGCTGGCGGCTTTCGATCCCTGATCCCGTCAACAAAATAAAATCTTATGATGCTGGGCGAGTTGGGCAGGGTGAACCAATCGCACATAATATCAATGGGGGCATTGGCATGGAGGCTGCTGGAGCATCCCAGTGAAGGAACGTTTTCTGAAAATCTGGCACGATGTGGTTCGGACGGTTTCCGATTGGGATTCTGACCGGCAATTGATTGCGGCATGCGCTGTGACATTCTTCCTGCTGCTGGGCTGGGCCTCCGTCGCGCAGACGGAAGAGGTGACGCGCGGCATGGGCAAGGTGATACCTTCCTCTAAGGCGCAATTGGTGCAGCCTTCTGAACCATCAGTGGTTGAAGAGATCCTGGTTCGCGCTGGTCAGACCGTTAAGAAGGGCCAACTTCTGGTCCGTTTTGACGATGATATTGCCGATTCTGAACTGGGGAAGCTGAAGACCGAGAATGAGCGGCTGAGCGCGCGAGCAGACCGGCTGGAGGGCGAAGCTGCCGGAAGCGCGGTGGATTGTGGCGAGGGCGGCGATTGCGGCGAAGAACAGCGTCTGCAACAGGTGCGCATGGCCGCCGCTAGCAGCCGCGAGGCATCGCTGGCAGCAGCGGTGGAACAGCGGCGGCGTGATCTTCGTGAAGCAGAGGCGACCGTATCGACATTGACTGATAGCGTGAAACTGGCGCGCGATCAGGTGAATATGCTGGAACCGCTGGCGCGGCAGGGTATCGTCCCCAAGACCGAATTGATCACCGCCCAGCGCGATCTGGTTGATACCCAGGGCCGTCTGGCTGCCGCGCGGCAGGCTGTCGCCCGTTCACACGCTGCCGTAAGTCAGGCAAGTTCTGAGTTGCAATCTGCACGGCTCGATTTCAGGCAGCAGGCGCTGAACGAACGGTCTGAACTCAATACGCGCATTGCCGTGAATCAGGAAACCATTCGTGGGGCAGAGGCGCGCAAGGACCGCAATGAATTGCGTTCTCCCGCCGATGGTATCGTCAATGATGTACAAATCACCACCGTGGGCGGCTTTGTGAATGCGGGCGAAAAGATCATGCAGATCGTGCCCATTGGTGACAAACTGCTGGTCGAAGCGCGCGTCGCGCCCAAGGATATTGCCTTTATCAAGGTGGGTGACCCCGCGATTGTGAAGGTCACGGCCTATGATTTTTCAACCTATGGCGGGTTGAGGGGCGTTGTGCAGCAGGTGAGTGCTGACAGCATTTATGACGAGGTGGAGCGTGAAGCCTATTACACCGTGCTGGTGGAAACGGACCGCGCTTATCTGTCCAAGGGTGGCCGCCGCTTGCCAATCGTGCCCGGCATGATCTGCGATGTGGAGATTATCACCGGCAGCAAGACTGTGCTGAGCTACCTGCTCAAACCCATCAGCCGCGCCTTGAACGAAGCGATTACGGAACGTTAAGCGGGCCGGGTGGCGGGCGCTGTATTGGCGCGCGCCATCACCATGATCACACGTAATTACAATTAGTTGGCGTAGGCAATTCGCACGGTTTGTGGCTGTTGCGGGGTTACCGCCTGCCCGTGGATGTAACGCGCGCCGTCGCTGAAGCTCATCACCGGGCGATATCCATAATCCATCGCGGCAGAGGCGACACGGTCGCTTGCCATGTCCAGCATTTTCCATTCGCCATCATGGCGCACCAGCAGCACGGCATGGTCGGCACGGCGCATTGTGTCGCGCGCCAGGGTGAGCATCATATCCTCACGCGAAACGCCAGCCGCAGCCAGCATCTGCATTTTCAGGATCGCGTAATCCTCGCAATCGCCGCGCCGGGATTTGAGCGTCGCACGCGCATCGGCCCAATTATCCTTGCGCCCATCGCTGCGATAACGGATCTGATTGTTCACCCAGCCATTGACCTGGGTCAGCAGGGCAGAGCGATCATCGGATACTGCGCCCAATGCGGCGGTCAGATCCCGCTGGGACAGGCCCTTATTCGCCACGCGTTTCCACTCTGCATCGAAATGCGTGCGGCCCACGCGGACACGCTCTGTCCCCAGAAATGCGCCACGCGCAGCGCGGGGCAGGGTGATAGTGCCGGAAATCCGCGGCAGGGCAGCGCGCATTTGCGGGGTTGCCGCACAGCCAAAACCCATGGCCGCCATGGGCAGAGCAGCGGGCGATAGCTGCGTGGTGGGCGCGGTAACGCCCGTTAACAGCGGGTGCGATGCATTGGCACTCGTCACGGAATTTTGCGCCATGCGCATTTTTTCCAGCGCGCTCGGCTCTCCGCCCAGAATGGCCGCGCTTTTGGTAAAGCTGCGCGTGGCCGAAAGCGAAGCAAGCGGTTGCGACACCATGGAGGAGGGGATGGCACCGCAATCCGCCTGCGACAGGCCCAGCGCCACCATGGGCACGGCCACGGGCATGGTCACCGCCAATGGGGCGGAGGCCGCTGCCGGGGTGGCGATTGCCGCAGTCATTGCCATTGCAATGGGCGCGCCAAGCAGGATCGATTTCTTGATCATGCTGCCTGTTTGCAATGGCAGGCGCTACCACGCGGTTTTGAAGCAAGGTTACCAGCACACTAACGGAAATGAAGTTTGCGGCGGCGTTTTTGGCGCGGCGGGCGGGCGGGGTGAGGGAAATGGGGGAGGTCAATGGTTAACAGGTGTGAAGATGGGGCGTGTGAGCGATTGGTAAATTGGAGCTTTTTGTTTGGGAGAAATACGCGGCTTTGCTGACAGGCGTTGATCGCGAGCCGAAGGCGAGTGCAAGCGCGACCGCGCGCCGCGCCGAATGGCGTGGAAGCCAAGTGAGCGGACGCGAACGCCGGCGTTTGAGGCGTAACAAACAAACTGATTTCCTACGCGATGGAACACATGGAACACTGTTCAAAGCCAAATAAAAGGCGTGGTTATTCCCCTCCCGCTTGCGGGAGGGGTTAGGGGCGGGTGAATACATAGCAAGATTCCTATCTGGCGAAATTCCGGGCCGCAGGCCCGCAAGCCCGACCGGGCGTCGGCCGATAGGCCGGAAGCCAAGGAGCGCGGATGCGCTCCGCCCGGCGCTTGAGGCCAATCAAACAGACTCAAGCCACGTAGGAAAATGGTTTGACGCTTGTGGTCTGACGGCCATAGGCAAATGTCCGAAACATTGATCCCAATTTGATTGAGAGAAACATGGCCAACCGCTTCGACTGGAATGCACTAGAGCAGAACCTTGCCTCAGTCCTAGAACAGTACGACGAGCTAAATCGTACTAAAGCCTTGTCTGTAGTGGCTTCCCGTGAGCTTTTTGACATCGACTCAGAAGAGGCGGTGGATTGCCTAACAGATGGAGGCAATGATCGAGGCGTAGACCTGTTCTTTATTGACGACCGCGATGGCAAGCAGGACATCCACCTCTTACAAGTGAAGTGCGCCGACACTTTCGAAAATTCGAAGAAAAATTTTCCCGGTAGCGAGGTCGATAAGTTGCTCTCCTTTGTGAACGATCTTGCTGGACAAGATATGGATGCGCTTGCGACTGCGAACCCTTTGCTAAAGGCAAAAATTGCGGATGCGTCTGACACCTTGAAGGAAGCTAACGCAACGATCACCGTTCATTTCATTTCTAATACCGAGCCTTTGGTTGATGGAGAGAAGCAGCGAATTGAGACTGCATTTTCGCGCTACCGAGCAATTTCGTTCGAGATGCATGGGCTGGATGCGCTCTCCGATTACTTCCTAGAAAAACGAGCACCAAATCTTGAGCGCGAAATCACTGCTATCGATACGAATTTCTTTGATCGCAGCGACCAGAACCTCCGGGGGGTTGTTTGCACCGTAACCGGGACCGATATCGTTGAAATGATACGGTCGCAGGATGATCCGAATATTGTTGAAGAGTCGGTATTTGATCAGAACGTACGAGTCTATTTGAAGCGGGGCAATCGTATAAATAAAACAATCATCGAGTCCGCCTTGGATGAAAATAATCATATGTTTTGGTATCAAAACAATGGAATTACGATGACTTGTGATAAGTTCGTCATGGGGCCGTCGAAAAGAAGCCCAAAAATCAGTATGACGAATGTTCAGATCGTAAATGGAGGGCAGACCTCCAATTGCCTCTTTGAGGCTTGGAATGAAGATGCCGACAAGGTTGCAGATTTGCTCTTGCTTGTCCGAATTATTGAAACGACTGACGAAGATGTAAAACTTTCAATAGCCGAGACAACGAACAGTCAGACCCCAATAAATGTTAGGGACCTAAAATCGAATGATCGTTTGCAAAGGCAGTTGGAGGCGAGTTTTGCGGATCTTGGTCATTACTACGAAAGAAAAAAGGGACAGCATGCCGAACAAAACCGAGCTCTTCGAATAGATGCCTTGGACGCTTCGCAGGCATATTTGGCCTACGGGGTGGGAATGCCAGAAATTTCCAAGAAAGATCGGGGAAGAATATTCGGCGATCTTTACGAAACAGTTTTCTCGGACGAGATAAGTGCGCAAAAACTTTTGACGTCGTTTTATCTGATGCAGGCGATCAACGAGCAAAAGAAAGAGCTACGTCGTCGCATCAAAGAGGAAGACAATCTCGCGCCAGGTGAAATGGCACTAATTGACGGAGCCTTTCATGCTCTCTTTGCCTTGCGACAAATTTGCGTAAGAGATGACTTGGATCTCTGGAACTTCGACATCGCTAAGGGCAAGGTGGGTGAGGCAACCCAGTTAGTTCAGGGTCTGTATGCAGCGCAGCAAGCCTCCGATGATAATTTTTCTTCGAACAGGTTCTTCAAGGATGCGCGCACCAAGGATATCATAACGAGGATCGTAGGATGACACCCTTGACCTTCCCCCCGTTCCAGCATAAAGGGCGCGGCAACTGAGCGGGGCTTTCGAGTCACGCGCGGTCAATAGAGCTGAACATTGCCGGTCATGTCCCGGGGGCCAGTCGTGTATGCGACGTGGCTCTTTTCTATTGGGGTGTTTCGGGTTTTCGCTTCCTGTCCTTCGACAGGCTCAGGATGAGCGGAAGCAAAAACGAAACGCTTTGGGGGCAGCCGTCAAAGTAACCCGGTGGCCATGGCCGATGGGTGGAGCGTATCAGTCTCGCGCACAGATGTCGCCTTATCGGCGGTGTTATTATCTCGCTGGATCCCGGATCAAGTCCGGGATGACGAAGGCGGGCAGGGCGCGAAACGATCTCTTCACTCTGAAAGCCAAGTGTCACCATTAACACGGTGAAGAGTACTTATGCCGACGATTAACCAGCTGGTCCGCAAGGGCCGCACTCCGCAGAAGGCCAAGTCCAAGGTCCCTGCGATGGAGCAGAACCCGCAGAAGCGTGGTGTTTGCACCCGCGTCTATACGACGACCCCGAAGAAGCCGAACTCGGCATTGCGTAAAGTGGCCAAGGTTCGCCTGACCAACCAGCGCGAAGTCATCAGCTACATCCCGGGCGAAGGCCATAACCTGCAGGAGCACTCTGTTGTGCTGATCCGCGGCGGCCGTGTGCGCGACCTTCCCGGTGTGCGTTACCACGTGCTGCGCGGCGTGCTTGACACGCAGGGTGTGAAGGACCGCAAGCAGAGCCGTTCGAAATACGGCGCGAAGCGTCCGAAGTAATTAGGTCGGGTGCGGCACCAGTCCGCTCCGCGTCCTCCCCTTTGGCCAACCACCCGATATGGGGCCGGTTGGATCATCGGGTGGTTGGGCGGGGGAGATGGGCCGGAACCGATCCCAACTCCAAAGGAGTTATGTAAAGATGTCACGTCGTCGTCGTCCCGAGAAGCGGGAAATCCTGCCTGATCCCAAGTTCGGTGATCAGGTTCTGTCAAAGTTCATGAACAACCTGATGCTGGACGGTAAGAAATCCGTTGCAGAACGCATCGTCTATGGCGCGCTCGACACCGTCGAAGCCAAGGCGAAGGCTGATCCGGTGCAGCTGTTCCATGATGCGCTGAACAATGTGAAGCCGCAGGTTGAAGTGCGCAGCCGCCGTGTGGGTGGTGCGACCTATCAGGTGCCGGTTGAAGTGCGTGCTGAACGCGCCCAGGCGCTGGCCATCCGCTGGCTGATCTCTGCCGCACGCGGCCGCCCCGAAACCACCATGGCTGCCCGTCTTTCGGGTGAGCTGCTGGATGCGGCCAACAATCGCGGCAACGCTGTCAAAAAGCGTGAAGATACGCACCGTATGGCAGACGCCAACCGCGCCTTCAGCCATTATCGCTGGTAATCGGCCGGTTTCGACCGCCTAACCCCTTACGGAGATACTTATCATGGCACGCGAATATCCGCTGGAGCGGTACCGCAATATCGGCATCATGGCCCACATCGATGCCGGCAAGACCACGACTACCGAACGTATCCTTTACTACACCGGCAAGTCCTACAAGATCGGCGAAGTGCATGATGGCGCGGCGACGATGGACTGGATGGAGCAGGAACAGGAACGCGGCATCACGATCACTTCGGCTGCGACCACCACTTTCTGGACTGCGGAAGATCCGACCATGGATCCCCGTTCGAACCCGGAAGATCTGCGCGCGAACCAGCCCAAGCACCGTATCAACATCATCGATACGCCCGGCCACGTTGACTTCACCATTGAAGTTGAACGTTCGCTGCGCGTGCTCGACGGTGCGGTTGCCGTGTTTGACGGTGTGGCCGGTGTTGAACCGCAGTCTGAAACCGTGTGGCGCCAGGCTGACAAGTACGGCGTTCCGCGCATGTGCTTCATCAACAAGCTCGACCGGACCGGTGCAGACTTCTACTACTGCGTGCAGTCGATCATCGATCGTCTCGGCGCGGTGCCGCTGGTGCTCTATCTGCCGATCGGTGCAGAAAGCAATCTGCAGGGCGTGGTTGACCTGGTCAACAATCGCGGCATCGTGTGGCAGGCAGAAGACCTGGGCGCGAAGTATGAATTCGTCGACATCCCGGCTGACATGGCCGACAAGGCTGCCGAATATCGTGAAAAGCTGATCGAAACCGTCGTCGAACAGGACGATGACGTGATGGAAGCCTATCTCGAAGGTAACGAGCCTGATGTCGCCACAATCAAGAAACTGATCCGCAAGGGCACCATGGCGCGCGATTTCGTGCCTGTGACCTGTGGTTCTGCTTTCAAGAACAAGGGCGTGCAGCCGCTGCTGGATGCGGTGGTTGATTACATGCCTTCTCCGCTTGACGTTCCGGCGATCAAGGGCGTGCTACCCGATAGCGACGAAGAAGCAGATCGTCCTTCCAGCGACGATGCGCCTTTCGCCGCACTGGCCTTCAAGATCATGAACGATCCCTTTGTGGGCTCGCTCACCTTCACTCGCATCTATTCAGGCAAACTGACCAAGGGCAGCGTCCTGAACAGCGTGAAGGACAAGAAGGAAAAGATCGGCCGTATGTTGCTGATGCATTCCAACAACCGTGAAGACATCGATGAAGCATTCGCTGGCGACATCGTGGCTCTGGCCGGCATGAAGGACACCACCACTGGCGATACGCTGTGCGATCCTGCCAAGCCGATCATCCTTGAGCGGATGGAATTCCCTGAGCCGGTTATCGAACTGTCGGTGGAACCCAAGACCAAGGCTGACCAGGAAAAGATGGGCATCGCGCTCAACCGTCTGGCTGCCGAAGATCCCAGCTTCCGCGTGTCGACTGACCATGAAAGTGGCCAGACGATCATCAAGGGCATGGGCGAATTGCACCTCGACATTCTGGTTGACCGCATGAAGCGTGAATTCAAGGTGGAAGCCAATGTCGGTGCGCCGCAGGTGGCCTATCGTGAATATCTGGCCAAGCCGGTTGACGTTGATTACACCCACAAGAAACAGTCGGGTGGTTCGGGTCAGTTCGGTCGTGTGAAGATCAAGGTTGAGCCGGGTGAACGCGGCCAGGGCTTTGTCTTCAATGACGAGATCAAAGGCGGTAATATTCCCAAGGAATATATCCCTGCGATTGAAAAGGGTCTGCGCGAACAGGCGGAAAGCGGCTATCTGGTTGGCTTCCCGATCATCGACTTCACCGTCACCCTTTATGATGGTGCATATCACGACGTTGACTCGAGTGCGATTGCGTTCGAAATCGCCGGTCGTGGTGCCATGCGTGAAGTAGCGCAAAAGGCAGGCATCAAGCTGCTGGAACCGATCATGAAGGTCGAAGTGGTGACTCCTGAAGATTACCTTGGTGACGTGATCGGCGACTTGAACAGCCGCCGTGGTCAGATCCAGGGTACCGACACGCGTGGCAATGCGCAGGCGGTTGAGGCATTCGTGCCGCTGGCCAACATGTTCGGTTACGTTAATGAACTGCGTTCGTTCACACAGGGCCGGGCCCAGTACACGATGCAGTTCAGCCACTATGACGAAGTGCCCGCAAATGTGGCGCAAGAAGTCAAGGAGAAGCTTGCGTAAGCAGGCGACACAGTCTAGGGGCGGCGCCTGATTCAGCGGGTGCCGCCTAACCTCCCGCAGGGATTCAATTTTTAACTCAGAGGTTTTTTGAGAAATGGCTAAGGAAAAATTTGAGCGGAACAAGCCGCACTGCAACATCGGCACCATCGGTCACGTTGACCACGGCAAGACCACGCTGACTGCTGCTATCACGAAGGTAATGGCTGAAACCTATGGTGGTTCGGCTGTTGACTTCGCAAACATCGACAAGGCTCCTGAAGAGCGTGAACGCGGCATCACCATTTCGACGGCTCACGTTGAATATGAAACCGCTGCACGTCACTATGCCCACGTCGACTGCCCCGGCCACGCTGACTATGTGAAGAACATGATCACCGGTGCTGCGCAGATGGACGGTGCCATCCTGGTTGTGAACGCTGCTGACGGCCCAATGCCGCAGACCCGCGAGCACATCCTGCTGGCTCGCCAGGTTGGTGTGCCTGCTCTGGTCGTGTACATGAACAAGGTTGACCAGGTCGACGACGAAGAAATCCTCGAACTGGTTGAACTGGAAGTTCGCGAACTGCTGAGCTCGTATGACTTCGACGGCGACAACATTCCGATCATCAAGGGTTCTGCTCTGGCTGCTCTGGAAGGCCGTGATGACGAAATCGGCAAGAACTCTATCATTGCCCTGATGGAAGCTGTTGACGAACACATCCCGCAGCCTGACCGTCCGGTTGACAAGGCATTCCTGATGCCGATCGAAGACGTCTTCTCGATCTCTGGTCGTGGTACGGTTGTGACCGGCCGTGTTGAAACCGGCGTTGTGAACGTGGGTGACGAAGTTGAAATCGTTGGTATCCGCGACACGCAGAAGACCACTGTCACCGGTGTGGAAATGTTCCGCAAGCTGCTGGACCGTGGTGAAGCTGGCGACAACATCGGCGCCCTGATCCGTGGCATCGGCCGTGAAGATGTGGAACGTGGCCAGGTGCTGTGCAAGCCCGGCTCGGTCAGCCCGCACACCGAATTCAGCGCCGAAGTTTACGTGCTGTCGAAAGACGAAGGTGGCCGTCACACGCCGTTCTTCGCCAACTATCGTCCGCAGTTCTACTTCCGCACCACTGACGTGACCGGCGAAGTGATCCTGCCTGAAGGCACCGAAATGGTGATGCCTGGCGACAACGTGACCATCTCGGTCAAGCTGATCGCTCCGATCGCCATGGACGAAGGTCTGCGTTTCGCTATCCGCGAAGGTGGCCGCACCGTTGGTTCGGGCGTTGTGAGCTCGATCACGAAGTAATTTCGCTTTAAGCGATGATCAGTTTGGGGCCTGTCTCTTCGATGGGGGCGGGCCCCAGATTTTTGGGTTGCAGCTGGCAGTAAAAAATCCCTGATTTCAGGGGTTGCCAGACGGGGGCCTCCCCCGTATATGCGCGGCCTCTGGCGCGGATTCGTCTTTCAGGCAGGTTCGGGTCCAAAAAGAATTCAGGGAAGGTCGCCCAATCCGGGAAACCGGCACAGGTTGGGTGGGCCTTTCTTTTTTGCGGGTTTAACAGCTCGCTTGGCTCTTTCGCATCGGTATAGGTAATGGAAGCTCAGAATATCCGCATTCGCCTCAAGGCGTTCGATCACCGCGTTCTGGACCAGGCAACTGGTGAAATCGCAGATACTGCTCGTCGCACTGGCGCGCTTATTCGTGGCCCCATTCCCATGCCTACGCGTATTGAGAAGTTCACCGTGAACCGCGGCCCGCATATCGACAAGAAGTCGCGCGAGCAGTTCGAGGTGCGCACTTACAAGCGGTTGCTCGACATCGTGCAGCCCAACGCCCAGACCGTTGATGCGCTGATGAAGCTCGATCTGGCTGCTGGCGTAAACGTCGAAATCAAACTGGCTTAAGCTGTTTGATCTTATGGTCCTCCTGATAGGACTTTAAACAATCAGGAAAGTTTCGGGGCTCCATATGGCCCCGCCGATCCAGCAGGATCGGCAAGACATAGGGATACCGCCGGATCTGATCCGGGCTGCGTCCCCCGTCTAGCCCGCCCGGCCTTTTGGCATGGTGGGCGTTCAGCCCGGACGGGGCGATGCACTACAATTAGGGCTGGCAAGCATGCGGGGATGGGCCTCGTATGCCTCTGTGTTAGGAGTTATGACGATGCGCACTGGCGTGATCGCAAAGAAGGTGGGAATGACCCGCCTGTTTCAGGAGGATGGACGTCACGTTCCCGTGACCGTTCTTTCGCTTGAAGATTGCCAGGTCGTCTTGCACCGTACGGCGGACCGCGATGGTTATTTCGCAGTTCAGCTGGGTGCAGGTGAGGCCAAGCAGAAGAATGTTAACAAGCCGCAGCGCGAAGCATTCGCCAAGGCTGAAGTTGGCCTGAAGAAGAAGGTCGCTGAATTCCGTGTCGAAAGCGAAGATGGGCTTGTTCCCGTTGGTTCGACCATCAGTGCTGACCACTTCGTTGCCGGCCAGAAGGTCGACATCACTGGCCACACCCAGGGTAAGGGTTTTGCTGGTGCCATGAAGCGTTGGGGCTTCGGTGGTCTGCGTGCCACGCACGGTGTGTCGCTTAGCCACCGTTCGCATGGTTCGACGGGCAACCGCCAGGATCCGGGCCGCGTCTTCAAGAACAAGAAGATGGCCGGCCACATGGGTGACCGCCAGCGTACACAGCAGAACCTGGAAATCGTCCGCACAGATGCCGATCGTGGCCTGTTGTTCGTCAAGGGTTCAGTCCCGGGTTCGAAGAATGGCTGGCTGCTGGTTCGCGACGCTGTGAAACTGCCGCTTCCTGAAGGTGTGCCGTTCCCCGGTGCCGTGATCAGCAAGAATGCTCCCAAGCCTGAAGCTGAAGAGCCCAAGCTGGCCGATCAGGCTGAAGCAGCAGACGCCGCCATCGAAGAAAACAACACCGCTGAGGCTCCCGCAGCCGAAGGCGACGAAGGCAAGGAGGGCTGATCCGTGAAGGTGAAGGTCCAGAAAATCGACGGCAAGGCGTCGGGCGATATCGAGCTCAACGATGCCGTGTTTGGTGTTGAGCCGCGCGCTGACATCCTGCACCGCGTTGTGACATGGCAGCTTGAAAACCGCCGCGGCACTGCACGTCCGACCCGTGAACGTTCCGACGTTGCACGCACCGGCAAGAAGTTCGGTCGCCAAAAGGGCGGCGGTACGGCTCGTCACGGTGACCGTGCTGCCCCGATCTTTATCGGTGGTGGTAAGGCCCACGGTGCACGCAAGCGTGACTTCAACCAGTCGCTGAACAAGAAGATCCGTGCTCTCGGCCTGAAGATGGCCCTGTCGAGCAAGGCGAAAGACGGCCTGATCGTCGTTGACAGCCTTGAGCTCAAGGATGCCAAAACCAAGGCGCTGAAAGGTCACTTCGACAAGGCTGGCTTTGCTGGCAAGGTTCTGGTGATCGACGGCGAAACCGTGAATGACGGTTTCAAGAAGGCAGCTGGCAACCTCAAGGGTGTCAACGTCCTCCCCGCCATGGGCGCCAATGTCTACGACATCCTCAACCACGACACGCTGGTCCTGACCAAGGATGCTGTCGAAAAGCTGGAGGCGCGTTTCAATGGCTAAGGCAAAAGAAATCGACGCGCGTCACTACGACGTCATTCTTGCTCCGCACATTACGGAAAAGTCGACCCTGGCTTCCGAAAACAACGCTGTGGTTTTCAAAGTGGCGAATGATGCCACCAAGCCGCAGATCAAGGAAGCAGTCGAAGCTCTGTTCGATGTCAAGGTAACCGGCGTGAACACGCTGGTCGCCAAGGGCAAGACCAAGCGCTGGAAGGGCAAGCCCTACAAGCGCACCGACATGAAAAAAGCGGTCGTTACCCTGGCAGAGGGTGACTCGATCGACGTCACCAGCGGGATCTGAGGGCAGGAACTATGGCACTCAAGAACTACAATCCGACGAGCCCCGCACGCCGCGGCCTCATCCTCGTCGACAAGTCCGGCCTGTACAAAGGCAAGCCGGTCAAGTCGCTCACGGAAGGCAAGCGCAAGACGGGTGGCCGTAACAACAAGGGTCACGTCACTTCGCGTGGTATGGCCGGTGGTCACAAGCAGAAGTACCGCTTTATCGATTTCAAGCGTCGCAAGTGGGATGTTCCCGCGACCGTCGAACGGATCGAATATGACCCCAACCGCACTGCCTTCATCGCACTGCTGAAGTACGAAGATGGTGAACTGGCCTACATCATCTGCCCGCAGCGCCTGGCTGTTGGTGATACGGTGGTGGCTGGTGAGCGTACCGACACCAAGCCTGGCAATGCCATGCTTCTGGGTCAGATGCCGGTCGGCACCATCTGCCACAATGTGGAGATGAAGCCGGGCAAGGGCGGGCAGATTGCCCGTTCTGCAGGCACTTATGTCCAGATCGTTGGTCGTGACCGCGGCATGGTGATTGCCCGCCTGAACTCGGGCGAGCAGCGTTACCTGCGCAGCGATTGCATGGGCACGGTTGGCGCGGTGTCGAACCCCGACAACCAGAACCAGAACTTCGCCAAGGCTGGCCGCAAGCGCTGGATGGGTGTGAAGCCGCTGACACGTGGTGTTGCGAAGAACCCGGTCGATCACCCCCATGGTGGTGGTGAAGGCCGTACCAGCGGTGGCCGCCATCCGGTGACCCCGTGGGGCAAGCCGACCAAGGGCGCGCGCACCCGCAACAACAAGCAGACGGACAAGATGATCATCCGTTCGCGTCACGCCAAGAAGAAGAGGTAAGACAACATGGCACGTTCCGTATGGAAAGGTCCGTTCGTCGAGCTCAGCCTTCTGAAGAAGGCGGAGGACGCGCAGGACAGCAATGCTAACAAGCCGATCAAGACCTGGTCGCGCCGTAGCACCATCCTTCCGCAGTTCGTTGGTCTGACGTTCAACGTCTACAACGGGCAGAAGTTCATCCCGGTTTCCGTTTCGGAAGAAATGGTCGGTCACAAGCTTGGTGAGTTCGCTCCGACGCGTAACTTCCCCGGCCACGCTGCCGACAAGAAGGGCAAGCGCTAATGGGCAAGGCAAAAGCACCCCGTCGCGTAGGCGATAACGAGGCGCTGGCCGTCGGCACCACCATCCGTGGTTCGGCGCAAAAGCTGAACCTCGTGGCAGAGCTGATCCGCGGCAAGAAGGCCGAAGAGGCCATGAACATCCTCTCCTTCAGCAAGAAGGCGATGGCGAGAGACGCCAGCAAGGTGCTCGCTTCGGCGATCGCCAATGCGGAAAACAACCACAATCTGGACGTTGATGCGCTGGTCGTTGCGGAAGCTTCGGTTGGCAAATCGATCACCATGAAGCGGTTCCACACCCGTGGCCGTGGCAAGTCCACCCGCATCCTGAAGCCGTTCAGCCGGCTGCGGATCGTGGTGCGCGAGCAGGAAGAGGCGTAAGATGGGTCAGAAGAGCAATCCGATCGGTCTGCGCCTGCAGATCAACCGTACCTGGGACAGCCGCTGGTACGCCGAAGGGCGTGACTATGCCAAGCTGCTCAAGGAAGACATCGAGATCCGCAAGTTCATCCTCGAAACGGTGCCACAGGCTGCCATTTCGAAGGTGGTGATCGAACGTCCGGCCAAGCTGTGCCGCGTTTCGATCTATGCAGCGCGTCCCGGCGTCATCATCGGCAAGAAGGGCGCAGACATTGAAAAGCTGCGCACCAAGCTGTCGACCATGACCGACAGCGAAGTGAAGCTGAACATCGTTGAAATCCGCAAGCCGGAAATCGATGCCAAGCTTGTTGCGCAGGGCGTGGCTGACCAGCTGATCCGCCGTGTCGCTTTCCGTCGTGCCATGAAGCGTGCCGTTCAATCGGCGCTGCGTCTGGGTGCGGAAGGCATCAAGATCACCTGTGGCGGCCGCCTGGGTGGTGCAGAAATCGCGCGCGTCGAATGGTATCGTGAAGGTCGTGTGCCGCTGCACACGCTGCGTGCCAATGTCGACTATGCCGAAGCTGAGGCGCTGACCGCCTATGGCATCATCGGCATCAAGGTGTGGATCTTCAAGGGCGAAATCCTCGCTCATGATCCGACCGCGCAAGACCGTTTGATGATGGAAGCCCAGACGTCCGGCGTCCGGCCGGCTCGTTAAGGCAGGGTAAGAGCAATGCTGCAACCTAAGAAAACCAAATACCGCAAGGCGTTCAAGGGCAAGATCCATGGCAATGCCAAGGGCGGCACCACGCTGAACTTCGGTTCCTATGGCCTCAAGGCCCTGGAACCCGAACGGATCACCGCACGCCAGATCGAAGCTGCGCGTCGTGCGATCACGCGTCACATCAAGCGCCAGGGGCGCCTGTGGATCCGCGTGTTCCCCGATGTACCGGTTTCGAAGAAGCCTGCCGAAGTCCGTCAGGGTAAGGGCAAGGGTTCGATCGAATATTGGGCAGCTCGCGTAAAGCCGGGCCGCATCCTGTTCGAACTGGATGGTGTTGCTGGCCCACTGGCCGCTGAAGCCTTCAGCCGTGCGGCCATGAAGCTGCCGATCAAGACCAAGGTCGTGGCCCGTCTGGGCGACACCTCGCACCTGGGAGGCGAATAATGAGCAAGACCGAAGATCTGCGCGCCAAGAGCGACGATCAGCTTGCTGCTGATCTGGTCGAGCTGAAGCGCGAACAGTTCAACCTGCGTTTCCAGGCTGCCACCAACCAGTTGGAAGCCCCTGCGCGGGTTAAGGAAGTGCGTCGCACGATCGCCAAGATCAAGACGCTGCAGAACGAGCGTGCGGCAACTGCCGCCGCCAAGGCCTGAGGAGCACCGACATGCCCAAGCGTATCCTGATCGGCACTGTCACCTCCGACAAGACCGACAAGACTGTGACCGTGAAGGTCGAACGTAAGGTGAAGCACCCGCTGTACGGGAAGATCATCCGTCGTTCGAAGAAGTATCACGCTCACGACGAGAACAATGAATACACCATCGGTGATGTTGTCCGCATTGAGGAAACAAAGCCGATTTCGAAGACCAAGACCTGGGCTGTTAAGGACCGGGTCACGGCAGGTGGCACCCAGGCGGTGGAAGCCGATCTGGAAGTCGAAGCCGCAGGTAACTGATTTAGACGTTAGGAACTGCCGGGCCCCAGTCGTTTTTGGGTGTCTCGGCAAGCCAATGAGAAGGAACCGGATCAATGATCCAGATGCAATCCAATCTCGACGTCGCGGACAACAGCGGCGCAAAGCGCGTCCAGTGCATCAAAGTACTGGGTGGCTCTAAGCGTCGTACCGCGTCGGTCGGTGATGTGATCGTGGTTTCCGTGAAGGAAGCCCAGCCACGCGCCAAGGTTAAAAAGGGCGACGTTCACCGTGCGGTGATCGTTCGCACCAAGAAGGACGTTCGCCGTCCCGATGGCAGCGTGATCCGTTTTGACAGCAATGCTGCTGTACTGGTCAATAAGAACGAGGAGCCGATCGGCACCCGTATCTTTGGCCCGGTGGTGCGCGAACTGCGCGGCCGTGGCTTCATGAAGATCATCAGCCTTGCTCCGGAGGTGCTCTAAGATGGGTGCTGCTAAGATCAAAAAGGGTGACAACGTCGTTGTCCTGTCCGGCAAGGACAAGGGCAAGACCGGCACCGTGTCCAAGGTCATGCCGAAAGAAGGCAAGGTCGTGGTCGCTGGCGTCAATGTTGCAACCCGTCACCGCAAGCCCAGCCAGGTCAACCCGCAGGGTGGCATCGACCGCTTTGAAGCACCGATGCACATCAGTAAGGTAGCCGTGGCTGATCCGAAGGATGGCAAGCCCACCCGCGTCCGTATTGAAGAAAAGGACGGCAAGAAGGTGCGCGTTGCTGTAAAGAGTGGGGAGACCATCGATGGCTGATTATACCCCCCGTCTGAAGCAGAAGTATGAGGACGAGATCGTCAAGGCGATGACCGAAAAGTTCGGTTACAAGAACCGCCTTGAAGTCCCTAAGCTTGAAAAGATCACGCTGAACATGGGCGTGGGCGAAGCAAGCCAGGACAAGAAGAAGGTCCAGACTGCTGCAGAAGAAATGGCCCTGATCGCCGGCCAGAAGCCGGTTATCACCAAGGCCAAGAAATCGATCGCACAGTTCAAGCTGCGCGACGGCATGCCGATCGGCTGCAAGGTCAACCTGCGCCGTGACCGTATGTTCGAGTTTCTTGATCGTCTGGTGACTATCGCGATGCCGCGTATTCGCGACTTCCGTGGCCTGAACCCCAAGTCGTTCGATGGCAATGGCAACTATGCCATGGGCATCAAGGAGCAGATCATCTTCCCGGAGATCAGCTACGACAAGATCGAGAAGGTGCGTGGCATGGATATCATTGTCACCACTACCGCTAAAACCGACGAGGAAGCGCGCGAACTGCTGAAGCTGTTCGGTTTCCCGTTCCCGGCTGAGCAATCAGCTGAAAAGGAGGCGGCGTGAGCCGCTGACCAGGAGAGCTTAAGTCCATGGCGAAACTGAGTTCCATTAACAAGAATGAGCGTCGCAAGAAGCTCGTTCAGCAGTACGCAAACAAGTACGCCAAGCTGAAGGCGATTGCGGATGATGAATCACTCGATGAGGGTGAGCGTCTGATCGCACGTCTGAAGATGGCGGAACTGCCGCGCAATGCCAACCCGACCCGGGTTCGCAACCGTTGCGCCACCACCGGCCGCCCGCGCGGCTATTACCGCAAGTTCGGCATCAACCGTATCGAGCTGCGCGACCTCGGCAACAAGGGCCTGATTCCGGGCCTGACCAAGTCGAGCTGGTGAGGATCTAGAATATGGCTTTGACCGATCCCCTGGGTGATATGCTCACCCGTATCCGCAACGGCCAGCGCGCGAAGAAGGATTCTGTCCTGTCGCCCGCTTCCAAGCTGCGTGCAAACGTGCTCGAAGTGCTTCAGCGTGAAGGCTACATCCGTGGCTATAGCGAAGATGCAACCGGCAAGCACCCGGCGCTGCGGATTGAACTGAAGTATTTCGAGGGCGAACCTGCCATCAAGCATGTCGCTCGCGTCTCCAAGCCGGGCCGCCGGATCTATTCGGGTTCGAAAGAACTGCCGACGATCCGCAATGGTCTTGGCATCACCATCGTCTCGACGCCCAAGGGCGTGCTGTCGGATGCCGAAGCACGCGCTGAAAACGTCGGTGGCGAAGTGCTGGCGGAGGTATTCTGATGAGCCGCATCGGTAAAAAACCGGTGGCGATCCCCAGCGGGGTAACCGCCGATATCGCGGACGGCACGCTGACCGTGAAGGGACCCAAGGGGACCCTTTCGTTGGGCCTGTCGGACCTGATCGATTACAAGATCGAAGGCGAAGAAATCTCGGTCAAACCAGCCAATGACACCAAGCAGGCGCGTTCCTATTGGGGCATGCAGCGCACGCTGGTTTCAAACCTGGTTGAAGGTGTGACCGATGGTTTCACCAAAGTGCTGGAAATTTCCGGTGTTGGTTATCGTGCCAATGCCCAGGGCAAAACTCTGAAGCTGCAGCTGGGCTACAGCCATGATGTTGACCTGGCTGTTCCGGAAGGCCTGGAAGTGAAGACTCCTGATCAGACCACGGTCGAAATCAGCGGGATCGACAAGCAGGCCGTGGGCCAGTTCGCCGCAGAAATCCGCCGCTGGCGCAAGCCTGAACCCTATAAGGGCAAGGGCATCAAGTACCGCGGCGAGTATATCTTCCGCAAGGAAGGAAAGAAGAAGTAAGATGGCCAAGCTTTCTCTTTTTGAACGCCGCCGCCGCCGGGTGCGCACCGCACTCAAGAGCCGCGCTGGTGAACGTCCGCGTCTGTCGGTCCATCGTACGGGCCGCCACATCTACGCGCAGATCATCGATGACAAGGAAGGCCGCACGGTTGCTGCTGCTTCCACACTGGGTGCGAAATCCTCCGGTGCCAATGTCGATGCTGCCGTGCAGGTGGGCAAGGATATCGCAGCCGCTGCCAAGAAGGCCGGCGTGACCACCGTCGTGTTCGATCGTGGCGGGTTCCTGTTCCATGGCCGTGTCAAGGCGCTGGCCGATGCCGCCCGTGAAGGCGGGCTGGAGTTCTGATGATGGCTGATAACAACGAAAACGAAAACGTGGCTGAAGTGGCTGAAACCGCTGCTGCTGTCGACACCCCCTCTGAAGCTGCTGATAACCAGTCGGCTGCACAGGGCGCTGAAGGCGAAGTTCAGGAACGCCGTGGCCGTGGCCGCGGGCGTGGTGGCGAACGCGGTGAAGGCCGTGGTCGTGGCCGTCGTGACGATCGTCGCCAGCGTGAAGAAGAAGATGATGGCATCATCGAAAAGCTGGTTCACATCAACCGCGTCAGCAAGACAGTGAAGGGCGGTAAGCGCTTCGGTTTTGCAGCACTGGTTGTCGTGGGTGACGGTTCGGGCCGCGTTGGCTTTGGCCATGGCAAGGCACGCGAAGTGCCGGAAGCGATTACCAAGGCGACTGCAGCTGCACGCAAGAAGATGATCCGCGTTCCGCTGAAGGATGGCCGCACGCTGCACCATGACGGCAATGGCCGTTTCGGCGCTGGCAAGGTCACCGTGCGTACGGCTCCTCCGGGTACCGGTATCATTGCCGGTGGTCCGATGCGTGCCGTATTCGAAAGCCTGGGCGTTGCTGACGTGGTGACCAAATCGGTCGGCACTTCCAACCCCTATAACATGATCCGCGCCACGTTTGACGCGCTGACCAATCAGACTTCGCCGAAGTCGGTAGCCCAGCGTCGCGGCAAGAAGGTTGTTGACCTTCTTGGCCGTGGCGGAGCCAGCGCAGCAGAGGCAGAAGCCGAAGCTGCTGCTATTGCGGAGTAAGATAGATGGCTGACAAGAAAACCATCAAGCTCAAGCAGATCGGTTCACCGATCCGCCGTCCTGAGAGCCAGCGCCAGATTTTGATCGGCCTGGGTCTCAACAAGATGCACAAGGTCGTGGTACGCCAAGACACCCCAGAGGTGCGTGGTGCGATTGCCAAGGTCCCGCATCTGGTTGCTGTGATCGACTGATCACAACCCAATTGACCAAGTTGGCCCGGTCGCGTACCGGGCCGCTTCTTTTCAGCGCGAAGTAAAGCGAAAGCGAGTGCACACTATGAAACTCAACGACATCCGTGACAATTCCGGCGCACGCAAGGGCCGGGTCCGCGTGGGCCGTGGTATCGGTTCAGGCAAGGGCAAAACCGCCGCACGCGGCCAGAAGGGCCAGAAGAGCCGTTCGGGCGTAGCGATCAAGGGCTTTGAAGGCGGCCAGATGCCGCTGCACATGCGCCTGCCGAAGCGCGGTTTCAACAACCCGTTTGGCAAGGATTTTGCCGAAGTGAACCTGGGCATGGTCCAGAAGTTCATCGACGCGAAGAAGCTAGACGCCAAGAAGGACATTGACGAAGCCGCTCTGCGTGCCGTTGGTCTGGTCCGTGGCGGCAAGGATGGCGTGCGTTTGCTGGGCAAGGGCGAAATCACCGCCAAGGTGAAATTCGTCGTCACCGGCGCCACCAAGGGCGCTATCGCAGCAGTCGAAAAGGCTGGCGGTTCGGTCGAAGTTGCCGCCCCGGCACAGCCTGAATCTGAAAAGAAGGCTGCACGCGCTGCCGCTAACAAGGCTGCAAAAGCAAAGTAATCGACAAAAACTGGGGGCAGGGGTTCGACAACGGGCTACCTGCTCCCTATCTATCCGGTTCGTGCCGGGCAGATTCCGGCGTCACAGACCAACAGGCTCGAGGATCGAGTTACTCACATGGCATCACGCGCCGACAATATTGCGAGCAACCTCAGCCTCGCCAATTTCTCCAAGGCCACCGAACTGCGCCAGCGTATCTGGTTCACTATTGGTGCGCTGATCGTTTTCCGTTTTCTCAGCTTTGTGCCGCTGCCGGGTATCAACCCGTTGGCCTTGCAACAGCTGGCTGACCAGACTTCTGGTGGCATTCTGGACATGTTTAACATGTTCACCGGCGGTTCGCTGGAACGTATGAGCCTGATTGCGCTGGGGGTAATGCCCTACATTACTGCCTCCATTGTGGTGCAAATGGGCACCGCGCTTCATCCCTCGCTTGCAGCGATGAAGAAGGAAGGCGCTTCTGGCCGTCAGAAGATCAACCAGTACACGCGTTATGGCGCGGTGATCCTGTGCATGATCCAGGGCTGGTTCCTGGCCGCTGGCCTGGAAAGTTTTTCCAATTCTGCTGGTCTGCAGGCGGTTGTTGACCCTGGCTATATGTTCCGCGTTGGTGCGGTGATCAGCCTGGTGGGGGGCACCATGTTCCTGCTGTGGCTGGGTGAACAGATCACTAGCCGCGGGATTGGCAATGGTGTGTCGCTGATCATCATGGCGGGTATTGTTGCCCAGTTCCCCACCTTTACCAGCAATCTGTTTGAAGGTGGCCGGACCGGTTCGATCTCACCTGTGATCATTATCGGTTTCGTAGCGATGGTTGTGGTGCTGATCCTGCTGATCAGTTTCATGGAAAGGGCCCAGCGTCGCCTTTTGATCCAGTATCCCAAGCGCGCAACGCAGCGCGGCATGATGCAGGCGGATCGCTCTCACCTTCCGCTGAAAATCAACACGGCAGGCGTGATCCCGCCGATCTTTGCCAGCTCTTTGTTGCTTTTGCCTCTGACGATCAGTCAGTTCGCCGGAAATTCCGTGAATACGGAAAGCACCGCCGGCAGCGTGATTGTGACGTTGAACCAGTATCTGGCGCACGGGCAGCCGCTTTATATGACGCTGTATGCCGCTGGCATTATCTTCTTCTGCTTTTTCTACACTGCGGTTGTGTTCAACCCGGAAGAGACCGCAGAAAACCTGAAGCGCAATGGTGGTTTCATCCCCGGCATTCGCCCAGGCAAACGTACGGCTGATTATCTGGACTATGTTCTGACCCGTATCACTGTGATCGGCGCGATATACCTTACTATAGTATGTGTTGTGCCCGAATACGTGATCGCGCAAACAGGCATACCGCTCTTCCTGGGCGGAACGAGTTTGCTGATTGTGGTCAATGTGACAGTTGATACGATCAGCCAGATCCAGTCGCATTTGCTGGCGCATCAGTATGGCGATCTGATCAAGAAGGCGAAATTGAAGGGGCGGATGCGGTAAAACCGCAGGGCCCTGGTTTGGGGGATTTTGCAGTGAATATTATTCTTCTTGGCCCTCCGGGTGCTGGCAAGGGAACGCAGTCTGCACGTCTGGTTGACCATTATGGGATGCGTCAACTTTCCACAGGTGACATGCTGCGTGCTGCAGTTAAGGCGCAGACGCCTGTCGGCATCAAGGCCAAGGAAGTGATGGACCGTGGTGAGCTGGTATCGGACGAAATCGTATCAGACCTGATCGATGCCGAACTTGCCGCGCTGGATGCCGATACTGGCGTCATTTTTGATGGCTATCCGCGAACAGAGGCGCAGGCCCATTCGCTCGATGATCTGCTGGCCAAGCATGGCCGCAGCCTGGATCATGTGATTGAGCTGGACGTGGATGAAGACGCGCTGGTTGAACGGATCACTGGCCGTTACACCTGTGCGCAGTGTGGCGCAGGCTATCACGACACATTCCAGCAGCCTGCGACAGAAGGCGTGTGTGATAAATGCGGATCGACCGAATTCAAGCGTCGCCCGGATGATAATGAGGAAACCGTGCGTACGCGCATGGCTGAATATCGCGCCAAGACTGCGCCGATCCTGCCTGTTTATGAATCGCGTGGCCTTGTCCGCCGTGTAGACGGCATGGCCGCGATCGAGGATGTGACCAACTCGCTCGACGCAATTCTGGGCTGATTCCAAAACGGAATTTGTCGATTCGGATCACTTGCTGATCCAGTTTGGACTTTTGTACCGGAACCATCTGCCCTAGGCATGGGGGAGGGGGTAACTATGCGTTTAAAACTCTGGATCGCGCTTGCAGCGCTGCCGCTGGCAGTGATGGGGCAGCCTGCAGCAGCAGAAATTGTCAAACAGGATGATAATGGCTTTGTGACGCGCGATGCGGTGGAGGTGACAGCCGACACCAAGGCCGCATGGCTGGCGCTGATTTCGCCCGCCAAATGGTGGAGCAAGGCACATACCTGGTCAGCAGATTCTGCCAATTTGACCCTGCGTCCGCAGGCGGGTGGTTGTTTCTGCGAAAAGATTCCGGAAGTGCCTGATGCAAAGCAGGTCACACTGGAAGGCAGTGTGGAACATATGCGCGTGCTGCAGGCATATCCTGAAAGGGCGTTGCGGATGCGTGGATCGCTGGGGCCGCTGCAGGGGGAAGCTGTGACTGGCGTTTTGACCATTGCCTTGGCCCAAACCGATCAGGGTACACGCATTGTGTGGGAATATGTTGTGGGTGGTTACATGCGCTATGAAACGCCCGTGATCGCCCAGGCAGTGGATGGCGTAATGTCCCAGCAACTGGGTGGGTTGGCTGATTTCCTTGGCCGGGTGAAGCAACAGGAAGCGCCAACATCCGCACCAGCAGATGAAGCAGCTGACGCTGATCAAGAGCCGGAAAACGTGCTCGACGCGATAGACGCGATGGCGCGTGATTGATCATCCATCTATGTTGGGTTTTGACGAACAGCCTGCATTAGTATAAAAACGACATTTCAAGACAGGTGCGGCCATTATCGTGGTCGCGCCAGTGATTGTGCGTGCTTAGCTGTTGACGCAGCGGCAGAATCACCCTAAGCGCGCTCTCATTCGACATGCTCGAAAAGAGTCCGGCAGGCGGCAGCCTTTGTGCGCGCCATCCGGGCTTTTTGCCGTTTAAACCCAAATCGGGTTGGCAGGGCAAGTTGATTGTATCGCGATGAGATAGGGGCTGGCCGGTTTCCGGTTAAACCCTGTGGAGCATGGAGAAGTAAGTGGCTCGTATTGCCGGGGTCAATATCCCCACAAACAAGCGCGTAATTATCGCGCTCACCTATATTCATGGTATCGGCCGTACTACGGCCCTGGAGATTGCCGACAAGCTGGGCATCGATCACGCACGCCGTGTACAGGATCTTTCCGATGAGGAAGTTCTGCGCATTCGTGAAGCGATTGACGCCGATTACACGGTTGAAGGCGATCTGCGGCGCAATACCGCAATGAACATTAAGCGGCTGATGGACCTGCGGTCCTATCGTGGCCTGCGTCACCGTAACGGTTTGCCCGTTCGCGGCCAGCGCACCCACACAAATGCCCGCACCCGCAAGGGTAAGGCGAAGCCAATCGCAGGTAAGAAGAAGTAAGCTCAGGGTTATCCCTGCAGCTCGTTTCTTTTCCAGGAATAAAGAGGAATACGAACCATGGCACGCGAACCCGGCCGTATCAGGCGGCGTGACAAGAAAAACATCACCAGCGGCGTTGCTCATATCAACGCCAGCTTCAACAACACCATGATCACCATCACCGATGCGCAGGGCAATGCTATCAGCTGGTCCAGCGCGGGCATGATGGGCTTCAAGGGCAGCCGCAAGTCGACCCCGTATGCGGCGCAGGTTGCCGCAGACGATGCCGGCAAGAAGGCTGCTGAACATGGTGTGCGCACGCTCGAAGTTGAAGTGAAGGGCCCTGGCTCTGGTCGTGAAAGCGCTTTGCGCGGTCTGGCCGCAGTTGGCTTCAACATCACTTCGATCCGTGATGTCACGCCGATCCCGCACAACGGGGTACGACCTTCCAAGCGCCGCCGCGTCTGATCCGTACCTGCCTGGCGGTTCGTGCACGAGCCGCCGACACCCTCATACGGACCGGACGCGTCACAAGCGCAGCCGGTCCTGTCCGTTTTTCGAACCCTAGGGGAAATCCATGTCCGTCAATAACAAGAACTGGCAGGAACTGAAGAAACCCAACAACCTTGAAATCAAGGATGGCAGTGACAAGTCTCGCAAGACGACTTTCGTTGCCGAACCGCTCGAGCGTGGCTTTGGCCTGACGCTGGGCAATGCGCTGCGCCGTGTGCTGCTTTCCAGCCTGCAGGGCGCCGCGATTACTTCGATCAAGATCGAAAATGTACTGCACGAATTCTCTTCGCTCGCTGGCGTACGTGAAGACGTGACCGACATCGTTCTGAATGTGAAGCAGATCGCGCTGAAGATGGAAGGCGAAGGCCCCAAGCGCCTGCAGCTGTCCGCCACTGGCCCCGCTGAGGTGAAGGCCGGTGACATTGCCGTTTCGGGCGATATCGAGGTGATGAACAAGGATCTGGTGATCTGCCACCTGGATGAAGGCGCCACGCTGAACATGGAACTGACCGCCGACACCGGCAAGGGCTATGCCCCCGCTGTGGCGAACCGCCCGGTTGATGCGCCCATTGGCCTGATCCCGGTCGACAGCCTGTATTCTCCGGTCCGCCAGGTCAGCTACAAGGTGGAAAACGCCCGCGTTGGCCAGGAACTGGATTATGACAAGCTGAGCCTGACCATCGAAACCGATGGCACGGTAACGCCTGAAGATGCAGTGGCCTATGCCGCGCGCATCCTGCAGGACCAGCTGACGCTGTTCGTCCACTTCGAAGATGGCATTCCGCAGCCGCAGAGCGCCATGATCGGCCAGGCTGCCACACCGCAGGAAGATGATGCCAACCAGCTGAATCGCTATCTGCTGAAGAAGGTGGATGAGCTGGAACTGTCTGTACGTTCGGCCAACTGCCTGAAGAACGACAACATCATCTATATCGGCGATCTGGTTCAGAAGACCGAAGCCGAAATGCTGCGTACACCGAACTTCGGCCGCAAGTCCTTGAACGAAATCAAGGAAGTGCTGTCCAGCATGGGGCTGCGCCTGGGCATGGATATCCCTGGCTGGCCGCCAGAAAACATCGAGGAAATGGCCAAGAAGCTCGAACAGGAACTGCTTGGCTAATCAGGGCTAATTGGCGGCGCGCCCATAAGCGCCGCCAGCACTGGGCTACCTAGAACGGGCCCTTTTCGAACGGAGTAAACTATAATGCGTCACGGTATTTCTCAGCGTAAGCTCGGCCGCAAGTCGGGCCACCGCACCGCCCTGTTCCGCAACATGGCTGCAGCACTGATCAAGCATGAACAGATCAGCACCACCTTGCCCAAGGCAAAGGAACTGCGCCCCTATATCGAAAAGCTGGTTACGCTGGCAAAGCGTGGCGGACTTTCCAACCGTCGTCTGGCGCAGAGCCGCCTGCAGGACGAAACGCAGCTGAAGAAGCTGTTTGAAGTTCTGGCAGAACGTTATTCTGACCGTGAAGGTGGCTACACCCGCATCATCAAGGCCGGTTTCCGTGACAGCGATGCTGCACAGATGGCGATCATCGAATTCGTTGAACGTGACACCGATGCCAAAGGCCAGGATTCCGGCCCGGTGATGAATGAAGAGGAAGATCTGGAAGAAGCCTGATCGACCTTACTTTCTGACGAGTTTTGAAGGGCGGTTCCTGCAAAAGGTGCCGCCCTTTCTCGTTTGCCAATGACGTTCATAAAAATATTCACTTTTCTGAACATCGCCTGTCAGGGCAATTCAGCCTGCCCTCAAACCGAATCGCCTATCTCTCTCTCATCACAGCCGAGGCAATCCCGCCCCGGCCCAGATGAGGAGATCCTCAAATGAGCAAATTGACCAAGACTTTTGCGAAGGGTGGGATCGCAACTGCTGCCGTGGGCGCGATGGCACTGGCTGGTGCAACCCCGGTGCAGGCGCGTGACCGCCATGCACATGACCGGATTGATGCAGGCGACATTATTGCCGGCGCGGTGATTCTGGGTGGCATCGCTGCCATTGCCAGCGCAGCCAGCAAGGACCGCAATGGATATTCCTATCGTGACCGCGATTATCGCTATGATGATCGCTATGGTCATGGCTCGGCCCGCTCTGCAGTCGAACGCTGCGTGAATGCTGTGAAACGTGATGCGCGTCGTGCAGGCTACCGCTTTGCCGATGTGACAGAGATCCGCGATGTTGACCGTGAACGGCGCGGTTGGGAAGTGAAGGGCCGCCTGGTGGTTGATGGCAACCGCGGTTACGGCCGCTACAACACCCGCTACAACCGTTATGACCGGTATGATCGCAATGGCCGTTATGATCGCGGATATGATCGAGATTCGGGCCGTTTTACCTGTGACATCGAACGCGGGCGAGTGGTCGATATCGATTACAGTGGGATTCGCGGCCTGCGATAGGCTGTGGCAACTCCAGAAAAGCAAAGGCGGTTCAGGCACAAGAAAGCCTGGGCCGCCTAGTTTTGTGTTATAGTGCAGCGATTGGTGGCCGCTTGCCTGGGATTCGTTTTGAAACAGGAGGGAGCCCATATGGCTCACACTCATAAATTTGCCGCTGCCGCATCGTTTGTTGCGGCGGTTTCCATGGCCACTACGCCTGTATTTGCCGCAGACATTCCGGTTTCCCATTCGCACAGCAGCATCGCGCCTGCCGCGGCCTATGATGCTGATGCAGGCAATGCACAGAACCACCGTTATTACCGGTACCGCCCCTATCGCCATCGCCATGTCAGTACGGGCGATGTGCTGGCGGGCGTGCTGATTATTGGCGGGATTGCCGCGATTGCCAGTGCGGCCAGCAAGGACCGCGATGAACGCTATCGTGACCGTGACTATCGCGATCGCCCCTATGATTATCGCGAGCGGCGCGGAGATTCACGCTATGACAATTCGCGCGGGATCGACCGTGCGGTAAGCATGTGCGTTGACCGGATCGAGCGTGATGTGCGCGTGGACAGCGTCGATGGTGTGGATCGTACGGGTGAGGGCTGGCGCGTGACCGGCACGCTCTACAATGGCGAAGGGTTCACCTGCCGCATTGGCGAAGATGGCCGGATCGATGATGTCGATTATGGTGGTGGTCTTGCGCGCAATGGTACCTTGCGCGAACCCGTGGAAGACAACCAGCATAGCGATGATCGCTATGCCGCTGCCTGGCGCGATCTGAATAATCAGGCGCAACCCAGGCCCATGGTTCAGGATGCTGGTGGGCCGCAGCCTGCCTATCCCGGCGGGCCGATTGATGGCGATCTGGAAGCCGATGATGCGGGTGATGATCGCTACCGTATCGCGGTGGCACCCGCGAACTGATCTTTCAAACTGGGGGGTTGCTGTCGCGATAGGATGGCAGCCCCCATTGCCACTGTATCGCGGCACTGCGCAGGGCAAAACCTGCCAGAAAGGCGCTGCCCCATATCCATGCGCTAGAAAATGGCATTTGTGATCCCAGCACGGATAGCACAGAAGAAACTGCAGCCGCCGTTACATAAAGTTCGGGGCGCATGATGATAGACGGCCTACCTGCCACAACATCGCGGATGATCCCGCCTACACAGCCGGTGATTATGCCCATCAGAGCAGCCGGTACTGGCGGGACGCCGTAGGATAGCGCCTTTGCGCTGCCCAGAACGGCATAGGCAGTCAACCCCGCACCGTCAGCGAAATCGAGCAATTTCCCCTCCCACCAGCGCGTGGGGGTAAACCAGGCAATCAGCGCAGTCAGCAGGCAGATCGCCGCCACCCATGGATCGTGGATCCAGAACACTGGCGCATCAATCAATAGGTCACGCACGGTTCCCCCGCCAACACCCGTGACCAGCGCGAAAAATGCCATGGTAACGAAGGTTTGCCGCTCTTTGGCAGCCAGCAATGCCCCGGTCAGGGCAAAAATTGCCACACCCAATATGTCGAGCGCGTCGAGCACAGGGGTGAGAACGGTTTCATCCATTGGTTTTGACCGGTCGCGCTTTTCGCCGGCGGAACATCAGGATGCAGCCAATCAACGCGCCTGCCACGCTCAGCGCAGCAAAGATGATCAATATCGGATGGCTGGTATCCTCGCGCTTTTGCAGGTCCATGATGTGCAGGCCCCACATGAAATCAAAGGCACGCCACCAACGGGTGCGGATCGCCTCTATCTCGCCTGTTTCCTGCCCCACATAAACATGCGTGCCATCGGTCAGCGCGACCTGCCAAACGGGAATGTTCCGGCGAAAATCGGATGGGGGATTGTCCGCTTCGAACAGCGTGATCTCACCCACCTTGTCTCCACCCGCCACCTGCATGGCCACAATGGTGCGGGCTGTAGCCATGTCGACTGGCGGCACTGCTTCACCCGAATGCGCGAAATATCGTTCAACCTTGCCATCGGCATAGGTCACGCTGGTGATCGCGGAATTGCCCTGCATGCGCGTGCGCATTTCGATGGGCAGATCATCACCGCTGATAACCATGCGCGCCAGCTCGCCCGCGGGCAGGGTGGTGGGGGCTGGATTGACGCGGATATGCTCACCACGCACTTCCTCTATCGGGCGGGCAGCCATGAACAGGCCGGTGACGAGCCACATCAGCGTGGGAAAGCCGAACAACCACGCCAGCCAGATATGCCAGCGGGCCAGCTGCAGCATGGTGGGCTTGGTGCTCATGATCCTGTGCTGTTCACGATCCGGTCAATGGCATCGGCTGCCGCAATGCAATCCAGATCATGCCAGCGCGGGCCAATCACCTGCATGCCGCAGGGCAGGTCGTCGGTCTGGCCAATGGGTAGAACAGTTGAAGGCAGGTTGGGGAATGTCGCCAGGCCTGACCAGGCCAGCCCTTCTGCTGCGCGCCGTGTCTGGCCATTAATTTCCAGTTCCATCCCGAATATGGCTTTTTCGCTATGCGGGATCGCCAGGACAGGGGCAGGGGCGGCCAGAACAAAGTCATAGCTGCGGAACAATTCTGCCCATTGCGCCTCATTGGCGGCTTGTTGTGACAGAAGCCCGAACCAATCCTGTGCGCTGGGTTGTTTGCCATCGGGGCCGGGTGCTCCGCCCGACATGGCGATGTTCAGCACCTTGAGATAGTTTGAGTGCTGGCGCGGCAGGTCGGGCAGCAACGGGGTGTCGCGATCGATTGATACGCCTGCCCGTTCCAGTGCGTCCACAGCCTGTTCCAGCGGGTCACGAACGCTGGCATCCAGCGGGCTGAGCGGATGTTCCGCCAGATACAGCATACGGCATTGCGCCAGCGGCTTTGCGCGGGATTGCAGCGGCAATTGCGCTGTTACATTCAGCAGCAGTTCCAGATCGGCCGCGCTGCGGGCCAATGGCCCAACCACCGACATTTGCGCATCATGCACAATCTGGCCGGTAAAAAGCGGGTGCGTGTGCCCCTGCATACTGATCAGGCCCCAGCTGGGTTTGTGCCCCCAGATACCGCTGAAATGCGCAGGTACGCGGATGGAACCGCCGATATCGCTGCCAAATTCGCAAGGTACCATCCCACTGGCGACGGCGGCCGCGCCACCACCTGATGACCCGCCGGGTGACCTGCCGTGATCATGCGGATTATTTGTGCGGCCATAAACCTGGTTGAAGCTTTGCCAGTCCGACAGTTCGCGCGGAACATTGGTCTTGCCCAAGATCACCGCCCCTGCGGCCTTCAGCCGCTGCACGATTGCAGCATCGCGTGGGGCGATATTTTCGGCAAAGTCCGGCATTCCCCAGCAGGTTGGCAGGCCAGCAACGTCAATGCTTTCCTTTACAGTCATCGGCACGCCATAAAGCGGCTGATCTGGGCGGGGCTGCTGACCATCCATGGTGCGGGCTGTTTGGATCGCGCGTTCAAAATCGCAGGCGACCACTGCATTCACATGCACATCGAGATGTTCGATCCGGGCAATGGCGGAATCGACCGCCTCATGCGCGGATAATTCGCCCGCGCGAATGGCCGCTGCCAGTTGCAGCGCGCCAGGTTCATCAGTCAGTTTGGGATATGACAAAGCGGTTCCCCTTTGGCGCATGTGATGCTGTGCACTTCAGCCTACGTCAATGCTGTTGCGCGCAATTGGTGACAATTGTGACTATCGCGTTTAGGCATGTCACCACACAGATTATGTTGAGGTTTTTCGATGCGTCTTGCCCTTGTTCCGCTGCTGCTTGCGACTGCTGCCTGCGCCACCACCGCGCCCGATGTTGCGGTTGAAACGCCCGTTGCCCCGGCAGAGGCACCCTATGACCTGCGCGCGCAGATGGATAAGCTGGCCGTGGTCCAGATGTCACCGGACACCAGCTATCTATCTGATGAAGAGCGTGCAGTGGTGAACCTGCTGATATCCGCCTCTCATGATATGAGCGCGATTTTCCAGCATCAACGGATTGCCGATTATGATCAGGCACGCTTTGCCGTGGCCAATAATCGCCGTGCAGATCGTGACCTGTTGCTGACCATGTTTGATCGCAATTTTGGCCCGTGGGATGAAGTGGGCGATCTGCACCCATTCTGGGGCAGCGCGCCCATGCCAGAGGGGGCAGGCTTTTATCCCACTGACCTGACGCGTGAAGAGTTTGAATCCTATCTGGCCGCGCATCCGGACCAGAAAGATGCGTTGATGAGCCCATATACGATTGTGCGGCGCGATGAGGATGGGCTGGTCGCGGTCCCCTATTCAGTCGCCTACAAACAATGGCTGGAACCTGCGGCGCAAAAACTGGAACAGGCCGCCGCCATCACCAGCAATGCCAGCCTGAAGAAATTCCTCACCCTGCGCGCGCAGGCGTTTCGCACCGATGATTATTTCGCCAGCGAACTGGCATGGATGGATCTGGAAGATACGCCGATCGAAGTCGCGATTGGCCCTTACGAGGTCTATACCGACCGGCTTTATGGCCGCAAAACCGCGTTTGAAAGTTTTGTGACGCTGAAGGACCCAAATGCCTCTGCCGCATTGGCCAAATACAAGGCCTATCTGCGCGATATGGAGGCGAACCTGCCGATCCCGGATCAGCACAAGAATTTCCAGCGCGGTTTTGCCAGCCCGATTGCGGTGGCGGACCAGATTCAGGGCGGGGGGGATAATGTGCCCGGCATCCAGACCATTGCCTTCAATCTGCCCAATGATGAACGCGTGCGTGAAGCCAAGGGCGCGAAAAAAGTGATCCTGTCCAATGTGTTGGGCGCGAAATATGATCGCATTTTGAACCCCATCGGTCAGCTGGTGCTGAGCAAGGAACAGGCCCCACTGGTGGTGAAGAAATACATGCAACTTTTCACCCTGTTCCATGAATTGTCGCACAGTCTGGGGCCGGGCACGATTGTGGTCGATGGCCGCACTACCACGGTGGATGCCGAATTGAAGGAACGCGGATCAGCGCTGGAGGAATCCAAGGCTGATGTGATGGGCATCTGGAACCTGTTCTTCATGATGGAAAAGGGCGAATTGCCCATGGCCGAGAAAGAACAGTTGATCGCCACCTATTTTGCCGGGTTGTTCCGCTCAGTCCGCTTTGGTGTGACTGATGCGCATGGCGAAGGTGCGGCGCTGCAATATGGCTATCTGAAGGCGCATGACGCGTTTCGCTGGAGCGAGGAGGACGGCCATTTCGTGATCGATCCTGCGAAGATGGAGGCAGGGATCAAGGCGCTGCTGCATGATCAGCTGATGATCCAGGCGCGCGGCGATTATGCCGGGGCCAAGGCCTTCTTCGATCAATATGCCGTGCTGGATGAACATGCGAAGGCTGCGATTGCGCAGATGGACAGCATCCCGGTCGATATCCTGCCCGTCTATCCTGACGGGGTGTGAGGGGGGCTAACGTCCGTGAACGACCCATTTGCGGACATTCGGCTTGGCGCTAAGATGCAGTGATGATTGACGTTCCTCCCGAACCTTTGCCGACGCAAGAACAGATCGTCGAACAGCGTTTGCTCGACTGTGACCTCAATCCTGGCGGGTTTACCGTCAAATACGAAGACTACCTCCAGAGCATCGAGATCGTCATCGCGCCAAGCGCTGGAGCGACTTCAGACAGTTTCGCATGCATTACAGAGGCCGCTGGCTACGAGATCGTCACGTTTCAAGACGATGCAATGTATGCCGCCTACATGGACTTCACCTCCGAGCTGGCCCGACCTGAAATGATGTTGATGTATGAGGGCCGACTGAAGGAGGCTCGACTGTGTGCAGGCTTTCCAGACCGCGAAGACTTCGGTTCGCTAGAAGAATATGTTGAGGCACTTGAGGCGCATGCTGGCATAAAGCCGGGGGCGGCTTTGCGTGTTTCAGGTGACGGTATTCTTTTCGATCCACTGAGCGATTCCCCCAATTATGAGGACTTTGCCAAGCGATATTCGAACCTTCTTTTGGTGGTTGCCTATGCGTCCACAAGAGATCGATTGAACTTTGGTTTCCTCGGCAACGAGAGGGTTGCAGAGTAGCGAAATAGAACAGCAGCCGAATGTCCGCTTTCCCCTATTGCGAACGAAGCCGATCACATATGGATCGGCTTGCCCAACACGCCCATCGCAGCTTCCTTGATCGCTTCCGAATGGGTCGGGTGCGCGTGGCAGGTATAGGCAATATCCTCTGACGTGGCGCCAAATTCCATCGCCTGTGCAGCCTGTGCGATCATGGTGCCGGCCACGCTGGCAATGCACCACACGCCCAACACGCGATCAGTTTCCGCGTCCGCAATGACCTTCACGAAACCATCGGGTTCATGATTGGTCTTGGCGCGGCTGTTCGCCATCATCGGGAATTTGCTGGTCTTGATGTCGCCGCGTTCCTTCGCGGCTTCTTCTGTCAGGCCAACGCCTGCGATTTCGGGCCAGGTATAGACCACGCCGGGGATCACATCATGGTTCACGATGCCGGTCTGGCCCGCGATCCATTCAGCGACAGCGATGCCTTCATCTTCCGCCTTATGCGCCAGCATCGGGCCGGGCACACAATCGCCAACCGCGCGCACGCCATCAACGGCAGTGCGGAATTCATGGTCGATCTCAATCTGGCCGCGCTGGTTCACTTCCAGCCCGATCTTGTCGAGGCCCAGGCCATCGGTATTGGGCTTGCGGCCAATCGCCACCAGCACGCAATCCGCCTCCAGCGTTTCGGCAGCTCCACCAGCAGCAGGCTCCAGCGTCAGTGTGGCTTTCTTGCCCTTGACCGTGCAGCCGGTGACCTTGGTGGAAAGCTTCAGCTCCATGCCCTGCTTCTTGAAGATCTTGGCCGCTTCCTTGCGGATATCCATGTCCATGCCGGGCAGCAGCTGGTCCAGGAATTCGACCACGGTCACCTCAGCACCCAGGCGGCGCCACACGCTGCCCAGTTCCAGCCCGATCACGCCACCACCGATGACGACCATTTTCTTGGGCACCTTGGGCAGTTCCAGCGCGCCGGTTGAATCGACCACCACGAACTTGCTGTTATCAACCTCGACGCCGGGCAGGGGGGTGACGCTGGAACCGGTAGCGATCACCACTTCCTTGGCCGTGATCTTCTCGCCGCCAACCTCAACCGTGTGCGCATCGATGAAAGTGGCGTAACCCTTCTTCCAGTCGACCTTGTTCTTCTTGAACAGGAATTCGATGCCCTTGGTCAGGCCGCCAACCGCGTCGATCCGCTGGGCGTGCATCTTGTCCAGGTTCAGCTTGGGGGTCACGTCGATCCCCATTTCCGCCATCGCGCCATTTGCAGCCGCATCGAAATATTCCGACGCATGCAGCATGGCCTTGGAAGGAATGCAGCCGACATTGAGGCAGGTGCCACCCAGCGTCTCACGCCCTTCGGCGCAGGCGGTTTTCAGGCCCAGCTGTGCCGCACGGATGGCTGCGACATAACCGCCGGGACCGGCACCGATAACCAGGACGTCATAATCAAAATTGCTCATATCTGCTTACCTGCTTTGTTATTCTGCCTGATGCCCGGCGCTGTGGGGGACATCATTCCATGCAGCCCTGTTACAATATTGCTGCGGATAATACGGGCCGGGTTTCCTGCGACCATGCTGTTGGCCGGTACATCCTTCGTCACGACCGAGCCCGCGGCGACGACGCAATGATCGCCAACCGCCACCCCGGGCAGGATCAGCGCATTGGCACCGACAAAGCAATATGACCCGACATGCGTGTTCACGTGCTTTTCGCCAACGAAATCATGGGTGAAAATCCGCACACCCGGGGTGATATTGGTAAATTCGCCAATGTGAATGCCGCGCGGATTGGTGAAATCAAGGAACGCCTTGCTGGAAACACGCGTTCCACGGCCAATCGACATGCCCCAAACCCGCCGTAGATAAGCGACACGAAGCCCGGCCAGCGTAATCTGCAATCTGGTTCGCAGTTTAGCAAGCATGGGCGCTGTTTCCCCTTAAACGGCAGGTTGCCAGACATCACAGATCGATCAGTATCCGTGTTGGATCCTCGATCGCTTCCTTGATGATCTTCAGCGCGGTCACAGCTTCACGGCCATCAATCAGGCGGTGGTCATAACTGAGTGCGATATACATCATCGGGCGGATCACGATCTGGCCATCCACCACCACAGGACGGTCTTCGATCCGGTGCAGGCCCAGAACGGCGCTCTGCGGTGGATTGATGATCGGGGTCGACATCAGAGAACCGAATACACCACCATTGGAAATGGTGAAGGTGCCGCCGGTCATGTCTTCCATGGTCAGCGTGCCTTCCTTGGCGCGCTGCCCGAAATCGGCAATGTCCTGTTCGATCCGGGCAAAACCCTTCTTGTCCGCATCGCGCACCACCGGAACCACCAGCCCATTGGGGGCGGACACCGCGACAGAGATATCGACATAGTCGTGATAAACGATCTCATCGCCTTCGATATAAGCGTTGACCGCGGGCACATCCTTCAGCGCCAGGCAGGCCGCCTTGGCGAAAAAGCCCATGAAGCCCAGTCGAATGTCATGCTTCTTGGCGAACAGGTCCTTGTACTTGTTACGCGCTTCGATCACGGCTGACATGTCGACATCGTTGAAAGTCGTCAGCAGGGCTGCATTATCCTGCGCGCTCTTCAAACGCTTGGCGATGGTCTGGCGCATCCGCGTCATCTTCACGCGTTCTTCATTGCGTGCGCTGGCAGGCGCGGCAGTGGCAACGGGGGCTGCGGCTGCTGCATCGCCACCGTCAGACTGCTTGGCCTTGGCCGCAGCCACAACATCTTCCTTGGTCAGGCGGCCATCCTTGCCCGTACCCTTGATGGTGGAAGGGTCCACCCCGTGTTCCAGAACGGCACGGCGCACTGCGGGGGAAAGCGTTTGCGAAGCATCGCTGCCAGCAGCGCCCGATGTGGCAGCTGGGGCAGGGGTTTCAGACTTTGCGGCGGCAGGTTTTGCTGCGCTGGCAGAGGCACCTTCTTCAACCACCGCGATAATCGCGCCGACCTCGACTGTATCGCCCACGGCGACCTTCTGTTCGGTCAATATTCCCGCGACGGGCGAGGGCACATCCACTGCCACCTTGTCAGTTTCAAGGCTGGCGATGGGTTCATCAACGGCCACCGCGTCGCCCGGCTGTTTCAGCCACTCGCCAACGGTTGCTTCGGTAACGGATTCCCCCAATACGGGGACTGCAATTTCCTGGGCCATAATCGTGTTTCCTCAGGCCTTTTTCTTGGCGGGTTTTTTGGTTGCACTTGGGGAGGTGCTATTAACGTCCAGCCCCAATGCTGCATTGACGAGCGCTTCCTGCTGCATCTGGTGCCGTTTGGCGAAACCTGTTGCTGGTGAGGCAGAGGCGTCACGTCCGGCATAGCTTGGACGCATCCCCGCGTGGCCAGCAGCAGTCAGAGCATCTTCGATCCGATTTTCAACGAAGAACCATGAACCGTTATTCTTGGGTTCTTCCTGGCACCAGACCACTTCCTGCAGATTGGTCATACGCTTCAATCGTGCTGCCAGCGGTTCACCGGGGAAGGGATAGAGCTGTTCGATCCGCACGATCGAGACATCATCAATGCCTTCTTCGTCACGTTTCTGCATCAAGTCATAGGCGACCTTGCCGCTGCAAAGCACCAGCCGGCGTACCTTCTTGTCATCGATTTGCTTCATGTCGGATTTTATCCGCATGAAGTGATTGTCACCCAGGAATTCCTGCTCGGTCGATTTGGCCATCGGATGGCGCAGCAGGCTCTTTGGCGTCATGATAACCAATGGCCTGCGGAAAGGGCGCAACATCTGGCGGCGCAAGACATGGAAGTAATTGGCCGGGGTGGTGATGTTGCAGACCTGGATATTGTCGTTCGCGCACAATTGCAGGAAACGTTCCAGGCGGGCGGATGAATGTTCCGGCCCCTGGCCTTCATACCCATGCGGCAGCAGCAGAACCAGGCCATTGGCACGCAGCCATTTTGCCTCGCCAGCGGCAATATACTGGTCGATCATGATCTGCGCACCATTGGCGAAGTCACCGAACTGTGCTTCCCACAGGACCAGCGTCTTGGGATCGGCCATGGCAAAGCCATATTCGAAACCCAGCACGCCATATTCGCTCAGCGGGCTGTCATATACCTCGAACTTGCCATGCGGCAGCTGGCACAAAGGGATATATTTGCGCTCATCCGTCTGGTCGACCCACACGGCATGACGCTGGCTGAAAGTGCCACGGCCCGAATCCTGCCCCGACAGGCGGATACCGAAACCTTCGGTCACCAGGCTGCCATAGGCCAGAGCTTCGGCAGTGGCCCAGTCAAACCCGTCACCCGATTTGAACATCTCGCGCTTGGCATCCAGCACACGGCCCAGTGTTTTGTGGATGGTCAGATCATCCGGCACTGTGGTCAACGTGCGGCCAAGACTGTCAAACAGCTTCTTGTCTATTGCGGTTTCGACATTGCGGCGTGCGGTTTCCGGGTCAGCCGGTTTGTTCAGGCCGGCCCAGCGGCCCCCGAACCAATCGGCTTCATTCGGTTTATAGCTGCCTGCAGCATCGAATTCTTCCTGCAGCAGATTGTCAAAATCCTGGCGCAACTGGGTGGCATAGCCGGAATCGATCACCCCTTCATCGATCAGGCGATCAGAATAGATCACGCTGACCTTGGGATGCTGGCGGATTGCATCATACATCAGCGGCTGGGTGAATTTCGGTTCGTCGCCTTCATTGTGGCCAAAGCGGCGGTAACACCACATGTCGATCACCACATCGCGGCCAAAGGTCTGGCGGTATTCAATCGCCAGCTTGCAGGCGAAGGTCACAGCTTCTGGGTCGTCACCATTGACATGCAGGATCGGGGTCTGGTTGCCCTTGGCCACATCGGATGGGTAGGGTGACCCGCGCGAGAATTTGGGCGCGGTGGTAAAGCCGATCTGGTTGTTGATGATGAAGTGGATGCAGCCGCCGGTGTTATAGCCATTGATGCCTGTCAGGCTGAGACTTTCCCACACCACACCTTGCCCGGCAAATGCTGCGTCACCGTGGATCAGCACAGGCAGAACCTGCTCATGCTTGTTCAGATCGTCACGGATGGCCTGTTGCGCGCGTGTTTTGCCCAGCACCACCGGATCCACCGTTTCCAGGTGCGATGGGTTGGGGACGAGCGACATATGCACCTTGATCCCGTCAAATTCACGGTCGGTGCTGGTGCCCAGGTGATATTTCACGTCGCCCGAACCGCCCACATCATCAGGGTTGGCACTGCCGCCTGAAAATTCATGGAAGATTACGCGATATGGCTTGGCCATCACATTGGCCAACACGTTCAAACGGCCACGGTGGGCCATGCCATAGATGATTTCGCGTACACCGGCCTGGCTGCCGTGCTTGATCACGGCTTCCAGTGCGGGGATCATGCTTTCGCCGCCATCAAGGCCAAAACGCTTGGTGCCGACATATTTCTTGCCCAGGAAGGCTTCGTATTCCTCGCCGCGAATGACCGCAGCCAGAATGGCGCGCTTGCCTTCATCGGTGAACTGGATGGTTTCACCGGGGCTTTCAAACTTGTCCTGCAGGAAACGACGCTCTTCAGTGTCGTTGATGTGCATGTATTCCAGGCCCACCTTGCCGCAGTAGGTGGCGCGCAAGGTGTGATAAAGCTCGCCTATCGTAACCCATTCAAAGCCCATCAGACCGCCGACAAAGACCTGCTTGTCTTCCTGCCCGGCAAAGCCATGCCATTCCAGGCTCAGATCTTCAGGTTCTTCCCGATGGTGCAGGCCCAGCGGATCAAGATCAGCGGCCAGGTGCCCGCGAACGCGATAGAGCCGGATCAGCAACATCGCCTTGATCGAATCATTGGCCGCCTGTTCCAGCGATGATTGATCGATCTGCTTGCCGGTTTTCCTGGCGGCTTCCTTGATCGCCAGTTTCATGGCCGTGGGGTCCAGCGCCTGTGTCAGGTCACCTTCCGCATCGGGGCTGGACATTGGCCAGCGGGGATTGCCCCATGAGGGGCCCGGCTGGGGACCATCCTGGTCGCCCATTTCGGGCAGGAAATCGAGATTTTCATTACCCATGGTCAGGTCACCTCATGGCTGCCGACGACCGAATTGGGAATGCGACCCTGGGGAGGAGACGCATTCCATTCGATCAGGCCAATTCTTTCAACAAAGCGTCGAGCGTCGTGCCCAGCTCGCTTGGCGAGGGGGAAACGCGAATGCCGGCGCTTTCCATCGCAGCGATCTTGTCTTCCGCGCCGCCCTGGCCACCGGAGACGATGGCGCCGGCATGGCCCATGCGGCGGCCCGGAGGGGCCGTGCGGCCTGCAATGAAGCCAACCATGGGCTTCTTGCGGCCTTTCTTGGCCTGTTCCTTGATGAATTCAGCAGCCTCTTCTTCAGCCGAGCCGCCGATTTCACCGATCATGATGATCGATTTGGTTTCATCGTCGGACAGGAACAGGTCCAGCACGTCGATAAAGTTGGTGCCGTTGACCGGGTCACCGCCAATGCCGACAGCCGTGGTCTGGCCCAGGCCAACCATGGTGGTCTGGTGCACGGCTTCATAGGTCAGCGTGCCCGAACGGCTGACAACGCCGACCGAACCCTTGCTGAAAATCTTGCCGGGCATGATGCCGATCTTGCATTCACCGGGCGTCAGCACGCCGGGGCAGTTGGGGCCGATCAGGCGCGATTTTGAACCATCAAGCGCACGTTTTACCCGCACCATGTCCAGCACGGGAACGCCTTCGGTGATAGCAACGATCAGTTCGATTTCAGCATCGATCGCTTCCAGAATTGCGTCAGCGGCAAATGGCGGTGGCACGTAAATGCACGATGCGGTTGCACCGGTTGCGGCCTTTGCTTCTGCAACAGTGTTGAACTGCGGAATACCGATATGTTCCGTGCCGCCTTTGCCCGGCGTAACACCAGCCACCATTTGCGTGCCGTAAGCGACAGCCTGTTCCGTGTGGAATGTGCCGGTGTTCCCGGTCATCCCCTGCGTGATGACCTTGGTGTTCTTGTCTACGAGAATGCTCATTCAGTGCTCTCCTTGGGGAGGATATGTCTTGTAAGTGGATCAGGCGAGGCTGGGTTCGATGCCTTTGCAGGCTTCCAGCAGTTCTTTCACTGCGTCCACGCTGACCTGGAAATTGGCCTTGGCTTCATCATCGAGGTTGATTTCAACCACTTCTTCTGCGCCGCCAGCACCGATCACCACGGGAACACCGACATACAGGCCATCCACGCCATACTGGCCGGTCAGCTGCACTGCGCAGGGCAGGATGCGCTTCTGGTCACCCAGATAGGCTTCTGCCATGGCGATGGCGCTGGTGGCCGGCGCGTAATAGGCGCTGCCGGTCTTCAGCAGGCCCACGATTTCGCCGCCGCCCGAACGTGTGCGAGCGACGATTGCGTCAAGCTTTTCCTTGGTCGACTTGCCCATCTTCACCAGATCGGTGACGGGGATGCCGCTGATGGTGGAATATTCCAGCACCGGAACCATGGTATCGCCGTGGCCGCCCAGCACGAAGGCGTTGACGTCTTTGACGCTGACGCCGAATTCCCATGCCAGGAAGGTGGCGAAACGCGCGCTGTCCAGCACGCCTGCCATGCCGACAACCTTGTTATGGGGCAGGCCAGAAAATTCGCGCAATGCCCAAACCATGGCGTCCAGCGGGTTGGTGATGCAGATCACGAATGCGTCAGGCGCGTGGGCCTTGATGCCTTCACCGACTGACTTCATGACCTTCAGATTGATGCCCAGCAGATCGTCACGGCTCATGCCCGGTTTGCGGGCAACACCTGCAGTCACGATGATGACATCTGCACCTGCAATATCAGCAATGTCATTGGTGCCGGTGATCTTGGTATCGAAACCTTCAATCGGGCCGCATTGCGACAGGTCCAGCGCCTTGCCCTGCGGAATGCCTTCGGCAATGTCATAGAGGACGACATCGCCCATTTCGCTTTTCGCTGCCAGGTGCGCCAGTGTGCCACCAATCATGCCAGCGCCAATAAGCGCGATTTTCTTGCGGGCCATTTGCGGTCAGTTCCTTCCCTAGAGTAATCGGGACGTGAAAATCCTGCGGCAAGATATGGCGTTTCCACTACGTCCCGTGAGAATCCACGCCATCCAAAATGCAAGGCGGCCCTAGGCCCGTGAAAATGTGATTGCAACCATCAATTAGTCGATAGTTAGCATTATTCTTGCAATCCATTCGCAATAGCAATAGTGGCTGTCAAACGTGTGTCTCAAATCTAAATTTGATGACATCGGTCCTGAATATAGAGGTGTTTACCGGCAGATCGCACGGTAACCAGAAATAATGCAGCACATAGGCTGCGGTCACATTGAGTGATTATGCGCTGCGGGTCGCTACGTCAGGCCCGCGTTCCTGTGCCAGCAACATGGCTGCCAGGTAATCGGGCACCGCCCGACTGAAGTAATAGCCTTGCCCCAGAGTACACCCGGCTTCGCGCACGGCATGGACCTGGTCGATTGTTTCCAACCCTTCAGCCACGATTTCCATTTCCAGCGTGGTGCCCATTTCGGCCACAGCGCGTATGATGGCATCACTCTTGCGGCCAACATTTGGCCCGGAAACGAAACTGCGGTCCACCTTGATCTTTTTAAAGGGGAAGGTGTTGATATAGCCAAGCGAGGAATAGCCCGTACCAAAATCATCCAGCGCGAACCTCACGCCCTTTTCGGACAGTTCTTCAATAAAGGCAGCGGTGGCATGGTTATCTTCCATGAAGGTGCTCTCAGTCACCTCCAGCTCCAACCGCGACGGATGCAATCCTGCTTCGCGCAAGGCATTGAGAATGCCCAGGGCGGCACCCGGAGCGCGGATCTGCAGCGGGGAAAGGTTGACCGCCACTGTCACATCTTCAGGCCATTTGGCTGCGGCTCGTGCGGCCTGGGCGGTAATCCAGTTGCCCAATGTAACGATCACCCCGGATTCTTCAGCCACCGGAATGAATTCGTCCGGTCGCAATTCGCCCTTTTCGGGGTGGAACCAACGCACCAGTGCTTCAAATGAACGAATATGGCCCGATTCCAGGTCAACAATCGGTTGGTAGAACAGCGTCAGTTCATCGCGTTGGATTGCGGCGCGCAATTCATCTTCAATTTCACGGCGCCGCACCAGATCGCGTGTCATCGATACATCGAAGAAGCGGGTCTGTGCCCGACCGCCTACCTTGGCATGATACAGTGCCAGATCCGCGCTTTGCATCAGCGTATCGGCATCCTTGCCATCATCTGGCATCAGCGCCACACCCAATGATGCGCGCACTTCCAGCCGATCGCCTTCAATGCGGATCGGCCGCATGATTTCCGCGTGGATTTCGCTCGCGATCTTCTCGCTTTCCTTGCGGTCTGCGACCGGTGCAAAAACGATGAATTCATCGCCACCAAAGCGAGCGACAGTTGAATTTTCAGGCGATACATCCTGCAGGCGGTGTGCAACTTCAGCCAGTACCCGATCGCCCACGGGATGGCCCAAAAGGTCATTCACTTCCTTGAAGCGGTCGAGATCGATCCACACCAGCGCAATTTGCTGGCCTGGTGGGGCACTCATCATGGTTTCCACCATTTCGTGGTTCAGGCCTGCACGGTTGGCGAGACCGGTCACGACATCTGTACGGGCGAGGGCCTGCATTTTTTCGGCAAGTTTTGCGCTGGTTTCGGCTGCCGAGATGGAATCGCGCAAGACAGTAAAGACCTTGAGCGTGATCGACATCATCGCCGGGATCAACAGCAGGATAGTGACGAAAAGGGCGAGGTAAGGGAGTGATCCGATCCACAATGCTGCACCCATGATGGGCAAGCAGACCAGTGTCAGCTGGCCAAAAGCGATGGTGGGGCTGCCCGCATTGCGCGCACAGATACCCGTACCATAGCCCACGGCATTGGCGATCATCAGCACTTCAACCGCGGCCCCTGCTTCATAGACAACTGTGATGGCGGAAATGGCGCCCAGCAAGAAGGCATAGCTGAAGGCGCCGATTTCATAGATCAGTTCCAGCTGGCGTGTAGACGTCTTGTCTTCATCGGGCGACATGCCCAATGCGGCGGTGACGCGTGCCACAGCGATCACCGTCAGGATGATACAACCGGCATAGAGCAGGCGTATCTCAGATACCCAGGCGGCAATGGCGGTGGAGGCGATACCGTTGAAGGCACCGATGGCAAGGCTGCCGGGCTGGGTATAAAGGGTCTGGACGAGCGTGCGCTTCACCCGCTCGGACAATGTGTCCGAACGTGTGCGTGACGTGATCCAGTCACGCAGCCTGATCAACGGCATAGTCCTCGCCATAACGCACAGGCGTAACGTAAAGAGGTCACCGTCTGGTTAACGCAAAACTTACCACAGGCGCGATGCAGGAGCATTCCGTTCAAAGTGCGAACGGTGCGTCTCGAGTGGCAAGCCCATTGGCTGTTTTTGCGGCCAGTCGCCTGTCCAGCGTGCGGCACAGGGAAAGCCACCAATCATATTGCGCACGGTCACCGGCAAAAAAGGCGGCTTCGGCCTTGCTGCGTGCAACTCTTGCGGCACCCAATCCATACTCTGCAAAATGCCGCAATGCTGCTTTCATCACCTGGTCATCAACCGCAATGGCGGCATTGTCATTGGCTGCCTTGCCATGGTCCCGGTAACTTAGCACCTGGGTGAGGGGCGAGCAGGAAACAGATCGCTCTGCGGCGAAATTGACCGGCATAGATTTATGTCCTTGAAATATGTTCTTGGCGACTGGGCAGGTACATCTATGCAAAACGGGCTAAGGCTTGGTTCCCGCTCAAGGTTTCAGCGCTGTTAACCTTTGGTGGTTTGCGACCGTTCGCTTTGCCATTGCCCAATGCCGGGTGTGACCCTATCGCACGGCCAGAAGGTATTATGATCGCGGCATTTCCAAGCAAGAACGGCAGTTTCAGGTTCTGGCCACTGATTGTAGCTGGCGCATTTGCGTTGTCTGCATGCGGCAGCGATGAACCGTATGTTGGTGATGATGTTAAGCCACGTTTCGTCAGCCTGAACCCATGCACAGATGCCATTCTGGTAGAGGTGGCCGATCCAGATCAGGTGCTGGCTCTGTCGCATTACAGTGTTGACCCGCAATCCAGTTCAATCGAACCGGCCATTGCCGCGCAATTTCCAGTAACGGGCGGCACGGTGGAGGAAGTGGCTGCGCTCAACCCTGATTTTGTGCTGGCGGGAACATTTCTGGCCCCGGCGACGCGCGGCGCTCTGGAAAATATGGGCTTTGCCGTGGCAACATTCGGTATTGCCAGCGATGTTGGTGAAAGCGCGGTACAGGTTCGCGAGATTGCCCGGCTGGCCGGCCATGCGGATCGCGGAGAGGCGCTGGTGGCGCGGATTGACAGTTCGCTTGCGGAATTGGACGCTGTAAGCATGGGGCGGAAAAATCAATCTGCCGTGTTGTGGCAGCCGGGGCAGATTGTTCCGGGCGAACAAACTTTGGTGGCCCAATTGATGCAGCGCGCAGGCTTTGCCAGCCACAGTGCGGCGCGCGGATTGGGACAAGCCGATCATGTCGCGCTGGAACAGATGCTGGCTGATCCGCCTGAAGTGCTGTTGCTGGCGGGCAGTGAGCAGGGGCAACGCCATCCTGCGCTGGAATCTCTGGCGCATACGCAGGTTGAGCATTTCGATCCCTCGCTGCTTTATTGCGCCGGGCCGACAATTATCCGCGCGGCTGATCGATTGCGCGAAATACGGCGTGCTGGCGCATGAACCGGGCGACCTTTGTTTTTGCAGGACTGCTGGTGCTGGCTCTGCCGCTTTCGCTGCTTATGGGGCGCGTTTGGGTCGATCCTGAAACCACGCCCAATGCGATGCTGATCCTGATCGAATTGCGCCTGCCGCGTGCGGTGTTGGCGATCATTGTCGGGGCCGGGCTAGGCGGGGCTGGGGCGGCCATGCAGGGTTATCTGCGCAATCCCCTGGCTGATCCGGGCCTGTTCGGCATTGCCCCGATGGCGGCATTGGGCGCGGTGGCCAGCCTGTGGTTCGGTTATGCGACAAGCGCATATTTGTTGCCATTATTTGCATTGGCGGGTGGGGCAGCGGGTATGGCGTTGCTGGCGCTGATTGCCGGGCGCAGCGGCGGGATCGCGCTGTTCACGCTGGCGGGATTGATGATCGCCAGCCTGGCTGGCGCATTGACCGCGCTGGCCATTACGCTCGCCCCCAATGCCTTTGCCATGAGTGAAATTGTGCTGTGGCTGAACGGCGCGCTGACAGATCGCAGCTGGGGCGATGTTACGCTGGCCGCGCCGCTAGTGGCAATGGGCCTGGTCCTGCTGGGTTTTGCGGCGCGCTCGCTCGATGCGCTGACTTTGGGAGACATGGCTGCGCGATCCATGGGTCTGCGTTCAGATATGCTGCTGTGGCTGCTGGTGGGCGGTGTGGGACTTTGCGTTGGGGCAAGTGTGGCGGTGGCTGGCATTATCGGCTTTGTCGGGCTGATCGTGCCGCATCTGGTGCGCCCGCTGACCGATCGCCTGCCTTCGAGCCTGATCTTGCCCAGCGCATTGGCGGGGGCATTGCTGGTGCTGGTGGCGGATTGTGTGGTGCGTATCCTGCCCATGGTCACCGAATTGCGGCTGGGCATCGCTCTTAGCCTCATAGGCGCGCCTTTCTTCCTCTGGTTGCTGCTAAAGATGAGGCGGGGGCTGGTATGACGCTAACCGTCGAAAATCTCTCGCTGACGCGCGGCAAGGCAGGGGTGCTGCATGGCGTTTCCGCCGCGCTGCAACCCGGCCAGATCACTGCGATTTGTGGCCCCAATGGTGCGGGCAAGAGCAGCCTGCTGCTGGCGCTCGCCGGGTTGATTGCGCCCGATGGCGGTACTGTCACGCTGGATGGCACCGCATTGGCGGAAATCCATCCACAACTGCGTGCGCAACGCATCGGTTATCTTCCACAGGACGGCGAAGTGGCCTGGGACTTGTCAGTCCGAAACCTGGTGGCGCTGGGCCGCCTGCCGCATCGCGATGATGGTAAAGCACAGATAGCTGGTGCGCTTGAGGCGACACATATGACCGCGCTGCAAGATCGCCCTGTATCGACACTATCTGGTGGAGAGCGGGCCCGTGCCCTGCTGGCGCGCGTTTTCGCGGGCGATCCCGAATGGGTGCTGGCAGATGAGCCACTGGCTGCGCTCGATTTCTATCACCAGCTGGAAGTGCTCTCCAGCTTGCGCGCCGCCGCTCAATTGGGCCGTGGTGTGGTGCTGGTGCTGCATGATCTGGCGCTGGCCATGAATCATGCCGATCGTGTGCTGGTGCTGGATCAGGGGCGTCTGAATGCCGATGGTGCGCCCGAACAGGCGCTGTCCATCGGCAATATCATGCAGGTATGGGGCGTATCCGCGCGCTGGTTGGGGGAACCGGGCGCGCGGGCACTTGTGACGGGATAATTACTCCGCATCTTCCTCAACCAGGCCGCGTGACACCAGCATTGGTGTGACATCGGGCTGGCGGCCGGCAAACTTCTGGAACATGTCGAAATAATCCATCGTTCCACCGCGGCTGATCACTGTGGCGCGATAATGATCGCCATTTTCCCTCGTCAGGCCACCATTGTCGAGGAACCATTTGCGGCTGTCCTTGTCCAGCATCTCTGTCCACAGATAGGAATAATAGCCTGCAGAATAACCCGCAGGTGAGGAGAAGATGTGGTTGAAGAAGCTGCTGCGATATCGTGGCGGTACCAGGTCAATCTCCAGGCCCAGCTCCTTCAAGGACTTACGTTCAAATTCATCGACCTTTTCCGGCGTATCGATCGCGGCGGCTTGCTCTGGTGAAAGCGCATGCCATTTCATATCCAGCAGGGCGGCTTCCACCACTTCGCCAAAGTCATATCCCTGATTGAATTTGGCTGCCGCCTGGATCTTCTCAACCAGCTCCATCGGGATGGTTTCGCCGGTCTTGTAGTGCTGTGCGTAATGTTGAAGCACTTCGGGATAGGTCGCCCACATCTCGTTGACCTGGCTGGGATATTCCACAAAATCTCGTGCCGTGGCGGTTCCTGAAAGGCTGGGGTATTGCTGATCGGCGAACATGCCGTGCAGTGCATGGCCAAATTCGTGGAACATGGTTTCAACATTGTCGAAATCCACCAGCTGCACTTCGCCATCGGGTGCCTTGGCAATGTTCAGCACATTGTAGATCACCGGCTTGGTGCCCCACATATGGCTTTGATCTACAAAATTGCTCATCCACGCGCCGCCACGCTTTGATGGGCGCTGATAGGGGTCAAAATAGAAGATGGCCAACTCGCTGCCATCACGGTCAAACACGGTGTAGGTGGTCACATCCGGGTGATAGACAGGCAGATCGGTGCGTTTTTCAAAGCGCAGGCCGTAAAGCTTGTTGGCGGCGTAAAACACGCCCTTTTCCAGCACGTTGTCGATCTGGAAATAAGGCTTCACCAGGCTTTCATCAAAGGCGTAACGATCAGCCTTGATCTTTTCGGCATAGGTGTTCCAGTCCCATGGCTGGACAGAGAAATTCTTGCCTTCCGCCGCGATCATGGCGTTGATCTCTGCAGCTTCGCGCCGCTGTGTGGTGGCAAGCGCAGGCACCATCTGTTCCATGAAGCCCAGTGCGGTAGCAGGCGTTTTCGCCATGCGATCGTACATGGTGTAGCTGGCCCAATCGGGCGCACCGAACAGCGCCGCCTTTTGCGCGCGCAATTTGGCAATGCGGGCCACCATCATACGCGTGTCATTCTCGCCGCCGTTATCCGCGCGGTGGTAGCTGGCCCAGAACAGTTTTTCACGCGTGTCACGGTCGGTCATGCCCGGCATTTGCGGGTGGCGGGTGGTGTTCTGCAGGGCGATGGCAAATTTGCCTTCATGACCCTTTTCCGCCGCCAGCTTAGCTGCGGCAGAGATTTCCGCATCGCTCAGGCCAGCCAGCTGATCCGCGCTGTCCACGATCAAGGCATTTTCGACAGTGGCCGCGCGCAAAGTCTGGCCAAATTCAGTTGTTATGGTCGACAATTCTGTATTGATTGCCTTTACCTGTTCACGCTGTGCATCGGTCAGCAAGGCACCAGCATGGGCCATGCCCTTATATGTTTCTTCCAGCAGCCTGGCATCTTCCACCGTCATGCTCATGGCGGCGCGATTGTCATAAACAGCTTTGACCCGGGCAAACAATGCGGGGTTCAGGTTGATACTGTCACCATGGGCAGACAGGCGCGGGCTGATTTCAGCGTTGATTTCATCCAGCCGGTCAGTCGTGTTAGAACCGGTCAGGGCAAAGAACACTGTGGCGACACGGCCCAGCATGCGGCCGGATTTTTCAAGCGCGACAATGGTGTTTTCAAAGGTGGGTGCGGCGGGATTATCGATGATCGCCTGCACTTCTGCCTGCTGTATCGCCATGCCCTGTTCAAAGGCCGGGATATAATCATCTTCGCTGATTTTCGTGAAATCGGGCGCGTGGAAGGGCAGGGTGCTGTCTGCGGCGAAATAGCCTGTGCCAGCTGGGATGGCAGCGGCAGGTACGGCAGTGGTTGTTTCCATGCCGTCATTATAGGTGGTGGTGCAGCCTGAAAGAAGGGTGGCACCCAGAATGGTGGAAGCAGCAGTGGTCAGCAGACGCGATTTCATCAAGATCTCCAAGCATGGCTGGCAGGGGCAATTCATCTGGAAAGGGTGAACTTGCCGCGCGAATTAGCAAGGCGGACTTGAACAGGAGATTGATTGCAAATGCAACCTGTTGCTTGTCGTCCGTCGGCGAAGAAACCGCATCGGTCGAGTAGCCCCCGGCTACGGAACATTTCCGTATGGAATGTCCTGGTGCCGGATTGGGCTATCGTCTCATCCGGCTGGCTTTGCGCCCTTGGTGCGACCCGAAGGGCTTGGATGGGAAGACTTACAAAGAGGGGAGTATGGTTAAGGGGTTGCGAGCTGAATTGCACTTTAGTTTTTATGTAGGGCAGCCATGTCTCCCCCAGAGAAGAATCCATTTTGGCGATTAAAATTGCACGGGTCTCACGATCACATCTGTAAACGCCTTGCCTGTGCAGCGATTGTTCAACCTGTGTTGACAGGTGTGAACATTTGCGGAACATTACGAATTGACAGGCAATGAAAATGCTGCCTCTGGATTCTTCCTGTAACGGACCCCAAATCGCAACTCATGGCTCTCACAACAATTTCAGTTCGCGGTGCTCGTGAGCACAATCTCAAGGGTATCGACATTGATCTGCCGCGCGATGCGCTGATCGTGATCACCGGCCTTTCGGGTTCGGGCAAGTCGTCACTCGCTTTTGATACGATCTATGCAGAGGGGCAGCGGCGTTATGTCGAAAGCCTCAGCGCCTATGCGCGGCAATTCCTCGAAATGATGCAGAAGCCCGATGTCGAACATATTGACGGGCTTTCACCTGCGATCAGTATCGAGCAGAAAACCACCAGTCGCAATCCGCGCTCGACCGTGGCGACCGTCACCGAGATTTATGATTACATGCGCCTGTTATGGGCGCGGGTTGGCGTGCCTTATTCACCTGCGACGGGTGAGCCGATCAGCGCGCAGACCGTCAGTCAGATGGTCGATAGGGTGATGGCGCTGCCCGAAGGCACGCGGCTATATTTGCTCGCGCCGGTGGTGCGCGGGCGCAAGGGTGAATACCGCAAGGAACTGGCTGAGTGGCAGAAGGCGGGTTTCACCCGTGTGCGGATCGATGGCGAGATCTATGTGATCGAGGAAGCGCCTGCGCTCGACAAGAAGTTCAAGCATGACATTGAGGTTGTGGTGGACCGGCTGGCGGTGCGTGAAGGCATCGAGACGCGGCTGGCGGACAGCTTCGAAACCGCGCTGAAACTGGCCGAGGGGTTGGCCTATGTCGATCTGGCGGAAGGCGTAGTGCCTGGGCGCGAGGGAGAAGAGCAGGGCGGCGGCGCGATGAAGGGGGCGGGTATCCCCGCCAACCGCATCGTCTTTTCCGAGAAATTCGCTTGCCCGGTTTCCGGCTTCACAATTGAGGAGATTGAACCGCGCCTGTTCAGCTTCAATGCGCCGCAGGGTGCCTGCGCCACTTGTGATGGGATTGGCGAAAAGCTGCTGTTCGATCCGCAGCTGGTTGTCCCGAACGAGGCACTGACGCTGAAGCAGGGCGCGGTGGTACCATGGGCCAAGAGCAACCCGCCGTCCCCCTATTACATGCAGGTGCTGACCAGCCTGGCCAAGGCGTATGATTTTGACCTGACCACGCCGTGGAACGAGCTTGAGCCGGATCAGCGCAGCATTATCCTGCACGGCACGGGCGGCATGCCGGTGGAGCTGACCTTCAAGGATGGCCGCAAGGAATATACCGTCACCAAACCGTTTGAAGGGGTGATTGGCAATCTCAACCGCCGCCTGTTGCAGACGGACAGCGCATGGATGCGCGAGGAGTTGAGCAAGTACCAGACCGCGCAACCGTGCGAATCATGCGGGGGCAAGCGCCTGAATGACAAGGCGCTGAGCGTGAAAATCCCCAGCAGCAATGGCCCCACCGATATCGCCACCCCTGTCCGCATGAGCGTGGCCGATGCCAAGGCGTGGTTCCTGGGCCTGGAAGACCAGCTGAGCGACACGCAGGCGCAGATCGCCCGCGCCATATTGAAGGAAATCAACGAGCGGTTGGGCTTCCTCGACAATGTCGGGCTGGATTACCTCAACTTGGACCGCACCAGCGGCACGCTATCGGGCGGCGAGAGCCAGCGCATCCGCCTCGCTTCGCAGATCGGCAGCGGGCTATCGGGCGTGCTCTATGTGCTCGATGAACCTAGCATCGGCCTGCACCAGCGCGATAATGACCGTCTGCTGGAAACGCTGAAGCGGCTGCGCGATCTGGGCAATACGGTGATCGTGGTGGAGCATGACGAGGATGCGATCCGCAGCGCGGACCATGTGGTTGACCTTGGCCCCGGTGCAGGTGTCCATGGGGGCGAGGTGGTGGCGCAGGGCACGCTGAAACAGGTGCTGAAGGCCAAGAACAGCCTCACCGCCGATTACCTGACCGGCCGCCGCGCGATTGATGTGCCCGCCACGCGGCGCAAGGGCAATGGCCACCAGCTGACGGTCCACGGCGCGCGCGCCAACAACCTCAACAACGTCACCGCATCCATCCCGCTCGGCACCTTTGCCTGCATCACCGGCGTATCGGGCAGCGGCAAGTCCAGCTTCACCATCGACACGCTCTATGCCGCCGCCGCGCGCAACCTCAACGGCGCACGCGTGATTGCGGGCGCGCATGACAAGGTGACGGGCCTGGAGTTTTGCGACAAGGTGATCGAGATTGACCAGTCGCCCATCGGCCGCACCCCGCGGTCCAACCCTGCCACCTATACCGGCGCTTTCACCAATATCCGCGATTGGTTCGCCGGCCTGCCAGAGGCGCAGGCGCGCGGCTACAAGCCCGGCCGATTTTCGTTCAACGTCAAGGGTGGCCGGTGCGAGGCGTGCCAGGGTGACGGGCTGATCAAGATTGAAATGCACTTCCTGCCCGATGTCTATGTCACGTGCGAGGAATGCCACGGCAAACGGTACAACCGTGAAACGCTGGAGGTGAAGTTCAAGGGGCTGAGCATCGCCGACGTGCTCGACATGACGATTGAGGATGCGGAAGAATTCTTCAAGGCCGTCCCCCCCATTCGTGACAAGATGCATATGCTGAACGAGGTGGGGCTGGGCTATGTCAAGGTGGGCCAGCAGGCGACCACGCTATCAGGGGGTGAGGCGCAGCGGGTGAAACTCGCCAAGGAACTCAGCAAGCGCAGCACCGGGCAAACGCTCTATATTCTGGACGAGCCGACCACTGGTTTGCATTTTGAGGATGTGCGCAAACTGCTCGAAGTGCTGCACCGGCTGGTGGATCAGGGGAACTCTGTCGTGGTGATCGAACACAATCTGGACGTGATCAAAACCGCCGACTTTATTCTGGACTTGGGCCCAGAGGGCGGCGTGCGCGGGGGTGAAATTGTGGCGAGCGGGACGCCTGAGGAGGTGGCGGAGGAGCCAAGATCATTTACGGGGCGGTATCTCGCGAACATGCTGGCGAAGCAAAGCGAAGCCGCTGAATAGCTCTGATACATCGAGCAAGCAGCGAACCGCAATCGCGCCCAGACGCTTGCCATGGCCGCCACGAAGACAAGTTTGCTCTACAGCAAAATTCTTTCGACTGTCTTTCGTCCATATTTAGCAACGAGCGTTTCAAAGAATGACGGCTCGACATCTTTTGTAAATGCCAACATACCCTGGAGATACGAAAGTTTCTCAAGGTCCAACTTGTCAACTGAAGCCATGTGCACAAGCGAGTGTATCTCCCTCTTTCTCTTGCGACCGAGAGAGATTTTGTGATCAGGCGTGATCACTAGTCCCGTAATCATCCGACGATACCGTCTCGACGTGTAGGACGTTTTGCTGGAGTTGATCCTGAGTTTTGCATAGGGGAATTTTTTAGCTGCAGCAGCGACCCTTTGTAGAACTCCATCCAGTCCATTCGGCGCGACTGATGAAATATAGATGTCATCTGCATATCGAGTGTAGGTTAGGCCTTTTCGCTCGCAGAACTCGCTAACTTCCTTGTCAAAAGAATACATCATCGCATTTGTAAGCAAGGGTGACGACGGAGCTCCAATTGTTAGCTCGTCAAACCGAGTGACAATCTTGGATAGAAACGTAATATCTCGTCGACCTAACTTTAGACCAAACTTCTCTTGATCTTTCAGGAATTTTACAATCCCGCTTCTCTTGAAACTTGGAAAGAAATCTTCGAAATCGATCCTAACAGTGAAGTTTGATGAAGCGTGACGTAGTGCATTTGAACGTATGTTTGATCCCGGCTGATAAGCCATCGCGCATTGATGAACCCTCATCCGAGATATAACGTTCGAATTCAGCCAACGCTGAAGACTTTTGAGAGGTTTTGCTGGGTGCCTGATCCACCGAGGATCACCGTTCCGCTTCTTGATCGTGAACGAATAGTACCGCCTAGAAGCAGAATCGGCATAGTATTCAAGCCGGTCGGGACGCAAACCGGTCTCTGCAGAAAGTTCGTCAAGCAGCATCGGCGCGAGCTTTCAAAAACTCGGAAAACTCAGGCTCAGCATTTCGCAAGACTTCTAGTATTTCGAGCTTCAGCGTTGATTCTATTTCTGCATATCCGCTCCGTAGATAAACGAGGTCTGAAAACCTCGGCGATGCAAAATAGTGGCCAAAATCTCCTACAGGATTGATATATTCTGCACCGATCAAAATCGAAGCAATATCCTTGGCTTGCTTACGTGGAGCGTGCCCTCCAGTGACAGAGTTGAGGATAAATAGTACGTCTTCAATTCTTGAAACGATGAGCAAATCGAAAATCTTATAAAGGAGGCAGAACAAATCGTAAGGTTGATCGCGTTCTTTGGGGTCCAATAATTTTTTAGCCGCAGAATATGGGTGCCGCTCGGTCAGGCGCGAAGCTATTGGAGCAAAATCCGGTTTCCGAAAGTCGGTCCAAATAGTGGGGGCAAATTTTGACTTCTTTTCGAATTTTCGAGCTGGACCCATCATTATGAAACTGTCGTTTCTTTGCTGATCCGAGTCCAAAATCAGCATCGATTTACCGCAAAGCTTGGGAATGTTAGCGAAATAGCCCGTCTCAGCATAAGAGCCAGGGCCTTCCGGAAAAATGATCACTGCATGGGAGAGATCACCGATCAAGGTTTCGAAATCTCCGAGATCAAGCTGTTCTTCGCCATTCTCCGCAAAGTAGTTTCGCATGGCGAACTCAGGCTGGAAAATCTTGAAATCCTGAAGCTTCCGATCAGCATAGCGGCAGAATTTTGACCTGAGCCCCCGTGGCTTGTTGTTTCCGCAGACAAGCAAAAGATTGCCTGACCGTCGGATAGACAATCCTTCAGAAAGCAAAGACGCCACCCGCTTTCTCAATTCATCGTGAGAATCAAGAAGCGGGTGGCGCATAGTTCCCCTTACTTAGAGCGACCGATTTCGGAATCCGAATTCGGCGCCGAGGCGACATAGCCCGGGGTCGAATTCGGATTCCGAAATCGGCGCCCATTGTCGCGCAATTTAATTCAGCCTGGCTAAACGCCCGGCATAGAGTTTGGCCCGAAGTTGGACTTCACCCAGCTAAGAGGCGCTTCATCTAACCAAATATTTTTAAAGAAACAACTATTCAGATACTTTCCTACACACAGCTATTTAGTGCAGTGTTTTCGGTTTCCCTTCATCCCCAAGAGGTGCCGCATGAACGCTCTCGTCCCCGTAGAACGCCACTCCATCTTTTCCCCGCAGGCGCAGGGGGTGTTCCTCGAAAACCTCTCTCACTCCGGCAATGTCCGTTTGGCGTGCAAGGTGGCGCGGGTCTCTCCGCAAACCGCCTATCGCGCGCGACGCAGGTCACCCGCTCTGGCGCGGGCCTGGGATGCGGCCTTGCTCAGTGCCCGGCACAATGCGGAGGAGGTACTGGCCGACCGCGCGCTGAACGGGTGGGAGGAGGCGGTGTTCTATCATGGGGAGGAGGTGGCGGTGCGGCGCCGCTATTCCGACAGGCTGTTGCTCGCGCATCTGGCGCGGCTCGACAGACTGGCCGAGCGTGGCGATGTGGCGGGCGCGCTGGCCGCGCTGGATGACCAGATCGAGGCCCTGCAACGGGGGGAGGAACTGGACTCTGTTCCTACCCTTCGACAGGCTCAGGGTGAGCGGGAAGGGGGACAGGCTCAGGGTGAGCGGGAAGGGGGACAGGCTCAGGGTAAGCGGGAAGGGGAACAGGCTCAAGGTGAGCGGGGGTGTGCACATAAATCCGCTCATGCTGAGCCTGTCGAAGTACGAGCGGATTGCCCATCTGAAAATCCCGATCATAACCCTGTTCCATGTGTTCCATCGGGTAGGACTTCTTCAACACCAATACCCGACCCGTGCCCTCAATGCGGGGGGCTGTGCAATGGGCCGGAGCACGCGCTGACGCAGGCGGATTGCCAGTGGTTTGGCAACCGGCTCAACCGCATGTGGGATGCGCGGCCGCGTGGTGTGCAGACCCCCTATCAGCTGGGCGATACCACCGGCTTTATCGAGGAATTGCAGATCGAGGCGTTTGAGGCGGACCTGCCCGAATGGTGGCTGATCACCAGTGAAGAGGCGCTGGACGCGGCGCTGGAATCCGCTCTCGCGCCATCATAGCGGGCCATGTGCGAATCCTGCTTCTCCGACTCACGCAACAGGCGTAAATCGCAGCCTGGGCCATGTTCGGCCCGCAGGAGAGCAAAGATGAGATTGCGCGTTGGTTTTGCAACAGTTGTGGCGTGCGGTTTGGTGGCGGGTTTTGCAGGCAGCGTGATGCCCGCAATGGCGCAGGATAATAATGATTACATCGGCACCAGCCTGTTTGGCGAACAGGAAGTGAGCAAGGGTGCAGGCGATGATGCGGCAGGCGATTTCTCTGCCGAACTGGACCTGGAAGCCGGGCGCATGTGCTATATGCTGGAGGTTGATGGGCTGGATGAAGTGACCGCCGCGCATCTGCATGAAGGGGCCGTGGGCAAAAATGGCCCGCCGGTGGTGACGCTGCAGCTGATGGGCGATGAAGGTGATGATGTGTGCGTGGATGTTGATCCGGCGCTGTTGAAGAAAATCGCCAAGAACAAGGCGAAATATTACGTCAATGTCCACACCGCCGAATTTCCGGAAGGGGCGATCCGCGGCCAGTTGAACGATTGATCATGCGGGGCTGGGGCTGGGCTGGGGCGCTCAATCCTCGAGCAGTTCCAGCTCCACCCTGCCATGGCCTGATTGCACGATGCCGATTTCCTCTGCCGCGGCGCGGCTCAGGTCAATCACGCGTCTGCCATGGAACGGCCCGCGGTCATTGATGCGGACCACGACAGAGCGGCCATTGCGCGGGTTGGTAACGCGGACCAGGCTGCCAAAGGGCAGGGTGCGATGCGCAGCGGTCAACTGGGTAGGGTCAAATGCCTCACCACTGGCGGTGGGGCGCCCGGCAAAACGGCGCCCGTAAAAGGATGCCATCCCGCTGCCAAGAGTTTGCGTGGCGGGCTGGATGGGCGGCTCTATCGCGGAAATGTCGACCGCGCCTTCCTCCGCCTCAGATGGCAGGGCGGGCCGCGCCAAATGGTCAAAACCGGATATGAAATCGCCCTCTACCGCCTCGGCAGGCAGGCCAGCGAATGACGCTGATGCGCCAAGCGTGGCGATCATCAGCGCGGCGGCTGAAAGCCTGACCGGGCGCAGGTGCATGCTCCTGTCCATGCAGGGCTTATACGGGAAAGGGATAAATAGGGGCAATTGCGGTAGAGGCCGCTCATCCGGGAAAGAAACCGGCATGGCGCAAATGCAAATGGGGCCGACAGCAAGCTGTCGACCCCACTCTCACCAGCGCGTGGTCTTCTCGTCAGGCGAACCGATGAGAAGCGCTTGGCGCCCGATGTGTCATCTCCCAACGGATTGGGAGGTTCTTCACCGGCGCTCGCACCGGCATCCGGTTCCGTCTTCCAGCGGCTTCGACTTTTCTGGACCGAAGTCCTTCCATGCCGTACCTGCTTTCCAGCGGTACCGTGACCGATCATCCTTTGATGGTTCCCGATCTAACGCGTCCAGATCCAGCCGAAGCTTTTTCTTTCCACAATCGTTCACCGGATGTCCGGCCTTAACGGTAGATCAGCAATCGCGTTCTCCTCAAACAACCGCACTTGCTTCTGGTCGAAACCTTCTGCATGCCCGGTCTCAAAGACCGCGTGGACAGTATCCACCGTATCGGATGTTCATGAAATTCTCAGCAAATTCAGACCCTTGAGCCTGTATTTGTGGAGAGGTTTCTTTCCCTTCCGACACACAAAGACTGCGCCTGAAGAGCGAGTCGTTCAAGTCTGACAAGATCGAGTTTTCCACTTTTCCGCAGATCAGCTGTGGAGGAGAGTGGATAAGTCAACGGCCCACCGCAATTTTGCGGTGCCGCCTCTAGGCTATGCTGAATTAACCGATTTTGTGAAGTCAATCGCCGCTAAAATCAGCCGTGATCGCGCTTCGCCAACAGCCGCAAACGCAAGGCGTTGAGCTTGATAAAGCCTTCTGCATCATGCTGGTCGTAAGCACCGGCATCATCCTCAAACGTCACATGCGCTTCTGAATACAGCGAATTGGGCGATTTGCGGCCAACCACACTTGCCTGCCCCTTATAGAGCTTCATGCGAACAGTACCGGAAACCTTTTCCTGACTGTGGTCGATGGCGGCTTGCAGCATCTCGCGCTCTGGTGCGAACCAGAAACCGTTATAGATCAGCTCTGCATATTTGGGCATCAGCTCATCTTTCAAATGCGCTGCGCCGCGATCCAGTGTGATCTGCTCTATCCCGCGATGCGCGGCGGCATAGATCGTACCGCCAGGCGTTTCATACATTCCGCGGCTTTTCATGCCGACAAAGCGGTTTTCCACGAGGTCGAGGCGGCCGATACCATGCCTGCGGCCCAGATCATTGAGCGCGGTCAGCAAAGTTGCCGGGCTCATTGCTTCACCATTCAGCGCAACGCCATCGCCACGTTCGAAATCGATCGTGATATATTCGGGCACATCCGGCGCGTCTTCCGGATTGGCTGTGCGTGAATAGACATAATCGGGGGTTTCTTCCCACGGATCTTCCAGCACCTTGCCTTCAGAAGAAGTGTGAAGAAGGTTGGCATCGGTGGAGAAGGGGCTGTCGCCGCGCTTGTCCTTGGGCACCATGATCTGGTGTGCTTCTGCCCAGGCGATAAGCGAGGTGCGGCTGGTCAAATCCCATTCGCGCCATGGTGCGATGACTTTGATATCAGGATCAAGAGCATAGGCCGACAGTTCAAAGCGCACCTGATCATTGCCCTTGCCAGTGGCACCATGCGCAATCGCATCCGCGCCGGTTTCGCGTGCAATTTCTATCAGACGCTTGGAAATCAGTGGGCGAGCAATAGAGGTGCCGAGCAGGTAATCACCTTCATATCTCGCATTGGCGCGCATCATTGGGAACACGAAATCACGCACGAATTCTTCGCGCACATCTTCAATAAAGATATGCTTGTCCGGGATACCCATGGCGCGCGCCTTGGCACGGGCTGGTTCGATTTCCTCACCCTGACCAAGATCAGCAGTGAAGGTCACGACTTCGCAGCCACGCTCAACCTCCAGCCATTTGGCAATGACAGAAGTATCGAGGCCGCCGGAATAGGCCAGAACAACACGCTTGATATCGGACATTCATTCGCTCCGCAGATTCGCCGGCGCGCCTAACAGGCGCAGGGCCGCGGGGCAATTGTTTCGATTGAGACGAAAGCTGTTTGCTCAGTTCAACAGAGCGTGTTCACCAGCCTCAATGTAATCGCGCGTCAACGGCAAGGCATGGCGATTGCGGGTGAACTGAATCTGGTAATTGCCCATGCCACCATATTCAAACACGCTGCTCGCGCCCGCCAGATAGAAGGTCCACATGCGATAAAAGCGTTCATCGAACATGGCGATGATCGCATCCCGATTGGCTTCGCAATTGGCATACCACTGGCGGATGGTCTTGGCATAATGGATGCGCAGCGTTTCGACGTCGGTGTGTATCAACCGCGCTTTTTCCGATGCGGCCAATGTTTCGGAAAGCGCAGGGATATAGCCGCCGGGGAAGATGTATTTGGCGGTGAAAGCGTCAGTTTTACCGGGTCCACCGAATCTCCCGATCGTATGGAGTAGCATGACCCCGTCATCGGTCAGAAGATTGGCGCAGCACCGGAAGAAGGTTTCAAACTGCGGCCGACCGACATGTTCGAACATGCCAACAGAGACAATGCGATCATAGGTTTCACCGCGAGCAGCAAGATCGCGGTAATCGACCAGTTCGAATGTCACCTTCTCAGCAACGCCTGCCGCTTTCGCCCGCTGTTGAGCGAGTTCGAGTTGTTCTGAGCTTAGTGTGATCCCACGTACCCGGACATTGAAATTTCTGGCGAGATAGATTGCCATGCCACCCCAGCCACAGCCAATGTCTAACACATGCTGGCCTGGTTCCAGCGCCAGTTTGGCGGCGATATGCGCCAGCTTCGCCTCTTGCGCCTGCGCCAAAGTCATATCGTCACGCGGCCAATAAGCGCAGCTATATTGCATGTGCTCCGCATCCAGCATCAGTTGGTAGAGCGCATTACCGATATCGTAATGATGCGCGACATTACGGCGTGATGATGCGGCTTTGTTGAACGATGTGGCGATGAATTTCGTCCAGTCACGCAAACGCCGCATTGGGGATGGTGCGCGCAGGGTGCCGCCCCGATCCCATGGGCGGTTCATCCGCAGCAATTGTACCAGCTGCATGATGTCGCCCTGCTCAATCACAATGCGGCCGTCCATATATGCTTCGCCCGCACCCAAGCGAGGATCGAGCAATATGTCCCGCGGTACGCGCGCATCTGTAAAGCGGATGGCGACTTCGGGGAAACCGGGCGTGCTGGTGCCCAGTTCATGCTGCGCACCTGAGGCAAGCGTGAGGGTAAGGCGGCCCTGTTTGATGACCGACCCGAGGAAGCGATCGATCAGCGGGTTGCTCACTCAGCAGCCTCTTTCAGTTCAGGGTCAAACCGCCAGCGGGGCACTTCCCCCATGTCGCGGAGACGAGCGGATTCTTCCCCTATATAGTCGCGTGTCATCGGGATGGCGGCACGGTCCTTCACATATTGCAGCTGCCAATTGACCATCCCGCCATGGCGGAAACTTTGCTCGGCGCCAGCGAGATAGAACAGCCACATGCGGTAAAACACGTCGTCATACATGCGGGTGATTTCCTCACGATGTATCACGGTCCGGTTGTACCATTCTTCCAAAGTGTGGCTGTAATGGAACCGCATGGCTTCCACATCCATAACCTGCCAGCCAGCTTTCTCGCTTTCCTTCACCAGCTCACTCAATGCCGGGATATAACCTCCGGGAAAGATATACTTGCGGGTCCAGGCATCCGTATGTCCGGGTGGGCCGGCACGACCGCAACAATGCGATATCATCACCCCGTCATCGGCCAGCAATTCGAATGTGTGGTTGAAGAATTCTGGGTAATGGATTGTGCCCACGTGTTCGAGCAGGCCGACAGAGCTGATCCGGTCAAATTTCCCCTGAACATCGCGATAATCCATCAGTGCGAATTTGACTTTGTCAGAAACGCCTGCGGCCTTTGCCCGTTCCTTGCAGAAAGCAATCTGATCGGGCGCCAGCGCTACACCCAATACTTCCACACCGTACATCTGGTTCAGGTAGAGTGCAAAGCCACCCCAGCCACAACCAATGTCCAGCACACGCATGCCCTCGCACTTGCCGGGTTCCAGATAAAGCTTGGCGGCTAGGTGCGCCTTCTTGTCCATCTGCGCCTGTTCAAGGGATGTGGTGGCCGGATCGCCATGGTAATATGCCATGGTATATTGGCGATCTTCATCCAGAAACCGCTCATAAAGCTCGCGGGTCAGATTATATGTGTGTTCGGCATTTTTGCGCGCGCTGCCGCGCAGATTGATACCATCCAGTTTTGCAATCGCCTTTTGCGCCAGTTTGCGGGCCAATCCCTGTGATTGGATTGCCTTGTCACCAATACGCTTGGAGTTTTGTGTGAAAAGCAGGATCAGATCGCGGATGTCATGCGGTTCCTCCACCACCAGCCAACCCCACATGAATGCTTCACCAGCTCCCAATTGCGGATAGCGGGCAATATGTGCTGCCGCCTTGCGATGGGTGAGTTTCAGGCTGAGCGGAGGTGCGCCATCTGCTGCTGGTGCGCCATATTCATAGGTTTTTCCGTCATAATTCGTGATCACCAAATGGCCGGTGTGAATGACGCGCGCCAATAATTTATCAAGCAACCACATATCTGTTGCTGTACCCCTCTCTTCAATGTCGGGTTACAGACTGCGTTGCATGGGAAGGGGAGTCAATCGCGCAATCGGGCTGGTTACCTTTGTGCGGGCCTTTAAACCCCGGCATACCACTGGTATCCGGTCGTATCTTCCCAATAACCGCCTTTGCCTTTGCCGATTTCATCGAGAGAAGAAACCGCTTCGATTGCAGTCAGGTATTTGGCGTGTTTGTAGCCCAGCTGGCGTTCAATCCGCATTCGCAGAGGCGCACCGTTCTTTTCTGGCAGCGCCTCACCATTCAGCATGTGGGCGACAATGGTTTGCGCATGGTAAGCTTCGACCATGTCGACGCTTTCGTAATAGTCACTTCCCTTGTAGTTGTCGGCGCAGCGAAAGACGATGAAATTGGCTTCGGGCCGCACACCTGCTGCATCCAGCAGCAGGCCCAGCTGTACGCCAGTCCATTCACCAATCGCGCTCCACCCCTCCACGCAATCATGCCGTGTAATCTGGGTACGTTGCGGCAGGCGACGGATATTGTCGAGCGAGAGTGAGAGCGGCGTTTCCACCAACCCGCGAACCTCCAACCGCCAATCGGCAAAACCATTGACCAGTTGCGCGCGATAAAAGTCGCTATCTACTGTCTGCGAGCCATTGCCCCGGAAGTTGGGCGACAGATCTGCACGGCTATATTCCTTGGCCAGCCCCTGCTTGCCCGCCAATGCGCGATGGGCCTTGCGATGCCAATCATCGGCAGCGCCGAGCAATTTGCTGCCGGTCTCGCTTTTGGAGATTTTGGAGCAGGCGCCCGTAATAAGCGCAGCCATTCCTGCCAGGGCCATGCGCCGCTTCATGCCTCACCTCCCGTAATCATATCCCGGATTTGTCGAACGGGTTTTGACAGCAGAACCAGCACAATATGCACGACGAAAAAGCCGAATATTGCCCAGGCAGTGATGAAGTGGATCGTGCGCGCACTCTGACGCCCAGCGAATAGATCCACAAGCCATGGGGCTGCAGGTTCAAACCCGGGGCTGATCGCAAGTCCGGTAAACACCATCAATGGCAAGAACACGCCCAACACAATGCCATAGGCAAGCTTTTGCAGGAAATTGAACTTGGCCCCTTCATGATCAAAATTCAGTTTCAGATGATCCACTACATCGCGCCAGATCGCAGACGGGCGCCATTCGCGCCGTGTTGTCATCAGATCGCGTGTAAAGTGGCGGTTTACCAGCATGGCGAGCCACATGAAGGCGAGACCAAAAGCAAAGGGCCAGGCCATCAGCAAATGCCAGTCACGTGCCAGGGCCAGGTTGTAATAGCCCGGTATGGTGGCCCAGCCGGGGAAGCGGATTACGGCAAAGAGTGCTTCTGCCGGATCAGAACCGGTTTCACCCCAATAAAGGAAGCGGTGCGCGTTGGAGATGTTGAGGCCTGACATGAACAGCACCACCACGCAGACGAGATTGAGCCAGTGCCATAGCCGTGTGGAGAGGGCGTGCTTTTTCATGCCCCGCTCGCAATCTGGCGTGCCAGATAAATCACGTCTCGTGGTTGGTGGAGCAGGTGCTGCCCGCTGTCGATGAACAATGTCTCCCCACTGCGTGCGTGACCCTGTGAGAGGAACAGTGCAGCTTTTGCCACCTCGTCAACCCCGGTCTTGCGCCTTAATGGGTTGAGGCGGTGTGATAGCTCTGTTTCTTCCTCGTTCTGGTCATGGCTTGGCAGAATGGCCCCAGGTGCCAGGCCATAGACACGATCATTCTCATTGGCCGCACCCATCGCCAGCATGGGGATGGTGGAAGCGAATGCATGCTTGCTCATCGTGTAGCTGAAGAAATCAGGGTTGGGGTTTTCCAGCTTCTGATCAGTCACCTGAATAACGCAGCGACCGGCGGTGGAATGTGCCTGTTCCAGATAGGCTTGTGCCATGCGCGTAGGGGTGACGGCGTTAACCTGCATTGCCTGTGCATTCGTCGCGGGATCCAGCTTGGTTACATCATCAGGATGAAAAATCGATGCGCAGTTTACCAACACGCGCCAATCCGTCAGGCGCGTGGCCAGATCATGCACCATTTCTACTGCCGCATCGCCATCCAGAAGGTCGCATTTTACTATCTCTGCGGAAGGGAGTGTCGCTGCAAGCGCATTGGCTTCCTCATCCGAATGTCCGTAATGGATCACCACATGCCAACCATCGGCGGCAAAGGCGCGGATGATTGCCGCACCAATACGGGCCGATCCACCGGTAACCAGAATCGTTGGGTTGTTCATGCGTCGGTTGGAGCATATCCTTACGCATGAAGAAAGGGCCACATCCATCAGGATGCAGCCCTTTCTTATTCAGCAATTGATCGGTTCACTTTGTTAGCGGCAGCTGAGGCTGCCACGGTCAATCTCTCTGCCGATTACTGCACCAACTGCACCGCCCAGTATAGCGCCCAAAGTCTTGTCGCCACGGCCAGCCAGTTCATGGCCTGCCAGTGCGCCAACACCTGCGCCAATTACCAGACCTGTCGTGCCATTGTCGCGCTTGCAGTAATATTTGCCATCTTTGCCGCGCCACATATAGCTGTCACGCGTAATCCGGCGTGGAGTGATGTAATAGCCGCGCGTATCGTAAATGGCGTGATCCTTGGCGCGTTTGCCATACGCTGGGGCGTGCGCAGGCGGATCGGCCGCTGCCGGGGCCGAAATGGCCAGTCCGGTAAAGGTCATGGTCGAAGCGGCAAATGCCAGTGCGAGCTTTTTCATGTTTTCAATCCTCCATGGGACTATTCACAGCAATCACCTGTGGTCATAGCACGTTATTACTGCAACCTCAGATGAACGATCTGGGTTAAGAGGATATCCATAGTTGGCCCGTGCAGGGTGTGCGGTGAGATAAGGAAACATTATGCCATTGAGACTGGATTTGGTGGATGTGTTCGGGGCCAGACCTTTTGCCGGAAATCCGCTGGGCGTGGTTCATGCTGCAGATTGCTTGTCCGATGCACAGATGTTGCAATTGACGCAATGGTTGGGTTTTTCGGAGACGACATTTCTGCTGCCGCCTAGCGATCCGACTGCGGATTACCGCGTGCGTATCTTTTATCCGGCAGGCGAATTGCCCTTTGCCGGGCATCCAACTCTGGGGAGCTGCCATGCCTGGCTGGAGGCGGGGGGTGTGCCGCAGAGTGAAGGCGTGGTGGTGCAGGAATGCGGCGTGGGTCTGGTCGATATTCGCCAAAATGGGGATGAGCTGGCTTTTGCCGCGCCGCCGCTGATCAAATCCGGTCCCTTGAGCAGTGCAGAACTTACAGACGCCATTCTGGTGGCAGGAGTTGACCCTGCGTCTGTGGTAGAGGCCGTGCATGTTTCCAACGGCCCCAACTGGCAATTGCTGCGATTGAAATCGGCGCAGGATGTGCTGGATGCACAACCCATGAGCAAGGCTGTGCCCGGTACAGATGTTGGGCTGGCTGGTCCTGTTGGTGGCGGTGAAGGGGTGGATTGGGAATTGCGTGCCTTCTTCGCCAACCAGCATGGTAATCTGGTAGAAGACCCGGTGACGGGCAGCTTCAATGCTGGTGTAGCTTTGCACTTGTTTGCATCGGGGCTTGCCGAAGGCCGCTATATGGCGGGGCAAGGGCAGAAAGTGGGCGCTGATGGGCACATCAGCTGCACAAGGGATGAAGATGGGCGGACCTGGATAGGCGGGCGTAGCTGCACGATTGCGCGCGGCGCGGCGTTGCCAGCCCTCGGCTGAGAAATCAGCTTTCGATCAGGGGCAGAATCTTGGCGCGCAGTTTTTCTGGCAGCAACTCATGTGCCGCCAGCTTGGCCAGCAGTTGCTTGTCCTGCGGCGTGGAGATACCCCACAATGCATCGAACATGGTGCGGATAGACCATTCGGTGTCACCGCGGCTGATGCGCTCCAGCATGTCGCCAGCTTTTGCCTCACCCTCTTCGATAACACGGTAGAACCAGCCACAACGTCCACTGCCAAGGATTTTGGCAACCATGCCTTTCTGGTCAAAACGATGTTCGATTTTCCAGCAGGGTTTGCGCGGCTGGCACACTTCCAGAACAGCAGTGCCCAAACGAAACCGGTCGCCCAGAAAAACATCATCTTCCAGCAGGCCTGTGACATACAGGTTGGAACCGAAAGCGCCGGGTTCATTCAGCAGCGGATGATCACCAATAGCCGCGCGCCAGAATTCCATATGATCAGCCGGATATTGGTGCACGGCCATATCCGGCCCGCCATGATTGACGCTGTCCGCCTGCTGGTCTTCACCCAAAGCCAGTGTGCCGACATGCACCGTGCCAGCGATGGGCCATTTGGCGATGGCGCTTCTTTCGCCGTCGCGAAAATCCACTTTGCGGCCGGCCGTCAATGCCGTCACTTCCCAGCTCATGACGCGCTGTCACCAGCGGCAGCCTCTGCTGCTTCTCGATCACGTTGGGCGCGGCTTTTCTTTTCCGCCGCTGTTTTCAGCTGTCCGCATGCTGCATCAATATCACGTCCGCGCGGGGTGCGCACCGGTGCGCTGATGCCATGTTCGAATACAATGTCGGAAAAGCGCTTGATCTGCTCAGGTGTGGAGCATTCATAGACAGCACCCGGCCAGGGATTGAATGGGATCAGATTGACCTTGGCCGGCAGCTTGAATTGTTTGATCAGGCGGACAAGTTCCAGCGCATCTTCATCGCTGTCATTCTTGTCCTTCAACATGACATATTCAAAGGTGATACGCCGCGCATTTGATGCACCCGGATAATCGGCGCAGGCCTGCAACAGTTCTTCAATCCCGTATTTCTTGTTGATCGGGACGATTTCGTCACGAATATCCTTGGTCACGGCATGGAGAGAAACAGCAAGGTTTACTCCTATTTCCTCGCCACACTGCGCCATCATCGGCACAACGCCGCTGGTGGAGAGCGTGATACGGCGCTTGGAAAGGGCAAGCCCGTCGCCATCCATCACCAGCTTCAGCGCATCACGGACATTATCGAAATTATACAGCGGTTCGCCCATGCCCATCATCACGATATTGGTCAGCAGGCGACCGTCAGAACTGTAATGCGCGCTATCCTCTGCCTCATCCAGCCCGGCCATGCTACCCTTGGGCCATTCGCCCAGCGCATCGCGTGCCAGCATCACCTGGCCCACGATTTCTCCGGGGGTCAGATTGCGCACCAGCTTCATTGTGCCGGTGTGGCAGAAACGGCAATTCAGCGTGCAGCCCACCTGGCTGGACACGCACAAGGTGCCGCGATCCGCATCAGGGATGAACACCATCTCGAAATCATGACCGTCAGCCGTCTGCAACAGCCATTTGCGTGTTCCGTCTGTGCTGTGCTGCGCTTCCACTACTTCAGGCCGCCCGATCACGAAACGTTCGGTCAGCCAGGGACGCATGGTCTTGGCGATATCTGTCATCGCCTCAAAATCTGTTACACCGCGGTGATAGATCCAGTGGAATACCTGCTTGGCGCGCAGCTTGGCCTGCTTCTGGTCAAGCCCGGCCTGTTCAAACAGGTCACGAATGCGGTCCTTGGGCAGGCCCAGCAAGTCCACACGCCCATCAGCGCGCGGCGTGATGTCGCGGGCGACGGGAACCGGATCGATCTGTCCGGGAATTGTCATGAGTTGTGTAATGGCCATGGAGGCCGCGCATATAGGGGCAGCTAATCGCTTTGGCTAGCTAGCGCGTGGCTTTGGCGCAAGCCAGTGTTGCCGCATCTATGGCTGTTGCTGCGCCTTGCAACAGGTAGACATTTGAGAAGCGACGCCCGCGTGCATCGCTGGCATACACTGTCATGCTGCTGGCAGACCGTATGGCAGCGATAATGGCGGCATCCATCGCCGTATCACGTGCCCAGGCATCGCCATCACCGCCGGTAAGAGAAAAGCTGCGTGTTCCAACACGTAGGCTGATGCCTGGGCGTGCAGCCAGCTTGCGTGACAGGCGGATATGGAACTGGCCGCGCAGCTTTTGGGTGGGCCAATTGCTGACGGTGGCATAAGGTGTGAAGTCACGGCTGCGTGCGTTCGTTTCCGCCTTGGCAATGGCATAGCAACGCGGCCCTTTGGAATCGCGAAATGCGGCCCAGCCAGCATAGACACCCAGGCTATCCTTTGCAGCCAGTGGCGCAGCGGTGATCATTACGAGAAGGGCGAAAGCGTAAGCAGGGCGTGGCAGGTCAAGCATAATGGATCGCAACCACTTCCCATTCCTTGACGCCAGATGGAAGGCGCACAGTCCGCAAATCCCCAACGCTGGCCCCACGAATGGCGCGGGCGAGGGGGGATGACCAGCCAATCCGCCCGTTACTGGCGTCCTGTTCATCATCGCCGACCAGCGTAACGCACTTTTCGTTATCATCCTCATCCGCCAGCGTGACCTGGGCACCGAAAAATGCGCGGCTCTTGTCGGGCTGTTCAATTGGATCGACCACGCGCAGAGCCTTCATGCGTCTGGCAAGATGCGCAAGTTCACGGTCTATTTCCCGCATACGTTTGCGGCCGTAGAGATAGTCGCCATTTTCGCTGCGGTCGCCATTGCCCGCTGCCCAGCTGACGATTTCGACGATTTCCGGGCGTTCAGTGCCAAGCAAATGGTCATAGCGCGCCTTCAACGCGGCCATGCCGCTGGGCGATATGGGATCGGATACAGGTTTCACAGATTACGGCTTAGCGCATAAAGATCAGCGCAGGAAAGAAGAGACCTGGCGTGGTTTTCCGTAAGGCGCCTTGTCCGGGTAAAGCTGTTCGTAAACGGCAGCGTTTTCCAGCACGCGCTGGACGTAATTCTTCGTTTCATAAATCGGGATCTGTTCGATCCAGTTCAGCCAGTCGACAGCGCCGGTACGCGGATCGCCATTGGCGCGCAGCCATTTGTTCACATTGCCCGGTCCCGCATTATAGGCGGCAACCGCCAGCGGGTAAGACCCGTTGTAGTAAGACAGCATCCGTTCGAAATAGGCGCTGCCAAGCTGGACGTTGTAACTGGGGCTGTCGATCAAATCGGCTGACATGTAATTCATGCCCAGCTTGCCGGCCTGCTCGCGCGCGGTTCCCGGCATCAGCTGCATCAATCCGCGTGCCCCTGCATGGCTGATGGCGTTTTGGGCAAATTGGCTTTCCTGCCGGGTGATGGCATGGACCATGGTCCAATAAGTGCCGGGCGGTGTTTCCATCACGGGGTAGCCGATAGCAGTGAACCCGTCATAACCGTGTTCTTGCGCCGAATCCGCCAGGTTGACTGCCAGATCGCGCCGCCCCGTCTGCGCCGCCAGATCTGCCACCATCAGATGTTCAGCCTTGCTTTCTGCCTGATCTGAAATCGCACGATAGAATTGGATGCCCGTCCGCCAGGAAGCACCTTTGGCAACCTCACGCACGGCCTTGGTCAATGGTGCTTCGTTAAATGCTGCGCGCTGTTCTTGTGTGATCTGTTCGGCTGCTCGGCCAGTGAGAGCAGGGATGGGGCGCCCCAGTTTTTCCAATGCCAGCATGCCATAAAACCGGTCTGGATATTCAGCGGCCATTTCCCAGTAACGCCGAGCTTCTGAATTGTCGCCAGCGCGCTGGCTGGCAAGGCCCGCCCAGTAAAAACCCTTGGATCTGGTCTGCGGTGTCCGTGCCGCAGCGCCATAACGATAGAACAGAGGGGCGGCTTGCTTGCCATCGCCCAGATTCCACAGCGCCTTGGTGCCGCCCAACCACATCAACGATGTGTAGTCATCGCGCAATTTATAGGCGAGCTGGCTGATGTCGGTAGCTGGTTCAAACAATTGATCTGCAGAGGCTGCAATCCTGGCTGCAGGTTGTGAACCCGAGCCGCGCGCGATCACCAGCATTTCGCTGATCATATCTTCTGCATCGAATGGCAGGGAGGTGAAGCGTGGATGACTGGTCAGCGTATCGATTGCTTGCGGCAATTTCTGGTTCTTGCGGTAATGGCGCGCCAGATTGTAGGCCAGACCCGGATCGGACAAATCCTCACGCTCGATCTCCAGCTGTTCGCCTGCCGGAATTGCGTTTTCAACCAGTTGCAGGCGTGCTGCAAAGAGTTTGCGCCTGGCGGGAGAGACCTTGCTTAACTGGCGCCGTGCACCCTCTGCATCGCTATGCCACAATAACGCATCCATACGCGTATCATGATCGTCTTGAGTAAACCGCGAACCATAAAGGCCAGAGATATAGGCTTCCGCCGTTCCGCTCATTTCGCCGCCACGCCATGCCTGCCGTGCCATATCGGCCGCTTCGGGGCGCCCCATGGCGGATAGCGCCAGCGCATAGCGTGCGCGGCCTGAATTTGTCAGCGGGGGGTTGCGGTCAAAAAAGCCAACCATCGCTTCTGTAGAAGGTGCTTCATTGTCCAGCGCATCTTCCGCCCTGGTTCTGAGGCGGCTTTCCTGCGGGAAACCGGGGTAGGCAAGGACAAATCCGGCATAATCGGTAAAGCTCAGCCGATCATTTCCGACCAGAAATTGCCAGCGGTCAATCGCTTGCCCCATTTGGCGCGGTTGCTGCGCCACCATTTGCACCCGTGCCTGATCGGCTGCGGTCATTTCCTCAGATGCCAAGGGCGCGGAAAAGGCGAGCGCACTTGCGCCCAGCAGGGCGAGACTTTTCAAAGGTTTGCCTGTTAGTCTGCGATGCATGCTGGACATACTGCCTGTCTGCTCCTTATCAGGCGCTGAACGAACCTGCGTAATTGCAGGGTTTTACCCTAATATCATGGGTATAGTTGGTCTTGAAAGGCAAAACGGCAATGTTTTCTGGCTCGATTCCCGCTCTGGTGACTCCTTTTCGCGATGGATCGTTTGATGAGTCGGCTTTTCGAAAGCTGGTCGATTGGCAAATCGAACAGGGAAGTTCTGCTCTGGTACCTTGCGGTACGACAGGTGAGGCATCGACTCTGTCCAATGCCGAACATCATCGCGTGATCGAAGTCTGTATTGAACAGACCGCTGGACGCGTTCCTGTGATTGCCGGTTGCGGCAGCAATGATACGCAAAATGCGCTGCTGCATATGAACTTTTCACGTAAAGCCGGTGCAGCAGCCGCTTTGTGTGTGGCACCATATTATAATCGCCCAAGCCAGGCAGGTTTGATCGCTCATTTCAGCTATCTGGCTGAACACAGCGATCTGCCGATCGTGCTGTATAATGTGCCGGGGCGCACCGTGACCGATCTGTTGCCGGAAACTGTGATTGAACTGGTCAAGCGTTATCCTGGCCAGATAGTGGCGATCAAGGATGCCAGTGGCGATCTGTCCCGCGTAACCGATCATCGTATGGGATTGGGCAAGGAATTCTGCCAATTGTGCGGCGATGATGAATTGTGGCTGCCCCATTCTGCCGCTGGTGGCCGGGGCTGTATTTCTGTCACCGCCAATGCAGCGCCTGAATTATGCGCACAATTTCAGTCTGCCATAGCCGCCAATGATCTGGTGGAGGCGCGGCGCCTGAACGATCTGCTCTATCCGCTTCATTACGCGATGTTTTCCGATTCCAGCCCTGCACCGGTCAAATATGCGCTCAGCCGCATTCATGACTGGATGGAACCGGGCGTGCGCCTGCCGCTGACGGAATGCAGCGAAACCGCGCGCAAGGCGGTGGATGCGGCGCTGGTTAATGCCGGATTGCTTGGCGCGACATAAGGCGCGGCTTTTCTTTTCTTGCAGCCGCACCTACATGGCCGCGCATGGCTCGTCCCAAACCTGAAACTTTCGACAAACAGAAGATCGTCGCGGAAAATCGTCGCGCGCGGTTTGATTATGCGATCGAGGACAAGTTTGAGGCGGGTTTGGCCCTGCAGGGTACAGAGGTGAAGGCTTTGCGTGCCGGTGAGGCAACCATTGCCGAAAGCTATGCCGAAGTACGCGATGGCCAGGTGTGGCTGATCAATGCCAATATCCCGGAATATAGCCATGGTAACAGGCTGAATCATGAACCGCGTCGCCCACGCAAATTGCTGTTGAATGCGCGCGAGATTGACAAGCTGTTCGGCGCCGTTGAGCGCAAGGGAATGACCCTGGTCCCGTTGTCGATCTATTTCAACAAGACCGGTCGCGCCAAGGTTGAACTGGCGCTGGCAAAGGGCAAGCAGGCGCATGACAAACGACAATCGATCAAGGAACGCGACTGGAAGCGCGACAAGGCGCGTCTGATGCGTGAAAAGGGTTGATCACCAAGGTGAATTCACCCCTTAGTCAGACGATATCACTATCCTGATCGACCATGATAAACAGCTTGCCGATAATCCTTTCATCGCACTTGCGAATTACTGAGGACGGGCGCAATGCGTCCCGCGTGACATGAGCAGCAAGCGATCCAAGACCTGGTTGGCGGACAAGATCCGTTCTTACATGCCTGCGCGCGATGAATTGGCGCGCAATCGCTATCTTGCGCCTATCGCCCATCGGTTCCTAACGCCGGAATTGTGGCGTTTTACCCGTCGATCTGTCCCGCGTGGGGTGGCATTGGGGGTATTCGCCGGTTTCATTATCCCGGTGGGGCAGATATTCCTGGCTGCCTTTCTTGCCCTTCCTGCTCGCGCCAATGTGCCTTTGTCAGTATTGGTGACATTCATCACCAACCCATTCACCTTTCCCTTCTGGGCGATCGTTGCCAACCGCCTTGGCGGGTTCCTGCTCAAGATCGATACTGTCACAACTGGCGGTGCTGCCCAGTCCGAGATTGAAAGCGGTCGCTGGGTCTGGCTGGTCGAGATTTTCGAAGGCGCGGGCGTGACTGTGCTCGTCACCATTTTCGGCTTTATCGTGCTGGCAGTCGTTGGCTCGGCAGTAGGTTATGTGGCTTCCAGTATGATCTGGCGCGTTATGGTTGCGCGCCGCCGCTCACGGCGGCTGCGGGGGATGGAGGAACGGCTGGATCAACGGCTGAAGGTGGATCGGCAATGAAGGCGGCGTTAGGGGGGGGTACGGCACCGCGTCCGGCATTGTTGCTGGGCATTATCGGTTTGGCCATGGTGGCAAGCGCCGGAGTTTTATGGCTGGCGACGGGGCAGGCGATCGTTCCGATCATCTTCCTGTTGGGCATCATCACTCTTTTGCTGGGGGCAGGCGCAATTGCCAGAATGCGGACCAGCACCAGTGCCGAAGTCGATATTGTCCCGGATTGGTCAGTGACTGTTGCTGCTATCCAGCAACCGGGACTGGCAATTGCCATCACAGACCGCGCGAACCGTCTAACATGTGCCAACCACGCTTTTGCCGAATGGTTTGGTGTACGGACTGCGCCGCCCAATCTGTCATGGGGGACGAGCGAGATTGAGGTGCTCACCCGCCTGGCGCGTACCGCGCTCCGCGAAGGCACAGCGGGCGCAGAGATCACGCGCTCTGCAGACGGTGATGTGGCCAAATGGAAAATCAATGTAGAACGCGCTGGTCGGGCGGAAGATTTCCTGATCTGGCGCTTTGCCCCTGAAGAAGCTGTACAATCTGACACGTTGGCGGAATTCGATGTTACGGGCGCATTTGGCCGTATGTTGACACGTGGCGGGATCGAGGCGGCGATTACGGCACCTGATGGTGTCATCAAGAGCGTCAGCGCCGGCTTTGCCGAACGTGCTGCGGGTGATGCCGAGGCAACACTGGCAGGTCAGGATTTTGTGTCCTTCCTACGAGCTGATGAGCGCGAGCGGATATATTTCGCGCGCGAAGGGCGTGCGGGTACACCGCAAACTCTGATCCATATACCGTTGGAAGATGCTGATACTGGTTTGGTGTCTGGTCCGAGTGATGCACGGTCACTTATGCTGCTGGTAGATAGCGGTGTCGGTATTGGCAGTGGATGGGATGGAGCTTCCCAAGCGGGTGTTGCCCAGCTGGAGGCATTATTGGCGCAATTGCCCCTGGGACTGGCCATGACAGACCGCGATGGGCGCTTCCTGTTCGGGAATGATGCATTCCTGCGTTCGATCGATCGGGAAGGGCAGGGGCTGCCTGCATTCCCCACCGATTTGGTTGTGAAAGAGGATAAGGCTGCCCTGTCCGATGCGGTGCGTCGCCATGGGCGCGGTCCGGCGACCAGCGGCGATACGGCGATCCGCCTGCTTTCACGGCCCGATGAACCCGTTTCTCTGGGGCTGGCAGGTGTGCGCGGGTTGGGAGAGGCTGCAGTGCTGTTGAGCTTGGCGGATTCGACGGAGGAGACACGTCTCAAACGTCAGGTTGCACAGGCCACCAAAATGCAGGCTGTTGGCCAGCTCGCAGGCGGCGTCGCGCATGATTTCAACAATGTACTGACTGCGATTATCGGCACATGTGATCTGATGCTGTTGCGGCATACGCCGGGTGACAGTGATTATGATGATATCCAGCAGATCCGCGCCAATTCGAACCGTGCCGCATCGCTGACACGGCAATTGCTGGCTTTCTCACGCCAGCAAACCCTGCGCCCGGAAATCCTGCAACTGCCTGATGTGGTGAGCGAAGTGGGGCCGTTGATTAAACGGCTTCTGGGTGAAAAAATCGATTATCGTGTCCGGCACGATCGTAACCTGGGCCCGGTTCGCGCCGATCCACAGCAGCTGGAACAGGTGATCATGAACCTGGCTGTCAATGCGCGCGACGCTATCCAGTCAAGCGGCGAGGATGGTGTTGGTACAATCACCCTCTCCACCAGACGGCTGGCTGCCTCTGAAGTGCAGAAAATGGGCTCCAACATACTCCCGGCAGAGGATTATACTGTCCTTATCGTAGAGGATAACGGTGGCGGCATTCCGCCCGATGCGCTCAGCAAGCTGTTCGAACCCTTCTTTACCACGAAGGAACAAGGCAAGGGCACCGGGCTGGGGCTTTCCACCTGCTATGGTATCGTCAAGCAATCGGGCGGGTTTATCTTTGCTGACAATATTGATGGTACCGATGGTCGGCCCACGGGTGCGCGTTTCACGATTTATCTGCCCGTCCACCGTGGGCAGATGCCCGAACGGGCCAAGACGCCCGCGCCTGAGCCTGTGCGTGAATGGTCTGGCGGTGGGCGCATCCTTCTGGTGGAGGATGAGGATATGGTTCGCGCGGTGGCTGATCGTGCGCTGGCCCGTGCTGGCTATACCGTCACAGCCTGCGCCGATGGGGAAGAGGGGCTGGCAGAGATTGAGGGTGGCGGCGAATTTGACCTGATCGTCAGCGATGTGGTCATGCCTGGTATGGATGGGCCCAGCATGGCGCGCGCGATACGTAAGCTGAAACCCACGATCCCTGTGTTGTTCATGTCTGGCTATGCCGAAGAACAGCTGCGCAGGGAAATCGACATTCCCAATATGCACTTCATCGCCAAGCCGTTCAGCGTGCAGGAAATTGGCGATGCCGTGTCGCGTGTGCTGCGTGCAGCACAGGCAGAATAGGACGTAGGAAAAAAATTTCGTTCCCTACTTGTTCTATGAGAACAAATGCGATACATGATCTCCAATAGGGGCCGTCGATAAACGGATTGTAACCCTAGGCAAGCGAAGGAGGTCATGCGATGACGGCCAGTCTCAAGTTGGTAGAAAAGGAAAACTCCGTGGATCGTCAGAAGGCGCTTGAAGCCGCGCTCGCCCAGATTGACCGGGCCTTTGGTAAAGGCTCGGCGATGAAGCTGGGCTCCAAGGAAACGATGAATGTCGAATCGATTTCGACCGGGTCGTTGGGGCTGGATATTGCGCTGGGTATCGGCGGTTTGCCCAAAGGGCGCGTGATCGAGGTTTATGGGCCGGAAAGTTCGGGCAAGACCACGCTGGCGCTGCATGTAATTGCCGAAGCGCAGAAGAATGGTGGCACCGCTGCTTTTGTCGATGCCGAACATGCGCTGGACCCGGTCTATGCCAAGAAGCTGGGCGTCGATATTGATGAATTGATTGTGTCGCAGCCCGATACGGGCGAGCAGGCACTGGAAATTACCGATACGCTGGTGCGTTCCAATGCGATTGATGTGCTGGTGGTGGACTCGGTTGCCGCACTGGTGCCGCGGGCTGAAATCGAAGGCGAGATGGGCGACTCTCATGTTGGCCTGCAGGCGCGCCTGATGTCACAGAGCCTGCGCAAACTGACTGGTTCCATCAACCGTTCCAAATGCATGGTGATCTTCATCAACCAGCTGCGCATGAAGATTGGCGTGATGTACGGCAACCCTGAAACAACTACGGGCGGCAATGCGCTGAAATTCTATGCTTCGGTCCGTCTCGACATTCGTCGTACCGGGCAGATCAAGGATCGGGACGACATTGTTGGCAACACCACCCGCGTGAAAGTGGTGAAGAACAAGGTGGCCCCGCCATTTAAACAGGTCGAATTTGACATCATGTATGGTGAGGGGATTTCCAAGATTGGCGAAATTCTGGATCTGGGCGTGAAGGCCGGGATTGTCGAAAAATCGGGTAGCTGGTTTTCCTATGACAGCATTCGGATTGGCCAGGGCCGCGAAAATGCCAAGCAGTATCTGAAAGATAACCCTGAAGTTTGCGACAAGTTGGAAGCCGCCATCCGCGGCCGCATCGACGCAGTCGCCGAGGAAATGATGACGGGCCCGGACGCGGAAGACTGATTCATTCCTCAAGCGGGCGCAATTGCTGCCCGGAAAAATGTGAAGCCGGCGCTGGAGTCTACCCCACAGACCCGCGTCGGCTTTTCTTTTGTATATTGATCACCATAAGCTGGTTGTGTCGCAGATGACATGTGACCAGTGCTGCAATGCGAAAGGTGGAGAGTTCGGTGACCGATATTGGTGAATGGCAGGGCAGGGTTGGCCAAAGCTGGGCGCGTGAATGGCAGCGCACCGATAAAAGCTTTGCCAATTTCACACCGCTGTTGATTGATGCAATGGCTGATCAGCCTTTTGATAACGTGCTGGATATTGGTTGCGGCGCGGGAGAAATTTCCCTGTGTCTGGCACAACGCAACCCTCAGGCACGGATCTGCGGAGTGGATGTTTCGCCTGATCTTGTGGCGACGGCCCGCGAGCGCGCAACCGGTAATGACAATATTTCTTTCGAACTTGCCAATGCGGCAGAATGGCGGGGTGCGTCCGCCACCGCACCTGATTTGCTGGTGTCACGCCATGGCGTGATGTTTTTTGATGACCCGCCTGCGGCTTTCGGAAATCTTCATGCGCTTGCCGCACCCGCTGCGCGCTTGGTATTTTCATGTTTCCGTGCACCAAAGTTCAGTCCCTTCTTCACCGAAGTGGGTGCGTTGTTGCCACCGGCGGATATTGTGCCCGATCCACATGCGCCGGGCCCGTTTGCTTTTGCTGATCAGGAATGGGTTCGGTCGATCCTTTCTGCAGCCGGTTGGCGAGATATTTCTTTCGAACCGGTAGATGTGCGGATGATTGCTGGTGACGGGCCTGATCCGGTGGCGGATACATTGGAGTATTTCCAGCGAATCGGGCCAGCAGCTCGTATTTTGGCGGAATCGGATGATACGCTGCGCAACCGGATTATGCGGGGTTTGGAAGCTCTGGCGGTGCGAAATCTGGCCGATGGAGTGGTTTCCATGCCTGCGGGTATGTGGATTGTGCGTGCTCTGGCGGGATGAAGGCAAGCTTGCGGCTTGTCGGCGGCGTTCTGACGCCCTAACTGCGCTGCATGACGTCGACCAATGAAATCCGCCGCTCATTCCTCGATTATTTCGGGGGGGCTGATCACGCCGAAATTTCCAGCGCGCCACTGGTGCCCTATAATGACCCGACGCTTATGTTCGTTAATGCGGGCATGGTGCCGTTCAAGAATGCGTTTACCGGCTTGGAAATGCCGCCTGCCCCGCGTGCGACCAGTTCACAGAAATGTGTCCGCGCAGGTGGTAAGCACAATGATCTCGACAATGTCGGCTACACCGCACGTCACCACACATTTTTCGAGATGTTGGGGAATTTCAGCTTTGGCGATTATTTCAAGGAACAGGCTATTGTTCACGCCTGGACGCTGCTGACCAAGGAGTGGGGTATCCCGGCAGATCGGCTGACCGCCACCGTCTATCATACGGATGATGAAGCATTCGATCTCTGGCGCAAGATTAGCGGCCTGCCGGAACAGCGGATCATCCGGATCCCGACCAAGGATAATTTTTGGGCCATGGGTTCAGACGGGCCATGTGGGCCATGTTCGGAAATTTTCTATGATCATGGCGATCATATTTGGGGTGGCCCACCGGGAAGCCCGGAGGAAGATGGCGACCGTTTCGTAGAGATCTGGAACCTGGTTTTCATGCAGTATGAACAGACTGCGGATGAAATCACAGGTGAACTGCCCAAGCCCTCTATCGACACCGGCATGGGGTTGGAACGTATCGCGGCTGTGATGCAAGGTGTGCATGACAATTATGACACCGACACTTTTAAAGCCCTGATTGCTGCCAGTGAAAACCTGACAGGAGTGCCGGCAGCGGGCGATCAGCGGGCCAGCCATCGCGTGATAGCCGATCATTTACGCTCAACCAGTTTCCTGATGGCCGATGGCGTTTTGCCTTCCAATGAAGGGCGCGGATATGTGCTGCGCCGTATCATGCGCCGCGCAATGCGCCATGCCCATCTGCTGGGCGCGCAGGAACCGCTGATGCATCGCCTTGTTCCAGCCCTGGTGATGGAAATGGGGCAGGCCTATCCCGAATTGGCGCGTGGTCAGGCATTGATCCAGGAAGTGCTGGAGCGTGAGGAAACGCAATTCCGCAAGACGCTGGAAAAAGGCCTGCGTCTGCTTGATGACGCCACTGCCAATATGGGTGAGGGCGGGGAACTGGACGGCGAAACGGCATTCAAGCTTTATGACACATATGGCTTCCCCTATGATTTGACCGAAGATGCACTACGCCCACGCGGGATCAATGTTGATCGCAGCGGTTTTGATGCGGCTATGGAACGGCAGAAAGCGGCCGCTCGTGCCGCTTGGAAAGGTTCTGGTGATGCCGCTTCGGACGAGGTCTGGTTTGACATTGCCGAACGTGAAGGTGCGACGGAATTTACCGGCTATACAGCGACGAGTGGTGAGGGCAGCGTTGTTGCACTGGTGAAGGATGGGCAGGAAGTGCAGTCTGCTTCTGCCGGCGATGACGTGATCATCCTGACCAATCAGACACCGTTTTATGGCGAAAGTGGTGGTCAATCAGGTGATGCTGGCATGATCACAACGCCTGGCGGTTTTGCAGCCAATGTAGCGGATACGTCCAAGCCGCTAGGGCGCCTTCATACGCACAAGGCGCATATCACAGCTGGCGAAATCAAGCGGGGCGACACGGTTTCGCTGCAGGTTAATGTCGAAAGGCGCAACAATATCCGCGCCAACCATTCAGCCACCCATCTGGCCCATGCTGCCTTGCGAAATCGCCTGGGTGACCATGTTACGCAGAAGGGTTCGCTGGTATCGGATGACCGGTTCCGCTTTGACTTTTCGCATCCAAAGCCGCTTTCGGTTGAGGATATTGCCGCCATCGAGGCGGAGGTGAATGCCGAAATTCGCGCCAATGAAGCGGTCGCGACCACGCTGATGAGCCCGGAAGATGCGATTGAAGCAGGCGCAATGGCGCTGTTCGGTGAAAAATATGGCGATGAAGTTCGCGTCCTTTCCATGGGGCGCAAGGGCGAAGGCGGTCGCAACTATTCGGTTGAGCTGTGCGGTGGAACCCATGTGCGTGCCACAGGCGATATCGGCCTGTTCCGCATTATTTCTGAAGGTGCAGTATCATCGGGCGTGCGCCGGATAGAGGCGCTGACCGGTGAGGCGGCACGACAATGGCTGGTGGACCGGGAAGAGGCGTTGAAAGCAGCGGCAAGTGCTGTTCGCGCAACACCGGAAGAAGTGCCCGGACGTATCGTTGCGTTGCTGGATGAACGCAAACGATTGGAAAAAGAACTTGCTGAGGCAAAGAAGGCATTGGCTCTGGGCGGCGGCGCTGTTGGTGGTGCCGCCCAGTTGGCTGATGAAGAGATTTCTGGAGTCACATTCTCCGGTCAGGTGCTGGAAGGTCTCAATCCCAAGGAACTGCGCCCTCTTCTGGACGAGGCGAAACAGCGCATGGGATCAGGTATAGCGGCCATTGTGGCGGTTAACGATGGCAAGGCTGCCTGCGCTGTTGCCGTGACCGATGATCTGACCGATCGTTTCAGCGCAGTTGATCTGGTTCGTATTGGCGTTGAAACTTTGGGTGGTAAGGGTGGCGGTGGCCGTGCAGACATGGCTCAGGGCGGTGGTCCTGATGGCAGTCAGGCTGATGCCGCGATTGCTGCTGTGAAAGATGCGCTGGCCAAGGCCTGAGATTACCAACTGACCCTGCAACCACGCGCGGCTAAAGCTTTTCAGGTTCCAGTGTACTGGTACGCAGCTTGGGCTTGTAATCCAGCGCGCCTTCTTGCTCTATCTTGGCACGGTATTCATCGCGCTTTTCATGGATGGAGGCTATAACGGGCCCCATAGCCACGCCAATATCGACCAGCACAGCTTCTGATAGCTGCAGCGAGCTTTCCAGCGTTTCAGGTACCGCATGACTGGCCCCGGCGCGATATAGGGCAGCAGCATGCTCTGTATCACGCGCACGGGCCACAATCAGCAGATTTGGGTAGGTATGGCGGAACTTGCTGACCAGGCGCTGGGCCAGCACAGGCTCGTCCATGGTTAGTACCACAGCCAGTGCGTTTTCGATTCCCAGTCGAGCCAGGGCATCACCCCTTGCTGCGTCCCCAAAAGTGGCGCGATAGCCGCGGCGTTTTGCCCATTGGATCATATCTGCATCAGAATCGATCGCGACATAGGGTTTGGCATGCGCATCCAGCATATCAGCAACCAGCAGTCCAACACGGCCAGAACCCACAATGATAACGCGTGCTTCGCCAGCATCTCCGTCAGGCAATTCCGGTGCTGGTTCCACGCGGCGTGCGATGACTCTGCCCAACCGGGCCAGAAGCGGTGTGACTGTCAACCCAATAGCGGTCACAATTTGCCAGAATTGTGCCGTTCCCGGCTGAATCAAGAGAGCACTGCTGGCGGCAGCCAAGACAATCAGCGTGGTTTCGCTGGGGCTGGCCATAAGCACGCCCGTTTCTGCTGCTGTGCTGCGCCGTGCGCCCATCAGCCGCAAAAGAATGCCAGTGACGAGGGCCTTGAAGGTCAAAACCAGCACAACTGCCAGCAGGATGGAGCCAAGATTATCCCAAATGGTCATCAAGTCGATGCTCATCCCGACGGTGATGAGGAAAATACCCAACGCCAGCCCTTTGAAAGGGTCGATAATACCTTCAACCTCAGAGTGATATTCGGTCTCTGCAATCAGCAGGCCTGCGATCAATGCGCCAACAATGGGCGACAGACCCGTGGCCGCAGTGGCCAGGCTTGCCCCCATAACCACAAGCAGCGATGCCGCCAGAAACAGTTCAGGGCTCTTGGTGCGTGCTGCCTGGGCAAACAGTCGCGGCAAGGCGATACGGCCCAGCACCAGTAGTGCCACAACAACCAATCCGCCTTGCCACAATGTGCCGACAAGCCCTTCCCAACCTTCATCCTGCGCATAGGGGGCCATGGCGCCAAGGATGAAGACGATCGGCACGATCATGATATCTTCGAACAGCAGCATGGAGAGAGCGGCACGGCCAACAGGGGATTTCGTCCCGGAAATTGGTAGCACAATGGCGGTAGAGGAAAAGGCAAGGGCAAAGCCCAACGCCATCGCCCCGGTCCAATATTGCCCCATCATCGACAGAACCACCGCAATCGAAGTACCAATGGTCATCAATTCCATTGCACCCAAGCCGAACACGAGACGCCGCAATTGCCACAAACGGTTGAATGACAGTTCCAGCCCGATGGTGAACAGAAGCAGGATGATGCCGAATTCGGCAAATGGCTCCAACCCTTCAGGATCGGAAATGGTTATGTGTCCCAGCCAGGGGTATTCAAACACCAGCTTGCCCAGGCCAAATGGCCCCACAGCTATCCCAATGAGGATGAAACCGATGACAGGGGTGATGCGAAAGCGGGTGAATATCGGGATAACCAAGCCCGCTGCGCCCAGAATAACCAGCGCATCGGACAGCATAGGGGAGTGGGAGATTTCACCAGCCATTTTTATGGGGTTAGCGCCCGCTCAACAACATGTCACCAGCCCAATTACACTCATCCGCCACCTACTGTATGCGGGCCCAGTGGTTGCGCGCGTGGTCGGGTGCGACCGGGATGGTCGCCTTCCTCATCCCATTCGATGCGGTAAAGGTCAAAACGGCGGTCTGCCAGATTGCGCACGGTTCCCTCTGCACGTGCCCAGCTGAGATCCGCCAGATTGATATCACTGATCGTCAGCGTTTCGACATTTTCACTGGCTTCAGCAGCAATCCCATCGCGGGCAAAGGGGAAATCACACGGTGTCAGAATGCAGCTTTGCGCATATTGGATGTCCATATTCGCCACATTGGGCAAGTTTCCGACATTGCCGCTGAGCACGACGAAACACTGGTTTTCAATCGCCCGCGCTTGCCCGCAATAACGCACACGCAGATAACCTTGGCGGCTATCCGTGCAGAAGGGTACAAATATGATGCGCGCGCCTTCATCAGCCAGCTTGCGGCTTAATTCAGGAAATTCGCTGTCATAACAGATCTGGACACCTATCGGCCCGCAATCCGTCTGGATCACATCTATCCTGTCACCCCCTTTGATGTTCCACCAATATCGTTCGTTGGGGGTGGGGTGGATCTTTTCCTGTTCATGGATTGCACCATCGCGCAGGCAGACATAGGCGACATTGTGAATGTCTCCATCATCCATTCGTGTTGGATGGGAACCTGCAATGATATTGATGTTATAACGCATGGCGAATTCGGAAATATCCGCCTTCAGCCGCGGTGTGTATTCTGAAAGCCGCTCAATTGCTTCGAGTGGAGAGAGTTCCTTCTCCTCAAAGCTCAGCAACATCAGTGTAAACAATTCTGGAAATACTATGAAGTCACTCTCATAATCGCTTGCTACATCGACAAAATATTCGATTGCTCCCAGAAACTCGGAATAGTTCTTCACTGCGCGTGCCTGTAGCTGGCAGGTCGCCACACGGACTGATTCCACCCCACGCGGAATACGGGTTTTGATTGGCTGGTCACGCTCCACATAGGGGTTGCGCCACACCATCAGCACGGCATTGCCATCAGACTGGCGATCTTCTGGCAGATAGTTTTCCATGATGCCCTGGGGTTCAAAACCATTGGCTAGCTGAAACCGCAGCACCTGATCATGAATTTTACCGGCCAGCACCTGATCCAGGTAATCCTGCGGGCTTTCTACCCTATTGTTTTTGCGACGCCTGGCGCGGGAATAACCAGGCATACGCCCGCCAAAAATGATACCTGTCAGATCGCGTTCTTCAGCCAGCGCCCGGCGCTCTTCATATAGACGCCGGCCGATACGAACCCCACGTACCTTGGGGTCAACGCACATTTCATAGCCATAGAGCCAGTCACCCGTGGGATCATGCCTGCTGCCATAGCCATTGCCGGAAATTTCGTCCCAGTTATGCGGCGCAAACACAACTGGTTCGGGCAGTTGCATTGATGCGCAATAGCCCACGATGGTTTCATCCAGCAGGGCGACAAAGCATCCTTCAGCAAAATTATTGATCTGGCCGCGAATTTCACTCTGCTTGTATGCAGGAAGATCATCATATGTGCGCCGCACCAATGCGGCGATGCCACGAATGTCCTTGATCATCGCCTGGCGCACAATCAGCCGTGCTTGGCCCAGCTTTTCGCCTTGGGCACGCGCGGATGGACGTTTCTTAGAAAGCTGTTTGGCCACATTGATTCCCTTGTCTGCTTATAAAGCAGCACATTAGCGTTTCAGATGCAAAACGGGGCGCGGTGCCAAATGACGCCGCGCCCCGGTTGATGCCGCGCACTGCCCGTAACAGATACAGGCATTGGCTGCGATTTCTTATGCCCAGTTAGCCATTTCTTTTTCGAGATTGGTCACAATCGCTTCAAAGAACTGTTCTGTGGTCAGCCAGCTCTGTTCAGGGCCGATCAGCAGCGCCAGATCCTTGGTCATCTGGCCGTTTTCAACGGTCTGGATGCAGACTTTTTCCAGAGTTTCGGCAAAGCGAACCACATCAGGTGTTTCATCAAACTTGCCGCGATACATCAGCCCACGAGTCCAAGCGAAAATGCTGGCGATAGGGTTGGTGCTGGTTGCCTTGCCCTGCTGGTGTTGGCGATAATGGCGTGTGACGGTGCCATGGGCGGCTTCTGCTTCCACAGTCTTGCCGTCCGGCGTCATCAGAACTGATGTCATCAAGCCCAGCGAGCCAAAGCCCTGTGCAACGGTATCGGACTGAACGTCGCCATCATAGTTTTTGCAGGCCCAGACAAACTTGCCGTTCCACTTCAGGGCAGATGCCACCATGTCATCAATCAGGCGGTGTTCGTAGACGATGTTGGCGGCTTTGAATTTTTCCGCAAAACCTTCTGTGTCGAACACTTCCTGGAACAGATCCTTGAAGCGGCCATCATAGGCCTTCAAGATCGTGTTCTTGGTGGACAGATATACCGGCCAGCCAAGGTTCAGGCCGTAATTGAAACTGGCGCGGGCAAAGTCACGGATGGAGTCATCCAGATTGTACATTGCCATGGCAACGCCGCTTGAAGGGAAATCGAACACCTTCAGGTCGATTTCCTCACCATCCTCGCCCTTGAAGACGAGGCGCAACTCGCCCTTGCCGGGGATCAACGTGTCGGTAGCGCGATATTGGTCACCGAATGCATGGCGGCCAACAACAATGGGATCGGTCCAACCTGGCACCAGGCGCGGCACATTATCAATCACGATGGGTTCACGGAACACCACACCACCCAGGATGTTGCGGATCGTGCCGTTCGGGCTCTTCCACATTTTCTTGAGGTTGAATTCTTCAACGCGCGCTTCATCTGGTGTGATCGTGGCGCATTTTACACCCACGCCATATTGCTTGATGGCATTGGCGGCATCGACAGTGATCTGATCATTCGTCTCGTCACGCTTTTCAATCGAAAGATCGTAATATTTCAGGTCAACATCAAGAAAGGGCAGGATCAAACGTTCACGGATCCATTGCCAGATGATGCGAGTCATTTCATCGCCATCGAGTTCGACGACCGGGTTCTTAACCTGAATTTTCTGCATAATTGCTGTCTGTCCTGGGGATGTTTTCTATTGGTTGCGGCGCGACATAGCAGAGGTTGGGCTATGTGCAAGGTCGCCAAAAGTCGCGCAGGAGCAACATTGCTCAACTGTATTGTTAACTGACTGGCAAAACTGGACCGATGGTGGGCGTAGCAAGGATTGAACTTGCGACCCCTACGATGTCAACATAGTGCTCTACCACTGAGCTATACGCCCGAACCATCGGATCTGCCGCCTTCGTTGGCGGAGGGCGGCCCTTTAACTTGCACTTTCCAATGGTGCAAGCGATTCGGGAAAAATCACACGCTGACCTCTTGCGGGCCAGCAAACATGCGTTCCACTTCCAGCACCAGATCGCGCAGATGGAAAGGTTTTGACAACACCTTTGCCCGTGGTTGCTCCTCATTCGCGCGCAGCGAAACGGCAGCAAACCCGGTAATGAACATTACCTTTGTTCTTGGGCTGACCTCTGCACAACGCTGTGCCAACTCAATGCCGTCCATTTCTGGCATGACAATGTCCGAAAGCAGAAGATCGAAATGCTGTTCTTCCAGAAGGGGCGCAGCAGCTGTGCCACGGTCAACAGCAACAACCTCATACCCGGCATTGGTCAAAGCGCGCTCCAGATAGGAACGCATTGCTTCTTCATCTTCGGCCAGAAGGATACGCAGGGGCGACATATGATTCATAAGCGTATCTCTACCGCAGATGGTTTAAGAAATCTTTGTCGTGGATAGCGTTGACCCGCTTTGACACAGGCCTGCCGAGCGGGCAGCAAAGTCAATTATGACGGTTAACGCAGAAAACGGTAACGATTCGCGGCTGATGACTGGCGGTGCGATCCCCGGGGGGAGAGGACCAGCCTTTACTTTGCAATCACCGCACGAACCGTCAATTCCCGTCATCATCGCAGTTCCTCATGCGGGCAGGGCATATCCCAGCAGTGTGTTGGCCCAGATGCGCAGTGCAGATTATGCCAGTATGCGGCTGGAAGATCGCTTTGTTGATGAAGTGGCGCGGCAAGTTGCGTTGCAGACGGGCGCCATCTTGTTGGTGGCACAGGCCCCGCGCGCAATGATTGACCTTAATCGTGCGCCTGATGATGTTGATTGGGACATGGTCAGTGGTGTGCAGGGCAATTTTGTGCGCCATTCGCAGGCGAATCGACGCGCACGAAGCGGGCTTGGGATTATTCCACGAAGGCTGCCCGCCCATGGTGAAATCTGGCGCGGCCAGACTTCAGTAAGGGAACTGGAGGCAAGGCTTGAAGGAATTCATCGCCCGTATCATCAGGCTCTGGCGCAGGAGATGGAGGCATTACGGGACATCTGGGGCGCGGCCTTGCTGCTGGATATTCATTCCATGCCCCCACTGAAACGCCGATTTGGGCAGGACCAAGCGCCACAATTCGTATTGGGGGATAGATTCGGCACATCTTGCGATGACATGCTTTCAGCACGTGCTTTGCATTATCTTGATAACAAGCACTGCCACAATGCCCATAACCGCCCATATTCAGGTGGATATGTATTGGAGCGCCATTCTGCCCCACGGCGTGGCCTGCACGCAATGCAAATGGAGATTTGCCGCACGACATATCTTGATCATTCACTGGCTGAAACTGGGCCAGGATTGCCAAACATTGCCAATATGTTGGCAGGTCTGGTGCGTGAATTGGCTGATGTCACAATACGCTTGGGCCAGGGCAGCAGCTATTCCCTAGCTGCTGAATAAAAAACCACCCCGTGCAATATGCACGAGGTGGCCAAGGTTCAGGGAGGATATGCGCCCAAAGGGGGCGCACAGTCCGAACAAGCCATGAGGGATGCTTGCCCGAACAGCACATAGATAGGTAATCGCAGCAAAGCATTCAAGCTTTTCTGCGATTACTATTTTCACTCAACCAATTGGATTAGTTGGAAGAGGCTGCCTGAGGCTGGGGCATCTTACCTTGCTGAACCTGTCGTGCGAACAATGCGCGCATCAGATTGAGCGAGAACAGATGGGCATGAATCATCATGATCAAGCCGTTTTTGTTCAGATCTGCCAGCTTGTCCGCAGGCAGTTCTCGCAGTTTCTTCTCATCAATCATACGGAAGCCGCGATAGATGAAAGGCTTGTCTGGATTATCATTCTGCGTGATCGCGATTTCGCCATCCATCAGCAGATCAAGCTTTGCCAGCTCTTCCATGAACATGCGTGTGCGCTGGCCTGATTCTTCAAAGCGCTGGCAGAATTCGAGAATGCCATTGGTGTGATCGCTGGCACCGCCATCTTCTTTGAACAGTGCATTGCCTTCATCAAATTCGCCCACAATCTGAGCTGTGGGATCAAAGCAAAGTGACAAATCTTCGCTTTCAGGGCTCAGCTTGGCCAGCATGAAGGGATACCGGCGTGCATATGCCGGCAGGTACACTTCTTCCAGCTGGCCATCTTCCTTGATGAAGGTGTTTACCCCTTCGTTCAGCCCCATAAGCGCAATCGGCAGGGGATTTTCGCCTGCGGTAAACACAATTGGGAAATAACGTTGCGCATCGACAAATTCATCCACCGTCAAAGGGATGGCATGCGTGCCGTCAAGAAAGCGTGCATTCTCGAAAGTTTTGCTTCTCCACGTTTTGTGGTCGCGGCTGTTGAGCGGTAGAAGATCGTTATAGAACAGGGGCAGGGTAGGCTGCGGCGCGCTGGCCATGAATACTCTCCGAAAAATGTGAACTTGTTTGAAATTGATAGCGAGCAGCTATGGCTACCCGAATGCCCAGCGCTTTAGTGGTTCGTGTCAGCAGGTGCAAGCGGCACGAGTTTCCCGGGGTTGAGAATACCCCGTGGGTCCAGGGCTTGCTTTACATTTCGCATCAGGGCGAGAGCGACAGGGTCCCCCAAACGGCCCAATTCGTCTCGTTTCATCTGGCCAATGCCATGTTCGGCACTGATCGATCCGTCCCATTCAGTGACCAAGTCATGCACCAAAGCACTGATCGCCTTGCCATCGGCCAGTTCCCATACGCCGCGTACAGCATTCGGTGGAGCAAGAACGTGGAAATGGACGTTGCCATCTCCCAAATGCCCAAAGGCAACCGCTCTGGTATCAGGAAATTGTTTCTCAACCGCAGGGACAGCAAATTCGACGAAGTCGGCCATTCGTTCGACTGGAACGGAAATATCGTGCTGCATTGCCGGCCCTATGGCGCGTTCTGCAGGAGAAATTTCGTCTCTTAATTGCCAGAATGCCTCGGCTTGGACTTCATTGCTGGCAAGAACCGCGTCTTCCACCAGTTCACGCTCCATTGCACCTGCCAACACTTTCTCGACCAGCGTGGGTAAAAGATCGAGCTGGTCAGGTCCTGCAACGAATTCCAGAAGGGCATGCCATGCGTGTTCGCCCGACAATGGTGCCCTCGCTGCGGGGGAATATGCCAGGACCGATTCCAGGCAATGGGCGGGCAATATTTCGAAACCTTCAAGCGCATCATCGGCGACTGACTCGCAATGGAGCAACAGCTCACGTGCCTGCTGGATTGATGACAGCCCAACCCATGCCACCACGCGCCCACCAATCGCAGGCAGAAGCCGCAGCGTGGCAGCGGTGACGATGCCCAGGGTCCCCTCCGAACCGATCAGCAATTGCTTGAGATCGAAACCGCGATTGTCCTTTTTCAAGGCTGCCAAGCCATTGAATACGCTGCCATCTGCCAGAACAGCCTCAATACCCAGCACCTGCGCGCGCATAGTGCCGTGGCGCAGCACTTGTGTGCCGCCGGCATTGGTTGAGATCAGACCTCCGATAGTTGCTGAACCCTTGCCGCCCAACGTTAGCGGAAAGCGAAGGCCGTTCTTTTCTGCAGCCTCGTGCAATGTCTGCAGAACAACGCCTGCGTCACAGACTGCCTGTCGGGACAATGGGTCAAGCGATCTGATCTGGTTCATCCGTCGCAGGGAAAGCAGCACAGAATGCCCACTGTCATCTGGCGTCGCCCCACCGCACATGCCGCTATTGCCGCCTTGGGGTACGATTGGCACGCCAAATTCGCTACACAAACGAACAAAATCAGATACTTCCTGCGTAGAGGTGGGGGAAGCCATGCCCAAGACATTGCCATGATACCGCCCGCGCCAATCGGTCAGCCATGGATCGATTATCTCGTCATCGGATGTAAAGCCGCGTGAGCCCAGAACTTTGGCCACTCGCATCAGAAATTCGGCTGCGTCATTCATTCTGGCGCCTATGGCACAATTGTCATCGGGCTGACCAGCACTTGCGTCTGAGCGACCAGAGGTTAAGCCAGCATTCAATTCTGTCTGCTAAGAGGCGGGGCAAGACATGAAAATTACAATCAGGGATCGATAAGACAGCTTCACCATATGCCGGGAATTTTCGCCCTTCTTGCCCCCGTGGCCCTGCTCATTCCATTAAGCGGCAGTGACCTGCCGTCGAATGACGCGGCGAATGAAGATACCTCGCTGTTGATTGAGACAGCAAATGAAGCTCGTCCTGATGAAACGATACGTGAAATCCTGCTGGTGCCATATGATGATCCCATTCAGAACCAGGTGAGGATCGAACGTCGGGTGGTTGTGCGAATCTCACCACGTGAACCGGCTGGCCGCCAAAATCTGATGGCAGAATTACCGCGGGCACCCGCGCCGCAAAGGTTTGAAGAACGCAAGATGGAAAAATGCGTGCCCATACACAACATTGCCGGTGTGCAGACGGGTAGCGGTAACCAGCTGATGCTGTATTTGCGCGATCACCGTGTGGTTAGTGCGCGGTTGGAAAAGGCCTGTCTGGCGCGTGATTTCTATTCAGGTTTCTATCTTGAAAAGAACAAGGATGGGAAGCTTTGCGTTGATCGTGACAAGCTGCAATCACGCGCTGGTGCCAATTGCGAGTTGAAGCGGATGCGCGAATTGGTGCCAGTCGCACCGTGAATTGTGCGTCACTGAGACGCGTTTCCTTGACTTTGGGCGGGTTTTTTCGCAAAGGGCGCGGCGCTGGCGCGTGATATTTCGCATCTGCACAACACGGGGCAATTGTTGCACCGTTTAAACCCGGAAATTCTTGAACGCATGACATTCGCCGATCTCGGCCTATCCGAAGAATTGCTCCAATCGGTCGAAGCCGCCGGTTACAGCACACCCACGCCCATTCAGACAGAGGCGATTCCTGCCGTCCTGATGATGAAGGACCTGATCGGCATTGCCCAAACGGGTACAGGCAAGACAGCCAGTTTCGTGCTGCCGATGATCGATGTGCTGGCGAACGGCCGCCGCCGGGCACTGATGCCGCGTTCGCTTATTCTGGAACCGACCCGCGAACTGGCGGTACAGGTAGCAGAGAATTTCGAGAAATACGGCAAGAACCACGATCTGAAGATGGCGCTGCTGATCGGCGGCGTTCAGATGGGCGATCAGGTCAAGGCTTTGTCAGATGGTGTTGACGTATTGATCGCGACACCAGGGCGCCTGATGGATCTGTTCGAGCGTGGCAAAATAATGCTGAATGGCTGCGAGTTGCTGGTTATCGACGAAGCGGATCGGATGCTGGATATGGGGTTCATCCCAGATATCGAATTCATTTGCTCCAAACTGCCCGAAACGCGCCAGACATTGCTGTTTTCGGCCACAATGCCGCCGCCGATTGAAAAACTGTCCAAGAAATTCCTCAACAATCCCAAACGGATTGAGGTGAGCCGTGCGGCATCCACCAATAAGGACATCACCGCCTTCAAAATCAATGTGAACAACCGCCAAAAACGCGAAACGCTGCGCTGGCTGTTGCGGCATGATCATGTTGAAACCGCGATTATCTTTGCCAATCGCAAGACTACCGTACGCGAACTCAATACGAGCTTGCAACGACACGGTTTTTCCAGCGGTGAAATCCATGGGGACATGGACCAGGCCAACCGGCTCAAGGAACTGGCCCGGTTCAAAGCCGGTGAAATCAATATTCTGGTGGCGTCAGACGTTGCTGCGCGCGGGTTGGACATCAAGGGTGTAAGCCATGTGTTCAATTTCGATACGCCGTGGCACCCGGATGACTATGTCCACCGCATTGGCCGCACAGGGCGGGCAGGCGCCAAAGGCCGCGCATTCACCTTTGTCGCAGATGAAGATGCCGAAGCCATCGCCAATGTTGAAAAGCTGACAGGGGCAAAGGTGCCCGTGTTCGGCAAATCCGATGTTCGCGTGGAGCTGGTTGAGAAAGCGGCAAGTGCTGAGGTTGAAGAGGCACCGCGCGAAGAGAAGCGATCACGCCGTCGTGATGATGACGATGATCGATCAGAGCGGCCACGTCGCGAAAAAGCGCCGCGCAAGGAACGGCCTGAAGCACGCCGCGGTCGTCGGGATGACCATGACGATGAACCGGTACCCGCAGGGGAATGGAATGGCCCGCGTCCCAGCTTCCTGGATATCAGTGCCGTTTAATTGACCCTAGGGTGTCAAATGGCCAATCATTGTCTCCAGCGAACCCAGTCCGAAAAAAATCCGGCCCGCCATCATTGAAGTGAGTATTATCAGCAGCACTGCCCAGATGGCCAATATCCCGCTGGTCATGCGCCAGCTTTTGGGTGGCAAGCCCTGGATCAGGAACATGGCGATGCCTGCCACATTCACACAGACCAGATTGACCGCGAACAGAAACAGGGCATTGCCCCCTGCTGCGGGTAATCCGGCCCCAGTGTACATACCCGCAGCGGTCAGCGGTGGCACCAATGCCACGGCAATCATCACGCCAACCAGCGATAGGGAGGCACCCCGGCTGAAGGCCAGGACGCCCGCCGCACCGCAGGCAAGGGCAAGCGCAACATCTGCGGGCTGGACAATCGTGCGGTTGCGCAATTCTGTTGCCATCGGGTCAATCGTCATCAGATTGCCCAATGCAAAACCGGCCAGCGCTGCGAACAGGCAACCAGTCGCCAGCGTAGTTGCAGCCTGACGACCAAGCTTGCCGTTCCCAACTGTCGCGGCCAGCGCAATACCCATGGTAGGCCCCAGCAGGGGCGCAATGATCATTGCCCCAATCACTACAGCCACCTGCCCGCTGTGCATGCCCAGGCCAGCAATAATGGCGGACAATGTCACCGTCAGCAGGTAGCTGGGCCGAATATGTAGGCTTTCCTCTATATCGTCATACAACTCATCCGTGCTGAGACGATCACGGCTGAAGAACCGTTCCAATGCTGTCGGTGGCGGCACCTCAGACCGGGCTGGCAGTTCTGTCTCAGCGGTTTCCTCTACCGGGGGAACGACCGCCTCCAATCGCTCTACGATCGCGGTGAAGGAAGGTGCGGCAGTGAAGGCTTGTTCCAGATCCTGTAACAGCCTTTCAGTGTAACGCTGCTGGACAATGCAGCAATATTTCTCCTGCCCGCCGGGTACGGTTTCGCGCCAGAATCTGCGTGAATGGAGTGGAAGTATCTCCTCCAGAAGGGAGATATGGGTTTCGGGCAGGTATATCTGGACGAGGCGTGCGGACATGTTGACCCGAACCTAGGTGCGAATTCGTTATTCTGCCAGCTTCACGAAACTGTCGATCACACGTTTCGTTCCAGCCTGTTCGAACTCGATCTCCAGCTTGTTACCTTCCTGATCGGTGATCACGCCATAGCCGAATTTTTCGTGGAACACGCGCTGACCCAGCGCAATATCAGTGCGTGGCTTGGCCGCAAAACTGGCTACACTGCGGGTGCTCTCCTTCACGCGAGCGGGGCGTGTTTCAAACCCGGTGGATAGGGCGCGCTGCCAACCTGGCCCGCGGTTGCCGCTGCGGTCTGGCCGGGTTTGCGAGACATGTGCGAAGGGATCATCCTGCTCGCTCCAATTTGCCTGCCACAGCGATTTGCCACCTGTGAGAGTGGTTTCCTGATCGATATGCTCGACCGGTAATTCCTCAATAAAGCGGCTTGGGATGGAACTGGTCCATTGGCCGTATATGCGGCGATTGGCAGCATGCAGGATGGTGCATCGCCGCCGTGCGCGGGTGATGGCGACATAGGCAAGCCGGCGTTCCTCTTCCAGGCTGGCCAGCCCGCCTTCATCCAGCGCGCGCTGGCTGGGGAAAACACCCTCTTCCCAGCCGGGCAGGAAGACATGGTCAAATTCCAGCCCCTTCGCTGCGTGCATTGTCATGATCGTGACGGTTTCCTCATCACTGGCTGCATCATTGTCCATGACGAGCGATACATGCTCCAGAAAGTCGCCCAGCGTTTCATATTCTTCCATCGCACGAGCGAGTTCTGACAGGTTTTCAAGCCGACCGGCGCTTTCTGTCGTGCGTTCTTTCTGCAGCATTTCATTATAGCCACATTCGTCCAGCACCATACGCAGCAGGTCGGCCGGAGTGATCAGTTCTGCCTGTTCGCGCCAATGCAGGAATTGCCGCATCATCCCACCAATTGTCCCTGCGGCACGCACGGGCAATTCATCGCTGTTTGCCAGTTGCAGCGATGCCGCGGCCAGCGGCAGGCCGGTACGCCGCGCGTGCTGGTGCATCTTTTCCAGCGTCTTGGCACCCAACCCCCGCTTGGGCTGGTTGTATATCCGCTCAAACGCCAGATCATCCTGTGGTTGGGCTATGACCCGCAGATAGGCGAGGGCATCGCGGATTTCGGCGCGTTCATAGAAACGGAAACCGCCAATGATGCGGTAATTGATGCCGATCTGGATAAACCGGTCTTCAAATTCACGCGTCTGATATTGCGCACGCACCAGAATGGCGACTTGGTTGAGCGAGGCACCTTCGCGCTCCAACCGCTCAATCTCTTCACCCACGCGGCGCGCTTCTTCAGGCGCATCCCATACGCCGATAACGCGCAGCTTTTCGCCATGGTCCAGTTCAGTCCAAAGCGTCTTGCCCAGCCGCTCGCTATTGCTGCGGATTAAGCCGGATGCTGCGCCCAGAATATGCGGGGTGGAACGGTAATTCTGTTCCAGCTTGACCACTTTGGCGCCGGGGAAATCCTTTTCAAACTTCAGGATATTGGCAACTTCGGCCCCACGCCAGGAATAGATGGATTGATCATCATCACCGACAACGCAGATATTCTTGTGCGCCTGTGCCAGCAACCGCAGCCAGAGATATTGGACGGCGTTGGTGTCCTGATATTCGTCCACCAGAATATAGCGGAACTGCTGCTGATACCGTTCCAGCACATCCCGCTCTCGCCTAAAGATGTTCAGCATATGCAGCATCAGATCGCCAAAATCACAGGCGTTCAGCGCCTTGAGGCGTTTTTGGTACAAGTCATAGAATTGCTGGCCGCGACCATTGGCGTAAGCTTCATTCTCCACCGCATCCAGATCATCCGGGTTCAGGCCGCGATTCTTCCATCGATCTATCAATCCGGCCAGCTGGCGTGCCGGCCAACGTTTTTCATCCAGATCATTTTCCGTGATCAACTGCTTCAGCAGCCGCAACTGATCATCTGTATCGATGATGGTGTAATTCGATTCCAGTCCAACCAGTTCCGCATGGCGTCGCAGCATTTTGGCGCAGATGGAATGGAAAGTGCCCAGCCACGGCATGCCTTCCACCGTCTCACCCAAATGACCTGCCACCCGTTCACGCATTTCGCGTGCGGCACGATTGGTGAAGGTCACGCACAGGATCTGGCTTGGCCAGGCGCGACCAGTTGCCACAAGATGTGCCAGCCGCGCAGTTAGCGCCGCCGTTTTACCGGTACCGGCCCCTGCCAGCATCAGTACTGGCCCTTCCGTGGTCAGAACTGCCTCACGCTGGGGCGGATTCAGCCGCTGGGCATAGGCAGGAACTGGCGCTTTTCCAGGTGCGGTGGGGAGGGGGGTGTTGTCACTCATGAAGATGTGAACAGTTAGAGAACATCGGCGCGTGTCGCAAGCCCTGCCAATCTGTATCGACTAGACACGTGTGAGCAGAGTCAATTTGGCCTTGCCCACCTTTCGTTCGGCATCGACTTCCAGTCCTGCAACATTCACGCTCTCTTTTGCGCCAGTTTCCACTGCCATCCATGTCGCATCGCCAATCCAGCCTAGCCGCAGCAGTCGGTCCAGCGCCACGGCGCCTGCGCCAGTGTCATATGGCGGATCGAGCAGGATCAGGTCATAGGGTTGCTGAACGGGGCCAAGCGACATGACAGACCCCTTGTTAAGCGATGTGCCAGATGCACCCAAAGTGCGGATATTGGCAAGGATAGCGTCCTGTGCAGACTTTTCCTGTTCCACGAAAAGGCAACTGGCTGCACCGCGTGAAAGTGCCTCCAGACCCAACGCACCAGATCCGGCAAACAGGTCAACCACAGAAAGCCCATCGAAAGAACCAAGCCTGCTGGTGAGCATGGAAAACAGAGTTTCGCGTGTGCGATCGGCTGTGGGGCGGGTTGCATCCCCTTTTGGCGCTGCCAGCTTACGCCCGCGCCATTGGCCGGAAATAACCCGCATCAGTTGAAGTGGTTTTTCAGCTGACTACGGAAACGGCCCAATTCATGGCTGCGTATTTCGCGTACTGCACCACGGGCCAGATCTTCCAGCTCAAATGGGCCATAGGCAGTGCGGATCAAACGGCTGACCTGAAGGCCCAGATGTTCCAGAACCCGGCGAATTTCGCGGTTTTTGCCCTCTGTAATCGTGACTTCGATCCATTGATTGCGGCCAGTGCTGCGTTCCAGATTGGCATCGATGTTGCCATATTGGATACCGTCAATTTCAATCCCCTCAATCAGATCTTCCAGCTGTTCTTGAGTGATATCGCCAAAGGTCCGCGCGCGGTAAGTGCGAGGGATTCCGCTTGAAGGCAGTTCCATCTGCCGTTTCAATTCGCCATCATTGGTCAGCAACAGCAGCCCTTCGGTATTCATGTCCAACCGCCCAACGGGCATAAGGCGGGGCGTCTTTTTGGGCAGGGCATTGCGAAGAGCAGTGTAGATTGTAGGGCGTCCCTTGGGGTCGCTTTCCGCAGTGAGCAGCCCGGTCGGCTTGTTGAAAGCGAAAAGACGTGTCGGCTCTGGCTTGGCGACAGGTTTGCCATCCACTGTAACGCCAGACAGATCCTTCAAAATGGTCGCCGGGGTTTCCAGCACTAGCCCGCCAATTGCCACACGGCCATCGGCGATCATGCGTTCCACTTCGCGCCGGCTAGCGACGCCAGCCCTGGCAAGCAATTTGGCGATACGCTCACCTTCGGGGCGGGGGGCATCAGACATAAGCAGCGGGTTAGGCCTTGTTTACGCCATGCGCAATCGCTGTTCGACGTTGGTGATGCATGCAGAAGCAGGAAAATAGCTGATAAGTGGCGATTTTAGCTTGCCGACATTCAACATGGCGTTCTTATTACCATGTTCTTCCGGTAGTGTCTGCGCCGGCCTAATGTGAGGAATAATTTTATGTCTGAAGGAATGGAGCAGAGCGTTCCGGCACAACGTCGCGGGCTTTGGGATTCCTTCAAACCCTATCTTGAGAAGGAATCGCTGGCTGCGTTCTTTTTGGGCGTTTCATCCGGCTTTCCGTTCGCGCTGCTTGCCGCGACGTTGACGACCCGCTTGGCGCAAGATGGCATTGAAAAATCGACCATCACTGCCTTTACTCTGGCCTTCTTCGTATACAATCTGAAGCCGCTTTGGGCGTGGATCATTGACAGTGCACGCCTGCCACTGCTGGGGCGGTTGGGGCAGCGGGTCAGTTGGATGATCGTGGCTGGATTGCTTGTAATGGCTGCCACGGTCAATTTGGCGCTGGCTGATCCCAAGGCTGACATCATTTGGACTGCCACCTCCGCAGTTCTGCTGGGGCTGGCCGGGGCGACTTTTGACATTGTGATCGATGCTTATCGGATCGAGACATTGAAGCCGTACCAACTTGGCACGGGTTCAGGGATGAGCCAATATGGCTGGCGTATCGGGGCAGCGGCGGCGGGTGCTCTGGCGCTGGTGGTGGCTGGCCGCATGGGCTGGGATTGGGCTTATGCCGTATGCGCGATCTTTGCGCTTCCCGCCATGCTGACCGCGCTGATATTGGGCGAACCTGCAAGGCATGCAGTTACCCATGCGAAGCGCGGTTTTGCTGAAGTCTGGGCTTCGATCGCCGGGCCATTTGTGGAGTTTTTCCAGCGGTCAGGTGCATGGCTGGTGCTGCTCTTCATCCTGGTTCACAAGATCGGCGATACGCTGGCCAATCTCACCTTCCGCCTGCTGTTTGATGATCTGGGTTTCAGCAATGATGAGATCGCGCTTTACGATGTGGGTGTGGGTTTCTGGGCGTTGATCGTGGGCGTTTTCGTCGGCGGGATTATCTATGCCAAGCTGGGGTTGAAACGATCTGTTTTGATTGCGCTGATCCTGATGGCGATTTCCAATGTCAGCTTTGCCGCACTGGCGGCCGCGGGCCATTCCAACTGGGGCATGGCTGGCGCAATCGGGTTTGAGAATTTCGCCAGCGGGTACGGCGGGGTCGTGGTGGTCGCCTATTTCTCTGCTCTATGCGATCTGCGCTTTACCGCCGCGCAATATGCGCTGATCAGCGCAGGCGCGAGTATAGTGGGCCGCCTGTTGACCGGGACGACGGCGGGATCGCTGATAGAGGCGGTGGGCTACGTCAATTTCTACCTGCTCACCACAATTCTGGCCTTGCCGGGGATCGTGTTGTTCTGGTGGATGATGCGTGCCGGGCTGGTCGATGCGGCCATGGGTACGGCGGGTAAGGAACAACCTTAATCGGGAAGCTCATCGTTCAGCCGCAAGACTTCGCCGGCCAGGTAAAGTGAGCCTGCGATCAGCACGGGCAAGCCGTCATCCGGCAGAGCGGTGAGGGCTGTTGGAGTATCTGGCGCGCTGGCGGCATCAGTTCCGAAGTAGGTCGCATCAAACCAATCATGGCCGGGCACAGGAACTACGGTGATACTGGCGGGAATATCGTTCAATGTTTCCATAAAACCACTCGGGTCCTTCCCCGCAATCATGCCGATCACCAGATGCACATTCTGCCCGGAAAAATGGCGCGCCAGCGTTGCGGCCGCATTGGGATTGTGCCCGCCATCCAGCCAAACCTCACGCGCGCCGATAAGCGGACCGGGATTTAGCTTTTGCAGTCGCGCGGGCCATGTGGCGCTGGTGATGCCTTGCACCATTGCCTGTGCGGAAACCTGAACCTTGTGCTGATGCCGCAGCAAAGCCACGGCCAGTGCAGCATTTTCAGGCTGATGCGGGCCGGGCAAGCTGGGGAGAGGAAGAGTGAGCTCGCCTTTACTGTCACGATAGGTCAGTCTTTCATCAACTGACGCATCCCAACCATCACCGCGCATCATTAGGGGGGCATTCATGCGGTTGGCTGCACTGACAATTTCTTCCATCGCGTCAGCCGGATAATCCAGCGACACCAGCGGGACGCCGGGCTTGGCAATGCCTGCCTTTTCAAATGCGATCCGGGCCAATGGTTGTTCTGGTACGCCATCCTCTGGTGCAAGCAGGAACCGTTCGTGGTCAATTCCCAGTGCGGCAATCCCGCATGCAGCAAGGACGTCTGGTTCCAGTATGTTGGTAGCGTCAAACCGACCGCCAAGGCCCACTTCAACCACGCAGGCTTGGGCGAATGTGCGGCTGAAAGCGAGGAAGGCAGCGGCGATGGTGACTTCGAAGAAGCTGGGTGCCAGATCCTCTCCAGCATCGAGAACCTCTTTCAACAACGCAGCCAATGCTGCGTCCGAAATCAGTTCACCAGCTAGCCGGATACGTTCATTGTAACGCACCAGATGCGGGCTGGTGGTTGCATGGACTAGGTACCCCTCCGCCTCCAGAATGGCACGCAGGAAAGCGCAAGTTGATCCTTTGCCATTGGTTCCGGCTACATGAAAAACGGGTGGTAGTTTGCGATGGGGATTGCCCAATCGTTCCATCAACGCGCGAATTGTATCCAGCCCCAGCCGCCCCTGTGGAACAGTCAAAGCTGCCAGCCTGTCAAGCTGCGCCTGGACGCGCGGATCGTCCGAGCGTCCGAAATCCTTCATGACTGTATCAGGCTGCGGCGCGCGGCTGAAGAAAGTCCAGCAGGTTTGCCAGCTGTGCCTTCAGATCTTTACGGTGCACCACCATGTCTACCATACCGTGCTTGTGCAGGTATTCCGCGCGCTGGAACCCTTCCGGCAGTTTCTCGCGGATTGTATCCTGGATCACACGCTGTCCGGCAAAGCCGATCAGGCATCCCGGTTCTGCAATATGGATATCGCCCAGCATCGCATAGCTGGCCGTTACGCCGCCCGTGGTCGGATCGGTCAGTACAACGATATAGGGCAGGCCAGCTTCGCGCAGACGGCGCGTCATCACGGTGGCCCTGGGCATTTGCATAAGTGACAAGATGCCTTCCTGCATGCGTGCGCCACCGGCTGCCGTGCAAACCACATAGGCACATTTGCGGGACAGCGCGCGTTCGGCACCTGCGCAAAAGGCCATACCAACGGCCATGCCCATCGATCCGCCCATAAAGCTGAAATCCTGCACGCCAACGACTGCATTATGCCCGTCAATCGTGCCCGAACCCACTGAAAACGCATCTTCATGCGGATTATTCGCGCGTGCCTGTTTCAGCCGGTCAGTATATTTCTTGGTATCGCGGAACTTCAGCGGATCTTCTTTGACCTGGGGCTGTGCAAGCAGGTCAAAACCTTCATCCAACAACAGCGCCAACCGTTCATCAGCGCCAATGCGGCCGTGATGGTCGCAGCGCGGACAGACTGCCAGATTTTCCTGATATTCTTTCGTAAACAGCATTTCCTGGCAGGAAGGGCATTTGATCCACAGATCCTTCTCTGTGGCGCGCTTGGGGCTTAGGCCCAGCGAATTGCGAACACGTGTTAACCAGCTCATGACGCTGCCCTATCGCGCATTATGCACTGCTTGAGCAAGCTCAGAGGTGAGTTCGCGCAGCTTTTCCGGTGCTTTTGTACCGTGTTCGGCGACGATATCGACGAGGGCGGAGCCTACCACAACACCATCAGCCACCTTGGCAATGGCACCAGCCTGTTCAGGCGTCCGCACACCAAATCCCACGGCAATGGGCAGGTCTGTCGCAGCTTTCAACCTCGCCACAGCATCCTCAATACTCGCCTGCGCGGCCTGTTGTTTGCCGGTAATCCCCGCGACAGAGACATAATAGACAAAGCCGCCTGATCCGTTGAGCACGGCTGGAAGGCGCGCCTGGTCGGTGGTAGGGGTGGCAAGTCGGATCAGGTCAATCCCTTGCGCGCGCAGGGCTGGGCCCAGATCGGGGTCTTCCTCTGGCGGGATATCAACGCAGATTACGCCATCGACACCGCAACCCTTTGCTTCTGCTGCAAACCATTCCGCACCACGTGCTATCATGGGGTTGGCATAACCCATCAGCACAAGCGGCACATTGGGGTGGCGGGCGCGAAATTCATTGGCGATTAGCAATACGTCGCGCGTGGTAGTGCCCTTACCCAGACTGCGCAGATTGGCCTGCTGAATGGCGGGGCCATCAGCCATAGGGTCTGTGAAGGGCATGCCCAGCTCGATTACATCGGCACCGCCTGCGACCAACGCATCAAGATTGGCCGCGGTGTCGCCATCGCCAGCGGTGATGAAACAGACGAGCGCAGCACGTGTTTGCGAAAAAGCGTTTGAAAAGCGGCTCACATCTCCACTCCCAGCGCGTCCGCAACGGTAAAAATGTCTTTGTCGCCGCGGCCAGAGACATTCACCAGAATAATCTGATCGTCACGATATTGCTTGGCCAACTGTGGTAGAGCGGCCAAAGCATGTGCGCTTTCCAGGGCAGGGATGATCCCTTCCAACCGGCAAGTCAGCTGGAACGCTTCCAGCGCTTCATCATCCGTAATCGGCATATATTTCACCCGGCCGATTTCATGCAGCCAGCTATGTTCCGGGCCGATGCCGGGATAATCCAGCCCGGCACTGATCGAATGCGCTTCGGTAATCTGGCCGTCATCATCCTGAAGAAGATAGGTCTTGTTGCCATGAAGCACGCCGGGAACACCACCGCTCAGGCTGGCGGCATGCTGGCCGCTTTCAATGCCATGTCCTGCTGCCTCGACGCCGATCATCTCGACATCGGGATCATCCAGAAAAGGGTGGAACAGGCCGATGGCGTTGGAACCGCCGCCGACTGCCGCCAGCAGCAGGTCGGGCAATTTCCCGGTGCGGCTGAGCAATTGCGCACGCGCTTCTTTGCCGATCACGCTTTGGAAATCGCGCACCAGTTCAGGGTAGGGATGAGGACCAGCCGCAGTGCCGATGATGTAGAACGTATCTTCCACATTGGCGACCCAGTGGCGCAGCGCCTCATTCATCGCATCCTTCAGTGTGGCAGCCCCGCTAGTGACAGGAATCACTTCCGCGCCGAGCAGTTTCATGCGGAACACATTGGGCTTTTGCCGTTCCACATCGGTTGCACCCATGAAGATGGTGCAAGGCAGGCCAAAGCGTGCGCATACGGTGGCTGTGGCCACGCCATGCTGACCCGCGCCGGTTTCGGCAATAATCTTGGTCTTGCCCATACGTATGGCGAGCAGGATCTGCCCGATGCAATTGTTAATCTTGTGTGCACCTGTGTGGTTCAGCTCTTCACGCTTGAACCAGATTTGTGCGCCACCCAGCGCCTCTGTCAGTCGCTCAGCAAAATAGAGCGGGCTGGGGCGGCCAACATAATGCTCCATCAGATCGTCAAACTCGGCCTTGAAAGCAGGGTCTGCCTTGGCCGTTTTGTATGCCTGTTCCAGATCCAGAATCAGCGGCATCAGCGTTTCGGCAACATAACGCCCGCCAAACTGGCCGAAATGCCCGCGATCATCGGGCTGGTTGCGAAATGTGTTGGGTTTCGTTTCCAAAATCAAATCCGTCCGAGTTGAGCCTGTCGAAGCCCTGCCTTGCTAATAAGGAACTGCAACCCTTCGACAAGCTCGGGGTGTGCGGAAGTGGTACTCAATTGTTCAGCGCCGCTTTGCAGAAGGCGCGGATCAAGTCCACATCCTTTACACCCGGCGCAATTTCCACACCGGATGAAGTGTCGACCAGCGTTGCTCCCGTAGCGCGGATCGCATCGCCTACATTGGTAGGGGTAAGCCCACCTGCAAGGCCCCAATGGGTCGCGCCGTGATTATCATTGAGTAATGACCAGTCAAAGGACAGGCCCATACCACCGGGTAAAGCACCCTTGGGTGTCCTGGCATCGAACAGGATCAGATCGACCGCATCGGCATAATCGCGAGCCTTGGCCACATCCTCAGCAGTAGAAACAGCCAGGGCCTTCCAAACCGGCAGGCCGAATTTGGATTGCACTTCACGAGCGCGTTGCGGTGTTTCTGCGCCATGCAGCTGGATTGCATCCAATGCGCCTGCTGCAATCGACGCGCCAAGAAATTCATCATCGGCATTGACGAACACGCCGACCTTTCCCGCGCGCTTGCCAGCCAATGCAGCCAGTTCAACGGCGCGTTCTGGCGAAACATAACGGGGCGAAGGCGGATAGAAATTCAACCCGACATGGCTTGCCCCCGCATCCATCGCGGCCTTGAGCGTTTCAGGAGTCGATAGCCCGCAAATCTTGATCTGTATGGGCATTGCCTAAGCCTAAAGCGTCGCTTCGATGGCGCGCGCGGCCTCCAACGGATCATCCGCGCGGCTGATCGGGCGGCCAATCACCAGTACGCTGGCACCATCATCGCGTGCCTGACGCGGGGTGACGACACGCTTCTGGTCGGCGCTTGCTTTGCCACCAGGGCGCAGGCCGGGGACGACGAAAAAGCCATCCTTCCATCGCTTGTGCACCGCGCCCACTTCCTGCCCCGAACACACGACGCCATCCAACCCAGCTTCCTGAGCCAGATCAGCCAGTCGCATAACCTGATCATGCGCGCTGCCCGAAACGCCGGTGCGCACCAGATCACGTTCATCCAGGCTGGTGAGCATGGTAACCGCTACCACCTTGCAGCCTTCTGCTGCTGCCGCCTTGGCATCTTCCATCATCGCGCGTCCGCCACTGGCATGGACAGTGACAATGGCAGGTTCCAGCACATGGATCGCCTGCATCGCGCCTGCCACCGTATTGGGGATGTCATGCAGCTTCAGGTCAAGGAAGATCGGAATGCCCATATGGGCAATTTCATGCACGCCATGGTACCCATGGTGATAGAAGAATTCCATCCCCAGCTTCACCCCGCCAATATGCGATTTCACCTTGTTCAGCAGTGCCTTGGCAGGTTCAATCTGGGGCAGATCAAGTGCAAGGTAAATCGGATTGCTCATGCAGGATTGTCTTCAGATGGAGTGAGTGGGGCAGATGCGGAGGGCACAGGCGTCGAAGTCGGCTCGTGGCGTGACAGGGCATTGGACCGCGCCGCTGTTTCCAGAGATTGAATGCGCCGGTCCAACCGCCATTTGGCGGTGCGGTGCAGCAGCCACATGGGCACCAGACCCAGTAGGAAAGAGAAGATCACCAGCATCGGCACCTTGGTTTCCAGCACCAGATCGCCCCACAGGGTGACTGCCACCGGCTCCCAATTGAAGAAGGAGAAGGTCAGCAACCCGAACAGGATCAGTACCCAGACGACCGTTCGCACGATTTGCATGTGATTTTCTCCCGCTTTGCTTGAGTAAGTGCCCAAACCTAAGCGATTCTGCAGATGAGTCTAGCCAAAGACCCGCGCGAAGATCGTATCAACATGCTTGAAGTGATAGGCGAGGTCGAACTTTTCTTCCAGCACGGCTTCTGAAAGTGCGGCCGTTACTTCCTCGTCAGCTTTGAGCAGGTCGAGCAGAGACAGCGCGCCATCCGATTCCCACACCTTCATCGCATTGCGCTGTACCAGGCGATAGGCATTGTCACGCGTGATCCCAGCCTGCGTCAGGGCCAGCAGCACGCGCTGCGAATGAACCAGCCCGCCCATCCGGTCGAGGTTTTTCTGCATCCGTTCTGGATAGACCAGCAGTTTGTCGACCACGCCGGTCAGGCGCGCCAGCGCAAAATCCAGCGTGATGGTGGCATCAGGGCCGATGAAGCGTTCAACCGAGGAGTGCGAAATATCGCGTTCATGCCACAGCGCGACATTTTCCAGTGCAGGCATGGCGTATGAACGGATCATGCGTGCCTGCCCGGTCAGGTTTTCGGTCAGGATCGGGTTGCGCTTGTGTGGCATGGCCGAAGAACCCTTCTGGCCGGGTGCGAAATATTCCTCTGCCTCCAGCACTTCGGTACGCTGCAAGTGGCGAATTTCAACGGCCAGCCGCTCGATCGAACTGGCAATGACGGCCAGCACGGAAAAGAACATGGCGTGGCGATCACGCGGGATCACTTGAGTGGAAACCGGTTCTACCGTCAGGCCGAGCTTTTCCGCGACATATTCTTCCACCTGCGGATCGATATTGGCAAAAGTGCCCACCGCACCGGAAATAGCGCAGGTGGCAATTTCTTCACGCGCAGCGATCAGGCGCTTCTTGCACCGGTCAAATTCGGCATAGGCCTGCGCCAGTTTCAGGCCGAAAGTGACGGGTTCGGCATGAATGCCGTGGCTGCGGCCAATGGTGGGGGTGTATTTATGCTCTTCCGCGCGGCGGCGGATTGCAGCCAAAAGTCCATCGAGATCTTCCAGCAGCAAATCGGCCGCGCGCGACAATTGCACTGCCAGTGTGGTGTCGAGCACGTCGGAGCTGGTCATGCCCTGATGCATAAAACGTGCCTCTGGCCCGACTTGTTCCGCCACCCAATCAAGGAAGGCGATAACATCATGCTTAAGCACGGCTTCCTTCGCATCGATCGCTTCCACATCGACCTTGGGATTCGTCGCCCACCAGTCCCACAGTGCCTTGGGCCCGCTTTCGGGCACCACGCCCAGATCGGCCAGCTTTTGCGTGGCATGTGCCTCAATCTCGAACCAGATGCGATATTTCGCTTCGGGTTCCCAAATCGCGGTCATGGCAGGGCGGGCATAACGGGGGACCATCGGTGACTCCGGACAGGTGTTGCAATTGCCCGCGCGGCTAGGCGTGATGGTGATTCAGATCAACCCCTTGGCCTTCAGACTCACATGTCCTTCGCGCCCAATGATAACATGGTCATGGATGGTGATGCCCAGCAATCGGCCTGCTTCAGCTATCTGGCGGGTGATCTGAATATCTGCGCGGCTGGGTTCCGGGCTGCCGCTGGGGTGGTTGTGAACCAGGATCAACGCGCTTGATCCCACATCCAGTGCGCGCCGGATCACTTCACGTGGGTGAATTGCTGCCTCATCAATCGAACCGTCGCCGAAATGATGATCGTCTATCAGCCGGTTGCGCGCGTCGAGATAGAGCACACGCACCCGTTCCACCGTCAGATGTGCCATATCAATGGCGAGATAATCCAGCAGCGCCTGCCAGCTGCCCAATACGGGGCGGTTCTGCACTTCACCACGGGCCATGCGGCGAGCGGCGAGTGACACACTTTTCAGTGCGGCTGCGCTGATTTCCCCCACTCCATCAACCTGTTGCAATGCGCCGGGATCAGCATTGAGGACGGCAGAGAGAGACCCGAAATGCTTGATCAGCGCCTTTGCCACCGGTTTGGTATCGCCCTGCCGGATGCTGGCGAAGAGGAGATATTCCAGCAATTCGTAATCAGCCAGCGCCTCTGCCCCGCCATTCAGCAGGCATTCGCGCAGGCGGGCGCGGTGGCCCATGCCTGCATGTTTACCAGATTTTTCTTCAGCTTGCGGCAAGCTTTGCCCCGACATTACGATAGAAACGCAGCATTGCCTTTGGCTGGCGATGCGCGCAAGACTAAGGGCAAATGGCGGACGCAGAAGAGCCAAATTTTAATCCCCCGCCATCGCGCAAGTTCTGGCCGCGGCGCAAGCGAACGCGTGCTTTGCTGGCTTTCGGCATGCTTTTGGGCGGCGGCATTATGCTGGGGTGGAGCACGCGTGAAGATATCGCCACTGATCTGATCGATTCGCAGCTGCGCGAGATGGGGCTGGAAGCGACATATGAAATCGTATCGATCGATCCAGACCGGCAGGTCTTGCAAAATCTGGTGATTGGTGACCCTGCGCATCCTGATCTGACGATAGAACGGTTGGAAGTTGCCCCGCGCTTACGTTTCGGGTTGCCCACGATAGGGTACTTGCGCCTTATCAGCCCCCGACTGCGGGGCAGGTATATCGATGGACAGCTGAGTTTCGGCATCTTGGACAAGGTGATTTTTGCTGAAAGTGATGGTCATGCCGGATTGCCTGATCTCGATCTGTCATTGATGGACGGACAAGCGGTGATTACCGGCGATCTGGGTGTGATCGGGATCAAGGCCAAGGGTGAGGGAGAACTTGATCACGGCTTTAAGGGTATGATGGCTGTGGCGGCGCCGCAATTAACCGCTGGAGGATGCGATACTCATGCAGTGCTGGTGGGCGCAGTCAGCGTAGCAAGAGGAAAGCCACAATTTGCAGGACCTTTGCGGCTGCGCGATCTGACCTGCGGTGAAGCTGTTTTGAATCTGGCACAATTGCATGCCGATCTTGATGTGACGGGTGATGCCGACCTTGCCGGGCTGCAAGGCAAGGTGGGCCTGGGTGCGCAGCGTTTGCTGGCAGCAGCTTCCACCGCTGAAAAGTTAGATGGCAAGGGTAGCTTCGATTGGCGCGATGGGAAGGGCAAACTACGCTATGATCTGAAGGCTTCCGATACCAAGACGCCCTATATGCTCTTCGGCCAGATCAATGCCGCTGGGTCTGCGCGCTTTCGGGCTGCATCGCAGAAATTAGATCTGGATGCCCAAATATCCGGTGAAGCGATAGAGTTGGGCCATAATTCGGACCGGCAATTGGCCGAATTGCAACAAGCTGCAGTGGGTTCCCTGTTCGCGCCATTGATCGCGCGACTTCGGGCTGGGTTGGCGCAAACAGTTCCGGGAAGTGGGCTTAAGGCAGAGCTGGCATTATCCAATGACAAAGAAGAGCAAAGCCTGAATATTCCCAATGCCCAATGGCGCACCGCAAATGGCACATTGATCCTGTCGTTATCCCGACTTCATGTGGTGCAGAAAGGTGAGGGTGGGCCGCGCATATCGGGCAGTTTTGCAAGCGATGGGGCAGATCTGCCGCATATACGCGGGCGGATGGAGCAGGGCAGGGGATCGGACGTTGTCCTGAATATAGAGATGGACCCATACCGTGCGGGCGATGCGGAACTGGCAATTCCCGCGCTGGCAATTTCACAGCAACCAAGTGGAGCCTTGGGATTCGGCGGGCGGATAGAGGCAAGCGGTGCCCTGCCGGGGGGCGAGGTACGCGATTTGCGCCTGCCTGTGCGCGGCAATTGGTCGAGTGTGCAGGGACTGTCGCTTTGGCGTAGCTGTGCAGATGTCAGCTTTGGTAAGCTGGCCTTGGCTGATCTTGTGCTGGACCAGCGTATTGTGAAACTTTGCCCGCCACGCGACGGTGCGATCATTCGCAGCGATCGTGCGGGATTGCGTATCGCCGCTGGCATCCCGACGCTGGATGTATCTGGCCAGTTTGCAGGCACACCAATTGATCTGAAATCTGGCCCGATAGGTTTCGCATGGCCGGGTAACGCCACAGCGCGCAGTATTGAGGTGGCATTGGGGCCCAAGGGCGAGGAAAGCCGTTTTGTGCTGACAAACCTCGATGCCACTTTGGGGGAATCTATAGGCGGCACATTCAGCGAGGCGGATGTGCGCCTGTTTGCGGTGCCACTTGATATTGCCAATGCCGCAGGGACATGGAGCTATGAGGACAATGTTCTCAGCCTTAATCAGGCTCAATTCCGCCTGCTGGACAGAAACAATCCACAACGCTTCGAACCATTGACCGCGCGCGGCACCACTCTGAGTTTGGCCGATAGCATCATCATTGCTCAGGCCAATTTGCGCCATCCGGCCAGTGACCGTGTGGTGACCCGCGCCGATATTCGCCACAATCTCTCCAACAGCACTGGCCATGCCGATCTGGCTGTGGATGAACTGCGCTTTGATGAAGATCTCCAGCCAGAAGATCTGAGTGTGTTAGCCAAGGGTGTTATCGCGCTTGCAGATGGTGTGATCACTGGCAGTGGACGGATAGACTGGAATGATGCCGGTATAACCAGTTCCGGCCGCATTAGCAGCGACCGGCTGGATTTTGCGGCAGCATTCGGGCCGGTCCAGGGGGCGTTTGGCACGGTGGAGTTTACGGACCTTCTCAATCTAACCACTGCGCCGGATCAGAAAGTCCATATCGGTTCGATCAATCCGGGGATCGAAGTGCTGGATGGCGAGCTGACATTCGACCTGCGCGATGCGCAATTTGTTGCTTTGAAAGGTGGCGAATGGCCTTTCATGGGTGGACGCCTGATCTTGCGCCCAGTCAATCTGAACATCGGTGCGAGTGAGGAACGGCGCTATGTCATCGAGATTATTGGTGCGGATGCGGGTGAATTCGTTGCCACTATGGAATTGGGCAACCTCACCGCCAGTGGCAAATTTGATGGAACTGTGCCGATTGTGTTTGATGAAATGGGCAATGGCAAGATTGAAGGCGGCTTGCTGATTTCACGACCTCCTGGTGGTAATCTCTCTTACGTTGGTGAACTCACCTATGAAGACCTGTCAGCAATGGGCAATTTCGCCTTCCAGTCCCTGCGTTCACTCGATTTCAACCAGATGCAGATTGAAATGAACGGGCCACTGACGGGCGAGATTGTGACTAAGGTGAGATTTGACGGGGTCAGGCAGGGTACAGGTGCCTCCAGCAATCTGGTGACGAAACAGATCGCAAAACTGCCACTTCAATTCAGGGTGAATATACGCGCCCCTTTCTACCAGCTGATTACCAGCCTCAAATCCATGTATGACCCGGCCTTTGTGCGTGACCCGCGCGAATTGGGCCTGATGCGCGATGATGGAAAGAGGTTTCAGCCTGCGGCAGCGCCAAAGCCGCCCGGTACACCCCAATCTGACACAAATGATGAACCAGCCATTCAGCGCCAGGAAAGCGAGAGCATGCCATGAAAGCCAGTGAATTGACCGTTCCATGCGGCAATGCCACACATCCCGCCATGATTGAGCAGGCGGGGCAGGGCATGATGCAGCGGAGCGGGGCCGGAAGGGCGGTTTGTGCCGTCACGATGTTGGCTTTATTGGGATTGGGCGGCTGCATTAACGTCTCAGCACCTGACAAGCCGATCGTGATAGAGCTCAATATCAACATCCGGCAGGAAGTGATTTACCGTTTGGCCGAAGATGCGGCCAACACGATTGAAGAGAATGCAGATATTTTCTGATGGAAGGCACCAGACTTATGAAAACGGCCAACCAGTTCACCCGTAAGCTTGCCCTTGCTGGCGCCATTGCCGCTCTGGGGCTGATGGCAGTTGCCGAGCCCGCATTGGCTCAGCGCGATCCGGCCTATTCTGCTGCCCGTGCTGCGGGCCAGATCGGCGAGAAGATGGACGGCTATCTTGGAGTTGTGGGGGCGGAAACCGGCGATCTTCGCCGGATCGTCAATGACATCAATATCAAACGCCGCGCTGTCTATGCGCAAAAAGCGCAGGAAAATAACGCCACATTGGAAGAATATGCATTGTCCGCCGGGTGTCAGTTGATCCTGAAAACCGAACCTGGCGAAAAATATCAGGCACCTGATGGCAGCTGGCAGACGCGCACCAATGCTGCACCGCAGCGTGATTCGCGTTGTCCGTGACTTTCGCGCACCCCTGGGCAGGCTGCATTATCTTTGTACTTAGGTCGTAATAACCGCTGAATCCCTTGCCACGCCGGTTGACTTGGGTATGCCCCCCTTCTAAGGGGGCGGCGCCCTGGGCGGGTACCTCTTGCCCGTGCCTTGCGTTCTCTATTCAGGAGGCTGGCATGAGTGACGAGAAACCTGCGCGGGAATCCATTGCTGAGGATGCGCGAATCGACGCGCTCGAAGCGCGGCTCAAAGCCGCGAAAGAGCGCGAAGAGGAACGCAACCGATCACAGGTGAAGGGGGTTGATGCGAGTTATCGCAGCGGCAACCGGGTACTGACTGATCTGCTTGGCGGGATTCTTGGCGGCTTGGTGATTGGCGGATCAATTGATTATTTCGCCGGCACTTCGCCATGGGGTCTGTTGGTGATGCTGTTCCTTGGAATAGCGGTTGCCTTCAGGAACATTATTCGTGCGGCAAATACTCCGCCCGAAAATTCTGGCAGTGATTAACTGATCCAGGTTTTCAGGCGTTGTAACAAAGGTTTAGGGACCAAGCGATCGTGGCAGCCGAAGGCAAAGTCGATCCGATGCACCAGTTTACGATTGAACCGATGTTCGGTTCGGCAAACTGGGAATTGGCGGGATATAATATCGCATTCACCAATTCCGCTTTGTGGATGTTGTTTGCCACTGTGGCACTGTGGGTTTTTGTCGCAGGCGGTATGAAGCGCCAGCTTGTTCCGGGCCGCTGGCAGATGGCGGTGGAATTCTTCACTGGCTTCATTGATGATTTGCTGGAAGCGAACATTGGCAAGGAAGGGCGCAAATATGTGCCCTATATCTTCAGCCTGTTCATGTTCATCCTGTTCGCCAACCTGCTGGGTCTGCTGCCTCTGCCGTTGGCCATGGTGGGTGTTCACGCTTTCACTTTCACATCGCATTTCACGATTACCGGCCTTTTGGCAATTCTGACCTTTGTGATCGTCTTGGCGGTGGGCTTCTGGAAGCACGGCTTTCATTTCTTCAGCCTGTTCGTGCCGCATGGTACGCCAGTGCCGATGATCCCTTTGATCTTCATGATCGAGCTGATTTCTTTCATGTTCCGTCCTTTCAGCCTGGGCCTGCGACTGTTCGTGGCCATGATGGCTGGCCACGTGCTGTTGGAAGTGCTGGCCAGCTTCGTGATTGATTCGAACCTTGCCGGGGCTGGTTGGGGCGCGTTTATTGGTATTCCCAGCTTTGTGCTGATGGTTGCCATCTGCGCGCTGGAAATCCTGGTGGCAGGCATCCAGGCATATGTTTTCGCGCTTCTCTCGTCGCTTTACATCAACGACGCAGAGAACCTTCACTAAGTTTCGTCCTTCATTTTCTACAGTTTTACCTAAAGGAGTTTTTCAAATGGACGCAGAAGCAGCAAAGCTCGTTGGTGCGGGCCTCGCAGCAATCGGTGCCGGCATGGCCGCCATCGGCGTGGGTAACGTGTTCGGTTCGTTCCTGGAAAGCGCACTGCGCAACCCGGGTGCAGCTGACGGCCAGCAGGGTCGCCTGTTCATCGGCTTCGCCGCCGCCGAACTTCTGGGCCTGCTCGCATTCGTCGTTGCAATGATCCTGATCTTCGTCGCCTGACGAACTGATATTCGCGTGTCGGCCGGCTTTCGGGCTGGTCGGCAACGCCCTTTATAAAAGATCAATCGGACACTGACGCATGCCTCAGATAGCTCAGCTTGCTGAAACCTATTCCAGCCAGTTTTTCTGGTTGGTGGTGTTCTTCGGAATCACCTTCTTCCTTATTGGCCGTGGTATGGTGCCCAAGGTGATGGATACCATCGCCATGCGTGACCAGCAGATCGCCAGCGATCTCGCTGCAGCTCAGGCTGCACGTGATGCAGCTGATGAACGGGAAGAGATCTGGCGCAAGCGAGAGAACGACAATCGCGCCGCTGCGCAGGGGCTGATCGCCAAGGCCAAGGCAGATGCGGCCGCCGCGTCAGAGAAGAAGATTGCCGCGGCGCAGAAGCGTCTCGACAAGAAACTGGCTGAGGCCGAAGCCCGCATCGCCGAAGCGCGCAGTGCGGCCATGGCAGAAGTTGAAGATGTCGCTGTCGACGCGACGCAGGATATCGTCGCCCGTCTGGCTGGCGCGAAAGTGGATACAGCAGCTGCAAAGGCTGCCGTGAAGGAGGCCCTGGCCAATGGCTGAACAACCGCCTGAGCTCTTCACCACGGATGATCCTGAAATGGAACATGCGATGGAAGGGGCCAATCACACGGCCATGACCGTACAGCATGATGGTGGTCATGCCGAAGGACCGAGCTTTGTCTTCGGGCCCGGTGGCTGGGTTGGCGTATCCATGCTGGCCTTTCTGCTCATCCTTCTTTGGAAGGGTGTTCCCAAGCTGATCGCTGGTGGGCTCGACAGCAAGATAGCCGCAATCAAGCAGCAGCTTGATGAAGCGAAGAGCCTGCGTTCTGAAGCAGAAGCCCTGCGTGATGAATATGCCGCCAAGATGAAGGATGCTGAAAAGCATGCCGAAGCGATGATGGAAAATGCCCAGCGTGAGGCGGAAGCCATTGTTGAGAAGGCAGAGGCTGATAGCAAACTGATGGTTGAACGTCGCAAGCGTATGGCAGAAGACAAGATTGCTGCCGCTGAACGCGATGCGGTAGATGAAGTGCGCGCCAGCGCGGTTTCTGCGGCCACCACGGCAGCGGGCAAGCTTATTGCGAGCAGCCACAATGCAGATGCAGATCGCAAGCTGGCCGATGAGGTGATTGCCGGGATTTAAACCGCTACCTTTCGATTGTGAAAAAGAAGCCCCCGCCATGAGCGGGGGTTTTTTATTGGCAGGGTAAGAATACGCCAGGGCGCTTAGAAATTGTCTTTCGCAGCACGTAGAACGGCAAATGTTTCGACAGGCGTTGAGCCACCCCATTTGGCCTGAATTGCAGGGTCATCCGCGCGCAGGAAGGGATTGGTGGCCAATTCGCGTGCCAGTGACATAGGTACTGTCGGTTCGCCACGCGCGCGGGCAGCATCAATTTCTTCGGAATAGGTTTGCAGGGCGGCATTGTCTGGATCCGCATACAGTGCAAATTTCGCGTTGGATTGCGTATATTCATGCGCGCAATAAAGCGTCGTATCTGCTGGAAGCGCCTTGATACGTTGCAGGCTGGCCCAGAACTGGTCTGGTTGCCCTTCAAACATGCGGCCACAGCCCAGCGCGAACACACTATCACCTACGAAGGCGACGCCTGCCTCGGGCAAATAAAAGGCGATGTGGCCGTTGGTGTGGCCCGACACATCGATCACCTGTGCGGTTGAATTGCCTAGCGCGACTTCATCACCATGGCTCACCACACGGTCTATAGGAGATGTTTTTTCAACTTCAGCAGGCGCAGTGATTGTGGCCCCTGTCGTGGCCTTGATTGCCTCGTTTCCTCCAGCATGGTCGGGATGCCAATGCGTGTTCCAGATCTGAGTTATTTTCCAGCCCTTGGCTGCCGCCTGTTTCAGATATTCCGCATCGTCGGGAGTATCGATTGCAGCGGTTTCACCGCTGGCGGGATCATGGATCAGATATCCGTAATTATCGGACAGGCACGGGAATTGATGAATTTCAAGCATGGCAATCAATCTAGTAACATGGCCGTAAATTAAAAGGCCCGCTGCACTGAAGCAACGGGCCTTTCCGAGATTTCATGCCCCGACTGGTATCGAGGAAGGTGTAAGCAATTACTCGCTCTTGCCCTTCAGTGCTTCGCCCAGGATATCGCCCAGCGATGCGCCGCTGTCGGATGAGCCGAACTGTGCGACTGCTTCCTTTTCCTCTGCGATCTGGCGTGCCTTGATCGAGAAGTTTGGCTTCTTCGAACGGTCGAAACCGGTGACCATAGCGTCAACCTTGCTGCCAACCTGGAAGCGATCAGGACGCTGTTCGTCGCGGTCGCGGCCGAGGTCCGAACGCTTGATGAAGCCGGTTGCACCATCGTCGCCAACCTGAACTTCCAGCCCGCCATCGCGCACTTCGAGAACCGTGACGGTAACCGTCTGGTTCTTGCGCAGCGAGCCGGAATCTGCACCAGCGGCAGAAGGCGCGCCCTTTTCGAGCTGCTTCATGCCCAGGCTGATACGTTCCTTTTCGACGTCAACGTCCAGAACGACAGCCTTGACCTGTTCACCCTTGCGGTGGAGGGCGAGGGCGTCTTCACCCGAAATGCCCCATGCGATGTCGGACATGTGAACCATGCCATCCACATCGCCATCCAGCCCGATAAACAGGCCGAATTCGGTGGCGTTCTTGACTTCGCCTTCGACTTCGCTGCCAACCGGGTGCTTTTCGGCAAATTCTTCCCACGGATTGCGTTGGGCCTGCTTGAGGCCGAGCGAAATGCGGCGCTTGTCGCTATCGACTTCCAGAACGATAACGTCGACTTCCTGGCTGGTCGAAACGATCTTGCCAGGGTGAACGTTCTTCTTCGTCCAGCTCATTTCGGAAACGTGGACCAGGCCTTCGATGCCGGGTTCGATTTCCACAAAGGCACCATATTCGGTGATGTTGGTAACGGTACCCGACATCTTCATGCCGATAGGATACTTCGCAGCCACGCCATCCCATGGATCGCTTTCCAGCTGCTTCATGCCCAGGCTGATGCGCTGCGTATCTTCATTGATGCGCACGATCTGCACGGTCACAGTGTCACCGATATTGATGACTTCGCTGGGGTGGTTGACGCGCTTGTAGCTCATGTCGGTGACATGCAGCAGGCCGTCAATGCCGCCCAGATCCACGAATGCACCGTAATCGGTGATGTTCTTCACAACGCCATCGATAACCTGGCCTTCGCTCAGCTGATCGATCAGTTCGCTGCGCTGTTCCGCACGGGTTTCTTCCAGAACGGCACGACGTGAAACCACGATATTGCCGCGGCGACGGTCCATCTTCAGGATCTGGAAAGGCTGCGGAACGTCCATCAGCGGGGTGACATCGCGCACGGGGCGGATATCGACCTGCGAACCGGGCAGGAAGGCCACGGCACCGTCCAGATCGACGGTGAAGCCACCCTTCACACGGCCAAAGATGCGGCCATCAACGCGCTTGCCTTCGCCAAATTCGCTTTCCAGCTTGTCCCAGGCAGCTTCGCGGCGGGCGCGGTCACGGCTGAGCATGGCTTCGCCATCGGCATTTTCAACGCGGTCAACGAAGACTTCAACTTCGCTACCAACGGAAAGGCCGTGGTCATCATCGCCACGCGAAAATTCTTTCAGAGAGATACGGCCTTCGCTCTTCAGGCCTACGTCGATAACGGCCATGCCGTTTTCGATTGCGGTGACGGTGCCTTTAACGACGCGGCCTTCAAAGCCTTCATCGCCTGCGCCACCAAGTTGTTCGTTAAGGAGCGCTTCAAAATCGGCGCGAGTTGGGTTGGCAGAAGTTGTCATAAGGATGGTTTCCTGTTCACATTTGCTACCGGCCACCGGTTGTCCGGGGTCTTTACCCGTCTCTGCGCACCATTACGCAGGCCAACGGGGCAAGAGGCCGACATCTCTGTGGGACCGAATGTCACCGCAGAGGTTCTTTCAACCAGAAGATTGCGAGAACGGCCGCGCGCCTAGGCGAAAGCGATGCAAAAGGCAAGCAATTTGCGGCCATATGCAGCGCGGCAAATCCTACGCGATGGAACACATGGAACAGTGTCCAATAGCGCAATTCCCGCGGGTCTGATGAACATCTTCCGGCCATCAGGAGAACATGCACATTATCAACGATGTAGGACAGGATTGCAAAAGCCCGTAAATGGGCGCAATCAGCATCACGGTCGCGCTGGGGAAGGGGTGTTTATGGCATCAGGAAGTCCAATCGCGGCCGGTGATCGAATTGAAGTGATCGATGCGATCCGCGGGTTTGCGCTGTTCGGCGTGTTATGGATGAACCTGTATGAACATGTGGGCTTGATCCTTCCCGAAGATGCGTTGGATCACCTGCCCACTGCCCAGATCGACAAATGGGTTGGCTTTGCCTCGATGTGGCTTATGTCGGGCAAGGCGCAGGCCCTGTTCTCCCTGCTGTTCGGGTTTGGTTTTGCCAATATCATGTCACGGCTTGAGGCAAATGGCGCGCCTGCCAGCATATTCCTGCGTCGGATCGCGATCCTGATGGTATTCGGACTGATCGATGTTTTCATGCTGTGGATTGGCGATATCCTGCATGCCTATGCCCTGATGGGCTTCGTCCTATTTTTTACCCGCAATTGGTCAACCCGGACGTTGTTGTTCGTGGGCCTGCCAATGGCGGTGCTGGGCACGATAACCCTTCATGTGTTCACTTTGCTGGTGTGGAATGGCGATAGGTGGTGGGGTGTCTATATAGATGAGGGCGTGGCCATTCGTGGCAAATTGTTCCTTCAGGCTGACTATCCTGCCTATGTCGCCGAATTGGTGCGGAGCACGATCACCGAATGGTGGACCAAGCCTGTCATCCTGCCATTCCTGGTGCAGATCCTTGGCCGGTTCCTGCTGGGAAGCTGGGTGTTCCGCAAGGGGTGGCTGGGCAATGTTTCAGCCCATCGTGACCTATTCCTGCGTATCGCCTGCATTGCCCTGCCGCTTGGTTTGCTGCTTGAAGGGGCGGGCGCTGTCTCCAGGGTGTTGGAACTGGGGCCACGATGGATCGCTGCGCTGCTTCACCAACCATCGACACTTATGCTGGCAGCCGGTTACGGATCTGCCATCGTCTTATTGCATTTGGCCGGGCGGTTTAACACCTTGCTTTCAGGTCTTGGCGCGGTCGGGCGGATGGCTTTGACCAATTACATGATGCAAAGCTTTTTCTACCTGTTTGCGATCTATGGTTTTGGTGTGGGCCTGTTGGCGTGGCTGGGGGCAACGCTGAGCCTGGGATTGGCCATTGCCTTCTTCGCGTTTCAAATCGCGTTCAGCAAATGGTGGATGGCGCGGTATCGTTTCGGTCCGCTCGAATGGGTATGGCGAAGCCTGACCTATGGAGAGCGCCAATCCATGCGTCTTGGCGCTGTGCGTGCCTGATCTTAGCGCGTGACCCGGCTTAATTGCCGGTCATGCAGGCGGCTGAGTGTCAGCAAAGCCGTTGCCGCACCGATCAGGCACATCAGCATGTCCCATTGCGTGTCCCAAGGGTCGCCCTGAGTGCCCAGGAATTCATCCGCTCCCTGACCCAGCGCCATCGCTGCGCCAAATTCGATCAGTTCATATGTGGCGCTGACCGCCAGACAACTGGCCAGTATCAGAATTGTGGTGAGCCAGCCGCGCTGCAATAGGCTTAGCCGCAGCAGCAATTCCCGAAATACGATGGCGGGGACAAAGCCCTGCATGAAATGGCCGAAGCGGTCATAGGGATTGCGCGCCAGATCGAGCCAATCCTGCATTGTGAAGCCGATTGGTACGCGGGCATAGGTATATGCGCCGCCCAACATCAGGACGAGCCCGTGGAATGCTATGAGCGTGATGGCCAGAGTTGTCAGCGGGAAACGGTGCGACGTGGCCCAAAGAATGGGCAGGGCAATCAGTGCCGGTGCCACCTCCATCCACCAGGTCGCGCGGTCATAGGGTTGCCAGCCGGACAGGACGAGGGCCACCACCCACGCCAGGGTAAGGATGATCAAGCCGGTCCGGAAGGATGCTGCGTTCAAGTTGCTTGCCCCGTTTTAGCAATCACGGCCTTGATCGCGGCAGCAACAGAGGCATCGCGGTCCATATGGGTGGTGTCGATTTTGATTGCGCCATCGGCAGCTCGCAAGGGGGCATCCGCGCGGGTTATGTCGCGTTCATCCCTTGCGGCGATATCTGCTTCAATTTCTGCCAGAGGAATATCGATCTCGCGCCCGGCCATCTCCAGCCAGCGGCGCATGGCGCGGGCATCCACACTGGCAGTGATGAAAAGCTTCACATCGGCGTGCGGAGCGATCACCGTACCAATATCGCGCCCATCCAGCACTGCACCACCAGGCTGATTGGCAAAATTGACCTGTCTTGCGTTGAGTGCGCCGCGCACAGGGGGGTGGATGGAAACGCGGCTTGCCAGCCCGCCAGTTTCTTCATTGCGCAAAACGGGATCATCCAGCAGTTCATCTGGGAATTGTGTGCCCGCCAGCGCATTGTCCGCATTGTCAGGATCGCCGCCATTCAGTTGCACCTGTCGCCCGACGGCGCGATAGAGCAGGCCGGTATCGAGATGCGGCAGGCCAAAATGGGCAGCCAGCGCCTTGGCGATCGTGCCCTTGCCCGATGCAGTGGGGCCATCGACGGCGATGATCATGCGCAAGCCTCCGCAAGCAAAGTCATAAAGTTCGGGAAGCTTGTTTGAATGGGGGCGGTATCGTCCACCTCCACACCGTTTTTCGAGGCAAGCCCCGCCACGGCCATGCTCATGGCGATGCGATGGTCGAGATGGGTGGCGACGGGATTTGCGCTGGTGCCAGGCAGGGGGGCACCACCTGTGCCCTCTATCACCAGTCCATCTTCACGTTCTTCTACGCGTGCGCCTGCCAGTTCCAGCGCAGCGGCCATTACGGACAGGCGATCCGATTCCTTCACCCGCAGTTCGTCGAGACCAGAGGTGGTGGTGGTGCCTTGCGCCAATGCGGCGGCAACGAACAGCACTGGAAATTCATCAATCATGGCAGGTGCAATGGCCGGGTCGACCACTATGCCGGTGAGATTGGAATGGCGCACCCGCAAATCAGCAACTGGCTCACCACCCACTTCGCGCGCATTCAGCTCCTCAATTTGTCCACCCATCTGGCGCAGAACCGCGATCAGACCGGTGCGGGTCGGGTTCAGGCCAACATTTTCAATCACCAGATCGCTTCCTGGGGTGATCAGCGCAGCGACGATAAAGAAGGCGGCAGAAGATGGATCGCCCGGCACATCAATATCACAAGGCTTCAGATCAGCCGGGCCTTGAATGCGGATCACGCGTTCCGGACCATTGGCGCCATCCTCTTCACCCACTTCTATCTGTGCACCAAAACCGCGCAGCATCCGTTCCGAATGGTCACGCGTTGGGACTGGCTCTATCACCGTGGTTACACCCGGCGTGTTCAATCCGGCTAACAGCACCGCGCTTTTTACCTGCGCGCTCGCCACTGGCAGGCGATAGGTGATCGGCACGGCGGGATAAGCGCCCTGTATGGTCAGCGGCAATGTGCCACCTTCGCTGGCTTCAAAACTCGCACCCATCAGTGACAATGGATCGATGACGCGGCCCATCGGGCGTTTGGACAGGCTGGCATCGCCGGTAAAAGTCGCTGAGATGGCATGGCTGGCGATCAGGCCCATCAGCAGGCGGGTGGATGTGCCGCTATTGCCCATGTCCAGCGGTGCCTCTGGCTGCAGCAAGCCGCCCACGCCCATGCCATGAATGCTCCATGTGCCATCATCCTCGCGGGTAATGCTCGCACCCATTGCGCGCATTGCGGCCGCGGTGGCCATCACATCTTCACCTTCCAGCATGCCTGTGACACGTGTTTCACCCACGGCCAGCGCCCCGAACATGATCGAACGGTGGCTGATGGATTTGTCACCGGGGACGCGGATCCGCCCGTTCAGCGGGCCTTGGGATGTGAAGCGATGGGCGGGCAAATGTTGATCCGTTCAGAAATTACAGTGCTATTTAGACGGCGCGGCTTTTGACAGCGCCATGCCCCTATGGCAAGGCGCGCCGCAATCTTGATTCGGGGCCTTTTGCTACCCATCAAGAAAGAGAAAATTTTTCGCGGGTTCCATGCGCATTGCGGGCCCGATCACAAGGAACAGTAATTATCATGGCTAAGCCAGAATGGGGCACAAAGCGTTCATGCCCCAAATGCGGAGAACGCTTTTACGATCTGGGCAATGAAGAGCCTGTTACCTGCATCGAATGCGGTGAGGAATGGTTCCCCGAACCCGTTCTGAAGTCGAAACAGCCGATTCCATTTGAGGAAGAAGAGAAGAAGAAAGGCGAAGACGCCGATTCGGATCTGAGCGGCGATGACGATCTGGATGATCTGGACGTCGATGACGATGACGATTCGCCCGACAATGATGTTGACCTGGGCGGCGATGACGACCTGGGCGTTGCCACGGGTGGTAAGGATGACGAGGACGATAGCTAATTTAGTTCTTGATTTGAGAGGGGCGCGCACATAAAGGGCGCCTCTCGCGAGCCCCAGGGCGCGCAGACATTGATGGAAAGGGGCCTTAGCTCAGCTGGGAGAGCGCTACAATGGCATTGTAGAGGTCAGCGGTTCGATCCCGCTAGGCTCCACCATCGAAACAGATAAGTCGGATTTCGGTCCGGGAGTTTCCCAGAAAAAGTGGCTGCCACTTTTTCCGTTTAGGGAAGCGACCAGATAAAAAATTCGCAACGCTGGCCAACGAGTTTTCGTTCGCCGGCGTTTTTCGCGTTTATTCGGTTTAGCCGAAGAAAGTTTGGAGTAGGCACATGTTCGACAATCTGTCCGACCGGCTCGGCAATGTGTTCGACCGCCTGAAGGGGCGTGGCGCCCTGAATGAAGGCGATGTGCGCGAAGCGATGCGTGAAATCCGCATTGCTCTGCTCGAAGCAGATGTGGCGCTGCCGGTTGCGCGCCGTTTTATCGATGCAGTCACTGAACGCGCGATTGGCCACGATGTTCTGAAATCGGTCACGCCGGGCCAGCAAGTTGTCAAGATCGTCAATGACGAACTGATCGAAATGCTGGGTGGCAAGGAAGTTCCTGGTCTGGAACTGGATGCCAAGCCGCCGGTCGTGATCATGATGGTTGGCCTGCAGGGTTCAGGTAAGACCACAACCACCGCCAAACTGGCCAAGCTGATCAAGGAAAAGCACGGCAAGAAGGCGCTGATGGCATCATTGGACGTCAATCGTCCGGCCGCGCAGGAACAGCTGGCAGTGCTGGGTACGCAGGTTGGCGTGGCGACTCTGCCAATTGTGGCAGGTCAACAGCCGGTGGATATTGCGCGCCGCGCGATGGAATCGGCCAAATTGCAGGCGGTGGACGTGCTGCTGCTCGATACGGCAGGCCGCCTGCATGTCGATGAAGCATTGATGGCTGAAATGAAGGCTGTCGCCGGGGTATCCACTCCAAAAGAAGTGCTGCTGGTGGTGGACAGCCTGACCGGGCAAGACGCGGTCAATGTGGCGCAGAGCTTTAGCGGGGAAGTGCCGCTGACGGGCGTTGTCCTGACGCGGATGGATGGCGATGCGCGCGGTGGTGCGGCACTTTCCATGCGCCATGTCACGGGCAAGCCAATCAAATTTGCCGGTACAGGCGAAAAGCTGGACGCGATTGAGGCGTTCGATCCTTCGCGCGTGGCGGGCCGCATCCTGGGCATGGGCGATGTGGTGTCGCTGGTGGAAAAAGCCGCCGCCACGATCAAGGAAGAAGAGGCCGAGGCGCTGGCAAAGCGCATGGCCAAAGGGCAGTTTGACCTTAACGACCTGCGGACGCAATTGCGCCAGATGCAGCAGATGGGCGGGCTGGGTATGCTGGCGGGCATGTTGCCGGGCATGAAGAAGGCCAAGCAAGCGATGGCTGCCAGTGGCATGGATGACAAGGTGCTGGTCCATATGGATGCCATCATCGGGTCGATGACGCCCAAGGAACGCACGCGGCCTGAATTGATGAATGCCAAGCGCAAGAAGCGCGTGGCCGCCGGTTCCGGCACCGATGTGCAGACGGTCAACAAGGTGCTGAAGATGCATCAGGAAATGGGCCGCGCGATGAAGCAGATCAAGAAGATGGGCGGGCTGAAAGGCCTGGGTGCCCTGTTCGGCAAGGGTGGACTTGGTGCCGCCATGCCGGGGCTGGGCGGCGCTGGGGGCCCGATGGGTGGCATGCCCGGCCTAGGCGGCGGCATGGGAGGTGGCAAGGGCCCTTCTGTCGATATGGATACCCTGCCGCCTGACTTGCAGGATTTATTGAAAAAGAAGTGATTTTAAGAACTTAGTTTGGAAAGGTAGAAATTATGGCAGTTGCAATTCGTTTGTCGCGCGGTGGCGCGAAGAAGCGTCCTTATTACCGCATCGTGGTGTCGGACACGCGTTCCCCACGTGATGGTAAGTATCTGGAACAGATCGGTACTTATAACCCGATGCTGCCCAAGGAATCTGGTGAGCGCGTAAAGTTGAATGAAGACCGTGCCCGTCACTGGTTGAGCGTTGGCGCACAGCCGACCGACCGCGTGCACCGTTTCCTGGATGCTGCTGGTATTCTGGAACGTGCTCCGAAGAATAACCCGAAGAAGGGTGAGCCGGGCGAAGCCGCCAAGGAACGCGCTGAAGAAAAGGCTGCAAAGCTGGCTGAAGCTGAAGAAGCAGCCAAGGCTGCTGAAGAAGAAGCCAATGCACCGGCTGAAGAAGTAGTGGAAGAAGCTGCCGCTGAAGAAGCTCCGGCAGAAGAAGCTGCCGCTGAAGAAGCTTCGGCAGAAGAAGCCGTTGCAGAAGAAGCCGCTGCAGAAGAGGCACCTGCTGCTGAAGAAGCTCCGGCTGAAGAAGCGCCCGCTGAAGACGCTGCTGAAGAAAAGGTCGAGTAAGGCACTATGACTGACAAGCCCGTTACGCTTGCCGCCATCACCGGCGCGCATGGTGTGACGGGCGAAGTCCGCCTGAAACTGTTTGGGGAGGGCGTGGATGCGCTCTCCCAACATGCCAGTTTCAACGGGGGTACATTGACCCTCAAAAAAATCCGCAGCGATAACAAGGGCGGGGCGGTGGCCCGCTTTGCAGAGGTTACAGGGCGTGGCGAGGCGGAAAAGCTGCGTGGCACCGTGTTGAGCGTGTCGCGCGATGCGTTGCCCAGCCTTGAAGCGGGCGAATATTATCACGCTGACTTGATTGGCCTGCCCGTGCAAACAGAGGCAGGGGATGTGGTGGGTCGCGTGATTGCGGTGCATAATTACGGCGCGACCGATATAATCGAAATCGAGAAAAGTCCCGCGCCTGAAAAGGGGCAAAAGAGTTTTATGGTGCCGATGATCGCTGCCGCCGTGCCCGCATGGGACGGTGAGAAACTGGTGATCACGGCCGAATTTTGGGACGTTTGACGCCGTGACTTCAGACCTTGCCCAGATCCCCGTCGCCATTTGCCAGGCTGCCCCCGTGCCGCTGGATGTGGGGGCCGGGATAGAAAAGGCCGTGGCGCTGGCGCGGAACGCCATTGATGGCGGGGCGCGCTTTGTCGCCTTTGGGGAGACGTTCCTGGGCGGATATCCACTGTGGCTGGACGAGGCGCCCGGTGCCGCCCAGTGGGACCATCCAGGGACCATGGCGCTGCATGCCATCATGCTGGAACAGGCGATTGTCGCCAATGATGAACGGCTGCTGCCCCTTCAGGAATTATGCGATGCCACCGGTGCGAGTGTGTCTGTTGGTGCGCATGAGCGGGTGCGCAATTCGCTGTATAACAACCAGCTGCTGTTTCGCCCCGGCCAGCCCCCGCTGGACCATCGCAAACTGGTGCCGACCCATGGCGAACGGCTGATCTGGATGCGCGGTGATGGATCGACGCTGGGCGTGCATCAGGCCGAATGGGGCCGGGCGGGTAATCTGATCTGCTGGGAACACTGGATGCCATTGGCGCGCGCGGCGATGCATAATCTGGGTGAAACGCTGCATGTCGCCGCATGGCCGACCGTGCGCGAGGAATATGTCATTGCCAGCCGTCACTATGCGATGGAGGGGCGCTGCTTCGTGTTAGCGGCAGGGCTGGTGCAGCACCGCGATGATCTGTTCGATGGGCTGGAGCGGGTTGCCCGCGCTCAAGCAGCCGAAGGCGGTAGCGCAGACAAAGACTCAATCGCCGCGGCAAAGGCGCTGTTTGAAACGATCGAGGGCGATGTGCTCAATCGCGGCGGTTCCATGATCATTGCGCCAGACGCGCGGATTTTGGCGCAGGCGGGTGCGGGGGAGGAAATCCTCCACACAGAACTGGATTTGAACGAAATCGGGCAGCGGTTGACCAGCCTTGACACAGATGGCCATTATTCGCGGCCCGATGTGTTTGAACTGAGTGTCGATACGCGGGCCAAGAATGGCGTGGTCTGGTCCACCGGTGATGCATCGTGAAAATTGATGGCGCGCATTGTGTCATTGACCGGGCGTTACAAAGCGCGGATTTGTCGAATGACCTGATCATGCCCGGGACATGCAATTGACCTTCGCCGCGACCATCCTCACACTCTATCCGGAGATGTTCCCCGGTCCGCTGGGCGTGAGCCTCGCGGGCAAGGCGCTGGAACGTGGCGACTGGAGTTGCGAGACCGTGCAGATCCGCGATTTCACCACGGATAAGCATCGCACGGTGGATGATACACCTGCCGGCGGCGGGGCGGGCATGGTGCTGAAGGCCGATGTGCTCAGCGCAGCGGTTGACCATGCAATTGCGATACAGCCGGCGGTGCCCATTCTCGCTATGACGCCGCGTGGAAAACCGATCACGCAGGAACGCATCCGCGAAATCGCTGTTGGCCCTGGCGTCACCATAATCTGCGGGCGGTTCGAGGGGTTCGACGAGCGCTTGTTCGAAGCTCGGCCAGAGATTGAACAGGTCAGCCTGGCAGATATTGTGCTGTCGGGGGGGGAACCCGCCGCGCTGGCGATACTCGACGCTTGCATTCGGCTGCTTCCCGGCGTAATGGGCGCGCCTTCAAGCGGGCATGAGGAATCTTTCGAGGAAGGATTGCTCGAATACCCGCAATATACCCGACCTTTTGAATGGGAAGGGCGCACGATCCCTGAAGTGCTGCGATCGGGGGATCATGCGAAAATCGCGGCGTGGCGGAAGCAACGCAGTGAAGATGACACACGGTTACGCAGGCCGGACCTTTGGGAACGCCACAGTGGTGTTCGGGCCCAGCCTGCCTCTGGCGAGCGGCAAAAGAAGAAGGATATGGACCAGTGAACCTGATCCAGCAGATCGAAGCGGAAGAAATTGCCAAGGCTGGCAAGGACATTCCCGAATTTCGCGCAGGCGATACCGTTCGCGTGGGCGTGAAGGTTATCGAAGGTAACCGTGAACGTGTGCAGATGTTTGAAGGCGTGGTGATCGCGCGTTCGAACCGCTCCATCAACAGCAATTTCACCGTGCGCAAGATGAGCTTTGGTGAAGGCGTGGAACGTGTTTTCCCGCTCTATTCGCCCATCGTTGACAGCATTACCGTGGTTCGCCGTGGTGTCGTGCGTCGTGCGAAGCTGTATTACCTGCGTGGCCGCACCGGTAAGCGTGCGCGCATCGCGGAACGCAAGGTCAACGTGAAGGCTGACGCATAAGCCTTTGCTGAAACGAATTTAAGGAAAGGGCGCTCTGGCACAGGCCGGGGCGCCCTTTTTCTTTGTGTGCTGAGCAGATACAGAACCGGTAATGACTGACCATCCACCAGAAAGTAAAGCTGCATTGGGGCCGGGCGGGGCATGGGCCATGGCTGTGGGGGGCATGATCGGCGGTGGCATTTTTTCAACGCTGGGCGTGGTGATCACCGTGGCCGGGAAATGGACCTGGCTCAGCTTCCTGATTGGCGGGATGATCGCACTGGCATCGGGCCACAGCTATTCCGCGCTGACACGGCAGATCGGCAAACCTGGCGGATCTTATATCTATTTGCGCGAAATGGGGTGGAACCGTTTGGCGCGCATGGTCGTGATGGCTTTGATCGCTGGCTATACGCTCACCGTATCGGTCTATGCCGTCACCTTTGGTGCCTATGCTGCCAATGCCTTTGGCGCGCCGCATTGGCTGGCACTGGCGGCAGGTCTGGCGGCGATTGCAGTATTGGCGGGCGTCAATCTGATGGGGGCGGCAGAGGCAACCTTGCTGGAAAAACTGGCGGTGTGGGGCAAGCTTGTGATCTTGCTGGGGCTGGCCGTGCTGGGATTGTGGCACTGGGCACCGGAAAAGTTGGTGCTGGACCCAGATCAGCCGGTTGGCTTGACCGGGGCGCTGCTGGGCATGGGTGTGGTATTCATGGCCTATGAGGGCTTCCAGCTGTTGAGTTATGATTATGATGAAATGCGCGATGCCCCGCGCACGATTGCCGTCGCTATGCCAGCTGCGATTATCGTGACCACGTTCACATATGTGCTGGTTTCACTGGGCGCGACCATGCTGGCCGGTGCATCTGAAATCGTCGACCAGCAAGAAGTCGCACTGGCGCTTGCCGGGCGGCAAGCTCTGGGATTGACGGGCTTTATCGCGATATCGGTGGCCGCGACCTTTTCTGCAGCCTCCGCCATCAATGCCACGGTTTTTGCCACAGCACGGCTGGCCGAACAGGCCGCCCGCGATGGTGAACTGCCACGACTTTTCGCATCGCGAGACAACCGCAATGTTCCCTGGTTCGGTACTTTGGTCATATCCGCCGCGGCGTGTGTGTTGGTGTTGCTGGGTGATATTGCCGGCCTGGTGGAGGGGGCCAGTTTTGTTTTCTTGCTGGTCTTTGCACTGGTAAATTGGATTGCCTGGTATCGCAGAGCCGGGCACCGATGGGCTGCCCTGCTGGGCCTCTTGGGCTCTCTCTCTGGCGCGATCATGCTGGCACTGCACCTGACTGGCGCATTGTAACATTGCGTTACGTGCAAGCACCGTCTAACGGGCCCATTCCGCACTGCACAATGCGGATGAAGAAAGGATAATACCATGGGTTATCGGGTGGCAGTTGTCGGCGCGACGGGTAATGTCGGGCGCGAGATGATGGCGATCCTCGCGGAGCGTGAATTTCCCTGTGATGAAGTGGCAGCGGTGGCATCATCGCGCTCTACCGGCACAGAGGTGGAATTTGGCGACACCGGCAAAATGCTGAAATGCAAGAATATTGAGCATTTCGATTTCACCGGTTGGGATATTGCCCTTTTCGCATGTGGTAGCGAAGCAACCAAGGTTTACGCGCCCAAGGCAGCCGCTGCGGGCTGCGTTGTGATCGATAATAGCTCGCTTTATCGCATGGACCCCGATGTTCCCTTGATCGTGCCGGAAGTGAACCCGGAAGCAATCGACGGCTATACCCGACGCAACATCATCGCCAACCCTAACTGCTCAACCGCGCAGTTGGTTGTTGCGCTGAAGCCACTGCATGATGCCGCTACGATCAAGCGCGTTGTTGTTTCGACCTATCAGTCAGTTTCCGGTGCGGGCAAGGCGGGCATGGACGAGCTGTTTGAGCAGAGCCGTGCGATCTTTGTCGGCGATCAGCCTGTTGCCAAGAAGTTCACCAAGCAGATCGCCTTCAACGTCATCCCGCATATCGATGTGTTCCTGGACGATGGATCGACCAAGGAAGAATGGAAGATGGTGGTGGAAACGAAGAAGATCCTCGATCCTTCCATCAAGCTTTCAGCCACTTGTGTGCGTGTGCCCGTGTTTGTGGGCCATTCCGAAGCGGTGAATATCGAATTCGAGAAGGAATTGAGCGCGGAACAGGCACAGGAAATCCTGCGTGAAGCCCCCGGCATCATGCTGGTCGATAAGCGCGAAGATGGCGGATATGTTACCCCCATTGAAAGTGCTGGCGACAGTGCAACCTATGTCAGCCGTGTGCGTGAAGATCCGACCGTAGATAATGGGCTGGTTCTGTGGTGCGTGTCTGACAATCTGCGCAAAGGTGCGGCGCTGAATGCGGTGCAGATCGCAGAGCTGTTAGGCCGCCGTCATTTGAAAAAGGGCTGATTGCCCATTGCATCAATGAGGGGCGGCGTCTGCTGATGCTGCCCCGCGCGATCCTGTATTTCTGCGCATGAACAGGCTGAAGGGGATGGCTGCGATACACAGCCACATCATCACATAGAAATTGTCGATATAGGCAATCATAGCCGCCTGGCGATTAACCTCTGCGTCGATCATTCTCAAAGCTGCATCACCCAGCGCCTGATATCGATCAATCGTCGACACATCGATCACGCCGCTCATGTTGGCGGTGACATGGCTGCCCAGTTCATTATGCAGTGTCTGGATATTGGCACCCAACAATACAGAAGTCAGCGAAATCCCTATTGATCCGCCCAGTGAGCGGTTGAGATTAAGCAGGCTGGAACCATCCGTTCGCAGCCTTGGGTCAAGGGTTGTATAGGCGCTGACATTCAAGGGAATGAAGACCAGGCCCAAGCCAAGGCCCTGCAGGAAACCGGACATCACGATATGGTATTGGTCAACGTCGAGTGACCAATGCGCCATTTGCCACAAAGAGATGGCACCAAGCGCAAACCCGGTTGCAATGATTTTTCGTGAGTCGAAGCCAAAACGGATCAGTACGCCTGACAACTGCATGCTTAAAAGCACACCTACGCCGCGCGGCATCAGGACTATCCCGGTATCGATCACGTCATAGCCAAAGAGGCGCTGCAGCATGGGTGGCATTAGGGCCATTGTTGCAAACATGATCACACCAATCGCGATCATGAAGGACAGGGCGATAGTATAATTCCTGTCTTTAAAGAGGCTGGAACTAAAAAGTGGATGGCGCGCGGTAGCAAGATGGATGATGGCCATCCATCCGGTTGATAGGAACAGCAGGGTATAGATCCAAGCTTCATAGGAATCATACCAATCGATTTGCATACCGCGATCCAGCAGCAATTGCAGCGATGTCAGGGCAATTGCGATCATGGCAAAACCGAACATATCAAACGGTCGCTTGATTGTGTCCCGCTGGGGTAAATTGGCGATAAGCAGGGCAAGTGCCACCAATCCAATCGGCAGGTTAACGTAAAAAACCCAACGCCAGTTGGCGCTTTCTGTCAGCCAGCCGCCAAGCAAGGGGCCAAGAATGGGCCCTATCATCACACCCATGCCCCAGATGGCCATGATCTGCGGATGTCGGCTTGGTCGTGTTGTATCAAGCAGAAAGGATTGGCCCAATGGCATAATGAATGCCCCGGCAATCCCTTGCAAAGTCCGAAAGAACACCATCTGTTCCAGATTTTGGGCCGCCCCGCACAACATGGAGGCGATGATGAAGAACATGGTAGAAAGGATTAGTAGCCGCCTTGCTCCGAATCTGTCGGCAAGCCAGCCAGTAATCGGCATGGCCACGGCTGATGCCAGGATATAGCTGGTCAGCACCCAGGTGATGTTGTCGGCCGTTGCCCCCAGTGAATTTTGCATGTGCGGGATCGCTACATTGGCGATTGTCGTGTCCAAAATCTGTATCAGCGACGCGCACATTATGCCGATTATCAGCACCCAGTAATTCCTGGCGTGAACTTCTGGTAAGTCCGCCTTTGCGGCAGCGGAAATTCCGGGAGTCTTGCCGTCGGATGCAATACTGGCCACGTTCAGTCGCCGGTAGTGAACACGGTGACCTTGCTGGACTGTCCGGCAATCAATTCCCGCGGGCTCATTTCATCCAGCGCAATACGGACGGGAACCCGTTGAGTGACCTTCACCCAGTTTCCCGTGGCATTCTGCGCAGGAAGAACAGAAAATTCGGAACCTGTTCCCGCACCGATGGATTCAACGTGGCCTTTTAGAACAATGTCTGGAAAGGCATCCAGGTGAATTTCGGCGCGCTGGCCAACCCGCATGTCGGCAAGGTCGGTTTCCTTGAAATTGGCTTCCACATATTTTCCGTCATCCTTGATCAGTGTGACGACAGGCAGCCCAGCCACAATCTGCTGGCCCAGTTGCAAGCGGTCAGCTTCAGCAATACGGCCTGCTGCAGGGGCACGAATTTCGGTCCGTGAGAGATTGAGCTCCGCCGATTCCTTTTGGGCCAGAGCAGCCGCAATTTGCGGGTTCATTCCTGGCACGGCTGACCCCCTCGACAGGCGGGCCCTTGCTTCCTGAGCATCTGCGCGGGCTTGTGCCAGTACTTCCTTGGCCTGTGCAACGGCATGCGCAGCTGCATCATGTTCCATCTTCGCCAGAAAGCCGCGCTTGAACAATTCATCCTTGCGGCGGAAATTCGCTTCGGCAAAGGCAATGTCTTCACGTGCTGCAGAGATTTCTGCGCCTGACAGCGCGCTGTCATTGGCCAAAGCCGTGACATTGGCTTGCGCCGTGGCCATGGCCGCCTTCGCCTGAGCCAGATTGATACGGTAGCTTTCAGGGTCAATACGGAACAGCAGATCACCAGCTGCAACTTTCTGGTTTTCGCTGACAGCCACTTCCACTACGCGTCCGCCAACTTCTGCGCTGACTGATACTTTTTCAAGCTTCACATAAGCATTATCAGTCGAAACCTTGCCTTGCTGTGACCACCAATAGGTGCCGGCTGCAGCCAGGAGCAAGAACGGTACGCTAAGCATAAACAACCAGCGAAATGCTGAAGGGCGCGCTTTTTCGCTGGTATCAGCGTGCGATACATTTTGTTCCAATGCGATTGGATCTGCTTCAGCCATTGGATGCCTCCTGCATGGTGCGTTTGGCACCAAGATTACGCCCCATCACATCCAGGAAACCTGCAAAAATCTCGCGGTCATCTTCAGAAATCCCGGACAAAGCATCTTCCATAAGTTTATCAACGCCTTGCCTTAATTCGGCCACTTGAGTTTGTGCTTTATTCGTCAAGTGGATTTGCCATGCCCGTCGATCTTTGGGATCGCGTTGACGCTGTACAAGTTCAGCATCTTCAAGCCGGTCAACCATGCGGCACAATGTTATTGGTTCCACCTCAAGCTCTTCAGCATAGAAACCCTGATTGTGCCCCCCATCACGGGCAAGCATCAGCAGCAGCCGCGCTTGCGGGCCGGTAACGCCCATGGCCCGCATCCGTTCGTCAAATAGACGACGTAATAAGCGTGAGTTATCCGCCAATTTGTATCCGATATTCTGCATAGACCATGCATATATTAAGTTAGCTTATTATCGCAAGGGCTTTCAGATATTCATAGTGCGCGCTAATCGATAGTGCTGGAGACATAGTGATGAATATCAAGACCGGTGGGTGCCCCTGCGGGCGATCATTTCGATGGGAACCCGGTATGAAAGGAAACTGATGGCCGCTGATTATTATACCGGCTTTGACGGGGTGAAACTGGCTGTCCATCGCATGGGGGACCAGTCTGGAAATCCCGTTTTGCTGTTGCACGGTTTGTTTTCCAGCGCGCAGATTAACTGGATCAAATTTGGGCATGCCGCCAAATTGGCAGAGGCAGGATTTGATGTGATCATGCCGGATCTGCGCGCGCATGGAGACAGTGCAAAACCGCATGATCCGGCTGCTTATCCGGAAGATGTGCTAGTGAAAGATGTGTTTGCACTGGCAGATGGACTGGGGCTGGCACCGGGTGCATTCGACCTGGTGGGGTTTTCTCTGGGTGCACGCACATCTGCCCGGGCCGTAATCAATGGCTTAATGCCGCGGCGACTGGTGCTGGCGGGTATGGGGCTGGAAGGGCTGGCGGGGTGGAATCACCGCGCGGATTTCTTTATCGACGCGATCGACCGGTTTGACGAGATCAAGCGAGGCGATCCGGCCTTTATGGCGATGAGCTTTATGAAAACCATGGCTGTTGACCGTGTGGCGGCGCGGCTGTTGTTGCAATCTGTTGGCGACACCACGCCAGATCAACTGGGGGCGATCACCATGCCCACTCTGGTGCTTTGCGGCGAACAGGATCAGGATAATGGTTCTGCACCCGAACTGGCGCGGGTTCTGCCCGATGCCATGCTGGCAACAATCCCCGGCACACATATGAGCTCTGTCACCGAAGGCGCGATGGGTGACGAATTGGTGCGATTTCTTGCCTGACTGCAGGACTATGTCTGCAGTTTGTCGAATAGTTGTATGCACCGCTTGATTTGCGCTGCGGCGACGGACAAACCAGTATCCAATGAAACTGATTGCTGATGTATAGGGGACACTAAATCATGAAATTCCATACTGTGGCTTTGTCGGCGCTCGCCGTATCACTGGCTGGATGTGCCACAATGCCAGCTGACAATGTTGAAACCGCAGCTGTGGCTACACCTGCTGTTGAAACCGTGTCTGGCTATCCCCTGACTCCAGAAGGTGCTGCTGACTGGGTCGACATGGTTGAGAAGACCATGTTTGATTTCGGCGTGGAATTTGCCCGCATATCCTGGATCAACAACACATATATCATTCATGACAGCGATGCGCTGGCAGCGAAATATGGCGCGGAAGCCACAGAAATGTCAGTCGCCTATGCCAATGATGCGGCCAAATTTGCCCGCATTGAAGGCCTTGATCCGCAGGTCGCACGCAAGCTGGATATGCTGCGCAATGGCATTGTCATGCCTGCCCCTGTTGCAGATGGTGCGGCGACCGAACTGAATGAAATCGCCACACGCCTTGGTTCTGCCTATGGCAAGGGTAAGGCGACGTTGAATGGCACTGAAATCCCCGGCGTGGATGCAGAGGCAGAGATGGGTAATCTCGACCGTACGCCCGCCGAATATGCCGAAATGTGGGCCAGCTGGCATGACAATGTGGGGGCGCCGATGCGCGATGATTATACCCGCATGGTGGCCATCGCCAATGAAGGCGCAAAAGAGCTGGGATATGCCGATCTGGGCGCCATGTGGCGGTCAAATTATGACATGGACCCGGACCAGTTCGCTGCAGAGACTGAGCGGATGTGGCAGGAGGTAAAGCCGCTTTACGTCGCGCTGCACACCTATGTCCGCGGCAAGCTCAACGCGAAATATGGTGATGCGGTGCAGCCCACCAACGGCCCGATCCGCGCCGATCTGCTGGGCAATATGTGGGCGCAGGAATGGGGCAATATTTACCCCCTCGTCGCGCCAAAGGGGGCTGGAGATATCGGTTATGATCTGACCGACCTGATTGAGAAGAAGGGTCTGACGGAAGTCGACATGGTCAAGGCAGGCGAACAGTTCTTTTCGTCACTGGGTTTTGATCCGCTGCCTGAAACCTTCTGGGAACGCAGCCAGTTCGTGAAGCCGCAGGACCGCGAAGTTGTATGTCATGCCAGCGCATGGGACGTGGACAATGTGGATGATCTGCGGATCAAGATGTGCATCAAGCGCAATGCCGATGACTTCAAGGTTATCCATCATGAACTGGGCCACAATTATTACCAGCGCGCCTATAATGAACAGAGCTACCTTTATCTGAATGGCGCGAATGACGGGTTTCATGAGGCAATTGGCGATATGATCGCCCTGTCGATCACGCCAGAATATCTGGTCCAGATTGACATGCTGGATGCCAAGGACGTGCCCAGCGCAGACAAGGATGTTGGCCTGCTTCTGCGTGAAGCCTTGGATAAGGTCGCCTTTCTGCCATTTGGCCTGATGGTTGATCGCTATCGCTGGAGCTTGTTTGACGGTTCTGTCGCGCCTGCAGATTACAATGAACAATGGACGGCGTTGCGTTACCAGTATCAGGGCATAGTGCCGCCTGTGGCGCGCGGACCGGAAGCGTTTGACCCAGGTGCGAAGTATCACGTGCCGGGTAATGTCCCCTATACCCGTTATTTCCTGGCGCGTATTTTGCAGTTCCAGTTCTTCAAGGCAGCCTGCGATCAGGCAGGCTGGGAAGGGCCGCTGCACCGCTGTTCTTTCTATGGCAATGAAGAAGTGGGCAAAAACCTCAACGCCATGCTGGCCATGGGTGCCAGCAAGCCATGGCCGGATGCACTGGAAGCCTTCACCGGCGAACGGCAGATGAGCGGCAAGGCAATGGTGGAATATTTCGCGCCGCTGATGGCCTGGCTGGAAGAACAGAACAAGGGCAAGCCGCAGGGCTGGTAACTGGGCTGGTTACGGGATCACAATTCGCCTACCGCGGCGGTGATGGCTGAAACACGGCGAGAGTTGGAACGAGTCGGGTGGCGCGAGATGATCGCGTTGCCCGCGCTTGTTTCTGTACGTATTCCAGCCAAGATCGATACGGGTGCGCGCACATCATCACTTCATGCAGAGGCGATTGAGCGGTTTCAGCAAGATGGCCAGCCATGGGTGCGGTTTGAACTGGTTCTGGATGAAGAAACAGGCGCGCGTGTAACCTGCGAACTGCCGCGCACAGACCGGCGACGCATCACCAGTTCAAACGGGCAAACCGAAATACGGCCAATCATCCAGACAAGCGTGGAAATCGGTTCAACCCGTTTCAACGCAGAATTCAGCCTGGCTGATCGATCTGACATGAAATTTCCATGTTTGATTGGTAGAAGCGCGCTGAAGAGCAGGTTTCTGGTCGATTCGGGGCGTTCATACCTCCAGTCTGACACTGACGAACGAAAAAGCCTGCTGAACCAAGGACAATCGAAATGAAGATTGCGATGCTGGCACGCAATGCGGATCTCTATTCGCATCAGCGGCTGAAAGAGGCGGCAGAGGCGCGCGGGCATTCGCTCGATATCCTCAATACGTTGCGCTGTACGGTGAATATCGCCAGCCACCGCCCCACGCTGCGCTATAATGGTGAAACGCTGAAAGGCTATGATGCGGTCATTCCGCGCATCGGTGCCTCCATCACCAACTATGGCCTGGCGGTGTTGCGCCAGTTTGAAATGGGCGGTGTGTGGCCGCTGAATGAAAGCGTCGCCATCGGCCGGAGCAGGGACAAGCTGCGCAGTATGCAGATTTTGGCGAAGCACGGCATTGGCCTGCCGCTGACCGCCTTTGCCCATGATCCCAAACAGGCAGAGGAGCTGATCAAGGCGGTCAATGGCCCGCCCGTGGTGATCAAGCTGCTGGAAGGGACGCAGGGCATTGGTGTGGTTCTGGCCGAGACCATGTCCAGCGCGAAATCCGTGATAGAGGCGTTTCGCGGCGCGAATGTGAACATTCTGGTGCAGGAATTCATCAAGGAAGCCGGCGGGACAGATATCCGCGCGCTGGTGGTGGGGGGCAAGGTTGTTGCTGCCATGAAGCGCACCGGCGCGCCCGATGATTTCCGCTCCAACCTCCACCGTGGTGGCAAGGCAGAGATTATCAAGATCACGCCGGAAGAACGCTCCACCGCCGTGCGCGCCGCCAAATGGATGGGGCTGAATGTTTGCGGTGTGGATATGCTACGCAGCAATCACGGCCCTGTGGTGATGGAGGTGAATTCATCACCCGGTCTTGAGGGTATCGAGCAGGCCACTGGCAAAGATGTGGCCGGGCTGATCATCAGCTTTGTCGAGGATAACGCCAAGGAAGGCAAAACCAAGACGAAGGGCAAGGGGTAGGGCGACTGATAGTGGCCCGATTGCGGGTATCGCCTATCTTCGTCACCCTGAACTTGTTTCAGGGCCATTTCACCATTAGCAGTGACGATATTGGAACGCACAATGGATGCTGAAACGAGTTCAGCATGACTGTGAAATTACCTGAACGGTGGTTCGTTAAAGGCGCGCAGTTTGCGGCTGTGCAGCCGGTCACCTTCTGCGCGCAGGCGACGGCAAGCCTCCAGCCCCATTTGCAGATGCGCGGCGATCGCTTCTTCATAAAACTGGTTGGCCTGCCCCGGCAGCTTGATTTCGCCATGCAGCGGCTTGTCGCTGACGCAGAGCAGCGTGCCATAGGGAACGCGGAAACGATAACCTTGTGCTGCGATGGTGGCGCTTTCCATCTCGATGGCAATGGCGCGGCTTTGTGAAAAGCGTTTGGCACTCTTGGTATAGAGCAGTTCCCAATTGCGATCATCGGTGGTGACGACGGTGCCGGTACGCATGCGCTGTTTCAGATTGGCACCCTGCGTGCCCGAAACCTCCTCTGCCGCACCAGCCAACGCCTGCTGAACCTCTGCAATCGGCGGAATCGGGATTTCGGGTGGCAGAACATTATCCAGCACATGGTCGTCACGCAGATATGCGTGGGCGAGCACGAAATCACCGATCTTCTGGCTGGATCGCAATCCCCCGCAATGGCCGATCATCAGCCATGAATGCGGGCGCAGCACCGCCAGATGGTCGCAAATTGTCTTGGCGTTGGAGGGGCCGACACCGATATTGACCAGCGTGATCCCGCTCTTGTCAGGGCGGGTCAGATGGTAGGCGGGCATCTGGTGCCGACGCCAAGCTGTATCGGATAATTGATCGCGTGCATTTTCGGTCTGCGCGGTGATTTCCAGCCCACCCGCGCCGGTCAAAGCGGTATATCCATCCTGCCCGATCTGGCGCGCAGCCCAATCAACAAATTCATCAACATAACGGTGATAGTTGGTGAACAGGATGAAGTGCTGGAAATCCTCTGTCCGCGTGCCGGTGTAATGCGCCAGACGGGCGAGTGAGTAATCGGTGCGCAGCCCGTCAAACAATGACAGCGGGATTTCATCCGGCATATCCGCGATTTCGTGGCCATCGGCCAGCTCATCACCGATCAGCGCCAGATCGGTGGCTGGGAAATGTTTGGCCAGTTCCTGCGGCGCAATGCCAGCCATGGCCGCACCGGCTTCCCCGTCCAGCACATAGGGGAAGGGGATTTCCTGTCGCGAGGGCTGCACTTCCATGCGGATGTGGTAATCCTGAGAGATCAGGTCGAGCTGTTCACGCAGGTAATCGGCAAACAGGGCGGGGCGGGTGATGGTGGTGGCATAAATGCCGGGCTGTTCCAGCCTGCCAAAGGCGCGGATGCGGTCACGCGGTTCACCTTCGCCGGCAAAAGTCACCTTCAATTCGGGATAGGCATAGCTGCCATCGTGCCGACGCCGTTCTGGGGGCAGAGTGCCGTTTTTTGCATATTCTAGGATGTCGTTGCGCAGCGCCTGGACCGCTGTGTCATAGACTTGCTGAAGTTGTTTGATGATAGTTTCAGATGATTCCATCTGCAGTTTCTAATCCCTCAATTGCGAAAATTCAAAGAACAGATGCATTCTTTGCGGCTGTCAAACCCGTTTTCCCTTCCCAAATTTGCGCCACGTCAAAGTTTATGCTGCGGTGCAGCGTAAACTTGGCGCATCAACACCACTCGGAAGGAGTGAACGAAATGAATGCGCTTGAAACCCCTGTGATGGATCTGGTGAAAACCCGTGCCGGGCTGGCATTGTATGTGCGTGCCGTGACAGTTCAGGACGAACCGCTGCTTGAACAGTTCTTTGAAAAGGTCAGCGATGAGGACCGACGTTTTCGCTTTCTGAATGCGGCGGCCCATGTCGGCCATCAGCAATTGCAACCTATTGTAGAAGTTGACCATTTCCGCAGCGAAAGCTTCCTTGCTTTCGATCGCGCCAATGGTGAACTGGTTGCCACTGGTATGCTTGCCTGCGACAAACCGATGGAAGTGGCTGAAATTGCTGTGTCTGTTCGCGCCGATTATCGCGGCCAGGGCGTGGGTTGGGCCATGCTGGACGTGCTGGCTAAAGAGGCTTCGCGTCGTGGTGTGACGGAAGTTATCGCCATTGAAGATCGGGATAACCACGCCGCCATCGAACTGGAACGTGAAAAGGGTTTTGTCCCGCGGGAATTTCCTGGTGATGCCCATTTGGTGATTTTAGCCAAAGAATTGCCGAAATAAGGCAAGGCCGCCTGTACACTCCAGGTCGTCGCACTAAAAGAAAAGGCCCGCCTTCCAATGCGGAGGGCGGGCCTTTCTTTGTCCAGCACCATAACGGTGCCGGAAATCTGTTTGTTGATCAGGCTTACGCGTCGTCCGCCGAATCTTCCAGCATGTCAGCCGGGATTTCGCCGGGCTCAAGGTTCGGCTCGATGCGGGTTTCCGCAGCGGCTTCCTCGATTTCACGCTGTTCGTCTTCGAACATCTGCGCCAGCACGTCCACGCCCTGGCTCTGCAGTTCGGCTTCGTCGTCCGAACGGGCGACATTGGCTTTCACCGTCACATGCACCTCGGGGTGCAGGGCAACAGTTACGTCATGCATGCCCAGAGTCTTGATGGGGTGGCCCATCACGATCTGCTTCTTGTCAACATCATGACCCTGCGCCTGCAGGCCCGATACGATGTCACGGACATTGACCGAACCATACAGATGGCCAGCGTTGGAAGAAGCGCGGATCAGAACGATTTCTGCACCGGCAACTTTTTCGCCCAGCTTTTCGGCTTCGCCACGACGTTCTGCGTTTTCCTTTTCCAGACGGTCGCGGTTCGCTTCAAAAACCTTCTTGTTGGCTTCGTTGGCACGTAGTGCCTTCTTCTGCGGCAGCAGGAAGTTACGGGCATAGCCGTCCTTCACGGAAACAACGTCACCAATCGTGCCCAGCTTCTCGATACGTTCGAGGAGGATGATATCCATGTCTCTTCTCCTCTTACTTCACGATGTAGGGCAGCAGGCCGATCTGACGCGAACGCTTGATGGCCTTGGCCAGTTCACGCTGCTTCTTGGCTGATACTGCGGTGATACGTGACGGCACGATCTTGCCACGTTCGGACATGAAGCCCTGCAGCAGACGTACGTCTTTGTAATCGATCTTCGGCGCATTCTTGGCCGCGAAGGGGCAAGATTTGCGGCGGCGGAAAAACGGACGGGCCATCAGTCGCGCTCCTCACGGTCAGTGCGACGCTTACGTTCGCGGTCATTCTTGCGCATCATTACCGAAGGGCCATCTTCATGCTCATCCACGCGGATGGTCAGATAACGGATCACGTCTTCGTTGATGCGGGTCTGGCGTTCCAGCTCTTCAACCACCGAGCCGGGGGCTTCGATGTTGAGAAGCACGAAATGCGCCTTGCGGTTGCGGTCGATCTTGTAAGCAAGGGACTTGAGGCCCCAGGTTTCAGTCTTGGTGACTTTACCCTGATTTGCTTCGACGATTTCGGTGGCTTGCGCCGCCAGCGCGTCAACCTGGGCCTGGCTAAGGTCCTGACGCGCCAAGAAAACATGCTCGTAAAGTGGCATGCACTTGGTCCTTTCACTTCGGGCCGATCGCTGGCTGATCCACGGGATTGTGGGGCCCCTCCGGCTTTCTTCAAACCCGCAGCCTTCGCCACGGAAGGCGCGCACATAGCGGGTTTCCCTGTGATTGCAAGCCAAGTCTGGGGCTTGCGCGGCAGGAATCTGGCAGGCAGATGCCTGTAGATACACAAACAGGAGTATTGCCGTGCCGGGTGGATTGGTCGCATTGCTGGATGACATATCGGTGATCGCCCGTGTGGCAGCCGCCTCGATTGACGATGTCAGCGTGGCAGCAGGCAAGGCTGGGACCAAGGCTGCAGGTGTGGTGATTGATGATGCGGCGGTTACGCCCAGCTATGTCACCGGCCTTTCACCAGCGCGCGAATTACCGATTATATGGAACATCACCAAGGGCAGCTTGAAGAACAAGCTGCTGATCCTGCTGCCTGGCGCATTGCTGCTAAGCTGGTTTCTGCCCAAGGCGATCATCTTTCTGCTGATGCTGGGCGGGGCGTACCTTTCTTATGAAGGCGCGGAAAAAGTGATGGAAAAACTGGGCGGCGAACAACACGGCAAAACGCTGGAAGACCCGATCACTGATCCTGAGCAATTCGAGAGGGAGCGCGTAACCGGCGCAATCCGTACCGATTTGATCCTTTCGGCAGAGATCATGGCAATCTCCCTCAATGAAATTGCCAGTATGACGGACAGTTTCTGGATCCGCGCGGCCGCACTGGCAGCTGTTGGCATTGCGATTACGCTGGTGGTCTATGGTGCGGTGGCGCTGATTGTGAAGATGGATGATGTGGGTCTGCATCTGTGCGAGCGGGAAAACGGTTTTGCCAGGAAAATGGGCAATTTCCTGTTGCATCTGATGCCGCGCCTGCTGGTGGCGCTGTCATTCATCGGCACCATTGCCATGCTGTGGGTCGGCGGCGGGATTGTGCTGCATGGTCTGCATGAGCTGGGCCTGCACACTCTGTCTGACGTGGCGCATGGCGCGCAGCATGCTGTCGAACATGCCACGGGCGCATTGTCAGGCGTGCTGGGCTGGCTGACCTATGCCGGGCTTTCCGCGATATTTGGCCTGCTGCTGGGCTTTGTAATCGTGTTTGTGCTGCATAAGGTACTAAAGCTGGGGCAGCATGGTGCAGCGGCAGGGGCGCATTAAGCGAGATTTGCCAACACATCCCGCGCAAACAGCGTCAGCGTGTCATCGCGCGCGCCCATAATCACTATGCGATCACCGGGCTGGGCCAGTTCCACTATGCGCGCCCCGCAATCATCGCGTGATGCGATATGTTCGGCTTTACCACCATTATCGGCGATCAGCTTGACGATCCGCTCCGTCCCTGCGCTGCGATCCACGGTTCCACCGAAATAGACCGGATCGCACATGAGCGTGATGTCATCGAGGCCAAGTTCGCGGGCAAAGGTTTCCGCCAGTTCATGGCCCATCTGCTTCAGCGGGCCATAGCCATGCGGTTGGAAGAAGGCGATGACGCGCCCCGGTGATGCCTTCAGCGTGCGCAGCGTCGCAGCGCATTTTTCCGGATTATGCCCGAAATCGTCGATCACCGTCACGCCGCCTGCTGACGTTCCGACAATATCGAAGCGACGGGCAAGACCGGCAAAGCTGCCCAAAGCATCCACCGCCACACCCACGGGGATGCCTGCACAGGCGGCCCCGGCAATCGCGGCGAGCGCATTGGAAAGATTGTGCCGCCCCGGCATGTTGAGCACCAGCGGGTGGGTGCTGCCATCATGCCGGTCAATCACAGATGCCGCCTGTCTGACCGGACCATCGGCGATAGAACCCGGCACAATGCCGATCTGCGCCTTTTCCTGTTCCACGCCAAAGGTGATCACTTCCTTCGCGCGCGGCAGCAGGGCCAATGCCTCTGGATCATCGGCATTGATTGCGGCGATGCGGCTGCGTTCGAGATAATCGCCGAACAGCACGCGCAATTCTTCCATGCTTTTATGGTCGAGACTGACATTGAGCAGCACGCCAACTGCGGGGCGGTAAAGCGCGATGGACCCATCGCTTTCATCCACCTCGCTCACATAGATGCTGCGACCACCCACAACGGCGCTGGCGATCGGGCGGTCAGGGGTGACGAAATTCTTCATCACCGCGCCATTCATGATTGTCGGTTCGCGCCCGGCGGCCTCCATGATCCAGCCCAGCATACCGGTGACGGTGCTCTTGCCGCTGGTTCCGGCAATGGCGATTCCTGCTCCGCTGGTGTTGAACAGGATGGAATTGAGTTCCGCGCGGGTCAGTTTCATGCAGCCGAGTTCTGCCGCGCGCACCATTTCGGGCACGGTGTTTTCCACCGCTGCTGAAGCGACCAGGATCTGATCCTTTGAAGTGATGCCACTGCCATCCTGCGGGAACAGGGTGAAGCCCTGTGCTTCCAGCGCGGCGAATTTTTCTGGCGTGCGCCCCTGGTCCCGGCTGCGGTCAGACCCGGCCACCTGCGCCCCGCGCCCGGCCAAAATCTGCGCCAACGGCAGCATGCCTGATCCGCCAATGCCGCAAAAGAAGAAGGGGCGGGCCAGCAATTCATCATAAGTGGGGAAGGTGGTCATGCCATGTTCGCTATTGAGTTGTGCCGCGGCGCGCAAGCGGGCAGAGTGCGGGAATGACCAGAATTGCAGTCTGTGCCCCTGCTACACCCATAACCATGGACCATGCCGATGCGGCGCGCGCGCTGGTGGCAGAGGAGTTTCCCGAACATTCGATCACTTTCCATGACCAATGTTTCCTGCAATCGGGCCATTTTGCCGGAACTGACTTGCAACGGATGGAGGCGTTGGTCGAACTGGCGAATGATCCACAATATGATGCTGTGTGGTTCGCGCGCGGTGGATACGGATCAAACCGCATTGCAGAAGCTGCACTGGCACGCATGAATGCGGCGGCGCGGGCCAAGACATATGTTGGTTTTTCCGACATGGGATATCTGCTGGGTGGGCTTTATCGCCATGGCATTGGACAGCCTGTGCACGGATCCATGCCGATCAGTGCAGCGAGCGATACGGGGCGAGATGCGGTGCGCCGCGTGCTACGCTGGTTCGCGGGTGGCGGCGACGCGCTTGAACCCCGCCTGGATGGTAAAACACCGGCGGTTGCCTTCAACCTCATCACGCTCGCCATGCTGACAGATACGCCGCTGATGCCTGACCTGACCGGTCATGTGGTGATGGTGGAGGAAGTGAGCGAGCATCTTTATTCCATCGACCGGCTGTTTTTTCACATCGCCAACACTCTGCCACGTCTTGCGGGTCTGCGACTGGGCGCAGTGACCGATGTGCCGGAAAACCACGTTGAATTTGGGCAAAATGCAGAAGAAATTGCGCAGTTCTGGTGCGCGAGGGCGGGCATACCCTATCTTGGCCGGGCGGAGATTGGTCATATATCTGCCAACAGGATCGTACCCTTCGGCCTTGCGAGTCCGTCAACTGCTGGCTAACCGCGCCACGTCCGAAGTGGGGAGTTTTTGATGCGAGCGTTTGTTTTTCCGGGGCAGGGCAGCCAGAAAGTGGGCATGAGCAGTGAACTGGCAGATGCCAGCGCCGTCGCCCGCGAAGTGTTTGAGGAAGTGGATGATGCGCTGGGGCAGAAACTGTTTGCCATCATGCGCGATGGGCCGGAAGATCAGCTGACTCTGACTGAGAATGCGCAGCCGGCCATTATGGCGAATGCCATTGCAACCTTGCGCGTTCTGGAGCGGGATTTTGGCGTGGCGCTGGCGGATAAGGCTTCCTGCGTCGCGGGCCATTCCTTGGGTGAATATACCGCGCTGTGTGCTGTGGGCGCATTCTCTCTGGCCGACACAGCACGCCTGCTGAAACTGCGTGGCCAATCCATGCAGGCTGCGGTTCCCGTGGGTGAGGGGGCCATGGCGGCATTGCTGGGCGCTGATATTGAAAAGGCAACCGCGCTGGCTGACGCAGCGGCGCAGGGCGAAATTTGCGATATCGCCAATGATAATGACCCGACACAGGTGGTTATTTCAGGTCACAGGGCAGCGATTGAGCGCGCGATTGAACTGGTGAAGGATCACGGGATCAAACGCGGCATTCTGCTGCCGGTGTCCGCCCCTTTCCACTGCTCGCTGATGCAGCCTGCGGCCGATGCGATGGAGGCGGCCCTGGTGGATACGCCGCCGGGTACGCTGAAAACCCCGCTTTACGCCAATGTCACCGCATCGCCTGTGATCGGTTCGGGCGAAATTGCCCGCCTGCTGGTTGCCCAGGTAACGGGCCGTGTGCGCTGGCGTGAAAGTGTCCTTGCCATGCGAGCTGATGGGGTGGAACAATTTGTCGAGCTGGGTGGCAAGGTTCTTGGGCCGATGATCGGACGGATCGATAAAGAAGCGGCGACCGTCAGCCTCGTGACCATGGAAGATATCGAAAATTTCGCAAAGGAGATCGGCTGATGTTTTCACTTAGGGGAATGAACGCGCTGGTCACAGGTGCCAGTGGCGGCATCGGTTCATCCATCTGCCGTGCCTTGGCAGCACAGGGTGCGCGTCTGGCGATTTCCGGTTCCAACGCGTCCAAATTGCGCGCCTTTCGGGATGAGCTGAATGACCAATTCAACCATGATGCCGGTGCCCATGTCGAAATCACCTGCAATCTGGGCGATACGACGCAGGTGGAGGAATTGATCCCCGCCACGGTGGATACGCTGGGCGGGATTGATATTCTGGTGAATAATGCCGGCATCACGCGTGATAACCTTGCCATGCGGATGAAGGATGAAGAATGGGATGATGTCATCCGCATCAATCTGGAGGCGGCCTTCCGCCTGATGCGCGCCTCTGCCCGCCCAATGATGAAGAACCGTTTCGGCCGCATCATCACCATCACCAGTGTTGTGGGTGCCACCGGCAACCCCGGACAGATGAATTATGCCGCAGCCAAGGCGGGCCTTGTGGGCATGACCAAGAGTTTTGCTCAGGAAGTGGCGAGCCGCGGGATCACTGCCAATTGCGTCGCCCCCGGTTTCATCCGCACCGCAATGACCGATGTTCTGCCTGATGCTCAGAAGGATGCGCTCAACGCCAGAATTCCCATGGGCCGCATGGGCGAGGGTGAGGATATTGGTGCGGCTGTTGCCTATCTTGCCTCGAAAGAGGCGGGCTATGTCACCGGCCAGACACTGCATGTGAATGGCGGCATGGCGATGATGAGCTGAGGGGAACGAATGATTTGTCCCATCCAGCACAATAATCTGCCCGTTTATCCCCAAGGAATCGCTTTGTTACGCGGTTGAATTCCCCTCTGCGCTTGCCGCTTATGCGTCGGGCGCTAAGGTTGTTTGAGGATTTTCCGGCGCTTTTGGGCGATTCCGGCCAAGGGCGCGCCACCGGAACACAAGTTGTAAGGACACGAGAAGGGTACCGATGAAGGCCACTATCGAACGCGCCACGCTGCTGCGCTGTCTCTCCCACGTTCAATCGGTGGTGGAACGCCGCAACACTATTCCTATCCTATCAAACGTACTTATCGACGCGGGCGATGGCGGCACGCTGCGGGTCATGGCAACTGACCTAGACCTGCAGGTGGTTGAAAACATGGCGGCAGCTTCGGTTGAAAGCCCCGGCGCCATTACTGTTTCTGCCCATCTGTTGTTCGATATTGCCCGAAAATTGCCCGAAGGCAGCCAGGTCAGCCTGGAAACGGCCGATAACCGCATTACGGTGAAGGCCGGGCGCAGCCGTTTTTCGCTGCCCACGCTGCCGCGCGATGATTTTCCGGTTATCGTGGAAGGCGATTTGCCGACCAGTTTCGAAATTCCGGCCAAGCTGCTGGCCGAACTGATCGACCGCACACGCTTTGCGATCTCGACAGAAGAAACCCGTTATTACCTCAACGGTATTTTCCTGCATGTGACAGATGATGATACGCCGGTGCTCAAGGCTGCAGCCACCGATGGCCACCGCCTGGCGCGTTTTACCCTGCCGCGCCCCGATGGTGCTGAAGGCATGCCTGACGTTATCGTTCCGCGCAAAGCCGTGGCTGAACTGCGCAAGTTGCTGGAAGAAGCACAGGACAGCAATGTCGAGATAGACCTGTCTGCCAGCAAGATCCGCTTTACCCTGGGTGGCGAAGGCGGCGTGGTGCTGACCAGCAAGCTGATCGATGGCACCTTCCCAGATTACAGCCGTGTTATCCCAACCGGGAATGACAAGCTGCTGAAGCTTGATCCCAAGAGCTTTTTCGAAGGCGTGGACCGCGTGGCAACCATCGCCACCGAAAAAACGCGCGCGGTGAAGATGGGGCTGGAACAGGACAAGGTAACGCTGTCTGTCACTTCGCCCGACAATGGCACTGCGGCTGAAGAACTGGCGGCGGATTACAGTGCCGATGCCTTCGAAATTGGCTTCAACGCCAATTATCTGAAGGATATTCTAAGCCAGATCGACAGTGACACGGTTGAATTGCACCTGGCAGATGCAGGGGCACCCACACTGATCCGTCAGAATGAAAAGAGCCCCGCACTCTACGTCCTGATGCCAATGCGGGTGTGAGAGTGAGATCAGGGTTTGTCGGATGATCTTGATCCGCAGGCCAGAGATCGCCTTGCTGCAATTGGTAAAGGGTTAGTCGCTGCCGTTCCTCTTGCAGGTGGGTTGCTCGCAGAAATTGTCAGCGTGGCGATCCCGAATCTTCGGGAGGAACGAATTGTCGCCTATCTGAGGCTCCTCGCCCAGAGGCTGGAAGCTCTTGAAAAAGTGCGACTGGTTGATGAGCTTGCTATGTCCGGCAATATCCTGCTGATAGAGCAGGGAGGGATGGTCGCTGCACGAGTGACTCACGAGGAAAAAGTTGGGCAGATAGCACATTTGGTTGCCCGTGGTATTTCGTCCGATGAGCGCAGGATTGCGGGGCAGCAGCGGTTGTTGCGGTTGATAGATCAGATAGATGATGAACAATATCTATTATTAGCCGAACAGGCGATGTTCCACCTAAAGGAAGGTGCAAAAAGGGTGCGAGTAGACCGGCCGCGGTTTACAACCTATTCTGAAGGTTGGGAGGCAAGAGCGCCGCGCACATTGTTCCAGGCTGGGGAAGAAGAATTGGTCAGGCTGGGCCTGCTGGAACGACAGCTGCGAGTAACAAATGGTGGCCCAAGCATAGCCAGTGATGGACGCGATTTTGCGTATAACACCAAGATTTCGAACCTGGGATTGATGCTGCTTGAAGAAAGTGGGTTTGAAGGATTGTCTCTGAACTAACGCCGTGCCCGGATCATCGCCTTTATATCGACGAATTTCTCTCTTGGTGCGCCCTCACGGGCTGCCTGTTCTTCGGCTTCTTCGATTTTTTTCCAATCGCGGAAGGTAATAACATCAAGGCCGCGTTGTTCTGCCATCAGGTCAAATCCCTCGCGCCCCTGCTTGTCGCTTCGCCCCAAAACGCCCGCTGCCATATCCTCGGCGATTTTTTCGACGATAGAAAAACCGTCAGGGCGGTTCGTGCCAATCGTCCCGCTGGGGCCGCGCCGTGCCCAGCCAACGCAATAGATACCGGGCAATATGCGTCCGTCATCATTGGCGAAGCGGCCAGCGCGTTCATCGAACGGCACATCGGGAATATGCGCAGTATGGTATCCGATGCAGCTGACCACCAGATCAGCGGGTACATCGTAAAATTCGCCTGTTCCCACGGCACGGCCCGCCTGAACATCAGTGCGTTCGACCTTCAGATGCGTGACCTTGCCATCGCTGCCTGAAAGTGAACACGGGCTGGCAAAGAAATCGATTTCAATCTCGATCGGCTTTTCGGCGTGGATGTCTTCCGGGATTGCTGCAAAGCTGCGTAGATGAGCCACCGATTTGCGCAGACCAGGCTCCAGAAAGGCATCCTCAGCCTCATCGGGCAGATCATCAGGGGCAACACGGGGGCTTGCGCGTTCCAATGCTGCCAGTTCCCCCAGTTCCTTGGGCGTCATCATGATCTGATGCGGGCCGCGCCGGCCCAAGATGGTGATCTTCCGCAATTTATTGTTTCGCAGGATGTCGAGTGCATGGGCAACAATATCAGCACCGGCAAACTCTGCTTCTGTCTTGGATAATATGCGCGCCACATCCAGCGCGACATTGCCCATGCCAATAACCACGGCATGCTTGCCAGATAGATCAGGGTCGAGCTGGGCAAATTGCGGGTGGCCATTATACCAGCCAACGAATGCGGCGCTGCCAAAGACATTGCCCAGATCTTCGCCCTCAATCCCCAGCTTGCGATCATGCGGTGCACCAGTAGCGATAACGATGGCGTCATACAGTTGTTGCAATTCAGGTATGGAGATATGTTCGCCCACCTTGATATTGCCAACAAAGCGGACATTTTCTGTCAGCGCAGTCTTTTCATACCTCTTCGATACACCCTTGATGGATTGGTGATCTGGCGCAACACCAGTGCGGATCAATCCGTAGGGCACGGGAAGCATATCAAACACATCAACCCGCACATCATCACCCCACTGCTTTTGCGCAGCTTCAGCAGTGTAATAACCGGCAGGCCCTGACCCGATGATGGCAATATGCCGCATATCCGTACTCTCCCGCATTGGCGGCAGGTTTCGATGCCACCTCTGTGCACTGCGTAAACCCTGGTAGCAGAGGCACAGCGCTGATCAGATTACGACGAGACTGCCACGGGTCCAGAGTTTTGTGATGAGCATTCCCCAGTTCTGTTTACCATGGCGGACATTTGCAGGCCTGTTGCGCAGAACCACACGCAAAATGGCTATCAAAATTACGCGGTAAAAATGCGGCGCAGATGATGGTTATCCATTTGGTAAGTAACTTCACCTAACAGCGAAAACGGTCATTAAAATAATAATCGCGAGGAATGGATGAGGCACCTCATCTCGGGTTTCGGGGTACGCAAGCGCAAAAAGGCAGGCCCGCAGGAAGACAGAAAATCGCTGGGCCGTGCAGAATTGATGCACCGCGTAGAATTGCTGGCCAGCTTTGAACAGGCCGGTCTGGGCTGGTTTTGGGCTACAGATGGGGATGGCAGGCTTACTTATCTGTCTTACAGTGCGGCTGATCGTATCGGTCGTGCAATCGATGAACTGCTTCATCAGCCGATTATCAATCTGTTTGAACCTGATACCGAAGATAATGAATTCAGGTCGGAACGGCCGCTGGTATTCCTGTTAAAGGCCCGCAATTCGATCAGCCAGTTAACTGTCCGCATATCGGGCACTGAAAAAGAAAACTGGTGGGAAATTTCTGGCAAGCCACAATTTGACGAGCAAGGCAATTTTACCGGCTATCGCGGCAGTGCGAAGGATGTAACCGCCACGCGCGAAAGTATGCGCGATGCAGCACGGATGGCGCAATATGATGAACTGACAGGGCTAGCCAATCGCCACAGGATGAAGCGTCGCCTTGCGGCCCAGCTAGAAGCCAACCGTAACACGAAGCGTTCCTGCGCATTGCTGCTGCTCGATCTTGATCGGTTCAAGCAGGTGAATGACACGCATGGCCACCCGGTTGGCGATGAACTGCTGAAACAAGTCGCATCACGTATAAAGCGCATTGTTGGCGACCGTGGTGAAATAGGCCGCATGGGCGGCGATGAATTCAAGATACTGCTTCCTGATGCTGATGACCGGGGCATGCTTGGTGATTTAGGCCAGCGTCTGGTCCAGATGCTGTCCCAACCATATTCCATTAATGGCCTGCGTGCGGTGATCGGGGCATCAGTTGGCATTGCGATTGCCCCATATGATGGGTTGGTACCAGATGAATTGGTCAGCGCGGCCGACCTGGCGCTATATTCCGCAAAGGCACATGGCCGCGGACAATATCGATTTTATTGCAGTGATTTGAAGAAGGAAGCGCAGCGCCGTGCGATGATCGAAGGCGATCTGCGCGATGCGATTTCACGTGACGAATTGCGGATGTTCTATCAACCGATTGTTGATGGCGTGACACATGAAGTGAAATGCATGGAGGCGTTGATCCGCTGGGAGCATTCCGAACGCGGCTTTATTCCGCCTGGCGAGTTCATACCGATAGCAGAAGAAGCCGGTTTGATAAAAACGATCGGCGGCTGGGCCATACAGGAGGTTTGTCGGCAGGCTTCGGAATGGCCCGTTCCCATTCGCGTCGCTATCAACGTATCTGCAGTCCAGTTCGAAAATGACGATTTGCCGCGCATAGTGTCTGATGCACTGAAAAGTTCGGGAATTGATCCTGCCCGCGTCGAACTGGAAATCACAGAAAGTGTATTCATAGGCGATTATGGACGTACGCAGCGGACATTCAAGGATCTGAAAAAGCTTGGTGTAAGGCTGGTTCTGGATGATTTTGGGACGGGCTACAGCTCGCTAAGTTACCTGCGCAAGGCACCGTTCGACAAGATCAAGATTGACCAGAGCTTTGTGCGTGGAGCGACTGAAAAAGGTAATAATAACAAGGCAATAATCAGCTCCATCGTCAGCCTTGCAGGGGCCCTGGATATGGAAACGGTGGCAGAGGGTGTGGAGACCAAGGATGAGCTGGCCCTGGTGAAAGAACGCGGAGCCAGTCATCTGCAGGGACTGCTGTTTTCCGCAGCTGTGACGCATGACGAGGTGATGGCTGTGCTGGGCAGTGGCAGCCTTGTTTACGAACCGCGTGGCCCCGAGAAATACCGCGCGCCGCGTCGTTCGGAACTGCGCCGAATTGGCTTGATCCATGATGACCATCGCTATGAGGTTACTATACGCAATCTGTCCCGAACAGGTGCGATGATCGAAGGGCTGCTGAATGTACCCTTGGATACAAAGGTGGTCCTGGACCTTGGCGATGGGCAATTGGCTGTTGCGACAATCAAACGTTCTGAGGAATTTATCCAGGGGGTGGAGTTTGAGACCCCTTTGATCAGCAATGGTTCCGATGGGCTGTGTACACGTTATCGTGTTTCACCTTATCAGATTGAGGCTGCAGGGCGCCCACTGGCTGCCTTGTCTGGTGATGCCTATGCCCAGCTTGGGGGTGGTGCCGGTGCAGCCCAGCGTCCCCGCGCATTCATGGAAATGGACACTGGCAAACGCATGGCTGGCATGCCCTGAACTGCGGCCTTTACGGGGTAATTTTCCCAAGCACGTTAGGATAAAAATAACCAACTGAATTTACAGAACGGACATGCCTAGTCCCCCTCTTGGGACGGGGAATGAGAAGGAGACGCGAGGGGTGCCCCTTAAGGGTCTGTTGTCCGGAGCCAGGAAAGGCGGGATTTTTTCCGCGCGTTCTGCTGCGCGTGCTGCAGGTAATGCCCTGACCGATACAGAAAAACTGGCTATGCTGGATGAGCTGGAAAGCTCAGGCCTCGGGTGGTTCTGGGCATCTGATGCACAGGGGAACCTCACTTATCTGAGCGGTGTAATTGCCGACCGCATTGAAGTCGAAATGGACGACTTGATCGGTAAACCGCTGGCAAGTCTGTTTGATCCTGCTGGTGGCGATGAGCGGACACAATCGCTTTCACTTAAGCTGGGCGCGCGCAAAAGCTTCTCCAACCTATCGGTAACGACAGCCAAATTCCGCAGCGATGTGGTAATCCGCTTGTCAGGCAGGCCCATCTTTCGGCCAAATGGCAAGTTTGACGGTTTCCGCGGTACCGGCACCGATATTACTGAACAATATCATCGCGAGGAAGAAACCGCGCGTCTGGCAAAGTTCGATTCGCTTACCGGCCTGTCGAACCGCCACCGCATGTCGCACATCATAGAATCCACCATCACCGCCTTCCGCGCTTCCAAGCGTAATGTGGCGATCATGATGATGGACCTCGACCGGTTCAAACAGGTCAATGACACGCTAGGCCATGCGGCGGGCGATGAATTGTTGAAACAGGTTTCTGCCCGTTTGCAGCGTGCAATCGACAAGGATTGCGAAATCGGGCGTCTGGGTGGCGATGAATTCCAGATCATGCTGCCCGATATTGATGACCGCGGCGTGCTGGGCGATGTTGCTGGCAAGGTTATTGCCATGTTGACCCAGCCATATTCGCTGGAGGAAGGGCGCTGCGTTATCGGTGCCTCTGTCGGCATCGCCATTGCCCCACATGATGGTGTAACACGTGATGAGGTGGTCCGCGCGGCTGACCTTGCCCTTTACGCTGCCAAGAATGGCGGCCGCGGCCAGTTCCGTTTCTATTCCGGTGACCTTGAGAACGAGGCGATTTTTCGCAGGCGTTTGGAAGGGGATTTGCAGGATGCGATCAGCGACAATCAGCTGTTCCTGAAATATCAGCCGGTCATTTCTGCCACCACGCAAGAGGTTGTCTCGCTGGAAGCGCTGGTCTGCTGGAACCATCCGCAACGTGGTGAAATCGACTATGACGAATTTCAGTCCATCGTCGAAAACAGCAGCCTGCTGACCGATGTGGGCGAATGGGCCATTCGCCGCGCCTGTGAAGAGGCGGCCAAGTGGCCAGAGGGGCTGCATGTCGCAGTCAATGTCCCGTCCATTCAGTTCGCGTCCGGTGGATTTATTGAATCGGTCAACATTGCGTTGAAAGAAACGGATATCAACCCTGCCAGGCTTGAACTTGAGGTAAAGGAAACCGTTTTCCTGGGTGATGCCAATACAGTCGACAAGACGCTGGGCGCCCTGTTCAAGCTGGGCGTGCGCATTACGCTGGATGAATTCGGGACGGGGTATTCATCGCTTGAATATCTGCGTCGCGCACCTTTTGATACGATCAAGTTTGGCGAAAACTTCCTCGGCGGAAAGCTGCATGAAGACAGCCGCGAACTGGCGCTGGTCAAGGCGATTGTTGCACTGTCTCGTGCATTGGGAATGGAAACTATTGCCTCAGGCGTGGATTCCTATGAACTGCTGAAAACCCTGCATGGCTGCGGCGTTACCAGTCTACAGGGCGGTATTTTTACCGATCCGATCACGATTGAGCAGGTGCATGAGGAATTGGAAAAGGGCAATTGGTCGATTACGCCAACTGGTCCGCGTTCCACCCGTGCCAAACGTCGCACAGTGTTCCGTATCATTCAGGTTATCCATGATGATCATTCATACGGCGTCACACTGCGCAATCTGTCACGGACCGGCGCACTGATCGAAGGGCTGGAAGACGTTCCAATCGGCACGCAATTCGTGGTCGATCTGGGCGGTGGCCAGCTGGCTGTTGCAACGGTTACCCGTGAAAATGGCGATACGCAGGGGCTGGAATTTGAAACTCCGCTGGTGGATGACGGGGCAGGGGGTCTGTGTACTCGCCACCGGGTTTCGCCCTATGCCCTGGCTGCCGCAGGTGCTCAGCTGACTGCCCTTTCACCGGGCGATTACAAGGCGATGCAGGGTGGCCTGCTCAATCCAGGGCAGAGTATTCCGCGCTTCAGCTATGCACTGGGGTATAAGCCTGAGCTTTGACACGCATTTTGCAGGCTGACAGCACCTGCAACAGCGGCTAATGGCGCGGTCCAATGACCGATCTATCAAAAATCCGCAATTTCAGCATTATCGCGCATATTGACCACGGCAAGTCGACGCTGGCCGACCGTCTGATCCAGGCCTGTGGCGGTTTGACTGAGCGTGAGATGAGCGAGCAGGTGCTCGACAATATGGATATTGAGCGGGAACGCGGCATCACCATCAAGGCGCAGACCGTGCGGTTGAATTACACCGCGCAGGATGGCGAGACCTATGAATTGAACCTGATGGACACGCCGGGCCATGTTGACTTCGCCTATGAAGTCAGCCGCAGCCTGGCTGCGTGCGAGGGTGCCCTGCTGGTGGTGGATGCGGCGCAAGGGGTGGAAGCGCAGACGCTGGCCAATGTTTATCAATCGATTGAGCATGACCACGAAATCGTGCCTGTCATCAACAAGATCGATTTGCCTGCGGCTGAGCCTGAACGGGTGAAGGAAGAGATCGAAGACATCATTGGTATCGATGCGTCAGAAGCGGTGCTGACCAGTGCCAAGTCAGGCATCGGGATTGCAGAAGTGCTGGAGGCTGTTGTCGCCAAGATCCCGCCGCCAAAGGGGGATCGCGATGCTCCGCTCAAGGCTTCGCTCGTCGACAGCTGGTACGACCCCTATCTGGGCGTCGTCATTCTGGTGCGCGTGATCGATGGAGTGATCAAGAAGGGACTGAACGTCAAGTTCATGCAGGGCGGCACCCAGCATCTGATTGACCGTGTTGGCGCCTTTACGCCCAAGCGTGTTGACCTGCCGGAAATCGGACCAGGTGAAATTGGCTTTATCACTGCGCAGATCAAGGAAGTTGAACAGGCGCGCGTGGGTGACACCATCACCACGGTGAAGGGTGGGGCGGACAAGCCGCTGGCAGGCTATAAGGAAGTGCAGCCTGTGGTGTTTTGTGGGCTGTTCCCCGTTGATGCGGCGGATTTCGAAAAACTGCGTGAAAGCATTGGCAAGCTGCGTCTGAACGATGCCAGTTTCAGTTATGAAATGGAATCAAGCGCGGCGCTGGGATTTGGATTCCGCTGTGGTTTTCTGGGGCTGCTGCATCTGGAAATCATCCAGGAACGGCTGAGCCGTGAATATGATCTGGATCTGATCACAACTGCGCCATCAGTCGTCTATCGAATTCAATTGGCCCACACCAAGACCGAAGAAGCCAAAACAATTGAGCTGCATAATCCCGCCGATTGGCCTGACACCAACCGGATTGAGGTGATTGAAGAGCCATGGATCAAGGCAGTGATTTACACGCCAGATGAATATCTGGGGGCTATCCTGAAACTGTGTCAGGATCGGCGCGGGATTCAGACCGATCTGACCTATGTCGCCGGGCGGGCGCAGGTGACCTATGAATTGCCGCTCAACGAAGTGGTGTTCGATTTTTACGATCGCCTGAAATCGATCAGTCGTGGCTATGCCAGTTTTGATTATGAACAGATCGGCATGCGCGAAGGCGATTTGGTCAAGATGAACCTTCTGGTCAATAATGAACCGGTCGATGCGCTTTCACTGATTGTTCACCGCAGTGTGGCTGAAGAGCGCGGCCGCGGCATGTGCGAACGGTTGAAGGACCTGATCCCGCGGCATTTGTTCAAAATTCCGATTCAGGCGGCGATTGGCGGCAAGATCATCGCGCGTGAAACCATTGCGGCCTTGCGCAAGGATGTGACCGCCAAATGTTATGGTGGTGATATCACGCGTAAGAAAAAGCTGCTGGAAAAGCAGAAGAAGGGCAAGGCGCGCATGCGTGAATACGGCAACGTAAGCATCCCGCAGGAAGCTTTCATCGCCGCATTGCGGATGGGCGAGGAGTAACTCGTTCCTCCGTCCCCTTAAACAACGGGTCAGATCGTGTTGTTGTTACCCAGTGTGGTCGACACCGTGCTCATCGTGGTCGACAACTCGTTGCCGGTATTGCCCAGCGCCACAATCATCGCGATTGCGATCAGCGCAACGATCAGCCCATATTCAATGGCTGTGGCCCCACTCTGGTCATGCCACAATGCTCGCAACATCTATTCGCCTCCTAATATCGGGGTGCGACCCCGGCGAAGCGAAACATCTGCCTGAAACGGATTAACAGGATGGTGCGTAGATGCGGTTAATCCAAATTACACCATGTTTGGGTGGTATTCACCCGCGTGGATCATTTTCCCTGGTCCAGCCCTGCCACCAATTACGCGGCATGATTTCGCCAATATCGCGAAACCCGTGCCTGATTACAGCGGTGCGTAGGGCGAAAAGCCAAATGGCCAGCCCACACAGGAAGGCGCGCACTGGCCCAAAATGTTTGCGGCAATAGGTCATATAACCACGCAAATTTGCCTGGCGCCGTGCAATTGAATGACTGTGTCCAGCACCGGCATCATGAACGATGGTGAAGCCGGGTATACGGACCAATTTTCCGCCCTGTTCTGCCAGTCGACGGAAAAAATCGGTTTCCTCGAAATAGAGGAAGAAGCGCGTGTCGAACCCGCCAAGTTTTTCGAACCATTCACGCCGAATGGCAAAACATGCACCGGAAGCGGCCGATATGGCGCGTCTGCCACCACCGTATGAGGTGAGCCTACGCATGGCGCGCCCCAATCCAATCGCCAATGCAAAGCTACTGAGTACCCCAGGGCGCAGAATGTTATTTTCTGGTGCAGACTGGCCCGTTGGGGTTTTAAACCATGCGGCAAAGGCTGCTGTATCGGGTAATTGCTGGCTGGCCTGACCCAGCGCAGCGAGAGCGCCAGATTCCAGCTGGGCATCCGGGTTGATTATCACCAACAGATCGCCAGTGGCATGTTGAGCGAGCAGATTGTTGCCAGCGCCATAGCCGATATTGCCAATTGGCGGGATGATCGTGACTTGCGGGTATTTGCCCCGCACCAGATCTTGTGTTGAACCATCTCCATTATCGAGAAGCAGGATTTCACCGGCATCGCCTTCCGGCATCTCGCGCATTATGCTGTCAATGCACGAACTGATGTGGGCAACCGCATTGTAGGCTACCACCAGGAAAGAAAATTTCTCAAAAGAAGGCATGTCGACCCGATTCACCGTTCTCGTTCCAGCACATGATGAGGAAGCTGTCATTGGCCGCTTGCTTGCCGCGCTTGCGCCACCATCGGGGCGAGAAGCTGAAATGGATGTGATCGTCCTGTGCAATGCATGTGCGGACAATAGTGCAGATGTTGCGCGAGAAGCCATGCCTGCAGCCCGCATCGTGGAAATTTCGCACCCCGGCAAGGCGAATGCGATCAATCAGGGGTTAAAACTTGCCAATGCTGGCCCTGTCTTTGTGGTCGATGCCGATATTGTGGTGGGTTTTTACACGCTGGAATGCCTGGCGGACATATTGCGCGATGGGTCAATCATGGTCGCATCGCCGATGGCACGTATCGACACATCCCGTTCAAGCGGGCCCGTGCGTGCTTATTATCGTATTTGGCAGTTATTGCCCTATCTGCGCAGCGGGGTCGGCGGTTCTGGTGTTTATGGCCTTTCACAAAAAGCAGTCATGCAGATCAACCCACTGCCACTTATTATTGCTGACGATAGCTATGTAAGGCGCAGTTTTCATGCTGCGGAACTCGCGCGAATTACCACTTTGCCGGATGGGCAGCCTGTTTTTACGACCGTGTTCGCACCGGCTAATTTGCCCGCACTGATAAGGGTTGAGGCTCGCCGCCGTGCCGGCGATGCGCAGTTGGCGCAATTCCAATTGGTGCAACCAAGCGGGATGGGCATTAGCCTATTCAATCTGCCACGCCAGTTGGACGCAACAGCTTCATGGCTGGACTTGTTTGTTTATATGGCGGTCAAATTTGCGGGCAGGGTGCTTTACCGGATCAATCGCCTGCTTGGCCGTGCTGACATATGGTGGCGGGATGACAGCAGCAGAAAGAGTTTGGGCTGATCTGCGCCCAGCATAGCCTGATTTGTGTTGATCTGCGCTGCCATAGGCGTGAACAAAAGCATTGATCTGCACTTACTTCACTTGGCGTTCAGTCAACCGCTGGTTATAGGCTCTGCCCATGACCAAGACATCGCGCTTCCCGATCAAGCCCGTCCTTGCCGCAACGCTTGCGGCATCCACCCTTCTGACAGCAGCTTGCGCCGGGCGCGGTGGCGGTAACGAAGACGTTGCCTATGTCGCGCGTGATGTTGAAACGCTTTATGCTGAAGCGAAGGACAGGCTGGACCGTGGCCAGACCAAATTTGCCGCCGCATTGTTTGACGAAGTTGAACGACAGCACCCTTATTCGCCATGGGCGCGCCGCGCCCAGTTGATGAGTGCTTTCAGCTATTATGTCGGTCGCGATTACAACAAGGCGATTGCCAGTGCGCAGCGCTTCCTTAGCATCCATCCGGGCAACAAGGATGCGCCTTACGCATATTACCTGATCGGTTTGAGCTATTATGAACAGATCAGCGATGTGGAACGTGATCAGAAGATTACCCAGCAGGCGCGCACCGCGCTGACCGAAGTAACACGTCGTTTTCCTGCCACTGAATATGCCGCCGACGCACGGCTGAAGCTGGACCTGGTGGAAGACCATCTGGCAGGCAAGGAAATGCAGATCGGGCGTTTCTATGAACGTTCTGGCCGCTGGCTGGCCGCGCAGCTGCGTTTCCAGAATGTGGTTGAACAATATCAGACCACCAGTCACGCCCCTGAAGCGCTTTATCGCCTGACCGAAACCAGCCTTTCGCTGGGCCTGAAAGAAGAAGCGGTAAAATATGCTGCCGTTCTGGGTGCAAACTATCCCGGTAGCGAGTGGTATGAGAAGGCTTACAAGCTGGTCAACAAGCATGCCCCGGGCATGACAGCCAGCTAACCGGGATCTTCAAAACGCCTTTTCGTCCCTAGCGTTAACCGTTTTTCACCAGCTTCTGACTAGATAAGGCGCCATGTCTGGCGTCAATCGCGCAACCATATTTCTTGCGCTGGCGGTGCTTTGCACTGCTGGCCCATTGCGCGCGCATCCTGCTGATTCGCTGGTCGGCGGCGCGCAAGCCGGGCCGGGTGAAATTCTGATGGCCGGTGTACTGGATGGTCGGCGGGACAAGGTTGATCTCGGCGATGTCGAAGTCCGTGTAAACGGCACATTGGTCCAGAAAGGGGCAAATGGTCACTTCGCGGCAAATGTTGCCATCGCGCCCTATTACCGCATCGATATTGCTGGGAACGGTATTTTCCCGATGGTTCAGACCTTCGGGAATGCAGAGCTACGCGATCCATCATGCCAATGCCTTAATATCCCGGCGATTGAACTGGTGGCACGGAAGAAAGGCCGGATAGAGTTGTTTTTTGGCGGGGACAGCATGGCTGGACGCCGGTTTTTTGAAGAAAGGCGGAACGGTCCAGCACTACTGGATCATGTGACGCTGGATCGTGATCTGGATCAGCTTTTTGCTGCTATCAAACCCTATTTTGAATATTCAGACCTTGCCTCAGTCAATCTGGAATCCGTGGTCGCGGAACAGCAACCGGGGCCAGCGGCGCCGAAGAAATATGTTTTCTATTCACCACCCGAATTGGCGCATGCCATGGTTCGCGCGGGGATTGATCATGTGTCACTGGGCAATAACCATACGGCAGATTATCGCGCTGCTGGGCTGACAAGCACGACAGCGGCACTGGATGCAGCGCATCTGGCCTGGTCGGGTGCCGGGATAAATGAGGAACAGGCAGAGCAGGCATCCCGTTTTGATCTGAATGGACAGAAGTTGGGCCTGTTCGGGTTTGTTGGCTGGCGCGGTAACTGGGAACCGAACCAGGTGGCAATGGCAGACAAGGCGGGCGCAGCATGGGGCCAGCGCAAGGCAATTGATCGGGTCATGCAGCGCGAGCGTAAATCTGGCCATATCCCGATTATGCAATTGCATGGCAGCGCGGAATATGGGGATCGATCGTCCCCCGCTTCACAACAGCGTTTTCGAATGACGATAGACATGGGGGCACCCATTGCCATCGGCCACCATCCGCATGTGACGCACGGACTGGAAATCTATCGTGGAGGCTTGATCGCGCATTCTCTGGGCAATTTCCTGTTCGATCAGGACAGGCCGCAGACACAGATCACCTATGGGCTGAAGGTCTGGCTGGAAAAGGGCAAGTTTTTGCGAGCAGAGGCGGTTCCCATCCAGATGCTCGACTATCGCCCTGTTCCTGCCGTGGGAGGTATGCGAGAGGCTTTGCTGCGCAGACTCAATTGGTTATCATCAGAGCTGGGCACTGTGCTTGCCCGCAGCGGTGGCCATGCAGCAGTATGGGCCAAGGGCGGTGGCGTGATATCGCCTGGATGCCGCGCGCCACAGGCCTTCGTGCTCGCAAGCCTGGCCCCTGTATGTGCAGATGCGGCGCAGCAATTTGGGCGCAACCTCGTCCCGCGGGGTGATTTTGAGAATGCACGGATGCTGGATGCGCAGGATCGATTCTGGTCAACGCGCAATGCTGCACTGGATTATCGCACAGATAACAGGGGTGAAGGCTATCTGGCGCTGTTGCCGGAATCGGGAACAAAGTCAGCCTATCTCTATTCCGCTTCCTATATCCGTGATGTGTCTGCCACGCGCTTTTCACTGCGTAGCCGTATTCGCCTGCCTCGCGCGGGTATGGTGGAGTTGCTTATCAAAGAGCGCCCGCAAGATGGCGATGCACCGACACCATCGACGCGGGGTGAAGTGTTGGGTTCTGCACGTATTATGGGTGGCGATTGGCAAAATTTAGGTTTTGATTTTCTGCGGTCAGTTGATGCGGATGGCGCGGCGCGGGCGTTTCGCCCGATTTTGCGCGTTACATTCGATGATCGTTCTGAAACGGGTGATAGAACGATTCTGCTGGACGATTTTGAGCTGATTGAGTGGGCAGAGTCGATGCCTGCAGATGACCCTGCGCAGGCCTGGCGCTGGACACATGCCCGCCCACTTGCCCCGACACCACATTTTTCCATTCGATAATTCCACATCCTGTGTGCTTGTGGGCGGTGACGTGGGCAAAAGGCTGGGCTAATGTCGGCTTGATGCTGACGCGGCTTTCAATCCGAAATATCGTGCTGATCGAAGCGCTCGACCTGGATTTCGGGCGTGGACTGGGCGTGCTGACGGGTGAAACCGGTGCGGGCAAGTCGATCCTGCTGGATGCGCTGGGTTTGGTGCTGGGGGATCGTGCGGATAGTGCATTGGTGCGCGCCGGAGCTGATAAGGCCAGCGTTACTGCCAGTTTCGAATTTGCCGTATTGCCAGAAGTCATAGTGGCAGTGCTGGATGACGCAGATATTGAGATTGAGGTGGGCGAGGCTTTGCTGATCCGTCGCCAGCTGAAGGCAGATGGCGGGTCAAAGGCGTTCATAAATGATCAGCCTGTAGGCATGGCATTGCTGCGCGAGCTTGCGCCTGCACTGGTGGAATTGCATGGCCAGCATGATGATCGCGGTCTGGTCAATCCGCGTGGCCATCGCGCATTGCTGGATCGTTATGCTGCAGTTGATGCTGATGGTCTGGCGCGGTTGTGGCAGACTTGGCGTGCGGCAGAGGACCATCTGGCCGCCGCGCGTGATGAGGTGGAGCAGGCAAAGGCGGAACAGGATCTGCTGCTGGCCCATCTGGCAGAGTTGACGGCGCTGGAACCAAAGGCGGGGGAAGAGGTACGCCTGGCGGAAACCCGTGCTGATATGCAAAAGGGCGAGAAGCTTTCAGGAGATCTGGAAGAACTGCGCCATATCTGGGAAGGTTCGGATTCCCCGCTGGCATCGTTGCGGGTCGCAGCGCGCAGGCTGGATCGGATCGCACCTGAACACCCTCTTTTGGCAGAGGCATTGGCCGCGCTTGACCGCAGCCTGATTGAAGCGGGTGAGGCAGAGGATAAACTCGCCGCCGCTGCAGAAGCTCTTGTGCATGATCCCGCAGCTCTTGAAGCTGCCGAAACCCGCCTGTTTGAATTGCGCGCCATTGCCCGGAAACACCGCTGCGAGGTGGACGACCTGCCCGAATTAATGCGCAAAATGCGCAGTACGTTGGACGCGATCGAAGGTGGCGAAGCGGCGCTGGATTCGCTGGAGGCGGCCGCAAGAGAGGCAGGCGATGCCTATCGTGCCCAGGCAGAGCAGGTTCATCAGGCGCGGCTGACGGCAGCGAAGCAGCTGGACAAGGCGGTGGCGGGCGAACTGGCACCGCTGAAACTGGACGCAGCCAATTTCCTCACCTCTATTGGCAAATTACCGGAAGAAAAGTGGGGCCCACATGGCGTGGACAGTGTGGAATTCCTGATTTCCACAAATCCAGGGGCGGATTTTGCACCACTTAACAAGATTGCATCGGGTGGTGAATTGTCCCGATTCATATTGGCGTTGAAGGTTGCGCTGGCAGAGCAGGGCGGCGCGGCCACGGTGATCTTTGACGAGATTGACCGCGGGGTGGGCGGTGCAGTGGCCAGCGCCATCGGAGATCGGTTGGCGCGACTCGCCGGAAATGGGCAGCTGCTGGCAGTGACGCATAGCCCGCAGGTCGCCGCGCGCGGCCAGACGCATTATCTGATCGCCAAATCATCCGAAGGCACCGTCACACGCACCAGTGTAAGCTTGCTCGACAGTGCCGGGAGGAAGGAAGAGATCGCCCGCATGCTGTCTGGTGCAGAGGTTACGCCAGAGGCACGTGCGCAGGCAGACCGGCTGCTGGAAGGCGTTTGATCCTCGTCAAATTGCGTTGTTGTCGCTTGATGCAAGGCGAGGAGTGATGCACGGTCTCCCTATAAGCGGAGTCTTGTGGGAGAGAAAACCTTGGCAACGCAACACCAGCAACAGGTCGCGCCCTACACAGTGGCGGATAACCTGACGCTGTCGGATATGATGGCTGCGTTAAAGGCGGGTTGGCGCGATTTTATGGCCCATCCGCAATATGGAGTGTTCTTCGCGTTGACTTATGTCGGTGGTGGCCTTGCCATTGCCTATGCGCTGGTTGGGATGGGCTCTGTCGCCTGGCTGGTGCCAGCAGCAGCCGGTTTTCCATTGTTCGCGCCCTTCGTGGCTGTCGGTTTGTACGAGGTCAGCCGAAGGCGGGAAAAAGGCATTCCGCTCAGCTGGGGCGCGGTATTGGGCGCGTTGCGCGGCCATGGGGACGAACAGATCATGAGCATGGGCGTGATCGTTTTTGTCGCTTTCGGTTTCTGGCTGATGGTGGCGCATGGCATTTTTGCCATCTTCCTGGCGGAATCGGGCATTGGTTCGGAATCGCTAGAGATATTCACCACCTGGGCCGGCATGGCTATGCTGGTGGTGGGCAGTATCGTTGGTGGGCTGATGGCGCTGGCATTTTATTCCATCACAGTGATCAGCCTGCCCATGCTGGTGGATAAAGAGGTGGATTTCCTCACCGCCATTATCGTCAGCCTGGGTACAATGCGCGCCAACACTTTCGTCATGCTGGCATGGGCGGCGATTATCGCACTGGTTCTGTTTATTGCCATGCTGCCCGCATTCCTGGGGCTGCTGGTGGCGCTGCCGGTTTTGGGCCACGCCACCTGGCATGTTTACCGCCGCGCTGTGGGACACAACGACATGACCAATTCAGCCTGATCAGTCGTTGCGCTGGCTGATATAGATCAGCGCCATCATCCCCATCGCGCCATAGAAGAAAGAGCCATAGAACGGTCCTTCACCCAATGGCATTTGCCACAATTGGTATCCGGCAATGGCGACCGCCTGAAACAGACCCCACCAGTTCACCACGGCGCACCCCATGCCGATCTTGGCCCATGACTTGCCTGCTTCAAAGCTCGCAGTATCGGCGCGGCGCAATTGCCACAACTTCCATCCGCCGATCAGGCCGAATATGCCCGCTGCTGCCTCTAACGTGAAAACCAGTACCATACCGATTATGATCAACCACTTGGGCGGTATGGGCAGCAGCGTGACTGGATAGGCCACCTGATCCACATGGCTGGTGGTATATATGAAGAAATCAAATGCCTGTGGGTAATTGGCCAGGTTATGCGCCACGTAAAGCAGCGCCATCAGGCCAACACTGGCGCTGATCAGCGCCTTCAAGATCCGGTCCACCATGCTCATTCCCCTTTGATGCATGAATTGTTGCTGACGACCCTGTGCAGCAGCACTTTTCCCCGTGCGCTGTGTCATGCATAGCGTTGTTTATGGGAATCGATCAAACTTCGGGCAGCAACCCTGTGGACATGAGCGAGGCGGATGCCGCCAATGAGCTGATGCGTCTGGCCAAACAGATCGCGCATCATGACCGGCTTTATCATGCTGAAGATACGCCGGAGATCACTGATCCAGAATATGATGCGCTGGTGCGCCGAAATGCAGCACTGGAGGCTGCCTTCCCGCATTTGGTGCGAAATGACAGTCCATCGAAAAAAGTTGGCCATGTGATAGCCAGCTCTCCACTCAGCAAGGTCAGTCATGAGGTTCGGATGATGAGCCTCGACAATGCCTTCAGCCGGGAAGAGGTGATGGATTGGGTGGCGCGTATGCGGCGCTTCCTCTCTCTGCCAGATGATGAGCCGATGGCGATCACAGCAGAGGACAAGATTGATGGTCTGTCATGTTCACTGCGTTACGAAGATGGCAAGCTTGTTCGTGCAGCCACACGTGGTGACGGGCAGGTGGGGGAAGACGTTACCGCCAATGTTCAGCACATTGCTGATATCCCGAAAATGCTGCGCAGCAGAGCACCTGCGGTGTTTGAGGTGCGCGGCGAAGTCTATATGGAAAAACAGGCTTTTGCTGCGCTTAATGCTGCACAACAAGAGGCTGGCGGGAAGCTGTTCGCCAACCCCCGAAATGCTGCAGCCGGGTCGCTACGACAAAAGGATGCAAATGTCACCGCGCAACGCCCCTTGCGCTTCTGGGCGCATGGCTGGGGTGCGGTAAGCGAACTGCCGGGTGACACGCAGCATGATGTTGTGCGGCAGATTGCCGAATGGGGTTTTCCAGTCTCGCCATTGTTTGACGTGTGCAATGGCGTGGAGGATCTGCTGGCGCATTATGCCCGCATCGGCGCCGCACGCCCTGACCTGCCCTATGAGATCGATGGCGTGGTCTACAAAGTGGATCGGCTCGACTGGCAGCAGCGCCTTGGTTTTGTCGCCAAGGCTCCGCGCTGGGCGCTGGCGCATAAATTCCCGGCAGAGCGCGCGGAAACTACGCTGGAGACGATCGACATTCAGGTTGGGCGTACGGGTAAGCTGACCCCTGTCGGTAGGCTTGCACCCGTTCTGGTGGGCGGGGTGACGGTGACCAATGTTACGCTGCACAATCGGGATGAAATTGCGCGTCTGGGCGTTCGCCCCGGTGACCGTGTGGTAGTGCAGCGCGCGGGCGATGTAATCCCGCAAGTGGTCGATAATCTGACCCGTGATGTGGACCGTACGCCCTACCTCTTCCCCGATCATTGTCCGGAATGCGGCAGCGAGGCTGTTGCGGAAGAAGGTGAAGTGGATGTGCGCTGCACGGGCGGGCTGATTTGCCCAGCACAACGGACCGAACGGCTGAAGCATTTCGTTAGTCGCAAAGCGCTCGACATTGATGGGTTGGGCGAAAAGACCATCGACCAGTTTTTTGCTTTGGGCTGGCTGGAAAGCCCGGCGGATATCTTTCGCCTGAAGAATCGGCGCACGGATATTCTGGCGCTGGACGGGTGGCAGGAAAAGTCAGTCGACAATTTGCTGGCATCCATCGAGGCGAAGCGTGCGCCGGATGCGGCGCGGCTGCTGTTTGGCCTTGGCATTCGCCATGTGGGTGAAGTGACTGCGCGCGACCTGATGAAGAATTTCCACCAGCTGCCGGTTTTGCGGGTGACAGCCGAGCGGGCACATGTTGCTGATGAAGAAGCCTCTGCTGACCTGCTCTCAATTGATGGTGTGGGTGGGACAGTGGTCGAAGCCTTGGGAGATTTCTTCCACGAACCGCATAATGTTGCGGTGTGGGAGGATTTGTTGAGCGAGGTTTCACCGCCACCCTACGTGATTGAAACACTCGATTCCCCCGTTGCAGGCAAGACGGTGGTGTTCACCGGCAAGCTGGAAACCATGAGCCGCGACGAGGCAAAAGCACAGGCGGAACGTCTGGGGGCAAAGGCTGCCGGATCAGTCAGTGCCAAGACTGATCTGCTGGTGGCCGGGCCGGGCGCAGGCTCTAAGCTGAAAAAAGCTGCCGAGCTGGGGATTGAGGTGATTGACGAAGCCGGTTGGGCGGAGATTGTGGCAGCAGCGGGCTGAGTCTCAGCGCCGCTTGCGCAGCCATAATATCGACCAGTCTCCATTCACCATCCGCGCGGCGAGGCGAAACCCGGCCTTGCGATAGGCGCGACGCACGCGTTCCTCCTGTGTTTCCAGCAACCCGGCCAGCAGCAATTGCCCGCCTGGTGCCACCGCATTGCCAAAAACTGGTGCCAGTTCCACCAATGGCCCGGCCAGAATATTGGCGATCAGCAGATCATAAGGTCCGCGCGCCTGCAACAGCGGGTCGGCCATGCCATCGGCAATCACCATGGTCATCTCGCCCGTTTTCGAGCCAAGCTTTACGCCATTCATCGCCGCATTGTCCGCCACAACGCCTGCGCAGACGGCATCAATGTCTGATGCAGTGGCCAGCGCACGGGGCCAAAGGTCCAGCGCCGCGAATGCCAGCAGGCCGGTTCCTGTGCCGATATCGGCCAGATTGCGCGGCACCACGCCGCTCTGCCGCATGGCGTCCAGCATGGCGAGGCATCCGGCGGTGGTTTGATGCTGGCCGGTGCCAAACGCCTGACTGGCGGGAATGATCAGATCGGTTACGCCCGCTTCGCCACTTGCCGGATGGTCCGGCGTGCGAACATGAAAGCGCCCGGCGCGGATCGGATCCATTCCCAACTGGCTCTGCGTGATCCAGTCTTCCTCTGGCAACTGTTCCGCCTTTATGCGCGGTGCCTTTCCGGGAAATAATGCCTTGATCGCGGTGCGATCCTGATGTGTCGGTTTCCGAGACAGGTAAGCGTCCAGCCGCCAGTCATCAGGCTGATCATCGGCAATCTCAAACCCGGTCAGCACGATTTCCGGGTCCCAGTCCACCATGTCTTCCTGCGCCACCAAAGCGGCAGTGATCACGGGCTTGGGGCCAAAGACGGTCAGTTTCCAGCTTTCAGCAGCCATTTGTATTGCCTGCCATGCTTGGGATATCTGGTAACAACATAGCCACATGCCTAGCCGTAATTGCAGGACTCCGTCACCTGTGAAGTTGATGGAGAACGGAAAATGGCCAAGCCTAAGACGAATTTCCGATGAAACTTGAACCGAAAATTCTGACATGTGACGATTCTATTGAAACGCTGCCTTGCGCCGCGCGGTGAGGACGCTAAGGGGGTGGCAAACAAGAGCAAACGGAACCGATCACATGGGTAATAGGCCGCTTTCACCGCACTTGCAGATCTGGAAATGGGGTCCGCATATGCTGATCTCCATCCTCCACCGCGTCACTGGCGATGGCATGGCGCTGGTGGGCCTGTTCGTGCTTGTCTGGTGGCTAGGCGCTTTGGCCAGCGGGCCTGCCTATTACGCCGAATTTTCATCATGGATGACCAGCCCTGTCGGTTACGTCGTGCTGGTGGGCCTCAGCTGGGCATTCTTTACCCATTTGATGAGTGGCCTGCGCCACTTCGTGCTGGATATTGGCGCGGGGTATGAACTGGATACCAATCGCATGTGGTCGATTGCGTCGCCCATCATCGCCATTCTCCTCACCGTGGGCTTCTGGGCCCTGATCCTCTCCAAATAAGGGTACAGGCAATGGGTAACGGAACCTCCATCGGTAAAGTTCGCGGGCTTGGCTCCGCACATCACGGCGCGCATCACTGGCTGCTGCAGCGTTTCACCGCAGTTGGCAATCTGGTGCTGATGCTGTGGCTGGTTGCCAGCTTCATCATGCTGCCGGATATGGGATATGCCACTCTGGCCAAATGGCTGGCGCAACCTGTTTCGGCCACCGCCATGATCCTGCTGGTCATCAGTACGTTCTGGCATGCACGGCTGGGCCTGCAGGTCGTGATTGAAGACTATGTTCACAATTCTGGTACCAAATTCGGGGTGATTACCTTGCTCAATCTTGCCACGATCGGTGGCGGCGCCTTCGCCGTTATCAGTGTTGCACGCCTTGCATTGGGAGGTGCCGCATAATGGCTGACACTTCTGCCTATAAGATCATCGACCATACCTATGACGTTGTGGTTGTGGGTGCCGGCGGCTCGGGCCTGCGCGCCACAATGGGTGCAGCCGAAGCGGGCCTGCGCACCGCCAATATTTCAAAAGTTTTTCCCACGCGCTCGCACACGGTTGCGGCACAGGGCGGCATCGCGGCATCGCTGGGCAATAACACGCCTGATCACTGGCAATGGCATATGTATGACACCGTGAAGGGGTCTGACTGGTTGGGTGACCAGGACGCGATTGAATATCTGGCACGTGAAGCACCTGCTGCTGTTTATGAACTGGAGCACGCCGGTGTGCCTTTCAGCCGCAATGCGGACGGTACGATTTATCAGCGTCCCTTTGGCGGACACATGCAGAATATGGGTGACGGCCCGCCCGTGCAGCGCACCTGCGCTGCAGCTGACCGTACCGGCCACGCCATGCTTCACGCGCTCTATCAGCAGAGCCTGAAGTATGATGCGGACTTCTTCATCGAATATTTCGCGCTCGACCTGATTATGGATGGTGATGGCGCGGATAAGAAATGCGTTGGCGTGATGGCGATGTGCCTGGATGATGGCACGATCCACCGCTTCCGTGCGCAGGCGGTGGTGCTGGCCACCGGCGGTTATGGCCGTTGCTACTTCACCGCCACATCCGCTCACACCTGCACCGGCGATGGCGGCGGCATGGTGCTGCGCGCGGGCCTGCCATTGCAGGATATGGAATTCGTGCAGTTCCACCCCACCGGCATTTATGGTGCTGGCGTGCTGATTACCGAAGGCGCGCGTGGCGAGGGTGGTTACCTGACCAATTCGGAAGGCGAGCGTTTCATGGAACGCTATGCCCCGTCAGCCAAGGATCTGGCATCGCGCGACGTTGTCTCGCGCTCCATGGCCATGGAAATGCGCGAAGGGCGCGGTGTGGGGCCAGATGGTGACCACATTTACCTGCACCTCGACCATATTGATCCGGCCATTCTGGCAGAGCGCCTGCCGGGCATCACTGAAAGCGGCAAGATTTTTGCCGGTGTTGACCTGACGCGCCAGCCGCTGCCCGTAACGCCGACTGTGCATTACAATATGGGCGGCATTCCCTGTAACTATCATGGCGAAGTGGTGACCATCGGCCCTGATGGCAATCCTGACCATGTGGTGCCGGGCTTGTTCGCCGTGGGTGAAGCAGCCTGTGTGTCTGTACACGGCGCGAACCGCCTTGGCTCAAACTCACTGATCGACCTTGTGGTGTTTGGCCGTGCAACCGGCCACCGCCTGAAAGAGCTTCTGCAACCGGGTGCGAAGCAGAATGAACTGCCCGCCAATGCTGGCGATCTGGCGCTGGCTCGCCTCGATCACTTCCGCAATGCCAAGGGAGGATCGCCCACGGCGCAGGTTCGCGAAGAAATGCAGAAGAACATGCAGAGGCACGCTGCTGTGTTCCGCGACAGCAAGCTGCTGAGCGAAGGTGTGGATCTGCTGAAGAACGTCAACAAGCGGATGCAGGATATTCATGTGTCCGATACTTCGCTGATCTGGAACAGCGACCTCATCGAAACGCTGGAACTGGACAATCTGATGGCGCAGGCCAATGTCACCATCGTTTCGGCTGAAAACCGCAAGGAAAGCCGTGGTGCCCATGCGCATGAAGATTTCCCCGATCGTGACGATGCCAATTGGATGAAGCACACCGTCGCCTGGTTTGATGGCTGGGGCGGCAATGGTGGCGATGTTCGTATCGATTATCGCCCGGTACACGAATATACGCTGACCGACGATATTGATTACATCAAGCCGAAGAAGCGGGTGTATTAATGCCATTTTTGCGCTGGCCACGGTTCGCTTTGGCGAATGTGGCTGGCGCAAGCTTGATTGCCATAGCGAACCCCGCTTTGGCCCAGCTATCTGACGCGGAACATGTCATGGTCGAAACGGTTGAGGCCGGTTTCGAAAATGATGTCACATTGCTGGAAAAGATCGTTTCGCAGAACAGCGGTACCCATAGTCACACCGGGGTAAAGGCCGTGGCTGATATGCTGGTGCCAGAGTTTGAGGCACTGGGTTTCTCGGTCGAATGGATTGATCAATCGGCGGCAGGCAGGGCGGGACATCTGTTTGCTCGCCATTCAGGCAAGCCTGGCACCACAAAAATGCTGCTGATTGCGCATCTCGACACAGTTTTCGAACCTGATTCTGGCTTCATCGAATTCGTGCGTGATGGCGATACGGCCACGGGTCCCGGTGTGGGGGATGACAAGGGCGGGATCGTCGTGATCCTTGCTGCGCTGCGGGCAATGCAGCAGGCGGGGACGCTGAAAGATGCCAATATTATTGTTGCGCTGACTGGTGACGAAGAGGAAGCTGGCAAGCCGCTGGATATCGCCCGCGCCGATCTCGTCGCTGCTGCTGAATGGGCTGATGTCGCGCTCGATTTTGAAGGGCTTTCCGTACTTGACGGTCAGGATATGGGGGTAATCGCTCGCCGATCCTCCAATACATGGAATTTGCATGTGACCGCGGGTACCGGCCACAGTTCTGGCATTTTCGGATCTGGTGTCAGCTATGGAGCCAATTATGAAATGGCACGGATTCTGGACCGGTTTCGGCAGGAACTGCCCGAAGAAAACCTCACCTTCAATGTGGGGGTTATGGCTGGCGGAACTCCAGCAGAATTGAGCGCAGATGGGCTTTCGGCTTCTGCATTGGGCAAGACGAATATCATTCCTTCTGCTGCTGTCGCGCGCGGTGATCTGCGCACGATTTCGCTGGAACAGACCGATCGGGCAGTTGCGGCGATGCAAGCGATTGTCGCGGATAATTTGCCCGGCACTTCTGCCGAAATATCTTTTGAATTTCGTTATCCGCCCATGTCCCCGGCGCAAGGAAACATTGCGCTGCTGGACCGCCTCAATGCAGTGAATGTCGATTTGGGACTTCCGAAAATGGATGTCTTTCCTCCAGCCAAACGCGGTGCAGGTGACATCAATTTTGTCGCGCATCTTGTGGATGGACTGGCGGGGATGGGGCATGCTGGGAAGGGGGCGCATGCCCCCGGCGAAAGTGTGGATCTGCGCAGTTTCATCCGTCAGGCACAACGCGCGGCAATCCTGATGAGCCGTCTTGCCGGCCAAGTATACCAGACAACGAGATAGTTCAGCCGGCCATTTCAGGGCGGCTATGCTGTTCGTCCCATTTTACATGTCGTTTGTAGAGAAACCTGCCTGCTGAACGCGCGTTCATCTGGGGTTTATGTTTACGTCTGTAGTCATATCGACTACACCCGTAGTCGAATTGAGATTGCGGAATTGGCTAGAGTCAGGGAAAGGGGCTGCCAATGTCGGATAGAGACGATAAATCGTCAGACCGCATCAGCGATGCAGAGCATGCCGTGATGGAGGTGCTGTGGGACAAGAGTCCGCTGACAGCCACAGAAGTGTGCGAACGGGTATGTAAAGCACGTGGATGGAGCCTGGCTACGGTCAAGACGCTGCTTTCACGACTGGTATCAAAACAAGCCATCGCGACTCAGCCTGACGGTCGCCGTTTTCTCTATACACCCATGATTGCGCGCGCTGATTATGTTGGCGGCGAATCGCGCCGACTGGTTGATCGTTTGTTCGGTGGTCGGCCGGCTACCTTACTGGCGCATCTGGCTGAACAGGAAGCCTTGAGTGAGGATGATCTGATAGAGATCGAAGCTTTGTTGAAGGAGTTGCGGCAATGAGCAACCTTTTCGACGGCTCGATAGCGGGCTTCATGCTCGACACCATGGTGTGGACCGGTGCGCTGATTGCGCTGGTGCTGCTTCTGCGCAGGCCAGTGGCGCGGCTGTTCGGCCCGCAGATTGCCTATGCATTATGGGCGCTGCCGCTGCTGCGCCTGGTCTTGCCACCGATTGAATTACCCGCGCGATTTGCGCCTGCTAGTGCTGGTGATGCAGTTGTCGTCACGTCATATGTTGAACCGGACCAGCTTAAGCCTGTTGTTGCAGAAACGCCTACATTCTTTGATCCGGAATTGTTGTTTCAAGGTGCACTTGCCATCTGGCTGATGGGAGCGGTTGTTTTCCTGATCCGTCGATTTGGCAGCTACTTCAGTATGCGGCGTGACCTTTTGGCCGAAGCGCGTGAAGTCGGGCGTGATGGTGCAATTCGTATTGTCGAAACGCCTGCAACCAACGCTCCACTGGCTTTTGGCTTGCGGCATAAGGTTGTGGCGCTGCCGACGGGGTTTATGGCCGATTATGACCGTGAACGACGTGATTTGGCGCTGGCGCATGAGCTGTCGCACCATCGTGGGCATGATCTGCTGATCAATTTCCTGGCGCAGCCGCTGTTTGCCATCCACTGGTTCAATCCGCTCGCATATCTGGGATGGCTGGCCCTGCGCCGAGATCAGGAAGCGGCCTGCGATGCCCGCGTCATGTCGCAGCGTAGCGGCGAGCAACGCGGGGCCTATGCCAATGTCATCGCCAGCTTTGCTGCAGGGCCCAATGTGGCACTGGCTGCACCAATGGCCTGCCCTGTGTTGGGCGAAAAATCCATTATTCACCGATTGAGGAGCCTGAATATGACAGATATGTCCACCCGGCGCCGCTGGGCAGGGCGCGGAATGCTGGCCGCTGCGCTGGTCGCTCTGCCGCTGACTGCATCCATCAGCTATGCTGAAAGCACGGCACCTTTGCCGCCGGCACCACCTGCTGCGCCGCCTGCTCCAGAAGCGCCGCAGGCCCCCTCTGCTCCTGATGCGCCCGCTGCTCCTGAAACCCCAGAGGCGCCGAGTCATTGGGAAGTGCATACGGATTCCACCGCATCAGACGCAGATGGCGCCAGGAAGGTGATAGTGATCCGCGAAGAAAAAGTTGATGGTGATGGCAAGCGCAAGGTGCAGGTCAGCCGTTACACAACAAGCACTGAGGGAGAATACCCTGACAAGGAGGAAATGGCCAAGATCATGGCTGAAGTGCGCCGCGACCTGGCCGATGCGGACAGGGAAGTCGCAGAAGGCATGAAAGAACATCGCTTTGCTCTGGCCATTGCAAAAGATGGTACAAAACACCCTACAACGGTTGAGTTTGAGTGTGACGGGAAGGTTGGCCCCCAAGAATGGCATACCAAGGATGGCAAGTACGCCATCAGAATCTGCAAAACGAAGGTTATGGCGTCTGCTTTGGCAGGATTGCGTGAAGCGCGCGCAGAACTGGCGCGGGACGGGGAACTGCCTGATAATGTTCGCGCCGAAGTGCTGCGTGAACTGGATGCCAAGATCAAGGAATGGGAAAAGAAGAAGTGACCTGATCCAGCGCGATCAGGTCCAGTCCCGGAAAGGGCGGGGGTGCATGCCATCTCCGCCCTTTTTAATTCACAAACCATTCATTCGTCGCACCTAGAAAACGCTTCATCGTAAATGAAATGTAAGGAGGGTGGGCATGGCACGCGCCAGATCGCCGGGAATGAAACTGTTGTTTGTCGCATTGGTTGGCGTGGCGCTGATCGTGCCCCTGCTGATGGTCTATGGGCTGGTCAGTGATCGCCAACATCAGGCGCGCATTGCACAGGATTCAATTGCGGCTGGCTGGGCTGGCCCACAGATCATATCTGGCCCGGTTCTGGTCATCCCTTACGAGGAACAGCGCGTTACGACAGAGGTTGTGAACGGGCAGAGCGTGACAAGAAGCGTGAAAGTACGCGATGAATTGTTCCTGGCGCCCGAAGGGCAGGCAGTCAGCACCACGATCGATCCGGAAGTTAAGGAACGCGCGATCTACAAATCCGTGATCTACACCGCAAAAGTGAAGGGGAATGCCAGCTTCGTTCTGCCCGATGATCTGTCTCGTTTCGGGGTGGAGCGTGGACAATTGATGCTTGATGAAGCGCAGATCCGTTTGGGGATGTCTGACCCGCGCGGTTTGCAGACCGATTCACAGATGATTCTGGATGGTAAGGAACTGGCACTGAAGCCTGGCAATGGCCTGAATGCCAGTGGCGGTGCGGGCGTGCATGCTTATCTGGATTGGGCCGCTGCAGAACCTCTTGAGCTGGAATGGTCTTATTCCTTGCGTGGCAGCCGAGCACTGACTTTGGTGCCAAGGGGTAAGGCGACACAGTGGCAGGTGAACTCCAGCTGGCCACACCCCAGCTTTGCAGGAAGCTTCTTGCCAGGTGAAGGCGATCAGCAGATCGGTAATGATGGCTTCAGTGCCAAATGGGCGATTTCAAATCTGGCTTTGGGCCAATCCATGTTGATGAAGTCAGATCCCGGTATGCCCGTGGTGCCGGACACTGGCATGGAACCAATGCCATTCTATAGCAATTTTGCCGAGCGGCCCAGTGATGGCCAAAGCATGGCGGCAACCATTCGCCTGGTCGAACCTGTCGATCTTTACAGCCGGGTTGATCGTGCTGTGAAATATGGTTTCCTGTTCATCGGTTTCACATTTCTGGCATTCTTGATGTTCGATGTGGTTGCGGGTGCCAGCGTTGCAGCGGCAGAATATCTGCTGACAGGTGCCGGTTTGATCCTGTTTTTCGTTCTGTTGCTGGCCTTTGCAGAGATGATTGGTTTTGCCGCTGCCTATGCTTTGGCCAGTTTTGCGATCATCGGCTTGCTAACCGCTTATAGCGCCGCGGTATTGGGCAGTTGGAAACGCGCGCAGGTGATCGGTGCGATTCTGATTGGCCTTTATGCGCTGATCTATGTCTTGCTGAACCTGGAAGCATGGTCGCTGCTGATCGGTTCCGTGATGCTGTTCATTGCGCTGGCCAGCGTGATGTATGCCACGCGCAAGATAGACTGGTCATCAGTCACATCGCGCAAGGGTGAAGGTGAAATCACCACCTGACAGGTGCAGACCTTAAACGAAGGCCCGGATCACCTTATTGGCGGTCCGGGCCACTTTCTATCAATAAGGTTTCATCACCCGATGTCGAAATAGACATCACAGGCGCTGTCATCTGCCGCCTTCATCCCGCGCCGCAGGGCATCAACGCGCTGTGCGCTTGTACCATGGGTGAAGCTTTCCGGGCTGACCCGCTGGCCCGCATTGCGTTGTAGCGTGTCATCGCCAATTGCGCTGGCGGCGGCCAGGCCTTCTTCCATATCGCCCGGTTCAATCAAATTGCGGTTCTTGCCAGCCCAGACACCGGCATAACAATCTGCCTGCAATTCCATGCGTACCTGTAATTGATTGGCCATACGTTGGTTCTGCTGCTGTGCGCTGCGGACCTGATTGGCCAGCCCGGTCAAATTCTGGATATGATGGCCATATTCATGCGCTATCACATAATAACGCGCAAAATCGCCACCGGCACCCATCTGCCTTGCCATGACATCGTAAAAACTGGTATCGATATAGATACCTTGGTCTGCCGGGCAGTAAAACGGGCCTGCAGCTGATGTCGCACTGCCACACCCCTGCGTGGTCACCCGCCCATCTCGGTACAAATCCAGCACTGGTTGCTGAAATTTGATCCCCGCACGGCGAAATTCTGGCTCCCATGTCTGGTTGAGCGACTGCAGAGCATTGCATGCCTCTGTTGCATAAGCACTGCTGGAGCAGATATCTTCTTCAGAAATGCTGGATTGCGATTGTACGCTGGTGCCCTGCTGTGCGTTTTCAATGGTGCCGATGGTCTGCATCGGGTCTGCACCAAATACAAAATAGGCAATGGCTGCCAGTATCAATGTGCCAATGCCGATCCCGCCTCCTTTGCCGATGGAGACACCTCTTCCGCCACTCCCGCTGGATCTGACCTTGATATTCGACGTGTCAAAACGTTTCAGACGCATGGATTATCCTTCCTTTTTGACGACATAAGGCAGCTTAGGGCTGGACAAGGCGCAACGCCAAGGCAAAAGCGAAAGACCAAAAATTCAGCAATGCTTCAGGAGACACCAATGTTCCTCAAAGGGAAACGCGCGCTAATTACAGGCTCAACCTCTGGTATTGGTCTGGCAATCGCGCGGGCTTTGCATGCCGAAGGCGCAGAAGTGGTTTTGAATGGCTTTGGCGATGCAGATGAAATCGCCGCATTGTGCGATGAATTAGGGGCCAAACATAGTGGCGCCGATCTGACCAATGTCGGCCAGATAGAAGCGATGATGGCTGAACATGCAGCGGTCGATATTCTAGTGAACAACGCCGGAATGCAGCATGTTTCCCCGGTTGAAGATTTTCCGGTCGACAAATGGGACAAGATCATTGCCCTTAACCTGACGGCGGCATTCCACACTTCACGCCTGGCAATACCGCATATGAAACAGCAGGGTTGGGGGCGCATCATCAATACGGCGAGCGCGCATTCGCTAACAGCATCGCCATTCAAAAGCGCCTATGTCGCCGCAAAGCACGGGATAGCTGGTTTGACCAAGACGCTGGCACTGGAGCTGGCGCAGGATGGCGTAACCACCAATTGTATCAGCCCGGGCTATGTGTGGACGCCATTGGTTGAAAACCAGATTCCTGACACGATGAAAGCGCGTGGCATGACGCGCGAACAGGTGATGAATGATGTCCTGTTGGCCAAGCAGCCAACCAAGAAATTCGTTCAGCCTGCAGAATTGGGTGCGCTGGCCGTTTTTCTGTGCAGGGATGAAGCGCAGAATGTAAATGGTGCGAATTGGAGCATGGACGGGGGATGGACAGCGGAATAACTTCTGCGCGGGCAAGGGGGTTTGCCAATATTGCGGGGGCATTATTGCTTTCCGCATGCGTCTCTTCGTCAGATCAACGCATCTCGCGAAATGATTATCTTGCCATCGAAACCGCGCTGTCACGCGATATTTCCACCCTTGCCAGTGAAGAATTTGCTGGCCGTCGCCCCGGTACCTTGGGCGAGGCCTATACTCTGAAATTTATAGAAGATTCGCTGAAATCGGCAGGATATGTATCGGGCACCAATGACCCGGCCAACCCATGGCGTGCCCCGGTGGAATTGGTCAGCACAACGCCCTCAAGCTATCGCGTGGAATTGCAAGTTGGCCGACGGCGTTACTTGGTGCCGGCAGCTGAAAGCGCGGGCTTCACAACACGCAAGCGTAGCCTGGTTGAAAAGGCACCGATGGTTTTTGTCGGTAGACTTGCAGAAGAAGTTGCAGGCGAGGATGTGCTTGGCCGCGTTGCCGTAATATTGTCTGACCCGGGGAAAAGCCCCGCCAGGCGTGACATCCTGTTTGAAAAGGGTGCTGTAGCCATCATCACAGTGGTCGACACAGAAGATGATATTTGGGATGTTAGCGCAGCCTATTCATCTGAAAAACTGATCCTGCCTTCAGAGGAAAATGGCGCCCTGTCCGCCTTTGTTACCGCGTCAGCCATGTCGGGCGCTTTGGGTAAGAACAGATGGGAAGGCTTGCTTGCTTCTGAACAGGGGAGTGATTTTTCCCCTTCTGAATTGCCGGCTCTGGCCACTGTCGAAGCCAATTCGATCCGTAGAGAAGTGCGATCTAACAATCTGATTGGTCTTTTGCCCGGCAAGCAACCTGGATCTGGCGCAATTCTGCTATTGGCGCATTGGGATCATTTTGGTGAATGTGGTCAGGAAGGAGATAAGGATCGACTGTGCAACGGGGCAGTCGATAATGCCAGCGGGGTTGCAGTAATGCTGGAACTGGCGCGCAGGCTTGCCAAGAATGGGCCGTTTGATCGTGACATCTATGTTCTGGGTACCACTGCAGAGGAATCCGGCCTGTTGGGTGTGAAGGCATTTGTTGATCAGCCGCCGATCCCCCTAGAGAGTATTATTGCAGCCTTCAATTTTGACACGGTGGCCGTGGCTCCGCGTGGTACGAATGTCGGTTTCGTCGGGGAAGGGCAGACCGTGCTTGATGCCCCCGTTATAGAAGCAATCGAAAAATCAGGGCGCCTGATCGGAAACCGTTCGCTGGCCGATCTTTTCCTGCAGCGGCAGGACGGTTGGATATTGTTGCAAAAGGGTGTTCCCGCTGTCGCTATCACCAGCGCGATGGGTGATGATCAGGTGCTCAACCGCTTTCTGGATCTACGCTATCACAAGGCAAATGATGAACCGGAAGTGGTGGAACTGGGCGGAGCAATAGAGGATCTGCTGTTGCATGAACGGTTGATCAGCCGGCTTGCGAATGTCCGCACCTATTCTGTGCCTGCGAATTAGGGGAATATTGGCCCTAGCACATGCCACAATGTGCGGTTACATGGGCCGCCACGAATCTCCCCCGGTACCAATGTGAAAGTGGCAATTATGGACATCCCCCTTGGCCTTACCTTCGATGACGTGCTGCTGCGTCCGGCCGAGAGTGACGTTTTGCCCAGCATGGCAGACACACGCACACAGTTGACGCGCGATATCGGGCTGAACATCCCCATTCTTTCCGCTGCAATGGATACTGTTACAGAGGCCGATATGGCCATTGTCATGGCGCAGTTGGGCGGCATTGGCGTGCTGCACCGCAATCTGGAAGTGGATGAGCAATGTGCTGCGGCGCGCGCAGTAAAACGCTTTGAAAGCGGCATGGTCGTCAATCCCATAACCATTGGCCCTGATGCGACGCTGGGTGATGCGCAGGCATTGATGACACTGAACCGCATCAGCGGCATTCCTGTGACCGACCGCGATGGTAAATTGTGCGGTATCCTGACCAATCGCGATGTACGCTTTGCCGAAAATCCTCTGCAGCCCGTGCGCGAGTTGATGACGACGGAAAACCTCGCCACAGTGCCGCTCGGCACTGGCCAGGAAGATGCGCGCCGTCTGCTTCATCAACGCCGGATTGAAAAGCTCTTGGTGGTTGATGATGATTATCGCTGCATCGGCCTGATCACGGTGAAGGACATCGAAAAGGCTGTAACCTATCCCAATGCGACCAAGGATACGGCTGGCCGCCTGCGTGTCGCCGCTGCTACCACTGTGGGGGACAAGGGCTTTGCCCGCACAGAGGCACTGATCGATGCCGAGGTTGATGTAATCATCATCGACACTGCGCATGGCCATAACAAAGATGTGGCTCGCGCGGTGGAACGGGCCAAGAAACTGTCTAACTCAGTCCAGATCGTTGCCGGCAATGTCGCCACTGCAGAGGCGACGCGGGCGCTGATTGATGCAGGCGCAGATGCAGTCAAGGTGGGCATTGGCCCCGGTTCCATTTGCACCACGCGCGTTGTCGCGGGCGTGGGTGTGCCGCAGCTGACAGCAATTATGGAAAGTGCAGCCGAAGCCGCCAAATCGGGTGTTCCAGTAATTGCTGATGGTGGTCTGCGCACCAGCGGTGATGCGGCCAAGGCGCTGGCAGCAGGTGCTTCGACCATCATGATCGGTTCCATGCTGGCAGGCACAGCGGAAAGTCCGGGCGAAACATTCCTCTACCAGGGCCGCAGTTACAAGGCGTACCGCGGTATGGGCAGTGTAGGCGCGATGGCGCGCGGCAGTGCCGACCGTTATTTCCAGCAAGACGTATCGGCCATGAAGCTGGTGCCCGAAGGGATCGAGGGGCAGGTTCCGTTCAAGGGGCCTGCTGCCGATGTCATTCATCAGCTGGTGGGCGGGATCAAGGCGGCGATGGGCTACACCGGCTCTGCCACGATAGCCGATCTGAAAGAACGTGCGAAATTCGTCCGCATAACCAATGCGGGGCTTTCAGAAAGCCATGTGCATGATGTGGCGATCACGCGTGAGGCCCCCAATTATCCCACGCGGTAAGAAATGACCCCGGCGGCGCGTGTCCAGGCCGCGATTGAGCTGCTTGATGCAATAATCGAGGCGGCGCAGGGTGAAGCTGCGCCAGCTGACCGGTTGATTGCCGACTATTTCCGCCAACGCCGCTATGCCGGGTCAAAAGACCGGCGCGCCGTGCGTGAGCTGGTTTATACTGCGATCCGTCATTGTGGTGAAGTGCCTGCAAATGGCCGGGCCGTTATTCTGGCGCTGGCACAGAGCGATGCCACGATCCCTTTGCTGTTCGATGGTTCAACCCATGGACCGGCAGAGATTGGGGCGGATGAAGTTGTAGCAGAACCGGGTATTGCTCCAGAATGGTTGATGCAGCGGTTGGCTGCTTCAAATGTTTCACCTGAAGATGCTGCTGCTCTGCTGGATCGTGCGCCGCTGGATATCCGTGTCAATACGCTGAAGTCGGATCGCTCCAATATCGACCTTCCCAAAGCAGGCGAATATCTTGCGGCACCGCAGGGCTTGCGCTTTGAGAATGGAACCCAGGTCGATCAATGGGTTGCTTATGTGCAAGGCCTGATCGAAATTCAGGACCATGGCAGCCAGCTGGCCTGTTGTGCGGCCAATGTTCTACCCGGTGAAACCGTGGTGGATTTATGCGCCGGGGCAGGGGGCAAATCGCTCGCCCTGGCAGCGGCGATGGAAAATCAGGGTCGCCTGATCGCTTGCGATACCGACAAACGCCGATTGGGAAATCTGCCGCCGCGGGCCGAACGTGCCGGGGCCGCCGTGATCGAGACGTTGTTGCTCAATCCCAACGCAGAATTGGCGGCGCTGGATGGCCTGATCGGTGCTGCCGATTGTGTGTTCGTTGATGCGCCCTGTTCTGGCACGGGTACCTGGCGTCGTAAGCCAGAGGTAAAGTGGCGCCTTACGACTGAGCGGCTCAAACGTTACTCTGACCTTCAGGATCATGTTCTGGATGTGGCGGCGCAATTAACCAGGCCCGGTGGGCGGATTGTGTTTGTAACCTGTTCTGTTCTGGATGAAGAAGGTGCCGATCGCGCGGCAGCCTTTCTTGCTCGGCATCCTGCATATCAGGCGGTTGAAACCGGATTGGGAATTGGGCGAGAACATGGTTTGGGATGGCGGCTGACACCGTCCCATGACGGCACGGACGGCTTTTTTGTCGCGAAATTCCTATTGCCGTGTTAGCCAAGTATCTTATGGCTATGCCTTCACATCACCGGATGGCCGCCCTTAAGGAGTTGCTCATGCGTTTTGCGCCCGCTGCCGCTGCCCTTTCCTTGCTTGTCGCTGTGACAGCGAGTGTCAGCCATGCAGATAATCGAGAGCCTGATCCGCGCGCATCCGCCCTGATCATGCAAGGGCGCGCAGCCCTGGTTGCGGGTGAGGCCCAGCAGGCGATTGACGCTTTTGAAGCCGCCCTGGCGGTCGACCCGTCCTATACCCCCATCTTCCTGGATCTGGCTGAAGTGGCCCGGCAGGAAGGGTTGCAAGGCAAGGCAATTCGTTATTACCGCGAAGCATTGGCACGCGACCCAGGCAATTTCGCTGCACTTTCAGGTGAAGGTGCCGCCATGTTTGAAAAGGGCGCAGTCGAAAAGGCACGGCGCAACCTGGCCAAGCTACAAAGCATGTGTGGGGCAAACTGCCCTGAAACAGTCAGGCTACAGGCGGCACTGTCTCGACCAGTGCAGCCGCGCATGGCTGCAGAGACCACCAGAGCAGACGGAAATCTCGGCCAGAATTAAGTTGTACGAGCTTCAGATCAGGCTGCTGAACTCTTCCAATACCTTGCGATAAACCCTTTTCTTGAAAGGGATAATCAGATCAGGCAGGCTATCTGCCTCAACCCATTTCCAGTCGCAGAATTCGGGTGGGTCGTGCGCTTCAAGATCGATATCCGCATCACTGCCTTTGAAACGCAGCAGATACCAATGCTGTTCCTGGCCGCGGTATTTGCCGCCCCATAATTTGCCAAGCAAGTCCTCAGGCAAATCATAACGGATGGATTCGCGTGTACGGGCGATCAAGGAAACATGTTCGACTCTGATGCCTGTTTCTTCTGCCAATTCGCGCATCACTGCACTGTCCAGCTCTTCACCCTGGTCGACGCCACCCTGTGGCATTTGCCACCAGTCTCCCTCTTTTGTGTCGATTCGCTTGCCAACAAAAACCAGGCCATCGGCATTGACGAGCATCACGCCCACGCAGGGCCGATAAGCGGTGGGTACTGGTTTTGCACTCATGTCCGCCATCCCATTATATGTCGCATGCTCAAAACTGCCTCGGAATTATTTACCTGATCGTCTTGGCGAAACCTGTGGTTTGGGCAACCCTAAAGATAGCCGATTCTCGGCCAATCGTGCCATTTTTTCGGAAGTGTGCAGCGCCCATGTTCGCGCCTTTTTGCTGTATTATGATAAATTTGGTCGATTCCTACTCGACATTTTGTGCTGCTAGGAGAAAAACTTCATTGCGGGAGTATGGTCGCCTGCCTAGGTGGCTGAAATCTAATAAACAGCGCCTGTTAGTTGGCGCGTGACAAGGAATGCCAATGGCGACCAAGGCCGCTGATACGCCCGCACTGGGTGCGTCCTCCACTCAACCCGATGCTGTAGTCGTTCGTTTTGCGGGCGATAGTGGCGATGGTATGCAGCTGACAGGTGGTCAGTTTACGCTGTCCACCGCGCTGGCAGGTAATGATCTGGCGACCTTCCCGGATTTTCCAGCTGAAATTCGCGCACCGCAAGGCACGCTGTTTGGCGTTTCCGCGTTCCAGATCAATTTCGGCAGCCGCGAGATCAGCACCGCAGGCGACGCGCCAGATGTACTGGTGGCGATGAACCCGGCTGCACTGAAGGTGAACCTGCCTTCGCTCAAGCCTGGTGGTCTGATCATTGCGGACACGGGCGAGTTTACCAAGCGTAACCTGGATAAGGCGAAATACGCTTCGAACCCGCTGGAAGATGGCAGCCTGGATAAATGGCAGGTGCTGGCCTTTGATATCAGCGCCATGACGGTTGAGGCGGTGAAGCCCTTTGGCTTGGGAAACAAGGATGCGCTGCGTTCCAAGAACATGTGGACGCTGGGCCTGGCGCTGTGGATGTTTGACCGTTCTCGCGAACCGATTGAACAGTGGCTGAAGGGCAAGTTCAAGAACAAGCCCGATATCGCTGATGCCAATATTGCTGCGCTGAATGCTGGCCATGCCTATGGCGAGACAGCTGAACTTTCTGCTCCGCTCAAACAAGTGCATATGGCGCCTGTTGCAAGCGATCCGGGGCTTTATCGCACGATTACAGGGGCGGAAGCTGTGTCGCTGGGCCTTGTGGCAGGCGCGCAATTGGCAGAACTGCCAATGTTCTTTGGTGGCTATCCCATCACGCCTGCCAGTGCGATCCTGCACCATCTGGCGCGGATGAAGGAATATGGCGTCACCACCTTTCAGGCTGAAGATGAAATCGCCGCGATTTGTTCTGCCATTGGTGCCAGCTATGCCGGCAGCCTGGGCGTAACCAGTTCATCCGGCCCCGGCATCGCTCTGAAGGGCGAGGCGATGGGCCTTGGCATCATCACAGAACTACCACTGGTGATCATCAACTCGCAACGTGGCGGCCCGTCTACAGGTCTGCCGACAAAGACTGAACAGAGCGATCTGTATCAGGCGGTTTATGGCCGCAATGGCGATGCCCCCATGCCGGTGATTGCGGCCAGCAGTCCGGCTGACGCATTTGAATGCGCGATTGAGGCATGCCGGATTGCGGTTGAATATATGACCCCGGTTATGTTGTTGACCGATGGCTATATCGCCAATGCTGCCGAGCCTTGGAAGGTGCCCGATCCGGCAAGCTTCAAGCCTTTTCCGGCGAAATTTTTGACGGAAAAGAACGGGCCGGATGACACATTGTTGACTTATAAGCGCGATGAAAAGGGGGCACGCCCCTGGATCAAGCCCGGCACGCCCGGCCTGATGCATCGGATTGGCGGGATCGAGAAGGATTCGCTCACCGGCAATATCAGCTATGATCCGGCCAACCACCAGTTGATGACCGATCTGCGCAAGGCCAAGGTGGACGGGATCGCCAATGATGTTCCCGCACAGGGCACCTGCCTAGGTGAACCTGGCGCAAAGCTGGCCGTGGTGGGATGGGGATCAACCTATGGCCCGATCCATCGCGCTGTGGCCGTCGCCCGTGAAAAAGGGCTGGATGTGGCCCATGTGCATTTCCGCCATATCTGGCCGATGCCTGCCAATACAGGCGAGCTGCTGCGCAGTTTTGACAAGGTGCTGGTACCCGAAATGAACACCGGACAGTTCAAGACTGTGTTGCGTGATCAGTTCCTGATCGACGCGCAAAGTTATACTAAAACCAATGGCCTGCCATTCTACATTCACGAATTGGAAGCCGCGATTGAGGAGGCGCTGTCATGAACGCCCCGGCAAAGATTGAAACGACGCTGAAAGACTGGGAAACCGATCAGGAAGTGCGGTGGTGCCCGGGTTGCGGGGACTATGCGATCCTGAAGGCGGTGCAACGCACCCTGCCGCAATTGGGTGCCAACCCGGCCAATACCTGCTTTATCAGCGGCATCGGCTGTTCAAGCCGTTTCCCCTATTACATGGAAACTTACGGCTTCCACACGATCCATGGCCGTGCGCCTGCCTTTGCAACCGGAGCGAAGCTGGCCAATCCTGATCTCGATATCTGGTTGGTGACGGGCGATGGTGATGGTTTGTCCATTGGTGGCAACCATCTGATGCATGTGCTGCGTCGTAACGTGAACATGCAGATCATGCTGTTCAACAATGAGATTTACGGCCTGACCAAGGGTCAATATTCGCCCACCAGCCGTGAAGGCACGCGTTCCCCATCCACGCCGCTTGGTTCGGTTGACCATCCCGCACGGCCGGCTGCCTTTGCATTGGGTGCCGGTGCGCGCTTTGTCGGGCGTGGGTTTGACGTTTCAAAGAACCTGCCTGATGTCCTGAAGGCCGCGCATGCCCATCAGGGCGCAGCTTTTGTCGAAATTTTCCAGAACTGCATCGTCTATAACAAGGACGTGTTCAATGATTTCGCTGCACCCAAGGGTGCGGAGGACCGCCAGCTGTGGCTGGAAAATGGGCAGCCCATGCTGTTCGCTGGCGGCACAAAGGGCATCGCGCTGGACAAGGATAATCTGTGCCTCAAGGTCGTCGATGTAGAAGGCGATGATTGGGAAACTGCAGGCGTGATTGTGCATGATGTGACCAACCGTTCTATCGCGCATATGCTGGTCGAACTGCCGTTTGGCCCATTCCCCATGGCGCTGGGCGTGCTCTATGACGATCCGCGCCCGTCCTATGAGGTTAGTGTGGCTGCAGAGCGGGAAAAAGCCATCGCAGGAAAGCAGGCAAATCTCGCCAAGCTGCTGGGTACCGGCCAGACATGGACAGTGGAATAAGCCTGGGGGCATAGCGGCTCCCTATGGACAATATCACGCATAGCCTTGTTGGCGCGCTGCTGGGTCAGGCAGGACTGAAAAAGAAAACCGGGCTGGCCATGCCTGCGCTGATTATCGGCGCGAACCTGCCTGATGTGGATGCCGCCTGCTTCTTCTGGCTTGATGGCGTGGAGCATCTCGGTTTCCGCCGCGGGATCACCCATGGGCCGATTGCGTGGATATTGCTGCCGCTGATACTGGCAGGGCTGCTATGGGGTTTTGACCGCTGGCAGGCGCGCCGGAGCAAGCGGCCAGAAGGGCGGCTGCCGGTGAATTTCAAATGGCTCTATCTGCTCAGCTTTATCGGCTGTCTCACGCATCCGGCGCTCGACTGGCTCAATGTTTATGGCGTGCGTCTGCTGGAGCCATTTTCCTCGCAATGGTTTTATGGCGATACGCTGTTCATCATCGATGTGTGGCTGTGGGCGCTGATGGGTTTTGCGACATGGTTTTCCCTGCGGCGGGAGAAGAGTGGCGGCAATTGGACGCGTCCAGCGCGTATCTCGCTTGCTGTGGCGCTTGCGTATATTGGTGTGAATTGGCTGATCACGGAATACCATAGCGATATGGCCCAGTTACATGAGCCCTATCCGGATATTGCCATTGCGTCACCGCAACCACTTACATTCTGGGAACGTGAAATCATTGCCAGGAAAAATGATGGAGTTTGGATCTCCACCGCTTGGAATGGTCGAGATATTGGTAGCGGTTATCGGGCGAATAGTGCCAACCTGTGCCAGTTTCCAAAAGCAGATGGCCTTGCTACCGGCGGCTCGCAATCAGCGGCTTTCCTATTCTGGTCGCGGGCGCCTTTCGCAGAGCGCGCGGCGGATGGCTCGGTGATCCTGCGCGACGCTCGTTTTTACGATCCGCGCGCGCGGGATCGTTTCGCTGTTGCGCTGCCAGATGTGAAATGCGAGGAAATTCCGGCGGAGTGAAACGCTGGCTATTATGACCAAACCCCAAATCGTCTGGCTGCGGCGTGATTTGCGTATGGCAGACAATCCTGCGCTCTACCATGCGGCGCAGGTGGGGCCGGTTATCGCAGTTTATGTGCTGGATGATGATACGGCCGGTTCGCATGCCTATGGCGGTGCCAGCCGTTGGTGGCTGCATCACTCGCTTGAAAGCCTTTCCAGCAGTCTTGCTAGACACAATACGCGCCTGATCCTGAGGCGCAGTGATGCGGTGGATCAACTCACAGCACTGGCCAGGGAATCTGGCGCGGATACAATTCATGCCAATCGCCATTACGAACCATGGTGGCGCAAGGCACAGGGGCGACTGGCTGAAAAAATCAACCTGCAGCTTTATGACGCGAATTATCTGCTGCCGCCGGGTGCTGTGACTACGGGATCGGGCGACCCATACAAAATCTATACACCCTTCTCCAAGGCTACGCTGGAACGCCTGCCACCGCGTGATGCATTGCCAGAGCCGGAGGAAATCTCTTCCCCCGACGATTGGCCAGCCAGCGATGAACTGGCTGAATGGAACCTCCTCCCCACAAAGCCAGATTGGGCAGGGGGCATGCGCGACTTCTGGCATGTAGGCGAGACTGCCGCACACGAGCGGATGCAATGGTGGGTGGATGAGGTTGAGCTTTACGATGAAGGGCGCAATTTCCCATCTCGTGACGAGACATCGCAATTGTCGCCGCATCTCCATTTTGGCGAGATCAGCGCAGTGCAGATCTGGCATGCGCTGAAGCACAAGCGATCCAACGGGTGGCGCACTTACGAAAAAGAGCTGATCTGGCGCGATTATGCCCAGAATGTGATCTGCCAATTTCCGCGTTATGGGCTGGAGAGTTATCGATCAGGTTGGGATCAGTTTGCCTGGCGCAACCCCGAAAATGACGATGCGGCTGCGCGCGACCTGAAGGCATGGCAGCAAGGCCGCACCGGTTACCCCATCGTTGATGCCGGCATGCGGCAGCTATGGCAGACCGGATGGATGCACAATCGCGTGCGGATGATCGCAGCCAGCTTTCTGATAAAGCATCTGCTGATCGATTGGCGTCAGGGGGAGCGCTGGTTCTGGGATACTCTGGTTGATGCAGATTACGCCAGCAATGCGGTCAACTGGCAGTGGGTGGCTGGAACGGGCGTTGACTCCAACATGTTCGTGCGGATCATGGCCCCGCTGAGCCAGAGCGAGAAATTCGATGCAGCTGGCTATATTCGGGAATATGTGCCGGAACTGGCGCATCTTTCCGACGGTGAAATTCACGATCCATCTGATGAAAAACGCGGCGAATATGCCAGCAAGATCATGGGCCACAGAGAGGGCCGGGAACGTGCCTTGCAAGCATATGGGCAAATGAAAGACAGCTGATCTTGCCCACCGGTCCTGCGGCTCTATGATACAGGCATGGCAACGCGAGATATCAATCGCGGGGAACATCTTCTGGCGGGGGGTGCGCGGTTCGGGGCTGCCCCTGGCCTGTTGTCACGTCTGCTCGCGCCGGGTTTCGGCAAGATTCTGGACCGGATTGATCGCGGGCTCGAAAAGGGGTGTCTTACCGGGCATTTACCCGATGGCACCACGCGGATTTTGGGTGGCAAGGCGCCAGGTTTCGAAGCAGAGGTCTATCTGCGGGATTGGCGCGCACTGCTGCGGCTCGCCACCACGGGATCCATTGGCTGGTATCAGGCCTGGGAAGCGGGTGAGTGGGACAGCCCGGATCTGGTGCAGGTTTTTGCGATATTTGCAGATAATGGCGCGGCGCTGGGCAATGTAGGCCGAGCTAGCGGCCCCTTCCGCTGGGCGGCAAAAAAGGCGCATCACCTTAACCGCAACAACCGTGCAGGGGCGCTGCGTAATATCCGCGCACATTATGATCTGGGCAATGATTTCTATGCCGCTTGGCTCGATCCCAGCATGACATATTCCAGCGCGCTGTTTTGTGATGGGGACAGCTTGGAAAGTGCCCAACACGCGAAATGGCGGGCGCTGGCAGGTCGTATCGGTTCGCCGCAAACTGTGCTGGAAATCGGATGCGGGTGGGGTGGTTTGGCCAATTATCTGCAAGGATGTGGTTTGCAGGTGACGGCTATCAGCCTGTCTGATGAGCAATTGGAATGGGCGCGCGAACGGCAAAATTCACAGATCAATTTCCTGAAGCAGGATTATCGAGACACCAACGGCCAGTTCGATGCCATTGTCAGTGTTGAAATGGTGGAGGCATTGGGTCGTGAATATTGGCCCACATTCATGGATTGCATCGCACGCAATCTGAAGCCGGGAGGCAGGGCAGCGATCCAGTATATCTCTATGCAGGATGACCTGTTTGATGGCTATGCCGCCAGCGCTGACTTCATTCAGGCCTATATCTTCCCCGGTGGTTTATTGATCCGTACCAGTGAATTCCAGCGGCTTGCAGAGGAACGCGGGCTTGCCTGGCGTGATCTCAGCAGTTTTTCAGGCGATTATGCCCGCACATTGCATTGCTGGCGTCAAAATTTTGACGCTGCCGTGGCTGAAAACCGCCTTCCTGGTGGCTTTGATGATCGATTTATCAACCTATGGCGTTTTTATCTCGATTATTGCGAAGGCGGGTTTCGCGCCGGCATGATCGATGTGCATCAGGTGACTTTGGAGAAACAGATATGAAAATGCGGGCCGTTACGGCATTCGCAACCCTCTCTCTTACGTTGACAGGATGTAGTGCGGGGTTGGCCCCCGATGCGCAGATTGCGCCGCCACCACCTGAAATTACCTTGGTGACACCGCAAGCGCATGATCCAGCAGAATTGCAGGTACTGTTCTGGAATGAAACGCAACGATCAGCTCGCTTTCGTGAGATGGAGCAATGGTTTGCTGGTCTGGAGGTCCCACCTGCCATTACCCCGCTGGAATTGCCTGTTGGCACGCCCCTGTCGGCGCGCGATGCCAAAGCGATTGAACATTTGATGGCTGAAACCAACGCCGTAGGTGTGATGATATTGCAGGATGGGCAAAAAAGGTTTGAGTCATACAGGGATGGTTTTGGCCCAGATCAACGCTGGACCAGCTTTTCGGTCGCCAAAAGCATTACATCCACCCTTCAGGGCGCGGCATTGCATGATGGGTTTATTGCCAGCCTGGATGATACAGTCCCACTATATGTGCCCGAGCTGGCAGGAACGGCCTATCACGACGTTACCCTGCGCCAATTGGTGCAGATGACATCGGGCGTGGCCTGGAATGAGGATTACACCGATCCTGCCAGCGATGTGGCGCAAATGAACCGCTTTATACTGGAACATGGCCCGCAGGCGATTGTTGCGCAAATGGCCACGCTGAAGCGTGAAGCAGAACCGGGTACAAAGTGGCTCTATAAAACGGGTGAGACCAATTTGCTGGGTTTGGTAGTGGAAAATGCCGTTGGCTTGCCTTTGGCCCAATATGCGCAGTCCAGGATTGTGCGCCAGGCGGGCTTTGCCAATGGATTGTTCTGGATGGTCGATCCACGTGGCGGGAATATCGGCGGTTGCTGCCTGTCATTGGCTCTGGGTGATTACGCCAGAATGGGGCAGTTCGTGCTGGAAGGCGGGCAGGGCAGTGTTGCTGATGGCTGGTTTGCAGAGGCCACAATACCAGCCCCGCCGGTGGCAGAAGATACGCCTGTATCCTATGGATACCAATGGTGGATATACCCGGAAATCAATGCATTTGGTGCGCAGGGTATTTTCGGCCAGGGGATAATAATCCTGCCAGAAAGGCAGATGGTGGTGGCGATGCTGGGCAATTGGCCGACCGCATCAAACAGCGGCTATCGACAGAAATGGCGCGACTTGGTCGCCAGCATTGAAGCCACACCGTAACTTTCTCTGCCGGGTAGAGGCCTGTTCGCCAGTTTAAATACTGCGATATGACCCTGCATTGCTGTATCGTTGCAGGATATTGTCATGCACGATCGGGCTGAGCAATTCGGTGAAGGCGCAACCGACAATGCAATTGTCCCACCACACAACCTGCGCCTGCAGCGATTCCAGGCCAGGCAGTGTCAGCCAGCAAAGCTGACCTTCATGCATGCGATTGATCGATGCAGCTGAAAAGCCGGATATGGAAAGATCATGGACCACGCTTTGAAAAGCGCGACCACCCGATGCGCGCAATGACGCCGGTATGGTAAGTTTTGTACGTGGGGAGCAGCGATCTTCCTGCGCGGCGACTTCATAACGATCCTGGATACCCTGCATGGCTTTAAACCTTCATTCAACGGTGCGCTTCCGCCAGCTTTTCGCCGGTCGATATACGCATACGTTGTCTGAAGCAGCTTTCAGATCGGTGTGATTCTAAAGTTACCGCAAATTAACCAGCAGGTTTGCCGCCAGATTCACGATATTGCAGTCAGGCCACCCTTTCACGGTGGCCCGTTGTGAAATCCTCGCTCAACAGGGCCAATATGCGCTCAGCCACGACGTCAGGTGATTTCACCGTAGATGGGTCTTCACCGGGATAAGCCTTGGCCCGCATTTCCGTGCGTGTGGCACCGGGGTCAACAATCGCTACACGAATATTGCTTAATTTTTCAACTTCTTGACCGTAAGAGTTAAGAATATTGTCAAAGGCTGCCTTGGATGAGCCATAGGCCGACCAATAAGCGCGCGGTTGTTCGCCAACACTGCTGGTGAAGCCAATTACACGGGCGACGTCAGAACGCTTCAACATCGGGTCAAAACCTGCGAGCAGCGCCTGTGTTGCCAGCACATTGATGGTGATGGCCTGGCTGAACTGCTTGGCGTCAATCTGCGTTACAGGCGTCAGAGTGGGAAGGTAAGCGGCGCAGATCACCAGATAATCAAGTTGATTCCAGCGCGCCGAAATGGCGCTGACAAGACGGGCTATCGCATCAGTTTCTGTCAGGTCGAGTGGGGCAATGGTCGCCGTGCCGCCCAATTCGTGGATTTCGTCTTCAACTTTTTCCAATGCGCGGACATCGCGCCCGGTAAGCACCACATGGGCGCCTGCGCCTGCCAGGGCTTTGGCCGTTGCGGCACCGATACCCTTGCTCGCCCCGGTAACCAGTGCCAGCCTTCCTTCAAGTGGTTTATTGTCAACCATTATGCTGCCTTGTGATCGGCGAAACTCAGCTGGGCCGATTTCTGTTCAATCTCGCTATGATCAGTCAGCGTGGTTGGATAATCGCCAGTAAAGCAGGCATCGCAGAACTGGGGACACTTGCCGTTGCGCTTTTCAGCGCCAACGGCACGGTAAAGCCCATCAATGGATACGAAAGCCAGGCTGTCTGCCTTGATGAAACTGCGCATGGGTTCCACATCCATTTGCGCAGCAAGCAATTTGGACCGTTCCGGCGTGTCCACGCCATAAAAGCAGCTGTGCGCCGTGGGTGGGCTGGCGACGCGGAAGTGCACTTCGCTTGCACCAGCTTCACGCATCATTTCGACGATTTTCATCGATGTGGTGCCGCGAACGATCGAATCATCGATCAGAACAATCCGTTTGCCAGCCACAAGGCTGCGATTGGCATTATGCTTACGCTTAACGCCTGAATGGCGCGCACTGTCTGATGGCTGGATAAAGGTGCGCCCGACATAGTGCGAGCGGATGATTCCCAATTCAAACGGCACACCTGATTGCTGGGCAAAGCCAATGGCAGCAGGAACGCCGCTGTCTGGCACGGGCACCACCAGATCAGCTTCGACCGGGCTTTCAATGGCCAGCTGTTCGCCGATAGCCTTGCGCGCGGCATAGACAGATCGACCGGCAAAGACCGAATCAGGCCTGCTGAAATAGACATGTTCGAAGATACATGGGCGCGAATTGTTCTGGCCAAATGGACGCAGGGATTCGATTTCACCTTCGAAAGAAACGCGGATCAATTCGCCCGGCTCAACTTCGCGGATCAATTCAGCACCGACCACGTCAAAGGCCACTGATTCGCTGGCGAAGACCACGGAGTCTCCCATTTTACCCATCACCAACGGACGAATGCCCAGCGGATCACGGCAGGCAATCATGCCTTCAGGCGTCATCACAATCAGCGAATAAGCGCCTTCGACCAGGCGCAAGGCATCAACCAGCCGGTCAATCATGGTGGGGTAACGGCTTGTCGCCACAAGGTGAATGATCACCTCTGTGTCGGAAGTCGACTGGAAGATCGCCCCGTTTTTGACCAGATTCTTCTTCAGCGCCTGGGCATTGGAGATATTGCCATTATGCGCCACGGCAAAGCCGCCGCTGGCGAGATCAGCATAGAGCGGCTGCACATTGCGCAGACCTGCACCGCCAGTAGTGGAATAGCGAACATGGCCGGCAGCCATAAATCCCGGCAATTCTGCGAGTGCCTCTGATGATGAGAAATTCTCTGCCACATGGCCCAGCCCACGGCGGGAAAAGAACTCCTTCCCGTCAAAGCTGGTGATGCCAACAGCTTCCTGCCCACGATGTTGCAGGGCATGGAGCCCCAACGCGGTGGCAGCCGAGGCATCCGCCGCATTGATTGCGCCGAAAATACCACATTCCTCGCGCAGCTTGTCGCCGTCGAGATTTAAAAAAGGATGGGTCAAATTCATGGGGCCGAGCCTGTCCGCTTCGTCGCCTGCTGCCTGCGCGGTCCAATGGCGATGTTACGGCTGGATTACAAGAGGCCAAGTTGGCTGGTACACGCTTTTACTGGGTAAGGCCCAAAATATGACAGTGGGCAGCGCGGCATTACGCATTGCGCGGCATTACAACCCCTCTTACACCCGCGCTCAGTTGCAACAGCATAAAGACACAGGTGTTTTGATCCTCTCTCCCTTTGAATGGATGATAGCCAAGCGTTACCTCTTGCCCGGCAAGGGGGAGGCTTTCATCGCGCTGGTCGCGGGCATCAGTGTTGGCGTGGTCATGTTATCTGTCGCCATGCTGGTTGTGGTGATGAGCGTAATGAACGGCTTTCGGGCCGAATTGCTGGACAAGATCGTGGGGTTGAATGGCCATGCGATTGTTCAGGCCTATGGCGGACGGATGCAGAATTGGCAGGAAGTGCTGGAAACCGTGCGCAAGACACCTGGTGTGGTTGAGGCATCACCGCTGATCGAACAGCCTCTGCTGGCGAGTTATAATGGCCGCGTCGAGGCCATTCTGGTGCGAGGAAACACGGCAACAGATATCAGCGATCTGGGCGACAAGGTCGTGCTGGGTGATATTGGTGAATTGAAATCGGGCGCTGGCAATGTCGCCATCGGCACCCGTCTGGCGCAGAATTTGGGCGCACGGGTTGGCGATACCATCACCATCATCAATCCGCAGGGACGCAGTACACCCTTCGGCACTGTGCCGCGCCAGATCGGTTATCAAATCTCTGCCATCTTCGAAGTCGGGATATATGATTACGATCAGGCATTCGTGGTGATGCCGATGCAGGATGCGCAAACCCTGCTTTTGTTGGGCGACACGGTTGGCATGATTGAGGTGAAGGTGACTGACCCCGACGAGGTGGGTGAAATCCTGGCTCCAGTGCAAGAAGCAGTGGCTGGGCGTGCCATTGTGTCAGACTGGAAAACAATCAATGCCAGCCTTTTCGAAGCCCTGCAGGTAGAACGTGTTGCAATGTTTTTTGCCTTGAGTTTTATGGTTCTGGTGGCGGCATTTAATATTTTGTCGAGCCTGGTGATGCTGGTGCGTGCCAAGACGCGCGATATTGCAATCATGCGAACCATGGGGGCGACCCGGCGCAGCCTGCTGAAAATTTTCGTGACCACCGGCTTTACCGTGGGGGCATTGGGTACAGTTATGGGTTTGGGTTTCGGCTTTCTGGTGCTTGCCTTCCGGCAGCAGATTGTAAAAGCGATTGAGATCGTGACTGGCCAGAATTTGTGGGATCCATCGATCCGTTTCCTCTCCACGCTTCCATCGCGGACTGATCCAGTTGAGGTGGCAGGCATTGTTGCATTGGCGCTGGGTCTCAGCTTCCTTGCAACGCTTTATCCGGCCTTCAAGGCGGCGAGTACCGATCCAGTACAGGTGCTGCGCTATGAATAATCCCTCATCACAACCAGTCGTCCGGCTCAGCGGATTGAAGCGCAGCTTTCAGCAGGGCGGCGTGACAATTGAGGTGTTGCGCGGAGTAAATCTGGAGATCCAGCCCGGTGAAATCGTGGCCCTGCTGGGGCCATCTGGATCTGGCAAATCGACCATGTTGCAGGCGGTTGGCCTGCTGGAAGGCGGATTTACCGGCTCGATTGCGATTTCCGGGGTGGAGGCGAGCAGCTTGCCATCCGATGAGCGGACGCGGCTGCGGCGTGAAAATCTGGGCTTTGTCTATCAATTCCATCACCTTCTGCCAGATTTCAACGCGTTGGAAAATGTGGTGATGCCACAGATGATTGGCGGCGTTGCGCGCGCTGACGCAGAACAGAGGGCCGAACAATTATTGACCGCGTTGGGCTTAGGTGCCCGTCTGGATCATCGCCCCAGCCAGTTATCAGGTGGCGAGCAGCAACGTGTGGCCGTGGCGCGTGCACTGGCCAATCGACCGCGATTGGTGTTGGCCGATGAGCCGACCGGTAATCTGGACGAGCAAACAGCTGACCGTGTGCTGGCCCAGTTCCTCGAGCTTGTAAGGGGTGAAGGCAGCGCGGCACTGGTGGCCACGCATAATGAACGGCTTGCAGCGCGGATGGACCGTGTTGTGCGCCTGCATGATGGAAAGCTGGAATAGCCCTTCTGCCGAAGAGAGTCGGCGGTTGATGGATCGCGACTTGGCTTCAGCCAACCATTTGCAATGATGTCCCGGTCTATGGGGGACTGAATATGCTGACAATCTTCTCTGCGCTGGCCCTGCTCCAGGCTGCTGCTGCGCAAACACCTGCACCTTCCGCTGCTCCGCCACCACCCGCCTGTGATGGTGCGGGATATGGCGGGTTCGATTTCTGGCTGGGGGACTGGGATGTCTACCCCAATGGCAAGGATGCCAAGGTTGCCGACAGCCGCATCCTGCGCATGCACAATGGCTGTGCCGTGCTGGAAAGCTGGATGCCGCTGAAGGGGGCAGGCGGGACCAGCCTCAACCATTATGATGAACTAACAGGAATTTGGCACCAGAAATGGGTCGGGTCCTCCCCCGGTGCTGTTCATTTTTCAGGTGGTGTTGCCGATGGGAATATGGTGCTGACAGGTAATTGGCCTTCACCTGGTGCGCCGCATACTTTGATACGTATGACCTATACGCCTGATGCTGATGGCAATGTGCGCCAGCACGGAGAAGCCTCGACGGACCATGGTATTTCATGGCAGACTTCGTTCGATTTTATCTATCGTCCGAAAAAATGAGGTGCAGTTATGGCAACAGTTGCTGATTTCACCGTCACTACCAATCGCGGTGAAGCGCTCAATCTGTCTGAGAAGCAAGGTAAGGTGCTGTTGGTCGTCAATACTGCCAGCAAATGTGGCTTTACTCCGCAATATGATGGGCTGGAAAAGCTCTATCAGACTTACAAAGATCGCGGGTTTGAAGTGCTGGGCTTCCCCTGCAACCAGTTTGGCAATCAGGAACCGGGCGATGCCGATGAAATCCAGCAATTCTGCAAAGTGAATTTCGGCGTCACTTTCCCTCTCATGCAGAAAATTGATGTGAATGGCGATACTGCATCACCCTTGTTTGATTGGATGAAGGGAGAGGCGAAGGGGCTGCTTGGATCGACATCGATCAAATGGAATTTTACCAAATTCCTGATTGACCGTGATGGCAAGGTCGTGCGCCGTTATGCGCCGACAGACAAGCCGGCAAAGATCGCGGCAGATATCGAGAAATTGCTGTGATCTGATATCCTCGCTTGTGGAGAAATAGGGCAGCACAGTCCTTCCGAATCACGCACATTTTCCTACATTGATCGGATGTCATTCGCTCCGTTCGTCCCCTTGCGCGTATTTTCTTCCTATTCCATGCTGGAAGGGGCGATAGATCCCAAGGCAATTGCCAAGCTAGCCAAAGAACGCGGTTTTCCCGCTATCACCATTTGTGACCGCAACGGCCTGTATGGGGCGGTCATGTTCGCCAATGCCTGCATGGCAGAAGGCATTCAGCCCATTATTGGCACATTGCTGGGCGTCGCTCGGGCCAGTGCTGAGGGCGCAGATGGTGTCACAGTCGATTACCTGCCGCTGCTGGCACAGGATGAAGATGGCTATCAAAACCTCTGCCATCTGGTTAGCCGCGCCCATCTGGACAGACCGCTGGAATTGGAGCCCCACGTGCAGCTGGTCGATCTGGAAGGGCATACAGATGGCCTGATTGCCCTGACTGGTGCGGGTGAAGGGGCTCTCTCACGTTTGCTGGCTGAAGGTCAGAAGTCACATGCAGAAGCCTTGGCCGATAGCCTGCAGGCTCTGTTTCCGCAGCGTCTTTATATCGAACTGGCCCGTAATGGAGACAAGGTTTGCGAGGCGGCAGAAGCGTCTCTGATCGAGATGGCCTATGCACGCGATTTGCCACTGGTCGCCACCAATCCCGCCAATTTTGCCGAACCGCATATGCACAAGGCGCATGACGCTATGCTGTGCATCGCCAATTCATCGCATGTGGAGGCAGAGGACCGACCGCATACCAATCGCAATGCCTTCGTTAAAACTGCTGCCATGATGGAAGAGGCATTTGCCGATTTACCAGAGGCCATGGCGAATACGCTGGTGGTGGCGCAACGCTGCGCCTACGCGCCGCCCTATCGCAAGCCGATCCTGCCCAGCCTTGCTGGAGATCTGGAGGGCGAGGCTCGTATGCTGGCCGAAGATGCGCGGCGCGGTTTGGTGACACGGCTGGAACCTTATTATCCCGAAAGTACCCATGCCGAACTAGCTGAAGCCATGGGTTTTGCTTCTTTGGAAACTCTGCAGCAGGCGGAACATTCCTTTGTCGAGCTGATGGGCGCGGGCATCTGGCAGGAAGTGCTGGAATATAAAAAACGGCTCGAATTTGAAGTCGACATCATCGTGAAGATGGGCTTCCCCGGTTACTTCCTGATCGTTGCCGACTTTATCAAATGGGCCAAGGATAATGGTATTCCAGTGGGGCCAGGGCGCGGTTCGGGCGCCGGTTCGCTGGTGGCATGGGCGCTGACCATTACGGATCTTGACCCGATCAAGCTGGGTCTGCTGTTCGAACGTTTCCTTAACCCTGAACGTGTGTCCATGCCGGACTTCGATATCGATTTCTGCGAAACACGGCGGGGTGAGGTGATCCGGTATGTCCAGCAGAAATATGGGCATGATCACGTCGCGCAGATCATCACTTTTGGTAAGCTGAAAGCGCGCGCGGTCTTGCGCGATTGCGGGCGTATTTTGCAGATGAGTTATGGCCATGTGGACCGGCTGTGCAAGATGGTGCCCAACCATCCGACCGATCCGTGGACATTGCCGCGCGCGCTGAACGGCGCGGCTGATTTCAAGCGCGAATATGACAATGACAATGAGGTAAAACGCCTCGTCGATCTCGCCCTTCAATTGGAAGGGATGCCGCGCAATTCATCCACCCATGCCGCCGGCGTGGTGATTGGTGACCGGCCATTGGCGCAATTGGTGCCGCTTTATCGCGATCCACGGTCTGATATGCCGGTGACGCAGTACGACATGAAAAATGTCGAAAGTTCCGGTCTGGTCAAATTTGACTTTCTGGGACTGAAGACGCTGTCTGTGTTGCGCAAGGCGGTGGATCTGCTGGCAGCGCGCGGGATTGATCTGGATCTGGGCGCGCTCAGCTGGGATGATCCAGCAGTCTATGACTTGCTGCAATCGGGCAATACGGTGGGCGTTTTCCAGCTGGAATCGGACGGGATGCGCCGCACGCTGTCCGCCGTCAAACCTACCAATTTTGGCGATATTATCGCACTCGTATCGCTTTATCGCCCTGGCCCGATGGATAACATTCCGCTTTTCGGCAAGCGCAAGAATGGTGAGGCGGAGATTGCCTATCCGCACCCCAAACTGGAAGGGATTCTGGCCGAAACATACGGTATCTTCGTGTATCAGGAACAGGTGATGCAGGCCGCGCAAATCCTGGCCGGATATTCGCTGGGCGATGCAGACTTGCTGCGCCGCGCTATGGGCAAGAAGGTGCAGGCCGAAATGGACGCGCAGCGCCAGCGTTTTACCGATGGTTGCAAGGCGGTGAGCGGGATCGAGGCCAAGCAGGCCAATGAACTGTTCGATTTGATTGACAAGTTTGCAGGCTATGGCTTCAACAAATCGCACGCTGCGGCCTATGCATTGCTCGCCTATCAAACCGCGTGGCTGAAAGCGCACTATCCAGAAGAGTTTTACGCTGCATCCATGTGTTTCGACATGCATCAATCGGAAAAATTGTCTGTTTTCGTGGATGATGCGCGTCGTTACCCCAATGGGCAGGGCGGGGTGACTGTATTGCCGCCCGATATCAACAAATCAGAAGCACGCTTCACCGTAGAACAGACCGATGATGGGCATGCCGTACGATATGCGTTGGCAGGCATCCGTAATGTGGGTGAAAAGGCGATGGAGGCAATTGTTGCCGAACGTGTCGCCAGTGGTGAATTTGCAAACCTGAAAGACTTGTTTGAGCGTATGCCGCGTGGGGCAATGAATTCGCGGCAGTTGGAAGGCCTTATCTGTGGCGGTACGCTGGATTGCCTGGATGACAACCGCGCCAAGCTGTTCGCCAATGCCGAAATGTTGTTGGCAGTGGCTGATGCGGCCGAACGTGAACGGACCAGCGGCCAGCATGGGTTATTTGGTGGCGAGGAAGAGGGTGAAGGCGAATTACGCCTGAAAGAGGTTGAACCCTGGCCGCGCTCTGAAAAAATGGCGAAGGAGCGGGAGAACTTCGGCTTCTATTTCTCGGCCCATCCGGTGCAGCAATATTGGACCACAGCCTCTGCCAATGGTGCCCGCACCTATCAAAGCTTGATGGAGGGTGGTGCGCCGCCTGGTGGGCGTGCCCCTGCTGTTATGGCGGCTATGGTAGAAGATGTGTCCAAGGGACACACAAAACGCGGTGCCGAATTTATTCGTGCCACATTCTCCGATTCCTCCGGCCAGTTCAGCGCTGCCTGTTTTGAAGAGAGTTTGGTTGAGTCTTTTCAGAAATGGGCGGCAGATGGGCAATGCCTGTTGCTGACGGTGGAGCTTGATTCCCCCAACCCGAGCGAACCGCCGCGCATCACCGTACGCGGGGCCAAACCGCTGAATGAGGTGACGGGCAGCACAAAAATGCAGTTGCGGTTGGAAATCAGCACGTTGGAAGCGTTGCAGGATTTGCGGATGGAACTGGTCCAGTCAGACAATGCCACGGGTGAAGTGGTGCTGCACCTGATACTCTCCGAAAATGAGGCCGTCGATATTAGGTTGGGTGACAATTTCCACCTTGATGGCGAACTAGCAGAGAGACTGGCTGCAATTGATGGTTTGCATCAGGTGGAGTTACGACCGGTGCGTGCCTCCAAGGCGAATTTGCGCCTGGTTGCCTAAGCCCTGGATTTGCTGACCGGCTGACAATTGCCAATGCCTTTGCGGGTTGGCAGTACTACGCAGGGACATTCTGTGGAGAGAGTCTTGATGTCAGGAATGATGCAGCACTGGCCCATGCGAGTGACTCGCCTGATCGATCATGCTGCGCAAGAGGCGGGCACCCAGGAAATCGTCTCTCGCTGGGCCGATGGCAGCGAAACCCGCACCAACTGGGCCACAATCCGCACAGATGCCTTGAAAATGGCGCAGGCGTTGTTGGCGCTGGGTATTAATAAAGGTGATTGCGTCGCCAGCCTGGCGATGAATCATGCGCGTCATCTGGTCAGCTGGTATGGCGTGGCAGGCATGGGCGGGGTGCTTCACACCGTCAACCCGCGCCTGTTTGACGAACAGCTGGAATATATCGTCAACCATGCCGAAGATCGGGTGCTGATCTATGATGCGGCATTCCAGCCTATCGTTGACCGGATGCGCAGCCGCTGGACCAGTGTGGAACATTATATCTGTTTTGATTCCGGTGATCACGCGCCCGCTTTTGAAGACTGGATTGGTGCGCAGGATGGCGAATTTGAATGGGTTGACGGGGGCGAACATGATCCCTGCATGCTGTGTTATACCAGCGGCACCACGGGCAACCCCAAAGGGGTGTTATATGAACACCGTTCTACCACAATGCACGCGCTGACTGCACTGCAACCTGCAGGCTTCAACTTTTCATCCTCTTCCGTGATGCTGCCCGTTGTGCCCATGTTTCATGCGGCGAGCTGGGGCCTACCCTATGCCGGCGCGATGGCGGGGATCAAATTCGTCTTTTCAGCTGTGAATGACTCGGCAGTGCTGCATGAATTGATGCTGCGCGAAGGGGTAACTGACAGCGCAGGTGTGCCCACTGTTTGGTTGCAGCATTTCCAATATTGTGACGCGCACAGCATCGATTTGCCTCCGCTGAGGGCAGCGACCATTGGTGGTTCGGCCGCGCCTCGATCCATGATCGAGCGTTTGTTGAAAAACGGCACACGCGTGCAGCATGCCTGGGGTATGACAGAGACAAGCCCAATCGGTACTGTCGGTGGCCCGACGGCGGATTGGGACCAGCTGAGTTTTGATCAGAAGGTTGACAAGATCGCCATGCAGGGGCGCCCCATGTTCGGGGTGGAGCTTCGCACAGTCAGCCTGGATGACATGGAAACCGTACTGCCGCGTGATGGCAAATCGTCCGGCGCGCTACATGTTCGCGGGCCCTGGGTATTGCAGCGATATTTCAAGGCGGAACGCGACGCCGTGGATGCCGATGGCTGGTTCGATACTGGCGACGTTGCCATCCTGCATCCCGATGGGACCTTGCAACTGACGGATCGCACCAAGGACGTGATCAAGTCAGGCGGCGAATGGATCAGTTCGGTGGAACTGGAAAATGCTGCTGTCGGACACCCCGCCGTGGCAGAGGCAGCAGCAGTGGGCATCTATCACCCCAAATGGGATGAACGGCCAGTGCTGTTCGTGGTCAAGAAACAGGGCCAGGAACTGACTGCAGCGGAAATGACTGATTATCTGACGGATAAGGTGGCCAAATGGTGGCTGCCAGATGCGGTGGAGTTCATCGATGAAATTCCGCACACCGCCACCGGCAAGATCAGCAAGAAAGACCTGCGTGAACAATTTGCTGATTACAAACTGGAAAACTGATCATGTCTGAAAGCTTTATCGATCCCAGCCCAGCCAATTTTCAGGCTTTCAAGGATCTGCCCCGCGATGAACCACTGCATATGTTCAACCTGCTGCGTTTCCGTGAGCTTGCGGAATATCCCACCGGGCATGAGAATGCAGGCAAGGGTTGGTCCGGCGCGCGCGCCTATCACGAATATGGCAAGACCAGCGGGCCAATCTTTCGCCGTGTAGGCGGCAAGATCATCTGGCGGGGCGATTATCGTTCTATGGTCACTGGGCCTGATGAATCAGTATGGCATGCTGCCTTCATTGCCGAATATCCCGATGCCGGGGCTTTCTTTGAAATGATCAAAGACCCTGAGTACCAGCTGGCTGTGGCCAATCGTACCGCTGCACTTGTGGACAGTCGCTTGGTCCGTTTCCGTCCAGGTGCTGTGGGAGATGGTTTCTAGAATAATCGCAACTGCCCGCACGTTTCAGGCTTACGGAACTGTGAGCAATCGAGTTGGAACTGCGGCTTTCCCAAACCATGCCGTTTGCATGCCAGACGAAAACGCGCCCGGAACAGGTCTGCCCAAACACCTCTGGGTTGCATCCGGCTGAAGAAATTCGGGTCATTGTCTCGCCCGTGACGCATCGACCTGACGATACTCATTACCTTGGCCGCGCGATCGGGGTAATGGACTTCCAGCCATTCCCTGAAGAGCGGCGCCACCTCATGTGGCAGGCGCAGGGCAATCCAGCCGGCAGATTTGACTCCGGCAGTCGCAGACTTTTCGACAATTTCTTCCATGAATTGATCTGTTATTGCCGGAATGACAGGCGCAACCGAACAATGCACGGGAACGCCGGCTTTCACCAATCTCTGCAGTGCACTGAGCCGTTTGGCAGGCGAAGCTGCGCGTGGTTCCAGCCTGCCGGAAAGCGTGTTGTCCATTGTCGTAACAGAAATGGCAACAGCTGTAAGTGAGTGCCTTGCCAGTTCGGCCAACAAATCAAGATCATCCAGAACCCGATCGGATTTTGTGGTGATTGTAACTGGATGGCGCGTTTCCAGGCACACTTCCAGCACCTGCCGTGTAATGCGGTAACTGCGCTCTATTGGTTGATAAGGATCGGTATTGGTGCCCATGGCAATTGGCGCGGGCCTGTATTTCGGTTTCGCCAAGGTCGCACGCAGCAGTTGTGCCCCGTCAACCTTGGCAAACAGGCGCGTTTCAAAATCCAGCCCCGGCGACAGATCATGATAGGCATGGGTCGGGCGGGCATAGCAATAAATGCAGCCATGTTCGCAGCCGCGATAGGCGTTGATTGATCGGTCAAACGGGATGTCGGGCGATGCGTTGAAGCTGATGATGGTTTTGGGGTGCTCAATCGTTATTCTTGTACGCAATTTGGGCGGCGCACCGTCCAATTGCGCCATGTAATCGCGCCAATCCCCATCTTTTTGGCGTTCGGCCAGGCCGAAGCGAGTAGGGACGGCGCCGCTCTGTGCCCCTCTTCCCTTTATTGCAGTGTCTTTTGACATGTTCCCATTATAATAGGGCAACGGAACATAACAAGAACTATTGCCGCGCGTTCAGCGTCCGGCTATGCCGCACAATATGCACGGGCCGTACACATTTCACATGGAAGAAGGGCAGATGGCCCGCGCCGGGCGCAAGGCGATGATGAAGCGCCTGTTGCGCCCGCCAATCGGGTGGCTGTTATGGGCCATTCTGGGCTTGGGCGTGCTGCTGCTGGTGCTGGATTGTCTGGACGGGGCGCTGGAATTGTCGACCCTCTCCGTATTAGTCGCGATCCCGCTGGCCATCGCCATCATCAATTTCTGGCTGGTGCCGTGGCAGATGCGCCGCCAGTTCCGCCAGAGTGCGGCGCTGCAGGATGAATTGTCACTGTCATTCGATGATGCGGCGATCACCTTTACCGGCAGGCGCGGCACCACCACCATTCCGATGGAGGAATTTCACGCGGTGATGGATGCTGGCGATGTCATCCTGCTGTATCAGACAGAGGCGTTTTTCAATCCCGTGCCCAAGGGGCCGTTGGGTGCCGATGCCGAAAGGCTTCTGGCTACCTTGCTGGCTAAAGGTGTGAAGCCGTATTAACCCGCGTTGCACCCTATTTTTCGCGCAAACGCGGCATCAATTCCACGAAATTGCAGGGGCGGTTCCGGCTGTCGAGCTGTTCAGCCAATATGCCATCCCAGCCATCTTTCACCGCGCCGTTTGAACCAGGCAGGGCGAAGATATAGGTGCCGCGCGCCACAATGGCGCAGGCGCGGGATTGGATGGTGCTGGTGCCAATGGTTTTGTAGCTGATCCAGCGAAACAGCTCGCCAAAACCCGGGATATCGCGCGCATCACCCTGCGCCAGAACCCGGTCAAGAGCCTCTGGCGTCACATCACGCCCTGTCAGCCCTGTGCCGCCGGTTGAAACCACTGCGTCTATCATCGGATCATCAATCCAGGTGTTGAACCGGGAAGTGATAATAGCCGCATCATCACGCTCTATTGCCCGTGTCGCAAGATTGTGTCCGGCAGACTTGATCCGTTCGGCCAGAATATCGCCCGATGTATCATCCGCTGCTGTGCGGGTATCGGATACAGTGAGCAAGGCGATGCTGATGGGTTTGAAAGTGCGATCAGTGTCGATGGCCATTAATGGTTCCTGGTCAATCGGACGGCGCGTGCGCCTGTTACTTCGGGGAAGGTTGGCCACATGCCCTGGGCCAAAGCAACACGTGTGGTTGAAAGGGCACCTGCTTGCCGTTCATACATCCAGTAATTACGCATTACGATGGCCACGTAGCTGCGTGTTTCCCAATACGGGATGGATTCCATATAGAGCAGCGGGTCGCCTTGATCGCGGACATCTGTATTCCAGCGCGTGACAGGGGATAGACCGGCATTATAGGCGGCCATTATCTTGGGCAGCAGACCTTGCGTTGCACCACTATCCCGCAGCATTTCAAGATTGCGCTGGCCGAATGCCAGATTGACCTGTGGGTCATTCAGATTGACGTAGCTGGCATTCATGTTCAGCCGTGGCGCATGCTGCCGAACGGTTATAGGGGTGATCTGCATCAACCCACGGGCATTGGCCGGACTGACGGCATTGGTGCGGAAATTCGATTCCTGCAGCGCATGGGCGAAGGCGAGTGCGGGATCGACCTGCCAGCCCGTGGTGGGCTGCCAATTGGCTGTGGGATAACGCAGCGCAGGTTCCGCCCTTGTGCCGCGCGGTGCATGATATGCCATCCATAACTGTGTTGCTGGCATGCCCATTTCGCGTGCCAATCGGGATAGGGCAGCATATTCGCGTGGATCGCCAATCCGTGCCTGATGACGTAAAACCTCATCTGCCAAACCGCTTCGGCCAATTTCATTCAGGGCAATGGCTATGCGGACGTTTTCTTCGTCACGCAGTTGCCTCCAGTCTTTTTCGTCAAAATCTGCATCTGCGTGTTGGGCGGGAATATCCTGGCCCAATTGTTCCAGGGCAATCATGCCATACAGCGTTTCATCCATCCGTGCGGCAGTTTTCAGGTGTTCCACACCTGCACCGGGATTACGGCAACGTATATAGGCGCGATTGGCCCAGTAATGCGCGGCCGCTGTCAGTTCTGCATTGGTTGACCCTTGCGCAGATCGCGCGAACGAAGTCGCAGCAGTATCGCAATCACCCAATCGCCACGCGGCAAGGCCAGCCACCCAGTCCGCTTCTGCCACCCATGCGCCCGATCCTGCGCGAGCGGTAACAGCCATAGCCAAGGCCGCAGGGTCGTTATTCTCGATATAATAGCTCCAGGCCACACGCTGTCGCCATTCTGCGCGCGTTGCCGGGCTGAGATTTGCATCGATACCATCCAGCAGCTGGCGCGCGCCGTCAGGATCATCATTGACGATACGTTCCAGTATTGCCTGGCTGATGTCCTGCGGCATGCTGCCATCATTTACGCTGGCCGGGCGTACACGTTTCGATGTGGAAGGCTGGCGGGCGAAGTTCTGTTCTCTCGGCAATTCAGGAATATCAGTCAAACCGCGTTTCTGTCCCAGACGGCCCAATTGTTCCGCCTGTGGCAGGTTTATGCCGCCTTCAAACCATGCGGCCACCTGCTCTGCCGAAACGCGCGGGCTGTTGGCGTGGGTATAAAATTCCGCGATGGCGAAAGGGTGCAGCAGGCCGTTTTCCCTTTGCTGCACCAATTCCTGGAATTTGGCCCAATCTTCACGATCCAGCGACGCAAACAATTCAGAATAATAGCTGCGATCATCGATGCTCAAAATTTGCGGTACTGTGTTTTTCGCTGCGCGGGCGCGAAAGTATTCAGCAGCAGTCTGGCTTTGGGCGGCAAGCGGGGCAGCGCCCAGTAGGCTGGCAGCCATTGCCAGCGCGGCGGCAAGCCGGATTCCACCAATATGACTGATCATCTCAATTACCTGTCCATTCCAGCCAGCGCCGCCAGAACCGCGCCTTTAACCGTGGCATGGAGAGCATGCTTTCCAAGGCTTCGCCCACCATCAATCCCGATGTACCGGAATCATGCGCGAATTCATGAAAACGTGCAGGGTCTTGCGCCACATTGTGCCCCAAAAGCGGCAAAATGTTGCTGCCTAAGGCAATGATCCGTTTCGGAGATACCAGGCCAATGTGATGGCGCAAAACATTGTCAAACCCGGCAACTGCCATCGCTGTTCCATCGGCCATGGGCGTATGGCGGGGAAGGGCAGAGGCCAGATAGACACGCGAACGGTCAGTTCCCATGGCGCGCAGCATGGCATCCAGCAAGCGACCATGTTGCTGCGATAACAAGTCATCCCGGTCACCCTGTTCCGGGTCCATTACCAGCACCATCAGTTCGGCGCCTGCATTGCCTTGTGGGGCGACACGCCCGCGCGGGCCTATACTGTCCAAGCCAGGCTCACCCAGCCACCAGCTTCGGAACTGTGCCAGATCTGCAGGTGGTGAATCGCCCAGCAGGTCAATCTGCTGTTCTGCCGCTGTCGCCCCCTCTGCGTGATCTGTTCGAGGGGAAATCTCAGCAGCTTTGGGTTTGGGCTTCGCTTCCTCTGGTGCTGGTTCTGCCAGCCAGTTTGTCGCCTCATCCCCGAAACCACAATCAACACCGGCTTCTCTCCACCAATCAAGGGCGGCGGAAATATCTTTTGTGGCAATGAAATGTGTCTGGGCCATAGTGTGCAATGTGGGTCTTGACCTTCTGGACACCAGCAATCAAGGCGTTTCGGACGGTTGAGCACCGAAATTATGGGGAAGAGAGCACATGTCCGAACGTGAATCCATGCCATGCGATGTGGTGATTGTTGGCGGTGGCCCGGCAGGGCTGGCTGCTGCAATCCGCCTGAAACAGATAAATGAAGGCCTGGAGATCGTCGTTCTCGAAAAAGGATCGGAAATCGGCGCACATATTCTTTCTGGTGCGGTTGTCGATCCCAAGGCTTTGGATGAGTTGCTGCCTGAATGGCGCGAACAGGGCTGCCCCATGGCAGAAACGCCGGTTACCGATAACTGGCACTGGGCGCTGACCAAGGGCGGTAAATATTCCATGCCGCATATCTTTATGCCGCCATTGATGAGCAATCACGGCTGTTACACCGGGTCGCTGGGCAATCTGTGCCGCTGGCTGGCAGAGCAGGCTGAAGGCCTGGGTGTGATGGTGTTCCCTGGATTCCCTGCCGCAGAGGTGATGTACAATGATGGTGGCGCCGTCACCGGTGTGATCACGCAAGATATGGGTGTGGCAGAAGATGGCAGCCACAAGGGCGATTATCAGCCAGGCATGGAAATCCATGCGAAATACACGCTGTTTGCAGAAGGCGCGCGCGGCAATCTGACCAAGCAGCTGAAGGTGCGCTTTGATCTGGAGGCCAATTGCGAACCGCAGGTTTACGGGCTGGGCATCAAGGAATTGTGGGATATTGATCCCGACAAACACGTTCCGGGTCGTGTTATCCATACGCAGGGATGGCCGCTTTCGGAAAGTGACAGCTGGGGCGGGGGCTTCCTCTACCATCAGGCCAATGGCCAGGTGGCATTGGGCTTCGTCACTGCGCTGGATTACAAGAACCCTTACGTCTCGCCCTATCAGGAATTCCAGCGCTGGAAACAGCACCCGGCGATCCGCGAATATCTGGAAGGGGGCAAGCGCGTTGCCTATGGCGCGCGTGCCATCAATGAAGGTGGCTGGCAGTCTGTGCCCAAGCTGGCGTTCCCCGGCGGTGCTCTGATTGGCTGCGCGGCAGGCTTCGTCAATGTCCCGCGTATCAAGGGCAGCCATACCGCGATGAAGAGCGGTATGCTGGCGGCAGAAAGCATTGCTGCCGCGATTGGTTCGGGCAGCGAGCATACGGAACTAGCTGATTATGAGGCAAATCTGCGCGAAAGCTGGATCGCCAAGGAATTGAAGCTTGTCCAGAATGCAGAACCTGCAGTGGCCAAATTTGGTGGCGATCTGGGCACAGTGGTTGCAGGGATCGACATGTGGATGCGCACGCTGAAAATCGGCCTGCCGATCAGCATGAAACATCACCGCGATTACGAGGCGACCGGGCGCGCTGACCTCTACAAGCCGATCGATTACCCCAAGCCTGATGGCAAGATCAGCTTCGACCGGCTGACCAATGTGTCATTCTCCTTCACCAATCATGCCGAAGATCAACCCTGCCATTTGCAGCTGAAAGATCCGGCGCTGCAGAAGGAAAGCGAGCTGGCCGTGTTTGGCGGGCCATCGGCACGTTATTGCCCCGCAGGCGTGTATGAATGGCTGACGGACGAAGATACGGGCGAGATGCGCTATCAGATCAACTCGCAGAACTGCGTCCATTGCAAGACCTGCGATATCAAAGACCCGAACCAGAACATCAACTGGACCACGCCAGAGGGCGGCGGCGGGCCGAACTATCCGAATATGTGATTGGCCGCGTGGCCATTACCGAAACTGCCTATGCCAAGATCAACCTCGCGCTGCATGTCCGCAAGCGGCGCGAGGATGGCTATCACGAACTGGAAACGCTGTTCGCCTTTATCGATAATGGCGATGTGCTTACCGCGCGTGCGACCGCGCAGGACAGCGTGGAAACGCACGGCGAATTTGCAAGCGGGATCGATAACCCCTTCGATAATCTGGTGGCGCGGGCGCTTGGCGCATTTCCGCATCCCGGCGGGATGTCTGTGATGCTGGACAAGCGCCTGCCCGTGGCTGCGGGGTTGGGCGGGGGCTCGGCCGATGCAGGTGCAGCGATCCGTATAATTGAGGCGCAATATGGCCTGCCCGATGATTGGCAGGCGCGTGCCGCCAAACTCGGCGCAGATGTGCCCGCCTGTGTGCGCAGCGAAATGGCGGTGGGCCGCGGGACTGGCACCGAATTGCAACTGGCTGAAAATGACCTTTCCGGAATGCCTGTGCTGCTGCTCAATCCGCGCATTCCTCTCAGTACGGGGCTGGTATTCAAGGCTTGGGATGGTCAGGATCGCGGGGCATTGCCGACTGGCCCCGCCAGCAATATTGCTCGGGAAGGGCGCAATGATCTGGAAGCGCCCGCCCTGTCACTTTGCCCGGTAATTGGCGATGTTCTGGCTATGCTAAACAAAACCTCCCCATGGCTTGCGCGTATGTCAGGTTCTGGTGCGACCTGTTTTGCCCTTTATGAAAGTGTTGAGGCGCGCGACGCCGCGGCTCGAAAGATCACTATTCAGCAACCAGAATGGTGGCAAATGGCAGGATCATTGAGATGATCGCTGAAAGCCTGCCTTATCGCCAGATTGGCACTTCACGGCGCGGCGGGATCGTTTGCGTAGCTGACCACGCATCCAACCATGTGCCCGATGACATCCCGTTAGGCATTCCAGACGACTTGCTGAATGAGCATATCGCCGTCGACATTGGCGTGGAGGGCGTGGCCGAACGCATGGCGCTGCGCCACAATATCCCTGGGCATCTGGCCACGATCAGTCGGCTGGTATGCGATTTCCATCGCGAGGAAGATCACCCCAATTTGGTGCCTGCGGAAAGTGACGGCCATCTGATCCCCGGCAATATAGGCGCTGATATAGAGGCGCGCCTGGATCGTTTTTATCGCCCTTATCACAAGGCGATGGCCGGGTGGCTCGATGCGATTGAGCCCAGCCTGATCATCTCACTGCATAGCTTTACCCCGGCTATGCGCAGTTGTGACAAGCCGCGCCCATGGGAAATTGCATTGTTGTATAATCAGGATGATCGCGCTGCGCGGCATGCCATCCGCCTGTTCAGCGAACTGGGCCTGACTGTGGGCGATAATGAGCCTTATTCAGGCAAACAGCTGAACGCGACCATGAACCGTCATGCAGAGGCGTATAGGCGCCCATATCTGGCTATTGAGGTGCGGCAGGACCAGATTTTGACCCGCGCGGATCAGGTGCGTTGGGCATCCATGATCGCCGATGTGGCGGGTAGGGTAGAGCTGGCTTTGGAGGGTGATGGCTGAATTTTCAGCTTTTTCGCGCCAATCATTGCGAAATTCCTCTATAATCGGCGCTTTCGTTTAGGCATGATTGCTGTCATTGGGGGGCACGATTTTGCCTGACGCTGTCGGAGTAGCCAATGCCTGCCTATCGTTCCCGTACCACCACCCACGGCCGCAATATGGCCGGCGCACGTGGATTATGGCGTGCAACGGGCATGAAGGATGCGGATTTTGGCAAACCGATCATCGCCGTGGTCAACAGCTTCACGCAATTTGTACCGGGTCACGTACACTTGAAGGACCTGGGCCAATTGGTTGCAGGTGAGATTGAAGCTGCAGGCGGTGTAGCCAAGGAATTCAACACCATTGCCGTGGATGATGGCATCGCCATGGGCCATGATGGCATGCTTTACAGCCTGCCGAGCCGGGACCTGATCGCCGACAGCGTGGAATATATGGTCAACGCCCATTGCGCCGATGCGATGGTGTGCATTTCCAATTGCGACAAGATTACGCCCGGCATGCTGATGGCGGCCATGCGGCTGAATATCCCGGTTGTGTTCGTCTCAGGCGGCCCGATGGAAGCAGGCAAGGTCGTGCTGAAGGGTAAAGAGCATGCGCTCGACCTGGTGGATGCCATGGTAGCCGCTGCTGACGAATCCTATACCGATGAGGAAGTGACCGCCATTGAACGGTCTGCCTGCCCCACTTGTGGCAGCTGTTCGGGCATGTTCACCGCCAATTCCATGAACTGCCTGACAGAGGCCTTGGGGCTATCGCTACCCGGCAATGGATCCATGCTGGCCACCCATGCTGACCGTGAGGGGCTGTTCCGCCGTGCCGGGCGATTGGTGGTTACACTGGCCAAGCGGTATTATGAGGAAGACGATGAAAGCGTTCTGCCGCGCTCCATCGCCACTTTCGAAGCCTTCGAAAACGCCATGAGCCTCGACATCGCCATGGGTGGGTCAACCAATACGGTGCTGCATATTCTTGCCGCCGCAGCAGAGGCGGGCGTCGACTTCACCATGAAGGATATCGACCGGTTGAGCCGCAAGGTGCCGTGCCTCAGTAAGGTCGCCCCGGCCAAGGCCGATGTGCATATGGAAGATGTTCACCGCGCTGGCGGCATCATGTCGATCCTGGGTGAGCTGGAGAAGGCTGGCCTGCTCCACACCGCGCTGCCCACTGTGCACAGTCCCACGCTGGGCGATGCGCTGGATGATTGGGATATTGGCCGCACGCAGAACAATATGGTGCATGAATTCTTCGCCGCCGCGCCGGGGGGTGTTCCCACGCAAACCGCCTTCAGCCAGGAACGGCGCTGGGAAAAGCTTGACCTTGACCGTGAAAACGGCGTGATCCGTAGTGCGGACCACGCCTTTAGTCAGGATGGCGGGCTGGCTGTGCTCTATGGCAATATCGCGCGGGATGGCTGCATCGTGAAAACGGCTGGTGTGGATGACAGTATCCTGAAATTCAGCGGCCCGGCCAAGGTGTTTGAAAGCCAGGACGATGCTGTTAGCGGCATTCTGACCGGGCAAGTCGGTGCAGGCGATGTGGTCGTGATCCGTTATGAAGGGCCGCGTGGCGGGCCGGGCATGCAGGAAATGCTCTATCCCACCAGCTACCTCAAATCGAAGGGGTTGGGCGCGGCATGCGCACTGCTGACCGATGGGCGCTTTTCGGGCGGCACATCGGGCCTTTCCATCGGCCATGTCAGCCCTGAAGCGGAAGAAGGTGGTGAAATCGGGCTGATTGAAGAAGGCGATATCATCGCCATCGACATTCCCAATCGTACCATTTCCCTCGAAATATCAGATGAAGAAATGGAAGCACGCCGTACAGCCATGAATGCGAAGGGCGATGCCGCATGGCAACCTGCCAAGCCGCGCGAGCGCAAAGTGTCCGCCGCGCTGCGGGCCTATGCCGCCATGGCCACCAGCGCCGCGCGTGGTGCAGTGCGCGATGTGACCCAGCTGCGGCGGGGATAATGGAGGCGCTGGGGCAAGTCCTCACCGTCGCGCAGATGCAGGCGGCCGAACAGGCGATTATCGACGCCGGCACCAGCATTGATGAATTGATGCGTATTGCGGGGCGCGGTGCGGCCGAATGGGTCTGGCGCATTGCTGCCGGGCGCAGTGTGACTGTGCTGTGCGGGCCGGGCAATAATGGCGGCGATGGTTATGTGATCGCGGAAACTCTGCGTCAGCGCGGGCTGGATGTGGTGGTGGTGGCCCCGATAGAACCGAAAACCGGTGCGGCGCAAAATGCGCGCGCAGAATATCAGGGGCAGGTGCTGACATCGGGCAAACAGGCGCATGCGCCTGTTCTGGTCGATTGCCTGTTTGGCTCTGGTCTGGCCCGGCCGCTATCTGCGGAACATGTGCTGTTGCTGCGCGATCTGGCGGAGCGGCATCATATCCGCATCGCCATTGACCTTCCATCAGGCGTGGAAAGCGATACCGGCGCGTTGTTGAACGAACGACTGCCGCAATTCGATGTGACACTGGCATTGGGTGCCTGGAAATATGCGCATTATCGCCTGCCCGCGCGCGCAAAGATGGGCAAATTGCAGCTTGTTCCAATCGGCGTTGCGGCGGTGGATGGTGCGGCGCAGTTGATAGAAAAGCCACATCTCTCCGCGCCGCCAGTCAACGCGCATAAATACACACGCGGGCTTTGTACTGTGGTGGCGGGCGAGATGCCGGGGGCCACGTTACTATCTGCCGAGGCAGCAATGCGCGCAGGTGCAGGCTATGTGAAATTGCTGACGTCAAAGCGTCCAGATGGCGCTTCACGCGGGCTGGTGGTGGATAATGCACCACTTGTTGATGCTCTGGCTGATAGCCGGATTGACGCCATTCTGATTGGTCCCGGTCTTGGACGTGATGAGGTAGCAAAGGCCAGCCTTCACGCCGTTTTGGCGCAACGACGCCCAACGGTTCTGGATGCTGATGCGCTTGTGATGTTGACGCCCGACATGCTGGATGAAGGTACACCTTACCTTGCCACACCGCATGATGGAGAGCTTGACGTTTTGTGCCACCATTTCGCTGTGGTGGCACAAGGGCGGCAAGCACGCGCACAGGCGCTCTCTCAGGCGAGCGGAATGGTGGTGCTGGCCAAGGGGCCAGACACCGTCATCGCCGCGCCTGATGGCCGCGTGGCCCTGGCGCCACCAGCATCAAGCTGGCTTTCGGTGGCTGGCAGTGGCGATGTGCTGGCAGGTATTGCGGCCAGTCGTATGGCCAATGGTGCAGACCCATTTGCCGCAGGCTGCGAGGCGATTTGGCTCCATGGGCAGGCCGCGCGCATTTGTGGCCCGGCTTTTACAGCGGATGATCTGGCGTGTGCAGTCTCTCGCGCCTATGCCGCCGCCCTATGAGTGAACCCCAGGAAATTATCCGCATCGCTGCCAAGGGTGATGGCGTGACGGCAGAAGGGCAGCATGTGGCAGGCGCTGCGCCGGGCGACTTGGTGTTGCCCGATGGCGCATTGCAGCATGGCCCCCATCACGCCACGCCGCCATGCCGGCATTACGGTGTATGCGGCGGTTGCCAGTTGCAACATGTGGACGAAGTGGCTTTGCGCCAATTCGTTACGGATCGGGTGACCCATGCAGCGGCAGGGCAGGGCATCGATGTGGGTGAAATGCTCCCCACACATCTTTCACCCCCGCGCAGTCGGAGACGGGCGACTTTGCATGCCATGCGCGTGGCAAAAGGCGCGGTGGTTGGCTTCAAGGAGTCTGGATCACACCGTATTGTTGACCTGAAAGAATGTCATATTTTGCGGCCGGAACTATTCGCGCTTGTCCCAGCCTTGCGCAGCTTCGTGGCCAGCCACGGGCCGAAGGGTGTTGTCGATATTGAATTGACGTTGTGCGATCAGGGTGTGGATTGCGGCATGCGCAATATCCCGCTGGACGGTCTTGGCCCGACAGAGGCGGCATTGGAGCTGGCGCTAGCACTGGGCCTGGCGCGGCTGACTGTGGATCAGGGTTATGGCGCGGAATGTGTGTGGGAACCGGAACCGGTCACAGTCAATCTGGGTGGGGTAGCTGTGAACATGCCGCCATCAGCCTTCCTTCAGGCAACGCTGGATGGGGAGGAAAGGCTTGTCGCTGACGCCTGCGCATGGCTGCAAGGCGCAGGCGCGGTGGCCGATCTTTTCTCTGGCCTTGGCACTTTTGCGTTTGCCCTGTCCGACGGGCGTAAGGTTTTGGCGGCAGAGGCAGCTCGTGAAGCGCACATGGCCTGCAAATCGGCAGCGGCGCGGGCAGGGCGGCAGATCGGTGCACTGCATCGTGACCTGTTCCGCAATCCGTTGACGCCGGATGAACTGAACCGGTTCGATGCCATTGTGCTTGACCCTCCGCGCGCTGGTGCCCGCGATCAGGTGGCAAGGCTGGCCGAAAGCCAGGTCAATCGCGTGGTCTATATCAGCTGCAATCCGATGAGCTGGGCACGCGATGCCAAACAGTTGATGGATGCAGGTTACAGGCTGGAAAAACTGCGCGCTGTGGGCCAGTTCTGCTGGTCAACCCATGTGGAACTGACCAGTTATTTCACAAGATAGACAGGTGATTAACCGTCAATCAGCTTGGCTTCTATAAATGCCAGTAACCCGCCATAGGTTTCCAGCATTTCGCCATCCACATCATCATCTTCTATAATGAAGCCAAAGCGATCTTCCACCTCTGTTAGCAAGCCTGCGACAGCCATGGAATCCAGTTCAGGAAGGTGGCCGAACAGCCCGGTTTCATTGTCAAAATCGGTAACGTCTTCGGTATTCAGCCCAAGCACATCACACAGGATTGCCCTCAAATCTCTGTCAATCGCAATTCGGCTTGGTGCAAGGCCTCTCATCGCGTCACGATTCCTCGTCAATTGCTGCCCAATCATAACGCGGTAACCCCTCCCGGCGTTATTTTGAAAACGCCTTAGCGTTGCGGTGCAGCATAGGCAAGCCGGGCAAAGGATGGCGCATTTGCACCGGTTTATGCAGCTTTTGTAGCGCAAGATGTGGTTTATGTGATTGACCCGGCGCGCGCGCTGCGTTTTGGTTGGTGCGATGGCGCACCCACTCGATCCTACCCTATTCCCGCTCGATCATTTGGTAGAGAGAGGTGCTGAGAATGATCCGGCGCTGATCTTGCGCCATAGCCGTCTTACGTATGGAGATTTGCGCGATCGTGTTGCCCGCATGGCCGATTGGCTGGGACAATGCGTGCCAGAAAAGGGCGCGCGCGTATCCTGCTGGGCCGCCAAAGGGGAATTGACTGCATTGCTGCCGCTGGCTGCGGCGCGGGCGGGACTGGTTCATGTACCGATCAATCCGCTTCTCAAACATGCTCAGGTCGCGCATATTCTGTCCGATTGCGGCGCATTGCTGCTGATTGGCACGGCGGCGCGGCTGAAAACCCTCGACCCGGTTGATATTCCATCTGATTGTGTCCTGATGGATGAGGTAGAAGCAATAGATGCGACTGCTGTCCACCGGGGTAACCTGCTGCCATCAAATGCCGATCCGGACGATCTGGCAGCAATTCTCTACACCAGCGGATCAACTGGGCGGCCCAAGGGCGTGATGGTGAGCCATGCCAATCTGTGGTTGGGTGCCGTCAGTGTGGCGCATTATCTGGGCATGGCAGCGGATGATGTGACGCTGGCTGTGTTGCCTTTTTCCTTCGATTATGGGCAAAACCAGCTGTTCAGTACATGGTATGCTGGCGGGGCGGTGGTGCCACTGGATTACCTGTTTGCACGCGATGTGATGAAGGCATGTGCTGCGCATCACGTCACCACGCTGGCGGCTGTGCCGCCGCTATGGGTGAAACTGACAGAGCTGGAATGGCCGGAAGATGCAACGAACCATATGCGCCGACTGACCAATAGCGGCGGCGCGCTGACCACGGATCTGGTGCGTGATTTACGCGCTATTTTCCCCGATGCGCGCCTGTTCCCCATGTATGGCCTGACCGAAGCTTTCCGTTCGACCTATCTCGATCCTGATCTGGTGGACAGCCACCCCACATCCATGGGCCGCGCCATTCCCTTTGCCGAAATTCTGGTGGTGAATGACGCAGGCGACATTGCGACACCGGGTGAGGAAGGCGAATTGGTCCATTGCGGCCCGCTAGTGGCGCAGGGATATTGGCAGGATCCCAAACGTACGGCGGAACGTTTCAGACCTGCACCCGCAGCATCCACCTATAGTGGCACTGCCGTGTGGTCAGGCGACAGGGTCATGCGTGATTCTGATGGTCTGCTCTATTTTGTCGGGAGACGCGATGCGATGATCAAAAGCCAGGGCAATCGCATCAGCCCGCAGGAAATTGAGGAGGCAGCATTGGCTACTGGCCTTGTGGCAGAGGCTGTTGCATTGGGTGTGCCAGATGTTCGACAGGGGCAGGCGGTGCATCTGGTGGTCCGAGCCACAGGTGATATGAATGATGCAGAACAACTGTTGCCCAAGGCGCTGGCAAAGGAATTACCCAATTTCATGCAACCGCAAGTGATCCACTGGCGCGACGTGATGCCACTCAACCCGAATGGTAAAATTGACCGCACGGCCTTGCTGGCGGAGATTTCTGCATGAAGCCAGTGGGCCCCATACCTGCAGATTTTGCCGCGATTGAAGGTGAATTGGCCATCGGTGGTCAAAAGGTAAGCGCGTTAGTGGAACGGGCGGGCGACACGCCACTTTTCGTCTATTCGCGCGCCATGCTGGACCAGCGCATGGCTGATTTGCGCGCTGCCATGCCCCATCGCCTGCAGATCAATTATGCGGTGAAGGCCAATCCATTCGGACCTTTGGTCTCGCATATGGCAGGCCTGGTGGATGGGTTCGACATCGCGTCTGCTGGCGAATTGGCACTGGTGCAGCAAGCCGGAATTGATCCGGAGCGCGTAAGCTTTGCCGGGCCGGGCAAGCGGGATGCAGAGCTGGAAGCAGCGATTCTTGCTGGCGTGACACTCAACTGCGAGAGCGAGGGAGAGGCGCGTCGTACATTCGAGATTGGCGAACGCCTGGGGATCACACCCTGCATGGCTGTGCGCGTCAATCCCGATTTCGAATTGCGTGGATCGGGCATGAAGATGGGGGGCGGAGCAAAGCCCTTTGGCCTTGATGCGGACCGTGTGCCCGGCTTGGTACATGAAATTATCGCAGCTGGGGCAGATTGGCGCGGTCTACATATCTTCACAGGCAGCCAGTCACTTGATGCAGAAGCGATTGCAGAGACACAGGGCAATGTGCTGGACTTGGCTGCACGGATTGCAGATGATGTCGGCAGGCCGCTGCTCAAGCTCAATATGGGCGGTGGCTTTGGTATCCCCTATTTTCACGGGGACCAGCCATTGGACCTTTCTTTAATAGGCGAGGCATTGGCAAAACGGTTTGATGCGCTCACCGCAACGCTCATAGACACCCAGTTTTGTATCGAACTGGGCCGCTATCTGGCGGGGGAAGCGGGAGTTTATCTGACGCGTATTGTGGATCGCAAGGAAAGCCACGGTGTGACCTATCTGATCACCGATGGCGGGCTGCACCACCAATTGGCGGCATCGGGAAATTTTGGCACTGTGGTCCGTCGCAATTACCCCGTGGCGATTGCGACGCGTTTTAATGCTGAAGCAGTTGAAGAGGCCAATGTGGTGGGGTGCTTATGCACTCCACTTGATCGCTTGGCTGACCAGGCACTGTTGCCGCATGCTGATGTGGGGGATATTGTCGCCGTGTTTTGCGCCGGTGCGTATGGTGCCAGCGCGTCTCCCTCAGCGTTTCTGGGTCAGGGGTCGGCACAGGAAGTATTGGTCTGAAACGGGCTGGACCAGAAACCTAACGCAATTTTCATGCTTCGGTGACATCTTCTCTGTCGGATTTACAGGGAATGCCAAATGTCTGAACTGCAATTGGAACAAATCGAACAGCTTCTGGCTGAACGCGATCTGCGCATTGCTGCTCTGGAAGCACGGCTGGAAGATCAAGAGCATTCTTTGCGTCATATCCTCACCATGCTGATCGAATGGATGGAAGCTGAAAACGCTCGTAAGGCCGCTTGAAGCGGCACAGTTGGCGATTAAAATTTGTTTATGGACAGGAAAATGAGTGTTGCAATTTAGACTCATTTACTTGCCCGGAACTGATGCAAAACCGCCAAATTCACCAAGTTTTGAGTCATTTAGTCTGCATATAACGTAATAAGATAACGCCTGCAGCGTGGGTAAAATGAGCCAATATGGTAAATACCCCATTGCCAAGCGACTCCCGGCTCGCCTAGAATCCCCATAAATGGAATGGTTTACCGCTTTAGCGAAGAAGCCATTCCTCTTTAACACGCCTGAGTCGCAACATTTGGGGGCGCGTAGAATGGATGGTGGAGTAAGCAGAGCCATTCCCTTGTCGGATGAAGACGAGTTGTTCGTCGAAAGTGCGCTGCATTCCGCAATTCCAGAAGATTTATTCAACCTGTCTGAACTGGATGTGCTGTATGACGACAAGTCCAGCACATTGTGGACTTTCATGAACCCAGTCGGGCGGCCAAGCTTTACACCGCCAATGTTGCGCGATTTCGAAAGCTGGCAAAAGCTTATCGGAAAGGGTTTTGGGGAAGGAAAGGTGCCACTGCGTTACCTGGTACTGGGTAGCCGCGCGCCGGATGTTTTTTGTTTCGGTGGCGATCTGGACCTGTTCCAGAATTTAATCCGTGCAGGCGATCGTGATGGATTGGTTGAATATGGCCACCGTTGCTGCCAGATCCTGCACCACAACATCAATACGCTGGATATTCCGATGATCACCATCGGCCTGGTGCAAGGGGCAGCGTTGGGCGGTGGTTTCGAGGCGTTACTTTCGTTCGATTATATCGTGGCCGAAAAAACAGCGACCTTTGGTTTGCCTGAAATCATGTTTGGCCTGTTTCCAGGCATGGGGGCCCACGCGCTTCTCTCTCGCAAATTGGGCAGTGCGGTTGCAGATCGCCTGATTGAATCGAATATCACATATTCGGCTGAGGAAATGTACGATCTGGGTATCGTGCACCAGTTGGCTGAACCGGGTGAGGGTTTGACTGCCTGCCGTGAATTCATCAAGAAATCAGAACGCAAGCATGCAGGTCTTGTCGGGTCACGCAAGGCCATGAAGCATGCCTGGCACCTGGAACTGGATGAACTGTTCCGGATTACTGAAATGTGGGCCGATACTGCACTGAACCTGCGGGAGCAGGATTTGAAAGTGATGAACCGGCTCGTTGCCGCACAAGCGCGTTTGGCCGAGCGGGTGCACAGCGCAGCCTGATGGCGCGCTGCAGCACTTTGTTCATCTCGCGTCGACCAGAACAACCTCTGCATTTTCCAATGCTTCAACAGTAATGGTGGCTTCGCCGGTAATGGCGACACCATCCCGCGGCTGCGCATCAATCCCGTTGACGCGAATTTTGCCCCCTGTGCCAACCAGATATTGATGGCGTGCAGGATCGGCCGTCCACTGCGCTGATTGCCCAGCCTTCAATGTTGCAGCTGCAACCTTTGCATCGGTTCGTATGGGCAGGGCATTGTCTTGTGCAGGTGTCCCGCTGGCGACAATTTCAAAACCGCCCTCACGCCCGGCTTTGGGAAATTCGCGTTGTCCCCAGCCTGGTTTATCGCCTGTTTGATCAGGATAAATCCAGATCTGAAACAGTGTCGTGGCCTCATCCTCCAGATTATATTCGGAATGGGTGATGCCTGTCCCGGCGCTCATAACCTGAACATCGCCAGCTGACGTGCGGCCTTCATTGCCCAAACTGTCACGATGGGTGATCGCGCCAGTGCGCACAAAGGTAATGATTTCCATGTCATTATGGGGATGGGGTGGAAAGCCTGTTTGTGGGGCAATCGTATCATCGTTCCAGACACGGATAGCGCCCCATCCCATGCGGTTGCGGTCAATATAATTGGCGAAACTGAAATGATGCCGGGCATCAAGCCAGCCGTGATCAGCTGCGCCAAGCGAGTTGAAGGGACGGATATCAATCATGGGTATTTCCACATCGGCGGGGAAGCTAGCTGTCCGCCGGAAACACCTATCAAATGGATGCGGAAGCTAGGAAATCAACCCTGTACGCCATGGCCAAGGGCCATGTAATCTGCGCTCTGCATTTCTTTTAAGCGGCTGACGGTTCGTTCAAATTCGAAGGCACCGTCACCGCTTGCATAAAGGTCTTCCGGATTGGCGGCAGCGGTGGCGAACAATTTGACCTTGTTTTCGTAAAATGCATCAATCAGCTTAGTAAATCGGATCGCCTCATTACGATTTTCCGGTCCCATGCGTGGGATACCGACGACTATGACTGTGTGATAGGCATGCGCGATCGCAAGGTAATCCGCCGCACCGCGATTTTCCGCACATAACCGTTTAAAGCTGAATACGGCCACACCTTTCAGGCTTTTGGGTACATGCATGGTCCGGCCACCACCCAGTTCCAGCTCTGCTGTGGGGACGTGTTCAGCGTCTTCAGGCTTGTAATCTGTCAGGCGAAAAAAGGCTTCGCGGACATTGGCAGTCGCCTGTTCACCCAAAGGGATGTGCCAGCTGTCCAACCCGCCCAATCGATCAAGCCGGTAATCTACTGGCCCATCCAGCGTCAGGACATCCAGCTCTTCCTCAATCAAATCAATAAATGGCAGGAATAAAGAACGGTTCAGCCCATCTTTGTACAGGTCATGCGGTGGACGATTGCTGGTGGTGACGATTGTGACGCCTTCATCACGGATCAAAGCGGTGAAAAGCCGGCTCATAATCGCAGCGTCTGCTGTGTTGGTTACCACCATTTCATCAAAAGCCAGGCAGCGGATGCCATTGGCCAATTGCTTTGCCACCGGGGCAATGGGGTTGCCACGTTCGCTGCTGCGTGCCTTGCGCATCAGCGCATCCACTTCCAGCATGAATTCGTGGAAATGCACACGGCGTTTTTCAGATATGGATAAAGTATCCACGAACAGATCCATCAGCATGCTCTTGCCGCGACCTACTCCGCCCCACATATAGACACCGCGGGCCATCTGCTTGCGCGCGAACAATTGCGCCAGCAGTCCGCCAGATGTTTCCGCCTCCAGATCATTCTGTAAACGGTTCAGCCGTTCTGCGGCGCGACGCTGGTCTGTATCCGGCTGTAACTCGCCAGCAGCTACCAGGCGTTCATAATTTGCGAGCATTCCGCTCATTTGACAGAGAATTTCCTTACAATCGCGCTGAAGGCAGCAACGCGGGCTTCGCCTTGGACAATATCACCGCGGAAGAAAACAAGACGTCCAGTTTCTCTGACTACTTCGTTGATGGCATCCAATGGCTTGGACGGGTCACCTGTGCCGACAAATTGTGTCGAGACTTCGAGTGTGACCGAAGCCGTTGCACTGCCCAGTTCAAGAACATGTATGGATGCAAAAAGTGAAATGTCGATCAGTGACTGGATCACTGCGCCATGAATGAAACCCTGCATGTTCAGATGATGGCGCTGCGGGACCATGCGCAGGCGACATTTGTCACCTTCCTGGCGCGTAATCATGTGGCCCATCACAGCCGCATTGAATATCGTCTGGTCGGTGACGTTCCAGCTATGCCAGCCCGGATTATCCGGATCGGGACCGTATTGGAATGCTTCGCCCAACACTTGCCCCGAATCAGATTTGGCGTTCAGCCATCATCTTCTTGGTTTCGGCAATCGCCTTCGCCGGAGAGAGCCCCTTGGGGCAGACATTGGCGCAATTCATGATGGTGTGGCAGCGATAAAGGCGGAATGGGTCTTCCAGCGCATCAAGGCGTTCACCCGTCATCTCATCACGACTGTCAGCCAGCCAGCGATAGGCCTGGAGCAGAATTGCGGGGCCCAGGAACTTGTCCGAATTCCACCAGTAGCTGGGGCAGCTAGTGGAACAGCAGGCGCACAAAATGCACTCATACAGGCCATCCAGCTTCTCGCGCTGTTGCGGTGATTGCAGACGTTCCTTGCCACTGGGTGTGGGGCTGACAGTCTGCAGCCATGGCCGAATAGATGCATATTGCGCATAGAAATGGGTGAAATCAGGCACCAGATCCTTGACCACATCCATATGCGGCAGAGGTGTGATGCGAATCTCGCCCTTCAAATCCTCAATCGCCGTGGTGCAGGCCAGGCCATTCTTGCCGTTGAGGTTCATGGCACAGGAACCGCAGATACCTTCACGGCAGGAACGGCGGAAGGTAAGCGTGGAATCAACTTCGTTCTTGATCTTCAGCAGCGCGTCCAGAACCATGGGGCCGCAGTTGTCGAGATCGATCTCGAAAGTGTCATAGCGTGGGTTTTCGCCGCTATCTGGATCGTAGCGGTAGATTTTGAATTTCTGGATGCGCGTACCGCCCTCAGCCTTATGCTCGCGGGTCTTGCCCGTGATTTTTGAATTTTTTGGCAGGGTGAAGGTGGCCATCGCTGCTTAATCCTGTTGCTATTCGCGGGTCTCTCTAGCGTCTTTGCCACAGAGGGCAAGCGCGCGGGAAGGCAGAATTGTCACAAACCCGACGAATGTCGAATTTTTGTTACGTTTACTTTGTTCAATCCATCAATCCGTGGCGGCGCAGGCTCTGTGCCAGGATCGTTTCGATCAGCTGTTCCTGGGTCCATCCCGCCAATTGACCAGCACGACCGAACACCTTCTGTGACCATAGATTACAGTTGAGGTTCAGCTCAAGGAAGGTGACCTCGCCCGTTTCTTCGTTCACGCGAAATTCGAACCTGCCGTAATCATAGGGGCGATACTCCGCCCACAGCTTGCGCGTGTAATCGGCAATTGTTGCCTTCATCGTTTCATTTTCGAACGGATCGAGTGAATATTTCTGCGTACGATCGACCAGGTCACGTTTTTCCTGATAGGTGCGCAGGTGCGATGGGTCAGCCTGCCGGAATATCATCATCGGCAGGATAATAGGTTCGTCCAGTGTGACGGTGGGCACTTCCACATCGCTGCCATCGATGAAGGGTTCGACCAATGCATCGTGACCCAGATCATGCACTCCGTCGATTGCTGCCTTCACGCTCGCCCAATCTGTCGCATCCATAACGCCCCAGCTGGCAGAGGAGTTATTGGGCTTGATCACGTAACGATCTGCCTTGGGGCAGGTTTCGGCTGTAATCGGTGCACCACGGCGATAAATGGCCCAAGGGGCGGTTGGCACGCCTGCCGCCACCGCTGCGCGTTTGGCAAGATGCTTGTCATCCGAAAGACCGCGCAGGATAGGGCTGGCCCCCAGATATGGGATGCCAGCGCGTTCACACAGCAAGGGGCAAAGCATTTCTGAATTGAAGAAGCCAGCTCGGTTCAACAGTGGGAAGACGAAATCGAAATCTGGTTTATCGAACAGAATTTCGAAACGATCCGCTATTGTCAGATTCAGGCCAAGGCCCTTCAACACTTCACGCATTTCAACGTGGTAGGTGGCATGGTTGCCATCTTCGGCTGAACCGGTCCCGTCCCACAGCGCATTTTTGGCAATAAACAGAATGCGCGTATCTTTTTTTATCGTTCCGTCGATGGTGAGGGGCGTGTGGGGGAATGCCAAGCGAAAACCCTTTCATTTGTATCGCATCGCCCATAAGGCCACCCAGACGTGTCGCCAAGATGAAACAGGTATTGATGAGCACTCAATCCGCAAGTTTTCCTGACTTGCTCGAAACCATCGAATTTGATGATCGAGCTGCCAGGTTGATCGAACTGCTTTCATCCGGAGGTGATGCACGGATCACTCTTGATCCGGTGAGCGGCCTGAACAAGTACTTTTCAGCCCCATATCCGAGACAGACTCTGGCCTATGCCTCGTCCACTGCGAATGACATGTCAGCTGCGGCATTTATGCATTTGCTGTCACTTGGTGATGTTGAACAGCGCGAATATTCCGCCTGGTTAAACGATTTGCGATGCAGAATTCGCTGCGCATATGAATTACCGGATGATGTCGAAGTGGTGTTTGCACCATCAGGCACAGATCTGGAGTATGTTGCCCTGGCTGCTGTGCTAGGGAAGGCTGGGCAAGGCATCCATAATATACTGCTGGGCGCTGATGAAGTGGGAAGCGGGTGCATCCACTCTGCCCATGGGCGCTATTTTGCTAATGAAACTGCCCTGGGGATCGCAACAGAAGTGGGCAGCGAAGTTGCTGGGCTGGAAGCCGTTACAATGGCTGATGTACCTGTGCGTTGCGAACAGGGGCAGGCCTGCACCAGCCAAGCAATTGCCACAGCCATCGCTCAGCAGATAGACTTGGCTATCATGGCAGGGCGCCATGCCCTGGTGCATGTCGTGCATGGCTCCAAGACTGGTTTGATCTTGCCTGAGATGGATGATCTCGACCAATTGCTGGCACGCTATGGTGAAAAGGTCCAGTTCGTGATCGATGCCTGTCAGGCACGCATTACGGCAGAGGCCGTGCGTGAATATCTGGACCGGGAAGCGATCGTATTCCTGACCGGGTCCAAATTTATGGGTGGGCCACCCTTTAATGGTTTTGCTCTTGTACCGCACAGCTTGGCAGCTGAAGCTGCTTCATTGCCAGCAGGATTTGCGCAAATTTTCCGGTCTGCAGAATTTCCGGCCAATTGGGCTGGCCGTGCGTGTTTGCCCAATAGCGCAAATATACCTCTGGCGCTCCGTCTTGAAGCATCGGTGTTCGAATTGGAACGATTCCAGAAACTGGGTATGAAACAGATTACCCGGATAATCGGGGCTTTCTGTAGAGCAGTAAGCAGCGAAATATTGGACCCACTGGGTTTGGCGCTGGTTAAACCTTATCCGCCGGGCGAAAGTGAAGAAGCGCGCGAACACCCTATTGAGATGCGCACACTGGCCACAGTCGATGTCAGCAACTTGCCAGAATCGAATAATTTTGAAGACGCTCAGGCATTGCACAAGAAAATGGCGCTAGGCGGTTTGCGTCTGGGGCAACCCGTCAAATCCGTGCGCATTGAAGGCGGGTGGGGCGGGACCCTGCGTATTGGCCTTTCTATGCCACAATTCAGCAATTGGGCAGAATTGGATGACGCCACGTTACAGGCTGCGCTCGTATCGGATATGCGTAGTATTGCTGATCAATTGAATGGCACTGCCTAACCATCATTTCAAAATTCGCCTTTCTTGCTAAACTTTTCTCTTTTGTAGCGAGGAGGAGGCGGTCTTGGGTTTTGCAAACTGGTATGATGCGCATATCTTGCCTCGTATAATCAGGTGTGGGTGCAGCCAAGGCCAGATCATGAAGCGCCGATCCAATGTTGTGCCGTTGGCCTCAGGCGATGTGTTTGAACTGGGCTGCGGTGGCGGTCTCAACCAGGAATTCTACAACACAGCGGCTATAACGCGTTATTGCGGGATTGATCCGCATGATGGCCTGCTGGAGTCTGCCCGACAACGCGCTTGTGACAGAGGCTGGGACCATGAAATAGTCACGGGATTTGGCGAGAATATTCCCTTCCCGGATAACGCATTCGACAGTGCAGTTTGCACCTTCACCCTATGTTCGGTTCAGGATCAGCATCAGGTTATTTCAGAGTTGCGCCGTATTCTGAAACCCGGTGGAAAGTTATTGTTCCTTGAACATGGCAGGGCGCCTGACCTGTCGGTTGCACGCTGGCAAAACAGAATAGAACCTGTTTGGAAACGCCTTGCTGGCGGGTGCCATCTTACACGAACTATTGCGTCTGCTATTTCTGATGGGGGATTTGTCATCAGTACGCTTGATCAGGAATATATGCCCAATACGCCGCGCTTTGCCGGTTGGATGGAATGGGGGGTGGCCCAAAAGAACGGGGCCTGACATTGCTGCCAGGCCCGCGATACTTTATAGTTTAGTGCAATTATTCGCCAAAGGTGCGCTGCCACCAGCCACGTCGCGGCCCACCTTCTGATTCACCACTTTCACCTGTTTGCTCGTCTGCGGGTGCTGAGGCAGTTTTTGCCTCAGTGGGAACTGTAGAAGTGACAGTTGCTTCGGCAGGTTCAGCCTTTTTCTTTGCACGACTGGTTGTGGCTCGTTTCGGCTTTGCTGCTGCCTTTTTCTTTACAGGCTTTTCAGATTCCTCAGCAGCAGCATCAGGCATGGTTTCAGCTTCGACCTCTGCCTCAGCTTTTGCGGGTACCTCTACCTTTTTCTTTCGGGGAGCTCGCTTGCGCTTGGGCTTTTCCTCTGTTGCAGGCTCTTCTGAAGCAGGTGTGGCATCAGCATCAGCAGTGCCGATTGTTTCTGCTTGAGGTTCTGCCTCTTCCACCTTCTTCTTGCGAGGTGCGCGTTTGCGCTTGGGCTTTTCTGCCACGGGCGCTTCTTCGACTTCACTTTCGGCCTTAGGTGCGTCAGCAGGCGTTACGGATTCAGCTTCAGAGCTGTCAGATTCCTCCGAAGTTTCATCACCCTGCTCACCGGAAGTATCCTCTTCACCTTGTGTCTTGCGACGACGGCGTCCGCCCCGGCGACGACGTTTGCGAGGTTTGTCCTCATCATCGCGCGGTTCGTCAGAGCCACTTTCTGCCTCTGCTCCATCGGATGTATCGTCACCAGAATCTTCGGTGTCTTCGCCTTGTTCATCGTGCCTCTTGTTGCGGCCTCGGCCTCCACGGCGGCGGCGGCGGCGTTTCTTGCGCGGCTGATCATCTTCATCGCCATCATCTTCATTATCGATGAGGTCATCTTCATCGATATCTTCATCATCATATTCTTCGACGATGGGATCGAATTTAGGAGCCGCTGTCGGTCGCGGGCCAGAGCTGGAAACGCTCATCTTGGCGCCTTCATCTTCCCCTTCGGGAACGACTTCGACGCTGACACCATACCGGTCTTCGATTTCGGCAAGGTCGGCGCGCTTCGAATTGAGCAAATAGATAGCGGCTTCAGTGCTGGCACCCAGGCGGATCAGGGTTCCACGGCCTTTGGCTGCTTCATCCTCGATCAGGCGCAGGGCAGAAAGTCCTGCGCTTGAAGCGGTGCGAACCAGCCCTGTGCCATCGCAGTGCGGGCAATCGCGCGTAGTGGCTTCCAGCACACCAGTGCGCAGGCGCTGGCGGCTCATTTCCATCAGGCCGAAGCCAGAAATACGTCCCACCTGGATGCGTGCGCGATCGTGCTTCAGCGCTTCTTTCATGGCCTTTTCGACTTTGCGGACATTGGAATTGTATTCCATGTCGATGAAGTCGATCACAACCAGGCCAGCCATATCGCGCAGGCGCAGTTGCCGGGCGATTTCCTTGGCAGCTTCCAGGTTAGTGGAAAGCGCAGTGGCTTCGATACCGTGTTCCTTGGTCGACCGCCCAGAGTTGATGTCAATCGAGACCAGCGCCTCTGTCGGGTTGATGACCAGGTAACCGCCCGATTTCAGCTGGACGACAGGATCATACATGGCCCGCAACTGGTCTTCCGCGCCGTAACGCTGGAACAGCGGGACAGGGTCGGAATAGGCTAGTACCCGGCGCGCATGGCTGGGCATCAGCAATTTCATGAAGGATCGAGCAAGCTTGTAGCCTTCTTCACCTTCCACCACGACTTCTTCAATATCGCGGTTGTAAATGTCTCGGATGGCGCGCTTGATCAGATCCGAATCCGAATGGATCAGCGCTGGCGCTGTTGATGACAGCGTCTTTTCGCGGATTTCATCCCACAGCCGGGCAAGATAATCGAAATCACGCTTGATTTCAGTCTTGGTACGCTGGAGGCCCGCCGTGCGAACAATCAGGCCCATGCTCTTGGGCAGAGTCAGGTCTGAAACGATTTGCTTCAACCGCTTGCGATCGCTGGCAGAGCTGATCTTGCGGCTGATCCCGCCACCATGCGAAGAATTAGGCATCAGAACGGTATAACGGCCTGCCAGACTGAGATAGGTGGTCAGTGCGGCGCCTTTATTGCCGCGTTCTTCCTTTACCACCTGGACCAGCAGTACCTGGCGACGGTTGATTACATCCTGGATCTTGTATCGGCGGCGCAGCGCCATGCGACGGGCGCGGACTTCGTCTACTTCCTTGGCCTTGGAACGACCATTGGAATTGCCTTTTCCCTTACCCTGGCGACGGCGGCCACGGCCACGACGGCGGCGATTGTTGTCGTCGTTAGCTTCTCCATCACCGTCTTCTGAGGATACATCCGAATCGGCATCATCGTTGTCATCATCTTCAGCGTCGTCATAGTCATCATCATTGTCGACGTGACCATCCTCGATGGTGGAAACGCTATCTTTCTCACTGGTGTCGATTTCCTCGACCCCATCTTCAGCAAGATCTTCTGCCAGCGCTTCTGCAGATTCATCCTCGGCATCATATTCATCACCAGGGGAGAAACCTTCATCTTCCTCTTCAGCGCGAAGACGTGCTTCTTCTTCGGCAGCTTCTGCCTCTTCCGCCAACAGACGTTCGCGATCTGCTTGCGGGATCTGGTAATAATCCGGGTGGATTTCGTTGAAGGCCAGGAAGCCGTGCCGGTTGCCGCCAAAGTCGACAAATGCAGCCTGAAGCGAGGGTTCAACCCGGGTTACCTTGGCAAGGTAGATATTACCTTTGATCTGCTTGTGTTCAGCGGATTCGAAATCAAATTCTTCGATCCTGTTGCCTTTGACAACGGCCACCCGCGTTTCTTCCGGGTGGCGCGCGTCGATGAGCATACGCGTAGCCATTATGTATTCTCCATGCGCGGGGGAGCATGGCTGGGCCATCTCCATCCTGCCGCGCAATTGTGTGGGAGCCTGCCGCCAGATTTTGCTGGCGGTGGGCGTGTTCCGATCGGCCCCGGCACATATTGGCCTGGGGCGAAAGTGCTGTGTCTGCCGTGATTGAGTTGCATCCTGAAGGTGCGGCCAGACCAGCATAGGCCATGGTGCGCGCGGTTCGCGGCCCCTGGATTTGCTGGATGTGGCTTCTGATCACTGCTTCAACCTGTTGTAAGCTTTCACGAAAAAATCGCCGTGAAAGTGCGGAATTGGCATCCTGGTTGCGTCTGTGATGCGCATGTGCAGGAATTTTTCCGGTTTTGTGCTGCTAGCACCGTGGGTTTCACCCCGCAACCATATTGCGTTTATAGTGCGGTAAACCCTAACAAAGATGCATCATGCCGTTCCGCGCACATCTTGCCCTGGTAATCTTCTTGCCCCTGCTGGCTCTTGGGGCCGTGATTGCGGTGGGCTATGTTATCCCCATTCCGCATTTCGGCCGTGAATATGTTCTGCGGTTTCTATTACCCGATCAGATAGAAAAGTACGGGCTGCCTGAAGTGCTGGGCCCACGTGATTCGTCCCTTCCGCTGGTGGTTATCGATGCCGGTCATGGTGGACGCGATCCGGGTGCCGTGGGTGAGGGGATTCGGGAAAAGGATGTAACGCTGGCGCTGGCCACCGCATTGCGTGATGAGCTGATCGCCCAAGGCGGAGTACGCGTGGCCATGACGCGCGATGATGATCGCCTGCTATCGCTTGAGGAACGTCCTGATATAGCGCGAAGGCTCGACGCAGACCTGTTCATCTCCATTCATGCCGATTCTGCTGGCGAACCCAGTGAAGTAAGTGGGGCCAGCCTCTACACCCTGTCCAACCGTGCTTCCAGCGCAGCAGCTGCGCGCTTTGCCCGCCGCGAGAACGATGCCGATCGGTTGAATGGAATATCCATTGAAGGGCAGGATGCAGAGGTGAACGCTATTCTGGTCGAACTGTCGCAGCGATACAGCCGAGAGGAATCGATTGAATTTGCCCGCCTGATCACACGTGAAGGGGAAGGGCGAATTACCTTTCTGCCACCGGCCCTGCGTGCTGCAGATCTGGTTGTGCTGCGTACACCAGACATGCCATCAGTCCTGTTTGAAAGCGGTTTTGTCACCAGTGCTGATGATGCACAGCGCCTGCTTTCGCCAGAAGGACGCCAGGCATTTGCTAATGTTCTGACCAGCGCGATCAAGGCATATTTCGTACGGCAGGGCTTGGATTGAACGGGCGCACTTGAGTTAACACAATTGAAAACGGATTTTGGTTCTGGCGCCAGACAGAAACGCCATGCTAAGTGCCGGGTCCAACAATGGGCAGATGATGAGCCAGCAATCAGCAATCGAATATTTCCGGTATCGCTTTGAACGGGACAGCCGCGCTGTAACCGAATGGTTCCGCGCGAATTGGAAATCACACCGTAAATTTCGGTGGGCAACGCGTGGTGTTCTGGCAGGTGTTGTCGCGCTGATGGTGCTATGGGCATGGTTAGCGCGCGACTTGCCCGATGCAGAGGTACTGCTGGAGTATGAAACCCCACTGCCGACTGTTGTACGTGGAGTGGATGGTGAAATCGTTCATTCCTATGCCCGCGAACGACGCGTGCAGCTGCAATATGCTGATTTCCCTGAAAAGCTGATTGAAGCCTATCTTTCGGCAGAGGATAAGACCTTCTTCAGCCATGGCGGCGTTGATCTGACAGGTACAGCGAATGCCGTTTTCGATTATGCACTGAAGTACGGTTCTGGCGAGCGTGCAGTCGGCGGTTCTACCATCACACAGCAGGTGGCCAAGAATATCCTGCTGGGCGATGAATATTCGGTCACACGTAAGCTTAAAGAAATGATCCTGGCGCGCCGTATTGAAAGCGTGTTGACCAAGCAGGAAATTCTTGAGCTTTACCTTAATGAAATCCCGCTGGGGCGCCGCAGTTTTGGTGTACAGGCCGCATCTCAGGCATATTTCAACAAGGATGTGGGCGATCTGGACCTGCATGAAATGGCCTTTCTGGCCATCCTGCCAAAAGCGCCAGAGCGGTATGGCCGCAAACAGAATGAACAGTTGGCGCTGACCCGGCGCAATTTTGTCCTGTCACAGATGGAGGACAATGGCTTCATCACTGCAGTTGAAATGCGCGCTGCACAGGCAGAGCCGCTGGGCCTGGCCCAACAAGCGGCTTTAACACGCTCTGTCGATGCGGGATATTTTATGGAAGAGGTCCGCCGACAGTTGATCGCCGATTTTGGTGAAACGGCCGAAGCGGGCCCCAACAGTGTGTATGCAGGCGGTTTGTGGGTGCGTACATCACTGGATCCTGAATTGCAGAAGGCCGCGCGCGATGCCTTGCGTGCAGGGCTGATGCGGTATCAGGGCAGCCGTGGGTGGACCGGGCCGATCGCGACCATCGATGTGAGCAAAGGTGATTGGGCGGGGCAACTGGCCAGTTCCTTTCTTTCGGTCAACTACAAGGATTGGCGCATTGGTGTTGTCACTGCGCGGTCAGGAAACAGCGCACAGATCGGTTTCCCCGATGGCAAACAAGCACCCCTGGCAGGGCTTCCCGATGAGTTGAAGGCTGGCCATGTGATTGCTGTGTCGCCTGAAGGCAGTGGCTATCGCGTTCGCACAATTCCAGGCGTGTCAGGAGGTTTTCTGGCGGAATCGGTCCAGACAGGGCGCGTGTTGGCAATGCAGGGCGGGTTCGATTTCCGCTTAAGCGATTTCAACCGCGCCACGCAGGCAGATCGTCAGCCCGGCTCTACCATAAAGCCGTTCGTCTATGCCACCGGCCTGGATACAGGGATGACCCCTGCCAGCGAGGTGCCTGATGAAACTTTCTGTTTTTATCAGGGCGCCAATCTGGGTGAGAAATGCTTCCGCAATTTTGATGGAAAAGGTGGCGGTGTCCACACAATGCGGTGGGGTTTGGAACAGTCGCGCAATTTGATGACTGTTCATATCGCGATGGAAGCGGGCATGCCGCAGGTGATCAACACCTTCAAGCGGTTCAACATCGGTTCCTATGAACCCTATCCTGCCTTTGCGCTTGGCGCAGGCGATACGACAGTACTCAAGCTGGTGAACGCCTATGCTGCGCTGGCCAATCATGGCCGCCTGCACACCCCCACTGTCATTGATTATGTCCAGGATCGCAGAGGTAAGGTGATCTGGCGCGCGGACAAGCGCAAATGCGATGGCTGTAACATGGCCCAATGGGATGGGCAGCCCATGCCCCGTTTTGGTGCACGGGGTAAGGAAGTGATCGACCCGCGCACCGCCTATCAGGTGGTTCATATGCTGGAAGGTGTGGTGACACGCGGGACAGCAGTGCGGTTGCGTGATCTGAAACTGCCACTGTTTGGCAAGACCGGCACAACTTCTGGCCCGACAAACGCATGGTTCATGGGGGGATCGCCCGATATCGTTGCCGGCGTTTACATCGGCTATGATCAGCCGCGCAATCTGGGCGGTTATATCCAAGGTGGCAATACGGCGGCCCCGATCTTCAAGGAATTCGTGCTGGCCACGCGTGATCGCTGGGATGAGGAGCCTGCTGTTGCCCCACCTGGCATTCGTATGGTGCGGATCGACCGGCGCACGGGCAAACGTGTGTTCGATGCCTGGCCCACGGACGAACCATTGGCTGATGTGATTTGGGAGGCGTTCAAGCCGGATACAGAGCCACCACGTTCGACCCATCAGGATGAAATCGCAGCCATGCGCGAAGAATTGTTGTCCCTTATCAGGCGCGGTCGTGCTGCACGTTCGGCAGGTGAAGGCGTTCGTGGTGGTCAGCCAGATGATTTTGTCGAAGATCAGGGAGGCATATATTGACCTTACGCCGCATTCTATTCGCCTGTGCAGTGATGTTGGTGCTTCCCGTACCCGCGGTCGCTGAACTTCCAGTCGGCGCGAAAGCGCCGATATTCACTACACGCGCTGCTTTGGCTGGCAAGGAAGCTGGATTTTCCCTTCAGGCTGCCCTGGCGAAGGGGCCAGTGGTTCTCTATTTCTACCCCAAGGCGTTTACGCAGGGGTGCACTTTGGAAGCCAATGCCTTTGCTGAAAATATGGCCAAATTCCATGCTGCGGGGGCCAGTGTTATCGGCATGTCGAATGATGATATTGCGACATTGAAACGTTTTTCACAGGAAGAATGCCGTGATGCCTTTGCAGTCGGCGTGGCTTCACCTGCCTTGATACGGGCATATGATGTCGTTCGTATGGTCGATGGGAAAGCCACAGAAAATGCCAGCCGTACCAGCTATGTCATTGCGCAGGATGGGCGTATCGCCATGGTTCATTCCGATGCTGACTACCGCCATCATGTCCATCTGACATTGCAGGCAGTGCGCGCCTTGCAGGACTGACCGACGCCAGCCAAAGCGGCAATTCTTTACAATCGCATTTCGTCCGCTAAGCGGGCAGCTTGATTTCATTGGGGATAGACTATGCGTGCCGAAGGGCAGGCCAATATTGATCGAATTGAAGCAGCATTGGCGCTGGTGCGCCAGTCGCTGGATTGGGGCCGTGCGCTGCGCCGTCTGGAAGAACTGGATGCCCGCGTTCAGGACCCGACACTTTGGGATAATCCCAAGGAAGCTCAGGCAATTACACGAGAGCAAAAATTGCTGGAAACCGCGATCAACACGGTAAAGGAAATCGCCGCCGAAATGGCGGATGCGGTTGAATTCATCGAGATGGGTGAGGCTGAGGGCGAAGACAGCATCGTGGAAGATGGCCTGAACAGCCTGCAACGACTGGCTGATCGCGCTGACGCGGACAAGGTTCAGGCGCTGCTGTCAGGTGAGGTGGATGGGAATGATACCTATCTGGAAATCCATGCCGGGGCAGGGGGTACAGAAAGCCAGGACTGGGCAGAAATGCTGCTGCGCATGTATGCCCGCTGGGCAGAGCGTAAGGGTTTCAAGGTTGAAACTGTTGAATATCAGGCTGGTGAAACTGCCGGGATCAAATCAGCCACTTTGCTGCTGAAGGGCGAAAATGCCTATGGCTATGCCAAGACGGAAAGCGGTGTACACAGGCTGGTGCGTATCAGCCCCTATGACAGTTCAGCCCGCCGCCACACCAGCTTCAGTTCGGTCTGGGTCTATCCCGTTATTGATGACAATATCGATATCGAGATCAATCCTGCTGATCTGAAGATAGATACATATCGTGCCAGTGGTGCCGGCGGTCAGCACGTTAATACAACTGACAGCGCCGTACGTATCACTCACCAGCCTTCCGGCATTGTGGTGGCCAGCCAGGTTGATCGCAGCCAGCACAAGAATCGCGATATCGCGATGAACATGCTGAAGGCGCGTCTTTATGAAGAAGAATTGCGCAAACGCGAAGAAGCGGCGAGTGCTGAACATTCTTCCAAGAGTGATATTGGCTGGGGCCACCAGATCCGCAGCTATGTATTGCAGCCGTACCAGATGGTGAAGGATTTGCGCACAGGCGTAACCTCTACTTCACCTGACGATGTGCTGGATGGCGCTTTGGACCAGTTCATCTCTGCCGCATTGGCGCAGCGTGTGACGGGTGAGGAAGTTGCTGTAGAGGACGTGGAATGATCCGCTGGGCCGCCATCGCGCTGATGCCGTTGATGGTGGCTTGCCAACCGGCAGATGACCAAAGCGATCGTCCACCCACCGCAATAGAATTTCCACGTGCTGACAGGCCGATTTCCGGCACGGGCGATCCCGCCCTTTCCACAGAGGATGTTCGTGACAGTCGCGGTGAAGCGCAAAAGGTCATGGATCTGGCGGAGATCGCCGAAGGGATGACCGTGGCCGATATCGGCGCGGGCGAGGGATATTACACCATTCGCCTGGCCGAACGTGTCGGCAGCGAGGGGCGAGTGCTGGCACAGGATATCGACCGCGGTGCTCTAGAGCGATTGGGGCAGAGGGTAGAGCGCGAACGGCTCGACAATGTCTCTATCAAACTGGGGAATGAAGATGATCCCCAACTGCCCATGGACAGTTTCGACCGTATCTTTCTTGTCCACATGTATCACGAAGTTTCCGAACCCTATGCCTTTCTATGGCGGTTATGGCCGGCGTTGAATGCTACAGGGCAGGTGATTGTGGTGGACAGTGATCGCCCGACGGACCAGCACGGTATCCCCCCGTTGCTTTTATCCTGTGAATTCGAAGCAGTGGGTTTCAAGCTGGTCGAATTTGTCGAAAAGCCTGACATCAGGGGTTATTTTGCACGTTTCGAACGTGGATCGGAGCGATCACAGCCTGGAGAAATCAGGCCATGTGCATTGCGCAGCTAACGCGCTAGGGCGTGTTCCACATGTTGCTGACATAAAAGCCTACGCAATTGTGCAATTTATGCTCTAAGGGGCCATGCACTATCTGGCCGTGCCAAACAGTACGGCCGTCAAGGGAGCGTTTCATTGTTCAAGGGTCTTAGTCCGATCAATTATGGCGGACGTGAAGTTTGGCCGCTGGTTGAAGGCGGTAAAGGTGTATCTGCAACTAACCACGCCAGTTCTGGTGCGTGGGCGGCGGCAGGTGGTATCGGCACTGTCAGCGCAGTAAATGCTGATAGCTACGATGAGGACGGGAGCCCAATCCCTCAAATCTATCCGCAGGCAACCCGCAAGGAACGGTTCGAACAGCTGGTGCGATATGGCATCGATGGTGCCACAGAGCAGGTGAAACGCGCCTATGAAATTGCCGATGGCAAGGGCGCGATTAATATCAATGTGTTGTGGGAAATGGGCGGCGCACAACAGGTGCTGGAAGGCGTGCTGGAAAACTGCAAGGGCCTGATCACTGGCGTTACCTGTGGCGCGGGCATGCCGTACAAGCTGGCTGAAATCGCGGCGCGGTTTAACGTCCACTACCTACCCATCATCAGTTCCGCCCGCGCATTCCGTGCATTGTGGAAACGCAGCTATTCCAAGGTACCCGAATTGATGGCCGCTGTGGTCTATGAAGATCCATGGCTGGCTGGCGGGCACAATGGTCTTTCCAATGCAGAAGACCCGACCAAGCCGGAAGATCCCTATCCCCGGGTCAAGGCGCTGCGCGAAACCATGCGTGCAGAAGGTGTCAGCGAAGATACCGCTATCGTTATGGCGGGCGGTGTGTGGTTCCTGCGCGAATGGGAAAACTGGATCGACAACCCGGAACTGGGCAAGATCATTTTTCAGTTCGGTACGCGCCCTTTGCTGACCAAGGAAAGTCCCATACCGCAAGTTTGGAAGGACATGCTGCGCACTGTCGAACCGGGTGATGTGTTGTTGCACAAATTCAGCCCGACGGGGTTTTATTCCAGCGCGGTGAAAACACCTTTCCTGTATGATCTGATGCATCGTTCGGAACGCCAGATCCCGATCTTCAAGCGGGATGAGGAAGACGGTACTGTGCCCTTGCTTGATCATGGCAAGGCCAAGTATTTCTGGGTACACCCAGGTGATCAGCGTAAGGCGCTGGCCTGGATACATGAAGGCTTTACTGAAGCGCTGAAAACGCCTGACAATACGGTGGTGTTCGTCACGCCTGAAAGCGCGGAGCAGATCCGCGCTGATCAGCAGGGCTGCATGGGCTGCCTGTCACACTGCCAGTTTTCCAGCTGGAAAGACCATGATGACCACACCACGGGTCGCCTGGCTGATCCGCGCAGTTTCTGCATCCAGAAGACATTGCAGGATATTGCCCATGGCGGGGACCCTGACGAGAATCTGGCCTTTGCTGGGCATGCGGCATATCGCTTCAAACAAGACCCGTTCTATTCAAACAATTTCACCCCCACGGTGAAGGAGCTGATCGACCGGATTTTGACTGGGGATTAATCTTCAGACGCAGTCGGCATTGAAAGAACCACTTCTTCCCCTTCGCGGCGGATATGGCGGTCGATACCAGCCTGCAAAGCAACAAAGGCCAGCAGCAAGGCCTGGAATTGCATGTGATCGATTTGAGGCGGTAGCTGGTCGTCGCCTATCAACTGCTATGCAGTTGTAACATCGATCCCTTCGGGAAGTGTTCGAATGAATTTGTCATTCAGCGCGACGACCGATGCAATTTTTTGATGTGCATCGTCCAAGCCTATCTTGCCGGATTGTGCGGCTATCAGCGTTTCGCAGCGGTATTCAGCACAGGTTTTCGGGCGCTCTTTATAGGCAGAGCAGGTACTTCCACACAAAAACTGACAGGGGAAATTTATCCGATCGGCGTCATTGGTCAGCTCTTTGCCCGCATGCTGTAACTTCGCCTTATCATCTGCGTCCAACGTCACATGCGTAAATACTGTTCCGCTACAGCACAGTCCGCATGCCAGGCACAGGCCGCTCAGATCACTAAGGGAGGGCTCGCTCATCCCGCATACCCATAAGGCATGCGGCCGATGATGTCATTCCATCTCCCAAGCACGTTCACCATGGCTGGTGATGTCCAGCCCTTCGGTTTCTTCGTCCTTTGAAACGCGCATGGGCAGAACCAGGTTCAGCGCATAGGCCAGAATGGCGCTGGCGATGGCACTCCATAAGGCCACAATCAGAACGGCCATCACCTGGCTTGAAACTTGTGACCCCATCGACATGCCTTCAGAATAACCGGCGCCGCCAAGAGAAGTGGCAAGGAAGATGCCCAGCATAACCGATCCCAGCATGCCGCCCACCCCGTGAACGGCAAATACATCCAGCGAATCGTCAATTTTCAGGCGCTGCTTCACCAGTTGGATTGCGGCATAACAAACCACTGCCCCCATCGCGCCGAAAAGCATGGCGGCAAGGGGTGAAATGAACCCAGCTGCAGGCGTTACAGTTGCAAGGCCAGCAATCGCACCCGTAGCCCAGCCTACACTAGTGGGTTTGCCCACCTGCATCCTTTCCACCAGCAACCACACCAGCGATGCCGCGCTGGCGGCAACATGTGTGTTGATTATGGCAGATGATGCATCGCCACTGGCGGTAAAGGCAGAACCCCCGTTGAAGCCGAACCAGCCCACCCACAGCAGTGCCGCGCCTGCCATGGTCAGCGCAGGGGAGTGTGGCAGCATCAGCCGTGTGGGATACCCGTCACGCTTGCCCAATATGATCGCAATGACCAAGGCAGAAATGCCTGCCGTAGTATGGACCACGATGCCACCGGCAAAATCAAGCACGCCCATTGTGCTGGACATCCAGCCGCCGCCCCAGATCCAGTGTGTGACGGGTGCATAAACCAATAGCCCCCAGATTGCGCAGAATGCCAGCACCCAGCTGAAGCGGGCACGGTCAACCCATGCCCCCACCATCAGGGCCGGTGTGATCACAGCAAAGGTCATCTGGAACAGGGCAAAGGTTGATTCTGGCATGGTTGTGCCATCACGTACTTCGCCCAGGCCAGCCAATGATAGGGCGTTACTTCCACCAAGCCAGCCGCCACCGATATCGCCAAAGGCCCAGGTATAACCGATCAGTATCCACAGCACGGAAGCTGCAGCCGCAATGGCGCCGCATTGGAGCAAGACAGACAAGACATTCTTGGCCCGCACCAGACCGCCATAAAAAAGGCCTAGTCCTGGAAGAGTCATCATCAGAACAAGGTCTGATGCGGTTAATATCCAGGCGGTATCACCACTGTCCGCTCCACTATCCTGGGCAAGAGCTGCCGTGGGCAATGCCAATAGGCTGGCAAAAGCCAAAGTCTTGCGGATCATGGATGTACCTCTCCTGCTGTCGAAACCGGTGTCTCTTGACATCCGAACTGCGCCGTTAGGACATTAACGGTAAGGCAGACAAGTATCAGCGCAAGAAAACTGCACAGGCTGCAGCATATGAGATCAAACCAGTGCTTCGAAGACTTGATCAGGCGGTCTGTGGCCATCCATCCAGAAGCGGATATTGGCAATAACCTTTTCGCCGGAAGCTTCTCTGCCTTCTGCAGTGGCGCTGGCAATATGCGGCAGCGTCATCACATTGGGATGTTCCAGCAATCTTTCATCAACATTAGGTTCGTCAGGATAAACATCCAGGCCTGCGCCGGCCAGATGGCCACTGTGAAGTGCAGCAATCAATGCATCCTGATTGATCACTTCACCGCGCGCTGTGTTGATCAGAGAAGCACCTGGCTTCATCAACCCAATCCGACGTTCATCGATCAGCCAATGCGTTTCTTCGTTAAGCGGACAGTGCAAGGTCAATATGTCAGCTTCAGCCACAAGATCGTCCAGCGTTTCGACGTAGCGGGCGTGCAGCATCCGCTCGATCGCTTCAGGCAGCCGCTTGCGATTGTGATAGGCCACCTCCAGCCCGAATGCGCGTGCACGATGCGCCACAGCCTGGCCGATACGGCCCATGCCAACAATGCCCAATGTCTTGCCACCCAACCTACGGCCCAACATGCGTGATGGTGCCCAACCAGTCCAATTATGGCGACGGATCAAGGCCACACCTTCTCTCACCCGACGCGGCACGCCGATAATCAGCATCATGGCCAGATCGGCAGTGTCATCGGTGAATACGCCGGGAGTATTGGTGACGATGATTCTGCGTTTTGCGGCTGCCGCCAGATCGATATGTTCGGTGCCTGCGCCAAAATTTGCGATCAGGCGTAGCTGGTCACCTGCCTGATCGATCAGCTCCGCATCGATCGTATCGGTCAAGGTGGGAACAAGGACATCGGCCTCTTGCATGGCAGCTATCAATTGATCGCGAGTCAGTGGGACATCATCGACGTTCAAGGTTGCATCGAACAATTCGCTGATGCGCTGTTCCACATCTGGCATCAAATGCCGGGTGACGATTACCCTGGGTTTGTGGTCGATGGGTTTGCGCGGTGGGATATGTTCGTGCGGCATGGTTATCCGCTAGGCCCGGCGGGGGCTTTTGGTCAAGACTGTGTATGATCGCTTGAAGCGCTTGCCATGCTCAAGTTATCAGTGGCTGTGCGAAAATTGATTCTATCCTTCACAACCTCACTCGGTCTGCTTGCTACTCCTGCAATCGCACAGGATCGCGAGGTGCCCTATTGGGCCAGTATCCGGGCGAGCGAGTTGAATATGCGGGTGGGGCCCAGCGCCGATTACAAGATCGTGTGGGTTTATCATCGCAAAGGCTTGCCGGTTAAGGTGGTGCGCGTAGTGGAAGGCTGGCGCTTGATAGAAGACCCAGATGGTGCGCGTGGTTGGGTGGTTGCCCGGCTGCTGGACCCTGATCGTGGTGCCATCGTGACAGGCGATGGGCTGGCTGCAATCCGCGAAGAGCCAGATGAAGCAAGTACGCTCCGCTGGAATGCAGAGCCGGGCGTGGTCGGCAAGCTGGGTGATTGCGAAGATGGCTGGTGCGAAATCGATATTGACGGGCACCAGGGCTGGATACGTGAAAACCGGCTTTGGGGCGTTGGTAAACCTTAAGCGCTCATAAAAAAGGGCGACCATTCGGCCGCCCTGTATCTGTATAATATTGGAAGCCTTAGTCGACCAGCTCGACGGCCACAGCTGTAGCTTCACCGCCACCAATGCACAGGCTCGCAACACCTTTTTTCTTGCCTTGATTCTTCAGCGCATTGAGCAGAGTCACAATGATACGCGTGCCACTGGCGCCAATCGGGTGACCTAATGCTGTCGCGCCGCCATTCACATTGATTTTGTCATGCGGGATGCCCAGATCGTGCATGGCAAACATTGCGACACAGGCAAAGGCTTCATTCACTTCGAACAGGTCGACATCACTGACTGACCAGCCTGCGCTTTCCAGACATTTATTGATGGCACCAACCGGCGCGATGGTGAAGTCTTTGGGTTCTTGCGCATGCGCGGCAGTTGCCACGATTCGCGCCACAGGCTTCAAACCCTTGGCATCAGCGGTGCTATTACGTGCCAGAACGACTGCTGCTGCGCCATCCGAAATGGAGCTGGAGGTAGCAGCTGTGATCGTGCCATCCTTGGCAAAGGCTGCGCGCAGCTGAGGTATCTTGTCGGGATTGCCCTTGCCAGGTGCTTCATCTGTATCCACCACAACATCACCGCGACGGCTTGAGTATGTGACGGGAACTACTTCATCAGCAAAGGCGCCGCTGGCAATGGCCGCATTGGCGCGACGCAGTGATTCGATGGCGTAGTCGTCCATGTTTTCGCGCGTCAGCTGATATGCATCAGCTGTATCCTGGGCGAATGTGCCCATAGCGCGGCCTGCATCATATGCATCTTCCAACCCATCCAGGAACATGTGGTCATAAGCCATATCGTGCCCGATGCGGGCGCCAGAACGGTGCTTTTTCAGCAGGTAAGGGGCATTGGTCATGCTTTCCATGCCACCTGCCACGATCAAATCAGCAGAACCGGCCGCTAGTGCTTCACTGCCCATAATCACAGTCTGCATGCCGCTACCGCAAACCTTGTTCACTGTTGTGGCCTGTACGGATTTTGGCAAGCCAGCTTTCAGCGCAGCCTGACGTGCTGGGGCCTGTCCAAGTCCAGCGGGTAAGACACAGCCCATATAGATGCGATCAATTGCCTCACCTTCTACGCCAGCGCGCTCAACGGCGGCCTTGACTGCGGTGGCACCCAGATCAGTCGCAGCAACATCGGCCAGCGCACCCTGCATGCCGCCCATTGGGGTTCGGGCATAAGACAGGATCACAATGGGATCTGCTTCGGAAAACTTGGCCATATCGGTTACCTCTCAAAATTGATCTGCGGCCCCATAATACCGCAGTGCAGCATTGGCAAATTACTTGCTAACTCGCCCACCATGTGCAGGCTGTGCGCGATGATCGATTTGCGTCGCAAAATCTATGCGACATTGGGAGTATTATATGCCTCTAGCCCCAGTGGACGAGATGAATCGTATTTTGCGGTTGCAACGCCATGCCTTCATTGCATCACGGCCAGAACCAATGTCTATGCGCAAGGATCGTATCAAGCGGGCCATCGCGATGTTAAAGGAACATGGGGACACGCTGTGCAAGACGATGAGTGCGGATTTTGGCAGTCGCAGCATGACGCAATCCATGTTCAGCGATGTGGCTGTGGCTGTGGGTGCCGGCCGGGATGCTCTGAAAAATATGGATGCCTGGGCTAAACCGGAAAAGCGCAGCCTGAGGTTTCCCCTGGGTTTGCTGGGAGCGAAGGCAGAACTGCGTTATGAGCCAAAAGGGGTGGTGGGCATACTTTCCCCGTGGAATTTCCCCGTCAATCTGGCTTTCGCGCCGCTGATGCAGATTCTGGCGGGGGGCAATCGCGCCATGATCAAACCGAGTGAATATACAGAACGCACCAGTTTGCTGATGAAGGAACTGGTCAGCGAATTTTTCACTCAAGATGAAGTGGCAATTATCACGGGCGGGCCGGATGTTGCGGCAGAATTTTCAGGCCTGCGCTTTGATCATATCCTGTTTACAGGCTCAACTGCGACAGGCCGCCGCGTGATGCAGGCAGCGGCCGCCAATCTGGTTCCTGTAACTCTGGAACTGGGCGGCAAAAGTCCAACTGTCATTGGCAAAGATGCAGATGTGACCCGCGCAGCCCAGCGGATTGCTCTGGGCAAGATGATGAATGCAGGACAAATCTGCCTGGCGCCTGATTATCTTTTTGTGCCTGAAGGGCAGGACGGGCAAATTATTGATGCCCTGACCCATGCAGTGGGCGAGATGTACCCCAGCCTGCTCGACAATTCAGATTACTGTTCAATCATCAGCGATCACCACTTTTCCCGGCTAAAGGGATTGGTCAATGATGCCCGTGCAAAGGGGGCACAGATAACAGAGATCAATCCTGCACAAGAGGAATTTGCAGGCGCCAATGTCCGCAAGTTGCCTTTGACGATATTGAACGGGGTGACGTCTGACATGGCAGTGATGCAGGAAGAAATCTTTGGACCTGTACTGCCAGTGATGACTTATCGCGATATTGATGAGGTAGTGGAGTACATAAACGCGCATGATCGCCCGCTCGGCCTCTATTACTTTGGGAATGACAGGCAGGAACGCGAACATGTGTTGACCCGTACTATCTCTGGCGGTGTCACAGTAAATGACGTTATGCTGCATGGATCGATGGAAGATCTGCCTTTCGGCGGGATCGGGGCATCGGGCATTGGGGCCTATCACGCGATAGAGGGTTTTCGTGAGTTCAGCCATGCACGTGCCGTACTCCGTCAGCCGAAAGCCAATGTTATGAAACTTGCAGGGTTTCAGCCCCCATATGGCAAGGCGTCTGCCAAAGCGATCAAAGTGTTGATGAAATGAAGTTCTTGTTCGCTCTTTTTTTGCTTTGCTTCGCAAGTAGCTCAGGCTTTGCGCCTGCGGCAGCGCAATCCTCTGCTGAGATGGCAGGTGCAGTCACACCTTGGGTTCCTGTTGATGAGGAAACGGGCAAGATACGGGAACTTGCCGGGTTAAAGGCACTGGCAATCGCCTATCCCGAAAGCGGCAATGTGCGGCTTCGTTTGCTGACAGCGCAATATCAGGCTCAGGACTTTGCAGGAATGCTCGATACGCTCGCCTGGCTGAAGGCACGTGGATATGTTTTTGGTGAGGTCTCGCAACAGCAGATCCCCAAGCTGATTGGCGAGGAATATGCACAGCAAGCGCGGGATTTGTTGATACCGGTGTCAGCGACGATCGGCACGAGCACAATCATTACAAACGTTCCCGCAGATGCGCGATTAATAGAGAGTGTGTTGCGTGACCCGGTTGATGATCGTCTGATTGTCACCAGTGTAATTGACCGTGCTGTATTCGGGTTAAGGCCTGGCGGGGAGTGGGATGGCTATCGTTTCGCAGGTGTCGGGAATTTGAGTGGCATTGCTATTTCGCCCGACAAGCAATGGATATGGCTTGGTGCTGGGCATATTGATGGGTCGGACAATGCCACGGGCTTTGCCGGATTAATTGGAATGGGCCGGGTAGGGAGAGAAGAAAGACGTATTCCTGCGCCGCATAGCGTCAGTCTGTCTGACATTACCGTGGCGGATGAAGGCACGGTTTATGCAAGTGATCCAATTGGTGGCGGTGTTTATTTCACACAGCCTGAAGATCCAGAATTATCCACACTGATTGCGCCCGGCACATTTCGCTCACCGCAGGGTCTGGCCGCAAGCGCTGATGGCGCAAAGCTGTACGTTAGCGATTATCGCTATGGCATCGCTATCATTGACCTTGAAACAAAGTCTGTTGCGCGCCTTTCCAGCGAGATACCACTGATATTGGATGGGGTAGACGGTTTGTGGCGCCACGGTACCAGGCTAATTGCCATGCAAAATGGCACCAGCCCGATGCGGATTGTGGCATTTGATCTGTCACAGGATGGGATGCGCGTCACCGGGCATCGGATTCTTGAACAGGCGAATCCGGATTGGACAGAACCACTTTCTGGCAGTTTTGATGGTGATAGGCTGCTGTATGTCGGAAATGGCCAATGGGATCGTTACGTTCAGGGTGAACCGGTGCCAGACAAACCGGCTTTGTCAACCCAAATACGGGTGCTGCCTTTAAAGCCATAAGGGTGTGTTGCCGTGCACATTCAGAGGTATCAGACCAAAGATGCACGGAAACTTCTGCGGAATCTGCTACGCTGCACTTGCGAAGCTGGTGCTGGGGGCCTAGAGGCGGGCACGATTTTGCACCCTTAGGATTCACTTGTGGTCGATCTCAGCCAATATTTGCCCATCCTGATCTTCCTGTTCATCGCAGTAGGTCTGTCGGCAGCCTTCGTCTTCCTGCCCATGGGCGTTGCCCGTCTTACCGGCACGCATGCGCCAAATGCGGACAAGCTCAGCGAATATGAATGCGGTTTTCCCGCTTTCGAGGATCCGCGCAGCCAGTTTGACGTGCGCTTTTACCTGGTCGCAATCCTGTTCATTATCTTCGATCTGGAAGCGGCCTTTCTGTTTCCATGGGCGGTCAGCCTGGATCTGACGGGGTGGCCAGGCTGGATTTCGATGATGGTTTTCCTGGGCGAGTTGGCCATTGGCCTGGCCTATGCCTGGAAATTGGGGGCACTGGATTGGGAATGAGCACTATCGTAACCGCACCGAACCAATTGCCCACTGCGCAAGGGGGTGACGTCCGCCAGCCAGATGCGGATTATTTTCACGCGCTACAGACCGAAGTGAATGACAAGGGTTTCCTGGTCACATCGACAGAGGAACTGTTCCAATGGGCGCGCACCGGCAGCCTGTGGTGGATGACCTTTGGTCTGGCTTGCTGCGCAGTGGAAATGATCCACGTCAACATGCCTCGTTACGATATGGAACGTTTTGGTGTCGCCCCGCGCGCATCGCCGCGCCAGTCTGACGTGATGATCGTGGCTGGTACACTCTGCAACAAGATGGCACCAGCGCTGCGCAAGGTTTACGACCAGATGTCGGAACCCAAATATGTGATCAGCATGGGCAGCTGCGCCAATGGCGGCGGCTATTACCACTACAGCTATTCGGTGGTGCGTGGTTGTGACCGCATTGTGCCGGTGGATATTTACGTGCCCGGTTGCCCGCCGACAGCAGAAGCCCTGCTTTATGGCGTGATGCAATTGCAGCGCAAGATCCGCCGCGAAGGGACGATTGCACGATGAGTGTGGTCCATTCCGCCCCGAAATTTGCCAGCAATGATGGCGTGCTTGCCACGCTGATCGCTGCGTTGGGTGACCAGGTTGTCACTTCGAAAGAAGAACATGGCGAGATTGTGATCACCGTGGCGCGCGGCGCGATTGTTGATGCGCTCAAAGCTCTGCGGGACAATCATCAATATCAGCAGCTGATGGAAATTGCCGGGGCCGACTATCCCTCGCGCGCAGAGCGCTTCGAAGTCGTCTATATGCTGCTGTCGCTGACCAAGAACCATCGCGTGATGGTGAAAGTGTCGACGGACGAGATTCAGCCCGTGCCCAGCGTCACTGGCCTGTGGCCCAATGCGGGTTGGCTGGAACGTGAAGTGTTCGATATGTACGGCGTGAAATTCGCCGGAAATGACGATCTTCGCCGCATCCTGACCGATTATGGCTTTGAAGGGCATCCCTTCCGCAAGGATTTCCCGCTGACGGGCTATGTCGAACTGCGTTATTCCGAAGAGGAAAAGCGCGTTGTCTATGAACCGGTCGAACTGCCGCAGGATCTGCGCCAGTTTGATTTCCAATCGCCCTGGGAAGGTGCGGATTATCCGCTGCCCGGCGATGAAAAAGCTGATGATGGGGAGAGCAAGGCATGAGCATGCAGCTCGAAGAATCGCCCACCACTGGCGATGAAGTCATCACCAATTACACGATCAATTTCGGCCCCCAGCACCCAGCCGCGCACGGCGTTTTGCGCATGGTGATGGAACTGGACGGCGAAGTAATCGAACGCATCGATCCACATGTTGGCCTGCTGCATCGTGGCACCGAAAAACTGATCGAGCACAAGACCTATCTGCAGGCGCTGCCTTACTTCGACCGGCTTGATTACTGTTCGCCTTTGGGGATGGAGCACAGCTACGTCCTGGCGATTGAAAAGCTGCTCAATCTGGAAGTGCCAATCCGCGCGCAATATCTGCGTGTGCTGTTTGCGGAACTGACGCGCATCTGCAACCACATGCTGAACATTGGTTCGCACGTGATGGACGTGGGCGCGATGACGCCCAATCTGTGGGTGTTCGAACTTCGCGAAGATTGTATGAACTTCTTCGAACGCGCTTCGGGCGCGCGCATGCATAGTGCATGGTTCCGCCCCGGCGGCGTGCATCAGGATGTGCCTGAAAAGCTGCTCGTGGATATTGGTGAATGGGTCGATACCCGTCTGCCCGAATTGTTTGGCGATGCGATGAGCCTGGTGCTCGACAACCGCATCTTCAAACAACGCAATGTCGATATCGCCGTGGTCAGCCGCGATGATGCCGTGGCATGGGGCTTTTCCGGCCCAATGATCCGCGCAGCCGGCATTCCGTGGGATCTGCGCAAATCGCAGCCTTACGATGTCTATGACCGTATGGAATTCGACATCCCCACCGGCACCAATTCGGACTGTTATGACCGTTTCTGTGTGCGCGTGAAGGAAGTCTACGAAAGCGCCAAGATCATCAAACAGTGCCTGGCGCAAATGCCTGAAGGGCCTGTCGCCAACACTGATGGCAAGGTTTCCCCGCCCAAGCGCGGCGAAATGAAGCAATCAATGGAAGCGCTGATCCATCACTTCAAGCTCTATACAGAGGGCTTCCACGTTCCGGCGGGTGAAGTTTACGTGGCGACCGAAAGCCCCAAGGGTGAATTCGGCGTCTATCTGGTCAGCGATGGTAGCAATAAACCCTATCGCTGCAAGATCCGCCCGACTGCTTTCAGCCACCTTCAGGCAATGGATATGATGTGCAAGGGGCATATGCTGCCCGATGCGACCGCCATCCTGGGCGCAATCGACGTTGTGTTCGGGGAGTGTGACCGGTGAGCAACCTCGCAACTGCCGAAGCCATGATCGCTGCCTATAATACGCAGGACGTGGATATCTACGTCTCGTACATGACAGACGAAGCGAGTGAGGCCAATTATCGCGGCGATGTGGTGCGTGAAGGCAAGGAAGGCACACGCAATGGCCTTGCGGCTGCCTTTGCCAAATGGCCGCAAAATCACGCTGAAATCGTCGATCGTCAGGCAATTGGCGATTACGTGATTTTCCGTGAACATGTGACCCGCGGCCCGGCCACCGATGGTTCTGACCTGGTCGAACCTTTCGATGTGGTTGCTGTCTATTCTTTCGAGGGCGACAAATGCTCTCGCGTGGAGTTCATCCGCTAATGGCTGACCGTACCCCCGCACCAGATACACCCGAACTGCGCGCGCGCTGGGGCAATTTTGCCTTTACCGATGCGTGGAAGGCGAAGGCTGACAAGGCCATCGCCAAATATCCCGAAGGCCGCCAGAAATCGGCGGTGATGGCGCTGCTCGACTTTGCCCAGCGTCAGGTGGGTGAAGAAACCGATACGCAAGGCTGGCTGCCGATCCCGGTGATCGAATATGTCGCCAGCTATCTCAACATGCCGGTTATCCGCGTGCTGGAAGTCGCCACATTCTACTTCATGTACAATATGAAGCCGGTGGGTAAGTACCATGTACAGGTTTGCGGCACGACACCGTGCATGCTGCGCGGTTCGGACGATCTGTTTGAAACCTGCAAGAAACGCGGGATGAGCAAGGGCCATATCTCGGAAGATGGGCTGTGGTCCCTGACCGAGGTGGAGTGTATGGGCAATTGCGCCACTGCGCCGATGGTGCAGATCAATGATGACAATTATGAAGATCTGACCGCTGAACGGCTCGACAACATTCTGAGCATGCTGGCCGCCGGGCAGCAGCCCAAAACGGGCACGCAGGAACCGGGCAAGCACACCAGCGAACCATCAGGTGGGCCGTCCACGCTGAAAGAAATGGTCAGTGAAAACCACGATTACCGGGGGGATTGGTGATGTCTCTTCAGGATAAAGACCGCATTTTCACCAATCTTTACGGCTTCCAGGATTGGGGGCTGGCCGCAGCGCAGGCGCGTGGCGATTGGGATAATACCAAGGATATTCTGGCCAAGGGTCAGGATGCGATCATTGAAGAGATCAAGGCTTCTGGCCTGCGCGGGCGGGGCGGGGCAGGTTTCCCCACCGGCCTGAAATGGTCCTTCATGCCCAAGGAATCGAAGGATGGCCGCCCGTCCTTCCTGGTCATCAATGCCGATGAATCCGAACCCGGTTCGTGCAAGGACCGCGAAATCATCCGTCATGATCCGCACAAGCTGATCGAAGGCGCACTGGTTGCCGGTTTCGCCATGCGCGCGCGCGCGGCCTATATTTACATTCGCGGCGAATATATCCGCGAGGCGGAAACGCTGCAGGCCGCAATCGATCAGGCGTATGACGCTGGATTGATCGGCAAGAATGCCAGCGGTTCAGGCTATGACTTCGATGTGTTCATGCATCGCGGCGCTGGCGCGTATATCTGCGGTGAAGAAACCGCGATGATCGAAAGCCTGGAAGGCAAGAAGGGACAGCCACGCCTCAAACCGCCATTCCCGGCGGGTGCAGGCCTTTATGGCTGCCCGACCACGGTCAACAATGTCGAGAGCATCGCCGTTGCGCCCACCATCATGCGGCGCGGCGCGGCCTGGTTCTCCAGCTTCGGGCGGGAGAATAACAAGGGCACCAAGCTGTTCCAGATCAGCGGCCATGTGAACAAGCCCTGCGTGGTCGAGGAAGCGCTGTCGATCCCGTTCAGTGAGCTGATTGAAAAGCATTGCGGCGGTATTCGTGGTGGCAGGGACAATCTGCTCGCCGTGATCCCCGGTGGATCTTCGGTTCCGCTGGTTCCGGCGGACCAGATCTGGGACGCGCCGATGGATTTTGACGGGTTGAAGGAACTCGGCTCGGGCCTCGGCACTGCAGGCGTGATCGTGATGGACAAGAGCACCGATATCGTGCGCGCCATTGAACGCCTCAGCTTCTTCTACAAGCATGAAAGCTGTGGCCAGTGCACGCCCTGCCGTGAAGGCACGGGCTGGATGTGGCGCATGATGCAGCGCCTGCGAACTGGCGATGCGGCGATCGAGGAAATCGATATGCTGAATCAGGTTACGAAGCAGGTGGAAGGCCACACGATCTGCGCGCTGGGCGATGCCGCCGCATGGCCGATCCAGGGCCTGATCCGCCATTTCCGGCCAGAGCTGGAACGCCGGATCAATGAGCATAACTCCAAATTCGCGGAGGCGGCGGAATAATGCCTAAAGTCACCGTAGACGGTCAGGAAATCGAGGTTCCTGCAGGCGCCACCGTGCTGCAGGCGTGTGAGCAGGCGGGCAAGGAAATCCCGCGTTTCTGCTATCACGAACGGCTTTCCATCGCCGGCAATTGCCGCATGTGTTTGGTGGAGGTGGCTCCCGGTCCACCCAAGCCACAGGCGAGCTGTGCGCTGCCCGCAACCGAGGGGCAGACCATCCGCACCGACACGCCGATGGTCAAGAAGGCGCGGGAAGGGGTGATGGAATTCCTCCTGATCAACCACCCGCTCGATTGCCCGATTTGCGATCAGGGCGGCGAATGCGATCTGCAGGATCAGGCCGTTGGTTATGGCCGGGGCGGTTCGCGTTATACCGAAAACAAGCGCGCCGTGACCGAGAAGTACATGGGCCCGCTGATCAAAACGGTGATGACGCGCTGCATCCATTGCACGCGTTGTGTCCGCTTCAGCGAGGAAATCGCTGGCGTGGATGAAATCGGCGCGCTTTATCGCGGCGAAGACATGCAGATCACGACCTATCTCGAACAGGCTGCCGCCCATGAGATGAGCGCGAATGTGATCGATCTGTGCCCGGTCGGCGCGCTGACATCGCGCCCCTATGCGTTTGAAGCACGCCCGTGGGAGCTGAAAAAGACGCTGTCTATCGACGTCTCTGATGCGGTTGGCGCGAACATCCGGCTCGACAGCCGTGGTCGTGAAGTCATGCGCGCACTACCCCGCGTCAATGATGACGTGAACGAGGAATGGATCAGCGACAAGGCGCGCTATCAGGTCGATGGCCTTAATCGTCGCCGTCTGGACAAGGTGTTCATGCGCAAACGTGGAGGCCTGAAGGAATCCAGCTGGGATGAAGCTTTCAAGGCGATTGCCAAGGCGCTGAAGGGCAAGGACAAATCGTCTATCGCCGCTGTCGCTGGTGACCTGCTCGATTGTGAAACCATGTTCGCGGCAAAATCGCTGCTGAAGGCCTGCGGTTCGACCCTGATTGAAGGGCGGCAGACCGGCATGTCTTACGATGTGTCAAACCTCGCCGCAGTCAATTTCAACTCCACGCTGGCGGGTATCGAAACCGCTGACGCCATCTTGATCGTCGGCAGCCATGTCCGCTGGGAAGCGCCGCTGGTGAACACCCGCCTGCGCAAGGCGGTGAAGCGCGGTGCGAAGGTGTTTGTGGTCGGCCCGCAATGGGAAACGACCTATCCCGCGACCTTCCTGGGCAATGATCTGGCGCTGCTGGGCAATCTGCCTGCTGACGTGGTGGATGCGTTCAAGTCGGCCGAACGGCCCGCGCTGATCCTGGGCGGGGCAGGGCTGGCCAAGGGTGCGCTGGCCGCATGTCTGGGCCTGGTCGACACGCTGGGCCTCGTCAAAACCGATTGGAACGGTTTCAACGCGCTGCATTTCTCTGCCGCGCGCATGGGTGGGCTGATGCTCGGCTTCGCGCAAAAGGGCGGCATGGCGGATATCGCCGCGGCCAAGCCCAAGGTGCTGCTGGCGCTGGGCGCGGATGAGATGAATTTTGAACCTTATGTCGATGCGCTGAAGGTCTATATCGGCCACCATGGTGACAAGGGTGCACATGCAGCCGATATTGTGCTGCCTGCCGCCAGCTATGCGGAAAAAGACGGTACTTACGTCAACACAGAAGGCCGTGTGCAATATGCCGAAAAGGCCGTGTTTGCACCGGGTGACGCACGCGAAGACTGGACAATCCTGCGCGCACTTGCAGATGCTTTGGACGTGAATGTCGGCTTTGACAGTTTTGCCGAATTGCAGGCCGCTATGATCGCGGAAGTTCCTGCCTTGGGTGAAGAAGGCCTGGCCGATTATGGCCCGCTGCCGAAAGCTGACGCGAAGGCCAAGGCGGAAGGCACGATTGACGCCTATCCGATCAAGGATTTCTACCTTACCAACCCAATAGCGCGTGCCAGCACGGTGATGCAGCAATGTTCGGCTGAACTTCTTCATGGAGAAGAGATGAAGGAGGCGGCAGAATGACCAAGCTTCCTCATTTCGTTCGGCGGCTGCCATATGTGTTTTATGCGCTCGCGGTGGTGTTTCTCGTTTGGAATCTCGGCAATTCTTGGGTTTCAATGTCCAACATGATGACCTACCCGGATCCCAGCCTTGAAGGCATCATGGCCTATCAAAAGTCGTTGGCACTGTATTCGGCATTCTTGGAAGCTGCATATCTGCTTGCCAATGGCGCGATCATCCATGTTCTCATAGCAATATTTGATAAGTTGAAAGGACCGGCCGAATGACCGAGTTCTTCCAGTCACTTGGCATGAGCTATGAATGGGCGTGGAGCGTTGCCACCATTGCGGGCATTCTGCTGATTGCCCTGCCGCTGATGCTGGCGGTGGCGATGATCATCTATGTTGACCGTAAGGTGTGGGCGGCAATCAATTTGCGGCGCGGCCCCAATGTGGTCGGCCCGTTCGGCCTGCTGCAAAGCTTTGCCGATGGTTTGAAGGTGTTCCTGCAGGAAACCATCATCCCCAGCGCGGCGAACAAGGGCATCTTCATCCTTGCCCCCATTGTCACCTTCACCGTGGCGCTGGCAGCTTGGGCGGTGATCCCCTTCAGCGCAGAGGCTGTGCTGGCGGACATCAATGTCGGCCTGCTCTATATTCTGGCGATCAGCTCGCTATCGGTTTACGGCATTGTGATGAGCGGGTGGGCATCCAACTCCAAATATCCGTTCTTCTCCGCAATGCGTTCCGCCGCGCAGATGATTTCTTACGAAGTTTCAATCGGTTTTGTGCTGATCTGCGTGGTGCTGTTTGCGGGCACGTTCAATCTGAATGACATTGTGCGTGGGCAGGAGGGCTTCGGGCTTGGCGTGATCAACGCCTATGTCGTCCACCCGCTGCTGTTCCCGATGTGGGTGGTGTTCTTCATCAGCTCGCTCGCCGAAACGCAACGCGTGCCGTTCGATTTGACCGAGGCAGAATCCGAACTCGTCGCCGGGTATCAGACCGAATATAGCTCGATGAGCTTCGCGCTGTTCTGGCTGGGTGAATATGCCAACATCCTGCTGATGTGCATGCTGAATGCGCTGCTGTTCTGGGGTGGCTGGCTGCCGCCGATTGACTGGGCGCCGCTCTATTACATCCCCGGCATCGTCTGGCTGCTGCTGAAGGCGTTCTTCTTCTTCTTCATGTTCAGCTGGGTGATGGCGACCGTGCCGCGGTACCGTTATGATCAGCTGATGCGGCTGGGCTGGAAGGTGTTCCTGCCGATGAGCCTGATTTTCGTTGCCGTTACTTCAGGATATCTGATGGCCACCGGACATTTCGGGGGGGCGGCCGCATGAGCACCGTCGCCCACCTCATCAAATCGTTCACCCTGTGGGAATTTGTGAAGGCGCATGCGCTGACACTGAAGTATTTCTTCAAGCCCAAGGCGACGATCAACTATCCGTTCGAAAAGAACCCGCTGTCTCCACGTTTCCGTGGCGAACACGCGCTGCGCCGTTACCCCAATGGGGAAGAACGCTGCATCGCGTGCAAATTGTGCGAGGCGATCTGCCCCGCGCAGGCGATCACGATTGAAGCGGAACCGCGCGAGGATGGCAGCCGCCGCACCACGCGTTACGATATCGACATGACCAAATGCATCTTCTGCGGCTTTTGCCAGGAAGCCTGCCCGGTCGATGCCATCGTGGAAGGGCCGAACTTCGAATATGCGACTGAAACGCATGAAGAACTGCTCTATGACAAGGCGAAATTGCTGGCCAATGGTGACAAGTGGGAGCGGGCGATTGCCGCGAACCTTGAAGCCGATGCGCCGTATCGATAGGGGGCCGCGACGATGATTCAAGCAATCGCCTTCTACCTGTTTGCAGGACTGATGATCGCCAGCGCCGTGATGGTGATCATGGCGCGCAACCCGGTCCATTCGGTCCTCTGGCTGATCCTGGCCTTCTTCAACGCTGCTGGCCTGATGGTGCTGGTCGGTGCCGAATTCATCGCCATGCTGCTGGTGATCGTCTATGTCGGCGCGGTCGCCGTGTTGTTCCTGTTCGTGGTGATGATGCTGGACATTGACTTTGCCGAGCTGCGCGCGGGCTTTATCAAGAATTTCCCGCTGGGCATGCTGATCGCGCTGATCCTGTTCGTGGAACTGTTCGTTGGCATAGTCGCCTGGAACCAGGGGCATATCACGCTGGGCACGGCAGATGCGGCGGCCGCTGCAACAGGCGCTGAAAGCAATATCGCCGCCATCGGGGCGCTGCTTTACGGGCGTTATCTGGCGATCTTCGAACTGGCTGGTCTGGTTTTGCTGGTCGCCATGATCGGTGCCATTGTGCTGACGCATCGCAAGCGGCCAGACGGCGCACGTTCGCATCAGAATATCACCCGTCAGGTCATGCGTCGCCCGGAAGATGCAACGGTGATGAAACAGCCGGAAGTGGGCAAGGGGGTCGATCTGTGATTGGCATCGAACATTATGTCACCGTCAGCGCGGCCCTGTTCGTGCTGGGCGTGCTGGGCATTTTCCTCAATCGCAAGAATGTGATCGTGATCCTGATGGCGATTGAGCTGATCCTGCTGTCGGTGAACATCAACCTCGTCGCCTTCAGCGCCTTCATGGGCGATCTGATCGGTCAGATCTTTGCGATGATGGTGTTGACCGTCGCCGCGGCGGAGGCCGCCATCGGGCTGGCCATTCTGGTGATCTATTTCCGCAGTCGCGGCACCATTGCCGTCGACGACGCGCATCAGATGAAGGGATAAGGCAAAGTGCAATCCATCCTCTTCATCGTGTTCCTGCCGCTGCTGGCGGCGATTGTCGCCGGGCTGACCAACAAGGCCGCGCCCAGCGTTTTTGCGAAATCGATCACCACAGGCGCACTGTTCATTTCCTGCGCATTGAGCTGGCCGATCTTCCTCGGCTTTGTCGGTGGCACAGCGGAAGCTGGCGTTGTACCGGTGCTGACCTGGGTGAAATCCGGCACGCTCACTTTTGATTGGGCGCTGCGGGTCGATACGCTGACCGCCGTGATGTTGGTGGTGATCACCAGCGTTTCCGCGCTCGTCCATCTTTATAGCTGGGGCTATATGGATGAAGATCCGGATCAACCGCGCTTCTTCGCCTATCTCAGCCTATTCACTTTCGCCATGCTGATGCTGGTGACGGCCGATAACCTCGTCCAGATGTTCTTCGGCTGGGAAGGGGTGGGGCTTGCGTCATACCTGCTGATCGGTTTCTGGTTCAAGAAACCCAGCGCCTGCGCCGCCGCGATCAAGGCCTTTGTGGTCAACCGCGTGGGTGACCTTGGCTTCATGCTGGGCATTTTCGGTACTTGGATGGTGTTCCAGACCACGTCGATCCCTGAAATTCTGGAGGCTGCACCCGGCATGACCGGCGCGACAATCGGCTTCCTGGGCTATCGCATGCACACGATGGATATCCTGTGCATCCTGCTGTTTATCGGCGCGATGGGTAAATCTGCACAGTTGGGCCTGCACACATGGTTGCCTGACGCAATGGAGGGCCCGACACCGGTTTCCGCACTTATTCACGCCGCCACCATGGTGACCGCTGGCGTGTTCATGGTTTGCCGTCTGTCGCCCATGTTTGAAGCTGCACCAGTGGCCTTGGGTCTCGTCACCTTTATAGGTGCTGCAACCTGTTTTTTCGCGGCGACAATCGGCACCACACAGTGGGATATCAAACGCGTTATCGCCTATTCCACCTGTTCACAGCTGGGTTACATGTTCTTCGCTGCGGGCGTTGGTGCCTATGGCGGGGCAATGTTCCACCTGTACACGCACGCCTTTTTCAAGGCGCTGCTGTTCCTGGGGGCAGGCTCTGTCATCCACGCCATGCATCATGAACAGGATATGCGTTATTATGGCGGGCTGCGTAAGCACATCCCGCTGACATTCTGGGCCATGATGATGGGCACGCTGGCAATCACCGGTGTGGGCATATACGACCTGCATATCGGCTTTGCCGGTTTCTGGTCGAAGGATGCGATTATCGAAGTCGCCTATGCACGCGGCACTGATCTGGGACAGTTTGCATTCTGGATGGGTGTGTTTGCCGCACTGCTGACCAGCTTTTACAGCTGGCGCCTGATGTTCCTGACATTCTGGGGCAAGCCGCGCTGGATTGAAAGCGAGCATATCCAGCATTCGGTTCACAAGACACCGGAACAGGCAGGGGAAGATACCACAGGTGGCTATCACCCGCATGAAAGTCCGGTTTCCATGCTGATCCCGCTGGGCGTGCTGTCAGTCGGCGCGGTGCTGGCAGGTCAGGTTTTTGCGCCGACCTTCCTCGACAGTGAAGCTTTCTGGAATGGCGCGATTTTCTATAATGAAGGGCTGATCCACGCGATGCATGGTGTGCCGGTTCTGGTGAAATATGCCGCCTTCATCGTGATGGTCACGGGCCTGCTGGGTGCATATTGGGCCTATATTAGGAACACCAGCATTCCGGGCAAGTTTGTGGTGCAGTTCCGCCTCGTTCACCGCTTTGTTTACAACAAGTGGTATTTTGACGAGCTCTATAATGTGCTGTTCGTCAAACCCGCTTTCTGGCTGGGCCGCCAGTTCTGGCAGAAGGGTGATGTCGGCACGATTGACCGCTTTGGCCCCAATGGCGTTGCCTGGGTGGTCGCACAGGGCGCATTGGTCGCCAAGAAAGTGCAGTCCGGATATCTCTATAGTTACGCGTTGATCATGCTGTTGGGCCTGGTCGCCGCCATCACCTGGGTACTATTCTGATGGACGGTTTTCCCATCCTTTCCGTAATGCTGCTGGTGCCGTTGCTGGCGGCGATGGCCTGTTTCCTTGTCGATGCGCGCACTGCACGCATGGTGGCGCTGGTAGCGACGCTGATCGACTTCGCGCTCGGCGTGGTGCTGTGGTGCAGTTACGATATTGGCGGCGCGCAATGGCAATTTGTTGAAAAGGCGAATGTCTTTTCCGGCTTTAGCTATGCGTTGGGTATTGATGGCATCGCGCTGACGCTGATCATGCTGACAGTGTTCCTGATGCCCATCTGCATCCTTGCCAGCTGGGAATCTGTTACCAAGCGCGTCAGCGAGTACATGGCCGCATTCCTGGTCATGGAATTGCTGATGATTGGCGTGTTTGCGGCGCAGGATATCTTCCTGTTCTACATCATGTTCGAAGCAGGCCTGATCCCGATGTATCTGATCATCGGTGTTTGGGGCGGCGATAACCGCATTTACGCCAGCTACAAATTCTTCCTCTATACGCTGCTGGGTTCGGTGCTGATGCTGATCGCCATTTTCTGGATGATTCAGCAGGCTGGGACGACCGATATTCCCACGCTGATGCAGTATGATTTCCCGGCCAGCGCCCAAACCTGGCTGTGGCTGGCATTCTTCGCCAGCTTTGCCGTGAAAATGCCGATGTGGCCGGTCCACACCTGGTTGCCAGATGCCCACGTTCAAGCACCTACGGCAGGCTCTGTGATTCTGGCGGGCGTGCTGCTGAAGATGGGCGGTTACGGCTTTATCCGTTTCAGCCTGCCCATGTTCCCAGAGGCAAGCGCGCAATTTGCCTGGCTGGTCTTTGCCCTGTCGATGGTGGCGGTGGTCTATACTTCGCTAGTCGCGCTGGTGCAGTCCGACATGAAGAAGCTGATTGCCTATTCATCGGTCGCGCATATGGCGATTGTGACGGTTGGCCTCTTCGCCTTTAATGTGCAGGGGCTGGAAGGCGCGATGATGGTGATGCTGGGTCACGGTCTGGTCTCGGGCGCGCTATTCCTGTGCGTCGGCGTGATTTACGACCGCCTGCATACGCGTGAGATCAACCGTTATGGTGGGCTGAGCATCAACATGCCTAAATATGCGCTGTTCTTCATGCTGTTCACTATGGCGAGTGTCGGCTTGCCGGGTACCAGCAACTTTATCGGAGAATTTCTGGCGCTGGCTGGCATCTATCAGATTTCGACCTTCGTGGCGCTGGTCTGCACCACGGGCATCATCCTGGGTGCGGCCTATATGCTCTATCTCTATCGCCGCGTTGCCTTTGGCGAACAGAAGAATGCTGATGCGGCAGCCATGCCGGACCTGAATGCACGTGAATGGGCCATGCTGGCCCCAATCGCTGCTGCCGTACTGTGGATGGGTGTGTATCCAGAAAGCTTCCTTGCCCCGATGCGCGCAGATATTGCTGCGCTGGATGCGCGAATTGCCCGTGCTGCGCCGGAAAGCGATAGCCAGCTGAAAATCGGCACGCCGACAGGTAAAATTGCCAATGAAATTGCTCATCATGAAGAGCCGGGCGAGGAGGGAGCCCACTGATGGATTACAATGCTTCCTTCGCTCTGGTTCGGCCAGAGCTGCTGATCGGCATTTCCAGCCTGGTGTTGCTGCTGATTGCTGCCTGGGGTGAGGAAAAATCCGCACGCCTGGTCAGCTGGTTGGCTGTTGCCGTGCTGTTTGTGGCTGGTATTTTGCTGGTGCCCACGCTGCATGATGGTGCGGTTGGTCCGCAAACCCAAGCCTTTGGCGATCTGTTCCGCGCAGATGCCTTTGCTGCTTTTGCCAAGGCGCTGATTTATCTCGCCGCGATTGGTTGCCTGATCGTTGCGCCGACTTATTTCGAGCGTCTGCGCGCCATGAGGGCGGAATATCCGATCCTTGTTCTGCTCGCCACTTTGGGCATGAGCATCATGGTATCGGCCAGCGATTTCCTGACGCTCTATGTAGGTCTGGAGCTCAACAGCCTCGCTGCCTATGTGATGGCATCCATCCTGCGGACAGAAGGCAAATCTGCGGAAGCGGGTCTCAAATATTTTGTGCTGGGTGGGCTTGCCAGCGGCATCCTGCTCTATGGCATCAGCCTTCTATACGGCTTTAGCGGCGGCACCAGCTTCACCGTGGTGCAAGCAGCTCTTGCGGGCGACATGTCTACTGGCGAGCTGTTTGGCCTTGTCTTTGTGCTGGCTGGCCTAGCTTTCAAGATTTCGGCGGTGCCGTTCCATATGTGGACGCCGGACGTGTATGAAGGTGCGCCAACCCCGGTCACAACATTCTTTGCCACTGCGCCCAAGGTTGCGGCCATTGCATTGACTGCGCGTGTGGCGCTGGACGTGTTTGGCAGCCAGGCCGATGCATGGCGCCAGATCGTGATTTTCGCTTCGCTCGCATCGATTATTGTCGGAGCGCTGGGTGCAATCGGGCAGCAGAACCTCAAGCGACTGCTTGCGTATTCATCGATCAATAACGTCGGCTTCATTCTGCTGGGTTTGGCCGTGGCCAATGCCGCGGGGGCCAGCGCGATGCTGGTTTATCTTGCCATCTATGTCGCGATGTCGCTGGGCAGCTTTGTCGCCCTGCTGATGCTGCGTGATGATGCGGGCAATCTGTATGAGACATTTGCTGATGTGGCCGGGCTTTCCACCACTCGGCCCTTGTTGGCATGGGCCCTGCTGATGTTGATGTTCAGCCTGGCGGGCATTCCTCCGCTGCTGGGTTTCTGGGGCAAGGTTGTGGTCTTCCAGGCGACAGTGGAAGCAGGCATGGTGGCGCTGGGTGCCATAGCCATTGCCGCCAGCGTGATCGGCGCGTTTTATTACATCAAATTCGTCAAGGTGATGTTCTTTGATGAACCTGCTGGCGTGGTTACGGGTAAGAGCGGGGCAGGGCATTGGGCCATTCTGGGCATCTGCGCCTTGCTGATATCACCACTCGGTTATCTGCTGACCCCATCCTTGGGTGATCTGGCGGACAAGGCTGCCACGGCACTGTTCCCATTGATGTGATCCGCTTTGTCGAAGAAGCTGGATCAACCAATGCCGATCTGGTTGCGCGCCTGAAATCTGCTGAATTCATTCCAGAAGGGGAATGGCTGGTTGCCAGGCGACAAATTGCCGGGCGGGGGCGGCAGGGGCGTGAATGGTTTGACGGGGTGGGCAATTTCATGGGCTCTACCGTGGTCCATTGCCACGCAACCGATCCTGCACCTGCTTCATTGGCATTGATGGCCGGTCTGGCTGTTTACGAAGCCGTACTGCCTTATTGCCCAGATCCGAACCGGCTGATGCTTAAATGGCCCAATGACCTGCTTTTGGGCGGGGCCAAACTGAGCGGGATTCTACTGGAATCGGTTAGTAAAGCTGTGATCATTGGAATCGGCGTGAATTTGCGGCAGGCACCAGACCTGCCGGATCGCCAGACAGTTGCATTGGCGGATATTGCCCCAGCACCGGATTTAGAAGATTTTGCAGCGCGTGTTGCGCAAAGTTTTGACCAGGAATTGCAGCGCTGGCGACAGTTCGGGACCGATCCAATGTTTCGGCGTTGGGCAGCCGCTGCCCATCCATCGGGAACACCAATTACAGTGCATGATGCATCAGGAACGCAGCAGACGGGTGAATTTGTTGGCCTGAATGATGATGGCGCGCTGTTGATGCGCTTGGCGGATGGGTCTACCCGTGCCATCCATGCCGGCGATGTGATGCTGGGTTAAGGACACACATATGCTTCTTGCTGCCGATGTCGGTAACACCAATGTGGTTTTTGCTCTGTTTGACGGCGATCAGATCAAGGCACGCTGGCGTATAGCCACCGATCCACGCCGCACGGGTGATGAATACGCCGTATGGCTTCTGCAATTGATGCAGATCGAAGGGATCGATCGCAGCCAGATTAAGCAGGTTATCGTGGGCGCTGTGGTGCCGCGTGCAGTCCATAACCTGACCATACTGGCAGAAAAATATTTTGGCGTGACGCCGTTGATTGCCGGTCAGGGTGCAGCCGATTGGGGGCTGGTAATTGATGTGGACGAGCCAGGATCGCTGGGCGCAGATCGTGCGCTGAATACCATTGCTGCCCATGCCAAATATGATGGTGACCTAATTGTGGTTGATTTCGGAACCGCGACCACTTTTGATGCAGTTGATTTTACAGGTGCTTATAAGGGTGGAATTATCGCGCCTGGGATCAATTTGTCGCTCGATGCCTTGGTTGGTAACACTGCAAAATTACCGCGTATTGCCATCCGTGCGCCCCAAAATACCAGTGTGATCGGTCGCAATACAGAAGATCAGATGCTGATCGGCGTATTCTGGGGCTATGTCGCGATGATGGAAGGGTTGATCCAGCGTATGCGTGACGAAATTGGCCGCCCAGCCAAAGTCATTGCGACAGGTGGCCTGGCGGTACTGTTCGATGAGAAAACTGATATTTTTGATGCGGTAGACGCTGATTTAACTTTGGAAGGACTGGCGCTGCTGGCCAATCGCGCCGCCGCATAAAAATACATGAAAAAAGACTTCACCCCTGAACAGGAATTGCTGTTCCTGGCACTCGGCGGATCGGGCGAAATTGGCATGAACGTCAACCTTTATGGTTGTAACGGGAAATGGCTGATGGTCGATCTGGGCATGACCTTTTCGGGCGATCAATATCCGGGCGTTGAACTGGTTTTCGCCGATCTGGAATTCATCGAGGAAAGATCGGATGACCTGGTTGGTATCGTCCTGACCCATGCGCATGAGGACCATATTGGCGCGGTCCCATATTTCGCCGCAGAACTAGGCGTTCCGCTTTACGCCACGCCGTTCACTGCAGATCTGGTGTTACGCAAGCTGGATGAAGCCGGTATCACGCGTGAGGTGGAACTGAACGTGATCGAGGATGATCACGGCGAATTCGCACTGGGCCCGTTCAAGATCACTTATGTCCCGCTGGCGCACTCCATTGCAGAGGGCAATGCCCTGCTGATCGATACGCCCTATGGCTGCATCTTCCACACTGGTGACTGGAAGCTGGATGAAGAACCGATCATCGGGCAGCCAACATCAGAGGAAGAACTGATCGCCATTGGCGATGCCGGCGTTCATGCGCTGGTGTGTGATTCCACCAATGTCTTCAATCCCAACCCCAGTGGATCAGAAGGCGCGGTTTATCGCGGACTGATGGAGGAGGTGGCACGTCACACGGGCAAGCGTGTACTGGTTACAACCTTCGCATCCAATGTCGCACGTTTGCAAACCTTGGGCGATGTGGCGCGAGAGACTGGCCGCAAATTATGCGTCGCCGGCCGTTCACTCGACCGCATCATCGCGGTGGCACAAGATACAGGCTATTTGCAGGATTTCCCGGATACGGTGGATTTTGACACCGCCATGGGTCTGCCACGCGGACAGGTGCTGATCATTGCCACCGGTGGGCAGGGTGAGCCACGTGCGGCTCTGGCAAGGGTCGCTGAAGGGACACATCCGATCGAACTGGTGCCCGGTGACGTAGTGCTGTTTTCCAGTCGCCAGATACCTGGCAATGAATTGGCCATCGGGCGGGTGCAGAACCAGCTGGCGGCCCGCGGAATTACCATGGTGACTGACCGCCAGAGCGAGATCCACGTTTCAGGGCACCCGGGCAGGCCAGAGCTGGAAGCACTTTATGGCTGGCTGCGCCCCAGTTTGCTGGTGCCTGTGCATGGCGAAATGCGACATATGCAGGAACAGGCAAAGCTGGGCCGCCGTAAAGGTATACCTGCCGCAATTGTCCAGAAGAATGGCGAAATAGTGCGCCTTGCCCCTGGTTCACCTGGCAAGCTGGCAGAGGTGCGCTCGGGCCGGCTCGTACTTGATGGCGATATTATTGCGCCTGCTGATGGAGAAGCAATCACCATGCGCCGCCGCATGGCGCGTGACGGGTTGCTGATGGTGGTTCTGGGCCAGCGTGGTGAAGTCGATATCGACAGCATCGGCCTGCCTCTGGAAGAGGATATGGGTGATTTCCTTGCAGAAGCGCGTGAAGACGTGAAAGCAGCCATCACCAAATTACGCGTACGCGATGCAGGTGATCCTGCTGCGCGACACGAAGCGGCAAGACTTGCAGCCCGCCGTGCAGCACAGCGGTGGTCCGGTAAAAAGCCGCAGGTAAAGGTGATCATGCTGGGCGAGGAAAACTGATGCAGTGGACATCCGTTATCGCGATCTATGCGCTGTTCTGGGTCATGAGCGCCTTTGTTCTCTTGCCGTTCGGTGTGCGCACGCATGACGAGATGGGCATCGAAAAAATTCCGGGTCAGGCTGATAGTGCGCCGGTCAATTTCCGGCCAAGGCTTCTCGCCCTTCGCGCCAGCGTCCTCGCCGCAATTGGAACCGCACTATACGTGCTCAATTACATCTATGGTTGGATCGGCATTGAAGATCTGAACGTTTTTGGCCGATTGATTGGCTGACCTGTTGGGAATTGTTTAGTTCCGCAACCGTTCAATTGCCTGCGCAAGCGCTACATAAAGCTTGCCCATATCCGAACTCAGAACGGTTACGCCCAATGCATTACCATCACGCGTGGATAGCAAAGTGCGCAGCATGGCTTCGAAATCATGGATATAACGGTTCACATGATCACGGAAGAAATCGTCAGACCCATATAAGTCCATGATTTCACGAGCTTCAGAATTATCGATCAATTTGACAGCGCGGCGAGTAAAGATGCCGCGATCGCCCTTCAAATAGGCGGCCCAGGCCGTATCCGTAACCTCTTCTGACAGTGCACGGGCAATATCAATGGCATTGGAATTGAGGCTTTCTGTGATCATCGCCGTTCTTCGGGCAAAATCATTATCAACCTGTTCCTGTGCCAGCTCACGGGCCCGGCTGACCCTTTGTTCAAGGTTTCCGGTCAACTCATTCACCTTGGACAGTTGATCGCGCAGCTGAATGGCCGCCTCTCGACCCTTGCCAGAAGCTTCAGCCGCTGCATCATCCAGACGTGCAATTACATCACCGCTTTCTTCGCGGATTGCTTGCTCCAGCGCAGACACCATGCGTCCGGCGATATCCGAAGCAAGCTTTTCAATATCTTTGCTGACACCGCTTTCCAGGCTTGAAAATGCCGTGCTGGCGTTCGCTATCAGCGATGCCATGGCCGTTTCGAGCTCATCTCGAGTGCGCCGTGTTACAGCATCACTGCGATTTTCCAGCTCTTCCACCTCTGCATGCAGCTTCGCCAGCCGTGCCAGGCCATCTTCAGTATTTTCCGCCAAGCTTGAATGCATGGTGGAGATGGCAGATTGGGCCTGATCCACCTGATCTTGTGTTTTCAGCACATAGTCAGACAGCGATTTGCCGTGCTGTTCCGTTGTTTCCATTGCACCACGCAACAGAGCTGCACGTTCTTCAATATTCGTCAGACTTGCGCTTGCCTGTTCGATCGCACGTGGCAGGTCTTCACGGCTTTGTCGCGCGCCCGATTGGATGATTTCGAGCAACCGAACCGAAGAATCTGTCAAATCCGCCAGCGCTGCAGATGCGGCCTGCATATCATGCCGGTTGCTGGCCAGCTGGCCGGACAAGCTTCCCAGGCCTTCTCCCAATTGCTGGCGTGCGCCGTCTGCATAATTGGAAACGGACACAAACAATTCGTTCAATTGATCAACCTTGGCAGTGATATCTTCACTATGGCGTGTCAGTTCGTTCGCTCTTTGAATTTGTGCATCTGCACTTTGGGCCAGCGCTTCTTCCAATTGGGCAAGGCGCTGGGACAGAAGCTCGCTTGCCTGCGCCTCTCGCGTTTCGAACTGGTCCTGTCGCTTGGCAATTTCCTCGTTAAAACGCACATCGCGTTCGGCCATGCGATCATCGAAGCGCCCGGCTTCCTGATGCAATTCCTTGATTCGCATTTGAGCGGCTTCAACCGCGTGCTGTTCCAGTTCATCAACTTTGGTCAACACCGCTGACAGATCGCTTTGCAACCTGTCCTTTGCCTGGTCCATTACGGCCAATGCTTCTGTTTGCGCATTGCGCAAATCACCCATTCGGCTGTCAAGCTCGGCCAGGCTTTGTTCTTCTTCCTGTGTCAATTCAGCGAGCAATGAACCTATGCCGACACGCAATTGGTCTGCACGTTGCCGCATCGCCGCCAGAGCATCCACTTCGCGGCTGTCCAATTCCACGCGGAAATCATCGCTTTGTGCACGCAATGCTTCAAACCGTGCAGTGGCCACTTCTTCCAGTTTGGTCAGCTGTGTCTCGAAGGTCGCCAGGCTGCCGCCAATTCGTTCACTTAATGCAGTGACTTGCCTTTCACTTGCAGAGCCAAATTCATTCAGCCGTTCAAAACCGGCAATCAGCTTGCCCAATTGGTCATGCGCAGTACGCCCCGCATTACCTACTTGGTTGGATACATCGCGGGCAGAATTGGCGATCACTGGCAAATCGTCGCGCAGTTTTGCCATATTGTTCAGTGCCGTATCACTGACACTGGCAATGGCTTGCACCTGTTCGCCATTATTGTGGATCAGATCCTGCAACGTATGGGCATGGGTGGATAGTTTTTCACTTGCGATGCGGCCGAATGATTCCAGTTCACGTGATTGAGTGGTCAGAAACTCACGCGCCAGACTCAGTTCACGATTCAAAACAGTCAGACGACGTTCCATTGTACTTGCTTCTTGCCTTAGCATAGCTGCAGTATCAGCAAATCTATTGGCCTCGCGCCTGCTTGATCGCATGGCCAATAACCAAACCGACACGACCAGCAGAACCGGGATGGACCATTGCACGGCACGATCCATCCATTGCTGTGGTGTGCCACCGGCCAGCAATTGATCACGAAATACCCAGCCATAAAGTGCTGTCCAGCCCACAATTGCCATGGCTGCAAGCGTTGGTAGTACCCAAGTCCAGCGGGCACGGGGATAGGATTCATCCTCTTCCCACACTTCTTCTTCCCAGCTTTCCGAAAGTTCGAGCGATTCGTCCTGAACCTGTGTAGCGGGTTGTTCCTGCGCAGCTTGCGCGGCCTCTGGGCCAACGGCCCTGATATGTGATCCACCGGACATGATCGGAATCTAACCACTTTAGGGGGAAGGATAAACCCTCCTTTAACTCTGTTTGGCGTATTGCGGGCAAATGGCATTCGAAAGTGGAGCATTGGACGCAACATTGGCTGCTGCAGCGGGCGAGGATTCGGCCCTGCTGGCAGAGCTGCGTTCGGCATTTGTTGAAAGCGCATTGCGCCAGGCTGATCTGTTGCGCCGGTCACGTTGTGACGGTAATTGGGCGGTGGCTGCCATGCGCTTGAAGGGATTGGCAGCCAGTTTTCATGCAGAAGATCTGTTGCTTCTGGCTGACGAGGCGCTGGATGGCGTACCTGGAGATCCCGCAATACTGCGAAAAATAGAAGCCAAACTGGCAAGCTATGGGGGCAAATCTGCCTAAAGCCGCTTGGCAGCAGGGTCAGGCACGTCGTAACAAGCCCCTGTAAAGGGGAAGGGCGACATTGCGTACCGCATTACTTTCTACTCTTGAACGGTCGAGTGATGGATCGCCGCGCGCCTTTCTGCAATTGGGCGGGCGGAGTGTACTGGAATGGCAAGTCGACATTGCCCTGGACAATGGTTGTGAACGGATCATCTGCCTGGCTGAACGGTCTTGGCCGCAATTGGAGCCGATCCGTCAGAAGCTTGAACGCAAGGGATTGGAATTTCACGATATTACTGGGCCGATGCAGCTGGTTGGGCTGGTATCGGCTGATCAGGAAATTCTGGCGATTGGCGATGGCGTAATTGTCGAACGGAGTGTGGCCAATGAGGCCTTGCGGCGGGGGCGCATGGTGGCGGCTGTTCCGTCTGAGGATGCAATTTCAGCCGGTTTCGAGCGTATAGATAGTCAAAATGCCTGGGGTGGCTTGATCCTGGCTAGGGCGCAAATTGTTGAAAGATTAGCAGAAATGCCTGCTGATAGTGATACGATTTCTCTTTTGATCCGCCTCGCATTGCAGGCCGGAACGCCGCTTGTTCAACTAGGTGACGAGGCAATCGCGAATGGCGAATTACTGCTGGCACAGGATATTGGCAGCCTTCAGGATCGCGAACATGCACTGCTGGATCGCAGCACGCGATCGGTATCGTGGCTCGGGCCGGGCAGGGCGCTTGCACAGAAACTGGCCCGGTATCTGGCACCACAAGCGCTTGATCGGGGGCCATTCTGGGCCGCCAGTGTCAGCGCGGCGCTACTTGCCGGAGCATTGGCGTTGGCTTGGTATGGTACCACTGCAGCTGCATTTCTGACCTTGGGGCTTTCGGGATTTTCGGCCTCACTCTCCCGTGCATTGAGGGAATTGCGTGCGCGCCTGTTAGGGTTGAATTCTGGTGATAGTTTTACACCTGTTTTCAGGTGGTTGTATGATGTTTCTCTTATATTGGTTGTAGTTTGGCCAGTAGCTTTTGATACTGCGTTGGAATGGTTTTTCCCTCCTATGGTTCTGATAGCATCGCTGCGCCTTGCAGAACTGATTTCACGCGCCAAATTTGCGCCAATGTGGCATGACCGTGCCCTGTTGTCGGTCATTTTGATGGCTGCGACGATTTTTGATGGTTTGCCCGAGACAATTGCCATTCTGGCATTGTTTGCCCTTTTTGCCTGCCTGTTTTGGCGAGAGCCAATTAAGATAACGCAGGTTTAACCATAGGGCGCTATGCACACGCGATGAGCGAAGCTGCTAAGCACAATCTGCAAGAGCCTGAGGTTGAGGCTTTGTTGCGCCAGGAGTTGGCGCTGGGCGACCATGCATTGGCGGGCGTCGCACCTGTATTGGGCCATATGCTCAGCAGTCCAGGTCAGTCATTGGTCAGCGATGATATTGTTGCCCGCATGCGCGGCATGTTGGGTGATCTGGCGCGACAACTGCTGATGTCCCGGGCGCGTGTTTCGGGTGAACGGCGATCAAGCTTGAGCCAGAATGACGCAGTCGACGCCTTGGCTGAACGCCTGGCTGGCAGCACAACAATTCTCAGCCATTGCTACGCGCTTGCCATGGAAGGTCTGTTGGCGAGCAGATTGGATGAGGAGCTGAGCCTCGACCCCGTACTTTCACCACTCTGGCAGGAATTGATTGCGTCCGAGCGAGAAGAAACTGCAGAACTCGCTATGGCTGCAATGGCGGCTCAGGCCCGCTTCATCCAGTCACAAAGACGGATGGATTTGCCACTGGACGAACTGCCTGCCGATCTGTTTCACGAAGCTTTGGTGATATTGGGACGCTCTGCGCAATCGCCGGGACCAGAGGTGCAATTTTCACTCGAAACTGCATTGCGTGCAGAATTTGATGAGAGCACCGGTCGCCTGGGGTTGCTGGGACGCCTTATCGGCGCAATGCAAGGGGCCGCCAGTGTAGCCCTATCCCTTGATCACGGTGGGGTTGCCTTATTTGTTACTGCGCTGGCCCATCTGACGCGTCAGCCACGAGAACTGGCGATCCTGGCTTGCCATGAACGGCAGGCTGCCCGCCTTGCCCTGTCTTTACGCGCGGCAGGGCTGAAGCAGTCTGATGTGTCACGGCAATTCATGCTGTTGCATGGTGGATTTGCCCTGCCAGAAGGGTTTGATGACTTATCTTCAGATCAGGCAAGGGATCTGCTCTCCAGCTCTTCTGTAAAAGGTGCGCGTTGACCATGGTTGGGCCGAACGCATTGCTGGCCGCTCGTGGGCTGACAGATCATGAAGATCATCTATTAAGCGCAGATGCTCCATTGGCGCATCTTCATGAAAGCTGTGGTGGTGATATTCCCGGTGTCTTGGCGATACCAGAGCTTCTGGATCTGGTCCGGCAGAGCCGATTGATGGGTTTACGTCTGGCGCGCGAATTTTCAGCTTTTGACGGGACGGATACTGTGACCGGCTTTGTCCGGATAACGCCGCTTCCCGGTGAAGATGGTGGGGGCTGTGAACTGCTGATTGAAAATTGGCATAGGGAACCTGCGGCACCGGAAGATGCCCGTGAAAGCGCGGCCCGCATTGATTCCATCGATCGAAGCACTGCAGAATTGATTGCTCGCCTGGATGCTGACCAGCGTTTGCAAACGGTGGATTGCATGGCGGCAGATCTTGTGGAACTGGCGCAGGCCATGCGCGGCAATCCAGGCCATGAATGGGCCGGATTTGTCGATCTTATCGGCATAGCTCATCGTCAACCACTTCACTGGCGTCTGCTGGATGGGGCCCGCTGTCGTGCGCCAGGTTCCGATCGAGACTGGCATGTGCGACTTTTGCCAATCGGCTCTGGCTCCTCGGCCAATGGTTTTGAACTTCTTTTGGTGGCGGATTATCCTCTGCTGAGTGAAGATGATGACTCTATGCCGGATGAAAAGGAAGGACATGCCAGCCTGATTGGTGAGGCATTGACACCAGCATTGCGAGAACCAATCGCCCGTATCATTTCCAATGCCGAGACGATCCGCACACGCATGGCTGGGCCATTGCGTCAGGAATATACGGAATATGCCACGGATATTTCTTCTGCAGGGCAGCATTTGATGAGTTTGCTGGATGATCTCGATGATCTTGAGCAGGTCGAATCCGCTGATTTCAAAACTGAACGTGACAGGATTGATTTGGTTGATGCCGCACGACGAGCAGTAGGCATTCTGAGTGGCCGATCACAGGAAAAATCCATCACCGTTATTGCGCCTGACCCTGACGAGGTCATGCGCGCCATTGGCGAATATCGCCGCGTGTTACAGGTGCTTTTAAATCTGCTGGGCAATGCGATTTCCTATTCCCCAGCGGGTAGTGAAATCGTGATTTCTGTGCAGGCGGATTTACGCGGCCGCGCCACAATAAGTGTAACCGATCAGGGTCCGGGTTTGTCATCGGACCAGCAGGAACGGATTTTCAAAAAGTTTGAGAGGCTGGGCCGTGAAGGTGATGGCGGTTCAGGACTGGGCCTTTACATCTCGCAGCGCTTGGCGAATGCGATGGACGGCGAACTCAGCATCGCCAGTGAACCGGGTGAGGGTACTCGTTTCACACTGGCGTTACCTGCTGCAATTTAACTCTTGCGGCGTGAAAGCCAGATCAAACCCGCCCCAATTGCCACGGTCATGGCACCATAGATGGCCCATTGTCTTTCTGCCAGCATGAAGCTTTCAGCAGGCCACATGACCAGGCCCAGCCCCTGCAAGGTCCATAGCCCGCCTGATAATATCAGGGCGACGCCAAAGACCTGCAGGATCAGCCGGATCATATGTGAATACAACGATTAACGATTGGCCAGCGGCACGTAATCGCGTTGAACTGGGCCGGTATAAAGCTGGCGCGGACGGCCGATTTTCTGGCCTGGATCGGAAATCATTTCATTCCATTGCGCCACCCAGCCTACAGTACGAGCCAGGGCGAACAACACGGTGAACATGGTGGTCGGGAAACCGATCGCCGACAGGATGATGCCCGAATAGAAGTCAACATTCGGGAACAGTTTCTTTTCCGCGAAATATGGATCGGACAGTGCGATTTCTTCCAGTCGCAGTGCGGTTTCGAACACGGGGTCTGTCACCTTCAGTGCGTCAAACACTTCGCGAACTGTTTTCTGCATCACAGTCGCCCGCGGGTCATAGTTTTTGTACACGCGGTGGCCAAAGCCCATCAGGCGGAAGGGATCATTCTTGTCTTTTGCACGCTCGATGTAATGCGGGATGCGATCAGGTGTGCCGATTTCACGCAACATGTTGAGCGCCGCTTCATTCGCGCCGCCATGTGCAGGGCCCCACAGGCAGGCAATGCCCGCTGCGATACAAGCGAACGGGTTTGCTCCCGAAGAACCAGCCAGTCGAACGGTCGATGTCGATGCATTCTGTTCGTGATCGGCATGGAGGATGAAAATCCGGTCCATTGCACGCTCAACTTCTGGGATAACCTCATATTCTTCAGCCGGAACGCCAAAGGTCATACGCAGGAAATTGCCGGTGTATGACAAATTGTTATCCGGGTAGAGGAAAGGCTGACCGATCGAATACTTATATGCCATCGCAGCAATGGTTGGCATTTTTGCGATCAGGCGGTGGCTGCTGATCTTGCGATGTTCCGGGTCAGAAATGTCGGTGGAGTCGTGATAGAAAGCCGACAGAGCGCCAACCACGCCGCACATCACGGCCATTGGGTGCGCATCGCGACGGAAGCCGCGGTAGAATTGCAGCAGCTGTTCATGCAGCATGGTGTGACGGGTGATGGTGTTTTCAAAGTCGGCCAGCTCTGCCTGACTGGGCAGTTCACCGCGCAGCAGGAGGTAGGAAACCTCCATGAAACTGGAATCTTCAGCCAATTGGCCGATAGGGTATCCGCGATGGAGAAGAACACCTTCTTCACCATCAATGTAAGTCAGTGCGCTTTCGCAGCTGGCGGTTGAAGTAAATCCAGGATCATATGTGAAGGCACCGGTTTGCCCGTACAGCTTCCGAATATCGACCACATCCGGGCCAATGCTGCCTTCAAGTACCGGGAAATCGTAGGATTGCCCCCCCAGTTCCAGCTTAGAATGCTTGTCCGCCAACTTTTGTCTCCTTAGTATCGTTCCTAAGCTTGGTCAGCTGAGGCTGCCTGCGCGTTCAAACGCGCTAGCGCTTCATCTCGCCCAAGCAGGACCAGAACATCGAAAATACCGGGCGATGTTGTCGTCCCGGTGAGGGCTGCGCGCATGGGCTGCGCCAGCTTGCCGAGGCCCACTCCCAGATCCTCGGCGATTGACTTCGTACTGGCTTCGAGAGCTTCGATTGTCCAGTGATTTTCCGTCGTGAACTGATCAGCAATAAGTCGCAGCCTTTGCCGTGCTTCATCGTCCAGCAAAGCAGCTGCTTTTTCAGTTATTTGCAGCGGGCGTTCTGCAAAAAGAAATGCTGATCCTTCCGCAAGCTCAAGCAAGTTTTTCGCGCGCGGCTTCAGAACTGGCATGGCCTGGGTAAGTAAATCAATGTTCACATTGCCTGTAAGGTGGTTCGCCACCAGGTCCGCCAGCAATTTGTCGCTGGCTTCACGAATGTAATGGCCGTTCAGATTTTCCAGCTTTTTGAGGTCAAAGCGGGATGGACTTTTACCCACGCCATTCAGGCTGAACAGATCAATCGCTTCCTGGCGACTGATTTCTTCGCGATCACCATAGCCCCAGCCAAGGCGGAGCAGGTAATTAAACAGGGCATCAGGCAGTATGCCCATCTCATCGCGATAGGCATCAACACCCAATGCACCATGGCGTTTGGACAGCTTGGCCCCATCAGAGCCGTGAATCAGCGGGATATGGGCGTAGATCGGATCAGGCCAGCCACCTTCAACCTCGTCCATTGCGCGATAGATCGGCAATTGCCTGAAGGCGTTGTTGAGGTGATCGTCGCCTCTAATTACATGGGTAACACCCATGTCGTGGTCATCCACCACAACGGCCAGCATATAGGTTGGTGTGCCATCAGCACGCAGCAGGATGTAATCATCCAGCTCTTCATTGCGGACAGTCACTTTTCCCTGGACCTGGTCTTCAATTGTGGTTTCGCCAGAATCGGACGTTTTAAGCCGGACCACAAATGGAGCGCCTAGCGGTGCCTCGGATGGATCGCGATGACGCCAACGGCCATCATAGCGGATGGGTTGTTTCGCTGCGCGCTGGGCGGCGCGCATTTCTTCCAATTCTTCTGGCGTGGCATAACAGCGATAGGCATGACCTGCTGCCAGCAATTTCTCTGCCACTTCAACATGCCTTGAACCACGTTCAGACTGGAAAACTGGCGTTTCGTCATAGTTCAGGCCAAGCCAGTTCAGGCCGTCCAGTATCGCATCAATCGCTTCCTGGGTGGACCGCTTGCGATCGGTATCTTCTATCCGAAGCAGCGCCTTGCCGCCATGATGACGGGCGAACAGCCAGTTGAATAGAGCGGTCCGTGCGCCGCCGATATGAAGAAATCCTGTAGGGGAAGGCGCAAAGCGGGTAACGACCGCAGAGCCGTTCGTTGCGCTTTCGCTTGCCATAAACCCCTCAATCCTTTCCAATAGAAACATGGCCACACCGCTCATGCCGATCGTGCCGACAGGGGGCAGCGCTGATCAGGGCCATGTTGCAGCGCAGCGCACTTGGCGCAGGAAAGCGAAATTGTCCAGTGCGGCCTTGTATTTCGATGACGCTTTGCAGCGTGCAGGGTTTGACAGGGCGCCGTGGCTGACTGTCTTCTTTGCGGCAGGGATCGGAATTTGGTTTTTGCTGGCTAATCCGTGGCAATGGGCTGCAGCAATTGGTGGGAGCCTTCTTACTGCCTTAGGTTTTTCTCATATCCTGCGGGAACGACCTTTTTTCGACGCGCAGATGCTCAGGCGGTCTGTAGTGACGATATGCCTGGTGCTGGCACTGGGTATCGCAATCGTCTGGGCACGATCGGAAATTGTTGGGCAAGCTTCAATTGATCGCCCTGCAGTAGAAATGATCGAGGGCTTTGTTCTTGAGCGGGAAGATCAACCTGCTCGGGACAGGGTGCGATTGGTAATGGCCATTCGCGATGCAGATAGTGGTATAGCGCGCAAGATCCGGATCAACGTACCACGCGCGAAAGCGAGCTCTCAAATGATTGAGGGAGCCATCCTGCGCATGCGTGTGCGTCTGATGCCCCCGGCAGAACCGATGTTGCCCGGTTCATACAATTTTGCACGCGCTGCATGGTTCAATGGCTTGTCAGCCACTGGCAGCCTGTTGGGAGAGACCGAAGTAATCGAAGCTTCTGACAAAAGTGGGGCAATCGCCCGAGTACAAAGAGTATTGTCATTACATGTCCGCAACGAGCTTGCTGGTTCACCTGGCACAATTGCCGCAGCCTTTGCCAGTGGCGATCGCGGTGGAATTACACAGGCAGATGAAGATGCCATGCGTGATGCTGGGCTTACTCATCTGCTTTCGATCAGTGGACTGCATGTCAGCGCTGTGATTGCGGCGGCCTATTTTCTGGCCATGAAGTTGCTGGCGTTATGGCCTGCACTGGTTCTGCGTATACGGCTGCCGATCGTGGCGGCTGCGGTCGGCGCGCTGGCTGGCATCGGATATACATTGCTGACCGGGGCAGAGGTGCCGACTGTGCGCAGCTGTGTGGGTGCGTTGCTCGTGTTGATTGCATTGGCACTGGGCCGTGACGCACTGACGTTGCGGATGGTGGCGGTGGCTGCCTTTGTCGTCTTGTTGCTGTGGCCCGAAGCACTGATAGGCCCAAGTTTTCAAATGAGCTTTGCGGCGGTGCTGGCCATTGTGGCTCTACATAATTGTGCACCTGTACGTGCATTTCTGGCTCCACGCGATGAAGGACGATTCGCTTGGTTGGCGCGGCGCGGTGTGATGCTGCTGTTGACCGGCCTGGTGATCGAGATTGCGCTAATGCCAATCGTATTGTTCCATTTCCACCGGGCGGGCGTCTATGGTGCCTTTGCCAATGTTGTGGCGATCCCATTGGTTACCTTTGTTTCCATGCCGCTGATTGCATTGGCATTGTTTCTGGATCTGTTCGGGCTGGGGGCACCGATCTGGTGGTTGGCGGGAAAATCACTTGAGCTGATGCTGGCGATTGCCCACTGGACTGCTGACCAGCCCGGTGCAGTCAAGCTGATGCCGCAAATGGGTTATGGGACCTTTGCCCTTTTCCTGGCGGGTGGCCTTTGGCTGGCGTTGTGGCGGGGCAGGGTGCGCCTGCTCGGTATGATACCGGCTGCTGTTGCCACACTTATGCTGCTGGCAACACCGGTACCTGATTTGCTGATTTCGGGCGATGGACGCCATGTAGGTATTACTATGCCCGGTGATCACTTGCTGAGCTTGCGCCAGAGCCGGTCTGATTACGCCAAGGATAATTTGCGCGAATTGGCGGGTGCGGCGAGTGAGCCGATTGCGCTGAATGAATGGCCGGGCGCGCGATGCAGTACGGAATTTTGCGTTCTCAATATTAAACGCGGAAATCGCAATTGGGTGCTGCTGATGACACGTAACGATCAGCGGGTTGAAGAGCGCGCCCTGGCCGCAGCCTGCGAAAAATCCGATATCGTAATCGCAGATCGCTGGTTGCCAGCCAGCTGTAACCCCAGCTGGTTGAAGGCTGACCGTAACCTGCTGGAACAAACGGGTGGGCTATCGATCAGCCTGGCAGCACGCGAAATCACGACAGTCGCAGAAGCGCAGGGGCAGCATGGCTGGTGGAGTGCGCACAGCCAGTAGCGAGCTGATAGCTTACCTGTCAGTGATAGCGGCGTAGCAAACCGGCCAACTTACCCTGAACTTCAACCTCGTCAGGGCGGTAAATCTGCGGGTCATACATGCCATTGGCGGGGTCAAGCCTGATCATGCCATTTTCACGACGCAGATACTTCAGTGTTGCTTCCTCATTACGGATAAGCGCCACCACAATTTCCCCATCGCGTGCAGTATTGGTGCGTTTTACCAGAGCAAAATCACCATCGAAAATGCCCGCCTCGATCATCGAATCGCCTGATACTTCCAGCGCGTAATGTTCGCCTGCACCCAACAGGGCGGCAGGGACCGGCAGGCTCGTCTGACCTTCCAGCGCTTCTATCGGTGCGCCAGCGGCGATCCGTCCATGCAGCGGCAGTTCAATCACATCATTGGCTGGTTCAGGCGCAACAGCCTTTGCCGCATGCGCCATGGCCAATGCATCATTGGCTGCAGCAGGGGCAAGTGCCGCACGAGTGCCGGGTACCACATCTTCTGGCATCTTGATCACTTCCAAAGCGCGTGCGCGATTGGCCAGACGCCGAATAAACCCGCGCTCTTCCAGTGCGGAAATCAGCCGATGGACACCCGATTTGCTTTTGAGCTCCAGTGCCTCCTTCATCTCTTCAAACGAAGGCGAAATGCCAGTCGCTTCCAGACGCTGCTGGATAAAGCGGATTAATTCGTGCTGCTTGGCCGTCAGCATAGTGCCAACCTCCCTTAGTCGCCCAATACGTGATCACCAGTTATGGTGAACGAATGAAGAACAATTAGGCAACCTGATTCGGCAAGTCAAGCAATTCCGCCATTTTATAGCAGGTAGGATGGAACAAATGTTCCCGCTTCGGTCCCCTCTGCATGAGCAGGCCGATCCACCAAACAGTTCGAATTGGCCAATGCCAGCAGCGCACTGGAATCCTGTGAATCGGACAAAGTGAGGCTTTCACCATTCCAGTAAGCGCGCAGGAATTCACGCCGTCTGCCAACTTTTGGAAGGTCACAAGCTGTAGCCAGCATAACCCGGCGGGGCAGGGGGGCGGATGCACCCATTGCCTGCCGAACCAGCGGCAGCAGAAACAGGAAAGCTGTGACAAAGCTCGATACCGGATTTCCCGGCAAGCCCAGCACTGCCTGGTCGCCGCGGCGAGCAACCATAACCGGCTTGCCCGGTTTCATCGCCACTTTCCAGAAGTCCAGCTCAGCACCCCATGCCTCCAACGCGGGGCGGAGCAGATCATGATCACCAACAGAGGCGCCTCCACTGGTGACAAGGATGTCGGTGTCTTCAGCCAGTTTCAGCGCATCGGCCAAGGCCGCCAGGTCATCAGCCACCGGGCCTATCCGCAACGCTTCACAGCCCAAGCCAGCCAGCATCGCCGCAATCATCGCGCCGTTGGAGGCGGGGATCTGGTCATCACGGCATTGGGTGGGGTCAGCTGACAATTCATCCCCGCTGTCCAGCACCGCAATGCGTGGCGCACGGCGAACAGGCAGTTCTGCATGCCCCGCACTGATCGCCAGCGCCAAAGCTGCAGGCGTGATCAATGTGCCGGCCTTGAGAACAACATCGCCACAGGTGAAATCGAACCCTTTGCGTCGCACATGGCGACCCGGGGAAGGGGCTTCTCTGGCATTGACTAAATCCGGATGAAGAAGCTCTGCATCTTCCTGTAGCAGGACGCTGTCAGCCCCCTTCGGCAAATGCGCTCCGGTAGAGATACGTACGCACTGGCCCCCTTTCAGTAGTTCTTCATAAGGGTGGCCTGCACGGCTTTCACCGACAATTCGCCAGCTACCGACGCCTGCAATTGCATAGCCATCCATAGCTGAAAGATCTGCCGGGGGTTGAGTGCGGCGCGCGGGCAAATCTTCTGCCAGATAACGCCCCAGAGTCTGTTGTGCCGGCAACCATACTACCGGCATTTTCGGCGCCAGGGCCAGTGCACGGGCCTGCGCTTCTTCCATCTGCAGCATCTGGCTCATGCCAGGTCGCTATCCTCTGCCCGCCAATGGCCCGATTTGCCGCCGGTTTTTTCCAGCAGGCGGACATTTTCGATAACCATGTTTTTATCCAGGGCTTTGGCCATATCGTAAACGGTAAGGAGCGCAGTGGATGCGGCCACCATAGCTTCCATCTCCACGCCCGTTTTGCCTGTGAGAGAGGCCGTGGTGGTGACACGAACGCCATTATCTTCAAATGCAAAATCAACATTCACCGCGTCGAGAGAGAGCGGGTGACACAGTGGAATAAGATCGCCGGTTTTTTTAGCTGCCATTATCGCAGCGATCCGCGCTGTTCCCAGCACATCCCCCTTGGGTGCATCACCCGCCTTGATCGCCGCCAGTGCAGATCCACTCATACGGATAAAACCACCGGCGATTGCCTGACGATGGCTGGCCTGCTTGGCCCCAACATCCACCATGCGCGCTGTACCGCTTTCATCCAGATGGGTGAGATCACTCAATTTCTTGCTCATTTTGCGTCGGTGAATCCTACTGGATGGAACACATGGAACAGGGTTCTAAGCATGAAAAAACCGCCTGTCCAAAGCTTGTGATCTGGGCTGTTCGAAACGAGAAGCAGGAGAGGCCTTCATTCCATCCAGATGCCATTTTGCGGCTGTGTAGGACAGGGATCAACCTTGCAGCAATTGTCGTGTCGCAGTGACAACATCATCCTGCCGCATAAGGCTTTCGCCTACCAGGAAAGTCCTCACGCCGCTTTTGGCCAAGCGCAGGCAGTCAGAATGGCTGTTGATGCCGCTTTCCCCCACCAGCAGTGCACCTTCGGGCGCAAGCGGGGCGAGCCGCTCTGTATTGGCCAGATCGGTCACGAATGTGCGCAGATCGCGGTTATTGACCCCGATCAGGCGGGATTTCAGCCGTGATGCGCGCTCCATCTCAGCCTCATCATGCACTTCCACCAGCACATCCATGCCGCGCTCCAGCGCCGCTGCCTCGATCTCTGCCATTTGTTCGTCTTCAAGCGCGGCAACGATGATCAGGATCGCATCGGCGCCAATGCTGCGTGCTTCGGCCACCTGCCATGGATCAACCATGAAATCCTTGCGCAGAACGGGCAAATCACAGGCTGCGCGTGCTGCGATCAGAAAATCTTCATGCCCCTGAAAATAGGGGGCATCGGTTAATACAGACAGGCAGTTTGCACCACCCGTCTGATAATCACGGGCATGTTCTGCGGGATAAAAATCAGGCCGGATCAAACCCTTGGAAGGAGAGGCTTTCTTGATTTCTGCGATCAGGGCAAAGCCATTGTCGCTGGCTTTGCGTAAAGCTGCCTCAAACCCGCGCGGGGGGGATTGAGATACGGCAAGGTGATCGAGTGCAGTGACCGATTTTTCGGCACGGCGCTGGCCCACTTCAATGCGTTTGGTATCGCATATTTCGACGAGTTTGTTCATTGGGCAAGCTCAATCCAGCGGGACAGCAGATTTGCAGCACGGCCAGAATCCAGTGCATCGCGCGCAATATCACAACGGGTGACCCAATCGCCATCAATCCCTGCGACCTGCAATGTTGCCGCGGCATTGAAAAGCACTGCATCGCGATAGGGGCCAGGTGCACCATTCAGCAGAGCCTTCAGTGCAGCAGCATTGTGCCTGGCGTCTCCACCACGGATCGCCTCGACAGGAGAAAAGGGTAATTGCGCCATACTCGCATCAAACCGGCGCATTTCAAATTCATTGCCAGTAACATCGGCCACTTCATTGCCGCCCGCCATGCTCAATTCATCCAGCCCTTCATCGCCAGATACGATCAGCGTGTGTTCTGTGCCCAGCCGCGCCTTGGCATCGGCATAAATCGGGACATATGCCGGGCGGGCAATCCCTATCAGCTGGCGTTTGACACCTGCAGGGTTGGACAGTGGCCCCATCAAATTGAAGATCGTTCGCCGGCCGATTTTAAGGCGAATAGGCTGGATCCGGGCCATAGAGGGATGATGGTTCTTGGCGAAAAGGAAACAGATGCCGATCTCGGCCAGTGTCTTTTCAGCCGTACGCCCGGCGGCGTCCATATCCAGGCCCAGTGCTTCCAACGTGTCAGCTGCGCCAGATTTGCTGCTGGCGGCACGATTTCCATGTTTTGCCACAGGAATACCGCAAGCGGCAACGACCAGGCTGACCGCGGTGGAAACATTCAGCGTGTGATGCCCGTCACCGCCGGTGCCGCAGCAATCGACAGCATTATCGGGCGCCGCAATGGGGATCAGCCGTGCACGCAAGGCGCGGGCGGCCCCTGCAATTTCCTCTGCTGTTTCACTGCGTTCGGTCATTTCCAGCAGAAAACGCTCGATTTCAGCTTCGCTGGTTTCACCGTCAAGCAGCCAGCCAAAGACCTCCTCAGCCTCTGCCTGGGTCAAATGAGTGCGCGCGTCAGGCAGGTGCTTCATGCTGGTTGTTCCGCTTCCATCCCGCAAATGCGCAGGAAATTGGCCAGCAGGGCATGACCATGTTCGGTGGCTATGCTTTCGGGGTGGAATTGCACGCCATGGATCGGGAGATCGCGGTGGCGGAACCCCATTGTGAAGCCATCATCCGATGTCGCGTTGACCACCAGTTCTTCCGGCGGATTTTCAACCACCAGGCTGTGATAACGTGTTGCAGTGAATGGGGAAGGGATGCCTGCAAACAACCCGCTGCCGTCATGTGTTACCGGTGATGTCTTGCCATGCATCAGCCCGCCGCGCGTTACTGTGCCGCCAAAATGCTGGCCAATGGACTGGTGTCCAAGGCAAACACCCATCAGCGGCTTACCGGCATCGGCGCAGGCAGCAACCAGATCCAGGCTGATTCCTGCCTCTGTCGGGGTGCAAGGCCCAGGGGAAATCAGGAAACCGGCCGCATTGGTTGCAATGGCCTCTCTTGCGGTCAACGCATCGTTGCGTTCAACCCGCACCTCTGCTCCCAATTCCATCAGATAATGGACCAGGTTGAAGGTAAAGCTGTCGTAATTGTCGATGACCAGAATCATTGCGCACCCGCTTTATCGGCAGGTGTCAGGACATCAAGCGATGGTGCTGCACCAACCCCCTTCAATCCGCCGCGTTTTGTGACCACAACCATTGGACCCAGCGAATTGCCAGTATCCAGCCTTTCACGCACAGGGTCCCATAAGGCAGAGATATTGCCGTCCAGAAACAGGGCATTGGCAGCTTTCAACTGGTCACGAAACAGGCGTGCGAACTGTCCAAATGAGACCGGCTCATTCGAAATCACGAAATGCGCTCTGCCATTTCCATCAATCCCCACGCCATTACGAATCGCTTTGGATGGGCCATCATCCTGCATTTGCGGATGCAATTCGCCATTGATCACCAGCATGGGGCCGCTTTGCGTGCCGAATTCCGGCCGATCACCAACATTGTAATAGAAACTGTCAGCTGCGCGGATTTCCCATTTTCCATTGGTGCCATAGAAGACGCCATTGGGTTTCATATGGAAATTACCGGGGCCATCTGCGCGGTTCAGTTCCTGCAACCGTTCATAATTTTCTACGTAATAGCCAATGGGCTTGCCTTCTGCATCGAACATTCCCGCATTCATGGCAAAGGCCACATCCAGCGCATCATCGCCCAGCGCCTGTCCGTAAGAGCGTAGGGAACGATATTTGTCGCCCTGTTCATCACCCAAAACCATGGCGATGCGATGTTTGGCCGGGTCTGCCACGCAATCGGTAAACTTCGCACCTTCAAAGGTAACATCCTTGCAGTCAGACTGCGCTTTCTTGGCAGCGACGCGATCCTGAGACCCCTTGCCAATTTCGGTGCGGATAATCGGTTCGCCAGCCTGCTGATCCTTGCAGCCAGCCAGAAGTGCGGCAAACATGGCAAGACCAGCGGCCAGATATGGGTGTTTTATCATTGGCCAAACCCCGGTTCGCTGGCGATACGGGCAGCTTCGCGTGCGGCGGCGATCAATGCCCCTGCCTTGGCCCGACATTCAGCCAGTTCATAATCCGGATCGCTATCGGCAACGATGCCCGCGCCAGCCTGCACATGCATAACGCCATCTTTTACCACGGCGGTACGCAGAACTATACAACTGTCGATTGATCCATCGGGTGCGAAATAACCTACGCCGCCAGCATAGGCACCGCGTGTTTCAGGCTCCAGTTCAGCAATGATTTCGCACGCGCGTATCTTTGGTGCACCCGAAACGGTGCCTGCGGGGAAGCCTGCAAATAACGCATCCAGAGCATCGTGGTCAGGGCTTAACTGACCAATCACATTGCTGACGATATGCATGACATGGCTGTAACGTTCGATGGTGAAACTATCTGTCACCTGAACAGTACCGCGCGCAGCGACACGCCCCACATCGTTGCGGCCCAGATCCAGCAACATCAGATGTTCAGCGCGTTCCTTGGCATCTGCCAGCAGGCTCACCTCATTCTCACGATCCTGCGCAATTGTGGCACCACGCGGACGAGTGCCGGCAATCGGGCGGATCGTTACCTCGCCATCGCGCACGCGGACCAGGATTTCCGGAGACGATCCGACCACAGCAAAACCGGGCAGGTCGAGAAAATACAGAAAGGGAGAGGGATTCACACGGCGCAGGGCGCGGTAGAGCGCAAATGGGGGAAGGGGGAACGGGCAGGTGAAACGCTGCGCCAGAACGACCTGAAATATATCGCCTGCGACGATATACTCCTTCGCGCGGTCTACCATGCCTTTGTAATCGTCCGCCGCAATTTGCGGAGAAAATTCCATTTCGGGCAGATTCGCATCTAAATCTGCGGCGGGGACTGCGCTTGCCAGCTTGCTCAAGGCATCATCTATCCGCTCACCCGCATGTTCAATCGCAGAATCTACATCGTCTGCCTGCCAAATGGGGGCAATACAGAACAGCGAATCTGAAAGCCGGTCGAAAACCAGCAACAGGGTGGGGCGGACAAACAACATGTCCGGCAGGTCCAGCGAGCTGGGCGCTGCACGGGGCAAATCTTCCACCAGCCCTATGGTTTCATAGCCAAAATATCCGACCACACAGGCAAGTGTGGGTGGCAGTTCTGTTGGGACATCTATGTGGCAACTTTTGACCAGCTGGCGCAGTTCTTCCAGACTGTCCCCCGGACAAGGCCGGAATGCCTCCCGGTCATGTTTCCAATTGGGGTTGATTTCTGCCTTGTGGGCGCTGGCACGAAACACCAGATCAGGATCGATTCCCAACAGGCTGTAACGCCCGCGAACCTCGCCACCTTCCACCGATTCCAGCAAAAAATCGCCACGCCCACGTTCAATTAGTTTGGCTGCTGCACCAACGGGCGTTTCCGTATCAGCAATAATGCGCCGCCACACCAATGCGGGCTTTCCAGCGCGCAATTGGTCAGCAGCCGCAGCAGCGTTCTCTGGCAGAAAAGCAGTCAGAAAAGCCCCCGTCAGTTATCGCCGACCAGCTGCTTGCGTATGGCAGCAATAGCGGATTCATTGCGTTCCACACCCAGTTCAGCGCGCATAGCCATGGTCAACTGTTCGGTATATTCGTCTGCCAGTGCGCTTTCCAATTGTGCCTTGGTTGGTGCAACAAGCTCATCATCGGGTGCCACATCTTCAACCACGATCTGGTCGAGATCCACGATAAACCAGCCGAGATTATTGGCGGCTTCCAGCTTTTTCGAAGTGCCATTCGCCATGCTGAACATCAGCGCCAATGGTGGTGGCATCTGGGCACCAAATTGGGCTAGATCGCGGCGCGTCATGCTAATCTGGTCAACCGGTGGCATGGGTTTGCCGACATCCCCGATTGCGGAAGACAAGGATTTACCCTTGCCCAATGCGCCAATCACCTTTTCAGCCGCTGCCTTTGCCAGACGTGACCCCTCGGAAAGGCGCCAGGCGACCGTCACTTGCTCTTTGATTTCATTCAAAGGTGCAGTGGCAGATGGTGCGATGTCCGATACTTCAAAGATAAGATAGGTCGTGCCGCGCACCAATTCCGCCAATTGCGGTTCACCTTCTTCCATCTGGAATGCAGTGTTTAGCGCACCAGCCAATTGCGGCGGTATAGAGGCCTGAGGATTGCCATAGACACGCCCATCGGCAGTCAGGGCAGGGGCAGTGGTGATTTCCACGCCCAGTTCATCGGCCATTTGGCTGAGCGGTGCGCCACCGTCGATTTCCTCTTCAACCCGTGCGGAAAGATCAGCGAAGGCAGCGTTGCGTTTCTCTATCCGCAATTGCTCTGTGATCTCAGGCGTTGCCTGGGCAAGAGTGAGCGCTGCCACTGCTGTAACATTGTCAACGCGCACCACATACCAGCCCAGGGCACCACGGGCAGGCTCTGCAACCTTGCCTTGAGCAGTGGAAAATATAGCAGCTGCAACCTTTGCATCAGTCTGCCGGGCCAGCTCTTCACGCGTGACAGGGCCGATAGTGGCCGTGCTGAAACCAGCTTCGCGTGCGGCGGCTGCCATTGGTGTACCTGCATTGATTCGATCGCGCAGGGCATTGGCTGCTTGCTGAGTCGGAACGATCAGTTGTGTGACAGTGCGTGATTCGCTGGCCGCATATTGGGCCGCATCGCGTTGATAACGGGCCGCAACTTCTGCCGTGCTCGGCTCTATATTGGTTTTCAGGCTATCGATACCGAAAGTGGCATAGCGGATTACACGGCGTTCAGGGCGGATATACTGGCCACGATTCTTGTCATAAAAATCAGCCAACTGCTTATTCGTGGGATCGCCTGTGGGGGCAAAGGCACCGCTGGGGATAAATCCAATGGAACCCTGACGGCGTTCTTTCAGCAAGGCGGCATAACGGCGCGCAACTGCATCAGGAAATTTGGTCGCGAGCATGGCAGGCTGCAGCAATTGCTGCGCCAGCAGCCCGTCAGCAAAATCCCCCCGCACCAATGCATCAGTCAGCCCCTGCTGACGCAGTGCCTGTTGATAAATATCCTGGCTGAAATTGCCATTTGGACCGCGAAAGGCCGGCAATTGGATAATTTCACTGTTCACCAGATTATCGCCCGCGCGCAGGCCATATTTGCGGGCATAGGCACTGATTGCAACACGATCGATCAGTTGGTCCAGAACCTGGTCCATACCTTTATTCTGAACGAATCCAGCCATGGTCAGCGTGGGGTTTTCTTCGCGGACCTGTGTCAAAACGGACTGCATGCGGGTGTTCAATTCCGCCGTTCCGATCTTTGTATCACCTACAACTGCCACACGGTCTGCGCCGGAGACCCCGCCGAAAGTGCCGGTATTGGCCACATCGCTGCTGGCAAAAGCCAGTGCGATCAAGCCGATAAAGGCAAAAGTGATCGCCAGCCCAAGTTTGGAAGCGAAGAGTTTGCGAATAAACTGGATCATGAAATGTCGGGATCCCACAAGACGGTTTGATATATGCCGGGTAATGGCACAGGTGCGCTGGCGCTTTATCGGGCCTGCGGCGTCCGGGCAACAGGGGACAAACGGTTTTGACTGAAAGGGCAAGCTCGGCTAGCGGACGCCACCCCGATGCCCATATGGGACCGGTTTAAAGATTCGATTTGATTTCAGGAAATGTGAATGCCCCAGCGGCCTTATATTGTCGGTAATTGGAAAATGCATGGCACACGCGCCATGCTGTCAGAAGCGCGTGCGATTGATCGTGCCGCTCAACGGCATATGAAGGTGGAGGTTGCGCTGGCACCACCTTACACGCTGGTTCATGCCGTTCATCGCGAAGTTGAACAGATTGGCGTGGGCGCGCAGGATTGCCACCCGGCCGAAGGTGGCGCACACACTGGTGACATTTCTGCCGCCATGCTGGCTGATGCAGGCGCGAAATTCGTGATTTTGGGCCACAGCGAACGTCGCGTGGATCATGGTGAAAGCAATGAACTGGTGCACGCGAAAGCCAAGGCCGCATTGGATGCGGGCCTGCGTGTCATCATGTGTTGCGGCGAATCGGACAAGGTACGCACCAGCGGCAAGGCTGAAAAATTCGTCATGGACCAGCTGCGTGCTTCTCTGCCAGCTATGGACGACGCGGGCGAACGCCTTTCTATTGCCTATGAACCGATCTGGGCCATTGGTACTGGCAAGGCAGCAACATCAGAAGATGTCGCACAGATGCATGGTGCCATTCGCAAGCTGTTGATTGACATGTTCGGTGAAGAGCAAGGTTCTGAAGTGCGTATCCTATATGGCGGCTCGGTAAAGCCGGACAATGCCCGCGAATTGCTGGGCGCTGCAGAGGTGGGTGGGGCACTTGTAGGTGGCGCCAGCCTGACTGCGGACAGCTTTATGGGCATCGCCTTGGCGGCGGCTGACCTTCAGGAAGGCTGAGTTTAGGTATTGGGCCGGGATCATACGCCCCCTTGTATGGCGGCGTGCGTGCCATTAGATGGCGTCCCAGTTCGAGAAAGTAGGGTTTGATGTCGCTTTTCCTGTTCCTCACCGTCGTTCAGACGATTGTTGCCGCTGCACTGGTCGGCATTATCCTGATGCAGCGTTCAGAAGGCGGTGGCCTGGGCATCGGTGGCAGCCCTGGCGGTCTGATGGGCGCGCGCGGAGCGGCCGATTTTCTGACCCGTTCGACCCGTTGGTTGGCGATCGTTTTTGTTGTCCTGTCGATTGCGCTTGCCGCTGTGGCGGTTGAAACTACCGGTGGGGATGAAATTTCATCGACGCTCGATCGTGATGCAGCGCCTGTTGCCCCGGCTGACCCGCTGGGTGGCGCCGCCAATGCAGATGCAGCACCTGCTGCACCGGCCCCGGCAGAATCGACCGATCCACTCGGCAACGCTGCCGAATAATTACAACTCGCCCGCATTGATTGTGGATTGCGGCACTTCCGCAGTTCGGAATCGCTTGCATCGAATCCATTTCACGCCTTAAGGCCCGACTCCCATGGCGCGGTACATTTTCATAACCGGCGGCGTGGTTTCATCGCTCGGCAAGGGACTCATGGCAGCAAGCTTAGGCGCGCTGCTGCAGGCACGTGGATACAAGGTACGTATCCGCAAGTTTGACCCCTATCTGAATGTCGATCCTGGGACCATGAGCCCTTATCAGCACGGCGAAGTTTACGTCACCGATGATGGTGCGGAGACTGACCTTGATCTTGGCCATTATGAACGGTTCACGGGCGTATCAGCGCACCAGAACGATAATATCACCTCTGGCCGGGTCTATCGCGATATCATCGCCAAGGAACGTCGCGGTGATTATCTGGGCGCTACGGTTCAGGTGATCCCGCATGTGACCGATGCGATCAAGGAATTCGCGCTGGCTGACCAGGGCGATCATGATTTCATTCTGTGCGAAATAGGCGGCACGGTGGGCGATATCGAATCGCTGCCATTCATGGAGGCAATCCGTCAGCTGCGGAATGAGCTTGAGCCGGACCAGACCGTGTCCGTCCATGTCACTCTGGTCCCCTATATTGCTGCTGCGGGCGAACTGAAGACCAAACCAACGCAACACTCTGTGCGCGAACTTGCCAGCCTGGGGATCAAGCCGGACATCCTGCTGTGCCGTTGCGAGCATCCGCTGCCAGAGGGCGAACGGCGCAAGATTGCGCAGTTCTGTAACGTGCGCGCGCAGGCGGTGATTCCGGCTCTGGATGCGCCATCGATTTATTCGGTGCCGCAACAATATCATGCTGAAGGGCTGGATGAAGAGGTGCTGCGCGCCTTTGGCATAACCGATGCGCCCAAGCCTGACCTTGCTGCATGGGAAGACGTGACTGATCGTTACTTCAACCCCGAAGGTGAAGTAACAATCGGCGTGGTGGGCAAATATGTCGGCTTGCCCGATGCCTATAAATCGTTGAACGAGGCGCTTGTTCATGGTGGCCTGGCCAACCGGGTCAAGGTCAATATCCGCTGGATCGACGCAGAAATCTTCGAAGGCGAAGATTCCGAAATCGCTGCCGCTTTGGAACCCATGCATGGCATTCTGGTGCCAGGTGGTTTCGGGGAACGTGGTTCGGAAGGAAAGATTGCCAGTGTGCGTTTTGCCCGCGAACGCAAGGTGCCATTCCTGGGTATCTGCCTGGGCATGCAAATGGCCTGCATCGAAGGTGCGCGCGATGCCGGTTTTGACAAGGCATCCTCAACCGAATTTGGCGAAACCTCAGAACCTGTGGTTGGCATCATCACGGAATGGATGACCGAAGAAGGCTTGCAGACGCGTGAGAGCGGCGGCGATCTGGGCGGGACCATGCGATTGGGCGCTTATGATGCCAAACTGGCAGGCAATAGCCATGTCTCGCGTATATATGGCGGGGCCGAAATGATATCTGAACGGCATCGCCATCGCTATGAAGTCAACAGTGCCTATATCGCGCCGTTGGAAAAGCAGGGACTCGTGTTTTCAGGCATGTCCCCTGATGGTTTATTGCCTGAAATTGTGGAGCGACCGGACCACCCATGGTTCGTCGGGGTGCAGTTTCACCCTGAATTGAAGAGCAAACCCTTTGACCCGCATCCACTTTTTGCAGGTTTTATTGAGGCTGCTCTGGAGCAGTCTCGACTGGTCTAATCCGATGAAATTCGGACTTAATCGTGCAAAAATGGCTGATTTTGTTTGCGTGTAGCAGCAACTTACCTTGTCGTTTTTATACAAAAACCACCAAATTGTGCTTGCGAAACAATGAAGTTTGGAAGAAAACTTCCAAACGAAACCATTTCGGTTTCGTATAGGGGGTTGGCGTAACAGACTGCATGGCGGTCTTTTGCTATGCGGAAAAATTATTACGCTGGAACAAGTTCGACCCAGCCATCATCGTCTTCTGCGACCCGGACGATGATGACTGATCGATGCGACGAAATGTCGCAGGGGGTGGACCGCAAGGCCCGCCCCCTTTTATTTACAAGCTGACTTTATTTTAATGCTGGTTTGGCCTTGCGATCAGGCCGCATCAGCATCCTTGTCAGTGGGAACAGCGGTCAGCGTAGGCTGGCCATTGACCATGATCTTCTTGGGCTTCATCGCATCTGGCACTTCGCGCACCAGGTCGATCACCAGCAAGCCATCACTAAGGTCTGCATTATCAACACGAACATAATCGGCCAGTTCAAAGCGACGTTCAAAGCCGCGATTGGCGATGCCAACGTGCAGCATCTGTCCTGCCACCTCTTCATCATCGCGCTTCTTGCCCTGGATCACCAGCAGGTTCTGCTGGGCAGTGATGTCCAGATCTTGCGGGCGGAAACCGGCAACGGCTAGCGTGATGCGATAATTGTCATCGCCACGGCGTTCAATGTTGAAAGGGGGGTAATTATCGCCTGCATTGTTACGCACCTGGCCTTCCAGAAGGTCAAACAGGCGATCAAAGCCAACGGTGGTGCGGCGATAGGGAGTAAAATCAGTACGTGACATATCTGCAAATCCTCTCAATGAGCAATTTGAATGGTTCGGAGCCTGCATCTGCAGCGCCCCAGTTCAAAAAATGTCGCCCACCCCCTTGTGGCGAGTGGTGACAAGCCGAAAATAGGTAGGCAAAACCACATTTCAAGTCTGGCGTATTGTCCGCCTGTCTTGCACCAGAAAAGGGTCCAGAATGACTGCGCCAGTGATTGATATCTATACCAAATTCGGCTGCGGCTATTGCTACCGCGCAAAGCACCTACTGGAGAGCAAGGGTTTGGAATTTAACGAATATGATATCACCATGGGTGGGCCGAAGCGGGATGAGATGATGAGCCGTGCGCCCAATGCCCGCACAGTGCCGCAAATATTCATTGGCGATTATTACGTTGGTGGATCGGATGAACTCCACGCGCTGGAACGTGCGGGGAAGCTCGACGCGATACTGGCTGCCTAGCCCATGCGGATTGCCCTGTTCCAGATGACCAGTGGGATTGACCCTGCCGCCAATGCGGCAGCAATTGTCGATGCCATTGGACAGGCACAGGCGGGCGGGGCGCAAATGCTATTCACCCCTGAAATGTGCGGCTTGCTGGATCGCAACCGCGCGCGCGCCGCAGACAAGATTGTGGTTGAGACGGAAAATCCGGTTCTTAACGCTACACGCGATGCAGCCCGGCAGCACAATATCACCGTCGCTCTCGGTTCGCTGGCTGTGTTGCGGGATGATGGCAAATGGGCCAACCGCGCCTTTGTGATCGGGCCGGATGGGGAAATTTCCGCAAGGTATGACAAGATTCACATGTTCGATGTGGAACTGGCGAGTGGTGAAAGCTGGCGCGAAAGTGCCGCCTATGAACCGGGCGAACAGGTGGTGACAGTTGAAACGCCGCTTGGTCTGCTGGGCCTGGCCATTTGCTATGATCTGCGCTTCCCAGCACTGTTTGAAGCTCTGGGTCAGCGCCATTGCAGTGCCATTGCCATCCCTGCGGCCTTTACCGTGCCGACCGGGCGCGATCATTGGCATGTGATGATGCGTGCCCGTGCAATAGAGGCCAGCGCCTTCGTGATTGCCACAGCGCAGGTGGGTGAACATGAAGACGGGCGACATACATATGGACACAGTCTTGTGATCGATCCCTGGGGGAAGGTGCTGCTCGATATGGGCGGAAACTCGCCTGGACTGGGTTTTGCTGATCTGGAACTTGGCCAAATTGATGAAGTCCGTGCACAACTGCCAAGCCTTGCCAATCGGCGTATAATCGCCAAATAGGCGGTCATGATCGTTTTTGACCTGACCTGTGACCATGGCCATCGTTTCGAAGGGTGGTTCGGTTCGACTGCTGATTATGACAATCAGCAGACACGTGGACTTGTTACCTGCCCGCAATGTGGATCCGCGCAGATCGCCAAGGCACCAATGGCCCCGGCAGTGCCAGCCAAAGGCAATAGCCGCAGCGATATGTTGGTAGAGGCAATGGCCCCTGAGCCGTCAGAAGAATTGCATCCCGTTTCCAGCCAGCCCATGCCGCCCGAAGTGCAAAAGGCGCTTACTGCATTGGCGCAGGCGCAGGAAAAGGCGCTGAAGAACAGCATATGGGTTGGTGATAAATTTGCCGAACAATCACGCGCCATGCATTATGGCGAAGCGGATGAGGCACCGATCCATGGCCGTGCCAGCGCGGAAGAAGCGAAAAGCTTGATCGATGAAGGGATCGCGGTTGCCCCGCTGCCTTTCCCGGTTTCGCCACCCGAAGAGCTCAACTGAAAAAGGTTCTGCGGACCGTTATTGCGCTGAAGATTTAGCCTGCTAAACGGGCCACGGATGCGCCCGTAGCTCAGCAGGATAGAGCATCAGATTCCTAATCTGGGGGCCACAGGTTCGAATCCTGTCGGGCGCACCAAAAATCAAATACTTACGTGGTGTCTGTGGACAAAATGCCACATTCTCTAACAAAATATCTAACGCGCGGAAAAGTGCCGATGGCAAAGCTGGGCAACTATGCAGATCTAATGGCTGAGATTGAAGCGGAACGCCTACGATTGAGAGAAATCACCCATCGCGGGTCATACGGAGGAGAGCAGTATCTAATTGTGACCCCTGAGTTTGCCCAACGTTTTGATGAAGATGCATTGATTCGAGCATCTGTAGAACTCTCTCGTCTATCGCCGACTGAGGCACGAACTGCCGCGGACAAGCTCGAAACGGAACTACGCATCCGGGGCGTAGCGTCCGACGTCGTGACCAGGAGGGACGTTCGCAGGACGCTGATCGCCGCAGTTGCGGCTGCCATCTTTGCCTTCATTGCCCTATTTGTTTAGATCCCCACAATCCTGACCTTTTTCAGATTGTAATCGCGCCGCAGACAGCCGTATCTGACAGCATCGGCACCATTTTTTCTGCCCACCGTTTCGCTGCGTGAGGTGTTTCTGCACCCACCGCTTCGCTGCGAGAGGCAGGGTTTGCCCTCAGTCCTTGGCCAATGGCACGGCGTTCTTGAAGGTATGCGTGATGTAGGGGAAGGGGATTTCGATCCCTGCATTATCCAGCGCGCGCTTGATGGAGCGTAGCACCTGATCGCGGCTTTTATGTCCATCGCCAGGGGAAGAACCAGCCCACCAGCGGACCAGAAAATCTACAGAGCTACTGTTGAATTCACTCACGAATACGTCAATGCCCTTGGACGTGTCGACCTGGTCCACCAGCTCCACTGCCTTGCGGATTACATCTGCCGCCTTGTCCAAATCAGTATCGTATGAAACACCCACAGTGCTGGTATGGCACCGCTGTTCGACATCGGTCAGGATTTCCACCGGGTTCTTGAACAGCAGGGAATTGGGCACGACTGTCAATTCACCTGATGTCGCGCGAATATGCGTTTCGCGCAAGGTGATATGTTCAACCTTGCCATCTATCCCTTCGCACTGGATGATGTCGCCAATCCGCATTTTTTCGCGCAACATGATCAAGACGCCAGCCAGGAAATTTTCAAATATGTCCTGGAAGGCAAAGCCTATGGCGACAGCACCAATGCCAAGGCCGGCAATCATGCCCCCAAAGGTGACATCGGGGAAAATCATGATGGCTGCGATGAACAGGCCCGTCAGCCATACTACCAGCTTTATCAGGGTTTCGATCAGATTTTTCAGTGACGGACGCAGACTTGTCTTGCCCACAATGCGGTCAGCGATGTTGCTGGCGAAACTCGCAATCAGTCCGGTGATGACGAGCAGGATAACAGCCAGAAACAGGCTCGGTAGAGACTCTGTGAATGCGTACCACATCTGCCCAATCTGGCGGTCAATTATTTCGAACATATCGTCCTGTTATCCTTGCTGCGGTGATTTCGGCTGGCTACCCAATCGGCTGATCATTTGCTGGCATAAAGCATCAACATGATCAATTAGAGTCACTTAGCGTATTTCTAAGCAGGTTTCATCACAAACCGCTTGAATCCACACATTAACTATGATTCTGTGCGCATATGAAAAAAGGGGGAATCATCAGCCGGCTGCCACGTGATCAGGTCCGTCAGGGTCTGGCGCTGGGTGTGCTGTTGATTTTGGCCGCCCTGGCCATTGCCGGTCCAACCGGGCTGCTGGCATGGAATGAAAAGGCCAGCCTGTTGCAGCAAAGGCGGGCACAGATTGTAAAGCTGACGCATCACCGCAATGAATTGCGCAATCTGGTTGATGGATTGGACCCGGAAGCTGCCGATCCTGATCTTGTGGGTGAATTGTTGCGCAAGAATATGAATGTTGTCCATCAGGACGAAGTCGTCATTACAATTGACGGCAATTAGATACTTCCCAAATCGCGAGATTTCGTATGCAGAACGCGCGGTTTACGTTGCGTCTGGTGACTGCATCTGACTATAGGGATCGTGCAATCCCACTCCCCAGGGGCAACGAAAAAACAAGGAAGCAAGCTTTGGCTCGATCTCCGAAAAAGCCCGCCACGCAGGCGGCAATCACCAGTGGCGCTGACAATACAGATGATGATTTCGCCCTGCGCAGCCTTCAAGAAGCGCATGCCAAGGCACCACGATACGATGCAAGCACCGATCAAATGCTCGCCTATTATGAGCAGATGCTGCTGATTCGACGGTTTGAGGAAAAAGCAGGCCAGCTTTATGGATTGGGGCTGATTGGTGGTTTTTGCCACCTTTACATCGGGCAGGAAGCGGTGGCTGTGGGCCTGCAGTCTGGCCTGCAGGAAGGTTTGGACAGCGTCATCACTGGATATCGTGACCATGGCCATATGCTGGCTTACGGCATCGATCCCAAAGTCATCATGGCGGAATTGACTGGGCGTGAGGCTGGCATTTCGCGGGGCAAGGGCGGTTCGATGCACATGTTCAGCACCGAACATAAATTCTACGGCGGTCATGGCATCGTCGGCGCGCAGGTTTCACTTGGCGGCGGATTGGCACTGGCACATAAATACCGTGAAGACGGCGGCCTTTGCCTGGCCTATTTTGGTGATGGCGCAGCCAATCAGGGCCAGGTCTATGAAACCATGAACATGGCCAGCCTGTGGCAATTGCCGATCGTTTTCGTGGTAGAAAACAACCAATATGCAATGGGTACTGCCGTGAGACGCAGCTCTGCAGAAACAGAGTTTTATCGCCGCGGCACCGCATTCCGCATCCCCGGCATGGATGTGAACGGCATGGATGTGCTGGAAGTACGTGGCGCCGCCGAAGTTGCTTTCAAACATGTGCGCGAAGGCAATGGCCCAGTGCTGATGGAACTCAACACCTATCGTTATCGCGGTCACTCCATGTCCGACCCGGCGAAATATCGCAGTCGGGAAGAAGTGCAGGACGTGCGTGAACACAAGGACCCGATTGAAGGTCTGAAGAAGATATTGCTCGAAAAGGGCAAGAGCGAGGAAGACCTGAAAGCGATCGACAAGGCGATCCGTGCCCGTGTGGCCGAAAGTGCCGATTTTGCCGAAAATTCACCGGAGCCAGAGGCTTCAGAACTCTACACCGATGTGCTGGTTGGGGAGTACTGAGACATGGCTGTTGAACTGAAAATGCCTGCGCTTTCCCCCACTATGGAAGAGGGCACCCTTGCCCGTTGGCTCAAGCAGGAAGGTGATGAAATCACTTCGGGTGACATCATTGCCGAAATCGAAACCGATAAGGCGACGATGGAATTTGAGGCGGTAGATGAAGGCACGCTCGCCAAAATCCTGATCCCCGAAGGCAGCGAAAATGTGAAGGTCGGCACCGTCATTGCCATGCTGGCGGGCGAGGGTGAGGATGCAGGCGCTGTGTCAGCGCCCGCCGCCGCAGACGAGCCTGTTGCCGATGTGCCGGGTGAGGGCAAGGATGTCGGGCGTGAAGAACCGGGCGGGGTTTCCGCCCCGGACAGGCCCAAATCGTCACCCAAAGCCGATCCGGAAATCCCATCCGGCACCAGCTTCACCCAGGTTTCCGTGCGCGAAGCGCTGCGTGATGCCATGGCCGAGGAAATGCGCCGCGATGATCGCGTGTTCGTGATGGGCGAGGAAGTGGCCGAATATCAGGGCGCCTATAAGGTTACCCAGGGGCTGCTCGATGAATTCGGTCCCAAGCGCGTAATTGATACGCCCATCACCGAATATGGTTTTGCCGGTATCGGCACCGGGGCGGCTATGGGTGGTTTGCGTCCGGTCGTGGAATTCATGACCTTCAACTTCGCCATGCAGGCAATAGATCATATCATCAACTCGGCAGCCAAGACCAATTACATGTCAGGTGGCCAGATGCGTTGCCCGATCGTTTTCCGCGGTCCCAACGGAGCTGCATCGCGTGTTGGTGCACAACACAGCCAGAACTATGGCCCATGGTATGCCAGTGTGCCGGGTCTGATTGTGATTGCGCCCTATGACAGTTCGGATGCCAAGGGGCTGATGAAGGCGGCGATCCGCAGCGAGGACCCGGTGGTCTTCCTGGAGAACGAACTGGTTTATGGCCGCAGTTTCGATGTCCCCGATCTGGATGATCACGTCCTGCCGATTGGCAAGGCGCGGATCATGCGTGAAGGCAGTGATGTCACCATTGTCAGCTATTCCATCGGTGTCGGGCTTGCTCTGGATGCTGCCGAAACGCTGGCTGGCGAAGGGATTGATGCAGAGGTGATCGATTTGCGCACATTGCGCCCACTCGATACGGATACCATCCTTGCCTCACTTGCCAAGACCAATCGCCTGATCATTGCTGAAGAAGGTTGGCCGGTCTGTTCGATCGCATCGGAAGTGATGGCTGTTTGTATGGAGCAGGGTTTTGACCATCTTGATGCGCCAGTGCTGCGCGTGACAGATGAAGACGTGCCGCTGCCCTATGCTGCCAACCTTGAAAAGCTGGCGTTGATCGATGCACCGCGCATCGTCGCTGCAGCAAAGAAGGTCTGTTACAAGGATTGATCGATGCCCCAAGGCGGTGATGACCTTACCGGTGGCGTATCAGCGCATCCGGACACCGCCTTGTTGCCAGCGGAACTGCAGATAGCGCTGGGATATACAGCCCCGGCGCTTCGCCCCCGTCTGGAATCGGCACTGCTACTCGATCAAAGGATTGGCCGGCTAATCGGTCAATCCAGTGAACCGATGTTGGGGCAAATGCGTATCGCGTGGTGGCGCGATATGTTGGGCAAACCTGTGGCAGAGCGCCCGCGTGGCGATGCGGTGCTGGATGCACTGGGTCTGTTTTGGGCAGAACAGGAAGCACCACTTGTCGCATTGGTTGATGGGTGGGAACAGTTGCTTGTTGAACCACCTTTGCCTGAAGAATCCGCGCTTGCCTTTGCCCATGGTCGCGCTGCCCCCTTTTTGGCCTTGTGCGAAGCAGGGGATTACAATGTTGTAACTTCGGCGGCGTGCGTCTGGGCATTAACAGATGCAGGTATTCATATCTCTGATCCGGCTGAACGGGCACTTTTCCAACGTTTGTCAGAACAACAGTATTCATCAGTCAAATTGCCGCGAAACTTGCGCGGTTTGGCAGTTCTACGGGCCTTGGCCAGTCGATCATTAGCCAATGATCTGGCACCTATGATGGCGGGAAGGGGGGCGTCACTCGTGGCCCTTAGGGCGGGATTGCTAGGGCGCTGATAAACGATTTCCTGCAGATAGTTATACAGGGGGAATTACCATGGGCCGTATGGTTCTGGGGCTGTTTCTGGGCCTGATAATAGCCAGTGTTGGTCTCTATTGGTGGCAGGGCGTGGCGCAGGTGGAGGACAAGGCCCCGTCACCGCCCGTCATGGCTGAGGGTCCATCGCCTGAAGATCTGCCAGTGACAGATCCTGGCGATATGGAGGGACCAACTCCACCAGAAGCGAGTGAACTGAGCCGCGAACAGCGCCGTTTTTTCCGTTATGACCGCAATCGCGACCTTGTGATTACCCGAAATGAAATGCTCTCCACCCGCAGCGATGGTTTCCGCAAGCTGGATAAGGACGGCAATAATCTGCTGACCTTTGAAGAATGGGCTGTGACTACGGCGGACCGTTTCGATGGTGCCGATGCAGATGGAAACGGCAAGCTGACCCAACGCGAATTTGCCGCTACCGCGCCCAAGCTGGTGCCAGGCAAACCCGCTTGCAAATGTTAGGCGGGTACTGGCTCCTGCCCTGCCAACCACTCTGACAAGTCTGCCTTGGCGCGCGTGGTATAGGCTTCCTTACGCTGTTTCTTCTTCACTTCATGAAGTGGCGGAAACAGCCCGAAATTGACATTCATGGGCTGGTAAGTCTCTGCCTCGGCATCGCCAGTGATATGACTGAGCAATGCGCCCATTGCGGTGGTTGCGGGCAGGGGACTCCATTCACGCCCGGCCAATTCGCAGGCGGCCATCATCCCAGCAACAAGCCCGATGGCAGAGCTTTCGACATAGCCCTCACACCCTGTCACCTGCCCGGCAAAGCGGATATGCGGGGCATTGCGCAGCCGCAATTGCCGGTCCAGCACCAGTGGGGAATTGAGGAAGGTGTTGCGATGCAGCCCGCCCAGCCGGGCAAATTCGGCGTTTTCCAGACCCGGGATGGTACGAAACAGTTCCACTTGCGCTGCATATTTCAGCTTGGTCTGAAAGCCGACCATGTTCCACAAAGTGCCCAACTTGTTATCCTGCCGCAGCTGGACCACGGCATAGGGCCATCGGCCCTGCGGATATTCAGGCGTGGTGTCGCGCGGATTGTCCAGCCCCACCGGCTTCATCGGGCCGAACCTCAGCGTATCCACACCGCGCGCTGCCATCACCTCTATCGGCATGCAGCCATCGAAATAGGGTGTGTCCTTTTCCCATTCGCGAAATTCGGTTTTCTCGCCATCCAGCAGGCCCTGATGGAATGCCAGATATTGATCCCGCGTCATGGGACAGTTGATGTAATCGCCTTCTTCGTTGGAGGCTTCATTGCGCTTGTTCCACCGGCTCTGGATCCAGCAGATATCCATATCAATGCTGTCACGATGAACGATGGGCGCAATGGCATCGAAGAAGGCCAGCCTTTCCTGACCGGTAGCAGACACGATGCTGCCCGCCAGAGCCTCTGCCGTTAGTGGACCTGTGGCGACAATAGTCATGCCGTCGCTCGGCAGGCTATCCACGCGTTCACGCACTATGGTGACATTGGGGTGTTCTGCCAGTGCGCGCTCCACCTCTGCCGAGAACACATCACGGTCCACCGCCATCGCGCTGCCCGCGGGCACACGTGCCCTTTCACCTGCCTGCATTAACAGCGAATCCAGCGCGCGCATTTCATGGTGAAGCAGGCCCACGGCGTTCTTGTCGCTATCATCAGAACGGAAGCTGTTGGAACAGACCAGTTCAGCCAGACCATCGGTCTGATGGGCGGCTGTCATCGTACCGCTCCCGCGCATTTCAGACAGGCGCACGGTGAAACCGCGTTGGGCCAGCTGCCATGCAGCCTCACACCCGGCCAAACCACCGCCAATAATGTGCACGTCATGTGTTGTGGATGTGTTCATCGCTGGTCGCACTAGTGCTTGCGTGCCCCATCTATCAAGTCCAAGACCCGTAAAAGGAAAGGAAATTGCATGCCCAAACGCGCGCTGGTCAATCATCGCCCATGGCTACTTGCCAGTATTACAGCGGCGGTGGCGTTTTATTTCCTCAGCGATTCACATTTGGGCGGTATCTGGCTGATGCTGATCAAAGGCGCGGCAGTCGCTTTCCTTGCAGCCTATGCGCTCCGTCGTGGGGTAGGGCACAATGCCACGATCCTGACCATTGCCCTGGCCCTGTCGGCTATTGGAGATATGGGAATGGAGCTGTCGATGGAGGCAGGGGGCACGCTGTTCTTCCTCTCACACCTCGCCGCCATAACGCTTTACCTTCAGAACCTGCGTAAACATCCGACATTCAGCCAGAAGGCGCTGGCTGTGACGCTGCTGATCGGCACGCCATTTCTGAGCTGGCAATTGAGCCATGATATGCAGGTCGCACTTTACGGGCTGGCGCTGGGCGGCATGGCAGCGACTGCATGGATGAGCCGTTTCACCCGCTATCGCGTCGGGATTGGTACGGTGCTGTTTGTCGTGTCGGATCTTCTGATCTTCAGCCGACTTGGCCCGTTTGATCTGGGTGTATTGCCGGATCTGCTGATCTGGCCGGTTTATTATTCGGCACAGTTTCTTATCGCGACGGGCGTTGTGCAAACACTGCGCCGCGATCATGAAGCCTGATTAATTGAACAACAGATGGGACGGGAAAGGGAGAGGAGGTTTACTCCTCTCCATCACCTTCCGTCATATCCCGGTCAGATTGCGGAGTCGTATGCGGTGTGGTTTCTGGCGAACCACGCCCTTCCATCTCCTCTACAATCGCTTCTTCCGCCTCGTTCTCAGGCGCTTCCTGCTCGTCAATCCGCACGGCTGAGACGACCAGCTCATTCTTGCCCACATCGAACAGACGTACACCTGCCGTATTGCGGCCCAGAACGCGCAGACTATCCAGACCGATACGGATCAGCTTGGCCTGATCTGTCACCAGCATCAGCTGGTCTGCCTGGGTTGCGGTAAAGCTGGCGACTACTTCGCCATTACGCTTGATATTGTCGATATTGACGATGCCCTGACCGCCGCGACCGATACGGCGATATTCATAAGCAGATGACAATTTGCCATAACCATTGGCGCAGACGGTAAGGATGAACTGTTCTTTTTCTGCCAGTTCATCAAAGCGCGCGGAATCCAGTTCCGGTTCACCTTCGCGTTCCGCTTTCCACGGTGCGAATTTGAGATATTGGTCGCGCTCTTCCGCTTCGGTGCCAACGCGGTGAAGTATGGACAGCGAGACAACTTCATCATCATCGCGCAGCTTCATGCCGCGGACACCGGTGGAAGTGCGACTGGTAAATTCGCGCACATCTTCGCCAGCAAAGCGGATTGCCTTGCCCTGACGCGTGGCGAGCAGGACATCATCTGTCGCGTTCAGCAGAGCGACGCCGATCAGGCGATCATCGCTGCCTTCATCGAACTTCATCGCAAATTTGCCGTTGGACGGGATGTTGGTGAAGGCATCCATGCTGTTGCGGCGAACATTGCCCTTTGCAGTGGCGAACACCACAGACAGGGCGCCCCAGCGATCCTCATCTTCAGGGAGCGGCAGCACGGTACGGATCGTTTCGCCTTCATCCAGTGCTGGTAACATGTTCACAATCGGGCGGCCGCGCGTGGCCGGGCCACCTTCGGGCAACTTCCACACCTTCAGGCGATAGACCTTGCCCGCGGTCGAGAAGAACAGCACCGGATTATGCGTGCTGGTCACGAACATTTCGGACACGGCATCTTCATCCTTGGTGGACATGCTGGCGCGGCCTTTGCCGCCGCGATGCTGTGCGCGGAATGTCGAAAGCGGGGTGCGTTTGATATAGCCATCCAGTGTTACGGTAACGACCATCTCATCCCGTTCGATCAGGTCTTCATCTTCCAGACCATCCCATGCAGGGGCAATTTCCGAAACGCGCGGCGTGGCATAGGTGGCGCGGATTTCCTCCAGCTCTTCCCGCATCACACCATACAGCTTTGCGCGGTCGGCCAGGATCGAAAGATATTCCTCAATCGCAATGCTGAGTTCTTTCAGCTCGTCACCAATCTCATCGCGACCCAAAGCCGTAAGGCGATGAAGGCGCAAATCCAGAATGGCCTTCACCTGTCGTTCGGATAGGCGATAGGTGCCACCTTCCTCATCCGCAGACGGATCAATCGCTTCGACCAGCCGAATATATTGCGCGATGTCGCCAATCGGCCATTCGCGCGTCAGCAATTTGGCGCGGGCAGCCGCTGGGTTGGACGACCCTCGGATCATCACAACCACCTCGTCCAGATTGGACACGGCCACAACCAGACCCAGCAAGATATGCGCGCGGTCACGCGCCTTGTTCAGTTCAAACTTGGTCCGGCGGGTGATAACCTCTTCACGGAAAGTGATGAAGCTCTGCACGATATCGCGCAGCGTCATCACTTCTGGTTTGCCACCGCGGATAGCCAGCATATTGGCCGGGAAGCTTGCCTGTGCAGGGGTGTAACGCCAGATCTGGTTTAACACGACTTCTGGGGAAGCATCGCGCTTCAGATCCACCACCACCCGCACGCCTTCACGACTGGATTCATCGCGGATATCCGAGATACCCTCAATCCGTTTATCCTTCGCCGCTTCGGCAATCTTTTCCACCAGGCCGGATTTGCCCACCTGATAGGGGATAGCTGTCAGGACGATGGACTGGCGATCGCCACGGTTTGTTTCAATTTCATGCCGCGCCCGCATCAGGACTGAACCACGTCCTGTTGTATAGGCTGCCTTTGCGCCAGATTGCCCCAGGATCAGCGGGGCAGTGGGGAAATCGGGGCCTGGAATATGCTCCATCAATTCTTCACTGGTGATGCCGGGATTTTCCATAAAGGCCAGGCAGCCCGTGATCACCTCACCCAGATTATGCGGCGGGATATTGGTGGCCATACCCACCGCGATACCGCCTGCCCCATTGACCAGCAGGTTGGGGAAGCGTGCCGGCAGAACAGTCGGTTCCTTGCGCGATCCGTCATAGTTTTCCGCGAAATCGACAGTATCCTTGTCCAGATCATCAAGCAGCGAATTGGCTACCCGTGCCAGACGCGCTTCGGTATACCGCATGCTGGCAGGTGGATCAGGGTCCATCGATCCGAAATTACCCTGACCATCAATCAGCGGTACACGCAGCGACCAATCCTGTGTCATGCGTGCCAGGGCATCGTAAATCGCGCTATCGCCATGGGGGTGATAGTTACCCATCACGTCACCCACGATCTTTGCGCTCTTGCGATAAGGTCTGCCAGCGACAAAACCGCCTTCCTGACTGGCAAACAGGATACGGCGGTGAACTGGTTTCAGCCCATCGCGGACATCGGGCAGCGCGCGGCTGACGATCACGCTCATCGCGTAATCGAGATAGCTGGTCTTCATCTCCTCAACGATGTCGATCCGTTCAAAGGATTCGGTCGGAGAAGCGGGGGGTAATGTATCAGTATCGTCGGTCAAAACTATGCCGTTCCAGTAATTATTGGCGACTGTATCTGTGAGGATCGCAGTCTAGGGCAGGGGAGCGAATTGCACCACCGACCAGCCGAAACAAACATGAAACATTGGCGCTTTATCCACACAAAGCGATAGCATTATTGCTGGCAAAAGATTTCTATCAGCAAACCTGGTGTTCAATGGCCATTCAGCCGCCCAGCTATAGGAATATTTGCAATTAAAGCGATGTCAGTCCATTGCGCGGCAATCAGTTCAACCCCCAAGCTTTCGCGCCCGAGGAATTGATTCAGGAGAGTGAATAATGCGTTTTTATGTCCGGCCCCAGCGTAGCCAGAACCGTGCGGGTTCCCACCTGGCCCTGGCTATTGCATTGGCAACCAGCGCCGTCATCGCAACGGCTGGTTTTGCCGAACCGGCCTATGCCGCAAAGAAAAAAGGAGGCGGCGGTGATTATTCCAAGGAATTTATTGAAGCCTACAAGCCTTTAGAAACAGCAGTGAATGCCGAGGGCGCAGATATTGCTGCCGCTGCATCGCAAATACCAGGCCTGATTGCTGTAAGCCAGTCCCCGACTGAGCTGATGGCGACTGGCAACCTGATCTACACTGCAGGAACGAAATCAAGCAACCAGAAGCTCCAGCTGCAAGGCATGGAAATGATGCTGGCAAGCGGTCAAGTTCCTGTAGAAAATCAGGGACAATACAATTTCGTCGCCTACCAATTGGCAAATTCCCTGAGCCAATATGACAAGGCACGCCAATATGCCGAAGCCGCAATTCAGCATAATTTCACGACTGGAGACATAACACCCTCCATGCTTCGAGTAGTCGTGGCAGAGACGTATTTTTCTGAAAATCGCATTCCTGAAGGTCTCGATTATCTGCAAAAAGCAATCAATACACGCAAGGCCAATGGGCAGCCGGTCGATCAAACCTGGTATACACGTGGATTGGGCATTGCTTATCGTGAAGCGGTCAGGCCGCAAGTTTACCAGTTTGTTGCTGAGTGGGTGGTGGATTTCCCATCAATCACCAATTGGCGCGACGCGGTGAATATCGCGCGCAATCTGGAAGATTACGAGCCCGCTGAAATGTTGGACTTGATGCGCCTGGGCTACACTCTGGATACTTTTGATAACAAGCAGGCATATATTGATTACGTCGAAGCCGCCGATCCACGGCGACTGCCCAAGGAAGTCGAAAAAGTCATCAAGCAAGGCTATGCATCGGGCCGTGTGAGCAAGGATGATATGTTCCTGGCAGACGCCCTCAAGATGGCTACAGGGCGTATTGCAGCTGACAATGCCGAATTGCCCACGCTGGAGCGTGATGCACGCTCTGGCAATGCCGGATTGCGTACCGTGGTGGCTGCTGGCGATACGTTCCTGAACTATGCCGAATATGCCAAGGCGGAAGAATTCTATGCCAAGGCAGCTGGTATGGCCGGTGTGGATGCAAATCTGGTCAATACTCGCCTGGGGATTTCGCAGGCATTGCAGGGCAAATATGTTGCAGCACAGACCACGTTGGCTGCCGTGAAGGGCAAACGTGAAGCATTGGCCATGTTGTGGTCAGCCTATGCCCGCATGAAAGCGGCTGAGGCCGCAACACCGACAGCAGCTGTGGCGGCCACTGCCAGCTGACACGGGCAGTAAAACGATTCACGAACGGCGCGGATCCATCATCGGGTTCGCGCCGTTTCTATTTTCTGTAAAACAAAGCTGATCAGCGCAGGCGCTTGATATAAACCTGCCCGTTTTCGCGACGCTCTGTGCCAAAATTGGGGATCGCCTCGATCATGTCGATCAGGCGGGTATAACCATAATTGCGCGCATCGAAGCTAGATCGATTGCCTGCTCGCTGGCCAACCTCTGAAAGCTTGGCATACCCATTTTCGTCGCGCCTGCTGGCATTATAGGCATCGAATAAAAGGTTCAGCAGATCATCATCAAGCGGGACCTGATCCTTGCCATTGCTGCGTTCTTCCTTCTCCGCCTTTACCAAGGCATCTACATCGATGAAGCGTGTGCAGGCCTGCCGGAACGCCTCTGCCGTGCGTGGGCTGCCGAAGCCATAAACGGGATAGCCTTCCTGACGGATCCGCATGGCTAGCGGCATGAAATCGCTATCCGAACTCATAATGCCAAAGCCATGAACCCTGCCGCGATAGAGCAGGTCCATCGCATCGATGGTCATCTTCATGTCCGTGGCATTTTTGCCCTTGGTCAGGTCAAATTGCTGCTGCGGTTCGATGCCATAGCGGTGAACCATGTCGGCCCAGCCTTTCAGCGCAGGCTTGCGCCAATTGCCATATGCCCGGCGTATGTTCACTTGTCCCAACTCTGCCAACACAGTCAGCACAGGGTCTATGCCCGCTGGTGACGCGTTATCTGCATCGATCAGCAAGGCGATATTATTGCTTATTGTTTCAGGCATACCCGATACATGGGGCTGCCAGCGCCCGGCAGCAAGCGATTATTCTGCCGGGTGAAATTTGCCACTGTCATGGTCGAGCAGATGCAGGATACCATCCGAAATGGCGAAATAGGCTCCATGCAATTTCAGCGAGCCATTCGCTTCCTTCTCCTGAACACAGGGGAAAGTACGCAGATTGGCCAGGCTGACCTTGACTGCTGCCTGCTCCATGGCGCGTTCCGCCGACCGCCCATGCGTGCCATGTTCAGCAGCAATCGGTTCGCGCACATCATCCAGCATATCGATCCAGTGGGCGACAAAGCCACCGGCACCCAGTTCATTGCCATGCAGATCCTGTGTCAGTGCCGCCTGGCAACCGCCGCACATGCCATGGCCCATAACCACCACTTCGCGCACTTTCAGGAACTGAATGGCGAATTCCAATGCGGCTGACACGCCGTGGCGGCCCGGTGTGGTTTCAAACGGTGGCACCAATGCCGCGACATTGCGCACAACGAAAATCTCGCCCGGATCCACCGCGAAGATCTGCGTCGGGTCTACGCGACTGTCGGAACAGGCGATGACCATGACCTGCGGGCTTTGGCCTTCTTTCAACTGTTCCCAACGGTCATGCTGACGATGCCAATCGCCATCCCGAAAGCGGCGATAACCTTGAATCATTTCGCTGAAAGTTTTCATGGCCGTGCTGCTGCAATGAATTTTGTACGGCGGCAAGTGTCAAATGCATTGCGATGCACAACTTGCGGGGGAGGACCGACGCGCCTAAATGGGCGGCATGAACGATCTTTCCTCCCCCCCCGAACAGCCCGAAGGCGATCGACCCGTACGTCAACGAAAACCGGACTGGATCCGGGTCAAGGCACCTGTCAGCAAGGGTTATAATGAAACGCGCAAACTGATGCGCGATCTGAATTTGCACACAGTGTGCGAGGAAGCGGCCTGCCCCAATATCGGTGAATGCTGGACCAAGAAGCACGCCACTGTGATGATTTTGGGGGACACCTGCACGCGTGCCTGCCGCTTCTGTAATATCAAGACAGGCATGCCCATGCCGGTTGATCCGCTTGAGCCGGAGCATACTGCAACCGCAGCCGCTGAAATGGGCCTGGAACATATTGTTATCACCAGCGTTGACCGTGACGATCTGCCTGATCGCGGAGCGGGGCAGTTCGTAAAGGTCATCAATGCGCTGCGCCGTGAAACGCCCAATACGACGATCGAAATTCTGACCCCTGATTTCAAAGGGCGGATGAAGCAATCGATCGCGGAAATCTGCGAAGCAGGGCCGGATGTGTTCAACCACAATCTGGAAACCGTGCCGCGGCTTTACCCCAATATCCGGCCCGGAGCGCGCTATTATGCATCGCTGCGACTGCTTGAGGAGGTGAAGGCGCACAACCCGCTGATTTTCACGAAATCGGGCATTATGCTTGGGCTGGGTGAAGGGCGTCTGGAAGTTCACCAGGTGATGGATGATATGCGCAGTGCTGACATCGATTTCATCACTATGGGTCAGTACCTTCAACCCACGCTCAAACATGCCAAGGTGGAAGAATTCGTCACACCTCAGGCGTTCAAGGCCTATGGCTCAATCGCGCGGGCCAAGGGGTTCCTGCAGGTTGCCTCCAGCCCGCTGACCCGATCCAGCTATCACGCAGGTGCAGACTTTGCCGAAATGAAGGCGGCGCGCGCAGCAAAACTGGCCAAGCAAAAAGGCTGATGCCCGGTATACGCGAGGTAAAGCAGCTGCCTTATAGCGCGCAGCAAATGTTTGACCTGGTGGCTGATGTGGGCCGCTACCAGGAGTTTCTGCCATGGGTGGTGGCCACACGCGTGCGATCTGACAGTGAGCATGAAATGGTCGCGGACATGGTGGTCGGCTTCAAGGCGCTGCGTGAAAAATTCACGTCAAAAGTGCACAAGGACAGGCCAAACCTGATCGAAGTGCATTATGTCGACGGCCCATTGCGCGATCTCGATAATCGCTGGCACTTCCGCCCGCTCGACAATGGGCATTGCGAGATCGACTTCTCGGTCGAATTTACTTTCAAGAACGCGATGTTCGAAAAGCTGGCGGGGCAGTATTTTGACCGCGCATTCCGCAAGATGATGGCCGCGTTCGAGGCGCGGGCGGATGAACTTTACGGCAGCAACAATTCCAGCGCGCAAACGGTGGCCTGACGGCGAATTTCGGCGCGGGTCGTACCATCGAACAATTTCAACTCGCCTTCCGGCTCCCCTTCGCCATCACGAAAGGCGCGGGCAAACACCACGGTTCCCACAGGCTTCAGCTCTGTCCCGCCATCAGGGCCGGCAACGCCACTGATAGCCACGGCCACATCAGCATTGCTGCGTTCAAGTGCGCCCTTGGCCATGGCCCAGACGCAGGCAATCGATACCGCGCCGAAAGTTTCGATGATTTCCTGCGAAACACCCAGCATTTCCATCTTTGATTCATTGGAATAGGTCACGAAACCGCGATCCAGCACAGCGGATGAGCCGGGAATCTCTGTGATCGCCCCTGCAACCAACCCGCCGGTGCAGCTTTCAGCCAGCACGACCTTGCGGCCCAATGCTGCATTCTCCTGCACGACCTTCTCGGCCAGATCATTAATCTCAGCGGGTAGAAGATTGCCTTGGTCCATGAAAAAATCTCCGGGCGTCAGCGCCCCATCAACGCCACCACAGCCTGGGCGGCGATCCCTTCGCCACGCCCTGTAAAGCCGAGTCGTTCAGTTGTGGTGGCCTTTACACTAACCTGCGCTAACTCAACGCACAAAAGCTCTGCCAGCTTTGTGCGCATGGCGTCCCGATGTGGGCCGATCTTGGGCGCTTCGCAGATGATGGTCAGATCGATATTGCTAATAACATAGCCGGCGGCCTGCACCAGACTAACCGCGTGGCTGACGAATTGTGCCGAATTCGCGCCTTTCCATTGTGGATCGCTGGGCGGGAAGTGCGACCCGATGTCGCCATCAGCTATCGCACCCAACAGGGCATCGACGACTGCATGAAGCGCCGCATCGGCATCGCTATGCCCGGCTAGACCACGCGGATGATCAATTTTCATCCCGCATAGCCACAATTCCTCACCATCCGCCAGCCGATGAACATCATAACCCTGGCCGATGCGAAAGCTGGGAATGTCGCTCACAAAATCCTCCGCAAAGGTGATTTTTTTCAATCTTTCACTGCCCGGCACCAAAGCAACCTTGCCACCATTGGACATCAGCACCTGCGCATCATCGCCTGCATCGGCTTCTCCACTCCATGCGCGATGGGCGGCCAGAATATCAGCCTGACGGAAAGCTTGCGGGGTTTGCACACGCCGCATTACTTCACGGTCTGCCTTGCCAGTCATCAGATCACCATCGGCAATGGCGATACTGTCCACTACCGGCAGTACCGGTATGGCGCCGGGCGCATCCGCCAACGCGGCAATCAGGGCATCTGTAACAGTGTCAGGCAAATCAGGCCGCGCCGCATCATGGATCAGCACCAGATCGGTGCTGGCAGTTTCCATCGCTTCCAGCGCTAACCGCACCGATTGCTGTCGGGTCTCACCGCCAGTGACCAGGCGATAATTATCAAGACCTGACAACGCTGCTTCGGCCAGTGCGTCACCGCCTTCGGGTATCGCCACCACCACTTCACCTGCGCCCTGTGTCAGCAAAGCCTCTACCGAATGGCGCAGTAACGGTTTACCGCGCCAATTGCGGAACTGCTTTGGCACCACACCACCAGCACGCATGCCTTGCCCTGCGGCTACGACAATCGCAGAAAATGGGGGGAGGGGGGCTGGTTCGGCCATAGGGTTGGCGCTTAAGCACTGGACGCGAATTCCGCAATCCACTATGCGCTGCCCAAATTTTAGGCACATATAGTCGCAATGACCCTGAACCCAGCCCCTCCGCCAGTTAAGCCGATCGATATCGGTGGCGTCCAGATTGCAACGCCTGTTGTGCTTGCGCCGATGACGGGTGTAACCGATCTGCCCTTTCGCCGCCTGGTGCGCCGTTATGGCAGCGGGCTGAATGTCACTGAAATGATTGCGAGCGAGGCGGCAATCCGCGAAACGCGCCAATCCATTCAAAAGGCGGCATGGGATGCGATTGAAGAACCTGTCAGCATGCAGCTGGTTGGTTGTGACCCCACATCTATGGCCGAAGCGGCCAGGATGCAGCAGGATAATGGGGCGGCGATTATCGACATCAATTTTGGCTGCCCGGTGCGCAAGGTGGTGGGGCAATATGCCGGTTCCGCCCTGATGCGCGAAGTGCCGTTGGCTACGAAATTGATGGAAGCGACGGTGAAGGCGGTTGATGTGCCCGTCACGGTCAAGATGCGTATGGGCTGGGATCATGCCAGCCTGAACGCCCCGGAATTGTCCCGCATTGCGCAGGATCTGGGCGTGAAGATGATCACTGTCCACGGGCGCACCCGCAACCAGATGTACAAGGGTGAAGCTGACTGGGCCTTCATCCGCAATGTGAAGGATGCGGTGTCCATCCCCGTCATCGTGAATGGTGATATCTGCACTATTGCCGATGCGGCAAAGGCGCTGGACCAATCAGGCGCAGATGGGCTGATGATCGGGCGCGGTGCCTATGGCAAGCCATGGCTGCTTGGGCAGGTGATGCATTGGTGGCGCACAGGGGAGGTGCTGGAAACGCCCGGCTTTGCCGAACAGTACAGCCTGCTGATCGAACATTACAACGCCATGCTGGATCATTACGGGGCCAATGTTGGCGTCAAGATCGCACGCAAGCATTTGGGCTGGTACACCAAGGGTATGCATGGTTCGGCAGAGTTCCGTAATCACGCCAACTTCATAGATGATCCGTTACAGGTTCTGGGTGAAATAGAGCGCTTTTATGAACCCTTTATCCATCGTCGCGCGGCCTGATCTGCATGCCAGGAAAAGTTGAACCCATGCCAACACCCGCCGCGCAAATAGCTGGGTTGCTGTTCGCGCTGTTTCTGGTGGATCCGAAGGGCGGTGTTGCAGAAGTCAATCCTGCGGCAGAAAACATGTTGGGCCGCAGTGCAAAACGGCTCATCGGGCGGAAGATCAGCGATGTTTTAATCGTTGGAGATCAGCGCGTGATCCGTCGTCTGGAACTGGGCGATGTTGCATTGGTTGCGCGTGAAATTGATTTGCACACTATAGAGGAGGTCAAGCGTGTAAACCTGACCATGTCACCGTTGGCGTCGCATCAGGGCTGGCGTGTCATAACCCTTTCAGAAACCAGCCGGGATGAACCGGCGCGGGAAGGGCGGAATGAGATGAGTACGCTGGGCGCGCCATCAATTCTGGCACATGAAATCAAGAACCCCTTGGCGGCCATTCGGGGGGCTGGTCAGCTCGTATCACGCAAACTGGCACCAGAAGATCGCGGGCTGGCCCGTATGATCACTGATGAGGTGGATCGCATTGCACGATTGATTGACCGGATGCAGCAATTGGGTAGCAGCGTGATTGATCCGGGTGCCCCATGCAATCTGCACGAGGCAATCCGCGCTGCCATTACAACGGTTCGCACTGCAGGTTCCGAAGGTGTCGAAATTCGCGAGGAGTTCGATCCATCTCTGCCACCTGTTCTGGCCAGTAGAGATGCGTTGGAGCAAGTGCTGATCAACCTGATATCAAATGCTCGCGATGCCGCTTTGCAGGCCGAGGAACCGGTCGTGACTGTGCGTACACGCTTTGTCAGCGGGTTGGTTTTCAGTGCAATTCGCCTGGGCCGTGCGGTGAAATTGCCGATTGAAATATCTGTTACCGATAATGGCCCAGGCATAGATGAAGCCCTGCGCGATCACGTGTTTGAACCCTTTGTTACCTCAAAGAAATCAGGACAGGGGTTGGGCCTTGCACTTGTCCGTAAACTGGTGCGCGACATGGAAGGTCGGATCAGCCACGACCGGGATGAGCGTACTGGCCTCACCACATTTCGTATCCACCTGCCGCTGGCCAAGGAAGACAAATAGACATGAGCGCCCGTATCCTGCTGGTAGAAGACGATTCCGCTATCGCAACCGTGGTAACCGCCGCGCTGGAGGATGAGGGTTTTTCAGTCCACCGCTGCGACAGTATAGCCGGGCGCGACAGGCTGCTGGCTGATAATCGTTACGGCGCAATGTTGACAGATGTGATGCTGACAGATGGCGATGGCATTTCATCGCTGGATGCAGTCCGCGAAATCGATGATCAGATGCCGATAATCGTATTATCCGCCCAGAACACGCTTGATACAGCAGTGCGGGCCAGTGAAACGCAGGCGTTTGAATATTTCCCCAAACCGTTTGACCTGGATGAACTGGTCCGCGCAGTAAGGCAGGCTGTGGCACAGGATGGGGCCGAAGATGCTGCTCCTGATATGGTAGGCGATGGTATGCCCTTGGTGGGGCGTAGCCCAGCCATGCAGGGCGTCTATCGCATGATCACGCGGGTGTTGCGTAATGATCTGACGGTTCTGGTTACAGGTGAATCAGGTACGGGCAAGGAATTGGTGGCAGAAGCGATTCACCAGTTGGGCGCACGCAAATCCGGGCCGTTTGTTGCTGTCAATGCGGCGGCCATTCCGGCTGACCTGATCGAGAGCGAGCTGTTCGGTCATGAAAAGGGCGCTTTTACGGGTGCTATCACCCAGGCGATCGGCAAATTCGAACAGGCCAATGGCGGTACGCTGTTCCTCGATGAAATTGGCGATATGCCGGCAGAGGCGCAGACCCGCCTTCTGCGTGCGCTGCAATCTGGCCGCATCAGGCGTGTGGGCGGGCGACAGGAAATTGCTGTTGATGTCCGCATCATCGCTGCCACCAATCGTGATCTTGCCCCAATGATCGCCAACGGCACCTTCCGCGAAGACTTGTTTTACCGTCTTAATGTAGTGCCAATTGAATTGCCCCCTTTGCGCGAAAGGGCGCAGGATATCGGAGAATTGGCCCGGCATTTCCTGCTGCAAGCAGCCGAAGATGCGCTTCCACGTCGGACCATTTCGAAAGATGCCATTGCGGCACTGGAGGCACGGCACTGGCGCGGTAACGTGCGTGAATTGCGCAATGTCATTTACCGCCTGGCGTTGATGGCGCGTGAAGACCAGATTGATGCCGAAGCGATCACTGATATCATTGGTTCTGAAGAGGGTGTGAAAGGAACTTCGCAAGATCGGGGTTTTGCAGCAACGCTGGACCAATGGCTGGCCGCCAATACCGTGCAACCGGGTACACTCTATCACAGCGCGCTCGCGGCATTTGAAAAACCACTGTTTGAACACGCCTTGTCTCAAACGGGTGGCAATCAATTACGTGCAGCGCAGCTTTTGGGCATCAACCGCAACACCTTGCGCAAAAGGTTGGGGGAACTGGCAATCAATGCTGACAGCTTTGTTCGCCCGGTTTAGCGGATTACCGGTAAAAAATACTTGCATAAATGCAACAGTGGCGTTGTAACGACGCCACGATGCAAGGTCAGACAGCAACCATGATGCGGCACGCCCCACGCTGGTGGCGGCGTTTTGTCGTGACATCACGCCGTGCGAACTTGTTTCTGTGGTTGGAAATTGGTGCTGCCATCCTGTTTTTGGCGGGTGTGGGCGTCACCTGGTTTACCTTTGCCAGTGCGCCGCCCGATGGACAGCTGTTGCCATCTGTGCAGGTTGCAGTTCTGCTGATCGGCACTTTGGTTCCGGCAATGGGATTGCTGGTTCTGTGGGGGCGCCGAATGGCTTTGCGCCGTGCAGCGGGCAGCACAGCGCAAATGCATGTGCGCTTGGTGTTCTTCTTCTCACTGATTGCCGCCATTCCCACCTTGTTGGTGGCAGGATTTGCCGCCTTCCTGTTTCAATGGGGTGTTGATTTCTGGTTTTCCGACAATTCCCGTGGGCTGATGGAAAATGCCCGCCAATTGGCCGAAGGCTATTACGAACAGAACCAGCTGGAAGTCGCGAATGAGACAATCGCAATGGCCAGCGACATGCGATACTATCTCGAACGTGGATCGCTGGCTGATGCAGGCTTTGCCGATTTCTATCGTTTCCAGGCGCAGGCGCGTGAACTGAATGAATCCGCCATTCTGCAAAAGCTGGAAGATGGGACGCTGCGTACTGCCGCCATTTTTGATCTGATGCAGGATAATAACCCGCTTAATTTCGGTGCTGCTGCCCTGGCACGGATTGATGGCGGGGAAAATGTGGTAGTTCAGGGCAGTCCAAAACGTATTTATGCCATTTCAGCAATTGACCGACAAACTGGCATCTATCTCTATAATGCCCGCAATTCGGAAGCTGGGCCATTCTATTATTGGGAAACAGCCAAATCCATCACGGAAAGTTACGATATTCTGACACGGCGTGCGCGGGCGCTGCAGCTGCGTTTCAATTTGGCCTTGTTCGTGATGAGTCTTTCCCTGGTGGGGTTGGCCGTGTGGTTTGCACTGCGCTTTGCAGACAGGCAGGTTGAACCGCTGACCGATCTTGTTGCCGCCGCGCATAAGGTGGGGGCAGGCAATTTCGCCATGCGCGTGGATGGTCGCACCGGTGCGGATGAAATCGGGCTGCTGAACCGCGCCTTCAACCGTATGACGGCGCAAATCGAAAAACAGACAGACGCCTTGGTCAGCGCAAATCGCCAAATTGATGATCGTCGTGCCTTTATGGAAGCTGTGCTGGAATCGGTCACATCCGGCATTATTTCGGTTGGGTTGGATGGCACTGTGATGCTGATCAACAGTTCAGCACAAAATCTGCTGCTGGAAGATCAAACGCAATCACCCGTCGGCATGGCTTTGGGCAAATTGTCACCACAAATCGGTTCTCTGGTGGAAGCGGGGCTGACCAGCGGCATTGTAAGCCATTCCAAGGGCGGTGAATTACTGACTTTGGCAGTTAAGGTCGCACCGGAAAAAGATGGGCACGTGATCACTTTCGAAGATATCACGCGCCAATTGCTGGATCAGCGCCAGGCTGCATGGTCGGACGTGGCCCGCCGCATCGCTCATGAAATCAAGAACCCGCTCACGCCAATCCAGTTGGCAACGGAGCGATTGAAACGCCGTTATCGCAAACAGATTGAGAGCGATGGCGAGTTGTTTGACGATTTGACGCAGACCATCATTCGTCAGGTGGGTGACCTCAGGAAGATGGTCGATGAATTTTCCAGCTTTGCGCGCCTGCCCAAGCCTAATTTCCGGCAGGAAGATGCACTGGATCTGGTCCGTCAGGCACTGTTTCTGCAGGAAGTGGCGCATTCACAGATCGATTTTGGCCTTTCCATAGAAGGCGATGATGGTTTCCAGCTCTCATGCGATCGGCATCAGCTGGGCCAGGCCATGACCAATGTATTGAAAAATGCTGTCGAAGCGGTTGAGGCGCGTGCACGCAATGCCGAACCTGATTTTCGCGGGCGTATCGCAGTGAGCATGGTTATGGATGATGATCTGCTGACGATCGCAGTTGAAGATAATGGGATCGGCCTGCCTCAGGATCGTGAACGGATCATGGAACCCTATGTCACCACGCGTGAAAAGGGTACCGGGCTAGGCCTCGCCATCGTGAACAAGATTGTTGACGAGCATGGTGGCGATATGAGTTTTTCCACCAGTGACACAGGTGGAACCAAGGTAATCCTGCGCTTTGCACGTGATCCTGTGATCGACAAGCGAGAGGCTGCCAATTGATGCAAATTGACCATGGGAGAAGCCAGTAATGGCGCTCGACATTCTGATTGTTGATGATGAACGTGACATCCGGGAATTGGTATCCGGGGTGCTGAGTGATGAAGGTTATGAATGCCGCACTGCTGCAGACAGCACCAGTGCGCTGGCAGCCGTTGATGAACGGCGGCCAAGTCTGGTCCTGCTCGACGTGTGGCTGCACGGCAGCGAAATGGACGGGCTGGAAGTGCTGGACGCGATCAAGGTGCGCGAGCCGGAATTGCCCGTCATCATCTTTTCCGGCCACGGCAATATCGACACGGCAGTTTCTGCAGTCAGCCGCGGCGCAATGGACTTTATCGAAAAACCGTTCGAGGCTGAACGGCTGTTGCTTTTGGTGGAACGCGCGACAGAGACGGAACGGTTGCGGCGTGAGAATACTCGCCTTAGGGAAGGGTTCACGCGGGGCGAGGAATTTACGGGCAATTCCACCCCCATCAACACCGTTCGTGCAACACTGAAACGAGTTGCAAATACGGGCAGCCGCGTATTGATTTCAGGCCCTGCTGGTGCAGGCAAGGAAGTGGCCGCGCGCCTGTTGCACAGCTGGAGCCCGCGCGCTGAAAATGCCTTTGTCCTGGTAAATTCTGCCCGCATTACACCTGAACGATTTGAACAGGAACTGTTTGGCGAAGAAGTGGATGGCAAGCTTGTGCGGCCTGGCCTGCTGGAACTGGCTGATGGCGGCACGCTGTATCTGGATGAAGTGTCTGATATGCCGCTTTCCACCCAGGCCCGTATTTTGCGTGTGCTGACAGAGCAGAGCTTTGTACGCGTCGGCGGCAATCGCCAGATTGGCGTGGATGTTCGTGTGGTTTCGTCCACCTCACGGGATTTGACCGAAGAAATGGCAGAAGGGCGTTTCCGCGAAGATCTTTATTACCGGCTCAATGTTGTGCCTGTAGCGGTACCTTCATTGGCTGAACGCCGTGATGACATTCCTGCATTGGCAGAACACTTCTTTACCCGTTATGCGGCAGAGCAGGGCATTCAGGCGCCTGAGATATCTGCAGAAGCCATGGCTTCACTGCAGGCTTATGATTGGCCAGGCAATGTCCGCCAACTGCGCAATGTGGTCGAACGCACTATCATCATGACATCGCGCGATCGGCTGAAAGTTATCGAGCCTGACATGTTGCCACCAGAAATTATCGGAACAGGGGATGCAAATAGCGCAGCTGGTCTGTCCACCATGATGGGTGCCCCATTGCGTGAAGCGCGCGAATGTTTTGAACGCGAATATCTGAGTATTCAGATCCGCCGTTTTTCTGGAAACATTTCAAAAACTGCGACATTTATCGGGATGGAACGGTCTGCATTGCACCGGAAACTGAAGCTTTTGGGTATGGCTGATCGGCGTGAGGATGACGGAAAATCCTGAATTGAAACAATTTCATTGCTCCATGCCTGACTAGCCGTCATTATGATGTCTCAATCGGTTGATTACACTTCGTGGTAATTGGCCAGACTGCGGACCGCAAAGGCGGCCGCCAAAAAGGAGAAAATGAAATGACAGAAGGGCGAACCCTCTCCCCACGCTCTCGCACCGCATCCGACCAAGGTGCGGCGCAAAACAACCAAAAGCAACAGGCCAATCTGCAAGACGCATTTCTGAATTTGCTGCGCAAGAATAAAACACCGGTGACCATGTTTCTGGTCAAAGGTGTGAAACTGCAAGGCATTGTGACCTGGTTCGATAATTTTTCGATCCTGCTGCGCCGTGATGGCCAGTCACAGCTCGTCTACAAGCATGCCATTTCCACTATTATGCCGGGGCAACCGGTGGATGTGGAACAGTTTTCCAGCCAGATGGGCAGCCGTAAGCAGCGACTTCTGCAGGATGTTTTCCTGTCACGTGTCAGCGAAGTGAACGTGCAGGTCACCATGTTCCTGGTGAATGGCGTGATGTTGCAGGGCCGTATTGCTGCCTATGATCTGTTCTGCATGTTGTTGGAACGCGATGGTTTCGTGCAGCTGGCTTACAAGCATGCCGTCTCGACAATACAGCCCGCCTCTCCGGTCGATTTGTCGGAGGAATGGGAAGGCGAGGACGACTGAGCTTCGATGACGATCTTTTAGGCGAGGTTACGCGCGGTGCTCGCGCACTCGTCATTTGCCCCGATATTCGCGGGTCCGGCCACGATCTTTCCGCTGAGGAACGGTTGGAGGAGGCGTGCGGCCTTGCCTTGGCCATCGGTGTGGAAATTGCCGATGCGCGCATAATTCCAGTCCGCAATGTCAGGCCAGGTACGCTTTTCGGGTCTGGACAGGTCGAAAATATTGCGAGCGCCTGCGAACAGCATGAAGCTGAGCTGGTAATTGTGGATGGTGCGCTGTCAGCCATCCAGCAGCGCAATCTGGAAGAAAAGCTGAAGCGTAAGGTGATCGACCGAACGGGTCTTATACTTGAAATCTTTGGCGAACGTGCAGCTACTGCAGAAGGGCGATTGCAGGTAGAACTGGCCCATCTCGATTATCAGCAGAGCCGTTTGGTCCGCAGTTGGACGCATTTGGAACGGCAACGTGGTGGGTTTGGGTTCCTGGGCGGACCTGGTGAAACACAGATCGAGGCGGATAGACGCATGATCCGCCAACGCATGGGCCGTTTGCGGCGGGAACTGGAACAGGTGCGCAAAACACGCGCATTACATCGTGAACGACGGGGCAGGGCACCCTGGCCGATCATTGCCCTGGTGGGTTATACCAACGCCGGAAAATCTACTCTTTTCAATCGCCTGACGGGCGAAAATGTGATTGCGCAAGACCTCCTGTTCGCCACGCTGGACCCCACCATGCGCGCGATTGAACTGCCTGGCATTGAAAAGGCGATCATTTCTGACACGGTGGGCTTTATTTCCGATCTTCCAACGCAGCTTGTCGCAGCCTTTCGCGCCACGCTGGAGGAGGTAACGGCCGCTGACGTAATCTTGCATGTGCGCGATATGTCCAACCCCGCGTATGAGGCGCAGAAAAAGCAGGTCCTGGCTGTGTTGGCCGATCTGGATGTCGTCGATGCGGCCAGTGGTGAAAGCTCAATCCCGATTATTGAGGTTTGGAACAAGCTGGATCTGGTGGCACCCGTGCACCGCACTGAACTGTCTGAAATTGCAGCACATCAGGAAGATGCCGTGCTTGTATCCGCAGTAACTGGCGAAGGTGTCGATGATCTGGTGGCCCGTGTTGGCCAATTGCTCACGGGAACAGCGCGCGAACTAGAATTTGTCCTTCCTGCCAGCGATGGAAGGCGCATCGCCTGGCTGCATGCTCATGGCGAAGTCATCACTGATGAAGATGCAGGTGAGGGTGATGATGGCCCGCAGCGGCGTATTGTCGTGCGATTAAACCCGAAAGAAGTGGGCCAATACGAAACGCTCTAGGCGTTTTTTTCGTCCATTTTAACCTGTCGCCACAGGTCTTCCTGCTCATCCAGGGAAAGCGCAGAGAAGGTGTCTATGCCGCAAATATCTTCCATCGCGCGGAAACGCCGCTCAAACTTGGCATTGGCTGCGCGCAGAGCCTCCTCTGCATTCACTCCATAGGCGCGCACCAGATTGACGGCAGCAAACAGCAAATCGCCTGCCTCCTCAATTCGTTCAATTTCAGAGGAAGCTTTGCTAAGCTCATTTATTTCCTCAAGAACCTTGTCTTTCGGTCCTTGAACATCGGGCCAATCAAATCCGGTCCGTACGGCGCGCTTTTGGAGCTTATGCGCACGCAACAAGGCCGGCAGAGCGTGTGCCACACCGTCCATTGCGCTCACTGCTCCCTGATCGGCGCGTTCCTGCGCCTTCATTGCCTCCCAGTGTTCCTCGCGCATACCTCCCGGCAGATCATCATCGCCAAAGATATGCGGATGGCGCGCTTCCAGCTTGTCTGACATCGAACGTGCAACAGCTTCAAAATCGAAATGGCCGGATTCTTCGGCAATACGTGACTGAAAAACCACCTGAAACAGCAGATCGCCAAGTTCGGCACGAAGATCTTCGATGTCACCGCGTTCCACCGCATCGGCAACTTCATAGGCTTCTTCAATCGTGTGCGGCACAATCGTCTCAAAACTTTGCGCACGATCCCATTCACAGCCACGCACGGGATCACGCAGAGTGGCCATAATCTGGAGAAGGCGGGTGATTTGCTGGGTCATCTCGTTCTGAATGCAAGGATGATAATATATATTATGTTAAATAATATGAGGACTGCGTGTCTTGTGACACCCTCTTGAGTAGCTTGATGCAATCGTCACTGGCCGCCTATCAGGTTGAAAAGAACAAAAACGCCACCAAAAATTGCGGACCAGGCCAATGCCATGGTCAATCCTTTTCCCCAACTGAAGCGATAAGATGCTAAGGCACTGCCAACCAATATCAGCCAGCCAATCATGGCGATCAGCTGAACGGTCTGAACTTCTTTCACGCCACAATCTCCAAACCATCATAACCAACAATCACATTGTCAGGCGTTTCATCCTCCAGACTGGCGTAATCCATGCTTTTGTCGAGATGGCTCAACACCAATTGACCGACACCGCATCTTTCAGCCAGATCCATGGCCATGGCCAGGTGGGCATGCGTAGGATGCGGATCACGCCGCAGGCAATCGCTTACAAGAATGTCCACACCATCATAAAGATCGAGCATGTCATTGGTTATTTCACTATAATCAGTAGCATAGGCGATACTCTTGCCATCGGATTCAAAGCGGTAGCCAGTTGTTTCCGTGGAGCCATGTGGCATCTGACACCATTCGACACTGAACCCGGCAAACATGCGTAATCGGTCAAGTGTGTCGAGAGACGCGATAGTCGGATATCCATGTTGCCCGGCAAATACATAACCGAAACGCTGGCGCAGCCTGTGGACTGTATCTTTGGATCCAAACGCCGGTATCGGACCGCCACGACCATAGCGCAGGACACGCAGATCATCGATACCGTGGCAATGATCGGCATGGTCATGTGTCCAAAACACGCCGTCTATCCGGTCGATTTCATTAGCGAGCAATTGGGCGCGAAGATCGGTTGATGTATCAACAAGCAGGCGGCTGCCATCAAGACTTTCAACGATAATAGACACGCGCGTGCGGCGGTTGCGTGGTTCATTCGGGTCACAATCGCCCCAGTCATTCCCGATGCGCGGTACACCTGTGGAGGTGCCAGAACCGAGCATCACCAGTTTCACAGGGCGGCCTTACTGAACAGGCGACGGAAATTACCCGTGCTGATTTCCAACAGCTGATCATAGGTTTCACCACGAAGATCAGCCAGAAAACGCGCCGTATCGGCAACAAAGGCCGGTTCGCAGGTTTTGCCGCGATGCGGCACCGGTGCGAGAAATGGGCTATCTGTTTCGACCAGCAACCGGTCTGCGGGTATTTCCCGAGCCACATCCTGCAATTCGCAGGCATTCTTGAAGGTCACTATCCCTGATATCGAGATATAGAGCCCCATATCCAGCACCTGTCGCGCAAAGTCCGCCGATGCAGTGAAACAATGGATCAGTGCCGGAAATGCGCCCTTGCCCATTTCATCGCGCAGGATCGTAAGAGTATCTTCCTCTGCATCGCGCGTATGAATGATAACCGGCAGCTGCACATCTCGCGCCACGCCAATATGCATACGAAAAAGGTTCTGCTGCACCTGACGGTCAGAATGATCGTAATAATAATCGAGGCCCGTTTCGCCAATGGCAATCACACGGGGATTTTCGGTGGCGGCGCGCAGAACCTGTGCCCCCAGGTCCGCATGAGCATCCGCCTCATGCGGGTGGATACCTACACTGGCCCAGACATCATTCTCGCGCTCTGCCGTGCCGATCACCTGGTGCCATTCACTCTGGCGAGTGGAGATATTGAGGAAGCCCCCCACCCCCGCCGCGCGGGCACGCGCCAGAACGTCCCGCTGGGTTTCCACCAACCCCTTATATTCCAGGTGACAGTGGCTATCGATCAGCATCAGGCAGGCGCTTCTTCCGGTAATTCAAGCCGTGGGAAGACGGGTGTGGGCTTGTCGACGGTGAAACCGCTGTTGACGAGACGAAGATACCACTCTGTGTCATTAAGTGACGCATAGGTTCGTTCGTTGGCGGGTATTCCAAGCTGGTCCAAAAGAATTCCCGCTTTCGTTGGCACAACAGGTTGGATAGCGATCGCCAAATTTCTCAGGCAAACGAACAGCGTAAGCAGGACCGCTTTCATCCTTTCCGGATCGGTCTTCCGCAGCGCCCAGGGGGCCATTTCATCGACATATTGGTTGCAGGCATAAATTGCCCGGAGCCATGCTTCGATACCTTGAGAAAAGGCAAGCTGTTCGAAATCTCTCGGCAGCTGATTGCGGCAGGCATCTTCAACTGCTCCCTGCAAATCGATGTCCAGTTGGGTTCCTTCAAAACGCTCCAACTGCCCGTCCATATTTTTTGAGATCATGGACAGAGTGCGCTGGGCCAGATTGCCGAAACTGTTGGCCAGTTCCGCATTGGCGCGCGTCACAATCGCTTCGGGCGAATAGCTGCCATCCTGGCCAAAGGCGACTTCACGCATCAGGAAATAGCGCAGCGCATCTACCCCGAATTGTTCTGCCAGCGCCAGCGGATCGGTGACATTGCCCAGCGATTTCGATTCCTTCTGCCCGCGATTGAGCAGGAAACCATGGCCAAATACCCGTTTCGGAACATCCAGCCCCGCGCTCATCAGGAAGGCCGGCCAGTAAATCGTGTGAAAACGCACGATATCCTTGCCAATCAGATGCAGGTCAGCTGGCCAGAACTTGCGGAATTCCGCCGTATCGTCGGGAAAACCGAGCCCAGTGATGTAATTGGTCAAGGCATCAACCCACACATACATCACATGGCCATCGCTGCCTGGCACGGGAATGCCCCAGTCAAAACTGGTGCGGCTGACTGATAGGTCGCGCAAGCCACCCGACACGAAAGCCAGCATTTCGTTGCGGCGGCTTTCCGGTTCAAGGAAGCCGGGTGTATTGAGCAGGTCGATCAGCTTCTGCTGATAGGCGGATAGGCGGAAGAACCAGCTTTCTTCCACCGTCCATTCCACCGGAGTGCCCTGGGGGGAAAGCTTTTCTCCGCCCTCGCCCTCGACCAGTTCACTCTCGTCGTAATAGGCTTCGTCTCGGACCGAGTACCAGCCTTCATAACGGTCAAGATAGAGGTCGCCATTGGCTTCCATCCGTTCCCACAGGGCCTGACAGGACCGATAATGCGCGGGTTCCGAAGTCCGTATGAACCGGTCATGGCTGATATTGAGCGCGGCGCACATTTGCTGGAAATAGGCCGACATCTCATCAGCCAGTTCACGCGGGCTGCAACCCTGCTCTTGCGCCTTGCGCGCCATTTTCAACCCATGTTCGTCTGTCCCGGTTTGGAAACGGACATCGCGCCCCATCTGGCGCTGGAAACGGGCAATGACATCAGCAGCTATCGCCTCATAGGCATGGCCGATATGCGGCGGGCCATTGGGGTAACTGATGGCGGTGGAGATATAGAATGTGTCAGGCATCGGCGCGCTCGCTAGCGGGGGCTGCGTCTGCAAGCAAGGTGCCGATTTCAATGATCAGCAATCCGGCATCAAAATTATAGGTTGGTGCCTGTGCTGAAAGCTGGACCAGAGCCGCGTGTGCCTCAATCATCGCCATGCGGTGATCATCGCCAGAACGTTCCGCCTGATGCGCTATTATCGTCCGCGCCAGGTCAAGAACGGCCTGGATCCTCTCGCGATCTGGTCTTGCGCCAATTGCGCTGACCAGTTGGCCGCGCAATTCGAACAAGGGATCGCCCGCCTGCGCAATCTGGTGCAGTAAATCTCCTATCTTGCCCAGATCCTGCTGGATATAGGTCAATGCTGCACCAAACGATCCGCCAGACATGCGCAGGGCAGCATGGCGGGTGTGGGCGTCGCTATCGGGGGCCTTTTCCTCCAGCAGCTGTTCGATCTGGGCAGATGAAAGATCCGGAAAGCGCAGCATGCGGCACCGCGAACGGATCGTGGGTAGCAAACGTGCCGGACGATGGGTGACCAGCAGGAAAAATGTGCCCTGCGGTGGCTCCTCCAGGCTTTTGAGCAGTGCGTTGGATGCGTTGCGCTCCATATCATCAGCTGGGTCGATAATGATCGCGCGGCGACTGCCCAGCGTCGGGCGCGTGGTCAGCCGATGCTGCATGGCACGGATTTGCGCCACGGCAATATTGCGCTTCACCAGATAGGATTTGCCCTCATCACGATTTTTCTCTTCCTTCTCATCCTTGGGAAGATGGGTCAGCAGCAGAATATCAGGATGATTGCCAGATGGCTGCGGGATGCCCGGTTCAGCCAGTAGTTCACGCGCTGCGGCCATGGCAAATTCGCGTTTACCAAGCCCCTCTTTGCCTGCAAGTATCCAGCCATGATGCATGCGGGTGCCGACCAATGCGTCACGCCACTCATGCCATGGCTCTGCATGATTGGGCCAGTCCGTCATAACTGTTCCAGTAGCGGTGTAATGGCAGCCATGATGCGGGAATGGACCTGATCTGGATCACCCGAACCATCAATCACGGCAAAACCTGCCGGGTCAGCAATGGCGAAGGACCGGAACGCATCGGCCACTGCGCGGTGATAGGCTGCATCGCGCCCGCCAATGGCGTCTGTTGCACCCCCATCGCGTTCCGCCAGTCTGCGTGCCACGGCATCTTCATCTGCTTCAAGCAGAATGGTGAGATCTGGTCGCAAGCCATCACTGCCAAACTGGTGCAGATCGCAAATAGCCTTGTCCCCCAGACCACCTGCCCCGCCCTGATAGGCACGACTGGAGTCCAGAAATCGATCCGAAATCACCCATGTACCTGCCTCCAGTGCGGGCAAAATCCGGCGTGCCACATGGTCAGAACGTGCAGCAGCAAACAGCAATGCCTCTGCCTCCGCCCCCCAACCTTCACCCGGCGGATCAAGCAGCAGTTGGCGGATCGCCTCTGCTCCGGGCGTACCGCCCGGCTCGCGCGTCAGATCGGCAGTAATGCCCCGCTGTTCCAGTGCCGCACCCAGCAAACGGGCCTGTGTGGACTTGCCTGCCCCCTCGCCCCCTTCCAACGCGATGAAGCGCCCGTGTGTCATGAAATCCACCCAGCGATGCCGCCCAATACACGCTCAAAAGCATTGGCCTTGGTCACATTGTCTGCTGCCTGCAACGGAATGCGTGACGCGCCCATGCCTTCAACCTCAATCTCCAGCTCAGCAACGGTTTCACCTTTGGCAATCGGGGCACGGATCGGGCCATCATAATTGATGCGCATTGTAACATGCGGGCGTGTTCCCTGCGGTGCAGAGATATGGATGGAATGGTCGGCCACTAGGCCAACTTCACGCCGGCTTCCGTCTTGCACGCGGGCTACGCCGATGACGTCTCCGGCACCATAAAATGGAAGCACATCAAATGCTGAAAAACCCCATTCCATGTAATCGCGCGCAGCCTTGTTGCGCAGGCGCGCGCTATCTGCCCCCGCCACAACCATGATCAGGCGCCGTCCATTGCGGATTGCAGAGCCGACATAGCCAAAGCCTGCTTCATTGGTGAAGCCGGTTTTGATGCCATCAGCACCCTGAAACCGGCCAATCATGGGATCACGATTATGCTGCGTAATCCCACCAAAGTGAAATTCAGGCCGGCCGATATAGGTGTGATAAAGCGCCGGGTGCCTGCGGATCATTGCATCTGCCAGGCGGATCAGATCATGCCCGGTGGTAAATGTCTGGCCTTCATCCATCCAGCCATTGGGTGAGGCAAAATGGCTGTTCATCATGCCCAGGTTGCGCGCGTTTTGATTCATCAACGCAGCCCAGCTTGCAACAGAACCAGAAGCCCCCTCTGCCAGAACGATCGCCCCGTCATTGGCAGATACTGTTGTTATGCCGCGCAGTAATGACGCAACCGAGACATGCGCATTATTCTGCAGGAACATGGTCGATCCCTTGCCGCCCCATTCTGCAAAGGTTGCAGGGCGCATGGTAAAGCGCTGCCGCGGTTCGATCACGCCTGCGTCAATCAATTCAAAAGCGACATAAGCAGACATCAACTTGGTGATGGATGCGGGCATGAACCGGCGATCTGCATTGCGTTGATGAAGTATCTGGCCGGACCCTGCATCATAAAGAATTGCGATTGGCAAATCGGCCTCATCCGGGATATCCGGCACTGGTTGGCGCGCATATGCCGCCGATTGCGGCGCCATCATCAGGGCCAGCATAGCCACTATCCCAGCGAAAAAACGCAAATCTGACTCCACTATCCCGAATGCGCGGCTGCGGCGCAGCTTAACCAATCGGCCAGAGCTATAACCATTGCGACCAGGGATTGCGAGCGATGGCGCAGTATATCCACGCCAAAGCATATAAGATTTTACTGCGCGATCTCGTCTGCCAGCAGGCCAACGCTCATGGCGTAATAATTGGAACAATTATATTCCAGGATCACGCGGTAATTGCTGGTCAAAAGCCATGCAGGTGCTCCAGTTCCGTCAGGCTGGAAGAGCGAAGCCATCACATCTTCCCCCAAAGGCCGCTGTGGTTGCACACCAAGGGCGCGCCATTCGCGCACTGTCTTCCATTGGCTATGCCGTTCATGCACGCGTGGGCAGACGGGTGAATCCAGTTTCGTTTTCACTGCATCCCAATCAAAACCTGACGGGACATAGGCCCTGGCGCCCCATGGCTGGCCAGTGCGCCAACCGGCATCGCGAAAGTAATTGGCAATCGATGCAAAGGTATCTGCGCGATTATTAAAAATATCCGCGCGGCCATCACCATCACCATCCTTTGCGATGCGCATATAAACGCTGGGCAGGAATTGCGGGTTGCCAAAGGCACCTGCCCAGCTGCCAACCAATGTAGAGCGGGGATAGCCTTTATCTGCGACCTTCATCAGCTCCACAAATTCGCCAGCGAACAATTCCCGCCTGCGCCCTTCCCAGGCCAATGTCGCCAGAGCTTGCGCCAGATCGAATGTACCCTTCACACGGCCATACGCCGTTTCGTGGCCGAAAATGGCCACCACGATTTCACCCGGAACGCCATATTCCCGCTCTATCCGGGCAAGCGTATTGATATTTTCGCGATAGACGCCACGCCCGCCACTGATCCGGGCATTGTCGACATGTCGCGCAATATAGGGGGCAAGCGCTGGGTAACCGCTGCGCGTGGGGGTGCCAGGTTGCGAACGATCCAGGCGAATCACGCGCTGATTCGGTGTCAGCCCAGCAGTCATACGTTCCAGCGTTGCCTCGCTCACCCCTTCTGCCCGCGCCCTGGCAATCAGAAGCTGCAAATAAGCGTCAAATGACAATTCATGCTGGACGTCCTGATCCTGCGCATAGGAAATATTTGGCGCACCCAATGCCAGCGCCAGCCCAAGAAAAACAGGAAACACACGAATATTCATGGGCTTCCTTGTGTCATACTTCGCCTGAACACGAAACAACGAAACATTGGGTAAAGGCTGAATCAAGGGTGACAGACGATAAATTGCACGCTAGCTGCGCCAACAACGGACAGGTGGCAGAGCGGTTGAATGCAGCGGTCTTGAAAACCGCCGTGGGTGCAAGCTCACCGTGGGTTCGAATCCCACCCTGTCCGCCAATTAAAAAAGCCCCTCCGTTTGGTGGGGCTTTTTTAATTGGCGCGGCAGCTGTTAGATATGCAGCGCGCGTCCATAAGCGGCCAGCACGCTTTCATGCATGCTTTCGCTGATGGTTGGGTGCGGGAACACGGTCTGCATCAGTTCCGCCTCGGTCGTTTCGAGAGTTTTGCCCACGACATAGCCCTGGATCATCTCGGTCACTTCCGCGCCGATCATATGCGCGCCCAGAAATTCGCCAGTCTTGGCATCAAACACGGTTTTGACGAAGCCTTCTGCCTCACCCAGCGCAATTGCCTTGCCATTACCGATGAAGGGGAACATGCCTACCTTCACCTCATATCCTGCCTCTTTTGCCTTTTCCTCTGTCATCCCAACGCTGGCGATCTGCGGGTGGCAATAGGTACAGCCGGGGATATTGTTACGGTCCAACCCATGCGGGTGCAGGCCCTTCACGCCCAGTTCCTGCGCAATCGCCTCTGCTGCAGTCACGCCTTCATGGCTGGCCTTATGCGCCAGCCACGGGCCGGGTGTGCAATCGCCAATCGCCCATAGCCCTTTGGACTTGGTGCGACCCAGATCGTCAATCTGAATAAAGCCGCGATCCATATCGACCAGCTTTTCAAGGCCAATATTTTCGGTGTTGGGCACAATGCCAACGGCAGAGATCACATGACTGAACTCGTGCTCGGACACCTTGCCATCTTTATCTTTGATTTTGGCCTTCACGCCCTTGGCACCGACATCAATCGCTTCCACACCGGCGCCGGTCATGATCGTCATGCCCTGCTTCACCAGTGCCTTTTCAAGGAAAGCGGACACGTCCTTATCCTCAACCGGCACGATGCGGTCGAGCATTTCGACCACGGTCACATCAGCGCCCAGATCATTGTAGAAGCTAGCGAACTCTATGCCGATCGCACCAGATCCCATGACCAGCAGCTTGCTGGGCATTTCAGGCGGAGTCATCGCATGGCGATAGGTCCAGATGCGCTTTCCATCTGCCTTGGCAAAGGGCAACTCGCGCGCGCGGGCACCTGTCGCCACGATTACATGCTTGGCAGAGAGTTTTTCCTCTGCCCCAGAACCGGAGGCGCCACCTTTCACGGTCAGACTGGTCGCGCCAGTCAGCGTGCCCTCACCCATATGCACCGTGATCTTGTTCTTCTTCATCAGGTGAGTGACGCCTTGATTGAGCTGTTTCGCCACCCCGCGGCTCCGCTTCACCACTGCTTCCAGATCAGCTTCAATCTTGCCTGCGATCTTCAACCCGTAATCGCTGGCATGCTGGGCGAAATGGAGGATCTCCGCAGAACGCAGCAGCGCCTTTGTGGGGATACAGCCCCAGTTGAGGCAAATGCCGCCCAGATTTTCACGCTCCACTATCGCGGTTTTCAGGCCCAGCTGCGCGCAGCGGATCGCCGCGACATAGCCACCAGGGCCAGAACCAAGAACAATAACGTCGTAAGAAGTATCAGGCATAATTAATTCCCCGGGGAGAGATTTTTCGCCGCCGCAACGGGGCGCGGGCGATCATTATTGTCTAGCAATACGAATTTAAAAGTTCCGCTGGCCACTTTGACAGTTTTCTCACTGTCTCGATCGCGGCCAATCGCTTCGATTGTGATGGTGAGTGAGGTGTTTCCAGTGGCAGCGATTTCGCCATAAACACTTAACTCGTCACCCAGCTTCATCGCGCCAGGGAAGGAGAAATCCGTGGCAGACACGACCACAGCCTTGCCCTGCCCCACCCGGCTGGCGAGCGATCCGGCACCCAGCGCCATCTGGCTCATCAACCAGCCCCCGAACACCCCGCCATAGGGGTTCATATCGGTAGGCATGGCGGTACAACGGATCAGTGGCTGGCGTTCACCCGCCATAGATCAAGCCACCAGCCCCAGCGGGTTTTCAACCAACTGCTTGAAGGCTTGCATCAGCTGGGCACCATCGGCACCGTCAATCGCACGGTGGTCAAAGCTGCCCGTTGCGCTCATCACACTGGCCACGCTCAAAGCGCCGTCGACCACATAAGGGCGCTGCTCGCCCGCACCGATGGCCATGATCATGCCCTGCGGCGGGTTGATGACGGCTTCGAACTGCTTGATGCCATACATGCCCATATTGGAGAGCGAGGCGGTGCCGCCCTGATATTCTTCCGGCATCAGCTTGCCATCGCGCGCGCGGCCCGCCAGATCCTTCATCTCAGTCGAGATCGCCGAGACGCTCTTGCTGCCCGCATCCACCACGATCGGTGTGATCAGGCCAGCCGGGATCGATACGGCAACCGAAATATCTGCGCGCTCAAAGCTGATCAGCTGGTCGCCTGCATATTGCACATTGCATTTGGGCACCTGGATCAGTGATTTTGCCAGCGCCTTGATCAGAAGGTCATTGACTGACAGCTTCACACCCTGCGGCTCCAGCGCGGCATTCAGCTCGCCACGAAGCTTGAGCAGTGCGTCGAGTTGGATATCCACCGTCAGGTAAATATGCGGAACCTGCTGCTTGCTCTCTGTCAGGCGGCGCGCAATCGTCTTACGCATATTGGAAAGCTTTTCGGCCGTGTGCGGAATACCGAAGGTTTGAGCTTCGACAGGAGCGCTTACCACGGGAGCAGGCGCGCTGGCGGTAGGTGCCGCTGCAGCTGCTGCGGGTTGTGCGCCTTCCACGTCTGCCTTCACGATACGCCCATTGGGCCCACTGCCGGTGATGGCGGAAAGATCCACACCCTTCTGTTCTGCAATACGCTTGGCCAAGGGCGATGCGATAATACGGTTATCCTTCGCTGCCAGGGCCGGTGATGGCGAAGGTGTTGGCGCTGAGGGCGCAGGTGAGTCAGATGGTGCAGGTGCAGGCGCCGATTCTCCTTTGGGAACTGTAGGTGCCACACTGGCAGATGCAGCGGCATCCACATCCTCACCCTCTTCAGCCAGAATGGCGATAACCGTGCCAACCTTCACATTTTCAGAGCCGGCCTCAACCTGAATGGAGGCGATTGTACCCTCGTCTACAGCTTCAAACTCCATAGTTGCCTTGTCAGTTTCGATCTCTGCCATGATATCACCGGCAGAGACCTGATCTCCAACATTTACCAACCAACGCGCCAGCGTCCCTTCTTCCATTGTCGGGGACAAGGCTGGCATTTTGATTTCGATAGGCATCTTTGCTGTGTACCTTTTTCTTCCTGGGTGATGAAAATGCCTCTGGCCTATTCGCGCCGTAACGGCAAGCGTCTTGCCATGAATAGGTTTTCAGCAGATATCAGCGCATGAGGAGGGACCGGATGCGCGTATTTCTGGTTGTAATGGACGAAACCGAAGAGGCGCGTGCTGCGCTTCGTTTTGCGGCAAGGCGAGCAGCGGCGGCAGATGGTGCGGTACATATACTGGGTATTGTTGCACAGCAGAATGTCAGCGCATTTGGCGGCGTGCAGGCCACGATAGAACAAGAAGCGCGCGATCGGGCCGAAATGCTGGCCCATGCTGCAGCAGGCAATTTACTCAGCGAAATCGGCATCATGCCTTCCATCACGGTGAAAGTGGGCAAGGCACAGGCGCTGATCCGTGAATTTATTGAAGAGCATCAGGAGGTTGCTGCACTTGTCCTGGGGGCAGCAGAAGGGACCAACCCCGGGCCACTGGTCACGCACTTCTCTACCAGTGCGGGCACTCTTCCCTGCCCACTCTACATCATTCCAGAAGGTTATGATGAGGATGATGACAAGGCATGATCTGGTGAATTATCGACGCCGGCCCTGATGGCGGATATTGGACGGGCGCCCACGTTTTCCAGCCACATATTTGCCCTGCTTGCGGCGAGGCGGGGCGCGATTGCCACGCGGTTCAATCTCCATCCCGTCACTATCCACCGGTACGAATTTCAGTGCGCCTGTCAGTGCATTGGCCTCGGCCAGCTTTAGTTTCAGCCGGTCACCCACCGCATAGCGTGTGCCACTGCTTTCCCCCACCAGCACCTGCGCCGCCTCATCATGGCGGAAATGTTCCGCACCCAAAGTTGAAATGGGCACCAGCCCATCCCCACCAAGCCCCATGATGGTGGCAAAGAAGCCGAAGCCCTGCACGCCGGTGATGCGAGTATCGAAAATCTCACCCACACGTGATGAGAGCCATGCAGCGACATAACGATCAATCGTATCGCGCTCTGCCTCCATCGCGCGGCGTTCTGCCTGGCTGATGGCGTCCGTCACCTGTTGCAAGGATTGGCGATCACGGTCTGCCAAACCCGTGCCTTCGGGCAAATCCATCTTTGGCTTGGGCTGTTCCAAGCCATAAGCATCCACCAGCGCGCGATGCACAAGCAGGTCGGCATAGCGGCGGATCGGCGAGGTGAAGTGCGCATAGCTGCCCAGCGCCAACCCAAAATGCCCGGCATTGGCGGGGCCATAATATGCCTGCATCTGGCTGCGCAGCACCGCTTCCATCACCTGAAGCTTTTCCGCTTCGTCACTGACATCTTTCAACATGCGGTTGAACAGTCCGGGAGTGATGACCTGACCCAGTGCGAGTTTCATATCCATGGTGGCAAGGTAATCGCGTAACGCAATCAGTTTCTCGCGCGCAGGCGGCTCATGCACGCGATAGACCACGGGCGCGGTTTTCGCTTCCAGCGCCTTGGCCGCAGAGACATTGGCGGCGATCATGAAATCTTCCACCACGCGATGCGCGTCGAGCCGTTCACGCACGGCGATTTCGGCAATGCCGCCCTTATCGTCCAGCATCACGCGCCGTTCGGGCAGTTCCAGCTCCAGCGGGTCACGCGCAGCACGCGCGGCGACGAGCAGTTTCCACGCACCCCAAAGATTGCTGAGGTACTCGGGCGCGTCACCTTTATCGATCGCTGTCTGCGCATCTTCATAGGCAATGTTATGCGCAATACGCACGATGGCGCGGGTAAAGCGCGGCTTGCCCACTTTTCCTTCCGGCGAGATATGGAAATGGCAGACCATCGACGCGCGATCCTGCCCTTCCTTTAACGAGCAGACATCGGCGGATAGAACTTCGGGCAACATCGGCACGACACGGTCTGGGAAATAGACCGAATTGCCGCGTTTACGCGCCTCCCGATCGATCGCACCACCAGGGCGGACGTAGAAGCTGACATCGGCGATGGCGACAATGGCACGATAGCCGCCCTGTCCATCTGGTTCTGCCCAAATCGCATCGTCATGGTCGCGTGCATCTGCCGGATCGATGGCAACAATGGGGATATGGCGCAAATCTTCGCGATGGTCAGGGCTCAGGGGCAATTGTGCCGCGCGCTCTGCCTCTGACAATGCCTCTTCTGGGAAGATATGCGGAATGCCGTGCTTGGCAATTGCGATCAGGCTGAAGCTTTTGGGGGCAAGCGGGTCACCCACCACCTCAACCACTTTCACGCCAGCACGATCGGACCGGCCCACGCGTTCTGCAAGCACGAGTTGGCCTTCCTCTGCCCCAGCCAGATCTGCAATGAGGGTGGAATTGCGAATACGCTTGTCTACCGGGGCCAGCCACGCTTTGCCGCTGCCATCCAGTTCCACCACGCCCATCAACCCTTCGGTGCGGGCGGGCAATTTCTTCATTGGGTGGGCGATCCAGCCCCGTTCCGTTTCTTCGGTCCGTGACAGCACGCGGTCGCCGCGCTTCAGGGCTGGCATAGGTTTTGCCCCCCTGCCCCCTTTGCGTTCATGCATCACAAGACGCGGCGGTTCCCCCGGCGCATCCGGCGGCCAATTGTCCGGCACGGCAATCGCCTCGCCATCATCAATATCAACCACGCGCAGCACGGTGACCTTGGGCACGCCACCCATGCGGTGATATGCGGTGCGCTTGCCATCGATCAGCCCCTCTTCCGCCATATCCTTCAACAAGCGTTTGAGGGTGATCTTTTCCTGTCCCTTCAGCCCGAAGGCCTTGGCAATCTCGCGCTTGCCGGCGGGCGTATCGGATGTTTGCAGAAATTCCAGGATCTGTTCACGGGATGGCATGCCCTGCGGCCGCCGGGAAGGCTGCTTGCCCGCCAAATCAATATGCCCTGGCGATCAGAATGCGTTCCACTGCTGGCTCACAGGTAAAGATACAGGTGCCATCTGCCGCCGCAGCATTGCTGGGTACGTTGCGGATGGTCAGCTTCAGCTCTTTCAGCTGTTCAACAACCTTTTCCAATGCAGCGCCCGTGGGTTTGGACCACTGCACTTCCAGCCAGCCGGGATATTTATTGGCGCCATCGTAAAAGGCCGCAACCTCTGCCATGCTGGTCACACCCCGGGTGATATTGGCATCGCGGCGATCACGCGCCTCTGCAAAAAGGTTATCCTGAATCTCTTCCAGCACAGCACCAATGCGTTCAATGAAACCATTGCGATCGGCAAAATCAAAATTGGGTTTGCCATTATCGGCATTCCACAGCTGATCACGACGAAGCACGGCCAGTTTGCTGCCCTCCATGTCACGAGAGCCAACCTCGATCACGATGGGCGCACCCTTGCGGACCCAATCCCAACGCTTCGAAGCTGCCTTGCCCGGTCGCTTGTCCAGCAGCACACGCACAGCTTCGTTACAGGCGGATTGCGCAGCAATTGCTGCTCGTACTTCCTCGCAATAGGCCAGCAGCGCCTCGTCTTCCGGCTTGTCACGCAGCATGGGCAGGATCACCACCTGATGCGGTGCGATGCGCGGGGGCACGCGTAATCCATCATCATCGCCGTGGGCCATGATCACACCGCCGATCATGCGGGTGGATACGCCCCAACTGGTGGTATGGCAGAATTGCTCGCTGCCTTCGCGGTCCTGATACTTGATCCCTGCCGCATGGGCAAAATTGGTTCCAAGATAATGCGATGTGCCTGCCTGCAGCGCCTTGCCATCCTGCATCATCGCTTCGATCGACCAGGTCTCGACTGCGCCGGGGAAACGTTCATTCTCCGGCTTCTCGCCCGTCACGACGGGCAGCGCCAGATCCTCCTCGGCACAGGCGCGATACATTTCGAGCGCCCGATGCGTTTCTTTCACCGCATCTTCGCGGTCTTCATGCGCAGTATGCCCTTCCTGCCACAGGAATTCACTGGTGCGCAGGAACATACGGGTACGCATTTCCCAGCGCACGACATTGGCCCATTGATTGGTCAGCAATGGCAGGTCGCGCCAGCTCTGCACCCAGCGTGCCATGGCATCGCCAATAATGGTTTCAGATGTCGGGCGTACCACCAGCGGTTCTTCCAGCTTGGCCTTGGGGTCAGGGATCAGCCCACCCTTGCCATCGGCGATCAGGCGGTGATGAGTGACAACGGCCATTTCCTTGGCAAAGCCTTCAACATGTGCGGCCTCACGTTCGAAATTGGCAAGCGGAATGAAGATCGGGAAATAGCAGTTCTGGACACCGGCTGCCTTGATCCGGTCATCCATCAAACGCTGGATACGTTCCCAAATGCCATAGCCCCAGGGTTTGATGACCATGCAGCCACGAACGCCTGATTCTTCGGCCATATCGGCGGCACTGATGACTTCCTGATACCAGGCGGCAAAATCATCGGCACGTTTGACCGACAGGGCATGGCGAATCTGGGACACTTTAAGAAATTTCCTGCTTGGCGAATCTGGTTGGGGTGGACTGCGCCTCCCCTCGCCTTAATTGCCGAGATCGTCCAGCTTCTTCTGCATGGCTGCCATCTGCTTCCGCAAGGCATCGAGCTCGTTTTCCTCTTCTGCTTCCGGTTCAGCGGTTGCCTTGGCGCCTTGGCTGACGGCACCCGGCATAAATGCCTTGGTTGCTGCCCGCATCATGGCCATCTGCGTTTCCTGAAGTTTGGCAAGCGGGCTGTTTTCAAAAGCCTCGCGAATCTTGCCCTGATTTTCGCGGAAATTGGCCATGGCCGCATCGAGATATGACGGCATCATGTTCTGCATCGAATTGCCATAGAGAGAAATCAATTCACGCAGGAAACTGACCGGCAACATTTGTTCGCCGTTCGATTCTTCATCCATTATGATCTGTGTAAGGATCGAATGGGTGATGTCGTCGCCTGTCTTGGCATCCAGCACCTGAAACTCGACATTTTCCCGCACCATGCCAGCCAGATCATCAAGAGTAATATAGCTGGATGAGGCAGTGTTATAGAGCCGACGGTTGGCGTATTTCTTGACGATTACAGGGCCGTCAGTTCCATCACTTTTTTTTGCCATGTGCGAATTCCCGTACAAGAATCGATATTCGACTTAGCACTTGCACAAACTGCAGTGCAACATTGCAACTGTTACTACTTCAGTCGTGTCCCAAGCAGGGTCAGTAATTCATATTGAGATAGAGTGGTTTGCTGCGCAGCAGTGGGCAGAAAATAAGGCAGTTCCACCCAATCCCCTTCCCGCAAATCTGGTGCAGCAGACAGATCGATAACGATCATGTCCATCGAAACCCTGCCCAGGATCGGCAATTCACATTCGCCGTATTTGAAATGCGCCCCACTCCACGCGCGCAGGATACCATCGGCATAGCCTAATGACACAACGCCAATTCGCATCGCATGCGTGGCGGTGAAGGTGGCATTGTATCCCACGCTATCTCCGGCTGAGATCTGGCGGGTTTGAATCAGTGCGGCTTGCGGTGTGGCGACCTGACGGATCACTTCCGCCAGTTCCGGCCGGGGAATACCGCCATAAAGCGAAAGGCCGGGGCGCGTCAGATCAAAGGCATATTTGCTGCCCAAGGCCACGCCCGCACTATTGGCCAGGCTCAAGCGGCGATGGTTTACTTGCGGGGTAATTTGCTGAAAGCGGGCAAGCTGGCGTGCGTTCATCGCGCTATCCTCATCCGCGCAGGCGAGGTGCGACATCAGAATATCGATGTCGAGCCGGGCAATGGCAGGATCAGCCAGATCGGCAGGGCTCAAGCCAAGGCGATTGATCCCGCTATCAACCATGACATGGCAGCGCCCGCCGCCGCCGCCTGCCCAGCGTATTGCTTGTTCCAGCGAATTGATAACTGGCACAGCACCTGTCGCGCAGGCATAAGCCACATCTGCATCGATCAGTGGCCCATGTAGTACGGCAATCTGTGCAGGCGGGACGTGTCTCGCAACGTCTGACACCTCTGACCAATGCGCAACAAAGAATTCATTCGCGCCGGCATCGCGTAATGCAGGCACGCAGGCTTCTACGCCCAGACCATAACAATCTGCCTTTACCGCTGCACCAGCCAGAGCCGTGCCAGACATATGATCCAAAGCGCGCCAATTGCTGGCGAGCGCAGATTGATCGACGGATAAACGCAGACTGGCCGGCGGTGATTTAGCTAACATCATCTGTAAAATCTCTGGGAGGCCCATCAGGTATGCCCCACCATGCCACGACCAGGCCAAATGCCACCACAACCCATGTGTACCAGAGACCCGAATAGATATTCCCTGTGCTGGCCACGATTACCCCTGAAATCAGCGGCAGGAAACCGCCCAGATAACCAGCGCCGATGTGATAGGGAATGGACATGGAACTGTAGCGAATACGCGGCGGAAACATTTCGCTGAGCAATGCAGCTACCGATCCATAGGTCAGGGCAGAGAGCGCCCCGAACACCAACAGGATACCAACAATTCCTGCCAGATTGATGAATGGAGGCTGCTGGAGCGAAAAGTCGAATCCTGCATTGCTCAAATGACTTTGCAGACCATCTCGCATCACAGCAGCGCTTGAGAACCAGTCTTTTTCAATGGTCACATCATTGCCACTGACGGTAAGGCTCAATGTGTTGCCGGGTTCCAGTGCATAGGCCACCCCACTTGATGTCAGAGCCCCCAGGATCTTGCCACAGTCACTCTGTTCACGATCAAACAATTCGGCAAAGGGATCTGTCACGCATTGCGGGCCAGATACAACCACAGGATTGCGTTCCGCCGCTTCTGCCAAGCCAGGATTGGCAAGATGCCCAATCAACCAGAATGCAGGAAACATCAGCACTAGCATCGTGATGCCACCGATGATGATCGGTTTTTTCCGCCCCACGCGGTCAGACCATTTGCCGACGAATATGTAAAACGTCATGGCGATCGTGCCCGCAGCCAGCATGATCAGCTCCACTGTTTCAGCATCCAGGCGCATATCGCGTTGCAGAAATGAAAGGCTGGAAAAGAATGCGGTGTACCAGATTGTCGTCAAAATCCCGGTCACACCGAACAGCGCAACAAATATCCGCTTGGGGTTGCCGGGATAAGTGAAGCTTTCGACAAAAGGATTTCCGGCAATTTCGCCTTCTGCCTTCATTGCCTGAAACACCGGGCTTTCCGACAGTTTCAGGCGCATCCACAGCGAAATGGCCAGCAAGATGACAGAGAGGAGGAATGGTATACGCCAGCCCCATTCAGCGAATTGATCTGACGGGATTAATGCACGGCATGCCAGTACAACTATGATAGACAATACAAATCCGCCGACCACGCTGGCCTGAATGAAGCTGGTGTAAAAGCCACGTTTTGCAGGCGGGGCATGTTCCGCAACGTAAATCGCTGCACCACCATATTCGCCGCCCAAGGCCAATCCTTGCAAAATTCGAAGCAAAATTACGATGGCTGGCGCCCATAAGCCAATACTGGCGGCATTCGGCACCAGGCCTACACCAGCCGTGGCAATACCCATCAGGGTAACAGTTACCAGAAATGTATATTTGCGCCCCAGCTTGTCACCCAGAAAGCCGAACATGATCGCGCCCAGGGGCCTGAAGCCGAAACCAATCGCAAAGCCAGCCCAAACCAGCAAGACCTGCAAGGTTTCATTATCGCTGGGGAAGAAAGCCTTGCCGATCAGGGCAAAAAGTGTGCCGTAAATAAAGAAATCATACCATTCGAACACGGTTCCCGCTGAACTGGCGGCAATGACCAAACGGATTTCTTTTTCACTAGGCTCTCTACCTGCAAGTGCCGCAGCCTCTGACATTGATGCTGTCCCCCCCCTGTCTTGCTGATTAGCTGCTCTAGCTGGCGCCATGCGCATTGGAAAGCGCGTCACATGCGGCCTTCCACGGCAAGAGCAAGGCTTCGTGCCGGCCATGATATGGCTGCGCAGCTTCCAGCACTGCGAAGCCAGACAGTTCAGGCAAATTCCCCTTACCAGCCAACCAGGTATCAATTTCATCCGTCGCAGCCATGATGCAGGATACACTCTGCCCCATCATTGATTGCGCCATCACAGTGGCCGAAGCTTGGCCAACTGCGCATGCGGAAACCTTCATGCCAATGGCGCAAATGCGCCCATCTTGATCAAGATCGAGGCCCAGAGACAATGTGCTGCCGCAGCTACGCGAACGAAGAGATGCTGTTAGCTGAAATTCCCGATCCAGCGGAAATACGGCCAATTGTGTGGCCAGGGCAAGCAATTGCGGTGTGTAGAGCTTGCCGGTTGAACCAGCACTCATTCGGCGGCGTCCGACTCTTTCTGCAGCTGCGCCCGCCTTTCGGCGATGATCGCAACCAGATCACGCGAGGCGGCATCAATGAAGGGATAGCTTCGAGCCGCCACGATCCATTCTGGCCGCCCCTTGTAACCCCATACTGTGTCATACCCCAGCACCAGAACAGAAAAGGCAAATACAGTGATCAGTGCGCCTTTCAAAAGGCCAAATCCAAACCCCAACACCCTGTCGATAGGGCCAAGGATAGAATTGCGCGATGCCTTGCCCACATTGTTGGCAATAACCTTCATCGCGGCATAAGGGATCAGCAGCAGCAACGCGAAGGCCAGAATGGCAGTCGCAGGATCACTTTCTAAATAATTGCTGAGTTGTTCGGTCAGCGGTTGATGCAGCGAATAAATCGCCACAGCCGCCAAAGCCCAGGCTGCAAGTGACAGCACTTCTTGTACAAGGCCGCGCATGAAGCCACCGATGGCGGCAACGCCGACGATAATCACGACAATGATATCAAATAGATTCATGGGCGTGAATTATGCGTTTGCCATGATCCGGTCAACGAGGTTCGCCAATTGAGCCATTCCGAAATATTCCAGGGCGGATGACCCGGTCTTGGCATCGGATGGGCCGTAACCGCGGGCAAAGCCAAGTTTTGCTGATTCACGCAGCCGCAGGGATGAGTGCGCAACAGGACGAATCTCTCCCGCCAGGGAAATCTCTCCAAACCACACGCTCTGCTGCGGCAATGGCCTGTCCGCCAAGGCAGAAACCAGGGCGGCAGCCACAGCAAGATCTGCCGCCGGATCTGACAGGCGATACCCCCCCGCAATATTGAGATAGACTTCCGCCGAACTGAAATTGAGCCCGCAACGCGATTCCAGCACGGCCAGCAACATGGCCAACCGGCTGTTGTCCCATCCCACCACTGACCGCCGCGGCGTGGCCCCTGATTGTAAGCGCACAATAAGTGCCTGAATTTCCACCAGCACTGGTCGTGTCCCTTCCAGCGCGGGGAAAACCGCACTGCCAGCCAGTGGCTGGTCCCGGCCTGAAAGGAACAGCATGGACGGGTTGCTGACCTCTGCCAGCCCTTCCCGCTCCATGGAAAAAACGCCAATTTCATCAACCGGGCCAAAGCGGTTCTTCAGCGCGCGCAGAATGCGGTACTGGTGACTGCGTTCGCCCTCAAAACTCATCACCACATCGACCATATGCTCCAACACGCGCGGGCCGGCGATGCTGCCATCCTTGGTTACATGGCCCACCAGCACCAGCGCGACGCCATTTTCCTTGGCATAGCGGATCAGTTCGAATGCACAGCCGCGCACCTGGCTAACGGTTCCTGGCGCGCCCTCTATCGTATCGGAATGCATGGTCTGGATAGAATCAATCACCAGCATGGCGGGGGCCTGCATCTCACCCAAAGTCGTCAAAATATCACGCACGCTGGTTTCAGAGGCGAGCTGTATCGGCGCATCGACCAGTCCAAGGCGCGATGCCCGCATACGCACTTGCCCGGCTGCCTCTTCGCCACTGACATAGACAACATCTTGTCCGCGGCGCGCAATACTGGCTGCAGCCTGCAGCAACAGGGTGGACTTGCCGATACCGGGATCTCCGCCCATTAATATGGCTGAACCCGGCACCAGCCCACCACCCAGCGCCCGGTCGAATTCTGCCAATCCGGTGGTGCTGCGCTGCGGCAGTTCGGTGGGCGTGTTGAGAGGGACGAACTCCACCGCGCGTCCGCCGTTGGACAAATCGTGCTTGTTCGAAAAGACCGTGGCAGGCGCATCCTCTGCCATCGTGTTCCATTCTGCACAGTCGGGGCATTGCCCCTGCCAGCGGTGTGATACACTGCCGCATGCCTGACAAATAAATCGTTTTTTGGGCTTGGCCATGCGCGTTCGATAAACAGAACATTTGCAGAACGCAAGTTCAGTTGCCGGCTAACCCCAGCAAATAGGCCGCATAATCATCTAATGCATCTGCCCGCTCTGCATCGGTCATCCGCGTAGGCGCATAAACGGCGAAGGGATCAACTGCCGTGAAGCCCAAAAATTCAAATACGCCCCGCTTGATGGGATACAGCACATGGTCGATATCGGCATAAGTGCTGCCATCGCGATAATTTTCGACCTTGCCTCCAAGCGTGAGCGCACACATAGCCCGCTTGCCCTTGAATATTCCTGTTTCGAAATGACGCCCCCCGCCATAGGCAAAACCGCAGGCAAACACCCGATCGATCCAGCCTTTCAATATGGCCGGAACACTGAGCCACCAGATCGGAAACTGGAAAATCAGGACATCGCACCATTCCAGTTTGCGCATTTCATCTGATATTTTAGCAACAAAACCATCATTTGCAGCCGCATGCTTTTCTTCCAGCTGGATGTCGAAATGCTGCGAATCAAGCACAGAGGAAAAATTTCGCCGGTCGGAAATAGGGTCAAATTGCATCCGATACAGATCAGACACGATGACCGAATGCCCGGTGGCTTCCAAACTCGCGACCGCCCTTTCGGTCATCGCATTGCTGAAGCTTTCGTTAGAAGGATGTGCGTGGACAATCAGGTATTTCATGGCCTGCTTTCGTCGGGACCCCATTTGCAAAATGGGGGTCTGTTCGCGTTATGCCAAGCCAATTTCACGGTAAGCCGTGGCGGCTCGACAAAAAAACTGCCATCACATCACAATGCGGCAAAAGGAACTCAGGATCGCGCTGGTCTGTTATGGCGGTGTCAGCCTGGCGGTCTATATGCATGGCGTCACCAAGGAATTATGGCAGCTCACCCGGGCAAGCCGCGCCTCTACAGCTGGTGAGACGATCCAGGGCGGCACACAGCAGGTGTATTGGGACTTGCTGGAATGCCTTAAGGACAAGCATGATATGCGGCTGCGTGTCCTGTCCGATATTTTGACCGGGGCCAGTGCGGGGGGTATAAATGCCATCTTTCTGGCCCAGGCGATACATTCGGGCCAATCTCTCGATCCGCTGACTGATCTGTGGTTGGAAAATGCCGATGTAGAACGTCTGGTTGACCCTGATGCACGTCCGATGTGGCGTTTTGCCAAATTTTGGGCGCAACCCTTTGTCGAATGGGTCCTTCGCCGCTCTGGCAATGTGGTGAGCGAAAGCGTTGCGCCCGAAACACGTGATGAAGTGCGCCACAAGGTTTCACGCTTCATGCGTGGGCGTTGGTTTCAGCCACCGTTTTCTGGCGATAATTTTTCCGGGCTGCTGTTTGACGCATTCGAAGCGATGCGTACATCTGATGCAAGCCCGCCGCTGCTGCCCCCCGGTCACCCAATAGATCTGAACGTGACTGCAACTGATTTTCGCGGACACCTGGAAATGCTGCGATTGAACAGTCCGGCTGTGGTGAAGGAGAGCGAGCACCGCCTGCCGATCAGCTTTGCCGGGCAGACCCCGCGCGAAGGTGGCGTGGATATTGCTGACCCGATCGAGTTGACCTTTGCCGCGCGTGCCACGGCCAGCTTCCCCGGCGCATTCCCGGCCTTGCGGTTGAATGAAATTGATCGCTTGGCCGAACGCCGAAATCGGGAATGGAGTGGGCGCCGTGCTTTCCTCCACCGCACCATGCCGGTGCATTTGCGTGAACAGGCTGCCGAATATGTCTCGCTGATTGATGGGTCGGTTCTGGTGAACAAGCCGTTTGGCAGCGCTATCGCCTCATTGCAGGGCCGCCCTGCCCAACGCGAGGTGGATCGCCGTTTTGTATATATCGATCCAAGACCGGATCGTTTTGCGACGCTGGGCGATGAGTTTCAGAAGGAGGTGGGCTTTTTTGAAGCCATTTTCGGTTCTGTCTCTATTATCCCGCGTGAGCAGCCGATCAGGGACAATCTTGAGGCGCTGGACAAGCAATCTCGTGATGCTGCGCGCATCAACCGTATCGTACACGGCTTGCGCCCGGACGTGGAACGCGCGGTTGAAAAACTGTTTGGCCTGACACTGTTTTTGGACCGGCCAACAACCAAACGACTCAAAAGCTGGCGAAACAAGGCACAACAGGCTGCGGCTGAGGATGCTGGATATGCCTTCCATTCTTATGCGCAGGCGAAGTTTGGTGGCATTATCGAAAGGCTTGCCTCGCTGGCTTTTCATGCTGCGCCGCAGCTGGGTTTGCATGATGCCGGTGATATAGAACTTGCGCTGCGCGAAGAATTGGAACGGCGCGGGCTGGATACCTTGTCATCCCCCAAAGGCGGGGCGAGCGATGATGCGATCCAGTTTTTCCGTGCGCATGATATCAGCTTCCGCATCCGTCGCTTGCGTCTACTGGCACGCAGACTGGCACGCGATTGGGAGGTAGATCCAGAGGTACCCGATGATGCGCTCGATCTGGCGCGGGACAGGATCTATTCTATCCTCAGCCTCTATTTCGAACGTGATCATCCAGATTCACTGGGTCCGGATTTTGCTGGTGTTGCTGCAAATGTCCTGACCGAACCCGGCATTCTGCTGGATTATCTTGAGGGCCACCGGCTGCTGGAAGAGGTGGATGAACGGGCAGAGCAATTATTTGCAGAGGCATTGGATGAAGTTCCCAAGTCACTCCGCCGGCGGATGTTGCTGACCTATCTAGGTTTCCCATTCTATGATGTTGCCACCCTGCCCCTGCTGCATAATGAAGGGCTTACCGAATATAATTCAGTGAAGGTGGATCGCATTTCACCCGATGATGCGCGATCTATCCGCGAAGGCGGCACCCATGCCACCTTGCGCGGCATTGAATTCTACAATTTCGGGGCCTTTTTCAGCCGCTCCTATCGTGAAAACGACTATTTATGGGGTCGACTGCATGGGGCCGAACGGATGATTGACCTGATCTGTTCAACCCTGGATCACCCTATAGCGGTTGAGGACTGCACTGGCTTCAAGCGCGCGGCATTCATGGCCATTCTGGAAGAGGAACTGGAGGCGGGGCGGCTTAAACCTGATTTGATTGAGATGATCAGGGCTGAAGTTATCGAACGCATGGGCTAATGCCCACCAACTTACGCCCCGAATGCATCTTTAAGCCGGTCAAAAAAGCCCTTGCTTTCAGGACATTCATCGCCGGTTTCCGTTTCGCGGAACTGTTCCAATATCTCACGTTGCTGCTTGGTCAGCTTGGTTGGCGTTTCCACCACAATTTCTGCCACCAGGTCGCCGCGTCCACGCCCCTGCAACACCGGCATGCCGGCACCGCGCAGGCGCAATTGCTTGGCCGATTGGATACCTGCCGGAATTTCAAGCCGGTTGGTTCCACCATCCAGATCAGGCACTTCCACACAACCGCCAAGGGAGGCGGTGGTAAAGCTGACTGGTACCTTCATCAGCAGCGTCGTCCCTTCCCGGCTATAGACAGCATGCGGGCGGACGTGGATGAAGATATAAAGATCACCAGCGGGCGCACCGCGTGGCCCCGCTTCCCCTTTGCCAGAAAGGCGGATGCGTGTCCCGGTATCGACACCGGCAGGGATTTCAACTTCTATGGATTGCGGGCGGTCAACGCGCCCTTCCCCGCGGCATTCCTTGCATGGATTTTCGATCACAGCGCCGCGCCCATGGCATGTGGGGCATGACCGTTCGACTACGAAAAAACCCTGCTTGGCGCGCACCTTGCCATGACCATGGCACAGATTGCATTCGCGCTCGCCTGTGCCCGGTGTCGCGCCGGAACCATCGCAGCTATCGCAGCTTTGCGAAACTTCGATTTCGATTTTTGCGCTTTTACCATGGAACGCATCGTCCAGCGTGATTTCCATGTCGTAACGCAAGTCAGCACCACGCCGCGGGCGTTGCCTTGCACCACCTGCGCCACCACCAAAAGCCTGGCCGAAGATGGTTTCAAAGATATCGCCAATGTCACCAAAATCCGCGCCACCAGCATGGCCGCCACCGCCCATGCCCTGCTGAAACGCGTCATGCCCGTATTGATCATAAGCAGCACGTTTTTGCGGGTCTTTCAGGCAGTCGTAAGCCGCATTGATTGCCTTGAATTTCGCTTCACATTCGGCATCACCCGGGTTGCGATCAGGGTGGTATTTCATCGCAAGCTTGCGATAGGCGCTCTTGATGGTTGCGCCATCAGCATCGCGTGAAACTTCAAGTAGTTCGTAAAAATCAAATTCAGTGGCAGGCATCGGTTATTCCGTCCCCTCAAACGCCTACCGCCACCGGCGCGATTTGCACCGATGGCGGCAAGGTTTCCATCAGGACATCAGCCCTTATTGTCTTCGTCGACTTCCGAGAATTCAGCATCGACGACTTCTTCATCATCCTGCTTCTTTTCTGGAGCCGCATCACCAGCATCACCCGATGCGGCAGCAGCCTGTTCCTTCTCGTAAATCTGCTGGCCCATCTTCATGGCAGCTTCGGTCAGGGCTTGCGCCTTGGCATTGATGGCATCGACATCATCGCCTTCCAGAGCAGTCTTGGCCTCGGCCAAAGCCGCTTCAACAGCTGACTTTGTATCGGCGTCGATCTTGTCGCCATGTTCTTCCAGTTGCTTTTCAGTTGCATGCACCAGACTGTCCGCCTGGTTGCGCGCTTCTGCAGATTCACGACGCTTCTTGTCCTCTTCCGCGAACTTTTCGGCATCCTGAACCATCTGGTCGATATCGGCATCGGACAGACCGCCAGAAGCCTGGATCTTGATCTGCTGTTCCTTGCCAGTACCCTTGTCCTTGGCGCTGACATTCACGATGCCGTTGGCGTCAATATCAAAGGTCACTTCAATCTGCGGTACGCCGCGCGGTGCAGGCGGAATGCCCAGCAGGTCAAACTGGCCCAGCAGCTTGTTATCGGCCGCCATTTCACGTTCACCCTGGAAGACGCGGATCGTCACAGCATTCTGATTGTCTTCAGCCGTGGAATAAGTCTGCGTCTTCTTGGTCGGGATAGTGGTGTTGCGGTCGATCATGCGGGTGAACACGCCGCCCAGCGTTTCGATACCGAGTGACAGTGGCGTCACGTCGAGCAGCAACACGTCCTTGACGTCACCCTGCAAAACGCCCGCCTGAATGGCGGCACCCATGGCCACGACTTCATCGGGGTTCACGCCGGTATGCGGTTTCTGGCCGAAGAATTCTTCCACCACTTCGCGCACCTTGGGCATGCGGGTCATGCCGCCAACCAGGACGACTTCATCCACACCGCCCTTGTCAATGCCAGCATCGGCAAGAGCCTTCTTGCAGGGTTCCAGCGTGCGCTTGATCAAATCGCCCACCAGCTGTTCCAGCTTGGAACGGGTCAGCGTTTCAACCATGTGCAGCGGGGTAGAGCTGCCACCCTCCATACGCGCGGTAATGAAGGGCAGGTTCACTTCGGTCTGCTGGCTGGAAGACAGTTCGATTTTCGCCTTTTCAGCAGCTTCCTTCAGGCGCTGAAGAGCGAGCTTGTCGGTCTTCAGGTCCATGTTTTCCTTCTTCTTGAACTCACCAGCCAAATATTCGACGATCGCTCCGTCAAAATCTTCACCGCCCAGGAAGGTATCGCCATTGGTCGACTTCACTTCGAATACGCCATCCCCGATTTCGAGGATCGACACATCGAAGGTACCGCCGCCAAGGTCATATACGGCGATGGTCTTGCCATCATCCTTTTCCAGACCATAGGCGAGCGCGGCTGCAGTCGGCTCGTTGATGATGCGCAGCACTTCAAGACCGGCGATCTGGCCGGCGTCCTTGGTCGCCTGGCGTTGCGCGTCATTGAAGTAAGCTGGCACGGTAATCACAGCCTGCGTGACGGTTTCGCCAAGATAACTCTCGGCGGTTTCCTTCATTTTCTGCAGGATGAAGGCAGAAATCTGCGATGGGGAATAATCTTCACCACCGGCCTGCACCCAGGCATCGCCATTCTTGCCCTTCACAATCGTGTAAGGGACAAGTTCGGTATCCTTCTTGGTTACCGGATCATCGAACCGGCGGCCGATCAGGCGCTTCACCGCAAAAACAGTGTTGTCAGGGTTGGTCACAGCCTGGCGCTTTGCCGGCTGACCGATCAGGCGTTCACCATCCTTGGTGAAGGCAACAATAGAAGGTGTGGTACGTGCACCTTCGGAATTTTCGATAACCTTTGGCTTGCCCCCGTCCATCACAGCGACGCAGGAGTTGGTGGTGCCGAGGTCGATACCGATTACTTTGGCCATGGATTCCCCATTTCTCTTCAAATAGTTGGACGCCACACTTTCGTTCCCCCATGAATGGCAGGAACTTTTGGCAGCTCGTTACGAGTGCGATATAGGTGCGGTTTTCCTTGGCACAAGGGATCAGGCAGACTAGTTTTGCAACTGTATCAAAGGGGGAGAATTTCCAGTGAATTTCAAACATCTTGGCGCTGCACTTCTGGCAGCTTCCGCATTTACTCTGGCTGCATGCGGTGAAGCAGAGCAACCCGTGACTGAGGGAGAGCCTGCAGGTGTGCCCGGAATGAGTGTTGCCAATGCCCGTATCGTCCTGCCGCCAGTCGCTGGAAACCCGGCTGCTGTTTATTTCGACCTTGTCTATGATGGCGATCGCGGATTGACCATTCGCAAGGCAGAAGTTGCCGGCGCGGAAAGCGCCATGTTGCATGACTACAATGAACATGAAGGCAAGATGCAGATGATGGAAGCGCTTCCTATCGGCATCAAGAAAGGCACCAAAATCTCTTTTGCTCCTGGTGCGTCCCATGTGATGGTTTTTGGCCTTTCCCCTGAACTCAAGGCAGGTGACAGTGCTGATGTGACACTGACCGTGTCAGGCGGCGGCACCTATACTTTCCCGGCTGAAATCCGTGACGCAGGCGAAGAGCGCTGAGTGAAACCACAAATGCCCAAACCTGCCCGATAGGCGGGGAACGTGCATTAACACCGGGCGAGGTTGCCCTCGCCCGCAGTGTCTTTGGCAATGCCATTGATTACAGCCAGGTCATGATCCGGCGGCGCAAATGGTTCCCATTCCAGCCACGGCATGTGACCATGGCCCCTCGCGGGCATGTGCATTTCCACCCAATGTCAGATAATTATTGCGAGGATTTTTCTTCTGCATCGCTGACACAACAAGGGTTGTTCATCCATGAAATGGTGCATGTGTGGCAGGTGCAGGCGCGCGGGCGTTGGTATCTGGTGTTGCGCCGCATGCCCTGGGCCCGATATGATTATAGCTTGAAACCGGGTTGGCCGCTCACCCGATATGGGATTGAACAGCAGGCTGAAATCGTCAAGCATGCATTCTGGCTGCGAAATGGGATGAAACTGGCAGGTGTTGGGGATGCATCAGCCTATGATGTTTTGGTGAATTTTCCGGGAGGGGAAAAATGACACTGAAAAACTGGACTGTGCGGCCATTTCAGCCATCTGACGGGCCAGCCTTTGCCGCGCTGAACAGGCGCTGGATCGGTGAATTGTTTGAGCTGGAGGATAAGGATGTTCAGCAGCTTGACCATCCGCAAACCTCCATCCTTGATAAAGGTGGGCATATTGCCATGGCCGATGCCGGTGGCTGGGTGATCGGAACAGGCGCAATCCTGCCTGCTGCCCTTGCCCCCGATGATGGACAGCGTTGGATGGAAGTGGTCAAAATGACCACTGATCTTGCTGCACAACGAAGTGGCGTTGGATCTGCCATCCTCGCCGATCTGATCACCTTTGCACGTGAGCATAATGCCGAGTCCGTCTGGCTGGAGACCAATTCCCGGCTCCAAGCGGCGACGGCGCTGTATGAAAAATTCTGCTTCTGCGCGCTGACGGATAATGAATGTTGGGACACGCCATATTCCCGCTGCAATATGCAGATGGTCCTGAAGCTGTGATCTTATCAACTGCTACAGCTTGAGGAATCAAGTTGCAATTGATACTTTCCTGACTGTCCGGGCGGCCAAACCCGCGCCTGGCCCAAGAGTTATAAAATGGAGATCAAGGATTACGGCCTTTCGCGTCAGCGGGGCTACCTTTCGCATTACGAAGTGGATGAGATCCAGCTTCCGGGAGATTTTGCAGCAATAACTCAGGCAGCAGACCAATTATCTGCGCTCCTTACCAGCGGACGCATCCGACACTTCCTCAATCAATTACCTGATCCCATGCTGGAAGAATGGGCCCGTACCGCGCAGGAAGGGCAAATTCGCACCGCCATGGTCCATTATTCCTTTCTGGTGCAGGCCTATGTCTGGGGTGAAGAAATCCCGCCAGCACACTTGCCCGCGAATCTCGCCCGCCCGATTGTGGCACTGGCAGACCAGCTGGGTCAGGCGCCACTGCTGCCCTATTCTGCCTATGTGCTCGACAATTGGCATAGGTTGGACAAGGCAGAGCTGATTTCCCTCGAGAACATCGCCATGTTCCAGAATTTCCTGGGTGGAGTGGATGAAAACTGGTTCGTGCTGGTGCATGTGGCGATAGAGGCTGAGGCTGGCGTGCTGCTGGATAATGCAGCGCGTCTGGTGACGCTGGCGCAACAGGGCGATGCAGCAGAGGCGGAACGCCTGCTGGTGGAAATGGACGCCGCGTGGGAGAGGATTTACGGCCATTTCGCCCGTATGGGTGAAAGATGCGATCCCTATTGCTATTTCAACCGTGTGCGCCCGTACATTCATGGCTGGGCCAATAATCCGGCCTTTCCATCAGGCGGGCTGATATACGAAGGCGTCGCAAAATTTGGCGGCAAGCCGCAGGCCTTTCGCGGGCAAACAGGAAGCCAGTCCAGCATAGTCCCCGCAATGGATGCGTTGTTTCATGTGGGCCATTCCGATGACCCGCTGAAAAGCTTTCTGGACAAATTGCACAAATACCGCCCTGTGCAGCACCGCCGCTTTATCGAAGATCTGGCCGCACAATCCACCCTGCGCGGTTTTGTGGAAGCGTCTGAATCACCCAGCCTGAAAGACGCCTTCAACGCTTGCGTACAACAGTCTGCGCGGTTCCGCACCCGCCATCTGGAATATGCGGCGAGTTACATCAACAAGCAGATGGGGTCCAACTCAGGCAATGATCCCGATGTCGGCACGGGTGGCACGCCTTTCATGAAATATCTGAAGAAGCACCGCGATGAAAATGCGGCGCAACTTGTGACTTGATATACTAAGGGGCGAGGTAGCCATGCGCCCTCGCACCTTTATTTCTATATGTTAAGCGTGATTAATCAGGCTTTTTCGCCACACCCACCATGGCCGGGCGCAGCAGGCGATCCTTGATCATATAACCAGACTGCATTTCCTGAATGACAGTTCCCGACTCATGGTCGGCACTGGGGATTTCCATCATCGCCTGATGCTGATTGGGGTCCAGTGGAAGCCCGACAGAGGCAATCCGCGTCACGCCATGCTGGCCAAACACCTTCTCCAGCTCGCGCTGGGTCGCCTCAATCCCGGCGATAAGGCCCTTCATTGTTTCATCTTCGCGCAGGGCAGCGGGGATGACATCGATGGCGCGCGACAGATTATCGGCCACGCTCAGCACGTCACGCGCAAAGCCAGTCGCTGCATAGGCGCGCGCGTCAGCCACGTCCTTTTCCATGCGGCGGCGCACATTCTGCGTTTCCGCCTTGGCGTAGAGCACTTCCTGCTTGGCCACTTCAAGATCTTCACGCAGGCGATCCAGTGCCTCGTCCAGCGCACTGGTTTCTTCTTCTGCAGTGCCTTCATCCGATTGATCGAGAAATTCTTCCGGCACGCCGCTCAGTTCCTTTTCAACCGCTTCATCCTGCGGCTTGTCATTGTCGATCATGTCTCAATTATTCCAAAGCTATCCGATGAGCTTGCCCAGCGATCGGGCAGTGAGGTCTACGATGGGGACTACGCGCGCGTAATTCAACCGCGTCGGGCCAATTACACCCAGAACGCCGACCACGCGCCCTTCGCGGTCCCGATAAGGCGATGCGATGACAGAAGAGCCGGAAAGCGAAAACAGCCGGTTTTCGCTGCCGATGAAAATACGCGTTGAACCGGCATCGCGTGCGCTGGCCAGCAATTCAGCCACCGATTGCTTGTTCTCGAGCTCGTCAATCAGTGATCGCACGCGTTCAATATCGCCTAGCGCAGCCTCGTCCAGCAAGTTTGCCTGACCCCGCACAATCAGCACAGGGCGTTGCGCAGCATCCTGGCTCCATACGGCCAGGCCACGTTCCACCAGATCGCGGCTCACTTCGTCCAGCTGCGTCTGCCCGGCCTTGATTTCAGCCTGCATTACCCTCGCGGCTTCTGCCAAAGTCCGCCCCGCAAGGCGCGCAGTGATATAATTGCTGGCTTGTTCGAGTGCCGAAGGTGCGATCATGCCATCCAGCTCAACCACGCGATTTTCCACCCCGCCATCTTCGCCCACAAGCACAGCCAAAGCCCTGCCCTGCTCCAGATTGACCAGGCTGAATTGGGAAAGCCGCTGTTCGCGCGTTGGCACCAGCACCATCCCCGCTGCGCCGGATATGTCAGAAAGAACCGCGCTGGTTGCCTCCAGCGCCTGTTCAATCGGGCCGGAACTGGCCAGACGCCCCTCAATCGCGGCGCGTTCTTCTGCCGTGGGTTCGGCCACGCGCATCATCCCGTCCACAAACATGCGCAGGCCGCTTTCGGTTGGCATGCGTCCGGCGCTGGTATGAGGGGCGGCGAGCAGCCCCACCTGCTCCAGATCAGCCAGAACCGAGCGGATAGAGGCAGAGGAGAGGTTCAACCCTCTGTCCTGCGACAGCATTTTTGAGCCCACTGGCAGGCCCGAATCGAGATATCCCTCCACCACAAGGCGGAAAATTTCACGCGCGCGGTCTGACAATTCAGAGATGGGTGGCGACTTCATATCCCCTATCTAGCGTGTGTCCCGAATGCCTCAAGCCTTGCAGGTACAACTCATCCCCGCCAAACCGCAGCCAATTCGAATCACTTGCAAGGAATTTACATGCGACCTTCTGGCCGCGCGCCCGATGAAATGCGCGCCATCACCATCGAAACCGGCTTCACCAAACATGCAGAAGGTTCCTGCCTTATCAGCTTTGGCGACACGCGCGTATTGTGCACCGCCAGCGTGGAAGAACGCATTCCGTCATGGTTGCGCGGCAAGGGTGAAGGCTGGGTCACGGGCGAATATTCCATGCTGCCCCGCGCCACCCATACCCGCGGCCAGCGTGAAGCGGCCAAGGGCAAGCAATCGGGCCGCACGCAGGAAATTCAGCGTCTGATTGGCCGCAGCTTGCGTGCAGTGGTTGACCTGAAGAAGCTGGGCGAACGCCAGATCACATTGGATTGCGATGTGATCCAGGCAGATGGCGGCACCCGTACCGCCAGCATTTCTGGCGCATGGATCGCTCTGCGCATGGCAGTGAACAAACTGATGGCCGAAGGCGCGATCAAGGATGACCCGATCACCGGGCAGGTCGCTGCGATCAGCTGTGGCATTTGTGAAGGTACGCCGGTGCTGGACCTGGATTATATCGAGGATTCATCTGCCGATGCAGATGCCAATTTCGTGCTGATCACAGGTGGGCAGATTGCCGAGGTACAGGCGACTGCAGAAGGCGCCACCTATGACGAGGAAGGCCTGTTGCGTCTACTGCGTCTCGCCCGCATGGGTTGTGACCGCGTGTTTGCCGCGCAATTGGATGCGGTGAAGGCCGCGCAATTGGATGCGGTGAAGTGAGCCACAAAATCGGTTCGAGCACGCTGGTGATTGCCACGCATAATGCGGGAAAGCTGAAAGAGATTTCCGCGCTGCTCGAACCCTATGGCGTAAAATGCATCAGCGCCGGATCTCTGGGCCTGGCAGAACCGGCTGAAACAGGCACCACATTTGTGCAGAACGCGCTGATCAAGGCGCGCGCCGCTGCAGAGGCATCAGGCATGGCAGCGCTGGCTGACGATAGCGGGTTGTCGGTCGATGCGCTGGGTGGCCGCCCAGGCGTCTACACAGCCGATTGGGCTGAACGGCAATGGTTTGAAGGCAATCCGGGTCGTGATTGGTATATGGCCATGGGCAAGGTGGAAGGTATGTTGCAACAGCTGGGGCCGGATACGGACCGCAGTGCCGCCTTTCACTGCGTACTTGCCTTGGCCTGGCCTGATGGTGATCATGCTGTCTATGAAGGGAAATGCGCTGGATCGCTCACCTGGCCGCCGCGTGGCACGCTGGGCTTCGGCTATGATCCCGTCTTCATGCCGCAGGGATGTGAACAGACCTTCGCCGAGATCGACCCGTCAGAAAAACACGCCATCAGCCACCGTGCAGATGCCTTTGCCAAGCTGGTGGCAGATCAGTTCGGCGCTGCTTAACGGCTTGCCAGTGAACGCTGCGGGGCGATCTCAACCCCGTATGTATTTCCCGCAGGCCAGTACCGGCAGACCAGAAAATCATCCCGGGCATTGCGTGCAACAGCGCAACCGACGTGACTGGTTTCATGCCACACAACTTGGGTAAAATGGCCAACATCGCGCCAGTTTCCGGTACGAGAAACCTTAGGAAATGTACCGGCGCGGAAATCACGCCGCTCATCCACGAAGGATCCGACCATATCGCTGGCGGAATAGACGCCTGCACTGCCCATCCATAGGTTTTCACCCATACCAATACGATCAGATTGGGTTGCGTGGCGCATCTGCCCTTCTCGCGCCAAGACTTCCGCCCATTTGCGTGCCTGCTGTGCCAGCCCATCATCCCATTCAAGACGGGCAGCGTCAAAGTCAGAACGGGCTGCATTATGCGCATCCAGCAATTCTGCCGCAAAACGATTTTTAGGGCGGGTGTCATCCGCCTGCGCAGCGGCACCTGCCAGAGCAGCGATGCCCATCACTGCCGAGATTGTTACTTTGTGACCTGCCTTCATAGTGGCTAAGCTTGACTCGCTAGCTTTAATAAAGACTGAAGATTACGTGGCACGCGCGCTTTACATCCATTGGCCCTTTTGCCTGAAAAAGTGCCCCTATTGCGACTTCAACAGCCATGTCCGCGATGGGGTGGATGTGGCGCGATGGCAGGCGGCCATGCTGGCCGATATGCGGTATGAGGCGCAACTGGCAGGTGGTGAGGCGCTGGAATCGGTGTTTTTCGGCGGCGGCACGCCATCGCTGATGCCGCCTGCGCTGGTCAGCGCGCTGCTGGGCGAGGCTGAACGGCTGTGGGGCTTTGCCGCAGATATCGAGATTACGCTGGAGGCCAATCCATCCTCTGTAGAGGCGGGTAATTTCGCCGCCTTGGCTGCGGCAGGCGTCAACCGCGTTTCGCTGGGCGTGCAGTCGCTGAATGATGAAGTGCTCCGCTTTCTTGGCCGGCTGCATTCTGCGGATGAGGCTTTGGCGGCGCTGGATGTGGCGCAGAAGCATTTTCAACGTGTCAGTTTTGACCTGATCTATGCCCGCCCCGGTCAGACCGCAAAGGATTGGGAGGCTGAACTGGCACGCGCCCTCTCCTTCGACACCGGGCATCTTTCTCTCTATCAACTTACAATAGAGCCGGGCACGCGGTTTGAAACCGATGTGCGGCTGGGCAAGTTCACTCCGCAGGATGACGATGAAGCGGCAGATTTGTATGAATTGACCGCGCAGATCACGTCCGCAGCTGGCCTGCCCGCCTATGAAATCAGCAATCATGCCCGGCCGGGCGAGGAAAGCCGTCATAATCTGACCTATTGGCGTTATCAGGATTATTGCGGGATCGGCCCCGGCGCGCATGGCAGGCGCAATGGCGTGGCGACGACACGGCACAAAAAGCCCGAAAACTGGTTGGCGGCAGTGGATCGCACCGGTTCTGGGTGCCAGTTGGAAACACCTTTGGGCCAAAGCGAACAGGTGGCAGAGGCGCTGATGATGGGGCTACGCCTGCGTGAAGGGATTGATCTGGCGGCTATGTCTGCCCGGTTTGTCATGGATAGAGCGAATATGATGGATCAAGCCTCGCTGGCAGAACTGCTCTCCATGGGCCTGATGTGGCACAACGAGCCACGGATTGGCCTTACCCCCCGCGCCTTCCCCCTGCTCGATGCCATCTTGCCACGCCTCATTTCCGACCAGTTGGTGCCCACATGAGTGCGGCCGACATTCTCGAAACATGGCGCGATTACCTGACGCATGGTAGGCGGCGCAGTGCGCATACCGTGCGCGCCTATCTCGCCTGCGCCAATCGGCTGTTGCAAGCGAATGAAATCCACGAATGGGATCAGGCTGCACGGATCGAGGCGCATGATTTGCGCCGCCATCTGGCTGCACGTCGCGCAGAGGGATTGGGCAATGCCAGTGCGGCGCGCGAGCTGTCTGCGCTCAAGAATTTCATCGCCTTCGCGCGCGAACAGGCGGGCGATCCTGACCCTGCCGCCCCGCGTGTGCGTGGGCCGCGCGTCAAGAAGGGGTTGCCCCGGCCAGTAACGCCAGATGATGCGGCCAATGTTGCTGATCTGGTGGCGGGCAATGCGAATGAGGGCTGGATTGGCGCACGTGACCGGGCGGTACTGCTGCTGCTTTATGGTTCGGGCATGCGGATTGCAGAGGCGCTGTCGCTGAAGGGTAGCGATGTGCCGCTGGGCGATGTGCTGCAAGTCACCGGCAAGGGTAGCAAGCAGCGCATGGTGCCGATACTGCCGATCACGCGGCAAGCGGTCGCCCAATATGTCAGCAAATGCCCCTACCCGCTCGCAGGCTCGGAACCGCTTTTTCGTGGAGCAAAGGGTGGGCCATTGGGGCAAGGAATGGTGCAAAAGGCCATGGCGCGTGCGCGACAAATGCTGGGCCTGCCCGATACGGCGACGCCGCACGCGCTGCGCCACAGCTTTGCCACGCATCTGCTGGGTGCAGGCGCGGATTTGCGAAGCCTGCAGGAGCTGCTTGGTCACGCCTCGCTCGGCTCAACACAGATTTACACCAAGGTGGACGCGGCGACCCTGCTGGAAAATTACCGCAACGCCCATCCACGGGCGAAGAAGGGCTGACGTTTCTACCCCGCCAGACGCGCCTCAATCGCGTCCCAGATCATCCCCGGTGTATCGCTGCCATTGAATTTATCGATGGCAACGATGCCAGTGGGAGAAGTCACATTGATCTCTGTCAGATACTTACCGCCGATCACATCGATCCCAACAAATACAAGCCCAAGACGCTTCAAATCAGGGCCCAACACGTCGCAAATTTCCTGTTCGCGCTCGGTCAACTGCGTCTTTGTCGCGCTGCCGCCAACCGCCAGGTTGGAACGAAACTCCCCCTCGCCCGGTATGCGGTTGATCGCGCCAGCCACCACGCCATCCACCAGCACGATGCGCTTATCCCCTTCTGCCACTTCGGGCAGGAAGGGTTGCAGCATATGCGGTTCTGGCCAGGTCTGGTTGAACACTTCGAACAGGGCGGATAGATTATCGCCATCAGCGGGAATGCGAAAAATCGCCTTGCCGCCATTGCCGTGGATCGGCTTCATCACCAGCGCGCCATGTTTTTCCAGAAATGCGCGCGCTTCATCCACTGATCGCGTCACAAGCGTCGGCGGCATGAACCGGCGATAATCCAGCACCATCACCTTTTCCGGCGCATTGCGCACGCTGACCGGATCATTCACCACCAGCGTCTCATCCTTGATCCGCTCAAGCAAATGGGTGGCAGTGATATAGCCCATGTCAAAGGGTGGATCCTGCCGCATCAAAACCACATCAAAATCACGCCCCAGATCGAGCCGAACTGGCTCTCCTTTACGGAAATGGTCACCCTGCACCCGCTGCACCGTTACCGGATTGCACATTGCGGTCAGCCGGTCATCCTCATCCAAAGTCAGGCTTTCGACATGATATTCATAGATTGTGTGGCCGCGTTTCTGGGCTGCTTCGATCAAGGCAAAGGAAGAATCCCCGGCGATCTTGACGCTTTCAATTGGGTCCATTTGCACGGCAACGCGCAGGGTCATTGGCAATTCCTTATGGCATCCAGGCATTGGGGATGTGGTGCGGCATGGCACCGGGTGCAAGCAGGATTACGTCAATTCGCACATCTTCCCCATTTGTGGCATATTGATGTGCTACGCATTCCACTGCGGCGGCGACCCGGCGCAGACGATATTCGTCGATCGCATGATCAAGATCCTGCTTTCGGGCGCGCCATTTCACTTCAACAAAGCTGACAAGGTTCCCACGTCGCGCCACCAGATCAATTTCGCCGCGCGGAGTTTTCACGCGCTGAGCCAGAATTCGCCAGCCTTTCAATCGCAACCAGAGGGCGGCGCGACGCTCCCCCTCTCGCCCATGACCTTCGGCGCGTTGGCGTTTCATCCGTTTTTCAGTTCCATCGCCCGCGCATATAAGTCCTTACGGTCAAGGCCGCTTGCCTTGGCCACCTGTGCAGCTGCCTGTGAAGGTTTAAGGCTTTGCAACGCCTCTGCCAGAAGGGCATCGGCATCCACTTGCACTGGCGCTGAGATTGGGGGGCCGACCAGCAGCACTATTTCCCCTTTGGGTGGGTGCGCATTGTAATGATCGAGCAATTCCTGCGCCGATCCGCTGCGGCATTCCTCATGCAATTTGGTCAATTCACGCGCCACCGCCACTTCGCGGGTGGGCCACAATTGTGCCAATGCTTCCAGCGATTTGGTAAGGCGTGGCCCAGTCTCGTAAAAGATAAGGCTGGCAGGAACACTGGATAGTTCTTCCAGTACCTCGCGCCGTGCCTTGTCCTTGGAAGGTAGGAAACCTGCGAAGAGGAAACGATCGCTGGGCAGGCCAGACAAAGGTATCCCCGCAATCGCCGCACAGGCACCAGGCAATGTCGTGACGGAAATACCAGCAGCTCGCGCTTCACGGACAAGCCGATACCCAGGGTCAGAAATCAATGGTGTGCCCGCATCGCTGACCAAGGCAACTGCCCCACGCTGCATTGCTTCAAGCAACTTTGCCCGATCATGATCCGATGCATGATCATCATGCCTGCGCAGTGGCTTGGACAGGCCCAAGTGCTTGAGTAATTTGCCGGTTACGCGTGTATCTTCGCAAGCCACCAGATCACAGCGGCTCAATATATCGACGGCACGCACCGTTATATCGCCAAGATTGCCAATTGGCGTGGCGACGATGTAGAGGCCTGATGCAAGAGGTTCAGACAGGTTGGATTCAGGGGTTTTGCTGTTCACAGTTATGCTCTTTGAAACACCGCATAAGGGTCGGCAAGTATGAAGCGGATTTTGTTCAATCGGCGTAGCCTGGTTTTGGCAGGCAGCGCGGCATTGCTGGCGGGCTGTCAAGTCATTCCCAAGACAGGCCCCGGCACTGCCCCCACTGATGGGCCGGGCACGCAGGAACCCAGCGATACAGTGTTGCCGACTGATGAAACGCGCCACCGCATCGCGCTGCTGGTGCCTATGTCGGGCACGAATGGAGAGGTCGGCAAATCCATTGCCAATGCGACCACCATGGCCCTGTTGGACACCAATGCCGATAATTTGCGCATCACCACCTATGACACGGCACAGGGCGCCCGCAATGCGGCCGAACGCGCCATGGCTGACGGAAATCTTTTGATCCTGGGCCCTTTACTGGCTGAAAATGTACCTGCTATCCTGGCAGAAGCGCAGCCCAGGGGCGTGCCGCTTATCACCTTTTCCAATGACACAAAGGTTGCCGGGCCCAACGTATTCATAATGGGTCAGGTGCCCGAACAGTCCATCGCGCGCACAGTTGGCTATGCCCGAGCGCATGGATCGAACCGCTTTGCGGCATTGCTCCCGCAGGGCGATTATGGTGACAGAGCGGAAATGGCGCTGGTCAACGCGCTGCGCGATTATGGCGGTGCCTTGGCCAAAACAGAACGTTATTCGCGCGGGAACACTGCCATTGTCAGCGCCGCGGGCAAGCTGAAGGAAGCGGGCGGTTATGACACTGTCCTGATTGCTGACAGTGCCAAACTGGCGACACAGGGTGCAGGTGAATTGCGCAGCGGCGGCACAAACACCAAAATTATGGGCACGGAATTGTGGAGCGGTGAAAACTCCATTTCGCGTGTCTCTGCTTTGCGTGGCGCGCTCTTCTCTTCTGTTTCGAACCAGCGTTTTACTCGTTTCAGCAGCAGCTATGAAACGCGCTTCGGTACGAAGCCCTATCGCCTGGCGACACTGGGCTATGATTCAGTCCTGTTGACCTTGCGTGTAGCACGTGACTGGCGCGTGGGTCGCAAATTCCCCACCGGCAAATTGTTGGACGATGGCGGTTTTCTGGGGCTGGATGGTGCATTCCGCTTTGGCCGTAATGGTGTGATTGAACGCGCGATGGAGGTCCGCCAGATCGGAAATGGCACCGTCGAGACGGTTGACGCTGCCCCTGCCCGCTTCGGCGGTTGAGCAAAACTATGCGGTCACGCTTGTAGCGGGGTGAGCTGGCGGCATATAGCCTGACCCATGTCTGACGATCTGTTCGAGAACACGCCAACTTCCAGCGGCGATTACGATTCCTCCTCCATCGAAGTGCTCGAGGGGCTGGAGCCTGTCCGCCGCCGCCCGGGCATGTATATCGGCGGCACGGATGATCGCGCGCTGCATCATCTGGCGGCAGAGGTGCTCGACAATTCGATGGACGAAGCTGTCGCCGGGCATGCCAGCCGGATCGAGGTGCGTCTGGATGAAGGCAACCGCCTGTCGATCAGTGATAATGGTCGCGGCATCCCGGTGGATGAGCACCCGAAATTTCCGGGCAAGTCCACGCTGGAAGTCATCCTGTCGACGCTCCATTCAGGCGGCAAGTTTTCGGGCAAGGCCTATGCCACCAGCGGCGGCTTGCATGGTGTGGGCATCAGCGTGGTCAATGCGCTGTCCGAACATACACGGGTTGAGGTCGCGCGCGACAAGCAGCTTTATACCCAGGAATTCAGCAAGGGGCAGACGCTGGGCCCGATCCAGAATCTGGGCCCCACGCCCAATCGGCGCGGCACCACGGTCAGCTTCACGCCCGACCCTGAAATCTTTGAAGGCAAACAGTTCAAACCTGCCCGCCTGTTCAAACTGGCGCGGTCCAAGGCGTATCTGTTCGCAGGGGTTGAAATCCGCTGGAAATGCGCCCCCTCACTGGCGAGCGAAGATGTGCCGGAAGATGCCGTGTTCCGATTCCCCGGCGGCCTGGCAGATCATCTGGCCGAACAGATTGGGGATCGGGAATGCGTTACCAGCCAGCCCTTTACCGGGCAGCAGGACTTCCCAGAGGATAAAGGCCGCGTCGAATGGGCAGTGGCATGGCCGCTCTATTCTGACGGGTCGACCAGCTGGTATTGTAACACTGTGCCTACGCCTGATGGTGGCACACACGAGCAAGGCATGCGTGCCGCGCTGACCAAGGGACTGCGCGCTTTCGGCGAATTAACAGGCGCGAAGAAGGCCAAGGATATCACTGCGGACGATGTGATGACGGGCTGTGAGGTGATGCTGTCCGTCTTCGTCCGCGATCCGCAATTCCAGAGCCAGACGAAAGACAGGCTGACCAGCCCGGATGCCACCCGTCTGGTCGAAAACGCCGTGCGTGACCATTTCGATCACTTCCTCACTGACAATATGGAGCGCGGCAAGGCGCTGCTGGGCCAGGTGATGGAACGGATGGACGAGCGCCTGCGCCGCAAGCAGGAACGCGAAATCAAGCGCAAGACGGCCACCAATGCCAAGAAACTGCGCCTGCCCGGCAAGCTGACCGATTGCAGCGGCGATGGCGAAGGTGAAACCGAATTGTTCATCGTCGAAGGAGATTCGGCCGGCGGCAGCGCCAAACAGGCGCGCAATCGCAAGACGCAGGCAATCCTGCCGATCCGCGGCAAGATATTGAACGTTGCATCAGCTACGGCTGACAAGATCCGCGCCAATACCGAAATCGCAGATCTGTCGCTGGCAATGGGTTGTGGCACGCGCAAGGATTGTGACCCGGAAAACCTGCGTTACGACCGCATCATCATCATGACCGATGCCGATGTGGACGGCGCGCATATCGCCACTTTGCTGATGACCTTCTTCTTCCAGGAAATGACTGAAATCGTGCGGCGTGGGCACCTGTTCCTGGCCCAACCACCGCTCTATCGCCTGACAGCAGGTAAAGAGAGCGCCTATGCTCGTGATGATGCGCATCGGGCCGAACTGGAGGCGACGCAGTTCAAGGGCAAGAAGGTGGAAGTTGCCCGGTTTAAAGGTTTGGGTGAAATGAACCCGCAGCAATTGCGTGAAACCACAATGGCGCCGGAAAGCCGCAGTCTGATCCGTATCACCCTGCCGCCTGAATTTGAGCAGCGCGCGGCGGTGAAGGAACTGGTCGACCGGCTTATGGGCCGCAATCCGGAACACCGTTTCAACTTCATCCAGAACCGCGCAGGCGAAGTTGACCGGGATCTGATTGACGCATAGCTGACTGATCACTGGCCGGGATTGTCCTAATTACCGGCTTGGCGGCACGTGTCGCATTGCTAGTGTGGGACCTATGCGTGAACACCCATTCAGACGTCAGGTCGTTGAAGAAATGCATTTGCGGCGTTGGCCCGAATTGCCTGCCAGCGGCATTATTCTGCAGATCATACGAACGGTGCAACCCAGCGATCGCGCCGATGAATTGTCCTTGTTGCGCCGGATTATAAATGATCCGGACCGGCCAATTTCGCCTGCCGACCGGCATATTGCGGGTAAATTACCAAGTGGCATCCAATACATCTGGGAACGCCATACTGAAGGATCGAGCATTGCGGTGATCGCTGAGGCCGGAAAATCCGCAACCGAGCTGGAGAAGGCGCGGGAATGGATAGAAAGCTTCCCCGGCGATGCCGTGCGTGCCTCCAAAATCTATCTGGCGCATAATGATGAAGCTGCAGCGGACATGATGCATGCGATGCCGTTCACGCAGGGTGAAATCGTATCATCCCGGTTGATTGGCGGGGTCCGTTTCTGGTCGGATTTCCGCATTCATAGCCAGGGATATGGTTGCGTGCTGGTGGCTGCCAATAGCTGCGGCAGCGATATGCTGTCGCGCATCGTGCAGCAATTGCAGGAGCTGGGAAATTACCGCAACATGGCGCTGCTGGCATTACCGCTGGTACGCGAACAATGGCTGGAACTGGATAAGGTGGAACGCCAGCGGCGCCTGTTCGCCGCCGAAGTTTCAGACCCCGCAACGAAGGATGACGCGCTGCTGGAAAAGGTTTCCAGCCTGTCTTTGGAACTGGCCAATTTGTCCAACTGCATCAGCTATCGGCTGGATGCGACCAAAGCTTATGCCGAACTGGTCAATGAAAGACTGGAAGGACTGCAGCCTGAAATCATTGAAGGCACCCTGTCGTTGCGCGGCTTTACCAAGCGGCGTTTTCTGCCTGCTGTGCGCACCTGCGCAGCCCACCATGACCGTTTGCAAAGATTATCAGGCAGGGCTGCGAATATGACCGCGCTGCTGCGGGCGCGCATTGAAACGCGGATCGAAAACCAGAACGCACGTCTGCTGAAATCGATGGAAAGCCGGGCAAAGGCGCAATTGCGATTGCAGCAGGTGGTGGAAGGACTGTCGATCTTTGCGCTGACATATTACAGTATAGGCCTGCTGTCCTATATCCTGCATGGGGCAGAAGAGGTGGTCCACCTGCCCCATTCCGGATTATTATTGGCTATTGCTGTGCCCTTCGTGATGCTGGGCATCTGGTTGGCGATCCATCGTATCAAGAAACGGATATTGGGGCAGAGTTGATGCATGCTGCCACAGACCCTTGCCCTGACCCGATCAAAACCCTAACTCCCCTGCGCAAGTTGCAAGGGAAAACCAATGTCCGATCAGGCCCGTTTTGAAGGCACCCAATCCTATATCGCCACTGAAGATCTTAAAGTTGCAGTCAATGCGGCCGTGCTGCTGCGCCGCCCGCTGCTGGTAAAAGGCGAACCTGGTACCGGCAAGACCGTGCTGGCGCATGAAATTGCCAAGGCGATCAAAGCACCGCTGATCGAATGGAATGTGAAGTCCACCACCAAGGCCCAACAGGGCCTGTATGAATATGATGCGGTGGCACGCCTGCGCGATGGCCAGTTGGGGGAAGAACGCGTCCACGACATCCGCAATTACATCAAGAAGGGTAAATTATGGGAAGCCTTCACCGCGCCCGAATTGCCCGTTTTGCTGATTGACGAGATTGACAAGGCTGACATCGAATTTCCCAATGATCTGTTGCAGGAACTCGATCGCATGAGTTTTGACGTCTATGAGACGCAAGAGCGGATCGAGGCGAAGGAACGCCCCATCGTCGTCATCACATCAAACAATGAGAAGGAATTGCCTGACGCATTTCTGCGCCGCTGTTTCTTCCACTATATCAAGTTTCCTGATCGGGACACGATGCGTGAGATTATCGAGGTCCACTATCCCGGTATCCAGAAAAACCTGGTCAGCAAGGCGATGGATATCTTCTATGATCTGCGCGAAGTTCCCGGCCTGAAAAAGAAACCCTCAACCAGCGAATTGCTCGATTGGCTGAAGCTGCTGCTGAATGAAGATATGCCACTGGACGTGCTACAGGATGCCAACCCCAACAGCGCCATCCCGCCACTGCACGGCGCACTGCTCAAGAACGAGCAGGATATCATGATGTTCGAACGGCTGGCCTTTATGGCTCGGCGCAATAGCTAAGGGCGTTTTCCATGTCGCATCACGGACAATGCCTGTGTGGACAAGTGACCTTCGAAGCGAGTTCCGAACCGCTCGGCGCGCGATCATGCTGGTGTCGTGATTGCCAGAGGATTGCCAGCGGATCAGCCACTGTGAATGTCCTTTTCGCTGAAAGTGATGTTGCCTATCATGGCAACATCACTACGCTGGAAATGATTGCAGATAGCGGCAACAGGGTGGAGCGCGGTTTCTGCCCCAAATGTGGGTCACAAATGTACAGCAAGACAGTGGAACCTGCCGGCCTGCCGATGCGGGTGCGCGCCGGTACGTTGGATGATCCTGAAATCTGCCCGCCCACCAGTATTATCTGGGCCCGCAGCGCCCCATCATGGGCACCTCTGCCTGTAGATCAGCCGTGGCACGAAATGGGTCCGGATTCACCCTTGGTCGAAAAGCAGGGCTGAACACGGGATTAGAGGGAATAAGCCAGTTCAAAATCGCCCCAGCGACGTCCATTGATCACCATCGGAATATAGATGTTGCGCACCACACGATATTGCTGACCGTCACCTTCCTGACGATAGACAGCCATCATATAGGGTGCCTGGCTTTTCTTTGATTTCTGGTCGATCGGATCAAATATTTTGCGGCCATTGCGGCAATAGGCAGTGTCATGCGCCAGATCGCCTGTCGGATCGCGGGAAAATTCGGACAGATGGGTCGGCAGGAAGCCGTGCATATCGGTGCAGGCGGCGGCCATCACACGGTCATCATTAATCGTGGCCCTGTCCAGAATCGGACGCCATGCGCGATGCGCCCAATCGCATAGTTTGGTGCTATAACGCACAGGGTTGCTGCCTGCGATTTCAACATATTCTGTATCGAACAAAGCAGCTTCAAAAAGCTCACCCGCTGCGATTGCAGCTTCGGTAGCAGCTACCAATTGCTGAGCTAGGGACTGGCCCTGTTCCACCATGGCGCTATCTTCTGGGGAAAGCCCTGCCTGAACGATGCGGTCAAACATCTCACTGGCGGTCAGTTCTAGCTGTTCCATCCGGTGATAAGCTGTTTTCAGTTTGGTTTCGTTCTCAATTGCTGCCTGATCAAAACTTTCCAATACATCCTGCACACGGCGAACATGATGGCTGATAGTATCGGTAGAATGGGCGATGGTGTCGTTATTGCGGTCCACCTCTTCGACGATTTCTCCAACCGTAGTGATCGTCCGTTCTATTTCGGCAATCGAATATTTTGCCTTGGTGCTGGCTTCTGATCCTTGTTCGATCCGTTCAATCACCTGACCAGCTTCTGCCTCCAGTGCATCAATTGTCTGGACGATTTCTTCAGTCGCCGCGCGGGTGTCATTCGCCAGGCTCTTTACCTCGCCCGCTACAACGGCAAAGGTGCGCCCCGCATCACCTGCCCGCATGGCCTCAATCGTGGCGTTCAATGCAAGTATATTGGTGGTTTCGGCAATCTGTTCGATATCTTTTGAACTGCGGCGCACTTGCTCCATGGCGGCGGCGAAGCCTGTTACATGCTGGGCAAGAGCCTCAACAAGTTCTAGCAGAGAGCTGATTTCGCCCAGAGAGGAGTTGATCAGTGATGTCCCTTCTCCCAGGCGCTCAATTGCACGTTCAGACAACAACCTCGCCTCGTCGGTTGCTTCGGCAACCTTGACTTGGTCAGCTTCAAGTGCGGTCACTGTACTATGCAGAGCAGAATGCTCATCTCGCAAACGCTCCGACGTACGGATCACAGCTTCGACAATGCCGGCAACATCAGAACATCCAACAGTTACATCACCGCAGCTGGCCGGAATATGGTCCAGTGCGGTGGCCCCATCCATGTCGAGAGCAAATGGTTTCATAAAAACGTCCCTGATATCGCGATCACCCTAGTATCCCCCTATGGTTAGCGAATACTTAAGGACTGGTACTGCACGTCAGCGGTCGCTATGCCGCATGTCATATGTTTTTCAATTTCGTCGATGAATTGCGCGCCGCAGGCATCTCTGCCAGCTTCAAGGAGCATTTGACACTTCTTGAGGCGCTGGATCGCGATGTGATAGAGCAGACCCCCGAAGCGTTTTACTATCTCAGTCGCGCAACCTTTGTGAAGGATGAAGGGCTTCTGGATCGCTTTGACCAGGTCTTTCAAAAGGTATTCAAGGGCATTCTGACCGATTACGGCCAGAACCCGGTGGAGATACCAGAAGACTGGTTAAAGGCGGTCGCCGAAAAGTTCCTGAGCCCAGAAGAGATGGAGAAGATCCAGTCTCTGGGGGATTGGGACGAGATCATGGAGACGCTGAAAAAGCGGCTTGAGGAACAGGAGGGCCGCCATCAGGGTGGCAACAAGTGGATCGGAACCGGTGGCACCAGCCCTTTCGGCAATTCAGGTTACAACCCCGAAGGCGTGCGGATAGGCGGTGAGAGCAAGCATAAGCGTGCGATCAAGGTTTGGGACAAGCGCGAGTTCAAGAATCTCGACAACACCAAGGAATTGGGAACCCGCAACATCAAGATGGCCCTGCGCCGCCTGCGCCGCTTTGCGCGGGAAGGTGCCGCGGATGAGCTGGATCTGGATGCAACGATTGAAGGTACTGCCAAACAGGGCTGGCTGGATATCCGCATGCGGCCCGAACGCCATAATGCAGTAAAGCTGTTGCTGTTCCTGGATGTCGGCGGGTCAATGGACCCCTTCATCAAACTCTGCGAAGAATTATTCAGTGCGGCCACTACAGAATTCAAAAACCTGGAATTTTTCTATTTCCATAATTGTCTTTATGAAGGTGTATGGAAGGATAACCGCCGCCGTTGGCAGGAGCGAACCAAAACATGGGACGTGCTCCATAAATATGGCCATGATTACAAGGTGATCTTTGTTGGTGATGCGGCGATGAGCCCATATGAAATCACCCATCCCGGCGGCAGCGTTGAACATATGAATGAGGAAGCAGGCGCTGTCTGGCTGCAACGTGTGGCCAACACCTATCCTGCGTCAGTATGGTTGAACCCGGTGCCGGAAAAACACTGGAATTATTCACAATCTACCAAAATAATCAAACAGCTAATCGGAGACCGGATGTATTCGCTAACGCTTGACGGGCTGGATGATGCCATGCGTGAATTAAGCAGGAAGCATGGGCATTGAGCGGTTCGGGTCTGCCACCGGGCATCGCATTGAATGATCCGCGGCCCATTGCTGCGCGATCGCCATATACCTTTTTCATGCCGCATCCTGATGAACTGGAGGCGCTGAAACCCGGTGATGGCGTGAAGGCGATCTTCACCCAGACCGAAGGTGAAACCAAATATGATGCCGAACGGATGTGGGTCCTGATCGAACGGATAGAGGATAGAGTGGCCTATGGCATACTCGATTCCGATCCTGATGATATGCCTTTGATAGAGGCTGGCATGCCAGTGGCTATTCCGCTGACCCATGTGATCGCCACCGCCTTCAGCAAATCCAATCCACGCCCGAATACACCCGAACCACGCGAATATTGGGAACGCTGCTTTGTTGATGCCTGCGTCGTCGAGGGACGCAGCCACCCCGATTACCTCTACCGCGAAGAACCGGACATGACGCGTGAGGGTGATCAATATGCTGACAGCGGATGGCGGATCAGGGGCACGCAGGAAGCAATCGATCAGGATGAGGCGAATGGCGAAATGCCGCGCTATATCGCGTTGGGTGCCGTCCTAAATGTCAATGACAGCTGGTTGCACCTGATCGATGCTGCGCCTGGAAGCTATTTCAGCTGGGATGCTGAGGATCAGAGCTACGTCGAAGTCGACTAGATGCTAGTAAATCAGGTGATCGCGCACGGTGGCGATCCAACTTGCCTCGTCCATCGCTGCCAAAGCGTCCAGATCATGCGGCGTGGCTGATGGGTCATCCACCCATTCGCGCAGTGCTGGCCCGCCATTGATCACGTCAATTGCCAGCCGGTCATATTCATATTCATATGGAAAATCGCGCCACAACGGATAATCAACGTAGAGGTTACGGATTGCCTTGAACGCCAGAGCTTGCAGCCTCCATGGCCGGAAACTGGTGTGATTATAAAATTCACTTTCTGCATGGATCATCAATGCGTTGCACAACTTTCCTGCATGTTTGTGGAAAGTCGGTTCAAACCAGCATTCACGGATCGCACAACCTGCGAGCCATTCCGGCGCGAAGCTCTCCATCTCTGCCAGAACCGCCTTGGCATCTACATCTGGCGCGCCAAACAACACCTCCAGTGGGCGAGTGGTCCCCCGCCCCTCGCTCAACATGGTTCCTTCCAGCATTACCGTGCCAGCATAGGCGCGGGCCATGTTCAGATTGGCGGCATTGGGGCTGGGATTAATCCAGATGCGGTCCTGCGGCCAGCCAAAGCCGGGCCCGGCTTCGGGCAACCAGTCATGCATTTCCACCACGCGGTAATCCACATCCAGCCCAAAATGGTCGATAAACCAACGCCCCATTTCGCCCATGGTCAGCCCGTGGCGCATGGGCATGGGGGCAGCACCGACAAAGCTTTCCTGGCCCGGTAGCAGCAAAGTGCCTTCAACTGGCCGCCCGGCGGGATTGGGGCGATCGAGCACCCACACACTCTTGCTGGATTTAGCTGCATCCTCAATCAGATAGAGCAAGGTGGTGACAAAGGTATATATGCGACAGCCCAGATCCTGCAGATCGAACAGGAAAACATCCGCGCTGGTCATCATCGCGGGCGTTGGGCGGCGCACCTCCCCATACAGGCTGAAAATGGGGATATTGTAATGTGGGTCCAGCTCGTCAGCTGTCTCCACCATATTATCCTGCTTATCCCCTTTCAGGCCGTGCTGAGGGCCAAATGCACTGGTGATGTTAAAACCAGCCGCGATCAGCGCATCCAGGCTGTGCGTCAAATCCGCAGTGACAGAGGCTGGATGCGCGACAAGCGACACCCGCTTGCCTTCAAGCGGCTTGCGCAGTTCTGGTTCTGTGAGAAGGCGATCAATCCCGAATTTCATTTGACGATGCGTGGATCAAGCGTGGTGGCAAAGCAAGCTGGATCGTGGAAATCGGGCTTATCTTGCGGTGGATGGGCGATAGACCAATAAGATTTTACGCCGCCCTCTTCCTCCAGCACTGCTGTCAGCGCCATGGCGCATGGCTCATCAGGCAAGGCACTACGTGGGATGGCCACATCAAATAAAGTGTATTGGTACCCTGCATGGATCTGCCCATCTGGCGCGCGGCCTACTTCACTCTCGCGCATTCCAGAACGGTAACCGTGAAATTCATAGGCGTTCCAGCTGCGCGATGGGGAAAAATTCCATTCCGAATACCCCTCCTCACCTTCAGGTTGCAAAAACAGCTCAAAACACGTCGTTTGCCACAGGCCATCTGCGCGTTTCTTGCTGCCAATGCGCGGCAGAACCAGCTGCCCCGCGCCCTCCACCCGCCAGCGCAAGCGCAGCCAGTTCGGGTCATCCAATCCCACCCTCGCTTCAACAGCGTTTACCTGCAAAGGTGGGCATGATGGATGCGCAATGAGGGGATATGCTTGCATTGTCCCCTCCCCATGCTAACCGCCCGCGCTGAACGCAAGAGAAAGCCAGTGTCAAACTACAATTCTGATCTTCTGCGCCTGCTTAATGAGCGCGGCTATATCCACCAGACCACCGATGCCACCGGGCTGGACGCTTTGGCGCAAAAACAGGTGATTCCGGGATATATCGGCTTTGATGCCACCGCGCCCAGCCTGCATATTGGCAGCCTGGTACAGATCATGATGCTGCGCCGCCTGCAACAGACCGGGCACAAACCGATTGTGGTCATGGGTGGCGGTACCACCAAGGTTGGCGACCCCAGCGGCAAGGATGAAAGCCGCAAGATGCTGACCACGGCAGATATTGACGATAATATCGCTGGCATTCGCACTGTATTTGAACGTCTGCTGACATTCGGCGATGGCCCCACCGATGCGGTGATGGTCAATAATGACGAATGGCTGAGTGAACTGGGCTATATCGATCTGCTGCGTGATGTCGGCCCGCATTTCACCATCAACCGCATGATGACGTTTGATTCGGTCAAGCTGCGGCTAGAGCGTGAGCAGCCACTGACCTTCCTCGAATTCAATTACATGATCCTGCAGGCTTATGATTTTCTGGAGCTGGCCCGTCGTTACGAATGCCGTTTGCAGATGGGCGGCAGCGATCAATGGGGCAATATTGTAAATGGAATGGAATTGGCACGCCGGATGGAAGGGCGCGAGCTGTTTGGCCTCACCACACCACTGCTAACCACGGCTGATGGTTCCAAAATGGGCAAGACGGCTGCCGGCGCTGTCTGGTTGAACGAAGCGCAACTGCCGGGCTATGACTTCTGGCAATATTGGCGCAACTCTGATGACCGGGACGTAGGGCGTTTCCTGCGCCTGTTCACCGATCTGCCTCTGGATGAAATTGCCCGGCTTGAAGCGCTGGAGGGCGCAGAGATCAATCACGCCAAAGTGGTGCTTGCGAATGAAGTGACCAAGCTGGTGCGCGGGGAAGATGCGGCACGCGCGGCTGAAGCTACTGCAGCAGCAACTTTTTCAGGTGGTGGCACCGGTGAAGATTTGCCGACACTGGCTGTCGGTGCAGAAGGAATGCGTATCTGTACGGTGTTGACGGATATCGGCTTCACCGCATCCAATGGAGAAGCCAAGCGCAAGATTGCAGAAGGTGCCGTGAAGCTGGACGATGTTGCAGTGAGCGACCCTGGCTTTCTGGTGGAAGTTTTGGAAGGCGCACAAATCAAATTGAGCCTGGGCAAGAAGAAGCACGGCATTCTGACGCGCTGACCCATATGCATCCAGCCCATTGGTGCGGGCGAATACAGATCTACGCGTTAACCCTTTCGTCATGGATGAATGCGCCTATCCGCCACAGGCAACTGTGCTGCCATTTACCAAATGTCAGTCATTTTGGTTCATAACGACCAGTGAACGAAAAATACGGAGGTCGTTTGCAGTGTCTGCCGGAGCCAATCTTAGCGTAACGGATCTGCGCCGCGCAGCGCGTCATCCGGTCGATTTTCCCGTTATTGTGGAGCATCGTCGGCTGGGTGATATCAATCTGCATATCGCCAATATCTCTGCCCACGGCTTCATGATCGACAACGCCCCCGCCCTTAATCGCGGAGACCGTGTGATCATTCGCCTGCCTGTTGTTGGCCGGATTGAAGCCTACGTTATCTGGACGCGTGAAGAACGCGCAGGTTTCCAGTTTGAACGGATCATTCGCCTGGATGATTTCATGGCGATTATCGACACATTGCAACCCAATCCGCGCTTGCGCCGCCCGCGCTGACACAAACTGGAAGCGTTTTTCTCAACATTGCGATAGTTTTGCTGGCTTGGCAGCTGCATCATGCCCTGCCATTGGGCAAGGGTGAGCGAAGATAGCAATACCCCCAATGGCGTTTCGGCGGATACTTCGGCAAGTCATAAACACCCTTTAGCCATCCCGAATTTCCTCGCCTATTGGGTCGGGCGCATGACTTTGACCCTGGCGCAATATTCCATGCTGCTGGTGATTGGCTGGCAAACATACAATATTGCCCGAGACGCGGGGCTGAGCGTAGCCGGCGCATCAGGCCAATTGGCGCTGATCGGTCTTTTGCAATTTATCCCGCTATTTGCCCTTACCCCGTTTGTTGGCTTGGTTGCAGACCGATATGACCGGCGCAAAATCGTGCTTGGAACAGTTGTGCTGCAACTTACCTGTGCGGTGGTGTTGGCATGGGTAACGTATCATGGTGACACCACGATACCTGTACTCTTCTCTATAGCGGTGGCGCTGGGCGTGGCGCGCGCTTTCAGTGGGCCGGCTCTTTCCGCCCTCGCCCCCAACCTGGTACCCCGTGAAATACTTCCCAATGCAATCGCATTGTCATCCATCGGATGGCAGGTGGGCATGATTGTTGGGCCGGCATTGGGCGGATATCTTTACGGTTTTTATCCTTGGCTGCCCTATGTCACAGCCGCGATATTATATTGCGTGTGCTTCACTGCATTTGCCCTGATCGGCAAGGTTCCACAGCCTGCCGTTCGCAAGGATCAACGACCTATTGGCCAGATAGTGGATGGCATGCGGTATGTCTGGCACAACAAGATGGTTTTCGGTTCGATCACACTGGACCTGTTTGCCGTGTTTCTGGCCGGTGCAACGGCCCTGTTTCCGGTCTACGCGCGTGATATTCTGCAGGTTGGCTCAGCTGGGCTTGGCCAATTGGCCATGGCCCCTGCTGTTGGTGCAGCAGTGACCGCCGCTGTTTTTTCAGTTCGACCACTCAAAAGCAATGTCGGGCCCAAAATGCTGGGCTCAGTTGTAGTGTTCGGAACAGCTACAGTGATTTTCGGATTTTCTACATCAATGCCTTTGAGCCTTGCCATGTTAGCGATTATCGGCGCGGCGGATATGTTCAGCGTCTATATCCGCCAGTCTCTGATCCAGCTGCATACGCCTGATGACAAGCGCGGCCGCGTGTCAGCAGTGTCGCAAATGACCATCAGCGCATCGAATGAATTTGGCGATTTCTTTTCCGGTAGCCTGGCCTTTTTGTTCGGCCCTGTGGCAGCCGTGGTGACAGGCGGCATGGGGGCGATTATCACTGTCGCTGTGTGGAGCAGGATGTTCCCGGTCTTATGGGCAACCAAAACCTTCGATCCGCCTGAACAACTGCTAGAAGAAGCGCAACGGAATAAGAATCAGGAGGCATGACATGAAAGCTGCAAACATCCTCGAAACCATTGGGCATACGCCTCATATCCGGCTTTCGCGCCTTTTCCCTGATCACGAGGTATGGATCAAATCCGAACGGGCAAACCCCGGCGGTTCGATCAAGGATCGTATTGGCCTAGCCATGATTGAGGATGCAGAGGCCGCTGGCCTTATCAAGCCGGGTTATACAATCATCGAGCCGACCAGTGGCAATACTGGCATTGGCCTCGCCATGGCTGCCGCAGTCAAGGGCTACAAGCTGATCCTGGTCATGCCTGAATCCATGTCTCTTGAACGCCGGCGTCTTATGCTTGCCTATGGTGCCAGCTTTGATCTGACACCAAGAGAATTGGGTATGAAGGGGGCACTGGACCGTGCCAATGAATTGCTCGCAGCAACAGAAAATTCATGGATGCCCAGCCAGTTTGAGAATGAATCCAATTACAAGGTTCATGCCCGCACCACCGCGCAGGAAATTCTCAGCGATTTTGCCGATAGTCCGATCGATGTGCTGATTACAGGCGTTGGTACAGGCGGGCATCTTACCGGCTGTGCCGAAGCATTGAAGGCACAGTGGAGTGGGATGAAGGCCTATGCCGTTGAACCCAGCCTTTCCCCAGTCATTTCTGGTGGCCAACCCGCGCCTCACCCGATCCAGGGGATCGGTGCCGGTTTCATACCGACCAATCTGCACACCCAGTCAATCGATGGTGCGATTGCGGTTGATCCAGAACATGCCAAGGAAATGGCCCGCCGGTCCGCACGCGAAGAAGGCATTCTCGTCGGGATTTCCAGTGGTGCGACACTGGCGGCAATCGCCCAGAAACTTCCTGATCTGGCACCAGGTTCGCGCGTTATGGGTTTCAATTACGATACAGGCGAACGCTATCTTTCAGTGCCTGATTTCCTGCCTGAATAACGCATGATTTCAGGTCTTCACGAATGAGCGAATTTGAACCTGTTCGATACAATGATGGGAACAGTTTGCTGTCTGGCTTACTTGTCCGGCCAGATGGCATTCCGCGTGCGGCTGTAGCAATTTACCCTACCATCATGAACACCACGCCAGCAGTCGAGGCAAAAGCCCGTGCGTTGGCGGATGCAGGTTATCTGGCACTGATTTGTGATTTCTACGGCAATGCACCAACAGATTTTGCGCAATCAAGGGATTGGGCGGCAGATCTTCGTGCCGATACGGGTGTCTATCGGCAACGGCTCCATGCCGGGCTAGAGGCTCTTCGCGCTTATGCGGGTGATTTGCCCATGTTTGCCATCGGGTTTTGCATGGGTGGCCAGGCAGCATTGGAACTGGCACGCGATGGCGCAGATGTTCTTGCAGTGACCAGCTTTCATGGGCTTTTGGAAACTGGGCGCAAGGCGGCTATCGGTGCCATCAAGGCAAGGATCCTTGTTTGCCATGGAGATGCTGACCCAATTGTTCCGCGCGATCATGTAATCAGCTTCTGGCAGGAAATGGATCATGCCGGGGCCAATTGGCATTTTCACAGCTATAGCGGTGTGAAGCACGGTTTTACTAACCCCAACCCCCCTCCAAACAGCCCAGCAGTCGATTATGATGCCAGTGCTGACCGGCAAAGCTGGGCTGCAATGTTGGGTTTATTTGACGAGGTTTTAGGTTAGCAACAGGCCCGGACAGCGAATGCCCGGGCCCCTGTAGATTACGTAGTCCTGAAAAATCAGGCGGCAGTTTGAAACGCTTCTTCACCAAGCTCCATCATACTGCCAGCCCCAGCCTCCAGCTTGCGCCGTAATGCGCCTGCGTCAGGCAGATAACGATCCATGTAATAGCGCGCGGTGGCGATCTTGGCTTCGTAGAAGGCCTTGGCATCAGGATCGCCCGCCAATTTCGCCTGCGCGACCTTGGCCATGCGCAGCCACATCAGGCCCAGCGTCACAATACCCATGATATGCATGTAGTTGTGTGCGCCAGCGCCAAGATTGTTGGGATTGGCCATGGCATTCTGCATGAACCACATGGTTGCCTGTTTCTGTTGAGCCAGCGACTTATCCAATGCCTCTGCCAGATCTTTCAGGCCGTCATTTTCCTTCGCCTCAGCAATTTCCGCATCGCACATGGCAAAGAATGCCTGAATGGCTGCGCCGCCGTTCTGTGCAAGCTTTCGTCCGCACAGATCCATGGCCTGAATTCCGTTAGTCCCTTCATAAATTTGGGCAATACGGGCATCGCGCACGAACTGGCTCATCCCCCATTCTTCAATAAATCCATGGCCACCATAAACCTGTTGCATATTCACGGCGACATCAAAGCCCTTATCTGTGCCATACCCTTTGATAACAGGGGTCAGCAGGCTGATCAGAGCATCGGCCTGGGCGCGTTCTTCCTCAGTTGCTGCCTTGTGCGACAAATCGACCAGTAGCGCACCCCACAGGGCCAAGGCACGCATGCCTTCGGTAAATGCCTTCGCATCCATCAACATGCGGCGCACATCGGGATGGACGAATATAGGGTCAGCTTTGGCCTCAGGCTCTGCCGGACCGGTCAGGGCACGGCCCTGGCGCCGGTCAAGCGCGTAGGCAACTCCGTTCTGATAAGCGGCTTCGGCAATAGCCAAGCCCTGAATCCCAACGCCAAGACGTGCAGCATTCATCATGATGAACATGGCGGCCAGACCCTTGTTCTCCTCGCCAACCATCCAGCCTTTTGCATCGTCATAATTCAGCACACATGTGGCATTTCCATGAATGCCCATCTTGTGTTCGATTGATCCGCAGGAAACGCCGTTGCGATCACCCAGCGAACCATCATCATTGACCAGAAACTTGGGCACCACAAACAGTGAAATACCCTTTGAACTTTCTGGCGCGCCCGGTGTCTTGGCCAGCACCAGGTGAATGATGTTTTTGGACAAATCATGTTCACCGGCGGAAATGAATATCTTGGTGCCGGTAATGGCATAGCTGCCATCAGCCTGCGGTTCAGCCCTGGTACGGATCATGCCCAGATCAGTGCCGCAATGCGGTTCTGTCAAATTCATGGTGCCTGTCCATTCTCCAGACACCATCTTGTGAACATATTTTTCCTGCTGTTCTGGGCTGCCCTTTGCCAGCAGTGCTGAAATCGCGCCATTCGTCAGCCCGGGATACATGCCAAATGATTGGTTGGAGGCAGAGATAAATTCCTCAAGCGCGAAGCCCAGGACATGCGGCATGCCCTGCCCACCGAACCGTTCAGGATGCGACAATGTGCCCCAACCTGCTTCACGGAATTTCTCAAATGCTTCTTTGAAGCCATCAGGGGTCGTCACACTGCCGTCTTCATGTCGGGTGCAGCCCTGCTGGTCACCAATCAGATTCAGCGGTGCCAGCACTTCAGAACAGAATTTGCCGCCTTCAGTCACAACTGCATCGATGACATCTGGCGTTGCCATTTCAAAACCTGGCAGGTTCCCATAACTCGCCAGGTCGAGCATTTCGTTTATGATAAAACGAACATCGCGTGTGGGGGCGTTATAAATTGGCATCTCTCTCGCTCTCTTCGATAATCTTCAATGATTCGGGGGCGGGCTTCAGCCCAGATCCAGAGCTTCAATATTCTTGATGAACTGGCTCAATTCCCTGATCGAATCATCGATATCAGCTCGTTGTTTTTTCAACTTGGCCACATGCTCCCGGCAACGTTCAATTGTAACGCGGCGCTGTTCAACTCGCCCATCATTCAAATCGTAGAGGTCGATCATCTCCCTGATTTCAGTAAGGCTGAAACCGACATTCTTGGCGCGCATAATCCAGGCAAGACGTGCGCGATCACGCTTGGAATAGACGCGAGTCAGCCCCATACGCGATGGAGAAATCAGCCCTTCATCTTCGTAAAATCGCAGAGCACGCGCTGTGCAATTGAATTCCGAAGTCAGGTCCGAAATCGAATATTGTTCGCGTTGCTGTGCATCAGGTGTGTCGACGTGCGCACCGCCATGACGGTGTTCTTGCTCATGAATATTGGTGGATCGGGGTGAACTAGCCATGCCCCCTATAATGCCTAACGTTTACGTTAGCGTCAAGTATCGGTTGTAACGAGACCACCAGCTTCGAGCTTGCGATAGAAACAACTTGTGGCACCCGTATGACAGGCTGGGCCTGCTGGATTGGCCCTGATAACCAGGGCATCTTGATCGCAATCGACCAGTATTTCCATTACGCGCAGGACATTCCCTGAAGTCTCGCCCTTTTTCCATAATGACTGGCGTGACCGGGACCAAAAATGGGCAACACCAGTGTCACATGTAGCTTTAAGTGCGTCATCATTCATAAAGGCAACCATCAGCACCCGATGTGTCTCAGCATCAGTCACCACAGCAGTCAGCAAGCCGTTGGCATCAAATTTCGGTTGGAACTGACTGCCCGTTTCACGGTCTTTTGCACCATCTTCAGTTCCAGTGTTGGCAGTCATATTCAAAATGCATTCCTTTAGTGGGCAGTGGCAAGCATGCGATTATTTGTTGCACGATAACCACATCTATCGTTCAAAATCCAATGCAGATGAAGTTCCCACTTTGTAAATCAAACATAGGATGACACATAGCCCTCGCTGTCTAATAGGTCAGCTAACCGGATACCGGTGCCACAAGCGCCAGGGTCAGGGGGTCACTGGGATGCAGCCTGCCGCAAAGGCGCTGGCGCTTCCAGAGATAAAACGATGAGGGATAGAGCCCAGGTGGCCATAGGGGGTGGCCGCCTATGTTCGAAAGAGCGGGTTCGGCAAATTTCGTCACGTGGCGCCCGGGGTCTTAATTGATCCCGGGCGTTATGTTTTAAGGCATACTTACTCGATCCACATCAGGCACTGCCTCATCCAATACACGCGCAAAGCAGGCGACACGCACAGAGGCCACCCCTGACTTCAACAACATTGTAACGCAGGCATCGCTGGTTGCCCCACTCGTCAAGACATCGTCGACTAAAATGACATCTCGCCCCTGAACTTTATTCAGCCGCGCTTGGTTTATCCTGATCGCGCCGGACAATGCTTTGCGCCTGGCTTTGCGCCCCAAGCCACCCAATGGCGGTGTGGGTTTGTGACGCAACAGTAGATCGGGAGCAAGTTCTCCCTTACCCAATTTTGATAATTCATCTGCCAGCAGGGCCGCCTGATTGTATCCACGATGCCACAAGCGCCAGCGATGTAATGGTACTGGGACCAAAAGTGGTGGCGGCCAGTGCCCCTCGTCTGCGGGGAGCCTCGCCGCGATCATCCGTGCCAGCAGAGGAGCCAAACCTATCTTCCCGCCATGTTTGAAAGCCAGCACCATTTTCCGCGATGCTTCGGTATACAAGGTTGCCGCAGATATTCCCGCATGACGGGGCGGGTCCGCCAGGCAGGGTGCACATCGTTTATGCTCGCTTTTCAACTGTTCAGCAGGAAATGGCCGCCCACAAGTGGAACAGGCTGGCTCTCCTGGTATTACAAGTTCGCCCCAGCAATTACTGCACAAATTGCCGTGTTGAGCGATCTGGTCCCCGCAAAGGGGGCAGCGCGGCGGATATATCAGGTCGATCAGCGGCGCGAGACCTGTTGAGATGATTGACCCGATACCCACGTTTTAGAAGTTGTAACGCTTGCGCTCTGTCTGCAAGCAGGCCACGGATTAAAAGATGGCAAGCACCCATGTCCCCCTAATTTTTAAACAGAGACGGCGTGCAGCCCGGGCTGGCCGAGCTGCTTTATTATCTGTCCGCTCCAAAACTGCCAGCTGGCTGGCGGAGGAGATTGAGCAAGACCTGATTGAACGGCTGAGCTTTATGCGGGCAGAGCCAAAGCGGGCCCTTATCATCGGGCCGGCAAGCGGGATCTTGTTATCCTATCTGCATGGGATTGGTTGCGAAATCTCGATACAGACGCATCTGGATGAAGAACAGCCCCTGCCCGTTACGGATTGCGACCTGATCGTCAGCCTGCTGCGCCTCGATACCGTCAATGATTTACCCGGTGCACTGCTTCATCATCGCGCCGCACTGGCCGAAGGTGGATTGTTCATCGCCAGCATCATGGGCGCGGGCAGCCTGTCCACTTTACGCCAGATCATGCTGTCAGCAGACGGTGATCGCCCAGCTGCGCGCATCCACCCGCAGATAGACAATCGCGCCGCCAGTGCCCTGATGCAGCGGGCAAATTTCGCGCGGCAAGTGGTTGATAGCCACAGGTTGAAAGTAACCTATCGCAGTCTTGATCGCTTGATTAGTGACTTGCGCGAACAGGCGCTGACCAATGTGCTGTCAGATGCACCGCCGCCGCTCACCCGCGCCACACTCGCCCGCGCCCAAAACGCGTTTGAGGCGCTGAAAGACGGCAATGGCCGTGTCAGCGAATCATTCGAATTGCTGACGCTGACCGGTTGGCGCTGACACCAACCGGCCTGCATCCAGATATTATCAGCCCAATGCCGCCTGCGCAGCCGCCAGGCGAGCGATTGGCACGCGGTAAGGTGATGCGCTGACATAATTCAGCCCGACCTTTTCACAAAAAGCGATGGAAGCCGGATCGCCGCCATGCTCGCCACAAATGCCCAGCTTGATATCAGGGCGTGTCGCGCGGCCACGTTCAGCCGCCAGTTCCACCAGCTGGCCAACACCTTCAATGTCCAGGCTGACAAAGGGATCACGCGGGAAGATACCCTTTTCGACATAGGGTGCCAGGAAACGGGCCGAATCGTCACGACTGACGCCAAGTGTCGTCTGCGTCAGATCGTTGGTGCCGAAGGAGAAAAAGGCCCCTTCTTCCGCAATCTCACCCGCCATCAACGCTGCGCGCGGCAGTTCGATCATGGTGCCGACCAGATATTCCACCGTGCTGCCGGTTTCTTCAAATACCTTGGCCGCCGTGCCGTCGATCAAAGCCTTGAGCAATTGCAGCTCTCGCTTGGTGGCGACCAGTGGCACCATTATTTCCGGAACCGGTGCCTCACCCGATTGCTTGGCCACCTCACACGCTGCCTCAAAGATAGCACGCGCCTGCATTTCATAGATTTCAGGGAAAGTGATGCCCAAACGGCAGCCGCGATGGCCCAACATGGGGTTGAATTCATGCAATTCATCCGCGCGCCGCTTGAGATGATCCACGCCAAGCCCAGTGGCATCGGCCAGATCTTCAAATTCGGCATCGCCATGCGGCAGGAATTCATGCAGTGGCGGGTCAAGCAGGCGGATCGTGCAGGGAAGCCCTGCCATGACTTCAAAGATTTCCTTGAAGTCTGCCCGCTGTTCGGGGAGCAGCTTGGCCAGCGCCTTCACCCGGCCAGCTTCACTATCGGCCAGGATCATTTCGCGCACCGCGCTGATGCGGTTGGCATCAAAGAACATGTGTTCAGTGCGGCAAAGGCCGATGCCTTCAGCACCGAATTGCCGGGCCATGCGGCAATCCGCCGGGGTTTCGGCATTGGTGCGTACACCCATGCGGCGGTACTTGTCCGCCCATTCCATCAGAACACCAAAATCCCCCGCGAGTTCCGGTTCCACTGTGGCGACTTCGCCCGCCATGACCTGGCCATTGGCGCCATCGATGGTGATCGTGTCACCTTCTTTCAGTTCCCGATCGCCAATGCGCAAAGTCTTGCCAGCGCGGTCAATCGAAACTGCCGAGGCACCTGAAACGCAAGGGCGGCCCATGCCGCGTGCCACCACGGCGGCGTGGCTGGTCATCCCGCCGCGCGCGGTCAAAATTCCCTGAGCTGCATGCATGCCGTGAATGTCTTCTGGCGAAGTTTCCACACGCACAAGAATGACTTTCTCACCTCGTCCGGCCAATGCCTCTGCCGTATCGGCATCCAGCACGATCTTGCCGCTGGCCGCACCTGGTGATGCAGGCAGGCCGCTGGTCAATACATCGCGTTCCGCATCCGGGTCCAGCGTGGGGTGCAGTAGCTGATCCAGTGCCATCGGATCGACGCGCAGGATCGCGGTCTTCTCGTCAATCAGGCCCTCGCCTGCCATATCGACCGCCATTTTCAGTGCAGCCTTTGCGGTACGCTTGCCCGAACGGGTTTGCAGCATCCACAATTTGCCCTGCTGCACGGTAAATTCAATGTCCTGCATATCGCGATAATGCGTTTCCAGCAGGTCGAATACGCGCGCCAGCTCGCCATAAGCATCCGGCATCGCCTCTTCCATGGAAAGCGGCTTGGCATTGGCGGCCTCACGCGCCTTTTTAGTCAGATATTGCGGCGTGCGGATGCCCGCCACAACGTCTTCACCCTGCGCATTGATCAGGTACTCGCCATAATAGGCGCGCTCGCCTGTCGCCGGGTCGCGGGTGAAGGCAACGCCGGTGGCGCTGGTATCGCCCATATTGCCGAACACCATGGCCTGCACATTCACAGCCGTGCCCCATTCGGCAGGGATATCGTTCAACCGGCGGTACACCTTCGCACGGTCACTTTCCCAGCTGTTAAACACGGCGCGGATCGCACCCCACAGCTGTTGATCAACATCCTGCGGGAAATCATGGCCCAGTTCCTGGCTGACGATGCTCTTGTATTCGGCAACCAGCGCCTGCCAGTCTTCAAATTCCATTTCGGTGTCGGCGAAATAGCCCTTGTCTTCCTTGGCCACTTCCAATGCTTCTTCAAACAGTCCGTGATCCACGCCCAGCACCACGTCAGAATACATCTGGATGAACCGGCGATAGCTGTCCCAGGCAAAACGCGTATCGCCCGATGTCGTGGCAAGGCCTTGAACCGTTTCATCATTCAGGCCCAGGTTCAGCACCGTGTCCATCATGCCGGGCATGGAAACCCGCGCGCCCGAACGCACGGAAACCAGCAGCGGATCGGCCGCATTACCAAATGTCTTGCCAACAGTCGTTTCGATATGCGCCAGTGCCTGCCGCACCTGCGCGCGCAGATCATCGGAAAAATCAGCGCCTTCCTGCAGGTAACGCACGCATTCTTCGGTGGTGATGGTGAAACCCGGGGGTACCGGCAGGCCAATCCCGGCCATTTCGGCCAGGTTTGCACCCTTGCCGCCGGTGATGGTTTTATCCTTCTGCCGCGGGTCCGAATGGTCCGCATTTCCCCCGAATGTATAGACCGATGTCATTGTATTATTTCCTACTCGATGGAACACATGGAACAGTGTTCTTACGCAAATTCCTCACCCCTCAATTCGTGAGAAATCCGCCACTTTGTGCACTGCAGCACGAAAACGTGCAAGCAGATCAAGACGATTTGCACGTTTCATTTCTTCATCTGCATTTACCGTAACTTCATCGAAGAAGCGGTCGATGGGTGCACGCAGACTGGCGAGCGCGGACATGGCTGTGGCAAAATCTTCTGCCGCCACGGCGCTTTCCGCCTGCGGTTCTGCATTGTCGAGCGCATCCATCAGCGCCTTTTCCGCAGGTTCGGGGGAGTAGGAAAGCGCCATACCCGTCATCCCAGCGGAAGCTGGGATCTGGTTCTGGCCTGGCTCTTCCCCGTCAGCGACCCCAGCTTGCGCTGGGGTGACGTAGTTTTCCTTCTTCAGGATATTGGCCGCGCGCTTGTATCCGGAGAGCAGATTGGCACCGTCTTCGGTTTCCATGAAGCTTTGCAACGCATGGACGCGCGCAAGCAGGCGGACGAGATCGTCCTCTCCGCCGAGTGCAAATACCGCGTCGATCAGATCATGGCGAACGCCTGCTTCCTTCTGCTGGACCTTCAAGCGGTCCGCGAAGAAATCGAGGAGTTCCTTTGCTTTCGTAACGTTCGGTGGCTTCGGCCCAACGTGGGCAAACCCCTGCACTATTGCTCCGCCACCACTTTCGCGCTTTTTGCGTTCGAAATCTGCCTTTTTGTAATCCTCGAAGACGGCTTCGTAATGATTCTCAAACAGGCGACACAGCGAAACTCGAAGACCCACGGTATCGATTTGTCGGATAGCAGCCAAAGAAGCCCTACGGAGAGCAAACGGATCTTTAGATCCTGAAGGAGGCTGATTGATTACGAAAAATGCGAGAAGCGTATCCAGCTTGTCCGCCAAGCTCACCGCCACCGTAACAGGTGCCGTAGGCACGTCATCGCCCTGCCCCACCGGCTTGTAATGGTCGCGGATCGCGGCGGAAACAGCAGGGTCCAGCCCTTCCTTCTCGGCGTAATATCCGCCCATCAGGCCCTGCAATTCGGGAAACTCGCCGACCATTTCAGTGACCAGATCGGCCTTGCACAGCCGCGCGGCCTGCTCGGCGAGATCGGCCAGCTCCTCTTTCGTCATCCCAGCGGAAGCTGGGATCTGTGTCGAGGAAGCGCCTTGGTTGTTAGCGACCCCAGCTTTCGCTGGGGTGACGATATCTGATTCCACCAACCATCGCGCCAGCTTGGCTACGCGATCGACCTTGTCGGCCACCGTGCCCAGCTTTTCATGGAAGGTAATCCGTTCCAGTTTCTTGGCATGGTCAGCCAGCGTGGTTTTCTGGTCGAGTTCCCAGAAGAACCGTGCATCGGAAAGTCGCGCGGCGAGCACCTTGCGGTTTCCATCCACCACCACGGCGGGATCATCGGCGCTGATATTGGCGGTGCAGATGAAGGCGTTTGCCAGTTTTCCGTCCGAATCCTCGCACACGAAGTACTTCTGGTTCACACGCGCCGTCAGCTGGACAACCTCTGGTGGGACGTCCAGATATTCCTCATCAAATCGGCCCAGCAGCGGCACCGGCCATTCGGTCAGGCCGGCATTCTCGATCACCAGACCTTCATCCTCGACCAGTGTCAGCCCGGCTGCTTCAGCGGCATCGCGCGCCTTGGTGCGGATCAGATCCTGCCGTTCTTTGTGGTCGACAATCACATGGCACGCGCGCAGCTTCTCCGCATAATCCGCTGCGTTCCCAATGGTGATCGGCCCATCATGGTGGAACCGGTGGCCCATTGTGGCGAAACCGGAACGGATGCCGCCCACTTCGCATTCGACCAGATCATCACCCAGAATGGCAACAATACCCTGCAGCGGGCGCACCCAGCGCAGGCTTTCCGTGCTGATCGATGCCGCACCCCAACGCTGGCTCTTGGGCCAGCTAAAGTCGCGGATGATGGCGGGGATCGCCGTTGCCAGCAGGTCTTTCGTCGCCTGGCCGGGCTTTTCGATCACTGCGAACCAGGTGTTGCGGCCCTTCACATCGCGCAAGGTCAGCTGGTCACGCGTCACGCCGTTCTTGCGGCAAAAACCATCAATCGCCTGATCCGGTGCCCCCTCTGGCGGGCCCTTGGCTTCTTCGCTCACTGCTTCAGTCGCTTCTGGCAGATCGCGCGCAATCAGCGCAAGGCGGCGCGGCGTGGACCATACGGTGATCTTACCCAGCGAAATGCCTGCGGCTTCCATCTCCCGCCGGAACAGCTTTTCCAGTTCGGCGCGGGCACCCGCCTGCATGCGTGCGGGAATTTCTTCCGAAAGGAGTTCTAGGAGGAAGTCGGAGCCGCTCATATCGACCACCCCTCATATTCCGTCGCCCAACGCTCGGCTTCCTTGGCCATATGCGCCTCGCAAGACCCGCGGGCCAGATCACGCACCCGGCCCATATAGCTGGCGCGTTCCTGCACACTGATCACGCCGCGCGCCTGCAACAGGTTGAAGACATGGCTCGCCTCAATCGCCTGCTCATAGGCGGCGATGGGCACATCATTGGCGAGGCAGTTGCGGCATTCCGCCTCGGCCTTGTTGAACAGGTCAAACAGAGCATCGGTTTCGGCAACTTCGAAATTCCATTTCGACATCTGCCGCTCGTTTTCCAGAAACACGTCGCCGTAACTCACGCCCCGAGTGTTGAACGCAAGATCGTACACATTGTCGACGCCCTGAATATACATGGCGAGCCGTTCCAGGCCGTAGGTGAGTTCGCCAGCCACAGGCTTGCAATCAAACCCGCCCATCTGCTGGAAATAGGTGAACTGGGTCACTTCCATCCCGTCACACCAGACCTCCCAGCCCAGGCCCCATGCGCCCAGCGTGGGTGATTCCCAGTCATCTTCCACAAAGCGGATATCATGCTTCAGTGGATCGATGCCGATCACGCGCAGGCTTTCCAGATACCATTCCTGAATATCAGGCGGGCTGGGCTTCAGGATCACCTGATACTGGTAATAATGCTGCAACCGATTGGGGTTTTCACCATAGCGGCCATCGGTCGGGCGACGGCATGGCTGGACAAAGGCCGCATTCCACGGTTCCGGCCCCAGTGCGCGCAGTGTGGTGGCAGGGTGAAACGTGCCTGCCCCCATACGCATATCGTAAGGTTGCAGAATGACGCATCCCTTGGCACTCCAGAAATCATGGAGAGCAAGGATCATGTCCTGAAAAGACGCCTTGGGGTCGCGCTTTGGTGGCTCGAAACTCATGGGCAGCGCCCATGGAGGAAGCGCGGCAGAGCGTCAATGCCGCAACGCAGCAAATCCGCCGTTTTTGGTGCACTGTTGCCAGCGGTTTTTTCCATAAACCTTTCGCCAACCAGCGCAGGTTAAAACCGTTTCATTCCCCATTCACGCAGGCTAGGACAGGCAGGCAGAACGGAAAGGAAATATCGTTGAAAAACCCATTCTTGCGTCGTTTTTGCGTTGGTGCCGCTGCGGCCAATCTGATTCTGGCCTCTGCGGCCTATGCTGATGATACCGCGGCAGATGCAGTCGCAGAACCCGTCGCTGAAAACACCGCCCCTGCCCCCGCTGGCCCAGCAATCTGGAAGCTGGCGGATGAGGATACCACAATCTACCTTTTCGGCACTGTCCATGCACTGCCCAAGGAAGTGGAATGGTTCAAAGGTGACATTGCAGATGCACTGGCTGCGTCGGACACCATCATGACAGAGATCAAGATGGATGAGGGCATGGCCGCTGAAATGCAGCAACTGGTTATGGCCAAGGGGTTGTTGCCTGCCGATCAGCCGCTTCGTGGCATGATGGATGAAGAACAACGCACCAGCTATGATGCGGCCATGACAAAACTGGGCCTGCCCGTGAACGCATTTGACCGGTTTGAGCCTTGGTATGCGGGAATGATGATGAGCATGCTGCCGCTGATCCAGCAGGGATATTCACCTGAGAGCGGGGTGGAAAAGGTACTGATGGCCCATGCCACGGACAAGAACCAGCAGGCGCTGGAAACGGTCGATTATCAGATCGCTGTTTTCGACACACTGCCGCAGGATTCACAAATGGCCTTCCTGATTGATGCAGCCAAGAATATTGATGAGATCAAGAACCTGCTGGATGCCATGGTGGCAGAATGGCTGGTCGGTGATGCAGATGATCTGGCCAAGCTGATGAATGAAGGCATGACCGATCCTGTGCTGGCTGAACGCCTGTTATATAACCGCAACCAGCATTGGGCATCATGGATGCAGCAGCGGCTGGACCATCCCGGCACCATTTTTGTGGCCGTGGGTGCAGGCCATCTGGCGGGCCAGAACAGCGTGCAGGAATTTCTGACGAAAGACGGGCTGGAGGTTACACGCGTCCAGTGATGTGGCTGAAGCGCCTTATGCTGGGCATGGGCCTGGCGCTGTCAGCCACGGCATGTAGCGATGCACCGGGGGGCGATGGCGCGCGCCCTTCCCCAATGCTCTATGAAATAGCGGATACAGAGGGGCAGCCGGTCGGGTGGATGTTCGGCACCATCCACTCTCTGCCTGCAGGCACGCAATGGCGCACGCCTGCGCTGGAACATGTCATGGAAAGGGCTGGCGTACTGGTGGTGGAAATTGCCGCGCTGGATGATCAGGCAGCACTTCGCCAAACCTTTTCTGACCTTGCGACAACACCTGCCCAGCCTGACATCGGGATGCGTGTTCCATCATCAAGCCGCCCTGCCCTGTTCAACCTGATCGAAAAGTCTGGCCTCTCTGCAAGCGATTTTGGCGCGACCGAAACATGGGCCGCCGCATTGATATTGGCACAGGTCGATGATGATGGTGGCGCAGCCAATGGTGCGGACCGCGCCCTGCTACGCGATTTTGCCAATCGTCAGGTTCGCGAATTTGAAGGGGCTGAAAAACAGCTGGGTATTTTCGACACACTGCCAGAGGGTGAACAGCGTGATATGCTTATGGCTGTTGTGGAAGAGGCGGACCAGCATAACAAAGACACTGAAAAACTGCGCCACGCCTGGCTGGCCGGTGATGCAGAAGTGTTAGAGGATGCAACGCAGAAGGGCCTGCTGGCAGACCCTGAACTGCGCGCGGCACTTTTGATCGGGCGCAATACTGACTGGTTGCAGCAATTGCTGCCGATGCTTGAAGCAGGCGACCGCCCGCTTGTGGCAGTTGGCACAGCCCATCTGATCGGCCCTGATGGCCTTGCAGCCATGCTGGAAGCGCGCGGATATAGTGTGAAGCGCCTGCAATAAGCGCGCTATGCCCGCTTGGGGTTGCCATTTGCCCATCATCACACTAAAGGCCCGCGCTTCGGCGTCATGGTCATCCCTGGAGGCGTGGCGCGCGAAATGTAACTCAATGCAATTCGAAAGGTATGTGACATGAGCGACGCTCTGACCCTGCCGGCCGAGGCGCGCGAACGGGCTGGCAAGGGAGCCTCCCGTCAACTGCGTCGTGAAGGCCGTGTACCCGCTGTGATTTATGGCGGTAAGGAAGAACCCTTGATGATTCACGTCGAGGCAAAGGAACTGGTCCGCCAGCTGGGCACCGGCCATTTCATGAACTCGATCGTTGAAATCGAGCTGGGCGGAAAAACTATCCGCGCCCTGCCCAAGGACGTTGCCGTGCACCCGGTCAATGACCGGCCTGAACATGTCGATTTCCTGCGCATGACCAAAGGCGCAAAGGTCGAAGTCAACGTGCCGGTGGTCTTCGCCAATGAAGAAGCATCGCCTGGCTTGAAAAAGGGCGGCGTTCTGAACGTGGTCCGTCACGAGCTGGACCTGATTTGTGACAACGACAAGATTCCCTCGGAAATCGTCATCGATGTAACTGGCAAGGATGTAGGCGATTCGATCCACATCAGCGAAGTTTCGCTGCCTGCCGGTAGCGAAAGCGCCATCACCGATCGTGACTTTACCATCGCCACACTGGTTGCTCCTTCTGCGCTCAAGAAAGCCGAAGGCGACACGACAACTGAAGCTGCTGACGTGCCCGCAAGTGAACAAAGCAGTGATGACGAAGAAGAAGAAGGCGGCGACGAATAAGTCGCTGTCTCTCTCAAAAAATCACCAAGGCGCCGGGGTTCATCACGAACTCCGGCGTTTTTATTTTGCCTCCGTTCACTTCGCTTGAGGGGGACGCAAAGCCTGCTAAGGAACAAAAATGCAGCTTTGGGTAGGTCTTGGAAATCCCGGTCCGCAATATGCGATGCACCGGCATAATGTCGGCTTTATGGCAGCTGATGTTATCGGCGAAATGCATGGCTTCGGCGCGGTGCAGAAGAAGTTTTCGGGCTGGCTGCAGGAAGGACGCGTGGGCCCGGAAAAGATACTGTTGCTTAAACCTGCCACCTTCATGAACAAATCAGGCCAGTCGATTGGCGAAGCGATGCGGTATTACAAGCTTGAACCGCAGGATGTGACCGTATTTTATGACGAGCTGGATCTTGAACCTTTCAAGGTAAAGGTAAAACGCGGCGGCGGTGCAGCGGGCCATAATGGCATCCGTTCCACCATCCAGCATATTGGTGAGGATTTTCGTCGCGTTCGTATCGGCATTGGCCATCCAGGGCACAAGGACCGCGTAACAGGCTATGTTCTGGGCAATTTCGCCAAGGCGGAACAGGATGACCTGATCCATATGCTGGGTGCCATCGGCGCGACTTGCGAATGGCTGGCACGTGATGATGATGCGCGCTTCACTACCGATCTGGCCCTGCGCATGCAGGATTGATCGCACTGGCATTCACACCGCTGCGGCGCTAAGGGCCGCGCCAACACTTTAATTCCGGAGTTTTCGATGGGTTTCCGCTGTGGGATCGTCGGCCTGCCTAACGTAGGCAAGTCCACCCTGTTCAATGCTTTGACAGAAACACAGGCGGCGCAGGCTGCCAATTATCCCTTTTGCACGATTGAGCCCAATGTGGGCCAGGTCGCCGTACCCGATCCGCGCCTGGACAAGATCGCCGCTATCGCAAATTCGGCCAAGATCATCCCTACGCAGCTCGCATTTGTTGATATTGCTGGTCTCGTCAAAGGTGCGAGCAAGGGTGAAGGTCTGGGCAACCAGTTCCTGGGCAATATCCGCGAAGTAGACGCCGTGGTCCATGTGCTACGCTGCTTCGAAGATGACGACATCCAGCATGTTGCCAACAAGGTCGACCCGCTGGCCGATGCCGAAGTCGTCGAAACCGAACTGATGCTGTCGGACCTTGAAAGTCTGGAAAAACGCGTTCCTGCGGCGGAAAAACGGGCCACGGCAGGTGACAAGGAAGCCAAGCTGACTGCCAGCGTGCTGGGCCAGGCACTGGCCCTGTTGCGCGAAGGCAAGCCCGCCCGTCTGACAGAACCCAAGGATGACGAAGAAGCCCGCATCTTTTCACAGGCGCAGCTGCTGACTGCGAAACCGGTACTCTATGTCTGCAATGTCGCAGAGGAAGATGCCGCAGAAGGCAATGAATTATCCGCGCAGGTTTTCGCCAAGGCAGCTGCGGAAGGTGCGCAGGCCGTGGTCGTTTCCGCTGCTATCGAGGCAGAGCTTGTCGGAATGCCCATGGAAGACCGGCAGGAATATCTGGAATCATTGGGACTGGAAGAAACCGGCCTCGCCCGTGTGATACGCGCAGGATATGATCTGCTGGAATTGCAGACCTTTTTTACCGTTGGCCCCAAAGAAGCGCGCGCCTGGACTTTCCACAAAGGGGCCAAGGCACCGCAGGCCGCCGGCGAAATCCACACTGATTTCGAACGTGGATTTATCCGTTCAGAAACAATTGCATATGATGATTACGTGGCATTGGGCGGCGAGAATGGTGCGAAAGAAGCTGGCAAGCTGCGCCAGGAAGGCAAGGAATATCTCGTCAAGGATGGCGACATCCTGCATTTCAAGTTCAACGTGTGATGGAATATTTTGAGGATATGGTTGTCGGCACGCGTCATAGCTTTGGCAGCTATGCCGTAACGCGAGAGGAAGTGATCGACTTTGCTTCCAAATATGATCCGCAAGCATTCCATCTGGATGATGCAGAGGCGGCAAAAACGCATTTTGGCCGTCTGTCTGCCAGCGGATGGCACACTTGCGCCATGACCATGGCGATGCTGGTCGAGAACATGAAAAGCCGCAAGCATGCTGGGCTGGGATCACCCGGTGTCGACAATTTACGCTGGATAAAGCCGGTTTATCCGGGTGACACGCTGCGGGTGGAATCTGAACTGATCGAAAAACGCCGCAGCAAGTCACGACCTGAAATGGGGCTGATCAAGACCCATATGAACACCTTCAACCAGAATGACGAGGTGGTGATGGAAATGACATCCAACGCGATGGTGTCGGTGCGCGATCAGTCAGCCCCAATTGAGGAATGACAGGCGCTTAGTGCCGCCCGAACAGTTTCTCGACGTCATCCATGCTCAGTTTAACCCAAGTGGGGCGGCCATGGTTGCATTGGCCGGATCGCGGAGTCCGTTCCATCTCACGCAGCAGGGCGTTCATTTCGGCAACCGACAGAGCCCGCCCTGCCCTGACCGACCCGTGGCAGGCCATCGTGGCCAGAACATGCTCTATGCGTTCTTCCAGCAGCAAGGCCTGCCCGTTTTTGGCAATATCGTCCGCCAGATCGCGCAACAACTTTGCCGGATCTGCCTTGCCCAGCGAATGGGGCATGGCGCGCACCAGCATGGCGGCAGGACCAAACCGTTCGATGGATAGGCCAAATGTCGCCAGCCCCTCTGCCGCCTCTTCCAGACGGTCACAATCAACCTCGTCCAGTTCAACAACATCAGGCACCAGCAAGGCCTGAGATCGCGCCACAGCATCCCCCGCTCCGGAGGCACGCAACCGTTCCAGCACCAGCCGTTCATGCGCGGCATGCTGATCCACCAGCACCAGCCCGTCTGCCGCTTCTGCCACGATATAGGTATTGGCGACCTGCCCGCGCGCCACACCCAGTGGATATTGCGTGGCATCACCCTGCTGCGGCTCTGCCTCCTCAGCGCGGCCTTGCGGCGCGTAGTCATCGCGCGCCATCACCTCTCCCTCGTAAGCGCGCCATGCCTGCCCCGCTTCGGAAACACGCGGCGCGATATGAGGGCGCTGAGCAGACCAATCCCTTCCCTCAAAGATCGAACGCATTTGTTGGCCTACCGCTTCGCTGCTTGAGGCCGGGTGTTCCGGCTCGACTCGCCACCGTTCCATCGCAGCCCTGTCTGGTCCCTGCGCACTGCGCCGGTCGCCACTAGCCAAGGCTTGCCTTAGGCCCGATACGATGAAGCCACGCACACCCGCCGCATCACGGAAGCGCACCTCTGTCTTGGCCGGGTGAACATTCACATCCACATCCTCTGCCGGCAGATCCAGGAACAGCGCCAGCACTGCGTGGCGATCCCGCGCCAGCATATCGGCATAGGCACCGCGCACCGCGCCCACGAGCAGGCGATCCTTTACCGGGCGACCATTGACGAAGAGATATTGGTGGTCGGCCACGCCGCGGTTGTAGGTGGGCAGGCCCGCCACACCGCTCAACCGCATACCCCCGCGCACCAGATCGATGGCAACACTGTTGTCGCGCAATTCGCGCGCGACGATCCCGGCGACACGATCGCCCAGCGGCTCGTCCGCCTGCGTGGCGAATATACGCCGTCCATCATGCTCCAATGAAAAGGCGATATCGGGCCGCGTCATTGCAAGTCGGCGGACCACATCCAGACAGGCGGCATATTCGCTGCGCGATGTGCGCAGGAACTTGCGACGCGCGGGCACTTTGTGAAACAGGTTTTCCACCCGCACCCGCGTACCGGGTGGCAGGGCGGCTGGCCCTTCTTCCACCACAGCGCCATGGTCGATCACGCGTTTCCAGCCGGAATCGCTATCGCGCTGGCGGCTTTCCAGCGTCAATTTTGCCACGCTGGCGATGGATGGCAGTGCCTCACCACGGAAACCCAGCGTCATCACCTGCTCTATTGCTTCATCGGGCAGTTTGGATGTGGCATGGCGTTCCAGCGCCAGTTCCATATCGGCTGCAGACATGCCGCACCCATCATCCGCCACCTCTATCCGTGCCAGCCCGCCTTCGCCCAGTTTTACATCAATCCGGCGCGATCCGGCATCAATCGCATTTTCGACCAGTTCCTTCAGCGCGGCGGCAGGCCGTTCCACCACTTCACCGGCGGCGATGCGGTTGACCAGATGTTCGGGAAGGCGACGAATTTGCGGCATTTGAGAGACGGTAGCGGCAGGTTGGCCCAAATTCGAGGCCGATGGTGGAAAATTGCCCGTGCTTTAAACAATTATTTTGGCCTTTTGCCGACGCTTTCGTTAGAGAACCGGCATCCTGTCATTTCAGGGGTCGATATTGCTGCGTCTGGGGACGCGGCTGGCACCCGCAAACCTACGGAATAAAGAGAAAAAGATGAGCTTCTTTTCCAATCTCCTCAGCTTCGGTTCGCAGAACATGGCCATTGACCTGGGCACGGCCAACACGCTGGTTTATGTGCAGGATCAGGGCATTATCCTGAACGAGCCATCGGTTGTGGCGATTGAGACCATCAATGGCATCAAACGGGTCAAGGCAGTTGGCGATGATGCAAAGATGATGATGGGCAAGACACCCGATTCGATTGAAGCGATCCGCCCTCTTCGCGATGGTGTGATTGCCGACATCGAAATCGCCGAAGAAATGATCAAGCACTTTATTCGTAAAGTGCATGGCAAGCGCAGCCTGTTCCGTTACCCGGAAATCGTGATCTGCGTCCCATCGGGCGCAACATCGGTTGAAAAGCGCGCCATTCGCGATGCGGCGTCAAACGCTGGTGCGTCAGAAGTTTACTTGATTCTGGAACCCATGGCGGCGGCCATCGGTGCCGATATGCCAGTAACCGAACCTGTCGGCTCCATGGTCGTCGACATTGGCGGTGGCACCACCGAAGTTGCAGTGCTGTCACTGCGAGGGCTCGCCTACACCACCTCTGTTCGGACAGGCGGTGACAAGATGGATGAAGCCATCGTCTCCTATGTCCGTCGGCACCACAATCTGTTGATCGGTGAAGCAACTGCGGAACGGATCAAGAAGGATTACGGCATCGCAATCTCGCCAGAAGATGGCATCGGTGAAACCATTACGCTGAAGGGCCGCGATCTGGTGAACGGCGTTCCCAAGGAAATTACGATCAACCAGGCGCATATTGCAGAAGCCCTGTCAGAACCAATCGGTGCTATCGTGGAAGGTGTGCGTATCGCACTGGAAAACACGGCACCGGAACTGGCCGCCGATATCGTCGACCAAGGTATAGTGTTAACAGGTGGCGGCGCGTTGATCCGTCGTTTGGATGATCACCTGCGCGAAGAAACGGGTCTGCCTGTCAGCATCGCGGAAGATCCGCTGTCCTGTGTGGCAATCGGCACTGGCCGCGCCATGGAAGATCCGATTTATCGCGGCGTCTTGATGACCGCCTGAGAGCAAGGAGAGAGGAGACCGGGGGCATGGCACCGCCTTCATCCCGGCGATCGGGTCATTCGCGCAAGGCGCAATATTCGGTCTTTACAGGCTATGTCCTCGCGGCAATCGGTGCCCTGATCGGCTCGATCCTGTTGGGCGTTTCGCTTTGGAACCCTACTGCATTCGGGGGCCTGCGCGGCAGTGCAAATGATACAGTCCGCCCTATCGGCGAAGCCGGGGCACAGGCGCGTACCGGAAGCGCAGGCATGTTTGCTGGCATTCGCGCCTATTTTCATGCCGCCAACCAGAATGCGCAATTGCGCGAAGAGGTGGAACTGGCGCGTATACGATTGAAAGAAGCGCAGGCCGTTGAACAAGAGAATATTCGCCTCAAATCCCTGCTCGACCTGAAAGAACTGGAGGTTGAGCCTGTGGCCGTGACCCGGCTGATCGGATCAACTTCATCGAGCGTGCGCCGCTTTGCCTATGTCAATGCCGGACGCAGCAAAGGTGTGCTGCCAGGCATGTCAGTGCGGTCACCGCATGGTGTTGTGGGCCGGGTTCTTGAGGCTGGAAACAGCAGTTCGCGCATCCTGCTTCTGTCCGATAGTGAAAGTGTATTACCCGTTCGCCGCGCGCATGACGAGGTAGTGGCCTTTGCCGAAGGGCGGGGCGACGGATTGCTGCGCATTCGCCTGATAAATTTGGGGTTGAACCCGTTGAAGCCGGGCGATGTTTTCGTCACCAGTGGTGCTGGTGGATATTACCGTCCAGGCGTAGCCGTGGCTGTGCTCAATCAAGTGACCCCGGATGGCGGCGTGGCGCGCATGATTGCTGATCCGCTGGCGACGGATTTTGTCTCGATTGAACCCGTGTGGCAACCACAGGCGGTGGCCAATGCGCAAATCCCGCCAGAGGAGAATTTCGAGCAACGGGAAGCATCTGAATGATTGACCGGATCAATCCCAAATCACGTTCAGATCAATATGGCCGACGGATAAACCGCGACCATTCCCCTGTCCTTTCAACTGCCCTTCCCTATGCCACCATCATTCTGGGGTCTTTACTGGCAGTGCTGCCAGTATCTGGAACGCTGCCATTATTGCCTCCGCTCGGTTACATGATCTTCCTTGGCTGGCGCGTGATGCGCCCCGGTTTATTGCCTATGTGGGCAGGGATGCCACTGGGCGCGTTTGATGATTTGTTCAGCGGGCAACCTTTTGGCAGCGGAATTCTGCTGTGGTCCGTCACCATGATCGGGTTCGAATTGCTGGAAATGCGGTTTCCCTGGCGCAGCTTTATGCACGATTGGCTGGCAGCGGCATTTGCCACTACGGCCTATATCCTGCTGGCAATCACATTGTCAGGTGCCACACCCAACATTCACCATCTGATCGCCGCTTTGCCGCAAATCTTGCTGTCGGCCCTGCTCTACCCCATTATTGCGCGCATGATTGACTGGCTTGACCGTATCAGATTGACCCGTGTGAAGGTGGTTGACTGATGCTGGACGGGTCGAAACGCCAGCTCATCACTGCCTCCACCTTAAAAAATGCCTTTGACCGTCGCAGTTTCGTGATTGGGGCGATCCAGGGTGGGGTTGGAATATTGCTTGCCTCACGCATGGCCTATCTCGCCATTGCTGAGAATGAAAAATATCGCACCGAATCTGAAAGCAATCGTGTCAATTTGTCGCTGATTCCGCCGCGCCGTGGCTGGATTCTCGATCGTGATGGGGCGCCGCTTGCCTCTAACCGGGCAGATTTTCGTGTTGATATCATCCCTGAACGGCTCGCCAATGCAGACAGGACAATCGACCAGCTGGGTGAATTGCTCAATTTTGAGCCTGGCCGAATTGCCGAGTTAAAACAGAAGATTGAACAGACGCGTGGTTTTGCACCTGTAGAAGTCGCCAGCGGGCTGGATTACGAACAGTTCGCTTCCATCAGCGTTCGCCTGCCCGAATTGCAGGGCGTTGTGACACAGCGCGGTTTTTCCCGTTTTTACCCCACTGGCCCCGCCGTGGGGCATCTGATCGGGTTTGTTGGCCCCGCCTCTGCGGAAGATTACGAAGCGGAACGCAATCCTCTGCTCATTACTCCTGGTTTCAAGATCGGGAAGGACGGGCTTGAAAAGCAGTTTGAACAGAAATTAAGGGGTATACCCGGCGCCCGCCGTGTCGAAGTGACGGCATCGGGCCGGATCGTGCGTGATCTGGAAACGCGCGAGGATGTACAGGGCAACCCGATCCGCCTGACTATTGATGGCCCACTGCAGGATTATGCCGCACGAAGGATCGGCCTGGAGAGCGGATCGGTTGTGGTGATGGACTGCCTGACCGGTGATGTATTGTGCATGGCTTCCATGCCCAGCTTCGATCCCAACAGCTTTTCTGATGGGATCGGTTCTGTCGAATACAAGATGCTGCGCGAAGATGAACGCGTACCGCTGCGCAACAAGGTGTTGAAAGGGCTATACCCCCCCGGATCAACCGTAAAACCCATGGTTTCCATGGCTTTGATGGAACAGGGCATCGATCGGCATGAAACAGTGCATTGCGGTGGGGGCCTGCGCGTGGGCAACCGCGTGTTCGGTTGCTGGAACCGCCGTGGTCATGGCACAGTGGATATGGCCAAGGGCATTTATCAAAGCTGTGACGTCTATTTTTACGCCATGGCACAGCGCGTTGGTATGGACCCCATTGCCAATATGGCGCGGCGATGCGGCATGGGTCAGGCATTTGAACTGCCCGTTCTTAGCCAGTTTTACGGCACTGTTCCTGATCCCGCCTGGAAGCTGAAGAAATATGGCCGCGAATGGCAAACTTTCGACACGGTCAACGCCACTATTGGCCAGGGCTATATGCTGGCCAACCCACTGCAATTGGCAGTGATGGCTTCACGCCTGGCCACGGGCAAGCACGTGGAACCGCGCCTGACCCTGGACACAAAACCGCGCGGTTTTAGCGAAGTCGATATCCCTTTTGACCATGTCGATTATGTACGCCATGCGATGAGTGATGTGGTCAACGGCCCCGGTACGGCGGGCCGCGCGCGGCTGCCCATCTCTGATGTTTTGATTGCTGGCAAGACAGGAACCGCTCAGGTCGTCAGCCTTTCAAAATCGAACGGTAAAAGCGGGCCGTGGAAATATCGCGACCACGGGCTGTTCATCTTTTTCGCCCCTTTCGACAAGCCGCGTTATGCAGGCGCCGTGGTGATCGAACATGGTGGTGGATCAGGCGCAGCCTATCCAATCGCGCGCGATGTGATGACTTTCATGTTCGACCCGCAAAAGGGTTTGGAACAGCTTCACGCGTTTGAAAAACAGTGGGGCGGCACCGCCCAGCAGAGGTTGGAGGCCAAATATGCTGTCTATGCCGCAGCAGCTGGAGAAAAAATTGCCCCTCCGCCCCGCCGGGATGAGGATATCTTCGACCAGGTTGAAGCAGAAGCACGGGCCGCTGCGACGCAGAGCGAGGAAATCGCCAATGATGCAATCGCACCTCGACCTGACCCCTTTACCTCTGGCACCCCGCGCGAACCCCAGCTCGTGCCCACAGCAAGTGGAGAACCTGTCACACCTGCACAGCCATCAGCGCCTTTTGCATCACAGCCCGCAACTGCAGGTACAACGCAATGAGGCATGTGATCCCCGAACCGGTCGCTCGCCAGCCCTGGCAAATGCTGATCCCACTTTTCGCGCTTGTCGCGTTCGGCGCCACGGTTCTGTTTTCGGCTGCGGGCGGATCTATGCAGCCATTTGCCACATCGCACCTGATCCGGTTTGCAATGTTCCTTGGCGCTGCATCTCTAATGGCGATGATGCGGCGCGAATGGGTGATAATGCTGGCCTATCCCATATATGTTGCCGTTCTGCTGTTGCTGGTGGCTGTGGAGGCGATTGGGGCCATGGGCGGCGGTAGCCAGCGCTGGTTGCCGCTGGGGCCCATCGTATTGCAACCATCTGAATTGATGAAACCGGCAATCGTGCTGGCACTCGCCCGCTTTTATGATTCTCTTCCTCATGGAATGATCACCAGCTGGCGGGCATTATTGCCCGCTGGGGGCTTGATAGCTCTGCCAATGGCGCTGGTACTTATGCAGCCCGATCTGGGCACGGCTCTGGCTATTGCCTTTGGCGGGGCAGTTGTGATGTTGCTGGCGGGGCTCCCCATGCGCTGGTTCGTAGCGGCGGGCGCAATCGGTGTGGTTGCCGCACCGCTGGCATTCTTTTTCGGGCTGAAGGAATATCAGCAACGCCGTGTTACCACCTTTATGGATCCAGAAAGTGATCCATTGGGCGCGGGGTACCATATCACCCAGTCCAAGATTGCAATCGGTTCCGGTGGCTTCAGCGGCAAGGGATTTAATGAAGGATCCCAAAGCCACCTGAATTACCTGCCTGAACCACATACTGACTTTGTCTTTGCAACCATGGCAGAGGAATGGGGTTTCATTGGCGGCATGTTCGTGCTCGCCATGTTCTTCCTGATCCTGCGCTGGGGCATGGGTGTTGCCAGGGCATCGCAGGATCGTTTTGCCCGCCTTCTGGCTGCGGGCATGACGCTGACCATGTTTTTCTTTGTCGCAATCAACCTTCTGATGGTGATGGGCTTTGCCCCGGTTGTGGGAATCCCACTGCCTTTTATGAGCCATGGCGGTTCATCCATGATGACCAATATGATCTGCATTGGCAGCCTGTTGATGGTCAATCGCTGGAACAGAGAGGCCCCGCGCGCGCGTTTCGAATAGAATTTTCGACAGTGGGTCGCTGCCCCCTTCCCTTTGCTTTCAACCTCGCTATATGCAGCGCCTCGCCTGATTCGGGAGTTGCCGAAATCCAAGGCATGTGGACGCATAGCTCAGTTGGTAGAGCAGCTGACTCTTAATCAGCGGGTCCTAGGTTCGAGCCCTAGTGCGTCCACCATTTTCCGCCAATCAGAAGAGCTGATCAGTTCCGTGTGATCAGTCAATTGCTAACAGCAGCTTGTCTTCAGCACGCGGCATAGTGCGATCCAGTTCTGCCATCGGTGTGAATGGGTCGGCCAGCTGAATATCCTTTAATCCGGCAACACGGAAATGGCCCAGTTCCCTGGGCTTGTCATTCGGGCGGTTTTTATGCGGATTGAAGGCACTGACATATAACGCGTCATGGCGTTCGAATATCAGGTAAGGCTCCAGTTCCATCTGCACGCCATTATACATAACGCGGACCTGGAACTTGCCGGTAATCGCCTGGGTCAGGACTGCCGCAGCTGCGGCTTCATGGGCATCAAATTGCTGCATTGCATCATAATCGTTCTTTGTGTGCTGCAATGCAAGATATTGCTGATGGAAAACTGAATTTGCCTGCATTTGTGCAGATTTTGAGGTTTGCGACGCCATATAACTTCGCAATGAGCAAAAAGCGGCCCAGCAGGCCTCCACTTGACTGTTTTCGCCTCGCCATTTGTCGCCTATGGCCCACCGCTATCCCGTACTTGCGGGCCAAACACATCTCGGAGCAACCCAATGGCCAAATTTCTGATCGTCGAAGCACGCTTCTACGAACATCTAAACGATATGCTGATCGAGGGTGCGCGCGCGGCGCTGGAAGCTAAGGGGCATGAGGTTGATGTATTGACCGTTCCAGGCGCGCTAGAGGTGCCAGGCGCAATCGCGCTGGCTGATGAAAGCGATCTATATGATGGCTTTGTAGCCATTGGCGTGGTGATCCGCGGTGAAACCTATCATTTTGAAATTGTGGCAGGTGAAAGTGCGCGCGCCATTATGGCGTTGACTATGGACGGCATTGCCATCGGCAACGGCATATTGACCACGGAAAACGAAGCGCAGGCAATCTACCGTGCAGACCCATCCCAAGCCAATAAAGGCGCAGGCGCGGCAGAAGCTGCCATGGCTCTGCTGAATTTGCGCGAAAAATACAGCTAAGCATTCACGTCGCCGGTAATTGCCAAAAGCGTCTGTGGCACATCCGCCGATGCAAACGCGATATCACGTGCAGCAAGCTTACGCGGCTAACGTGACATGATTCTGTGCGCATTTTTCGCGCCACTTCGGATCAGAAATTATGCAAAACAGCGTAAGTTTTATGCACAAATAACACCTGAAATTTACAGGTTGAAGCGCGAAAACCCTTTTAACATATTGCTTTATTATGCTTTTTAGCGACTGCAGACGTGTGATCCCAGACCGAGCAATGATCACTTGATTATGGTGCAAAATGCGCTGTATCCATCGCATGGGCTACGTTAGTTTACCTAACTGATTTTCCCTAACCAATGATAACAGTCGCAAAGCGAGGCATAGCGTTGAAGAGAGAGGGCATCGAAGCCACTGAACGGTACACTCCGATCATGTCGGCACTGGAAGAACAGTTGAACCAGCTGGATGCAATGGGGGCGCATATTGCAGCTGCCCATCTGGATGCTGCGATCAGCCAATTGCATCTGGACCGCTTGGGAAGGGCAATACCCCTTTCACCGGAACTACGACCGGCTAGGTAGTTTTCCTTAATTTCATTCAGCCCCACCTGCCCTATTTTGTTGATCAGGCAGGCGGCAATTCCATTTAACCGCCGACGTTTGCGGGGAACTGATGGGATTGAATCTGAACCACCGTGTCTTTGAACGTGATCGTTCAGGATCGGCGGCGTGACGTCACAGTCTCCAATGCTGCTGGGTGAGGATTTATGCCTTATCGCCAGCCAGCTTGAAGGTTTGGCCATGCGGCTGCGCGGTAATTCCCGCGCGAGCAAAAATGCCTATAATTTTGAACCGCATACGCCCACCCAATATGCGCAGCTGGCGCGCCAGCTATATGCTGATCGCAGGCGCCGACAATTGGCCTTTACCAACCCGGACATTTTTGGAGAGCCAGCCTGGGATATCTTGCTGGATTTGTATGTTGCGCATGCAGAAGGCCGGTCAATATCTGTCTCCAGCGCCTGCATAGGATCGGCTGCTCCGCCAACCACCGGCCTGCGGTGGTTGGGTGTCTTACAGCATGAAGGCTTGGTCCTGCGTGAACATGACCCGCAGGACCAGCGCCGCATTCTGGTTCGCCTATCCCCGGACGGCCTTAACCGCATGCAGGATTACCTTCGAAGAATCGGCGGAATCGGGGCACCGGATACACCGGCACCACCAGATTCATAGCCTGCTGGCGGGTGAATGCGGCTAGATCAGCCGAAACAGCCCTGCCCTGCGAACACGGCGCTATCGCCCAGTTCTTCTTCAATGCGGATCAACTGGTTATACTTTGCCAACCGGTCAGATCGTGCCAGCGAACCGGTTTTGATCTGGCCGCAATTGGTGGCCACGGCAAGGTCAGCGATGGTTGAATCCTCAGTCTCACCCGAACGGTGGCTCATCACAGAGGTGTAGCTTGCGCGATGCGCCATATCTACGGCAGCCAGCGTTTCAGTCAGCGTCCCGATCTGGTTGACCTTAACCAGCAGCGAATTGGCCAACCCGCGTTCGATACCGTCCTTCAGTCGCGCCGGATTGGTCACGAACAGATCGTCACCCACCAGCTGGACCTTGCCGCCGATCTTGTCAGTCAGCAGTTTCCAGCCTTCAAAATCGTCTTCGCTCATCCCATCTTCGATGGAACGAATAGGATAATCAGCGCACAATGCTGCCAGATAATCGGCCATTTCTGCCGGGCTGAGCGATGTCCCTTCGCCCGCCATGTCGTAACGACCATCAGCAAAGAATTCAGTCGCCGCGCAATCCAGCGCCAGCGCGACATCAGCGCCCGGTTTGAAGCCTGCCTGCTCAATAGAGGACATGATGAAATCCAGCGCATCGCGTGTGCTGGCAAGATTGGGCGCAAAGCCACCTTCATCGCCAACAGAGGTTGCCAGGCCCTTCTGCGACAGGCCCTTCTTCAGCGTGTGGAAGATTTCCGCACCCCAACGCACTGCCTCTGCCAGGCTTTCTGCGCCCACCGGCATGATCATGAATTCCTGGATATCGATCGGATTGTCGGCATGTTCGCCGCCATTGATGATGTTCATCATTGGCACGGGCAGGACATGGGCTGATACGCCGCCCAGATATGAATACAGCGGCAAGCCGCGCGCATTGGCCGCTGCCTTGGCCACCGCCAGGCTAGTGCCCAAAATTGCATTGGCGCCCAAGCGGCTTTTGTTCGCCGTGCCGTCGAGCGCAATCATGGCCAGATCGATATCACGCTGATCCTCTGCATCCAGGCCCAGAATGGCATCGGCGATATCATTGTTGACCGCATCGACCGCTTTCAGCACGCCCTTGCCCAGATAGCGTGTTTTATCGCCATCACGCAGCTCCACCGCCTCATGCGCGCCGGTCGATGCACCCGAAGGCACAGCGGCACGGCCAAAGCTGCCATCTTCCAGCAGCACATCGACTTCAACAGTCGGATTGCCGCGGCTATCCAGGATTTCGCGGCCGTGCAGGTCGATAATTGCGGTCATTGGAAGCACTCCGAAAAGCTAGGGTGTTGTAAACTCATAAGACACCACCATATCATGTGGTGCGCGCCCTGTATGCGCCGGAGCAGACTGGTGCAAGTTGCCTTGTATAAATAGGTGCCTTTGAGGGCGTTTTACGGTATAAACAGAGAGCCAATCTGGGCAAAAAGGACGAAGACCATGGCAGAAGCCAAAACCCCCGCTAAAAAAGCGAAATCCCCCGTCAGGAAACCCTCTGCAAAGAAAGCGAGCACCCCTGTGACCAATAAGGAAGAAGCAAAATCCCGTTTCAATGCCGCCCTTGATGAAGCGAAAGCTGGCGCCGCCGCGCTGCGCGCCGAAGCGGGTGAGCGAGCCGGTTCCTATCGTGAGCAAGCCAAGAGCCGCAGCAGCGAATTGATGGCTGACGCCAAGAATTATGGCACAGAAGCCAAGGTGAAGGCTGGCGAACTGGCCACCGAAGGCAAGAACCGCTTTAGCGATGGGCTTTCATCTCTGGGCAAGGTCATGGGCGACACCGCCACCCAGATCGACGAAAAATTTGGCGAACAATATGGTGATTATGCGCGCACTGCATCGCGTAACTTGCAGGAAGCATCGGCCAAGCTGGACGCGAAAAGTGTTGAGGATCTTGGCGAAGATGCGCGCGAATTTGTTCGCAAGAGCCCGGGCATGGCAGTGGGTATCGCAGCAATTGCCGGTTTCATGCTGGCACGGATGTTCCGCGGCGGACGCGATTGATCAATCCAGCAAGGGCCTTGCCTGATATTGGGGGTAGCTAATGCGAGATGATGACCTGCCGGGAAACCGGCAGGATCTGGAAGATGAATTTGACGCTGCCCTGCGCGGCGGCGGTGATGACGTGTCACCTGAAGAGATGTCTTTGATTGAGGATGTCCAGGCGTTGATAAATGACACGCGCACCTATGCCGAAGCAGAGCTGGCCTATCAAAAGTCACGCGCTGCATTTGCTGCCGATCGCGGCAAGTCAGCTGCACTATATGGGCTGTTTGCGCTTGGTTTCGTGCACCTGGCCTTGATTGCTTTGGTAGTGGGTGCGCTGTTCGCCCTTGCCCCGCTGCTGGGCCCATGGGGAGCCACGGCACTGATAGTGGGATTGCTGCTGGCTGGCGCCATAGTTCTTCTTGTCTTGGCTCGGGGCAAAGCGCGTGAGGTAAGTAACGCCTTTAAAGTGGGCAAGGAATGAGCGATCCTGAACAACGCATGCTTGAAGACCGTGCCCTGCGCGATGCCGCACGGGCATTGTTCACAGCCGATATCGCGCATGTGCGAAATCAGCTTAACACCAAAAGCCTGCCGCAACGGGTGCTTGGCCGTGTGGGCGATGGGGCCAAGGATGTACTGGAACAGGCAGCTGACACGGCAGAAAATAATCGCGGGACCATCGCCCTTTTGCTGGGTGCAGTGGTCCTGTGGTTTGCACGCCATCCTCTGATGGCATTGTTTGATGATAAATTTGGAAGCGATAATGACAGCTGACGACAAGCGTGAGGAACTGAAGCAGAAAATTGCCATGGGCGAGGAACGTCTTGCCCAGCGATCATTGGCTTCAACTGCACGCGAAGCAGGCGAAAATGCCGCTCAATTCGTCAAGAGACATCCGTTGGCAACTATTGGCGGTGCTATTGTAGTGGGTCTGGCTATTGGAGCCATGACCAAGCCAGGGCGCAGGCTGGGTAAACGCGGTGGCGTATTTGCCGCCATGCTGACCGACGCTGCCATCGCATATGGTATGAAAATGGTCGACCAGGCCGGCGATGCTGCGCGTACCGGGCAGGAACGGATCGGCGAACTTGGCGAAGTGATGAGTGACAAAGCGCGCGATACCAGGCGCAAGGCTGGTGATGCAGTGCGCAATCTGCGTGATCGCATCGTGCACTGACTTCATATTAACGCCGAACTCTCATCAATTTGGCTAATGTTGCAGTGCAGCGCTCTTGCGCGGCACGCCGCTTCGTTTATGTCGGCAATATAACTCCCCCCAAGAGAAAAGACAGGATTGCCATGCCCGAAGAAGAAAGCCCACAGCGTCTGCACATGGTGATGGGTGGCCGCGTAAAGGATCCGCGCTCGCTGGAATTTACCGACCCTGAAAGCATCCATGTGGTGGGTGTGTTCAGCAATTATGATTCAGCTATGGATGCATGGAAGGCCAATGCCCAACGCACGGTTGACGATGCTGAAATGAAATATGTGGTGGTCCATTTGCACCGGTTGCTGACGCCGGAATAAGCAAAAAATAGCTCACCTACGTAAAAAGCCGCCGGGAACAATCCCAGCGGCTTTTTTTATTGCTCAAAAAGTGATCAATCAGATGAATTCGATCTTCTCGACCACATAAAACTTCTCGCCTGCTGGCACGGTCACCTCAATCTCGTCATCCACCTGCTTGCCGATCAATGCGCGGGCGATAGGCGAGTTATAGGAAATGCGCCCCCTACCCACGTCCGCCTCGGTCTGGCCGACGATCTGGTATTTCACCGGCTTGTCATTTTCATCCAGCAGGGTCACGGTCGCGCCAAAGATGATCTTGTCACCCGAAAGCGTGGTGGGATCGATAATCTGCGCGCGGCTGACCTTGTCTTCCAGATCAGCGATCTGTGCTTCCACCTGGCCCTGGCGTTCCTTGGCCGCGTGATATTCCGCATTTTCCGACAAATCGCCATGTGCGCGCGCTTCTTCAATCGCGTCGACAATCTTCGGCCGTTCCGCACGCAGCGCCTTGAGATCGGCTGTCAGCCGCTCATAGCCTTCTGCAAGCATTGGAACCTTTTCCATCATAGCAATCCCTGTTCTTCTTTGCGCCCACCCCGTTTCATCAGGGTCATTTCGACAGGAGCCGCGCCATGAAGAACGGCCAGCCAATGCCAAAGTTTGAAGGGGAGGAACGCCTGTCTGTTCAGCTATAATAGTCTTGCAATGAGCGAACTTCAAGATCGCGTGCATTTACGGCGGCCAGCGCCTTGGCTGTCGCCAGTGCTGCCGCCGCCGTGGTGTAGATGGAGGTCTTAGTTTCAACCGCCGATGCACGGATCGATTGGCTGTCCTTCAGGCTCTGCCAGCCTTCCGTGGTGTTGAAGATCATCGCCACTTCATGGTCGATAATCTTGTCCACGATATGCGGCTGACCTTCCGCCACTTTGTTCACACGTTCCACCGGTACGCCATTTTCCGCCAGGAAGGTCTGCGTGCCGCCCGTGGCGATAATCTTGAACCCCTGATCGACCAGCAGCTGCACCGCTTCCAGAATATGCGGCTTGTCCGAATTCTTGACCGAAACGAAGACGGTGCCTTCGGTTGGCGGGACCATGCCTGCCCCCAGCTGCGATTTCAGCCAGGCTGCCGGGAATGATGTGTCGATCCCCATCACTTCGCCGGTTGATTTCATTTCGGGTGACAGAGCCGGGTCGGAACCAGGGAACCGCGCAAATGGGAACACGGCTTCCTTAACCGCGATATAGTTCAGTTCCCGCTTGAAAGGCGGGAAATTGGCCAGCTTTTCGCCCGCCATCACCCGTGCGGCGATCTTCGCCACCGGCTGCCCGATTGCCTTGGCAACGAAGGGCACGGTGCGGCTGGCGCGTGGGTTGACCTCAATCAGATAAACCTCGCCATCTTTCACCGCGAACTGCACATTCATCAGGCCGCGTACTTTCAAGCCATGCGCAAGCAATTCGGCTTGCCGCTCCATTTCGGCCACGATTTCTGCGGGCAGCGAGTAAGGCGGCAGTGTGCAGGCACTGTCGCCCGAATGGACGCCGGCTTCCTCAATATGCTGCATCACGCCAGCAACGCGGACTTCATCCCCATCGCACAGCGCATCGACATCGCATTCAATTGCGTCGCGCAGATATTGGTCGACCAGTACCGGGCTATCGCCCGACACATTCACCGCCGTCTTGATGTAATCATCCAGCTGCGCCTCACTATCGACGATTTCCATCGCGCGGCCACCCAGAACATAGGATGGGCGCAGCAGCACGGGATAACCGATGCGCGCTGCAACCGCTGCCGCTTCATCCCGGCTATAGGCAATGCCATTGTCGGGCTGCTTAAGATTCAGCTGGTTCACCAGCTTGGCAAAACGTTCACGATCTTCGGCAAGGTCAATCGCGTCGGGCGAAGTACCCAAAATGGGAATACCTGCATCTTCCAGTGGCTGCGCCAGTTTCAGCGGGGTCTGCCCACCAAACTGCACGATCACGCCTGCCAGTTCACCCTTCGACTGTTCGACACGCAGGATTTCCAGCACATCTTCTGCTGTCAGTGGTTCAAAATACAGGCGGTCTGACGTGTCATAATCAGTGCTGACCGTTTCCGGATTGCAGTTGACCATGATGGTTTCATAGCCCGCCTCCTCCAGCGCAAAACAGGCATGGACGCAGCAATAATCGAACTCGATCCCCTGCCCGATCCGGTTTGGCCCGCCGCCCAGAATAACCACTTTCTTACGGTCGGACGGGGCCGCTTCGCATTCCGGCTCGCCAAAAGTCGGCGCTTCATAGGTCGAATACATATAGGGCGTGATCGCCTCAAACTCAGCCGCGCAGCTGTCGATCCGTTTGAAGACCGGGAATACGCCAAGCTTGTGGCGCAGTTCGCGCACCTCGGATTCACTGGTGGCACCAGCCATCACCTTCAGCGCATCATGCAGCAGGCCAGAACGGCGCGCCTGCGTTTCGGCAAGGCCACCGGCCACACCAACGGAACGCACTGCTAGGGTGGCGAGCCGCTTGTCGGAAAAGCCCATGGCTTTCAGTTTACGCAATCCCGCAGCATCGCCCGGCAAGCCATTGGCAGAGATATCTTTCTCGGCAATGATGATCGCCTCAATCTGGCGCAGGAACCACGGGTCATAGGAGGTGACGGCATGGATTTCCTCCACGCTCAGCCCTTCACGGAATGCCTGCCCCACTTGCAACAGGCGATCAGGGGTACGTTTGCTGATGGCGGCGGTGATCACATCCTTCGCCACGCCTTCCAGCTCTGTCACGCGGTTGAAGCCATCCAGCCCGGTTTCCAGACCACGCAGCGCCTTCTGCAGCGATTCCTGGAAATTGCGGCCAATCGCCATGACTTCACCGACCGATTTCATCGCCGTGGCCAGTTCCGCCTTCGCACCTTTGAACTTTTCAAAGGCAAAGCGCGGGATTTTGGTCACGACATAATCGATGGTCGGTTCAAAGCTGGCAGGCGTTGCCCCAGTGATCTCGTTCGTAATCTCGTCCAGCGTGTAACCCACGGCCAGCTTGGCCGCGACGCGCGCGATGGGGAAACCAGTGGCCTTTGACGCGAGTGCCGAGGAGCGTGAAACGCGCGGGTTCATCTCTATCACGATCAAGCGGCCATCCGCCGGATTGACCGCGAATTGCACATTCGACCCGCCGGTTTCGACACCGATCTCGCGCAGCACATTGATGCTGGCGGTGCGCATGATCTGATATTCCTTGTCCGTCAGCGTCAATGCTGGCGCGACAGTGATGGAATCGCCCGTATGGACGCCCATCGGATCAACATTTTCGATCGAACAGATGATGATGGCATTGTCTTTCCGGTCCCGGACGACTTCCATCTCATATTCTTTCCAGCCCAGCAGAGATTCCTCGATCAGAACCTCTGTGGTGGGGCTGGCATCGAGCCCTTCGCGCACGATCTTTTCAAACTCGGCCTTGTTATAGGCAATGCCGCCACCCGTGCCACCCAGGGTAAAGCTGGGGCGGATGATGGATGGCAGGCCGGTATGTTCCAGCACGGAAAAGGCTTGCTCCACTGTATTGGCCACGCCGCTGCGCGCGCTTTCAAGGCCAATCTTGTCCATCGCATCGCGGAAGCGCTGGCGGTTTTCCGCCTTGTCGATGGCATCGGCATTGGCGCCGATCATGGTCACGCCGAATTTTTCGAGCACGCCCTGATTGGCGAGGTCCAGCGCGCAATTGAGCGCGGTCTGCCCGCCCATTGTGGGCAGCACGGCATCGGGCCGTTCCTTCTCGATAATCTTGGCGACCACTTCGGGCGTGATCGGTTCGATATAGGTCGCATCGGCAAATTCGGGATCGGTCATGATCGTGGCCGGGTTGGAATTGACCAGGATGACCCGGTAACCCTCTTCCTTCAGCGCCTTGATCGCCTGTGTGCCGGAATAATCGAACTCGCAGGCCTGGCCGATAATGATCGGGCCGGCGCCAATGACGAGGATCGAGGAGATGTCAGTGCGTTTGGGCATTATTTCTTCTTTTTCTCGACTCTTTTAGCCTCGGGAACTTCAGGATCGCTTGGAGTAATTATGTCATTCCAATCTTCACCTGCCGCCAAGCGAGTTTGCATCCACAATATGTTGGCAATGTCTCGCCAAGCTTTGTGTCCATCCAGCACGAGAAGATCGCGTTCTACGAACCCAGAGGCCAAATAACCTTCGGTCTGCAAATCTGTTTCTCTGATTTTGAAACCGAGCGCATGGGCCATTTCGTAGATCAGGCGAGTTTGTTTGATCGCACGAGCCTGATTTTGATCCTCATCGTTCTCGCCTTTTGCATACGCAGCTTGAATAAATTCGCTGTGAGCCGTCACAACATTCTGATGATCTGCGAACTCAAACGGAATCATGTTGATGGCATGAGAGAAATTCGCGTCGGCTGGTAGCTGTCTGAACGCAAGCAAATGGCGCAATAGCGTGAGCTTTCGTTCACGTGTTTCGCGCCTACCTTGGTGCCAGAGCGTTATTGCAACAGCAAAAATTGGCCCAAGCAAGACCGCCGCTACCATTATTTCAGCGTTAGTCACCCCAACATCCCCACGAATTTCTCGAACAGGTAGAAGCTGTCCTGCGGGCCGGGTGACGCCTCGGGGTGGTATTGCACGCCGAACGCCTTCTTGCCGGTGATCGAAATGCCACAATTGCTGCCATCAAACAGGCTTTTGTGCGTTTCCACCATGCCAGCGGGCAGGCTGCCCCCATCCACCGCAAAACCGTGGTTCATGCTGGTGATTTCAACCAGCGTTTCAGTTTCACCCCATTCGCCGCCCACGCGCTGAACCGGGTGGTTTGCGCCGCGGTGGCCCTGGTGCATCTTCACCGTCTTGGCCCCTGCGGCCAGCGCAAGCATCTGGTGGCCCAGGCAAATGCCGAACAGCGGCATATCGCGTTCCAGCAGCGCGCGGATCACCGGCACGGCGTATTCACCCGTCGCCGCCGGATCGCCCGGCCCGTTGCTGAGGAACACGCCATCGGGGTTGAGCGCCAGAATATCCTCAACCGGTGTCTTGGCAGGGACCACGGTTACCTTTGCGCCCGCCTTCACCAGATTGCGGAAGATATTGTCCTTCGCGCCAAAATCCATGGCCACGACGTGGGGGCGATCTCCGTTCGTGTCGAGCCCAGTCGAGACACGATCGCCCGCCTGCTTCTCGACTTCGCTCGAAGCGAACGGTGGGCTTTGATACCCATCACCCAATCCCCATGGCCCACCAGTCCATTCTTCCTGTCCATTGCGGGTGACGACCTGCGCCAGATCCAGCCCTTCCAGCCCACCCCATTGCTGCGCTTTAGTCAGCAGGGCGGGAATATCGAATGTGCCAGCGGGATCATGCGCAATCACCGCATTGGGCGCGCCGGACAGGCGAATGCAGCGCGTCAGCGCGCGCGTATCCACGCCTGCAAGGCCGATCTTGCCGTTCGCCGTCATCCAATCGATGAAATTTGCGGCACTGCGGAAATTGCTGGGCTGGGTCACTTCCTCACGCGTGATGCAGCCCACCGCGCCATCCACATGGCTTTCAATGTCTTCATCATTGGTGCCAACATTGCCGATATGCGGGAAGGTGAAGGTGACGATCTGCGCCGCATAGCTGGGATCGGTCATCACTTCCTGATAACCCGTCATCGCGGTGTTGAAGCACACTTCCCCCACGGCATTGCCCGTGGCACCGAATCCCCTGCCCCAGATTACAGTTCCGTCAGCCAAGACGAGGACTCCCGTCGCGTCTTTAGGTTGCGCGCGAGAGGATGCGGGGTCGGCCATGTGGCGCTCCGTTACAAAAGGTTTTCCGGCGATGTCGCTAAGTCCCTGCCGCTAGAGATCAGCAGCCCGCACGTCAACCGGTGTGGACAGGAAAATTCGACTAATTCGGGTAGAAACCCTATTTGCCCCCCGAAAGCCGATTCTAGGGACACATATTCAATGCTTCGTGATGACATCAAAGCCGCCACCATCGCATCAATGAAAGCTGGCGAGAAGGACCGCACTGCTGCCCTTCGCCTGATCGGAGCGAAGATCAAGGACCGCGACATCGAGGCGCGTACGGGCAAAGCACCCGACAATGACGATGATCTGGTGACCGAGGTTTTGCAGAAAATGGCCAAGCAGCGCCGCGAATCGATCACCATGTATGAAGATGGCGGGCGCCAGGAACTGGCCGATCAGGAAAAGGCTGAATTGGCCGTTATCGAGGAATTCCTGCCGCAGATGCTGGATGAAGCTGCGACGAAGGCAGCGATTGAGGCAGTGAAGGCCGATACGGGTGCCGAATCGATCAAGGATATGGGCCGCGTCATGGGTGAGCTGAAAAAGCGCCACGGTGCGGAGCTGGACATGGGATTGGCCAGCGCACTGGTGAAAGCCGCGCTTTCTTAATACTGCACACAGGCTGATCCACAGGCGGCGCTTGAATCGAGCGCCAAGGCGACGCATTGACACATTATGGCCCTATCCCCGCAATGGCTGGATGAACTGCGCGCGCGTGTGACGCTTTCGAGCGTTATCATGCGCACGACCAAGCTGCAGCGCGCAGGGCGGGAATGGAAGGCGTGCTGCCCATTCCATAACGAGAAGTCGCCCAGCTTCACCGTGAATGATGAAAAGGGCTTCTATCACTGCTTTGGCTGCGGCGCGCATGGCGATGTGATCCGCTGGATGACCGACCAGCGCGGCCTGCAATTCATGGATGCGGTGAAGGAACTGGCCGAGCAGGCCGGGATGGAGGTGCCCCGCCCCGACCCGCGTGAGGCAAAGCGGGCCGAACAGCGCGCCGGGCTGATCGATGTGACAGAGGCTGCGCAGCAATGGTTTGTCGATAATCTGCACGGTCCCGCCGGGGTGGCGGCACGTGATTATCTGGCCGGGCGCGGTTTTTCCCCGCAAATCGCCAGCAAATTCGGCTTTGGCTATGCGCCAGACAGCAAGGTGGCATTGAAGTGCGCATTGGGCCAGTTTGATGAAGCGCTGCTGATCGAAAGCGGCATGATGATTTCGGTGGAGGACAAGCCGCCTTATGATCGGTTCCGCGATCGGCTGATGCTGCCCATTCAGGATGCACGCGGGCGGGTGATCGGCTTTGGCGGGCGGATTTTGCAGGCGCGCGATGGCGTGGCGAAATATCTCAACAGCCCGGATACGCCGCTGTTTGACAAGGGGCGCACGCTCTACAACCTCCACCGTGCCGGGCCAGTCAGCCGCCAGAGCGGGCGGATGGTGGTTGTCGAAGGCTATATGGATGTCATTGCGCTCGCCAATGCAGGAATAGAGGACGCTGTCGCTCCACTGGGCACCGCGCTCACCGAAATGCAGCTGGAATTGCTGTGGCGCATGGTTGAACGGCCCGTGTTGTGTTTTGATGGCGATGCGGCGGGCCAACGCGCCGCCATGCGTGCCATATCACGCGCGCTGCCCATGCTGCGCCCAGCCCGATCGCTGGGCATTGTACGCCTGCCTGCCGGGCTGGATCCTGATGATCTGATCAGGCAGCAGGGCAAACAGGCGATGGAAAGCCTGCTGGCCGCGCCGCAATCACTGCTTGATGCCCTGTGGCAATTCGAACGTGATGCCCAGCCTCTCAATACGCCAGAGGACAAGGCCGGTCTGAAAGCACGCCTGTTGGCCCATGTTGACCAGATTGAAGATCAGGATATTCGCGCGCTCTATCGCCGTGAATTGCTGCAACGGTTTTCTGATTTTGCCTTCCCGCCTCGCCCACAGCGAGAGTGGAAGTCTGGCGGGCCACGCACTGTAACACCCCGCATGTCCGGCGATGCTGCAGCCCAGTTGCGCAAGACCATTTCGGGCGGCGCGCGCGATGCACTTACTCTGGCAGTAATTCACGGATTGCTGCGCCACCCACATGAAATTCAACGCCATGGCGATGCGCTGGGCCGGCTGACCCAATTCGACCCAAAAACAACAAATTTAGTCGAATCGCTGTTTGAAGTTGCAGAAACGCTTGATTCGCGCGCAGACATGGCCATATCCGTCCTGCAAGGCCTTCCCGCCCCACCGGATAAGCACCGCTACGCCTTCCTGAGAGAAGGCACCAACCCAGGTGATGCGCGCGTGGAATTGGCTGAAGCTGTTACGTTGCTGGTCGAAAGGCCGGCCCTTAAAGCTGCGCTTGCGGCTACAGGGGCCAGGTTTGATCAAGACCCTGAAGGGGCCTTCGCTGAACAGACCAGGCTGCGTGATCGGCTCAGTGAATTGGATGAACGTCTGAAGAATTTCGGGCGCAGGAAAGCGGCCAATGCGGCCGCGGTTGAAAATTTTTCTTCACCGGCAGATGAGCCAGTGAATGATTTGGGAACGGACTGACCAAGCAGATGGCCTCTAAAGCGAAATCCGCCGATAAAGAAGATGCACCGCTGATCGACCTCAACGAAGCGTTGATCAAGAAACTCCTCTCGAAAGGCAAGAAAAAGGGCTACGTCACCTATGACGAGCTCAATGCAGCCCTGCCTTCTGACCAGATGAGCCCCGACCAGATCGAGGATATCCAGACTGCCCTTTCTGAAATGGGTGTGCAGATCGTCGAGAATGACGAAGAAGCCGAATCCGATGCAGACGGTGAATCCGATGTTGATGAGCTGGACAATTCATCGGATGATGATGACGATGATGATGAGGATGACGGCAAGTCAACTGCACGCAAGCCCGCCACCACCACACGCAAACTGGCCGCTGGCGAACGCACTGATGACCCGGTGCGGATGTATCTGCGCGAAATGGGTGCAGTCGAACTGCTCAGCCGCGAAGGTGAAATCGCCATCGCCAAGCGGATCGAGGCTGGTCGCGACATGATGATCATGGGGCTTTGTGAAAGCCCGATCACCTTCCACGCTATTATCCAGTGGTCCGAAGCGCTGAACAGCGAAGAAATGCAGCTGCGCGAAATCCTGGATCTTGATGCGATGCTGTCCAAGGAACCGCCAGCAGACAAGCTGAATGATGACGCTGAAGACGATGATGATGATGGCGAAATCAGCGAAGAAACCGCCGGCCCCACCATCCGTGATGATGATGAGGAAGAAGACGCAGACGGTGATGAGGATGAAGACGGTGAAGGAGGTTCTTCCCGCCGTCGTGATGAGGATGACGAGGAAGACAACACCCTCTCCCTCGCCCAGATGGAAGCCGCGCTGAAGCCTGACGCGCTGGAACGCTTTGCACGTATCACCAAGCTGTTCATGACGTTTGAAAAGCTGCAGGCTGAACGTGTCGATACGCTGGGTGCAGGCGATGATTTCCCTGCAGCCAAGGAAAAGAAATATGAATCGCTGCGTGAAGAACTGACCGCAGAGGTTGAATCCGTCCAATTCCACGCGACCAAGATCGAATTTCTGGTCGACAATCTCTACGCCTTTAATCGCCGCCTTACCGCGCTGGGTGGGCAGATGCTGCGCCTGGCCGAACGGCACAAGGTAAAGCGTCTCGACTTCCTTGAATCCTACGTCGGCAATGAGCTGGACGATGCATGGATGAAGGAGAAGGCGAAGAAGGACAAGAAATGGGCCGCCTTTGCCGAGAAGGAAGAGGATGCGATTGAGCGTATCCGCGCCGAAATTTCTGACATCGCAAGCCAGACGGGCATGAGCCTGCCCGAATTCCGCCGCATCGTGAATATGGTGCAGAAGGGCGAACGTGAAGCGCGTATCGCCAAGAAGGAAATGGTGGAGGCCAATCTGCGCCTGGTGATCTCCATCGCCAAGAAATACACCAATCGCGGCCTGCAATTCCTGGACCTGATCCAAGAAGGAAATATCGGCCTGATGAAGGCGGTCGACAAGTTTGAGTATCGCCGCGGTTACAAGTTTTCGACCTATGCTACCTGGTGGATCAGGCAGGCTATCACCCGGTCCATCGCCGATCAGGCGCGCACGATCCGTATTCCGGTCCACATGATCGAAACGATCAACAAGCTGGTGCGGACATCACGCCAATTCCTGCATGAAGAAGGCCGCGAACCGACGCCGGAAGAAATGGCCGCGCGCCTTTCCATGCCGCTGGAGAAGGTTCGCAAGGTGATGAAAATCGCCAAGGAGCCGATCAGCCTCGAAACGCCGATTGGTGACGAGGAAGATAGCCACCTGGGTGACTTTATCGAGGATAAGAACGCGATCATCCCGGTTGATGCCGCCATTCAGGCGAACCTAAAGGAAACAGTCACCCGCGTTCTCGCATCACTCACCCCGCGTGAGGAACGCGTGCTGCGCATGCGTTTCGGCATCGGCATGAACACCGATCACACGCTGGAAGAAGTGGGGCAGCAGTTCAGCGTGACGCGCGAACGCATCCGTCAGATTGAGGCAAAGGCGCTGCGCAAGCTCAAGCACCCGAGCCGCAGCCGCAAAATGCGCAGCTTCCTGGATCAATAAGCATAAGGGGCGGCGATTTGCCGTCCCTTCTCTTTACGAGAACATAAAAAGAACATATAGTCAGGTTTTCACCTGGAACCTGATCAGATGTCACTGCGTCTGGCGTCGCCGCCTCTTGCCCCTCTGTTACTTGAGCCTCCGCCCCGCTCGCCCTCCCCGCTCAAATGGCTCTATGTCGATTTCAACAGCTATTTCGCCAGCGTGGAACAGCAGATGCAACCGCATTTGCGCAATCGCCCGGTGGCGGTGGTGCCGGTCGATAGCGACAGCACCTGCGCCATTGCCGCAAGTTATGAGGCAAAGGCCTATGGCGTTTCCACCGGGACGCCGATCTGGGAAGCGCGCAAGCTGTGCCCGGATATCATCTGCGTATTGGCCCGGCATGATCTGTATGTTCAATTCCACCACCGCGCGATTGCAGAGATCGAACGGCATGTTCCCGTAACGGCAGTCTGTTCGATTGACGAGGTGGCAGTGGAACTGATGCGTAATGAAGCCGCGCCCGAAACTGCGGAACGAATCGCCCGATCGATCAAGGCCGGGCTGAAGGCGCATTTGGGGGAATGGATGCGCTGTTCCATCGGCATCGCCCCAAATCGCTATCTGGCCAAGGTGGCAGGCGATTTGCAGAAACCCGACGGGCTGACCATTCTGATGCCCGATGACATCGAATCCCGGCTGACCAACGAATTGGAACCGATGGACCTGCCCGGCATAGGGCGCAACATGGAACGCCGGTTGCGACAGCAGGGCATTTTCACCGTTGCGGATATATATGCGCTGGATCGCAAGCGGTTGCGCAACGCATGGGGCAATATCTGGGGCGAGCGCATGTGGTATCTGCTACGCGGTTATGACCTGCCAGAAATGGAGACGCAGCGGCGCAGCATTGGCCACAGCCATGTGCTTGCGCCATATCTGCGTCCGCCTGCCATGGCAATTGACGTGGCACGCCGCCTGACCATGAAGGCGGCATCACGCCTGCGCCGGATGAATTATGCTGCCAGCTGGTTTGCCCTGTCTATCCGGCTGGAGAGTGGGGAGCGCCTGTCCGCCAAACGCCATATCTGCCCGGCGCAGGACAGTAATACTTTCCTGATCCTGCTGCTGAATATGTGGCACGGGCTGATCCCCGCCAGGCAACATGTTCAGGTAAAGAAAGTCAGCGTGGTCATGTACGGATTGCAGCCTGAAAATTGCATCCAGCCAGATCTGTTTGGTGGCGCGGCCCTCACCGCCCCCACAACCGCGCCCCAGACGCAGGCCCGCCGCTTGCGCCTGTCCAGTGCAATGGACCGGATCAACCGGCGTTTTGGGCGCGATGCGGTGCTGATTGGCATGCTGCCATCATCGGGCAAGGAGTTTTCCGGCACAAAAATCGCCTTCACCCGTATACCCGATCTGGAAGAATTCCACGAATAGGGCAGAAAAAGCTCTCTGGGACTGGTCACCGCGCACATAGGGCATTATTGGCCCGCCCATGCGTATCGCCATATCATCAGACCATGCCGCCATCGAGTTGAAAGCCCAGCTGCGTGAGTGGCTGATAGAGGAAGGGCATGAAGTCGCTGACCTTGGCCCTGACACGACCGAGAGCGTCGATTACCCCGATTACGGTTACAAGCTGGCTGGTGTTGTCGCCGATGGCACAGCGGAACGTGGCATTGCCCTGTGCGGCAGCGGGATCGGTATTTCGATTTCGGTCAACCGCAACCCTGCCGTACGCTGCGCACTGGTGTCAGAGCCGCTTTCCGCCAGCCTGGCGCGCGAACATAATGACGCCAATGTACTGGCAATGGGCGCGCGGCTCACTGGCGTCGACATGGCCAAAGCCTGCATCACCGCCTTCCTCGACACAGAATTTGCCGGTGGACGGCACCAGCGCCGGGTAGACAAATTGTCCAATCCGCCTGTTGACGGCCCATCCATCACCCCTCTCCAGTAAATTCAGCCCGCAAGAGATCCCATGACCACTGCCACTCTTACCGAAAGCAAGCCGATGAACGCCTTCTGGAATGACACGCTGGAACAGGCCGATCCTGAAATCTACGCCGCCATCCGCAAGGAATTGAAGCGGCAGCAAGACAAGATCGAACTGATCGCTTCGGAGAATATCGCCAGTCGCGCAGTGCTGGAGGCAACGGGCAGCGTCTTCACAAATAAATATGCCGAAGGCTATCCGGGCAAGCGTTACTATGGCGGCTGCGATTACGCCGATGTGGTCGAAACGCTGGCCATTGAACGCGCCAAACAATTGTTTGGCTGCAATTTCGCCAATGTACAGCCCAACAGCGGATCGCAGATGAACCAGGCCGTGTTCCTGGCCCTGCTCAATCCCGGTGATACCTTCATGGGGCTGGACCTCAATTCAGGCGGCCACCTGACGCATGGCTCGCCCGTTAATATGAGCGGCAAATGGTTCAACCCGGTCGCCTATGGCGTGCGCAAGGATGATGAGCGCATCGATATGGACGAGGTTGCCAAGATCGCCCGCGAACATAAGCCAAAAATCATTATCGCAGGCGGCACCGCCTATTCGCGCGTGTGGGATTTTGAAGGCTTCCGCCGCATTGCCGATGAAGTTGGCGCCTATCTGATGGTGGATATGAGCCACATCTCCGGCCTTGTCGCCGGCGGCGAACACCCCAGCCCCTTCCCTCATGCCCATGTGGTGACCACCACCACGCATAAAAGCCTGCGCGGGCCGCGTTCGGGTGTGATTCTGTGGAATGATGAGGAATTGACCAAGCCGTTGAACATGGCAGTCTTCCCCGGCCTGCAAGGTGGCCCGCTGATGCATGTCGTGGCAGCGAAAGCGGTTGCCTTTGCCGAGGCGCTACGCCCAGAATTCAGGACCTATGCCGCCAATGTTGTGGCCAATGCCCGCGCGCTGGCCGCAAGCCTGGAAGAAAACGGGTTGCGGATCGTGTCCGGCGGGACGGACAATCACTCCATGCTGGTTGATCTTACGGCCAAGGATGTGACGGGCAAGGATGCGGAAAAGGGCCTCGATCGTGCCTGGCTTACCTGCAACAAGAACGGCATCCCATATGATACGCGCAGCCCCTTTGTAACCAGCGGCATCCGTCTGGGCACACCGGCGGGCACAACGCGCGGTTTCGGCACAGAAGAATTCCGCAAGGTGGGCGAATTGATCGCCGAAGTGGTCAATGGCCTGTCCAAGAACGGGCCTGAAGGCGATGCACAGGTGGAAGAAGCCGTGCGTGGCCGCGTCAGTGCCCTGTGCGCCGATTTCCCCGTATATCCGGGAATGTAAGGAGGCCGAAATGGCATCTGGAAAAGACCCTAAATCACAGGATCATGATCTGATCCCCGACGCGACTGCCGAACTGAAAGCCATTGCTAAGGAGGGGATGAAGCACCCTTCCACCAAGCCGGTGCTGACCGGCGCCGCAATCGGTGCGGTGGCAGGCATTGTGTTGCCTTTTGTCGGGCCGATCATTGGCGGCGTCGCGGGCGCTGGCATCGCGCTTTACAAACGGGTGCGCCCCTGAATGCGCTGTCCCTTTTGCGCCCATGATGACAGCCAGGTAAAGGACAGCCGCCCGACAGAGGATAATGCGGTGATCCGGCGCAGGCGCCAATGCAGCCATTGCGGCGCGCGCTTCACCACCTTTGAACGCGTGCAATTACGCGAAGTGACGGTGGTGAAAAGCAATGACAGGCGTGAAGCGTTTGATCGGGCCAAGCTGGAACAATCTGTCTCTTTGGCCTGTCGCAAGCGCGGCGTTAGCCAGGAACGGATCGATCAGTTGGTTTCCGGCATTCAGCGCCAGGTTGAAACCTCTGGCGATGCCGAAGTCCCTTCTGCGCGGATTGGTGAAATGGTAATGGACGGGCTACGCCAGATCGACAGCGTGGCCTATATCCGCTTCGCATCCGTCTATCGCGATTTCAGCGAAGCCAAGGATTTCGAAGAATTTGCCAGCAATGTCCGCGATATGGCGGATGGCTGAACAACCCGCGATCATATTGGTGCGCCCACAATTAGGCGAAAATATCGGCAAGGCGGCGCGGGCCATGCTCAATTTCGGGCTCACAGAAATGCGGCTGGTCGCCCCGCGCGATGGGTGGCCCAATCCCAGTGCCGGGCCAGCGGCTGCCGGGGCTGACATCGTGCTGGATCAGGCGAAAGTGTTTGGTACCGTGGCCGAAGCGGTGGCCGATTGCACGCATATCTATGCGACCACGGTGCGCAAACGTGGCGTGACCAAGCCTGTGGTCGGGCCGGATGAAGCCGGGCGACAGATCCACGCCGAACCAGGCAAAAGCGCGATATTGTTCGGGCGAGAGGCATCGGGGCTGGAAACAGAGGATGTGGCGCTGGCTCGGACCATCATCACCGTGCCAATCAATCCGGAATTTGGATCACTCAATCTGGCGCAGGCGGTGATCCTGTGCGCCTATGAATGGTCAAAACATGCAGATCTGGTCCAACCGACCGAGGAAGAGTTACTGCCCCCCGCCCCGCAAGAGGAACTGGACGGACTGATCGCGCATCTGGAAGTGATGCTGGAGCCGAAAGGATATTTTCTGCCTGAAGCCCGCGCCGATGCCACCCGCAAGACTTTACGCACGGTTTTGACCAAGCCGGCATGGAACCATCTGGAGGTGCGGACACTGCGGGGTGTACTCAGTTCCTTGCAGAGAGACGCGCGGCGCTGAATGGCATCTTGCCACTGAATTATCTTGATGCGATAGTTCGTATCTGGAGGATTTGTAATGATATTTGCACTATTCTTGCTGATGGCACAGGCCGAAGTCGGTCAGGATGCAAGCGTTGTTGTACCAGGCATCCCGGAACAAGCCTCCTCAGATATTCCTGACGAAAATCTGCCTGCTGAAACGGATGGCGAAGACATTATTGTTTCAGGCGATGCTGTAGAGCCCGAAAAGGTAATCTGTCGTCGAGAAAAGGTGATCGGAAGCACCATCAAGAAGCAAATTTGCCAGACGGAAAGCCAGATAAAGGAAGAGGCTGAAGCCGGTAAGCGTGCGGCCCGTAATTTTTCAAATGATTATGAGCGCCGGCATGGTGGCGATCTGAACAGCAACCGTTAGTCTGCCCGTAAACGGTCCCATTCTTCCAGTTCATAATCAATCGAGCTTTCGACCAGAAGATCCCAGATTTGCGCCAGTTTTTCTGCTGGCAAATTGCGATCAAGCGCGTCTTTCCGAATATTTTCGATCACTTCGGCCTTACGTGTCTCGTCACGCACGGCACCCCGATCATCCTTGATCCGCGCTGCCGCGCGCATAAAGGCAAAGCGACGATCCAACAGAGCGATCAATTCACGATCAGTTGCATCAACCCCGGCACGCACTTCGGGCATCGTGCGGCAATCTTCGGGAAAAATCAGTGACTCAGTCATGCCTGCCGCATTGGCGCGAATGGCGCGATTTGTCGAGTGCAAGCAAGGCTTGACCTCTGCTCCGATCCTGCTAGTGCGCGCGCTTCGCGAATTGGTCCCGCACCCCGGTGAAGCGGTGGCCGCGTCAAACATAAGGTTTGGCGGTGCGATGCCGGGTTAAATGGCCACCACTGGGGTGGTCCAGCAAATTGAAGGAAAGACTTATGTCTAAGCGCAAGAGCGCCAAGTACAAACTCGACCGCCGGATGGGTGAAAACATCTGGGGCCGCCCGAATTCCCCGGTCAACAAGCGTTCTTACGGTCCCGGCCAGCACGGCCAGCGCCGCAAGAGCAAGATGTCCGACTACGGCCTGCAGCTGCGCGCCAAGCAGAAGCTGAAAGGCTATTACGGCGATGTGACCGAAAAGCAGTTCAAGCGCACTTATCAGGAAGCATCGCGTATGAAGGGCGATACCGGTCAGAACCTGATCGGCCTGTTGGAACAGCGCCTGGATATGGTTGTGTACCGCGCCAAGTTCGCGCCGACCATTTTCGCTGCTCGCCAGATCGTCAGCCACGGCCATATCTATCTGAATGGTGTGAAGACCAACATCGCATCGGCCCGTGTCAAGGTAGGTGACGTTGTTTCGCTGGGTAGCAAGGCCAAGGAAATGGCGCTGGTTATCGAAGCACAAAGCCTGCCGGAACGTGACATTCCTGATTATGTTGCAACCGATGGCAATGACAAGGTGACCTTCGCCCGCATTCCCAAGCTGGACGAGGTGCCCTACCCCGTCACCATGGAACCGAACCTGGTTGTCGAATTCTATTCGCGTTAATTAGGCCGTCAACCCAGCGAAAGCTGGGGTCTCGTTCGCAAGCGAGCAATAGACGGGAAAGAGATTCCTGCTTCCGCAGGAATGACGACATGGGGCGGTCCTGCGGGGCCGCCTTTTTTGTTTGCCATCACCACTTTAGAGGATGTCTGATATTGGGTAGAAAGCGGTCATGAACATTGGCAGTTCCATGACGAGAATTGCCACTCCATTCTCACACCTAGCTGCTGTTTCAAAAGTACTTCAAGATGAAATAAACTGCTAGATCAACTACGAAGCCCACAAACAATATCGCGTTCAACAGGATGAGCATTCCCGCCCAAAAGAAGCTGCCCCCTTGCTGAGGCCAATCCAATCAACCGTTGAATCAAATCCGAACACTGCGAATGCCGCCAAAACAGAAGCTGCAAGCCCCAAGTTGGTTATGTAAGACTTCGACCTTGCCGTAAGTGGCTGTGTCAGCTGATCGGAATAACTCATGCGGTGACATCTCGACATTCAACAGTTGACAGACTCTGAACCCCGACCCGCCAACGTCCGCAATTGGGTCGTTAGCGGACATTCGGTATTAAGCGCGATCAGCCCAGATAATCCCGCCGGAAGTCTGCGGCGAATTGGGCAAAGCGCGCTTCACTGATCGCATCGCGCATCGCCTGCATCAGCTGCTGGTAGAAGCTGAGATTGTGTTCGGTCACCAGCATCGCCCCCAATATCTCGCCTGATTTCTGCAGGTGGTGAAGATAGGCGCGGCTATAGGTCGCGCAGACTGAACACGAACACCTTTCATCCAGCGGGCTGGTATCTTCCGCATGGCGCGCATTGCGCAAATTGAGCGGGCCATTCCATGTGAACGCCTGCCCATTGCGACCTGATCGTGTAGGCAGAACACAATCGAACATGTCGATGCCGCGTTCGACCGCACCCACCAGATCATCAGGCTTGCCCACCCCCATCAGGTATCGCGGGCGGTCCTGCGGTAGTTGATCGGGTGCGAAATCGAGCGTGGCGAACATCGCCTCCTGCCCTTCACCCACGGCGAGGCCGCCCACGGCATAGCCATCGAACCCGATCTCAGTCAGCGCCTCTGCACTCTGACGTCGCAAACCCTCATCCAGTGCGCCCTGCTGGATGCCAAACAGCGCGGCCTTCTGCGCATGTTCACCGCCTGCATCAAAACCATCACGGCTGCGCTTTGCCCAGCGCATGGACAGTTCCATGCTCTTGGCGATGACATCGCGCGGCTGATCCGCACGCGGGCATTCGTCAAACGCCATCACGATATCGCTGCCCAGCAGGCGCTGAATTTCCATCGATCGTTCGGGCGTGAGCATATGTTTCGAACCATCGATATGGCTACGAAATTCCACGCCCTGTTCGGTCAGCTTACGCAGTTCCGAAAGGCTCATCACCTGATAACCGCCACTATCGGTCAGGATCGGTCGATCCCAATTCATGAATTTATGCAGCCCACCCAACCGCGCCACACGTTCTGCACCCGGCCGCAGCATCAGGTGATAGGTATTGCCCAGGATTATGTCCGCACCTGTGGCGCGCACGCTTTCCGGTTTCATCGCTTTGACCGTGGCGGCTGTGCCGACCGGCATGAAGGCAGGTGTGCGGATTTCACCGCGCAGCATATCAATGCGGCCCGTGCGCGCCTTGCCATCTGTGGCGGAAATAGAGAAATTAAAGCGGGTCATCATCTGCCGTCAGAAACCATAAACCAATGAAAACCGTGATGTGGTGTCTGTTGAAACTGCCCCCACGGGTGGATTGCTGTCATATTCGATTTGATAGGAAAAGCGCGTACTCAACCGGTCGCTCACTTTCGCCTGAAGTCCCGTCAAAAGATTGATGGTCGTATTCGAAGAATCAACAATGAGAGTTGCGCTGCTTCCACCTTCCGTCACCAGATTGGCATCATGAGTCAATTTCAGACCATCAATGATCTGCCAATCGAAATCTAGGCCGAACAAGGCCCCAAAACTGTTTTCATGTGACCCATCGACAAAATTGGTCCGACGGTAAGATGGCCCCGCCTTGACCGAGAGATTGAGTGTCTCTCTGTTAAACACAGTGTATCCCAGACCGCCTGAAAAGGAATAGCGGTTGGAAAACCCCTGAAGACGGTCGCGATCATATTGCGCCAGCCCATAAGTAAACAGGCCATCATTTACCTGAAAGCGTGGTTCGTAGACCGCCAGATATTGTTCACGGCTGGTACTGCCATTGGTGCGTTGGTAATCAGCCGCAAACCGCAGGCGATGGCTCCAGTCAACACCCTCGCGCTTCACCTTCAAGGCAGCATTCACGCCAACATTATCGGTATTTCCACTGGAATGGGATGCGCCAATCTGGCCTTCCCCCGACCAATTTTCAAACAATCCAGCGCTGCGAATTTGGCGTTCTGCTTCCTTGGCAGCAAGCTTTTCCGCAGCCCGCTTTGTCTCTGCAAATTCAGCCAGCAGCTGATCAATTTCATCCCCGTCATCCGGGTTGGTCTGTCGTGCGATTTCCGCGATTGTCGCAACTTTCTGTGCGTCACCTGTTGCAATAGCTGCATCGAGCATAGCGCGAACGGGTTGCGGTAATTCTGCATGAACCGGGGTAGAAGAAAGGGCAGCAATGAAGGAGATGGAAAGGGCATTTTTCATGACGGCGATGCCCCTAGCTGCTTCGCCACAGCTACACTAGTCCCTCAGCCGCCAACCTGTCTTGAAAATGACCGCAACCACGCCCACGCACAGCACCAGAAAGCCCAACGTTATGCCCAAGGACAAGGCAATCGAAACATCGGACGAACCATAGAATGTCCAGCGCAGCCCACTGACCAGATAGACGATCGGATTGGCCAGGGCGATCTTGTCCCACGGATCGGGCAGCATATCGATGGAATAGAATGTGCCGCCCAGAAAAGTCAGCGGCGTCAGAACCAACATCGGAATAATGCCGAGCTTTTCAAAATTGTCTGCCCAGATGCCCATAATGAAGCCAAACAGGCTGAAGGCTGCGGCGACCAGCATGATATAGAGCAGTGCCAGAAACGGATGGGCAATTGTATAATCGACAAATATCCGCGCGGTCAGCAGGATGATCGCGGCCAGGATCAGGCTTTTGGTTGCAGCAGCGCCGACAAATCCCAGCAAGGTTTCGCCAAACCCGACTGGCGCGCTGAGCAACTTATAGATCGTTCCGGTGAAGCGCGGCATGTATATGCCGAAGCTGGAATTGCTGGTGGTTTCACCCAACAGGGTCAACATCAGCAGACCAGGTATGATGAAAGCGCCAAAATCGACAGTACCCATGTCCGGCATGCGACCGCCGATTGCCCCGCCAAATACCAGGATGTAGAGCGAAGTTGTCAGCACCGGTGCAAGCACCGACTGGAAGGCTGTGCGCATGAACCGCACCAGTTCGCGCTTGTAGATCGACCAAGTGGAACGCCACGCGATCATGCCGGGACCTCCTCTTCGCCCAAGAGTGAAACGAAGATATCCTCCAGGCTGCTCTCACGCGTGTCGATACCGGTAAAATCTATCCCTGCATTCACCAGCGCCTTGGCCAGTTCGGCCACCTCTGCCTTGCCTCTGCCAGTTCCATCACCGCCACGATAACGCAGCGATGTGCCCCCTTTTTCAAGTTCGACCGAAAATCGTGAAAGTTCATGGGGCAGCTGTGCAAGCGGCGCCGCCAAGGCAAAATGCGCCTCAGTCAGACCGAGCTTGGTCATCATCGCGGCCTTTTCGTCAACCATCAGAAGCCGCCCCTTGCTGATGATACCGACACGGTCGGCCATTTCCTCGGCCTCTTCGATATAATGGGTGGTGAGGATGATGGTGACGCCGCGCGCACGCATCTCGTCAATCTGGCGCCACATATCCTTGCGCAATTCCACATCGACACCTGCAGTAGGTTCGTCGAGGAACAGCAGCTCTGGTTCATGTGCCATCGCCTTTGCAATCAACACACGCCGTTTCATACCGCCTGACAATTCACGGATTTGCGCATCACGTTTGTCCCACAGGCTCAGCGATCGCAGGATTTCCTCTATCCTTGCCTTGTTTGGTGCAAGCCCGAACAGACCGCGCGAATAGCTTACGGCGCGCCACACAGTCTCGAACATGTCGGTCGCCATTTCCTGCGGCACCAGACCGATGCGTGCCCGTGCACTGCGCCAAGTCGTGTCTAGCCCTGCCCCAAATGCATTGATTGAACCACCTGTCGGCCGCACCAGGCCGCAGACGGAACCGATCAGAGTGGTTTTGCCCGCGCCATTGGGGCCAAGCAGGGCAAAAATTTCACCCCTGCGTATTTCCAGATCAACATTGTCGAGTGCCTTCAGGCCGCCGGAATAGACCTTGGTCAGGCCAGAAAGCTCAAGAATAGGTTCGTTCATTGCAACTGATTAAGGCAGGAGCAGTGATGAGTCACCATAGGAATAGAAGCGATATTCATTTTCGATTGCATGGGCGTAAGCGGCCTGCATGCGATCCAGACCCATCAATGCGCTGACCAGCATAAACAGTGTCGATTTGGGGAGATGAAAATTGGTCATCAACCCATCCACTGCCTTAAAGCGATAACTTGGTGTGATGAAAATCGATGTATCGCCTTCAAATGGCTCAATCACACCATCATCGCGTGCAGCGCTTTCCAGCAGGCGCAGTGACGTTGTGCCGACCGCAATAATCCGCCCACCAGCTTTACGCGCTGCGTTCAGCCTATCCGCCACGCCGCCATCAATCCGCCCCCATTCGGCATGCATGCGGTGATCCTGCGTCTCTTCGGCCTTTACCGGCAGGAAAGTGCCCGCGCCCACATGCAGTGTCAGCATTTCGCGTGCGATACCGGCCGTATCGATAGCTGCGACGAGTTCGGGTGTGAAATGCAGTGATGCTGTAGGTGCCGCGACTGCGCCATCGCGCGTTGCAAACATGGTTTGATAATCTTCGCGGTCCTGCGCATCTGTGGGCCGCTTTCCCGCAATATAGGGTGGCAGGGGCATTGTGCCTGCCCGTTCCAGCAAAATCTCAACCGGCTCATCACCCGGAAAATTGATCGTGAAGCTGCCATCATCATGGCGTGTCTCCGCAATGCCGGTCACCCCACCTCCAAAGGTCAGTTCATCCCCCTCCCGCACGCGTTTGGCGTTGCGTATAAACGCCTGCCAACGTCGCAGATCGATCCGCTTATGCAGCGTGACACCGATCTTTGCCTCTCCACGGCGCCCTTCCAATTGCGCCGGGATCACGCGGGTATCATTGAACACCAGCACATCACCTGCTCGCAGCAATTGCGGCAGGTCGGAAACTTTGCGATCCTGAAATGGCTTTTCCCCCTGAACCAGTAACATACGCGCAGCATCGCGCGGGCGCACAGGGCGCAGGGCAATTCGCTCTGGCGGGAGGTCAAAATCAAACAGATCAACGCGCATAATGGCCGCGCCCTATAGGCGCGTAGCGCGCCTGAAAAGCCCCGTTACTCAGTACCGAGTGGTGCGCTGAGTGCGTCAGCAGTGATTTGCGTTGGCGCAGCCGGCGGTGCAATGACTGGCACCGGTTTAGCATCCGAAGCAATTGATGCCTGCACAATCCGTGTGGGATTTGCTGGCGGTTCGCCCCGGTTGATCGCGTCCGCACCTGCCATGTTGTAAATCACGCGGCCAAAATTGGTGTAGCGCTTATCCAGGCTGAAACGCGGATAGAACACGATAAAGAACTGGCTATTGGCGCTATCCTCACTCGCCGCACGAGCCATTGCTACAGATCCGCGCACATGTGGCATGGGGTTGAATTCAGCCACCAAATCGGGAAGCTCCGATCCGCCCTGTCCGGTACCGGTAGGATCGCCACCCTGAGCCATGAAACCTTCAATCACACGATGGAAAATTACACCATCATAGAACCCCTGGCGGGTCAATTGCTTGATACGAGCGACATGTTCCGGCGCCCATTCCGGCATCAGGCGAATTGCCACGCGTTCACCATTTGACAGGTCCAGGACCCAGATGTTTTCCGGGTCATCCGCCATATTGAAGTCAACCGGGGGATAAACCTTGGGCGGGGTTTGCGGAGTCTCGTCCTTGGCAAATGCCAATTGGGGCGCGACCAGCAGTGAAAAAGAAGCCGCCACAGCAAGAATGGGTTTGAACATCATAACCTTCACGAAAACGCGGGAGTTCCTGAGATTGGCCTGCGGTCTAGCGGCAGCAGTCTGACACTGCAATGAATGATCGCTTCACCCTGCACAGCTATTCTGCGTCGCCTTGTCCGATTAATAATCGCCCAACCGGCCATTCTTTTCCACGCGGGCAATCACATCTTGGCACACCTGCTTGCTGACAAAGGGTGTTATGTCACCGCCGAAGATGGCAATTTCCTTCACCAGTTTGGAGGCGATTGGCTGAAGCGAAACATCCGCCATCAGGAAAACCGTTTCGATTTCGTCATCCAGTTTCTGGTTCATCCCTGCCATCTGATATTCATATTCGAAATCAGCCACGGCGCGCAGACCGCGTATGAGGACATTCGCGCCCTGCTTACGAGCGAATTTTACCAGCAGCGCGTTGAAGCCTACCACTTCAACATTACTGATCCCCAGTGCGGCGACTTCGCGCTCCACCATCGCCAACCGTTCTTCATTTGAGAACATAGGGTTCTTGGATGGATTGGTTGTGACGCCAATGATCAGCTTATCCACCAGCTTGCTGCCCCGCCGGATAATATCGGCATGCCCCAAAGTGATCGGATCAAATGTGCCGGGGTAAATCCCTACACGCTCGCCCCCTGAAACGCTCATCTGTCCCTCTCCACAATAAACCTTGCCACAGCGCGCAGCATATTTGCCTCTTCGCCATGAGTAATAAGGTGCCCAATCGCCTGTTCGACCAGTGCATGGGCCTGCTCTCGCGCATGATCAACGCCCATCAGGCTGACAAAAGTGGCCTTGCCCTGCCCAGCATCCTTGCGCAGTGCCTTGCCCGCCTTTTCCTCATCCCCTTCATGATCCAGCAGATCATCCACAATCTGGAAAGCCAGACCAATGTCGCGGGCATAATTACGCAAATGCCCGCGCCCTTCTGGCGATACACGACCCAGGATTGCGCCCATCTCCACCGCTGCACCCAGTAATGCCCCGGTTTTCAGCTGTTGCAGACGGGTAATGGTGTGCAGATCGTAATCTTCACTCTCAGCCATCATGTCCATCATCTGGCCACCGGCCATGCCGCCCATGCCGCTGGCACTGGCCAGCGTGGTCACCAATTCTGATCTGATGAAAGGGTCATGACTGGTTTCATCATGCGCCAACAATTCAAACGCCAGGGCATGAAGTGCATCGCCGGCCAGTACGGCCGTAGCTTCATCAAATGCCTTATGGGTTGTGGGTTTGCCATGCCGCAAATCATCATCATCCATGCAAGGCAGATCATCATGGATCAGTGAATAGGAATGAATGGCCTCCACCGCACAACCAGCTCGCAGAGCTGCATCACGCCCCACACCATACATTTCTGCCGTACTGACCAGCAGAAGGGGGCGAATGCGTTTGCCACCACCGATAACTGCATAACGCATTGCTTCGATCAGGCGATTACGCGAATCAGAAGTGGGGGCCAGTTCGGCATGAAAAACCGAATCGACTTCGCGCTGTATGCGCACCAGCCCGGCTTTCAGAAAATCATCGGAATCCAGCATCAACTCCACCGATCAACCATCCGCATCCAGCGGACGCGTAGCTGTGACTGCGCCAGTGGGGTCCTGCACGATCTTTTCAATCCTTTGCTGCGCTGAATCGAGCCGGCCCTGACAGTGCTTGCGCAGTGCCTCACCCTTTTCATAAAGCGCAATTGACTGGTCCAGCGGCACACTGCCGCTTTCCAGTTGCTGGACAATTTCTTCCAGCGCGCCCAGCGCCTGTTCGAAACTCATCTGCGAAATGTCAGTATTCTCAGAGATGGCAGCGTTCCTTTCGATTGAGTTTGAGCATTGACCGGCGCAGCGCAGACGGTCAAGTTACCAATGCAATTGCGGGCCACCAAGCCCCAGCTTCACCCTACGGACAATCGCCAATACGAGTTGAAACATGTTTATCGGACATTTCGCCCCGGCATTAGCTGCTGCTGCGATCAGCCCCCGCGCACCTAAACTTGGCACGTTGTTCGTGGCTGCCCAACTGGTCGATTGGGCCTTCTTTACCTTGGCGATTATCGGGATAGAGAAAATGCGCCTGGTTCCAGGCATTACGGTGATGGTCCCATTTGATCTCTACCATATGCCCTATACCCACAGCCTGCTGGGCACTGCAGTTGCTGCAATTATTTTCGGCCTGATTGTTCTTTCCTGGTTGCGAGATGGCGCGGCGGCCATTCTGGCAGGCATGGTGGTGATATCGCACTGGCTGCTCGATTTTCTTGTTCACCGACCAGACCTGACACTGGCTGGTTCCCCGCCAAAACTTGGGTTGGGCTTATGGAATTATCCATGGTTGGAAATTCCGCTGGAGCTGGGCATCACTCTCCTTGCGTTTTATTGGTATATGCGCCGCACGCGCGGGCCGGTGGGGCCTGCTTTGATCCTGCTGGTCTTATTGTTGGTGATGCAGGCAGTGAACTGGTTTGGACCTGCACCGCAGGTCGCGGGTCTGGCGCTCTATCTCAGTGCAATGGCGGCCTTCGCCGTTGCAACAATTTTTGCGCGCTGGGTGGGGACAACCCGGTGGCACAAACGCAGCAGGGGCTAGCGATCATGCGCGCCCGACGCTAAGGGCGCATGCCATGTCAGACATCACGCCCGAAATCGTCGAATCGCATGGCCTCAGCACGGATGAATATGATCGCGTCCTGCATGCGCTGGGTCGCGAACCCAATCTGGTGGAGCTGGGAATTTTCTCAGTCATGTGGAGCGAGCATTGCTCTTACAAGTCGAGCCGCCTGCATCTGAAAAAACTGCCGACTGAGGCACCATGGGTGATTTGCGGACCGGGTGAGAATGCCGGGGTGATCGATATCGGCGATGGACAGGCTGCGATCTTCAAGATGGAGAGCCACAACCACCCCAGCTATATCGAACCCTATCAGGGCGCAGCAACGGGTGTTGGCGGCATATTGCGCGATGTCTTCACCATGGGTGCGCGGCCAGTGGCCAATGCCAATACGCTGCGCTTCGGCCGCCCTGAACACCCCAAGATGCAGCATCTGGTGAAAGGTGTGGTCGCTGGCATCGGTGGATATGGCAATTGCGTAGGCGTACCGACCGTTGCGGGCGAGACCAATTTCCACCCTGCCTATGACGGCAATATCCTGGTCAACGCGATGACCGTGGGCGTGGCAGATAGCGACAAGATTTTCTATTCTGCGGCAACCGGCGTGGGCAACCCCATCGTTTACGTTGGGTCCAAGACCGGGCGTGACGGCATTCATGGTGCCACTATGGCCAGCGCCGATTTTGGCGAGGATTCAGAAGAAAAACGCCCCACAGTGCAGGTGGGTGACCCCTTCACCGAAAAACTGCTGATCGAGGCGTGTCTAGAACTGATGGCCACTGATGCGATCGTGGCTATCCAGGATATGGGCGCAGCTGGCCTGACCAGTTCCAGCGTGGAAATGGCCACCAATGGCAAGGCCGGCATCCGGTTGGACATGAACAAGGTGCCCTGTCGTGAAGAGGGGATGACCCCTTATGAAATGATGCTGTCCGAAAGCCAGGAACGGATGCTGATGGTGCTGAAGCCAGGCAAGGAAGCCATGGCGAAAGCGATCTTCAAGAAATGGGAACTGGACTTCGCTGTCATCGGTGAGGTCACCGACACGCGGCATATGGTGCTGGAATTCAATGGCGAGGTTGTGTGCGATATCCCGCTTGGCCCACTGGCGGCAGATGCACCCGAATATGACCGTCCTTATCTTTCCAAAGAAGAATATCGCGCATGGGCGGATGTAAAGCCGCTGGAAAACATCCCGGAAAGCACGGATGTCGGTGCCGATCTGCTCAAGCTGATGGGAAGCCCTGCTCTTGCCAGCCGCCGCTGGATATATGAGCAGTATGATAGTCAGGTGATGGGTGACACGCTGCAAACAGGTGCCGATGCAGGCGTGGTGCGCGTGCATGGCACGAAAAAGGCGCTGGCCATCACCACCGATTGCACGCCGCGCTATGTCTATGCTGATCCTTATGAAGGCGGAAAGCAGGCGATTGCAGAAGCCTATCGCAACCTTTGCGCCGTGGGCGCCCGCCCGCTGGCTGTGACCAATTGCCTGAACTTTGCCAATCCGCAACGACCAGAAATCATGGCGCAATTCGTCCATGCGCTGGATGGTATGGGCCGCGCCTGCCGCCTGTTGGATTTCCCGATCGTGTCGGGCAATGTCAGCCTGTATAATGAAAGCAAGGCGACTGGTGGTGGCTCAGCCATCCTGCCCACCCCGGCCATTGGCGGCGTTGGCATCATCGATGATTATGCCAAGATGATGACGATGAACTTCAAGGCGGAAGGCGATGCGATCTATCTGCTCGCACCCGAAGTCTGGGCCACGGCCAACCCCAATCGCAGCCTGGTTGGACGTTCGTTGTGGCTGAAGGAAATTCACGGGCGTGAAGAAGGGCGGGCGCCGCATGTCGACCTGACGCTGGAAAAGCATTCGGGCGAATTTGTGCGCGAACTGATCGACGCAGGGCTCGTCAATGCCGTGCATGACGTATCTGACGGTGGCATTGCAGTGGCGCTGGCTGAAATGGCGCTGGCCGGCGGTCTGGGTGCAGATGTGCAGCCAGACCCTGATTACCCGGCTGGCCGCTGGTGGTTTGGCGAGGATCAGGGCCGCTATATCGTGACTGTTCCAGATGTTGAGGCATTCCAGCAGCAATTGGCCAAGGGCACGCGCGATGCCGATACCGCCGCCAGCGGTTTCCGCCGCTTGGGCGTGGTGTCAGGCGATAGCGTGCTGGGTGTTTCTCTCTCCGACCTGCGCGAAGCTAGCGAGAGCTTCTTCCGCGACTGGATGGAAGCCTGATCGCAAGACCGGGGAAAGTTAGCCATGGCATTGCTGCAGTTTATCCTGCACTACGGCGGCCACTTCCTCGCACCTTTTATCCTGGCCCGGATCGCTTTCCGCCAACACTGGAAGCTTGCCGGGCTCATAATGGTAGCTACCATTGTGATCGATCTTGACCATTTGCTGGCAGATCCAATCTTCGATCCTAACCGCTGCAGCCTTGGCTTTCATCCACTGCATAATGAATGGACCGCTATCTTTTATGCCGCATTGTTACTGGTGCCTAATTGGTGGGCCCGCGCCATCGGCTTGGGTTGCTTGCTACACTTGATCAGCGACGGTGTAGATTGCTTGATGATGGTTAGATAGAAAGCAGCATGACTGAAACCATGCTCCCTTACCCTGCTTTGCCGGATCTTACTGACGGTGAACAAATATCACGCGCTCGCATTGCATTCGAGAGCCTTCGCAATCGCCGCTCCTGTCGCGCCTTTTCAAATCAAGCTGTCCCACGTGAAGTGATTGAATATGCGATCCGTGCCGCCGGAACCGCCCCCAACGGCGCCAATCATCAGCCTTGGCATTTTGCCGCGGTGTCATCACCAGATAAAAAGCGCGCCATACGCGAAGCGGCAGAAGCAGAGGAACGCGCCTTTTATGCTGGCAAGGCCGGTGGGGAGTGGCTTGACGCGTTGGAACCGCTCGGCACCGATGCAAACAAACCCTTCCTTGAAACGGCCCCTTGGTTGATCGTTGTCTTTGCCCAGCGCAAGGGTGGTATTGCAGAAGATGGGATCACGCAGAATTATTACGTCAATGAAAGCGTAGGCATTGCGTGCGGCATGTTGATCTCCACTCTGCATGAGGCGGGGCTGGCCACGCTGACGCATACACCCAGCCCCATGGGTTTTCTGCGCAGGATTTGCGAACGACCTGAACATGAAAAACCGCTTATGATCGTGGTGGCAGGGCACCCAGCTGAAGGAGCAACCGTGCCTGAACATGCCATGCAAAAGAAGCCTCTGGAACAGATTGCCAGCTGGCTCTAACCTCTTGCCAGAGGAGTGAAACAATGCGCGCAAACATACGCGGACAGTGGATCATGTGGCTGGGGCTGGTTTTGGGCCTTGTTGCCATGGCGATCGGCCATGCCTGGGGCAACGATACTTCGGAACAGTGGCAATTGGCGGCGCGATACACGGCGCGTGTGGGCTTCCCATTATTGATCCTGGCATATGTCGCGCGTCCACTGGTGGAACTGCGCAAATATCCCTGGGCCAACCCGTTATTGGCACGACGACGCTGGATCGGCCTTGGATTTGCGATGAGCCACACAGTGCATCTCTATTGCCTGATTACCTATTTCCGCGTGTCGGATGATCGCCCTGAAACCGGCGTATTGCTGGTGGGTGGTGTGGCCTATGTCACGCTTTATTTAATGGCCTTCACCTCCAATGCGGCGGCAATGCGTATGCTGGGCAAAAGTTGGAAAAAATTGCACCGCTTCGGCATTCACTTGTTGTGGCTTGTATTCGCTTTTTCCTATCTGGGGCGGCTGGCCGATCCCGATCCGGATCGCCAGATCATTGGGCTGATCTTTTTCCCTATCGCGCTGATCGCTGCAGCCATCCGTTTTCGCGCATGGGCGCGGCCAAGCCGTCGCCGGGTACCGGGCAATTCCACCAGAAGCTGCGGTTAGCCAGTAACCCAATCGCTCTTCGGAATGCCCAGCAGGGATAGCAAAGAAGTCAGGTCGCCTGCCTCCACCACACCATTGGCCGCCGCTCGCGCCTTGGGCTTGGCATAATAGGCTATGCCATATGTCGCCGCCTGCAGCATGGGGACATCATTGGCGCCATCGCCCGCCGCCATACTGGCAGAGCCTGCCGGAAGAGCGCCCAGTTCATCATCATGGACCTTTTTCTTGGTCGTGGAATTGCAGATTTCACCAATCAGGCTGCCGGTCAATTTGCCCGCTGTCACTTCAAGCCGGTTGCCAACGACATGTTCAAAACCGATTTGCTGCGCCACAGGATCAGCAAAATGATGGAAGCCCCCCGTCACCAACACCGTGCGGCATCCGCCCGCTTTCAATGTTTCCACCAGCACACGTGCACCGGGATTGGGACGAATGCGTTCATCCAGACATTGCTGGATCGCGCCTTCATCCAGCCCTGCGAGCAGATTGACCCGTTCAATCAGGGCTGCATTGAAATCCAGTTCCCCCTGCATGGCACGTTCGGTAATTTCGGCGATCTGCGGCTTGATCCCTGCAAAATCAGCCAGTTCGTCAATGCATTCCTGCCCGATCATGGTAGAATCCATATCTGAGACAAACAATGCAGGCACACGCACCGCATCCTTGGCGATCAGCATGTCAGCAGGTGCAAAAATTTCGTCAAGCACATGACGAAACAGCGCCTGATTGCCATCAAGTGCGCTGATTTCCACCAGCACCTTGTCACCCAGAGATGTTGCAGATGCCTCTATCGGCATGGCTTCAGGCTCCAATTCTGCCTTCACCGCTTCAATACGGGTCAACAGATCGGCCGGGTCTGCTATCAGGCGGGCAATGAGCAAGCGAGAATCTCCTGTGGCGCAACCGGTGGCGCTCATTGCAGGGCCAACGGCCAGCGGCAAGAGCGATCTGGCAGTAGAACTGGCATTGGCATTGGAAAAGCGCGGAATGCGTGGGGTTGTGCTGAATGCAGACAGCGCGCAGGTCTATGCTGATTTGCAAGTATTAAGCGCGCGGCCCAGCGAAGAAGATATGCGCGGGGTAGAACATCGCCTGTTTGGTGCATGGGATGGGGCGCAAACTTGTTCATCTGCGGACTGGGCAGAGGCTGCGAGGAACGAGATCACTCAATTGCACAGTGAGGGTGCCGTGCCAATCCTGGTCGGTGGCACCGGCCTTTACCTGCGGACATTGCTGGAAGGGATCGCCCCTATCCCAGCCATTGATCCTGATATTCGTGACGAAGTGCGGCAAATGCCGGTTGAAGCCACCTATGCAGCCTTGCAGATTGAAGACCCTTTGCGTGCGGCACAGTTGAATGCGGGCGATAGCCAACGCGTGGCGCGATCGCTGGAAGTGGTCAGGTCCACCGGCAAAAGCCTGATCCAATGGCAGTATGAAAAATCGGGCGGGATTGGGGATACCATCACCCTGCACCCGCTGATCCTGCTGCCAGGTCGCGATTGGTTGTATGAAAGGTGCGACCGACGTTTTGGTCTGATGCTGGAACGTGGAGCGATTGAAGAGGTAAAACAACTTCTGGCCCGCGAACTTTCACCGGATATGCCTGTGATGCGCGCCATCGGAGTACCCGAGATCTCTGCTTATCTGCGAGGTGATGTTACGAAAGAGGATATTATTATCTCAGGCAGTCAGGCGACACGAAATTACGCCAAGCGACAATTTACCTGGTTCCGACGCCAACCCCCAGCACATTGGCAACGAATTGAGTCTCATAATTGCAATATTCAAGATAATTTCGCATCATTATTACAACATTAGGTGTTGACACGTTATATTTGAACCCTTAGCGAGCGTCGACATTGGCCCGGCGCACATGCGTGTACCGGGCCGCATTTTTTGTTTAGAGAGCCCTGCGCGCAAACCGCGTTGGCAAAAGGAAGGACGTGAATAGTGGCACAGGAGCGCAGCGGAGCCGCCATCCTGGTTGATTGCCTGGTCGAACAGGGGGTCGAATATGTCTTCGGCTATCCCGGCGGCGCAGTTCTGCCCATTTACGACGAGCTATTTGCTGACAAGCGTTTGCGTCATATTCTGGTGCGGCATGAAGCTGGCGCTGCCCATGCAGCAGAAGGTTATGCCCGCTCTACTGGCAAGCCGGGCGTGGTTCTGGTCACATCCGGCCCCGGCGCAACCAACGCCGTTACCGGTATTGCTGATGCTTTCATGGACTCGATCCCGATGGTGATCATCACAGGTCAGGTCCCTAGTGCGCTGATCGGCACCGATGCCTTTCAGGAAGCTGATACCGTGGGCATTACGCGCCACTGCACCAAGCATAATTATCTGGTGAAGGAACCGGCCGATCTGAAGCCCGTGCTGCAAGAAGCTTTCCGCATTGCCACAACGGGCCGCCCCGGCCCGGTTCTGATCGACATCCCGAAAGACGTACAGATCGCCGTCCCATCCTTCCAACGCGAAGGAAATGGCGCCGCCGCACATCGATATGCACCGCAAATGGTGGGTGCGATCGAACAGATTGCCGATGCGGTTGATTTGCTGGCCAAGGCAGAACGGCCCATATTTTATACCGGTGGCGGCGTGATCAATTCCGGCCCGCGCGCATCTGCATTGTTGCGCCAATTGCAGGACCTGACCGGCGCACCTGTTACGTCAACTTTGATGGGTCTGGGTGCATTCCCCGCCGATCACCCCGATTGGCTGGGCATGCTGGGTATGCACGGCACCTATGAAGCCAATATGGCAATGAACAAATGCGATCTGATGGTTTGCATTGGCGCGCGATTTGATGATCGTGTGACGGGCCGTTTGGATGCCTTCAGCCCGGATTCCACCAAGATCCACATCGATATTGATCGCAGTTCCATCAACAAGACCGTTCCGGTGGATCTGCCGATCCTGGGCGATTGCGCCAGCGTTCTGGAACAATTGGTTTCTGCCTGGGGCAGCCGTAAACCGCGCGATCTTGGCGAATGGAAAGCGCGCATAGCCGGCTGGCGCGCGCGTGAATGCCTGGCCTATCCGGAAAAGTCGGATCTGATCATGCCGCAAAAGGCGGTTGAGCGGCTGTTTGAACTGACCAAGGATCGCAAGCCGATTATCTCCACAGAGGTTGGCCAGCACCAGATGTGGGCTGCGCAATATTTCCATTTCTTTGAACCCAATAAATGGCTGACCAGTGGTGGCCTGGGCACGATGGGATATGGTTTGCCAGCCGCCATCGGCGCGCAGCTGGGCAACCCAGATGATCTGGTTATCGATATTGCCGGTGAAGCATCGATCCAGATGAACATCCAGGAATTGGGCACAGCCAGCCAGTATCGCCTGCCGGTGAAAGTGTTCATCCTGAACAATGAATATATGGGCATGGTCCGCCAATGGCAGGAACTGACCTATGAAAGCCGCTATTCGAACTCTTATTCGGACAGCCTGCCCGATTTCGTGCGCTTGGCCGAAGCATATGGCTGGCAAGGCATTCGTATTGAGGACGAGGCCGGTCTTGACGCAGGCATTCAGGCGATGCTGGACCATGATGGGCCAGTAATCGTTGATTGTCTGGTAGCCAAAGAAGCCAATTGCTTCCCCATGATTCCATCTGGTGCCGCGCATACTGATATGATCCTGTATGGCGATATGGTTGCTGGCACGATGGATGATGAAGCCAAGGCGCTGGTTTAGGTCGCTGGTAGAGGACATGATGATGAAAATCGCACAAGCAGCCTCTGAACGGCACGTCCTGACGGTTATAGTCGATAACGAGGCCGGAATTCTGGCCAAGATCGCCGGTCTGTTTACAGCGCGCGGGTACAATATCGATAGTCTGACGGTCGCCGATATTTCGGAAAACCATTCGATCAGCCGCATCACCATTGCCACCAATGGTCCGCCGCAGGTGATCGATCAGATCGAAGCGCAACTGGAACGGCTGGTTTCGGTACACCGCGTGGTGGACCTGACGCAGGCTGGCCCGCACGTAGAACGTGAACTGGCTCTGATCAAGGTCGCGGGCACGGGCGAGGCGCGCGTGGAAGCCCTGCGTATTGCCGATGTTTTCCGGGCCAAGGTTGTTGATACCACAACCGGAAGCTTCGTGTTTGAACTTACCGGCGCGCCGGACAAGATCGACAGTTTCGTTACACTAATGCGTGGGCTTGGCCTGGTAGAGGTCGGCCGCAGCGGTGTCGTGGGCATGATCCGCGGGGCTGAAGGAGCTTAACCCGCCCCAAGATTTTTTCCGTCGCCTCTGCCGCTGCCGGGGCCTATCCAATTCAACACATAACTATCTGGCCCCGGTTGTGGACGGGGTGACAAGGGAACCGAAAATGAAAGTTTATTACGACGCCGATGCCGATCTGGGCCTGATCAAGGACAAGAAGATCGCTGTTCTTGGCTATGGCAGCCAGGGCCACGCCCATGCACAGAACCTGCGTGACAGCGGAGCGACGAATGTCGCCATTGCACTGCGTCCTGGTTCCGCCAGCGCCAAGAAGGCGGAAGGCGCCGGCTTCAAGGTCCTGTCTAACAGCGAAGCGGCTGAATGGGCCGATATCCTGATGATCCTGGCACCTGACGAACATCAGGCAGCAATTTGGGAGAACGACCTGAAGGGCCGCATGCGCCCCGGCTCTGCACTCGCTTTTGCCCATGGCCTCAATGTCCACTTCGGCCTAATCGAACCGCCGGCGGATATCGATGTGATCATGATCGCGCCCAAGGGCCCCGGCCATACCGTGCGTGGTGAATTCGTGAAGGGTGGCGGCGTGCCCTGCCTGATCGCTGTACATCAGGATGCCAGCGGCAGCGCACATGACGTGGCCCTCGCCTATGCCAGCGGCGTAGGTGGCGGCCGCTCGGGCATCATCGAGACCAATTTCAAGGAAGAATGCGAAACCGATCTGTTCGGTGAACAGGCCGTGCTGTGCGGCGGTGTGACCCATCTGATCCAGGCCGGTTTCGAAACGCTGGTGGAAGCTGGCTATGCCCCTGAAATGGCCTATTTCGAATGCCTGCATGAAACCAAGCTGATCGTCGATCTGCTGTATGAAGGCGGCATCGCCAATATGCGTTATTCGATTTCGAACACCGCTGAATATGGTGACATCAAGACCGGCCCACGCATCATTACCGATGAAACCAAGGCGGAAATGAAGCGCGTTCTGGCTGACATCACCAGCGGACGTTTTGTGAAGGATTTCGTGCTGGACAACCGTGCTGGCCAACCTGAACTGAAGGCAAGCCGCAAGGCTGCTGCTGCGCACCAGATCGAAAAGACCGGTGCAGAACTGCGCGCCATGATGCCATGGATCAGCGCCAACAAGCTGGTCGATCAGGAAAAGAACTGAGTTATAAGGGCGTATCATGCGCCTATCAGATTGTCATAATATCGATGATTTCCGGAAACTGGCCAAGGCCAACCTGCCCTGGCCAGTTTTCGATTATATTGATGGCGCGGCTGATGATGAACTGACCAAGGCACGCAACACAGCCGCCTTTGATGATGCCGATCTTGTGCCCAATGTGCTTGCCGGTGTGGCAGATATTGACACCAGCTGCACCATCTTGGGCCGCAAGAGTGCCCTGCCCCTGATCCTCAGCCCAACAGCCGTGCAGCGCGCCTTCCACCATCAGGGTGAAACCGCCGTTGCGAAAGCGGCTGAGAAATTCGGGCTGTGGTTCGGCATTTCCAGCCTTGCCACACGCAGCATCGAAGAAATTGCAGAACTCACCAACGGGCCGAAAATGTTCCAGCTCTATGTCCATAAGGACAAGGGGTTGAACGCATCCATGATTCAGCGGTGCCAGGCGGCCAGTTTCGATGCGATTGCGTTGACAGTGGACACAATCGTTTCAGGCAAACGGGAACGCTGCCTGCGGTCAGGCTTCACCACCCCGCCACGCTTTTCCCCCAGCGCCATATGGTCCTATGCCACGCGTCCCCGCTGGGCGCTGGATTATGTTTTTCGTGAAAAATTCCGCCTGCCAAATCTGGATACGCATGTCAGCGAAGGAACGGGCAAGGCGGTGAGTATTGCCGAATACTTCAACACCATGCTCGATACCAGCATGACCTGGGATACGGCCGCGCGTATCCGCCAGGATTGGGGCGGCAAATTCGTGCTGAAAGGTGTGATGAGCGCATCTGACGCGCGCCGAGCCGTTGAAATTGGTGCCGATGGCATCATGATCTCCAACCACGGAGGGCGCCAGCTCGACGGCAGCCGCGCGCCCTTTGATCAATTGCGCGAAATTGTCGACACAGTAGGCGGCGAGATAGAGATTATTCTGGATGGCGGTGTGCGGCGTGGCACCCATGTACTGAAGAGCCTGGCCGCTGGGGCCAATGCCGCGTCTGGCGGGCGGCTATACCTTTATGCTCTGGCCGCAGCAGGCCAGCCCGGCGTTGAACGTGCCATTGGTATTTTAAAGGATGAAATTGAACGCGGTATGCGGCTGATGGGTGTGACCAGCCTGGATCAACTGGGCCCGGATCGGTTGCGCTGGCTGTAAAACGCCACACAAACGGGCATTTTCTGCCCAAATGCCTTGCCATTTGCGCGCGAATCATCAAATGAGGCTGCATGACACGTAACGGATCGCTGCTGCTACGACTTACACGCCCTTGGGCGTGAGCTGACGCGTGCCATCTGGGTGCGCGTGCGCCCAAGGGACAAGCCGCCGCACTTCATCTCAAGTATTAACGTTACGAGTTTCCTCAAATGTCCATGATGTCTGATCCCAGCCGCAAGTACCGGCCATTCCCGCAGGTTAATTTGCCTGACCGCCAATGGCCCAGCCGTACCATCACCGCCCCGCCCCGTTGGCTGTCCACAGATCTGCGTGATGGCAACCAATCCATCATTGATCCGATGGATGCTGTGAAGAAGAACCGCTTCTTCGATCTGCTAGTGGAAGTGGGCGTGAAGGAAATCGAAGTTGGCTTCCCAAGCGCAGGCGCAACCGAATTCGACTTCATTTCTGGCCTTGTTCAGTCCAGCCGTGTGCCTGACGATGTTATCGTACAGGTGCTGACTCAGAGCCGTGAAGATCTGATCCGCACGAGTTTTGCCAGCCTTGCAGGTGCAAAACAGGCCATTGTCCATCTCTACAATGCTGTCAGCCCTGCCTGGCGCGACATCGTATTCCGTATGTCAAAGCAGGAAGTGCGCGAAATCGCCATGGCAGGTGCCAAGGTGATGCGGGATGAAGCTGCCAAACAACCAAACACCGACTGGAATTTCCAGTATTCGCCCGAAACATTCTCAACCGCAGAACTAGATTTCAGCATCGAGGTTTGCGAGGCGGTAATGCGGGTTCTGCAACCCACGCCCGAAAAGCCAATCATCCTGAATCTTCCGGCAACAGTAGAGGCGGCAACGCCCAATATCTATGCCGATCAGATCGAATATTTCTGCCGCAATCTGCCAAATCGCGAAAGCGCGGTGATCAGCCTGCACACGCATAATGACCGCGGCACAGGCGTTGCTGCGGCAGAGCTTGGCATGATGGCGGGTGCCGACCGCGTGGAAGGCTGCCTGTTCGGCAATGGAGAACGCACGGGCAATTGCTGCCTCGTCACTGTTGCGCTCAACATGTACACGCAGGGCATCGACCCGGGCCTCGACTTCAGCGATATCGACCGCGTGATCGAAACGGTGGAATATTGCAACCAGATTCCCGTGCACCAGCGCCACCCTTATGGCGGAGAGCTGGTTTTCACTGCCTTTTCTGGGTCGCATCAAGATGCAATCAAGAAAGGTTTTGAGGCACATAAGCAGCAAAATGACGAGCAATGGCGCGTCCCCTATCTGCCGATCGATCCTGCTGATCTGGGCCGCAATTACGAAGCGGTTATCCGCGTCAATTCGCAAAGCGGAAAAGGTGGTTTCGCCTGGGTATTGGAACAGGATCAGGGCCTGAAATTGCCCAAGAAGATGCAGGCAGATTTCTCCCGTCATGTGCAGCAAATGGCTGACGAACTGGGCCGTGAACTGAATGCAACCGATATTTGGGATGCCTTCCGCAAGGCCTACCATGTCAAAATCCACCCCAAGCATTTCCAGCTGGTGGATTATGAGGAAAGCCGTGCTGGCGATGGCACGCGCATCTTTTCTGGCAAGATCGCTGTCGATGGGCAGGAACAGACGGTTAGCGGACGAGGTAATGGCCTGATCTCATCAGTCGTTGGCACTTTGCGTGATGCCTTTGGCGTGGAACTGGAAGTGTGCGATTACACCGAACACGCCATGGGCACTGGAACTGATGCCCGCGCAGCCGCCTACCTTGAATGCAATGGCCCGGATGGTAGCACTATCTGGGGCTGCGGCATTGATGAAGACGTGGCAACCGCCAGCGTGCGCGCCGTGCTGAGCGCGGCGAACAGCGCAATTCGCCAGTAATCAAGCGGATATCCGCGACGACCGGCACCGTCAGTTCAAAAACTGTATTGATCGTTACAGTTTTATATACAAATCACCTGACCTGTCATGCCTAGTCAGATCACGAGGCAAGTACAGCTGCTCGACAGTAGTGGCACAACGCCATATGACGACGAAAAGTTTTCGAAAGAAACGGAGTTAGAGGATGAACCTGCCAGCCCCCTTTGATCGCTTGCGATTGCCTTTGATCGGATCTCCGATGTTTATCCTATCGGGCCCTGAACTGGTGATCGCACAATGCAAGGCAGGCATCGTCGGAAGCTTTCCTGCGCTCAATGCCCGCCCGCAAAGCCAGCTGGATGAATGGCTACACCAGATTACCGAAGAACTGGCTGCGCATAACCGCGACAATCCTGACCGACCGGCAGCCCCATTTGCTGTGAACCAGATCGTGCACCGTTCCAATGCACGTTTGGCAGAAGACATGGCAACCTGTGAAAAATGGAAGGTTCCCCTGGTCATTACATCCTTGGGCGCACAGTCAGAAGTGTTTGATGCAGTCCGAATTTGGGGCGGGATCACCTTGCATGATGTCATTAATAACCGCTTTGCCAAAAAGGCGATTGAGAAGGGTGCCGACGGCCTGATTCTGGTTGCAGCGGGCGCTGGCGGCCATGCAGGCACACTGTCCCCCTTTGCCCTGCTGCAGGAAGTGCGCGAGTGGTTCGACGGCCTGATCGCGCTGTCAGGGTCAATAGCGAATGGCTATTCCATTCTGGCAGCACAGGCCTTGCGCGCTGATTTCGCTTATATGGGAAGCGGTTTTATCGCGACCGTAGAAGCACGGGCAGTAACCGAATACAAACAGGCCATCGTGGATAGCCATGCGCATGACATTGTATACACCAACTTGTTCACCGGCGTTCACGGCAATTACCTGCGCAGTTCGATTGAGGCAGCGGGGATGGATCCCGACAATCTGCCTGAAAGCGATCCAACCACAATGAACTTTGGCAGCGGAGGCAGTTCAGAAGCCAAGGCATGGAAGGACATTTGGGGTTCAGGTCAGGGCGTAGGCGCGATCAAATCCGTTACAACTGTGGCGGAAATGGTTGCGCGGCTGGAACGTGAATATCATGCCGCCAAGGCCGAACTGGCGGAAAAATCCAGCTACACAGCTTGGGGGGACTGAACTGCAGACCTGACTGCATTATTCATGATGCGTCAGGTCGCTTTCCACAATTCAGCCGCCATCGCGTCCAGTTCGCTAAAATCAAAGCCAGTCCCCAGTGGATCCTTGCGATTCAGCACCATACGGCGGCGTTCATCCAGCAATCGTTGCCGTAATGCGCTTTGCAATAATGCCAAACGAAACAAAGCATCTTCCATTGCTGTCTGCGGATCACGCTCGCAGTCCTGCGTCCACTGTTCCTCAATCGTGCCGACACGGTGGATCACCAGATCGTTATATTCCCGATGTGGCCCGCGATGAAGGGGCATTCCTGTACGTAAGGCGTTGTTTTCATTGGCTGGCAAGAGCAAGCCATTAGCCCTGAAGTCATCAAAACCGACACGCTTGTAGCCAAGTGAATCAAACATTCGCCCAAAGCAGCTTCGTGATAGCAATTGCCGCGGCAACAAATGATGCCGTTGCAAGCCAGCATCATACCCATTCGTTCCTTTGCGGTTGACCGCGCGAAATGGAATCGCCGCGCGAATTCGCCCCGGCCAGCCGGCCTTGCCTGCCCGCCCCTTTGCCATTCAGATTATTCGCTCCAGACCCTCACAAACCGGCCGTTGCGTGAAAGCCGCATGATCAATCGCGTGCCATCAGGCGCAACAACACGCTCCGCATCTTGCACGCCACCCATCAGGACAAGCTGGTTCACCAATCGAACCGCCAGGCGGGTGGCGGCCACTTTGTCTTCAACCAAAGGCGGTTCGATACGCAGTTCCTGCCCGATGAAATAATCCAGGCCAACGCTTTGCAACGCACCATCCAATGTCTGGACAAAGGCCGTCAGGCCCAATGCCGGGAAGGCCCCACCATCAATCCAGGCCGTTGTTGTTGATTCGAAATAACGCCGTCCAACAACGCTTTGTGCCGGAGGCCAGATGATAGCCTCTACATCCTGAAAATGATGGGTCAGGTCACGGGCCAGAGCGATCATGCCGCGCACCACGGGCAGGCTGGATTCGCCACCAGCCAAATGCGCCCCTGGCACAAGTCGTAATGCCTCATACATACTGCTTGAGGGATTACCCTCAAAATCGAAACCATGCTGGGCCGCTGGAAACTCTATGGGGTCTGCCGGGCATAAACCTTCCAGATCGAAAGTCAGGCCATCGCGCAGCAATTCCACCCATCCAGGCGCTGCATCGCCAGTTGGTGGTTGCACAATTTCATCATCGGATCGCACAACGCGCAACATCTGCACCGCTGCCGGATCATGCGTCAGCGAAATGGCTGAATTTGCACGTACGAATGCACGAATGGCGGGCGTGTCAGGCCGCTTGCCACTGACAAACAGCAGATAAACGCCGCGAACCGCGTTCGGTTGCTCGTATGCTTCACCCTGTGCGACTGCTATTTTCCCGTCCCTGCATACCAGTTCGCGCCCCTTGTGAACCTTGCTGCAAATTACATCGCGCGTCGAGGCTGTAATATCTCCACTTTGGTATAGCATACTGAATAATTCAGAATATACCGAGAGCTATTCCTTCAGCCATAGCATTACCTGTGTCTGAACATTTATTAAATTGAGTAATTGATAGTGCTTTTGGCGCCAGAATTTGTTCTGGCGACTGCGCCTGAAGATTCACGATCAACGAATCTGTAACACGCCTCAATCGCCATCCGGTTGCGATCCGGTCAATCTGCCGTTCTGCACCTTCCCCATCGGACCCAGCTGCAATCATTGTTGCGTATGCGCGCCCTTCAGCCTGCCCCAGCACAGGGTAATAGCAGCGATCAAACATTTCCTTCATCATCCCGCTCATACTTGAGAGATTTTCTGGACAAACGAAAATATAGGCAGTCGCCGACAGAATATTAGCCGGTACTACATTTTCCGCCGCCAGAATCTCCACTTCAACTTCCGCTTTATTCGGCTCGTGATTTTGAATGGCCTTCATCGCCCCGTCATATGCTGCTCGCGCCATAGCCTCACTTGCGCCTGTGCGACTGTGCCAGATAATCAGGAGTTTAGGCTTTGCCATGGTTTCTGATGATACTTACTGCCGGTGATTGTCAATTACTGCCTCTGTTCTATCGGTGCACTCTCGATTAAAGTTATGAAATGCCCCCTCATTCACTTGCTCATGTCCTGGGTGTTTCTGCCTCCTTATCTGGCCGCGCTTGGCGCTGGCGTGGCGGCAATATGGAACTCGGCCCATCCGCAGCCGGACTGGAAAACGACATACTGACACAGCTTCTGCTGACTCGCGGTGTCGCGCGTGAAGATATTGCACGTCATTCCAAGCCAACCCTGCGCGATTTTCTGCCCGATCCGTCTGAATTTCGCGATATGGATGCCGCTGCCGAACGGATCGCCCAGGCTGTACTGAGTGCAGAAACGATCACCGTTTATGGTGATTATGATGTTGATGGGGCGACCAGTGCGGCCCTTATGATACGCGTGCTGCGCGATCTGGGTGCAAAAGCAAACTATTACATACCTGACCGCCTGCTTGAAGGATATGGCCCCAGTGGTGAGGCCCTGGTGCGCCTGGCAGAGGAAGGCTCAAGCCTGATCATAACGGTAGATTGCGGTGCGATGGCTTATGAAGCGCTTGAGCAGGCCCGGCAGGCCGGCGTGGACGTTATTGTGGTTGACCATCACAAATGTGCAGCCGAGCTACCCAGCGCCGCTGCTCTTGTGAACCCCAACCGCCTAGATGAAAACGATCTGGCATCCAGCCATGGCCATCTGGCAGCGGTAGGTGTCGCATTTCTTCTGGCGATTGCTTTGGTCCGTGGCCTGCGCGGCCTTGGCTATTTTGAAAATCGCGTCGAGCCCGATTTGATGGCGCTGTTGGACCTGGTGGCACTGGGTACTGTGGCAGATGTAGCTGCCTTGCATGGCCTGAACCGGGCCTTTGTTGCCCAGGGTCTGAAAGTGATGGCCCGTCGCGACAGAATCGGCATGGCCGCATTGATTGATGCCAGCCGGCTGAATCGTGCGCCACAGTGTAGTGATCTGGGTTTTGCCCTGGGTCCACGAATCAATGCTGGCGGACGCGTCGGCGAATCGACTCTGGGCGTCAGGCTTCTGACAACGGATGACCCGGACGAGGCGCGTGCGATCGCCGAACAGCTTTCCACCCTGAATGAAGAGCGTCGAGCGATTGAGGCTGGAGTGCAGGAGGCGGCCGAAGCCATGCTGATTGGGCAAGGCAACCGCGCCGTGCAATTGCTGGCCGGGTCTGGCTGGCATCCCGGCGTAATCGGTATTGTAGCAGGCCGAATCAAGGAAAAGACCGGCAAGCCTGCAATCGTCATCGCGCTGGATGAAGCCGATGGAACAGGCAAAGGCTCGGGTCGCTCCATAAGTGGTGTCGACTTGGGCGCAGCCATTATTGCTGCACGCGAACAGGGCCTGTTGGTGGCTGGCGGTGGCCATGCCATGGCTGCTGGGCTTACTGTGGAAACCGGCAATCTGGAGGCACTAGCCGAATTTCTCGATTCGCGGCTGGGTCAGGATGTGCTGCGTGCACGGGAAAATCAGTCCCTGCAGCTGGACCTGGCACTTGCACCGGGCGGACTGACTCCATCCTTGGTGGAAACACTCGACCAAGCAGGTCCCTATGGTGTTGGCTGGCCCGGTCCGCGGGTGGCAGTTGGGCCAGTGCGAATCATCAAGGCTGATATTGTTGGAAAGGATCATCTGCGCGTGATCGCCGCCGGGGATGACGGACGATCTTTAAAAGCCATCGCCTTTCGTGCAGCGGAAACTGAAATGGCGCAGACCCTGCTGCACCGATCTCAAGGGCGGCGGTTTCATCTGGCTGGACGCGCAAAAATCGATGATTGGGGCAATCGCCCACAGGCGGAATTGCACCTGGAAGACGCAGCTTTTGCAGATTGATCCCATACAGGGCTTGACCGCACCGAATCCCACCCCTATTGGCGCGCTCTCGCAGCGAGTGGCCCCTTCGTCTAGCGGTCTAGGACGCCGCCCTTTCACGGCGGAAACACGGGTTCGAGTCCCGTAGGGGTCACCATCTCCTCCCACTCAGCGATAAAATTCATAGCATGTACCTAGAGCATGCTGGAAAAGCTGCGCATTGACGCTTTTCTGTCTCAATCCATCTGGTATGGCCCGGTGCCAATGGACCAGCGCCAACCGCTTCCCGTTGTCGGCATAATCATTGCCGGTGCAACTTGTATCGCCGCCATACTTGTCGGTACCGACCTGGTATTGGCCGGGGCGATCTTCCTGCTTTGGGTAAGCACACTTTATCTTACTTCTGCCCAACCGCCAGAAAGGGAAGACAGCAACGGCTCCCAACCGCTTACACGCGATTCGATGCGCGATCTGATCGAAAATTCTGCCACGCCGCTTCTTTTGACTGAAGGCGGAAAGGTGGCGATCGCTAACCGAGCAGCGCGTGAAACACTGGGCCAGCATATCGTGGGCCAAGATACCCGCGTAGCCTTTCGTCAGCCCGAAGCGATCGCCTTGATCAGTCGTGATCGCAACTGTGCTGCCATTGTGCGGGGACTGGTTCGGCGCCGCGATATCTGGCGGATGAGCCTGCAACGCATAGATGACAATCTGGCTGTGATCGAACTGATCAACCAGACTGCGGAAGCTGATATCAGCCGCGCGCACACAGATTTTGTTGCCAATGCCAGCCACGAATTGCGTACCCCCCTTGCCTCTATCATTGGCTATGTCGAAACGTTGAGCGAAGGCGGGGCAGAACTGGGAGCGGAACGTTCGCAGAAATTCCTTGGTACTATCTTGCGTGAGGCACGCCGCCTGCAAAGCCTGGTCAGCGATCTGATGTCGCTATCGCGTATCGAAGCAGAAAAGCATGACCAGCCCAGTGAGAAGGTCAATCTGACAGCTTTGGTTGAACGTGCAGCTCGCGATGCGTCCAGTGGCGAACGTATAGAACGATTGGTGCTTGATCTAGAAAGCAAGATCGAAGTGATGGGTGATGCCCAGCAGATTGAACAGATGGTCCGCAATCTGGTCGATAATGCTTTCAAATATGGCGCAGCAGACACCCCTGTAACCGTCCATTTGATGCGCGGAAACGAAGGTCATGCTCGCATCATTGTTCAAGATCAGGGCGAAGGAATTGCCCCCGAACACATCCCTCATTTAACCAGGCGTTTCTATCGCACGGATCCAGGGCGCAGCAGGGCCTCAGGTGGAACCGGCTTGGGCTTGGCAATCGTCAAACACATTGTTGAACGCCATCGCGGACGGTTTGATATTGCCAGCCAGCCAGGCAAAGGCACCACGTTCACCATTCGAATTCCACTGGTTGAAGACGAAAACAAAGCTTTGTCATGAAATTGTCATATTTCTCCAACAACAGCATATTTAGCCTGATTTTTGGGCTGTTCCTGTGAACATTTCCACAGGCGAATTTGACCAATAACCAAAGCTGTGTAGCGCGGTGTGAGCGCAGCAATCGTAACTGAAATTCGGGGCTTAAGGGTTAGATAGTGTCGCCAATCACTCTCCTGATGATTGCCATGGGGCTTGGCCTTGCCGGGTGGCTGGCAGCACGTGCCAAGGCGTGGAGTTTCCAAAAGGGTGAAAATCCAAGACGCCTTGCTGCGCGGCCCAATTATCACGGCTGGTATGTGGCGCTTTGGGTTCTTGTTCCAACAGTTGTCTTCATTACCATATGGTCCAGCATTGCCCCGCAGCTAGTAAACAGCCAGGTGCTGGCATCGCCAGAAGCACAAACCCTGCCCGCCTTTGGTTTTGAACGCGATTCGATCCTGGCAGAGGCGCGTGCTGTGGCACAGGGGCGCAGTGACGCTGTTTTCAATCAGGATGCAATGGCGCTTGTCGAACCGTTTCAGAATGCGCTTAATCGTTACAACTGGATCGGCATCGCCCTGACCGCGCTGATTGCGCTGGTAAGCGGCGCCTTTGCCTTCCTGCGCCTGAAACCTGATTTCACCGCCCGCACCAAGGTGGAACGTACCGTGATGATGACGCTGCTAGGGGCATCATTGGTGGCGATCCTGACCACATTCGGCATTTTCGCGAGCCTGGTGTTCGAGACCACGCGCTTCTTTGGCATGGTCAACCCGATCGATTTCCTGTTCGGCACGCATTGGGGCCCAGACCCGATGAGCAGCGCAGACAATCCCGACCCAACACGTTATGGTGCCATCCCCTTGTTCTGGGGCACGATCTATATCGGTGCGATCATCGCCATGATCGTGGCAATCCCACTTGGCTTGATGAGTGCGATTTACCTCACCCAATATGCCGACCCACGGCTGCGCGCCTGGTTGAAGCCTGCCTTGGAAATCCTCGCCGGTGTGCCGACAGTGGTCTATGGCTATTTCGCTGCGCTTACCGTGGCACCTGCCATCCGCGATGCTGCCATCTCAATCGGGATCACGAGTGCATCATCGGAAAGCGCGCTTGCTGCAGGTATCGTGATGGGGGTGATGATCATTCCCTTTGTATCTTCCATGGCAGATGATTCGATTGCTGCTGTTCCCGGCGCAATGCGCGATGGTAGCCTGGCCATGGGTGCCACGAAATCGGAAACCATCCGCAAGGTGCTGATCCCTGCCGCCCTGCCCGGCATTGTCGCCGGCGTTATGCTGGCCATCAGCCGCGCGATTGGTGAAACCATGATTGTGGTGATGGCCGCCGGCGCCGCCGCCAACCTCACCGCCAATCCGCTGGAGGCGATGACAACTGTTACCTTCCAGATCGTGGCCATGCTGACTGGTGAAGGCAGTTTTGATCATCCTGCTACGCTCAGCGCCTTTGCGCTGGGCTTTGTCCTGTTCCTCGTCACTCTGGCGCTTAACTTTATTGCGCTGCGTGTCGTAAAACGGTTCCGTGAAGCTTATGAGTGATCAAGCCATCAACGAAGGGGGGGCCCCTACCCGCACTGATGCGTTCAAGCGTCGGCTGAAGAAGCGTTACGCATCAGAGCGTCGCTTTAGACTGGCTGGCCTGTCGGCCGTACTGTTCTCTGTCGCCGTGCTGATATTCCTGCTTGGAAACATGACGATAAACGGCATTGGTGGATTTCAGCGGGCTGAACTGGAAGTGCCGATTGATTTCCCTTCCTCTGGCATCGCCGCAGATGCGGCCAGCATGTCCTCATCTGGAGCCATACAGGCGCTGGAAATGCAGGGCTTGCCAGATATCGTGCAATTCTATGCTGATCAGGCGCTGGGCGAGGAAGCTGCTGCTGAACTGAACGACCATGCCTGGCGTGAAGTCGCAAGGGCGATTGTTGCTGATCCCGAAATCATCCGTGAAAAGCATGACTTCTCGCTATCCGCCAGCGCCAAACTGGCCGCGGGTCTGAATGGAGAGGGTTCGCAAGAAATGCAGGCGCTTGCCAATCGCCTTTCAGCAGAGGGCAAGCTGGCAAAGAATTTCGATGTCGGGTTTTTGCAGCGTTCAGATGCCACGGATCCACAGAAAGTGGGTATTTGGGGGGCACTGAAAGGTTCGATCCTGACCATGGTAATCACCCTGCTGATGGCGTTCCCGATCGGTGTGCTGGCCGCGCTTTATCTGGAAGAATATGCTCCAAAGAACAGGTGGACCGAGATTATCGAGGTATCGATCAACAATCTGGCCGCTGTTCCATCCATCATCTTTGGCTTGCTGGGGCTGGCTGTTTTCCTCTGGATTTTCCCCAATTACCGTTCTGCCCCATTAATCGGCGGCATGACGCTGGCACTGATGACCATGCCGGTGATCGTGATTGCTGGCCGCAATGCGATCAAGGCAGTGCCGCCATCCATCCGCGATGGCGCGCTGGCTGTTGGCGCATCGCCGGTCCAGGTTGTGTTCCACCACGTATTGCCCCTTGCCCTTCCCGGAATATTGACCGGGACCATTATCGGCATGGCACGCGCATTGGGTGAAACAGCCCCATTGCTGATGATTGGTATGCGCGCATTTGTGGCGACACCGCCTGATGGCTTTACCTCACCGGCAACCGTATTACCTGTGCAGATTTTCCTGTGGTCCGATGAAATCGGCCGCGGTTTCGTGGAGCGCACCAGCGCCGCGATCATCGTCTTGCTGGTGTTCCTCCTTGTGATGAACGGCCTCGCGATCTACCTCCGCAACAAATTCGAGAAAAAGTGGTGACTGTAGTCCATCCCAATCTGGAACTGGCCAATGCCAAGATGCGCGCGAGCAATGTCTCGGTATATTATGGCGAAAAGAAAGCGATTGACGATGTGTCGATCGATATCCCGTCGCAATATGTGACCGCCTTTATCGGTCCATCAGGCTGTGGCAAATCCACCTTTTTGCGCACACTCAACCGCATGAATGACACCATTCCCTCTGCCCGTGTCGAAGGCGAAATCGTGCTGGATGGTGAAGATATCTATGGTTCAGCCATGGATGTGGTGCAGTTGCGTGCACGCGTGGGCATGGTATTCCAGAAACCCAACCCCTTCCCCAAGTCGATTTATGACAATATCGCCTATGGTCCGCGCATTCACGGACTGGCTGAAAAGAAGGATGAGACCGATGCAATCGTCGAAAAATCGCTGCGTCGGGCCGGTCTGTGGGACGAAGTAAAAGATCGCCTGCTTGACAGCGGCACCGCGCTTTCCGGCGGCCAGCAGCAGCGTTTGTGCATTGCACGCGCGATTGCGGTTGACCCCGAGGTTATCTTGATGGACGAACCATGTTCAGCGCTGGATCCAATTGCCACCGCCAAGATTGAAGAACTGATTGACGAACTCTCCGGCCGATATGCCATTGTGATCGTTACCCACTCTATGCAACAGGCAGCACGCGTTTCGCAGCGGACAGCATTTTTCCATCTTGGGAAAATGGTGGAATATGGGAAAACATCGGATATCTTCACCAATCCGATCGAAAAGCGCACACAGGATTATATCACAGGGCGTTACGGCTGATGACAGACCATACAGTAAAGGCATTTGACGCGGATATTACGCGCCTTCGCGGATTGATCGCGGAAATGGGTGGCCTGGCAGAGGTTGCTATCCAGGATGCACTGGATGCGCTAGTGCGTGGTGATCTGGAACTGGCTGAAAAAGTTGTCGCCAATGACAAGAAGATCGATGATCTGGAAACAGAAGTCGACAAGCTGGCCGTGCGTGTCATCGCCTTGCGCGCGCCAATGGCTGATGATCTGCGCGAAGTTATCGCTGCACTGAAGATCGCTGGCGTAGTGGAGCGGATTGGCGATTATTCAAAGAATATCGCCAAGCGTGTGCCGATTATCGAAGGCAAGAAGCATTTCGAACCGCTGACCCTGCTGCCCGCAATGGGTGAACTTGCCGGTGAAATGGTGCATGATGTGCTGACAGCCTATGCCGCGCGTGATCCGGAACTGGCCAAGGAAGTAATTGCTGCCGATAATAAGGTTGACGCCTTTTACGACAGCATTTTCCGTAATCTTGTCAGCTATATGGTGGAAAATCCTGCCACCATTTCCAGCGCAGCCCAGCTGTTGTTTATTGCCCGCAATATCGAGCGGATCGGTGACCACGCCACCAATGTGGCAGAAATGGTGCATTTCGCGGCCAGCGGCACTTATCCTCCTGATAAGGATGATTGACACAATTCTGTAGTGAAAGTGACATATCGGCATGGGTAAGCCCGGGACATTCAAAGGAACTGACCCCATGTCCGCCATTAAATTGCTGCTGGTCGAAGACGATCCAGCTTTGTCCGAACTGCTGGAATTCCGTTTTCAGAATGAAGGCTATGATGTGCGTTGCACCGCTGATGGTGACGAAGCACTGATTCTGGCGCAGGAAGAACGCCCCGATCTGGTCATTCTGGACTGGATGATAGAGGGTACCAGCGGGATCGAGGTGTGTCGCCGTCTGCGCCGGGACAAGGAAACCGCCCACGTTCCCATCATCATGCTGACAGCACGAGAGGCTGAGGATGATCGTGTTCGCGGACTGGAAACGGGGGCAGATGATTATCTGACCAAACCATTCAGCCCACGCGAATTGCTGGCGCGTGTGGCGGCCGTTATGCGGCGCATCCGCCCAGCACTCGCCGGTGAAACAGTTGAAGTGGGGGACATCACGCTGGACCCAGTGGCGCATAAGGTTGTCCGCCGCGGCCAGGCATTGCAACTTGGACCGACCGAATATCGCCTGCTGAAATTCTTCATGGAAAGCCCAGGGCGCGTATTCAACCGCAACCAATTGCTGGATGGTGTTTGGGGCACTGGCAGCGATATCGAACTGCGCACGGTCGACGTTCATATACGCCGCCTGCGCAAAGCAATTTCACTGGATAATGTGCGCGATCCGATCAGAACCGTTCGTTCCGCCGGATATTCACTGGAACCGGTTTAAATTTCAGGTCAGTTTGCGAGGCCGGGCAGCTCCGTCCCGCATTTTCGGCAATAAGCCGCGTCATTCATATGCTGGTTTTCGTGGCATGTATTGCATGCGCGACCATCTGCAGCCTGCTGTCCATGTGGGCCGAACAAGCCGCCTACGCGGTGCTGTAAGGCCAGTTCGCTGGTAACAATACCAGTCGGGACAGCTAGCGTCCCCCAACCCAGCAGCATCATCAGCGCGGTTACAAACCGGCCAAGCGGCGTTTCTGGCGTTATGTCACCATAACCCACCGTAGTCATGGTCGTGATCGCCCAATAGATGGAAGCTGGAATACTGGTGAAGCCATGTTCTGGCCCCTCCACCACATACATCAATGACCCCATCACCACCACAATCAGCACCACTGCTGACAGAAAAACCAATATCTTGCGCGAACTTGATCGCAACGCGAACAACAGTGTCTGGTATTCAGAAATATATGCCGTGAGTTTGAAAATACGAAAGACACGCAAAAGCCGCAGTATGCGTACGTCGATCAACACGTAGATAGCCGGGAACAACAGGGCGAGATAAGTGGGTAAGACAGCCAATAGGTCAATAATGCCAAAAAAGCTGAAAGCGTAACGCGTTGCCCGTTTTTGGCAGATCAACCGCAGGACATATTCAACCGTGAACAGGGCTGTGAAGGCCCATTCAGCAAGAGCGAATTCCAACGACCAGCGGGCATGGATGTGATCGACACTGTCAAGAATAACCACCATCACACTGGTGATGATGGCAACGACCAGAAATTTATCAAACAACCTGCCAGCAGGCGTTTCGGATTGAAATGCGAGGCGATAAATCCTGTGGCGCCAACCACCATCTGGCCCACCCCACATGATTTGGCTGTCAGCAGCCAATCCCTTGCTAACCTCTGGCAGCATCGTCACCCCCTGCTTTCAGCCCAGCTTAAGTCATGAAATCAGTTGAGTTCCACCTGCTTGATCAAATTTTGTCGATATTCTTTATTTCTATGGCGAGGAGCAAGGTCAACAAACGGATCAGCGGCACACCATTGCCCAGCGCGTTCCCTGATCAAGGTGGAAATGCGTATTATGTTCGACATTGTAATCCGGTGACATTACCGTGGTGAAGCTTTCGCAGGCGGCATCACGTGCAGCCTTCAGAAAGGTACCTTCTTTGCCATTCCCCCAGCCATTCAGCACGCTCACACGGCGTCCGTCTGCCATAACAAAGGCTACGATATCTATTGCATTGCCAGTTGCATGGTCGCTCCACGGGCCATTCGGGCTGCCATTCACACGTCGACACGAATTTGTGCCCCTGTGCTCAATACGGACAACACGTGTTCCCAAATGATCCTGTGCTGCCTTCTGCAAACCATGCCGCGTCCACATTTCAAGACCAGCAGCAACTGGACAGGTCGAAATGGGTCGTGCAGGCCGAAGCATCGATTTGGACAGGCGTGTGCGATCAATCAGCCCGCAAGGTCCATCGCCCACCGGGCTGAGCGTTGTAAAGTCCACGCCAGCACTGTTCAGGGCAGCCCGGCAGGCCCCTCTATTCTTGATAATTGCCTGGATCTGTAATTGGGTTGCCAGGCCAGGTTCATGGCTGAGATCAAGTGAGGCAAAGGGATTGTGCTGCGGATGATCGCGCAGCCAGATTCCACCTGCCAGCAACAAAGCCAGCCCGATCATCCATGCCAGAATCCGCAGGTCAAAATCAAACTGCCCAACCCGGGTCGATATTCGCCATTTCTGCGCCAGAACTGCCACCATATACCGGCCCGCGCATCTACATAAGGCGGGCATTCACGACGACCCCGGCGCTTTTTTATAATTACGATCCGGCCAGTTAGCTGATTACCAAACCAGTTTTTACGATCAAGCCCCGACATCGCATAACGACATTCATCGCCTGGCAAAAGGCAATGGTCCGTGATGTCTAACTGTCAGATTTTTGAAATTATTATGCAGACCGTTTGGCGCACAAATGGTCAATGACGGCAGGATGCAAATTACCGTCAAAGGCGACGCCGGCATATTCACCATCAACCCATGCAATAGTGCCCAGCGGCGTTTTGAAACCATCAATACGCAAAGTCACGGTTTCGCCCACCTTGGTGAAACCGCGCCGCCCGCGAATCTTGCAGCCGCCTTCTGACACATCATACAAATCGACATAAACCTTGCGCGTGCGGACACGCCCATCGATGACGATGTTGAGTGGCTTTCGCTCAGTATAGCGGGGGACTTCAAAGTGCTTCATCCCTCCCTCATCGCACGCAAAGGTAAATAAATGATAAGCTTACCCTGCATGATTAATTTGCAAGGGATGATCGGTTAACCTTTTGCTTTTTCCTGTCTAGTCAAGCAGAGACAAGATCAGGGAACAGGCCGACAACAAGAATGGCTGCAAGGGCCACTGGGCAAAGATAACGCACCAAAAAACGCCAGAATAGGTGCAATGCCCCGGTCAGGCCGTTTTCATCGTCGATCAGTTTGGGATCAGCCACCCAGCCAACAAAAATGCAGATCAACAATGCGCCAATGGGCATCAACAGCTTGGCCGTCATACCATCCAGCACGTCAAAAATGCCCTGCCCTTCAAACAGTGGAATGAAACCAAGCGGGTGGAAGCCAGACAGGGTGTTGAGTGAATAGGCAGACAATGTGCCTAAAACCAGGACAATCAGGCCAATAATGGTGGCGCAGGGCAAGCGGCGGGCCTGAAATTTTTCCATCGCCCATGCCGTTGGCACCTCCATCAGCGCGACAGAGCTGGTCAGTGCAGCAAAACCAACCATGATGAAAAACGCCAACCCAACCAGTGATCCTGCAGGCATTGACTGGAAGGCATGCGGTAGCGTGTCAAACATTAGGCCCAATCCGCCATCTGTAGAAAGGCCAGCAGCCAGAACAATGGGGAAGATGCAGAGGCCGGCAATCAGCGCAACCGCAGTATCTGCAGAGGCGATGATGGCAGATGTACCGGCCAAATTCACGTTACGGCCGACGTAAGAACCATAAGTGATCATCCCGGCCATGCCGAGCGATAGAGAAAAGAACGCCTGCCCCACTGCAGCCAGCATCACTGGCCCAGTTAGCTTGGAGAAATCGAAGGTGAACAGATAGGTCAGAGTTTCACTGAAAGCCCCGCCAAACGCGCCGTAAACGGTTATGCCCAGCAACAATATGAAGAAGGCAGGCATTAGCCAGGTCGCCATCACTTCGATCCCACTCGATACGCCGCGGGCCACGAAATAGAATGTCAGGCCCAGGAATATCAGGTCGAGTACAGACATCGTCATGCCATCTTCCAACAGTGAAGGGAAAATAGCCGCAATATCTTCCCCACTCATTCCAGGCAGGGCACCACCCATCACGCCAGACTGGATCAGATCATTGAAAAACAGCCAGATATAATTGACCACCCAGCCACCGATCACGCAGTAAAATGCCAGGATCATTGTCGAACCCAACACACCAAGCGCAGCGATCCCTTCCCACGCTTTGGGCGCGCCCGATTGTTCTGCCATGCGACGTACGCTGACGGTGGCGGAAGATTGCCCATGCCGCCCGATCAACGTTTCGGACAACAGGACTGGCAGACCGATCAGAACAATGCATGCGATGTAGAAAACAACAAAGGCACCACCGCCATTTTGTGCAGCTTCAGCAGGGAATCGTACCAGGTTACCCAGCCCGACGGCGGAACCGATTGCCGCCAGGACAAAGGCAGTGCGCGATGACCAACCGTCTCGCGATCCCGAACCCGAAGCTGCAACCATGCCCAAATCTCCTCCAAAGCCGCCCTTGGCAACCTCACCATGCGAATTCATGCAAGAAATTACAGCCAGCGTCCATGCTATGGCTTTGCCTTATCACCATCGCCCCGCTAGACATCGCACATGTCCACGACTTTCCAACTCGACACCAGCACCAGCCGCGCCACCCCCACGCCGCAGCCACTGCGACGCTTGACCGTTCCGCGCATCCGCGCGCGTAAAGTGGATGGCGTGACTGAAGAACCACTGGTTATGCTTACAGCCTATACTGCGCGGCAGGCTCAATTGCTGGATGCGCATTGCGATATTCTCCTGGTCGGGGATTCTTTGGGCCAGGTGATTTATGGCCTGCCATCAACCGTTCCCGTAACCTTGGAAATGATGGCCAATCACTCTGCTGCAGTGGTGCGTGGTTCCTATCATTCGCTGGTGGTGGTCGACATGCCGTTCGGCGCTTATGAAGCATCTAAGGAAATGGCATTTGAAAGCGCAGCATACCTTTTGAAACAGAGTGGTGCCGCAGCTGTAAAGCTGGAAGGCGGGGCAGCCATGGCTGAAACGGTCGCGTTCCTCAGCCAACGCGGCATCCCGGTAATGGGCCACGTCGGCCTTACCCCGCAAGCCGTGAACACGCTGGGCGGTTATGCCGCGCGCGGCCGCAGCGATGCAGAAGCAGAAAAAATTGTCAGTGACGCAAAAGCGCTGGATGATGCAGGTGCATTTGCCATTGTGATTGAAGGTGTGGTCGAACCCATTGCGATTGAAGCGACACAGGCAGTGTCATGCCCAACCATCGGTATCGGTGCCTCTGCCCAATGCGATGGCCAGGTGTTGGTGACAGAAGACATGTTGGGCATGTTCGAACGCGTGCCCCGTTTTGTGAAGCGGTATGAAGATATCGCCACTATCATCGACAAGACAGTTGCCACCTATGCTGCGGAAGTGCGCAGCCGCGCTTTCCCCTGCGAAGAACAGACCTATCAACCCAAGGCCTGACAAACTTATGCAAACGCTGATCCGCTATTACGGCTTCTCGCTGGCTTTTTCCGCCGTCTGCCTTGCGCTGGCTGTATGGTACGGTTGGGCAAGCACGGGAACACTTGTCGCCACACTCGGTATCCTGTGGATCGTACTGGTACTTTCTATTCTGGAAGTATCGCTCAGCTTCGATAACGCCGTGGTCAACGCCACTGTATTGCGTGAAATGGACCCTGTTTGGCAAAAACGCTTCCTTACCTGGGGCATTCTGATCGCAGTGTTCGGGATGCGGATCATTTTTCCCATCGCTATCGTTGCGATTGCTGCCGGTTTGGGTCCAGTGGATGCGATCACCCTGTCATTGAACAGTCCGGACGAATATCAACGCATCGTGTCGAGTGCCCATATCGGTATAGCTGGTTTTGGCGGTGCCTTTCTGGCAATGGTGGGCCTGTCCTTCTTCTTTGATTCAGACAAGGAAGTGCATTGGATCGGCGCTCTGGAACGTACAATTGGACGCTTTTCAACTGTTCCTGCTGTCGAGATCGGACTTGTCCTGGCACTGATCTATGGTGTTTCCACACTGCTTGAGATGGAGGATGCGAACACCTTTCTCACTGCAGGCGTGCTGGGTCTGTTGACCTATATTGGTGTCAATGCCCTGGGTGCCTTGATTGAACAGCATGAGGCAAAAAAGCGCGCAACGGGCGCCATGGTTCGATCTGGGCTTGGCGGCTTCCTGTATCTGGAAGTGCTGGATGCCAGCTTCAGTTTCGATGGCGTGATCGGCGCCTTCGCCTTGTCCAATAACATGATCATCATTGCACTTGGATTATCAGTGGGCGCAATTTTCGTCCGCTCCATCACTATCCATCTGGTGCAAACGGGCACGCTGGCACAGTATCGCTATCTTGAACATGGTGCGTTTTGGGCAATCATCGTTCTGGGCGCAATCATGCTGCTTTCAGCCCGCTATCACATTCCAGAAACCATTACCGGTCTGATCGGAGCTACTCTGATTGCACTCTCTTTCTGGTGGTCCGTAAGGCACAATCGCCGCGAAGGCAGTGAACGGATCGACCTTAACGACGTGCCAGCCAGCTAGCCAGCGGTGCTGCCAGTACCAGCTGCGCCAGATGATACAGCAGCAGCGGCGCAATCACGAAACCGGCCATGTCTGGCTTGAACAGGATCGCGGCCAATGGTGCGCCAATCGCAATGCTTTTCTGCGCACCTGAAAACAGGAATGTGATGCGATCGGCAAAGGGATATCCCAGCAAAGCGCTTGCCAGCCAATTCGCAAGATGGGCGATTACAAGCAGGCCAAGTACCAGCCCGAACAGCCAGACCCAGCCCGACGCGTCCAGCATCTGCCCCAGCCCTTGCTCAATAGCGCCAGAAAAAGCGACATAGACGGCAAGACCGATAACACCGCGATCCAGCCAGACTATCCGATGTTTGCGGTGCAGCACCCATTCAAGCGTCCAGCCCTGCACCGCTTGCCCGATCATGAAGGGAAGTACCAGGATCATGCCGATACGCAGGATCACCTCATTCCCCAGATTGGCCGCTTCACCGCCAGCCAGAACGGCAAAAAGCGGCGCGGTGATAAAAACTCCGGCAATGTTCAGCAGCGCCGCAGCAACCACGGCCAATGCGATGTTGCCATTTGCAAGATTGGTATAGCTGGTGGCTGACTGGATCGTTGTAGGCAGCGCACCCAGGTAGATGAAGCCCAGGGCAATGGCTGGTGGCAATGCCGTCTCCAGCGCCAGCCTTGACACGCCCAGCCCAGCCAGTGCCATCACGCCGAACACCCAGATGAACAGTGGCAGAAAGAAACGCCAGTTTACGAAGCCACGCCATATTTCGCCCCGCGCGATCCGCATGCCATTGACCAGGAACAACAGGAAAATCCCGATATTCGATACCGTGCGCGCAACATCTCGGGCTTCGCCAGCTACTGGTGACATTGTGGCCGCCAAAGTAGCAAACACCAAAACGGCAATCATCGGATCAGCAAGGAATGAAAGGCGGCTGCGCATATTCAAGCGCCCTGCCCGCGCCAACATCAATTGTCGAGAGTGCAGATTATCCCATCAGGCCTGAAGTTCATATTGCTTCAGAAGATCATACAATGTTGGGCGACTGATCCCCAGCATCTTGGCTGTGCTGGAAATATTGCCTTCACTGCGGGCAAGAGCGCGGCGGATGACTCGCCGGTCTGACTCCTCCCGTGCGGATTTCAGGTTCAGCGCCATCGCCTGTCCTTCATCCTCTGCGCCCAGATCGAGGTCTTCAGCACCCACCAGCTTGCCTTCAGCCATGATTACAGCGCGCTTCACACGATTTTCCAGTTCCCGCACATTGCCCGGCCAGTGCCATTCATCAATAGCAGCCAATGCATCAGGCGCAAAACCAGTCACCGCAGGGTTCATTTCTGCCGAAAAACGCTTCAGGAATGCCTTGGCCAGCAGCGCTGGGTCCCCCGGTCTTTCAGCCAATGTTGGGATGCGTACGACAACTTCGGCAAGGCGGTAATAAAGATCCTCGCGAAAGCGACCATCGCCAATCATCGCTTCCAGATCTTGATGCGTGGCACAAACGATGCGAGTGTTGACCTCTATCTCCCTGCGGCCGCCAATCCGTTCGATTTTGCGTTCCTGTAAAAACCGCAATAGCTTCACCTGCAATGGCAGAGGAATGTCGCCAACTTCATCGAGGAACAGCGTACCCCCATGGGCACATTCGATCTTGCCCTCGGTGGTTTTGACCGCGCCTGTAAAGGCCCCCTTTTCATGGCCAAACAGCTCACTTTCCAGCAGGTTTTCAGGGATCGCGGCGCAATTGATTGCGATGAAGGGGCCATTCTTGCGGTCACTGGCGTCATGCACGGCCTGCGCCAGCAATTCCTTGCCCGTACCGCTGGCACCCAAAAGCATGACAGAAACATTGGTGCGGGCAACACGTTCAATGGTTCGCGCTACCTTCACCATTTCGGGCGCAGCAGTAATCATGCGCCCCAGCACGGTCTGGTCATCACCCGCCTGGCTGCGCAGGCGGCGGTTTTCCTGCTCGATCTGATGCAGATTGAAAGCGCGACGGACAATCAGGCCCAATGCCTCTATATCCACAGGCTTCTGGTAAAAATCATATGCACCGCGCTCAATCGCTTGCAACGCGCTTTCACGCGCGCCGTGGCCCGATGCCACGATGACTTTCGTATCTGGCTTCAGCTCCATAATGGCATCCAGAACTGCAAAGCCTTCACTGGTCCCATCAGGGTCTGGCGGCAGGCCCAGATCCAGCGTCACCACCGCCGGTTCGCATGATCGCAGTGCCGCAATGGCACTTTCACGATCCATCGCCTGCACCACTTCAAAATCGTCATAGGCCCATTTCAACTGCGCCTGCAGACCTTCATCATCCTCGACAACCAGCAATGCGGGTTTCTTGTCGGCCATTATGCCACCTCTGTTGTTTTGCGCCTGTCGGCGTTCAATAAAACGGCTGCCTCAGCCAAGGGCAGAATGATGGTAAAGCGGCTACCCAGCCCTTCGCGCGATTCAACATCCAGCCTGCCGCCCATTGCGCGGATCAATTCTCGCGATTCATAGGCTCCGATACCGAAGCCCCCTTCCTTGGAAGACACGAAAGGTTTGAACAGGCCATTCCGCTGAAATGCCAGCGACATGCCTGCGCCATTATCGACAATTTCAACCCGGGCATTGATCCCATCTGCAACCAGATCAATCATCACCGGTGCATCATCATCGCTGGCGTCAATTGCATTTTGTACGATGTGGATCAGCGCCTGTTCCAATGCGTCTTGATCGGCCATCACCAAACAAGGTTCACTTCGTGTCAGTGAAACGGTGTGAACAGGACGGAACCGATCCACCAAGTGCTTGACCAACTGTTCCAGATCAACCTGCTGGCGAGCATGGATTTGGCCTGAACCATAACGGCCCAGACGGGCCAGCAGGGCGTTGAGCTTGTCTGAGCTGTTTCGCAGCGTCACCAGCATATCAGCCCGAAAATCGGGATTTTCTGAATGCTTTTCCGCATTGCGCGCCAAGAGACTTAACTGACTGGCCAAATTCTTGATGTCATGCATGACAAACGCCATGCGTCGATTGAACTCATCAAATCGGCTGGCTTCCATCAGGGCCTGCTGGCCACTCTGTTCGGCCAGGTAGCTGGCAAGCTGCTGCCCAACGACACGCAGCATATCCAGGTCTTCCCAATCCAGCTTGCGGCTGACCGGCGGGCGCGACAAAACCACGGCACCAACCAAGCGGTCAAAGTGCAAAAGCGGGACTAGTGCCCAGGCCTGGTCATCATTGCGCAACCATTCCGGCACCAGTGCCACCTCGCCATGGTGATCTATTCCACTACGCACCTGGTCTAGATCCAGTATGAAGTTCTGCTGTTCCAGCAATCCTGCCAGTGCATAATCAGCAGCCTGTGCCGGTACCTCAATTGATGACCAGCGCCAACGCGCCACCAGCGCCAGTTGCGCCTCTTCATTTGGGGCTAGAAGCAACCCGGCCGGGCTGTCTGTAATGTCAGCCAGGGCCTTGATCGCACGTTCATGCAAATCCTGCTCTGCCGCTGTTCCACGACCGATTGTACGGGTAAAACGCAGCCATTCCTCACGATAATCATACCTGTGCTGGAAAAGGTGCTTCACCGCCGTAACCCGTACCCACCCACGCAAGCGCGGGGATGGCAACCAGATGATAGCTGCTGTGATCGCCATCACCAGAAAACCAATTTGCGTCAGACGCCCAAGATCGCCCCCCAGCAGCGATAGCGAGCGCGTGATAATGGCCATTACAATCAAATATCCGCCGATCAGCAGCAGCGAGAGTGAACGGAAAGCTACGGCGCGCGAAGGGCTGAACTGCAAGCCAGAGGTGACAGGGCTGGCACCGACAGCCAAGATCAGGGCCAGCACCATGTCCACAGCGCCACGCAGGGATATGAGGGTAGAAGGTATTTCACCGCTCAGATAGGCGACCGTGTAGAGATTGAGCTCATATGACCAGGCCAGTACGAGTGCCAGTGCACTCCAACGCAATAACTGGCGCGATGCATTCGCCGCCCCTGCATAAAGGTTATGAAGCAAAACAAGGGCGCCCACCGCCACAAGCATCCGCAGGAGATTGGAAATCTGCAGCGTCAATGCCTTCAGTTCCGGTGTAATAACTGACCGCGCTTCAACCAGAAGCAGCAATGGGTGCAACAATTCCACCAGTGCCAGAACCGCCACAACCGGGCGGATCAATCGCAAGCTTTCATCGCGACCGTCCGTGGCAAAAAGGCGAAACAGCAGCCATATCCAGCCCATATTGCGGACCGTTTCGGCCAGCTCTGAATAAGGGGATGATGGTCCAAAAGCAGCCGTGATTGCGCTCCATATACCGGTCAGGACAAGCGCCAGAAGGATCGGCCCCCGGTCCACTCGTCGTGGATCACATCTTTGCAAAACCCACAGGGCAGCTGCTGCACAGGAAACAGCCCCCATCAAATGGGCGAAAAAGCTGATCTGAACCCAAATGGCAGTGCTGAGGGTTGTCATCGAAATTCCCCAACCCGTGCAGGCAGGCAGGGTTCACGCAAAAACATTGCGCAAACATGCTGACCAAATCTGGTAAGCTGCAATGACATCGACCAATCAGCTCCTGCTTCGATTGGTCGCCGGTTTAATGCAAAGAGGTGAACTGTCGGTAAATTTTACAACGCACCGCAAGTGGCGCAATTTTGCGGGTTTCAGCTATTAATATCGCGTTATTGAATTATCGGGCCATGTAATCTGAAAGCATCCTTCGGCACCAGTTACCTTCTGGCCTGAAGCGGCCTGAACTGAAATGGAGTAATCCCGCGCTGTGTTCTATCCATCTGCAACGGCGCACCACGAGGGGGTAGCGAGCGCTGCCGGCAATCTTCCAAATGGCAGCGAGAACACCCCATGCCTATTGGTTGGGCATCACGTCGATCAAGCGAAATCACCTTGGATGCCACCAGATCGCCTGCCAGGCGTGCCTCCAATCCCAAAACCACAACGAAGGTTGCATCGCCACTTGACCCAGCCCCGGCTACAGTGCGCGCAATTGTAAACCAGTGATCCGGGCCAGAATCTGCACCATCAACACAGATTGCCTGAACACAGGTTTCTCCACGACGTTCAAATGCCCGATGGATTGTCCAAAGCGGACAACTTGCCTCCGTCTCCAGCAGTGTTGCGCCACTCGCACCCGAAAACCGCTTCGAAAATTGCCCTGCCCGGTCAACACGAGCCATAAAGAAGGGCAACCCTCGCTGGCCTACGCGCTGCAGTGTCGTAAGTCTATGCGCCACCTGTTCATGGCTGACACCAAATCGGCGCTGCAAAACCGCAATATCATATCCCGTCTGCTCACACGCACGCAAAAAACGTCCATAGGGCATCAGCAATGCAGCTGCGAAATAGCCAGTTAAATGCCTTTCAAACAACTGACGGGCAGATGGATCATCCAGCTGGGCACCTGCAACCAGCTTGTCAATCGCCTCGTGTTGTTCCAGCTGCGCAATTTGCAGCGCAATCTGAAAATTGCGTGATGAACGGCCCAGCATTTCGGACAATTGCAACTGGCGGGCATGCAGATCCAGCCTACGGATCGCCCCTGGCATCACATCCAGCGGCAGTATCCTGACGGACAACTGGTGTTTATCACGCAAGCGATCTGTCAGTGCCGCGCCAATATCGCTGCGTGACAGTCGCAATTCATCTGCCAAAGCCTCTGCCGCATGATCAAGATCAGCAAAATGGTTGCGCCAACGTTCAATTTCACGGCGTGAAGCAAGCAAGGAATCTCCCATGCCGCCAGAAGTTTCAGGACCGATATTGTCATAAAGGCGCGCAAAGGCCGTGGCCGCTTGCGGCGCTGTTGATAGAAATTCATTCACTTCATCACGGTCAATCCCAAGATCGGCAAAGCGTTCATCAGCCAATCTTCGCGCCAACCCATCAACACCACCGATCGATTCCTCTTCGCGCAGCATACGCGGATCGAAGTCAAAACGGTCGATTACCTGTACCAGTACACGCGCCGATAAAGGGCGCTGGTTGCGCTCTATCAGATTGAGATAGCTGGGACTTATCCCCAATGCCGCAGCCATTGCCGCTTGGGTCATTCCTTCGCGTTTGCGCAATCGACGCAACGCAGGACCGGCAAATACTGAGCCGTCAGCCATAATCATCCTGTAAATTTATTTACAACATTACAGATCTATCTGATGGAATGCCCGCAAAAAGACAAGATATTTTGTAATTTTTTCTGTCATTGCAGTGCAGCAGAGTGCAATTTGCAGGGGCAACGCAATTCACCCCGGAGAATCACCGTGACCTATCAGTCGACCATCGAAAGCCTGCGCAAGACCATCTCTGCCAACGGCGCCCCATGGGCAGCCATCGACGCTGAGAGCGCCGCACGTATGCAGATCCAGAACCGTTTCCCCACTGGCCTGGACATTGCAAAATACACCGCAAAGATCATGCGCGAAGATATGGCTGCCTATGATGCGGACCCCGCCCATTACACACAATCTCTGGGCTGCTGGCACGGTTTCATCGCCCAGCAGAAGGTGATCAGCATCAAGAAGCATTTTGGCGGCACAAAGCAGCGTTACCTGTACCTGTCCGGCTGGATGGTTGCTGCATTGCGCAGCGAATTCGGCCCGCTGCCCGACCAGTCCATGCATGAAAAGACCAGCGTTCCTGCACTGATCGAAGAACTCTACACCTTCCTGAAGCAGGCCGATGCCCGCGAATTGGGTGGCATGTTCCGTGAACTGGATGCAGCGCGTGAACGTGGCGATGCAGTAGAAGCGAAGCGCCTGGAAAATGCGATCGACAATTACGAAACGCATGTCGTTCCGATCATTGCCGATATCGATGCAGGTTTCGGTAATGCAGAAGCCACCTATCTTCTGGCCAAGAAGATGATCGAAGCTGGCGCCTGCGCTCTGCAGATCGAAAATCAGGTCTCTGACGAAAAGCAATGTGGCCACCAGGATGGCAAGGTCACTGTGCCGCATGAAGATTTCCTGCAGAAGATCCGCGCCCTGCGTCACGCCTTCCTGGAAATGGGCGTTGAAGACGGCATCATCGTTGCCCGCACTGACAGCCTTGGCGCTGGCCTGACCAAGCAGATCGCTTATTCCACCGAACCTGGCGACCTGGGTGACCAGTACAACGCCTTCCTCGATTGCGATGAAGTTGATCCTGCCAACATCACCAATGGCCAGGTTTTCATCAGCCGCGATGGCAAGCTGATGGCGCCGAAGCGTCTGCCCAGCAATCTTTACCAATTCCGTTCGGGTACGGGTGAAGACCGCTGCGTGCTGGACTGCATCACATCGCTGCAGAACGGTGCAGACCTGCTGTGGATCGAAACCGAAAAGCCGCACATCGAACAGATTGCAGGCATGGTTGACCGCATTCGCGAAGTCGTTCCCAATGCAAAGCTGGTTTATAACAACTCGCCAAGCTTCAACTGGACTCTGAACTTCCGCCAGCAGATTTTCGATGCCTGGGAAGCAGAAGGTAAAGATGTTTCAGCTTATGATCGCGCTAGACTGATGAGCGTGGATTACGACAGCACCGATCTGGCTATTGCCGCTGACGAGAAGATCCGCACCTTCCAGCGCGATGCTGCCAAGCGTGCCGGTATCTTCCACCACCTAATCACACTGCCGACCTATCACACGGCAGCGCTGAGCACGGATAATCTGGCTAAGGAATACTTTGGCGAACAGGCCATGCTGGGCTACGTCAAGAATGTGCAGCGTCAGGAAATCCGCCAGGGCATAGCCTGCGTGAAACACCAGAACATGGCCGGATCCGATATCGGTGATGACCACAAGGAATACTTTGCCGGTGAAGCAGCCCTGAAGGCTGGCGGCAAGGACAACACCATGAACCAGTTCGAGGCTGCCTGAACCCAGCTTCGAATGGGGCCGGCTCACTGAATTTGATTACAGTGCGGCCGGCCCACATGATCGAAAGGAAATGATCATGACTGAAGAAACAACACAGCCCCGTGAACCTTCACGCGCACGTGCACTGCTTTCCACTGCGGATATGCGCCTGCTGCGCCGCGCACTGGAAAGCCACGCCAAGGTGACGGAAGACCGGGACGAGCTGGCCAAGATCAACGCCCTGCACCACCGCCTCGGCACCTATAACTGAGGTTTGAGGGCGAACGTTCTCCTGGGGAGGAGACACGGCCGTCGGAGCACCCAAGGCTCCGGCGGCCGTTATTTTATTTGATGTGTAATTGGGTGATCAACCGCCATCCCTGGGCATCAATCCCATGGCTGCTGCTGCCAAGGCCTCTGCGCCGGCAGCAATTACCTTCTCCGCATCGGGTGCCCAGAAGGGCGAATGCAGCGAAGGCAATGACAATTCCCCTGCCTGTGATTTGGCCCATTGGTCATGCGGGACACCGCCCACCCAGAAAATCAGCGATTTGACGTGATCGGGTGCAGCGCGCCGGAATTGGCTGAAATCCTCACCCCCCATCACCGGTGGCGCCTCTAGAATCCGCCCTTCGAAACGCGGCGCAAGCCCTGCCATTACCTGATCGGTGAAATCGGGATCATTATAGGTGGAAGGCGTATAAATCTCCTCCACGGATACAACAGGCAGCTTTTCCTCTGGCATGCCTGATGCCTGCGCCTCTGCCCGTGCAATCCGCGCGATCCCGTCCAGCAAGTGCTGGCGTGTTTTATCGCTATAGGATCGCACAGTGATCTGCAGCTTCGCTTCGTCAGAGATGATGTTGTGCTTCGCGCCAGAATGAAAGCTGCCCACCGTCACCACAGCGGGATCTTGCGGATTGAGTTCGCGACTGACCAGCGTTTGCAACCGCATCACTATGGCACTGGCGATGACAATGGGGTCCTTTGCCGTATGCGGATAGGCGCCATGGCCACCGATGCCGGGCACAGAGATGTCGACACTGTCGACATTGGCCAGTGCAAAACCCTTGGAATAGGCGATCACTCCGGCGGGGGCAGAGGCCGCATCATGGAAAGCCAATGCATAATCCGGTTTTGGAAAACGGGTGTAAAGCCCATCCTCCAACATGGCCAATGCTCCCTCGCCCAGCTCTTCTGCCGGTTGCAGGATCATTACCAAAGTGCCCTGCCACTTATCCTTACTGGCAGAAAGCAGCCGAGCCGCACCAACCCAGCCTGCCATATGCGTATCATGGCCGCAGGCATGCATGATGCCGGTTTCAATGCCTGATGCGGGAATGCCAGTCTGCTTTGAGGCAAAGGGCAATCCGGTTTGCTCCACAACAGGCAGGCCATCCATGTCAGCGCGCAAAAGTACAGTTGGGCCTTCACCATTGCGCATGACTGCAACAACGCCTGTCTTACCCACGCCTTCAGTTACCTCGAATCCGAGTTCGCGAGCAATCGCGGCCAGTTTGGCCGCGGTGCGATGTTCCTGAAAACTCAATTCTGGATGGGCATGAAGATCACGGTAAAGCTCCATCAAACCTGGCATATCAGCCGCCAGTTCAGAACGAAGATCGTCAGCCTGCGCCGGAGAAGCAATCCCGATTGCTAACGCAGACACCCCCAGAATGGCGGCCAGTTTCTTCATGCTATTACTCCCTCACATTCCGTATCGCGTCACCAGCAGGAATGACAAAGTGGTTACCATCAACAGCACCAGTGGCACACCGGTGCGGATATAATCCTTAAATTCATAACTGCCTTCCGACATGATCAACATGTTGGTTTGATAGGCGATGGGCGTGGCGTAACACAGATTACAGCCAAACAGCACGGCCAGCACCATGGGTTCTGCGGGAAGGCCCAGCTGGTTGGCAATGCTGAATGCGATGGGCGTACCCACGGTTGCGGCAGTGGCATTTGACGCAAAATTGGTCAGCAAAGTCACGAACAGCATGATTGCAGCAAGAACCAAGGCCGGGGGTAAATGTTGCAGCCCGAGCGATAAAAGTTCGCCCAACCACTGGGCAGCACCGCTTTCATCTATGATTCGGCCAATCGCAATACTGGCCGCAACCAAAACGATCACCTTGGCAGACAGGGCACGGCCCACACGGTCAAATTTTACACAGCCAGTCACGAACATCAGAATCGCACCCGCCAGCGCAGATATGGCAATGGGGAAGATACCGACTGCGGCGGTGAATACCGAAACGCCCATGATTGCAGCAGCCAGCAAAGCCTTGGACCGGCGCGGCAATTCCCGTGCACCTTCCAGCATCAGCAAGCTGTCAGCGTTGGCAAATGCATAAAGATCGTCTGCCAATCCCATGACCAGCAGCACATCCCCTTCAGATATGCGCAGGTCACCCCCACCACTCAACTGTGCCTTTTCACCAATCAATCGTTGTGGATGGTGGACCCCCAACACTGCAACGCCATACAAATCAGCAATGCCAGATGTCGCCAGAGTGCGGCTGATAAGGCGCGAATCCGCGGTCACCGTCATTTCGACGACCATAATATCCTGGCCCTTTGACGATGATTCCCGCCGTATTCGATCCAATACCCAGCTCGGTGCCAAATCGCCTTTCAAAACGCGCGTCGCATCTTCCAGTGCAGCATGGGTGCCTGATATGCGCAAATGTTGCTGCGGCTGGATCGGCCCCAGTGTCTGGTCAAGAATAGCGATCCCTTTGGGCAGGATAGATAGGATCGATTTAAGCTCCTTGCCTACCAGATCGCTTTCTGCAGAAATGCGAAGTCGGGTAAAAAACCGCCGTTCTTCTGCGGCATCGACTACACTGTTATCAGGCAGCAGACGCGGCATGACCAGCCACAGATATGGCAGCGCCACCAAAGACGCCATCAGCACAATCGGTGTGTAATGGAACACACCCATTTGCGGCAGCCCCAGATCAACCGCGATGGATACGACCAGAATATTGGTAGATGTGCCAATTGTGGTGGCCATGCCGCCAATCAGAACGGCGGCGTTAAGCGGGATCAGCGTCTTTGATGCCGGCAATGCGCCCCGCTGCGCCAGCGCCACAAAAATTGGCAGCAACAGCACAAGGACCGGCGTATCATTAATCGCCATCGACAATGTGAAGGCCAGCAATAGTGAAACAAGCAGACCCAGCTGCAAATTGAAGTCGAATATACGCCCCAAAACACGGGCAGTCGGATCAAGCGCCCCTGTTACAACGAGACCACGCCCCATGATCATAAGCGCACAGATTGTGATCAGGGCGTAATGGCCGAAACCGGAAAAGGCCAAGGCCAATCCGTCCGTCGGCTTATTTCCCGGCAGCGGGAAGAAATAGAGACCCACCGCGATCACTGCGATGGTTAGCAGCGAGACGATCTCCACCGACATGCGCCCACGCGCGAAGGCGATGAACATGGCGATCGTGACCACCAGCGCAGCGATGGCATGAAAGGATGGGATATCCAGCATCTATAAGACACTGATTCCCAAAGCATGGGCCAAATTACAAGTGGTTTTACAGGAAAAGCACCCTCCACCCCATGCAGGGTGGGAAATATTGCCGATCAGGGCCTGGTACCTCTGGCCGGACTCGAACCGGCACTTCGTAAGAAACTCGATTTTGAGTCGAGCGCGTCTACCAATTCCGCCACAGAGGCCCTGTGCGTGCGCGCGGCAATTAGCCGCGCTTTCTCAACCCTTCAAGGCATTAGCGAGCAATTTATGCAATTTGCTATGCAAAGCATCATTTGCCGCGAGCACCTGCGCATCATGGAACGGCTCACTACGCCCACGAAAATCACTGACAAAGCCACCTGCTTCGCGCACCAGAAGGCACCCTGCTGCGGTATCCCATGACTTCAGACCGGTTTCCCAGAAGCCATCAAACCTGCCTGCAGCCAGCCACGCCAGATCAAGCGAAGCAGCGCCAAAACGACGGATACCGGCGACTTCCGGCCCGATTGCGGCGTAAATTTTCATCCATTCGGCCGGATCGCCCGCACCCTGAAAAGGTATGCCAGTGGCAATCAGCGCATCGGACATGCGATTACGCGATGATACGCGCAAACGGCCATCATGCAGCCATGCACCGCGCGTTTTTTCTGCCCAGAATGTTTCATCGGTAATCGGCTGATAGATCACACCTGCAATCACATCACCCCAACCGCTGCCATCCAGTTTTGGTTCCTGAGCAGCGATAGACACCGCAAAATGCGGAATACCGTGCAGGAAGTTGCTGGTGCCATCGAGGGGATCAATGATCCAGCGCGGCTTGGTCGGATCACCTTCAATTACGCCTGCTTCTTCCAGTACAAAGCCCCAATCGGGTCGTGCTTGCAGCAGTTCGTCATAGACAGCGCGTTCAGCGCGCATATCTGCCTTGGATACGAAATCAGCCGGGCCCTTGCGGCTGACCTGGAGATGTTCCACCTCACCAAAGTCACGGCGCAGACGGCCACCCGCTTTGCGGGCAGCCTTTTCCATCACCCGGATCAGGCCAGAAAGTACTGCCATGATCTGCTCAATTCGCCTTGCCGACGTATGTCTGTTCGTAAACGTCGACAACAATACGTGTGCCGCTTTCGATGTGCGGCGGAACCATGATGCGCACACCATTATCAAGAATGGCAGGCTTGTAGCTGGAAGAAGCGGTCTGCCCCTTAACCACGGCATCAGCTTCCACAATCGTCGCCTCGATCTGAGACGGCAATTCAACACTGATGGGTTTTTCTTCCCACAATTCCAGCGTCACCTGCATGCCATCCTGCAGGAATGGGCGTGCATCGCCCAAAAGGTCACTGGGCAGGTTGATCTGTTCGTATGTGTCATTGTCCATGAAGACCAGCATTTCGCCATCTTCATACAGGAACTGAAATTCCTTGGTGTCCAGACGCACACGCTCAACTGTGTCAGCACTGCGGAAGCGCACATTGGTCTTGCGGCCATCCTGCAGGTTTTTCATTTCAACCTGCATATAGGCCCCACCCTTACCAGGTTGGGTGTGCTGGATTTTGGCGACCTTCCAGATACCGCCTTCATATTCCAGAATGTTGCCGGGGCGGATGTCAACGCCGCTGATCTTCATGTCAAAGAACCTCTTGTGGGATTTGCGGGCCAGTCAGCCAGCGCATATGTCGCGCGCCTTTAGCCGAGCCTTCATTGCGGGGCAAGGCGGCAGGGTGTAATGGCACAAACATGCGATTACCCATCCTTCCCAGATACGCCCTCGGGCTTGCGGTTATGGCGCTTTTGCCCAGTCAGGCATCGGCCTTGCAAGGCGGCATACTCAAGACCTTGCCCCAGGGCGTCTATCAATGTGCACTACCTGGCGATGCGGCAGGCGCAGCGTGGTTGCCAGTAGAAGGGATGGACTTCACCATCCTCAACGCCTCAAGCTATCAGGCTGACACGGGACGTGGCACCTATCTGCTTAAAGGTGATAAACTGGTGTTTACACGCGGGCCGTTGAAAGGAACCAGGCTGCAAAGGCAGGGGGAATACACGCTGCGTTCGCTGGATCAGGATGGATCACTGGGCGCAATACGTTGCGTAAGACTGGGGCCTGCTGTTTAACTGGCGCTGACGATTTTTTTGGCAAACGCCTTGATCGCGGCAACTTCATCGCCGTTCCACACAGCGCCGCTGACCGCCAGAAAATCTGCGCCCGCTTCGATCAGTGGCTGGCAATTGTCAGGCGTGATTCCACCAATAGCCACACAGGGAATTTCGAAAAGTTTGCTCCACCATTCGAGGAGTTCCGGCCCAGCATGGTGTTCTGTGTCCTTGGTGCTTGAAGGGTAGAATGCCCCGAAAGCGACGTAATCTGCGCCCGCCTCGCCCGCTTCCATCGCCAGATGCCTGGAGGCATGGCAGGTAACGCCAATCTGTGCCTCTCGCCCCAATTGGGCCCGTGCATCCTTTGGATCGCCATCGCCCTGCCCCAGATGAACCCCGTCTGCCCCCAATCGCTTAGCCAATGCGACCGAATCATTGACGATAAAGGCCACGTCATGCGCGGCGCAGATCGCCTGCAATGGCTCTGCCAACCGTGCAGCCTCATGCTGGTCAACATCCTTCACGCGAAACTGAAATGCGGTGACTATGCCCTGCCCGGCCGCCAAGGCGCTCTCCAACCGTGCAGGGAAATCTCCCGACACGTCGGACGGAGAAATCAAATAAAGCTGCGTGGGCACGATCATGTCATTCATGCAGGCTGCAATAGCGATACGTAGGTACGCCGCCAATGAATTAGCTAGCAAGGCATGGAATAAACCCACTGTGCCCTTTCAGGACAGGTGATGTTCCCCATGCGCCAGTTGCTGGGTGTTGAGCTATAAATGCCTCCTGTTTGGAGGCTAGCATGTTCGAATCACTTCTCGCACCCGTCCTGATGGCCACAGCAACGGCTAATGCCCCGATGGTGGCAGAAAATGTGGCGATGTTTGACGTGACGCAGATGAGCCCGGAAGTCGCCGTGATGGCGATCGGAATTGTTGAGGACAGCCGCTGTACGGACCGCGAATTGTGCTTTGTAGAGGAACGGCTGGCCGTATCCGCTGCCGTAACAGATGGCCCGCAGATGCGCGAAGTAGTTCTGGAACTGGGCGTGCCACAGCAATTGAACAATGGCACGCTGCTGTTCTCCTCCACCTCAACCCCGCCCAGCGATGCCGGGGCGATAGAGTTGGCGGATTACAGTATGGACCTGATTTTTACGCCATCGGCGCGCTAAACCCGATCAGCCAGCGACGGATGCCGCCTGGATCTGATCAATCGCGCCACCCAGTGCCGCGTCAAATTCTTCATCCGACTGGCCTTTGCGCAAATCCTGCAGCAAACCACGGCTGAAGCTGGCGATCATGCCCTTGTTCTTGGCCAGATGCTCACAAGCCTCATCGGTTGAATAGCCACCTGACAAGGCAACCACACGCAGCACATTGGGGTGCGCAATCGCCGGGGCATAAAGGTTAGATTCCACGGGTATGGACAGCTTCAGCATCATCATGCGACCTTCAGGCAGGCTGTCCAGACCCTTCATGATTTCACCCAGCAGGGTCTTTTCACCTTCCGCGCGGTCGGCAGAGGTGATGTCATATTCCGGCTCCAGCATAGGGACCAGGCCTGCATCGGCAATCTGGTTGCCCACTTCGAACTGCTGTTTCACCACAGCGGCAATGCCTTCAGCATTGGCCGATTTGATGACCGAACGCATCTTGGTGCCAAACATGCCGGCTGCGACCGATTTTTCCAGCAACGCAGGCAGCTTGTCCATCGCCTTCATCAGCTGGACGCCATTGGCTTCATCTTCCAGCCCCTGATCAACCTTGATAAAGGGCACAACGCCGCGCGCCTTCAGCGCGTCAGCCGTGCTTTTGCCATCAACCTGCCCATCCATCGTTCGTTCGAACAGGATCGCACCGATCACCTTGCCATTGGAAAAGCTGGGCGAAGTGATCACGCGACTGCGCATTTCGTGGATGCGGGCGAACATTTCTTCATCGCCATTCCACTCGCTATCTTCCACGCCATAGCCACGCAGCGCCTTGGGGGTTGAGCCGCCCGACTGATCAAGCGCGGCGATAAAACCTTCGCCTGTGGCAATCTTTGCGGTCATTTCCTGGCTGTTCATGGCGTGATCCTGTATTTGATTGGGTCTGTGCAGAGTGGTTGTGCATTCGTATGCTCGCGCGGGCCCATACAAAGCAGCGTGGCGCATCGCAACTATGCGGATTGTCTATTTCGACTGGTTTATTTGGAGAGCGCAGCAACGCCCGGAAGTTCCTTCCCTTCCATCCATTCGAGGAAGGCGCCACCGGCGGTTGAGATATAGGTCACGTCGTCAGTGACCCCTGCATGTGCCAGCGCGGCGACGGTATCACCACCGCCTGCAACCGAGATCAACGATCCTTCCTGCGTCAGTGCGGCAGCCATGCGCGCCAGCGCCACGGTTGCAGCATCGAAAGGCGGCGTTTCAAACGCGCCCATCGGGCCGTTCCACACCAGCGTGGCGCAGGTTTTCAGCACATCGCCCAATGCCTCGGTCGCCAGCGGGCCAACGTCCAGGATCATCTCATCTGCAGCCACTTCGTGCACATTACAGGTACGAAGGGAGGGTGGATTGGCGGCAAATTCCTTCGCTACAACCACGTCATAGGGCAGATGGACGGTGCAGCCGCTCTCATCCGCGCGCGCCATGATCGCATTGGCCGTATCGGTCAGGTCATGTTCGCAAAGCGACTTGCCCACATCCACGCCTTTTGCGGCGAGGAAAGTGTTGGCCATGCCGCCGCCGATAATCAGGTGCTGCACCTTGCCGACAAGGTTTTCCAGCACGGCCAGTTTGGTCGAAACCTTGGCCCCACCAACCACTGCGGCAACAGGCGGCTGCGGAGTGCCAAGCGCGGCGTCGAGCGCTTTCAGCTCTTTTTCCATTGCGCGCCCGGCATAGGCTGGCAGGACATGCGCCAGCCCCTCTGTCGTCGCATGCGCGCGGTGCGCGGCGGAAAAGGCATCATTGACATAGAAATCGGCATTGGCGGCGATTGCCTTGGCGAATTCGGCATCATTCGCCTCTTCACCGGGCCAGAAACGGACATTGTCCATCAGGCCGATATCGCCCGCGCTCAGAATCCCGATCGCCTGCGCGGCAACCGGCCCCGCAACTTCGGGGATGAACATGATTTCCTTGCCCAGTACCCGCTCAACATCGCCCTGCACCATGCTGGTGGAGAGAACCGAGCTGCGCGCGCCCTTGGGCCGGCCGAAATGGGCGAGCAGGATGACTTTCGCCCCCTTCTCGCTCAATTCCAGAATGGTGGGCTTCGCTGCTTCGACCCGGGTCACGTCAGTGGCCGAACCATCCTTCATCGGAAGGTTCAGATCGACGCGAACCAATGCCACCTTGCCGGTGACATCGCCCAGATCATCCAGAGTCTTGAAGCCCGCCATTACTCGTTCCTCAGATCAGGCTGGCGACAACGCCAGAAGTGTCGATCATGCGATTGGAGAAGCCCCACTCATTGTCATACCAGCTGACAACGCGGGCAAGCTTGCCTTCCATCACCGTGGTTTCCAGGCTGTCGATGGTTGAGCTGGCCGGATAGTGGTTGAAATCGCTGCTGACTAGAGGCTGATCGGTGTAATCAAGCACACCCTTCATCGCGCCTTCCGCAGCCGCCTTCAGCGCGGCGTTCAGTTCTTCCTTGCTGGTGTCACGGCCCGGCGTGAACACCAGGTCAACCATGGAGACATTGGGGGTCGGCACGCGAACAGATGACCCGTCCAGCTTGCCTGCCAGTTCGGGCAGAACCAGGCCCACGGCGCGGGCAGCACCCGTGGTGGTCGGGATCATGTTCTGCGCACCACCGCGTGCACGGCGCATATCGCCATGCATCTGATCCAGCATGCGCTGGTCATTGGTGTAGCTGTGGATCGTGGTCATGAAACCGCGTTCGATGCCCACCGTGTCATGCAGAACCTTGGCCATCGGGGCGAGGCAGTTGGTGGTGCAGCTGGCGTTGGAGATGATCACATCGTCCGAAGTCAGCGTGTCATGGTTCACACCGTAAACGATAGTCTTTGATACGCCCGTTGCTGGCGCAGAAATCACCACACGCTTCGCACCTGCCTTCAAATGCGGTTCTGCAGCTTCGTGGCTCTGGAAAAAGCCGGTGCATTCCATGACGATGTCGATACCCTGTTCGCCATGAGGCAAATTGCCGGGATCACGTTCAGAGGTGACGATGATGTCCTTGCCATCAATCGTGATCTTTCCGTCACCTGCAACAACCGTGCCGGGATAACGGCCATGCGTGCTGTCATACTGAAACAGCAGCGCGTTCGATTTGGTGTCTGCCAGATCGTTAATCGAAACGAGTTCGAGATCGTGGTCATTGCGTTCCAGAATGGCGCGCGCGACAAGCCGCCCGATACGCCCAAAACCATTGATCGCAACCTTGGTCGCCATGTTAAAAACTCCTGCTTAACCGTTCAGTTTATTTGTGATTTGCGGAACAATTGCGTCCGCAGTGAAGCCGAATTTGGCAAAAAGTTGTTCCGCCGGGGCGGATGCGCCAAAGCGATCCAGCCCGATCTGGATACCGTCGGTGCCCGTGTAGCGTTCCCAACCCAGCGTGCTACCAGCTTCAATCGAAACCTTGAGTGCATCAGCTGGCAGCAGGTCGGCCTTATATGCAGCATCCTGTTCTTCAAACAATTCCATACAAGGCATGGAAACCACATCAGCACCCACGCCCTGTTCTTCAAGGGCGGCGGCACAGGCCAGCGCCAGCTCCACCTCAGAACCTGATGCGATCAGCACCACTTTTCGCGAAGCATCTGCGGATTTAAGGCGATAGGCCCCCTGTGCAGATTTCATCTCATCATCAAATCGCACAGCTGGAAGGTTCTGTCGTGAAAGCGCCAGAACAGAGGGGCGATCCTGCTGCTTGACTGCCAATACCCATGCTTCAGCAGTTTCCAGCGCATCGGCAGGACGGAACACCAACAGATTGGGGATCAGGCGCAGCGACATGACATGTTCGACCGGCTGATGGGTCGGTCCATCCTCACCCAGCCCGATGCTGTCATGTGTCATGACATAGATAGCGCGGGTCTGCTGCAGGGCTGACATGCGAATGGCGTTACGGCAGTAATCGCTGAACACCAGGAAGGTACCGCCGTAAGGGATGATCCCGCCATGCAGCGCCATGCCGTTCATCGCGGCAGCCATGCCAAATTCGCGAATGCCGTAATAGACGTGGCGACCGCTGTAATCATCGGCTGAAAACGGCGCAGTGGAGCTGGTATTGGTCAGGTTGGAACCGGTGAGATCGGCCGAACCGCCCACCAGATCAGGCAGTGCACTGGTCATTGCTTCCAATGCCATTTGGCTGGCCTTACGCGTTGCAACCTTGGGCTTCGTTTCAATCAGGCTGGCAATGTAAGCATCATATGCATCGCCACCCTGCGGCAGTTCACCTGACATGCGACGGGAGAATTCGGCAAAACTGCTGTCAGTGGATGCCTTTGCCTGCCATTCCGCATGGGCAGCCTTGCCCGCTTCGCCTGTCGAGCGCCAGTCTGCCAAAATATCTTCGGGAACAACGAAGGGTTCCGCATCCCAGCCCAATTCAGCGCGGGCGGCAGCTATTTCCTCTGCCCCCAGCGGCGCGCCATGCGTGGCACTGGTGCCCTGCTTATTGGGTGCACCCTTCCCGATGATGGTTGTGCAGGCAACCAGAGAGGGGCGTTCATCGGCGACCGCTTCATCAATCGCCCGCGCGATGTCAGCAAAATCATGACCATCGCATTCAACCACATGCCAACCGGTCGCTTCGTAACGCGCCTTGATATTTTCGCTGGTCGAAAGGTCTGTTGTACCATCAATGGTGATATTGTTGTCATCCCACATCACGATCATGCGACCCAGCTTAAGGTGCCCGGCCAGGCCAATTGCCTCGTGATTGATACCTTCCATCAGGCAGCCATCGCCCGCAATCACCCAGGTACGATGATCGACCAGATCATTGCCATAAACTGCGTTGAGGTGGCGTTCGGCCATGGCCATACCCACAGCCATCGCCAGCCCCTGCCCCAGCGGACCAGTAGTGCATTCAACGCCGGGGATCAGGAAGTTTTCCGGGTGGCCCGCGCAGGGGCTGCCGAGCTGGCGGAAATTGCGAATATCCTCGATCGTCGGGCTGTCATAGCCGGACAGGTGCAGCAGGCTGTAAATCAGCATAGAGCCGTGGCCTGCTGAAAGAACGAAACGGTCGCGATCAGCCCAATCGGGCGCGGCAGGATCAAACTTCAGATATTTCGACCACAGCACTGTTGCCACATCGGCCATGCCCATCGGCATACCGGGATGGCCAGAATTCGCCGCCTGGACTGCATCCATGGAAAGCGCGCGAATGGCATTTGCCATAGGCTGAAGGCGGGCGGGATCGAGGCTCATTCGCAAGGGCTCCTGATGGCGGTGCGCACCGGAAAATCGCATTGCGACAAGGTACGCCGATTCGGCTCGCGCGCAGCCATTGCGGAGTAGCCTGAAGAGGTCAAGCGCGACACACGGCGCATCCCCGCATCCTTGAACCATATGCCCTCAACCTACTTATCAACAGGCTTGGCCAAGGCTTTGCGTTTAATCGCCAATCTTGGTAATTCTCGACCCATGAACGGGCAGGGGATCGATCAGGCAATCGCACGGATAGAAGCGGCGCTTGCACGCATTAATTCTGCTGCTGAATTATTGCCCGCCAATTCTGACACTTCGGCTGGCGATTCCAGCATGCGGCAAGAACTCGCCAGCACACTCAAACAACTCGATGCCTTAATTGAAAGCCTGGAAGGATGAGCGAGGTCGCACTGCATATTGGCGGCAAGACCTATATGATTGCCTGCGGCGATGGCGAAGAAACGCATCTGGTCAAATTGGGCAAGATGATCGATGCCAAGCTGGCGGCAATGGATGCGCAACCCGGCGTCAGCGATGTGCAGAACATGCTGTTTGCGGCGTTGTTCCTGGCGGATGAGCTGGATGAGGCGCAACGGAAACTTTCCTCCCCCGCGCCGTCGCAAGCCGGGCTAGTGGATGAAGCCGTGCTTGCCCCTCGGCTCGAATATGTGGCGCAATTGCTGGAAAATTGTGCAGACACGCTTGAGAGCAAGGCGCGCGCATCCTAAATAGGCAGCGGCGGGACTGCCCGGCACGAGCTGTTTGAATATCCCTGAGGCTATAAGCAATCCACGGGAGCTGTCCCTGCCCCGATCCACTGGTTCGTCCTGGGGTTTGGGGCATACGGCGCCCACCTGACGTTGAGGCGTCAGAGGATTTCTAGGGCAAACGACCCATGGTGGTTCCGCCACTTCGCTATTTTTCTCGGCTCAAGCTGCAAAGAATGCAGCTTGGCCTTGCCCAAATCGCTGCAGCGCATTACGCGCGCACGCATGAAATTTGAACGCATCCCCCATTCCGCCCCAATGCCCACCGCAGAACGCGATGCAGCACTTGCCAATCCCGGTTTCGGAACGTTGTTTTCCGACCATATGGTCACGATTGATTATGATGAAGCGAAGGGCGGTTGGTACTCAGCCAAGATCGGCCCGCGCGAACCGCTGATGCTCGATCCTGCAGCCAGTGTGTTACATTACGCGCAGGAAATCTTTGAAGGTCTGAAGGCCTATAAACAGGTTGATGGCAGCATCGCATTCTTCCGGCCAGAGGCCAATGCGCGGCGACTCAACGCCTCAGCGGATCGCCTGGCCATGCCCCATCTGCCGGAAGAATTGTTCATCCAGTCAGTCAAGGAACTGGTACGGACAGACAAGGATTGGTTCCCCACGGTTGAAGGCGGTGCTCTCTATCTGCGCCCCTTCATGATCGCGACTGAGCCGTTTTTGGGCGTACGACCGGCCAAACAGTATAAATTCCTGGTGATCGCCAGCCCGGCAGGCAATTACTTCAAGAGTGGCGCGAAAGCCGTCAGCATCTGGATTTCGGATTATACCCGCGCGGCCCCCGGGGGCACGGGTGAGGCGAAATGCGGCGGCAATTACGCCGCCAGCCTGGTGCCCACGGGCCAAGCCTTTGCCATGGGGCATGATCAGGTGCTGTTCCTGGATGCTGCCGAACACAAATGGGTTGAGGAACTGGGTGGTATGAACCTCTTCTTCGTCTTTGATGATGGCCGCGTGATCACCCCCCCGCTGGGCGGCACTATCCTGCCCGGCATCACCCGCAACAGCCTGATTACCCTGCTGCGCGAACAGGGACTGGAAGTTTCGGAAGAGAAATATTCGATCGACCAATGGCGTGAAGATGCCAGGAGCGGTCGCCTCATCGAAACCATGGCTTGTGGCACGGCGGCGGTTGTGACGCCCGTTGGCAAGGTTTCCGGACCCGCTGGCGAGTTCGAAATCGGCAGTGGTGGCCCCGGCCAACTGACCATGAAAATCCGCGAAAAGCTGGTCGGTATCCAGAAGGGTGCGGTTGAAGACACCCATGGCTGGGTGATGAAACTGGATTGATCAGATGAGTGAAACGTCGCCCGTCACCGTTACGGCGCTGTACCAGTTCGCCCCATTTGAAGACCCTGCATCTTTACGAGAGCCCTTGCTTGCGCTGTGCCGCGAAGTCGGCACCATGGGCACGCTGCTGATCGCACATGAAGGGATCAACGGCACGATTGCTGGCGGCGAAAATGCGCTGACGCAGGTGATTGCGCATATCCGCGCCCTGCCCGGCTGTTCTGGGCTGGATGTCAAATTCTCCCACGCAGACACCATGCCGTTCAACCGCATGAAGGTGCGGCTGAAGCGCGAAATCGTGACCATGGGTGAACCTGATATCGATCCTCTGCTGAGCGTCGGCCATTATGTCGATCCGCATGATTGGAACGCGCTGATTTCTGATCCTGACACAGTGGTGATCGACACGCGCAATGATTATGAGGTTGCGATCGGCACCTTCCGTGGTGCTATCGATCCTGAAACTGCGGCCTTCCGCGATTTTCCCGAATGGTTCCGCAGCCACCGCGATGAACTGGTCGAAGGCAAGAAGAAAGTCGCCATGTTCTGCACCGGCGGCATCCGCTGCGAAAAATCGACCAGCTTCCTGCGTTCCGAAGGGATCGATGAGGTGTATCACCTCAAGGGCGGCATTCTGAAATATCTGGAAGAAGTTCCGCAGGATGAAAGCCTGTGGGATGGCGAATGTTTTGTGTTCGATGAACGTGTTTCCGTCGGGCACGGGCTGGAAGTCGGTACTCTGACTCTTTGCCGTGCCTGCCGCCGCCCGGTAAGCGAGGATGATCGCGCCTCTGCAGACTATGTCGAAGGCGTGAGCTGCCCGCATTGCATCGATGAAAAGGATGATGCCCAGCGCGCCCGCTATGCCGAACGGCAGAAACAGGCGGAACTAGCGCGCAAGCGGGGTGAACAGCATGTTGGTCAGCGCCCGCTGGCAGAGGGATGAGCGGGCTACCGATCCTATATTCTTTCCGTCGCTGCCCCTATGCCATGCGCGCGCGCATGGCGCTGTGGATCAGCGGCACGGCATGCGAATTGCGCGAGGTAAAGCTGGCGAACAAGCCGGAAGAAATGCTGACCGCATCGCCCAAGGGAACCGTGCCTGTGCTGGTGCTGCCCGATGGCATAGTGGTTGATGAAAGTCTGGCTATCATGCGCTGGGCGCTGCGCTGCAATGATCCCGAAAATTGGCTCTCGGGCGATGACACGGCCTTGTTCGATCAGCTGGATTGCCCGTTCAAGCATCACCTTGATCGCTACAAATATTATACCCGCCATGATACGGATCCGCTGGAATACCGCACCGCTGCGATGGATATTCTGGCCGAGTGGGACGCGCGGCTTACATCGCAATCCTTCTTGTGCGGGCCCGCCCGTACTCTGGCTGATATGGCCAGCTTTCCCTTTATCCGCCAATTTGCCAATCATGACCGTGAATGGTTCGATGCCCAGCCGATCCCGCATCTGCGCAAATGGCTGTCTGGGCACCTTGCGTCGCCCATCTTCACGGCGATCATGGAAAAGTTCACGCCCTGGAAAGCGGGTAATCCGCCAACCCTGTTTCAGTCCAGCCCAGCAACACCAGGTTGAACAAGCGGCGCACGGCGCGGAAAATTTACCGTCAACATCAGTGTCAGCGATACGAGCAATGCAGCTCCCACGACCAGGAAAATAGATGGCAGGCCGCCTATGCTGTCCACCCGGCCCAGCATGAAAGCACCAAAGGAAATCCCGAAATTGGCAACGGCCATATAAATGGTAAACTGCGTAGCTGCGACGCGCGGGTCACACAGCCGCATGGAAATGGGCAGAACGGCAACCGTCAAAAGCAGGTCCAGCGTGATCCAAGCATATACAAAGGCCAGGAAAAGGCGATCATCCCCCCACAGCCCATGGGCATTATACATGGCCGTGACCATTGTGAGTTGCAGCGCCAGCCACAGGATCGCGCTTTTCTTTGAACCGATCCTGTCCCCCAGCCAGCCACCCAATGTCAGAGCCAGCACGCCTGCGATAATACCAGCTGCTGCAGTCAGCGATGAAATCTGGGCTTCATCCCAACCCAGATATTGCGTGCCAATCAGCGGGGTTGCACCGGTCAGGGAGCCGAAAAGAACGCCACGCCCAAAGATGACCGGCAGCCACAAAGCACTTTGCAAACGTGTAAAGGATTTGAATGTTGACTTCAGTATGGGCCACCAAGCCCCAACCTGAATATCCAGATTACGTGGATGCGGCGCGCCAGAACTCCAGAACAGGCGTTTTTCCCCTTCTCGCTCCCGAAAAGAGACGATGTAGAGGCTAAGCAACCCAACCAGCGTTGCGATGATCAGATAGGCGGCTTGCACGCCCCATACCCCAATCACCGCCCCGCTCAACGCAGTGGCAGAGGCAATACCAATCGCTTGCCCACCAAACATCATCCCACTGCCACGCGCGCGTTCCTCCTCCTCCATGATGTCCACGGCCAGCCCGTCCACCGCCACGTCTTGAAACGTGGTGGCTGAATTGAGGCAAAAACCGATCAGGCCAAGCATGGTAATGTCCGTGACAGAAGGATCCACAGCAACACCGGTCAGGAGAACCAATATCATCACCGCCTGCGCGCCCAGCAGCCAGATCCGCCGGCGACCCATGGGCAGGTAAGTATACCGATCCATCAGAAAGCCATTGACCAGCTTCAGCGACCAGGGCAGCGCTGTCATCGCCAGTACGGTCCCGACATCCTGAGCTGACGCTCCACGCGCTGCCATCCATGCAGGAATGGCAAACCATGTCAGACCAATGGGCAGTCCCTGTCCAACATAAAGGATGAACAGCGTGAACAACCGCAAAGGCCGGCTTTGCGAAAGGATCAAAATTCCGCTTTCGGATAGTGTGGCCATCTGCCCCCCAGGCCCAGTTATGCCGGATATGTGAACGACCACATGCCATGCGACGCTAACGCACGACATCGATTATGCAAGCCGCATCTAGCTAGGCAATTACAAGCGGGAACGCACCAGCAGCGGTTTGAAGATATTGCTGCTCGGTCGCAGCACAATGATCGCCACACCAATTATGGCCAAAGCACCGCCCAAGATCAGCTGCCAGCCGATTGGATCATTGGTAATCCATGCACCAAAACCGATTGTCATCAATGGGGTCAATAACGTCAATGGAACCACAAGATTGGCATCGTTTTGCTGCAATACGCGGTAATATGCAGTGTGTGCACCCACTGAAACCACAATGCTGGCGAATAACAGTGCAGCCGTGAATTCCATTGGTGCTGCCATCACTGCATCGAACTGGTGCTGTTCCAATAGAAATGACAATGGCGCCAGAACAACAACAGAAGCCAAGCCTGACCATGCCAGCATCGCGCGTGCATCAATCTCGATCTGCTTGAAAAACACTGCACCAAGCGCCCCAAATACTGCTGCAGCAAGCAGATAGGCAACGCCGATCCCGCCACTAATCCCTGAAGGTGATCCTGTTGCGATGAAAACACCGACCAGTGTCAGGAAAATGCCCAGCCCCCGCCGCCAGCGCACCCTTTCTCCCAAGAAAACCATGGCAAACAACACTGTCACTGGAGCACTGAGCAGGTTGATTACACCCGCAGTTGAAGGGGAAGCTGTCTGAAGCCCAACAAACAACAAGGCAAATGACCCCCCGCCAATGGCGAGACCGACCCAGAAAACCTTGCCAAGCTGGCGCGGCAGGGGCCGAAGGAGGAATATGAGTGCCAGTGCAACCATACCAGAGCGTGCGCAGGCATAGAAAAGTGGCGGCACAGCCAGGTCGCCAACCACAATCTTGCTGACGACAATATTCAGCGCCCACACAATATTGCAAAGCAACAGAATCAGGAGGGTGCGCAAGTTCATGCAGCCTAGTGCCGTCAAACCTGCAATTCAGGCAATCCCTTACGCAATTCTTGCAGCCACACATCGGCCACCGCGTCAGATGGTGCGCGCCAATCCCCACGTGGGCTGAGCGCCCCGCCTGCGCTGACCTTGGGCCCGTTGGGGATCGCGCTGCGCTTGAATTGGCTGAAGGCAAAGAAGCGACGGATGAATTTTTCCAGCCAATGCCGGATCGTTACCAGATCATATTCATTCTTCTTCTCTTCCGGGAAACCCGCCGGCCACACCCCTGCACGTGCATCCTTCCACGCATGCCATGCCAGAAAGGCAATCTTGCTGGGATGTTGCCCCCAACGGATAGTGTGGTGGATGAAGAAATCATTCAGTTCATACGGCCCAATGATGCTTTCCGTACTCTGGATTTCGCCATCATCGCCTGCCGGCACCAGTTCGGGCGAAATTTCCGTATCGAGGATGGACAGCAGCACATCATCGGTTTCAGGGTCAAACTGCTCAGTCCCTACCGCCCAGCGGATCAAATATTGGATCAATGTCTTGGGGACGCCCGAATTGACCGCATAATGGCTCATCTGGTCACCCACGCCATAGGTGCACCAGCCCAGTGCCAGCTCGCTCAAATCGCCTGTGCCGATCACAAAACCTGAATGGTGGCCAGCCAGCCGGAACAGATAATCCGTCCGCAATCCTGCCTGCACATTTTCAAAGGTCACATCATGTACCGGCTCCCCATCGGCAAAGGGGTGCTGCATATCTTCCAGCATGCGCGTGGCAGCGGGGCGGATGTCGATTTCTTCTGCCGTGATGCCCAATGCGCGCATCAGCTTCCACGCGTTCGATTTGGTGTGATCTGATGTGGCAAAGCCGGGCATGGTGTAACCGCGAATGGTGCTGCGCGGCAGGCCCAACCGGTCACAACACTTGGCCGCCACGATCAGCGCATGGGTGGAATCCAGCCCACCTGATACGCCGATCACCATGCTCTTCGCATGGGTCGCCTCCAGCCGCCGCATCAACCCATCAACCTGTATGTTGAATGCTTCGTAACAATCCTCGTCCAGCCTATGTTGGCGATTGGGCACGAAGGGGAAACGCGCGACAGGCCGGATCAGGCCCCGATCACCTTCGTTGGTGACAAGATCAAATTCGACAGTGCGGAATTTGTCTTCAGGCCTCCCCGCCTGCTCTGCAGCATCATTAAAGGTCTGCATTCGCATACGTTCCGCCGCCACACGCGCCACATCCACATCGGCGATGCTCAATTCCGGATGCAAGCTGAACCGCTCGCTTTCTGCCAGCAGATCGCCCAATTCATAGATCATACCCTGCCCATCCCAGGCAAGGTCCGTTGTGCTTTCACCATGTCCACTGGCCGAGTAGATATAGGCGCAGACAGAACGCGCGGAGTGCGCCCGGCTGAGTAGATGGCGTTCATCCGATTTGCCGATGGTGATGTTGGATGCGGAAAGGTTGGCCACCACAGTCGCACCAGCCAGCGCGCCCATGGTGGAGGGTGGCGTGGGGGCCCAGTAATCTTCGCAAATTTCGACGAACAACTTGAAATTGGGCAGATTGCGCGCGGCAAAGATCAGATCGGTGCCAAAGGGCACCTTGCTGTCGGTCACGCTGATGGTCTGCCCCTGGATATTGCGGCCATGCGCAAACCAGCGTTTTTCATAATATTCGCGGTAATTGGGCAGGAAACTTTTGGGGATCACCCCTAGTAATTGACCGCCTGCCACCACGGCTGCACAATTGTATATGCGGCCATTATGGCGCAGCGGTGCACCCACCAGCAGAACGGGATCTATCCGTGCGCTGGCGGTGACTATGCGCGCCAGTCCCGCCTCTGCCGCATCCAGCAGCGTATGCTGCAAATGCAAATCATCCAGCGCATAGGAACTTATACACAATTCAGGAAACACCACCAGATCAACGCCTGCATCATGCGCGCGCTCAGCCTCTGCCAAAATGCCATCGACGTTGAATGTGACATCCGCAGTGCGAACCTGAGGAGTGGATGTCGCTACTCGAATGAAGCCATGATGTCGTATATCGTAGAATGGGTGGGCATTTTCGCTGTCGCAGGATACTGCCCCCACCCCTTCAGTATCCCCTTTAGGTGCCAGCTCCAGCCAATCCTCAGGCGTGCAGATGCCCAGCTCCGCCAGCTTCTTTTGCACAGGCGCCCGGGCAATTTTTCCTTTAGATTCCCAGCCATAAACTGTACGACTGGGCCAAGGGTCACCAAAACGCGCACCAAATTCTTCTGCAGAAAGTGGCGGCTCATGCGCTTCACGCCACTGGCGAATTTTATATCCAGCAAGATGCATAGCCCTTATGTATCCTTAAAGGATACAAAGTGCAAGCAAGTTTGGTTTCAGATTGCAAATCAAAACTGTCATGTTTCGGGCGTCACCTAGGGTTGTTTGCGTAACCGTACCGCCCCATTTCACGAACATATCATGTGACAGGACAAAATCAGGAACATCCCCCATGGCAGACACAACCTACACACCGCCCAAAGTGTGGATTTTTGACAATGAAGAAGCGGGACAATTCACTGGTGTTAATCGACCGACTGCAGGTGCACGCGAAACACGCGAGCTTCCCGTGGGCGAACACCCTCTGCAACTATACTCGCTTGGCACGCCCAATGGGGTGAAGGCCACCATCATGCTGGAAGAACTGTTGGAGGCCGGCCATCAGGATGCAGAATATGATGCATGGATTATCCGCATTTCAGATCTGGACCAATTCACCAGCGGTTTTGTCGAAATTAATCCCAATTCAAAGATCCCGGCGCTGGTTGATCGCAGCGGGCCAGAACCAATCCCTATATTCGAATCTGGCGCAATCCTGATGCATCTGGCGGAAAAGTTTGGAGCTTTCCTGCCCACCGAAACCGCCGCACGCGCCGAAACGTTCAGTTGGCTGTTCTGGCAGGTGGGCACAGGGCCATTCATCGGTGGCGGGTTCGGCCATTTCTATGCCTACGCGCCTGAGAAATACGAATATCCCATCAACCGATATTCCATGGAGACCAAGCGCATTTTCGATGTGGCGAACCAGCGCCTGGCACAAAACCGTTTTCTGGCAGGCGATGAATACACAATCGCCGATATCGCCAATTTCCCTTGGCTCGCCCCATTTGTGTTCGGCACAATTTACAATGACGCCAAGACTTTCCTTTCCATTGACGAGTATGAACATGTCGGGCGCTGGGTGCATGAGATTGCCGAACGTCCTGGCGTGAAGCGTGGGCGGATCGTTAATCGCACTTGGGGTGATGAAAACTCGCGTCTGGAAGAACGCCATTCCGCCAGCGATTTTGAAGGAAAGACATTCTGAACGGTAAATTTGTGTTTGGGGGCACACTGCCCCTTCCCTTTCACAATGACCGCGCTATAGGGGGCGCCCCGCCACTATGGCGGGCCTGTTGGGGTGTAGCCAAGCGGTAAGGCACCGGTTTTTGGTACCGGCATGCGCAGGTTCGAATCCTGCCACCCCAGCCACCTTTTTTCTGCAGAGAGAATATTCAGGGTGCGCTACGTGGCTCTGTCGCCCTGGCCAGCACCAGCGCAAACCTTTCTTCGCTATCCAGCCAGTGTTCCACTGGCGTCCAACCAGAAGCCAGCAACATGGTATTGCCCATGCGTCGGCTGAACTTGTGGCTGTTTTCAGTATGGATTGTTTCACCGGCTTGTATGCTGAAACTCTGTCCGGACACGCGAAAGTTCAGATCGCGCCGTGCCTGCAGATGCATTTCAATCCGCGCCAGATCATCATTCCACAGCGCGAGATGGCGAAAATCTTCCAGCGGAATATCCCCATCCAGCTCGCGATTGATCCTGGCCAGCAGGTTAAGGTTGAATTGCGCGGTCACGCCAGCTGCATCATCATATGCAGCTTCCAGCACTTTGCGATCCTTGATCAGATCCATCCCGATCAACAGTTGCGATCCTTCACCCAGTGTCTGGCGCATTGCGCGTAACAGATCGACCGCGCTGGCAGGCACCATGTTACCGATGGTCGAACCCGGGAAGAATCCCAATTTCTGTAACCCTGCCACCTCTTCCGGCAGCGCAACCTGCCGCATGAAATCCGCCTCTACAGGATAAACTGGCAGGCCAGGAAACTTTGCTGCCAGATCACGCGCTGATGCACGCAGGAAATCCCCTGATATGTCGAGCGGGACATAGGCTGCCGGTTCGATGGCATGTAGCAATAGAGGCGTCTTGACCGAACTGCCGGAACCAAATTCAACCACTGCGCGGCCAGGCCCGATCAGGTGTGCGAAATCTTCCCCACGACCCCGTAAAATCTCTGTTTCAGCACGTGTCAGATAATATTCTGGCAGCTGGGTAATTTCTTCAAACAGGCGGGATCCTGCATCGTCATAAAACCAGCGCGCCGGCACCGCCTTTTGCACCTGCTTCAACCCGACCAAAACTTCTGTACGAAAGGCGCGATCAACACCATCATCATCCAGATCGACCAATGCAATCCCCTGGCCTGTCGCCATGATCAGATATCCTTTGCCAAACGCAGGCCAGTGAACTGCCATTGCTGATGTGGGTAGAAGAAATTGCGATAGCTGGCGCGTGAATGGCCACGCACAGTGGCGCAACTGGCACCCTTCAGCACCACCTGCCCGCTCATGAACTTGCCATTATATTCCCCCACTGCACCGGCTGCCGGTTGGTAGCGGGGATAGGGAAGATAGGCCGATCGCGTGAATTGCCAGCAATCCCCGAACAGTCCGTCACCGCCCTTTGGCAGCACAGGCCCTGCACCGTCCAGCTGGTTGCCAGATGCGTGATCGTGCGACTTCGCAATCACCTCCCATTCGAACTCTGTCGGCAACCGCGTCCCTGCCCATGTGGCATAGGCATCCGCCTCAAAAAAAGAGATATGCGCAACCGGCGCATCAGGATCGCGGGCATGCCAACCTTGATGCGTAAAATGCTGATCCTTATGCCAGTATAGCGGCGCAGTAATACCTGCACGCTGGACCCAGGCCCAACCATCAGAAAGCCACAGCCGCGCATCGCCATAGCCGCCATCATCGATAAACTGCTGCCATTCGTCATTGGTGACGAGCCGCGTGGCAAGTGCAAACGGCTCCAGCAGAACGCGGTGGCATGGCCCTTCATTGTCAAAGGCAAAGTCCGGCCCATCATATCCCACCATGGCGATACCGCCGGGATGCTTGAACCATGATAGATCGCCACATGTTGCAGGCACAGGCGCGCCGGCCCATATGGCCGGGCCAGTAGGATTCTGGAACATGGCGTGTTTGATATCGGTCAGCAGCAATTCCTGATGCTGCTGTTCATGTGCCACCCCCAATTCAATCAGAGCGGTCAGTTCTTGACGATCAAGTAATGCAGCCATTGCGACATCCACATGCGCGCGCCATTCCAACACCTGTTCAAGCGTGGGGCGCGACAGCATACCGCGAGAAAAGCGAGTAATCCGCTGGCCTTCAGCCTCGTAATAGGAATTGAACAAATATGGCCAATCCGCATTGAACAGGCGGTATCCAGCCAAATGATCGCGCAGCAGAAATGTTTCCCAAAACCATGTCGTGTGTGCCAGATGCCATTTGGCAGGAGAGGCATCTTCCATCGACTGGATGGTGGCATCTGCGTCGGACAAAGGGCGCACAAGCGCCTCACTCAGTCCGCGCGTGGCAGTAAATCGTTCCGCCAGCGTCAGCCCGCCATCATTTCGGGGGGCAGTCTTGGGTTCGGGCACTCATCTCTCCTGTCGCGTCCGATCCGATCGGGCGAGCATAAGAGATTGTGCCCGCCGCCATATATTCGCAGCATGCCCGATGAAAGTTACAATGGAAAGAGAGGCTTTCCACCCTGTTCGCATGCCCGGCAAAGCAGCCGGGCCACACCGGGTAAATTACTTCAGGCGGCGTTGGCCTGCTGTGCTGCAGCTTCTTGATTCAGCATTTCTGCGGTCAGAAACGCCAGCTCAATCGATTGCGCTGCATTAAGGCGCGGGTCGCAATGCGTGTGATAACGGTCCCCCAGTGCGTCATCAGTGATGGCCACTGCACCACCCACACATTCAGTCACGTCCTGTCCCGTCATCTCGATGTGAATGCCGCCAGGATGCGTGCCCTCTGCGCGGTGTACCGCAAAGAAGCCCTTCACTTCTGTCAGAATGCGGTCGAAGGGGCGCGTCTTGTATCCACTATCCGACTTGATGACATTGCCATGCATCGGGTCGCAGCTCCACACCACCGGGTGCCCTTCCGCTTTCACAGCACGCACCAATTTGGGCAGACCATCTTCGACCTTGTCATGGCCATAACGGCTGATCAGCGTAATCCGTCCGGCTTCGCGTGCTGGATTGAGCGTATCGAGCATCTTAAGCAGCGCATCCGGCTCCAGCGAAGGGCCGCATTTCATCCCGATGGGATTGCCGACACCGCGCAGATATTCGACATGGGCGGAACCTTCGAAACGCGTCCGGTCGCCGATCCACAGCATATGCGCACTGGTATCGAACCATTCACCCGTCAGGCTGTCTTGCCGTGTCATCGCCTGTTCATAAGGCAGCAGCAGCGCTTCATGGCTGGTATAGAAACTCGTGCCTTGCAATTGCGGCACAGTGGCCGGATCCACGCCGCAGGCTTCCATGAAGTCCAATGCCTCACCAATGCGGTCCGCAATGTCAGAAAATTTGTCCGCCCAGTCGCTGCGGCCCATGAAATCCAGCGTCCATTGGTGAACCTGGCGCAGATTGGCGTAACCACCACCAGCAAATGCGCGCAGCAGGTTCAGCGTGGCTGCAGCCTGTGAATAGGCGCGCACCATGCGCTGCGGATCATTGCGGCGCTGCGCAGGATCGAATTCGATCCCGTTGATATTGTCCCCGAAATAACTGGGTAGCGTCAGGTCACCCTGCGTTTCCGTGTCGGAACTGCGCGGCTTGGCAAACTGGCCCGCCATGCGCCCGACCTTCACAACCGGCTTCTTGCTGGCAAAGGTCATCACCACGGCCATCTGCAACAGCACGCGGAAAGTGTCGCGGATATTGTTCGGGTGGAATTCGGCAAAGCTTTCCGCACAATCGCCACCCTGCAGCAGAAATGCATGGCCGCCCGCGACCTGGGCCAGATCTTTCTTCAGCGCGCGCGCTTCACCAGCGAAAACCAATGGCGGATATGTGGCAAGCGTTGCCTCTGCCGCTGCCAGTTCGGCTGCATCTTCATAATGCGGCAAATGCCGCGCTTCGAAGGCTTTCCAGCTTTCGGGGGTCCAGTTCTGTGCCAAGGTCATTCTCTAGTCCGTTCAATCGGTGCGCGCGGTTACACGCTTACCCCCGCAAATGCAAAGGCTGCGACACCAATGGCTGATATTGTTGCGCACGAATAACGCTAACCGTCACTCTGCCCCTACAACCTTACCAGCTGATGAGCCAACCCCTGCGCCCTGCGCCAAATTTTGTCCTTCGGGAATCACGGCCAGTTTCCAGCCTGGACGTGCCGCGAGATAGCGTTTGGCCAGGAATTGCATGAGTTCAGGCGTAGTGCGCGAATAATCCACCAGCAATGACCGCATCAAATCAACCCTGCGTGGGTCGAAGCTTGCCCCTTCAAGGTGATAGAGCCAGAAATTATTGCCTGTGGACGCACGGCTGATCTGCTGGCGCAGTGGTTCAGTCACCCGTTGCAGCTCATCCTCTGTCAGCGGATTGGTGGCCAGATCCCGCGCGATCCGTTCCGCTTCAGCATAGAAAGCGGGAACATCCTGCGGAAGCAATTGGGCCACCGCCATGATTGTTCCGCCACTGGCAAGGTCAATCGGCCAATCGGAAATTACCTGCGGGGCATAGCTGGCACCGGCCCGTTCACGCATGGCGTCAACCAGGCGGTTGTTGAACAGCTGGATCAGAATTTCGAGCTGACGCGATTCGCGCAGGGCATCCACACCGCCACCGCTGGGCCATGCGATGACTGCTGCAGCCTGATTGGCATCCCCCCTGTGCTTGAGCACAGTCACCTGATCATTGGCAGCAGGAAATGCCGGCACACGCCCGGCAACCTTGGCCGGTATTGGCTGACGCTTGGGCAATGCACCAAATGTTCGCTTCAACGCATCAATCGTGGCATCACGATCAAATTCGCCAAAGATCATCACTTCAATCGGACCCTGCGCCAGCAAAGGTTCCCACACCTTGCGAAAACCCTCGGCTGTGGCACGATCCATTTCTGCAGGGTCCGCCATGTGGAAACGCTGGTCACGATTGGTGATAAGATATTGCAGGTCACGGTTCAGGATACCGCCTGGGCTTGCAGAATACGTGTCATAAGCCAGCTTGGCTGCAGCCTTGGCGCGCTGCACAGGGTTGGCATCCCAGCGGGGCATACCCAGCTTGGCAGCGAACAGGTACAGTTGATCTGCCAAATCAGCGGAACGTGTCTGCGCACCGAAGCTGAAAACTGCATCATCTATACTGAAATCAAAGCCCATTTTCCGGCCATTGGAAATCCGGTCCAGTTCCTCCTGCCCCAACTCACCCAGGCCTGAACCCACCAGCGCCATTTCACCCAACAGGATATAGGGCGCATCTTCACTGCTGAACGCGCGGTACCCTGTGCCAAACCGCACCTTTACCGTTACGCGTCCAGGCTCTGCATCATTTGACCACAGGATTGCACGGGTGCCATTGTCCAGTGTGACCTGTTCGATATCCAGCAGGCCAATTGGCCCTTCTTCCACCACCACACCGGGTTGGCCAATGGCAGGAAGATCATCGAAGGACAAACTCCTGGCTGCCAGGCGTGCGCTGCCATCAATCACAGGTTTTTTAGACAGGGCAAGGCGCAACGCATCCTTACTAGCATCAGCCACTTCAGGTGTTACCAGAACACCACGGATCACATCGCCTTTGAACAGTGCCTGCGTGTGCTGAAATACGCGGTCAGGCACAAATTTCGACCGCATGGATCGAAACACATCCAGCAGGGTTTCAGGAGCAGCCACGGTTTCACGAATATCCAGCGCAGTCACCAGCGTATCTGCCAGCTTGGAACCTGCCATGACGCTGCGCTGTTCCACTTCACTGGCGAAGGCGGCTTCGAATTCGGCCAGTTCGCGGTCAATCTCCTCCTGCGTGGGTGGATTGACCAGTGCATCGGCGATTACCCCGCGCACATCGGCCAGCGCGGTCTGCCAATCGCCATCGAGCGGAGCCAGGCTGACGAACGTCGCATCAGTTGAACGCGAGACATCATCCTGCTGCACCTGGGCATAAAGGAAGCTGCCGCCATTGCGTGCGCGCGCCTCTAACCGGCGGTTGATAATTGCCTGTGCCACTGCATCTGTCAGCAGTCCCTGGTTATAGACAATCGTGTCCTGGACCGGCCGCCATGGGCGCATCACGGCGTATGTCAATGTGCGCGGCATATCGGGTTCAACGATAACTTCCAGTTCACCCACCGGATTTGCTGGATCAGCACCTGCAGGTGCCTTGGGATCACCGAAATCAGGCGCGGGAACGGCTGCCCCCCGCGCCTTCCAATCGGCAAAATATGTCTCGATCAGTCGGGCAAGTTCCACTGGATCAGCATCGCCCGCCACAACAATCACCGTGTTCTCAGGCCGGTACCAACGATCATGGAAGGCCTGCACAGTCTTGGCCTTTGCCGCCAGCAGGGTTTTTTCCGTCCCGATGGGCTGGCGTTCGGCCAGTAATTGCCCGGCGAACAGAGTTTGCCGTGTCTTGTCATTCACGCGCAGGGCAGCCCCGCCCCGCTCGCGTTTTTCAGCCAGCACAATGGGAATATCTGTATCCAGATTTGCCTGGTTCAGAACCGGGTCACGCACCATACCTGACAGTAACTTGAAACTTTCATCAAGCGATGCTGGCGTCACACCAGGCAGGTCCAGCTTGTAAACCGTCTGCGTGGGGGTGGTTTCGGCATTGGTATCACTGCCGAAAGTTGCACCCAAACGCTGCCATGTCGGGATTGCCTCACCCGGGCCAAGATATTTGCTCTGGCGGAACAGCATATGTTCCAGCAAATGGGCATATCCCTGCTCTCCATCGCGTTCATGCAATGATCCTGCATCTATCCGGATTCGGATCGAAACCTGTCCCGGCGGAACACCGTTGTGCCGCACCGCATAGCGCAAGCCATTGCCAAGCTCCCCAAACTGCCATTCGCGATCCACGGGGATATCACTGTGGCGATAGAGCCACGGCACCTCATCCCCTGATTGCAGGGATTCAGGAACCGCACTTTCAGAACTAGTCTTGCCCAGAACCAGGGCAGCAGGGGTGCAGATCAGTGAAAGGGCACATGCGGCGCGAAAAATCATCTTCATATTGCAGACTATAAGGGGTCAAGTTGTGAAGGGATAGTGAATGACACAACGTCTAGATCGCTTGCGAAGCGCGGATTGCGACCCTAAATGTACTGACATGTTCATAGAAACCGAAACCACACCCAACCCCGCCAGCCTGAAATTCCTGCCCGGTCGGCAGGTTATGTCTGCCGGCACTCGTGAATTCACTAGCCCTGAAAGCGCAGAGGCCAGCCCTTTGGCACAGGCTATCTTCGACACGGGCGAAGTGGTGAATGTAATGTTTGGTGGCGATTTCGTGTCCGTTACCGCCGCGCCTGGTGTCAATTGGGCGGATTTGAAACCGCAAGTGGTGGCGATTTTGTTGGACCATTTCGTATCTGAAGCACCCCTTTTTGCAGAGGCAAGCGCAGCAGGCATTTCTGTGCCTGATGAAGATGTGCTTCTGGTAGAAGAAGATCCCGCCAATGCCGATATTGTGGCGCAAATCCATGAACTGCTTGAAACACGGGTTCGCCCTGCTGTTGCAGGCGATGGAGGTGATATTGCCTATCGCGGATTCAAGGATGGCGTCGTCTATCTCACGCTGCAAGGCGCCTGCTCAGGCTGCCCATCCAGCACAGCCACGCTGAAACATGGCATCGAAGGCCTTCTGAAACATTATGTGCCTGAAGTTGTTGAAGTACGCGCGGCCTGATCAATTTTCCTAAATCAAGGAACAGCATGACACAGCAATTCCACGACCAGCCGCTCGCGGCCGCTGCGCTTGACCAGATTTTCAACGAAGCGCGATCCTATAACGGCTGGCTGGACAAGGATATCAGTGAAGCCCAACTGGAAGCGATCTATGATTTGCTGAAGATGGCGCCCACTTCGGCCAACATGCAATCGCTACGCATTGTCTGGGTGAAATCTACGGAAGCGAAGCAAAAGCTGGCCGATTGCGTGATGCAAGGAAACAAATCCAAGGTACTGACTGCGCCCGCCAGCGCAATCATCTGCTATGATATGGATTTTCACGAAGAACTTCCCTGGTTGTTCCCGCATGCAGACGCGAAAAGCTGGTTTGAAGGAAATGAGGAGTTCCGCGTAGAGAGTGCGTTCCGCAATTCATCGCTCCAGGGTGCCTATCTCATTCTTGCTGCGCGCGCCTTGGGCCTGGATTGTGGCCCGCTGTCGGGCTTTGACTCCGATGCTGTGCAGCAAGCCTTCCTTTCAGATCAGCCGCGTCACCGCGTTAATTTCATTTGCTGCATTGGCTATGGCGATCCCGAGAGTATTTTTGATCGCAGTCCACGCCCGGATTTTGACAAGTTCAACCTGATCGTCTGACTTGAAGCAGGCGCATTGCTGGAGCATCGACAGGCATATGCGCATTTTGGCGATAGAAACTGCTACAGAAGCCTGCTCCGTCGCGCTGTTCGATGACGGAAAATGCCTGGCACATGATCACCAGATCATGGGGCGCGGCCATGCAGAACAACTGGTACCAATGATCTCTACCCTGCCTGGCAAGGGACAGGCAGAGCGGATAATTGTTTCTCTCGGCCCAGGCAGTTTTACCGGTGTCAGAATAGGAATTGCCACTGCCCGAGCACTGGGTGTTGCCTGGAATGTACAAGTTCTGGGATACCCCACATTGGCGCTGATCGCTGCCATGGCTCAGGAAATTACCAACCTACCGGTAACCGTCTGCATGAATGGAGGCCACGGAGAATGGTTCGTTGAGAATTACGATACTGGCCTTAATGCCCAGGACGATGTGCAATCCCTGACACCTGAACGGGCACAGCTTGCATGCAAACACAATTATATTGCTGGTAATCGTGCGCAGGAATTGGCCCAATTCTTTCATGATGGCAGTAAAGAAGTGGTTGATTTACTGCCGGATTCTCGATCTTCCAATCTACTGCCAAAATCCTGCCTTTCACATGACCTTGCGCCTATTTATGGGCGCGGCCCTGATGCAAAAGCATCTGCATAATGGACCAAATTGATCAAATCATGGCGGTCATGGCAGCGTCATTCGACCCTTTGTGGGGGGAAGCATGGAACCGTCGTCAAATCGAAGATTCGCTGGCACTGCACAACACGACAGCCCTGGTCATTGATGCGAAGGGGCAACTCATTGATGATGATCAATCGCAGGCTGTCGGATTTCTTATGGCGCGGCATGCACCAGGCGAATCGGAATTGCTATTGATTGCCATCTTGCCGGAATATCGCAGCCGTGGACTTGGTATTCGCTTGATAGAATTATTATACAATCAGGTGAGGGATTTAGGTGGAGATCGCATTTTCCTGGAAATGCGTGAAAACAACCCAGCAATACGTCTTTATAAAAGGGTTGGATTTGAACAAATTGGGCGGCGCCCAAATTATTATCGCGTGGCTAATGGCAGTCGGTTGGATGCGCTGACATTTGGCCTGACCGTGCAGGATGAAGCTGGACAATAGATTTTGCCCCCACCCTTTGTATCCCTTGCAATGCGATTATGCTCCGTCCATGATTACAGCTACGGGCTAGTAATAAAGCGCGACTGAAAAATATAATCCAAAAATTGACGAGGAATTCATGGAAGAAATTGTGACGTGACCCCCAACCTTCATCCAGTTGCGATTAGAGTCTCGGCATCGTTGTTGCCCAGCTGGGCAGGTGAAGCAA
>JADCLP010000019.1 GCA_014983025.1 Erythrobacteraceae bacterium E2-1 Yellow Sea | reverse complement strand
CTTCACCTGCCCAGCTGGGCAACAACGATGCCGAGACTCTAATCGCAACTGGATGAAGGTTGGGGGTCACGTCACAACCTGACGCAATTGCCCGCTTCTGAAGAGAACGGATATGCGGTGGTAAATGGTTCCATCGCATGGTTGCCAGATAGCGGGAATTACGAACTCCGTGTGTCTGTCGATAACATTTTTGATGAAGAGTATCTGGTCCAGACCTTCGACCTTTCAGGTACGTTGGATCAGGGTGGTTTCTTCGGAATGATCGAGCAATATTACGGTCGGCCGCGCACTTGGCGTGTATCTGCCCGGTACAAGTTCTGACAGCGAGAAAGTGGCGGGCAGTTCTTGCTGCCTGCCACTTAAGGCTGGTTACTCGTCTTCTGGTGTGTAACTGCGAACCAGGTCGACAAAGGATTGGATCGCGATCTTTTCATAGACGTGCATTCTCGGTTCGAAGGGTTTCTCATGGCCCGCAAAGATCGTCAGCCCTTCCATTGATGAAGAGATGAAGAGAGCGAGATCTTCAATCGATGCTTTGTCTAGGTCCGGGCGCATTTCTTTGATGATTTCGAGCAGCGGCCCTCGGGCTCGCGCATAAAGTTCCTGAACACGATCAAGGACGAATTTGTCATGGTTCGACAGAGCCCACAGCTCAGGGAAAATCCGCGTTGTCTTCTTGGTGCGGATGTCCTCGAGAATGAGGCCGCAGATTTCCGCGAGGCGATCTTCTGGAGGGACGCCTTCCATATGTGCCAGATTGTCAAATTCGATTTCATAGGCCGTGACCACTGCTTCCAGTAATTCGCGGACCAGATCTTCACGGGTTGGGAAGTGATAGGTGAGATTACCTAGTTTCATATCGCAGGCAGCTGCTATCCGTCGCATGGTCATTGCGATATATCCCTCGCTAACCAGGATGACGAGGGCAGCATGAAGGATCTGTTCACGGGTCCGGCGTCCCTTGCTGTATCCGCCTTCGCGCAGCGGAAAGGCAAGATCGGCCACCGTTATGGTTTTGAACTTCAGGGTTTCTGCGCGCGAGTGGGGCAAGTGATACTTCTCTGCTTGATATTATGGAATGCTACAATTAGGACATATGACATAATTTAGATTGAGTCGAGCCCGTGCCTAGCCCGGCAAAGGCGCGATTACTACCATCGGTGACCTAAATTGGGTGGATGGGCACAAAATAGGCACGGAGAGAGGACATGTCAGACTACAAGATGTTGATCGGCGGTGCGCTTGTTGAAGGCGCCGACACAATGGAAGTTATTAACCCGGCAACAGGGGAGGGTTTCACTTCCGTTCCCCGTGCATCACAGGCGCAGGCGGAACAGGCGATTGCTGCAGCCAAACAGGCTCAGCCCGGTTGGGCGGCAGTTCCCTTTGCCGAGCGGCAGGCTAAACTCAACGAGCTGGCTGATGGGATAGCGGCAAGGACGGAAGATTTTGCACGCATCCTCACGATGGAGCAGGGCAAGCCTACAGCAGAAGCAATGGGTGAAGTCGCCTGGACAGAAGGGTTCTTGCGGCATTACGCCACATTGGAACTGCCGGATCGGATCATCCAGGATGACGAGAGCGGCTATATTGCTGTGAAGCATCGTCCGCTGGGTGTAGTTGTGGGCATTATCGCCTGGAATTTCCCATTGCTGGTTGCTTGCTGGAAGATTGGCCCGGCTGTGCTTGCGGGCAATTCCATTGTCCTCAAGCCAGCACCAACGACACCTGTCACTGCTCTGTTGCTGGGTGAAGTATGCAAGGATATCTTCCCGGCGGGTGTGGTAAATATCATCACCGACGCCAATGACCTTGGTCCATATCTGACATCGCACCCCGATGTAGCCAAGGTTGGCTTCACCGGTTCGACTGCCACGGGCAAGCGGATTATGGGCAGCACCGCCGATACACTCAAGCGCGTGACGCTGGAACTGGGCGGCAACGACCCGGCCATCGTGCTGGCAGATGTCGATGTGCGGGCCACTGCGCAGCAGATATTCAACAATGCTTTCATCAACTGCGGGCAGGTCTGCCTGGCGGTGAAGCGCGCTTATGTGCACGAGGATATCTACGATGCCATGTGCGAGGAATTGGCGCGGCTTGCGGAAGAGGCGGTGGTCGATGACGGCTTGCGTCAGGGCACCCAGATCGGCCCGATCCAGAACAAGGCGCAATTTGAAAAGGTCCAGGGTTTTCTCGAGACTGCTAAGCGCGACGGCAAGGTGATTGCCGGCGGTGAGGTTATGGACAAGGGCGGATATTTCGTCCGCCCCACTATCGTGCGCGATGTGACTGATGGTGACCAGATTGTGGATCAGGAACAGTTCGGCCCGATCCTGCCTGTCATCTCTTTCGCCAATGACGAAGACGTGATCGCGCGTGCCAATGCCAGCGAATACGGCTTGGGCGGCTCTGTCTGGTCGAGCGATACCGATCGCGCTGCGGCGATTGCCGAACGGATCGAGAGTGGCCAGGTCTGGGTCAACCAGCATATGGCGATTGGGCCGCATATCCCGATGGCGGGGTTCAAAAATTCCGGCCTTGGGGTTGAACAATCGGTCGAAGGGTTGGCCGAATACACCCAGGTTCAAGTGGTGAACATCGCAAGATGAGCGATCTCAGCTACGCCAAGGGGCCGGTCGATACGCCCCTCCTCGAAGGCACGATCGGCCAGGCGCTGTCCGATGCAGCCGCCAAATGGGGCAATCAGCTTGCCTTGTCATCGCTCCACCAGGATATTCGCTGGACCTGGGCGGAGCTTGACGCGGAGGCCGACCGCGTTGCAACCGGCTTGCTCGATCAGGGCATCGTCAAGGGTGACCGGGTGGGCATCTGGGCACCCAATTGCGCCGAATGGACCGTTACCCAATTCGCCACTGCGCGGATTGGTGCAGTGCTAGTCACGATCAACCCGGCCTATCGCCTGTCTGAGGTGGAATATGCGCTCAATAAGGTTGGCTGTGTCGGGCTTGTCACTGCGCCTAGCTTCAAGACCAGCGACTATATCGGCATGCTACGCGAACTTGGCCCAGCCAAGCTTCCGAAGCTGCGGCTGATGGTCTCGCTGGGTGAGGATGAGCATGACGGCTTCCTGTCCTGGGCGGCGTTAAGGGCAGAAGCGGATCAGGCCCGGCTCGCAACTGTTGGCGAAACGCTGGACCCAGATGATGCGATCAACATCCAGTTCACCAGCGGGACGACAGGCTTTCCCAAGGGCGCGACGCTGACCCATCGCAATATCCTCAACAATGGATATTTCACCGCGCTGACGACAAGGCTGACGAGTGCGGACCGGATCTGCATCCCGGTGCCGCTCTACCATTGTTTTGGAATGGTATTGGGGAATCTTGCCTCCCTCGCCAGCGGTGCGGCCATGGTCTATCCGGGCGAAGCCTTTGATCCAGCCTTGGCAATGGCAGCGGTGGCTAAGGAGGGATGCACCTCGCTCTATGGCGTGCCAACCATGTTTATCGCCATGCTGGGCCTGCCCAATCTGGCGGATTATGATGTCTCCACGTTGAGGACGGGCATAATGGCCGGTTCCCCTTGTCCGATCGCGACCATGCGCGCGGTGATCGACAAGCTCAACATGAGCGAAGTCACAATCGGTTATGGCATGACAGAAACCAGCCCATTGACCACGCAAACGGCCACGGACGATCCACTGGACAAGCGCGTCGGCACGGTTGGCCGGGTCCATCCGCATGCGGAAGCCAAGATTGTCGGACTTGATGGCGCAACCTTGCCGCGCGGCGAGCAGGGCGAATATTGTTCGCGCGGCTATGCCGTGATGCTCGGCTATTGGGATGACAAGGAAAAGACCGAGGAGGCGATTGATGCCGATGGCTGGATGCATTCGGGCGACCTTGCGACCATGGATGAAGAAGGTTTTGTACGGATAACAGGCCGCATCAAAGATATGATCATTCGCGGCGGCGAAAACATCTATCCGCGCGAGATCGAGGAGTTCCTGCTCTCCCATCCGGCCATATCGGATGCGCAAGTGTTTGGCGTTGCAGACGAGAAATATGGTGAGGAAGTATGCGTCTGGGTCATAGCCAGAGATAGCCAGCAACTCAGCGAAGATGAAATCAAGGCATTCTGCAAAGGGCAGATCGCTCACTACAAGGTTCCGCGCTACATTCGTATTGTCGACAGCTTCATCATGACGGTGACTGGAAAGGCGCAGAAATTCGAAATGCGCAAGGCTATGGAAGCTGAGCTGAAGAACGAAGGCGCAGACTGAAAACTGGTTGGAGAAGCTCGAAATGACACGATACAAAACCATTCAATCAGCACTAGCGCTTGCATTGGCGACTGCGTTGTGTGCGTGCGGAAATAATGAAACGCCTGAAGGTGAAGCAGCTGAACCGACCGTAACCGAAACGGCGGCTCCTGCCAGCAACGCTGTAACGCAAGTGGCTGAGACTGCTGACAGCAAGCCTGCTGCTTTTGCACAATGTGCGGTTTGCCATAAAGTGGACGAAGCGCGTCACTCTGGCATCGGCCCACATCTCATTGGCGTTTTTGGTGCAGCGGCGGGCTCGCGTGGTGACTATGCATATTCAACCGCGCTCAAAAATTCGGGAATCACTTGGGATGACGCAAGCCTGGATGCGTTTATCGCTTCGCCACAACGCACAGTATCTGGAACCAAGATGGCTTTCGGTGGCGTAGCCGACGAGGCGAAGCGCAAGGAGATTATCGAATATCTCAAGGGGCTGTGAAATGAACGAAGCTGATACACCGCCAGTACTGCTTGCAGTAGAAGGGAACGTGGCGCGGATCACACTGAACCGCCCACAAGCGGGCAACAGCCTCTCACTCGATCTGGTGGCAGCCTTGCGTCAGTCGCTTGCAGATATTGCGCCGCGTCGTGACGTAAAAGTAATCGTTATCGCTGGTGCGGGCGGGCGTATATTCAGCGCGGGTCACGACCTCAATGAATTTGCACATGATCCAGAACCCGATTTTCTTGAAAGCGACTTTTCCGGCATCGTGGGATTGATGCAGGAGATCATGGCGCAGCCACAAATAGTCATAGCCAAGGTTGAAGGCGTAGCCACCGCTGCTGGGTGCGAACTGGTTGCAGCTTGCGATATTGCGCTTGCTTCCACTGTCGCGCGCTTCGGTGTGCCGGGTGTGAATATCGGCTTCTGGTGCCACACGCCGCAGGTCCAGCTTTCGAGGCAGATCGGCAGGAAAGAAGCGATGTTGATGCTGGCAACCGGCAAGCTTTATCCGGCCGAACACGCCTTGCGGATCGGGCTTGTGAACTCGCTGCATGAGCCGGCAGAACTGGATGCTGCAGTTGATACCCTTGTTTCCACGATCGCTCAAAAGCCTTCCTCCGTGCTGAGGCGTGGCAAACATTCCTTCAATCGGCAGTTTGGTCTTGCATTGCCAGAGGCTTACGCAGCTGCAAAAGAGGAGGCGCTGGCCAATATAACTGCCGCCGATGCCAAAGAGGGTATCTTGGCCTTCCTTGAAAAGCGAGAAGCTAACTGGGTTGAATGATTGGCACAGTACCACAACTGATTGTTGAGGCACTGTGTGACTGAATAGCCCCTAGATTCGTGGGCGTTTTCTTTCCTAATTTTGAGCACCGAGGGCGTCGAGAAAACTCGGGGAAATTCATTGGGTGAGGGTAAGTGCGTGCTAAATCCGGTGCTCCTTGGCAATTGTTGCACTGGCTGTCATCTGGATGACAGCGGACGGAGAGCAGCCGAGCTAGTGCAGCAGGCAGGAGAGTTTATGGCTGACAGCACGATTACCCTGGACGATAAATGGACCGTGACGCACGGTCGCGTCCTGTTGAATGGCACGCAGGCGCTGGCGCGGGTGCTGCTGGCGCAAAGCTGGCTGGATAAACGCGCCGGGCTGAACACGGCGGGCTATATCAGTGGATATCGCGGATCGCCGCTGGGCAATGTCGACACCACATTATGGTCGATATCGCAGCGTCTGGCCGATAGCGGTATCCGTTTCCAGCCCGGCGTGAACGAGGATCTGGCCGCCACTGCCATTGCTGGCACGCAGCAGATAGATCAGCTGCCCGGTGCGCGCCATGATGGCGTGTTTGCCGCATGGTATGGCAAGGGGCCGGGGGTGGACCGTTCGGGCGATGCCTTCAAACATGGCCATTATGCAGGTGCCCATTCCAAGGGCGGCGTTGTGCTGTTTTACGGTGATGACCATGTGGGTAAATCATCAACTGTCGCCTTCCAGAGCGAAAAGGCGGTCGCCGCCAATATGATCCCGTCTTTCTACCCCGCCAATGTGGGGGAGATATTGGAATATGGCCTCATGGCCCTTGCCCTGTCGCGCCATTCTGGCCTGTGGACGGCGATAAAATGCATCAACGAAGTGGTTGAACAGACTGCAACGGTCGATATCGATCTGGATAATTTCGCGCCTGTCCTGCCAGAGATTGCTGCCATCCCTCCTGAAGGGCTGCATGCTGCAGTGCGCCCTTTCAACCCACTGCGGGCCGAGCAGATCGTGGCGGATCATCGCCTGCCACTGGTTGTGCCATTTGTACGCGCCAATGGGATCGACAGGGCGATTTTTCGCGCGACAAAGCCGCGGCTTGCCATTGCTACTGCTGGCAAAAGCTATGGCGATGTGCGCCAGGCGCTGGACCTGCTGGGGCTTGATGAAGCTGGCGCGGCCAAGGCAGGCATTTCACTTTACAAGGTGGGTTGCATCTGGCCGCTGGATGCAGAGGCGCTGGCCAATTTTGCGCAAGGGCATGATGCGCTGCTGGTAGTTGAAGAAAAGAAGAGCTTTATCGAAGCACAACTGGCCACACATCTCGTCAACCGCAGTGCCATGCCGCGCCTGATGGGCAAGGCAGACGGGGCTGGAAAGACATTGTTCTCCTCTGTCCTGCCACTGGAGCCGGCAGATATTGCGCAGGTGATTGCAGCGCAGCTGGAAAAGCTGGGCGGGGTGGATGACAATATGCGGCAGGCGGCTGCAGCGCTGAGCGCTCCAGTGGCCGTGCCGAATATTGCCCTGCCGCGGCGCAGCCCGTTTTTCTGTTCCGGCTGCCCGCATAACCGGTCCACCCGCATCCCCGATGGCAGCATGTCGATGACCGGGATTGGCTGCCATACGATGGTGAATTTCGTGGCACCGGACAAGGCGATGCTGCCCACGCAAATGGGTGGCGAAGGGGCAAACTGGACCGGCCTCGCCCCGTTCACCGACACGCCGCATATCTTCCAGAATATGGGCGATGGCACCTATTTCCATTCTGGCCTGTTGGCGATCCGGGCGGCGGTCAGCTCCGGCGTCAATGTCACCTATAAAATCCTCTATAATGATGCCGTTGCGATGACTGGTGGCCAACCTGTCGATGGCCCATTGTCTGTTTCTGAAATCGCGCAACAGGTGCGCCATGAAGGGGTGCAGCGGATTGTTATCCTGTCTGACAATCCCGATCATCACCGCAAGGACAGCAATTTTCCGGCAGGCGTAACCATCGCCCACCGCGATAGGCTGGATGATGTGCAGCGTGAATTGCGCGAGGTGGCCGGGTGCAGCGTGCTGATTTACGAACAGACCTGCGCTGCGGAAAAACGCCGCCGCCGTAAACGCGGCAAATTCCCCAACCCGCCCAAACGGCTGGTGATCGCGCCCGATCTGTGTGAGGCATGCGGCGATTGTTCGGTACAGTCCAGCTGTGTCAGCATTGTTCCCAAGCAGACGGCGCTGGGCACCAAACGCGCCATCGACCAATCCAGCTGCAACAAGGATTATAGCTGTGAACTGGGTTTCTGCCCGTCTTTCATCACCGTGCATGATGCTGAACCGCGCAAGCCCGAAGGTGTGGCGATTGATGAAAGCCTGTTTGCCAATCTGCCTGAACCTGCCGTGCCGGCGGGCGCGCAGAATGTGATGATCGCCGGGATCGGCGGCACCGGGGTGATTACTGTGGGAGCCGTTATAGGCATGGCCGCCCATATTGATGGGCGCGCCGCATCTTTGTTCGACATGACCGGGCTTGCGCAGAAAAATGGTGCGGTCTTCAGCCATGTGCGGATCGCCGATAGGCCCGATCATATCCATGCTCAGAGGCTGGGGCGGGGCGAGGCAGATTTGCTGCTGGCATTTGACCTGGTGGCGGCTCTGGCGCCAGAGGCGGGCAATACGCTGGCCACAGGGCGCGTGCGTGCAGTGGCCAATACCGCTGTTGCACCCACTGTGTCCTTCCAGTTCAACCGCGATGATGTGCCGCAATCTGACGTGCTGCTGGCCCGGCTGGAAGGGGTGACGGGGGCGGATCGGCTGCTGGCGGTGGAGACCACCGCACTGGCGCTGCAGCTGACGGGCGATACCATTGCCGCCAATCTTATGATGGTGGGCATTGCCGCGCAGGCCGGGCTGCTGCCGGTCAGCGTGGCGGCGCTGGAACATGCGATTGCGCTGAATGGTGTGGCGGTCAAACTCAACCTCACCGCGCTGCGGCTGGGGCGGCTTTATGTGGCTGATCCGGATAAGGTGCTGCAATTGGCAGAGGGTCGCGATAAGGCGGCAGCAAGTGCTGTCCCTGACACCGTGCCTACGATTGTGGAGCATCGTGCAAAGCTGCTCACCGCCTATCAGAATGCCGATCTGGCGCAGCATTATTGTGACCGTGTGGCACAAGTGACGGCTGCGGAACGCGCGGTCGACCCGCAATCTGATCTACTGAGCAAGGTCTTTGCCCATCAATATGCGCGGCTGCTGTCGGTGAAGGATGAATATGAGGTTGCCAGCCTGTTGACCGACCCGGATTTGCATCAACAGATCGCGCGCGATTTTGCTGATGGCGCGCGTCTCAGCTTCAACCTTGCCCCGCCATTCCTGCCCGGAAAATCGGTGATGGGGCGGCCCCGCAAACGCAGCTTCCCGGCATGGATCACTTTGCCTCTATTCAAGGTTCTGGCGCGGATGAAGGGGCTGCGTGGCACGCCATTTGACCTGTTCGGCTATTCGTCGGAACGCCGCGCCGAACGGCGATTGCTGCGCGATTATGATGCTTTGACTGATCGCGTACTGGCCCAGCTGAATGCGGATAATCTGGCGAAGGCGGCCGAGCTGTTGGACCAAGTAGCTGCAGTGCGCGGTTTTGGGCCAGTGAAGGAAGAGGCGATGGAAGCCTATACCCGGTCAATCGCTGCAGCAGAGCAGAAATTTGCCGATGTCATATCCCAGCAGATACCCGTGGCGTAAAATGACACCCTAGTTTCAATCGCCACGCCTGACTAAAGGAGGGCGAGAGCTTGGATTGAACGGGTGTGAGTTGGGCGATGGCAAAGACAACTGAACTGGATAGCTATGAAAAACGCATCCTGCAGCACCTTCAGGAAGATGCGTCCTGTTCCAATGCTGATCTGGCCGACAAGGTTGGTCTGTCGGCCTCTCCCTGCTGGCGCAGGATTGATCGGCTGGAGCGTGAAGGTGTCATCAAGAAAAAGGTGGCGATTGTCGACCGGCAGAAGGTTGGCCTGAACGCCCACATATTCGCTCAGGTGAAGCTCAACGCACACGGGCGGGCTAATCTCGACGAATTCACTAATGCGATCCAAGCATTTCCCGAAGTCCTCGAATGCTATGTTTTGATGGGAGCAGTCGACTTTCTCCTTCGGATCGTGGCCACTGACATTGAAGCCTATGAACGTTTCTTCTTCGACCGGCTGTCACAGCTTCCCGGCGTTCACGAAGTAAATTCGACAGTCGCCTTGTCAGAGATTAAAGCGACAACAGCTTTACCTATTCCGTAAGAACGATGGTTAAATATGCCTGGATTTAATAAAATACAGGTTAAATCATCCCAATTGTCTCGTTCTTGACAGAAAAGAGATCAGAAATTTCGCACCTGATGCGCGATAAAGCCGGCGCAATCAGGAGTATTCAAATGCATCGACCCGACTTGGCCCCCGGCATCCTGCCCGAAGCTGTTCATGTGATGAGCGATCCCGAATCTGGGCTTGAAGGGGCGATTGTCCTGCATTCCACACGGCTCGGCCCGGCAGCTGGTGGATGCCGGTTTTGGCGCTATCCCAACAGTGAAGCTGCAACCACGGATGCTCTGCGACTTGCAGAGGGGATGGCTTACAAGAATGCACTTGCAGACCTTCCCCTTGGTGGTGGCAAGGCGGTAATCAAGATGCCTGAATCTTCTTTTGACCGGGGAAAGCTTTTCGCAGCCTTCGGTCGGGAAGTAGAAAAACTGAAGGGGCGTTATGTCACTGCAGAGGATGTCGGCACCACCGTATCCGACATGCAGGTGGTGCGTGAACACTGCCGCCACGTTTCGGGTCTGGAGCAGGGCGGAGCCAGCCCAGGTGGCGATCCATCCCCGTGGACAGCACTTGGGGTGTTCCATGCCATGGAAGAAGCAGCTCAGCGTAAATTTTCAAGTGGTCTGCGCGGCTTAACTGTTGCTGTGCAGGGGTTGGGCAATGTCGGTTCGAATTTGTGTGACCTCTTGCATGCTGCGGGTGCAAAGCTTGTGGTGGCCGATGTTAGGTCAGGTGTCGCGATTGCTGTAGCGGGCCGCTATAACGCGCGTATATTGAGCCCGGAAGCTGTGCTCGCCGCTGAATGCGATATTCTTGCACCTTGTGCATTGGGTGCGGTCTTTAACAGTGAGACAGTGGGCAAGGTACAGGCGAAGATCGTTTGTGGCGCTGCAAATAATGTCCTTGCCACGGAAGAAGATGGCTATGCTCTGGAAGAGCGTGGCGTTCTTTATTGTCCCGATTACGTTGTGAATGCTGGCGGCATCATTAACGTTTGTGCAGAATATCTTGGTTGGCGGCAGGACGAAGTAGACGCGAGAATCAAGGCGACCGGCAAGCGGCTGGGTGACATACTCGATTTTGCTGAAGGGAACTCTCTGGCTGCGCATGTTGCAGCGGACAGGCTCGCCCGTGCCAAGATCGCGGGCAATTCTACAAAACGGTTTGAGGCAGCTTGAAACGCAGCGTTGAATACAGAGTGGTCGCTTGGGCGGAAAGCGGCCTGTTGTGCAAGATATTAGCGGTCTTTGCACAGCTTGACCTTCCTGCCCCGGCATTGTCCGTCGAGATCGACGGGCAGGAGATGTGCCTTTGTATCCGCACATGTTTGACTGATGCGGAACTGCAATGTGTGTACCGCAAGATCGGGGCATTCGTAGGCGTCACATCGCTAGAGATGGTGGATGCCTACTTATATTTGGTGGAAGGTTTGTCAAACTGACCGGCAGTTCACTTTGCAGCCATTCGTATCGCGCCGTCGATGCGGATTACTTCGCCATTGAGCATCGGGTTGCAGACAATGCTCTCAATCAGTTGAGCAAATTCCTCTGGCTTTCCCAGACGGTTTGGGAATGGCACTTGTTTGCCCAGCGAATCCTGTGCTTCCTGCGGAAGAGACGCCAACATCGGGGTCCAGAAAATGCCTGGGGCCACGGTCATCACGCGAATGCCATGACGGGCGAACTCACGCGCAACAGGCAGCATCATGCCAACCACGCCGGCCTTGGACGCGCCATATGCCGCCTGGCCGACTTGGGCTTCGAATGCAGCGACGCTGGCCGTGTTGATAATCACGCCACGTTCCTCGGCCAAAGGTTCGGCCTGGACAAGGCGTTCACTAAACTTGGATAAAACATTGAATGTGCCGATCAGGTTGATCGATACGATCTTCGAAAAATGGCTGAGAGGATTTGCAGAACCATTTTTGTCCAGGACCTTGGCCGGCGGGGCGATTCCAGCACAATTGACTAGGATACGGGCGACGCCATGCTTCGCTTCGGCTTCAGCCATTGCAGCCTCTACCGATGCCTCATCTGTAACATCTGTAGAGATAAAATGCCCACCGATAGCGCTGGCATTCGCAAGGCCGCGTTCCTGGTCAAGATCAAGGATGGTCACCTTTGCGCCTCTGCTGGCGAGGCGTTCCGCCGTAGCTTGACCAAGACCAGAAGCGCCGCCGGTAACGATGGCTGCAGATCCGTTGATATCCATGTTATCCTCTTTCTTATCTTGAATTTGACGATCTTGTTGTGATCTCTGGCTTAACTGATGCAAACAAGGTCATTTCCCGCCCATAGCCAGATAATGCAGATTGCTGTCAACCACAGCAGAGGCCTTGTGCGCGAGAGGCCGGATCTATGATCGTATTCATCTCGGTAACTCTTGAACGCCAGCTTCGCGAAGTCCTGAAGCGCTTTGAAGAGCATGTTGCCACATTGCCTGAGGTCATGAGTGGTTTTCTGATGACGGGTTGTTGATTACCGCTGAGAGTTGACCCGGGAGGGATATAAATTTCCGTCGAGAACTGACCCATGTTTGAACCGCCTC
>JADCLP010000018.1 GCA_014983025.1 Erythrobacteraceae bacterium E2-1 Yellow Sea | reverse complement strand
ACCATTTCGCAGCAGCCGCCTGATCGGCGCAGAGCGACAGCCTACCTCTGACTGCCGCCAATCTTTGCAACAGAGCCCGCAACGGTGGCGAGGCAGAGCGCGGTGAAGGCAGTGAGTGTTTTCATGTCGGTCCTCCGGCGGGTCAGGCTATTTCCGCGTGGCGAGATAGGCGATGACATTGGCGCGCTCCTCGGGCTTGTGCAGGCCCGCGAAGGCCATGCGTGTCCCTTTGATGGTCGCGGCAGGCTTCAGAAGGAAGGCGTCGAGCGTGTCCGGCGTCCAGACGATGCCGGCGCCTTTCATGGCGGGCGAATAATTGAATTCGCCCGTGCCGGCTTTGCGGCCGACGACGCCCGATAGGTTCGGGCCCATGGCCGTCTTCTTGCCGGGGTCCACCGAATGGCACATCGCACAGCGTTTGAACACGGCGGCACCTGCGGCGGCATCGCCCCCGGCATATGCCGGAAGCGATGCAAACACGGCAAACGCGGCCAGCCCTGTCCCCGCCAACCTTATACTTGCCAACCTTACACTTGAACGCATCAATGTCGTGTCCCTCCCGCGGGATATCAGAAGTTGTAAGTGACGCTGCCACCGAACCAGCGCGGGCGCGCATAGGTCTGGTTCGAAAGGCCGAGATAGAGCGCCTGGTCGAAATTGTAGATGCGGTACTCCTTGTCCGTCACGTTGTTGGCGAACGCTGCGATAACCCAGCGATCATCCTCCGTCGTGAAGGACACGCGGACGTTGCCGACAAGGTGCGAATCTTCAAGATCGATTGGCGCATTGAAGGTCGAGAAATACTGCTTGCTGTCGTATTTCCAGTCCGTCTGGAACGCGAGCGAACCGGGGCCGACGGGAACCGCATAGCGCAACATGCCGCCGACGCTCCATTCCGGTGCCTGTGGCATCTCTCGGTCGGTGACGCGGCCGGCGGGGAGCCTGATGTTCTTCACCTTGGTGTCGAGGTGCGCAAAGAACGCCGACAGCATCAGGCCGCTTGCGGGCCGCAAGATCAGCTCGCCTTCGAAGCCTGTGACCTTCGCCGGGCGATTGGTGACGAACTGTGACAGCCCATCGAGCGAGAAGGCCTGATAATCCTTGTAATCATAGTGGAAGACGGAACCGTTCAAGGTGACCATGCGGTCCGCGAATGTCGCCTTGAAGCCGCCCTCGTAATTGGTGAGCACTTCCTGATCGTAAGGCAACGTCGTGGGGTCGATCGGCGCAAACGCCTGGATGCCGAAGCCGCCGCTCTTGGTGCCGCGATTGGCGCTCACATAGAGCAGAACATCGTCGACCGGGCGATAGTCGAGTTCGATCTTGCCTGACCAGTTCTTGAATGTCTGCTTCGCAAGATCGGGGTTCGTGGAGGGGTTGAACACGAAATCGGTCACGCCGTTTTCGGCGTGTGCGTAATCGTATTTCTTCCAGTCCCAACTGTAGCGGCCGCCGATGATGAGGCTGACCTGGTCGCTTGCCTTGTATTCGGCCTGACCGAACACCGCGATGGAATCAGTCTTCTGCGTGCCGCCGTAATTCTCGATGAAGCCTAAGATCGCGCGGTAGGCGTTTTCGGTCTTGATCTTCAGGCCGTAGATGCCGCCGAGCCAGGTCAGACGGTCACTTTCGCCCGAAAGGCGCAATTCCTGCGACAGCTGATAGAGGTCTTGAGCGGTATCATAAAGGAAGATCGGCAGCGGAGACGTGTCGCTGTCATCGGCATAGCGCTTTTTCAGATCCTGATAATCCGTGAGCGAGGTGAATTGCACGCTGCCGAAATCATGTTCGTAACGGGCCGTCGCGCTCCAGAACTTGCGGTCGAAATAGCCGGTACGATCGAAATCGCCGGTGAAGGGGTCATCGTCCGAATCGCGATAACCGAAGGCATCACACCCGCCACAGGTTCCAGAAATCCTCGTTCGGGCCGAGCGCATAGCCGAGACCATCTTCATTGAAGCCAGCACCGACATGTGTGAAGGTGCCGCCGCTCGTCTCGTCCTTGTTGCGCAGGCCCTGCAGTTTCACGAGCAGCGTGCCGTTCGCCCCGACATCGGCCTCTACCTGCAAGCGTCCGCCGAAGAAGCGGGAGTTGCCGATATCCCTGCCGATACGGTTTTCGATATAGCCGCCGTGGTGGTTGGTGGTGAGCGAGAGGCGCGCCCGCACGGTGTCGGAGAGCGGGCCGCTCACCGCGCCTTCGGTTGCGATCTGCCCGTAGCTGCCGACGGTGAGCGTGCCGAAGCCTTCGAATGTGCTCGTCGGCTTCTTTGTGATCGCCTGCACGAGGCCGCCGGTGGCGTTGCGGCCGAAGAGCGTGCCCTGCGGACCGCGCAGAATCTCGACGCGCTCCAGATCGAACATCTGGCCGCTGATTGCGCCGAGCGCGCTCACATAAACCTCGTCGTTGTAGAAGGCGATCGGCGCTTCCTGCGAATCGGCGAAGTCGTTCTGCGAGACGCCGCGGATGTTGAACACCGTGAGCGACGGGCTGTACTGCGAGACCTGAAGGCTCGGCACTTGCCCGGCGAGCGCCGTCACGTCCTGCCGCCCCATCGAATCAAGCACTGCGCCGCCGATGGCGGAGACCGAGAGGCCGATGTCCTGCAGATTCTGTTCGCGCTTCTGCGCGGTGACGACGATCGCATCGTCAAAGACGGCCGTTTCCTGTGCCGAGGCCACGGCAGGCGCGAATGCGGCACCTGCAAGCAAGACGAGCCTCAGCGACGGACGGATAAGTGGATTCCTGCGCATGTGGTTTTCCCCTCCCTGAAACGCAATTCGCGTCGTTTCGGGCACTATATTTCGAATCAATTCGATTTGTAAAGTTTGCAACAGAGCCATTGGGGCCACCTCTAGTCGACTAACTTTTCTGAATCTGGGGCGACATAATTGGCGGTTGGGCCTTGGTCAAACAGCCGTGAGTTCAGATAGTGGTAGAAATCCACGACTACTCGCTCCAGTTCAACCAGCTTTCCGGGCTTGCCGACTTTTGAGTTCATGGAGCGTTGATTGCGCTCGCAAATCCATTTGTCCTCGGCAAGAAATGCTTGGGTGAATCCCGATTCTAGATCTAGAGCGCTCTCGCTACCACGACTGCTGGATATCGACCCTGCACGAATATACCCAAACATGTCTCCGATGACACGACTGCTGGATATCGACCCTGCACGAATATAGCTCTTGCCCGCAGTGCCGGGGCGTACCGCGATGTACCCAAGCGTGTCTCCGATGAGAAGCCCAGCAAAGTTGGGTGGCAAGCTAATCACTACATAGTGATTCCACAGCCGCTTGGTTTTTTCCGGTGTAATGGCATTAAGCACGGCACTGGTCATTGGTCCTACACCGGTGTTGGTCACGTCACCGCCGGTGAGTGTCCACTCTGAGCCACCTTCAATGTAAAAAGCGTGTTTCGTGGGGAGTGTGGGCTCCAGTGTCTTTTGGTGCACTTTAAACAAGTGGTAGCTTTCGATGCCATTTTCGATGGCCAATTTCCAGTTGGTTTGCCACTCTTCATCTTCGCCTCCTTGCCCGTGAACAAATTTGTTCAGATTGTAGCGCTTGAGATACTTATCCATACCGGCGTAGCGCTCTGCGAGTGGTGCAGCGTTATTGTTCAGGTTGATAAACACCAAACCGTGCCAGCTTTCGAGCTTGAAGTGAGGCAGACAGTGTTCTTCTTTTTTGATGTCTATGGTGCCGGGATGAGGCACTCCCAGCAGTTTTCCGGAGTCGGTGTAGGTCCAAGCGTGATAGGGGCAGACCATGCGCTTGGCATTGCCAAAACCCTCGTCATTTAGCGGTGTTCCGCGGTGACGACAAACGTTTGACATGGCTCTAAGCTCGTTGTCTTTACCGCGTATTACAACAACGGGTTCGTTGGCAAGGGTGAACGCGTAATAGTCGCCGTGCTGTGAAACTTCACCTTCGTTACAGACAAATACCCAGTCGTCTTTGAATATTTTTTCCATTTCTAAATTGTAAAACTCTGCGTCAGAGTATGCCCCGAAAGGGAGGGAGTGAGCCGTTTCCAGCCCTTCACTGGTAATGTCTTTTACTTGCTGTATTAAATTCATAATGGTGCTCCAAAAAAGTATGCGAAGACTGGTGTTTCACTGTAAAAATGTAAAAATGTAAATTGTCAAAGTTGATCATAAACGTTGTTTGTCAATTGTCAAGTTATTTTTGGTTTATGCATGTAGTTGCCCCCGCTAAACCGGACACCACCTCATTCGTTTGATGCCAGTTCCGCCCGGTACTCCCAAGGCGATTTCATTTTCAGCCCCTTGTGCGGGTGGCTGCGGTTATAGTCTTCGACCCATTCCGGCAACCTGGCCATCACCGTGGCGGCATCAGGGAGATCGTTCAAGTACACATAGTCGCGCTTGAACGTTTTCACGAAGGCCTCAGCCATGCCGTTGCTCTGAGGGCTTCTCACCGGTGTAGTACACACTACAAAGCCCAGAGAGGACGCGAAGACTCGCGTTTCTTTGGCAATGTAGCAACTGCCATTGTCCGTCAGCCATTCCAGTGGATGAGGCACTCGCTCTGACTGGCCGAACCGGTATTCCAAGCTTTCCAGCAGCAGGTCCTGAACCATCTCACCGGTGATGCCACCGGTGGTCGCTACATAGCGCATCAGCTCGCGATCACAGCAGTCCAGACTGAAGGCCACGCGAACGACCTCCTTGTTCCAGCAGCGGATCTCAAAGCCGTCTGAGCACCAGCGAAGGTCTGGCTTCAACGTAATGACCTGGCCGTTGTGACAGCGCTCCTGAGGTCGCCCTGTATACCGGGGTAACAGCAGCCCATCCTGCTTCATCAGTCGGTACACGCGCTTGTGGTTTACTCGCTCATCGTTGGCTGCGAGCAACCGATTCAGTCGAGCCGTGATCCTTCGATAGCCATTGGCAGCGCGGGCCTCGCACAGCTCACGGATAAACGGCAAATGCCGGTCATCGTCTTGTTTGCTGTATCTCGGGCTTCGGCCTTTCTGGCGACCATGAAGGCGATCCAGAAGATTGGAGCGCGATACCTTCAGCACTTCCGCAACCCGCTTCAGAGGGTATCGTCCGGTGGCAGCAACGGCATGCGCGAGATCAACTTTTTTGACTGAGCCACCTCCAGGGCTTCCCGGAGTATTTCAGCTTCCATCGTCTTGCGACCCAACATCCGCTCCAGCTCCCGAACCTTCTTATTCAGGGCTTTGACCTCGGAGGCGCTTACAACCTCATCACCGGATTCAATCGCGGACATGCCACCGTCTTTCATCAGCTTCTTCCAACGGAACAACAGACTTGCTGATATACCATGACGCCGGGCTACAAGCGATACCGACATGCCTGGCTGCTCACACTCTGCAACCATGAATGCTTTCTCCTGCGCGGAATACCGGCGACGGCGCTGCACTCCGGTTATGACTTCGATTCTCTCCACCTTGGATACTCCTTTGCACTAGGTCTATGCCTAGGCCTTCGCTTCTACCAAGGTGTCCGGTTTAATTGGGGGCTACTACATCGACACCCAGATCGAGCGTTCCCGCCTCGCGCGCGGCCGAAACGCGCGCCTCGACCAGGGCGAGGAACTCCTCGAAGATCGCATTCTGCATGGCGATGGGCAGCGCAAGGATGCGGTTGAGCCAGCGCTGGATCGGTGGCAGGTCTTCTTCGAGAATGCCATCGGCCGAGGCGATTCTGAGCCCGGTCCGCTTCTGGAAATCGAGCAGCGTCGCGCTCTTGAGTTTGCCTTCGACGAGCAGCCCGAGCCAGGTCACGAGCGCGGCCTTGGCATATTCGCTTTCGAGATTGTCGGCCGGATCGAACAGGTTCTGCCCGCCTGTCTGGCGCTGGCCGCGGGTGAGCGCGCCCAGGCTGTCGAGGCGCCTAGCGATGGTGCTGGTAAATCTCAGTTCACCCTTGCAGTCGGTGGTGACCGGGCGGAACAGAGGAGTAGCGGCCTGATGGGTGCGATGGGTGCGCCCAAGTCCCTGGATTGCCCGGTCGGCGCGCCAGCCCGGCTCGAGCAGGAAATGCACTCGTTGCCGCTGGTTTTCGGCATCGAGACTAGCGTGGTACGACCGGCCAGTCCCGCCGGCATCGCTGAAGACGAGGATGGACTTGCGGCCGTCCATGAAATGATCGGTTTCCGACTGGTTGGTGCGCGCCGAGCGCGTTTCCAGCTTCTGGCTTGCGTCCCTCTGCGTGATGAGCCGCTTGGTCCGCCCGGTCACCTCGGCGACCTTCTCGGTCCCGTAATGCTCGATAATGCCGTCGAGCGCAGGCTTGATCGGGGGCAGCGCGCACAGGTGCTCGATCAGCCGCTGCTTTTTCTCGATGGCAAGTGCGTTGTGGACCGGACGTCCTTCATCGTCGAACATCGGCATCGAGCGTTCCTCGCCGGTATCGTCGACGAACACCTGCATCTGCTGCGTCGGGAAAGCGCGCTCGAGGTAGTCAATGACATTCTCGCGAGGAGACAGGTCAATATCGGGTTCGGCGCGTTCCTCGGGCGAGAGGCTGTTGAGCCGCCGATCGAGAATGCTTTCTGCGGTCGAGACAAGCTGCACGACGATCGCCTTGCCGTCGTCGATGTGGGCATTGATCGCCGCGATCAAGGTCGGCAGCTTCATCGACAGCAGCACCTGGTTGAAGAACCGCTGCTTGGCGCCTTCGAACCGTGAGCGCGCCGCCGCCTTTGCGCCGCTGTTGAGAGTATTTCCTTCGAGTTCATCGACCACGTTGGTCAGCGCGAGCGCTTCCTCCATATTCTGGTGGATGATCGCCCAGGCGTCGGCATAGGTGTCGTAGATGCGTATCTGGTCGTCCGTCAGGTCGTGCTTCAGCACCTCGTACTCGACGCCCGCGAAGCTGAGCGCCCGGGCTTGGTAGAGCCCGAGCGCCTTGAGGTCGCGCGAGACCAGTTCCATCGCGGCGATGCCGCCCGAGCGGATCTGGCCAATGAAGTCCTCGCGGTTCGAAAATGCCGTTCCCGGTCCCCACAGGCCAAGCCGCACCGCGTAGGCGAGATTGTTGACGTCCGAAGCGCCGGTGGCCGAAGCATAGAGAACGCGCGCATCGGGGAGGTGGTTCTGGAGCAGAACACCGGCGATGCCCTGCAGCGAGCCCGCCTTGGCCCCGCGGGCCCCCTCCCCTCCTGCCACGCCACCCATCTCATGGCTTTCGTCGAAAGCAATGACGCCCTCGTAATCGGGTCCTGCCCAGTCGAGCAGCTGCTTGAGCCTTGTGGCATCCTGCCGTTGGCTGCGCAGCGTAGGATAGGTGACGAATACGATCCCTTCGCGGTACGGGAGTGCCTCGTCGATCGTCCAGTTCGAAAGAGGTTGAATGTCTGCCGGCAGGCCGCCGATCGCGGCCCAGTCGCGCCGCGCATCCTCAAGCAGATTTTCATTCTTCGACACCCAGATTGCCTGGCGGCGGCCAGCAAGCCAATTATCGAGGATACATGCGGCGATCTGCCTGCCCTTACCGGCACCCGTCCCATCACCGAGAAAGTAGCCCTTTCGGTGGGCGCGACCTTCTTCTGAAAGTGTGAGGCCGACGCCTTCTTCTGCGGGAACAAATTTGCCTGGAAGGTACTGAAGCCACGCATTGCCCGCATAGATTACCGTCTCCAACTGCGCTTCGGACAGTCGAGAAGTGTTCAGGATACGATCGTGCAAATTTGGAACGTATTCGGGAACGGGCGCGGGGATCGAGCCCATTGCCACGCTTTCAACGAGCGGCGTCGGATGTTGGCTCGCCCCGAGGATATCGATGCGGCTTGGTCGGTAGGCAACGTATACGCCAGCCTGTGTGCCCAGCGCGCGGGGCACCGATAATGTCTCATAGGCGACTGCAACGGACTTGCGCTCTAGGTGTGTCTGCTTAACGGCAACGCGCTTCCTTGGCTTTGTGCGCATGGCGCGGAACAATGTGGAGGGCTTCTTGGGCGCCGTTCGCTGATCGGTTTCGGACTTGAACGCAGCTCGTTTGACGATTCCGACTACCTGAGCCAGTTCAACCGTGGTTTTTCGGGCAATGACGGTTGGCTTGATGTTACCCGGAAGCTTGTCCACCACGTATAGGCGCACCGCAACCGTAGTGCCTTGTTTGGTGTAACATTGCTCAAGCCGGCAGGAAGTCTGGACCGTGCAATTATTGAAGCTTTCGTCGTAGATCTTCCCAAGCTTCGCGCCTGGTGCGAACCAGTCGGGCATGATCGCGACCAAGCGGCCGCCGGTTGCAAGTTTCGTGATCGCGGCGCGCAGGTGACGGACCGCCGCATATTGATCGACACCACGACCATAAGAACGCGAGAATGGCGGGTTCATTAAGATGAGTGTCGGCCGCAGGGCGTGATCGGCAGCGGAGTCCAGCATCGCTCCGTCGAAACCGCTGATCATAGCTGAAGGGAAAAGCAGCTTGAGTTTGGCGCGGCGCTTCGCATCGAGTTCGTTCAGGTGCAAGGCCTGCACGCGGGGCAGGTAGGCGACAAGCGATCCGTGGCCAGCGCTTGGTTCGAGTACGATATCGGAGTGCGTTGGTTGGGACAGGATCGTTGCAAGCGCTGCCAGGTCTGCGGGTGTCGAGAACTGCTGGAATTTGATCTGGTCCTCGCTTCGGACCGTATGGGTTGGGAGGGAATTAACCAACTCGGCTATCTGGGGAATATCACCGAGCGCCGCTTCACCTTTTCGCTCGATCAGGTGGCGGGTTAGCCCGGCTTCCAGGAGATCATAGGCGTCGCGCTGCGACCAGCCTCCATCGGCCGAGGACCGACCCGAGAGCTTGGTCATGTGCTCGAACAGGGTCTTTTTGGTGAGGTTGCCTTCGGCAATGCGCTTCGCCACTGCGCTAATCACCGACTCCGTCCGTTCGTCGGTAATTTGAAATAGATCTGTCACGGTCCGCTCCTGATGCTTGTCCACACCAGTGCATCCCCCTCCCCTCTCGCCCGCCCCGACCTTATCTCTGGCGACTGATGCTGTGATCGAGATAGGCCGACCAATCGCTCCATCCTCTGGGCGGTGGATGTCGTCGGATCCGGCGTCCTTCTTTCGCATGAGCCTTTATCGCAGCGAGTGCGCCCATGCGCCCTGCCCTATTGTTGTCCTCGGCGATGATAAGCTCGTCGACGTGGCCGGGTATCCGCACGAGTGGCAAGCGTTCTGCACCAAGCGAACTCCAGCACGGAGTGTCATGCATCCGAGTATAGGCACCGGCATCTTCCATGCTTTCGGCGATTGCGAGGACGCTTCCCTGGAAACGCGGTGCCCATGCGGCAGCGCCCGGATTGCCAAGCATCATTTTGCCGTCGTGTCTTAGGCCATCGCAGGTGAGTTTAATTCGCTGGATTGCATTGATGGTCATGTCCTCCCGAACCGCTACGAGCAGCGCAGGTCTGAACACGGTGTTGGGTTTGCGGCCAAATGGGCACCGCGCATGGAATCGGACGTCGTCGAGGTTGGCGTGGAGGTTCCGGGCCTGAAGGTAGGCTTCGGCGAGAGTTTGGCTAACCGCCCCACCTTCTTCCCAGATCTTCTGGGCAATGCCTCGCGTTTGCGATCGGCTGAAGTCTGGTTGGGGAGAATTGCGGATTGGCCTGGATCTGCCGATCTCGCGCAAGATGTCCTCACTTCTGCAGCCAGCGAAGCAATGCACGAGCAAACCTCTATCACCCTGCCTGATCGAGAGAGACGGCAACCTGTCGGTATGTGCGGGGCAACGGCACATGGCGAAGTTTCCGTGCCACTGGCCTCCAAGGCCGGCTACGATATCGACAGTTTCCTGAGTGGGCTTTCGAGCGGTGAGCGGCATAACAAACTCCTCGCCCACATCCCTCCCCCTTCCCGTTTTGTACTGATAGGAAGTGCCAGTCTTTGTTCTCGGGACAATCCAGATATTCCTTGGAACGGGTGCAGCGATCCGTGAAATGGTATTGTCGTACGGAGTACTACGCATAAGGTAGAATGCTAAGTTAAGCTTAGTCTTTTGAGGGCATTCCAAACTAGACATGAGTTTACACAAGTGGCAAAGCGCTAAGCATGGCTACGCGTTTGGACAGTAAGCTAAACCAGCTCCAGCAGGCGCTTCCGGAAGGACTTCTGGTCGATGCCGCCTGGCTGGAGGCCAAGGGCTATTCGTCAGCGCTGCGCAGTCAGTATGTAAGTTCCGGCTGGCTGGATAGCCCAGCGCGACGGGTCTATCGCCGTTCACGCGGGCCTCTGACCTGGCAGCAGGTCGTGATCTCGCTTCAGACCATGCTTGACCTTCCACTGACCGTTGGCGGTCGCACCGCGCTCGAACAGCAAGGCTATGCCCACTACCTTTCGGCAAACGTCCAGACAGCTCACCTGTACGGACCGACCCGACCGCCAACCTGGCTGGATGATTTGCCGCTCGACGTGACATTCGCATCGCACAACAGCTTACGCCTGTTTCCGGCAGATGCCGACACGCCGCCATTGCCAAGCCCCACCATGTACAGTGCCGCTGGCGCGCAATTGCCGGTTCGCTATTCGAGCAAGGAACGCGCCGTTCTCGAATTACTCGATGAACTGCCCAAGCATGAGAGCTTTCATCAGGTCGATGCCTTGATGGAAGGCTTGAGCGATCTCAGCCCTCGTCGCCTGCAAACTCTTCTCGAAGCCTGCTCCAGCGTAAAGGTAAAGCGGCTGTTCCTGTTCTTTGCTGACCGGCACCGCCATGCGTGGCGACCGAAACTCGACTTGGTCAAGATCGATTTGGGTTCCGGTAAAAGGGTTCTGGTGAAGGGGGGCAGGCTCGATCCGCAATACGACATCACGGTGCCTGCCGATCTTGGAGGGCAATAGGAAATGGCCTTCCAGGACGCCTATCGGCAGCAGGTTGCCCTCCTGATCCGCACCATCCCTTTCGTGGCGCAAGAGCAGTGCTTCGCGCTCAAGGGCGGCACGGCGATCAACCTCTTCGTACGCGACTTGCCGCGCCTCTCGGTGGACATCGACCTGACCTACTTGCCGGTCGAGGATCGCGTTTCATCGCTCGCAGCCATTGACGCGGCGATGACGCGGATCGCGGAACGGATCGAAAGCGGGATACCGGGCGCGGCAGTCGTCCCATCGCGTCCCGCAGGCGACAAAATCATCACCAAACTTATCGTCCGCTCCGGAGGCATGCAGATCAAGATCGAGGTCACGCCTGTCTTGCGCGGCACCGTCTACGATCCTGTGGTCATGAGCGTCGTGCCCTCAGTCGAAGACACATTCGGCTTTGCCGAAATGAAGGTTGTTTCCTTCGCCGACCTCTATGCAGGAAAGATCATGGCGGCGCTGGACCGCCAACACCCGCGTGACCTGTTCGATGTGCGAGACTTGCTAGCGAATGAAGGCATAAGTGACGAACTGCGGCGCGCATTCCTCGTCTATCTCATCAGCCACAATCGTCCGATGGCCGAGGTGCTCGCTCCGACTCGCAAGCCACTGAACGAGGAGTTCGAGCGCGGCTTTATCGGCATGACGCAAGAAAATGTAGAGCTTGCCGATCTGAAGGCTACGCGCGAGGCACTCGTCGCCACAATGGTTGGCGAGATGCCAGACGCGCACCGCCAGTTCCTGATCGGCTTCAAGCGCGGTGAGCCGGACTGGGAGCTTCTCGGAATACCGAAAGCGAGGCATTTGCCAGCAGTGCTTTGGAAACTGCGGAATCTTAAAAACTTACCTGAGAGGAAACAGCTCGAGCTGGTTGAACGGATGAGAACATTACTGAACTTGTGACCGGCTCAACGCCCAGCTTTGCGGATTGCGACCTTGGTCAAATTAGAACGCAGGTGTCGCGATTCATCAATTCTGTGACTTCATTCGCCGCTTCGCGAACCCGACTACAAAAGCTTCCCAGACTCGCAGCCATTCCTTCTCGGTGCGTTTTCTTCCGATATCAGCAAAACCGCGCCGAAATTCGCCGGCCATCATATCGACATCCCATGGCGAACCTTTCTCTCGGCCAATTCTGAGGAATGGCTCTTCGCGTTTGCCGAATCTCAGTGAACTTTCTGGGAAATTGAGAAGTTCAGCTGTCACTTGTCGATCTTGGCTGCGCTCCGCGCCAGCAAGTTTTCTTGCACCGCCTGATCCCGCATTGCGGCGAGGCCCTACACCGACCAAACGCAAATGACTGCCAACAAGTTTTTTCTCTAATGGAGCTGGAGAAGGAAATAAGACCACTTTGCGACCGCTCACATCAACATTTGCATTTGGATAGACCGAAGAAACCAGCTGCATGGTCTCTCGTACCGTCTGACGAAAGCGTTTGCCGTCAGCAGCATTGCCAAGGTGCCGGGCCAGCTGGTCCCAGGATATGGACTGCCCACCTCCTGCTGTAACGCGTGGCAGCCGGTAGGCGAGGTAAGTGTATAGGTCGAGCGCTGTAGGCGTGCCCTTCAGCTCACGAATGGCAATCTCATTGAGTGGCACCGCGTGCTCGACGAGATGGTTGTAAAATACGTCTGACATTCGAATTTCGCGCGCGAATGCACCATCCTTGTCGAGCGATCCGGCGTACTCGTTCGAAATTTTCACATCGCGTACGGCGAACGCATTTTGATCGGTCTCGGCACCGTCCCATCTGATCTGCCATTCGCAAGCGAGAAGCCGATCGACCTGTTCCTTCATCAAATTTGCCGTACCGCGCGGCCCATAGGAAATAGTTTGGTATCCTAAGCGGCGCATCCAGTCTGTAAAATTTCGGCCAAGGAAAACATCGCGGGACTGCTGCTTTACCGCCTGGGAAAGAATGTAGATCAAAGCAACCCGGGGATAGGACCCGAAAGGTACGCCTAAACTTCGCATTACCTTCTTGCCGTCTATTTCCTGAAGCACCGGTCGAGGATTGATTGCGAGTGCGTATCGACCGTCCTCACGAATGATTGGCAGAGTTTCATCCTTGGGCCGTTTCGTCGGCAAAGACATGGCGCAAAGCGCTGAGTGAAGAAATGCTGGTACAGGCTCTTCGCCTTGTACTCGAAGGAACGCGTCCAGTGTCAATTGGGTTCCAGCCTCAGCTGCGAAGGAACGCACTTGGTCCTCCCCGCCCGAAATCATGGCGAGTGCATATTGGTGACCAACCGGCTTCATGTCATCCTGCGTCATCGTCCCCTTCCCGACTCGCCGGGTCATTCACAGATGATCAACAACAGGATTGAGGTCCGAAATCAACCTTTTTGGCGATTTTTTTGGGATCTCTATGCGGAAACCTGCAAAAAGACCGATGATCTCGGGTCACTTTGGAACGGGGGCTGAATTTAGAAGTCCCGATCTATAAGAATCAAAACGATTTGCGAATCGGATTCGAAGAAGGAGATTCTTTAGTAGGTATATATGCGCTCCGACATCATTGGTTTGAGGGCACGAAGATCATTGCATTTTTGCACTGAGTTCATCTGTCGGGCTCGATGATCATCGATGTTTATCCACATCGTGGCTGCAAGCAGCGATTTGTGGAGTGGTTGATGCGAAAATGGCTCGTGAATGATCGGCCGCCCTCCCCTCCCACTTAGTTGTCGTTGACAATGGCTCGGAGATCATCGGTTGGCTTGTAAGATTTTTGGCCAAATTGTTGCCGAAAGCATCAATACGAGCTATTTTGCCGCGCAAACTTCCAAGAAGGATCTCAGATGGCGACCCCAATTTTAGGCGAAGAGTTCGATCGGAGCTCCGCAACCGATGATCTCCGTTCCCTTCACCGCAAGTCATTGGCAATCCTGAAGCGCCTTCAATCCCATGCGTTGGACCCTGAGACCGGGGAAAAAGCCGGACCCACCTTCCCGATATCCAAAGCAGCTGAACTCGTTGATCGCACTGCTTCCGCAATCAGGGAAGCAGAACGCGATGGGCGACTCCCCGAACGTGGGCGAACGGCATCGGGACATCGGCTGCCCTATGGGCTGAGAGAGCTCGATAATATGCGCAAGGTTTTCGGAACACTCCCCTGGCGCGATGAGGATGATATGCCCGCGATCATTTCGGTATCGAACTTCAAAGGCGGCGTAGGGAAGTCGACGATCGCCGTGCACCTTGCGCAGCATTTCGCGATCAAGGGTTATCGCACATTGCTGGTTGATTGCGATAGTCAGGCGAGCTCCACCATGATGTTCGGCTATCGACCAGACATCGACCTTGGCGAGAATGACACGCTCTATGGCCATTTTCACGATCCGGAGTTGTTGGGAGTGCGATCGATTGTCCGCAATACCCACTTCCACGGTCTCAATCTCATACCTTCGAACTTAAAGCTCTATAATTTGGAGTACGAGATTGCAGCACATCTTGCTCAGACGCGCAGTTTCGATATTATTGACGTCATCTCACAGGCTATCAGCGAGGTTGATCAGGATTACGATGTAGTGATCTTGGATCCGCCCCCGGCACTGGGCATGGTTTCGATGGCCGTTCTGCAAGCCGCCAATGCGATGGTGATCCCGATGCCGCCAAGCGTCATCGACTTTTCGTCTACAGTCACATTTATGGATATGGCGCGGACCACGATGGAGCAGCTTGAACTTCTCGGGGGAAGGGCTCGGCCAGCTTACAACTTTGTGCGCATTGTCGCGAGCCGGGTCGATGAGAATAAGTCGATGCACAAGGAATTGCTTGCAATGATGCGCGACGTATTTGGCGGTTCGATGCTCAACTCGATTATGCCAACGAGTGCTGAGATCGATAATGCCAGTTCGCGGCTCAAAACCGTCTTTGAGCTGGAGCGCCCAGTGACCTCGCGCGATGTGCACATGCGATGCCTGCGATATCTCAATGCGGTTTGCGAAGAAATTGAAGCAGACGTCGTGGCATCTTGGAAAAGTCGGGCAGGGGAGGGCGATGCATGATTTTGCCACGTGGCAATTTTGCTTTAAATAGCATAAAAACAATGTGGTATGCCGAAGGAGATGCTCAATGTGGCCGAGAAAGAATAGGTGGCCGTAGAAGCTTATATTGCGGATTTTAGGCGCAAATTGCCACGTGGCAATTTGATGTTTGGCTAGAGCTCTAGGGAAGGAACAAGATTTATGGCCAAGGGGAATAAGGGGTTCGGTTCGCTGCTAACTGAGTCGCTTGAAGATGACATAGACGACGGCGAGTCTGCGCCCGCACGCAGCGTCATGGCTAGTAGGAGCGAGGCGCTTAATCGCCTTGCGTCCGGCAAGGTTGTGACGGATCGGACCGAGTTCGTGGATCCGGCACGATGCAAGCCATGGCGCATGCACAACCGAGACCTTGATCACCTAGCCGAAGAGAGCTGTCGCGACCTTATCGACGCCTTCTTGTCGGCTAAGAAGCAACGCATTCCTGCGATTGTAAGGCGCCTGCGAGACGAGCCTGACTTCGATTATGAGATCATAGCCGGTGTACGACGATGGTGGACGGTGCAATGGCTGCGCGAACACAACCATCCCGAGTTTGACTACCTCGTCACGGTCCAGCAGCTGACTGACGAAGAGGCATTTCGGGTATCGGATGTCGAGAACCGCTCGCGCAAGGACATAACGGACTGGGAGCGTGCGCGGGAGTACGAGGCGGCGTTGGCTGAGTTCTATGAGGGTTCGCTTGCCCAGATGGCCGAGCATCTCAACATTTCCCCTTCCTGGCTGAACCGCATGCTCAACGTCGCGCGTCTGCCGGAAGGAATTGTCGAAGCCTTTGCCGATCGTCATGACATTACGGTGCGCATTGCGCGCGATCTCAAGCCGCTAGTGAAGGACGCGCAGGCCCGGAGCCGCATGGAGATCGAGGCAAAGGCGATCGTTTCGGAAAGGGAAGGTGGGGCGTTGCCGGTTTCAGGACCCGAGGCGGCGAAGCGTCTGCTCAAGGCGGCAACCGTGCCGGTGAAGCCCGTGCGAACGGCAAATATCGAGACGCTCAGATCCAAAGGGGGGAAAGATATGCTTACTGTTTCACGGGCGAAGAAGGGCAATGGACTGACAATCAAGATTCTACCAAATTCTGGCGCAGAAAAGGCAGAGCTACTAGCCATGATCGCAGAGTTGCTCTAGTCGCCGACCCGCGTTGAACTGCTGGCAAGAATTGAGTCGATTTCGATCATCTCTTGATCGAACTTGGCGAGCACTTTGTCGAGCATGGGCGATGAGCGGGGAAGGGAGGGCGGCCGCCCTCGTGCGGTCCTTACCGTGCCCAAAGCAATTCCGACTTCTGGTGTCATATAGAGTTTCCAGCTGGCGCGTCCAGAGGTCTCCGTTAGCAGTCCCAGATTGACCGCTCGCGCTAGGAGCTTCCCGGCGCCAGACAGCGTAACTGCAAGCCTGTCCGCAAGGGAGCGCGGAGATTGGACCGGTTCGCTTAAGATTAGGCGCGCAAGTTCAGTGAGGCTACCAGGACGTTTAGCCTTCTCAATCGCATCAGCAAACCTTAAGTGAGAGTGCTCGAGATTATCGAGGCGATTGAGACCGGTCCGCGCGGCTAGGTGGAGTGATTTTAGTAGCCGCTTCAACCTTACCTTACGCGGCCCCTCAAGGGTCCGCAACGCGACATCGCCAGTGACCAGGCATGGAAGAGGGGTTTGAATTAGCTTCATGCGATGAAGTAGGATCGGAGCGGCGAGCCACGGTTGCGAAGAAGGGTCCGTACGCGACCAGCTATCGACAAGTGCGAGCACACGGGCAAGGGGAGGGGCCACGTTCCAGCCCTCGGGAAGATCGAAGGTGAACGGAAGGTCTTCACGCCAGTGACGCTCACCGGACTTGCCGAGCGCGCAAAGCCAAGGCTGGTAGTTGGCAAACGGATCGCCGGAAGTTGCAATCGCTTGACGCCCAGGAACTGCAACGCCGGTAAAATAGGAAATTACGTCGATTTCCTCGATTTCGTATTGTTGGAGACGTAGCGCGGCTGCATAACCTGTCCAACTCGCACGAAGCCGCCATGCTGGCGCCACGGAACTAGCGGAAACCCTGGCGTCGAGTTGACCGATTGCCATCATGGCGTCACCGAACGAGGTGACCAGGTCGGCTGTCCACTCGATCGCGGTAAGGGGGCGGGGAGGGCGCTGCATGGCCCTAATAGTAGACTGAATAGGCACATTCAGTCCATATGGCCGGATAATTAGTGTTGATAATACCTGCTTATCAACACCCTATACATTATAGAATGGCCCTGTTATCGTCGCGCCCATGCCGAATAATCCCTCCAGACCTG
>JADCLP010000017.1 GCA_014983025.1 Erythrobacteraceae bacterium E2-1 Yellow Sea | reverse complement strand
GAAATCGTTCATCGCAACTGACCTTGACAGTACATGAGCCCAATCTTGGAAACCGTGTCAGAGTTTGCAACAGAGCCATCATGACCGTGTTCGCCGGCATCGCCCAGTTCGAACGGTCCCTCATCCTGAAGCGAACCGACGAGGGGCGAAAGGCTGCGAGGGCGCGCGGCGTGGCCTTCGGACGCCCAAAGAAAATGCGACCCGATCAGGCCGCGCTCGCCCGCCAGCTCGTGCTCGACGGCAAGTCCATCAGCGCCATCGCGAGAACCTTCAACGTCCACCCGGCAACCATCTATCGCTGTATCGAGCCAAACAGTTCCTTATAACACTTTCCTGTTCCGCTCAGCCGCACGACCCGACTACATGGCGTATCATTCCCTGCGGCGCGAAGGAGACGATTGGACGTGGAAGTTCTCACCCGAAGTCTTCCGGAGGAGTAACAAACCCGAAGAATGGCTCACCATGGGCGAGCGTCTGGTGCAAGCGCCGGGTCGCAAGGCAATTGTGCACGGCGGCAAGAGCCAGCTCTTCACTCGGGAATCCGTCGCCTACGTCCGTGAACTGGGCGGAAACGACATTGTGATGATCGCCATACCGGAAGCACGCCACCATCTGATGCTCGATCAGCCCTTGGCCTTTGTAACAGTGCTTCGGAGCATTCTCTCTATTTGGGAGATGGGGTAATGATTTCCTTGGGGCGTCACGCTGATAATCAAAGGCGCCCTCCGGCGCTCGGATCGCTTTGCGGATGACCTTTCGCGACACATGCAGATCCCGCGTGATCGCCTTGATGGATGACCTCGGCCGGCTGTCCCGCCTCATCGTCCTCCGCCACGGTATGCGCTACCAGCAGCAGCAGATAGCCTTCCAGCCAGGCCCACTGTCTGCCATCGCGGTTCGCCGTCCTCAATGCGGTCCTGTTCGGTGAGCGCGAAGGGATCGAAAAACACGCGCGTCGCAGTCTCGAAACTGACACCATGCTTTTTTAGATTCGATGCGGCCTTCGACGCATTCCAGCTACAGCAGATGCCTGTCATCGCCCAAATATGACTACAGTTTTATAATTATACAAGTCGGCGGCAAGCCCGCGCCTATTCCGCAGGCTTGACCGTGATCGTACAGCGGGCGGTCTTTTTCGCCTTGGCGGCGGCTTCGCGGCAGGTTTCGATTGTCTCGCGATTATGTTTGACCAGGTTCGCCGCCGCGACGATCGCCTCCCAGCTTGGCGGTGACGCGCGCGCCATCAGATAGGCGCCGGCATCCCACGGGGTCGGTTCGTTGACGATACGGGCGGCCATGCGCTCAGGCCACAGCCAGTGTGCCGGCGCGAGGCGCGCGATCGGTCCCGCCATCAGCGCACAGAGCGCCAGCCCTGCCACCAGGCCGCTGGCGGCGGCGATAGACAGCAAGCGATTTTGCTCGTCTTTCCGCCGCGCGGACGCGACCATGTCCTGCAAGTCGTGGGTGGCCGCTGCCATCGTCGATTTCGCCGATTGGACCTGGTGCTGTAATTCGCGGGCCGCATCGGCGACAGAAGCGTTTAAACGGCCTCCCATATTTTCCGGGGTGAGGGTCATGGCGGGACTGTTCCGAACCGCGTCGATCTGCCGCACCAACAGGCCCAGCACCTTTTCGGTGCGCTCGAGCGTCGGCTCATAGTCGGGAATATCAATGGCCTCGCGCGCGGCGGTCATCCCCTCGACCGCATGGCGCAACAGCGCCACCTCGCCGCGCAACCGCTCGAACGCCAGCGCCGGATCGTCGCCGGCACCGGCCTCGTCGCGATACTCGTCCATCATCCTCTCCTACCGGCTGAGGCCGCGATCACGGCCGATCCCAAGCTCGTGCGCCAACTGGCGACCAAGCTCGCCGCCGCCCATGACGCGCGCGCGGTTCATGCCGATCTCAAGCCCCAGCTCACGGGTGCGTCCGCGCAGGATCGATTCCACCTGGGGGTCGCGTTCAAGGCTTTTCGCCATGCCGGCCATTTCCTTGCCCGCCTTCTCGCGGCCCGCCATGTCGTCGGCGCGATAAAGCCGTTCGCTATCCTGGGAGAGCTGTCGCCAGCGCTCCACGAACTGATCCGCGCGCAAGGCAGGATCGGCACGCATGCGCGCTTCCTGCGTTATCGAGTCGAGCAGCGGGCCACTGCGCCCCGCCGCCGCTTCGCGCAGCAAGGCGGGATCGCGCTGCATCGCCGCCGACAGGTCGCGCGCGGCTCCCGGCCTGATCCTGTCGAGCGCCTGGGTCGCGCGCTCGAGCGCGACCTTCTGATGCTCCAGCACCGGCCTGCCCGATGCACGCGCCTGCAACACCGCCTCGGCTGAACGCGACGTGCGCTCAAGCGCACGCGCGAACGCACGATCCTCAACCCGATCGGCACGCGCGGGCGGTCGTTCGGTGCCCTTCGCCGGCTCGGTCGGCAGTTTCAACCCGTCGAACATGCCACGCCGCGGCGCGCGAGGCGTTTCGCCCAAGCGGATCTCGCCCGCCAGGCCGCGCCGATCGGCAAAGGCGCGGGCCTCGGCGTCGCGGTCCCGAACGTAATAATCCGACGCCATATCCTTCGCCCGCTCGCGCCCCAGCGTGCGGACGAGCTTCGTTTGGTCGGCGAAGTCGTCGCGGCCGTAATGGAGCTGCACCCCATCACGATGCCGCGACAACCCGACATAGGCAGCGTGGCGGTCCATCCCCGGTGTCGCCAGCACATGCGCCCGATCGACCGTTACACCTTGCGATTTGTGAATGGTAGCGGCATAGCCATGATCGACATGGGCATAGTCTTTCAGGTCGAACGCGATCGATCGCCCGTCATCGAGCCGCACCGCAATGCTATCGGGCGATACGCGCTCGACCTTCCCCAGCGTGCCGTTCTTCACCCCTAGCCCGCGCTCGTTCTTGAGGAACATGATGCGGTCGCCGCTCGCGAACGCGCGCAATCCCCGCTCGGCCGACACGCGCACGTCCTCGCCCAGCTCGCCGCTGGCCCGCATCCGATCGCGCGCGGCCAGGTTCAGGTCGCGGACCTCGGCATTGGTGTGGGTGAGGATGATCCGGGTCTGATCGGGGTCGGCGCTGCGCTGCGCGTCCCAGCGGTCCACAAGGTCAGCGCGCGCGATCTCGCGCGTCCCGGCCACCTGCACCATGCCATGGGCTTCATAGGCATGGACCGCCTCGCCGGTACGGCCCGTCGCCAGCGCCCTGGTCGCGGCGCGCTGCCAGTCCGCATGCTGCCGGCGTATCGTGGTGATCTCGGCTGCACCGTGGCGCTCGGCGAGCGCACGGAACGCCGCACCCGCCTCGATCGCCTGCAACTGCTCGGGATCACCGACCAGCACAACCTTCGCCCCCGCCTGTTCGGCGCGCGACAACACCCGCTCCATCTGCCGCGTGCCGATCATGCCCGCTTCGTCGATCACCAGCACGTCACGCGGCCCCGGCAGCTCGCGGCCCTGTTCCCACTGATACTCAAGGCTGGCGATCGTCCGCGAGGGGATAGCAGAGCCGCCTTCCAGATTCTCCGCCGCGATTCCCGACAACGCCGCACCGCGCACGATGTAACCGGCGCGCTCCCATTCGTCGCGGGCGACGCCCAGCATGGCCGACTTGCCGGTGCCGGCATAGCCGATGACGATTGAAAGCCCTCTATCACCAGCTATATGGTCCAGTGCGGCCTGCTGCTCTGCCCCGAGCACGAGGCCCCCACTCCCGGCGGCGCGCCCCTTGCCAGGGGTCGCCGCCGGGAGACCATGCCCCGCCCTGTCAGCAAGCCGATCGGCGGCACGTTCAAGCCTTTGCTCGGTCTCGATCATGTCGCGCGAAGTGAACCGATCCTCGCCGCGCCCGTCCTTCCCCAATGCGACCAGCTCGGAGCTGGCGCGTACCGCCCCCATCACCTGGTCGAACTGGTCCTTGCCGTCGCTGTGCCGGAACGCGAACTGCGCCAGGTCGCGCCGCGTGAACGTGGCCTGTTGGCGCGTGATCGCGTCGAGCGCGATCTCTGGCCTGGCGATGATCTTCTCGCCATTCTCGCGCGCAATCCGGGCATGGTCCTCAACCCGCTCGGCATCCTCGCCCCGACCGAACCGGCGCGATCCTGCCGGCCCGATCTTGTGCTGCGGCTCAAGGTCGATGCCCTGCGCCTCCAACGTGCGATGATCGATATGTGCATCGATATCCAGTTCGGCCAGACGCGCGTTGACATGATCGGCCCACGCGACCCGCCATTCCTGCAACAACGCGTTGCTGTTCCAGTCGCGCACCTTCTGCCCGAACCCTTGCGCGCCAACCTCGCGCATCGACAGCATGACATGCGCGTGCGGCTTGGGTTCGCCGTCCTTGCCCCTGTCCCAATGCACGTTCAGGTCCGCGACCATGCCCCGATCGACGAACTGCTTTTCGACGAAATCGCGGGCGAGCTGCACGCTCTGAGCCGTGTTCATTTCGCGCGGAATCGCGAACTCAACCTCACGGGCAAGCTGCGCGTCCTTGCGCCTCTCCTCCGCCTCGACCTCGTTCCACAAGGTCGAACGATCGTTTAAGCGCTCCGGCGCGCCCTCCGGCAACATCACTTCCGAATGGACGACGCCCGCCTTGTTGCTAAAATCGTGATCGCGTCCAAGCCGGTCATCGTGCAACTCGGACGCTGAACGGTAGGCGGCCGACGCAACCGCGCTCGATCCGTTGGCGCGACTGATGACCTTGGCTGAGAAATGGTAGATCGCCATGATGGCTTCTATACTGCCTTGTCAAGCGCATGTCGGCAACGACGTATAAGCGCGCACTCAGACTCTCTACCGTTCGCATGATTGACTTCGCCGCATTTTCTGATCCGTCCAGTTTTGTCGCACGCATGCTGTGCTACGCTGCGGCTTCTGCTGTAGGCGCGAGGGAGAAGATGATGCGCAAGGTGCGCGACTATGACGCGGAGCTGAAAGCGCTCGGCGACAAGGCCAGGACGTTGAAGGCCAGGAAGATACAGCAGCTCGGCGAACTCGTCGCGTCCACAGGGGCCGATGCGCTCGATCCCGAAGTGCTGGCCGGTGCGCTGCTCCACATCGTTGCGCAAGCGCAGGTTGAGGGAAACCGGGAGGCGTGGCGCTCCGATGGCGCTGTCTTCTTTCAGCGACGCGGGCGTAAGGCTGGTAAAGGCGATGCAGGCAACGGCCAGGGCGCAGACAAAACTGGCTCAGGCGGTTCACAGGGCTGAGGCCGGACAGCGCCGCACCGATACGAGGGGCTGGGTCGTGCAACGCCGGGAACGCACCCGCCACCTGATCGAGCTGGGCGGCCTCGTCCACAAAGCCGGCCTCGTCGATCTCACCGACGACGATCGCGCCACCCTCTACGGCGCGATGCTCGAACTGGTCGCCCGCGCCCAGGGCGACGATGCCGGCAATGTCCTGGCGCTCTGGAAACGGCGCGGCAAACGCGCCTTCGACACGGAAGCGCAAGGGAGTGAAACAGTATGACCAGGCTCGATGTCGAAGCTACGGCGGCCCCGCCGGCGACGACACCCACGGCTCGGGCCGACGCGCACCGGCAAGGGCGTGGGCACGATCATACCCAATCTGCACGACTATCCCGGCTCAGTCGTCTGCATCGACCCCAAGGGCGAAAATGCCCGCATCACCGCCCACTACCGCGCCAGGTTTGGCCCGGTCCATTGAGGATCAGCGTGCAATAGGCACCCCCTTCGTGGGGTGATCGGCGTGCAAAAAGGACCCCTTCATCCCGGGGATTTAGTCGGCCGACTGGTTTTGATCAGTTGGCGAGAACGGGATGTTGATCGTGGAGACAGTGGTTCGGATTCGGCGTGAGCATGCAGCGGGTAAGGCGATCAAGGCGATCGCTCGTGACCTTCGTTTGTCGCGGAAGGTCGTCCGCAAAGCGATCCGGTCGCCGGAGGCGGCGTTCAACTATCAGCGCAAAGTCCAGCCGCTGCCGCGGATCGGTCCTTATCAGGATCGTCTCGATGCGCTGCTTGAGGAGAACGAAGGTCGCGGCCGCCGCGATCGGCTACGGATGACGCGTATCCATGACCTGCTGGTGCGCGAGGGGTTCGATGGATCCTATGATGCGGTGCGCCGCTATGCGGCGCGCTGGCGTGCTGCGCGGCGGAAGGATGCTGGCGAAGGCGCACCGGCGTTCATCCCGATGACCTTCCAGCCGGGTGAGGCCTACCAGTTCGACTGGAGCCACGAGGATGTGGAGATCGCCGGCAAGCCGATGCGGGTGAAGGTGGCGCATATGCGTCTCTGCGACTCGCGCGCACCCTATGTCCGGGCCTATCCGCGCGAGGGCCAGGAGATGCTGTTCGATGCCCATGCCCGGGCGTTCGCGTTCTTCGGCGGTGTGCCGCGACGCGGTATCTACGATAATATGAAGACGGCGGTGACGGCCGTGTTCACCGGCAAGGAGCGTGTGTTCAACCGCCGCTTCCTGATCATGACCGATCATTACATGGTCGAGCCGACCGCCTGCTCGCCGGCGGCGGGATGGGAGAAGGGCCAGGTCGAGCAGCAGGTCCAGACAATCCGAGGCCGCTTCTTCCAGCCGCGGCTCCGGTTCGCCAGCCTGGCCGAGCTCAACGGGTGGCTGGAGGCCGAGTGCCGGCGCTGGGCCGAGCATCATGCCCATCCCGAACGCGGGGATATTACCGTCGCCGAGGCGCTGGATATGGAGCGACCGGCCCTGCAGCCGATCCTGGCACCGTTCGACGGCTTCCATGAGAGCGAGCATGCCGTCACCGGCACCTGCCTCATCAGCTTCGATCGCAACCGCTACTCGGTCATGTCGACGGCCGCACGCCGGACCGTTCAGGTGCGCTCCTATGCCGATCGCATCGTCATACGCTGCGGCGATGCGATCGTCGGGGAGCATGAGCGCCACTTCGGTCGGAACCGCACGATATACGATCCCTGGCATTATCTGCCGGTCCTCGCGCACAAGCCCGGCGCGCTGCGTAACGGCGCACCGTTCCAGGACTGGGATCTGCCGCCCGCCCTGCACCGATTACGGCGAAGGCTCGGCACCGGGGACGAGGCCGATCGCAGGTTCGTGCGGGTCCTCTCGGCGGTGCTCACCGATGGCCTGGAGCCGGTAGAGGCTGCCGTGCGCGAAGCGTTGGCGAACGGAACGGCCAGCGACGAGCTGATCCTCAACATCCTCTCCCGGCGCCGCGAGCCGGCGACACCCCACAGCATCGTCACTTCGGAAGACCGGATGCTGCAGCATCCTCCGCTCGCCGACTGTGCCCGCTATGATCTGCTGCGAGGCTATGATGCAGCGGCATGATATGATCGACACGATGCGCGGCCTCGGACTCAAGGGCATGGCGGCGGCGTTCGACGAGGCGGTCACCACCGGCCTCCAGCGCAAGCGCACCACCATGGAGATACTGACCGACCTGCTCCGTGCTGAGGCGACCCACCGGGATGCAGCCTCCATCCGCTATCGGATGACGGCTGCGAGGCTGCCCGTGGTGAAGGACCTGGAGCGGTTCAGCTTCGAGGGCACACCGATCAATGAGGAGATGATCCGCTCCCTTCACGATGGCTCCTTCCTCCCGCCTCGCCGCAATATCGTGCTGGTCGGCGGCACGGGGACAGGCAAGACCCACCTCGCCATCGCGATCACCGCCAATGTCGTGCGAAGGGGCGCTCGCGCCCGCTACTTCAACACCGTCGATCTGGTGACACGCCTCGAAGAGGAGACCCGGATCGGCAAAGGCGGGACCCTGGCGGCGCAGCTGTCGCGGCTCGACCTGATCGTTCTCGACGAGCTCGGTTATCTGCCGTTCGCCCGCTCGGGAGGGCAGTTGCTGTTCCACCTCATCAGCAAGCTTTATGAGCGGACCAGCGTCATCATCACCACGAACCTCGCCTTCGGCGAATGGCCGACCGTGTTCGGCGATCCCAAGATGACCACGGCGCTGCTCGACCGCGTCACCCACCACTGCGATATCGTCGAGACGGGCAACGACAGCTGGCGCTTCAAAAACCGCAGCTGACAGCCACCTTCGGCGCCTTCAAAAATCTATCTTGCGCTGCGCGCGCCTCCGGTCGGGCTACGCCCGCCCTCCGCCGCACGCAGCGCAAGGCCATCTTCAACAAACCAGCATCATATTATCTGAAAAGGGGGTCCCTCTTCGACGCCGATCGGGGGTCCCTTTTGAACGCCGTTTGACAGTCCATGTCCTCGATCCGTTCGGGGTGACGGGCATGGTCGAGGCCGCGTTCAATCCGCTCGCCCGTATCGACCCTGTCGCCCTCGATCTCGCCGACGATGCCATGAGCCGCCCGCAAATCGCGCCTGTGGCAACGTTTCCCTTTCCCTTGCCCTCTCAATCGGATCGCCATCCTATCCGCCTGGCTTTTCTGGAAAGCCAATTTGCGATGGTGCCGCTGGCGCTGTGGTGGCGGTGTGGGCGCAGCGTATAAATGATTCTAGTAAAACAAATAACGTACCGGCGTAGCCGGCTCATCATGGGGATGCCGGGTGGGAGGATCGCTTTAGCGATCCGGGGCGGCCGATGGCCGCGAGCCAGCGGGGGCGAAGCCCCCAAGAGGCGGTGCTTTTCTTCTTTTCGGTGTTGTTGCTGCATCGGACGCAAAGTTATCCACAGGCAGCGCTACCCCAAAACTCACCCTTCGCCTTCTAATTCAATGATTCTTCTTAGATTCAAGATTCAGGGGCCTTCAAACCCGCAGAAAACCCAGGGAAATGACCGTGAAAAGTGAGCGTTGGGGTCGAGTCGCGTGAGTTTTGGGGTAGCCTTGGGTGAGTTTTGGGGCCGGTAAAAGTGAGTGTTGGGGTCGAGTCCGGTGAGCTTTCGGGTAGCCGCCCGATCGACGGTGAGTTTTGGGGTAGCCCCTCACCGTTCGCTCGAACGGCGAGTTTTAGGAATTGCCTGGCTCACCATTGGTGGTAAGGTGAGCGCATGTCCCATGCAACCTCACCTTTGGACGGCGCCAAGGCACAGCTTGCCTTGGTCGATACCCCTGCCCGCACCCTCGCGCAAAAAGGGCGCGGAAACCCGTTCGATCCGGCCAATTACGGGGAAATCGTCAAACCCGGCGAGCTGGTCGATATTGTCGAGCTGACCCCCCTCAACCTCACCGATCGCCGAATCTACAATCTGCTGATCGCCAACGCCTGGGAGCGCATCGGCGAGCCGGTCATCCATCGCATCGCCAAGACCGCGCTCAAGGGCACGCACCAAGGCAATGAGCGCATCGAAAGCTCGCTGCTGCGCCTGATGGGCACCATCGCGATCGTCACCATCCGCAAGGTCGGCAAGAGCTACAAGCGCCGCGTCCAGCTTCTCGGCCCCAGCGATGAAAGCCTCGAAAAGGACGGCTTCCTGCTCTACCGCATCCCCGAGGAACTGATCGAGATACTACGCAACAGCGAGGTCTATGCGCGCCTCAAGACTCAAGTGATGTATTGTTTCGAGTCGAAATACGCGCTGTGCCTCTATGAGATGATCGAGCGCCGGATCGGCCTCGAATACAAGCAAAGCGAAGAGTTCACGATCGCGGAGCTGCGCGGACTGCTCAACGTGCCGGAAGGCAAGCTTGAACGCTTCGCCGATCTCAACAAATATTGCCTCAAGGTCGCCCAGGAGGAAATTAACAAGCTCTGCCCTTTCTATGTTGATTTCACGCCGATCAAGAAAGGCCGCAAGGTCGAAAAGGTCGCGATGCTGTGGATGTCCAAAACATCGAGCGGTCGCCGCGACGCGCAAAACCTGATCGATCAGCACAGCATCGTCCGCCGCGCGAAGATGCGCGGCGGTATTCCCGAAATGCCGGTGCTCGTGGACTTCAACCTGCCCGCCGCCGAACGGTGAGCCCCTACCCCAAAAACTCACCTTTCGCGCGCCGCGCTACGATCCGCTGCGCTTCACCCCCAGCGCTTCACCCTTCGCCGGCGTCGAGCGCCCTGCTCACGGTGAACTGAATCCACGCGCTGCGGCTGATGCCGCGCCGCTTCGCGGCGCTATCGACCTTCGCCAACAAGGCGCGGTCGAAGCGCAGCATGACCGGCGACTTGCGCGGGCCATCCTCGGCCGCCGTCTCGATCGTCGGCGTCGCGGGTTTGGCGGCCCCGGCAATGAAAGCGTCCGCCGCATCGTCATCGACGGGGGGTTTGGGCTTGCTGTTCGGTTTACGAGCGATAGCCATCGAAACTCACTCCGCTATCATCATGCTATACAAATACCGCGCCGATCAGCGCGGTCAATTCGTCGATCGCCTTGGCGTCGCGCGGGATTTGCTCGACCACCCCCCTGCCCTCGGCCGCCGCGTTCGGGAACGCCTTGCGGCGCACGATCGAGGTGGGCAGCACCTCGATCCCCTCGATGTCGCCGATCATCTGCAGGGCCGCCTCATTGTCGCCGCCCTGCGGGTCCGCGCCGTTGAGGATCGCGACGGCGCGCAGTCCCTCGTTGATCTCGCGCGCCTCGGCCACCAGCGTCGCCACCTGATCCAGCGCCCACACGTCGAAGCTGCGCGGCTGCACCGGCACCAGCAGCGTGTCGGCCACGGTGAGCGCGGCGCGCAGTGAGCCGGTGTCGCGCCCGCCCACGTCGATGATGATGTCGGCATATTTGGCGGCGAGCTGGCGGACCTGGCTGCGCAGCGCAGCGCCGGTAAGCGCGACGGCGGTATAGCCGGCCTTGCCTAGCCGTTCGGCGCGAAGCTGGGTGAAAGTGAGGGCGGTCCCCTGCTCGTCGCCGTCCACCAGCAGGAGGTCGCGGCCCGCGAGCGCGCGCGCTACCGCAAGGTTGACGGCGAGCGTGGTCTTGCCGACGCCGCCCTTGGTGTTCCCGACTACCAATATCATTCCGCTCTCACTCCGCTGGCAATATAAGCGCGTTATAGCGTCGTTTGTAAATCCAGACGATATACATTTGATCGCGGCGATTATTCGCCGTGCTCGCCCTCGTCGTCCAGCGGCTCATGCTCCATCCGCCCATGATCCTCGATCGGGCAAAGCGGCGCTCCGGCCAGCTCCAGCCATTTGGGCGCGGTCGACTCTCCGACCGTGTTGAGACGGGCATGGGGGAGGGGGCCGACATCAGCGAGGATCGGCGCGACGGCCACAAGGAAGGCATCGCCGGGGGTGGTGGCGCGCATCGGCCCGACAAGGCCCAGCTCCCAGCGCGACCCGTTCAAACGCCTTCCCATGCCCTGCCGGGATACCGACAGCGGCATGGACCAGCTAGTGCGCGAGGATGGCCGCGATCTGCGCCGACATGGCGTCGGGCGCGTGGGCGAGGTCCGGGCGGATGAAGATTTCAAAATGCCCGTCCGCGCTGAGCCGGTTGTCCCAGCACTCGCCGATCGCCTTGCCCTTGGCTCCCCTGCTGGTGAAGCCGATCGCCACGCGCACCCGGTCGGGCAGGGGGGCGTCCAGCGCCTCGAACAAGGGGGCCATGCCCAGCGCCACCGCATTGAGCCAGCTTTCGCGGGTTTCGTGGGTCACCGTCTTTACTCCCTTCAAATCGCCTGTTCGGCGATGGCCATGCCATCGGCCGGAACACGGACGCCCAAGAACGCCAGCAGGAGAGGGGGCAGCGGGAATCGACGGGGTGGTGCGGGCGCAGCGAGGCGCAGCCGAGTGAGCCACGGCCCGTCTATTCTCGTTGCGTGGGAGAGGGGGGCGGAACGCTCTCTCCCCACGCAAACGAAGATCCACGTCGGCGCACGCCGGCACGACAGGGCAGGGCCTTGCCCCTGGCGCACGCGAGGATCGTCACGCGGACGCGCCAAGACCGCTTGCGGGCTTGGTCGGAGCGGTCACGCGGAGATAGAGCCGTTCCCGAAGGGCCACTCCCAGTATTTCCTTTTAATGTCGGAATGAATGCATATGAGTAGCGGTATGATATACAGATGATAGCTATAATGATAGCAAAGCAGCATCGGCAAGAACGGCGAGAGGGGCATGATTGCATGTCGTGGCAATCTTTGCCATATAGGGGTGATTGGAGGTATCAACCGATGGCTACCATGAATGTTTCCCTGCCCGATCCCCTACGGGACTATGTGCAGAACCGGATCGACAGCGGCCAATATGCCAGCGTCAGCGATTATGTGCGCGACCTGATCCGCCGCGATCAGAGCGCGATCGTTGACGAAGAACGCTGGCTGAAGGAACTCGATGCGTCGATTGATGAAAGCCTTCAGGAGATGAAGGCCGGTGGCGGTCATGATCTCGACGAAGTTTGTGACACTCTCATTGCCGATATTCAGAAAACGGCGAGCGGTGAATCGCGTCAATGAAGGTCACGCTGTCCACACGGGCCACGCGCGACCTCGAAGGCATCAGAAGATATATCGAGAAGGACAATCCCGCACGCGCGATCTCATTCGTTGACGATCTGCGCGGCACCGCGAAACGCATAGGCGACATGCCCCGCGCCTTCCCGCTGGTCCCGCGCTATGAACAGCATGGGATCAGGCGTCGTTCCCACAAGGGATATGGAATTCTCTATTCTGTCGAGTCGGATTGCATCTTCGTGCATCGGATCATCGGCCCAGGACAGGATTATGACACCGCCTTGCAACTGAATTGAGGGTGTGAAACGACGGATGCAGGTCTGCACTTGATAGTGGACCGCGCCGACATAAAGATGATGGGTGAAATTGAGTGGTTGGCCCGTAAAATACGAAGCCTCTCATCACTGCCAATAGCACAAGTTGTACATTGGGGTCGACGCAGAAACAACGGATATCGGGGCTATCGACCGCCGGAAGACCAATGTCGATGCGCTTCATTAGAGATGAAACGCTATTACGAGTGCGAAGCCACTCCCCTTGAGGTATGTTGAGGATACGTGTAAAATGTTATCACAAGGCGGTTTTGAACGGTATTGGGGCGGGATTTAACGGGGCCGGGATTTGGTCCATGTCGAGAACGAAGCGCCCAAATCTGCGGATATGCTCGCGACTGTAGGGGCTGAGATGGCCGACGAGTTCGAGAGTGACAACATGGCCATCCTCGATCATTGCGGTGAGCACGCTGGTTAAATTGGCGACGTTGCTGAGCATCACGGTATTGGCGACAAGGGTGGCGTATTTGAGCTGCTTTTCTTGCTCGACGGGATCACCGCTCTTTACGACGGGGCCGCCGAACGAGATCCAGTCGAGAAATTCGTTGAAGGATTCGACTTTGGTGGTGGTCTGGGCATTGATGTTTTGCCTGATTTCGGCGCTGGACATATATTTGAGCAGGAACAGCGTGCGCTCCACTCGGCCTAGCTCACGAAAGGCTTGGTAGAGCAGGCTTTTGCGATTGTGTGTGCCGAGTTTTCGGAGCAACATCGATGGTATGACAAGGCCCGCCTAGATCGAGAGCACGACCTGCATCAGATCACGCCAGTGCCGCGCGATGAGCCGCCAATTGATGGTGTCCGTGAAGAGTCCGTCGATATGGTTGTAACGCGCGGATTTTCCGGGGCGGTACAGCGTGACGTCCGCCCAGGTGCGCATACGCGGCATCAATTTGGTTCCCAACATTCGGCTGAGACCAAAAACCGGCTCGCTTTGCCCATGGGTGTCGGCGTGCAGCGTGTCGGGCTGAATGACCGAGCTGTTCTTTTGCATGCCGTCAAAGATATGGACCGCCTCCCACACGCCGCAAGGTATGAACGTTGTGAACAGCGCGATGTAGGTGTCGGCCACATGATGATAGGCGATGGCCCCGTAATCGCCGTAACGAATATGGCGTGCCCCGATCAGGTTGTTCTCTCGCAAGGGCACGTGCGTACCATCAGATACCGCTGCTTTTCCGGTGCCCCATTGATGTGGCAGCGGAAAGCCTGCGTAAATATTGATGATGTCCGTCATGGCGGATTCAAGCTTGGTCGCGTTGATGTGCTGGGCATTGAGTCGGCGCAGCGTCTGCGAACTTGCAATATGGGGCGCATGGCGGGCGGTTTGGCTCGGCCCCAGATTGCAGCCATAGCCAAAGACCGTGAAAAGATAGCGCTGCACGGCGCGGGTGATTTTTGGATCGCTTCCGGACGGCGGCCCAAAATGGCGTGTGTAGCGCGACCAGTGTTCAGCATTCCTCAGAATGTCGAGCAAATGCGGGGTTACAGGGCCTGCCTGCCGCTGTGCGCGTCGATCTGCCGAAGGCAGGTCGGGACGAAAGAATGGTCCCATTGTTCTGATCGAACAAAAGAATGCTTGGCAGGAGGGGGTGTAATGCGTAACTTTACACTTTCGCTTAAACCTGATAGCCTCTTCTAGTGGAAATCAAGAGCATCGCGCACAAGGGATTGAGACGGTTGATCGAGGACGGGGTGGCTTCCGGGGTTCCGGCAGCACCACTCGCCAAAATCGAAACGATCGTCGCCTTCCTTGAAGCCGCGCCGGGAATCGAGGCCGTCCAGAAGCTCCAGATGTGGAAGGCGCATCAGCTTACCGGCGACCGGAAGGGGACATGGAGCCTCACCGTGACCCGGAACTGGCGCATAACTTTTGAGGTCAACGAACTGAACGAGATCGAAAACCTAGACTTTGAAGACTACCACTAAGGAGGTGGTATCATGGCTATACGAATGAAGAACCCCAGCCATCCAGGCGCTTTTGCCCGCGAGATGGTCCTTGAACCGCTTGGCCTCAATGTGTCGGCCGCTGCCAAGGTGCTCGGCATTACCAGGCCGACGCTTTCCAACTTCCTGAACGAGAAGGCCTCCCTGTCGCCCGATATGGCGATCAGGCTCGACAAGGCGTTCGGGGTGGACATGGAGACGCTCATGCGGATGCAGGCCAGCTACGACATCGCCCAGGCCAAGAAGCGGGAAGGGGAGATCAATGTCGCTCCCTACGTGGCAACGGCCGAGGCACCGCCGCAGCCGGCGTTGATTTAGCCGGAACCCCACTACTGTCGCTTTGCATTCAGGAACGCCATTCCGGCGATCTGATCGGCCAGTTTTATCGCATCAGCCGGCGTGTGTTTTTTCGTGATATCAGCGATTAAGGCTCGACGATTTGGGGTGTCGTGGGAAAGCTTCATCGCAAGCTCTGCCCATTCCCTACGAGTCATCGTCATATTTGAGCCTGAAATCTGCTCATTGAGGCCCCTGTGCATTATTCGGACACAGATTCACGGTAGACCATGCCGATCATTCGCTTCGTCCATCGGATCCTTGTCCCAACCGCGCCAAGTCGCGCCGCTACGGTATCCAACGAACAGAGCTGCGCCGTTCAACGCTGCTGATAGAGGAACGATTATCAGTGCGTCGAACAGCATGAGGGACCAGACTACAGGCTGCGGTTGACCCAACACCGCCTTGTGGATGAGCAGGTGCGCACCTTGAGCCGCGGGAACCGAAAAGAGAAATATAACGAGCAGAGAGAGCGCGCTCGGTGCCCGGCTCGAGAACGCAGTCTTGATTGCTATGGGATCGTCATCAAGCCAGACGCCAATTGTCCAGAGAAATAGCATTGCTTGGATTACGCCAGACAACAGCGTTGCAATAATACCCAGCTGCGGCGAAACCATCGCTAGCGATTTAACTACAACAAACCCGACCGCTATGATTGCGGCAATGCCGATAGCTGCCTTTCCCAATATGTGCAGGGGTACGACAACAGCGGCTTTCGCAGATCTTTTCGACCAGAATCTTGCGATGAGGAACGCAGCGATCCAGACAGCGGCAACCTTTGGGTATCCAACATATTCTCGAATTGCGGAGCTTTGTAGGCGCCGTGCCGCCTCCAAGCTGTCGAACATACCGATATTGATTTAAATTATATGCTGCGCAAGTTCGGGAAGCGCCGCCAAAACCAAGATCGTCGGCGCCAGAACCATTGACCTGAAGCCAAGTCGATAGCTTTCAAAAATGCCGATGGCGGTTCCGCGGAGAGCACTCCAGAGAGTACGAGCAATGCTCGTCATGCCTGATCTTCTCGCTGACGATGCTCTGCTACAATTCTTGAGACGGTCGGCTCGCTAACATCGTAAAGTCGCGCCATCTCGGCGCCGGATTTGCGGCCGGAGACGACGGACTCCGCGATCTCGCGGCGCTGTTTGTCAGCCAGCTTGCGTCGCCGTCCGCCAATCCTACCTTCGGCGCGGGCTTGGGCGAGCCCGGCGCTGGTGCGTTCGCGGATCATCGCGCGCTCGAATTCCGCGAAACTGCCCACCATCTGCATCATCATACGCCCCGCGGCCGTGGTGGTGTCGATCGGTTCGGTCAACGAGCGGAAGCCCGCGCCCGCGATCTCGATCCGCTCCATGATATGCAGCATGTCCTTCAGACTGCGCGACAGCCGGTCAAGCTTCCAGACGACCACTACGTCGCCGTCACGCAGCTGCCCGATCATCTCGAGGAGCTTCGGCCGATCCCACCGTCCGCCGCTGGCGGTTTCCTCGAACACCCGCTTGCAGCCGGCCGCATCGAGCGCACGTCGCTGGGCCGCATTCGAGGGTCGTGCGGCTGAGCGGAACAGGAAAGTGTCGTAAGGGTCGATATTTCTTTTCAAAAGTCCCATTCGGAATTAGGTTGGCGTAGCGGCCTGAGACCGCCGTTGGCGACGGCGTCGGGCACGGAGAAGTCGTAGCGCCCGAGGAAATTGATGTGACGCCAGGATATCGGCGAAAGTCGGGCGATATCGGCGGGCAACGCGGGTGTCCCTGCATCCCCGAGTTGGCGCACGGCTTCCTGCATGTAGACGGCGTTCCAGTGGACGATGGCGTTGAGGGCGAGACCAAGGACGCCAAGCTGCTCACCTTGGCCTTGGCGCAGAGGGCTTCTGATTTCGCCGCGGTCGCCGTGATGGACGCGCCGCCCGAGCTTGTGGCGCAACTCCTGCCGGTTGAGCTGAAACAATATCCGACGCCGGAATGGTCGGTCGTCGATGTAGCGCAGGATGTGCAGCGTCTTGATGATGCGCCCGAGTTCGGACAGGGCCTTGGCCAGCGTCGTCGGGCGGTCTTTGACCTGCAGCATGCGCATGACGCCTGCGGCCTTGAGGTGACCAAGCTTGAGCGATCCGGCCAGGCGGATCAGGTCCGGCCAGTTTTCCCGGATCAGAGCGATGTTGATCCTGCCCCAGGCGAGCGCATCGAATTGTCCGTAAGTCGCCTGGCGGTCGATCCGCCAGAGCTTCGCGCCGCCGATGTCCGCCAGACGCGGACTGAAACGGTAACCCAGGAGCCAGAACAGGCCGAAAATGGCGTCGGAATAGGCGGCGGTGTCGGTCATAATTTCCAGAGGTTCGAGCTCGGTTTCCTGCTCCAGCAGGAGAGCCAGGACGACCAGGCTGTCGCGCAAGGTGCCGGGGATGACCGCGCCGCCCAGACCGCTGAACTGATCGGAGATCATGTTGTACCAGGTGACGCCGCGCTCCTGGCCATAATATTTGGGGTTGGGACCGGCGTGTATGGCGCTCGACGGAGCGACAAAACGCATGCCGTCGGCGCTGGCCACCTCGCCGGCGCCCCAATGTTGGACGATATCCAGACGACTGTGCGCGGCAACGATCGCGGCGTTCGCCGCGGCGATGGTTTCGGGGCGAATGAAATTCTGACTGACCCAGGAAAGCCGGTCGCGCCGCAGCGCCGCAAATTCCGGGCGGACCACCGGCTCAAGGCCGATGTTGCAGGCACCGCCGACCAGGACCGCGCACAGGCTTGTTTCGAAATGCTCGACGGTGGCCTGACGCTCGCTCAGATGGCTAAAGGATTTGGCAAATCCGGTTCGCGCCATGACTTCAAGAAAGATGTCCGGCATGCCCGCTTTCGGCATGCGGGTCTGGATGGCGGCGCGAAGCGCACGCAGGCTCTCGGGTTCATCGAGCTTATCGAGGGGCGTGACGACGATCCCGGTCTTGCCGGCGACCGTCTCGAACCGCAGGTCCGGATTGTCGACGCTGCGCGCGGCGACATGGCGATATGCCTCGTCGAGCAGGCGCGAGAGACCGTCGATCTCGCTATTGGCGTCGAGGGATCGGCCCAGCGCGCGTGCGACCATCAACCTGGACGTGTGCCAGCTCTCGCCCTCGAGCATCCCGCGCCGGGGATCGCCGTATCGGATGCCCGGCGTGGCGAACACGTCGCGACGCTTGATCGCGAGACGCCACGCATCGATGATCGCGAAGACATAGGCTTTCGGGTCATGCACCCTGCCGTCATGATCCAGGACCTGTTGCCGCCACGCCTTCGGGATCGCGGCGGTCGGTGCACCGCGCATCCTGGCGAGCGACGACCAGTCGTCCACGCCCTTGAGGTAGCTTATCGCGGCCTTGACGGCTTTGCCGCCCGGGGCGGCATCGGTCTCGATGCGGGTGACGACTTCGCGAAACAGTCGTCGGGCGCTCCGCCATTTCGTGCGCAGTTGGTCGTAGGGCTTTGTGTCAACAGGCCTGGCGATTGCCTCCACCTTAGCCATGGCCGCCTCGATATCGGGCCTAGGCAATTGCTCGAAGAGCGTGTCCCGCCATTCGGAAAGGGGCAAGGCGTCGTCGGTCAATACCAGCAGACCCACCCTATGAAGCAGCATCGCAGCGCCATCGAGATCGCGCAGGCTGCGCAGCCGGGCCTGCTTGTCGGCGGCTTCGGCTCCCTTGACCATGTCCGCGAGCAGCGCCTCGGCCAGCTCGGCTGCATCGTCCTGAGCGGCCGCTTCGAGCGTATGAAAGAGCGCGGCTATGGTCGCGGTTCGACGCGGCTCCTGAAGAACGGCGATGGCCGACGGCTTGCCAACGCGCGCCACCCGCGCGAGCCGCTCAAGGCTTGTGGCGGGAACGCCCCGTGGCGGCGATGGCCGCAGATTGAACGCGCGGACCGCATCGAGCCGATCGAGGTGGCGGTAGAGTTCGGTCGGCATGCGCTTGGAGGGAATGGTGCGCAGCGCGTCCAGGGCGGCGAACGTCGACGTGTCCCCTTCGTCAAACAGCGCGGCGATGCGTGCGCGCTGGTCATCGCTCAGAGAGGCGACCAGATTCCGCCAAAGCCGGGTGCGCGCACGATCGCGGATTCTGCCGACCAGGCGCTCGAGCACCGTGACGCCCGGCAGCAGCACCTTGTTGGCGATCAGCCAGGCGGCCGCGCGATCGATCAACGGGGCGGGTCGATCATCACCGCTCCAGCACAGGGCGTAGAGCCACCGCGTCAGCCGGAAACGCGCCACCGCGTTGTCGCCAAAGTCCGTGAAGCCGCAATGCGTCCGGATAAGGGCTCTGTTGCAAACATGGGGCACGGCCGCGCGGCGTCACCCAGTTGGGGGATTAGGCAGCATTGGCGAAATGCTT
>JADCLP010000016.1 GCA_014983025.1 Erythrobacteraceae bacterium E2-1 Yellow Sea | reverse complement strand
CATCGCGGGACATAAACACCACCCGGGTCACTTCTCGATGAAAATCCCGGGTCAACTCTCAGCGGTAATCAACAATCCTAGGGTGCTTTGCCTAGTAGTGTAGCGTTTACTTACTGTTCGCAGTCAAAATTGGGCGGGTTTGTTGCGAACTGGTGCACGAAGTAATTGCCCGGCTAACCGTAATCGAAAAGGCGACCATATTGACAGCGTTCGTGCAGTGATCGCGCAACCGCAAACTGTGTGAGATGGGGAAGCCATTTCAAAAACACCCGCACGCTTATGCATGGTTGGGATAGACCAACACCACACATTTACTGCCAGCTTGCAACTCTCAGTTAAGTGCTTCCAGTTCGTCCAGCAAATGGGTCAATCTGTGCTGACTATATTCAGCATGCGGTGCAAATTCAGCCCGTAATGGGCCGTCCTTTGACCAGTTTTGTAATTGTACCAAGGCGCTTCGCTGTGTCAGGCTCAGATCGCGCCAGCCTGCATAATGTTGTTCAACTTGCGGGTTGGGTACATCTTGCCCCGACAGGGCACGACGTATGGCGTCCGCCAGAAAAGTCCGCGTGTCAATCGTCGTTTCCATGGCCCTGTTTTGTCTCGTCGAGCGGCGAATCATTGAGTGAAACCGTTCAGACGTTCGCAGATGGTACCCAGATCATCCATCAAGAATGCCGACTGTCATACCTTGGTCATAATGACTGGGATCTTTGTGCCCATTCGATAGGAAGAAATTGAAGTGAATTGGGTCACAAACACGTCACATATGGCAGGCATCTAGTCCAGACTAACGGGGCTAGTTTTAGATGTCAGTCGTGAATATTTTTCTGACAAATCAGGAAGTTGAAAGTTTCGAACCTTTTGAGCATGATGGTGCAAGGTTCGTTTTTTCGCGCCTTTCGTCCAATGGCCCTGCTATTCTTCTGGATGGCCCAGTTTGGGCGTTCGTTGATTGGGTTATGGATGATCTGGCAGGCCTTGAGATGTGCCGCCGACTTCGTGCCAATCCACAAACTTCCTCGGCACACATCACCATGGTTCTGGAAGACGATAACCTCGAATTCCGAAAACGCGCCCTACAGGCAGGTGCGGACGATTATATTATCGGCCCGCTAAGCCGTTCGGCAGTTCTGGACCGTGTTCTGGCTTTGCGTGTTGGCAAGTCGGAAAGACACGCGATAGATCGGTATGATTATGGCGATCTGGTGATCGATATGGCAGCCTTGAGGGCTTATTGGCGGAGCCGTGCGATTGATCTGCGGCCCAATGAATTCAGGCTGCTTCGTTTTCTGGCCGAAAACAGCAATCGGGTACTAACGCGTGAAGAACTGATTGCCGGATTAGGCAAGGAAGATCCGCCAATTGATGAACGGACTGTTGATGTTTGGATTGGCCGTTTGCGCCGCGCAATCATTTCAGCAGGTGGGGGAAACCCGCTGCGCACAATCCGTTCCATGGGATATGTTTTCGACCTTAATTGACCGGCTGTTGTTTGGGCGTTTGTACGCTTCCTGACTCACAGAGAGGCACAAAAAAGGCCGCCCGGATAATCCAGGCGGCCCATTAGTGCATAGCTGTCAGCTAAATCAGAATTCTGCCGAAACCGAGAAGCTGAAAGTGGTACCCACATCATAGCTGTTTACTGAGATGCGGTTCCCACCGGCCTGCTGATATTCGAAATTACCCCGGCCAGTAATGTTACGTGCTTCGAATTTCAGTTCGAGAGGAAGTTTGAACATGTTCAGTTCCTGCCGCGCGACAATATCCAATGTCAGGCCAGGATTTTCGACGATATCGGGCAGGCCGGCTGCACCGCGTCGCGTCACGCGTGTGCTTGCGTAATTGACCAGCACGGTCAGTTGTTGCAGCTTGTCCTGATCTTCAATGCCAAACTGCATGTTGACCAGATGATCGGACTGGCCCGTTAGCGGATCACCATCGTTGAAGAACAGTGTAGCATCATTTTCGATTGCACCGACGCCTGCGGTGAAGATGCGCGTTGTGTCGCCAGCGGCCACTTTCAGCTTTGACTGAGTGTAGGTGTAGTTGGCCACCAGCACCAATTGCTTCGATTCCAGCCAACCGCTGGCACCCCAGTCAAGCAGGGGCTTGGTCATGCTGAATTCAAATTCACCACCATACAGTTCGGCCTTTGGCGCATTGGCGAAACGGGTAGTATAGCTGGTGTCTGCACCGATCGAGACATAGGGTTCGATAGGATTGTCGATTTCCTTGTAGAAACCGGCGAGCGACAGGCGATTGCCACGACCGAAGTAATATTCTGCGCGGGCTTCCGCATTCATAAGTTCTGAATCGAGCAGTGCCGGATTGCCAACATATTGCCGCTGATTTTCCGGATCAGTGTAAGGCTGGAAAATCAGTTCACGGAACTGTGGGCGAGCAATCGTTTTCGATGCACTGGCGCGCAATTGCACATTGCTTGAAACTTCCCATGTAAGCGTGGCACCGGGCAGGAAGTAGTCATTATTGAGTGACGTGCTGGCCAGCGAAACAAAGGGATTGTCAAACAAGGCCACTGCCTGAACCGATTGCTTGGCATCCTCGTAACGCATGCCAACATCCAGATTCACACCAAATACTGGGTTGATCGATACTTTGCCGTAACCCGCCTGGATTTCCAAATCTGCCTGAAAGGCGGGATCGGTCTGGGTCGGCTCGTTCAGGCCTATGCCGTAATATTCGATCAGCGCATCGCCCAGAAGCAGATCGGGACGCAGCGCGCCAACGCCTGCCGGTATATTGTTCCCGTCGATCAGGAATTGGCGACGCACAGAATAACGGCTGGTGTCAGTATAGGCATAGCCAATTGTGGCTGCGAGCCAGTCCGCCACCGGATAGCTGAGATCGATTCCGCCGTAATACAGGTCTTCGGTCAGTTCAGAGAATGCGACGGAGGCGCTACCGCGCTGGCGGTCCAGCACGTTGATATAAATATCGCCTGTGTCCTGGTTATCCTGATTGGTGCGGACATAGACGAATTCATACTCATAAGGTGCTTCACGCTGCGTTTGGGCATAGCCGGCACGCAGATCGAGCGAAAGTTCGCCAAACTTCAGTTCGGCAACGCCCTGTGTGTCAATCAACTGGCGTTCATACCAGCCTGTGTTCTGTGTGATAACGCTATCGCCATCCAGCAGCAGTTCAGCAAAGCCCAGACCAGACTGCTTCAGGGTGTCACGAATGAATAGGTTGGCCCAACGAAACTTGTGTTCACCCAGTTCCAGGCCAAGGCTCAGCATCGCATTGGCCAGAATGCGGTTGTCGGTCACATAGTTCAGTGAATCACGGTCCAGCTGAAGATCTGTGGTAAAGGGGTTTTGCGAGCTGATGGCCTTGGTCTTCAGCTTATTGCTGAGCGAAGCGGTGGCGATAATGCCAAGGCGCCCATCGGCCCCGACATCCAGCGCTGTGCCAGCAGTGATGCCGCCAGAGAAATTGGGGCGTACATCACCGACTTTCTGCAGCAGCACCAGATTGGGGTTGCCCAGCTGCTTCACGATCTCACCCTGCTCTGCAACGGTCAGATCGCCAATGCGCAGCCCGCTTTCAAAGAAAGACTGTAGTGCAGGAGGCACGTCGCGCGTGCCGTCGTCGAAACCGGCCCAGTCATAGTCTGAACCATAATAGTCCAGCCCATTGCTGAAGGTGGTTTCTGTGTCACCGCTCACCCCAAAGCTGACTTTCACGAAGCTTTCATCGGGAACGGCGCGGGTGGTAAGGTTGATCACGCCGCCGCCAAATTCACCGGGGAAATTGGCTGAATATGTTTTTTGAACCAACGAAGAGGCGATGATATTGGTTGGGAAAATGTCCAGCGGAACTACGCGGCTGAGCGGTTCAGGCGAAGGGAGGGGCAGGCCATTCAGCAGCGCGAGTGAATAACGATCGCCCAACCCGCGCACAAAGACATTGCCATTGCCAACGATGGAAAGGCCGGTAACGCGGCCTAACGCGCCAGCAATATCGCCTTCGCCGGTCCGCGCTATTTCCTCATTGGAAAGGACGGATACAATTTCGGTCGAGGCACGGGTTACATCGCGGTTGCGACGTCCAGTTACGACGATGCCGCCACCGGGGATGGAGATTTCCGGTTCGCTATAGACCTCGTCGCTCTCATCTTCTGTTACCGCGCCGCTTGCCGGCGTATTGTCATCCTGAGCTTGCACCAGTGTGGGGTAACACAGTGCAGTTGAGAGCAGGAGCAGCCCCGTAAACTGCTTGCCAGTTTTCATTTTCAAAGACCCTTTCATTGAGGTCCAAAGTTCCGCAAAATTCGGGGCTAGCGGCCCCGTAAAGGCGAGATGAATTGGGCGGTCAGCATTGGCCAACCGCCCAATCATTTTTCCGATCAGGACGTGTAAACCGGCAGCGCGGTGCAAAGGCCGCTATTGCTGCCAAAGGCGATTGTAGAGGAGTCACAAGTCCAGCCCTGGAAACGTGTGCTGCCTGTTTCAGCCGCCCCAACAAAACCGGCATTGTCAAAGAAGCTCGACAGGGCAGTGGGGTTAAACGCCACCAGCGCGGTTTCATTGGCGCCGTTGATGTATGTCATCGTCAGCGTGCTGGTGAAGGCTGAATTGTTATTCGAACCGGCATCAAACTGCGTCTGAACCTGTGCGGCGGTGGTGCCGCTGCCATCACGGAATGGCGTGGCGCATGACATGGCGACAGAGTTGAAGAGCACCGGACCTGCTTCATCCAGACCAGCACTGGCGGCACGTGTCAGCGTATCGATGCCATCCACGCGTAGGCAGGCGGTGCCGTTTGAAGATGCATCCACAATCAGCGTGTTGACCAGCGTATAGTCAGCCTTGCCGCGGACACGCACAACCTGGTCGCCATTGCGGCGCTGGATAAAGGTGGCGTTCGAAATCTGCGTTTGCTGACGCGGTGTGTTTTCTTCCAGAGTGTTCGAGGAGTCTGCTTCGATGATGGTGTCACCGGCGCCTTCACGCTGAACGGCTACAACATACTGCAGATTGGCCTTCACGCCAGTGTCGGTATCCAGCGAGTCGTCCTCTGCACCAACAACGACCAGGCCTTTGACATTGACCCTGCCGCCGAAGAATTCGACGCCATCGTCAGAACTGTTGAAGGACATGATATTGCTGAGCGTCGTACCTGAGCCGATGCCGCCGGTGGTGAGCGATTGCAGCTCGTCGCCATTGGCCAGAACCGAACCTGAATAACGAAGCTGGACATAGGATACGCTGCCAGAGCTGTCATCAGCCACATTGCCGCCGTAGCGCGGCGGGGTGGTGGTGCCTTCAACTTCGCGTTCGCAACCCACTGTGCCTGGGGTTGCGGTGTTCGACAGGCAGTCGGTGATCGGCGCACGGCCATTCAGGATCAGGCCGCCCCACTGGCCCGAAGATGTATCCGTATTTTCACCGCGAATATTCTGCTGGCTGGTGAAGATGATCGGACGTGCCGAGGTGCCGTTCGCCTGAATTTCATTGCCGCGGTTGACGTTGAGATAGGACGCGTCGAGGCCAGCCAGCGTTACGCCGGGCTCGATTGTGAGCACGACATTGGTGTCCGACAGACCATCTGAATTGTCATCAGCAGCGCCGCCATCTGTGCCCACGTCGACCTGGCCGTCGATCAGGTAAATTACCGCGGCGCTGGCAGGGGTGAACTGCAGCTGCGAGGAACGGTTGAAGCGTGCCGGCAGTTGGCACAGGCGATAGGAGCCCGTTGGGCCAGAAATGGTGCCGCGATCGGTCAGGCCCTGCGGGTCTGCAATGAAGGGGCAATCAGCTGCTGCCGTTGCCGTTGTGGTTGGCGTTGGCGTTGGCGTCGGTGTCGGAGCAGGCGTGCCGGGGTTGTTGATGGTGATGTTGCCGCCGGTACCTGGCGAAGCGATGTCATCCGCGCCACAACCGGCGAGTGCAACCAGGCTGGCGCCCAGGATGAGAGAACGAGAGAAATTTGTCACAGCGAGAGGTCCCCTAAAAAAACCAATAATCAGATAGAATCAGGCAGCGCTTTGTCTGCGCGAATCCGCCGCTACGACCGTCAAATGACAGTTTTGCTGCTACATTTCAGTTGCGGGACAATTTCGGCAATTTGCCATCAATTAATGGTGAAATAGGTGCCGGTATCGTGAAATTTAAAAGATAGAAAATACTATAAATCAAATATTTAGATGAGATTAATTGCTCTTTTATGACAATGTTTCATTTTTGTTGCAGTACGCGGTGATGTGAGTCATTCTTCCTCCATAACTGGGAGAGAGAAGATGATCCTTGCAGAGTTTGCTGCCGTCGCATTGCTGGCTCAGGCACCAATTGTGGTCACGGGTGATTCGGGCGTTGGGTATGAAGCGCTCATGGAAGGTGAAGCCGCTACGGCAATTGCTGAAATCGAAGATAATCAGACGTTGAAAGCTGATGATCCGGCACGGCTTATCAATCTTGGCGTAGCCTATGCACTGATTGGCCAAACCGCCAATGCGCGCGATGCATTTGAAATGGCGATGCGTGCTGATGAGCGTGTGAACCTGGAAACTTCTGATGGTGAGTGGAAGGATTCCCGTCATCTCGCCCGGACGGCTTTAAAAAAGCTGGAGAGTGGAGAGCTGCACAATTTGCGGATGGCTAGCCGGTAAGGGCTCGCACAAGAGCCCTTCGGGTAACGACTACTATATATGGGCGCTCAAGGCATTTGCTTTGGGCGCCCTTTCAATTTGCATCCATTGCGTCCCTTTCCGGGCGAATGATTAGGTGAATTTTTACATGGGTCCGCCTGTGGCGCGTCCACCAGCATAAGTCTGTGCCGTCTTTGTCATTTGCTTGTCATCAATCGCAAGCATTGGGGCAGGACGGAGGTTCAAGATGATTCTCATTCGCCTGGGTCGGCACGGCTTATGCGCCATGCTGGCTTTTTCGGCAGTTCAAGCGAACGCCGATGTGCTGGAGATTGGTGATGATGGTGCACGCTGGATTGCGGGCACACTTGCTGTCGCCAGCGTGGCGGGGGTGAGTGGCGCAGGTGAGTCTGATGTGCCAGAGCAAGCCGTAGTGTACACTCAGTGGCATGGGCGCTCTGTTCCACCGCGCTACGCCGCAAAGGTGAATGAACTGGCAGCCCGGTTTGATCTTAGCCCATCGCTGATCGAAGCACTGGTTTGGCAGGAAAGTCGCTGGAACGCTGCCGCTGTGTCGCCCAAGGGCGCGCGCGGTCTGGCGCAGTTGATGCCGGATACTGCCCGCTATCTTGGTGTAAATCCGGATGATCCACTGGCCAATCTGGAAGGCGGGGCGCGATATTTGCGTGAACAACTAGACCGCTTTGATGGCGATCTGGAGCGGGCGCTTGCTGCATATAACGCAGGGCCTGGCCGTGTTCAGCGCGCTGGAGGCATTCCGAAAATTCGTGAAACACAGGTCTATGTCGCCTCTATCATGGGGCGTTTGTCCGACCACACACGTCAGGAAAAACAATAATGCAATTGCATAAAATTCTGTCAGCAGCTGCGCTGCTTGTAACTCCAAGCGCCGCCTTTGCTCAATCTGCCGATCCGCAAGGTTCAGGCCCTATCGTCGCTGCGCTTGGTTGGCTGCAGGGCACATTGCTGGGCAATGTTGCCACCGCAATCGCCGTGATGGCAGTGGCGGCGATTGGTTTCATGATGCTGACCGGACGCATGAACTGGCGATTTGGTGCGACAGTGATTATCGGAGTATTCATTCTATTTGGTGCGGCAACGATTGTGGCCGGTATCCAAAGCAGTGTTGCCTGAGCAAGCCTGGTGACCGAACTCATCCGCCATCCAGTGCATCGTGCGCTCACCAGGCCGCAAATGTTTGCAGGCGTGACGATGAATTTCTTCATCATCAATCTGATGGTGACGACGATCGCCTTTCTGATCCTGAAAAGCTTCTGGATCATCCCGGTGCCGATCATCACGCATGTCACCGGATATTTCATCAGCCTGCGCGAACCACGGATTTTCGACCTTTGGATCACTAAGGTTTCAATGTGTCCGCGGGTGAAGAATTACAATCGCTGGGGCTGCAACAGCTACGCACCGTGAAGCAGGAACACTGAAATATGACCAAGTGGATCGGACCTGCAGCATGGAGCGCGAAGGAAGCGCGTTCTGGTGATCGTCTGCCTTATCTGCACATGGTGGACGACAGCACGATGTTGCTGCGTGATGGTTCAGTCATGGCATCGATCCAGGTGCCGGGGCTGTTGTTCGAAACAGAAGACAGCGATGCTTTGAATGCCCATGCGGCGACGCGTGAGGTCATGCTTCGTTCAACGCTCGATTCCCGCTTTGTGATGTATCACCATGTGATCCGCCGTCGGGTTGAGGTTGAGCTGGAATCCGAATTTGCCGATCCGCTGGCCGCGCATATTGATGCACGCTGGCGCCAGCGGCTGGCCGGTGGATCTTTGTTCATCAATGACCAGTTTATCACGCTGATCCGCCGCCCTGCGCGTGGCAAGGCTGGTTTGGCTGAGCGCTTGCAGCGTTTTGGCAACAAGCGCCGTGATGTGGAGGCCGATCCCAAGGATTTGCGAACCTTGAAGGCTGCGGTGACCGGTCTTGTGGCGTCACTATCATCCTATGGCGCACAGGTTCTGGGTGAATATCAAGGGCCCAACGGCGGTACCAATTCTGAAATGCTGGAACTCCTTTCAGCCCTTTATAATGGTGAGATGCGTCCCGTACGCCTGCCCGCCGAAGGCACGGATATTGGCCATATGCTGCCCTATCGCCGGGCAAGCTTTGGCCTGGATGCAATGGAATTGCGCGGTTCGGGTGATCCAGATTTTGCAGCAATTCTGGGGCTTAAGGATTACCCTGAGGCGACTTCGCCTGGCCTGATAGATGGCCTGTTGCGCCTTCCATATGAAATGATCGTCACTGAAAGTTACGCACCTTCGGAACGGACGACAGCCAAGGAACGGATCGATCTTGCATTGCGTCGCCTGCGTTCAATTGACGAAGAAGCCGCCGCAGAACGGGCTGATATGCTGGCAGCGCGCGATGCGCTCGGCAATGGCGCTGTTGGATTTGGGGATCACCATTTGACCGTGCTGGTGCGCGAACGCACGCTGCCGCGTCTGGATGATGCGACAGCCGCCTGTGCGGCTGCGCTGGCTGATACTGGTGCGATTGCTGTGCGTGAAGACACCAATCTGGAGCCTGCTTTCTGGGCGCAGTTCCCGGGCAACGAGCAATATGTGGTTCGCCGTGCGCTGATTTCTTCGGCCAATATGGCCAGTTTTGGGTCGCTGCACGGTTTTGCCCTGGGGCAAGCGAGTGGGAACCATTGGGGCGATGCAGTGACACTGCTCGAAACGACCAGCGCGACACCCTTCTTTTTCAATTTCCATCACGGCGATTTGGGCAATTTTTCGGTCATTGGGCCGTCAGGTTCAGGCAAGACTGTGGTGATGAACTTCCTTGCCGCGCAGGCGCAGAAGTTTTCCCCTCGTACCATCCTGTTTGACAAGGATCGCGGAGCTGAACTGTTCATTCGTGGGATTGGCGGGCGGTATGACCGGATCACAGCAGGTGTGCCGACCGGGTTTAACCCGCTCGCTTTGCCAGACAGCCCGGTAAACCGTGCCTTCCTGCGTGACTGGTTAGGTGTGATGCTGAAAGCTGAAGGGCCAGAAGAATTGGCCATGATCAGCCAGGCCGTTGATGCTGCTTATGCCAATGATGCATCACTGCGTCGCCTGCGCCATTTCCGTGAATTGCTGGCCGGGACACGGCGACCGCAAGCGGGCGATCTGGCGGATCGCCTGTCCAGTTGGATAGACGGTGGCGAACATGGCTGGTTATTCGATAACGAGCAGGACCGGCTGGACCTTGATACCCGTGTCATGGGTTTTGACATGACGGCGCTGCTGGAAAACCCGCGTCTTCGTACACCGGTGATGATGTATCTGTTCCATCGCATTGATGAGCGGTTGGACGGAAAGCCAACAATGATCCTGATCGATGAAGGTTGGAAGGCGCTGGATGATGATGTTTTCGCCGCACGCATCCGCGATTGGCTGAAAACACTGCGGAAACGTAACGCACTGGTTGGCTTCGCAACGCAAAGTGCGCGCGATGCGCTCGACAGCCGTATCTCTACTGCATTGGTTGAGCAGACAGCGACTATGGTCTTCATGCCCAACAGCAGGGCAAAGGCAGAAGATTATTGCGATGGCTTTGGTCTGACAGAGCATGAGCTGGCATTGATCAGGTCCTTGCCCGCGCACAGCCGTTGCTTCTTGGTGCGCCAGCCTGATGCCAGTGTGGTCGTGCGTCTGGACTTGTCAGGCGCGCCTGAGGTGCTGACGATCCTGTCTGGTCGCGAAAGCGCAGTGCGGCGGCTTGATCTGCTTCGCGCGGCAGTGGGGGATGAACCTGCCTATTGGTATCCGCAGCTGACCGGCCAGCCCTGGCCCGGTGATGTGCCGGTCGAGGATGAAACTGGTATTGCAATGTGGCAGGCAGCTGAATGAGCGCGGCCTGCGCCAATTCGTTGGAGGGTGTCGGTAGCGGGGTCGCTGCCGCGCTGGCCGCTGTGGACTGCGTTGCCGCTGATGCGACATCGCAGGCCTTTGGGCGCCTGTTTGCACCAGGTGGTGCATTGGGCACGGTGCTGACGATACTGTTGACGCTATACGTAGCTTTTTTTGCGATCAGTCTGATGCTGGGGCGATCCAGCCTGTCGGTGCGTTCTCTTACCCCGCGAATGATTACGCTTGGTCTGGTGCTGACCTTTGCCACCAGTTGGGTCGCTTACCAGAGCGTGGTGTGGAACCTTGCGATTGGCGCGCCAGATTGGTTGGCTTCCGTACTTACTGGCAGCGAAGGCTCTGCCACAATGGTCTTTGCTGACAAGCTCGATATAGTGTTCATGGCTATCCAGTCCACAACACAGGGGACATCGGATTTCGCTGCATTTTCACCACAGGGCATGCTGTGGATGGGGGCTACCCAATTGATGCTCGGCACGGTTGGCGTACTTGTTACTGCGCGCATCGGTCTGGCTTTGTTGGTGGCACTTGGCCCTATCTTCGTGGTGATGGCGTTGTTTGATAGCACGCGCGGGCTGTTCACCGGATGGCTGAAGGGCGTGGTTATGCTTGCCTTGACTCCACTCTTCGCTGTGCTGGCCGGAACGATCATGCTGGAACTCGCAGTCCCGGTCTTGTCAGTGTTGACGCAGAATCCCACACAGGTTGATCCGCAAGCGGCGATGGCATTTTTTGTGATTGGTGCCGTTCATGTGGCCTTGATGGTGATGGTGGTGAAAGTTTCATCTACCATGGTGGCGGGATGGCAGGTTTTCGGTCTGGTCCCATCCAGGGATACGGCCAGTAGTGGTATGGCAGCCTCTTCAGCGTCCAATCCATCACATGTTGCCAGCACAAATGCCTATGCCAACAACAAGGGTGCACCATCGCGCCGGATAGATATGCCATCAGTTCCAGTGTCCGGGGCTGCCAATGATGCTGGCGGCGGCACGCATTCGGTACGCCAGACCAGGGTTTTTGCAACCAATTCGGGTGGTGGATCGATCCAACCGATCAACCAAACTTCATCGCGCACACGTGGGATCGGCAACCGCTTCCGTCCTGCGCGCGCAAATCAATTGGAGACAGTGAAATGATCCGCGCAGCTATTGCCGCGTTTGCCCTGGCTGCCACGGTGCAGCCTGCGCTGGCAGAGGATCCGCGCCTTGTGGAACGCCCATATGATCCAGCGGCCGTGGTTCGCGTCAATGGCAAGGCGAATGTCCAGGCGACGATCAAATTCAGTGATGATGAGGTGATCGAAAACGTGGCGATCGGGGATTCACAAAGCTGGCAGGTAACGCCAAACAAGCGCGCCAATCTGTTGTTTGTGAAGCCTCTGACATCCACAGCAAACACGAACATGACTGTTGTCACCAGCAGGCGGACATATTTATTCGACATGGTCGCAACACCGCGCAATAACCCACTCTATGTGCTCAGCTTTACATATGCTGACGAGCCTGAGGATGAGGCGCAACTGGCCGCCGTTGAAACTGCCAATGAGGCTGAAATGACTGCAGCAGGGGATCCGTTTGCTGTTGTGGACCCTGCCGCGCTGAACTTTGAATGGAATGGTGAAGGCAATCCTTCCCTTCTTCCTGCAAGGATGTTCGATAATGGAGAGGCAACTTTCCTTTCCTGGCCTGCGGGCTCTGCGGTGCCAGCCATCCTTGTACGCGATGAAAAAGGCACTGAAGGACCAGTCAATTACACGGTCCGCGGCGACACAATAATCGTTGATGGTGTGCCATCGGCCATCATCCTGCGATCGGGCCAGGATATCGCCCGCATATACCCTAAACAGCCATCAGAACGATCCAATCGCAAAGGTGATGGGGCGCTGGCCAAGGTATCGGAGAAGCGCAAATGAAACTTGCGATGAGGTTGCCTTCAAAAGGCGAAGGCAGGAACGCGGCTGACCATTCCGACCCGCGTGAGCGGGAGAGTGCCGAAATTATCGATCTTGCTAGCCGCACGGCATACCCCACTGTAACACAGCGTAAGGGCAAGTCAGATCTGATGGGTATGGTGGCAGGTATCGCCATTGTGGCTGCCCTTGGTGCGGTTACCCTGTGGAGCATGAATTCTGCTCGCGTTGTTGAACCAGACGGTATCGGGAATCCCAATTTAGCAGCACCCGCGCCACAGGCTGCAGCAGTTCCGGCCATAAACCCTGAGATACCCCCAGCGGCACCAGCGGCGGCGCCGCAAGCTGATCCCGCTCCGGCCCCGGTGCTGGCCAATGCGCCTGCGACTGCACTTGCACCAACAGCTAATCCCTATGCCAGCCCAACCATGGTCTTTGATAATTCCGTCGCGCCGACACTGATGACCAGTTCGCCCAGCGGCAGCGCCATCGAAGGCGCTGGTGAAGCTGGCAGCGCGGCCAGCAATTCGGCTTCTGCATTTGCCAGCCGGATTGGGGGAGTGGGTGGGGCACCTGCGCAGGCACGCGCAATGACCAATCCGACCACTACAGTCACGCAAGGCACCTTGATACCAGCGATCCTGGAAACGGCGATTGATACCGATGTGCCGGGGTATGTTCGTGCAGTGGTCAGTCAGGATGTGCGCAGTTTTGATGGTACAAAGGTGCTTGTTCCGCGGTCATCGCGATTGATAGGCCAGTACCAATCGGGCCTTCAGGGTGGGCAAAAACGTGCCTATGTCATCTGGACACGCTTGATCCGGCCAGATGGTGCCTCTGTCAATCTTGCTTCTCCAGCCATTGCCTTTGATGGCACCACAGGCTTGCAGGGCGAGGTTAAGTCCCACTTCTTCAAGCGTTTCGGGTCAGCTATGCTGTTATCCGTCATCGGTGGACTCAGCACAATCGCATCTGGTGGTACATCGGTAATTCTTGGCGGTGCAGGCCAGTCAGCAGCGGGTGTCGCAGCGCAACAGGATAGCCAGATCGGCCCCACAGTGCGTGTCCGCCAAGGTGAACCGATCCGGGTGTTCACCGCGCGCGATCTTGACTTCAGTACGGTCAATTAGGCTGCACTGCAAATGTCAGCCGAAATCCACCCCTTGCAAAATGAAACACCATCACTGGTGGAGCACAGCGTTTATCTTGATGCCTATCTGGCGCCTTTCCGGCAGTGGCTGAACAAGGATACTGTGACCGAAATCATGGTCAACCGACCGGGCGAAGTTTGGGTGGAAGATGCCAGCGATCCGGGCATGAAGCGAATTGAAACGCCAGACATTGATGACCGGTTGATTCAGCGCCTTGCAGAACAGGTTGCGCGGGTCAGCCACCAGGGGATCAATCGCGAACATCCATTATTGGGCGCTACTCTGCCCGATGGGGCGCGTGTGCAATTTTGCGGCCCGCCAGCTGCACGAAAGCATTGGGTCATGGCGATCCGTCGCCATCGACGGCTGGATTTGCCGCTCGATGCCTATGATGCAGGTCCGCTAGGATCTGCAAGCGATCCTGAAATGCCTGATTCACAAGTCCGGCCAATTGATTTCCTGCGCGCAGCCATACGCCAACGCAAAACCATTTTGGTTTCAGGCGGCACCAGCACGGGTAAAACCACCTTCCTGAATGCCATGTTGCAGGAAATTCCACGTTCTGAACGTGTGGTGCTGGTGGAAGATACACCTGAACTTAAACTGCCAGGCGAAAATGGTGTTGGTCTGGTCGCGGTGAAGGGTGAGTTGGGTGAAGCAAAGGTCAGCGCAAATGAATTGCTTCAGGCGGCTCTGCGCTTGCGCCCGGATCGTATTGTGTTGGGCGAATTGCGCGGGGCAGAAAGTGTCAGTTTCCTTCGTGCAATCAATACTGGCCATCCAGGCAGTTTTTCGACCATTCACGCCAATTCCTTGCGTGGTGCGCTGGAACAGCTTTCACTTATGGTGATGCAGACAGGCATTGGCCTGACCCGTCAGGATACAATCGAGTATGCCGGATCAGTGATCGATGTCATTGTACAACTTGGCCGCAATGCCGAGGGGAAACGCGGCATCATCGCGATCAGCGAAAGCCAGAAGCTGGTCTAGAAGGCGACATACTCCCAAAAATAGGCTGCCTGGAGTGACCGTGTTTCATTAGCGGGCAAGGCCAGAATAGTGCGGAATTGTGCCAGCAGACGATGAGGCTTTTAACAGCCACTCACTGCATGATGGATGATAGTATGATCCCAAAATAGGGCAGCTTTGAATCCTCTATCTCTTCGCACTTGCGGTAAATCCATATAGATAATAAAACTAATTACTGAAACGGTGCAGCTTTGTGGGCGGCTTTGCCCTGTAGATACAGCTAAGCCTTGTTTTTAATGATTTTTGGGAACTTGTTTCAGATACGATTTCGGCAGCAACTATTAAGCGGGTAAAGGGGCAATCGTGCGGGGGCATGACATCTTTGTGTCATATAGCAGGGACGATCGCAGCGCTGCGCAGCGTATTTCCGCACGCCTGGAACAAGAAGGTTTCTCTGTCTGGTGGGATGCGGCGATACATTCCGGGGAATCTTTTGACGAAGTAATTGAACAGCAATTGCGGGCGGCCAAGGCCGCTGTCGTGCTGTGGTCTCCACGATCAGTAACATCGCGATGGGTCCGTGCAGAAGCCACCCTGGCTGACCGTCGGAAAATTTTTGTTCCGGTCATCATTGAACGCTGTGACCTGCCCATCATCTTTGAATTGTCGCATTCCAATGATCTGTCGACTTGGGATGGGGATATGGATGCGCCAGCTTGGCGGCGCCTGGTGGATGATATCCGTCACATGGTAGGGCCGGCAGAACCTGCTGTTGAAGCGCATACCTCTGGTGCAAAGGGTTTCCTCCTTGCTGATGACGTTCCAGTAGTGGCTCCTTCACGTGCTGCAAGTTCCTTCCTGTCCAGCAGGACCGAGCCGCCATCATTGGCACCAGCTCCGCAAGCGGATATTGAACCTGTTGCGGAAACCGAGCAGACTGCATTTTACACGCAGACTGAAATTGATCGTCGTATCGGAAATGGTGAAGTGCATTGCCTGGAAGTTGGGCCTGATGACGCACCAATGGCCAGATATCCAATCGGATTGCTGGGGGCCAAATTGGGGCGTGCTGCGCCAGCTGATATCATCTTGTCGGACAAACGTATTTCCAGGAAACATTGCGAAGTTGAGGTGAGAGATGGGGAGGTTTTGGTAACCGACCTCATGTCGACCAATGGCACATTTATCGATGGCCAGAAAATTGATGCTCCAACCATTCTGCCGCCAGATTCAGAGTTGATGGTTGGTGATGTTGTCCTTACGCATAGGGTGCGTTCACTTGCTGAACTGAGTTGATCGAGGCTTTTTGGACAACAATCACCCACCGCGGCCAAGGCTTGCCTTAAATGTCGGCATAACCGGGCATCGCGCCAAGGCACTTGGTGACGGATTGCCCGGCGTGGTTCGTGACCGGCTTGATCAGATATTTGCAAACCTGAAGCAGGCTTCTGCCGAGTTACATCGGCGTGAACAGGGTATTTTCGATGAAGTCGAGCCTGCCCTTCGCCTCCATACGCCTCTGGCGACTGGGTCTGATCAATTGGCCGCGCAAAGCGCGCGCGCAAACGGTTTTCATCTACGCGCGCTCCTGCCTTTCAAGGTTTCGGATTATCTGAAGGATTTTCGCGGCGAGGAACTCGAGGAATTCAACGAGTATCTTGCCGATGCCGATAATGTGATGTGCCTGCCGGGGGACCGGACTGCACATGACGCCTATGTGCTTGTGGGCAAGGCAGTTATCGCCGTGTCAGATGTCATTGTGGCTATCTGGGATGGCGAACCTGGTAACGGTCCCGGTGGAACCGCCCATGTTGTCGAACTTGCGCTGCGTGAAGGCGTGCCGGTCATACACCTGCATATCGATCGGGTAAAAGAAGATGCATCGAAAATACGGCTGATTTCAGGTGGCGATCTGGAAGAGCCGGAAGTTGGCCCGCTAAACGAGCTGGAGCATTATACTCAGCTTCTGTCCAACATTCTTGCGCCGCACGAAAAGGTAGAGCGTGCGCATATCCATGATTATTATGCAGAGGTGGAAAACCGCATCAATCTGCGGATCGAATACCCGGTCATGCTTGCCTTGTTGCGGATAAAGGCTCTTCCCCGGCGCCCTTGGCTGCAGGATTCAGTCAAAGCAGATACCGAACTGGAACAATCGGTTGTTCGCAAGCAGTTCCCGCCTACTTTGCGTATGCCACTTGAACGTGGGTACAGTTGGGCAAATTTCCTTGCGATCCGTTATGCCCAACGTTTCCGTTCGGGCCATATTACGAATTATGCTTTGTCAGCTCTGGCAGTCCTGATCGCTTTGATGGGGCTGCTCACGCCTTCAATAAAGCTCTATCTGGTCATGCTGGAATTGCTGGTAATTGGCATGCTGTTTTATAATACAACGGCCGGCAATAAAGGGGAATGGCACAGGCGCTGGCTGCAATACCGCCATTTGGCTGAGTCACTTCGCCCGCTGATTTACCTCAAACGGGTTGGGATTACCGGCCCCCCATTTCGAAGTGACTACATAGCAGGCGCGCATCGAAAAGAAGCGGGCACAGATTGGACGCGCTGGTACACGGCCGCGATCTGGCGCGAGATGGCCAGTCCTGGTGGTGAGATGTCACAAAAAGAAGTGAAGGCACTGGCAAACGCCGTCATTGAAGAACAGGTCATTCCACAAGCGCAGTATCACGAAAAGAATGCAGAGCGCATGCACGAGCTGGATCACCGCCTTCACGAAATCGGAAATTTCCTGATGGGCTTCGTGATCGCGACCTGTGTTCTGTTTATTGTCGGTTATTTTGTTGCGCCTGATATGGTCAAGAAAATGACCAATTTGCTGATTGTATTGACTGCGGGCCTTCCTGCCGCCGGTGCAGCTGTGTTTGGCATTCGCGGCCATGGCGAGCATCTGTTACAGGCCAATCGTTCGGCTGAATCCGCTGCGGCACTGCGCCAGAATGCAAGACGTCTGGCCGAAATAGAGGATATTGAAGAGCTTGCAGCGGAATTGCAGGCCACATCCTACATCATGCTGGCCGACCTTAATGAATGGACTACGACCTATAGCGAAAGATCGCTGGAAGTTCCCGCCTGACCGTTCATTTATCAGGCGTTATCCAGAACGTCCTGGTGACCAGTGCTCCAGAATTTTTCCATGACAAGATATGTGAAGGACGCACTCCAGGCGATCAGAATCAAGCCCTGCAGTGCCTCCACGCCCACGAGGATGCGCAAGTGACCTTCAGGCACAATATCGCCGATGCCCAGCGTGGTGTAGCTTGCAATGGAGAAGTAGAAGAATTCTGCCGGACCTTCGTCAGGCATATGTGAAAGGCTTGCCAGCGCACCGCGATCGGTCACGGAAAGAAACCACATGGCAATACCATAAACAGCCACTTCGATCAGATGGATAACGAAGATCGCGAAGGAAACAAACAGCACGGGGCGGCGTAATGGGGGTGGGTTTGGGCTGAATATATGGGCCAGCTGCCTTAATGCGAGAAAGTGTATCGCATTGCATAGGCCGATCGTAACGACTGTGACAAAAATTGTAAGCAACACTCGCCTGATCCCCTAAGTTCAAACCCATGATCATAAGTTATGCCACGGCTTATGATAATGTGTCTGCATCAAGATTGCAGAAACAGCCTAAAGCGGGATAAGGAGTGATTGCAAGAGAGGTGACAGGCGCATAGGAAACTGAAATGCAATTCCAATCGGCCAGTCGCACCGATGTCGGCCTGAAAAGAAAGATCAATGAGGACGCTCTGCTTGATCGGGCAGAAAGGTCCATGTGGATCGTTGCCGATGGTATGGGCGGACATGAGTCAGGCGAAATCGCCAGTGCAATGGTGGTTGAAGCCCTGGACGGTTCCATAACAGAGATCGAGCTGGGGCCGGCGCTTAGGCAGGCCGAGGAAGCCTTGCAGCAAGCCAATGCATCAATGGTTGAAATGATGCAGGGCGATCGCAAGCGTAAAATGGGCAGCACAGTTGTGGGCCTGATTATTGCTGATGATGGACGCTACGTATGTTTCTGGGTCGGTGACAGCCGCGTCTATCGTGTGCGAGATGGCGAAATTCGCCAGATCACGCGCGACCACAGCCTGGTGCAAAAACTGATCGATAGCAATTTGCTTTCGCCAGAGGATGCCGCAAAACACCCAGATGCAAATGTCATTACGCGCGCCATCGGGGCTGACGATGATCTGGAGCTAGATCATGTTGTCGATATCGCCCGTCCTTCGGATATTTTCATTCTGGCCAGTGATGGCCTGACCTGCCGCGTTGAAGATGATGAGATATGTCATGCGGTCATTACAGCCAACCCTCACCAAGCCTGTGATAACCTGGTCGAAAAAGTTTTGTCTCGCGGTGCACCAGACAATGTCAGCGTGATCATTGTCAGGGTAGTGTGAGAGATTTTTAGCGATCAAGGATTGCCCGCGATGCTCTCGAGTTGGAGAGCATGTTGTTGACATATTGTTGCGTCTGCAAGCCCTTCAACAACAGCTGTTCAGCCGCTTCGGGCGAGTTTGCACCGCGCATCGAACTGGTGAGTTGATCGAGATAGGATTTGTAATTGCGCGCAGCGTTGGCATTGCTCTGAAGTGTTCTGTATGCCTGCTGCACATCTTCGTTGGCATCGCGTTTGGGTTCGCGAGCTTTGGCAAGCTTGATAACTTCGTCAGCCCGATCTTTTGTCGAGTTTGATATCTGGCCCAGTTCGGCGCTGATTTGCGCCACTGTTTTACCACTTGGAGCAGGGGCCTTAACTGGGGCAGCGGCTGGACTGCTTTCTAGAACTTCGGCGGTAGTGACATCTTCTGCTTCCACCTTGCGAGGGTTCATTTTTATGGCTTGTGCAGCCTGATCTCTAAATGCAGCGAAGGACAGAATTGCATTCTGAGCAATGGGTAGAGCCGTTTCTGCAGTTTCAGCTGATTTCAGGTCTTCAATCAATTGCTGTACCTTGCCGTTACTATCTTTGACGGCAGTCGCCTGCGCTTTCAGTTCTGCTTTTTCTTTGGCAGCCGCATTGACCTTACCTGGATTTGCCCATGGGGCTGCTAAAGTCAGCCTGCGTGTTTCGCCAGACAATTCCTGCGACAGACCATCTGCAAATTGTGTGAGGCTGCTGAGTGTGGTGTCGGCAATTTTCAGTCGGTTGAAACTGATATCTTGCTTGCGTGTTTGACGTGACCCCCTGATTTCCCTCCAAGATTGATTAGAGTCCGGCCCTGAGAAAGGAACGGACGATGAAGCGACTGA
>JADCLP010000015.1 GCA_014983025.1 Erythrobacteraceae bacterium E2-1 Yellow Sea | reverse complement strand
ACCATTTCGCAGCAGCCGCCTGATCGGCGCAGAGCGACAGCCTACCTCTGACTGCCGCCAATCTTTGCAACAGAGCCGACTGTGGGGTTGTAGGCATATGGATTTCGCTTATATATGAATGGCCGCTTGTGAATTTAATTGATCGAAGAGTATATATTTTACGGTATGAGTGTTCTTGAAATTCAACATCTTCAAAAGATTCTATAAATACATTAAAATACATATATGATTAATGTATATTTGCATTATGGCGTATGCAAGCAGGTACGGCAAAGGAAATAGGCGATGCGTGAACTACTTGATCTGGATATGGAAGGTCGCTGGGTTGATATTTCCGGCGCATCAGTTCTCCAGCCGTCCACCGGCAAGAAACTGCTCGGATTGCGTATGGGTACCGCCCACGATGTCAATTCTGCTTGTGACAAAGCGGCAGAGGTGCAATCGAATTGGTTCTCTTTGGCTTGGGAGGAACGATCTGCGGTCTTTCGTAAGGCAGCCGATCTTCTCGAGCAGAATGCCGACCTTTACATAGACTGGCTTGTGAAAGAGTCTGGTTCAGTTGGCGCCAAGGCTGGTTTCGAGATTTCCATTGTAGTCAAGGTGCTTCGCGAGTCGTCAGCTATGCCATCACAGCCGGCCGGCTTGGTGCTTCCAACCCAATCAGGCAAGCTCAGTTTTTGCCGCCGGATGCCGCTTGGCGTTGTAGGCGTCATATCACCTTTTAATTTTCCTATGTATTTGGCCATGCGCGCAATTGCTCCGGCGCTAGCAATTGGCAATACTGTTGTCCTAAAGCCGGATCCACGTACCTCGGTTAGCGGTGGCCTGCTTCTGCAACAGCTTTTGGTTGCTGCTGGTCTGCCGGAGGGGGTTTTTCATGTCGTACCAGGACAGGCAGACGCCGGCGAAGCACTCTGTACCCACCCAAAGGTGGCTATGATTCAGTTCACAGGTTCGACGGCAGTCGGGAGGAAGATTGGTGCACTTGCGGGGGGCCATCTCAAGAAGCTTTCGCTCGAACTCGGAGGGAAGAATTCACTGATCATTCTTGATGATGCTGACCTCGATATTGCAGCGAGCAATGCGGCATGGAGCGCATTCCTTCATCAAGGACAAATTTGCATGGCGAGTGGCCGGATACTCGTGCATGAATCGATACACGATCAACTTTTGGAACGAATCGTGGCCAAGGCTGGTGGTTTACCCTTGGGCGATCCTTCGGCTTCGGAGTGCGCTATCGGCCCGTTGATTGGTGAGCCGCAAGCGACAAAGGCGCGTGCGTTAGTTGATGCTGCAGTGGCTGAAGGCGCGATGCTTGTTACTGGTGGTAAGAATACAGGGGCATTTTTTACACCGGCAGTATTAACAGGCGTTAAGCCAGGGATGAGAGCCTTTGAGGAAGAATTTTTTGCTCCTGTTGCCTCGTTGACTAAGTTTAGAACAGACGAGGAGGCGATCGATCTCGCCAACGCAACAGAATACGGATTGTCAGCTGCGATCATTTCAAACTCAACCTCGCGAGCACTTGCGATCGGCGAACGGTTGAATACGGGTCTTTTGCACATCAATGATCAAACAGTGGTCGATGAGGTTGTTAATCCATTTGGTGGTCGAGGAAATTCGGGCAATGGCACCAGCATTGGAGGGCCAGCAAATTGGGATGAATTCTCTCAGTGGCAATGGGTCACTATCAAGGACACTCCCATTCAGTACCCGTTCTGATTTTGTCCTATGGCAACAATAGAGGTCGCTTGAAGTACGATTGCCTTGTTGTGTCAATCGGCGCAACCGGGGACCGGGATCGGCGTGCAATAGGGGACCAGGGTTTGATGCGGGCTTATGCCGTGGCGGGACGCCTCCGGGCTACGCCCTCCGCCATCCCGCCACGGCATAAATCGGTTTTCTTTTGGACACCCTGATTTACCCGGCTTTGCAGTCATGATGGTCATGAAGCGCGTAGGCGGGTGCAGACTACGCGGGAGATTTACCTTTGGCTCGGCGCTTTCCGGTTCCACCGAGAGGGCGTTGCGCTGGTATCAGCGCGTGGGTTGCGCCGATCAAGCCGTGCTCGGCCGGGTTTCCCAGTAGAGGAAACGTTTGAAGTTGAAGGCGATGTTGACGAGGCCGATCTTGGTTCTGGCCCGCTCTATGCCGATGGTGCGGATGAACAGGTCCATCCGGTGCTTTTGGGTGGGCGATCCGATGGCCACCTATGATTTTACGTGGATGTGGGACGAACTGGGGCTGATCGACCTCCGGCGTTGACCGTCCTCACACCACCGTTCTGGTATTGTTCGGTCTTGGCGTTGTCTGGCGTACCATCCACGCTATGCCCTCATCTCGCGCAGGTTCATTACCAGCAGCGTGTTGATCGTATCGAATAATCCGGCATCGCGCCACGCGTAGAAATAGCGCCGCACGGTCGAGGCCGGTGGGAAGCATTTGGGCAGCAGTCGCCACGCGCATATCGGTCGTTCGACGTCGGCCGCCCGTCCTGGCAGGCGGAATGAACGGGGCCGCCAAAGCCCACTCCCGGTTCGTCATATCACTTGGATAACGCAAACCCTCCCGGCTATGCTCGCGCTGGGCGATACCGGTCCATGTCATGTTTCACTCCATCTCGTCGCAAGGACGGCGTGAATCACAACATACTGGTATCGCTCAACAACTTTCGGATCGGGCTCTTAAACCGTCAACATCGTGGCCTCACCGGATCGATGAGCATTTCCTGGGAGCCCAGCGCGAATTTGCGCAAGTAACTCGAACGGATCAACGGTGTGGGAAAGAGGTTGCCGGACTTGGCAATCCCTTCGACCTTGGCTGATGCTTCCTCGGGGATGGGCGTGGCGCAGACCCGAAGCGTTTCATCCATCTGTTCCGGGGTTCGCACGCCGACGATCGGGATGCGGCCATAGCTGGATTGCATCAGCCAGCGTAACGCAAGGTGTTGCGGAGAATACCCCGTTTCCGCCGTGATCGCCAGCAACCTCTCTCTCGCGCAAGCGAGTGCCGGGGAGAGCTTCTCGAGATTCTGGCGTTGAGGATTGTCGCCGCCTGAAAGCACGCCCGCTGCCATTGGACCCCAACAGAAACAGCCAAGATCCATTGTATCTGCCATTGGCAGAAGGTCTCGCTCCACCCCGCGTGACGCGGCATTGTATTCGAGTTGTATAGCAACAACAGGGGTACGTCTTTGCTGTTCGGCGATCGTGACTGCCCTGGCTGCCAGCCACGCCGGCGTGTCCGAGAGCCCGAAGTAGAGAAGCTTGCCGGCTGACACGAGGTCGTCGGCGGCACGCAGTATTTCGTCGAGCGGAGTCGTGAAATCCCAAAAGTGCATCCAAAACAGGTCGATTCGATCGGTTCCTAACCGTTTCAGGCTCGCCTCGACGGATTGGATCATGGAGCGACGGCTATTCCCGCCAGCAAGAGGGTGTGTTGAGGATGCTGCGGTATATTTGGTCGCGATGATCAGTTCGTTACGCCGGTCCTTGGCAAATCGACCGACAATTTCCTCGCCCCTCCCGTCGGCATAGTTCGGCGCACAATCGATTGTGGTACCGCCGGCATCGACAAAGCGAGCCAGGATATTTTGCGCAGTTTGCTCGGAGCAGCCCCAATTACGTTCATCGCCGAATGTCATCGTCCCCAGCGCGATTTCGGAGCTTCGTAGTCCTGAGCCTCCGACAAGTACCTGTTTTAGCATGTCGAACTGACCTCTCCCGAATTTTGTTTTAAGATGCACAGGCTGGATTGTTTGATCTTTATCAAAAATCACCATCAACATGCATAATAGCGATTGTCATGCATGCCAGATAGCACATAATTACTTATGGGGGAATATCACCATGTTAAATACCAAAATTTTGGTCGAGGACGATGCGTAGATTTGTGACGAATGCTTCATCGAAATCGATTGTGACGAGCTATTTAGCAACAATGTCAACTTTTCTTCGGACCGTAAGCTCGAGCGCTCGTTTGGAAAATGACAGTTAGCATACTTTGACTGGTGGAAGGAGATAGGCCACGATCCACCACCGCTTCCCATGGTTGCATCATGTCTTAGCCGATACCGCCAAGGGCTTCCAAGTCCTGTCCCACCACTGGACCGTTTCTGCCGCCTTGTCAAAACTGGGAGAAATCCATCGAAGGCTCAACCGCAGAGCGGCAAGATGCTGCTATCATTTATTAACTCACGAATTAGGCAGTTAGGTGCCTTTGACGAGGAAAGGCAGGACTGCCGCTCCTTTTTCATGTTCGCCTACTTCGCGGACCGTGCCGACAAGTTTAACCTTACGTCATTTTCGGGAAGTGGTTTCGACCCGCTGTTGCGGAGCTAACGGGCCATAAAAAGACAGGAATTGCGGATCCTCATGACATCGAGCGCAATCCATGCGCTCGGCAGGACTGATCTACCGCTTAATACATCGCAAAGCGAACGTTCATATGTCGGTCACGCGCGATAGACCAGTCAGGTCTATTATTTCGGGACGTCTCGCAGACCCCGCCCAAGAGCGATCAAACGTTCCGATGAGAGCTCAGTGGCTCTTTCGGACCATGCGTCGAGTTCTGAGACATCTAGGATGTCGATGGCACCTTCCTCGGAAATGAACCGCGCCCCGGAAAAGCTCTTGATGCAAAGAGCACCAGACGATCGCCGCGACAGGACACCGCTTACCACCAGGTCTCGGCGTTCGAGGACGACAGCGATCTCATCCATGGCGGCGCGAAGGGATTCAGGCTCCTGATGCCAGTTCGACAGCCGCTCTTCGATGACCTGCCGCTTCTGCGCAAGGGGCATTGCTTTTAACGTGTAGGAAAGAAACTTCTGCTTTTCGTGCGCGCAGAACCAGCGGGCCATGAACTGACTGACGCGGAAATCGAGCAGCGAGCAGCGGACAATAAAGCCACCGATCGCAGCATGTGCAGCGCACATTTCGGTTTCGGCTTCCTGGATTTCCATTATTTCTCTCCTAGGCAAACTGATCGGCCCAGCCAGTAGCCCATTCCCCGGCTACGTCTTCAGCCAGGGTGCCACTGGATGCGTCGTGCCGCTCGATTTCCACGAGGCGTGTTGCCCCACATGCGGCCATTACGGCGTCGAACCGATCCCCTGCTGCGCAGAACGTATCCGCATAGGTTCTGTCGCCTAGCGAAAAGATCGCATACTTCTTGTCGGCTAAGTCGGCACCGGTTTGCGCGCTTGCAAACAGTGCCTGTCCATTGTCCGGGATTTCGCCGTGGCCGTAAGTGGAGGTGACTATCACGATCAAGCCGAATTCTTCAAACGCCGAAGTATCGAGACCGTCCATCAATTGGCGTTCACAATCCAGGCCCGCACATGTAAGTGCGTCCTCGATTTCCTCGCCGCACATGTCGGCTAGACCGGTCATGGTGGCGACAAAAATGCCCACGCGGTTGTTTTCGCTCGACAACGCCCTCTCCGTTCGGAATTATGATTCGTACCTCACCCAAGTATGCAATATAAAGCACATATGCAAGCAAGCAATTCGAAAGCCGGACCCGAAGACTTACTCGGAAGCGTGGACATCGCGGAGCGCATTCGCGCGGCGCGGGCACGTGTCGGCCTTACAAGAAAGCAGTTGGCTACGGCGTCGGGCGCATCGGAACGTTACCTTGCACACCTGGAGGCGGGGACAGGCAATCCGTCTGTCGAGATGCTGTTATCGGTTGCCGATGCGCTGGGCATCGCAATAGCCGACCTGTTGCCGTTGGGTGGCGAGCGTGATCCGCTTGTCGCGCAAGTGGCGGCACTACTCCGCCGAATGCCGCCGGATCGCATTCGTGAGTTATTGGTGAGGCTGGGCAATCAGCCCGGTGACACGGAGGGGAAGGGCCGCCGGATCGCGCTTATAGGTATGCGTGGTGCGGGTAAGACCTCGCTTGGTTCTGCACTTGCGAAACGCTTGAATGCGCCGTTTTTTGAAGTTTCCAAGGAAGTGGAGAGGCGGTGTGGTGGCACTATAGCGGTGCTGTTGGAGATGAATGGAGCGAGGGCGTTGCACCGCTATGAATCCGAGGTCTTGGCCAGCATTTGCAGCAACAATTCGATGGCCGTGATCGCGGCACCGGGAGCGATCGTGGCGGATGGTAAATTGTACGATCAGCTAAGGCAGTCTGCGTGGACGGTCTGGCTAAAGGCGAATCCGGATGACCACATGGAACGCGTTATCGCTCAGGGTGATTTGCGTCCGATGTCCGAAAGCCGCGCGGCGATGAATGATCTCAAGGCCATATTGTTAGCGCGTGAAGTGGCATATGGCCAAGCAGACGCACAGGTCGACACCTCCGCTCAGGACCTCACTTCGACTCTTGGCATTTTGGAAGAGCTGGCAACGCAGCTGATCGCCTAACCCCAGACCAAATATGCAATATAATGCTTGTTCGATCTGGATCATTGTTTTATATTGCTCCTCGCATTCGGGACAGAGGAGCGATTCGCATGGCATCCAAGGCTGCAGAACTTGCACGGGTAGCGCCGACAATTTTCACTTACGATCAACGTGGCGAGAGCTATCGTCACTGGGAAGTCAGCATTGACGGCCGCGTTGCGACGGTTGCCATGAATGTCGATCCCGAAGGTGGCCTTGTCGAGGGCTACAAGCTGAAGCTGAACAGTTATGACCTTGGAGTCGACATGGAATTGCACGATATCGTGCAACGTTTGCGCTTCGAAAATCCCGAGGTGGCTTGCGTCGTCCTGACCAGCGGACAAGATCGGATTTTTTGTTCGGGTGCCAATATCTACATGCTAGGTACATCAAGCCACGCATGGAAGGTGAATTTTTGTAAATTCACCAACGAGACACGTAACGGGTTTGAGGATTCTAGCGAAAACGGAAGCCTCAAGTTTCTTGCCGCAGTCAACGGCACTTGTGCAGGTGGTGGCTATGAAGTCGCGCTTGCCTGTGACGATATCCTGTTGATCGATGACCGATCCTCGGCGGTCTCGCTACCCGAGGTTCCGCTGCTGGCTGTGCTTCCGGGCACCGGCGGTCTCACACGCGTCGTGGACAAGCGCAAGGTGCGCAAAGACCTCGCCGATGTGTTCTGCACCTCGGAAGAGGGTGTCCGAGGCCGTCGCGCTAAGGACTGGGGTCTTGTCGACGATATCGCCCCGCGCGGTCGTTGGGACGAGGCGGTCAAGGAGAAGGCTGAGGCGCTGGTCAACAAGAGCGCTCGACCGGTTTCGGCAAAGGGCGTAAAGCTTACTCCGCTCAATCGCACCATCGATGACTCGGGCTATCACTACGATACTGTCGATGTGATTTTCGATCGGGACCGGGGCGTCGTTACGTTGACCGTTTGTGCGCCGACCGATCTGCCGCCTGCGGGCGGAGACACCATGTGCGACCAAGGCATCGACTTCTGGCCATTCAAGATGGCTCGAGAACTCGATGATGCCATTTTGCTTTTGCGCACAAATAATCCGGAAATGGGCCTCTGGATTTTGAAGGCCGAGGGTAATGGCGAAAATGTCGTAGCCTATGACAACGCCATGATCGGGGCGAGAGACCATTGGTTCGTCAATGAGGTGATCGGGCTGCTGCGCCGTACGCTTTCCCGTCTTGATGTTTCATCCCGATCGATGTTTGCCGTGATAGAGCCGGGGTCGGCCTTTGCAGGCACTTTGGCGGAGTTCGCCTTTGCCGCGGACCGGTCCTACATGCTCGAACTGCTGGAAGACGTGTCGCGCAGCCCGATCATGCAGTTGAGCAAGGCGAATTTCGGGCTTTACCCGATGTGTAATGGCCTCACGCGCTTGCAGTCGCGCTTCCTTGGAATGCCGGAGCGTGTCGGCGAACTGGAAGACCTTGTCGAAACTGCGATCCCCTCAGGTGAGGCGCATGACCTAGGCTTGGTGACCTTCGCGCCGGACGATATCGATTGGGACGACGAAGTTCGTCTTGCCATCGATGAGCGCTGCGGCCTTTCGCCGGATGCGTTGACCGGCATGGAGGCCAGCCTGCGTTTTGCTGGGCCAGAAACCACCTGGTCCAAGGTCTTCGGGCGCCTTTCAGCGTGGCAGAATTGGATTTTCATACGCCCCAATGCGGTCGGAGAGGGGGGAGCATTGAAGCTCTTTGGTTCGGGCACTCGGGCGGAATTTGATCAGAAACGAGTCTGAAAAGTCCCTGTCGGCGATGGCCTGCTGGTCATGCGGGGCCGCCGAAATCAGCCGAATTATTCACGACACTCTGAAGTGGCCGGAGCCGCGGGAGAAGCAAAATGTCTATCGACTATCAAGCCAAGATACCGAATAACGTAGATCTGTCTAATGACCGGGCGCTGCAGCGTGCTTTGGAGCACTGGCAGCCTGCCTTCCTCGACTGGTGGAAAGATCTCGGCCCGACGACCTATCAAGGTCACGAAGTTTATCTGCGTACGGCGACTTCGGTCGATGCAAAAGGTTGGGCCACTTTCGGTCACGTGAAGATGCCCGATTACCGCTGGGGCATCTTCCTCGCCGACAAGCAGCCGGACCGGACAATTGGTTTCGGCGAGCATGCGGGCAAGCCGGCTTGGCAACAGGTTCCAGGGGAATACCGTTCGACGTTGCGGCGTCTGATCGTCACGCAAGGCGATACTGAACCGGCATCCGTTGAGCAGCAGCGCCTTTTGGCACTCACGGCCCCTTCACTTTACGATATGCGCAACCTGTTTCAGGTGAACGTGGAGGAGGGGCGCCATCTGTGGGCTATGGTCTATCTGCTTCACGCTTACTTTGGTCGCGATGGGCGCGAAGAGGCAGAGGAAATGCTCTTTCGTCACTCTGGCGATATCGACAACCCCCGCATCCTGGGCACGTTTAACGAGCCTATCGACGACTGGCTGTCGTTCTACATGTTCGCCTATTTCACGGACCGTGACGGCAAATATCAGCTCAAGTCACTGGCCGAGAGCGGGTTTGATCCCTTGGCCCGGACTTGCAGCTTCATGTTGACAGAGGAAGCGCACCATATGTTTGTGGGAGAAACCGGCGTGACCCGAGTAATCAAGCGTACGCTCGACGAGATGCAGAAGCTTGGCACTGATGATCCGGAAACGCTTCGCAAGTCGGGCGTGATCGACCTGCCGCTGATCCAGCGCTACATCAATTTCTGGTTCTCTTCCGCCCTCGATCTCTTCGGCGCGGAAATCAGCTCCAACGCGGCAACGTATTTCGCCAATGGGCTTAAGGGGCGTCCCGACGAGGGCACCTACGAAGACCACGATTGCTCGACCACGATCGAAAAAATCGAAACTCCGGACGGTGTCGAGGAAGTCGCCACACGGAATGCGATGAACTACATTACGCGTAATGCCTATATTCGCGACTGCGACATCGGCGTAACCCGTTGGAACCGCCTGATCAAGAAGGCAGGATTCGAATTTCAGCTCAAGCTGCCGTCGGAACGCTTTAACCGGAGTGTCGGAGTCTGGACCGGTATGAACTTCAATACCGATGGCAAGTCGACGTCGCGGGACGCGGTTCAGTCCGTGCTGCCCAGCGAGGCGGATCGCGGCTATGTGAAATCGCTTATGGTCGGTGTGACCGAGCCGGGCAAGTGCGCGAACTGGACCAGTCCGCCCGATCGCGGAATCAATAACATGCCGTTCGAGTTCGATTACGTGCGGGCAGCCTGACGAAGAGGGCGGACCGGTAAACCGGCCGCCCTTTCTATTGGGGAGAGGAACCCGATGAATACTGAACTGGGCCGAACGATTGATGACCTTCCTGACGTCTTCAATGCGGCGGAAGACCTGCTCATGCCCAACGTGGAGTCTCGTCCGGAAAAGGCGGCGATCATCGACTATCGCGGTATGGTGACCTATCGCGATCTTTACGATCGCGTAACGCGTATGACCGATGTCTTTGCGCGCCTCGGCGTGACGCGCGATCAGCGTGTGCTGCTCTGCCTGACGGACACACGGGATTTTCCTACCGTTTTCCTGGGGGCGATCCGCGCAGGTGTTATTCCGGTTCCGCTCAATACCCTGCTGACACCTGACGATTTCGGCTGGATCCTCTGTAATAGCGGAGCGGTGGCTGTGTTCGTCTCAGGCGACCTGGCGGATAAATGGACGGATATCGCCGCTAATCAACCCTATGTCCGTTTTATCAGCAGTGATGGTGGACCTTGGGCCGACCTTGAGGCGCTGATCGAAGGCGCTAATCCGATGACCGAACCTGCGGACACGCATCGCGATGACGTTGCGTTCTGGCTCTATACCTCTGGATCGACCGGTAGACCCAAGGGCGCAATGCATGCGCAAAGTTCAATGCGGTTGACTGCCAATCTCTATGCCATGGGAACGCTGGGGCTTCGTGAAAACGACAAGGTCTTGTCGATCGCCAAGCAGTTCTTCGCCTATGGGTTGGGCAACTCGTTGACGTTCCCTTACGCGGTGGGAGCAACCGTCGTGCTTTTCAACGGTCGTGCGACACCAGAGGCGATCAGCGAAGTAATCGTTGAAAACGACATTTCTGTGCTATGCGGCGTGCCGACATTCTTCGCTGGCTGGTTCGCTCATCCATCGTGTCCTACGGCAGAGCAGGCGCCGTCCTTGCGTATCGCGACATCGGCAGGCGAGGCGTTGCCTGCGCATGTGGGCCGGGTCTTTCGAGAACGGTTCGATGCAGACGTTCTCGATGGGCTGGGTTCGACCGAAATGTTGCACATCTTTATTTCCCAACGTCCGGGCGAGGTGCGTTTCGGATGCACCGGAAAAGTCGTTGATGGCTACCGTGTCCGGGTTGTAACTGAAAGCGGCGGAGAAGCGGCACCCGGCGAAATCGGAACCCTTCAGATCAATGGGCCGACTGCGGCCATCGGATACTGGCGCAATCGCGAAAAATCCCAGGTTACTTTCCAGGGCGAGTGGACGAATAGCGGAGACAAATACTCGATCGATGGCGATGGCTGGCTGACCTACGCCGGTCGCGCTGACGACATGTTGAAAGTTGGCGGCATCTATGTGTCGCCGATCGAGGTCGAGGAGGTCCTGGCCAGTCATCCCGAAGTGATCGAGGCGGCCGTAGTGGGCACCGAGGATTCGGATAACCTCTTGAAACCGCACGCATACGTGGTGGTTCACGCCGGAGTGGAAGCTGGTGGCGATTTGGAGGTAAGGCTGAAGGAGCACTGCAAGGAACATCTGGCCCCTTACAAGTACCCGCGCTGGATAACTTTCGTCGACGAATTGCCCAAGACGGCCACCGGCAAGATTCAGCGCTTTCGTCTGCGAGAGAAAGCATGAGCCAGTCTGATAGATATGACATCGTCATAGTTGGCGCTGGTCACGCCGGTGCGCAGGCAGCGATTGCACTGCGGGGGGCGGGGTTCGAAGGTACGATTGCCGTGGTGGGGCGTGAAAATGAGCTTCCCTACGAACGGCCGCCGCTCTCGAAGGAATATCTTGCTCAGGAACGTCCGTTCGAGAGCCTCTATCTCCGTCCGGCGGAATATTGGACCGAAAAACAGATCGCCATGCTTTTAGGCAAGACCGTGGTGGCAGTTGATCAAGCAGAGCATACGGTTTCGAGCGAAGACGGAATGCGGATCGAATTTGGAAAACTGATCTGGTGCGCCGGTGGCGATCCACGCGGTCTTCCGGTTACGGGCGCGGACTTGTCCGGGGTCCATGCGGTGCGCGATCGCGAGGATGTCGATGCCATCATGGCCGAGCTTCCGACAGTCGATAAAGTCGTGGTTATTGGCGGTGGCTATATCGGTTTGGAGGCCGCCGCAGTCCTCTCCAAGTTGGGTAAACGAGTTACACTGCTGGAAGCACTGCCGCGTGTGCTGGCCCGGGTCGCGGGCGAGGGCCTGTCCGATTTTTATCATGTAGAGCACCGTGCTCAAGGGGTCGATTTGCGGGTCGATCAGCAGGTCGAAGCATTGGAGGGGGACGGGCATGTCTCCGGGGTCAGGCTGGCAGGTGGGGACATCTTGCCTGCGCAGATGGTTATCGTCGGTATCGGCATTGTTCCATGTGTCGAACCGTTGCTTGAGGCCGGGGCCGCTGGAGGCAACGGCGTTCTCGTTGATGCGCAATGCCGAACGACTCTCCCGGATGTCTTCGCGATAGGCGATTGCGCCGCGCATCGGAACGCCTTTGCCGATGGCGATGTGATTCGCCTTGAATCCGTACAGAATGCCAATGACATGGCGGCGGTAGTGGCCAAGACGATCTGTGGCGAAGAGGCAGAGTACAAGGCAACGCCCTGGTTTTGGTCCAATCAGTACGATCTGCGCCTGCAGACTGTCGGGTTGTCCGCCGGTCATGACCATGCGGTCGTCAGGGGTGACCCCGCCAGTCGCAAATTTTCGGTCGTCTATCTGCGCCGCGGACAGGTGATCGCGCTCGACTGTGTCAACAATGTACGCGACTATTCGCATGGTCGCAGGCTGGTCGAACTTGGCATCAAGGCCGATCCGGCCGAACTGGCGGACGATTCCAGGCAATTGAAGGAATGGCTGAAGGCGTCCTCTCCGACCGCTTGAAAGGTAGAGTATGTTATGAGTGAAAGTCCGCAAACGCCCGAAGCATTCGTGCAGCATTTCGTAGAGGTGACGCAGCGCATTTCCGGGCAGGTGATTGGTTCGGACCTCGAAGAGCAACTCAATCAGGCCTTTCCGGCAGGGGGCGAGTGGTTCGAAGCTGCCAAACGGATGTGTCGCGCAGGCTGTGAAGAAGGCTGGCTTTGCGCGCGCGAAGCTGGCGGGATCAAGTTCGGCCGCGCCGTACCGCCCAGCGATACCCTAAATGGCATGTCGATCGATGTCGTAGAGATGGACAGTATCGTCGGACCCCACCATTCGCACCCAAACGGAGAGATCGATCTGGTGATGCCGCTGCTTGGCGCAGCGGAATTCGATGGGCGTGGTGCGGGCTGGAAGGTTTACGGCCCTGGTTCGGCCCATCGACCCACCGTCACTGGGGGAAAAGCGTTGGTGCTCTACCTACTGCCGGACGGTGCAATCGAATTTACCCGGGGTTGACGTGTCTGACCCCGCCGAAAAACGTATTGCGCTGCATATACAGGATAGCATTGCCACGATCACACTGACGCGGGAGGCGCGTAAGAACTCGATCGACGGGCCAATGCATTTTGCTTTGCGCGATGCACTTTCCCGGATCGAAACAGATCCTGCAATCCGTGCCGTCATACTGACCGGTTCCGGAACGGCCTTTTGTGCAGGCCAGGATCTGAACGAGCGCGCCCGCACGTTTGAGCAAGGCGATACGCCAGACCTTCGCGCTTCGCTGGAAGATAATTACAACCCGCTTATCCGCCGGCTGGCCCGCTTGGACTGCCCGGTCATATCGGCAGTTAATGGTATTGCCTTTGGCGCTGGCGCCGGTCTTGCCATCGCTGCCGATATCGTACTCTGCGCTGAATCCGCCCGCTTCCAATTCGGCTTTGTCAATGTCGGGCTTGGTCCGGACAGTGGTGTAAGCTGGACCTTGCCGCGGCTCGTCGGTCAGGCACGCGCACTTGATCTTGCACTGACGGGGAGGCTGGTGAAGGCGGATGAAGCATTCGCCATCGGTCTTGTCAGTCGCGTTGTCATCGATGCAGAATTGACGACGACTGCGCGTGCCATCGCCAAGGAATTTGCTGCGTGCTCGTCCAGTGCTTTGACCTCGATTAAGAAGCTACTTCGAACCAATCCCAACGGGTCATTCGATGCCGCCTTGGACGCTGAGCGCGATGCCCAAGACCGGCTTGGTCGAAGCGATGCCTATCGCGCAGCGGTTCTCCGCTTTGTGCAATCCCGTAAGTGATTTTGCTTTAGGATCCAAACTCTATGAACAATGTAATAGCGCTAAAAAGCTACGCCGCAGACCGTTGGCTTGCGGAAGGCGAAGGGGCAGAACTCGTCTCGGCTATCGACGGCGCGACGGTCGCCCTCATGCCAGGAGTAGCCGATGTGAGGGAGATGATCGATCATGCCCGCCGGGTCGGTGGCCCGGCTTTACGGGCCATGACTTTTCGGCAGCGAGGAGAAATGCTCAAGGCGGCGGCTGCGGCAATTAGTGAGCGTAAAGCCGAACTTTACGCGCTGTCCTCGTTCACCGGGGCGACGAAGGGTGACAGCGCTTTCGATATCGAAGGCGGGATTGGCACATTTTTTGTCTATGCTTCGAAAGCCAAGACACTACCCGATGCGCATTTCATGCTGGAAGGTGGGCGCGAAACGCTAAGTAAGGGAGATTTTTTAGGGCAGCACGTCCTGGCCCCCCTGATCGGGGTCGCAGTTCATATTAACGCTTACAACTTCCCTGTTTGGGGAATGTTGGAGAAACTGGCTCCGACGCTGCTTGCTGGCATGCCCGCCATCATAAAACCTGCGACCTTCGGGTCATACCTGACTGAAGCGGCATTTCGGATCATGATCGAAAGCGGGGCGCTACCCACTGGATCTGTTCAGTTGCTTCTGGGCGATACGAGCGATCTGCTCGATTTGCTCGACGGGCAGGATAGTGTGGCCTTCACCGGTTCGGCCGCGACCGCCAACCGGCTAAAAACTCATCCTAACATAGTGAAGAACACCGTGCGGTTTGCGGCCGAACAGGACAGCCTCAACGCGTCGATCCTTGGTATGGATGCGGGGCCGGGCACACCGGAATTCGACTTGTACGTCAAGGAAGTTGCGCGCGAGATGACGCAGAAGGCGGGGCAAAAATGCACTGCGATCCGGCGCGCGCTCGTGCCGACCAGTATGCTGGACAGTGTTCAGAACGCGCTCATTTCACGCCTTGGCAACGCGACGATCGGTGACCCTCGCGATGAGACGACCAGATTGGGCGCGCTTGCCGGAATTCCCCAACGAGCGGATGTGATCGCCAACTTGGGGAAGTTGACGGCGGAGGCTGAGGTCGTTTTTGGAGGAGAAGTTCCAGAACTGCATGGCAATCTTGCCAAAGGCGCTTTTTTCGAACCGACCCTTCTGCGTTGCGAAAACCCGGATGCGGCAGAAGCGGTCCACTCGATCGAAGCCTTCGGCCCGGTTTGCACGCTTATGCCTTACCGTGACGCAGACGACGCCATCATGCTCGCCAAAAAGGGCAAAGGTTCGCTCGCCCTTTCCATTTTTAGCCACGACAGAGGCGTGACCGTGGATCTTGTGAAGGGGGTCTCGACTTTCCACGGCCGGGTCATGATCGTTGATCGTGACAATGCCGAGCATTCGACCGGTCATGGCGCGGCGATGCCGCATCTTCAGCACGGAGGGCCCGGTCGCGCTGGTGGCGGGGCCGAACTTGGCGGTACGATTGGGATGCTGCCCTATATGCAGCGTAGTGCCATTCAGGGGAGTGAAGCCTTGATTAGCGCAGTGGCGGAATCCTGATCGATGCAAGAAATCGCCAAGTGGGAACGGGATGGTGCGGTCGCCATCCTCACTATCAATAATCCCCCGGTAAACGCCATTTCCAGAGAGGTGCGTGCTGCGCTGGTCGAAGGCGTGAACCGGGCCGCCAAAGATGACGATGTCGGCGCGCTGGTTATTGCTTGTGCAGGTCGCACTTTTTTTGCCGGAGCCGATCTTAAGGAATTCGGAAAGCCGTCGACCAAACCGTTCCTGACCGAAGTTGTAGATACGATCGAGAGTTCGGACAAACCAATCGTGGCCGCGATCCACGGCAGTGCGTTGGGAGGTGGTCTTGAGATCGCCATGGCCTGTCACTGGCGCGTTGCCGAGCCGGATGCCAAGCTTGGCCTGCCCGAAGTCAAGCTGGGGTTGATGCCCGGCGCGCGTGGGACACAGCATCTGCCCCGTCTGGTGGGGGTGAAGAATGCGCTGGAGATCATTGCGTTCGGCAATCCGGTTACGGCCCGTGCAGCGCATGAAATGGGTCTTGTCGACGTCATTGCTGAAGGGGATCTCCTTCAGTCGGCAATTGCGCAAGCGAACAAAGTTGTTGGAAGGCCGCCGCGCCGAACACGCGAGCAAGTCGCTGAAAAAGTCGACGACGCCGTTTACGATGAGTTCGCCAGGTCGAATTCCCGCAAGTTCGATCGACTCGATGCCCCACCGGCGATTATCGCGTCGGTTCGGGCCGCGACAGAGCTGCCGTTTGAACAAGGTGTCGCGCGCGAACGGGAAATATTCCTGAAGCTGCGGGAAGGACCGCAGAACGAAGCGCTGCGGCACGTATTCTTCGCCGAGCGTGAGGCCGCGAAGGTGCCGGGAATCGATAGTGTAGTACCGCGCGAGATCAGCCGGGTAGGCGTGGTCGGTAGTGGCACCATGGGCAGTGGTATCGCAATTGCACTGCATGTCGCCGGCTATCCCGTGACGCTTTACGAGCGCGATCCGGCGGCTCTGGATCGTGGCTGTCAACATATTCGTGCGGTGCTTGAAGCGAATGCCAATGCAGGGCGGATGACCCGGGAAGCAGCGGATGCGGCATTGAACGCACTTCAACCGGTTACTGCTATGGAAGCGTTGTCCGATGTCGATCTGGTAATCGAGGCCGCTTATGAAACGATGGAGGTCAAGCGGGCGATCTTCTCAGAGTTGGACCGCATTGCCCGACCGGGAGCTATTCTCGCTTCCAACACGTCCTATCTGGACCTTGATGCGATAGCTCAGGTGACGTCGCGTCCATCGGACGTCATCGGGCTGCACTTCTTTTCGCCGGCGCATGTGATGAAATTGCTCGAAATCGTGCGTGGTGTAGAAACTGCCACCGACGTGATCGCGACAGCCTTTGTGTTGGCGAAATGCATCGGCAAGCGCGCCGTTCTGTCGGGCAACGCCTGGGGCTTTATCGGCAACCGGATGCTGGCGGTGCGCCGCGAACAGGCCGAAGCGATGGCCGTGGAGGGCGCTTCGCCTGCACAAGTGGACAAGGTGATGGAGGCTTTCGGGATGGCCATGGGGCCGTTTCGCGTTGGGGACCTTGCCGGGCTGGACCTTGGATGGACGCCGGAAACCTCGAGCGGTTCGACCATTAGGGAACGGCTCAACGAAGCTGGGCGGCGAGGGCAGAAGACCGGCAAAGGCTTTTACGATTATGATGAGAAACGCCGCCCCGTTTCTTCGCAAGAGACGCTCGATATTATCGCAGGCTTTGCGCGAGATCGCGGGATCGTGCAGCGCGCGTTTACCGATGAGGAAATTCTCGATCGCCTGCTCTGGCCCATGGTGAACGAAGGAGCGTCGATTCTGGCGGACGGTATCGCGCTGCGGGAATCCGATATCGATGTGGTTTGGATCAATGGCTATGGCTGGCCTGCCTGGAACGGTGGCCCGATGTTCCACGCCCGCAGAACTGGTCACGGCGAAGTCATCCGTCGTCTTGAGGAATTGGGAATTCAGCCTTCTGCGGGACTTCGTAAATTGGCGGAAGAGAACGCGCCATGATATTGTCGACCATCGAGGTCGCGGGCAAACGGCTCGAAGTAGCGACCTGGCGATCAGATCACGGACGCGGGCTTCCCATCCTACTGTTGCACGAAGGACTCGGCTCAATCCGTTTGTGGAAGGCTTTTCCGGAAGAACTGGCCGCAAAGACTGGGCGGACAGTCATCGCATGGTCGCGAAGGGGGCACGGATCTAGCGATGCGCGCGATGATGCTCACACTGTGAACTATATGCATCGAGAGGCGGATTTCCTTCCAGACATTCATCACCAGCTAGGAATCGAACGTGCCCACTGGTTCGGTCACAGCGATGGTGCATCGATCGCACTGATTGGCGCCTCGCGTACCCAACAATTCTGTTCCAGCCTGATACTCGAAGCGCCTCATGTTCTCGTCGAAGACCTGACATACGAGAGCATCGCCAAAGTTACCGCCGGCTTTACGCAGTCCGATATGGGAGAGCGCATGCGGCGCTATCACGAGGAGCCGTATCCGCTATTTCGAGACTGGAGTGCGATTTGGCTATCGCCGGAATTTCGCGAATGGAACATTGAGGATGTTCTGTCTAGAATCGATAAGCCCATGCTGCTTATCCAAGGCCGCAACGACCAATACGGAACGATGGACCAACTGGATAGGATCGTTCGTGCGGTTCCGCGAGCCATCAAGGTGGAGATCGACGATTGTGGTCATTCCCCGCATCTTGAACAGGAACAGCGAGTGCTCGAAGCGGTATGCGATTTCCTAAAGGATAAGGAATAAGACATGGCCGCCGCGTTTATTTGCGATGCTATTCGCACACCGATCGGTCGCTATGGCGGTGCACTGTCTTCCATTCGTGCCGATGATCTGGCCGCCATTACTATCCGTGAGCTGATGAAACGCAACCAGGGCGTAGACTGGGCTGCGCTAGATGATGTCATCCTGGGCTGCGCTAATCAGGCGGGCGAGGACAATCGCAATGTCGCCAGAATGGCCGGGCTTCTTGCAGGGTTGCCACACGCCGTCGGCGGCTCGACCGTCAACCGGCTGTGTGGTTCCGGCCTCGATGCGCTGGGCACTGCGGCACGTGCCATTCGTGCGAGCGATGCGGAGTTCATGTTGGCCGGTGGAGTCGAAAGCATGAGTCGGGCGCCATTTGTCATGCCGAAGGCATCTGCGGCATTCTCTCGGGTTAACACCGTCTACGACACGACGATTGGCTGGCGCTTCGTAAACGACGCCATGAAGGTTCGCTATGGCGTCGATTCCATGCCCGAAACTGCAGAAAATGTTGCCGTGGACTTCGGCGTATCCCGCGAAGATCAGGATCATTTTGCCCTGCGTAGCCAGCAAAAGGCTGCCACGGCGCAGGCTAACGGTCGTCTCGCGGTAGAGATTTGCCCTGTCCTCGTTCCGCAGCGCAAGGGCGAGCCCCTCGCTGTTGATAGAGATGAGCACCCCCGCGCGACGACATTGGAAGATCTATCGCGCCTGAAGCCAATCGTGCGAGCGGAGGGATCCGTTACCGCCGGAAATTCGAGCGGGGTGAACGACGGGGCGGCTGTCCTGATCGTCGCCAGCGAGAAGGCTGCCTATACACATGGCCTTATACCGCGCGCTCGTATAGTCGCAATGACAACGGCAGGCGTAGAGCCACGGGTCATGGGGATTGGGCCGGCGCCGGCTACATTGAAGCTCTTGCAGATGACTGGTATTGCTATCGACGCCATCGGAGTGATCGAACTCAACGAGGCGTTTGCATCGCAGGCGTTGGCCGTCATTGAGGCGCTAAGGCTGCCGCACGACGATCCGCGCATAAATCCGAATGGCGGCGCGATCGCTCTTGGGCATCCGCTCGGGATGTCTGGCGCTCGGCTTGGACTGACGGCTACTGAAGAATTGATCCAAACCAACGAGCGCTACGCCATCGCAACGATGTGCATCGGTGTTGGGCAGGGTATTGCCCTCTTGCTTGAGCGGGTTTGATGTCGATTTCTTTAGAAGCCATCGTCGCTCGTCACGCGGACCGAGATGGCCCGCTCCTGCCGATCCTGCATGACGTGCAGGCGGAAATCGGCGCTATTGATGCGGGTACGGAAACGCGCATCGCGCATCTTCTGAACCTGACCCGCGCCGAAGTGCACGGCGTGGTCAGCTTCTATCACGACTTCAAGGCCCAGGCCGATCCGCGCCCGGTGGTGCATATCTGCCGGGCCGAGGCGTGCCAGGCCCGCGGGATCGAGGCGATGATGCCTGCCGTCGCCGCAGCGGCTGGCGACAGGGTTCGGGTCGAGACGGTCTATTGCCTAGGCTTGTGCAGCGTCGGCCCCAATGCGCGGATCGGCGACGATCTCCACGCGCGGCTGGACGAGGGCGCTCTGACGAAACTGGTGGAACGCGCATGACCACGGTCCGCATCTCCGACGACGCTGTCACCCGCGCTTGCGGGGCGGACAAGGTCGTCTCCGCCTTCGAAAAACTTGGCTGGACCGTCGAACGTGTGTCGAGCTGGGGCATGCACTGGCTGGAACCGCTGGTCGAAGTGAACGGTGTCGGCTGGGGGCCCGTGACGGCGGATCGCGTGGCCGAGATTGCCGAGGGCAAGGCCGATGACCTGTGCATCGGACCGGTCGCCGCGCATCCCTTCATCGCCAGCCAGCAGCGGCTGACCTTTGCCCGCGCGGGCAAGACGCGACCGCTTAGCCTTGACGATTATGCCGCAACCGGCGGCTGGGCCGGACTGGACCGGGCGCGCGCCATCGGCGGCGAGCGGGTGTTGGCCGAGATGATCCAGTCGGGCCTGCGCGGTCGCGGCGGCGCGGGGTTCCCCGCCGGGATCAAGTGGCAGACCGTCGCCAAGGCATCTGGCGAGCGTAAGTACGTCGTCTGCAACGCGGACGAAGGCGATAGCGGCACTTTTGCCGACCGTATGGTGATGGAAGGCGATCCCTTCGCGCTGATCGAGGGCATGGCGATCTGCGCCCATGCGGTCGGGGCGGGGCAGGGCTATGTCTACCTGCGCAGCGAATATCCCGACGCCATCGCCAAGATGAACGCGGCGATTGATCTCGCCGCCGACCGGATCGCACCGTTCCGTATGGAAGTTCGCGTCGGTGCGGGGGCCTATGTCTGCGGCGAGGAAACGTCGCTGTTGAACTCGCTTGAAGGCAAGCGCGGCGAAGTGCGGGCCAAGCCGCCGTTGCCCGCATTGCAGGGCCTGTTCGGCTGTCCGACGGTCGTGAACAACGTCCTGACGCTGGCTGCCGTGCCGCATATCCTGACCGACGGCGGGGCCGAGGCTTACGAAAACCTCGGCATGGGCCGATCCAAGGGTACGATGCCGATCCAGATCGCGGGAAACGTCAAGCAGGGCGGGCTTTACGAAACCGCGTTCGGCGTGACCTTGCGCGAGCTGGTCTACGACATCGCAGGCGGCACAGCTTCGGGCCGTCCGGCCAAGGCTGTGCAGGTCGGCGGGCCGTTGGGTGCCTATATCCACCCGGACCAGTTCGACATCGCCTTTGATTACGAAGCCTATACCGCCGCCAACGCGCTGATCGGCCACGGGGGGATCGTGGTGTTCGACGACACCGCCGACATGGCCGCGCTGGCCCGCTTTGCGATGACGTTCTGCGCGGCGGAATCGTGCGGCAAGTGCACCCCCTGTCGCATCGGATCGGTGCGGGGCATGGAAATTATCGAGCGGATCCTCGCCGGTGGGCGTAAGGCCGACGCGGTCGAAGTGCTGCCCCAGATGCACAACGTGCGCGATGCGGAGCGTAGTCTTGAGGAGCAGGTCGCCCTGCTGGAAGACCTGTGCGAGACGATGAAGTTCGGCTCGCTCTGCGCGCTGGGCGGGTTCACGCCTTATCCGGTGCTGTCCGCGCTGCGCCACTGGCCAGAGGATTTCGGCCTGACCAAACAGGCTGTGCCCGCATGATCGGCACGATGGACACCCGCCCGCGCCGCCTTGGCCTTGCCGAGGCAGGTGGTGACAGGCTGGACCGCGCGGTCCCGGTCGAGACGCCGGTGGCCATCGAATACAACGGGCTGGGCTATGCCGTGATGATGGCGACGCCCGAGAACCTTGAGGACTATGCGCGCGGCTTCACCCTGTCCGAAGGGTTGGTGGAAAGCGTGACCGAGATCGAAGCCATCGACGCGCACGAACTGCCCGGCGGCTGGATTCTGCGCATCACGCTGCCGCACGACAACATGGAGCCGGTGATCGCCCGCGCGCGCACCCGCGTTTCGGAATCGAGCTGTGGCCTGTGCGGTATGGACAACATCGCCGAAGTCCTACGCCCCCTGCCGCCGGTATCGGCGCAGTTGACCGTCACCCGCGAAGCCATCGCCGCCGCGCTGGATGGGCTGTCCGCGCATCAGCCGATGGGGCGCGAAACCGGGGCGATGCACGCCGCTGCGTTCTGCGCGTCTGACGGCACGATCCTTGCCGCCGCCGAAGATGTCGGGCGGCACAACGCGCTCGACAAATTAATCGGCGCGATGGCGCGGCTGGGTCTGAACGCGGGTGAAGGCTTCATGCTCCTCTCTGCACGGTGCAGTTTCGAACTGGTCGAAAAAACCGTGCGCGCGGGTTGCCCGCTGCTCGTTACTATATCCGCGCCGACCAGCCTTGCGGTCGAGCGCGCCGCGCAGTCGGGCCTTGCGCTCGTCGCGCTGGCCCGCCGCGATTCCGCGCTGATTTTCGGCGATCCGCATGGTATTCTTGCCCTTGAAGGAGACGCCTGATGGGCTATCAGAAACAGCCCGATTTCGGCACCCCGGCCTCGCGCTCGGACGTACCGGTCACGCTCACCATCGACGGACGCGAAGTGACCGTGCCCGAAGGCACCAGCGTGATGCGCGCGGCGGCCCAGATCGGCGGCGACATTCCAAAGCTGTGCGCGACGGACATGGTGAAAAGCTTTGGCTCCTGCAGGCTCTGTCTGGTCGAAGTCGAAGGCATGCGCGGCACGCCCGCATCGTGCACCACGCCGGTAACCGAGGGCATGGTGGTCAAGACCCAGACGCCCAGATTGGAAAAGCTGCGGCGCGGGGTGATGGAACTTTACATCTCCGACCACCCGCTCGATTGCCTGACTTGCAGCGCGAACAACGACTGCGAATTGCAGGACGCCGCTGCTGACGTTGGCCTGCGCGATGTGCGGTACGGCTATAATGGGGCGAACCATCTGGGGCAGGCGGACGATACGTCGAACCCCTATTTCACTTTCGAGGCAGACAAGTGCATCGTCTGCTCGCGCTGCGTCCGCGCCTGCGACGAAGTACAGGGCACGCTGGCGCTAACCGTCGACGGGCGCGGCTTTGCGAGCAAGATCAGTGCGGGCACCGTCGAGGACGATTTCCTGTCGAGCGAGTGCGTGTCGTGCGGTGCCTGCGTGCAGGCCTGTCCGACCTCGGCGCTGATGGAAAAGAGCGTCAAGCAGCATGGCAAGCCGGAACGTTCGGTCGTGACTACCTGCGCCTATTGCGGCGTCGGCTGCACGTTCCGCGCGGAAATGCGCGGCGAGCAACTGGTGCGCATGGTGCCGTGGAAGGACGGCAAGGCCAATCGCGGGCATTCGTGCGTGAAGGGCCGCTTCGCCTGGGGCTATGCCAACCACCAGGACCGGATCACCACGCCGATGATCCGCGATTCGATCGATCAGCCGTGGCGCGAAGTCAGCTGGGCCGAGGCGATCAGCTATACCGCGGGCCGGCTCAAGGACATTCGCGATCAGCACGGCGCGCGGGCGCTGGGCGGGATTACTTCGAGCCGGTGCACCAACGAAGAGACGTTCCTCGTCCAGAAACTGGTGCGCGGCGGGTTCGGGTCGAACAATGTCGATACTTGCGCGCGGGTTTGCCACTCGCCGACCGGTTACGGGCTGAAGACCACCTTCGGCACCAGCGCGGGCACGCAGGACTTCGACAGCGTCGAGCATAGCGACGTCATCCTCGTCATCGGGGCCAACCCTACCGACGCGCATCCCGTCTTTGCCAGTCGCATGAAGCGGCGGTTGCGCGAAGGCGCGAAGCTGATCGTTATCGACCCGCGCCGCATCGACCTCGTCCGCTCGCCCCATATTCAGGCGCAGCACCACCTGCCGTTGCAACCCGGCACCAATGTCGCGGTCTTGACCGCGATGGCGCACGTGATCGTGACCGAAGGGCTGGTCGACACGCAATTCGTGCAGGAACGCTGCGAAGTCGACGCTTTCGAGGACTGGGCCCGGTTCGTGGCCGACGAAACCCACAGCCCAGAGCGGCTGGAACCCGTGACCCGTGTGCCAGCAGAAGACCTGCGCGCCGCCGCCCGCCTGTTCGCGACCGGAGGGAACGGCGCGATCTACTACGGTCTTGGCGTTACCGAACATAGCCAAGGCTCCAGCACGGTCATGGCCATCGCCAACCTTGCCATGGCGACCGGCAATATCGGTCGCCCCGGTGTTGGTGTGAACCCCTTGCGCGGCCAGAACAACGTGCAGGGCGCCTGCGACATGGGCAGCTTCCCGCACGAGCTATCGGGCTATCGCCATATCTCCGATGCCGAAACGCGCGCGCTGTTCGAGGCGGACTGGGGCGTGACGCTCGATCCTGAGCCCGGTCTGCGGATTAACAACATGCTCGACGCGGCCTGCGACGGAACATTCCGCGCGATCTACATCCAGGGCGAGGACATCCTCCAGTCCGATCCCGACACCAAGCACGTCGTGGCGGGGCTGGAGGCGATGGACTGCGTCATCGTCCACGACCTGTTCCTGAACGAGACCGCGAACTACGCGCACGTCTTCCTGCCGGGCAGCACGTTCCTTGAGAAGGACGGCACCTTCACCAACGCCGAACGCCGTATTCAGCCTGTGCGCCGGGTGATGGACCCCGCCAACGGGTACGAAGACTGGCAGGTTACGCAGTTGCTCGCCAATGCGATGGGGCTGGGTTGGGACTATGGCCACCCCAAGGAAATCCTGTCAGAGATTGCCCGCCTGACGCCGACCTTTGCGGGCGTAACGTGGGAACGGCTGTGCGACCAAGGGTCGCTGCAATGGCCGGTGAACGAGGCGAACCCCGATGGCGCGCCGGTGATGCACGTCGATGGCTTCGTGCGCGGCAAGGGACACTTTGTCGTCACCGAATACGTGCCGACCGACGAAAAGACCGGCCCGCGCTTCCCGCTGCTACTCACCACCGGGCGTATCCTGTCGCACTACAACGTCGGCGCGCAAACGCGGCGCACCGCGAATACCGCGTGGCACCCGGAAGACCTGCTGGAAATGCACCCCACGGATGCGGAGAACCGGGGTCTGAACGACGGCGACTGGGCAAAGTTGGCCAGCCGCAAGGGTGAGACGACCTTGCGCGTCAAGGTCACCGAGCGCGTCGCGCCGGGCGTGGTCTATACCACGTTCCACCACCCGGAGACGCAGGCGAACGTCGTCACCACCGACTATTCCGACTGGGCCACGAACTGTCCTGAATACAAGGTGACGGCGGTGCAGGTCATGCCCAGCAACGGCCCAACCGATTGGCAGGAAGGTTATACTAACAGGTCAGCCAAAAGTCGTCGGATCGTGACTGAGGTTTCCAGGTGAGTTCGGCACAGCACATCAGGCTGATCGAGATGGCGAACAAGATTGCCGCCAATCTCGCGGCACGAGGCGAAGATCGTGCAGTTGCCGAGACGGCACAGCATATCGTTGACTATTGGGATCCGACGATGCGCTCGACCCTGTTGAGCGCCGAGCCGAACCGGCTTTCGCTCATTGCCCGCCGCGCGGTCGAGAAACTTTCATCGCGCTGAATGCATGAGTACGCGTGTGACTGCGGCAAGACAGAATACGGGGATCGAAAGCCGCGATGACCGGCACCGGGGCGAACAAAGCATTTCAAACACAACGGAACTCACGGTAGCCAGAAAGATGATACTGCATGACCAGATTTGATGATATACGTTTCATCAATTGGAACGGTTCTCGCTCATTGTGGCGGGGTGCAGGCAGGTATGGTGCGCTACTTGAGTCTCGACGAGACTGTATCGGAGACGATCCGCATTCTCGCGGAAAATTGCCGTCGGCGTCGGGCGGCGCTTGGCCTGTCGCAGGCAGAACTCGCCGAACGGACAGGCATCGCTGTATCACACACCTCCAATATCGAGAACGCGCGAGCCAACCCGACAGTCGAGATTCTCGATCTGCTGGCCGGGGAGTTTGGCTGCAGAACCGCAGCCTTGCTGATGCCAATGGACGACGAACCGAGTGGCTGATTCATCGGGCAGAAGCAGTCAAGGCAGTTGTGGGGGCTCTGTTGCAAACTCTGACACGGTTTCCAAGATTGGGCTCATGTACTGTCAAGGTCAGTTGCGATGAACGATTTC
>JADCLP010000014.1 GCA_014983025.1 Erythrobacteraceae bacterium E2-1 Yellow Sea | reverse complement strand
AGGCGGTTCAAACATGGGTCAGTTCTCGACGGAAATTTATATCCCTCCCGGGTCAACTCTCAGCGGTAATCAACAGCTGGCTCGCACGCAGAAGCTTGCCGCTGCCAAGCTACTCGGCTCAAGCGCCGTGATGGCTCAGGCAGCGATTGAATGTTTCCCTGTGTTGTTACCGCGCTGTCAGGGTGCGGTCAGAACGCTGGTGGTTGTGTCAGGTTTTTTTGCCTCCGCCAAACCAGTTGCGGAAGGGGACGAAGTAGAACTTGCTTTTCTTGCCTTGTTTCGACTTCTGCGGGCTGGGCGGCGTAATTGGTGCGCCGCCGCCGAGGGGGCGGACGGCCCGCGTCATCACCGATGAGGTCGCACTGGCCACCCGCTTTTCCTTGCGTTCCCGGGAGGTTGCCTGTTTGGCCGGGGGGGGGGCTTTTGCCTTAGCCTTCTTGCGCTGGGATGGCGCGGCGCGTGGCGGCACCGGCGGCGGCGTGGTCGGCGCTGCGGCTGCGAGACGGGTTGGAACGGCAAGCCCCGGTTTGGCGGCCATGGTGGCGGCCTTGCGCTTGCCACGCGGGGTCCTCTTGCGTGATGGACCAGCCTCTCTCGCCGCGACCCGTTTAGTCTTGGGCTTCGAGCTCTGGCCCGAAGCTTTGCGCGCGCCTTTCTTACGGGTCTTGGCGGCCTGCTTGCCAGCCGGAGCCTTGCCCTTGGAGACTTTGCGCTGTTTGCCCCTGCTGCCTTTCGAGCTGCCCTGGCTCGGCGGTCCGGCCTCTGCCGCAGCGACAAGCGGGCTGAGCGATGCGGGCGCGGGTACAAAGCCGCTGGCTACGATGGCAATCGCCGCGCTGGCGGCTGTGACAATGCGCGTTCTCATGGCAGGGTCTCCATCGATTCCACCACCAGCAACTCGCCGGCACGAAAATCGCTTTGCGCTGCGAGAAATTCGGCCGCCGGGTGGTCCTCGCTGTTCGCATCGAGCACTTCGCGCAGCCGGAAATCGATAATCTCCTGTTGCTCGAGGGGCTGGCTCCAGAACCGCAACTGGGCAATCGCACCGTCCAGATTGGCGCTGTTGTCCGGCTCGATCCCTCCGACGAACAATGCAGCCGAGGGCAGCGACAGCGGCAGCAATTCGCTGGTTCCCACCAGCTCGCCATCGACATAGACCTCCAGCCCGTCCAGCATGATGTTGACTGCGACATGGTGCAGCTTGCCATCGGTGAGATCGGCGATGAAGACATCTTCATCATTGGCGTTGGCAAACACCAGTCCGTCGCGGTCGCGCAGGACCGATATCTGGTAGAGGATGCCCTCGGGCCCGATATTGATCACCACCGGCGGATCATATCCGGGATCGCCGCTCCAGGCGGCGGCGACCCAGAATTCGATTGCGCCGCCATCGGCCAGATCCAGCTGCGGGGACGGATCGAAAGCGATTGGCCCGGTCTCGTTGACTTGCAGCACATCGGGCGAATAGCTCTGTGCAATGGCCGGGGCCGGGGCGAAGAGCGCCGCTGCGCCAAGGGCGATGGGCGCAGCCATTGCCAGGGCCGTTTGGCGGAAGGTGAATTCGTAGGTCATGCTATAGCTCCTTGTCGGATCACTTGATGCGCTTCACACGCAGGTGGAGGGTGATTTCAGGGCGGCCCTTGGGACCGAACTTCCACTGGGTCGTATGCGATTTGCCGACTGCGAGGCCCGATCCCTGCAACGGCGTGCTGGTCAGCGAGCGTTTGTCCGCGCGGGTTCTGCCATTGGTGGCACCGGTGTATCGCCAGTTGAAATCGAAATTCAGCGTGTAACTGCGCAGCTGTTCGCGCGTGCCGCGCAGGATCATCAGGCCGGGCGTGTTGTCCGAAATCCGGTAATCATAGGTCCGGCTGAGATCATCGCGCCATTTGCAGCCGGTCGACAGTTCCATGCTCCCGGCAAAGGCATTAGCATGGCCGCTGCCCGAAATCCGGATATCGCCCGAAGCGCCGGTCGTGGTGCCCGGACCCGGCTTGGTGCAGCCGATCGTGCGGACATAGACATGCCATTCCTCCACCGGAACTGCGGGTTCGGGCTCGGGTTCGGGCGGCGGCGGGGTGTAGCTGACTTTCGAGATCAGCCGTTCATTGCTGAGCGGGCGCGCTTGCCCGGCAAGGTATTGATTGATCGCCAACGCCAGTTCAGCGCGCACCCGCGTGTAGATGTCGGGCTGATCGGGGAAATTGATCGGGTTGAGCAGTTCGTCAAGCGGGCGCAGATCGAGCAGGATCGGAGCAACGCGGTCGCCGCGCGAATAGCCGCCCGAATCCCACGATCCATTTCCGCCGACCGCGATAAAGCGTCCCCCTTCATTGCCGAACGCGCCCGAATAGCCCTCGACCCGGCTGTTCATGCTTTCATTAAAGCCGCCGATCGAGCTGCCAAGGATGCGGACTTCCCCTTCGAGCTTGTCGCCTTCGGTTTCGCTGAGCACGGACTCGAAGGCTTCGCTTGAAATGTCGCGGGTCATCTTGGCGCTGGCGCCATAGGTCACGGCATAGGCATAATGCGTGCCGAACTGGTCGATCAGGTTCTGATAGCGGCCTTCACGCTGGGCATCGCCGACCGCGGTCAGAAATCCCGAAGACAGCTTGGATTCCGAGTGATCGAGAATGATCGCATAGCTCTTGGCGCGCGAATAGCCGACCACCTGCGCCACCGTGTTGCTCTGGCGCATGGCGTTCATGGATGATTGGGTGCTGGAATTGCCCACGCTTATCCCGGTGTCCGCGATCCTTCCATCGCCGGGCGCGAACGACAGGGCGGTGTTCACCGCGCCTGAAACGCTGATATTGGCCTTCACCCCGAACGAGCTGCTGTTGGCATCCTGCATTTCCTTCGCGCTCGATACGGTCGTGCTGCGATAGACATTGCCCTGCAGCAGCTCGTTCTGGAGCGTGAAGCCGAAAGGCACAGCATATTTTTCCTGGATGCGGTATTCATCAGTGTCACGCCGGTCGAAGACTTCGCGCATGTTATTGTTCATCAACAGAAACGGATCCTGCGTCAGAACATTGTAGCCTTTGAGATTGGCGGCGAAATTGTCCGTCTGGAACTGGATCGCAAACACATCGTCAGACGGCAGATCGCGGCTGGCGGTGGTTTGCGGGCGCAGGAACTGGCGATTGCCCAGCCGGATACGCAAATCCCCGCCGGCGGTGTAATCGAGCGTTAGCCGCTGCGGCAGCGAGGTCTGTTCCTCGGCTTCGAAGACCTTGTTTGCGCCCGCCCGGCCAATCAGTGCGTCAACGCTCACGCCATCGTTCGACACGTAGCGTGTCATGCGAACATCATCGATCCCAGCCATGACGTATAATTCGTTGTCCGGGTCATCCCCCGGGGCGATGAACAGCGCGGCGGGGGTGGTGTAATTGCCGTGTAACAGCCCGGCCAGCGGCAGTCCCTGCACGTCCCATTCGCTCCCGTCATTGGCCGAGGTGTCGAAGGTGGGGGTTCGGTCTTCTCTCCAGACCCCGTCCAGCCTCGTCCAGCAAGCATCGCCTGCATCGGGCACATCGGCATTGGGATCGGCGCTGGCAACGGGCGCGAATTCAAGGCCCGTTATCCGGTCGCGCGGCGATGGCTGCGGCGCCCTCGCCGACATGTCCTGCCGCGCGTTATCGGGGACGACGCAGCCCCGGAAAGCTTCCGCAACCGCGCGCGGCTCGCCAAAGGCGTCGGCCAGCGAGGCAAACTGTGGGCGATTGCCCGGTTGCGACGGCGGACCCGAAGGCGGCGCGCCCGCGTCATCCACCTCCGCGAAGAATGGCGCTTCTTCGGCAATGTCATTACCGCTCCCCGCAACACGCGACAGGACGTAGCGTGCAGGGCCAAACAGGCCCGGAACCGACGCCTCGATCCGGTCGGGCGAGACGACCTTCATCGTCACCTGCCCCATCATCGGCAGATCGTCGCCCACGTAAGTCTCCGCGTCGACCTGCCGGATGTTGCGGATGGTGACCATGTCCGGCTGCACCTTCAGCAGAAAGGCATGGGTCCAGCCTTCCACCGCATAGGCCCGGCCGCGTTCGATCCGGATGACCTTGTTGATGGTGTTGACGCGCCAGTCGCCGTCGATTTCCATCGCCTCGGTCTGTTCGACCGTGTCCTTGTCGGGCAGCAAGGCGGGGATCTGCGCGCTGGCTGGCTGGGCCGGGACAAGTGCAGTTCCCGCCAGCAGGGTCGCCGCAGCGAGTGTGACAAGGCGCTGGCTGGTCATCACTTCACCCGTTCCAGAGTGAATTTCACCTTCAGCCTGGCCTTCTTGCCGTAAACTTCGACCTCGTCATCCAGCTTTTGCCCGACGCTCAGCGCCCCCGCGCTGTTGATGGAACTGGTCAGCAGGCTGCTGTGCGCCCGGTTGATCGAAAAGTTCAGACCGCCCTTGTTCTCGCCCAGAACGCGCATGTCGCTGACAGTCTTGCCGCTGGCCGGGACAGTGATCGTGAGAGAGCCCGCACCGCCGTTGTAGAACAGGTAGTTCTGCGAGCGGTTGCCCTTCTTGGTGCAATCGACATCGAAATTGCGGTTGTTGGAAGTCACCCGATTTCCGCTGGCATCGATCAGGCTGACGCGAAACACACCCTTGTATCCCATGCGCAGAAGGTCCGATCCGATGCATTCCGAGCCGCTCACGTGGAGCTTGTAGGTGCGGTCCTGCGCAACCGGCGCCAGGGGTGGCGCGTCGCCCGGCCCCGACCCTCCATCGCCAATCGAGGCATAGGCCGTCGGGACAAGCGCGTATTTCGCTTCACCAAATGCGCCCTGGACAACGCCTTGCAACGTGCCGTTGGGCTGGCGGGTGAAGACCACCTTGCCCATCATCGGCAGATCATCGGCCTCAAAGGTATCCGGGCCGGTCTGGCGAAAGTTCTGCAAGGTCACCATGCCGGGCTGGATCCGAAAGATCAGTAATTGCGTCTACGGATCAATGACATAGGCGCGCCCGTTCTCGATCGTGATCCGCTTGTTGATGGTCGAGACGACATAGGTGCCATCGGCATCGGTCGCTTCGCCCGGCGCCACGGTGGCGACATCGGGCAGCTGAGCCTGTGCCGGCGTTGCGGCTAGCACGGCACTTGAAGCCAGCAGTCCGGCGAAAATGGCATTTTTCAGATTCAGTCTCATTGCAATTCCCCTTTCATGCAACGGCCCAGATTGATCGTAGACCAAAGTGGCCCGTTGCAAAGCCAAAGTGCTGTTCCTGCTCGTATTTAAGTGAGCATTCTATCTTGATGACTTGGTGATACGCAGTGGTTTCCTGTGGCTCTATGGGGTAGATCCCCCATCTCTATTCATCTGATTAGATTGATAATTCTGGCGTTATTGCCATGCGTCGGGCATCGCCTGTCAATCAGGTGGGACCATCAGGGACAAGCTGCGGCTGTCCACTGGCCGGCAAATTGCCCGCGCGCGCACATCTGCTGGCGCCACAGCCTGTCCACCCGCCACCCGTCCGGACGCTTGATGACTGCGACAAAATAGCGGTCGCCAAGGACTGAATCATCGCCAAGCCCGTGGCGAATTATCGAGACGGCCATAAACGGCGCGCGTCGGCTGCCGCCTGACTTGAGATGCCCCGATTGCCAGAGCCGCTTTTCCATCCTGATCTCGATTTCGGGTCGCCCCTCGAGGCTTTCAGGAGCACTGCCCAGCACCGGCTCAAGCAATTGCGTGATGCTTGCGCCGCGCCAGTCGCCTTGCGGGTCAAAGGCCCAGTCCGCCAAGCTGTCCGAATCCGTGATCGGCAGCCGCAAGCGAAACTTGCTGCGCTTGGTCCCGATACAGGTCGGCGGCTCCGCTCCGTCGAGCAGGTCGACGTGACCAAGCGGCTCGCCAGCGTAAGACAGCGTGTAGCGGCGCGGTTCGATATCCGTCGCTGACAAGGTGAAGCTTTGCGCGCCTGCGCAGTCAGCGGTCACAGCGGGGCTGTCAATCGGATGGAAGGCGATGTCGCCGGAAAGCTCGATATGCGCGCGTTCCTGATCGACCTTCAGCGCAAGGTCATGCTCCTTGAAGCGCGCCATGCCCGTCATGCAGCCTGTGCTGACGCGAACCGACAGTTCTTGCTTGCCCTGATCAAACTCCGGACAAATCTGTGCCACAGCAGCTTGAGCGGCGCCGGCTTGAACCGACAGACAGGTTCCAAAGACAGCCAGTAAAGATCTTGCGAAGTTGGTTTGCATGACGGTCTATGCTCCGTGTTTCCGGGTTTCCTCATCACGGCTTGCATTGTGCACATGGCATTTGCTTTGCGGAAATGGGGCCAATCCCCCAATCGTGATTGCGCCCGGGCGTCCAACGCCTTTATGCAGAGGGGCAAGGCGCAGACGGGGGGCAAGGCGCAACCATGACAAGCTATCGCGCGATCATTGCGGATGACCATGCGATCGTTCGCAATTCGCTGGCCGGCATTCTGGCAGACATCGGCGGCGTTCAGGTGGTGGCCGAAGCAGAGAACGGGCTTGAAACGATCGCGCTCGTCAAACAGCATTCGCCCGATCTGCTGCTGCTCGATGCCGCGATGCCGCTGGCACGCGGCGTTCAGGTCTACGGCGAGGTGCGCCGCTGGTCACCTGAAACACGGGTTGTTGTTGTGACCGGCTTCACCGCCACTGCCATGCTGGCTGACTGGCTGGCCGCCGGGGTCGATGGCCTGTTCCTCAAGAGCGCGACACCGGACGAGATGAAAAAGGGTTTTGCGCAAGTCCTGGCCGGCGGGAAATACGTCGCCGTGGACGTTGCCGCAAAACTGGCCGCCGCGCCCGAGCGCGAGGAACTGACGGATCGTGAACGCGCCGTGCTCTCGCTGATTGCGGCAGGGCATCAGAACGTCGCGATCGGAGAGCAGCTGTTCATCAGCCCCAAGACGGTGGAAAAGCACCGCGCCAGCCTGATGGCCAAACTGGGCGTCAACTCGGTCTCGGGCCTGCTGACACTGGCCTTGCGAGAGGGGTTGCTCGACGAGCATCGGCAATTGTGAGGGGCGCGGCTGAAAGCTTGCCAGTGGATGAATGGGGGATCGACCCCATCGCGGCAGGGCGGGGACATGCCTAATTTGCAGCGCATGATCCGTCCGGGACCCTTGCGACTGCTGTCACAGGCCTTTTGCGCGGCCATCGCTGCCCTGTTCCTGCTGGCGGCTGGTCTCCCAGGGTCCCTGCGTGCGCAGGAGCAACCCGTTGCCGGTGTGGCGGAGCTGCCGCGGGGCAACAGCCATCTGCAACCGTTCGACAAGCTCAAGTACCTGATCGTCGATGACCAGCAGCTCGATCCGGACGAAGTCATCGCGCGGCGAGATGAATTCGAAGCCCTGCAAAGCCCGTGGGTCGATTTCGGCAAACAGAGGGGGGCGGTCTGGCTGCTGGCCGCGGTACAGAACACCAGCGATCGCCCGGGCAGATGGCTGATCGATATCCAGCGCCCCTTTGTCGATGAATTGCTGGTCCAGAAACGCTCCCCCGGCAAGCCGCCCGAAACGCTGCTCTATGCCGACCGAAACACCCATTTCGATGAGCGCCCGGTCGTCAGCCAGTATCTCGTCGCGCCGCTGTGGATGGAGGCGGGAGAGCGCGCGGAGATCCTTGTCGGCCTTCGTTCGTCCACCGGCAGCTGGATGCCGCTCACCTTTGCAACGGCCGAACGCATGCGCACAGCGCACATGCAGGAGGCGCGTTTCAACTGGACGATCAACGGCGCGATGATTGCGCTGGTCATCGTCGCGATCGTGATGGGGCGGCTGGTCGGCTGGCCGCTGGTCACAGCGTTTGCCGCTTATGTGGGGCTGAGCGCGCTGTTCGTCGCCAACAATGAAGGCTATCTGCATCGCTTCGTCTGGCCGCAGGCGATGGGCGCATACGAGCCGGCCAATCTGATCCTGCTGGTCGGGATGATGATCGCGGTCCTGCAGTTTGCGCGACTGTTTGCGGGCCTTTCGCAGAATTTTCCGCGTGCAAACCGTGCCATTCAAGTCTTGCAGGCACTGTTGATCGCGGTGGGCGTGGGAAGCGCGCTGTTCTGGCAGTCCGATGCGATGCGCTGGGCGGTTTTCCTGCACGTTCCCTTTGTAGCGCTCGCGTATTTCGCAACAGCAATCCTCGCCTGGAGGGGCAGGGTGCTGGGGGCAACCCCGTTCCTCGCGGGGTCTGGAGCGATCGTTTTTACCGTTGCGGTGATGGCGGCGGTGCTGCTGTTGCCCGGCAGATTCCCGATGACCGTGGCGCTCGATTACTTCCACGCATCCCTGTTGTTTGAAAGTTTCGCTTTCCTCGTCGCGATCCTCGTTCGGATGCTGGCGATCCAGCGCGATCTGAACCGCTTGCTCGAAGCAGAGGTCAGCGCCGCGCGCGAGAAGCTGCAGATGGCGCAGGCCCTGCAGGAAAGCCGCGACCGCTATGACGCTGCAAGGAGCCACGCCGACGGGCTGAGGGAACGTCTCGCTGCAACCTCGCATGATCTGCAGCAACCGCTGCTGTCATTGCGCCGCGGGCTGGAGGATGTTGCGGCCAGCGATCCCGGGGCGGCAGAAAATCTCGCAGCCGCGCTGACCTATCTCGAAGGGGTCACACAAAGCGGTCTTGCCGGTGTCATGCCCGCAAATTCCTTGGCTGGCGAAAAGCCCGATGAAGGCATCGAATCCTTTCCCGCGAGCCTCGTGCTCACCAATTGCGCGGCGATGTTCAGACATGAGGCGCAGGCAGCGGGGGTCGATCTGCGCACGCGCGGATCGGACGTGAACGTCACGACCGAGCCGGTCGAACTGATGCGCGCAGCGAGCAACCTGGTATCCAACGCGCTCAAACACGCCAAGGCATCGAGGATCCTGATCGCTGTCCAGCGGCGGGCGGATCATGTGCTCTTGAAGGTGATCGACAATGGCGTAGGCCTTGATGCAGCGCAGCGCGATCAACTGAGCGCCGCCTATGCGAAAGGCGATGAAAGCAATGGCCACGGCCTTGGCCTTCACCTTGTGCGCCAGTTCGCGCAGCGACCCGGTCATGGCTTTGAAATGCTGTCAGTCCCGGGGCGCGGCACCTGCATGATCTTGCGCCTGCCACGTGGCAAGTAAGTGCGCCTGAATGGGGTCTTGGCCCCATTCAGGCGCTCCCAGATGTCCCCTAGACCGTTATCGAAAGGAGCCGATCATGGCCGTTCGATTTGCACTTCTTGCAGGCGCAGTGCTCGTCAGCGCACCGCTCGCGGCCGAAGCCGGGCACGACCGCGTGGTTTCGCCAGAGCCTGCGAGCTATCGCGGTCTGGCATGCGAGACGGACGAAACCCGTGTCTTTGCAGGCGATGTCGAGGACGATTTCGGCCAGAGCATCGCGGTATGCGTGCGTGATGAGGCACTCACCATCCGCTATTCGGGTGAGGGCGATCCCCAGGCAGTGTCCTGCAGGATCGACGCGTGCGCCGGCATCATCGAATTCGATCACTATGTCCGATATCGCTTCACCATCATCACGCTCGCATGGCGCGACGAGAATGGCGAGTTCAAGCTCACAGAGAGCTTCGATGCGCATAACGAGGGCGAGGAGCCGGTGCACATCATAACGCACACGTGGTCGCCTGAACCGGTCGAGTTTGCAGATGCAGAACCGTTGGAATACCCCGTGGTTGCTTACACCGAACCGCTATCCATGGTGACGTTGAGTTACCGGAACTGGCCCTGAACGGACCGCCACAAAGAGTTGCCTCCGCCAGGGGAGCGACGGTCTGCACCAAGCAACGCACTCCACAACATTCCAGGTAAACCTTGCGGCGCTCTTTGTCGCAATTCATCTAGTTGCACGCGTGCGGCTAAGCAATCTCCTGCGGCCACCACCTGCAAGCCGGCCAGCCGCTTTCCCGCATTCTTTACCATAACCCGCCGCCCGGCAACCGGCCCTTAAGTCGCCAATCAAAGTTCGCCGGGTAAACGACTGATTTGGGGTCGGTTGCTGAACGGCAGCAATTTTTCAGAAGAGAGGCTAAGCCGCCATCTGGGCACCGATCTGAACGCTGACGGCTCCCGCTAGTTTGCGGAAAGCGCAGAACCAGCACATCGAGATGTGCTGCCGACTGTAGAACGTAATCCGACTCATACGATGGCCAAGTGCTACAAAATGGCGAGTTCAGCGTTCATAAGGGCTCAGATCAAGCCTATCCTTCAAGCGCCGGATGGGCTACAAAATCCAAGTGAAACCAACGCCTTTGCCATCGGAAATCAGGCGGGGAAGAGGTCGATCACATCGGTCCAAATAGGGAACAACTGCGCGCACACCGTACCCCGCGAACTCGGGACATAAGTTACTCTAGTTGTTGATGAAATACGTTTTGGGCGAAAGTCACCCGTCTACGAGTTGAGCGGGTTTGCGCCGAGCCGTAGACAACTCATTTTGCGATAAGTGCGAGTAATCACGAGATATTTCTCCGTGTTCTTACGGGTCGTAGGAGAGTTGCGATTTTTGGCGCGATTCGTCAGCGTTTCGCTGCCTTGATCGGCACCACTTCCGCGCCCTCGCAGAGCTTATCAAGGTAGTCGCTCCACCACTGCATCATCTTTACGCGTTCCTTCCAGTGGGCACCACGATGGTAGGCTGCACGGACCTTGTCGCTGTCTCCGTGCGCCAGTGCGCGCTCAATTGCGTCTGGGTTCCACTTGCCACTCTCGTTCAGCAGGGTGGACGCCATCGCGCGGAAACCGTGGGCGGTCATTTCGTCGGTGGTGTAGCCTAGGCGGCGCAGGCCTGCGTTGATGGTGTTGTCGCTCATTGGTCGCCTGCGAGTGCGGACTGATGGAAACACGTAGCCATCGGGACCCGTCAATCGGTAGGCTTCTTCCAGAATCGCGAGGGCTTGGCGTGAGAGCGGGACAAGGTGATCCTTGCGCATCTTCGTCTTACTCGCCGGGATCGTCCACAAAGCGCCTTCGAAGTCGATCTCGCTCCATTCGGCATGACGGAGCTCACCCGGCCTTACAAACACATGCGGCGCAAGCCGCATTGCCAGTTTGGTGATAGGTTGACCTTCGTACCCATCGATAGCCCTGAGCAGCTCGCCAGCCTCTACGGGATCAAGAACCGCGCCGTAATGCGTCACTGTCGGGTTCATAAGCGCGCCCCTCAAGTCGCGCGTCGGATCGGACTTGAGGCGCGCTGTAGCGACCGCGTAGCGGAACACCGAACCTGCCAGCTGCAAGGTTCGCTTTGCGCTTTCCAGCTTGCCCTTACTCTCGATCCGGCGAACGGCTGTCAGGATGTCGGCAGGCTCAATATCGGCGATGGGCAGATTGCCAATCGAACTGTTGAGGACAGACAGAAGGTATTCGCAGCGCTTCGCCGTAGCGCGCGCCCAGGCCCGGGAGCCATCGCGTTTTCGCTTCTCGCAAAACTCGGCGGCGATCGAGGCGAAGGTATTTTCGGCACCAAGCTTCTTACGCGCCTTCTCACGCTGTTTTTCGCGCGATGGGTCCTTGCCTTGCGCCAGAGCCTCGCGTGCCGCATCGCGCCTTCTACGGGCCTCTGCCAGCCCGATTTCCGGGTAGGTTCCGAGCCCCAGCTTCTTCTCGCGGCCATCAACGCGGTACTTCATCCGCCACAATCTGCCGCCACTTGGCTGAACCAAAAGGAAGAGCCCTAACGAGTCGCCCAATTTGTAGGCTTTCGCACTAGGCCTAGCCTTGCGAACTGCAACGTCTGTTAGTACCATGATTTCAGACCCTTACCCGGTACGTGGCCCCCACATTGGGGGCCACTCGAATTGGCGGAAACCTGTATGGCCCCCAATGTGGCCCCCAAATCAGCGAGATTTGGCGAGACTAAGCGGGCAAATGCAGGACAACCGAACGCCAGAACCCCTCGGATTTCCAAGGGTTTTATAGCGTTTCGGGGATGTTTTGGGAAGGCGGGGCTGGAGCGGGTGAAGGGAATCGAACCCTCGTCGTCAGCTTGGGAAGCTGCTGCTCTACCATTGAGCTACACCCGCATAACCGGTGCGCGCCTTTGCCGCAAACGCGCCAAGCGGTCAATCGCACATCGCGCCTTACAAAACATCCCATTGCCGAGATCATCGCCCCAGTGCATATTATGCACAGACAGCCGAACTGCCATGCGATCCTTATGATCAAAGGCAAGGTGTCGAGCTGGGGGATGGGGTTCAATCATGAAACGCGATTTTCGCAGAAGCACAGCCTGGGATGTGGCCGAACTGGCCGGTGTCAGCCAGTCAACCGTTTCGCGTGTATTCACTGGCTCTGCGCGGATCAGCACCCCCACACGCGAACGGGTGCTGCAGGCTGCACGTGAACTCGATTATATCCCTGACAAGCGCGCATCACGCCTGCGCAGCGGGCAAATCGGCGTCATTGCTGTGGTGGTGGTCACCCGCAGCCAGGACAGCGCGCAGGAAATCAACCCCTTCGCCTATATCCTGCTTGGCAGCGTATGCCGTGCAGCCTCTGCCCGCGGCTATGAAACGCTCGTATCCTTCCAGTCCAGTGAGGACGATTTTTACGGCCGTTATGTTGAGCGGCGCGATGCCGATGCCATGGTCGTATTGGGCACGACGCAAAATCCGGCAGCATGGGATTATTTCCGGCCGTTGCTGCAGGAGGATGGGCCCGCCATATGCTGGGGCCTTCCATTCGATGATGCCAATTCGGTTCGATCAGATAACCGCATGGGCGGGGAACTGGCAGCCGGGCACCTGTGGCAACAGGGCTATCGCCAACCAGTGTTCATCGGCCCGATTGGCAATGACCAATTGCAATTTCACGAACGATATCTGGGATTTTCTCAGGCCCTTTCCAAACACGGTATCAATCCGCTGGTGGAGAAAGAATTTTCCAGTCTCAACCGCTTTGAGCAAGGTCGTGAAGCGATTGCCCGGCTGGAGAGTGCAGGTCAAAGCTATGACGCGATCTTTGCAGCTTGCGATTTTATTGCATTGGGGGCGCTGGATGCCTTGGCTGAACGCGGGATAAAGGTGCCGCAGGATGTTGGCATTGTGGGTTATGATGGCTTGGCCGCAACTGCCCATTCCAGCTCACCGTTAACAACAATCAAGCCCGATCTGGAAGAAGCAGGGCGTCAACTCGTCGCCAGTGTTCTGGAAGAAGAACATGACAGCGCACATCCGCTGGCACCGGTAGAGCTGATTTCCCGGGCCAGCACACAGCGCGGTTGATGAACGCCTTCATTCCGCATCAATCGCTGCCAGAATCTTCTTGAGCCAATTTCGCGGGGCCTGCCGCCGGCCGATTTCCGCAACAAATTCCTGCCCGCGGGCAACACTTTTCAGCCTGCCGCCGCGCAGCCAGCGGTCCGCCATGTCATGATAGGACAAGCCACCACGTTTCAACCAATCAGGCCGCTTCCACAGTGTGACTGGACCACCCGGCACCGTCAGCCGCAAGGCATCACTCGCGCGTCGCGCGGTCTGCCCTGGCCCGCGATAAATTACATCATTCCTGTGATGCATGGCCAGTGCATGCGGGTGACCTAGCGCCCTCAGCCCTGCTGACGCGCCTTCAACCAGCTGCACCACATCCTGCACCTGCAAATAACCAAAGATGCGATGATGCGGTTCGCCCGCCGCCACATCACGAAACAGGCCGAAGAACAGGAACACGTCCCCTACCCCTACCCCCTGCCGTTCCAGATGGGTTTGCGCCGCGCCGCATTGGCCGAACAGGCAGGTGCCATTGTCCAGAAACATGGGATCGTGATGACACAGATCATCTGCGCCCAATTTGCCACGACTGGCCCGCGCCGCAAATTCACCCAACCCCAGCGCACCATAGCTGGTCTGCGATGCTGCACCTGCCGGGATTGGCAGGCTGATCGGTCGCCCATCAATGATCGGCGATGGGCCGCCGCCCGCCGCGCTATCAAACCCCTTGCGTGAGAAAATAATCCGCATTGCAGCATAGGTGCATTGTGGGGTGCAGCATGACAAGGCTTTGCCTGAAGGCAAATCGGGCCTAATGGGCAAACCCATGGATATCAAAGTTACTGCATTAATCATGGCCGGTAAGCGTTCCGGTGTGCATGATCCGCTGGCCCAGCGCGCCGGGGTTTCGCAAAAATGCGTCGTCCCTGTCTATGGTGTTCCGATGATCGAACGCGTGGTGAAGGAAGTATCCGGCTGCCCTGAAGTCGGCGCAATCCATGTCGTGGCGCATGACACGGATGAAATCAAAACCCTGCCCACTGTCGCTTCGTTGATGGCAGAAGGCCGCCTGCATTTTCGTGAAGGCAAATTCAACCTGGTCGACAGCGTTTTTTCAGGGGCCGAAGGTGCAACCTTCCCGTTGCTGATCACCACGGCTGACAACTGCCTGGTCACATCGGAAGGCTATTCCGAATTCATTGGCAAGGCATTGGCGGAAGAGGCAGGTGCCGCCGCCGCCTTGGCGCGCAAACAGGATGTGCAGGCCGCCGACCCAGAAGGTCAAAAGAAATTCTATGAATTCCGCGATGGCGGATATTCCAATTGCAACACCTATTGGATCGGTTCGGAAAAGGCGCTTGGCGCGGCAGAGATCATGCGCCAGGGCGGGCAATTCGTGAAATTCCCCAAACGCATTGCCAAGGCATTTGGATTGCTGAACCTGATCCGTTTCTATTTCGGCTGGGGCACAAAGGAAAAGATCTTTGCCCAGGTTTCGCGCCGTTTCGGCTTCAAGATGGTGCCCATCGTCATGTCGCGCGGTGAATATGCCATCGATGTCGATAATGAGCGGACCTTTACAGTGACCGAGCTTTTGCTGGCGAAGAAAGAGGCTGCCGGGGGCTGAGCCCCCATTCGCTGTGCCATGCATCGTCTGCTGAAAAATATCTTGTGGCTGCTGGGCGGTCGTGGCTTCAATGCACTGATGAGCCTGGTCTATCTGGCCATTGCCACGCGCACACTGGGGCTGGAAGGTTTCGGTTATTTCGCGCTGATCGTGGCATTGGGACAGGCGGTAACCGGCATCGCCAATTTCCAGACATGGCAATTCGTGGTGCGCTGGGGCGCAGGTGAAGATGGTCCGGGTGAAGCGACTGGCTTTGCCATTGCGCTGGACATGCTGTCTGTCGTGCTGGGGACGATATTGGCGGCAGTGGTTATCAGCACGGCACAATTGTGGCTGCCGCTTCCGGGCGAATTGCTGATGCTGGCCTTCGGCTATTGCATGATTTCGCTCATCTCTATCCGCACCACACCCACCGGATTGCTGCGGCTGAATTTCAAATATGGAACCGCAACCGCGGCAGAGGCAGTGCAACCTGCCATCCGTGCAGCGGGCGCAGTGCTCGCATTATTCTATATGCCCACAGTAACAGGCTTTATCCTTGCATGGGGCGCATCAGAGATTGCCGTTGCCATCGCACTATGGATTGCGGCCGCGCGCGACCAGAAAATAGACCTGTCGCAGATTTCCCTGCGCAATATTCCGCGCGATCATCCCGGTGCCTGGCGCTTCGTGTGGTCCACCAACCTCAGCGGCAGCCTGAACATTGCGGGTAAGCAGGTGATGATACTTCTGGTCGGCTCCATTGGTGGAGAGGCACTGGCGGGCGGTTTCCGCGTGGCGAGCCAGCTGGGCCAGGCGCTGGTGCAACTGGCACAAACCGTGTCCAAGGCCATCTATCCCGAACTGGTTCACGCCGGGGATGAGGCGCTGATGATGGCCCGCCGCATGGCCAATATCGCGCTGATCGGCGGGGTCATGGCGGTACTGACCGCGCTGGTGCTGGGCCGCTGGGGACTGGAATTTGTCGCAGGACCGGAATTCACTGGCTTTTACTGGGCCATGGTGATCCTGGCGGTTGCCGGCGCAATCGAATTGGTGGGCGCCAGCCTGGAATCGCTGCTGGTATCAGCGGGCAATGCCGGCACTGCCTTCATCGTGCGCGCGGTCCCCACCGTGCTTGCCCTGCTGTTACTGGGCGTTGCCATTGAATGGAACGGGGCCAAGGGGGCGGCGCTGACCGTGCTCGGCTCCAGCGCGCTGGCGGTGATCGGCTTCTACATCGCCATGCTCAACCTGCAGCAGATCAGCATTCGCATAGCCACCAATGGCAATGGCAATGGCAGGGAAGGCAAGCCCGCCGATCAGGGTTGACCCGGCGGGGCTCTATTCCCTTCAGCTCTATTCTTCAGCGGGTGTCCAGGCCAGCACCGGCTTTCTTGCGGCCAGCGTTTCATCCAGCCTGCGACGTGGCGCGTAATAAGGTGCCTGCTTCATGCTCTGATCGCCAGCCTTCGCGCGCTCTGCCACACCGCGTAAGGCCGCGATAAACTGGTCGAGCGACACCTTGCTTTCTGTTTCGGTCGGTTCCACCAGCATCGCGCCATGGACCACCAGCGGGAAATACATGGTCATGGGATGATAGCCTTCATCGATCAGCGATTTGGCGAGATCCAGCGTCGAAAGCCCGTCACCAAAATCCTTATCGCCAAACAGCGCCTCATGCATGCAGGGGCCGCTCGCGCCAAAGGGCGCGTGGAGCAGATCCTCGCAACTGCGCAATATGTAATTGGCGTTGAGCACGGCATCTTCCGCCACTTGCTGCAAACCATCCGCCCCATGGCTGAGGATATAGGTCAGCGCGCGGGTGAACATGCCCATCTGGCCGTGGAAGGCGGCCATACGGCCAAAGCTGGGGCCGCGCCCATCACGTTCTTCCTGCTCCACCAATTCATAGGTTTCGCCTGTCTTGCGCACAAATGGCAGCGGGGCGAAATCCTTCAACGCTTCTGACAGGACAACCGGGCCAGAACCCGGCCCGCCGCCGCCATGCGGGGTAGAGAATGTCTTGTGCAGATTGATATGCATGGCATCGACGCCCAGATCGCCCGGCCGCACTTTGCCCACGATGGCGTTAAAATTCGCACCATCGCAATAGACGAAGGCACCTGCGGCATGGACCGCATCGGCAATCTCGCGGAAATCGCGTTCAAACAGCCCACACGTATTGGGGTTGGTGATCATCACCGCCGCCACATCGGGGCCCAGCCGCGCTTTCAACGCCGCCAGATCGACACGCCCCTCTGCTGTAGCCGGAATATCTTCCACGCGATAATTGGCAAAGGCTGCGGTGGCGGGATTGGTGCCATGCGCGCTTTCCGGGCACAGCACCACTTCACGCGCATCCCCGCGTGCTTCCAGTGCGGCGCGGATTGTGCTTCATCGTGCAACTTCCCAGCGGGAACAGCCCAAGATCGATGGCATAGTTCTGACGGCTGAGACGCGTGTAATGGCGCATGGTTTCCGGCTCTGTCAGCCCGACCAAACCAATGGGTTCACTGCGTGCGAACTGGCCAAGGCGGCTTGAGGTGCCTTGACCCACTTCAGGCAGATCGACGCCGGTCACCTCTGCATGGCCGATTTCGAACAGCAACGGTTCTTCCAGCATCAGCGCCCGATTGCCCGTCACCGTGGCCGGGCCATTGTGCATGCCATCATCGCCAGCGTTCATCTCGGGCTTCCACCCGCTCTTGTTCGGCGCGTTCATGCCAACACCTCCTGCAATGCGGAGGCAAGTGTCTCGATGTCCTCCTCGCTGGTGGTCTCGGTTACCGCTACCAGCAATGCCTCTGCCCCGGCTTCAAAATCAGGCAGTAAGCGCCCAAGCGAAACACCTGCCAAGACGCCGCGATCCGCCAGAATTCGGGTAACCTGCCGCGCATCCTGCCCCAGCATCAGCGTAAATTCGTTGAAGAAAGTATCGTTGAGCACACGCACGCCCGGCACTTTTGCCAGCCGGTCCGCCGCGATGCAGGCCAGCCGGTGATTTTCCGCCGCCAGTTGCCGCAGGCCCTTTTCGCCCAGCAAAGTCATGTGGACGCTGAAGGCCAGCGCGCAGAGGCCAGCATTGGTGCAGATATTGCTCGTCGCCTTTTCACGCCGGATATGCTGTTCACGCGTCGAAAGCGTCAGCACAAAACCGCGCTTGCCTTCTGCATCAACAGTCTCACCACACAACCGCCCCGGCATCTGGCGCACATGTTTGGGGTCGCGCACCGCGAAGAGGCCTAGATAGGGCCCGCCAAATTGCAGGCCGACACCGATCGATTGACCTTCTCCAACAACGATATCCGCGCCCAGTTCACCGGGGGATTGGATCGCACCCAAAGCCACAGGTTCTGTATTCACGGCCACCAGCAGTGCGCCCGTGGCATGGGCAGCCTCCGCAATTGCAGCCAGGTCAGGGATGCGCCCCAGGATATCAGGATATTGCACCACCACGCAGGCGGTCTGATCATCAATCCGCGCGATCAGACCGGCATTGTCGGGCTGGGGCTGCAGACTAGGGGCACTGTCCGCGATTTCATCTCCCGTAAACTTCGCCATCGTTTTGATGGTTTCGGTATAATGCGGGTGCAAAGCGCCGCTGATCACCGCTTTCTTGCGCCGCGTCACACGCGTGGCCATTGCCACCGCTTCCCAGCACGCGGTTGAACCATCATACATCGATGCATTGGCGACGGCACAACCATAAAGTCGCGCAACCTGCGTCTGGAATTCAAACAGCATTTGCAGCGTGCCCTGCGCGATTTCGGGCTGATAGGGCGTGTAAGCCGTCAAGAATTCGCCGCGCTGGATGATATGATCGACACTGGCCGGAACATGGTGACGATAGGCACCTGCCCCCAGGAAGAAGGGCGCATCCGCTGCGGCCAGGTTCTTTTTGGACCGTTCACGCATATGCCGCTCCACCGCCATCTCGCTCATATGCATGGGCAGTCCGTCAATCGGGCCGTTGAGGCGCGCGGCCTGAGGCACGTCGACGAAAAGGTCGTCAATTGACGACGCACCAATCCGGGCGAGCATTTCGCCGCGGTCGCTATCAGTCAGGGGCAGGTAACGCATTTCGTTTTCCCGTCATCCCAGCGAAAGCTGGGATCGTTATCGGTTAAGTCATATCGGGTTGAGGCCGACCCCAGCTTTCGCTGGGGTGACGCTCAGAGAGAATCGCAGAATGCCTTATAGGCTTTCGCATCCATCAGCCCTTCGAACTGGGAAGCATCGGCCACGGTCATCTTGAAGAACCAGCCGCCTTCATCTGCATCGGTGTTGACGAGGGCAGGGTCTTCTTCGAGATCCTCGTTTACCTCAATCACCTTGCCATCGATGGGGGAATAGACGTCACTGGCCGCCTTCACGCTTTCCACCACGGCGGCATCGCCACCCTGTTCCAGTGTGGTGCCGACCTGTGGCAGTTCCACAAAAACGATATCACCCAGCTGTTCCTGCGCATAATCGGTGATCCCGACCGTGGCAGTACTGCCTTCAACATCTATCCATTCATGTTCATCGGTGAAGTAACGCGGCATCTATTCAACTCCCTCGATAGTAATTGTGGGGTACAAAAGGCATGGGCGAAACTGCGGCAGGCAGGCGTTTGCCCCGCACTGCAATTTCCAGTTCGGTTCCGTTGGCAGCATACGCCGCATCAACATAGGCCATGGCGATGGGCTGGCCTAGCGTGGGCGAGAACCCTCCACTGGTGACCGTGCCTACCATTGTATCGTCTGCAAAAACCTCTGCCCCTTCACGCGCGGGCATGCGGCCATCCAGCTTCAGGCCAACCCATTTGCGCTGTGTGCCCTCGGCAATTTCGCGATTGATGCGCTCTGCACCGGGATAACCGCCTGCGCTGCGGCGGCGTTTGTTGATCCCGAAAATCAGCCCCGCTTCAATCGGGCTGGTTTCAGGCGAAAGATCATGCCCGTATAGCGGCAATCCCGCCTCCAGCCGCAGGCTGTCACGCGCGCCAAGCCCAATCGGCTTCACTTCCGGCTCGCCGCACAGCAGCGTGGCAATTTCCTCTGCCGCATATGCGGGAATAGAGATTTCAAACCCGTCCTCCCCCGTATAGCCTGCACGCGCAATCCACGCATCGTGCCCGCCCAATACGTAATTGGCGAATTTCATGAAGGTCAGCGTGGCAAGATCAGGCCCGCCCTGCGCATGGCGCGCCAGTGCTGCAGACGCCTTCGGCCCTTGCAGCGCCAGCAGCGCGCGATTGTCCAGATGGTTCAGCGTGATCTCATCAGGCAAATGCTCGCGCAGATGGCCGATATCGTCCCATTTACAGGCACCATTGACCACCAGATAGAGCGCATCAGCCTGGCGTGAGACCATCAGATCATCGAGCACACCGCCATTTTCATCCAGCAGTAGAGAATAACGCTGGCTGCCGACCTTCAGCGTTGCAAGGTCGATTGGCAGCACTGCCTCCACCGCTGCATCCACACCCGGCCCGCTGAGCAAGAGCTGGCCCATATGGGACACATCGAACAGGCCCGCATTTTCGCGCGTCCAATTGTGCTCGGCAACGATCCCTTCATACTGGATCGGCATTTCATAACCGGCAAAGGGGACCATGCGCGCGCCCTGCGCACGGTGCCATGCATCCAGCGGCAATGCCTCCAAAGGCAGGTCCTCAATTTCTGTGTCTTCGCTCAAAACAGGCCCTTTACAAACAGGTGTGCAACGCCCTGCGGCAGGGCATTATCCAGCACCCCCTCTGTCGGGTGACCTGAGAGCTTGGCCCATCCTGCGCATGGCACAGCACCGGCTTACCCCTTCGGTGGTTCAGCGCCATTGCGCCAAACGCTTTCCAGAGTGTCTCAACATATGCGGTCCCTTTGCCTGAGAGTTTCCGGGGCGGTTGCTCCTTCGGCGCCGCCAGTTGCCCAAAAACAGGCGAATGGCAGTCTCTCCCACATATGTACCCACAGAATCACTTCTGCGGCGACGCACAAATCCTTGGGCGATTTGCAGCGGACGGTCAATCGCCCAGCCGACGCTCTACGCATTTCAGCCACAGCCATAGTCGCCTGCACGCAGTCATGGTCCCAATGTCCCATTGGCGGGTGCTGCGATGCGGGGCAGATTTAGGGCGGGGGTGTCCGGCAGAATAACGGGCGGGAGAGCGATTGATGGCTCTGACAATTCGGCACGCGGCATGGGTCGCATCATTGTGGCTGGCAGTCACCACGCCGGCGTGGGCGCAGGATGCTCGGCTGGAGGGGGAAAAGCAGCTGGTTCTGCATGCGCGCGACGGCAAGACATTTGATATAGGCAGCGTGAAATTTACCCAGCGGGCCGATGGTGCGGCGGATTTCGAGATATCGGTCGATCCCAAAAAGACCACCACCTATTTCCTGTCCATGCGCAATTTCCGCTGTGTGGAAGGGAATGAGGTGGTCTGCCACGTCCCCTACCCCTATCCCTTTGGCGGGCCGGTTGCGGCGGACAGGCTGGATTGGCTGGAACACGGTCTGTTATTCCTGACCAAATCGCCGCAGGAATTCGGCGCGAAGTTTGAAAACGGGTTGTATTTCCGGCTGGAATTGACGCCCACCGGGCTGCGCGGCACGCCGCAAGGCATCAACCTCGATCATATTGCCTTTCCGCCCGATGATCTGAGCATTCCGCCCTATTCGCAGGTCGGCAAATATGATGAGCCTGAAGGCGAAAATTACATCGCCTTCCTGACTATCGAATAGTTCAGCGGCCCATCAGTCGAGATTGGGGCGCAGCCAGCGCTCGGTGGTTTCCATGTCCACGCCGCGCCGCGCCGCATAATCTTCCAGCTGGTCACGCCCGATCCGCGCCACGCCGAAATATTGCGATTCCGGGTGGCCGAAATAAAATCCGCTGACCGCCGATGTTGGATACATGGCAAAATTTTCGGTCAGCGTGATGCCCGTATTCGCCTCTGCATCGAGCAGGTCGAACAGGATCGGTTTCAACGAATGATCGGGGCATGCCGGATAGCCCGGCGCGGGGCGAATGCCGCGATATTGCTCCTTGATCAGTGCTTCATTGTCGAGCTGTTCGCCCGGCGCATAACCCCACAGATCGGTGCGGACATGTTTATGCAGTCGTTCGGCAAAGGCTTCTGCAAAACGATCTGCCAGCGCCTTCAGCAAAATGTCCGAATAATCATCCTTCGCCTCGCGAAAAGCGGTGGAATGCGGCTCTATTCCGTGAATGCCCACGGCGAAGCCACCGATCCAGTCGCCCGCCGGATCGATAAAGTCCGCCAGGCACATATTGGCGCGGTCACGGCTTTTCTTGATCTGCTGGCGCAGGAAAGGCAGGCGCACATGTTCTTCCCGCCGCACACGGTGGATGATCACATCATCGCCGCCCACTTCGCGCGCATTGCTGCCATGGTCGCGCGCGCAGGGCCAGAAGCCGCACACACCCTTGGCCACCAGCCATTTTTCGCTGATGATTTTATCGAGCATCGCCTGCGCATCATCCCACAGGCTGCGTGCACTTTCACCCACGACCTCATCCTGCAGGATCGCCGGATAGTTGCCATGCAATTCCCAGGCGCGGAAGAAGGGCGTCCAGTCTATATAGTTGCGCAGATCGGCCAGATCCCAATCCTCAAACACATGCACGCCGGGCTTTTCCGGTGGGGCGGGCTTGTCGGACAGGTAGGCATCGTAATAATTGGCGCGCGCTTCAGCCAGTGTCAGCAGTTGGCTCTGCCCCTTGCCTGCACGCACTTCGCGGATATGCGCATATTCGGCGGCAGTATCGTCCACCAGTCCATCACGCTGCGTGTCTGACAGCAACCGGCTGGCCACGCCCACCGCGCGGCTGGCATCGAGTACATGGATCACCGGGCCGGAATAGGCAGGGTCAATCTTCAGTGCAGTGTGCACCTTGCTGGTGGTCGCCCCGCCTATCAAAAGCGGCAGGTCCATCCCTGCCCGCTCCATCTCTTCCGCCACGGTGACCATTTCATCAAGCGATGGGGTGATAAGGCCTGACAGGCCGATAATGTCAGCATTGTTGTCGCGCGCCGCCTGCAGGATATCCTGCCACGGCACCATCACGCCCAGGTCGATAACTTCATAGCCATTGCATTGCAGCACCACGCCGACGATATTCTTGCCAATATCGTGCACATCACCCTTCACAGTGGCCATGATGATGCGGCCCTTGGCCTTGGCACCTTCCTCTTTTTCCGCCTCGATAAAAGGGATGAGATGCGCCACAGCCTTTTTCATAACACGGGCGGATTTGACGACTTGCGGCAGGAACATCTTGCCGCTGCCGAACAGATCGCCGACGACGTTCATGCCGTCCATCAGCGGGCCTTCGATCACCTCGATCGGGCGGCCTGAACGTGCCAGCACGGCCTGCCGCGCTTCCTCGGTATCTTCCACCACATAGGCATCGATACCCTTGACCAGGGCATGTTCCAGCCGCCTTTCGACCGGCCAACCGCGCCATTCCTCTGCTGCCTTTTCGGCCTTCTCATCCCGGCCTTTATAGCTTTCAGCAAGGTCAATCAGCCGCTCCGTCGCATCCGGGCGACGGCACAGGATCACATCCTCACACGCATCGCGCAGTTCGGCATCAATATCGTCATAGATATCCAGCTGACCGGCATTGACGATGGCCATGTCCAACCCTGCCGGAATGGCGTGATAGAGGAACACCGAATGCATCGCGCGTCGCACGGTTTCATTGCCGCGGAACGAAAATGACAGGTTGGAAAGGCCGCCACTGGTCTTGGCATAGGGGCAACGCGCCTTGATCTCCGCCACCGCCTCAATGAAGTCGAGGCCATAGCGATCATGCTCCTCAATACCCGTCGCCACAGCGAAGATATTTGGGTCAAAAATGATGTCTTCGGGTGGAAAACCGATGCCGGTCAGCAGATCATAGGCGCGGGCGCATATCTCAACCTTGCGGTCTTTCGTGTCGGCCTGCCCGGTCTCGTCAAAGGCCATAACCACAACTGCTGCGCCATAGGCCATGCATTTGCGCGCCTGTTCCAGAAAGGCGTCCTCGCCTTCCTTCATCGAAATCGAATTGACGATCGGCTTGCCCGACACGCATTTCAGCCCTGCTTCGATCACGTCCCATTTGGAACTGTCGATCATCACCGGCACGCGTGCGATATCCGGCTCTGCCGCGATCAGCTTCAGGAAGGTTTCCATCGCCGCTTTCGCGTCGAGCAGCCCCTCATCCATATTGATGTCAATCACCTGCGCGCCATTTTCGACCTGCTGGCGCGCCACCTCCACCGCGGCGGCATAATCATCCGCCATGACCAGCTTCTTGAACCGAGCCGATCCGGTGACATTGGTGCGTTCGCCAATATTGACGAAACGGGCAGTGGTCTTGGTGTCAGTCATCAGGCAGCAATCGTGAAAGGTTCAAGTCCAGCCAGCTTCATTTCCGGCGTCAGAGCAGGGATTTTGCGTGGCGGCAGGCCCTGAACGGCGCGAGTCATGGCAGCGATATGTTCAGGCGTGGAACCGCAGCACCCGCCCAGCACGTTGACTTGCCCTGCCACGGCCCATTCACCCACCAGCCCGGCCGTGGTGTCCGGCATTTCATCATATTCGCCCAGTTCATTGGGCAGGCCCGCATTGGGATAGATCATGATCAGCGTATCGGCGATTTCGCTGAGCACCTTTACATGCGGGCGCAATTGCGTTGCCCCGAAAGAACAGTTCAGCCCCACGGTCAAAGGGCGGGCATGGCGCACAGCGTTCCAGAACGCTTCCACCGTGTGCCCCGACAAATTGCGGCCCGAAAGATCGGTCAGCGTCATGGACAGCATGATCGGTACATCGCGGCCCAGTTCAGCCTCCAACTGCTTCACCGCCATGATCCCCGCCTTGCAATTGAGCGTATCGAACACGGTTTCAATCAGGATGAAATCAGCCCCGCCTTCCACCAGCGCGGCAGCCTGTTCATGATAGACATCGACCAGGAAATCCCAGTCAATTTCACGATAACCGGGGTCTTCCACATCGGGGGAAAGAGAGAGCGTTTTGTTGGTCGGGCCAACCCCGCCAGCGACAAAGCGGGGCCGCCCATCCCTGGCTGTATATTCGTCTGCCACACGCCGGGCCAGACGGGCCGCCTCTACATTCAATTCACGGACCAGATGTTCCGCGCCATAATCGGCCTGGCTGATACGGTTGGCATTGAATGTGTTGGTTTCGGCAATATCCGCGCCTGCATCGAAATAATCCCGATGCACCTTTTCCACCGCATCGGGCCGTGTCAGGTTGAGCATGTCATTATTGCCCTTCTGATCGCGGGCAAGGCCCAGATCACCGGCATAATCAGCCTCCACCAGTCCCATTTTCTGGAACTCTGTGCCCTGTGCACCATCGGTGATCAGGATACGCTTGGCCGCTTCGGCCAGAAAACTTTCACGCGCGCTCATGCGGCACCCCCAACCGGGCGTTTGCCCAGCATATGGCAGATGGCATAGGCCAGCTCTGCCCGGTTCAATGTATAGAAGTGGAAATCACGCACACCGCCCGCATACAGGCGACGGCATAGTTCCGCCGCGACAGCAGCGGCAACCAGCTGGCGCGCAGCGGGGCGTTCATCCAGCCCTTCGAACAAGCCATCCATCCAGGCCGGGATCGCCGCCCCGCAAGCTCCGGCAAATTTACGTGCCTGCGCCACATTGGTCACGGGCAAGATGCCCGGCACCACCGGCGCGGTTATATTGTTGGCTGCCAGCTCATCACGGAAACGGAAGAATGTGTCAGCTGAAAAAAAGAATTGTGTGATTGCGCGGGTCGCACCGGCATCCAGTTTACGCTTGAGATTATCGATATCGGCCTGCGGACATGTCGCATCAGGGTGCATTTCGGGATAGGCAGCCACCGAAATTTCGAAATCGGCAATTTCCTTCAGCCCCGCGACCAGCTCTGCCGCATTGGCATAGCCATCCGGGTGGGGCGCAAAGGGTGCGCCCGGTTCACCCGCATCGCCGCGCAGGGCGACGATATGGCGTACACCTGCCTCCCAATATTGTTCCGCCACTTCGCGGATTTCCGCCTTGCTGGCATCGACGCAGGTCAGATGTGCGGCAGCGGGAAGCTGCGCCTCTGCAATAATGCGCGCCACGGTGGCATGGGTGCGTTCGCGCGTGGAACCACCCGCACCATAGGTGACAGAGACAAAGCTGGGTGCCAGCGGCTTCAGCTCCATCACCGCCTGCCACAGCTTTTCTTCCATCTTTTCCGTCTTGGGCGGGAAGAATTCGAAACTCACATTCACGTCACCCGGTAATGATGCGAACAGCGGCGTATCATGCGCCGTGAAAGCCTCATGCCGGGGATCGAGCACAGGGGTCATGCCCGCTTCTCCTTAAGCGTATCGACCGGGGCAGCATCACGCCGCTGGCCAATCCAGATTTTTACCACCAATTCGCCGCCATCCAGCGCCACCGGTGCACGTGCCGAAAAGCCAGCATCGCGCAACAGTGCCTTGACCTGTCGGTCACTGAAGCCCAGCCGTGCATGGGCGTGGCGTTCGCGCAATTCCTCGTGATCATGCGCGGCGAAATCGACAATGGCGATGCGCCCACCGGGCCGCGTGACGCGCGATGCCTCTGCCAATGCCAGCGCCGGATCCAACGCAAAGTGCAGCACCTGATGCAGCAGCACGGTATCGAACTGATGCGCCCCGAACGGCAAAGCAGTGAAATCGCCCTGCACCAGGTCCACCTGATCTGTGGGCAGATGCTGCAGTTTGGCGCGGGCAATGCGCAGCATGTCCAGGCTCTTATCAAGGGCAACGATACGGTCGGCCTGCCCGGCAAACAATTCCGCCATGCGGCCCGTTCCCGTACCAATATCCAGCAATTGCCCCAATGGCGCATCGCCCAGTGCCTGAACCAGCGCATCTTCCACCAAGCCATCCGGGCTGTGGAGGCGGCGCAAATCATCCCAATCATCGGCATGGCGCGCAAAATAACCCTGCGCTGTTTCCTCTCGCGCAGCACGAATGGCGGTCAGTTCCTGACGGTCAGTCGCGCATTGGCCGGCAAAATCCGCATCTTCACGCTCTGCGGTCGCCAGCAGGCGTGTCACTGCATCCGGCAAAGGTGTGGCTGCATCGCCGCCGCCCACCGCACGCAGGAACACCCAGCTTCCTTCACGCCGCCGCTCAGCCAATCCAGCGTCACACAATATGCCGACATGGCGCGAAACGCGTGGCTGGCTTTGCCCCAGCACCTGCGCCAATTCGCCCACGGCAAGCTCCATCGCGCCCAACAGGCGCAATATGCGCAAGCGGGTGGGATCGGCCAGGGCCCTGAAGATGGCATCGACGCTCATGGAAAGTGGCATATAAAGATTCTTTTATATCTGTAAATGCGCCGATCGTTGCTGAGCTGCTTTGAGTGCAATAGAAAAATTCGTGCGTCACGCAGTTCAGCTAATTTCAACCTGATCGACAGGCTGCAAATCTGACCAAGTCAAAACACTGTCGTCAGCCCGATTTCCACTCGATGCCCGTCATAGTCATAGAGGTCTATGTTGCTGACCGCCTTTGAATAACTGTAGGCCACCCGTGGCGTGATCCGCGCGTGATCGTTCGGATTATCAAATGAAGGGGCCTGTCGAGCCTATCACGCCAAGCCCTCCAACGTTTCTTGAACTTGAGAGAGCTACTCGACCATGGTTGGGATAGAGCGGGCTTGCGAGAAATTGAGACGACTTGAGTCTCACAGTTCGGCGAAATTTACTTCTGTGGACGCTCGTCCGGATGCTTCCACCAATCGGGAGGGGTATAAGCTGTCGGGCGACTGATTGCCGATGCCTTGCCCTGTATGAGCGCAGGCAAGGCGCATTCATCAATCATCATTTTCGAGATCACGAAATGGTCACTGCAAAACGGCGTAGCCTTTTGAGGGACCGGCTTGCCGGGAGGCGCCGCGAGAATAAGGCGCTTCTGCGAATGTCTATCTGCGAAGAAGCGTGCTGTAGCGGCCTGATCGGAGTCAGCACTCAATAGGATCGCTACATCAACCTTATCGTCTTCGGCGTCGCAAATTAATGACAGAGCCACATTGATGTCTGACTGTTTTTCAGAATGCTTCTTTCGATCATCGTCCCAAACATGATGCCCTGCGATTACTTCCACGCCTCTAGCTCGAAGAGCAGCATTGTACAGCATATGGCGTTCCTTGCTGCCATCACTGGTATGATTAGGAACGGCAGTACAGAAAACCGCGCGAACTAGCCGCGCCCGCTCTTTCAGGGCAATCTTTTCGCCGAGCTTCCAAAGGCAAACCCATTTAAGCCAAGGCTCTCCAAGCTTTTCAATTGCATGATATAGATTGTAGCCATCAACATAGATGCCGGCCCGCAACTCAACTAGGCTCAGGACTCATTGCGGGAGCCAGAAGATGACAGTTGCGGCGATGCAGATGGCGGACATGAAGGTGTGGGCG
>JADCLP010000013.1:27500-41465 GCA_014983025.1 Erythrobacteraceae bacterium E2-1 Yellow Sea | reverse complement strand
ATTGCTTCAACCGCGCTTATGCGCAAAACAACCGCCAGACTCTAATCCCAGCTGGGGGAAAGCTGGGGGTCACGTCAGCCTCATGAAAACGCGATTTCACCGCTAAAACCGGGCCAAATATATGCGGTGCTGTCCATATAACGAAGGCAGCCCCCCGACGCGTGGGCATTGCCCATCGCGCCAGGGGGTTTTTGTCCAAATTTGGCTTAAGCCCTGCCCAGGGCTTCCAGAAGTGGCTGCAAGCCATCGCCGTACCGGCGCCAGCGCTCAACCGCAGATTTGTAGATTGGCTTGCGTACCTGGGCGACGCTGGCGGTTTTGACCGGACGTTTGGATCGGTGGAACTCCAGACAAGCGTCATCCCAGCCAAGGCCGGTAAATTCGATCAAGTCACGTACTGTCGGTTCAGTGTTGTTCACCACATCTTCGTACACAACAGTACGCATAACACCGTCTGGAAGAACCTTGGTCCAATGGTCCATCAAGCCTTCATATCGCATATAATACCGCCCCAGCTCGCCAAGGTCATAGCTGTGCGGCATGTCATCCTTGAACAACTTGGTGAAGGCCGACAGGCAATTGTCAGCTGAATCCCGGCGCGTATTGATAATCTTCGCTTGCGGATAAAGGAGGTGAATCAGGCCCACAAAAAAGTAATTGGTCAGCAGTTTGTCGGTAATTTTCTTGGCATCGCCTGCCGACGCAGAAATTTTCGACAAATAGGAATTAGCCAAAATCTCATACTGACTTTCATTCAGCTCGCCAACGATGTCGGGATAACGCGAAAGACCCGGGAACCGATCCCGCACCAAATGGACCGCATTGCTGAGGTGCTTTACCTCACCGGCGCCATATACATCCGGATGGCTGGAAATTATCTGTTCCACCAGGGTCGATCCTGAACGGGGCATACCCACAATGAATATCAACTTATCATTGGATATCCCCTTGAAGGGGCGATTTGAGAATATCTTTGCGTTAAAGGTCTTTTTGATATTCTCGAGGAACGCTTTGGATTCCTTTTCATCGTAATTGAGGGTCGCCCGCTTGAGTTTCCCGCCCGCGATGTAATGCTCCAACGCCTTTTCATGCTGGCCGACATCGTCGAGTGCCTTCGCATAGGCATAATGCAGCGGCAGAACCCTGTCCGCATTCTTATCCTCAATAGCTTCCATAGTCGCTTCGATGCGGTCAAAAAGTTCCTTTTCTTCCGCAAAATCAACCAGGTCGTTCAGGTTTGCATAGGCGCTGTAGAGCGAGTCATTGAGCTCTAGCGCCTTCAATATTTGCTCGCGCGCCTCATCAAGGCGTCCAACTGATTTGAGCACAACGCCATAAAAGCTCCTGGCTTCAGCATTGTCGGGCTCCATCTCCAGGGATTTCTCCAGAACCTGCAGGGCCTGATCATACCGGTCCAGGTCATGCAACAGCTGCCCCAGAACCGTTAATGCCTCGGCATTTGAAGGATCATCATGCAGGACGATCCGGCAAGCCTTCTCACAGGCTTCATAATTGGCCCGCTTCAGCTGGATCCGCGCGGTCAAAACCAGGCTGGCCGGATTGCGCGGATCGATCCGCAGCGCCTCGCCCAGCTGACGCAAGGCCTCCACATCCTTTCCTTCAAGGTGATGGACTGCTGCCAGATTATTGTATGCTTCAATATAGCCTGGATTTTGCTGAATTGCTTTTTTCAGAGCGTGTTCGGCCTGCTCTATCTTTTTTTGTTCACGAAGCAGAGTGCCCAAATTATTATAGGCTTCCGGGTAAACTTCACGAAGCGCGATGGCCTGCTGATAAGCCGACAGTGCCTCTTCCAAATCTCCCTGCATACGCAGAGAATTGCCCAAATTATTATGAGCCTCCGGGAACTTTGGATTGATCTCGAGAGCCTTGCGATAGGATGCAATCGCGTCATCATATTCTTTTCGCTCGTACCGAACGATCCCGAGATTATTGAATGCCTGGGCATTTTGGGGATCGATCTTCACCGCCTCCATCAACGTCAGAAGCGCATCAGGAAGCTTGTCATTCTTGCGCAGTATTTCGCCCAGATTCGCGTGATAACTGCCTATCTTCGGTGCAAGCTTGATGGCCCGCCTGATACTGGCGATACCCTCCTTGGATTTGCCCTGCGCATTCAGGGAAACACCCAGAATGTTGTGAGCGTCTGAGTGGGATGGACGATGCTGGATAATCTGTCGGCAGACCTTTTCAGCCTGCCCATATTTGCCGCGCCCGAACAACTCGCCCGCCATCGCGATGGCCTGGCCTTCAGTCATATTCAGCGAACCTTGCTGAACCTTCTGGATCATTTCATCTGTAACAGCTTCGTTCTTCGGTGGCATCGTGACCTACTTCCGGAAAAGGTTTTGCTAGTGTGTAATGCAAAGGGCGAGAGGAATAACCCCTCGCCCCTGTGCTTGATTTAGATGTTCAGTGACGGATCACTTGCCGCCCAGCGGGACGAACAGGGTGATACCGCCGCTGTGATTATCAACATCTCCGTTGAACTGGCCCTGATAGCCAATCCGGAAGCCGACATTGCTGCCAAGCTGTCCACTGATCGAAGCACCAACCAGCGCCTGGTCCTTCTTCTCAGTCTGCGAGATGATTGAGAAATCACTTCCTGTGACACCATCAAAGGCGGCGCCGAAATCAGCACGATCATCGCCGAATTGATGGCGCCAGCCAAGATCCAGCTGCGGAACAACGTTTCCGAAGGCACCCGTCCACTTGACACCCAGGCGGGTTGCCGTGCGGTTCTGCGTGCCACCTGCAACGTCCAGGTTAGCACCGTCCACGCCCGTTTCAGTGAAGCTCTTCAACTTGGCCGAAGTGTAATCCACTCCCAGGTACGGGGTCAGCGTGGATGTGCCCATCGCGAAGTCATAACCACCTTCGGCGGTGAAGGCCCAGATGCGTGCATCGGGTGAGCCAACCACGGTACCAGCGGTGGTTCCGATGCTTACATCACGCGATGAGTCACCGTTCAGATCAGTGTAGCTGGTAACAGCCTTGAGGTAATAGTTACCCGGGCGGTAGACCGCATAGGCACCAACCTGGAAGCCATCAGCCTCTACTTCACCATTGTAATTGGCAAAGTTCAGCTCGTTATCGACATAGGCAGCACCAAGGCCAACAACCAGGTTCTCACCGGCGTTAAAGTCACCACCCAGTGCGATATAGTACTGGTTCGCCTTGTAGCTTGGTGCCTCGACATCGCCATCCTTGTTGACATGGCCGTAATTGGCCTGCCCCCAGATACGACCGCTGCCTTCACTACGGCAGGTATCACGATCTTCCGCGATAGAAGCGCAAGTTCCCGCCTGACCGAGCAGCCCGTTGAAGCGGCCACCAAGCGATGACAACGATTGCAGATAACCTGCATATTGCGCACCAGTCAGCTGATCCAGTGACGAGATGTAGGTTGAAGCATCCTGAGTGAACAGGTTCCCAACCATCGTCGCGAACCCGCCGGTCAGAGCACTCGAGTATACGTTTTCAATAGCGCCAGCGACCGATGTCTGGTTGATCGTGAGCCCCGGGATCGCATCAAATGCGACACGTGACATCGTAAGATCGACATTATCATCGGCGTCATAGGATGCCGCGAAGGTCAGCAGCGGCGTACCGCCGGAAACCACAACATCCGCGAACTGGCCCGTCAACGCTCCTGCATCGATAACATCGTCGAACGTGTAGCTGTCGGCATACAGACCGTTGGAACTCGAAGGACGAATTTCCAGCGTCGCGTCCGTGATGTCTGCTGTATTGGCGACCACGAAGGGATAGCTGCCGGTGCCGGTTGCATCATTCGGCATCTGCAGCGCAAGGGTAGCGCCTGCCGCAAGATTGAATGCATCCACATTGACAGCAGCCTGGCCATCATAGGAAGTGTTACCGGTAGGCTCATCGATAAGATAAAGCGTGCCGCCGCTCAGTACATTCAGCGTGCCTTCCAGCTCGCCGCCCGGATTGATGACACCATCAAGGCCGGTTTCACCACCTGTCAGATTGATCACGTCCACAGCTGCGATATCGACATTGCCGTAGATGTAACCGTCACCGGATAGATTAATGACCGACATATTCGGAGCAAGGCTGGTATCAATCGCCAGACCACGCGTCCATGTCGCACCGCCATCCACGCTTTCACGTGCGATGATCGTGCCGCCATCATTGTTGAACGTGAAGGTTTCAGTGCCAGCCGGAACTACCACGCCATAATCGCTCACCAGAACAGCGTTGGCGGTTGAAGTGCCACCTGTTGTCTGAGCCGATGCGCTGATCGTGCCCGAATTGGTCACGGTCATGGTGTTGATGCCGGATACCAACTCAAGCCCGGTAGCGCTCGCCACATCACCGGTCGCGCCAGAGGCAATCGCGAAGGCTTCCAGCGTTCCGCTATTGTCGAAGGTACCGTCGAGCGATTCCTCAACTGTTCCGTTGACGCCCAGATACATGCCCAGGGCTTCAGCAGTCGTACCGCCAGTTGCTGTCGCACTGACCGATAATGTGCCGGAGTTGGACACCGTCACGCTAACCGGACCGGTGCAGCTGACGCCTGTAACACAGACCCCGTAGCCACCTGCAAATGCATAAGCGGTAGCGGTTGTTGCGGCCACGGCGTTGGCTTCAGCAGCGACCGAGAACGTGCCGCTATTGGCGAAGCTGTATGCCGGTGAAGTACCGTCGGCCTCTTGCGTTACGCCGATTGCAACAGCGCTTGCACTTGCAGCAGTTACGCCATTTGCATTTGCCGATGCAGCCACGGAGAAGGCCCCGGCATTGCTGAAGCTGACGTCTGCAGACGAAGTTACCGACACCTGCTGTTCAGCGCCCTGCGCAAAGGCATATGCATCTGCAACATCAGCCGTAGCCGTTGCCGAAGCAGCCAGGTCGACGACGCCATCAGAGCTGTTCGCGAACGATACAGAACCGTCTGCACCCGTCGAAAACTGATCCGCACCGGTGATCGAGGCTTCTGCCTCGGCATATTCATCACCCGTGGCCGTCGCTGCAGCAGTAAGGGTGATCGACCCGGAATTGTCGATCGTGACGGTTGAGCCATTTGCATACTGGTCAATGGCCGGCGTGATGTAAGCATATGCCCACGCACTGTCATTCGTACCAGCCGTCCCGGCCACTGCATCAGCCACCGCCGACAGATCAATCGAACCCGTGTTGGTCAGGTCAACGGTCGCTGTGCCGTTCGCAGCAGAGGCATATTGATAGACCGCAGATTCAATCGTGGCAGAAGCCTCTGCATCGGTGCCGCCTGCTGCGCCTGCCGATACGGACACATCAATTGCACCATCATTGGTCAGCGATGCGGCTGCATCACCATCCGCCGAATAAGCATATTGATAGACAGCTTCGTAATTTGAAGCGCGTGCATCAGCGTAATAGGTCGCCGCGGCCGCATCGGCATCAGCAGAGATGCTGATCACGCCGGTCGATGCATTGGTCAGCGATACAGCTGCATTACCGCTCGGCGTCGTACCAGTGTTGTAAGCATAGGCATTCTGGCTGATGGCGTATTCGTTATACGCAGTCGCCTCTGCGCTCGATCCGCTGGCAGTTGCATCGACAGCAACCGTCATCGATCCGCTATTGGTCACATCAGCGGTCGCATCGCCACCGTAAGACCGTACGGACTGATACACTGCGTCATAGGCGGTGGCATATGCTTCAGCGTAGTTCACACCTTCAGCGTTTGCCGAGGACAGAACATTGTAAGTGCCGGTATTCGACACTGTCGCCATCGCACTGCCGCCCAGGTTGGCATAGGCATATTGCGAGATGGCATATTCATTATATGCCGTCGCTTCAGCCGAGCTGCCACCCGATACAGCATTGGCATTGGATGTGACATCCAGGCTGCCATCATTGGTCACATTGACAGAGGCATCGCCACCTTCAGCGTATGCATATTGCCCGATAGCTTCGTAATTGGTGACATATGCATCAGCATAGGATGCGGTGGCACTGGCCGAAGCATTGGCCGTGACACTGATCACACCGGTCGAGGCATTGGTCACCGAAATCGTGGCATTGCCGCTCAGCACCGTACCTGAGTCATATGCATAAGCCGTCTGGCTGAAGGCATATTCGTTATATACGGTCGCTTCTGCGCTGGCACCGTTTGCCACAGCATCTGCCGAGATAATGTAGGTGCCGCTATTCGTTACAGAAATGGAAGCATCGCCACCACCGCTGGCATAGGCATATTGATTGGCAGCTTCATAGTTGGAAGCATAGGCGTCAGCGTAATTAGCCGCAGATGCGGTGGCCGCAGCCGTGATATTCACGGTCGCCGTGTTCGTGATCGAAGCCGAGGCATTGCCGCCAAGATAGGCATATGCATCCTGCTCGATAGCATACTCATTATACGCCGTTGCATCAGCAGAGCTGCCAGCTGACACCGCCAGCGCATTGGCCGTGATGTCCAGCGCGCCATCATTGGTCACACTGACAGTGGCATTGCCGCCATCCGCATTCGCATCCTGATCGATCGCGTTGTACGCACTGACATATGCATCAGCAAAGGATGCGCTCGCATTGGCCGCAGCGTCCGCCGTGATGCTGATCACACCGGTTGATGCATTGGTCAGCGAAATCGTGGCATCACCGCTCAGCACCGTGCCTGAATTGTTGGCATCGGCGTCCTGCTCGATGGCATATTCATTATAGGCTGTTGCTTCAGCAGAAGCACCATTGGCAACAGCATCTGCCGAAACAACAAAACTGCCCGTATTGGTCACGTCCGCCGTGGCATTACCACCGCCATCGTAGGAATCCACATCCTGATCGATCGCATTGTAGGCACTGACATAGACGTCAGCATAGGCAGCCGCAGTAGCCGTGGCCGCTGCAGTGACATTGATCGTAGCCGAGTTTGCAATCGAAGCAGACGCATCTGCACCGAAATAGGCGCGAGCGGACTGATCGAATGCATATTCATTATATGCCGTTGCTTCAGCAGAGTTGCCCGTCGACACAGCAAGCGCATTGGCCGTGATGTCAAAGCTGCCATCATTCGTAACGCTGACAGAGGCATCGCCTCCCTCGGCGCGCGCATATTGATACACTGCTTCGTAAGCCGTCGCATAGGCATCAGCATAAGATGCCGTCGCATTGGCTGCAGCATCTGCCGAGATGCTGATCACACCGGTCGATGCGTTGGTTAGCGATGCCGAAGCACTGCCGCCCAGCGTTGTGCCAGAATCATAGGCATAAGCGTTCTGCGTAAAGCCATATTCAGCACTTGCTTCCGCATCCGCATCGGCGCCATTCGCCACCGCGTCTGCAGAAATCGTGATGGTCCCGGTATTGGTCACATCGGCCGTGGCATCGCCGCCTTCATAGGTGCGGACATATTGATAGACAGCCGTGCTGGCCTCTGCATCAGCTTCCGCATCAGCAGCGCCTGTCGCTTGCGCCAGAGCAGTGAAACTATACGTCGCGCTGTTGGTTACAGAAGCCGCAGCACTGCCACCTTCATAGCCATAAACGCTCTGCTCAATGCCGTAAGAAAGTTCAGCAGACGCTTCAGCCGAACTGCCGGTTGACACGGCAATCGCACTCGCGGTGACATCCAGCGCACCTTCATTGGTTACGCCGGCCGATGCGTCACCATTATATGCGCGCGCATACTGATAAATAGCATCATAGTTGGAGGCATAGGCATCAGCATAAGACGCTGTCGCGTTCGCCACAGCATCTGCCGAGACACTGATCACCCCGGTTGAGGCATTGGTCACCGAAACGGCGGCATTGCCGCCTGACACCGTGCCCGAAGCAGCAGCATAGGCGGACTGCGAAATTGCATAATCCGCATAGACCGTTGCTTCGGCAGAGGCACCGTTGGCAGTCGCATCAGCCGCGACATTGATCGTGCCAGTATTGGTTACATCCGCCGTCGCATCGCCACCTGCCGAAGTGTAAACATCCTGATAGATGGCCTCATAGGCAGAGGCGTAGGCATCAGCATAAGCAGCTGCCGTAGCCGCCGCGCTCGCCGTAACATTATAAGTGGCCGAGTTCGTGAATGAAGCCGAGGCGTTTCCGCCCAGATAGCCATCGACCTCCTGAGAAATGCCGTAATCGATGTAAGCAGTTGCATCGGCAGAGCTGCCCGTGGACACAGCCAGAGCATTGGCTGTGATGTTCAATGCGCCATCGTTCGTAACGCTGGCAGATGCATCACCACCATCCGTGCGAGCATATTGATAAATTGCATCTTCTACGGTTGCGTAGGCATCTGCGAAGGATGCTGTTGCATTGGCCGTTGCATCAGCCGAGATGTCCAAGACACCGGTTGAAGCATTGACCAGCGACACAGCAGCATTACCGCTAAGGACGGTACCAGAATCAAACGCTTCGGCAGACTGCGAAATGCCCCCATCGACAGAAGCATAGGCGTCTGCGCTTGCGCCTGCCGCAATGGCATCGGCAGCAATGTTGAGAGTGGCATTATTTGTGAGATCCGCCGAAGCATCGCCCGCGCCGCCATAGGTATATGCGAACTGACGAACAATGTCTGAAACCGAAGCTTCAGCATCCGCATATCCCGTTGCCGTGGCCGAAGCCGTAGCCGTCAGATCAATTGCACCATCATTGGTTACAGAAGCAGAGGCGGTCCCACCCAGAACATCCGCAGTCGCATATTGATAAATTGCAGACTCATTCCACGCGCCAGCATCCGCACTGGTGCCCGATGCATGTGCACTGACATTAACAGAAATTGTGCCGGTGGACGCATTCGTCAGATCAACACTGGCTGCAGAACCACCATAGGCCTGCTGCGACAACGCGCTGTCAGCAGACGCATAGGCGTCTGCCGAGCCGCCGGTATTCACAGCATCCGCAATCGCAGACAATGTGATCGAAGATGTGTTTGACAGGCTGACCGTGGCAGCGCCAGTCGACGCTGATGCAGATTGGTAAATCCCGTCATCAATATAGGCATCGGCATCAACATCGATACCCGTGGTCGTTGCAGTGCCCGCCGCATTTGCAGTTGCAGTTATGGCCAACGCACCGTCATTGACGATATTCGACGCCGCATCTGCACCCTGCGCATACTGAGCGATGCCGTCCCCAACAGACGCGTAAGCATCAGCCGTGCTACCCGCAGCATCCGCGAGCGCGGAAATCACGATACCGGATGAAGCAGGGTTGTTCAGGGTAGCGCTGGCCATCGTGCCCGCACTGGCCGACTGATAGATCCCCGTGCCGACATAGGCATTGGCATCAGCCCCGTCAGACGCAACGGCCGTGGCGGTCGCAGCGACAGCCAGACTGCCATTATTATCAAATACCGGGGTTGCACTTGCAACACCGATGCCGACCTGAAGGAAACCGGTCTGAATGTCTGCGTCTGCAGTCGCGGCGCCAGCCGCGTTGCTTGCCTCAGCAAGAGCCTGAACCGTTACAGATCCGTCATTGGTCAAAACGATATTGGCGTCACCCAGCCCCGCACCCACACCGGTGGCGGAGGCAGATTGGGTCACCTGACCAGTTGCAACGTTATTGACGTTTGCAGTTGCCGTTGTACCCGTATCATCCACACCGAAAGTGAAGTCATCGCCGATCTGGCTGATTGTCAGTGTCGAGTTGACGTCTGCCTGTGTGGTGGTCTGGCCGATACCAGCCTGAGTTCCACCCCAAGCTGGTACCGCTGCATTAATAGCAAGCGCAGATACACCCATGGCGAGAACACGATTAGGCCTTAAAATCATTGAAGCACTCCCTGCAAACCCCGTGCGACCGGAGCCTCTAGCAATAAATGATGTTTTGACCCGTTATATCGGACAGATTAAATCTGTCTTATTGTTGCACGCGAACTAACTTAGCGTTTCACCATTGTCCACCCACGTTTGCGCAAAAAAACGCGTATAAATGGCATCTGACGCATTCAGCGCACGCAATAGAGGGCCGCAGGTCATTATAATCGCTTAAAATCATTGGTAAATCATGGGGAGGCAGTGACACAGCCTAAGCGCCGGGGGGTAGGCTACAAACAACAAACGACGCGGCCCCAGGCTGTCCTTCTATTGAGGAAGCCTTAAATTTCCAGCCACGCACGAGCACAAAACTGCAATCATCCCTTTGTAATTACCAGATAATACAACGAGATACAAAAGGTTTCCAGCGCATTGGTTATGCTGCTGTTGCGTAGAATCTCGCAGCAAGGCGATCAGCGGAAACCGCACGGCAAACTACCCGAAAGCGCTATTTGGAGACAATCGACTGGTTGCGGGGGTTGGATTTGAACCAACGACCTTCAGGTTATGAGCCTGACGAGCTACCGGACTGCTCCACCCCGCGATACCTTGTTTGCTGGCTTCAATCGCCAGCGCCACCGTCCGGTGGCTTGGCTACCGCGCTAATAGCGCGGCGACCGGTCAGCCTTACGGCCCTTTGGGCCGATGACCAAGCCTCCGGGCATCTTGCCAAGAGACAAAAAAACCGCCGCTCGGTTCACACCGGCAGCGGCCTTTTGAAATCATGAATGGGTTATCCTATGCCCGCCGGCTGCAATGCCTGGCGACGACCTACTCTTCCAATGCTTAGGCATTAGTACCATCGGCGCAATCCGGTTTCACGGCCGAGTTCGAGATGGGATCGGGTGGGTCACAGATGCTATGGTCACCAAGCAATGAAGCAGGCGGACATGGGTTTAAATCGATGCACCTTTTTCAAGGTGTGTTGGGCGTATCTGGCCTGAGGTTCCTCCTCAACGCCAGCCTTTTCAGGACTGTCGTTGATGGTGGGATTCATCAAGCGCGATCAGAACTATTAGGACTGGTTAGCTTCACGCATTACTGCGCTTCCACACCCAGCCTATCAACGTCATGGTCTATGACGGTTCGAAGATTGCTTATCTTGAGGGAGGCTTCCCGCTTAGATGCTTTCAGCGGTTATCCCGTCCATACATAGCTACCCTGCGGCACCGCTGGCGCGATGACAGGTACACCAGAGGTATGTTCACCCCGGTCCTCTCGTACTAGGGGCAACTCCTCTCAACAATCGACGCCCACGGCAGATAGGGACCAAACTGTCTCGCGACGTTCTGAACCCAGCTCACGTACCACTTTAATTGGCGAACAGCCAAACCCTTGGGACCTGCTCCAGCCCCAGGATGTGATGAGCCGACATCGAGGTGCCAAACGATTCCGTCGATATGAGCTCTTGGGAATCATCAGCCTGTTATCCCCGGCGTACCTTTTATCCGTTGAGCGATGGCCCTTCCACGAGGGACCACCGGATCACTATGACCGACTTTCGTCTCTGCTCGACCTGTCGGTCTCGCAGTCAGGCAGGCTTATGCCATTGCACTCTCGCAGCCGGTTTCCAACCGGCCTGAGCCTACCATCGCGCGCCTCCGTTACTCTTTAGGAGGCGACCGCCCCAGTCAAACTACCCGCCACAGAGGGTCCCACTACCGGATAACGGTAGTTGGTTAGACATCAGAAAACAGCAGGGTGGTATTTCACCTATGGCTCCCCTTGGACTGGCGCCCAAGATTCAAAGCCTCCCACCTATGCTACACAACTCTTTCCTAATGCCACTCTGAAGCTGCAGTAAAGGTGCACGGGGTCTTTCCGTCTAACCGCGGGTACTCCGCATCTTCACGGAGAATTCAATTTCGCTGAGCATATCCTGGAGACAGTGGGGAAGTCGTTACGCCATTCGTGCAGGTCGGAACTTACCCGACAAGGAATTTCGCTACCTTAGGACCGTTATAGTTACGGCCGCCGTTTACTGGGGCTTCAATTCGGAGCTTGCACTCCTCCTCTTAACCTTCCAGCACCGGGCAGGCGTCAGACCCTATACGTCGTCTTGAAGCCGACTTAGCAGAGTCCTGTGTTTTTGCTAAACAGTCGCTACCCCCTGGCCTGTGCCCCCCACCAAAAGTTGCCTTAAGATGGGGCCTCCTTCTTCCGAAGGTACGGAGGCAATTTGCCGAGTTCCTTCAGGATACTTCTCTCAAGCGCCTTGGTATACTCTACCTGACCACCTGTGTCGGTTTCGGGTACGGTCTATATGGAGAGGCTATTTCCTGGAACCGCTTGGCCGCCCCCTCAATCCAATAAGAGGAAACAACTTCCACGATCCGTCACACATCTCCAGGCCCACGAATATTAACGTGGTTCCCATCGACTACCCCCTTCGGGCTCGTCTTAGGGGCCGGCTCACCCTACGCTGATTAGCATTGCGTAGGAACCCTTGGTCTTTCGGCGACAGGGCATCTCACCCTGTTTGTCGCTACTCATGTCAGCATTCGCACTTCCGATATGTCCACCGTCGGTTACCCTTCGGCTTCAGCCACTTACGGAACGCTCCGCTACCGCTGCAGTAAACTGCAACCCTAAGCTTCGGTGCATATCTTTAGCCCCGTTACATCTTCGCCGCAGGAACCCTTAATTAGACCAGTGAGCTGTTACGCTTTCTTTAAAGGATGGCTGCTTCTAAGCCAACCTCCTGGTTGTTTTGGGATTCCCACATGCTTTCCCACTTAGATATGACTTGGGGACCTTAGCTGTAGGTTAGGGCTGTTTCCCTTTTGACGACGGACCTTAGCACCCGCCGTCTGTCTGCCAGACAAGACTCGATGGTATTCGGAGTTTGGTTAGGTTTGGTACCGCTCGCGCAGCCCTAGCCCATCCAGTGCTCTACCCCCATCGGCATACATCTGACGCTCTACCTCAATAGATTTCGCGGAGAACCAGCTATTTCCCGGCTTGATTGGCCTTTCACCCCTAAACACAGCTCATCCGAGAATTTTTCAACATTCACCGGTTCGGTCCTCCAGTGCGTGTTACCGCACCTTCAACCTGGCCATGCCTAGATCGCCGGGGTTCGGGTCTAATCCAACATACTCAGTCGCCCTATTCAGACTCGCTTTCGCTTCGCCTACACCTAACGGCTTAAGCTCGCATGCTAGATTAAGTCACTGACCCATTATGCAAGAGGTACGCTGTCACCCCCTATGGGGCTCCAACTGCTTGTAAGCATCCGGTTTCAGGTACTGTTTCACTCCCCTAATCGGGGTGCTTTTCACCTTTCCCTCACGGTACTGTGTTCGCTATCGGTCATGTACGAGTATTTAGGCTTGGAGGGTGGTCCCCCCCATGTTCAGACAGGATTTCACGTGTCCCGCCCTACTCAAGTCCTCTTTGATCATTTTCGCATACGGGGCTGTCACCCGCTATGGCCAAACTTTCCAGAATGTTCTGCTAATTTACAAAGAGGCACTGGCCTGGTCCCGGTTCGCTCGCCACTACTACGGGAATCTCTGTTGATGTCTTTTCCTCCAGGTACTGAGATGTTTCAGTTCCCCGGGTTCGCTTCACCAAAGCTATATATTCACTAAGGTGATACCTTATCCACCTCTCTCGGATCCCCCGAAGGAAATCAGAAAGAAATGGTGAAGGTGGGTTTCCCCATTCGGAAATCGCCGGATCAAAGTTTGCTCACAACTCCCCGACGCTTATCGCAGCGTGCCACGTCCTTCTTCGCCTGTACATGCCAAGGCATCCACCAAATGCTCTTACCTCACGCTTGAGAATCCACACCATCAACGACAGGCCTGCATAAAAGCCCGTGCGTTACACGATGATGCGGAGGAATTATCTCAGCCAGATAATCAATTTGATTGATTTTGTGATGCATAGATACGCGTAAGAATGGCCGGCTAGACCATCCAAACAATCTATGCGCCACGGCATCGATTTAAAAACCCATTCACAATGTCAAAGATCGCGGAGCGCAAATCGCTCCCCTACCGGCCAAAGCCGGATAGCGTTTCGTTTCATTCACTGGAGTGTCTGGTGGAGCCTATCGGGATCGAACCGATGACCCCCTGCTTGCAAAGCAGGTGCTCTCCCAGCTGAGCTAAGGCCCCGTAAATCAGACAAGAACTGGTAGGTCCGAGTGGATTTGAACCACCGACCTCAC
>JADCLP010000013.1:0-25000 GCA_014983025.1 Erythrobacteraceae bacterium E2-1 Yellow Sea | reverse complement strand
TGCCATGAACGCGCTATGGATCATGCCAGCTGCAGGTTCAGCACTGGCTATGGCTGTTGCCATCGAACCGCCACAGAATGCCGAAACGATCGGGCCTGACATGCACAAGGCCGAAGTGCTGGATATCATGCAGGACCGGCACCAGCGCTACACTGTGCCAGTCACCATCGACGGTTCTGGCCCTTATGATTTCATGATCGACACCGGTTCGCAGGCTACCGTCGTCACACATGAGATCAGCGATCAGCTGGCTCTGCCTTCTCTGGGCTCTGCAACATTGGTCGGCATGTCGAGCATCCGGACTGTGCCATTGGTAGAGCTGGACAATCTGCAACTTGGCAACCAGGTCCTGCATGATCTTTCCGCACCCGTGCTGGAACGCGACCATATTGGCGCCGACGGCATCATCGGCCTGGATAGCCTTCAGGATATGCGGGTGTTGTTCGACTTCCGCAACGAAACCATTGCCGTGGAAAGCATTGCCGACCGGTCAAGCAATCGCGGTTTTGAAATTGTCGTGCGTGCTAATAGCCGTTCCGGGCGTCTGCTCATCACAGATGCGCTGGTCGAAGGTATTCGCGCAACTGTGATCATTGACACCGGGGCGCAGGCCAGCATCGGCAATCTGGCCTTGCAGGAAAAAGTCAGGGCACGCCGACTGCAAGAGGTGGAAACAACCGATGTGAATGGCGTGACCGCTATAAACGACATGTCGCTGACGCGCCGCCTGACGATACAGGACTTTTCACTCACCAATATACCCATAACATATGCGGATGCCCCTGCCTTTGCTGTGCTGGGCCTGAAAGATCGGCCAGCATTGTCCCTTGGCATGCAGCATCTGAAATTGTTTGACCGCGTCGCGATCGATTTTTCCAAACGGCGTGTCCTGTTCGATTTGCCGCGTGAAGCTGCACGCGATGTCCGAATGCCGTTTGGCAAGAAAATGTAGCGAGGTGATTCACCTACAATAACTTGCCCCTGCGCCCTGATGCGCCCACATAAGCGGGCAATGCCACCAGATCATCCCACATCGACACCAGCTGATTTCAATGGCTGGGCCACGCTGAAGCGTTTCCTGCCCTACCTCTGGCCGCAAGATAACTTATCACTGCGCCAACGGATAGTTGTTGCCATGGGATTCGTATTGGCAGCGAAAGCCGTCACGCTGGCCCTGCCCTTCGCCTATAAAAATGCCGTCGATGCGATGAGCACACCCGCCAATGAGGCGGCAATGGTCGCCATGGCCTTCGTGCTCGCCTATGCATTGGGCCGCTTTACCGGCGTCGCTTTCGACAATTTCCGTAACATCGTATTCGAACGCGTGGGGCAGGAAGCGACCCGATCGCTGGCAGAAGATGTCTTTGCCCGGCTCCACCGCCTGTCGCTGCGTTTCCACCTCTCGCGCCGCACAGGTGAAGTGACCAAGGTAATCGAGCGCGGAACCAAGAGCATCGACACCATGCTCTATTTCCTGCTGTTCAATGTCGCCCCCACCACCATCGAACTCGCGGCGGTTGCAGTGATTTTCTACCTCCATTTCGGCTGGGGGCTGGTGCTGGCCACCGCGCTGACCGTGGCGATATATATGTTCGCCACGCGCAAGATAACGCTATGGCGCGCCCATCTGCGGCGGCAAATGAATGATCTGGATGGGCAGGCGTTGTCTCGCGCGGTCGATTCGCTGCTGAATTACGAGACAGTGAAATATTTCGGGGCCGAACAGCGCGAAACGCAACGTTATGGCCAGGCCGCACGCGCTTATGCAGATGCTGCGGTAAAATCCGAAAACTCGCTCGGCTTGCTCAATATCAGCCAGGCACTGATCATGAACCTGCTGATGGGCGGGGCCATGGCCTATACCGTATGGGGTTGGAGCAAGGGCCAGCTGACAACGGGCGATCTGGTGTTTGTGAACACCTATCTGACCCAGCTGTTCCGCCCGCTGGATATGCTGGGCATGGTTTATCGCACGGTACATCAGGGCATGATCGATATGGCCGCCATGTTCCGGCTGATCGATACAGAGGCAGAAGTACTGGATGCACCCGATGCGCCTGCATTGGTGGTCAATCGCCCGCATATCACCTTTGATCATGTGCAATTCGGCTATGAACCCGACCGGATGATATTGAAGGGATTAAGTTTCGAAGTCCCAGCAGGTGCGAATGTCGCCATTGTTGGCCCGTCCGGTGCAGGCAAGAGTACTATCGCACGGCTGCTGTTCCGCTTTTATGATCCGCAGGTAGGCCGCATACTGATCGACGGGCAAGACATCGCCAAGGTTACGCAGGCATCGCTCCGCGCGGCCATCGGCATCGTTCCGCAGGACAGCGTGCTGTTCAACGATACGATCGGCTACAATATCGCCTATGGCCATGATAATGCCGATATAGCCAGGGTGGTGGCTGCATCCCGCGATGCGGCGATCCAGCCCTTTATCGAAAAACTGCCACAGGGTTTCGATACCGAAGTGGGCGAACGCGGGCTGAAACTGTCTGGCGGTGAAAAGCAGCGCGTGGCCATTGCCCGTACGCTGGTGAAAGATCCGCCCATCCTGGTGCTGGATGAAGCGACCAGCGCGCTCGATTCACGGACCGAGCAGGATATTCTTTCAACGCTGAAACGCGTGGCCAAACACCGCACAACCATTGCCATCGCGCATCGCCTGTCCACCATTGCCGATGCGGACCGCATATTGGTGCTGGATAATGGCCAGCTGGCAGAGGCGGGTCGGCATAATGATCTGTTGGCGCGGCGCGGCCTTTATGCCGAAATGTGGGCCCGGCAGGCGAGCGAGCAGGAAAAGGAAGTTGAGGCGGCCGAATAATAGGACCGCCCCACATCAGCCAGTTATTCGGCCGCAGTTGGCTTTGTCAGATCAACCCGTGACAGGTCGAGCCTGTCCGCCGGAATAACCTCCACATTGCTGCGCATCGCCTTCAGGTCGTCTATGAAATATTGCGCATCGCCCACGATCACCAGCGAAGCACGCTGGGGATCGAGATAGCGCCCGGCCACATCAGCAGCATCATCGGCACTGACAGCCGAAAGGCGTTCGGCAATCTGAAAAGCTTCTGCCGGTTCGATCCCACGCAACATCAGGCTGGCGACCTGTCCGTTAAAGCCGCTGCTGGTTTCCAGGCTGCGCGCCAAGGCACCACCCAGGAACAAGCGCCGCTTTTCAAGCGCATCTTCATCCAACGGATTGCTGGCCAGTCTGGCGAATTGTTCAAGGAAGATCGCTGCAACCTCGTCTGCAGTATCGTTCTTGGTCTGCGCTTGCGCAGTCAGGCTGGCCACATCGCTTAGCTGTGACAGGTTGGAATAGGCACCATAGCTGAGGCCGCGTTTCGTGCGCACTTCTTCAAACAACCAGCCATTACTGCCCGAACCCAGCACCGTATTGGCAAGCCAGAGATTGTAGAAATCCGCATCCTTGCGCGCCAGTGTGCGCATGCCTGCAATCACTGCCGCCTGCCCGGCATCGGGCATGTCAATCACCACCGTGCGCAACGGCACATGCGCGCCAGCGGGCCCGGCCACTGCATCTGGCCCAGGCTGATCACTGGTCCAGCCTCCGAACAAATTATTGGCCATATCGCGCGCACTATCCGACGTAATTCCACCGCTCACCACGATCCTGGCATTGGCCGGATGCCAATATGTCTGGCGGTGGATCAGCAAATCCGCAGGCGTAATCGCTGTCAGGCTGCCGGGATTCGCCACCTGCCCATATGGCGCATCACCATAAAGCACGCGTTCCATAACCATATCCGCAACAGCACCGGGATCTTTCATCCCGGCAAGCAAGCCATCCAGTGCACGCTTGCGTTCCAGTTCCAATTCCGCATCGGGGAAGTTTGCGTTCTGGACCACATCCACCATGATGCGACCGGCCTCTGCCAGATTCGCGGTTGGCGCGGTCAGGCTGATCACCGTGCCATCAGCACTGGCACTGATCCCCATGCTGGCACCCAGGGATTCGAGAGCGGCAGCAATCTGCGTTGCACTGCGGCTTGGGGTGCCCTTGTCCGCCACTGTTGCAGCGAGGCCGGCAACACCCGCTTTCCCGGCGGGGTCTGTGGCGTCACCACCAGGAAAGACCAGGCTGATCGTGGCGATGGGTACATCGCTGGTCTGTGCGCTGACCAATACGATGTCATTATCCAGCGCGGTTTCGACAAACGGCGCACGTGCCACTGTGGGTGCTGCACCGGGCGCAGGTGGAGCCATGCGTTCGCCTTCGGCCAGCACCTGGCGCGGTTCCCCTGTGGCGGGGGGCACGCTGCCAAATTTGGGCATCGGCACCGGGTTGGCATAGGCAGATGGATCATCTTCACCTGCCGTATAGGTGATTGCCACCTTGCCTTCGGGCAGCAGCCAGGTCTGCGCCACGCGCTGCACGTCGGCAGCAGTTACCGCTGCAATGGCGGCCAGTCGCTTGTCTGCCGCATCGGGGTCACCGCTTGATACCAGTGCCTCACCCAGTTCAAAGGCACGACCTTGCGCAGTTTGCCGCTGGGAAAGGGCGGAGGCGAAAATCTCGCTCTTCGCTTCGCGCAGCTCAGCATCGCTCACAGGCTCGCTCCGCATCTTTTCAACCGCGGCATTCAGCAATGCTGCCGCCTCATCCATGTCAGCCGAGGGGCTGAGTATGGCGAAGTTATAGATAAAACCTCCATCCTCGCCCAGATCTTCCCCCTGTCCGGCATCCACCGCCTTGCCACTGCGCACCATCACATCATGCAACCGGCTGTTATCGCCGCGCGCCATAATGGTGGAAAGCACCTCAAGCGCGGCCGCATCAGCGTGATTGGTCGATGGCGCCTTCCACAACGTCGCAACCACCGGCAAGGGGACATTGGGAGCGGTGGCATGCACAGTGCGGGTTTCCGTCAGGCGGGGCTCCTCACCTGTCACCACAACCGACACCGGATTTTCGCGGCGCGGAATATCAGCGAAATACTGATCCACCAGCTGGCGCAAGCGATCCATTTCGAAATTGCCCGCCACAATCAGCGTGGCTGTGTCCGGCCCATAAAATGCCTGATGGAATGCGCGCGCATCATCCAGCGTTGCCGCATCCAGATCCTCTATTGATCCTATGCCGGGGCGGCGCATGGGCAGGGTATCAAAAGCATTTTCCGCAACGACAAAACGGAACAACCGGCCATAGGGCGGTGCGAGGACGCGCTGGCGCAATTCCTCCTTCACCACCGAACGTTCTTTCTCGAACACTTCGGCATCCACCACCGGGTTGGCCATGCGTTCACGGTGGGTCCACAGCATGGTTTCGAGATATTGCGCCGGGACAGTCTCGTAATAATTGGTGCGGTCCGTGCCGGTTGAGGCATTGCGCACCCCGCCCACATCCTCTGTCAGGCGGTTGATCATATTATACGGCATGTTCACCGTCTTGCGGCTCAGGATATGCTCAAACAAATGGGCGAAGCCGGATCTGCCATCCGGATCATTCTTCGCCCCCACTTCATACCATAAAGATGTGGTGACATTGGCGGTGGAATTGTCCTGAATGGCGATCACCTGCAGGCCATTATCCAGCACCCAGCGGGTATATTCGATCTTGGGAGCGGAAAGGGTGGCACTGTCTCCAGCCGCCTCGTGATGTTTGGCCCAAACGGGCGTGGCACCCAGCAGCGCGGTGGCCGCGCAGCTGGCGGCGAGAATGGTTTTCAGCATAGTTTCTGCGTCCCTTGATAATGCGTGACCAAGAGTAAAGCGACTGAGGCCAGACAACTCAATCAATTATCGGTCATTCTCCGGCAAACGGCCCATGCCAATCGACCTGCGTCATGCGGTGCAGCAATGCCTGCGGGTTGCGCTGCACCGCACAATGGGCCAAAGGATCCGCATCGTCCGCCCAGCCAGTGTCATACAGACGCGTCCGGGCACCCAAAAATCCCGCTTGGCAGGTAAAAGATTATGACCCAACCCGGCATGCAGGCCGCTGGCTGGTTTGCGAATATTCGCGCAGACATTCTCGCAGGCATTGTGGTTGCTTTGGCGCTGATCCCCGAAGCAATCGGCTTTTCTATCATCGCGGGTGTGGACCCGCGCGTTGGCCTCTATGCCTCGGTCGCTATCGCCATCGTCATCGCCTTTACCGGCGGACGGCCCGGCATGATTTCTGCCGCAACGGCAGCTGTGGCCGTTGTGGTGGTGCCGCTGGTGCGTGACCACGGGGTCGAATATCTCTTTGCAGCCACTATCCTGATGGGCGTGTTCCAGGGCATTGCCGCGCTGTTGCGGCTGGACCTGCTGATGCAGTTCGTCAGTCGTTCGGTGATCACCGGCTTCGTCAATGCGCTCGCCATCCTGATCTTCATGGCGCAATTGCCCCAGCTTGATCCGACCGACCCCGCGATTGGGTGGCAGACATATGCCATGGTCGCAGGGGGCCTTGCGATCATCTACCTCTTCCCCAAGCTGACCACCGCCGTGCCCAGCCCGCTGGTGGCGATCATCGTGCTGAGCATTATTTCCATCGGCCTGCATGCGCCTGTGCACACCGTCAGCGATATGGGCCAATTGCCAGAGGGCCTGCCCTATTTCGCGCTGCCCGATGTGCCGCTGAATTGGGAAACGCTGCGGATCATCGCCCCCTATTCACTGACAATGGCGGCGGTCGGTCTGCTCGAATCGATGCTGACCGCGCAGATCGTGGATGACATGACGCATACCGAATCGAACAAGCAACGCGAATGCGCCGGGCAAGGCACGGCCAATGTGGTCGCCGCGCTGTTCGGCGGCATGGGTGGCTGCGCGATGATCGGCCAATCGGTGATCAATGTCACCAGTGGCGGGCGCGGTCGATTATCTTCGCTGACTGCGGGTGTGACTCTGCTGATCCTGCTGGCCGTGCTGGGCCCGTGGGTGGGGCAAGTGCCCATGCCGGCACTGGTGGCGATCATGATCATGGTGTCCATCGGCACCTTCAGCTGGAATTCGATACCAAACCTGCGCCATCACCCCTGGCAAAGTTCGGTCGTCATGCTGGCAACCGTGGTGATGGTGGTGGGAACGCACAATCTGGCGCTGGGCGTGCTGGTGGGCGTGTTACTTTCCGGCATCTTCTTCACCGGGAAGGTGATGACCATGTTCGGCGTTACCCGCACCCGCGATGATCAGACCGCAACCTATATGGTGACCGGGCAGATATTCTTTGCCAGCGTGGATCGCTTTAGTCGTGCCTTCGGGCGCGAGAGCGACCGGCCCGACCCGGCGGACCATGTGGTGATTGACGTCACCCGTGCGCATTTCTGGGATATTTCCGGCGTCGGTGCGCTGGACAAGGTGGTGGAGCGCATGCGCCGCAATGGCCGCAGCGTGCAGGTGGTTGGCCTCAATGAAGCGAGCGCCGATCTGGTCGATAAGTTTGCCCTGACGGACAAGACCGGGGTGGAGATCGGGTTAGCGCCGCATCCGTGAGGTTAGCGGAAGGTAGCAATTGGGTGGCTAGCGGACCATGGCTAACCTAGCCGCCTTTGACGCTAAATCGCTTGAAAAACCCTTTCTCCTTCGCATCGGGTATTTCCGCCGTAATGCCGTAGTCACCCGGTTTGAGATTGAGCTTGAAATAGCCCGTAGTGCCTTGTGGCATGTCATGGATACCTCCCACGAACTTCGCCGGTGCCGGGGTTTGTTGGCCATCGATTGGGAAGAAGTCTGGCCACCTTGCTGCAGCTTCCACATCGGTATCCTCCTCGATGCGGAACACATGCGCGTCGTGTCCAACGAAGTTATTGTAGAGGCGTTGCTCCTCGAACCTGACCCGCACGGAATTTTCACCAGGGACAAAAGCACCGTCTGAAATTTCGTACCCGCTATTGGTCATTGTCAGCGTCACATTGGCATCCGGCTCTGCCATTCCTCCCTCTTCGGCGACCACCGTCAGCGGAAAGACCATGCCGAGTTTGCCTGGTTCTGGGTTGAAATTGTGCTGGACGCCATTGGTCTTCACGTAGCATTCAACAAGATAATTGCCGGGTTCCAGATACATCGTCGCTTCGCCAGTAACCCCGTCGGACATCATGCCTGGTCCGCCCAGCCATGTAAGTTTGCTTACCCATTCTGGCATCGTTGCGGCAATTTGAGCAGCCTTCTCATTGTCGCCAGCGATCGCCGCAGTCAGGCTCATCTGGATGGGCCTTACAACCTGCTCGTCGACCATCTCCGCTGTGATCCCATCGGGCAGGCGATAAACGAGAGCATGATGCGTCATCCCACCACTATTGAGCACACGAATGGTCGTCCAGCCGGACCCAATTGTATCCGGCCCGATAAACGACATCCCCTGGACCTCAAGCTCAAGGACGTTAGCTTCCGGCTGTACCGTCTGGGAAGGTGTGGGGGAACACGTCGATAGCAACAATGCGACTGCGGCAACGACAAAAATTTGCTTCATCATGTTTCTCTACAAGGCTTAGCCAACCCAAAGAGCAAAGCATGTCTGGTCCGGCCGCGCAAACTCAAAGGGTTGCGGAATGCCGATGGCCCCGCGCGAACGTGCGCTGCGAACGTCCGCAATTGGGTCGTTAGCGGACCTTAAAGGATATATTTGCTCAGATCGCTATCACCCGCGAGTTCGGACAGGCGGTTGCGCACATAATCCGCATCCACCTTTATCGTTTCGCCCGCGTGTTCCTCTGCTTCAAAACTGATTTCTTCCAGCAGCTTTTCCATCACCGTCTGTAAGCGGCGTGCGCCGATATTCTCGACGCTTTCATTCACCTGCGCCGCGATGCGGGCAATTTCGCCAATCGCATCTTCAGTAATGTCCAGCTCGACCTTTTCCGTGCCGATCAGCGCCTTGTACTGCGCCACCAGATTGGCCCTTGTTTCTGACAAGATGCGGACGAAATCTTCCTCTGTCAGGGCGCGCAATTCCACACGGATCGGCAGGCGGCCCTGCAATTCGGGCAACATGTCGGAAGGTTTGGCAACATGGAACGCGCCGCTGGCGATGAACAGCACATGGTCGGTTTTCATCGGGCCATATTTGGTGCTGACGGTGGTGCCTTCGATCAGCGGCAGCAGATCGCGCTGCACACCTTCACGGCTGACCGATCCACCGCGCACATCGCTGACCGCAATCTTGTCAATTTCATCCAGGAACACAATGCCATTGGTTTCCGCATTGCTGAGCGCCACGCGCGCCACGTCATCCTGGTCCAGCCGCTTGTCCGCCTCTTCATCAACCAGCTTGTCCCAGGCATCGGGCACGCGCAACTTGCGCCGCTTGGTCGGCTTCTTACCCATTGCCTTGCCGAACATATCTGACAGGTCGATCATGCCGACATTGCCGCCCATTCCGCCCATGTCGAACGGCATGGCGGGGGCTTCCTCTACCTCGATCTCGACCTCGGTATCGTTCATGGCGTTTTCGACCACACGCTGGCGGAAAGCGGCACGGGTGGCTTCGGATGCATTTTCCCCCACCAGTGCATTCAGAAGTCGTTCCATCGCCGCATCGCTGGCGGCTTCGCGCACGGCCTCACGCCGGCGCTCTTTCTCCAGCCGGATCGCTTCTTCCACCAGATCACGGGCGATCTGTTCCACGTCACGCCCGACATAGCCGACTTCGGTAAACTTGGTCGCTTCCACCTTAACGAAAGGTGCCTCTGCCAGCTTCGCCAGTCGGCGCGAAATCTCGGTCTTGCCGCAACCGGTGGGGCCAATCATCAATATGTTCTTGGGCGTAACCTCGTCACGCAGTTCAGGGTCAAGGCGTTGGCGGCGCCAGCGATTGCGCAATGCAACCGCCACAGCGCGCTTGGCATCCTTCTGTCCGATAATATGTTCGTCCAGCGCGGCGACGATCGCCTTGGGGGTAAGATTGTCGATCATAATGTCCTGATGGTGTCAGATTTTTTCAAGCGTCACATTACCATTGGTAAAGACGCAGATATCGGCGGCGACCTGCATGGCCTTGCGCGCCAGAACTTCGGGGTCCTGCTCATATTCAGCCAGCGCACGGCCAGCGGCCAGCGCATAATTCCCGCCCGAACCGATGGCTGCGATCCCGCCTTCGGGTTCCAGCACATCGCCATTGCCGGTCAGCACCAGCAGACTGTCCTTATCCGCCACGATCATCAGCGCTTCCAGATTGCGCAGATATTTGTCCGTCCGCCAATCCTTGGCCAGTTCCACCGCCGCGCGCAGCAATTGGCCGCGATATTGTTCCAGCTTCTTTTCCAGCCGTTCGAACAGGGTGAAGGCATCGGCCGTGGCGCCAGCAAAACCAGCAATTACATTGCCGCCTTCACCAATGCGACGCACCTTGCGCGCATTGGGCTTCATCACGGTGTTGCCCATGGAAACCTGCCCATCGCCCGCGATCACCGTGGTGTCGCCAAGCTTCACCCCGATAATGGTGGTGCCGTGCCACTGGGTCAGGCCGTGGCTATCATTTCGATTGTCCATGCCCCGGCATATGGGGTGCGTAGGCTTAGGGTCAAGAATGGCTTAGGTCGTACGCCAGGCGATTGTGTCGTCAGACGCCTGGGCCGCCGGGTGCACCACCAGCGCCGACCTGGCCAATATTGCCAAACAGATCCTCCAGAAAGCCGCGTTCCCGGCCCAGTGTTGGCGTTTCATCGCCATCGGGGCTGAGGAACACGACATTTTCCATACCACTGCGATTGACCGAGGCGACATTGCCCGCTTCATCGAAAGTCACTGCCAGAACCGTCTGGTCTTTAGTGCGAGGGCGGACAAAGGGCTTACGGTTGGTGGTGTTGGAAATGTAATACCAGGTCTTGTCACCATATTCGCTGACATAGGTCGGGCGGCCCAGCGCCCCTTCAACCGATTGGCGGTTATCGATTCCGGGGGCAACCGAATCGACCAGCACCTGATCAACAATGTAACCGCGCGTTTCGCGGATCGAGCTGCAGGCCGAAAGCCCAATACCGGCCACTGCCACTAGGCCCCATTTCAACGCCTTCGCCCTGTCCATCAGATGATCAACCTTCTTACCTGTCTGGCAACATCGGTGCTTTGCCCGCGCGCCAACCATTCCTATATTCGGCCATGTGCCTTACGGCGATGCTGCGCTGCTTGCAACGCTGCGTTTTGCCGCGATTGGGCATAGCGATTTGAATTCAGGCTGAACGCCATATTTTACAAGGAGCCTTACTGTCCCCATGTCCCTGCTTGCCCGCTTGTTTGGCCGCAATGCTGACAGCCGTGAACCCGTTCGCCCGCTGTGGCATCAGACCATCGCGTTGGCGCGTGATCCGGCATGGTATGCCGAATGCGGCGTGGCCGATACGGTTGCGGGGCGTTTCGATATGGTCAGCGCGGTGTTGAGCCTGGTTTTGATGCGGATGGAAGCCAGCCCTTCGCTGAAAGCCCAAAGTGCATTGATCACCGAATTGTTTGTCGAAGAAATGGACGGGCAATTGCGCGAACTGGGTACCAATGATGTGGTGGTGGGCAAACGCATGGGCAAGATTGTCAGCGTGCTGGGCGGGCGGCTGGGCGCCTATCGCGCCGCATTGAAATCTCCTGATCGGCTGGATCAGCTGGCAACTGTGGTCACACGCAATGTCAGCATGGCTGGCGATGCCTCGCCCGTTGCAGCGGCAGAAAAGCTGGCTGCACTGCATGACAGGTTGGCACGGAGGGATGATGCAACATTGATGGCAGCGGAGGATTGGCAATGAGCAAGGTTGAATTGCTGCGTATGGTCAAGGCGCGTCAATTGCCCGCCAAGCCGATTGAAATCACCGCGAATGAGGCTGAACGCGTGGCGCTGGCATATCGCTTTGGCCTCCCTTCCGTCGAAAGCCTGCATGCTAAAATCTCTCTGGAGGAAGATGGCAAGGCGGTGCTGGCTCGCGGACGGTTGCAGGCCCAAATCGTGCAGAGCTGCGCCATTTCGGGTGAGGAGTTTCCCGTCAGTATAGATGAGCCACTATTGCTGCGTTTTGTCCCTGAAGGCGCGATTGATCCGGCATTGTCGGCCGATGAAGAAATCGAAATCGATCTGAGTGGCGAGGATTCCGACGAAATAGATTATTCGGGCGATGCCTTCGATCTGGGTGAAGCGGTGGCCCAATCGCTGGGCCTGGCCATTGATCCCTATGCCACAGGCCCCAATGCCGATGCTGCGCGCGAAAAGGCAGGCATCACATCAGATGATGTGCCCAGTGGCCCACTGGCGGCGGCGCTGGCTGCCCTGAAAAAGGATTGAGGTTTTTTGGCCTACTAAACGCAGTGCGATCAGAACGGGATATCGTCGTCCAGATCGTCATAATTGGAGCTGCCGCCCTGGCTCTTGTTCCCGCCACCCTGGTTCCAGCTGCCATCGTTGCCAGCGTCCTGGCCGCCGCCGCCCTGGTTCCAGCCGCCGCCTGAACGACCGCCACCGCCGCCCTGACCGCCACCGGCACCATCCAGCATCGTCAGCGTTCCGTTCATGCCGCGGATCACAATCTCGGTCGAATAGCGATCATTGCCTTGCTGGTCCTGCCACTTGCGGGTCTGCAGCTGTCCTTCGATATAGACCTTGCTGCCCTTCTTAAGATAGCGTTCGACGACGCCCACCAGACCTTCTGAAAAGATCGCAACAGTGTGCCATTCGGTGCGTTCCTGCCGCTCACCCGTATTGCGATCCTTCCAGGTTTCGCTGGTGGCGATGCGCAGATTGGCCACCTTTCCACCATTCTGGAAGCTACGAATTTCAGGATCAGCACCAAGGTTCCCGATGAGCATTACCTTGTTGAGTGACCCAGCCATTTTCGCATCCTTCGCTATAATCCGAGCGCCTTTGCGCCCCAGTAAGTGATTCCCGCGAAGACATAGGCCAGCCCAAACAGGTATGCCAACATGAAGGCGGGCCATTTCCACCCGTTTGTTTCCCGTCGCGCAACCGCGATGGTGGAAAGGCATTGCGGGGCAAAGACAAACCAGGCGAGGAAGGCCAGCGCCGTCGGCAGGCTCCATCGTTTGGCAACCTCTGCTTCCAAAGCAGCCATGGTGGTATCCTCATCATCCGATCCCACCGCATAAGTCGTGGCGAGTGAGGATACGGCCACTTCGCGCGCGGCCATGGCCGGCACCAGCGCCAGTGTCATTTCGCGGTTGAACCCGATCGGCTCAAAGGCAGGTTGCATGACGCCAGCAATCTGTCCGGCAAAACTGGCTTCGATCTGATCTTCGCCTGGTGCAGCCTTGGGAAAGGTCAACAGCAGCCACAGCACGACTGTGACGGTGAAGATGATCGTGCCCGCGCGGCGCAGGAACACCCAGGCGCGCTGCCACAACCCGATCAGCAAATCCTTGATGTGTGGCAGCTGGTATCGCGGCAGTTCCATGATAAAACCGCTTGCCGCACCACGTGTTACAGTGCGCCGCAGCGCCAGCGCCGCGATCATCGCACCGATAATGCCTGAAATATACAGGCCGAAGAGAACCAACCCCTGCAAACCGATGCCTGGGCCCACCTTTGTAGCTGGGATCACTGCAGCAATGATCACACCATAAACCGGCAGGCGCGCTGAACAGGTCATCAACGGAGCGATCAGGATTGTGGTCAAGCGGTCCTTTGGATCAGAGATACTGCGGGTCGCCATGATGCCGGGTATAGCGCAGGCAAAGCTGGACAGCAGCGGGATGAAGCTGCGCCCTGACAGGCCGACAGAAGCCATCAGCCGGTCCATCAGGAAGGCGGCGCGCGCCATATAACCAGATGCCTCCATCAACAGGATGAAGAAGAACAGGATCACGATTTGGGGCAGGAACACCACGACCGATCCGACGCCGCCAATCACGCCCTCTGTCACCAGATCGCGCAGGAAACCGGCTGGGAAAGTTGCCACAACCCATTCAGACAACAGGCCCGCGCCTGCCTCCAGCGCATCGGCAAATGGCGTGGCCCAGGCAAACACCGCCTGAAAAATCACGAACAGCAGGCCAAACAGGATTACCGGCCCCAGCCAAGGGTGCAACAGCACACGATCCAGCCCCGAATGCAGGCGATACACTGGGTTTTCCGAAAGGATCGCCGCCTTGGCGATATTCTTTGCTGCCAACCGCCGTTCGGGCAGAGTCAGATGGCCCGCACGCCCGGTTTCCTCTGCCTCACTATCCAGCCGTTTCACATCGGCAATGGCCGCCAGCAATTCGGTCAACCCCCGGCGCCGCACAGCAACGGTGGGGACCACGGGTACTCCCAGCGCATGTTCCAGCGCAGCGGGATCGATCACCAGCCCATCACGCTCAGCCAGATCCACCATATTGAGCGCCACCAGAGTGGGGCGGCCCAGTTCGATAATCTCTTGTGCAAAAACCAGATGCTGTTCCAGATTGGCAGCATCCAGCACCAGCACGATCACATCAGGCCGTGCCTCACCGGCAAATTCACCCAATACAACCTTGCGCGTGACCATTTCGTCAGGGCTGGTCGCATCCAGCCCATATGAACCAGGCAGGTCGATCAGTTCCACCGCCTCCCCAGTGGGCAGCACAGTACGGCCCGCCTTACGTTCCACCGTCACACCGGGATAATTCGCGATCTTCTGCCGCGCGCCTGTCAGCGCATTGAACAGCGCGCTCTTGCCCGCATTAGGGTTGCCGACCAGGGCAATTGTCCGGCTGTCTGTCATTTCTTCAGCCTTGCTGCACTTCAATTGCTGCCGCGTGGCTGCGCCGCAGGGCCACCGTCATCCGTCCGATCGTGACCGCAATAGGATCGCTGCCACCAAAAACGCCGCGATGTGCGATGGATATTTCAGTCGCCTCATCCACGCCCAGCGCGCGCAGGCGCTGCCCCTCTTCCGGGGCGAGGCTTGCCCAGTCGACAGAGATGATGGTGGCATTCACACCACGCGGAAGGTGATCAAGAGTCATGAAGATGCGCTGCCAGAGAGTGGAAGCAATTGCAACTGATTATCAATAACTCAGCGCGCAGGGTAACGAAGCCGCCCCAGGAAGCGGGTCACGCTGAAATATTCACGATCCGACTGTAGCCATTTGGCCTTGGCTTTTTCAAACCGCATCACACCCTCAATCCTGCGATCCAGAAAGGCAGATGTTTCCGCCTTTTCATCGCTCTGGTCATCCACAAACACAGCCAGCGTGGCCGCATATATGCCCGCCAGAATAGTTCGTTTGGTGTAATGGTTGTAATCGGTCGAAGTGTCGCCGGCCTTGCGCCACATCAAATCGGCAGAATGCCAGCCCAGCTTCAGTGATTGCGCAACATTTTTCGGCATGGCCATGATTGCCAATGCGCGACGCAGCGCCTCTTCCTGCCCGGCAATTGCATCCAGACGGAATTGCACCAGTGTGCGAATACGCTCGCGAATTTTCATATCCGCCAGCTTCTGGTCAGGCAGTCCGGATTCCATCTGTGCATCAATGGCGGCAATCCATGCGCCGATCATGTCCATGGCGCCACCTGGGAATGCCAGTCGCGCAACGTCCAGATCTGCCCCCATCGAATCGGCGGCATTGGCCAGGGCAGCATCTCCCCACCCGTCAAAAATCGACTCTGCCGCAATCTGCGAGGCCAGCGCCAACCGCAATTCATCCAAAGTCAGATCGGCGATATCAGTCATTTCAGAAGGTGGGGCCGTAATTGGCGCTATCATCCTTGCCCTTGCGCTTTTCATCTGCCTTTTCGATCTCGTCCATCACCTGGGCACTGCCCTTCATCAGCGCGGCATAATCGCGCGCGGTGCGGCCAGAATTATCTGTCCGATCTGGGTTGGCACCCTTATCCAGAAGCATCCGAATAATCGGAATATCGCGGCTGTGCACAGCAGCAATCAGTGGCGTTTCACCCGCCACATTGCTGACTTCTACATCTGCCCCGGCATTCAGCAAGGCATCAACGCCTTCGGCATAGCCCATTGTCACGGCCAGTTGCAGCGGGGCGACGCCCTGCTTGTTGCGGATATTTGCGTTGGCCCCGCGTTCAGTCAGGAAACGAATCCACAAGGCATCGCGCCTTTCGGTAACAATATGCAAAGCCGTATCGCCAGTGGTGACATCACGCGTATTGACGATGGTGGTGCCAGGTTCATTCAGAGCATCGGTTACGACTTGCCCGTCACGATCCTTGACCGCTTTCAGAAATTCGTATCCATCGGAAAAGAATTGCGCACCCACAGGCACCGCCATGATGGAAGCACCCAATGCCAATACCAGGCCAATCTTGCGCATAACAAGCCGCGCCACGCTGTTATCCTTTCACAAATGCTGTCAAAAAAGGTTCAAGATACCTCTTGCCCAACCTCGGTTAGCAGACGATGAACCGCCGCGCCATGCCCAGACAGATTCGAAATTTCGCCCTCGCCCCATTTGCTGCACTCACGCTTGCCCTTTCGGCTTGCAACGCACCTGCGACGCAACAGGCGGACGACCCACCATTGGCCGGCGCTGACATTGGCGGGCCTTTTGAATTGGTGAACAAGGATGGCGCAACAGTGCGCTGGTCCGATTTCGCAGGCAAATACCGCATCGTCTATTTCGGCTTCACCTTTTGTCCCGATATCTGCCCCACCGATGTGGGCCGCATGATTCACGGCCTGAATGGTTTTGCCAAACAGCACCCGGATCTGGCGGCGAAAGTACAGCCAATCTTCATTTCAGTTGATCCGGAACGCGATACCCCCGCCGTTGTGGGAGAATTTGCCGCTGCCTTTTCAGATGATCTTATTGGGCTGACCGGTACGCCAGAACAGGTGAAGGCAGCTGCAGATACATTCCGCGTTTTTTATTCGCGCGGGGAAGATACGCCTGGTGGCTATCTGGTGGATCATTCCGCCATCGTTTATCTGTTTGACCCTGATGGGGAACCGATTGCCACCCTGCCCACCGATCAGGGTGCCGATGCGGTGGCCGCGGAATTGGCGAAATGGGTGAACTGAGGGAACATTTCTGGGAACTGCCGTTGGGTGACCTCACCCGCGCCGAGTGGGAGGCATTGTGCGATGGTTGCGGGCGGTGTTGCCTGCACAAGATCGAAGATGCCGATAGCGGCGAGATTGAAGAAACCAATGTTGCCTGCCGCCTGCTTGATCCCAAGACCGCGCAATGCCGTGATTATCGCAATCGCAAGGCCTTTGTACCCGATTGTCTGCGCCTGACCGCGCGGATTGTTCACACCGTACCCTGGCTGCCCAGCACATGCGCCTATCGCCTGCGTGCCGATGGGAAACCGCTGCCCGATTGGCATTATCTGATCAGCGGCAGCCGGGAAACGGTGGTTGAGGCAGGTGCATCAGTGGTGGGGCGCGTGGTGAGTGAAACCGACGCCGGGCCGCTTGAACACCATATTGTCGAATGGTGGCCCGAATGATTGACTGGCTGCGGCGCGAAATGCTGGAGCCAGAGATTGACCTGGGCCCACGCACCGTGCCCATTGTGTTGAAACGCAATGCCCGCGCACGGCGTCTGACCCTGCGCCTGGCGCCGGACGGCAGAGAGGTTCGCCTGACCCTGCCCCGATGGGCGCGCAGTGCAGAAGCAATTGCCTTTGCCCATGCGCGGCGCGACTGGCTGGCCGCTCAATTCGCAAAGCTGCCACAGCGCGAAGAACCGCAGGCGGGCGGGACGATCCAGTATCGCGGGCAGGCATTGCTGATCGATTGGCATGAAAAGGCACCACGTCGCCCCACCCTGGCCGATGGCACCATCACGCTGGGCGGCCCACGTGATGCGCTGGAAACCCGCCTTGGCCGCTGGCTGGAGGGGGAAGCGCGCAGCCTGTTTACCGCAGATGTGGCACATTATTGCAATGTGGCGCAGCTTGAATCCGTGCCTGTATCGCTGTCGCGCGCCCAGCGGCGATGGGGTAGCTGTTCGGACCGCAAGCGTATCCGGCTGAACTGGCGGCTGGTGCAAGCACCCGATCATGTGCGCCGTTCGGTTGTGGCGCATGAGGTGACGCATCTGGTCCATTTTGACCATAGTCCCGCCTTCCACGCCATGCTGGGCAAAATCTTTGAAGGCGATATTGCGTTGGCAGATCGCTGGCTGAAGGATCACGGGCGCACGCTCTACACCCATTTCGGCTGAAGCACGCCTGCACACTGGCGCAAAGCAACCAGTGTCCCTATGTTTGGCCCATGTTATCGAAGAGCCGTTTCAACCCCAGGGCGGGTGTATCCGATTTCTGGGATTATATCCGCAGGCCGCAGCCCTATCGCCTGCCAATCCTGTTGGTGTCGGCCATTCCATTTGGTCTTATCTTCTACTGGGCCGTATCTGAGCGCGTCTATCTGCCGCCCGAACGCCCCGATGTGACATTCATCACCACCTATGCCGCCGGGCGCAGCGATGCGGAAATTGAGGCATCCAATATCGCCAATCAGCAGCGCAAGGATGAGCTGCAGGCGCAGATCGACGCGATTGAGGCCGAAAAGAAGCAGATGTATCGCGATCTGGGCCGGGCCACCGGACTGGATGTCGACGCGATGGAAGCGAAGATTGCGGCGGATGAGGCGCGCGCCGAAGCCGAACGCAAGGCGCAGCTGGACCGTTCCGGGTCTGAAAAGACCATTACGAGCAGTAATGCCAGCGATGGCGAATGACGATGCGCGCTGGATGGCTGCCGCCGTGCGATTGGCTGCGCGTGCTCGCCCCTTAAGCCGCCCCAACCCCGCCGTCGGCGCGATTCTGGTGAACAATGGCGTAGTGGTGGGGCGCGGCTGGACGCAAGCGGGCGGCAGGCCCCATGCAGAGGCCATGGCTTTGGCACAGGCAGGCGGGGCCGCGCGCGGTGCAACTGCCTATGTCACTCTGGAACCTTGCGCGCATCTATCTGATCGCGGCCCAGCCTGTGCTGACATATTAGCTGCGGCCCAACCCGCCCGCGTGGTGATCGGCGTGGCAGACCCTGATCCGCGAACATCTGGTGCAGGCGCCGCCCGTCTGCGCGATGCGGGGATTGAAGTCACGCAATTGGACGGTCTGACCGCGCGCGCCAGTCTGGCTGGTTATCTCACCCGCGCCGAAAAACACCGCCCCTTTGTCACCCTCAAACTAGCCATGTCGCAGGATGGTTTTATCGCGCGCGAGCCGGGGCAGGACCAATGGATCACGGGTGATGCTGCACGCGCCCATGTCCACGTTATGCGTGCCATGCAGGATGCCATTCTGGTGGGTGGCGGCACATGGCGCAGCGACGCACCCCGGCTGGATGTACGCTTGCCCGGTATTGAGGCGCGCAGCCCACGCCGTATCGTGCTGACCAATGGCGCGCTGGAAGGCGTGACGACCATTACATCGCCCGAACAGATCGCTGATCTGGCCGATGTGCAATATCTGTATGTTGAAGGCGGCGCGGCAACAGCGCAGGCATTCCTTGATGGCAAGCTGGTCGATCAGCTGCATATCTACATGGCCCCAATCACGGTTGGCGCGGGAGTGAAATCCCCAGAAGCTCTGCAGCCTGCATCACTCGCCAATTCGCGCCAATGGCGCGCAATCGACAAACGCCAACTTGGCAGCGACAGCTTCACTGCCTATCAGCGGGAAAGCTGAGCAGGAGACGCAAGTGTTCACCGGAATTGTTACCGCCATTGGCACGATCACCAAACGTGAGGAACGCGGCGATTTGCGGCTGACCATCGCCGCCCCACTTGACCCGGAACGGATCAACATTGGCGCATCCATCGCCTGTTCGGGTGTGTGCCTGACGGTGGTGGAACGTGGCGGCAGCGCAGGTGATGCCTGGTTTACCGTGGATGTGTCTGGCGAGACCGTGTCCTGCACCCGCCCCGGCATGTGGGAAGAAGGCAGCCGCATCAATATCGAACCTTCGCTGCGGCTGGGGGACGAGCTGGGCGGCCATATCGTCACCGGCCATGTCGATTCGGTGGGCGAAGTTGTGTTGAGCGAGGCAGCGGGCGATTCCACCCGTGTGGCGATCCGCGCGCGTGCTGCGCTCGCCCCCTATATCGCAGCCAAGGGGTCCATCACTGTCGATGGCACTTCACTGACCGTCAATGACGTACGCGACCGGCCTGATGGGTCATGCGATTTTACGCTCAACATCATCCCGCATACGGCAGAAGTCACAACACTGGGGGCGCTGACCCCGGGCGATAGCGTGAATCTGGAGATCGACGTTCTGGCGCGTTACCTGAAACGGATGCAATCACTGGCTGGGTGATTCTAAGGGGCTGGCTGTCGATCTACCTGAAGCCTCACACCCAGCCACCGGTTGAGTGTGCATTACGGCATAATGGTGTGGCACAATAGCTGCTTCGTCTTCTGGGGGACTTGCGGTTAAGCTTCGACAACCTCACATTGAACCCATGACTAATCCGACCCTCTCCATACTCGATCTCGTGCCGATCTTGGAGGGCGGCTCCATATCCCAAGCTCTGGCCAATGCTGCAGATCTAGCGAGCCTTGCGGAAAGCCTGGGCTATTCGCGCTATTGGGTGGCAGAACATCACGGCATGCCAGGTATCGGTGGGGCAGCGACCTCAGTCGTACTTGCTCACATCGGTGCACATACGAAATCAATCAGGATTGGCTCGGGCGGGATCATGCTGCCCAACCACACTCCTTTGCAGATTGCCGAACAGTTCGGCACACTTGACGCGCTATATCCGGGCCGGGTCGATCTTGGCATGGGTCGTGCGCCGGGTTCAGACAGGCTGGTCTCCCGGGCGCTACATAACGGGGATGCTACTACATTTCCGCAGCAGATTTTGGAGTTGCAGGCCTATTTCGCGGGCGACCCGCGCATGGGTTTTACAGCTGTTCCTGGTGCCGGTGCAGCACCGGAAATTTGGATCCTGGGTTCGAGTCTCTATGGCGCCCAGCTGGCCGCGGCGTTGGGCCTACCCTATGCCTTCGCCTCACATTTCGCGCCCGCGATGCTCGATGAGGCAATTGAAACCTATCGACGTCAGTTCAAGCCCTCTGCCATCCTCGACAAGCCTCATGTAATGGTCGCTTGCTCGGTTTTTGCGGCGGATAGGGCGGAGGAGGCAAAATTGATTGCAACCACGCAGCAGCAGCTTTTCGTCAACATCCGCACCGGTCAACCGCGCGGTCGCGTTCCCGCCCCGCAAGAGGGTTATTATGAGAGCCTGCCGGATCAGACTCGCTACCTACTCGATGATATGATGAGCTGCTCTGCTATCGGCTCTCGCGAAGACGTGAGTATATTCATGGAGGCTCTTATTTCCCGCACCAAAGCGGACGAGATTATCATAGGAGGCCAGATCTATGACAACGCGGCCCGCCTGCGCAGCTTTGCCATTGCCGCAGAGGCGCTGGAGGCTGCCACCATGGTGGCGGAGGCATAGAGGAACACAAAATAGTAAAGAACAGCGGACAGAATCGTGTCAGCCAACCACCCAACTGCTTACATTTCCTACAGCACCTCGGTGCGCTAATTTCGGCAGCTGATCTTTGAAATTGTTCAACTCCAACTCATCCAGATCGTGCACGAAACCGCCCAAAGGTTTTCTTGCCCTTGAACCCTGTTCCATGTGTTCCATCGCGTAGGATTTGCCCTCGGCGAATCTGGCTTCAACCTGTCCGGTTCAACGGCCCGTTCGCAAAACTCTCTCGCGTAATCTCAAAGACCACATGGCGGATCAACTGCCCCGCGCGTTCCACCTCTTCGACCATATCGGTCAACCGCCCGCCGATCTTCTCCATCGCCTTGCGGGAACGCCAATTGGCCTCCCCCACGCAGAACAGCACGCGCGGCACGCTGGACAATGCATGCGCCAGCATCAGCTGCTTCATCTCTGCATTGATCCCGCTGCCCCACAGGCTGCGCGCCAGATAGCTCCAGCCAATCTCTATCGCCTGCGGGTCGAGTGCATTGGGCCGAAATTGTGATGATCCGATCACGCGGCTGCTGCCGCGTTCCACCGCCACCAGCGCGCCGCCCGCTGCCAGCCCAGCTTCGAAAAAGGCGCTGAACACATCGGGCTTCCAGCGGTCGCTAAAGGGATGCTGTTCCCACAACAGCGGATCATGCGCGATCTGATACAGCGCATCGCGGTCCGCCCCCGTCATCGGGCGCAAAATGATGCGGTTACCTTCCAGCCGGGGCTGGCGGTCCATGGCTCAGCCGGTCACTGCCGCAAGGGCGGAAATGAACTTGTCCAGATTGCCCATATGCAGGCCCGCCACATTGATACGGCCAGAGCCTGCCATATAGATGGCGTGTTCTTCACGCAGCTGCTTCACCTGTTCGGGTGAAACGGGCAGCATGGCGAACAGGCCGTTCTGGCTGCCGTAAGGGCGCAGATCGACCGAGCCCGCGGTGCCGGCAGATTCCATCGCGGCGCGCACCTGGCGCATCCGGTCCCGCATCTGTTCCAGCTCGTCCAGCCACAGCTTCACCAGCGCCTCATCGCGCAGGATCACGCGCACGGCCGCACCGCCATGATCAGGCGGCATGGACCAGCTGGCGCGAGCCAGCGCATTGGCGTTGGAGAAAATCACCGGCAGATCGGCAGCGTCTTTCGCCATCGCGTAGAATGCACCCACACGATCGCGATAGACGCCGAAATTCTTGTCACAGCTATAGGCTACGAATGCTTCGGGGACAGCAGCCAGCACCTTGCGCAAGCCATAGGCATCTTCTTCCATGCCCTGGCCCAGACCCTGATAGGCGCAATCGATAATCGGGAAAGTGCCGCTTTCCGCAAAGGCTGCAGCAATCGCATCCCAATCATCATTGCTGTAATCAATCCCGGTGGGGTTGTGGCAGGATGCGTGCAGCAACACCGCTTCATCCGGCCCACCCGCCTTGATCACTGCCAGCACCGCATCCAGATCAGCTGTACCATCGGCACGCGCATGATCGAACAGCGCCACTTCGATATCGACATCGGCCATGATCTGAGCGTGATTGGGCCAGCTGGGCTTACCCATATGGACACGCGTGCAACCAGCGCGATTGGCCAGCGCCACGGCCAGGCGCACAGCACCCGTACCGCCCGGCGTCTGCATGCCAGAAATGCGCCCGCCCATGGTCGCATCTTCACCGAAGATATAGGGCATCAGCGCGTTGACGAAGCCCATATCCCCTTCAGGGCCAAGGTAAGCCTTGGTATCCTGTTCATCGACAAGGATCTGCTCCGCGCGCTTGATCGCGGCGAAGACGGGCGTGTCGCCCTGCCCCGTGCGATAGACGCCCACACCCAGGTCAATTTTGTCTGGACGGGCATCATCATTGTAAAGCTTGATCAGCGCAAGCAGCGCATCGGGCGGTTGTTGTGTGAGTCGTTCCAACATAGTGGCGCCCCCATGCCGCGCGCGACGCTGCATCGCAACAGGCAAATTCCGTAAGGGCACAATTGGCTGCAATGGAAACAATACCAGCCATGTTTACATGGTCAGAAAGGTAGCCAACGCTGCTTCTTGGAAAATTTCATATAGCCGGCATTGATGCCAAGCCGCAGGCCCGCCCCCATGCGGATAGGGATCAAAACCACATCGCCCTTGCGCAGATAACTCGCCGTCAACCCGCCCACGACATAAGCTTGCCCTTCGCCCGCCGGATAGCGTGAGTAAAGCTCTTCACTATCATAAAGGTTGTAAACCAGCACAAAGGTATTGGCTGCATTGGCCCCGGCATCGAAACCGATGGATGGGCCGGTCCAGTAAACCTTGCGCTCACCCTCCACCTTGTGATGCATGGTACCAGAACCATAACGCAGACCCACGCCCAGGGCTGCGCCAGCTTCTCGCCCGACTATATAGGCATTAGGCTGGCCCTGATCCTTCAGCATCTTTTCGATCATGCGGGCCAGCCCTTCGGCACCCTTGCCAAACACGCCTTCTGCCGCACCGATCAGATCATCCTCGCCGTAAGTCGTCTCGGTAACGGCGGCTGTGGTTTCGGTACTGGCCACAGCAGCAGGTGCCGCTTCAGCGGCGGGCTGCGGGGCCTGGCTTTCAGGGAATTCGGGCCATTGATTGACCTGGCCGGGTTCTTCTGCCGGTTCGGCATATGTTTCTGCAGGTGCGTTCGCAGGAAGTTCGGCTGAATCCGAACTGTCCGCAGGCGGGGGTGCCAGATCAGCATCTATGCCGCCAGCATAGGCGCTGTCAGGATCGATCGTTTCCATCCCCTGCGCATGAAGTGGGCTGGCCATCACTGCCAGCGACCCGGCCAGACCGGCAATCAGGCCCAGTCCATTATTCTTGAAAGATGCAAACATTGTGGTCACCCAGATTTCCCGAGGGGCGCGCATTTCTCCCCTCTTGCATGAAACAGAAGAATCCCATGCTGGCAGCATCACAATTGCGGGGCGGTGAACCGAATCGAAAATGCGGCGAACCGAGTCCTGCCACAGGCAAACTGTGGCGTATGTGCGCTGCAGCTGGAGAATATGCGTCTTTTTTTCAGAGGGCCTTGCCGCCATACAATCGCCCGATTATAGCGCGCCCCTCGTAGCCTGAATGCGTACGTTGCGGAGACGTGGGTGAGTGGCTGAAACCAGTTCCCTGCTAAGGAACCATACTCGTAAGGGTATCGAGGGTTCGAATCCCTCCGTCTCCGCCACCTCGCTTTTCCCAGACAATCCCTTATAGTCCTCAAACCCGCAGAAATGCGGCGTTTTTTCGCTTTTCGCTGTCCGCATAGTTCTCTATATGTTCCTATGCATCCGGCGTCGAGTGTGGGTCTGGAAGGAGCGAGCGATGAGAAAATTAACGGCGATGGGGGTCAAGAACCTGACTGAACCAGGCCGCTATTCTGACGGAAAAGGTCTGATCCTCAAACTTGCCGCAAAAGGCAAAGGCAGTTGGATTGTCCGGATTCAGGCCAATGGAAAGCGCCGAGACATCGGTTTGGGCACCCTCGCTGACTTGCCACTTGGAGAAGCTCGAGAGGCCGCGAGGGCGCTTCGCAAGGAAATGAAGGCGGGCATCGACGTTCTGGCCGAGCGTGAAAAAGAAGCGTTGGTGTTGATTACCGCTGAGAGTTGACCCGGGATTTTCATCGAGAAGTGACCCGGGTGGTGTTTATGTCCCGCGATGC
>JADCLP010000012.1 GCA_014983025.1 Erythrobacteraceae bacterium E2-1 Yellow Sea | reverse complement strand
TAAGCATTTCGCCAATGCTGCCTAATCCCCCAACTGGGTGACGCCGCGCGGCCGTGCCCCATGTTTGCAACAGAGCCGTTGTGGGCATTCACTGCATGCGAATGAGCGTGACCGTTCCTCTCATTTTCCGTGGAAAGCCCCATGGCCAATAACGATCAACGGGACACAGCTTCCTACCGTAATCTGGCAGAGCAAATCAGCCAGCGGATGTCAGAGGCAGGGATGTCGTCCGATCAGCTCGCCGCATCGGCGAATATCGAATTTGACCGCCTGACGATGATAATGTCCGGATCGGCACGCGATGTGACGATTACGGAAGTGGTCCACATTGCCGCCGCGCTCGGCACACAAGTGTCAAACCTCTTCCTGCCCTTCTGACTTCAGGCCTTCCTGTGGCGCTGCAGATAATCGAACAGCGTCGTCCGACCGACACCTAACCGTTTTGCCACCCTGGCAACGCTCGCGCCGTCCTCGTCCAGCATAGCGCGGATGCGCGGCAATTCCGCCTCGGCAATGCGCGGCTTGCGGCCGACCTTGGGTTCGCGGCTGTGGGTCTTGATGCCGTGGACCTGCCGCCAGTGGGTATCGAGCAAGGCAATGAACCGGAAGAGTGCGCTGTCCGCGTCCGGTTCTATCACCAGCCCCGGCTTTGTAAACTCGACGGCAATTCCGTTCGACAAGACCTTGCGCAGCATCCGTACCAACGTCGTGGTGGCAATCGGGAGGCAGGTGAGGTCATAAACGCGGATACAGTCGCCGGGCTCAAGCGCACTGCCTTGCGCCGCCAGGACCTTGGGCAGATCCACAAAACTCACCGTGCCGGCATCGGCAATCAGATCGACGTCCTCTTCGCAAAACGCACGCTGTTCCTCAATCGAAGGCGAATGGCTGGTCTGGGCGAGAAACAGGACGGTTTTGGCCAATGAGCCCACTCTGTTGAAGACGGTTGGAATGAACCGGTCAACCTAACGACCCGGCCCCCGCGCGGCAAGCGGGCGTGATTCGTGGCCTGCTGGCCACATGAACCAGTGTTGGCGCAGTTCTTCGTGAAATGCCGCAATAATTCCTGTTGCGAATCGTCGGTATTACTCTATTAACTATATACGGACTTCATGGGGAGGACCGGCTATGGCCCTTGACGCAACAGTTCTGGCAGCGCTTTTACAGGCATGCGCCAGCAATGTTGCGCCGGTCACCATGCAGGCGATCATCGCCGTCGAATCCGAGGGCAATCCCTACCGGATCGGCGTCAATTCAGGAGCGCGGCTGAAGCGTCAACCCGACAATCTTGCCGATGCGATCGCCACCGCCGAAAGTCTCACGCATCGCGGCGCCGATTTCGATGCCGGGCTGATGCAGATCAACAGCGCCAATTTTGCGCGCTACGGCCTCAATGCGCGCAGCGTGTTCGACCCATGCACCAATTTGCGGGTCGGCGCGGCGATCCTCACCGATAATTACAGCCGCGCGCGCGATGATGGCCATCCCCGTCCCTGGCAGGCCGCGGTCAGCGAATACAATACCGGCTCGCGATCGCGGGGGCTTGCAAACGGCTATGTCGGCAAGGTCTATGCGGCAGCAGGGAGTCGGCAGGCGCTTTCTGGCGGCGCGGCACAATCTGGGCGGAACTGGACCGCGGAGGCCGTCGCTGGCCTTATCGCCCGCACATTCGATGCGCGCATAACCGATACATGGCGGGCGATGAACGCCGCCTATGGTGCCGAACACAGCTTTCACAAATATGGACGCGCGGTCGATTTCGTGCCGCGCGCCGGTCTCGGTTCGATAGACCGCGCGCAAATACGTTCGCTGATGGCGGCCAACGGCATTGCAATCACCGAACTGCTGGGTCCGGGCGATCCGGGTCATTCGGATCACTGGCATGTTGCTTTCGACGGCACAGGTGTGAACAATCCGCCTGTCTCGCCCGGCACCTCTTTCCTGACGAGCGCGGACAGTGCGGCAAGCACAGAGCCTGTCCGCGTCGCCGCCGTGCTGGCAGACAATACCGGGTACCAGCACGAATCCGAAACCGCCCCACCAAGCTGGGACGTGTTCGCCCGCGCCCGCTGGGCCGCAAGCCCGGCAGGACGCCAGTAATGCGCGGGTGGGGCAAACGCACCGTCTCAGCCCTGCCGGTCGCAGTGATCGCGGCAACATCCACTCCCGCCATCGCCGATGTCGGCGGCATCGCGACGACAGTCCTCGCTGAACTCACGGCGCTGGCGCTTCCGGCGATCACGCTTGGGGTGATCTGGCTCGGGGTGCTGGTCATTTCGCGGCGCGCGTCCCTGATGACGTTTCTGGTCATGTGCGTCGGCATCGTCATCGTCATAAGCGGAGGATTTTTCTGAACATGAGGACACTGCTCACCATAACCCGCAATCGCTGGAACATTTCGCTGGCCATGGCCTTTGCCGCGCTTGCGACCGCCCCGGTTCCGGCCTGGGCGCAGGGCATGAACCAGACCCAGGTCGATTCGATGCTGACCAGCATCCTCAACATGCTGACCGGGCCGATCGCCAAGACGCTGGCGATCATCGCGCTGGTCATTGCCGGCTTCATGTTCTTCTTCGGTCACGGCAACAAGGCGCTGCTGGGCTCGATCATGGTCGGCTGCTTCATCGTCTTTGGCGCAGGCTGGATCGTCTCGACGATCAGCGGCACCTGATGCGCCAATGGCGCGCCTGGCCGCTGCTTGGTGCGAGCCTCGCATGGTCCGCGTGCGCCTCGGCGCAGGTCGCCTCGGCTTCGTCGCAGGCATCGTCGATGGCCACCAAAATGATCGCGGCGGGCATTGTCTTCGCGACCCTGGCGCTGGTCATCGCCGGCTACTTCTTCATGGCCGGACATGGCGACCGGCAGACGCTGGCGCTCTGGGCCGCGGGTTTCATCATCATCCTTGCAGCGCCGGCGATCGCCGCCCTGCTGACATGAGGAGGGAGTCGTGTCCGAACCCGTCTATCTGACCGAAGACCCGCTGTTCCTCGCCCTCACGCGCCCGACGCTGTGGCTGGGCCCAGTCGGCCCGAAGCTGCGATTTTGGCCATGTTGAAGAACAAAGATTGAACATGGCGATCTACCAGGCTCGCTCTTGTCCTCCAATCTCGTAAACATCGGTCTCGATCGAGCACCTGTAGCTCTCTGCGATGTTGAACATCTCTGTCTGGAGAGATGCGATCTCATCATCGAGGCTGACGCCATCGGCACCCTGATCATAGGCGACGGTCAGCGTGTAATCGCAGTTCCCGGTCTTTTGCATCTGGTAATCCCGCTCCAGCATCGCCTCAATGCGCTCGCGAGCGGGCTTTCTGCCACGACCATGCTTGTTGAAGTTCTCGATGGTCAGATGCAGGGCGATGGTGACAGAAGGCGGCTTTTCCGGCAGCCCGATCCTTGAAGGAATGACGTCAAGCGCCCGATAGACGGTCATTCTTGAGATCTTGAGGTCGCGCGCGACGCTGGCCTTGCTCGCGCCGGCGGTGATCCGGCGTCGGATTTCATCGTCATCGATGTTTTTCTTCCGGCCTTTGTAGACGCCTTCGGCGCGCGCCGCCTCGATCCCGGCGCGCTGCCGGTCCTTGATGAACGTCAGTTCCATGTCCGCGACCATGCCCAGAATGGTGATCACCATCCGCCCCATGCTTCCGGCCGTCGTCACCTCCGGCTCAAGCACCCGCAATGAGGCTCCCTTCTGGTCGAGTTCATGAACCAGATTGAGAACATCGCGTGTGGAGCGACCGAGCCGATCGAGACGCAGGACGACGAGTTCGTCATCGGCGCGCAGGAACTGCATGATCGTCTCAAGCTCCGTGCGTCCAGTGCGCGATGCGCCCGAGCCTGTTTCGGAGCGGAGGATTTCACAGCCCGCTGCCTTCAACCGGGCAACCTGGATGTCGAGATCCTGGTCGATGGTGCTGACGCGGGCGTAGCCGACGCGGGTCATGGGCAAATCCGTCACATTAGGGTGGCTTTGCCCTCGTACAGTAACATTGGTGACGGAACCACCCTTTTGTGACATGTCGTATATGTCACTTCCGATCGTCACGTTCGGGTGCACCCAAATGGTGCGAGCGGAAAGGCCCCGGTCAGGCAGCAAGCCGCCCAAAATCGATCCGGCTATTCAGATCGAGGTCGAAGCGGCCATAAGGATTGACGTGGCTGTAAATCAGCGGTGTGAGGCCGCGATAATCATCCGGCGTCATCCGGCCCGTCCATTTCGGTTCCACCAGCACGCTCTGAAGCATTCGGGTGTTCACATAGACAAGCGACGCTTGCAGCAAATGTAGCGCCAGGACCGAGAGCTGCTGCTCATCGATGCGGTTAGTGGCGATCTCGCCGCCCTTGCCGAAGAAAACGAACCCATTGGCACTGTTCCAGTTTTCAACGACATTCAGGCCTTCATGAATTTCGCGGCGGAAGGACTCCTCGCGCAGATACCGGCACAGGAAGATCGTCTTGACCGCGCGGCCCAGCTCACTCAACGCCTTGTAGGTCGGGTGCATCACCTCGGAGCGGCTAAACCGGCGCAGGATCGCCTCCGGGTCGGCGGTTTTTGTCTGCATCGCGGCTGCATATTTGACCATCTCGTCATATTGCTGCTCGATCTCATCCCAGTTGATCGGACTGGAGAGGATCGGCTGCAAGTGGGGAAGCCGCGTTCGCATGCCGACATCGGGAAGAGCCAGCTTCTGGCGAGCGATCGCTTTCAGGCGGGGTGCAAGCTCAAATCCGAGAAGCCGGCAAAATGCAAAGCCAACCGCGCTTTGGCCATGACTATCAACATATTGTCGCTGGATTTCCATGTCGGTGCAATGGCGCAGCACGCCCTCGATCATGGAGGCGACCTCGGAGGAAGAGCAGCGCTTGAGCTGGGAATAGACGCATGTCGCGCGTCGTTCGACATGCCAGTAGATCATGACGCCCCGTCCACCATAACGCGCATGCCATTCCGTCATCAGGTTGCGATCCCAGGCTCCGAACTTTGTGGAATCTGACGCACAGGCCGTGCCGGCGTCCCCCCAGACTGCAGCATTGCGGATTGCCAGGGTCGCATTCGCAACCCTGGCACACGCCTCCTTGAGCGCCGCGGCATGAACGAAGCGGCGATGGACATGCAGCAGCTCTTCATAGCTGACATCGGGGGTGGCGCCGGCGATCCGCTTGAGCCCGGCATTCGTTCCCAGGCCGTAGAGGCATAGCAGGAGACGTTGATCCAGCGCGGTTTTCGGCAGTGCAACACGCGAGGCCGATGTTTCGAACGCTTCGAGAAGTCCCGTATCAAGGGCAGCCTCCTTCAGTACGTCGAGCAGCCCGGTCATCGGCCAGCGTTGGCCGATCTCGGTCTTGATCGAGGCGAGACCCCTGGGTTCGGGCAAGGGTTTGAACGGGGTGAGAGATATACGGTTCTCGCCGCGCCACAGCAGCCGAACCTTGTCGTTCCGGGGAATATTGGCATTGAGGAGCAACAGTTCCTGAGCAAGCTCTTCCCGGATGGCGCTTGAAAATGCACGCGCATCCGCCGTCAGGTTCAATCCTGTGTAATATGCTTCTCGCCGCGCATCGAAGTCCTTGGGAAGATCGTCATCGGGATTGCGGTATCGGTCCGCCCCGACAACCCAGATTTCCTTAGAACGGATGCGATCGCGCAGTTGCGCGAGGACACAAAGCTCATAACTGATCCGGTTTACGCGCCCCTCTTCATCAATGACGGAACTGCGCCATCTCGCCGGAATGACCTCGTCGACCGGCACTGCGTGCGGCGGCACGTAGCGGCATCCATCATCCACTTTGCTTCTGATCCAGTCCAGGGCCGCCAGCACCGGACGCCACACGGCGTTGTTCGACCGGAACTCCAGTGCCGAAAGCAGGCTTGGCAGCATACGGCGATAATGATTGGCCCATGACCTCCGCATCACCTTGTAGATCCGCCGATCCAAGGCGCCCTTTGCCTGGCTTTCCTTGATGATCGCCGCCAGTTTGTCCTTGCCGGCGATTGGGAAAATGACATCGCAGATGCGCCCGGATGGATCGTCGATCGAAGCGCTGGCAATCTCGACCAGGAGTCGCTCCTTGCCATAGACCCGCTCGATGTCTTTCGCGATATCGCCCACCACCTTGCGTTTCGAGCGCGATCCGATCTTATGGACCGTCTCGATCAGCAGGTCGACCATCGCATCCGTAAGCTGAGCTTCCCGCGCCATCAGATAAACGGCATAGAGCCCGAGCTGGCGCGCCGGTACATGCCGGCGCATCTCCGAGGCTTTCTCGCCGGCAACCCGGCGAACGATCTGATCGACCCATGCCTTGCCCGTGACCGATAGGAAATCTCGGGGAAGAGCAAGCCGTTGGATAAAGGCGAGTTTGGCGGTCACGCCAAGAATGTTTTCGAGCGTCGCCTGACCTGCATCCCCCTTCATCGTGTTGAAGCCGGTCGGGCCATCGGGATCGGCGAGCGAGGCTTCCAGCAAGGCGACCGCATCCGGCGCAAGCCGATCGCGGACTCGGGCCAACAGGGCCTCCAGATAGAGGTGTCGTTGCGAACGGACGAGGCGTTCCAGCTCCTTGCGCGACGGCCCATAGATACGGCGGTCGCGGCACCACAGGAAAACATGCTCGAGCATGGCATTGATCGGCTGCCCGCCCGCACAAAGATCGTCGGAAATCCACCTCGACAACGCCCTGCGATCCGTCTGCGTCATACGGCGGAACCCGAGATGCCGCAAAATCTCCGCGCAATGCCGGCGGGCGGTGCGCCCGGAAAAATCATAGTGGTTCACGGATTTGGCATCGAGACCAAGTTGCTCCGCCAGATACAAGACACCGTCGGAGGGTATCGACGCATGATCCGGCACAAAGAAGCCATGCCCGGCGAAAAATCTAAGCTGAACCGCCAATCCCAGTCGTGCCGTCTCCGCTTTGCCGGTCACGAACGCGATGTCCGAAAAACTCAGGCTCCAGGAGCCGATCAGATCCCCACTCGAAACGCCAAGGCTCATAACGCCGCTCCCTTATCGGAGCGGAACGTCGTTCCTCGCATGGGCGATCGTCAACAACAACCAGCCCGTTCCCGACGTGTTCTCCAAGATGACCAAAATCGCAGCTTCGGGCCGACTGGGCCGGCTGGGCGTGCCGGTCGAGGCGACGATGGCAATCGGCCTTGTCTCGGTTATGGTGCTGATGGTCTTCGGCAATCCGATCTGGGGGCTGGCGATCGGCGGCGCGCTATTGGGCGCGGCCCGCCTCATCGTGCGCAGCGACTACAACATGTTCCGCATCCTGTTCCTCTACGGGCGCACCAAGGCGGGCGCGCCCAACAAGCTGGTCTGGGGCGGATCGAGCTATTCGCCGCTGCCGGTGGTCGGGATCAAGCGCAAGACCTTTGCCGATGCTTAAGGCGCCGGTTCTCAAGGGCAAACTCGCCCGGAAACTCGAACGCGATCCGGCGAAATTCCTGCCCTACGCGCGCCACGTCAATGATCACATCATCGCGCTCGACAACGGCGAATATATGGCGGTCTTCGCGCTTGACGGCATCGCCTTCGAGACCGCCGACATCGCGACGATCAACGACTGGCACGAAAAGCTGAACGGCGCCTGGCGCACCCTCGCCCACGAACGCCTCGCGGTGATGGTCCATACCGTGCGCCGGATCGAGCGCGACTATCCCGACGGCACGTTCCGATCCGATTTCGCGCGCGATCTCGACGCTGCCTACCGCGCTCGCGTCCTCGCCAAACGCATGTTCGTCAACGAACATTTCCTCACCCTCATCTACCGGCCTGCCGTCGGCGTTGCCGACAAGGCGGCCTCGTCGGTGTTCTCGCTGTTCCGGCGCGATAGCGCCGAGGAAGCCGAGGACGATATTGTCCAGACCTTCAGCGATGTGCTGCGCGATGCCGAAAAGCTGTTCGGTCGGGTCAATGCGCGGCTGCTTCGGACCTATGAGCACAACGGCCTCCTCTTCAGCGCGCCGATGGAACTCCTCCAGCGGATCATGACCGCCGACCGTCGCCGGGTGCCGATCGTGCGCGGGCATCTCGGGCGCGCGATCTATTCCGACCGGATCATCTTCGGCGCGGAACTGTTCGAGATCAGGGAGCCGGGCGGATCGCGCTGCGGCGGCATCCTCGCGGTGCGCGAACATGCGGCCCGCTCCTTCCCGGGCCAGCTCAATGCGCTCCTCGAAGCCAATTTCGAATTCGTGCTCGCCCAGGGCTTCGCCTTCCTCGGCAAGCAGATGGGGATCGAGACCGCGCGGCGCAAACGCGCGCAGATGAGCGCCACCGACGATGCCGCCTTCAGCCAGCAGGCCGAACTCGAAGGGCTGATGGATGATCTCCAGTCCAACCGCTCGGTCGCGGGCGAACATCATCTCGCGCTCGCGGTCTTCGGCGAGAGCCCGAAGATCCTTGCCGAACATATGAGCGTGGCGCGCGCCGCGCTTTCGGAAAGCGGGATCGTCGCCGCGCGCGAGGATCTGGCGCTGGAGGCCGCCTACTGGTCGATGCTGCCGGGCAATTTCGAGTGGCGCACCCGGCCCGCGACGATCAATTCGCGAAACTTTGCCGCATTGGCCCCGATGCACACCTATCCGGTCGGAAGCCGGGAGGGCAATCACTGGGGCGACGCAATTGCCCTCGTCAAGACGACTGCCAATTCACCGTTCTACTTCAACTTCCACTTCGGCGACGTTGGCCATACCCTGATTCTGGGACCGAGCGGCGCGGGCAAGACGGTCATCCAGAATTTCCTTTTGGCCGAGGCCGAAAAGACCGGCGCGCGCATGGCCTTCATCGACAAGGACCGGGGCGCGGAAATCTTCGTGCGCGCGGCGGGCGGCACCTACCTCACCTTGCGCAGCGGCGAGGTCTCGGGCTTCGCGCCCTTGAAGGCGCTCGAGGACACCCCGCGCAACAAGGAGTTTCTCGGCGCCTGGCTGCGCCAGCTCGTGACGCCAGAGAAGGGCGAACTGTCGCCCGTCGATCTCTACCAATTGTCACAAGCGCTGGAGGCGGTGTGGCGTCTGCCGCGCGAACTGCGCTCGCTTGCCGCGGTGCGCTCGCAGCTCGACCAGACCAGCATGGAAGGGATCGGCGCGCGGCTCGATCGCTGGACCCGCAGCGGCGAATTCGGGTGGGTGTTCGACAACGAGGCCGACACGCTGGCGCTTGATGCCCGGCTGATGGGCTTCGACATGACCGATTTTCTCGAAAACGACGCGATCCGTCCGCCGCTGATGAGCTACCTCTTCCACCGGCTCGACGACATTATCGACGGCAAGCCTGCGATCATCGATATCGACGAATTCTGGAAGGCGCTCGGCGATCCCGCGTTCCGGGGCTTCGCGCGCGACGGGCTCAAGACCTACCGCAAGCGCAATGCGATGATGATGTTCGGTACCCAGTCGCCGGCCGATGCGCTCAAATCCGACATTGCCGAGACGATCATCGAGCAATGCGCGACCAAGATCCTGCTGCCCAATCCCAACGCGCAGGCGCGCGACTATGTGGGCGGTCTCAACCTCACCGAGGCGGAATTCCGGCTGATCAAGATCGATCTGTCGCCGGAAAGCCGGCGCTTCCTGGTCAAGCAGGGCCACGATTCGGTGGTGGTAGAACTCGATTTGAACGGAATGGACGACGAACTGGCGGTGCTGTCGGGCCGGCAGGGCACCGTCGCCCTGCTCGATGAACTGCGCGCCGAGCACGGCGATGATCCCGCCGACTGGCTACCGCACTTCAAACGGCGCTGGCGGAGCGCCGGGCGCAGCGAATGGGGAGAATGATATGAAGACGAGACTTATCGGCACTGCTCTGGCCGCGCTTGCTGCGCTCGCCATTCCGACCGCAGCTTCGGCGCAGATGGCGGTTGTCGACGTGCGCGCCATCGCGCAGGCACTCCAGACGGCACGCAACACGCTCCAGCAGCTCCAGGCCGCGCAGGACTTCTACGCCAAGGTCAATTCGGTCTCAAATATCCGCGATGTCTCGAACCTTCTCAACAATCCGCTGCTGCAGACCGTGGTGCCCGAGGGCATGCAGAATTCGGTGCAGCTGGTCTCGGCCGATCTCGCCACCCTGGGCGCGATCGGCAACCAGGCGAGAGGCTTGCTCGATGCCCGTGATTTTTCGCTCGGCGGCATGGACCAGGCGCTGGGGGCTACGCAATCGATCCTCACGAAAGCCGCCTCGACCAATGCCGCGCAGCAGGCCTACGGCGAATATCTGCTCGAAAGCAGCGATGCCTCATCGAAGGGGCTCACCCAGCTCGGCACGGCGCTTGGCACGGCCACGACGCTGCGCCAGTCGCAGGATATCGAGGCGCGCGCGACGATCGAGGGGGCGCAGGTCAGCAACCGGATGCTGCAACTGATGGCGGCCGAACAGGCGGCGCGCGCCAGGGCGGCACTCGATGCGCAGGAAGCCTTCGCCGCCTCGCAACGGAAAACCCAACAAAACATCGACAGCGGCGCGCTCTGGCCCAGATGGGAAGGCCAGTGATGGCCGCGCGGCGCGTCAGATTGGTCGCCGCCGTCGTGCTTGCCGCGTCCTGCCTAGTCGCCTGCCAGCAGGCAAAGTCAGTCGACTGGTACAAGGCGCACCGCGCCGAAGCCGAAGAGGTCGAGACCCGTTGCATGGCTAATGGTGCTGTCGGCGAGGACTGCGGCAATGCGGCCCTCGCGCTGAAAGCGCTACGCGCAGAGGATTTTGCACGGGCGCAGGCCGCCACCCAGAAAAAGATCGAGGACGGGTCAATGTGGCCCAGCTGGAACGGGAAGCGATAGGCCGTGCTCGACCAGATCTATACCATGCTCGAAGGCTCGATAACCGGAACGCTGGCGGGCAAATACGCAGCCGTGCAAGGACTGGTCTCGGCGCCCTTGCAGACGGCCATGGCGATCAATCTGGTCATCGTCGGATTCGCGGTGATGCGCGGCGCCTCGAACGAGCCCTTCGGCAATTATCTCGGGACCTGGCTCAAATGCTATCTCGTGATCCTCGCCGCGACCTCGAGCCTCGCGCCGCAGATTGCCGCCGCGGCGCAAAGCGCGCCCGATCAGCTCGCCGCCGCGCTCGGCGGGGGCGCACTCAACGCCTCGTTCGATTCCTTTGTGCAGAACGCGGTCAATCCGGCGCTCTCGCTCCACAACGCGATGCCGCCCTGGTTCGAGGGCAATTCGTGGATCCCGATCACCATTCCCAATCTCGCGACCGGGTTCATGGTGATCCTGATCCTCGTCATCGCCTATATCATCGCCGCGCTCGCCATGGTCATGGTGCTGTTCATCAAGTTCGGGCTGTTCGTGACGATCGCGACCATGCCGATATTCGTGGGCGCGCTGATCTTTCCTTCCTCCTCGGGCCTGTTCTTCTCCTGGCTCGGCGCGGTATTGAACTATGCGATCCAGACCGCCGCCGTCTCACTCGCGCTGGTGCTGGTGGTGGGTCTGGTCAATGCCATGCCTTCGGCACTGGCAGCGGGATCGGGCGGGGATACCTGGACCACGCTGATCGCCATGGTCGCCCAGCTTGTCGTCATCCTCGTCGGCGGCTTTCTCATCATGCAGGCACAGGCGATCGGCTCCTTTGCGGGCGGCGGCGGTTCGTCGGGCGCGGGCTTCCTTGCCGCGCTCTACCCCACGACCATGGCTCGCCAGATCATGACGCGCGCCAATCGCGCGCCGATTTCTCTAGCGCGCGGGGTGGGCAATGCCGCCGGTTGGTCGCTGGCGCGCCAGAGCGCCAACCGCGCCGCCTTTCTCGCCAGCGCCAGCGGCGGTGGAACTGGCGGTGGAGGCGGCAGCGGGGGCGGGCGCACCAGCATGGGCGGCGCATCGACCAGTCGGACAAGATAACGGGAGGCCGGGAGTGGCGAGTATTAGAGGGAGCGCGCCCCACGCGCGCCGATGGGCAGGACTGAGCCTGCTGGCAGGCGCGATGTTGACGATGACCGGCTGCGCGACCGACCGGCAGGCCGCGAAGGCGCCGCCCAAGGGCTGTTCGCGCGGCGCGGCGCGCCCCGCCAATCCCAATGGTTCGGTGCTGCTGAACGCTGCCGTTATCGGCACGGCCAATCCCGATGGCACGGTGCCGGAGGAGCGCAAAGTGATGCTGTTCGAAAGCGGCACGGGCAAAGCGAGCGGCAGCGACATGTCGGTGCCCGCGCTTGCCCCGGCGCCCGGCGCCAGGGCACGGCCGATCTCGCTGCGGAGCCAGCCCGGCGCGCCCGCCACCGGGAGCTGCTGACCATGGCGCTGGGGGTAAAGTCGAAGGACGATCTCAACAAATATTTCGCGGAAGCGAGGGCGTGGGATTTCGACCGCGCGCGCGAGGCGGCGCGCCAGAAACGGATCGCCTATATAATAGCTGGCTGCGGCGTCGCCTTCGGCATGGCCATGCTGGTCTGGCATATCGCCGCGCCGCTGACCTCGGTCGAGCCCTATGTGATCCGGGTCGACCGCGAAACCGGGGCGGTCGATGTGGTGACCAGGCTCAACCGCACCCGCGATGTCACCGTCGATGAAGCGGTGAACAAATATTTCCTCGCCGCCTATGTCCGCAGCCGCGAGGGCTGGAATCTCGCGGCCGCCCCGCAGATGACGCAAGCGGTCCTTTCGCTCTCCGCGCCGCAGGAGCAGGAAAAACTCGCCGCCGCCCGCCGCCCGCAGAACCCGGCGAGCCCCTATAACGTCTATCAGCAGGGCCAGGTGGTGACCGCGGCGATCCGCAATATCGCCTTCATCAGCCCCAACGTCGCGCAGGTGCGTTTCGTCAAGACCGTCTCGCGGCCCGGCAACGCGCCCGATCAGGCAAACTACTGGCTGGCGACGATCAATTTCAAATATGTCGAGCGGCCGACAAGCGAGGCCGGACGCCTCGACAACCCGCTGGGCTTTCAGGTCGAAAGCTACCGCGCCGACCCGGAGATCGGGCAATGAGCGCGCGGGGCACGCTCCGCCTAGCATGGGCCGCGATCGCCGTGCTCGCCGCCATGCCTGCCTTGGCGGAAACCACACCGCGCAGCGGCCCCGACGATTCGCGCATCCGCTATGTCGATTACAACAAGGATGAGGTCGTCAAGATCAACGGCGTGTTCCGCACCGCCTCGCAGATTGTGTTCGGACCCGGCGAGACGATTGCGAGCGTCGCGCTCGGCGATACGATCAGCTGGGAAGTGGCCCCTGCCGACAATGCCCTCTTCATCAAGCCGCGCGAGCGCGCGCCCGACACCAATCTCATTGTCGTGACGCGCCAGGGCACGTTGACGCGGACCTATACTTTCGCGCTTTCAGCACGCAGCGGGGCGATCCGCAGCGGCAGCAATGCCCAGTTCGTCATCCGCTTCCGCTATCCGCAGGAAGAAGCACTGGCAAGCCGCCAGGCCGAACTCGACCGGATCCGGCTCCAGATGCTGCTGGTCGAGGCCGGCGGCGTCAAGCTGGCGCTTGAGGCCGGCGCGCTCGAGGGCAAGCGCAACCTCGACTATTCGGTTGCGGGGTCCGCCGACCTCGCCCCGTCGGAAGTGACCGACAACGGCCAGTTCACGGTGCTGCGTTTTCCGCGCAACCAGCCCATCCCGGCGATCTTCACCGTGCTCCCCGATGGCAGCGAAGCGGTCGTGCCCTACGATGTGCGCGGCGAATTCGTGGTCATCCATCGGGTGGCTAAGGAGTTCCGTCTGCGCCGCGGCAAGGCGATCGCCTGCATCTGGAACAATGCGCCCGCCGGCTACGGGCCGGACACCTCGTCGGGCACGTCCTCACCCGAGGTCGAGCGCCAGATTGAGGGAGGCAGGCCATGAGCAGTCCGGACGAGGCATTGCCGCCCGCAGCAGGGTCAGAACAGGCACCAGCACCGGGCGAGGTCCGGCGCGGCCTGACTTACGATGATACCAGCATCGACCAGCGCACGCTTGACGATGCCAACAGCCTGCGCCCCGAAGTCGATCGCGGCGCGTTCAATCCGCGCGGGCGGCTGAAGGCGATGGGCAATGCCGGCATGCTGGGCGCGGTCGTGGTCGCGGCCTTCGCCGGCTTCCTCGTCTATTCGATGTCGACGCAGCCAGATGAGGCCAAGGAGAAGGTCGACAATTCGACATTCGCGCTGGCAAGCGACCAGGGGGACAGGCGCAAGGAACCTGCTGCCGCGATCGTCGTCGATCAGGGCAATTCGGGGGCCATGCGGCAGGTCGGAACCGACCCCTTCGGCAATCCGATCATGGCCGATGGGCCAGGCCAGGATTTGAGCCAGGGAACGAGCGTTCCGGCGATCGAGGGACGCGGCGGCGCAAGTCCAATCGAACAGCGCCTCGAACAGGAACGCCAGGCCCGCATAGCCGCGGCCGCGCGCGAACAGGCGCGGCAGGATGCGATGCGGCGCGCGCCGGTTATGGCTGTCTCACCCGGTGCGATCATGGCCGGGGGCAGCGCGGCCAATGGGTCGCCCGCCAATGCCGGACCCTTCAGCAATCTGCGGGTCGGACCCGATGGCCGGACCCCGGCGAGCGCCGATGGCGAGGGTAGCAGCGGCGGCACCCCGCTCGAGCGCCAGCTCGGCGGCATGGCGATCGGCAAGGTTGACGCGGGCAAGGTCGGCAACCGCAATTTCCTCGTGCTCGCCGGCGCGCAGATCCCCTGCATCTTGCAGACCGCGATGGATTCGACCCAGCCTGGCCTTACGAGCTGCATCATCCCCGAGGATGTCTGGTCGACCAATGGCAATGTCATCCTGATGGAAAAGGGCACCCGCGTGCTCGGCGAATATCAGGGCGGCTTCTCGCGCGGCCAGAACCGGATCTTCGTGCTGTGGAACCGGGCGATCACCCCGTCGGGCATTTCGGTCGCGCTCTCCTCGCCCGCCGCCGACCAGCTCGGCCGCGCCGGCATGGGCGGCAAGGTCGATACCTTCTTCTGGGAGCGCTTCGGCGGCGCGCTGCTGCTCTCGATCGTCGGCGATGCCAGCACGGCGGCCACCAACAACCTCGCCGGTGTGACGCAAACGATCCAGGCGCCCAATACGGCAGCGCAGGGCGCCGTGCAGGACGGCATGGGGGTGAAGCCGCGCCTGCGTGCGGCCCAGGGCGGGGAAATGACCATCATGGTCGCGCGCGATGTCGATTTCAGCAGCGTCTATTCGCTGCGGCTAAAACCCTGATGCCCCGATGCCCGATGACATGAAGCGCTGATGTACGACCAGTCCATCCTCCTCCACCATCTCGCACCCTTGCGCGGCCTGCTCGATGCGCCCGAAGTCACCGAACTCGTCATCAACCGGCCCGGTGAGGTCGGCGTCGAAGGAAGCGGAGGCTGGCAATGGGCCGATTGCCCGCAACTCAGCGTGCCCTGGCTCGAAACCCTTGCCAACGCGATGGCGAACTTCACCAAGCAGAAGGTGAGCGCGTCCATGCCGATCTGCTCGACCAGCCTGCCCACCGGCGAGCGCGTGCAGATCGTCGCCCCGCCCGCCTGCGATCTCGGGCTCTATTCGATCACCATCCGCAAGCCTTCAAGCCGCACTTTCGGGCTGGGTGAACTCGAAGCGGGCGGCCTCTTCAGCCAGACCCGCGAGGCGCGCGGGCGCCATTCCGACGCCGACGAGGCCCTGCTGGCGCTGAAGCGCGACGGCAAGTGGGCCGCATTCCTCGAAATGGCGGTCACCGCGCGCAAGAACATCCTTATTTCCGGGGCGACGGGCTCGGGCAAGACCACCCTTTCCAAGGCGCTGATCCAGCTCATTCCGGCGGGTGAGCGGCTGCTGACGATCGAGGACACCCGCGAACTCGTCGTGCCGCACCGCAATGCGGTGCACCTCCTCTATTCCAAGGACGGCCAGGGTCAGGCGCAGGTCGGTGCCAAGGCCCTGCTCGAGGCAAGCCTGCGCATGCGGCCCGACCGCATCCTCCTCCAGGAACTGCGCGACGGCACCGCCTTCTTCTACCTGCGCAATGTCAACAGCGGCCATCCCGGCTCGATCACCACGGTCCATGCCGATTCCGCCGCGCTCGCCTTCGAGCAGCTCTCGCTGCTGGTCAAGGAATCGGAAGGCGGGCGCGATCTGGAACGCCGCGATATTCTCGATCTCCTCCATCTGCTGGTCGACGTCGTGGTCCAGTGCAAGAAAGTGGACGGGCGCTTCCTCGTCACCGAAATCTGGTTCGACCCACCAGGAGGTCCCTGGACCGCCGGCGGCGAGGACAAGGGCGCCGGCTGATGGAGCGGCGGCACATCGCGATCTATGGCATCCTTGCGCTACTGACCGCGCTTGTTCTTGGCGGCCTCATCGCGGTCACCGCGATGGGCCAGCTGCGCAGCGATCTCGAACTGTGGCGCATGCCGGAATATTTCTGGTTCTATCGTCATAATGGCTTTGTGATGGGCTGGCTGGCGAAGGGCGTTGGCGGAGCGGCCGCCCTGATCGCGCTCATGGTGGGAATGATCGTGCTGCGCCGCCGCGACAGCCTGCACGGGTCAGCGCGCTGGGCGCGGCGCGGCGAAGCCCGCGCCGCAGGGCTGATGGACAGCGAAGGCCTGCTGCTGGGGCGCAGCGGCAGCGATTTCATCCAGTTCGGCGGCAGCGAGCACGTCCTCCTCGAAGCCCCGACCCGCGCCGGCAAGGGTGTCGGCGTCGTCATCCCCAATCTCCTCACCTGGGCGGATTCGGTGGTGGTGCTCGACGTCAAACAGGAGAACTGGCAGAAATCGGCGGGCTGGCGAAAGCAGCTCGGCCACGAGGTCTGGCTGTTCGATCCGCTCGACCCGCAAGGACGCACCGCGCGCTACAATCCGCTGGCCCATATCGACCGCACCAACCCGGTCGAAGTCATCGACGAATTGCAGAAGATCGCCGCGATGCTCTGGCCGCCGCCATCCGATGGCGAAAGCTTCTGGATGGACAGCGCGCGCACCGCGTTTCTGGGTGTTGCTTCCTATATTGCCGCAACGCCGGACCTCCCCTTCACCATGGGCGAGGTCTATCGTAATTTCAGCGCCGGCGACGCCAAGGCGCGCTTTCCGGTGATCATCCGCCAGCGCGCGGCAAACGGCGATCCGCTTTCCGAACCGTGCGTGTCAGCGCTCAGCGACTGGATCAGCAGTTCGGCCAACACCTTCACCTCGATCCGCCAGTCGGTCTCGGCCAAGATCAACCTCTGGCTCAACCCCTATGTCGATGCCGCCACTTCGGAATCGGATTTCGACCTGCGCCACTTCCGCTCGCGGCCGATCTCGCTCTATCTCGGCGTCTCGCCCGACAATATGGAGCGTGTGGCCGACATCTATAATCTGCTGTTCCAGCAGCTCATCGATCTCAATGTCCGCGAACTGCCCGATCCAAAGGCCGGCAAGCATCCGCTGAAACTCCTTCTCCTCCTCGACGAATTTGCCCGGATGGGCCGGGCCAATGTCATCGCCTCGGGCTTTTCCTATGTCGCGGGCTACGGCATCCGCCTCCTGCCGGTGATCCAGGCGCGCGGCCAATTGCGCGATGTCTACGGCGAGGACGTGACCAGCGAGATCGTCCAGAACTGCGGGGTCGAACTGGTGTTCACCCCCAAGGACAACCGCGTCGCCAGGGAAATCTCCGAACGCCTCGGCAACTACACTTACGAGGCGCGCAGCCGGTCGCGACGGGTGTGGGAAGCATTCGAAGGCTCGGTCTCGACCTCCGACCAGCGCCGCGCGCTGGTGCTGCCGCAGGAACTGCTGCTGATGTCGCAGGAGGAGGTGATCGTGCTGCGCGCCGGTATCCGTCCGCTCAAGGGGCGCAAGATCCGCTATTACAAGGACCGGTGGATGCGCCGGAAGTCTGCCATCGCGCCGCCCGTGGTTCCCGCCCGTCCCTTCGATCCCGCCATAGCGCGGCGCTCGCTCGCGGTGATCCAGCAGGTGCAGGGGGGTGGCGGAAATGAGGGCGATGGCACGCGCGAGATGAGCGACAGCGAGGTCCTCAAGGGCGTCGCCCATGGCGAGCTTGTGGGGTTTGCCCTTGAAGACCTCCCCGATGGTGGCGACCCCCGCAAGGCCGTGGGATTCTTTCAGGAGCTGGGGTTGCGCTGCAAGGTAGAAGATTTTGAGAATGTCGCCGCGGCTGCGCCAGGTACGGATGCGGCGGCGGATGCCTTTCACATGCTGGGTCAGGTGAAACGAAATGGCGGATGACAGGACAGACGGTGCGGGTTCGGGCCAGGGAGAGGCGAAGCCGGTCCCGGCATCGCGGCCAGGTGAACGCCATGATGGCGCCCGCGACGCTGCACGCGATGCGATGAACCGCCAGCTCGCCCAGGATTTTCGGGCGATGAGCCAGGCCGAGCGTTTGAACGACCAGCGCATGGCGGGCGGCGCGAAGATGATCGCCGCCCTCGATGCGAGCATCGAGGCGAAATACGGCCATGCCACCCCCGAGGCCGCGCGGATGAAGGAGGCCGCGCGTGAAGCCGTGGCAAAATCACTCGAGCGCGGTCAGGTGATCAGCCCGCCGCAGGTGCGCAGCGCCACGCACGAACGCGATGCGGCGGCCGAGGCGCATCGGCGCGGTGAGCAATCCATGCGCGAGGACGGGAGGGAGCGTTAGCCCTGGTCGGACGTCAGTTCCTGGCTCGCCGCCATCAGCTCTGTCCAGTCCTCGGGCGGGTTCCCTTTATCGAGCATGCTGGCAAAGACTGCATAGGCATCGGTCTTCGCGCCATAGGTGCGCAGGGTGACGCGGTCGTTGACCCAGGCGAAGATTATAATCTTTGCGCTCGACGAATAACGGAAGAACAGCCGGAACCGCCCGCCGCCGAATTTGGCGCGGAACCAGTGCTTGCGGTCGGGGCCAAGAGTTCCGCCCTGGCGAAACTCTGGCCGCGCCGGATCAATCGGGATTACTTCGAACATCAGCTTGCGCAAAGCGGCGAGCAGTTTTGCATCGGCCGAGGCGGTGTACCCCTTGGGACCTTTCTTCGCTTTCTTCGCCACCACCTCGATCAGGCGTTCGAGCTGACCCAGGAAAAGCGGATGCGCATAGAGCGTCCAGCCATTGACAGTGGTCATCGGGCGGCGCGGCTAGAGTGAAACGTCGCCGTCGATCGGAGCGTCGAGATCCATATCCATGCCCTCGGTCAACGCCGCAATCCGAACCGCGAGATCGGGCGACAGCGCCTTGATCGTCTCGGGGTGCTTGCGGATATCACTTGCCATGAATTCGAGAAAACGGCCGATGGCCGGGTCCTCATCCTCCTCGACCCGCACCACGGTCACGCCGCGCTTGTCGACGCGAAAGGCAATCTTCCCGCCGTAATCGACGCCCAGCGCCTGCCGCACCGCCTTGGGGATGGTGGTCTGGCCCTTGGCGGTGATCGTGCTGAACTCTTCGATTGCGACGCCCATGTGTGCCTCCGTTACGGCGCATAATGTAATGTATATTCCTTACCTTATCAAGCTGGAATCGGTAAATCCGATCCACAGCCTTTCGCCTCCCCCAGAACAGCTGACCGAGCAATGCTCTTGAATTGGCGGAATGCCTGTGGAAGAATGGACGCAACCGCCTTAATTGCTGTCGCATGCGATCAGAAAGCCGTCCGTCGAAACCTGCCGTCGGTTTAATATGCTAACGCTTGTTCACGTTACTGAGCATCGGCGCTGAGCATAAGGCCGCCCGCCGATTCTTCGCGGATACGGGATTAAGTTACTTTACGCAGTCTAATCACTAGCTGGTTCCGCAAAAGCCCCATTAATCGTCTTGAACACCTTTTCCGCGCGAGATGCAGTGTCCTTAGGCAAATCCGTTGCGGTTGACCATGTGTCGAACTGTTTCCACATTTCGCCCATCACGCGGCGCTTATCGAGTTCGGTGTGGCCGTATCGCGATTTCAGGACCCACTCTACTTTCTTGGTAACCATGTCAGATCCATCGACAGGTAGGTCATCGAGCTTGATCGCCAGGCCGTAGGTGGCGTTCACGCAATCCACGTAGAATTTGTCAGGAAAAAGGTCCTCAATAGCGAAATCGGTCTTCTTTGATCCGGACGCCTTTCCCAGCATGATTGTACGGAATCGTCTCTGCTTCTCCTCTGCTAGTTTCGACACGTAGAGTTCGTCGATTTTGATCTTTGCTTTTTGCCCCGCCTCATCGGTGTCGAGCAACACGCCCGCATCCCAATCTTGGCCGATGGCAAAACCAGCATACATCGGGGTTTTGGAAGCACCGTGGGCAGGCCACAGATATACTCGGTCCGAGAGACCTTCCTTGCCAGCAGCCTTGAGCAAACCCGACAATTTGTGAAGGATAACCGCATCGTCACCGCCCTCGACAATCAAGACCTGACGGTTGCTCAGTATGCCACTCTGATCTCCAGTGAGACCGAGGCTCTGTTCAATGACCGCCATTGGCTCGCGCTGAGAACTTACGATGCCTTGGGTCACGCCGACGTGATTATCCCGGCTTTCGATGATTCGAACTCGTTCCGGATGCGCCAAGTCGACCATTGAGGCTAAGTGCGTCGTGTAAAGGATCGTGTTATGCTCAGCGAGACGGTCGAAAACAGCTAAGAGGTCCCGCTGTCCAGTAAAATGCAGATGTACACCGGGCTCCTCGAGAAGAAGAACACAGTCTTTGAAGTCGCCACCCGTCGCGTGGGTGAACTTCCACGCGAAGGATACATACCAACGAAAGCCTGTGGAGCGGCGGTGAAGCCGGACCGGCATCCCGACTGCCTTATCCTCTGCAAAAATGTTCAGCGTGGGGCCGTCGATTTCAATGTCGAACTCAACTTCCTTTTGTCTCCAGAGATTGGCGAACTGATTCGTCAGGTATTTCGAGGCTGAGCGCTTGTCGAAAGATCGGACCGTGCGACCCTCAGACGACTGACCCTTTTTGAGGAAATCGTTTAGGTCGATATTTGCGAGATCGAGAATGATAAGGATCGTTTGATCTTCGTGGCTGAGCCGATGACGCTGCCCACCCACATTATCTAAACGCTGCTTGAGTTGGTCGAGCTCGATCTGAGCGCCGGACATCTCGTAATCGCGGATATAGACGAATTTCGGAACGTTCGCTTTAGCCCACGCTTTTGCCTTTTCGTCATCAAGTACGCCATCAGTGAATCCACGGATACTAAACCCGGTCGAGTAACCGTACCAGCGATTGAGGGTGACTGTGACGCTGGATGGGAGTGAAAATGTCTTTTCAGCGGCCGCTCCACCCGCCCCGCCTTCGTTGTCATCACTTTCTTCGACTGCCACCGCCGCTTCATCAAATAGGGCAGTGATATCATCGGTCGATAAAGTGAAGTTCGCCTGACAGACCAACTTGCCCTTCGCTTCCTTCCGGCCGTCCCACTTGTCGACGGGCCAATCCTCATCAAGGTCGTAGGTCGCATCGTCGATAGGATTGAGACAATAAAGAGCCTCAAAGAGATTGCTCTTTCCTGCCTCGTTCTGTCCCACGAATGCCGTGATCCGATTTGCCGGTATCCAACCTGAATCTAGGACATTCCGAAAGTTAGTGACTCTGAACCCCTCGAACCTCATCCTGAACTCCTATTCAGATTTTGAGAATAGATAGTGAACAAAGCCTATTCTTCAAGATGGATCCGACGACAGGGATTCGAACGCTCGGTCCCAAAGTCGGCAGCGAAAGTGGTGCCGACTTGCACGAGTTCGAAGGAGTCATCGCGAAATGTAATCTGGAGCAGCCGATTACCCCTATTCCATCACCACGAGCGGACTAACCGGATCGTCCGCAAACTTCCGCTATACCATCCTGAGCGCAACGTGCGGCACGTCCGATGCTAACGCACCCGATCGTCGCGCCCCTCGCGCTCCAGACGTTCGAGATCGCCATGCTTTTGCCGAACACGATATTCGACCTGCCGATTCCGGGCCTTTTCAAGCAGAGATAGTTCCTCCTTCTCCCGAAGCTCGCGAAACCCCGCAGCAAGCGTAGCCTTGTCGACACGGTCGAGACGCTCAAGATGGCCATCCATGTCTGCCTGCCCAAGGATCGGCGCGCCGGCATCGGGGTGGAGCCGCAGGAACAATTCGAAAGCCGGATCTTCGAGCGCCTCGTGCGGGAGCGGCTCGGCGGCACCGCTCGCATAATAGGCGGCGGCCGACGCCAGCGCAATCAGCTGGAGGCTGTGCGCCTGGGTATCCAATGCGGCGGTGATGCCGGCGATCGCCGCCGCCTGCTCATGTTGGCTTTCGGCGATAGCACTGAGCGCATCGACGATCACGTCGAGCTTGTCGTGCAGAGCATCAATCCTGTCGTCCGTCATCGGCGCGGACCTCCCTTGTCCCCGTCCCTGTCCCTATCGCGATCACGGTCGCGCTCCTTCTGGCGGAGCCGTTCCCGGTCCTTTTCCTTGATCGCCTCCTCAAGCCGCTTCTCAAGATTCTGCGCCCAGTCGGCGGGTGGCGTGCGCGCCGATTCCTGTCCCGGCTTCGCTGGTTCACCGCTGGCAGCCTGTCCGCGGCCAGCAGACTGCTGCTTCAGTTTCGCCGTGGCCTGCGCCAGCTTGTCGAACCGATCGCCTTCGCGCGCCCTGGCGAGTTGCCCGGTCTGGTCCCGAAGCTGCTTCGTGGTTGCCCTGAGACGCGCAAGCCTGTTTGCCGGACTGTCCGCCTTCCCTTCCCTGCCCGGCATATCCTTGTCGCCCGCACGGGCGCGCACCCGCGCTTTCAGCTTCTCGAGAGCGGGGTCTTGCTCAAAGTGCTCGGGCAGCGCCCTGCCCTCCTTGAGCCGCTCGATGATCTCGCTGCGCGCCGGGGTGGGTTCGCGGATCTGGTCGACGAAAAGTTGCAGCGATCTGGCAAGCCGCTGCTGCTCGTCACCGCCGTGATCGCTGAGTTCGGCAATGGCCTTAAGATAGGTTGATTTGACCAGAGCGATATTCTCGGCTGTCCGCGAGACCTGGCTCTCACGCGCACGCATGAACGCCTGGTCCGGCTCCCACTTCCCCTCCAGCACCGCCGCCCGCGAGACATCGACACGCAGCGCTTCCCCGCGTTCGCGCATCTTCTGGACCGGCAGCTTGTCATGCTTGGGCGGATAGGCGCGCGTCATGCGAATGGTCGCATCGGCTTCGATACCGCGTGCGCGCAGCAGCTCGGCAAAGCGTTCGCGGTTGTGCTGAAGGAACGCACGATCGGGATTGAACCGGCGCCCGTCGAGGTCGCGCGCGGCGATGATCAGATGGACATGCGGATGCGCCTCATCGGTGTGTAGCCCCGCCACCCAGCGCCGGTTGGAAAAATCGGTTTCGGCAAGATCGCGCACCGCACCGTAGACCTTTTCCGCGTCAGTGCCGGGCGGCATCGAATAGACCATGACGATGGCGGTCGCCCCCTTGCGGCGATCATCGCCGGTCTGTTCCCACTCTTCCCAGGCGCGCGCAAGCTCAAGCATTTCTACCGCGCTTGTCAGCTCGCGCCCCTCGCTGGTCACCAGCGGAACCGCGTCCTTTCCTTCCATCCCGAGACGGGCAACATAGGTGAAGCAGCCCACCGTGCTGGCCGATCCATGCAGCCGGCTCGTGATTTTCACCATCACCTGCGGCACGCGCCGCGCGGTCCGGTCAAGCTGCTGGCTGGCAGCCGCGGTACGCACATCTGCCGAACGAGCCGATCCGCGCGATTGCGGTAGGCCCAGTGTCTGAATGACACCCAGAAGCGCATTGCCAAGACGGCGATGCCCTTCATTGTCCACCCTTCCCCGCCCGCCAGAGCGAGCGCCCTGAACCCGTTCAAGCCGGTCAAGCGTCGTCTCGGAAAAAATGAAGGCTGGACTCATTGCGCTTCGCCGGCTTGCTGCACCGAAGGCCGCTGCGTCCAATAGGCAACCTCACCCATCGCGGCATGGCGTACCTGACTATCGACACCTTCGAGCAACGCCTGAATGTCATCGCGCAGCGCCAGGACATGCTGCGCGGTCTGGGCAATCTCCAGCGGCGCATCGGGTTTGGCGGCGACGTTCATCGCCTTCACCGCCTGATTGAGCGAATAGCCGAGCGCGCGTATCTGCTTTGCGATCTGCTGCAATTGCCGATTGCTCGATGGAACAAGGCGCAGGTTTCCCGCCCGCGTCCAGAGTTGCCAACGGATCGTACGCTTGAGCCACTCGTGCCGCGAGAGACCCGCCTTCCTCGCAACGCTTTCGATTGTCGCAATTTCCGACTTGGGAATGCGGACCGAGATCCGATCGGTGCTCATGCCCTCCCCTTCGGGCGTATCGCGCACCTCGTCCATCCGGCTGCCCAGCGCATCCGTGATCGCCCGGTTGATCCACGCGCTGCGGGACATGCCTGCCGCGCGCGACAGCGCATCGATCAGCTCGCTCACCTTGTCATCAATGCGCAGTGTGACATGTGTCATGACAGCCCCGTGCAGCGGACTATTGCGGTCACATTGTGTTACAATGGCACTGCAACAGCTATCCTGCAAACTTCAATCTCTAGCTCTTCTCTATCATCCAATGCCTTACCGCACAATCAGGACTTGGCAGACGCGGACGGGAGGGAGTGGGTGCGCGGGTAGGCCCTTTGAACGACCGGAATCGACAATCGCAGCCGTTGCTTCGATGAACTGTTAGGCAGCAACCGCGGCACCTGGATCAGACCGTATCGTCGATTGCCAATTCGCATGGCGCGCGATATTCGATGGCAACGCAGAAGCGGGTACATTGAGAGGGTATTTTGCATGGCCAGGAAATCACAGACCATCGAGGCCATTCAGGCGGCAAGGATCAAGGCCGAAGAACTCCTGCGCCAATTGCAGGAGCGCGAACGCGAAGCGCTTGCCGCCCAGGCTGATGCCGGCAAGTCCACACTCATTGCGGCCATCAACCGCGTCAAGGTCGCCGAACTTTCCCGAGCCGATGCAACCACGATTGCGAGGGCAGTGGCAAAGCATGGCGGCGAAACGGTTGCTCGCGCGCTCGCCAGACTCAGTTCCGATTAGGCAAAGGGACGCGCCGGGTTCTTGAGCAGCCCGGCGAGCCTTCGTTAGCGTTGACGATAGGCAGGTGGAGTTTCGAGCGCCCTATTCCTGATCCGAAGGAAACCGGATTTCGAGTGGGGTATCAGGCCATCTGCCTGCGCGCATCAAAGACTGAGCCGCAATATAGTCACCAGCCTCCAGCGCCGATGCACGGCGATCCGTTCTCGTCAGCATACGCGCTGCCATGATCTCAGCGTCCTTGCGCATCCACCACGGCGCGAGCACGTCCGACAACCAGTACCATGCGGCGAATGCTGCGACGATGTACCCCGCCAGAAGCAGTGGCATCGTCGCGAAAGCCTGGTCGAGCGGCAGCGGCGCACGCGCATAATGGGCGATCACAGTGCTTGACGCCGCGGCAGTCGCGGCCGCGAACGTGAGGAGTAGGAGCGATTTTCCTGTCAGGAGACTGCGCGCCTTTGCTGCGGCAAGATCGGCGGCGAATGAAGCGCGATCTGTTTCCAGTTTGAGCGCGGTATGGCGAACGGCGGCTGCCACGTCGCGCGCATAGTGCTTTGCTTCCTTCCGCTTTCGCGCCGCGTCCTCACGGGCATGACGCTTGCGCTCTGCCCGCTCCTCTCGCGCCCGTCTCATGCGCAGGCGTCGATCGCGCAGCGCGGCGACGGCAGGCCGATCAGAGGCGGGAACATTGCGAGCCATCGTGCGATCCTCTGTTAGTCAAAACGCCCCTGTCGGCTCCATCAAAATGCCTTCGCATTAAGTTCGTGCCGGAGACTTTGGCCGGACCAGGGAGTGGGTATCCGCAATTTATCGGCGCGCCGGATGACGGTCAACCAGACCTGCCTTTCACTGGCATTGGGGTCACTCGCGAACGGCCATAAGCTGGGCGGGGAACGGGTGGGTATTCCGGGCGTCGGCACCAATATGGCGAAGCGGCTGATCCGCAGCCGGATTGTCACGGTCAGCGATCTCTATGACACCGAGCCCAAGCAGATGCGCAAGATCTGGCGCAGCGTCACCGGCGAGCGGCTGTGGTATGCGCTGCACGGCTATGACGTGCAGGCTCCCGAAAGCCGCCGCGGGATGTTCGGCCATGGCCGGGTGCTGCCGCCGGAGTGCCGCGCGCCCGAAGGCGCGCGCGCGATTTGCCGGGTGCTGCTCACCAAAGCGGCGCGGCGGCTGCGGCGCGAAGGCTTCTACTGTTCGGGTGTCTGGCTCTGGCTCGATCACGGCGGCGGACACTGGAGCGGCAAACGGGTGCTGCCGACGGTCCATGACGATCAGGCGCTGCTGTCTGAGTTCGAGATTTTGTGGCGCGAGGCGGTGAGCCATCTGCCGCCGCGCACGCTGATCTACCGGCTCGGCGTCACCCTGTTCGACCTCTCGCCGTCCGATTGCCGCCAGCTCGACTTTCTCCTTGCCGACGACAGCGAACGCCAGCGCTGGGAAGCGATCAACACGGCGATCGATCTGCTCAATTACAAATGGGGCAAGACCGTCGCCAGCATCGGCTTCTGGCCCCACCGGCATGTCGAGAATATCGGCGGCAAGATTAGCTACACGCGCATCCCGTCGGCTGAGGATTTCTGGTGATGGGCAGCTGGAAATCGAAACTGCGCTGCGGCGATCTGCCCGAGGGGGCAAAACTAGAAGCAGTCTGCCGCCGCTGCGGCCAGGTCCGCTATCTGACGCGGGGCTATCTGGTGGACGAACGCGCCGCCGGCCATCTCTACATCGACGAAATCGAGGCGCGCTCGCGCTGCCGGGTGTTGGGCTGCAAGGGAAGGATGCGCTTGGCCATGATGCACAGGAACCAGACCAGCGGTTTTGTCGGGGGGATGGCCTGAACCCCGCCGCCTGGGAATCTGTCCATGTCTTCGACAATGGGAGAGCCGAAGGCGATGGCCCGCCATCGGCTTCTGCCCGCTGGCGAAGCCGGGGGATGGGAATGCGCAAATGAGAGCCGGTCAGGGGGAGCAGGAATGACCCGGCCTGCACAAGCGAGCGGGAGCGAGCGCGGAAGACCGGGGACACCCCTGGCCGCCAAGCGAGCCGCGACGCGGCGAGACGGTCCAGCTCTTGCGCAGGGAAGGGGTGGCCGCCCCTTCCAGACGAAGGCACGCGCGCCGCGCGGACGCGCGGCTCAACTTCCGGGAACCTGGGGCGCGAAAAGATCCGGCTCAGGTTTCAAGGCTTGCGGCGCGGACAGCGAAGATTGGCGGGCCAGAAGCGATCCCAGCGCAGAACCGTGCCAGTCGCAAGCATCGCGCAAGACAGATTGCGGCCGTCGGCCATGGTGCAGGAAGCACCGGTGCGGTTTCCGCTGGCCGCGCCTGTCGACAGGCAGCGCATGGTCGGCGCGGCAACACGGACATGCGCGAAGGGCGAGCCGTAATAACGCACCGTGCCGCGCGAACCGCCGAGGAGGTCCACGAGCGCGCGGGTGGCAGCCATGCCCGATGCCGCCGGACAGGGCTGGCCGGGACGACAGCTATCGTCGCGTTCGCGCGCCGCGATGCCGACGAGCCGCAGCCGCGGACCTTCGGCGCATGTGACCGGGCCATCGCCGTCATAGACCAGCGTCGGGGTACAGGCGAACAGGAGGCCGGCGGCGATGACGGGAACGGGCATGGTCAGGTCTGGCGCATCAAATCCGGTCGATTGCCCCGGTGCAGCGCGGGGACAGCGAGATAGGGTAGGTCAATGGTGAGCACTCGATCCATTGTCTGCGCTGGCATCGCCGAAGATGTGACCAAGCACATCGACGAATTGCCCGTAAATGTCGCGCCGGGCCTCCACCTGTTTGCGGGCACGCGAGAAAAACACCCGGTGCCCCCAGGGCGTGTGCGCTTCATCCTGAAAGAACCGGCCATGCCAGAAGCCCGGTTCGCCTTCGATCCGCAGAGCGAGGCCCAGGCTAACCGACAATCTCTCCAGCCCCGTGGCGATTTCGTCGTCGGTCCACTCAATCTCGTCCGTCAGGTCTGGCACACTCATCACGCGGTGCAGTCTATCGAGCGCGCGACACAAAGTCGAATGAACGCGGGAGCGGGCCATGAACCATTGTGAAAATGGCAATGGCCCCAAGGGTACCAAACCCCTGGGACCATCGGTGGGCGGCAGGTGGAATGTCACCCGAATGGATCGAATTCCGCTACGATCTGGAGGTTGGCATCGCGGTCTTCCTCGGTGATGACGGCGTATTGAGTGCCGATTGCGATGACCAGGGTGATGACCATCAGGTTTCTGGAGAGGCTGAGCGCGCTGCGGCGGGCAAGCATGACATCGTTGAACATATCGAGGCTCCTGGGTGCGGCGGGGCTGATCCCCGCTCGACAGCGCCCGACGTGTCCGCGAAGCGGCTGCGATCACTTTTTTCCAGGATGGGAAAAAGCCGTAGCGTAGCGCCCGGACCCCCCGCGGGTTGAACGCATTAAGCCCGCTCGCAGGACCAAGGATTGCGCAAGAGAGAGCGGGAATCAGCCCTGCCGCATGAGCCTTGCGATCAACGTCATGATTGCCCGCCAGTGCCCGGATCGAACCATGATGGTCAGCTTGGTCACCCCGGCCCGTCTGGCCAAAGCCCGGAAGAAACAGGGCTGCCCCGCACGGTCGCTGCCTTCTCGCAGGTATCGCCCTGCATGCTGATCGATGAACCGGCGACGCTGCGCTAGGCTATCACTCGCCTGCTCACAGTCTGGATGGTGAGCGCCCCCCTCCCCTTTGCGGCGAGGTACGCAGACAGGGAAATGATCAGGGCCGCCACCATGTTTGCAGCGGACAAGCTCGGGCACATCGCGGGATGCAGAACCCGTAGCCCGGACATGACGCGCCGATTTCATCACTGCGCGAAAATCCATCGGCAGCCGCCGTGCTTCCCACATCGCATGGGCAACATGAAAAAGGCCCGGCACCTTGCGGCGCCGGGCCCTTGGCGGGTGTCACTCAGTACGGGATGTCGTCGTCTTCGACATCGTCGGCCGCGTTGTCGCGCGGCTTGTAGCTCAGGAAGTCGACCTTCTCGGCGATGATCTCGGTCGCGTAGCGTTCCACGTTGTCGCTATCGGTGTAGCGGCTGTAGTGGATGCGGCCTTCGACCAGGAGCTTCTGGCCCTTGAAGCCGTATTCGGCGACAGCCTTGCCCAGACCATTGAAAAGGGTGACGCGGTGCCATTCCGTGTCGTCGATGCGGCGGCCGTCGCGATCCTTCAGGATCTTGCCGTCGCTGTCGCGCTTGGGACGCGAGGTCGCGAGCGAGATGGTGGTGATCTTCGCGCCGCTCTGGGTGGTGCGGACTTCGGGATCGGCGCCGACGTTACCGGCGAGGATGACGAGATTTTTCATTTCGAGGTTCCTTCTTTGGGTCGGGGGCCTGTCCCCTCGACGAGCACCGGAAAGAGCCGTTCCGGACAGCGCCTCCACCGCAGCGCCCTGGCGCGAAGGGAAACCCCGATACGAGGGGTGGTGCGGGCAGCCGCGCATCGCGCGGCAACTCGGCCCGAAGGATTGCGGGTTGGGGGCGCTGGACGAGCGGATCAGGTGGCGAGGAAAAGAGAGGGAACAGACCCACCGGCCCGGACAGGGGAACAACGATGAACTGATCTATCCGTCGCTGGTGTCGGTTGCCGGTCCTGTTCTTCCCCACCATTGCGGCAATGCATAACAGTCACCGGAGCTGCTGGCCGTTGCCCAGGGTCGGCATCGGGATCGTCCTGCGATTGCGCCGACGCGGCCGAGGGGATTCACGGATAATGGCATTCCGCGATAATGATCGCGGGTCCGGCAAGGCGGGCGTCTATACCCTGCTCAGGTTGGGCAAATGGTCGATCGCCCATCCAACACTCTGCCGCACTGATGGCGTTCAGCGCGGCGTCACCGGCCGAAAAGAGAGCCAACCATCGGCATTACAATGCTCCAGCGCCACGTTTTCTGGCACCATGTGTCGCACATCGCCGCCCATCACCGTTCCGGGAGATAATCCCGCCCGGTCAAAGCAGCGCTCAGTGCATAACGGGCCTCACGGGGCAGATGGGCGATGACCGAAAGGTAGGCGCTGGCGAAGAGATTAAACCACGGGCAATACGAAGTCCTTCGCTTTGCCTGCCTCGCACCGAAGCTTATGCTGCAGGCGATAGCAATGCTGGCTCGCCGCATATCGTTGGTTGCGGCTTGCATTGGTTCGGATTGACTTTGTTGGCAAATATGACTACATGACGAAGGCGCGTAACACGCTCCGCACAGTCTCCTGGATCAAGGCGGCGCGGAAAGATTTTGAGGCATTCCCCACAAGGGCCATGGATCGGGCATTCGACGCCCTGACCGTGGTGGCCGACGGTGGGACACCGGAGATTGCCAAACCGCTCACCGGCTTGGGGGCGGGTGTGTGGGAATTGGCGATCAAGGAGCGCGGCGACGCCTATCGCGTCGTTTACGCGCTGCAAGTGGGCGATGACATCTGGGTGGTCCATGCCTTCCAGAAGAAGTCGACCAAGGGAATTTCGACGCCGCGCCACGAAATCGATCTCGTGCGCGAGCGTATCAAGCGGTTGAAGGAGATGCTCGGTGGCTGACCAGAATGACGATTTCGAACTGGTTCGCGGTTCCGGCAACGTCTTTGCCGATTTCGAGGTGCCCGACGCGAGCCTGCGCCAGTTGCGCGCGATCCTTGCCGCTGAAATTATCAAGACGCTCGATAGTGAAGGGCTAACCGTGCGCGATGCCGAAGCGCGCACCGGGATTGCTGCGGCGGATTTCTCCCGTATCCGCCAGGTCAAGCTCGACCGCTTCACCATCGACCGGCTGATGCGTATTCTCGACCGGCTAAATCGTGATGTGCGGGTGAAGATTTCCGTATCGCCTCGCGCAAAGGGAATGCACGCCTCGTCCGTTGCCGCCTGATATCCGTGGTTGCTGAAGTTTAGTCTGTGCCCGTGACATGGCTGGCCAGAGCAAAAGGATCAAAGCTTGCTTCGATATCCTCCGGCGCAAGATCCTCGCGGGCAAAGAGCGCGCGATCGGACAGGACCGTGCGGGGTGCATCGACGTGTCCGGTCGCGACGACGTGATAGGTGTCGCCATCCTGGCGTCCCCGCCTGCAGGCGAAGTTCCAGCAATGGCTGAAGGTCTGGAAGGGATTGGGCAGTTTCATGGGGTCGGGTCCTCTCGATAAACGAATGAGTACGGGGGCCGCCATGACGGCGACCCCCGTGCGCAGATCAGGCGCTCTTGCGACCGGCCTGCGCATTGTGCGCGGAAGGCGGCATGCCCAGGGGGCCACGGCGATCCACGATACGGATACCGGCCTTCTTGGCATCAATCACAAGGCGTTCGCTCACGCCATTACCGGGGAAGGCGATGACGTAGCGAGGTTTGAGGTTCAGGAACTGGTCGTTCCTGCGAAAACCTGCGCGGTCGCCAAGCTTGCGATCGAGGCCGAAACGGACCTGCTGCACGCCCTTCTGTTCGGCCCATGAGGCGGCGAGACCATCGAGCCCGCGCATGTCGCCGCCATGGACAAGGTACATATCGCCAACCCGCTCGCGCACCGCGTTGAGCGTGCGGTGCAGGTTCTCGGCGAACTGGCGCATGTCGTCATCGGACCTGAAGGTCATCCTGCCTCCGGTGAAGACAACGGGGGTGCCAATCGCGGTATTGGCATCGCGGACCTTGTCACGGCGCGCCTTGAGGAATGCGCGGCCATCGATGATGGCGGAGGTGACGCCCAGCGATATCCGGTTACCGGCGCCGGGAATCCACGACTTGCCAGTTTCGCGAATGTAATGGGCGGCGGCAACATCGCGCATCTGCTCGTAGCAGGTGGCGGCTTCCTCGATCTTGCGGGCAACCTCGATCTTGTCTTCGAGGTTGCTGGCGTTGATTTCGCTGCCGTCCTGTTCGGCGATGAGCAGCCGGATATCGTCGGTAAGCCGGTCGATGACTGCGTGTTTCTTCTGCGCGGCGCGGTGGAAGAGGTTGACCAGACCCCAGCCCAGATCCTCGATGTCGCGCTCGAGCGAGGTGTTCATCATGGTGGCGAACAGATCGCTCCAGATCGCGGTGGTCGTCTGTTCCAGCGCTTCGGCGAGGGGCGGAGCCATTCCGCCCGTGGCATCGTCACCGGGTTTGAGGTGACCGAGTTGCAGGCTTTCAAGGGCTGCGGCGAGTGTGGTCATGGACCTGTCTCCTGTTTGTCGCCGGCGGCCTATCCGCCGGATGAGCATCTCCCGGGACGCCGGAATAGCGGGGACCGCACCGAGGCAGGGCCGAGGGGAACCTCAAAATCCGGAGGCTGGAGCGGGCAGGCGCGGCACGCGCCAACACGGCCCGGATTTTGGGGTTGCGGCCCCCGCGCGGCGGCCCACATGCGAAATCCTCCGGCGGGTTGTCGGCGACGGGTGGGCGGACTTCTGACACTGCCTGCGCAGCCTGTGCCGCAAGCGAACGCGTCACTGCGCCGCTGCCGAGAATGTGGACCTCGCCCCGCTACGCCATGGACAGCATTCCGACGGGCGGCTCACGATGGCGGGATGTAGGCCTCGTAGGGATTCCTCGGCGCGAGATGGCCGAACGGGGTCATGACATAGGCATCGCCGTCGCGGCCAACGGCGCACAGGACATAACGGGTCTCGCCGCTTTCGACCTCGGTGCATTCCATCAGCGCAAGGTTGTCGTCGCGCGCGGCCCTGAGCAGCGTCTGGAAATTGGTGCGGGCGTGATCAGGAATCGCCATGACGAACCTCCCCCTGAGCCAGGGCTTCCTTGTAGAACCGGTCGAGCAGCGTGTGGGCCGATTCCGAACGGATGGTGTCGGCGGTGATCAGCATGGCGAGTCCGCCAAAGCCATCGGGCCGCATCTTCGAACAGGTAAAGGCCATGGTGACGGTGAGATGGTCGATTTCAGGCGCGCGGCGCACGATGTCCTGCAGCACGTCGGGCCAGAGATCTCCGCCCATGTCGAGTTCGAACTCGTCGTCACCCTGGATCGCATCGGCATGGTCCGCGCGCAGCATGGTGACGAGGCGACTCGTTGCGTGGTCGGTGGTGTCCAGCGCTTCCCGGACCTCTCCGGGATCGAGCCAGGTCAGGTCACGTGCGCCATCGTCGCTGTAGTAGTAGGCAATGCCGTTCTCGATCTCCTCGTCGAAAACCTGGGCAAGGACCATCGCCTCGATCGGCAGGATTGCGGACACAGGGATCACCGGTTCGACGACGGTGGGGGTGTAATAGTCGGCCATTTGAAATCTTCCCAAAAATGCGAAAGCCCGGCGCGGCGGCCGGGCTCGGTGGATAGAACGGGTGACGGGGCAGTGAAGGGCTAACCCCAGTCGAAAGTCGGCAGCTCGTCGATCTCGTCGGCGTCGCGGTCGAAGTTGATGTATTCGGCGCCGAGCGCGCGGGCGCGGGTCATCACCGCGACAAGGTCAGGCGGCACATCATCTCCGGGTTCCTCGCTCGCCCAGACGAACCAGCCATAGGGCGTCGGCGATGAAATCACGTCCATCCGGTCCAGATAGGTGCGGGCGGCGGGCGAGAGATGCGCGGTCGAGCAATCGAGGAACAGCCGCAGCGGATAGGTGACGGTCATGACGCGCCTCCCAGCGGCCGCGCATCCGCAATGCTTTCACCATGGGCAAAATCACCCCCGTCATAGGTCGCCACACAGGTGCGCTGGAACGGATTTGGCAGCGCGGACAGTGGCGCATCGCCGATAGTCAGCGGGGGAATGGCGCGCTTCGCGAACTAGGCAAGCGCCTGCAACGCGGTAAGCGAAGTCGCGGCAAGGATCGTCTCGACAGCAAAAACAGCGCGGCCATCCTCGTCCGCCTCAAAGGCGTGCGAAACCCCGTTGCCGTGTGATACGACCACTTCCGGGTTGAACGCGCCGGGGCATCCACCGGAAGTGCGGCGGTAGTAGAGCCGGTTGGCGAGCACGAATGCCTCGAGATCATCGACCAGGCCCCCGTTCAGTTCCTCGCCGTAGAGGTCGAGCGATGCGTCGCCGGGGATGTTGTCTGCCGTCAGGGCGTCGCCGCCCCAGTCGAGCGAGAGGGCATATTGATCGGCAAGGTCGATGAGGCGGGGAAGGAGGGCGGCAGGAAGGTAGACGCCAATTTCGATTGTGCAGGTTGTACGGTCGCCCATGGCGATGTCCTTTCATAGTTGAGGGTGATGCCGCTCAGCTTGCGGCGATGGCCGGGTTGATCAGGCGGTACTGGAAGCGCTTGACGCTGCCGATGCGGGCGACTGCGCCGGTTTCGGGATCGCGGTAGCGCAGCCCCCGCCCCCTCGGATTGGCGATCACGATGAAACGCGCGACGGTCCTGCCATTGGTCAGGGCCAGCGGCGGATCGAAGATGATCGTCTGCCCGGGTCTGGGTGTGGGCCGCGCGCCGGCAAGCGACCGGGCAAGGGCGTTGGCGCGGCATTTCGCGCGCCATTCGAGTGCATTCGGATGATCCGTTTCGGTCAGCAGATCGAGAATGGCGGGTGGGCAATCGGCCTCATAGGGGCCCATTTCCTCGCTCATGTCCTTGTAACCGAATGTCATTCCATCGCGCGCACGAGGATTGTATTTGGTGAGGCAGATGAGCCCCAGAACGATGGTTTTCGCGCCCGGCCGGATACGCTCGACGGCGGCATAATAGACGCTGCCGACCTGCGCGGAGGCAAGGACGGTCGCGCGCTCGGTCTCGCCAGAATAGGTAAATTGATTGTCGAGATAGGAACGGGGCGATGGGTATCCGCCGAGTCCCTGCATAAAAAGCCAGCCCATATGGGTCTCCTGTTGTGTCAGGCCGCGTCGGCCAGTGGGGGTGTGAGGTTGCCGATCATCGCCTCGATGCGGCGCGCGAATGCCTCGGGGTCGAGCAGGTCCGCGATCGGGCGCCAGTGGGTCTTGCCGACCGCGCCGCCCGGCGAGACTGCCGCGATACCGACCTCGTGACCGGTCACGAGATTGCGGGGCACCACCTCGATCTCGATTCTACTGTGGCGAAGGTACGTCCGGCCTTCGCCGGGTCCGCCATGGCAGGCAGTGCCGATGCGAACGCCGTCGTTCGCGATGTTCAGCGCCTGGGCGAGAACACGCAGCGCAGTGCGAGCCTGAGCGTGGAATGTCCGCTTCGCAGCTGCGTCGGAGGGGAGGGGATTGCCTGCGATCGCGGTCAGGGCAAGATGTCGGACCACGTCGCCGCGATCGAGCATGCAACGCACCCGCAATTCCTCCGCATCGGGTGAGGCGCGATCGGCGACAACCCCGATATTGCGGGCAAGCAGCAGCACCGCGGCATCGCGTTCGGGCGATTTGCCCGCGCGGGCGCAATCCTCGACCGCGCGATTAAGCGCGTGGAGGGCGGTATGGATGGTGGTCAGCGCGTCGGGATGCAGCGCATCATTATGGCGGTAATGCGTGTCGTAGTGCATCGGGAACCTCCGTTCGTGAGCGCCCGGATGGGCTCACGAAGCCGAAGGCCCCCTCTCCTCTCCTTTGGGTTGGCCATTGACCTGGCATTTTGACTTTATCAACTGTTGATAAGGCGCTATGATCCGTCGTGATTGGAGACCACGTCATGATCAGTGCAGACCTTGGACATCAATTGGAGCAATTCGTCTCAAGCCTCGTCGCAACGGGGCGTTATAATTCGAAAAGCGAGGTTTTGCGCGAAGGCGTCCGATTGATCCATGATCGCGAAACCCGTCTGGCCGCTTTGGATGCCTCTATTGCACGGGGCCTTGCCGATGCGGACGCTGATCGCACCGCATCAGCGATCAGTGTTTTTGATCGACTGGAAGCAAAATACCGTGCGCTGGATGCCGACGATAAATGATTGTCCATCTCACGGCTGAGGCTGAATATGATCTTGAGGCGATTGGCGATTACATTGCACGCGACAATCCGGCACGAGCGGTGAGCTTCCTGCATGAACTGCGTGCAAAATGCCTTGGCCTTGCTGACATGCCGGAACGTTTTCCGCTCGTTCCACGCTATGAGACGGCGGGTGTGCGCCGGCGTGTTCATGGGGATTATCTGATATTCTACAGGGTCGAACGAGACAAAGTGGTCATCATTCACATTCTTCATGGCACCCAAAACTACAGTGCCATCCTCTTCCCGTCATGACCCGCTAACACGACCGACATTTCACGCCGCCATACGGTCGGGATCATCCACGGCTTCAGGCTTATCGAGCCGGGTCAGGCGCAGGAGATAGCCATAGGCCTCTTCGGCGCGCGCGGCGGCGGTGAATATGGCCCGAGAATCCTTGCGCATCAACTTGATCCACGACCCAATATAGGCGGCATGATTGTCGATATGCTCGACGGGAAGGCCAAGATCCGCGCCGAGCAGACATGCAGTCATCTCCGCACAAAGCTCCTCGAAACCATAGGCCATGTCCCCGAATCTCTTGCCAAATTCGCGGTTGAGACGCTCGGGGCTCCCGCTCCAATGGGCTGCCTCATGGGCGAGGGTCGCCGCCCATCCTGCACGGGTATGGAACAGTTCGACGGGCGGCAGGGTGATGCTGTCATCGGCCCGGTCGTAGAATGCACTGCTGCCGCGATGATGCACTTTCGCCGGAAGGCGCTCGATGAATAGTTCGGCGCGCGGACTGAGCGTGTCGGAGGGCGGAACCACGCCAAGGCGCTGCGGGTGGAAATGCTCGGGCAGATTGTCGATCTGATCGGCATTGAACACCCGGTAAGACCGCATGACCCGCCGCTGTTCGTCGCTGGTTTCGCCGGTCACGGGCGAATCCACCTTCTTGGTGTAATTCTTGAAGAAGATGGCGATCTCGGCGCGCTCGCCCTTGCGGACCTGCCCGCCAAGCGCCTCGGCCTGTTTCCAGGTCATCCAGTTGGGGGAGAGATAGCCGCGATTTTCAGCGACCATCCAGAGCCAGAAGCAATTGATGCCGCGATAGGCCTCGCCGGTGGCGCGCAGCGGACGGCTTCCCGATCCGGGGCGCCAGGGCTGGACCCATGGACGCACGCCGGCCTCGAGCCGGTCGAGAATGGCATTGGTGATGACGTCCGCAGGTGACGGAAGGTTTCGGGGAAGGTTGCGGGAGCTGGCCATGGTCTGATCTCCGGTTTGGCGAGGCGCAGCCGGTGTGACTGCACGAAAAAAGGGGCGGTCCTCAGCAGAGAGCCGCCCAGTCGCCTCGAGCTTTATGCGGGTCGGTCAGGCCGCTTCCTCGACGGGATGATCGTCATCCTCCGCCCCATCGGGCATTTCATCGTCGCCGGGACCGAACGCGCCTTCCTCAGCGTCGGCATCGCCACCCGCATCGTCATCGATCTCATCGTCGAGGATTTCCGGATCGGCATTGCCGCGTTCGTCGGCGATCGACATGCGCATGCTTCGCGGCTGCTCGACGCCATCGAAGCGCATGGCATCGGGGAGCCAGGCCATCGCCTTTTCGCGGACATCGACTTCGACAATGCCGTTACCGCTGCACAGCGATTCGCAGGTCTTTGCCAGTTCCCCCTTCTTCGCGTCCTTGTAGCGCGCGCGCAGGACCGGGCCGCCGATTTCCTCGAGCGCGGCGAGCATGACGTCCTTCTTGACCCGCCCGAAGTAGTTCTGCGCGCTCGGGCGCCACCACATCTCGACGCGGATATCGAGGAGGCGGCCAAGATGATCGTGAAAGCCGCCCGCCCGAACGCCGTCCGCGACATTAAGCGTCGGCTCGAGGGTTTCGGCAATGGCATAGCCAATCCAGGCTGCCCGCGATTCTTCGGGAAGGAGGCAGAACGCATCGAAACGCTGCGATGCCGTGTCATATCCGGCCCAGCTGACATCGAGCGCGGCCAGCTGCTCGGCGATCGTGGCACTCGCCAGCGAACCTTCGTCGCGGAACCCGAAGATCGGGAAGGCCGCATGGCCCGCGCGCAATGTGCTGTGCGTCGCTATCGCGCTATGGCGACAGACGATGGCCTGCGCCATCAGGAACAGGGTCAGGTTAAGCGCAAGCGCTGGATCATTGCCAAGATGGGCGGCGAGGATCTGCCGGCGCTGCGTCGCCAGCTCGTCGACCAGAATGGCGCTGAGTTTGGGGCCATGGTCCGTCTCGCCCTCATCCCCCTCGCCCGCCTGCCCGGTCTTTTCGGCGATCGGCCGGTTGGGATCGATGACCGGCTTTTCGCTGTAATAGCGCGAATGGACGCGGGTTTCGCCGTCGTGTCCGATATAGACGAAAGTACCGAGCTGCGCCCTGATTGCCGGATCGATCGCGGTGCAGCCATCGCTGATATGCTCGATCTCCGCTTCGATCGCGGCGATCCGGTCATTGGCCGCATCAGCCTCGGGGGTGCCGTCGATGAGGTCGCTTTCGAGCTGGTCGACGAGGTCGTTTGCCTCGGCCTCCAGCGCTGCGAGACTCGCGCTTTCCTCTTCGGTCGGATCGCGCCGCACCGGATAATAGGCGTGATATTCCTGCTCGAGATCGTAGGGCACCTGGGTCGAGACGACAGGGGTGACGAAGGCATAGCCATGCTGCGCCGAAATCACGGCGGCGGCTGCTTCGAGCTTTTCCTCGGCGAGCCGGTCGAGCACATCGGTATCGATCCAGGTTTCGCAATCGGCATCGGAGAAGAGGTCGGCGTTGATCCGCCCGCCCGCAGCGACATAGGCATCGCGCCCGACATAGCGCGCCTTGGCGTCGCTTCCTTTGGTGGTGCCGTTGAGGATGGCCCGGCGGATATTGTCGGGGTTGTTGCCGTAATAGCTGTTTTGCATCTGCTCGAAGACCGCGCGCTGGCGGTCGGTGTCAGCGGTGACGGCATAGGCCATGGCGGCGGCAAGGGTGATCTCGCCCGCGCCCAGCGCCTCGCGGACAGCCTCGTCGAGGTCGGCAAGCCGCAGGCGCTGTTCGACATAGCGCGTGGTCTTGCCGGTGCGCTTGCCGACGTCCTCCGCGCTCGCCCCCCGCTTCATGAGATACCGATAGGCCTCGCATTCATCGACCGGGTTCATGGCGACGCGCTGGGTGTTTTCGATCAGGCTGGCGCTGACGGTGTCGTCGAGCGATGCGTCGGCATCGGGCTGGAGCACCAGCACCGGAATCTGGTGATCGGCGGGAAAGACCTTTTGTTCGATCAGCAGCTGCAGCGCGCGCAGGCGCCGCCCGCCGGCAGTGACGCTGTAATGCCCGGCCTTCTTGAGCGGGGTGACGATGAGATTGTTGAGCAGGCCCTGTTCGGCGATGGTCTGGGCCAGCTCCTCGATCGATACATCGCGGCCACGCTTGCGCACATTGTCCCGCGACAGCGAAAGGTTCCGGACCTTGACGGACTGGATCATCGGTTTTCTCCAATTTCTTGAAAACACGCGCGGGCCACTTGTTCTTGCGACCCGCGCGAAGCCCGCACAGCGCGAAGCTCGCAAAGCCGAAGGCCCCCTCCCCTCCGGTTGCCGGGGGGAAGGAGCCCCTGGAGGATTAGGCAGTGATGCGCGCGAGGATCGCTGCCGCCTCGCTGACGGGCACGAACAGCCGGGTGCGGTAGGCGATCACTTCCGAAAACAGGCCCATGGCTTTCAATTCAGCAAGGCGGGTATGCGGCCAGTCCACCAGTTCGAGGCGGTGCTCGCCCATCACCAGGCTGCGCTTCAAATTATAGGTGCCGACCGGCATGAGGGCGCCCGACGCCATGACGTAGCGGGCGACCTCGTCGGGGGTCATGGTAATGCCCGCATCGATCCCGAGCGCTGACGTGAGGCGGCCAAGCTCATGGGCGGGGACGATCCGGCCAAGGAAGGATTGCCCGTCATCGGTGGTGAGCCGCCGGACCTGGACGTGATCTTCGGGGAGATGACCCCAGACAGGAAGCAGCAGCCCGGCGACCAGATAGATCGTGCTGGTGCGGGTCTTGTCCTTGAGCGCATCATATTCGGCCTGCCAGGCCTTGCGGAACTCCTCCCTGCTCGCGGCGGCCCATGAACTTTCGGCGAGTTCGTCGGCGCGGATGCGTTCGGTGCGGACCGGGCGGATCAGTTCATAGCGGTGGACGATCTCGCCGTCCTCGTCGGTCAGCGAGAAGGTGTTTTCGCGGATCGCCGCCTTGCCCGACTTGTCGTTGATCATGGGCACGGTGAAGTCCCCGTCCAGCATGGCTATGGCGCGGTCGAGGGAAAGCGGCCTGTAGCGTTCTTCGGCCTCGATCCGCAGGATTTCGGTTTCCGCGCCGCTCACCGGATCGGTGCGGATGACGCTGCGCTCAAGGATGGTCAGGCGTTCGGCCTTGATCGTCTCGACCCCGACGTCGAGCGTACCCGCCGCGCGGGCGGCTTCGACGCGCGCTTCGATCAAACCCAGATACTCGTCGAAAATGGCGTTCTGCATGGCAATGCGCAGCGCAAGGATGCGGTTGAGCCAGCGCTGGATCGGCGGCAGGTCTTCGGTGAGCCCGCCATTCCCGCCTTCGAGCCTGAGACCGGTCAGGCGCTGGAACTCGGCGAAGGTCACCGAGCGCAGCTTGCCCGCAAACAGCAGGCCGAACCATTGCACCAGGCTTTCCCGCGCGAAATCGCTTTCGAGATTGTCGCGCGGGTCGAACAGCCCCTGCCCGCCGGTCTGGCGCTGGCCGCGGGTCAGGGCTCCGAGGCTGTCGAGGCGGCGCGCGATCGTGCTGATGAACCGGCGCTCGCCCCGGCAGTCGGTCGAAACCGGACGGAACAGCGGGGCGGATTGCTGGGCGGTGCGATGGGTGCGCCCGAGCCCCTGGATCGCCGCGTCGGCGCGCCATCCCGGTTCGAGCAGATAATGGTTGCGGCGGCGCTTGCGGCTCTCGCAATCGAGGCTGGCATGATAGCTTCGCCCGGTGCCGCCCGCATCGGAGAAGATCAGCACCGGCTTGTCGCCGCGCATGAAGGCATCGGTTTCAGCAAGGTTGGTGCGGGCCGAGCGCGCCTCGACCCGCTGCCGCCCATCGGGGCCCACGACGATGCGGCGCGAGCGTCCGGTGACTTCGGCGACCATCTCGGTCCCGAAATGGCCGATGATATGATCGAGCGCGGAGCCGACGAGCGGCAGCGCACACATCTCCTCGATCATCGCGTCGCGCAAGTCTTCGGCTTCGCGGCTGATGACGGGGCTTCCGTCCCCGTCGCTCATCGGTTCGGAGCGGACCTTGCCGTTTTCATCGGTGAAGGTCTTCATCATCCGCACCGGGAAGGAAGCCCTCAGATACCCCAGTATCCCTTCGAGAGGCGACAACTGGACATCGAGATTGGCGCGTTCCTCCGGCGTCAGCGCCGCAAGGGTGCGATTGAGCATGGCCTCCGAGGTCGAGACGAGCTGGATGACCGCGCATTCGCCGCGCGCAAGATCGGCGGTGATCGCCGGGATCAGCGCGGGCAGCTTCATGCCGATCAACAGCTGACAGAACGCCCGCTGCTTGACCGATTCGAAGACGCTGATAGCGGCGGATTTCGCGCCCGAATTGTAGGTGGCGCCCTCCACCTTGTCGACCACGCGCGTCGCGTCAAGCGCGGCCTGGACGTTGGCATGAATCACCGCGAAAGCATCAGCATAGGCGTCATAAATGGCGATCTGCTCGGGTGTCAGCTTCTGTTCGAGCACGTCATATTCGACGCCCGAAAAACTGAGCGCGCGCGCAAGGTAGAGCCCCTGCATCTTGAGATCGCGGGCAATCAGTTCCATTGCCGCGATCCCGCCCCGGCGCAGGCTGTCGACGAACTCGCGGCGGTTGGCGAACGCGGTTCCCGGCCCCCACAGGCCAAGCCGGGTGGCGTAGGCAAGGTTGTTGACGTCGCTGGCCCCGGTTGCCGAGACATAGAACACCCGGGCACGCGGCAGCAGGTTTTGCAGGCGCAGGCCCGCGATTCCCTGCTCGGAGCCGTCCTTGGTGCCGAAGCGCCCTTCCCCGCCCGCGACGTTCTGCATTTCGTGGGCCTCGTCGAAGGCAATGAGGCCCTCGAAATCGGTTCCGAGCCAGTCCAGAAGTTGCTGCAGACGCGTGCCCTTGTCGCCGCGATTGCTGCGCAGCGTGGCGTAGGTCAGGAAGATAATCCCTTCCGACATGGCGATCGGCCTGCCGAGCGGCCATTGATTGAGGTGCTGGATATCGAGGTCGAGCCCGCCGAGCGCGGTCCAGTCGCGGCGCGCGTCTTCGAGCAGGGTTTCCGATTTGGAGATCCAGACATGTTTGCGCCGTCCGCGCAGCCACTGGTCGAGAAAGATCGCGGCAACCTGGCGGCCCTTGCCCGCCCCCGTGCCGTCGCCGAGGAAAAAGCCGGTCCGGTAGCGCTGACCTTCGGCATCTGGATTGAGAGTCACACCCTCATCGGCGGGGGTAAAGCAACCGGGAAGATCGCGTTCGAAGGCGTCACCGGCATAGATCAGGGTTTCGAGCTGGGCTTCGGAGAGCAGCCCGTCAGCGATCAGCCGGGGCGGCAGCAGCGGGACATAGGATGCAGGCGGCGCGGTGATCGAGCCCATCGCGATCGATTCGACCAGCGCCGTCGGATGCGATTTTGCACCCGCGATAGCAAGACGGCTTGGCCGGTAGGGAAGATAATGTCCGGCGGCTTCGCCCACCGGCGCTGGGTCGGCGAGGATGGTGTAGGCAAGCGGCACGGTTTCAGCCCCTGCCTTGGCGGCACGAGCCGTCAGCGCGAGCGGCGCTCTTTTCACGGCCCCGAACAGGCTCGGTTTCGATGGCGCCGGTCTGGCGACGGGAAGCGCTGCAATGCGTGGGCCTTCCGCCAGCGCCAGAACTGCGGCCAGAGCATCGGCGAGGGTTGCGCAGTCCAGCACTCCTGTCCTGCCCTCGCCTCCTTTGCGCAGAACGACCAGCTTTACGCCCATCGACGTGCCGTGCTTGGCATAGGCCCGGGGAGGCAGGCGCAGATCGGCGACCACCTCGCAGCCCTGCGCCACACGCCGCCATTCTGCGGTAGCAGTATCGATGCCGTGCGGAAGGATCGCGGCGCAGCGGCCGCCGGGGGCGAGCCGGCGCAACGCCGAGCGCAGATGGCGCAGACAAGCGAGCGGATCGTTCTGGCGGCCGATGCTGCGCGAGAACGGCGGATTGATGAGGACCGCGCTTGGCACCTGATCGCGGGGCAAGAAGTCGTCGATCAGCTCGCCGTCATGGCGCGTGACCGTAGCCTCAGGGAATGCCGCCCCGAGCAGCGTTGCGCGGCCCGGATCGATCTCGTTCAGGATAAGCGCTGCACCCGCGCGCGCGGCGAAGACGGCGAGCAGGCCGGTTCCCGCCGAGGGTTCGAGAACCACGTCGGCGGAAGTAAGGTTCAGCGCCAGGGCGACAATATAGGCGATCGGCGCGGGGGTTGAAAACTGCTGGAGCGCGATCTGCTCTTCGCTGCGGACACTGTGGGTCGGAAGCCGTGCCGTGAGCGCTTCAAGATGCGCGAGAATATCGCCGGGACTATCGGGGAAGCTGGCATGGCGCAGATACAGGACTTCGCCTGCCTCGAGTGCGTCATAGGCCTGCCGCAGTGTCCAGTGCCCGTCAGCGGCACCACCGCCATGGGCCTGTTCCATGATCCGCATGAGGTCGCGGCGATCGAGCGCGCGCCCTGATGCAAGCCGATCGGCCACGGCGCGGGCGGCAAGAATTGAAGGCTGGGTGAAATCGAAATCGAGTGTCTGGGCAAGCGCGGTCATCGAGGATCTCCGGTGATGCGTCCGGCTTCATCGCCGGATCACCAGGCCGAAGGCTGCCTCTCCTCTGTTGATCGCGTAGCGCCGCAGGCTATCCTTGCTCTCCTGGGCAGTGAGGAAACCGGCGCGAAGGATCACGACTGCCTGAATTGCCGGGAGGGCCTGCCCAATCCACGCCCCCTGCCCCCTCGCCTTCCGGCCAATCCGCGATCATGCAATCGTCCTGGCCCGTTGACGGTAATGTGTATTTACATTACTATCGACACGATCAGAACGGAGGTCATGCATGGCGTCGCTCGCAGTCACAGTGAAAGGGCAGGTCACGCTCAAGCGGGACTTGCTACAGCATCTCGGCATTCAGCCGGGGGAACGGGTCGATTTCGAGAAGCTGCCCGGCGGTGAGCTGCGCATTCGTGCGGCCAAGCCGAGCGGCACCATCGACGGGTTTCTCGGTCTTCTCGCGGGAAAGACCAAGAAGCGGGCGACCATTGAGGAAATGAACGAGGCCGCTGCTGCGGGTTGGGCGGGCGAACTGGACGACGAATGAAAGTCACCGCAGACACGAATATTCTCGTGCGCGGCGTCGTGCGCGATGACGCCAAACAGGCCGCTGCCGTCGACAGGCTGCTCAGGCAAGCGACGTTGATCGCAGTGTCGCTCCCATGCCTGTGCGAATTCGTCTGGGTGCTCCGCCGCACCTATGGTTTGACGAACGAGGATTGCGCCGCTGCGATCCGGGCGCTGGTCGATACCGGCAACGTGGTCACGAACCGGCCCGCTGTCGATGCGGGGCTTGCCGTGCTCGATACCGGCGGCGATTTTGCCGATGGCGTCATGGCCCATGAAGGCAAATGGCTGGGCGGCGAGGTTTTCGTGTCGTTCGACAGAAAAGCCGTCAAACGTCTGACCGATCAGGGTGAAGCGGCGAAGCTGCTTGGAAACCCGTGATCGAGGAGCGATGCAAATGACTACCAGCGCCATTTCGACCAAAGCTGTCTGACCGGGCCGCAGAAAGCGTTCCGGCAAGACCGGCGCAGTCCTTCAATCGTGCGAGGATCGTCACACGGATGTGCCGAAACCGCTGGCGGGTTCGGTCGCAGATAGAGCCGTGCGCGAAAGGGCCGCACCCAGATTCTCTTCAAGCTTCCACTTCATCCTGCCGGGCAAGCACCGAAAAGCTGTCGGCGATGAGGTCGACGCCGTAGACGGTCTCTCCGTCCTTTTCGTACTGCGACTGACGGACCCGTCCGGTCACATGGACCATGTCGCCCTTCCCCGCCTTTGCCGCCTGTTCGGCGCAGCGGCCAAAGCAGGTCACCCGGTTCCAGTGGGTATCGGTCACCCACTCGTCCCCATCCTTGCGATTGTAGTTCGCAGCCAGATTGACGAAAGTCACAGCATCGCGCGTATCGATACCGCCGACCTGGCCGATGATCCGGAATTCAGAAATGTTTCTGGGCATGGCCTACTCCTCCTCCTCGCTTAGAACTCGTTCGAATCCATCGGTATCGCGGGCACCGCGTAGGGGACCCCCTCGCCCGACACCGGCATGATACGCACCGCCGATAGGGCCACAGGTTCGCGAAACTGCCGCCGCGTTCCGCTGAGTGTCTGCCCGACAGTCTCCCGGTTTCCACTAGCCGCGACGCGCGGTGTACCTGCGTCGATGCCAAACCGGCTCCCGGCTTCAATCCAGTCACGCGCAATCATTGTCTGCGCGTTGGCAAGCGATAGTCTCCCAGCGCAGACCTCGGTGTGAAGCACCCGCTCGACCCGGTCCTTGGCATCGGCCCCGTTCATCCAGGGCAAGAGCCACAGATTGCGATCGTCGCTGGCTTCACCGCCCAGCGAGATCGGAACAAGCAGGTCGAGCTCGAATGCTTCGGGGTCGCGTCCGCGCAGATCGCGTGCGGCGCGGCGCCGCCTCGCCGCATTCGCCCACGAAGCGCCAGGCTCATGCGCGGCCAGCCATGTGGCATCGCAGATGGTCGCAACGATGTTGGCCTGCCGCACGGCGGGGTCGAGCGTGCCCGGGGTCATTAATTGGTCGGGCAAAACCGGAGGTCCTGCCTGCCCGATGGGCTGGTGCTGCGCCAACAGCCTGACGGATGCAGCGGCATGGCAGAATGACTGGTCAAGAAGCTGGTCGCAGGTTTGCCGCGCGCTGGTTGGCGGGTGCCGGATGGCATCGGGATGAGCGCGCACGAAGGCCAGCGACAGAACCAGGCCGACACCAAAGGCGATAACGAACCGCGGCTTCATTGCGCAGTCAGCATCGCATCGTTCCAGTCGCCGCCAGGGGGCGGCGCGACGATATCAAGACTGCGCCCGCCAGCAGTGAGATTGCCCTCCCCCTTGGCGATGCCGTTTTTCGCAGCGTTCCCGTGCTGGGTGTAAATGGTGATCGTGCAGATATGCGCGGGGATCGCCAGATGGGCATAGAGTTCCACGCCATTGACCGACCAGCAGCCCGGCAGCCCGTGCAGAGCGATCACGCTTTCGGCATCCTCGAAGCCTTCGGCGAGGTTCAGGTGATTGTTCTCGATTGCGCCGATCTTCACGCAGCCATGGCCTGGATTGCCGAGCGTGCGCTTGGGTTCGGCCAGACGTGGATGCTTGCGCCCGTCCTTATCGATGAAAATCCGCGCCAGCGCGACCAGGTCGCGTCCCTCGGTGATCGGCAGATAGAGCGCCGGCAAGCGGATGCGACGGTCATTGTCATAGGTCACCGCAGCGGGTTCGTAGCGGCCAATCGTCGAATGGCCGATACCGCGCCGCCGAAGATAGGCCTCGCCGGGCGTTCCGGCGAGCGGAAGCGCCCTCCCCCACAGTTCGCGGCACAGCGGCGCCAGATCCTTGCGCTCGGGCCGCACGGCATCGTCGCGCTGATTGGGTTCGACCAGCACGCGCTCGGAGCGCAGCGCCGCGATGATCTCTTCGGTGGTGCAGCCCGCGAAGCATTTATAGAGGACGCGGGTATCGCCCGGCGTGATCGAAAGCGAAGGCCGCTTGTCCGCGTGTGCGGGACAACGGACCTTGCCGTAAGCGCCGTGCCAGGTTCCGCCAAGACGGCGGACAATGGCCTGCGCCGCACTAATGGGCGTCTCTGCCATAGTCCGATAATAGCTTATAACGTAATACCGGCAATCGAAAACAGCCTCTGAGGCGTAAATTATGGATTTATTCCTCAAATATGTCCATATGATGAGGCATAAGCTTAGGATCAATGCCTCATGAAGTGGAACTGGCAGCAACCCGACTGGCCCGATTTTCGCTGGAACAGCGAAGCCCTTGCCGCGCTTGAGGCCCGATTCCTGCAACAATCGGGCGTGATGATCGGCGTGGTCAAGCACCTTGGGGGCGAAGACCGCACGAACATCATCCTCGACGTGATGACCGACGAGGCGATGAAGACCTTGCAAATCGAGGGCGAACTGCTCAACCGCGATAGCGTACAGTCGTCACTCCGCCGTGAATTTGGACTTGAAACGGAAGCGCGGCGCATTCCGCTCGCCGAGCGCGGTATCGCGGCAATGATGATGTCGCTCTATCGCAGCTTTGGCGATCCGCTCACCGAGCAAGTTCTTTCCGAATGGCACCGGATGGTGCTGAGCGGGCGGAGCGACATCGATGCGGTCGGGCGCTACCGCGAGTATGAGGACGCGATGCAGGTGGTGTCGGGCGCGCTGCACAAACCGGCCGTGCATTTCGAGGCGCCGCCCTCCAGCGCGATGGCGAGCGAGATGAAGCAATTTCTCGATTGGTTCGCGGAGAGCGGTCCTGGAGGCAAGGCCCCCCTCCCCGCCCTCACCCGGTCTGGTCTTGCCCACCTTTATTTCGTCAGCATCCATCCCTTCGAGGATGACAACGGGCGTATTGGACGGGCGATCTCGGAAAAGGCTCTGTCTCAGGCGATCGGGCAGCCCAGCCTGATCGCCTTGTCACAGACGATCCAGCGTAAGCGCTCCGCCTATTACGATGCCCTTGAAGCTGCCAACAAGGGTAACGAAGTCACCGCGTGGCTCACCTATTTTGCCGAGACGGTGCTGGAAGCACAGGAGCACAGCCTTGCCCTCACCGATTTTCTGCTGGCCAAGGCGCGGTTCCATAACAAGTACCGTGGACGGCTGAATCCGCGTCAGGAACGGGTGATTGTCCGCATGTTCCGTGAGGGGCTTGATGGTTTCAAGGGTGGGCTCAGCGCAGCGAACTACATTACGATCGCACAAACATCGCGGGCGACCGCCACGCGCGACCTGCAGGAACTGGTGGCAATGGGGGCTCTTGGCCAGACCGGGACCCTCAAATCCACACGCTATCATCTGCGCATCTCTGACACTGGACACTAAGGATCCCGCTGACAGATGAGCATGCTGGTGCAACATTGCTGCTGTTTGCCTTCTTAATCCTATCAAAAATCAAAATCAGAAAACCCGCCGCAGGCGAAACCGTTAGGGGGTTATATTCTAAGGTTAGAGAGTTACTGGGCCGCAGATCGAGGTCAAAGTGAGGAAAACCGACGAGTCGCGGCCTGTGGACAGAATCTGATAACACGCCGGATTCAATCCGAAAGCACGTCAGAGAGATTCTAAAAACACGTCGTCAGCGATCTGATAGCACGACGCACGCAGAGCGGCCCTGTGGATAACCCTGGAGGCCAACCTATCGTGATCTTGGCGAAGGGTTTTGGCCCTAGGCGAGGGCCAAAATGAGTCGTTTTTGACCCGAGGGCATGAATGCCATGCGGTCGTTCGACGTGTTTTCAGGAATGATGCGTCTGGTGGAAACGTGTTTTCGGGAATGTCGATGTCGATGTTTTCGATATTCAGAGGGCAAAGCGTGCGCAGGTCAGTGACCCCACACACTGATGGTAACGTCATGTCGGACCAAATTCGGCCAAACTCCGCGGATTTCGCTTATCGGGAAGAACGTGTTTTTAGAATCGGTGAGGGCCGACCGTATCGAGAGTTCAACACTCACAGGTGACGGAAATCCGGCTGTAAGGCGCGCTGCACGCGGCCGCAGGGGAGATTCCTGAAAACACGTCGAAACACTGCCACAGGGGTAAACGCGGCCGCCGATTGGGGCTGCCGGTCATACGATCATATGCCGCGAAGCTGATGCCTGTTGCGCTCGTGGTGCTTTTTCATGAAGCCATAGAAGCGCTTGGAATAGTTGCGCGGAAGCTCGTGCGGATTGGCGTTCAGGAAGGCGTTGAACTGCTGCATCAACACATCAAGGTCCCACCCAGGGCATTCAGCCTTGATGGCCCGATAGATTTCGGGATCCAACACGCGTTCCGCTTTGGTGAAGTCACGACGGGGGGCGCTTTCGGTGATTGTGGCATAGGCTGGATCGTGAGGGTCATTTGATGCCGGGGCATCGGCACACGACAAACTGGCTGTCAGCGATGCGATCAGCTCGCGAGCAGCGCTTGGATCGATCAAGTCGCCCTCGGAAAGTGCCTGTTGCGAGGCTTCCGGTTTCTTTGGTGTAGGGGGCGGGGAGGGGGGCGCTGCCGAGGATGCCTTGGTGGACGTTGAGGTTTGACGTGCTTGTTGAGCAGCATCCTCCAAGTGTCGGCGCATGACAATCTTGAGCTTGGGCCGCGGGCTTTCGGCATCGATCACTTCGAGACTGATATCAGGGAGATTATTTGCGCGAGCCAGTTCGACGATCTTGTTCTTGAAGGAGGGGAGGGAGCTCTCGCTACCACTTTTCTGGTGCAGTGTTTCGAAGCCGATTGTGAACCCATCAGGCCCATTGCCTCCGGCATGTTTACGACCAGCACGGTAGAGCCACTTTCCGAGTCCGCTCGTGATCTCGAAGTAGAGCGGAGAGATAGCGAGGATATTGCGCTGGTCCATGATCCCGTCGAAGAACCATTTTGACAAAGTGATCTCCATGCCGAGAGATCGTTGCGTGCGTTCATCGACAAGGTGAGTGTAGCTGTCTATCCAGGAAAACGTCGTTTCGCGCGACTTGGCATTGGCGCGAATGTTGGTTTTGATCGTTGTGGCCTGAAGGCGATCGAGGGCTTGGATCAGGCGCTCATAGGCGCGACCACTAACTCCCCAGCAGATACGCTTTAGGAGATCGCCAGGCTGCAAACGGATAGTCGGTGACAGGTCGTTGGTTCCGCGCTCGCGCAGCTCGTTGAGGTGCGAGGCAAGATAAATCATGATGTCCGCGTCCCAAATCGTCGCCATGCCATAGGCCGGGTTGGGAGATACATGTACGGTGACGGACTTGTCGGGACTGACATATTCGATCGGCTTCAGGCGCTTCTTCTTCGAGAGGCTGAAGAAGGGGCGCTGCATCGTCTCCTGGTAGTCGCGGAGCGAGATGTCGCTGAAATCGGGCAGCGTAAAGAACATCTCAAACTGGACGCGCTTGCCATTCTGCATTTGGGTTCGGGGTGCTCGGCTCATCGAGCAATCCTGTCGTGCAAGGCTTTGGCCCACGCGTGGGAAAAGTGACAAATGTCTCTGAAATTACAGCGAAAAATCCTCATTTTCAGAGTTGCAAAATCAAGGCGGCTCCCAACACTCACCGCTATCCCTTATTGAGAATCTTTGCATTTGCGATGAGGGGCCGAAGAGCTTCCAGAATTGCGTCGGGCGACTGGTCGGTCGGGTTTATGGTGATTGTGAGTCCGCGAGCGCGGTCCTTGTCGATCTGTCCGATTGCCTTGCCGGCGACTTCAATCAACGCCTTCTGCGCTCGCCCTTGACGTGGCGCGGTAGTCGACTTGATGAGCCTTGCTACGACCTCGCTTCCGCTGATCGGCTCCTCGTCCCCAGACTGCCGAAAGCTTTGCTCAGCCGCGATCATCTTGGCGGCGTCCTCGAGTTTCGGACGAAGCGCGGCCTGACGCACCAGCGGTAGCAGCTTGTCGCCGTGACGAACCTGGAGATCCATTGGCGAGGCGAACGCGCTGATGACGATATCGGGAAGATCGGTCAGCCCGACATAGCGAGCGAGCATGGTTTTCGAGAGCTTTACGCGCTCGGCCATGCGGCTCTGGACGCCCCCATAATAGGCATCCACAGCCGCCTTGTAGTTCTGCCCCCGTTCAAGGTCGGAGATATCCTCGCGTTCGCGATTTTCGATATCGGCAAGGCGGAACGCCGCCTCATCGTCAATGTCCTCGATGATCGCGACAAGGTCGATGTCCGGGTAATGATTCGCATTGAGCCAAGCGATCGCCCAGTGACGGCGCGTGCCGGTAATCAGTTCGTAGGGCAGGGGGGCATTGGGCGTTCTGCGCACCACGGCGGGCACGCGATTCCCATTTTCCGATTGGATAGAGTCAATGAGGCTGCGAACGCGATCTTCAGTGAGAAGGTCATAGTCGCGCGCATTGCCAGGCCAAATCGAGCATTCAGAAGGCTTCAGGCGAATGGTTGGTCGCTTCACAAGCCGCGCGGCTTCGCCAAATGCTTCGAGCCGCTTGTTAGTAAACGTCTGGCGAGGCGCTGACGCTTCCTCGGGGGCGCGCTCCTCCGGGTTTGAGGCCAAAGCCTCGCTGATCACCGAGCGCCGGCTCATGCTGCAATACTCGCGCTACGACCCGCCATGCTGGTAGATGGCCATTGCTGGCGGATCAATTGAACCACTTCGCCGAACACTTCGTCGAGGTTGGTCCGGCAACGTTGATAGGTTGCATGTGAGGCGGAGGGTTTGCTTTCATAGATCGAACGGAATGCCTGAGTTGCGTTCTTGATTTCCTCTGAGGCCAGGATCGGCTGTGTGAGGAGGGAATTGGCGTAAGTGGCCTGCATCATCTTCCACATGTCAGCTTCACCCGGTTTCCCGGGTGAAAAAGCTGAGCAGACGATGCGGATGAAGCCGTAATCAACCGGAGTGCCATTCTTTTCGAGTATCTCGATATTGTCAGCGACGGTATCCATGAAATGGATCGTTGAGAGGTAATCGAGCTGCCGTGCGGGAACGGGAATGAGCAGACCCGTTGCTGCCGCCATCACATTGAGCCCCAAAAATCCCATAGCTGGCGGCGGATCGAGAATGATGACGTCGAATTCCTTGCTCAGGCCGGACAGACCGATGCGCAGACGCTGGAGGCTTTCTCGGACGGCCTGACCGCCTTCTTGGAGAGTTGCCGTCAAATCCCATTCGGCATCCTGAAGGCCTAGACTTGATGGAATGATTTTGATCGTTGGCCAGGCGGTGTCGTAAATCGCGAGGCGCAGGTCTTCAAAAGTGCTGCGGGGCGAGAGATAGTCTCCGAGCGTCTGTTCGGTATCCATCAGCGTTTCAGGCTTGATATCGAACATTGTGGTCGTTGAGGCTTGCGGATCACAATCGACGACAAGCACTTTGTAACCGCGCAAGCCGAGATAGTCGGCGAAATGTTTGGTAATCGTGCTTTTGCCGACGCCGCCTTTGAAGTTGGAATTGGCGATAATAACGGCGTCCTCGTCGGCCGCCTTTCCTACATGGATGTTCAGGGCCTCGCGAATGTCAGTGAGATCCTCAAGCGTATAGAACCGTCGACCATTGGCCTGTTGCTTGGGATTGGGAAGACGGCCTTCCTTCTCAGCCTTGGCGAGTGCCTCAGGCGTACGACCAATAAGTTCGGCCGCAATGCCTGGCCCAAAGGTCAGATCGAGGTTCTTCGCACCATCTGGCGCAAACTCGATTGCCTTGACTCGATCACGCATTTGTTCGCACGAATGCGAAATCATGCGGAGCGTGTTGATCGTGTAAGACATAGCCAGTCGGTTCCGTGCGAATCTGCTGCATGCAATCCGGTTTGGAATCAATGCGCAGAAATTGCGCTATATGTCAAACCTGACGATTATCTTGTTCTCAATGGCCAATCTCCGCGCGCAATCCCTATCAAACAGCAACCGCTGTCAGATTTGATCCTGGACTCGCGAACTTCGGGTCTTAGGCAATATCAATCACAAATTAGTGGCGCGTCAGGAGTCCAATCCAGTCGCATTAAGACGTCGAAATGGTCTTCGCGGCCGAAATTTGCTCTCAGAAGCCCGCTGAGCGTGTTTGGGGCACGTGAGGACCAAAACCTTATGGATGCCCGGTTTCGTGGCTGTAGGGGCTCTTTGCGGCGGAGCTAAATTCATCACGTCTTTACAAAGTCTTACGAAAAAATTGTTCGATTCCGGCATTTCACGGGCCTGCGTGAGGTGCCTCACGAACATTTCCCATTCCAGCTCGAGTGGTTCCCAACCGGGAACGAACCCTGACCTTTTGGGGGTGGCCACACGGCCAACTTCGCGATCAATCGCTTCCGTGAATCACTGACCCCGCAGTGATTCAAAATTCCCGTTGGACGCATGTGGGCCTTGTGACTCATGCCATGCGTCATGGGCGCGCAGCAAAACGATCGGTTCATCTGGATGGAGGCGGTGGATGGCACGCGCAACATCGCGCGGCGCTATACGATCTCCACGAGCCGCGACTTGTTCGGCGCCACCCTTGTCGAGTTCGCCTGGGGACGGATCGGGACGCGCGGCCAGCATCGCGCGGTCTCATTCTCCGAACAGGCGGAGGCAGAGCGCTTCGTCCGGCAGCTTCTGCGCCGTCGCGCCAGCGCCAGGAAACGGATAGGTGTTGCCTACAGGCAAGTGACGCTATCGGCCGCCTGACGCATCAGGCAATATTCTCCGTCCCCGATGTTTGCCCGGCGCCGACGGGCCCAACTCTGGCATCAAAATCGGCCATTTCGGCATCGAACGCGGCGAGCACCGAATCGAGGGCAGGGGAGGGCGCCGGCGGCAGGCGGGGCCTCCCGCGCGGGGGAGGGGCAAGGCCCAGCGACACCGCAATGTCGGGGGTGACATAGCTGCGCCAGGTACCGCGACCGGACACTTCGACAAGAATTCCCAGTGTGCGGGCGCGTTCGAGGAGCTTGCCCGCTCCCGAGATGGTCAGATCGAGCAGAGGCGCCAGCGAGCGTGCGGCGAGGCAAGGACGCGTTAGCGCGACGCGCCCGAGATCGGCGAGCTTGCCGGGGCGACGTTCGCCGCTGATCGCGGCGGCGCTGCGCTGTACGGTGTCCTCGAGCCGGTCGAGCCGAACGAGACCCTCGTCGGCCGAACGGCGCAGCTGTTTCAGGAGCCGCTTCAATAGGGCGGGGCGGGGATCGAGCGCGAAGCGCTGCCCCGCATCGCCGGCGACCAGGCAGGGGAGGGCGCTTGCCGTGATCCCCATGCGATACAAAACCACCGGGAACGCCAGCCACGGCGCAATTGTACGGTCGGCGCGTGCCCATGTGTCGAGCAAAGCGAGCGCGCGGGCGAGAGCAGGGGCCTCGGCCCAGCCTTGCGGGGGATCGAAGCTGAACGGCAGGTCCTCGCGCCAGTGGCGTCCGTCGTTCTCGGCGAGCCGGATACGCCAGGGTTCCAGCGCGGAGAACGGATCGCCTGCGGTTTCAAGACGGGGGCGCCCGGCGAGTTGGAGCCCGCATTCCCGCGAAATAATGTCCACTTCCTCGATTTCATATCTCTGCAGCTGAAGCGCGCGGGCATAACCCATCCAGCTGGCTCGCAGATTCCATGCCGGCACACAGAAACTCGCGCAAATCCGCGCATCGAGGCGACCGATTGCGGCACTCGCCTCGGCCAGCACGGATGCAAGATCGGGCGTCCAGGCCAGCGCGGTGAGGGGCAGGGGCGGGCGGCTCATGCACCGATTATAGACTAAACAGGGTTTGTCAGTCCATGTACTATACGTACTAGTGTTGATAATGGCTGCTTATCAACACCCTATACATTATAGAATGGCCCTGTTATCGTCGCGCCCATGCCGAATAATCCCTCCAGACCTGGCTCATCGAAGGCGATCGTTCCGCTGAGTACTGCCCCCGCTGATCTCGTTGCCGATGTCCAGAGCATGGTCGGCCCCGGCATTCGCATCGACGCGGCACTGCTCGATGCAGCGATGCGGGGCTGGTCGGTCAATACCAGGCGCGCATTCCGCTCGGACCTCACCCTTTGGGGCGCGTGGTGCCGCAAGCGCGGCGTACTTGTTGGCTCAGCGCAGCCCGACGTTGTCGCCGCCTGGATTCGCGCGCTGGCCGGGATCGATGCGTCGGAGGTAAAGGTCCGCGCCATGGCAACGATCGAGCGCTACCTCGTCCATGTCGGGTGGGCCTACCGGATGGCGGGCCTTGTCGATCCGACCGCCGACCCGCTGGTCAGGTTGGAGCGCAAGGCGGCGCGCAATCATCTCGGCGTGCGCCAGCGGCAGGCCCGCGCCATAAGGTTCAAGGGCGACATTGCCGATCTCGACAGCCCGGCTACGGGTGTGTGTCTGGCGCACCTCTTGAAAGCCTGCCGCCGCGACGAACTGGGTCTGCGCGATGCCGCGCTGCTCCGCATCGCCTATGACACCGCGGCGCGGCGCTCGGAACTGGTGGCGATCGATGTCGCGCATATCGAAGGTCCGGACGGGGAGGGGGCTGGGATCCTGCACATTCCCTCGAGCAAGACCGATCGCAAGCAGGCAGGCGCCGAGGCTTATCTATCGCCTGCCACGATGGCAGCGATCACGCACTGGCGCGATGCTGCCGCAATCGCCAAGGGGCCGTTGCTCCGCCGGGTGACGACGCATTTTGATGGGTCGATCGAGAGCATCGGGGCAGGGCGGCTCCACGCCAACAGCATCACGCTTATATACAAACGCCTCATTGCCCGCGCCTGGGAGAAGGGCCTGCTCGGCGAAATGAGCGAAGGTGAGCTTGACCGCTGGCTCAAGGCGGTGTCGTCGCACTCGATCCGGGTCGGGGTGGCGCAGGACAATTTTTCGGCAGGCGAGGCTCTGCCGGCGATCATGCAGGCCTATCGTTGGCGCGATGCCCGCACGGTCATGCGATACGGAGCCAAACTTGCCGCGAAGAGCGGTGCAAGCGCCAGGCTGGCGAAGCGGTTTGCCAATCAGTGAACGGGGTTACGCGCAAAGGGAAACAGGCACGCCTACAGACTATTATGGAACATAGTGGGTAAGCCCGCGAGCATTTTCAGAATCACGGAGGCACTGACCGTTCCGGACCAGATCAATGCTGCAAAGTTTGCGCATGGCGGGCAAAACTGGATACTGTCCGCCGTCAGCACCAATGGCACAGATTTGAGGTTGTGATTTAAGGCTCTGTTGCAAACATGGGGCACGGCCGCGCGGCGTCACCCAGTTGGGGGATTAGGCAGCATTGGCGAAATGCTTA
>JADCLP010000011.1 GCA_014983025.1 Erythrobacteraceae bacterium E2-1 Yellow Sea | reverse complement strand
CAGTCGCTTCATCGTCCGTTCCTTTCTCAGGGCCGGACTCTAATCAATCTTGGAGGGAAATCAGGGGGTCACGTCAGCTTTGCCTCAACAATGAATCGAAACTAGCATCATTTTGATGTGCTCCAATATGAATCCCGACGCCATACACCGTTGCATGACGGAGAGGCTTCATCTATCGTTGCTACGACGTTTTCCGTCAGTTGAAAGGGAATCAAAGATGACTGATATTGGGGTTATTGCAGCGGCGTTCTTCGATGATATCGAGACTGGGAAGGGGTGGAGCGGCGTCGCACATTACTGCACTCCCGGGGCAACGTTCTCGGCTCAGTCTGAACCTATTGCCGATTTGACGACGATTGAAGAGTATGCTGACTGGTTGCGCGACGGATTGCTGCCACCGCTCCCTGATGCACATTACCGGCTAAAGTCTTTTGGAGTAGATGAAAAACGCCATAACGTGTCCGCCGCAGCGGTATTTATTGGGACCCACACAGCAGATGGCGGCCCGGTCCCTCCGACAGGCAAGCGGCTCGAGGCAGATTACGTTTATGTGATGCAGTTCGATGGCGATAAGATCAGTCATCTGAACAAGATCTGGAACTCGGGTTGGAGTCTGAGGGAGCTGGGCTGGGCATAATGTAAAAGCGCCGGGTCCTCGAGACTCGGCGTTCGTTGACTGTTGAATCCACTTGAATACGTCATATGACGGGTCTAATTATTCTAAGAGTTATTGCACTCGTGAGGTGACATTGTGAAAGTGGTCCAGGTCCACGGTTAGTTTCCGGCTTGTCCGACCCCGTTCGGGGTCGGACAAAATCCTGATCCGGCTAGATATTCCGGCGGCGTCAGATTGCCAAGAGCCATGTGAGGACGGCTAAGGTTGTAATCCCTCCTCTAGGCCTCGATCAGTCGCTTCGCCTCGGCCGGCGAAGCGAACCAGTGGACGTTGAGGCACTCGTCCCTCAACGACCCGTTGAACGTCTCGATATGTCCGTTATCCGTAGGTTTGCCGGGTGGCTGAAGTCGATCCGGACACCATGGTGGTACGCCGACAGGCCGACCAGTTGACCGGTGTACTCTGTGCCGTTGTCAGCGAACAGGTATTTTGGCGCACCCCGCCTTATAGCGAGCCGGTTGAGAACCACGACCAAGTGTTCACCGCGTAGTCGCTGGCCCACCTCGATCGCCAGCGCCTCGCGGCTGAACACGTCTACCACCGTCAGCATGCGGAACTTTTGCCCGTTGCTCAGCTGGTCATGGACAAAGTCCAGGCTCCACGCTTCGTTGGGGCCTTGTGGCTGACATCGGACCTGTCGGTACCACCACTTTGCGCCGTCTCGGCTGCTTCGTGCGCTGCGCGAGGCCCTCCTCGCGATAGAGCCGGTATAGACGACATTGCGCCCGACCTGCCAGCCTTCACGCTTGAGCAGGATATAGGCCCGCCGATAGCCATAGCGGATCCGCGTCGCGACAATCTCGTGCATTCGCTGGCGAAGCTCGGTCCGCGGATCGCGCGTGCTCAGCTTGCGCTGCCGTCGAACGATGTTGCCGCGTCACCTTACAGGTCCGGCGCTCGCTGTAGCCGTGCAACGACACGACATAGGCTACAACTTTCTTCATGAGCGCTGGCGGGGAAACTTTTTTGACAAAACACCTTGGAGGACAGCCTTGTCGAGGCTCAGCTCGGCGACCAGTCTCTTTAGCCGCACATTCTCCTCGGTCACCTGCTTCAGCACCGCCACAATTTGCTCTGTACTAAACCGCTTCCTCTTTATCGACGTATTTCCTTCCAACGGAAATCCGCATACTAACCTTGCTACCGGACCACTTTCACAATGTCACCTCAGCTGACAAAATTTCTCTGGCGAAGCAGTTCAGCAGTCGAGGTAGGAATCACGCTCCCAGTCCGTAAGATGGCGTGAATATTCTTGCCATTCGTTTGTTTTCAGCTTCAGATAGGCGTTGCAGAATTCATCGCCAAGTTTTTTGCGAAGCGCTTTCGATCTCTCGAAGCTACGGAGCGCGTCGAGCAAGTTGAGAGGTAGCTTCTTGGCGTCCTTCTTTACCTCTTTAGGATCGTACATATTATTATCCAGCCGCTTGCCTGGGGTGCGTCCCTGTTCGATTCCATCAAGCCCTGCGTATAGAATCACAGCCTGGAATAGATAGGGATTGACCGCGCCATCGGCGAGCCGGAATTCGAACCTGTCATCGTCAGGGATGCGGATCAGGTGAGTTCGGTTATTGCCCGAATAGGTGATCGATTGCGGCGCCCAAGTCGCGCCCGAAGCGGTCGGTTTGGCATTGATCCTTTTATAACTGTTGACGATCGGATTGGTTATCGCTGTCATTTCGTGGGTGTTGTCGAGCACTCCAGCAAGAAATTTGTAAGCAAGTTCCGAAAGACCCAACTCGCCTTTCGCGTCCTGGAACAGGTTCTTGTCGGCATCCCTCGACCACAACGAAAAATGTCCGTGGCAACCATTGCCGGTCAGATTTGAAAACGGCTTGGGCATGAATGTTGCACGCAGCCCATGCTTTTCGGCAACCGACTTGACTAAAAATTTGAAAAAAGAGTGACGGTCTGCGGTGACTAGCGCATCGGTGTAGTCCCAGTTCAATTCAAACTGGCCATTCGCGTCCTCGTGATCATTCTGGTAGGGATTCCAGCCCAAGGCGAGCAGGGCATCGCAAATCTCGGAAATAACGTCAAACCGGCGCATCAGTGCCTGTTGGTCGTAACAAGGCTTTTCCATGTTGTCGGCAGGATCTGAAGGCCCCTTGCCATCGGTAGAAATGAGCATGAACTCGCATTCGACGCCGCTTTTCATTACATAGCCTTTGTCTGCAGCCGCGGCGATTGCGTTCCTGAGCATGACCCGCGGCGCCTGCGCCACCCATTCGCCGCCCATTTTGAGGTCGGCGGCCATCCAACCGACATTGGGTTTCCAAGGCAACTGGATCAAGCTGTCGGGATCGGGAATTGCAAACATGTCGGTATCGGCTGGCGACATGTCAAGCCAGGTGGCAAATCCGGCAAATCCGGCGCCGTTCTTCATGGTGCCGTCGATTGCGGCTGCAGGAACAAGTTTGGAACGTTGGACGCCGAATAGGTCGGTAAAGCAAACAAGGAAGTACTCGATGCCTCTATCGGCAGCGATCTTGGACATTTTTTGGGTCATGAGCGTTTCCGTTTCTCTACGTGACAGCATCAAAAATGCGAGGACCCGGGGATCCAATCGGTCCCCGCGAGCGGTAGGCGGGCCATAGCCGCTGCCTCAATTGAGAGCGCGACAAGGTCCTCGGGCTCAAGGTTGTGGACATGTGACTTGCCGCAGGCGCGCGCAATAGTTTGCGCTTCAAGCGTCATCACCGCGAGATAATTCGCGAGACGGCGTCCTGCAGCGACAGGATCGAGACGTGAGGAAAGGATTGGATCCTGGGTCGAAATACCAGCGGGATCCTGACCAAGATGCCAATCGTCATATGCTCCCGAAGTTGAGCCTAGTGCTCGGTAGTCCTCTTCGAGAGCGGGATCGTTGTCCCCCAGCGCTGCCAATGCAGCAACACCGATTGAAACTGCGTCTGCGCCCAAGGCTATGGCCTTGGCAACATCGGCACCATTGCGAATTCCTCCCGAAACGATCAACTGAACCTGGCGGTGTACGCCGAGATCCTGCAGGGCCTGAACAGCAGGGCGGATAGCCGCCAGAGTCGGTATTCCGACATGCTCGATGAATACTTCCTGCGTTGCTGCCGTACCGCCCTGCATCCCGTCGAGTACGATCACATCCGCGCCGGACTTTACCGCCAGCGAAACGTCATAGTAAGGACGGGTTGCACCTACTTTGATGTAGATTGGGACACGCCAATCGGTAATTTCGCGTAATTCAATGATCTTAATCTCGCAGTCATCTGGACCAGTCCAGTCCGGATGACGACAAGCGGAACGCTGATCGACGCCTTTCGGCAATGTGCGCATTTCCGCGACACGGTCGGATATCTTTTGACCGAGTAACATGCCACCGCCACCCGGCTTCGCTCCTTGGCCAACCACGATCTCGATCGCATCGGCCTTGCGCAAGTCATCGGGATTCATGCCATAACGCGAGGGCAAGTATTGATAGACCAGCTTGCTCGATTGGCCGCGCTCTTCCGGCGTCATGCCGCCATCGCCTGTCGTAGTCGAGGTGCCGGCTAAAGACGCTCCCCTGCCGAGCGCTTCCTTAGCTTGCGCAGATAGTGAGCCAAAGCTCATGCCTGCAATCGTGATCGGAATATCGATCTTGATCGGGTTCTTGACCCGATCGTTGCTTCCGAGAGTCACGTCGGTACCGCAGCTCTCTCGGTAACCCTCGAGTGGATAGCGCGAGTATGATGCACCGAGGAACAACAGGTCATCGAAATGCGGAACCTTGCGCTTCGCGCCGGCTCCACGGATATCGTATATGCCAGTAGCCGCTGCCCTGCGGATTTCCGACATCGTATAATCATCGAAGATCGATGACTTGCGCGGTGTCGTTAGAGGAATGTTTTGGTTCATCGCGCTTTCCTGCCTTTAATACGCCAAAACGTTGTCGATCTTGAAGTTGTAGAGTTGGCGTGCCGAGCCGTACCGCCGAAACTCCTCCGGTTTGCAATCGTCGATGCCGGCTGCGTCCAAAAGTGACTGCAGCAGTTTTGCATTCTCCAGAGTCATTTCCTTTTCGATACAGTCGGCGCCCAGGCTCTTGACCTTGCCGCGAACAAAAATCTTCGCTTCATAGAGGGAGTCACCAAGTGCGTCGCCGGCGTCGCCCAGAACCACGAGGTTGCCAGCTTGCGCCATAAAGCACGACATATGTCCTACATTGCCCTTCACGATGATGTTTGCGCCCTTAAGCGATATACCGCACCTCGCCGAAGCATTACCTTCGATGACCAATAGCCCGCCGTGAGCTGTTGCTCCTGCGGACTGGCTGGCATCGCCCTTCACGCGCACTGAACCGGACATCATGTTCTCGGCCAAGCCGACGCCGGCAGAACCGTTGATGGTGATTTCGGCATGCTTGTTCATGCCTGCGCAGTAATAGCCGACGCTACCGTCGATGGTGATCTTGAGGGGGGCGTCAACACCCGCTGCCAGGGCATGTGTCCCGCGAGGATTGGAAATGGTCCAATCACCCGTCGCCTTCATATCGACCTCATGCAGCGCGGAATTTACGTCACGCAGGGTGACATTATCGAGATCGAAATTAGGCATGCTGACGCTCCCAGAAATAGACCTTCGCGGGCTCTGGCTCCCACACTTCGGCGTTGCCTATACCCGGTAGATGCGCAAGCGCGCGGTATTCCGATCCGAAGGCAACATACTGGTCGGTTTGTGCCATCACAGCGGGCTTGCAGGCGATGGGGTCGCGCAGCACTCCGAAGCCGTTTGCAGTGCCAACAACAAAGGTGAAAAATCCGTCGAGGTCATCGAGCGTGTGCTCAAGCGCCTGACCTAATCCTTCGTTACCCTTCATTCGCCAGCTGATGTATCCGGCGGCGACTTCGGAATCATTCCGGGTTCGGAACGTTTGGCCGTTCTTCATTAGCATACGGCGAAGATTGTTGTGGTTCGACAGCGAGCCATTGTGAACCAGGCACTGATCGGGCGCGGTGGTGAATGGGTGCGCGCCTTCCGTTGTAACTGCCGATTCGGTGGCCATGCGCGTATGGCCTACACCGTGAGTCGCGGTCATCCGGGGCAAGCCAAACTCCCTCGAAATATCGGCGGCTAGACCCACTTCCTTATAGAGCTCCATCCGCTCGCCCGAAGAAATGACCTCTACTTCGGGGGCATGGTTCGCAAGGTAGTTGTGCAAGTCGAACAAGTTCTTCCTCGGCAACCGAACTAGCAAGTGAGTGTGTCGAGTGACGGCCTCTGCAATACTCGGAATATTGCTCTCAAGATCTTCGCAAAGCTCGCTTACGCCCCCCCCGCTGGTTGGGCGGAGCACTAGCTTGACTTCGTCAGGATTGCCGTCGCGATAGACGGCAAATCCCGCACTATCTGGTCCACGTTCGGTCATTGTCTCGAGCATCTCTGCGAACAGGACGCCGAAATCTGGTTCCAGCGAATGATCTTTCATAAAAAGGCCGACAATTCCACACATTTGGCGCTCCTTGAATGTATGTATAACTTGGACGGTCGACTACCATTCTGTCAACCTAAAGAAAAATATTTCCTTGTAGGAAATTTCGATCTAAAGGCTGCGGTGGTTGGTTACTGAAAGGAAACGTGATGGTTGCGAATTTAACTCAGCCCGATGATGCTGACCACGAATCAGTAAGAAATGCCGTCGGCGCGCAGGTGCGTTATTTACGAACCCAACTTGGAGTGTCGTCGCGTAAGCTTGCTGGCCTATCTGGAATGTCGGTTTCGGCCCTATCGAAAATCGAGAACGGTCGGATTTCTCCTTCTTTGCATGCTCTATCCTCGTTGGCGAAAGCTCTGAATGTTCCTATCGCGACGCTCTTTTCCGAACTAGACAAAAGCCGAGACTGTTACTTTGTCCCGGCCGGACAAGGTATGCGTATGGAGCGCAGAGGAACGAGAGAGGGCCATCAGTACGATTTACTTGGGAGCTATCACGACGGCCTGTTATCTTTCGAGCCTTTCCTGATCACATTGGAAGAGGGTGCAGGCCTATATACCTCTTTCAGGCATGATGGAGTTGAGTTCATTTATATGCTGGAGGGCGCAATGATTTATCGCCACGGCAGCAAAGACTACGATCTGAATATGGGGGATTCGCTGACATTTGATTCAGCCTCATCTCACGGACCGGCAATGCTGATTCAAACGCCTTGTCGATATATTTCCGTCATTGTTTCGTTGCGCCAACGTTAGCTGATTCTCGCGCGGACAAAGCCTTACTCTCAGCCCAATGGACTTAGACAGTCATCATACGCGTTCGTGGCCGCTGGTCTGAGACCGAAGTTTTTACCAGCTACAAGTAGAGTCTTGGGCCGTTTTGATGCCCATCATCGGGCGCGATGGCAATAACCGTATCGGGGGCATGCCCCCGATACGGTTTGCCGATTGATCCTGCCCCGATCTCTGCCGGGGTTCTGTTCCCGAGGCTCGAATGGGGCCGCAAGTGGTTGTAGTCGTGACGCCAGGCTTCCAGTTCCTTGCGGGCATGGGCGAGATTGGTGAAGATCGTCTCGTTCAAGAACTCGTCCCGCAGACGCGCATTGATGCTCTCGTTGAACCCGTTCTAATAGGGTTTGCCTGGGGCGATGTAGTGCCACTCGACGTTCCGGTCCTTGCTCCAGCGCAGGATCGCCATGCTGGTCAGTTCGGTGCCATTAACGCTGACGATCGCATGCGGCCGCGCCATGCACTCGAAGACCGCTGCATCGAGCTCACGCCCAACCCCCGCGCCGGAGATCGACGTCTCCGCGATCAGGCGCACACACTCCCGGCTGTAGTCATCGACCACGGCAAAGATTCGGAACGTGCGCCCACAGGCGATGGCATGCGAGACGAAGTCGAGGCTCCAGCGCTGGTTCGGTTCCTGCGGGATTGCCATCGGTGCCCGCGTGCCCAGTGCCTGCTTGCGACCGCCACGATGGCGCACCTGCAGCCGCTCCTCGCGATAGAGCCGTCGGAACTTCTTGTGGTTCATTGCCTATCCTTCCCGGCACAGCAGCCAGTGGAGCCGCCGGTAGCCGAACCGGCGTCGCTGGCTCGCCAGCTAACTGATACGCTCGCAGGCCTTCGCATCGTCAGAGCGACGACTGACATAGCGAACCATGGTCCGGTCAGCGCCTAGCACCGCACAGGCACGACGCTGGCTCACCTCGAAGACCTCCTGGAGATGAGCCACTGCCTGCCGCCTGGTACCGGGCGCTAGAATTTTTTTGCGCTGATCTCCTTGAGCATGGCGTTATCCAGCATCGCGTCCGCCAGCAGCTTCTTCAGCCGCTCTTTCTCCTGCTCCAGGTGGCGCAGCCGACGGGCATCGGATACCTCCAGCCCGCCATACTTCGACTTCTACTTGTAGAAGGTCGCCGAGCTGATCCCATGGCGGCGGCACACATCCGCCGTCGCCATCCCAGCCTCCTGCCCCTTCAACACAGCGATGATCTTCTCCTCGATGACCCTACTCCTCTTCATCTCGTCCGTCTCCTTCGTAAGTGCCGGATTCTACTTATCAATAGAGGAAATCTACGGGCTCAGACCACCACCAATTTAGCAATCGCTCCAATGCTAGTGAAGAAATAACTTGACACAAAGGAAATTTCACGGACACTCTAAGGCCGTCAAGCGACGGATATTGCCTTATTGAATTTGAGTTCTCAATCGGCGCAGCCAGGAGTTTTCGGCGGGAAACGTGAGGTAAGTATCAAAATAGGGAGGTGAGTTCATGACTAAAGGTAATTTACTGGCTTTCACTGCTCTTTCGATGGGCATCACGATGAGTGGGGCAGCAAAGGCGCAAGATTCTCTCGGCAATGAGATTATCGTCACAGCGCAAAAGCGCGAACAGAATGCAAACGATGTTGGCATTGCGATTACCGCGGTTTCCGGCGAGCAGCTTCGGGATGCAGGTGTCCGTGAATCCAAAGATATCTTACGTGTAGCGCCAGGCGTTCTTCTCGATTCGGTTTCGAGCGGCGGATTTGCCAGCAACCTCACCATCCGTGGGATTGCTCAATCGGACTTTTCGCCGACGCAAGAATCTCCTAACTCGATTTACATTGATGACGTTTATCTCGCCTCGTCGAGCGCTGCCGCTTTCCCGATATACGACTTACAGCGAGTCGAGGTGCTCCGTGGTCCGCAGGGCACGCTTTTCGGTCGCGCTTCTAGTGGTGGCCTTGCACACTTTATCAGTCGGGGCCCGTCAGATTATCTAGAGGGCTTTGCTTCCATAGAATACGGGCGATTTAATTCGATCAATGCGGAAGCGGCCATAAGCGGACCACTCTCCAATACTGTGCGGGCTCGGATCGCCGGCCGCTTCGAAGACGCTGACGGCTGGTGGATAAATCGCGCGCCTGGAGGCAAAGACACATTTGAGAACAAGTTTTTCGGTGTGCGCGGAACTATCGAGGCCGACCTCGGTGACTCCCTTGTTGCTACAGCAATCGTATCATATGATAAAAAGCCCCGGCATTATTCGGGAAATTACAAGGGCGTGGTGACCTATCCGGATCCTGCAACGGGACGCCCAGCACCGCTACCAGCGGATATTGACGCTTACGGCACCGGTCCAGGAAACGATTTTGTCGGTTATCGCGATCCATTCAAAAATGCCCAGACAAGCGAGTTCAACAATGTCGGCTTCTTTGAGAACGAAAAGTTCTCAAGTACGCTCAAGCTTGAGTGGGACCTTGGTGGAGCCGATATCACTTCAGTAAGCAACTATACCAACTTCTCTTTTAACTACCTTGAAGACTGTGACGGCGGCCCTATAAATTACTGTAACTACGGCCTCGGTCAAAATCTTGACCAATACAGTCAAGAATTGCGCGCCACAGGAACGGGCGCAGATGGTAGGCTGGTTTGGACCGTAGGAGCCTTTTATCTTAACATTAACCAGGATGCGTATATATCGTTCGCATATCCGTCTCTCTCGGGAAGCGACTACTCGTTCTCGGATATCAATAATGTCGCGCAGAAGCTTGAATCCTATGCTGCTTTTGGCCAATTGGAATATGATCTTACAGACAAACTGACGGCTATACTCGGTCTACGATACACGCACGACAAGCGTTCGATTGACTCGAAGCTCTATTATCTAGAACTGGGCAATGGTTATTTCGGAGGGACTGGAACGGTTGTCTATGACCCGCCGCTACTCGACTACGATTTCAGCAGTGCTACCGTTGGAGATCTCTCTAAGGTGTCGAAAGATCTATGGACCGGCAATTTCCAGCTGAACTACGAGCCTAATCCTGATACTCTCCTTTACGCTAGAGTTGCACGTGGCCAAAAGGGTCCTGGTTTCAACACGAATGTAGCTGGCCTGCTTTCGGTCGATCAGACACCGTTTAGTACGGAAACGGTCTGGGCATACGAAGCTGGCGCAAAACTGGGTGTGTTGGATGGCATGGCTCAATTCAATCTGAGCGCATATTATTACGATTATTCGAATTTCCAGGGTTATACATTCGCAGCTTTCCAGAACATCGTAGCAAATTATGATGGCGAGTTCTACGGCGGTGAACTGGAATTCAGCGCAAAGCCAATGGATGGGCTGTATCTCAGCTTGGGCGCGTCTTACCTCAAAACGAAATTGTATGATGTCCCGACCTTTTATTCAGGCGTTAGGGATCGGGAAGGTGTGCTTGCGCCAGAGTGGACGGTAAATGGGCTGATCAGCAAAACATTCGATGTTGGATCCAACAAGATTGGGCTTCAATGGAGTTTCGATTACGTAGATGATCGCTATGCGTCGATCGACAATAACTATGCGACTTTTCTAAAGGGCTCATTCGTTCATAATGCTCGAATCACATACCAGCTTTCTGATCCAGATATCGAGTTTGCTGTGTTTGTGGATAACATCAGCGATGTCGATCGGACAAATTTTGTGTTCGACTTGACGACAACAGGTGGCAACTCGGTGTTCAGTTACGCCAAACCGCGTTGGTGGGGTGTTTCCGCAAGAGTTAATTTCTGATATGGCCATTAATCTGATTGATGCCAGCACCTATGGCACAGATTTGAGGTTGTGATTTAAGGAGTGTTTGGGTCTCGTTGTAGTGACGAAGGAACGAAGATGAGACCCAAATCCTTCAATGCAAAATCGCGAACAAAGGCCCCTGCTGAGCAGGTGGTCAAAGACATCCGGCGGCAAACCCGCCGACACTTCTCCGCCGAAGACAAGATCAGGATCGTGGTCGATAGCCTGCGCGATGATGACTCGATCGTCGAGCTGTGCCGCCGCGAAGGGATTGCGCAGAGCCTGTAGACACCTGGTTCAAGGAGTTCATGAAGGCTGGCAAGCGCCGCCTGGCTGGTGACACTGCGCGTGCTGCGACTACGGGCGAGGTGAAGGGTCTGGCGCCGTGAAGCGCGCGATCTGAAGGAGTGCGTGGCCGACCTCACTTTGGAGAACCGGCTGCTCAAAAAAGCATGACAGGGCTTGGGGGAGACGAAGAATGAGATACCCCGCATCCGAGAAGCTGGAGATCATCAAGCTCGTTGAGCAGGCACATCTGCCTGCCATTTGCACGCTGGACCAGCTCGGCGTGGCAAGGCGAACCTTCTACCGCTGGTATGGCCGTTACCTCGAGGGCGGGCCGGAGGCACTGGCTGACCGCCCCTCAGCACCGAGCCGGGCGTGGAACCGCACCGGAGACGATATCCAGGACCAGATCGTCAGACTCGCGCTGGAGCAGACCGATCTATCCTCGCGCGAGCTGGTGGTGCGCTTCACCGACGAGCGACGCTACTTCGTATCGGAAGCCATGGTCTATCGTCTCCTGAAGGCCCACGATCTGATCACCAGCCCGGCCTACACGGTGATCAAGGCCGCTGAGGCGTTCCACACGCAGACCACGCGTCCCAACGAGATGTTGCAGACCGACTTTACCTACTACAAGATCATCGGATGGGGCTGGATGTACCTGTCGACCGTGCTCGACGATTACTCGCGCTACATCATTGTATGGAAGCTCTGCACCACCATGCGAGCCGAGGACGTCATTGACACGCTCGATATGACGCTGGCAGCTTCGGGCTGCAATCACGCCAACATGCTGCACAGGCCGCGGCTCTTGAGCGGCAACGGTCCGAGTTACATCGCCGGAGAACTGGCCAACTATTTCAATGGCAAGCAGATGGAGCGCGTTCGCGGTGCGCCCTTCCATCCCCAGACCCAGGGCAAGATCGAACGCCGGCACCAGACGCTCAAAAACCGTGTCCTGTTGGAGAACTACTTCCTGCCCGGCGATCTCGAAAGCCAGATCGAGGCGTTCGTCGAGCACTACAACCACCAGCGCTACCACGAGAGCCTCGACAATGTGATACCCGCCGATGCCTACTTCGGCAGGGCTCCCGCCATCATCAAGCGAAGAGAAAGGATCAATCGAAAGATATTCGAACATCGGCGCTCGCAACACCGCAAGCTCGCCGCCTAAACATCAAACCGAGACGAGGCTCACACTCCGCTGATCTACGCCGCGAGTTGTGCCAAATGTTCTGACGACGGACACGATGGATGACTTCCTTTTTCGGGAGCGAGATCACGTGTCAGTATTTATGATAAGGAGGGTTCAATTGATACATTCTTCTTACCCTGTGCCTAACGAATGGGCGTCTTCTGCGCTCATCGATAGTCAGACTTACGAAGAAAAATACCGCAAGTCGATCGCAAATCCCGACGCGTTTTGGCGCGAGGAAGCTAGTCGGATTGACTGGATCGAACCGTTCGAGACGGTCAAAGATACCTCTTTTGACGAGTCTGACTTTCACATCCGCTGGTTTACAGGCGGCAGGCTCAACATTTGCGCCAATGCACTCGATCGACACTTAGCCGAACGTGGTGACGCGCTCGCGATCATCTGGGAGCCGGATGATCCCAACGACGAAGTCCGCCAGCTGACCTATCGCGAGCTTCATGGTGCGGTATGCCGCTGTGCGAATGCGCTGAAGGCCAAGGGTGTGGCCAAAGGAGATAGGGTAACGATCTATCTGCCGATGATTCCTGAAGCAGTGATCGCCATGCTCGCATGCGCTCGCATCGGAGCGATCCATTCGGTCGTGTTCGCCGGGTTCTCGCCCGATGCACTGGCTGGCCGGATCGAGGATTGCGGCTCGCGATTTGTTATTACAGCTGACGAGGGCTTGCGCGGCGGCAAGAAGGTCCCGCTTAAGGCTAATGTCGATGCGGCATTGAAGAAGGTTCCGGTCGAGACAGTGATCGTCTACCGTCACACCGAGGCAGATGTGCCAATGGTCGACGGTCGCGACCTCGACTGGGCAGATGCAGTAAGCGGTCAACCATCCGATTGCCCACCCGAACCGATGGACGCAGAAAGCCCGCTGTTCATCCTCTATACCTCGGGCTCCACCGGCAAGCCCAAAGGCGTGCTGCATACGAGTGGCGGCTATGCCGTGTGGACGAGCATGACACACCAGTATGTCTTCGATTACCGGCCAGGTCAAATATACTGGTGTGCCGCCGATGTCGGCTGGGTCACCGGCCACAGCTATGTCGTCTACGGTCCGCTACTCAACGGCGCGACCCAGGTGATGTTCGAAGGAGTGCCCAACTTCCCTGATCATTCAAGGTTCTGGAACATCATCGACAAGCACCAAGTCGAGACCTTCTATGCTGCGCCGACTGCCCTGCGCGCCTTGATGCGCGAGGGCGACTATTATGTGACGCGCACCTCCCGCAGGTCATTACGCTTGCTTGGCTCGGTCGGCGAACCGATTAACCCTGAGGCATGGGACTGGTACCATCGCGTGGTCGGCGAACGCCGCTGCCCGATCGTAGATACGTGGTGGCAAACCGAAACCGGCGGCGCGATGATCACGCCTCTGCCCGGCGCGACCGACCTCAAGCCGGGTAGCGCATCCAAGCCTATGTTCGGCGTCGAGCCCGCTGTGCTAGACCCGGAAAAGGGCAACTTACTTGAAGGTGACGCCGAGGGTGCGCTCGTCATCACCGATAGTTGGCCGGGCCAGATGCGCACCGTTTATGGCGACCACGAACGCTTCTTCCAGACCTACTTCAGCCAATACCCCGGCTACTACTTTACCGGCGATGGCTGTCGCCGCGATAAAGACGGATACTACTGGATTACCGGGCGCATTGACGATGTCATCAATGTTTCCGGGCACCGCATGGGCACAGCCGAAGTCGAGAGCGCATTGGTTGAGCACCCCTCGGTTGCCGAAGCCGCAGTTGTCGGCCTGCCGCATGACATCAAAGGACAGGGCATCTATGCCTATGTCACCACTACTGCCGGAACCGAAGACAACGACGAACTGCGCAAGGAGCTGATCCGTTGGGTGCGCAAGGAAATCGGCCCGATTGCGACGCCGGACATCATTCAGTTTGCGCCCGGATTGCCCAAGACACGCAGCGGCAAGATCATGCGTCGCATCCTTCGCAAAATCGCGGAAAATGACACCTCGAACCTTGGCGACACCTCAACCCTCGCTGATCCAACCGTCGTCGATGAGCTGCTTGCGAACCGGCCAGGTTTGAGCGACGGGAAGTACTTATCTTAAATTCTGTATAGTGGAAGGCAATTTCTAATTTTGCGTTATGATATTTATGGGGAGTAATTTAATTGTTAAGTACTTTAATATCATTTTATGACCAATACAATTGGTAAGAAATCAAAAAATACACTCTATTCATGCTAAGACAGTTCGATTTATTTGAATTAATTCATACATAATATTATTTTTACTCATAGTGGAGAATGATGAGATGACCTTAATACGCAAAAACATTTCGTCTGGCGGCGCTTATGAAGACGTCTTTGGATATTCAAGGGCAGTTGCGGTGGATAATCAGATACATGTATCTGGAACTTGCGCATCTGCCGAGTATGAAAATGCAGATGCCTATGAACAAGCCAGTTCTGCGCTGGCGACTATTTCATCCGCGCTTGACAAGGTGGGCGCATCTTTTGCGGACGTGGTGCGAACGGTCGTTTATTTGACAGACATCAAGGATGCCGATCTCGTCGCGAAAGCACACAGCGAAGCTTTTGATTCAATTCGTCCAGCGAGCACTCTTATTCAAGTGAGTTCGATGATCAGGGGGTGGCAGAAAGTGGAAATCGAAGTTTATGCAATTGTTACCAAGGCGACTGACAACTGAACCTGAATAGCCCCTAGATTTGTGGATGCTTTCTTTCTTAATTTTGAGGACAGGAGGCGACGATGGGGCAGGCTAATTTCAGTGACGAGTTCAAGCGTGATGCGGTGGCGCAGATCACCGAGCGAGGCTACCGGGTAGTAGAGGTTTCCGAGCGGCTCGGGTTGAACCAGCATTTGGTTTATGCGTAAATGCTGCAGGGCCCGCTCCGGATCTCCGGGGCGGGCCTTGTTCTATGTGGCTGGCGCTTAGCCGAGCGTGAAATTGACCGTGGTGACCACGCGCACCTTCTTATAGGGGCTGTCGCTGACGCCCCAACCGCCGCTTTCCCCGTCGCGCCCCTCGATCGAGAAATAGCCCTGGGTCGCATCGCGGATTGCACCGACGCTGGCCCCGCTATCCTTGGCGAACTGTTCGGCAGATGCGCGCGCATCCTTGGTCGCTTCGGCCACCATTTCCGGTTTGATATCGTTGAGCTTGGTGAAGGTGTAGCTCATGCCTGAACCCTCTTCCAGCAAGACCCCGCGATTGACCAGATCGAACTGCCGGGCGACCGCCTTCTGTGCCAGCTTGATGTCATTCGTGCGCAGTGCCAATCGCTGGCGGACGGTGTAGGTGGTGACGCCGCGGTCGCGATAGCTCGATACGTTGGCGCCGGTCGGCTGGAGTGCGTCCTTGGGAAAGCCGAGCCCGGCGAAGAATTGCTCGATCGATTTTGTGTCCTGCTGGACCTTGGCCTGCGCCGCGGCGAGATCGGTCGAACTGGAGGAATAGGAGATCGTCCAGGTGGCAAGGTCTGCGGTAACGTCACGTTCGGCCAGGCCGCGCACGGTGACGGACCTCTCCGCTTCCTTCGCACGCAGCAGGCCATTGCCCAGCAAATAGCCGCCCGCCATCAGTCCCAACGCGGCGATCAGCGATGTGGTGATCCAGCGCAAACTTACCGGGTCGAGCGGAAATCCCGGTTTCGTGTATTCACTCGCTTGCACTGGCTGGTCGTTCATCGCATCCTCCTGAACAGGGTTTGTGTGCGGTGAGTTGTGCAATTCTGTCGATGAACTGATTTTGAACGGAGTGGAGCAAGCGTGGTCAAATATCTTCACAGCATGATCCGGGTGACCGATCCAGATGCGACAGTGGCATTCTTCGGCCTGATCGGGCTGGAGGAAGTGCGCCGGTTTGAAGTCGAGGCGGGGCGCTTCACGCTGATCTTTCTGGCTGCGCCCGGACAGGAGGGGCTGGCCGAGGTTGAACTGACCTATAACTGGCCGGCGGAAGATGGCAGCGCGCCTGAAACCTATGACGGCGGGCGCAATTTCGGCCATCTCGCCTATCGGGTCGACAACATTTACGAGACTTGCCAGCGATTGATGGATGCGGGGCACACGATCCATCGTCCGCCGCGTGACGGGCATATGGCCTTTGTCAAATCACCCGATGGCATATCGGTTGAGCTTCTGCAGGATGGGCATCTGCCACCCCAGGAACCCTGGGCCAGCATGGAAAACACCGGAAGTTGGTAATTGCGTGTCAGTTCCGGTGAGTGCCGGGGTTACTGATTGGCGACTTGATCACCCTGGTCATTGCATTCTTCTTCCGGGTGGGTCGTCGTCATGCGCAGGATGATATAGCCAACCACTGCTGAAATGGCCGATCCGATCAGAATGCCGATCTTGCCTTCTTCTATCAGCAAAGGTGACCCGGGGAAGGCAAGCCCGCCGATAAACAGCGACATGGTAAAACCGATCCCGCACAGGATCGATACACCCCAGATCTCTGCCCAGTTCGCGTTTTGCGGGCGTTCGGCAAAACCGATCTTTTCCGCAATCCAGATGGCGGAGAAAATGCCGATCTGCTTGCCCAGGAACAGGCCCGCCGCAATGGCCACTGGAAGGGGATCGAGCAGGTTTTCAGGACCCAACCCTTCCATCGAAACACCTGCATTGGCAAAGCCGAAAATGGGCACGATCAGATATGCGCTCCACGGAGCAAGGCCATGCTCCAGCCGTTCAAGCATGGAATTACCATCCTTGCGGTGCATGGGAATGGTCAGCGCGGCAACCACACCAGCAATCGTGGCGTGAACGCCCGTGTGCAAAACACAGTACCACAGCACTATAGACAGCAGGATATAGGGTGAGAAAATGCTCACCCGCATGCGGTTCATCGCCACCATCAGGCCAAAGATCACGATGGATGCGACCAGCCAGACCATCTTGATTGTTGGAGTATAGAACAGCGCGATCACCAGCACTGCGCCGATATCATCCACGATCGCCACGGTCAGCAGAAACAGGCGCAGTGATGCGGGGACGCGGCTGCCCAGCAGGCCCAGAACGCCCATGGCAAAGGCGATGTCAGTGGCTGCGGGAATGGCCCAGCCATTGGAATATTCCCCACCGCCAGATACCAGCATGAACACAACCGCTGGCGCGGCCATGCCGGCAGCGGCGGCCAGCATTGGCAGGCGGCGCTGCATGGGATCGGACAGTTGCCCGGCCACCATTTCACGCTTCACTTCCAGCCCGACAACAAAGAAGAAAATCGCCATCAGTGCATCGTTGATCCACAGGTGCAAATCATCCAGCTTGGGGATCGGCGTCCAGCGCAATTCCCCATAAAACAATTCATTATATTCGCTTGAAAGCGCAGAATTGGCTGCCAGCATGGCGGCCGCGGCCACCAGGATCAGCAATATGCCTGCCGATGCATCGCTGACGAAAAGGGCGCGCACGGGCGCAAAAAGGGTGCGAAGGGGTGATTTGCTCTGTGCCATGATTGCGATCTCTCTTTCGTAATCTTTCCGGCGTTGCAAGGGTGGATTGTTAGCGTTAGGCTAATTTCCGATAGGGGGTCGGATTATCTTGGCAATTTGGGATCTGTCCGTTTGGCAATGGATTGTGCTGTTTCAGCATGAATTGCTGCTGTTTGCCGGGGTATTCTTTCTGATTGGTGCCATCGATGATTTGGCGCTGGATTTCACATGGTTGTGGATGCGTCTGACCGGCAGAACCAGAACACATCAGGTGAATCGCGCCTCCCTGGCCGGATTGGAACTGGAAGGCGATGCGGCGATCTTTGTTCCCGCCTGGGATGAGGCGGAGGTGATCGGCGACACTATCGCGCATATGCTGGCGGCATGGCCGCAGGACAATCTGAAGCTTTATGTTGGCTGTTACCGCAATGATCCTGAAACAATCGCTGCGGTGACCAAGGCAGCACCGGGCGATCCGCGCCTGAGACTGGTGATTTATGACCAGGCTGGCCCCACCACCAAGGCCGACTGCCTCAATCGCCTGTATCAGGCACTGATCAGTGATGAACAGCGCGGCGGGCAAAAAGTGCGCATGGTCGTATTTCATGATGCCGAGGATATGGTCGATCCGGCAGCTCTGCCACTGCTCGATCGAGCTATGGCCCATGCAGATTTCGTTCAACTGCCGGTTTTGCCCATGCCGCAAGTGGGCAGCCGCTGGCTGGGCAGTCATTATTGCGAGGAATTTGCCGAGGCGCATGGCAAGGCCTTGCCGGTGCGCGATGCATTGACGGCGACCGTGCCGGCTGCTGGCGTTGGCTGTGCTGCCGGGCGGGCGGCGCTGGATCGCCTGGCGCATTCTCATGACAACCAATTGCCATTTGCGGCAGATTCTCTGACCGAAGATTATGAGTTGGGTATTTCGATTGCGGAACAGGGTGGCCGTGGCCAGTTCCTGCGTGCACGCGGTGAAGATGGCGAATTGGTGGCAACGCGCGCCTATTTCCCGGCACGGCTTGACCATATTGTGCGCCAGAAAACGCGTTGGGTGCATGGTATCGCACTACAGGGTTGGGACAGGCTCGGCTGGACCATGCGGCCCAGCGAGATTTGGATGCGCATGCGTGACCGGCGCGGCCCGATGACGGCGCTTGTACTGCTGATGGCCTATCTGCTGTTGGCGCTGTCTACACTTGGATGGGTTGCGGCCATGCTGGGTCATGGTGAACACCTGCAGCTTTCCACGCCGCTTAAACTGTTGCTGGCGGTGAATGTGTTCAGCTTTGTGTGGCGGGCGCTGATGCGCTTTGCCTTTACCGCGCGCGAATACGGCACTGTCGAAGGTGTGCGGGCTGTGCTGCGCCTGCCAGTGGCCAATATCATTGCTATCATGGCCGGAAGGCGGGCGCTGTTCGCCTATTGCCGGTCGTTGCTGGGGCGCGCTGTCGTATGGGACAAGACACCCCATCATGCGCATCCTGCGCGTGATGTTATACGGCAGGAGCAAGCGGCATGAGCTCGTTCAAGACCCGCTCGCGTGGTCGCCCGCTAGTTGTCCTGCTGGCCGTTCTGGGCATGTGGATTGGCGCGCGCACCGTGCTGTGGGAATCGCCATTTGCAGCCACGCTGGCACAAGCCAATCTGGCCGTGGAAGCTGTGCCGATGAATTCTCAGGCGGGTGTATCGGGCCAGACTGCGCCAGAAAAGGATGGCGCTGATCCCGCAGTGCAGCCTGGGCTGTTACCGGAATTGCGTGATCGGCCGACACCGTGGCTGGGCCCTTTAACGGGGCAATCACTTGATAGCGCACAATCAAGCGCTGGCGATGGAGTGGATACGGCATCTGTCGGTGGGTTTTCCGCAAATTCCCGCGCCGCAGGGGCGCATCAGATGATGTTCCTGGCGGCCATGGCACATTTGCCGGTGCCGCAGGATGTGGAAGACCGCATGGTACACGCGGCAGAGGTGGGGCAATTGCCGCCAGCGCGTGCACCGAGGCAGGATCGCTGGTCAGTCGATACATGGGCATTGTGGCGTGAAGGATCAGGTGCAACCGCCATTTCCCAAGGCCGCGTGCCTACCTATGGTGCCAGCCAGGCAGGGGCGGTGTTGCGTTATCGCCTTGCCCCGCAGGATGGGCGCGATCCTCGTGCCTATCTCAGGGCCTATCGCGCGCTTGTCAGCCGGGGTGAAAGTGAGCTTGCACCGGGTGTATCGGCGCGACCCTTGGCCAATCTGCCGCTGCGCGCCCATGCTGAATTGCGCGTGACAGATCGCACAACAGGCACGGATCTGCGCCCGGCGGCAATGCTGACGACTGAGCTGGCACCGCACAAATTGCCAGCCGGAATGCGTGCGGAAATGTATGTTCAGGGCGGCTATGTAGGCGGAAAATTCGCCACGGCTTTTGCTGATGGCCAGTTGCATGTGCTGCGCGATGTCGAACGGTTCGATCTGGGACGGCTTAGCATGGGTGCGGGCCTTTGGGCTGGCGCGCAAAAGGGTGCCGCGCGCACTGATGTGGGGCCAACCATGCGACTTGATCTGGATATCGGGCATGTTCCGGCCCGCCTGGCAGTGGATTATCGTGCCCGTGTGGCGGGAGACGCAGAACCAGCATCGGGCGCGGCTGTTACGCTGTCGACACGGTTTTAGAGAATTCGCCAATCACTTGGCTTTAATCCGCTGGTTCGCTGGGCTAGGGGATAGTCAATCATGGATGTCTACCTTCCCATTGCGAATCTGTCAGTAAACGGCCTGCTGATCGTGGCGCTTGGCGTGCTCACGGGCATTCTGTCTGGCCTGTTCGGAGTGGGCGGCGGATTTCTCACCACACCATTGCTGATCTTTTACGGTATTCCACCCACGGTTGCCGCGGCTTCTGCAGCAACTCAGGTGACCGGGGCCAGTGTATCGGGTGTGCTGGCGCATGGCAGGCGTGGCGGTGTTGATTACCGTATGGGCATGGTGATGGTGGGCGGTGGCATCATCGGTGCGATGATTGGCGCCCTGCTGTTTCGGTTCTTTCAGGCAATTGGCCAGATCGATGTCGTCATCAGCATTCTCTATGTGCTTATGCTAGGCACAATCGGCACCCTGATGATGCGGGAAGCACTGGAAGCCTGGCGGCCCAAGGATGGGGTGGCGCCCAAGGTCAAGAAACGGCGACACCACCCACTGGTTGCTTCACTTCCGCTGCGCTGGAGATTTTACAGTTCGGGCCTTTATATTTCGCCCTTGGCACCTGCGATTTTGGGCGTCTTGGTTGGCATATTGACGATGCTGATGGGCGTTGGCGGTGGCTTCATGCTGGTGCCGGCCATGCTGTATATTCTGGGGATGAGCGGGAATGTTGTTGTTGGTACATCGCTGTTCCAGATTCTGTTTGTAACCATGGCAACCACCATGATGCACTCGCTCACTACCAAGGCGGTGGATATCGTGCTGGCCGGCCTGTTGCTGCTGGGTTCCGTGATCGGGGCACAGTTTGGCACGCAAATCGCGCTCAAGGCGCGGCCTGAAATCCTACGTATGGTGTTGGCCGGCATCGTGTTGCTGGTTGCCATCCGCATGGCATTGGGGTTGGGCTATCAGCCCGATGAAATTTTCACTGTGTCCCCGCTATGAGAGGGGTGTTCCTCCTCATCGCAGCACTGTTCCTGATGGGGCAGCGCGATGCCATTCTGGTGCCGGAAGTGTCACAGAAAGAAGTGCAGGTGCGCCAGGGCTTCACGGGCACAGAATTATTGCTCTATGGTGCAATTCTGGACCCTGCCGGTCGCCGCGCTGGGGCTGAATATGACATTGTCGTGGTGCTTAAAGGGCCCACTCAGCCGATCCGCATGCGTGAAAAAGAACGCATTGTCGGGATATGGATCAATGCTGAAAGCTCTGATTTTCGTTCTGCCCCTTCATTCTTCGCAGTTGCGTCCAGCCGGCCGATCAAGGGCATAGTCGATGATCGAACAGCCGCCATTTATGAACTGGGGACAGAATTCATCCAGCTTTCTCCTTCAGGCCAGATCGATCCTGAAAAACAGGCACGTTTCGCTGCGGGGCTGGTGGATCAGCGCCATCGCAAAGGTCTCTACACCCAGATCGATGGAGGCGTGACGATCAGCGAACAGGTTCTCTATCACGCGCGTATTTCGCTCCCCTCCAATGTGCCGACGGGCAAATATACCGCGGAAACCTTTGCCATAACCAATGGCCGTGTCATAGCTTCTGCTGTGGCGGATGTGGAAGTGCGCAAGGTCGGGTTTGAACGCTTTGTGGAAATGGCATCGCAACAATATTCGCTGATCTATGGCATTGTTGCCGTGTGCCTTTCCATCGGCATGGGCTTTCTGGCAGGCCGTTTGTTCCGCTGATTGGCAGTATCATTCGCATATTAGCGTTGACGCGATTTTAACCGACTTATTGTTATGCGCTTTCCCTGAATTACCGAGCCAAGGGGAAAGCTTGAGCATATGACCGATATGGGCAACCAGAATCACAACCAGTTCCAGCCTGCTGGCGGTGCTACACATGCACCGGTGCCGCAGGGCGTTCCCGCGCAGGATGCTGCCCCTAAGCCATCTACCAGCGAACCTTCCGAATGCGCCAAATTGCCGCTGGGCGTGGTGCTGGAAATCGCCGGGTCTGGTTCGCAGATCGCGCTCGATCCTGAACGGCTCAATGAATGTATGGAGGATGATGATCCTTCGGTCATGCTGGCGGGGCAGGTCGGCAGCCAGATCAAGATCCGCGTCGGCAACAGCTGGCTGCTCGCCAGCGTGCGGACACAGCGCAAGGATCGCCGTGCCAATGGCGGCATTCTGGCGGATATCGATTTTCTGGGCGAAGGTGTTGAAGAAAAACTCACCGGTGTTCTGCGTGGCTTCCGCCGTGGTGTGACGCGCTACCCTATCCCGGGGGCCATGGTTTACCCTGCCACAACAGAAGATCTGAAACAGGTCTATGCCAGTGATGGCCGCGCCAATATCCAGATCGGCACCGTGTTCCCGACCAAGGATATTCGCGCCGGTATCTATGTCGATGCCATGCTGGGCAAACACTTTGCGCTGCTGGGATCGACGGGTACAGGTAAATCGACCAGTGCGGCGCTGATCCTGCACCGTATCTGCCAGGCTGCGCCTGATGGGCATATTGTGATGATTGACCCGCACGGCGAATATTCGGCGGCTTTCCGCCAGACCGGCCTGATCCTGGACGTGTCCAATCTGCAAATGCCCTATTGGCTGATGAACTTTGAAGAACATTGCGAAGTTCTGCTGACCAGCAACGGGAATGAACGGCAGGTGGATGAGGATATTCTGGCCAAATGCCTGCTGAAATCGCGCCAGAAGAGCCGTCTGGCCGAACATATGGGCAAGATCACCGTCGATTCGCCCATCCCATATTTGCTGTCCGACCTGTCCAACATCATCCAGGATGAAATGGGCAAGCTCGACAAGGCGACCACTTCTGCCCCCTATATGCGGATCAAGAACAAGCTGGAGGAGCTGAAGAGCGATCCGCGTTACCAGTTCATGTTCTCTGGCATGTTGGTGGGTGACACCATGGCCGACTTCATCGGCAAGGTGTTCCGTATGCCCGGTAGTGGCAAGCCGATTTCGATTATCGACGTGTCGGGTGTGCCTTCTGACATTACCTCAACCGTGGTGGCGGTGCTCAGCCGCCTGGTGTTCGACTTTGCGATCTGGGGCCGCGATGAAAAGACCCGTCCGATCCTGCTGGTGTGTGAAGAGGCGCACCGATATGTCCCGAGCGAAAAGAATGCCGATGGCTCATCCGTGGGTCGCATTCTGGGCCGGATCGCAAAGGAAGGCCGTAAATACGGCATTTCGCTGGGTCTGATCACGCAACGCCCGTCTGACCTTGCCGAAGGCGTGCTGTCGCAGTGCGGTACCATCATCTCCATGCGTTTGAACAATGATCGAGATCAGGCTTTCGTGAAGGCCGCCATGCCCGAAGGTGCGCGCGGCTTTCTCGATTCAATCCCCGCTTTGCGTAACCGCGAATGCATTATCTGCGGTGAAGGTGTGGCGATCCCGGTTCGTGTTGCGTTTGACAATCTGGAAGAAAACAAGCGTCCTGCCTCTGAAGATCCCAGCTTTGTCGAGCTGTGGAACGAAAGCGGCGGCGAGGAAGAGGCGGTACAGCGCGTCGTCCAACGCTGGCGCTCGCAGGGCTAATTTTTACGAGAGTGGGCTGCGAATAGCAGCCTGCTGTGCTTCCGGTGCTCACGACCTGAAATGGTCGCTGCGCGCCGGTTCTCGCACGCCACCATTCTCGCTCCACCCTCGTAAAAATCCCGACCGTTGGTATACTGGTTGCGGCAGCCAGAGCGCGACTGCGCGACGGCCGGTAGGCCGAAGCCAAGCGGGCCGGACGGCCCGCGCCCGGCGTTTGAGGGCGTAAACAAGTTAAGTACCTCTGGTATCCCCATAAAGATGGATATGCAGGCGGTCGCTCATGCGGAAGCCATGCTGCAGGCATAGCTCGCTCAGCCATTTTTCGCGGGCGCGCAGGGTGGCGCTGTCCGTCCCCTCCGCCATCAGGAAAACATGACCGGGGCGGAAACGATAGCGTGCGTGGAGCGCCAACACCTCCTCCACATCGGCAGGTTCGGCAATCACGAATTTGAAGAAGGCACGGCTGTCGGTGGCATAGGCATCCAGCCGTTCCGGGATCAGCGCCAGATCGGCCGGATTGCCCGAATGGGTAAGCTTGGGGCTGACATTGTATTGGTCGATGCGGATATCCAGCCGTTGCGGTGCCGCGACCGTGCCATTGGTTTCGATCTCGACTGAAATATCGGGCAGCAGTTCCAGCAATTCGGCTAGCTTGCCCGCCTGCAACAGCGGTTCCCCCCCGGTGATGACGAGGCGTTTCTGGCCCAAAGCGGCGATCCGCGCGGCCACCGGTGCCACGTCCAGTTCCAGTTGATTGGCCTTGCGGTCATAAGTCTCGCCGCCGCGATGCGGGCGGTTATCGCCGGTAAAATGCCAGGTATAGGCCGTGTCACACCATGTGCAGGCTAGGTTGCAGCGGCTGAGGCGCAGGAAAGCCACAGGCATGCCCGCGCTGGGGCCTTCGCCCTGCAGGCTGGCGAATATCTCCGGCTCACCCGGTGCCTGCGTGGCAAGGATCAGCGCCACATCACCCCAGCCGCGCCAGTGCCGCGGTCAGCCGCTCAACCTCTGCCGCGTGGTGGGCATGGTCTTCTCGCGCCTTCTCCACCGCTTCAGGCTTGGCGCGTTCGACGAAGTTGGGATTGCCTAGGCGCCCCTCGAGCGATTTGGCTTCTTTCTGCGAAGCTTCCAACGCCTTTTGCAAACGCGCCTTTTCGGCATCGACATCGATCACGCCTTCCAGCGGGATGATGAAGATATCGCCGCCAGCCGTCACCTGCATGGCGGGGCCGGACGGCGCGTCACCCAATGTCACCGGAGTCAGGCGGGCCAGCCGTTCAATGGCCGCACTGCTGCGCTCCACCACGCGCTGCGCCACGTCAGACGGTGCCGGGCAGAAGGCAGCGAGTTTCGCGCCGGGGGCAATGCCCAGCTCATTCTTGGCGCTGCGGGTGGCGGTGGTGAGGTCGATCACCCAGTCAATCGCATCGGTTGCTTCCTTGGAAACATGCGCACGCGGATTGGGCCACTGGGCGAGGATCAGCTCATATTGGCGCTTGCCCTGCGCATGCCACAGCTCTTCGGTGATGAAGGGCATGAAGGGGTGCAGCATGACAAGGATCTGGTCGAGCGCCCAGCCAGCAACAGCCCGGGTTTCCACAGCTGCCGGACTGTCGGCATCGCCCGCGAAAACCGGCTTGATGAGTTCCAGATACCAGTCGCAGAATTTGTCCCACGTGAAGTGATAGATGGTGTTGGCTGCCGCATCGAAGCGCAGATCGGCCATGGCCGCATCCAGCGCCTCGACAGTTTGCTGCACTTCACCGATGATCCACTGGTTCGCCGCCAGCTTCGCCTCAGGCGCCTTGATCGTGCTGGAGGCGCCAATGCCGTTGGACTGGCAGAAACGCGTGGCATTCCAGAGCTTGGTGGCGAAGTTGCGATAGCCCTCCACCCGCTTCTCATCCATCTTGATGTCACGGCCCTGGCTTTCCATCGCCGCCATGAAGAAACGCAGCGCGTCCGCCCCATATTGGTCGATCAGGCCCAGCGGATCGACCACATTGCCTTTCGACTTGGACATTTTCGCGCCATCCGCCGCACGCACCAGCCCATGCAGATAGAGGCGCGGCCATGGAATCTGCCCGGTCATTTTCATGCCCTGCATCATCATGCGCGCATCCCAGAAGAACAGGATGTCAAAGCCCGAAATCAGCAGATCATTGGGGTAATGCTTCTGCATCAGCGCGGTGTCATCGGGCCAGCCCAGCGTGGCGAAGGGCCACAGCGCGGAGGAGAACCAGGTGTCGAGGACGTCACCGTCACGCAGGAGCGGGATTGGCTGTTTCCCAGAGGTGCTTCCGATTGTTCCTGCTGCCTCGGCGGGCCAGCCGTCTCGACCATTCGAAGCTGGCGATTCAGAGAAATAAATTTCGAAATCTGGCCCGTAAAACTGTTCAGCTTGCGCTTTGGCTTCGGCTTCAGAATTTGCGACGAATACCTGATGGCCATCGGGTGATCGTCCATCATAGATGAGTCCATTTATAGATTTGGATGGCCCATACCACGCCGGAATGCGGTGGCCCCACCACAATTGGCGGCTGACGCACCAGGGCTGGATATTCTCCATCCAGTTGAAGAAGGTTTTTTCCCATGATTTGGGCACGATTTCGATCGCGCCGCTCTTCACCGCTTCAATCGGCCCCTTGGCCAGTTCTGCGGCATTCACATACCATTGATCGGTCAGCCAGGGTTCGATCACCACGCCGCCGCGATCACCAAAGGGTGTGGCGATCTGGCGCGGTTCGGCATCGCTTTCGATCTCCTCACCCGCCTTGTTCTTGGCTTTATGCGGGATCAGGAAACCCTGTTCCTTCAGCTGTGCAACGACAAGTTCGCGCGCGCCATCGACACCGTCTTTCTTGAAGCGATGCAGGCCGATGAATTCGTCGGGCACAAGCCCGTCCGCCGTCTGGCAAACATTGGCATCGCCATCCAGCATGTTGAGCATGTCTGCAGGCGCAATGCCTGCGCGCTTGCCCACTTCAAAGTCGTTGAAGTCATGTCCGGGCGTGATCTTCACCGCGCCCGAGCCGAGTTCCGGGTCGGCGTGCTCATCTGCCACGATGGGGATGCGCCGCCCGGTGATCGGCAGCAAGACATGCTTGCCCACAACGCTCGCGTAGCGTTCGTCAGTTGGATGCACCGCCACCGCCATATCGGCGAGCATGGTTTCAGGCCGTGTGGTCGCGACTTCGATATAATCGCGGCCATCAGCCAGCGTCACAGGGTTTCCGTTTTCATCGGCAGCCAGCGGATATTTGAAGTGCCAGAAACCACCCGCAATCGTCTGCGTCTCGACCTCGAGGTCCGAGATCGCGGTTTTCAGCTTTGGGTCCCAGTTTACCAGCCGCTTGTCACGGTAGATCAGGCCTTCATTGTAGAGATCGACGAATACTTTCAGCACCGCACGGGTGAAATGTTCGTCCATGGTGAACTGTTCGCGGGACCAGTCCATCGAACAGCCCAGGCGGCGCAGCTGGCGGGTGATCTGGCCGCCAGATTCCGCCTTCCATTCCCACACTTTCTCTATGAAAGCTTCGCGGGAATAATTGGTGCGCTTGTCCTGCCGCGCCTCCATCTGGCGTTCCACCACCATCTGCGTGGCGATCCCGGCATGGTCAGTGCCCACCACCCACAGCGCATCCTTGCCGCGCAGCCGTTCATAACGGATCACGATATCCTGCAACGTATTGTCCAGCGCGTGGCCGATATGCAGGCTGCCCGTTACATTCGGCGGCGGATTGACGATGGTAAAAGCTTCCGCATCGGGGCGCTCGGGGCGGAACAGCCCGTTTTCTTCCCAATGGCTATACCAGCGCGTTTCAATCGCAGCAGGATCAAATGTTTTTGGCAGTTCGGTTGTCATTTTGTGTGTTCGCTATTGCTCGTTACGGGCCGTACCCGCCTAATTTCGCAACCCCTTGCCAGTGAGGGACGCCAGACGCAACGGGCAGCTTGGCCTGTTTGCCACGCCAGTGCTTGTGATGTGTCCAATTTGCCCGCATAGCAGCAACTTATGGATGGCGGGGCGCATTTTTCGGTAGAGGAAGTTGAGGGCAGCGGTGCGCAGTTGCGTCTTTGCGGCCCCTATCTGGTGTCTACCATTGGCGCGATTGATCAGGATCTGGATGCGATTGCCGGGCCATTCACCACTATTGATCTGAGCCAGGTGACGGAAATCGATACTGTTGGCGCATGGATCGCCAGCCGTCTGGCGCGCAATCATGGTGCGGAAATTACCGGCGCCAGCGCGCGGGCCGAACGGTTGATCCGTGCTGTCCAGAAGTCTGTCAGCCAGGAAGAAGTTCTGCCCATACATGAACCGATCTGGCAACGGGTGCCGCTGTTCATGGGGGACAAGGTTGAAAAGGCCTGGCACGGCATTGTTGGTGTGGTCGGCTTTCTGGGGCAGGTACTGATCGGTTTTGGCACATTGCTGCGTCATCCGCGCCGCATCCGCTGGACGGCGCTGGTGCGCCAGTTTGAACTGGTGGGGGTGGCCGCGCTGCCAATTATCGGGTTGATGAGTTTCCTGATCGGCATCGTCATTGCACAACAGGGTGCAGTGCAGCTTGAACAATTCGGGGCTGAAACACTGACTGTAAACCTCGTCGGCCGGATAACCCTGCGCGAATTGGGCGTTTTGATGACCGCGATCATGGTGGCGGGCCGTTCTGGCAGTGCCTTCGCCGCGCAGATCGGGACGATGAAGCTGACCGAAGAAGTGGATGCGATGCGTACTATCGGCATTTCCCCGATAGAGGCGCTGGTGATCCCGCGCATTATTGCCTGCACATTCATGATGATCCTGCTTAGCTTTTTCAGTTCTGTCGCGGCCATTGTGGGCGGCGCGGTGGTGGGCGATTTGCTGCTGGGCATCCCCTTCTGGAACTTCCTGGACCGGATACAGGATGTCGTCCCCCTGCATGATCTTTATGTCGGACTGGTAAAGGCACCGGTCTTTGGCCTGATCGTGGGGCTGGCAGGTTGTTATCACGGCATGCAGGTGCGCGGAAATTCTGAAGAGGTCGGCCTGCGCACCACCATGGCTGTGGTCTCTGCCATCTTCGCCGTTATCGTACTCGACGCATTCTTTGCAGTATTCTTTACGGAGATCGGCTGGGGATGAGCGAGGAGGCAAACATCCATCCGGACAAGCACCAGCGTTTTCGTGGCGATCACCCGATTGTGGTAGAAGGGCTGCGCACGCAATTTGGCGAACATGTGGTGCACGAAGACCTTTCACTGACGGTCAACCGGGGCGAAATCCTGGGCGTGGTGGGCGGATCGGGCACGGGCAAATCTGTGCTGATGCGGGCGATCATCGGCCTGCAGCATGTCGCAGCTGGCGATGTTGAGGTGTTTGGCAAATCCATCGCCAATGCAGAGCCTGATCAGCAATTGGGCGTGCGCAATCGTTGGGGCGTATTGTTTCAGGGCGGCGCACTGTTTTCGACCCTGACCGTGGGCGAAAATGTTGAGGTGCCGCTGCGCCAATTCTATCCCGATATTGGCGAGGAATTGCTGCATGAAATTTCCCGCTACAAGGTGATGTTGTCGGGCCTGCCCGAAGATGCAGTGGCCAAATTTCCATCGGAATTGTCGGGTGGCATGAAGAAACGCGCTGGGCTGGCGCGTGCCCTTGCACTGGATCCGGAATTGCTGTTCCTGGATGAGCCAACCGCCGGCCTAGACCCGATCGGGGCGGCAGCATTTGACCGGCTGACCAAGGAATTGAAGGAAACGCTGGGCCTGACAGTGTTCCTGATCACCCATGATCTCGACACGCTTTATGAAATTTGTGACCGGGTGGCGGTACTGGCTGACAAGCGGGTGATTGCGGTTGGGACCATTCCCGAACTGCTCGAAACCGATCACCCATGGATCGATGAATATTTCAACGGGCCGCGCGGCCGTGCTGCACAGGCCAGCCAGCAGCGCGCCAAAGCGTTGGACAATCCCACAAAGGGCAAGGCATAGAGGTATCCGAATGGAAACACGGGCCAATCATATCTGGGTGGGGGCAGTCACATTGGTGCTGCTGGCTCTGCTGGTAGCCTTCTTTGTCTGGCTGGCCCGGCTGGGGCAGGGTGCCCAGAACGAATATGATATCTTCTTCAAGCAGTCTGTTGCAGGTCTGGCCAAGGGTTCGGAAGTTTCCTTTGCCGGTGTCCCAGTGGGGCAGGTCAGTGAAATCCAGCTGTGGCAGAAAGACCCGGAATTCGTCCGTGTGCGGGTGAAGGTGCAGGATGATGTGCCCATGCTGGTGGGCACCACCGCCACGGTTCAGGCCAGTTTTACCGGCGTTTCGACCATCCTTCTGGATGGCGCGCGCAAGGATGCACCACCGATAAATTGCGAAACCACCGCCTGCCCCGAAGGCGCGCCGGTTATCCCGCCCAAGCCAGGTGGCTTTGGTGAAATTCTGGCCAATGCCCCGCTTTTGCTGGAACGATTGGCTACGCTGACCGAACGGCTCACAGAAATGCTGGGGGATGAAAACCAGCAGCATATCGCAGGGATTTTGCGCAACACCGACCGGATGAGCGCCAGCATGGCAGAGGCTGCCCCGCAGGTGAAAGCGACCATGGCAGAGCTGGAGAATACCCTGCGTGAGGCGGGGGAGGCGCTGGATGCGTTTGAGCGCGTGACAGATTCCACAGATCGGCTGATGAATCAGGAAGGTGCGCAATTGGCCAAACAGCTGCGCACTACGCTGGTTTCGGCCAATGATGCGGCGGCATCGCTTTCTTCCACGCTGGAAGATGCACGTCCGTTTGCACGGCAATTGTCAGAAAGCACTTTGCCTGCTGCAGAGGCGACTTTGCGTGATCTGCGCGCCACCAGCAAGGCATTGCGCACTGTAACAGAACGGCTTGAAAATCAGGGCGCTGGCGCGGTGATCAAGGGCGAATCACTGCCGGATTACAAACCATGAATAGATTGGCCATGAGCGGAGATAACGGCATGAGGCCAAAGGGTTTCGGGAAATGGGGCGCATTGGCACTGACCCTGTCTTTGACCTTGTCCGGTTGCATCAGCCTGGGTGGCGAACCGCCGGAAAGCTTGCTGACATTGACAGCGGAAGCTGCCGCCCCGGCAGGTAGCGCCACCAGCGCCACAAGATCCAGCGCGATTGCCATTAATGAACCGGAAGTGGTGGCGGAACTGGACGTATTGCGCGTGCCGGTGCAGGTCGACGCAACCGAAGTGGCCTATCTGCAGGATGCGGTTTGGGTGGAAAAGCCCGCCCGCCTGTTCCGCCGTGTACTGGCCGAAACATTGCGGGCGCAGAGCGGCAGCTTTGTGATCGATGGGGATGATCCGGCACTGGTCGCTGATCAGCGGTTGCGCGGCACATTGCGCAGCTTTGGCTATGATGCGCGCACATCATCGGTTGTGGTGCGTTTCGATGCCATTCGTGAAGGGGCGGATCGCTCCGTCGAAATGCGCCGTTTCGAAGCGGTGGAGCCCGGCATCTCTCCCAAGGTGGGGGCGGTTGGCCCCGCGCTTAACCGCGCGGCCAATGATGTGGCCCGCCAGATCGCCGAATGGATGGCGGGCGAATAGCGCCGCTTAAGCGCGCAGCAGACCCAGCCAGCGATGGGCGGCGATAAAGGCATCACGCCGTTTGGCGCTGCGTGCCTCTGCCTGTTCGTCACGCCCCCAAAGTTCAGCCTGCCATTCCTCTTCCAGATTGGCGAGTTTCCATAGCTGCTCCACATCACCATCTGCCTCCAGTGCAGAAAGTCCAATGGTCAAGGATGCAGCAAGCGACGTCAGCACCTGCAGGCCTGCAAGGGTGAAAGCGTCCTGTTCTGTCAGCCTTGTGCGCAGGCGGGCCATGCTTTCTTCAGGCTGGGGGCGGTGCATAACCCCGCTGATGCGGTTCATGCGAACACCTTCGCGCTCTTCAAACGCACAGACCAGCGGTTCCCATTCCTTCTGCTGGCGCTGATAAAGCGGTTCGTCCGGGTGGGCGCGGTAAAGCAAGGTGTCTGTGTCGCCGTAACTCAGCAGTTTGTCGATCACATCGGCCGCATCCAGTGCAATCACATCAATGGCATAGTCTGTCTGGTCACGCATCACGAAGCGGGCGGGATCGATTTCTTCGCCCTGATCCGCCCATTCGGCTGCCAGTGCTTCAGCCATGGCGCGTGTGGGGGTTACCTGCGGGCGGCCGTGCTGCGTTTTGATTCCGCGCCCATCCAGCGCGACCTGCCAGCCACCATCCGCAGCGGCCACATCAACCTGTTTGTAGAATTTTTTCATCAGTCTTTCGTGCGCCAGCGACGTGCCAGAACATTGGGAAGGGCAAAGAATTCGATCAGGCCCAGCACGACCAGGATCAGGCCAATGGGATCGGGCAGGGGCAGAACGCCCTGCTGCGCGGCTATGCCCGCCAGCACCATTAACAGCCCACCCAGCCGCACCAGGTTGATCATAGCAAAGCGTCGCTTGGCCAGCGCATCGTCATTCACAACATGTCCCCCAGATCCGCCGGGATATTGGCCACGGCATCGGCGCCTGCTCTGATCAGTTCATGCGGTTCGTGATAGCCCCAGGCGACACCCAATGCGCGCACCTGTGCATCGCAGGCCATGATGATGTCAAAAGTTGTGTCCCCGATCATTACTGTCTGGCCCGCGTCAACGCCAGCCTCTGCCATTGCAGCCTCCAGCATATCGGTATGTGGTTTGGATGGATGGCGATCGGCGGTTTGCAGCGATATAAACAGGTCGCGGATGCCGTGGGTTTCAAGGCAGGCATCAAGTCCGCGGTCGGATTTGCCCGTCGCCACCGCCAGCAGCCAGCCATCACCTTTCAGCCGGGTCAGAAGATTGGCAATCCCGTCATAGAGCGGTTCATGCAAAATGCCCTGCTCGCGCCGGTTGCGATAGGCGTCCTTATATGCGGTCACCACGGCGGCCACTTGTGCCTCTTCTGCATCCTGGACCAGCTTACGCACTGCAACGGGCAGGCTCAGCCCGACAATGCGGCGCACCAGATTGCGATCGGGCGCGGGCAGGCCCGCCGATGCAAAGGCATCATCCATCGAATCGCAAATATGCGCCTGGCCATCCACCAGCGTGCCATCGCAATCGAACACGGCGAGCCGCTGGCTCACTTGCGGCGCCCTGCCGGCTTGTTCTTGGCCGGTTTTGCCTTTGGCTTGCCAGCCGCTGCAGGGCTGCGCGAACGGCGCTCGCCCCGGCGCGCCTTGCGATATTGCTTGGCATGGGCGCGGGCGGCCTGTTTCTTTTCCGCCTTGCTGCGTTCGGGCGTTTCATCGCCCTTGATCGGGTCCGCCTTGCTGGCAGCAGGATCGAAACCCAGTGCCTGCATGCTGGCTGCGAAATGTTCGGGAAGCTCTGCAGTCACATCGATCTTGCCGTCATCGGGCGAATCGATCACCAGCCGCCGCGCATGCAGATGCATTTTGCGGCTGATCGTGCCGGTCAAAAAGGCATCGCGTCCACCATATTTGCCATCGCCCACAATCGGATGGCCGATGGCTGCCATGTGTACGCGCAGCTGGTGCGTGCGGCCCGTCATCGGTTCCAGTTCCACCCAGGCGGTGCTTTTGCCCGCCTTGTCCACCACGCGATAACGGGTCACGGCGCGCGCGCCATTCTCCTCATCCACATGCATTTTTTCGCCGCCGGTTCCGGGCTGCTTGGCCAGCGGGGCGTCAATCGTTCCCTCCGGCACATCCGGCACGCCCACCACCAGCGCCCAATAAATCTTGCGCGCACTGCGGCCGGAAAACCGTTTGGAAAAACTCGCCGCACTGCCGGGGGTGCGGGCGATCAGCAAGACGCCAGATGTATCCTTGTCCAGCCGGTGGACCAGCCGGGGGCGGGGCGCGTCACCATCCGTATAGGCATCCAGCAGGCCATCGACATGATTATGCGTCTTGGTGCCGCCCTGCGTGGCGAGGCCTGGTGGTTTGTTCAGCACGATGGCCGATTTGGTTTGGCGGATCACCATACCTTCGGCCAGAGTAATCTCTTCTTCCGTCAGTTCGCGGCGTGGTTTGGGCCCTCTGGCCTTATCCTCACCGCCAGGCGGCACGCGCAGCACCTGCCCTGCTGCCAGTCGGTCCTCGGGCTTTACCCGCTTGCCATCCACGCGCAATTGCCCGGTGCGTGCCCATTTGGACACGGTGCCAAAGCCGATCTGCGGCAGATTGCGCTTGAACCAGCGATCAAGTCGCACGCCATCATCATCAGGCGCGACGGTAAACTGCCGGACTTCCTGCGATGCCTCTTTCATCATGCACCCACTCGCATGATGACAAGGCCCAGATAGAGCGCTGCAAGCCCCGCCAACACCGACACACCGGCATAGCTGGCCGCAAGCCCCGGCTGCCCGCGTTCCACCAGCAGCATCATTTCCAGGCTAAAGCTTGAAAAGGTGGTGAAACCGCCCAGCAGGCCCACGCCCAATAGCAGGCGATATTGTTCGCCCTGCGCCGAACCATGCCGTGCCAGCCACCCCGCCAGCAGACCCATGGCCATGCTGCCCACCACATTGGCGGCCAGCGTTGCCCAAGGAAAGGCGGTGGCGGCGTTCGGGCCCATCCAATGGGTCACGGCGCGGCCCAATTGGAAGCGCATCGTTGCACCCACAGCTCCGCCAATGGCGACATTGATGCTGGCGGCAAGGGGGGTTAGGGCTGACATGCACCGCCTCTTAGCGAGTGCAGTCCAACCTGCCTAGCGCCGTAATGGTGCTTTCCCTTGCCAATAGGGCCTGATTTGACTATGTGCGCCCCTGTTCGAGCCGATCCGGCATGGATTCGGCGCAATTTTCGTTGATTTATATATGGCGCAACCCCGCGCTGCATGCGGGCTCTGTGCTGTTATAGTGAGGTGTTGGAATTTATGCAGATCATCGTTCGCGATAACAATGTCGACCAGGCTCTCCGCGCGCTTAAGAAGAAGCTGCAGCGGGAAGGGGTGTATCGCGAAATGAAGCTGCGTCGCCACTTCGAAAAGCCCAGTGAAAAGCGCGCCCGTGAAAAGGCTGCTGCCGTACGCCGCGCTCGCAAGATGGAGCGTAAGCGTATGGAGCGTGACGGCGCCAAGTAAGACGTTATTCAAGCGCATTCTCGCTTGAACGCACACTCACGATAAGCCATCAGGGCGCGGTATCGATTCCGCGCCCTTTTGCTTGATCGGGGTCAGTATCGGGCCCACTATCGGACCAAGTCACAAGTTCTCAGGATTCATCCATGACCGAAATTACCCGTGTTCCGCTGCAGCCGATTGAAAAGGGCTCTCTCACCAAACTTTGGCTGGCCATTATCCTCGCCATTTTGATCGGTGCAAGCATTGCTTGGGCCGCTGTGCCGCAGGGTGTGAAGCTTGACACGCTGATTGCCGGTGAAGGGCCAACGCCCGGTGCAGAAGACGTGGTCTTCGTGAAATATGTCGGCAAACTGGATGACGGCACTGTTTTCGATCAATCGCAGGATCTGCCGCTGCCCGTGCAAGGCATCTTCCCTGAAGGCAACCCCCTGCCGCTGGATCAGATGGTTGCCGGTTTCCGTGATGGTGCGATGCAGATGCAGAAGGGTGGCAAATATGAACTCTTCATTCCTGCTGACCAGGGTTACGGAGCCACGCCTCCTCCAGGTGCACCGATCCCACCCAACGCGGATTTGACGTTCGAGGTGGAACTGGTCGACTTCATGAGCCGGGACGATTTCCAGCGCCGGATTGGCCTGTTGCAACAGGCGATGGGCCAGGCACAGGTTGAAGCGCAAGGTGCCCCCCAACCATAAGCCATTTGCTTGAAGGTTTTTGGCTGCACTGCTAGCGCGGCCAGACCTTTTCAACCCATTGCAGACGAAGGACAGGAATGTCCGCCGGAGTAGTTTCCTATGTCGATTGACCGGGCCACAGTGGCGAAGATCGCTTCACTGGCGCGTATCCAGATGAGCGATGAAGAGCTTGACCGGATGGAGCCTGAACTGAATGGCATCCTCAAATGGGTGGAGCAATTGGGCGAGGTTGACACCTCTGCGGTCGAACCGATGACCGCGGTCATCCCCAACACGCTGCGCCTGCGCGCCGATGTGGTTGATGCGGACCCCAAGACAGGTGGCAGCCGCCGGGATGATGTATTGGCCAATGCGCCCGTGGCCGAACATGGCTTTTTCGGTGTGCCCAAGGTGATCGAATAATGACCGAACTGACAAATCTTGGCGTCAAGGAAATCCGTGACGGTGTGGCAGGCGGTGATTTTACCGCGCGCGAAGTGGCGGAAAGCTTCAATGCTGCCGTTGCAGCTGCGGCGGAATTGAACGCCTTTATCGTGACCACACCTGACCATGCACTGGCCGCTGCTGACGCAGTGGATGCCAAGCGTGCGAAGGGTGATGATCTGGGCAAGATGGGTGGTGTGCCCATTGGCATGAAGGATCTGTTCGCCACGCAGGGCGTGCAGACCACTGCCGCCAGTCACATTCTGGAAGGCTTCAAGCCGCAATATGAAAGCACCGTTTCCCAGAATTTGTGGGATGCGGGGGCTGGCATGCTGGGCAAGTTGAACCTTGACCAGTTTGCCATGGGTTCGAGCAACGAAACCAGCTATTTCGGTAATGTTTCTTCTCCCTGGCGCAAAGCGGGCACCAATGCCGCGATGAGCCCGGGCGGTTCCTCCGGCGGTTCATCTGCTGCGGTTGCCGCGCGCATCGTACCGGCTGCCACCGGCACGGACACGGGCGGTTCGATCCGCCAGCCCGCCGCATTCACCGGCATTTGCGGGATCAAACCGACTTATGGCCGTTGCAGCCGCTGGGGCGTTGTCGCCTTTGCCAGCAGTCTTGATCAGGCAGGGCCTATGGCTCGCAGCGTCGAAGATTGCGCCATCATGCTGGAAGCGATGGCCGGTTTTGATCCCAAGGATTCGACTTCGCTGGATATGCCCGTGCCCGCATGGGAAGCGGGCCTGAATGCGGACCTTAAAGGCAAGAAGGTGGGTATCCCACGCGAATACCGCATGGATGGCACCGATCAGGAAATCCTGGACAGCTGGGAACGCGGCAAGGAATGGCTGCGTGATGCAGGGGCTGAGATCGTCGACGTCAGCCTGCCGCACACCAAATATGCGCTGCCCGCCTATTACATTGTCGCCCCGGCAGAAGCCTCTTCCAACCTCGCACGTTATGATGGCGTGCGTTATGGCCTGCGTGAATTGCCCGATGGGGCGGGCTTGCAGGATATGTATGCCGAAACGCGCGAAGCGGGCTTTGGTGATGAGGTGAAGCGCCGCATCATCATTGGCACCTATGTGCTCAGCGCCGGGTTCTATGATGCCTATTACAATCAGGCGCAGAAAGTCCGTACTCTGGTGGCGCGTGATTTCAACGAAGCCTTTGCGCAGTGCGATGTGATTTTGGCACCGACCACGCCCACGGCCAGCTTCCCCCTGGGTGAAAATTCGGATGATCCGCTGGCCATGTATCTGAATGACGTGTTCGCCGTGCCCGCATCGCTGGCAGGGCTTCCTGCCATGAGCGTGCCGGGCATGCTCAATAGCGATGGCCTGCCATTGGGCCTGCAGTTGGTGGGCCGACCCTTCGATGAACAGGGTGTGCTCAATGCTGGTCTCGCGATCCAGCAGCGCGCCGGGTTCACCGCCCAGCCGGAGAAGTGGTGGTAGTGTTTTCCTGATGGAAACTGGCGGCCGGGAAAATGATTGAAGCTGGTGAAGCGACGGCTGGAAGATCCCACTTTTCTTGCCAATTGTGCGGTCAGCATCATCACGGCGACATGATAACAATGCGCGAGATGATGTTTGGTACGCGCGAGGAATTCGATTATTTCCTCTGCGATAACTGTTGCACACTCCAGATCGCCCAAGTGCCTGATAACCTTGCCGCTTACTATGCAGCAGATGCCTATTATTCATTCGGAGAGGGCACCGGCGAAGCGCGATGGAAATCTGCCCTCAAGCGGATTTGTGCCCGTGGCATGATTGGCAGACCTGAAAAATATCCCATGGGGAATGGCCCGATCGACCGTATCAGGCGTGGGGCAGAGCCCTGGATTGCACAGGTCGAAGGATTGTGGCGCGATGCCGCCGTGCTGGATGTAGGGTGTGGCAAGGGTGCGCGGTTGGAGGCTCTTGCCCGGCTGGGTTTTACCGATCTAAGCGGTGTCGACCCCTTTTTGCCTGCAACTCAAGAGGGCACATCTGTTCAAGGAATTCACTTTTTTCGTGGTGAGTTGACGGAGATTGATGGGCATTATGACCTCATCACCATGCACCATTCGCTAGAGCATGTGGCAGAACCCAGGCGATTGCTGGTTGCAGCGCGCGAACGGCTGAAGCCGGGTGGCAGGATTTTCGTGAGAATCCCTTTGTTGCAGGATTGGGTCTGGCGAAAATACGGGGCAAACTGGGCGCAGATCGACGCGCCACGGCATTTCTACCTGATGCCACAGGCGGCCTTTATTGACTTGGCTAAGAGCGCCGGCCTGGACTGTATATCCAGCGGCACCGATACGCTGGGCTGGTCGCTTGCGCGGAGCGAGGCCTATGCCCGCGATATTCCGATGTATAATAGCCCTGGCCAGCCCAATGCGCTGCCATTTACTATGTCCGAATTGGCAGAGTATGATCGCCAGGCACAGACGCTGAACGCAGCAGGGGAAGGCGATCAGGGATATTTCGTGTTGAGTGCGGCTTGACTGGCGCAATCCTCATCCTAGAGCGAGAATTATGAGCACATATCGTATTCAAGGCGCAACGGGCGAATGGGAGGTCGTGATCGGCCTGGAAGTCCATGCGCAGGTCACCAGTAATTCAAAGCTGTTTTCGGGGGCATCGACCGCTTTTGGCGCAGAGCCCAATTGCAATGTGTCGCTGGTGGATGCGGCCATGCCCGGCATGCTGCCCGTGCCCAACCGCGAATGCATCCGGCAGGCGGTGCGCACAGGCATGGCGATAGAGGCGCAGATCAACAAATACAGCCGGTTTGACCGCAAGAATTACTTCTATGCCGATCTGCCACAGGGTTACCAGATTTCGCAGCTTTACCACCCCATCGTGGGCGAAGGCGCGCTGACCATTGATGCCGATGAAAAGGCGGGTATCCCGGAAGACAAGGTAATCGGGATCGAGCGCATTCATGTGGAACAGGATGCGGGCAAGCTGATGCATGACCAGCACCCCACCATGTCCTATGTCGATCTTAACCGCTGCGGTGTGGCGCTGATGGAAATCGTCAGCCGCCCCGATATGCGCAGCCCTGCAGAGGCAGGTGCCTATGTGCGCAAGCTGCGTACCATATTGCGCTATGTCGGATCATGCGATGGCAATATGGAAGAAGGTTCCATGCGTGCTGACGTGAATGTCAGCGTACGCCGCCCGGGTGAGGAATTCGGTACGCGTACCGAAACCAAGAACGTCAATTCGGTGCGCTTCGTCATGCAGACGATTGAGCATGAGGCGAACCGTCAGGTTGATGTGCTGGAAAGCGGGGGCAAGATCGTGCAGGAAACCCGCCTGTTCGATCCCAATACGGGCACGACACGCAGTATGCGCAGCAAGGAAGATGCGCATGATTACCGTTACTTCCCCGATCCCGATCTGCTGCCGCTGGAACTGGATGACAGCTTTCTGGACGAATGCCGCACATCGCTGCCCGAACTGCCCGATGCCAAGCGTGCGCGCTATACGGGCGAACTGGGCCTCAGCGATTACAATGCCCGCGAACTAACGGCGGAAGTTGAGACTTTTGCCCGCTTTGAAACGCTGTTGGCGGCGACCGCTACGGCCTTGGGTAAGGCGGAAAAGGATGTGGCAACACAGGTCGCCAACTGGGCGCTCTCCATTGCGCCCGGCGTTCTGAAGGCGCTGGGTGACGAGGCCAATCCGGCAAACTCGACCGCCGAAGCGCAGGCAAGCATCCTGAAGATGCAGGATGCGGGTGAGATTTCGGGTGGTCAGGCCAAGGAAATATACGAAATCGTGCTCAAGACCGGGCGTGAGCCGGGCGAGATTGCCGAGACTGAAGGCCTGAAACAGGTCAGCGATACCGGGGCCATCGAAGAAGCGATCGATGCGATCATCGCCGCCAATGCGGATAAGGTGGCGGAATATCGCGGCGGCAAGGACAAGCTGTTCGGTTTCTTCGTTGGTCAGACGATGAAGGCGATGCAGGGCAAGGCGAACCCCGCTGTCGTGAACCAGATCCTGAAGGACAAGCTTGGCTGATCGGGGCGCGCCCTGAGATAGCGATGACATCCATCGTCCTGATCCAGCCCGAAATCCCCGGCAATACCGGGGCGGTGGGGCGCACCTGTGTGGCTCTGGATATGGAGCTGGTACTGATCCACCCGCTCGGCTTTGAGATTTCAGACAAGCGGGTGAAGCGGTCTGGCCTTGATTACTGGCCGCATATCCAGCTGGTCGAATTTGCCAGCTGGGATGCATTTCTGGCGGAACGCGCGCCGCGTGCTGACCAGATGTTCCTGTTTGAAGAATATGCGCCGCGCACATTCTATGAGCCTGACTATCCCGAAGATGCGTATCTGGTGTTCGGCCGCGAGACGAAGGGCATTCCTGCGGATATTGTGGAGGCGCATCGTGATCAGATGGTCAGCCTGCCGATGCGGTCAGACAAGGTGCGATCGCTCAATCTGGCAAACACAGTCGCAGCAGCAGCTTATCAGGCGGTGCGTAATCACATTTGATCGCGTATTTGGCGGTCAAGCCTGCAATGTGTAAAACGCTGCATTATCGCCAAGGGGGAGTAGCCATGAAGTGGGTATTCATCATTTTTGTCGTGCTTTACGGGCTTGCAATGGCATTGCTGGCAGTGGGAACTTTCGGCTGGTTCGGCCAGGAAGAGGATCCCTTGTCAGGCGTGTTCCTGCTGCCATTGGGCCTGCCGTGGAATCTGCTTCTGGATCGCGTATTTGGCATGGACGGGCCATTTGTGGCCATCCTTAGCCCTGCGATCAATGCGGGTATTCTCTATTGGCTTTGGAAACGTTGAGCCGGGATAAACCCGGCCCAAGTTCCAGGAATTGAACTATCCGCCTTCAACCAGGGCATCAACAACCACATAGGTTTCTGGGCCGAATGTGATCGTCACCATGTCCCCATCGCGGGTTGAAGAAAAATCCCATCCCGCAGAACCATCTGCCTCTGCGCTGTCTGCCCCATAAGGTTCAGTGCCCTTGAAAAAGATCGCGCGCACGGTGCCATCCGGCTTGGTCACTTCAACCAGGTTTTCGCCGGGTTCCTCAGCCCAATTGCGCTTGATCCCTGCCTGGCATGTCATGTCAGCTGGCTTGCCTTCCATACCGCATTGGATTGGCGCGGTTGCATGGTAATCGGTGCCTTCGACAATGGCGTCTGCCTGTTCGATCGGGGCGATTTCTGGTTCTGACATGTCGGCAGTTTCCGGTGTCGGTTCTGCACTGCATGCAGCCAGCATTCCGCAAGACAACAGGATGCCAACAACATTACCTTTCCAGCTAAGTTTCATGGTCTATTCCTCCAGTCAATTCACGATTGCTTCAAGCGTGTATGGTGCCGTTTCGTTCCGCCTTGCGGCGTTACGGTACAGGTAAACGCGGATACGATAATCGCCGCTTTTTGCAGCCACGCCTTCAAACATGTTCAAGCTATCGCTCATAGAACCGTTATATATAGCAACTTCGGTTTCACCCGGTTCCAGCAGGTTGAAATATGCTGCCAGGTTTGGTGATGCCATTGAGATATTCATCGCCTGGCCTTGTTTCACATTCAGCAGGTAATCGATGGTCTCATATCCGGTGATCGCAGCTTCGATTCTGGCTGAGGATGTGCCTGGCGCAAAGCTCAATCGTTTATTGGTGATGCCTTCAATCTCTGCTGGTGCAGTGGACACAGCCTCTGGTGCTGTCGCTTCATCGGCAGCCTGTGGTTCGGCAGATTTCTCTGCCGCCATCTTTGCTGCTTCATCGGTGTCGGCAGTTTCACTATTACTGCAAGCGACAAGTGCGAGAGCTGCGGCCCCGGCCAAATAATTGGCAAGTTTCATATTCACTCTCCCTGCAATCAGGTGCAATTGGGGTGTTGGCCAATGTCACGAATATCGGCCGCACGGCCATCGACAATCATCAGTTGCAGGCACTGCTTTGACTGGGCGCGCCACATGATAGCGTAGCGCGTATTGTCATCGCCAAAGCGTGCAACACGGGCGAAGCCGCGACCGTTCAGGATGTCACGAGCTTTTTCACCGCTGCGCCCCAATACATCATTAAACTGTGCAGGCGGTGTGTATGATGCTGAGCTTCCACCAGAACTGCATTTGGGGTGGCGGCCGATGTCACGCAGGTCATAGAAATGTCCGTCAGCAATGGTGATTTGGACGCATTGGCTGGATTCCGGCCGATACTGGATGGAATAGCGTGTGTTGCCGGAGGTGAAATTATCGACCTGGCGGAAACCGCGACGTTCCATTTCTTCCATGCCACCCGCTGCGCGTGCATCTTTCAGGTCTGCAAATTGGGCAACCTGGCTATATCCGCCGCGGCCGTGATGGTGGCTCAGATTGGCTTCGCGTTCGGAAACGCCTGCAGTGTACCCATTGGAATAGGCATCTGACCGGTCATAATTGTGATAGGAAGCATTGTGCAGGCCATCGGTATAGCCGCGGTCAAATTGTGCTTCTTCCTGTGCGTTCTGGCTATGCGTGTCGTCATCATGATGATGTGATTTGTGGCTCAGCAACGCGCCAAGGAGCGCTGCCCCGACTGCCGCACCGGCAACAGCCCCTGCACTGCCCTTGTGATGTCCGCAATCCTGATCGGTTGCATCGGTAATGGATTCGACGCGACCATTATATACTTCAACATTGACGCAATTATCGTCTTTGCCATTCCACCAGTAACTATAGACATAGCCCATATTGTTCTTGTGTGTGGAGACATGGGCAAAGCCGCGCGATTGCAGTTGGGATTCTGCATCGCGTCCATGCAAGCCGTTGATGTCAACCAACTGGTTTGCCTTTTCAGCGAGGACAGGTGTCGCCGCAAACACAGCCAGCGCAGCAGCTGACAGGATGGTAGCTTTGGATTTCATCATGGTCATTCCCCCTAAGATTTCATTGGCCCTATGGGACTCGCGACGACCCTAATATTTTGATTTAATCAGATAAATATGGTTGTAACAAGACCATGTTTTATTACTGCGCAGGTCATGCAGGCGATTTGCCAGATCGGCTGACATAGAAAAAGGCCGCCGGATGGTACCAGCGGCCTTCTGTATCGAGTTGAACTGATATTCAGGCGGTTCTGGTGCCCAATAATGGCATTGATCCGAAAGCACCCGCATTGACTGCACCGGTCAGCGTGTCACCATCAACAGTTGCTTCGCAATCAAGCGTCATCGGCATGGGGATGGTCATGGCCATTTTCCAGCTCAGCGTGTTGCCGTCAACCTTGCCATCCTCGACATCAAGCGATCCCAGCGTGCCGGCAAGTTGCCCGGTAAAAGTGCCATCACCGCCATCGACAACGGTGAAAGTGCCCGTCTGGTCGCCCATGGGGCTTTTCACTGTGGTTTGATAGGTGCCGGCTACGGACATGATCTTCTCCTAAATTATCGGTGCGCCCTGAAATTTCGGGGGCAAGGGATGGTAATTATTTACAATAATGTCAGTGAGACTCAACTGCATATCGCCGTTTGGCATTGGCCATCACGTCTTTGCGCCAGAAATGCACTGGTTTGAGCTTATGTGCCACGAATAATTGCGCCTGGTCGGTGTAATGGCGGTTTTCCGGCCGTGTCGTGGCCGCGCCATAAGGCATGATCGAACGGGAACTGACCGGTTTGCCTGCCGCCCATTCCACCCATTGGATAAAGCTGTCAGCATGCTTCACAGAAAGGCGTCCATCCTCATCCACGTTCCAGTCGGTCGCAGCGCGCAAAGTGTCCGATCCACCATCCATCGGCAGGTCGACTGCATGGCGGCCAGGCCCCTGCCGCAAACGCAGCAGCGCGGTGGCAGGCGGATCGATCCGACCGAAATGCGATTTCAGATGCGCCACGGATCGTGCCAGTTGCTGCCGTGGATCGGGAAGATCAACGTGGTTGCCATATTCTGCTGTCATGAAGGGTTTGATCATCAGCAGGGCCAGTGCATCCGCCCGGCCATAGCCATCGGCATTGAAATCCCATTCCAGCAGTAAGTCACGCGCCGCGTCGAGTTCAGTCTCGCCGGAGAGGTCCATCACCTCCAGCGCATCCCACAGATCGGCCACATAGCCTGCGCGATCATAGGCAGTGTCGTATTTGATACGTTCCAATGCGGCGCGGTCAATGCGACTGGCAATGCTCAGCAATGTCCATGCCTGGCGCGACCGGTTGGTCTGTTTCAATTCAACGCCCAGTTCCGGGGCATAATCCTGCGGGTTCAGATCGCTGCCCGGCCCGGCAGCAGTGAAGGGCGTGTTGTTGGAATTATACAGCCAGCCGCTGGCCGGGTTCACATATTGGGGCAGCTTGTCATAGGTGACCGGGCCCGGCCAGATCAGGGCGCTGGTGCTGCCCGGCAATATGCCACGCCAATTATGCCCCGGCGCACGGTCAGGCAGGGCGGCATTATAGGTATAGGCGATATTGCCCGTTCTATCGGCATAGATGAAATTGGTGCTGGGCACGGCCATGCGGGCCAGTTGCGCCTGCCATTCTGCCAGATTGCGCGTCTTGTTCAGCCGGTAATAGGCATCGAGCTGGTCCAGCCGGTCAATCCCGGCATAACGGATGGCAAAGGCGCCCTTGTCATTCATGATCACCGGGCCATGCGCGCTGCGATAGATTGTGCGGCGAATGGGCAGGGTAATGGGGCCTAATTTTACCGGCAGAATGATGGTGCGGTGTTCCAGTGCCCGCCATTTGCCGTCCAGCCAGTAATGCGTGCCAGCATTATTCAGTTCCAGCTGGTAAATATCGGTCAGGTCAGGCCGGTTGACCGTATTGGTCCAGCCCAGATTTTCATTATGTCCCAGCAGGGGGAAGGGCGCACCGGGGAAAGTGGCCCCGGCAAAATGCCACCCTTCGCCGCTTTCCACCACCAGTTCATACCACGCCACCGGGCCTTTCCACGGCTGGTGCGTGTTCGATACCAGAATGGTTGGCCCGCCCGATTTTGCAGGTGCAATGGCAAAGGCATTGGACCCGGCCAGTGCCGCATCTTCGCCAAGGGGTGAATAGTTCGCTGTTTCTCTCTGATTGCCTTTCAGCCGCAATTCCGGCGGGCGCGGGAAACCGGGGATATCGGGTCCATATTCGCGCCGTAATTCCCCGCCTTCCACAAGCGGTGCAATGATGCTGTCCAGGCCAAAGAAGAACGGCTGACGTAGTGCAAAGCCTGCTGCAATATCTCGCCCATTAACCGGGAACAGATTGGTCAGCTTCAATTCCTGTGCATGCTCCTTCGCATATTGGTTCAGCCCGCTGGCATATGCTTCCAACAAAGCGCGTGTGTCTGCTGGCAGTGTGTCATAATGCCGATCAGCAGTGCCGCGCGCATCCAGCAGATGATAAGCGTAATCTACGCCTGCACCTTTTTCCCCAGTGATCGCGCCATATCGGCCCCTGGTCATGGCCATGACATCTTGCAGGGTAAAGAAATCATCTTCAGCATGGGCAATCGCCACGCCGAATGCCACATCGGCATCTGTCCGCCCGTATACATGGGGCACGCCAAATTCATCGCGGATGATTTCTGCACGGTATTGGCGCGGTGGCGGAGCGGCGCTTTCTTCTGCGTAAAACGGTTCCCAGCTTGCCAGTGCGATGAAACCGGTGATCAGCACCGCCAGCATGACCCAGCCAGCACGTGCGAACCATTTTGCCATTTGCAACCTCTCCCTTGCTGACATTGGTGTTAGCTGGTGGGGCGGGCCGGGTGAAGCCCCAACTTGCAGCCTATCGATTGGTTCGGGATAAGTATCCCTAACGGGGTTTCGCTGGACGGATTCGGCTGGCTATTCCGGACTTCGTGAATAGTGAAATCGTCATCGGGCAGGGTGCCAACGGCGCACCGGTCAAATTCAACATTGAAGAACTGCTCGCCACGCGCCTGCTGGTGCAGGGCAATTCGGGTAGTGGCAAATCGCATTTGCTGCGCCGCCTGCTGGAAGAAAGCGCCGGCATGGTCCAACAGGTGGTGATCGACCCAGAAGGCGATTTCCCCTCTCTGGCGCAGGAATTTGGCCATGTGGTGATCGATGGCGCGGCCTATGCCCCGGCAGAGATAGAGGCGCTGGCCCGCCGCATCCGTGAACACCGTGCCAGCGTGGTGTTGGATCTGGACGGGCTGGAGGTGGAACAGCAGATCCGTTGCGCCGCCCAATTCCTGACCGCCCTGTTCGATGCCCCGCGCGAACATTGGTATCCCGCGCTGGTGGTGGTGGACGAAGCGCAGATGTTTGCCCCTGCCGTGGCGGGGGAGATTGCGGAAGATACCCGTCGTATGACGCTGTCCGCCATGACCAATCTGATGTGTCGCGGGCGTAAGCGCGGGCTGGCCGGGATTGTGGCGACGCAGCGTCTGGCCAAACTGGCCAAGAATGTCGCGGCAGAAGCATCGAACTTCCTGATGGGTCGCACCTTCCTGGATATCGATATGGTCCGCGCGGCTGATCTGCTGGGGATGGAGCGACGGCAGGCGGAACGTATCCGCGAATTGGAGCGGGGGCATTTCCTCGCGCTTGGTCCGGCAATCACGCGCGTGCCCCTGTCTGTGAAGATCGGACCAGTGCGCTCTGGTCTGAAGGCGCGTGTAGAAGGGTTGATGGCGCTGCCCGACACGGCACCTGCCGATATGGCGGCGCTGCTGACCACCGGCCTTGCGGCAGAGGCGGCAAGGGCAGTCCCGCCACCTGCACCGCCGCCTACCCCGCGTGTGGAGGAGGTGGAGCAGCATATTGCACAGGCGGAGGAGCGTCACTCGCCACCGGAGGCATCCCGCCCCGCCCAAAACGAAACTGCACAGCGGATATCGGAAATCATCGCAGAGCTGGCGGCAGAGGATGGGATCGCCTTCCAATCTGCCTCTGCCCAATATCAGACCTTCCTGATGCGTTGCCGGCGCGAAAGGCTGGTTGGCCCGATGCCCGATATGCAGGGTTTTAAACGGAAATTTGCTGTCGCTGGTGCGGAGCTGGGCGTGTTGGAGGAGAGCATTCGTAACCGCATACTGGCGCTGGCCGAACGGGTGGAGGAGGATTTGCTCGCCCCTTTCCTGGTGATTGCCAAGGCGGCCCATGCCGGTGAAACTGTGGTGGATGAAGATGCGCTGGCACGCGCTTATGGCACCAGTTCGCCGGGTCGCATTCGCCGCCTGCTGGATCATCTGGAACGGCAGGGGCTGATCGTTGTGCGCGAAGATTTTGGTGGGTCGCGCACGCTGATGGTGCCCGGGCTGGAAGCTGGATTGGCGGACGAGCCAGCGGAATAATTTGCCGCAAATTTGATCTATCCCCTCGCAACCGCGCAGGGCACCCCTATATCTGGCTAATACACCCCAACTAAATTTCGTGGGGAAGTACTTGTGTTGCCAAAATACAACACCATATTATGGTGGTAACGCAATGAGGGGTTTCCATTCATGAATCTCGAAAAATTCACCGACCGCGCCAAGGGTTTTCTGCAAAGCGCACAGACAGTTGCCATCCGCATGAACCATCAGCGGATCACGCCCGCGCATATCCTGAAGGCATTGCTGGAAGATTCAGAAGGCATGTCGGCCCAGCTGATACAACGCGCAGGCGGCAATGCCGGCGTGGCGATTACAGAAGTCGATAACGCACTGGCCAAGATTCCGGCGGTATCCGGCGGTGGCGCACAGCAAACACCGGGGCTGGACAATGATGCCGTGCGCCTGCTCGACCAGGCGGAACAGCTGGCGCAAAAGGCTGGCGACAGCTTCGTGCCCGTGCAGCGCCTGTTGCAGGCTCTGGCGCTCGCATCTGACAATCCGGCGGGCAAGGCACTGAAGGCTGCTAGTGTTGATGCCAAGGCATTGGAGGCAGCCATTCAGGATGTGACCGGTGGCCGCAGTGCAGACAGCGCGGGTGCAGAAGAAAGCTATGACGCGATGAAGAAATACGCACGCGACCTGACGGAGGCCGCGCGGGCGGGCAAGCTGGACCCGGTGATTGGCCGCGACGAGGAAATCCGCCGCACCATCCAGATTCTGGCGCGCCGTACCAAGAACAACCCCGCCCTGATTGGCGAGCCCGGCACGGGCAAGACCGCCATTGCTGAAGGGCTGGCACTGCGCATCGCCAATGGCGATGTGCCCGATAGCCTGAAGGGCCGCACGCTCATGAGCCTCGACATGGGCGCACTGATTGCTGGTGCGAAATATCGTGGCGAGTTTGAAGAGCGGCTCAAGGCTGTTCTGGACGAGGTCAAGGGTTCCGATGGCCAGATCATCCTGTTTATTGATGAAATGCACACTCTGATTGGCGCAGGTGCCAGCGAAGGCAGTATGGATGCGAGCAATTTGCTCAAGCCTGCCCTGTCCCGCGGCGAACTGCACTGTATCGGCGCAACGACACTGGATGAGTACCAGAAATATGTCGAGAAGGACCCGGCGCTGCAGCGGCGGTTCCAGCCCGTCTATATTGAAGAGCCGAGCGTAGAAGACACGATCAGCATCCTGCGCGGGCTGAAGGAAAAGTATGAGCTGCACCACGGTGTCAACATCACCGATAATGCGCTGGTGGCCGCAGCCCAGTTGTCCAACCGTTACATCCAGAATCGGTTTCTGCCCGACAAGGCAATCGACCTGATGGACGAGGCGGCGAGCCGTATCCGCATGGAGGTGGAGAGCAAGCCCGAAGAAATCGAAAATCTCGACCGGCGGATCATTCAGCTGAAGATCGAGGAACAGGCGCTGTCGAAAGAAAGCGATCAGGCATCAAAGGATCGACTCACCGCCTTGCGTGAAGAGCTGGCCAATCTGGAACAGCAATCATCTGAACTGACCACGCGTTGGCAGAATGAACGCGATAAAATCCATGCCGAAAGCCGGATCAAGGAAGATCTGGATGCGGCCCGGATCGAGCTGGAACAGGCGCAGCGTACAGGTGACCTCGCCAAGGCGGGCGAGCTGTCTTACGGCAAGATTCCGCAACTGGAAAAGCAGCTGGAGGAAGCACGCGGTCAGGCGGAAAATGCATTGCTGCGTGAAGAGGTGACCGAAGAGGATATCGCTGGCGTCGTCAGTCGCTGGACCGGCATCCCCGTCGACAAGATGATGGAGGGTGAACGCGACAAGCTGCTGGATATGGAAAACCTGCTGGGCAAGCGGGTGATCGGGCAAGCAGCGGCCATCACTGCCGTATCCAAGGCGGTGCGTCGTGCGCGCGCCGGGCTGCAAGACCCGAACCGGCCGCTCGGCAGCTTCCTGTTCCTTGGCCCCACGGGCGTCGGCAAGACCGAACTGACCAAGGCGCTGGCTGAATTCCTGTTCGATGATGACACCGCGATGGTGCGTATCGACATGAGCGAATTCATGGAAAAGCATGCCGTGGCGCGGCTGATCGGCGCGCCTCCGGGCTATGTCGGCTATGAAGAAGGCGGTGTGTTGACCGAAGCCGTGCGTCGGCGGCCTTATCAGGTCGTGCTGTTTGACGAGGTTGAAAAAGCGCACAGCGATGTCTTCAACGTGCTGCTGCAGGTGCTCGACGATGGCAGGTTAACCGATGGACAGGGCAGGGTGGTCGATTTCTCTAACACGCTGATCATCCTGACGTCGAACCTGGGCAGCCAGTATCTCAGCCAGATGACAGATGATCAGAAGGTCGAGGATGTCGAACCGCAGGTAATGGATGTGGTGCGTGGGCATTTCCGCCCCGAATTCCTCAACCGACTGGACGAGATCATCCTGTTCCACCGTCTGGGTCAGGAACATATGGCCCCGATTGTGGAGATCCAGGTCAACCGCGTGCAGAAACTGCTGAAGGATCGCAAGATCACCATTGACCTGACTGATGGCGCGCTGCGCTGGTTGGGCCGGGTCGGTTATGATCCCGTTTATGGTGCCCGCCCGCTGAAACGCGCAGTGCAGCGTTATCTGCAGGATCCACTGGCTGAAATGCTGCTGGAGGGCAAGGTGCCCGATGGCAGCACGGTCAAGATCGACGAGGGCGACGGCGCGCTGGTTATGACGGTGAGTTGACGGACCCTACAGTTGTCGTCCCTGCGGCCCCGAAAGATCGAGTGGGTGGGCGCGTATCCATTTTGAAAGGATAATCTTGCGTCCGCTCTCTACCGGCAAGCCTGCGTGCCAGGCCAGAGGGTCTGGCCTGCCATTGTAATCGACATTGCTGAACATCAAACCATCACCCAAATTGCCGCGCAATTTCAGATCCAGTTTGGGAAATTGAGTCTCACCGCCTGTAAATCCATCGTCCAGCATGACCAGAAAGGTAAGCGTACGTTGGTTTGTGTCATGGCTCACCGCATCGCTATGCAGTTTGAACTCATCGCCAGGCTCGTACGCGATGATTTGCAATGGCTCACCCTGTTCGTAACCTGTCGCAGTAACCGCTGCGATACGTCGGTTAATCGCATGGATTACAGGGCTTTCCGATATGAATGGGAAGCCGGTGTTTTTTGCCCGTCTGACTGGGTCAAGAATAACCTGTCCGGTTCGTGGGTCACCCACAGTGGCAGGGTGCAGTTGCGGTACGGCTACGCCGCAAAGAAACTGGCATTCTGCAGGGGTCAGGAAGCCTGGAAATGCGTGAATATCTGGATTTGCATGGATTTCCTGCTGATCGGGCAGCATGGTTGGACTGCCGTCATGATCAATCTGCATTGCCGCCAATAATTCTGTTTCCAGCGCAGCGCGTGGATCGATACTGGCTCGCATGGAAAGACGTTCCAGGGCTTCGCCCCACCGGCGTTCACAACCACCTGCCCCATTGGCAAGCAAGGCGATCAGTATTGGTTCGACGATGTCGTACCCCAGTTCGACTGCCTTGGCGAACAGATCGCGCGCAATGGGCAGATCCCGCCTGATAAGACCGCCTGACACTCGCCACCCAGCCAATGTGGCAGCAGCCTGGCCATCACCGCGATCGATCTGCTGTTCAAGCAGCTGCACAGCTTCTGCCATCTGGCCAGCGCGAACATGTCGCGCCACCATTTGTGCAGAGGCTTGCCTATCATCAGCCATTTCGGACTGCCCTGAAAACAGAGAATGGCGGGAGGATCAAGTGCAGAGATCCGGCGGTATATCGGGATAATGTGTCAGCACCGGGCCAAGAGATTGCTTCAATGGGTCGAGGAAGGGCTCATAATTTTTCCAGCGTTCCATACCTTCACGGTTGATGGGCGAACGCACCTGTTCCGAACTGGGGGTATAGACTGCGCGGCGATTTTCAAAAAACCGCAGACAAGCCTCATCAAATGGAAGCCCCAGATATTTAAGCAGCCGCTGTACTTCACTTTCGGTATCTTCAACCAGAGCTTCATAGGTCAGGTGATGTACGCGACCGGGCAGAACCGTTTCAAAATGGGCAAGTTGGCGCACGTATTCAGTGTAGAATTGGCCAATATGTGCCAAGTCGTAGGAGAAATTGATCCCCCAATTGAAGTGCTGCGAGAAATTGGCGAAACCGCAGCCCATCGGATGGCGACGAATATCAATGATCTTGGCATTTGGCAGGATGGTGTGGATCAGGCCTAGAAAAACCCAATTGCTGGGCATTTTATCGGTAAAGAATGGGCGGTCAGTATGACGGAAACGCCGGGTTGCCTCGATATAGTGATCGCCCAATTGCCGCGCCTGCTGCCGGGTCATTGCTGGCAGGGTATCCAGCCAGCCACCGGTGCCACCTTGCGGGGCAAGCGATAATGAGATCCGTTCGATGTCGTGCAGTTCTTCGGTTCCCTCAATCGCGGGGTGGCTGGCCAATATTTGCTCAACCAGTGTCGAACCGGATCGTGGCAGGCTGACAATAAAAATCGGATCGCAAGCACTAGTGCCCCAACCCTGCCTCTCAGCGAAGAAAGGTGCAGTGCAGGTAGAAATGCTTTTCCAGATATGATCACGCACCCGCTGCGGATCATAAGGGACCTGTTGCAATCGGCTCATTGCACCGGCCGAATATGCTGCGAAGGCACCTGTGTAATCCTTATTATCGTCCAGCGCCTTGCCTAGCGCATAATTCAAATGGATCCGGTCATCGGGATCCAGATCCTCACGGGTCAGCGCATGGCGAATTGTGGCAATATCGCTATCGGAAAGACGCACTGTCTTGAGGTTGGAAAGGCCCCACCAGCCCAGCCCGCTGGCAGGCTGCAACTCCACAGCCTTGCGATATGCTGACACGGCATCCTGTTGTCGCCCCACGGTCTTGAGTAGGAATGCATGGTTGGCCCAACCGCGTGCATCATGCGGATGCAGACGATGCAATTCTTCGAATGCGGCATCTGCATCTTCGAAATGGCGCATCTGTTCATACAATGCGGCGCGCAATGACAGCGCAGGCAGGTGATCGGGCTGGAAGCGCAGCAATCCGGCTATGGTCTGCTGGGCCTCAACATATCGTCCCTGATCGCGTTGTAGCTTGGCAAGGGCATGGTGCGCCTCTATATAAGAAGGTGCGAGGAAGATTGACCGTTTGAAAAGTTTTTCCGCTTCGGCAGCGGCTTTACACTTCGCAGCAATTTCGCCCAGCAGCAGTGCGGCGGCAGGATCTTCTGGGTCAAGCTTCAGATGCTGGCGAATGGCCTGCTCTGCCTGTTCCATTTCGTCCGCCAGAAATGCATCCTGTGCCTGGACAAAAGATGGACGGGACAGGCCATGCACAATCGCCGCCAATTCTACGTGTGTAGCCATTTCATGCTGACCAATGTGGCGCAGAATCCTTGCGAGAGTGCGGCGGGCGGGAAGGAAATCGGGCCGATCTGCAACCATCGCCTGAATGCGTTCGCATACTAACGCAAGAGGTTGATTTTCATCCTGCAGCAAACCTTCCAGCCGGGTGATGTCTGCGTGGTTCCACTTGCCTGCGACGCCAGCCACATTCTCTCCTGTTCACATAGTATGCGGTCCAAAGTTCCCGGACCGGAAAAAGAATTGGGGCGGACATCGCTGTCCGCCCCGATTTTTGTCAAGAACTTATCACACCTGCACCCATGCGGGCAGAGGCGCGGAAAGATCAGAACTCGCGGGTCACGTTCAGGAAGAGCGAACGACCGATCAGGTCATATGCGCTCGAGTTGAAGCGATTGCCCACGCGCGGATACTGGCATCCCGAAGACGGGCAGGACGAGATGATCGGCGGCTTGGCATTGAACAGATTGTTCACGCCAAAGGTGATCTGTCCCAGATCTTCAATCTTGAACTGGGCAGAGAAGCCGTGTTCAAAATAAGAGCTTGCTACCAGGTCAACTTCGACCGGGCCAAGGAAGGGAGCTGTGCGATCTTCGCCAAATTCTGACGAATCCTGCTTGCCGACATAATCAACGCCATAGTTCAGGATAACCTTGCCGCTGGGGAAGGTGTACTTGACGTTCATGTCGCCAACCCACTTCGGACCTGCGCCAAAGCCCTGCGTACCCAGAGTGCCATTGTAATCGAAGGGTTCGTCTTCTTCGAAACTCTGGTAAATCTGGTGCAGCATGCGGGTTGCAGAGGCGCTGATAACCAGTTCGCCACCACCCAGATCAGTTGTCAGGCGGGCGTCGAAGTCAATGCCTTCGGCGGCGCGCTGCGCAACGTTGAGGTAGGGGTTGTAGAACAGGTCAAGATTGCCCCGCTGCGAATCCGTTGCCGGCAGACGCGGTTCGATCAGATCGCAATACTGGTTGTTCGGGAAATCATCGGCTTCATAACAACGGCTGAGGATCAATGTTCCCAACGTTGCGATTTCGCCCTTCACCTTCACATTCCAGTAATCCACTGCGAACGACAGGTCAGCAGCGCCCAGCGGAGCTGTGACAACGCCGCCGAAGCCGTAAGAGCGTGACGTTTCTGCATTCAGTGTCGAAACGTTACCCTGCGTGATGACCTGCGGGCCGGCAGTCGAGATATAGTTCACCGCATTGGCACCCAGAATAGGCGTCAGTTCGGCAAGACAGTTATCATAGACATTATCACCCGGGTTGTATGCACCACCGAAGCCGGAGCACGGATCAACGCCCGATGGGTAGAAACCGGTCTGGTCAGCCACACGCTGTTCAAACAGGTTCGGCGCACGGAACGAGGTGCCGTAATTGCCGCGGAAGCGGATGATCTCATTCGGCGCCCACTGACCATTGATATGGTAGGTGAAGTCCGAACCATAGGAAGCATAGTTCGTGAAGCGACCCGATCCACTCAGCTCCAGCAGATGTGCAAAGGGCTTGTCCACAACCAGTGGCAGAACGATTTCGCCGAAGATTTCGTCAACATTGTCCTTACCTGCGGTGATGCCAGCAGAGCTGAAGTTGTACAGCCGCGAGTTCTGGGCATCGAGTGATGGAACAGCGTTGATCTTGTCCTGACGGTGTTCATAACCCAGCGCGACACCTACCGTGCCCCCGCCAGGAATTTCCATCAGCGTACCATCGACAACGAATGAGGCAGTGATCTGTTCGAAAGTCACACGGCTACTATCGGTCTGATACAGATAGTTATACTGATTGCTGGGAACGTCACCATTGCGGAACGTGCCGTAGTCATACAGGTTGAACGGCACACAGGTTGAACCTGTGACATATGCACCGCCACTCACGTTGGAAGCACAGGTGTAACCTGCACCGGCGCCAGCAGAATCCTGCGGAGCATATACGATGTAATCTTCAGGCGTGCCTGCAGGTGCCAGGACGGTGTGCAGGGCGTTGTTGAAGCGATCAATCGTTACCTGAGGCTGGCTCTGGCGACCTTTGGTGCGCGAATATTGCAGGTTGGCATCATAGCGCCAGTCACCCAGGCCCAGGTTACCGCGCAGGCCGCCGTTCCAGCGCAGGAAGTCGACACGCTGTTCACTTTTCGAAAGGCGTGCAGGCTGCAGGAACGGAACGAACAGGTGATAGCCATTATCGGCCAACTGGTTCGGGAAGAACGGGCTGGTCGGATAGCCATATGCAGAAAGCGGTGTACCCGCATAGCTGCCGCCATAGATTTCTATATCCGGATCCAGCGTAGCGAAATCGATCGACAGCTGACGGCTGTATGAATAGCTCGATTCACGACGGGTGAGCAGCGCTTCTGTGTACAGTTCAGCATCGCCCAGCGCTTCCAGCTCGTAACCTGCCGAAAGGAAGCCGGTATAGGTTTTCACCGGTGCGATGATGTCATCTTCGAACTGGATCGGGTTGGGGCCGACGCGGTTAATACCATTGGTCGGAATAACGGTGCCATCCGGGAACCAGGTGCGACGATCGAACACGCCGGTATAGAAGCTGTAGGCAAAGCCATATCCGCTGGCTGTACCGCCACCACCATTGGTGGTGTAGGGGAAGCACTGCAGCTCGCCAGTGTTCGGATCAACCTGGCCAACTTCTTCGCCCGTGGTCGGATCGTAATACAGATCGCGCGGGCAGGCACCGATCGATGAACGATCGGACAGTTTCATTCCAGTACGTTCACGATATTCGAGCGATGCAGTGATATAACCGCGATCGAAAGTTTTGCCTGCAACCGCGGAAAGGCGATATGTCCGACCGCCGCCGCCATGGGCGATCGGCTGGTCGGTGAAGGCATCGATGGTCAAGCCATCGTACTTGGTGTCAGTAATGATGTTGATCACGCCTGCTATAGCATCAGAACCGTAAACCGAAGATGCGCCTTCGCGCAGTACTTCGATGCGCTGAACTACTGCGCTGGGCAGCACGTTAAGATCGGCAGCCACCAGTTCAGGGCCAACACCGGCAGGTGCCAGGCGCCGACCATTGAGCAGCGTTAGCGTACGGGCGGCACCAAAGCCGCGCAGGCCAACGGTGTTTGCAGCCGTACCGCCTTCAGATACATAACCCAGGAACGAACCATTGATCTGCGCGGTGCCAGAGGTCACACTGGAGCTCTGAAGGATTTCAGCGGTCGATGTCGCGCCTGCAAGCACGGCGTCTTCGCGTGTAAAGACATTGACCTGTGAAGGCGTGTCGAAATTGGTACGGCGAACGCGCGAACCAACGACAACGATCTTGCCTTCTTCTTCTGCGATTTCCGTTTGATTGGTGATCGATACGGGTTCGTCCCTATCTGCATCATCCTGGGCGGCGACAGGTGAAGCCAGCCCGGTCACAAGCACGGCGGCAAGCCCCGTGGTTGTGTAGAGGCGAGCTTTGGACTGCGCTCCTGCCAAAATAGAATGTTTCATGTCTGATATAGTCCCCTAAGTCAGCTATTTACTGCAAAGTGGCATCTGCGCGCCTGTCTATGACGTGACCCCCTGATTTTCCTCCAAGTTGGATTAGAGTCTGGCCTTGAAGGAAGGACAGACGATGAAGCGTACGA
>JADCLP010000010.1 GCA_014983025.1 Erythrobacteraceae bacterium E2-1 Yellow Sea | reverse complement strand
TTGCTTCACCTGCCCAGCTGGGCAACAACGATGCCGAGACTCTAATCGCAACTGGATGAAGGTTGGGGGTCACGTCATGTTTCATCTCCACTGAGTGATAAGTTCTGTTTTTCAAGGCTGCTGATACTTTCGGCACTGCTTTTCAGCGTGCTTGCCAGCTTGGCGCTGATACCGTTTTTCTGGGCCAGTTCCGCAAGCTTCATCAAAGCTGGTCCAAATCCGTCATCGTATGAAATTTCTTCAACGAAAGCGGATGTTTCGGCACTTGCTTGCTTTTCATCACCGCCACCTGAAAGTGACCAGGCCAAACCGCCAAGCAGTAACAGCCCGGCTCCACCTGCAATGATTACAGGTTTTGACAGCCCTTTGCCTTCACCCTGTTTGGGCTTTGCTGTTTCGTTAGCCTTTTTCTTGGCGGGCGTAGCTGCAGCTGCCTTTCCTGGGGCTGTATTGCTTGCAGGATCTTGCTGTTCATCAGGTTCGGTCGAAGGTTTTTTCTTCTTCTCGGACAGGGTTGGAGCAACTTCTGTATCCCCTGCCATCTTGAATTTGGCGTCTTTGACATCGTCTGGAACCGAAGTGATCTCTTTTTCTTCGGTAGGCGTAACGGCCGGTGCAGGGGGAGGGGCTGGCGAAATGTCTAGCGATGAAGCCATGGGGGCGATTCTGGTCGCTTCATCATCTTCATCTTCATCATCTTGTGCGGTCGCGGGTGCTTTCGTGCCATCGAACATCGCCATCCATTCGGAAAGGGAGCGCGGCCGGTCGCTTGGTTTGATGATCATAGCCGCATCGACAGCGGCCAGAAATTCGCGGCTGAAGCCAGGCCAGTTACCCTCAACCAGCGGCTTTTCCTTCTCGCCGTGAAGCCGCTCAAGAACCTCTGCCGGTTTTTCGCCCGTAATGCAGCGATAGAGGACAACACCCAGGGCATAGATGTCAGTCCAGGGGCCTTGTTCATATGTTTTTACATATTGTTCGATTGCTGCGTAGGGTGGTGTATGGAAAGTCACCGTGGTGCTGGTTACGCCTTCGGTTTCAAAGCGGGCGGAACCGAAATCGATCAGGACAGGTTGGCCGCTATCGGTAATCAGGATGTTCGAAGGTTTGATGTCACGGTGAAGCACGCCGACACGATGGGCCCGCTCCAGTCCAGATGCGACCGGCAAAACCATCTCGCGCAGCTTGGCTTCGTCGAACTTTTCCCCGCGCTTGAGGACTTCGGTTAGGGAAACGCCATCTTCGAAATCCATCACCATGTATGCGGTGCCATGAATTTCAAACAGGCTGCGCACACTCACAATGTTCGGATGGCGTGAAGGTGTCGAGAGGTTCCAGAGCAATTTGGCCTCTTCAACAAACTTCTTGAGGCCTAGGGCGTGCACTTCCTCGGCATCGGAATCAATCGGTACAACCGTCGATTCAGCGTCCCGTTCGCTTATGGCACTTGGGAAATATTCCTTGATGGCGACGAGTTCGTCAAAATAGATGCCGCGCCCTTTGTAAACGATGCCAAATCCGCCAACGCCAAGCACTTCTTCAAGGCGCCATTCCCTGAGAACTGTCCCTGAAGGCAGAGCTTTATTGCTGTAAGGTTTTGTCATCGAATCCCGGGGCCACCATTCCGCAAATTCACGAAGACAGGTGGATCGCACATCGAGACAGAGTTTTCCAGCTTTGCATTTAGCTTTAAACACTTCTGGGGGATTATTTGATTTTCGTTACAAAGTCCGGTCGACACCTAAAATGTTATGAGTTGTCTCGCATGGGGCATGAAGGCTTCAGCTGGTCAGCGCATCAGAACTGAGACTGTAGAGTTCTGCTCCGCCTTTAAGAACGCCCGCTTTCAGCCCACGTGCTTCTGCCACAATATGATCTGCAAAGAATTTGGCGACAACTGGCTTGATTTCTGTCTGGATGCCACTCTCTTGCGTGACTGCGGCAGCCTGCCGCTGCAATTGCCATCCAGCAACAGCCACAGCACACATGGTGCAGAAACTGACACTGCCTGCCAATTTGTCATCAAGGCTGGCAGCAGTGGTCATCCAGTCAATAAGTTCAAGACAATCCGATGCCAGACCTGACAGGGACGGCACATCCACACAAGCGTTCGCAATCTCTGTGAACAGCGCGCGCAGCACATCGCCATTTTCATATCCCAGCTTGCGGGTGACCAGATCTGCTGCCTGAATGCCATTGGTGCCTTCGTAAATCGGGGTGATCCGCGCATCGCGGTAATGCTGGGCGGCACCGGTTTCCTCGATAAAACCCATGCCGCCATGCACCTGTACGCCCAGGCTGGCGACTTCGCAGCCAATATCAGTGCCCCAGGCTTTGAGCATTGGCACAAGGCAATCGGCCCGTTCTTGCGCGCCAGCAATCCCCAGAGTGGCGCGATCGACCTGACCAGCAGTGTAGTAGAGCAGCGCACGTGCCCCTTCGGTCAAGGCTCGCATACGCAATATCATCCGCCGAACATCAGGGTGTTCGATAATCGCCACAGGTTCTCTTGAAGGGCTTCCCGCGCGTGCGGATTGCACACGTTCTATGGCATAAACTTGCGCATGTTGCAGTGCGCGTTCGGCAATCTGCACACCCTGGCTACCCACATTGATGCGGGCGGAATTCATCATGGTGAACATGGCCTGCAGCCCGCGGTTTTCCGCGCCGATCAGTTCGCCAATGCAGGTCTCTTCCTCACCAAACGACATGACGCAGGTTGGGGAGGCATGGATTCCCAGCTTGTGTTCCAACGAAACACACTGGAGGCCATTGCGCGCGCCTGGCTCACCATTTTGATCGAGCATATATTTGGGAACCAGAAACAGAGAGATGCCGCGCGTCCCTTCTGGTGCATCGGGCAGACGCGCCAGGACGAGGTGAATTACATTCTTGGCCAGATCGTGCTCACCCCAGGTGATAAATATCTTCGATCCCTTGATGCCATATTTGCCGGCGTGTTCGCCATTTGTGATGGGCGTTGCCATGGTGCGTAGCGCACCCACATCGCTTCCTGCCTGGGGTTCGGTCAAATTCATCGTGCCGGACCACTCCCCGCTGATCAGGCGGGGAAGATAAGCAGCCTTCTGCGTCTCGTTTCCATGGTGGGCAATCGATTCAATTGCGCCCACGGTAAGTGTAGGAAGCAGCCCGAAAGCCATATTCGCTGTGCCGATATTTTCCAGCACATTTGCCGCCAGGGTGAAGGGCAGACCTTGACCCCCAAAATCGGGATCGCCAGCGATAGAGTTCCAGCCCTGTTCAACAAACCCGGCATATGCTTCGGCAAAACCAGCCGGCAGGGTAACGTTACCGTCATTCAGAGCGGCACCTTGTTGGTCACCGATTGTGTTAAGCGGTGCCCATTCGCCTGCGGCGAAACCGCCGATCCCCTCTACAATCGCCTGCACCATATCTGCTTCCGCATGGGCAAAACGTTCATGCTGCGCGATCTCTTCAATCCCGGCATTGACGCGGATGGCCAGCAATTGGTCGTCGGTCCTGGCTGTATAACTCATGCAGTATTCCTTGAGGCGGGCTGACTGCCGATCAGCCCTTTATGAACTTATCACACTCTGCCGCATCAAGGCAGAATTGTTGTGCAGGGCGCTATGTACCAAACGACCGTTACAGTCAATTGTGAGAATGTAATTGAGATCACGTGGAGGGAATGGGTTGTCGAAAGTTAATGGCGAAAAATATGTAGCAATTGCTGGGCAATTTCTGCTGGGCTGAAACGGCCAGGGCGTACCCAGCTTGGCGCAGTGTTCATGGCCGACAGCAGGAAATTGCGAAATATTGATCGATCAAACTCTGCAGGTAATGGCAAGGCATCCACCAGATCACGGAACTGCCCTTCAAAGGCGTCGCGCCTGGCGAGCATGCGTTTTTGGACATCGTCAGGAACCGATCGATAGTCATTCATTATCGGAAGGGCGATGGATTGTGGGTCGAGCTGGATCTGGAGCAGGCATGTGCAGGCTTTGTCCAGCCTGTCCCAAGGTTCAGTGGCAGATGAAACGGCCGCGGCTATCCTTTCTTCTGCCGCATCAAGTGCTGCATTGTGCAATTCGACAAACAAGTCGTCCTTTGAACGAATGTGATGGTACAGCGATCCACCTAACAGTCCCGTCGCGCGCCCGATGTCGCGCATGGATGTTGCCTTATAGCCTTTCTCTGCAAATATCTGCGCGGCCTCAATCAGCACCTCTCTACGGCGGCCGGTGGCATGTCTGGCCAATCCACTGGCAGATAGTGAAGTTTGAGGAATATCTTCGTTCAAATCAATCGCTCCTGCAGCCTGACATGAAGCGCAATCCACGGGCCAACGCCCTGGCGCTGTTATTAGTGATCAGCCACCGCTGTAGAATGAAAGTCCGGTGTTTTACAAACAGGCTTACCTTGCGGCCAATGCGGTCTGGTAGGATATGCCACCCATGTCAGTACGTTGGCTGGATCTCGTATATTATCACTCTAATGTGAAAATCATTTGTCATCATGCGTCCTTATCACTTCCTGATATAGAAGCTAAGAGATCACTTGAACAAGATCGTAGACATGACATGATCGGTAAGGTCGAGATCGATCCCATGATCACCTATGTTATAAGCCTTGGAGAAAACAACACTGCAGTCGACCTGTTTCATGATGGAATGAGTATTCGCTGCGCAGGCGTAAATTAATAAACCAATTCTGCCCGCTTTAGTGGCGGCTGGTGGATGGGCCCAAGATTGCTTGAAACATGATTTCTATTACGGATATTGTAGTACGTCACGCTGGGCGAGAGGGTGCATTGCTGCCGATCCTGCATGATGTGCAGGAAGAATTCGGCTGTGTAGACAGCGCGGCCGAGACACAGATTGCTGCGGCACTGAATTTGAGCCGTGCAGAAGTTCATGGCGTGGTAAGTTTCTATCACGATTTCACTTCCACAGCTGATCAACAGCCAGTGGTGCAGATTTGCCGGGCAGAGGCGTGCCAGGCCCGCGGAATAGAGTCGCTGATGGATGATGCAAAGGCGGCTGCAGGTGATCGTGTGAAGCTGAAAACAGTCTATTGTCTTGGATTGTGCAGTGCAGGGCCGGCTGCACGTGTGGGTGACACCCTGCATGCTCGACTGGATAAAGATCGCCTGAAGCAGGTGATCGAAAAGGCATGACAGTGGTTTTTATCTCTGACGACGCATTGGCCCGCGCTTGCGGGGCGGATGATATTGCGAGGGTATTTGAAGCTGCGGGGCAAACAATTGAGCGAACATCCAGCTGGGGGATGCACTGGCTGGAACCATTGGTGGAAATCGACGGTATTGGTTGGGGGCCCGTCACGGTTGATCGTGTCGCTGAGATCATTGGTGGCGCAGCAGATGATATCTGTATCGGGCCGATCGCATCACATCCTTTCATTGCTTCACAACAGCGCCTGACCTTTTCCCGTGCTGGCAGAACTCGCGCGCTTAGCCTGGATGACTATGCTGAAACTGGCGGTTGGGTGGGGCTGAATCGCACGCGCGGCATGGAACCTGCGGCAGTGGTGGAAGAGGTGACCGCGTCCGGCCTGCGGGGCCGGGGTGGTGCAGGTTTCCCTGCAGGCATCAAATGGCGCACCGTTATGCAGGCACAGGCGGATCAGAAATATGTGGTCTGCAATGCGGACGAGGGTGACAGCGGCACCTTTGCTGATCGCATGCTGATGGAAGGTGATCACTTTCAGCTTATCGAAGGCATGGCGATTGCAGGTCATGCGGTGGGTGCAGACATGGGATATATCTATGTCCGCAGCGAATATCCCGATGCCATCGCCAAGCTGCACTCCGCAATTGCATTGTGCCGCGATATTATCCGGCCTTTCGAAGTAGAGGTACGTGTGGGTGCAGGCGCCTATGTCTGCGGTGAAGAAACATCACTTCTTAACTCGCTGGAAGGTAAGCGAGGAGAAGTGCGCGCCAAGCCGCCATTACCCGCCCTGCAAGGCCTGTTCGGCAAGCCGACCGTGGTGAACAATGTTCTGACACTGGCCGCTGTACCTCATATCCTGACAGATGGCGGTGCTTCACTTTATGACAGTCTGGGTATCGAACGGTCCAAGGGGACCATGCCGATCCAGCTGGCAGGCAATATCAAGCATGGCGGATTGTATGAAACTGCATTCGGCATAACATTGCGCGAGCTGGTTTATGATATTGGTGGCGGCACAGCATCGGGTCGCCCGGTCAAGGCAGTGCAAGTTGGTGGGCCACTGGGTGCCTATATCCACCCCGACCAGTTTGATCTGCCGTTTGATTATGAGGCATATGCCGGGGCTGACGCATTGATCGGGCATGGCGGGCTGGTGGTTTTTGACGATACGGCAGATATGGGCGCGATGGCGCGTTTCGCCATGCAGTTCTGCGCTACCGAAAGCTGCGGTAAATGCACGCCGTGTCGCATTGGTGCTGTACGCGGTGTAGAAGTGATTGATCGTGTCCGAACCGGTGGACGTGATCTGGATGCGCTCGAACAGACGCCGCAAATGCACAATATGCCCAAGTCCGGTCGCAGCCGTGAAGATGAAGTCGCGCTGCTGACAGATTTGTGTGAGACAATGCGGGATGGTTCGCTTTGTGCGCTGGGCGGTTTCACTCCCTATCCGGTGATGAGTGCTTTAAAACATTGGCCGCAAGACTTTGGGCTGAAGGACGGCTGAGATGAAGCCTGTCACATCGCTTCCTGCCAAATGCATAAGCTTTCAGGGAAAGCAGGATGAGGCGATCACGCGTGATGTGGCGGTGGAAGCGCCCGTGGCGTTTGAGATAAACGGGCTTGCCTATGCGGTGATGATGGCCAGCCCATCTGATCTTGAAGATTACGCAGTGGGTTTTGCCCTTTCAGAAGGACTGGCGCAGCATCCGGCATCGATCACCCAGCTGGATATGGCAGAGGTGGATCAGGGCGTAATTATCCGCATGATGATCCCCGATCTGGCAGAGGATTTGCAGGAGCGCATCCGACTGCGCTTGAATGAGGGAAGTTGTGGATTATGCGGCCTCCGTTCGATAGAGGAAGTGCTGCGTCCGCTGCCTGTGTTGCAGATGGCAGAACCTGTCGTGCCGGATGCCATCCATCGTGCCGCTACTGCCCTGTCAGGCCAGCAATTGCTGGGGCAGGCGACAGGGGCGATGCATGCTGCGGCATTCTGTGATGTTTCAGGAAAAATTCTGCTGACGCGTGAAGATGTGGGCCGCCATAATGCGCTGGACAAACTGGTTGGCGCAATGGCGCGGCAGGGGTTTGATGCGACACAGGGTTTTGTCCTTCTCACTGCGCGATGCAGCTATGAACTGGTTGAAAAAACAGTGCGCGCCGGGTGCCCTACGCTGGTGACTGTTTCGGCACCCACTTCATTGGCAGTGGAGCGGGCAGAGGCCGCCGGGCTGACGCTTTATGCTCTTGCCCGTCATGACAGCGTGCTGCGCATGCATGCACCTGCAGGATATGGTAGAATAGAAGAGCAATCGGCTATCGCCGGAGAGAACTGACATGGGATATGAACGCCAGCCAGATTTGGGCACACCAGAAAGCCGGTCAAGTGAACAGGTCAGCCTGACGATAGACGGGCGCGATGTCACCGTACCTGCCGGCACAAGTGTAATGCGCGCCGCGCGCGAATGTGGTGGTGATATTCCCAGCCTGTGCGCCACCGACAGCGTGAAGGCTTTCGGTTCCTGCCGTATGTGCCTGGTTGAGATTGAAGGGCGTCGCGGCACTCCGGCAAGCTGCACGACGCCAGTGGAACCGGGCATGGTGGTTCACACTCAGACCGACCGTCTGGCCAAATTGCGCCGCGGAGTGATGGAGCTTTATATCTCCGACCACCCGCTTGATTGTCTCACCTGCAGTGCGAACAATGATTGTGAGCTGCAGGATACAGCCGCAGAGGTGGGCCTGCGCGATGTGCGTTATGGTTATGAAGGGGCGAATCATCTCGGCACTGCGCCTGACCTATCCAACCCCTATTTCCTCTTTGCGCCAGACAAATGCATTGCCTGTTCACGCTGTGTGCGCGCCTGTGATGAGGTGCAGGGGACATTGGCTCTGACTGTGGACGGGCGGGGTTTCGCCTCTGTGATCAGCGCGGGGACAAAGGAAGATAACTTCCTGTCTAGCGAATGCGTTTCCTGTGGCGCATGTGTGCAGGCCTGCCCGACAAGCGCGCTGATGGAAAAAAGCGTCAAGCAATTGGGCAAACCGGAACGCAGCGTGGTCACCACTTGCGCATATTGCGGGGTGGGCTGCACCTTCCGTGCAGAAATGAAGGGCGAACAACTCGTCCGCATGGTGCCGTGGAAAGATGGCAAGGCTAATCGCGGGCATAGCTGTGTAAAGGGGCGTTTCGCCTGGGGTTATGCCAACCATCAGGACCGCATCACCAAACCAATGGTTCGTGAAAGCATTGATCAGCCCTGGCAGGAAGTCAGCTGGGAAGAAGCAATAGGCTTTGCGGCAGGTCGTATCAAGGCGATCAAGGCGCAATATGGCGCGCGTGCGCTGGGCGGCATCACGTCCAGCCGTTGCACCAATGAAGAAACCTTTCTGGTGCAAAAACTGGTGCGGGCGGGTTTTGGTTCAAACAACACGGATACATGCGCGCGCGTCTGCCATTCCCCCACAGGTTACGGGTTGAAAACCACATTCGGTACCAGTGCAGGTACACAGGATTTTGACAGTGTCGAACATTCCGATGTGATCCTGGTGATCGGGGCTAATCCCACCGATGGCCACCCTGTTTTTGCCAGCCGGATGAAGCGACGCCTGCGTGAAGGCGCCAAACTGATCGTGATTGATCCGCGGCGGATTGATCTTGTGCGTTCACCGCATATCGAAGCCGCGCATCATCTGCCGCTGCAGCCGGGCACCAATGTCGCGGTTTTGACTGCGATGGCACATGTCATCGTTACCGAAGGGCTGGTGGATGCTGAATTTATCCGTGCACGCTGCGATTGGGATGAATATCAGGATTGGGCGCGGTTCGTGTCTGATGAAAGCCATTCACCAGAAACGCTTGAACCCGTCACTCGAGTGCCTGCTGCTGAATTGAGAGCTGCTGCGCGTCTGTTCGCCACAGGTGGAAACGGGGCAATCTATTACGGACTGGGCGTAACCGAGCATTCACAAGGTTCCAGTACGGTGATGGCGATCGCCAATCTGGCGATGGCGACGGGCAATATTGGCCGCCCCGGTGTGGGCGTGAATCCCCTACGCGGGCAGAACAATGTCCAGGGCGCCTGCGATATGGGCAGCTTCCCGCATGAGCTTTCCGGCTATCGCCACGTTTCAGACAGTAATGCAAGGAGCCTGTTCGAGCAGGATTGGGGCGTTTCACTCGATCCCGAACCGGGTTTGCGGATCAACAACATGCTGGATGCCGCTGTCGATGGCACATTCAAGGCGATCTACATCCAGGGCGAGGATATCCTGCAATCTGATCCCAATACGCAGCATGTGGCAGATGGCTTGCGCGCGATGGATTGCGTCATCGTGCATGACCTGTTCCTCAATGAAACCGCCAATTACGCGCATGTATTCCTGCCAGGATCGACCTTCCTGGAAAAGAACGGCACTTTCACCAATGCTGAACGGCGCATTCAGCCTGTGCGCAAGGTTATGGAGCCAGCAAATGGGTATGAAGATTGGGAAGTCACCCAATTTCTGGCCAATGCCATTGGTGGAGAATGGGATTACAGCCATCCTAGCCAGATTCTGGATGAAATTGCACGGCTAACCCCAACATTTAAAGGCGTTTCCTGGGATATGCTGGAAGAACGCGGGTCAATCCAGTGGCCCGTGAATGATCAGTTTCCCGATGGCGCGCCGGTGATGCATGTTGATGGGTTTGCAGGTGGCCCAGATGGTAAGGGGAGAGGCAAGTTTGTGGTCACAGAATATGTGCCCACAGATGAAAAAACAGGCCCGCGTTTCCCGCTGCTGCTGACTACGGGCCGTATTCTTTCCCACTACAATGTTGGTGCGCAAACACGGCGTACTGCCAACACGGCATGGCACCCGGAAGACTTGTTGGAAATGCACCCGGTCGATGCGGAAAATCGCGGGTTGAAGGATGGTGACTGGACCCGGTTGGCCAGCCGGACGGGTGAAACGACGTTGCGGGTCAAGGTAACCGATCGCGTGGCGCCAGGTGTCGTCTACACCACCTTCCATCACCCTGCGACGCAGGCCAATGTCGTGACCACCGATTATTCCGACTGGGCGACCAATTGCCCGGAATACAAGGTCACAGCCGTGCAGGTCACACCCAGCAATGGGCCGACTGATTGGCAGGAAGATTACGAAGAATTTTCTGAGCGCAGCCGCCGTATCGCCCATAGGGAACCTGCCGAATGAGCGCCGCGCAGACTGACGACAAGCTCGTCTATATGGCCAATCAGATTGCCCGTAATTTTGCCGTCCAGGGGGATGAGGCGGCCGTGACGGCGACAGCTGATCATATCAAAATGTTCTGGGACCCGCGCATGATCTCAGCGATTATCGACGGGGACAGGGCAGGTTTGTCTGCTATTGCGCTTCAGGCGGTGGAGAGCTTACGCAGCTAGGCTGCAAAGCGGATATCACTGTATTCAGTGCCGTGCACCAATCGGGCTTGTCAATGCCGAACACTTTGCGTGTTGCCCCACAATCAAACCGCGAATTGAGTGGACGGATGGCGGCGGTGGGATATTCACCGCTGGTAATGGGGTAAACCGCCACCTTCTGCCCTGATCGTGCAAAAATGGCTTGAGCAAATTCGAACCAGCTTACGTCTGGCGTTCCGCTGAAATGATATGTGCCGGCCTTGACCGGATCATCGGCTAATTGATGGGCGATGGATATACAGGCCTGCGCAACGGCATTGGCGGGTGTGGGGCCACCGATCTGGTCTGCGACCACGGATATCTCGTCACTCTCCCCCGCTATCCGCAGCATGGTGCTGACGAAGTTATTTCCGTGTTCTGAAAACATCCAGGAGGTACGAAGAATGGCATAGCGTCCACCAGCTGCACGAACGCCATCTTCGCCTGCCAGTTTAGATCTGCCGTAGGCATTAATGGGTCCAGGGATTGCATTGGGCAACCATGGTTGGTTTCCGCTGCCGTCAAACACATAGTCTGTGGAGAGGTGTATGAAGGGTATGTCCAATTCCGCGCAAAGGCGTGCCATTGTGGTGGGCGCATCTCCATTCATACGCATGGCCAAGGCTACTTCAGTCTCTGCCTTGTCAACAGCAGTATAGGCTGCGGCATTGATCACGGCCCTTGGGCTATGGGCGCGAATTGCGCCTTCAATCGCTGCAGGATCGGCAATGTCGCAACTGTCGCGACCCACTGAAATCACATCGTCGTGGCGACGCAATTCGCTTGCCACTTGTCCGCAAAAGCCAAAGACAAGTGTGCTCACTTCCCGCCCTTTGGTATGTTCGGCCAATTCATACCGCGCTTTCCCATGTGAATGGGCTCGCGATATCCGATAGCGCGGGCGCTTTTGCGTCTTTCTCGCTCAACACGGGTTCGCCCTGCAGTGGCCATGCAATGCCAATCTCAGGATCATTCCATTGAACTACGCCTTCATATTCGGGGGCATAATAATCGGAACATTTGTAGATGATTTCGCTGTCAGGAAGCAGCGTGACAAAGCCATGGGCAAAGCCTGCTGGAATCAACATTTGATGGCCATTGTCGGCACTCAATTCTGCGCCCACCCATTGGCCATAGGTTGGGCTGCCGCGCCTGATATCCACCGACACATCAAAGATGGCGCCGCGTCCGCAACGCACCAGCTTGGCCTGCGCATGAGGGGGTGCCTGGAAATGCAGGCCGCGTAGTGTCCCGACCCTTGCCGAAAGCGAATGGTTATCCTGCACGAAATCGAGATCGATGCCCAGATCCGTGAATTTTGCACGATGCCAGGTTTCGGCAAAGAAACCACGATCATCACCAAAGCGTTGCGGGATAATACGCTTCACTTCTGGTATCGCGGTAGGTTCTATAATCATATGATCCGCAATGCGGCGGGCGCATCGGCAATGGCAGTCACCAAGGCTGCGTGATCATCCGGTGTGATGCAATAGGGCGGCATTAGGTAAACTGTATTGCCCAGTGGACGCACCAGCATGTCGCGTTCTCTGAAATAAGCGAGCAGGCGTGGGGCAATATCAGCCATATAGCTGCGGCCATCACCTATTTCACAGGCCAGTATCGTGCCGCAACGGCGCACCCCGCTGATACCGGGCACATTTTGCAACTTTGTCATTGCCTGTTCGTGCATATCAGCCAGTGCTGCAATGCGATCAGCCACAGGCTCATCCCTCCAGATCGCCAGATTGGCAACGGCTGCAGCACAGGCAATGGGGTTGGCGGTGTAACTTGATGAATGGAAGAACATGCAGGCGCGGTCAGTTGAATAATGCGCCTGATATATCGGTTCACTGGCCATGGTCACGGCCAATGGGATGGCGCCACCTGTCAGCCCTTTGGACAGGCATAGGATATCTGGTGTGATATCTGCCTGTTCGCAGGCAAGCAGCGTTCCTGTGCGGCCCCATCCGGTCATCACCTCATCAGCTAGAAACAAGACGCCATGCTTCGTACAGATGCGGTGCATTTCGGCCAGAACATGGGGGGGGTACATCAGCATGCCGCCTGCACCCAGCACCAGTGGTTCGACGATAAAGGCCGCAGCATTATTTGCGCAGGCTTTTTCAAGCGCGTTAAATGTGGCTTGTTCCTGTCCCACATGGGGGAAAGGTACTGTCACCACATCGAACAGCAGTTCGCGATATGCCTGGTTGAAAACCCCGCGTTCACCCACTGACATCGCGCCTATCGTGTCGCCATGATAGGAATGTTCCATCACCACGATGGTATGGCGCGGTTCGTCTTGCGCGTGCCAATATCCCAGTGCCATTTTCAGCGCCACTTCAACGCTGGTAGAACCTGAATCAGAAAAGAAGACGCGCGTCAGCGTATCCGGCATTATTTGGCGCAGCTCTTTCGCCAGATCCTCTGCCGGTTGGTGTGTCCAGCCAGCAAAGATGATCTGGTCCAGCTTTTTGGTCTGTTCGGCAATCGCCGCCATGATGCGCGGATTGCCGTGACCATGCGTGTTGACCCACCATGATGAGATCGCATCGATAATGCGTCTGCCGTCATTGGTATGCAGGATTGCACCCTCAGTCCGTTCCACCAGCGGAATTGGCTCTTCCAGCCCATGCTGGGTGAAGGGATGCCAGATGGGTGACTTACTCACGCGAAATCATCCAGCTGGAAATTGGCAGCAAAGGCGCGTTGAAGTGCAGCAGCATTGAGATCTGGCAAATGTGGCAGGCACCCCAAAATATCGACATCACCAATCCGTGCGATTGTGCTTTGAGTTTCCACATTCTCAGCGCCGGTAAAAGCGATGCCGTGAATGGGCACGCCTCGGTAACGCAAAGCCTCGATCGAAAGCAGGCTGTGATTGATTGTGCCCAATCCAGTGCTGGCAACCAGAATCACAGGCAGCTGCCATTCGGCGAATAGATCAGCATAGAGAAGCTGGGGCGTAACAGGCACCAGCACGCCACCTGCGCCCTCTATTACCAGATCGGCGGGCTGGGCTGGGGGCGTCAAGTGTGCACGGTCAATCTCCACACCATCAATTGCTGCGGCTTGATGCGGTGAACACGGCGTTGCCAGACGATAGGCTTCTGGTAGAATGTGATCGATGGGTACACCCAGATTGCGCACGCGCTCGCTATCTGTTCCACCCTCTGTCCCGGCCTGAACTGGCTTCCAGTAATATGCACCCGTTGCTTGCGTTAGTGCTGCAGCGAACACAGTTTTCCCGATATCTGTGTCGGTTCCGGCAATTACGAAGCGGGACACAATTGCTCCTCAAGAATGGTCGCCAGCGCATCTACATCACTTGAGGTGACGTTGAGCGTCAATGAAATCCTCAGGCGCGATGTCCCTTCAGGTATGGTCGGCGGCCTTATGCCCCGCACATCGAAGCCAGCATCCTGGATGATCTGCGCCAGTTTCATGGTGTGCACATCATCACCGATGATGACGGGAATGATCTGCGATCCGGATGGTGCGATACCAAGTGGCGCCAGCAACTGGTTGGCATGATCTATCAATGCGTGAAGGCGCGCGCGCCGTTCAGGCTGCTGCTCGATAAGCTCTATTGCACTTAGGGCAATACGGGCAGTCAGGGGGGAGGGAGCCGTCGAGAAAATGAAAGATCGGCCGCGATTGATGAGGAAATCCCGCACGATATGACTGCCGCAAACCAATGCTCCCTCACTTCCCAGCGCTTTACCAAGAGTGTGCAGGGTGATGACATTTGCTGAGTGATGCAGATCACCCACCAGCCCAATTCCATTCGGCCCAAATATGCCTGTTGCATGCGCCTCATCGATGAGCAGCATGGCTCGATGCCTGTCAGCAAGAGCTGCCAGTTCTTGCAATGGGGCCGCGTCTCCATCCATGCTGTAGAGGCTTTCTACCGCGATCCACGGGGTTCCGGTGTTGCCTTCTCGCCGCCAGGCAACAATTGCATGTTCAAGGGCGGCCATGTCATTATGTGCAAATTCACGATATGGTGCGCGGCTTAGCCGCATTCCGTCATGTGCACTGGCGTGAATCAGAGCATCGTGAAAAATGATGTCTTCACGCTGTGGTAACGTTGCCAACAGCGCCAAATTTGCGGCAAACCCCGTTGAAAAAAACAGCGCGCTTTCCGCCCCGAAAAAACGCGCGGCTGCTTGCTCTAATTCTTCATGCTCTGCGCAATTGCCACGCAATAGGCGCGACCCGCCTGAACCAGTTGATGTGCCATTGCGTAAAGCGCGCAGCGCGGCTTCACGAAGTTCATCACTATTCGCCAGGCCAAGGTAATCATTGGATGAAAAATCAACGCCTGTGCGTGGAATCAGTCTGCGATGGCGGCCCATCTGCCGAAGGCGATCAAGATCGGCTTGCTGTTGATGCAATTCGTCCATGCCGCGCCACTAGGGCAAGGTGATGGCTTAGTCGAGACTACTTCGCATTGACCAATTATGGAATGGGCACTTCGCCGACAATGGTGAGGCCATAACCATCAATCGCAATCACGTTACGATGTGAATTGGTCATAAGCAGCATCTCTTCAACACCCAGATCAGCCAGGATTTGCGCACCAATGCCATAATTGCGCAGCTCCTTGGTGGGTTTCTGTGCGCTGACTTCTTGTGCGATGGTTTCACTATCATGGGGCATTAAGACCACGATCAAACCTGATCCCTGCCGGCCAATTTCTTCCATCGAACGTTGCAGAATGCGCTTTCGCGGACCATCGCGGCCTAGCATGTCATCAAACATCGACATGCCATGCATGCGAACCAAAGTCGGCTCGCCAGGAATGACCCGGCCTTTTTGCATGACCACAGTGACCGACCGATCAATCTTGTTGCGATAGGTTTTGATGGACCATTCCCCGCCATAAGCTGATTCCAGTGTGGTTTCAGATTCACATTGGACAAGATGATCATTCTTGCGGCGGTATTCGATCAAATCGCGGATCGTGCCAATCTTCAGATCGTGCAGGCGGGCATAAGCGATCAGATCGTCCAGCCGCGCCATGGTTCCATCTTCGCGCATGATTTCGCAAATCACACCTGATGGATTGAGGCCAGCCATGCGCGAAATATCGACAGCGGCTTCTGTATGTCCGGCGCGAACCAGAACGCCGCCTTCGCGCGCACGTAGCGGGAAGACATGCCCTGGGGAGACAAGGTCATGCTTGCCCTTGCTGCCGTCAATCGCCACGCTGACAGTGCGGGCGCGATCAGCTGCTGAAATGCCGGTGGTCACGCCTTCCTTCGCTTCGATCGATACGGTGAAAGCAGTTTCCATACTCTCGCGATTGATGCGGCTCATCGGATCCAATCCCAGCTGATCGCAACGATCACTGGACAGGGCAAGGCAGATCAGGCCGCGACCATGGGTGGCCATGAAATTGATGGCATTGGGCGTGGCCATTTGCGCAGGAATGATCAGGTCGCCTTCATTTTCCCGATCTTCATCATCAACCAGAATGTACATGCGCCCATTGCGCGCCTCTTCGATAATTTCCTCAATCGGCACCAGAACGCGATTATCATCATTATGAGACAGGAAGCGCTCCAGCTTGCTGAGCGTTTCAAGGCTGGGGTTCCAATCGGTTTCTGTGCAATCGCGCAAGGTGTTGGCATGTAACCCGGCTGCGCGGGCAAGCCCCGCACGGGTCATCCCACCTTCAGTGACGATCTGGCGAACTTTTTCTTTGATAGCATGCATAATGCGAGGCGCCTATCAGACAGTAATGTGATTCGATATAGAAAAATCACATTAACATCACATTTGATGTGATAAATATTGTGCCTAGATGGGCCAGGATGGATTGCGGCCCTACTGGCTGCCATAATCACTGGGGCATCAACTGTTGGCGATAACGGCTTACACATTCTCGCAGCCATGCCTTGCCTTCACGAATGCGCAGCAAATTGTTGTTGTCCTGATGCGTTACCAACCAGAAGGTTCGGCTAATTGACGTTTCCGGGCAAATCGTGACGAGCTGTTTGCTCGAGTCCCCGATGAAGCAGGGTAGTACGCCAATCCCAACCCCTTGTTCAATCAGGCGCATCTGTGCGTTGATGCTGGAAGATCGCAATTGCGGTTCCAGCCGGGAATGGAATTCACCCAGATAATTGAGTTCAGGGGCATAGAGCAGGTCGGGCACATAGCCGATCAACCGGTGCTTATCTGCCAGATCTCTGGGATGGGATGGCGTGCCGTGCTGGTCCAGATAGCTTCGCGAGGCGTAAAGCCGCAAACGGTAATCAGCCAGTTTCTGGCAAATGACGGGGCCAGCGCGCGGACGTGACAGCATGACGGCAATGTCCGCTTCGCGCTTCGATGGACTCAGGAAGCCGCTATTGGCGACCAGGTCCATCTTGATATTTGGATGGGTTGCCAGAAAAGTGCCCACATGTCGGGTCAGGAACTGGCTGCCAAACCCCTCGGACACACTGATGCGCAGGGTTCCGCTCAGCCCCAGATGCGAACTCAGCTGCTCTGTGATGGACGACGCTGCAAGATCCATCTTTTCAACCTTGTCCAGCAGGCGCTCGCCAACCTCGGTCAAGGTTTGCCCTTCGCGGGTGCGTTCGAACAGCGGCGTTTCCATCTGGCCTTCCAGGCGGCGTAGTCTGCGGCTGAGGGTGGTTGGGTCAAGATGGAGCGATTGCGCAGCCTTGCCGATCTGCCCTGTATCGGCAATCGCTTTGAAAACCCGTAAATCGTCCCAATTCAAATCCTGCATATTTGCAGGTGATAGAGCCAATTTTTCCGATTGTCTGCAAGTTTGTAATCTGAAAGGAGGGCTGCATCTTTGGGAGAATACCATGCGTCAGATTGATCACTTCATCTTCGGTGGTGCAGGCGGTGCAGCCACTCGCAAGCACCAGGTTTGGAACCCTTCAACCGGTGAAGTGCAGGCAGAAGTTGCTTTGGGCGATGCTGCACTGCTTGCCCGTGCAGTTGAAACCGCCAAGAAGGTCCAGCCAGAATGGGCTGCTGCCAACCCGCAAAAGCGGGCACGTGTGATGTTCAAGTTCAAGGAATTGGTAGAGGCGAACAAGCAGGCTCTGGCCGAATTGCTTGCTTCTGAACATGGCAAGGTGGTGGAAGACGCGCATGGTGATATCCAACGCGGACTGGAAGTTATCGAATTTGCCTGTGGTATTCCGCAGGCGCTGAAGGGCGAATATACGCAAGGCGCAGGGCCTGGCATCGATGTTTATTCCATGCGGCAGCCGCTGGGTATTGGTGCAGGCATCACCCCTTTCAACTTTCCCGCCATGATCCCGATGTGGATGTTCGGCATGGCCATTGCGGCGGGCAATGCCTTTATCTTGAAGCCTTCGGAACGCGATCCAAGCGTGCCGGTGCGGCTGGCTGAACTGTTTGTGGAAGCTGGCGCGCCAGAAGGACTGCTGCAAGTTGTGCATGGGGACAAGGAAATGGTCGACGCGATCATTGATCATCCCGATATTGCCGCCATCAGCTTTGTCGGATCATCCGACATCGCGCAATATATCTATGGCCGTGGCACAGCGAATGGCAAACGGGTGCAGGCCTTTGGTGGGGCGAAGAACCACGGCGTGGTGATGCCCGATGCCGATCTGGACCAGGTGGTGAATGATCTGACCGGCGCAGCCTTTGGTTCAGCAGGTGAACGCTGCATGGCCTTGCCAGTGGTGGTGCCGATTGGTGAAGATACGGCTGACCGGCTGCGTGAAAAGCTGATTCCGGCGATCAACGCGCTGCGTGTGGGTGTTTCGAATGATCCGGATGCGCATTATGGCCCGGTGGTAACCCCCGAACACAAGGCGCGTGTGGAACAGTGGATCACCACGGCAGAGGAAGAGGGCGGTGAAATTGTCATCGATGGCCGTGGTTTCAGCCTGCAGGGACATGAAAAGGGCTTTTTCGTCGGCCCGACGCTGATTGACCATGTTACGCCGCAGATGAAAAGCTATCAGGAAGAAATCTTCGGCCCTGTACTACAAATAGTGCGTGCCAAGGATTTTGAAGATGCGCTGCGCCTTCCCAGCGAACACCAATATGGCAATGGTGTGGCGATCTTCACGCGCAACGGCCATGCCGCACGCGAGTTTGCATCCCGCGTCAATGTCGGCATGGTCGGCATTAATGTCCCGATCCCGGTACCGGTCAGCTATCACAGCTTTGGTGGATGGAAGCGGTCCGGATTTGGCGACATTGACCAATATGGTATGGAAGGTATGCGCTTCTGGACGAAGTCCAAGAAAGTTACCCAGCGCTGGCCCGATGGCGGTGGCGATGGTAGCAATGCTTTCATCATTCCAACTATGGGATAATATAATGAAATTGCTGGCGTTTGCATTGGTGGCAGTTGCACTTGGTGGATGTGTGTCTGTGTCGAATGGCGCAGATTCTGATGAACCGCTGAAGGTCAGGCCTGCCGGGGAATGTGACGCCAGCAATCTGCAATCGCATATCGGCCATACAGCATCAGCCCAATCGGGGACCAAATTGCTGGAATTGTCAGGCGCATCCACATTGCGCTGGGTGCCGCCACGTACTGCGGTAACGATGGATTATCGGCCCGATCGGCTGACCGTTTCTTATGATGATGACATGGCGATCACCCGCATTACCTGCGGGTAGGGGCGCCAGACGGAGCTTTGATGAGCAACCAGTTCCAATTAAGCGATGACCAGCTTGCCATTCAGGAAATGGCACAGCGTTTCACGGCAGATAATATCACGCCGTTTGCAGGCGAATGGGATGAACAGCATCATTTCCCGCGCGATGTGATCCAGCGCACGGGCGAACTGGGCTTTGGCGCAATTTACGTCAGTGAGGAATCCGGTGGCATCGCCTTGGGGCGTTTGGAAGCTGCGTTGATTATGGAGGCGATGGCCTATGGCTGCCCGGCCACCAGCGCCTTTATCTCAATCCATAATATGTCCGCCTGGATGATTGACCGGTTCGGTTCCGCCGATCTGAAAGCGCGTTATCTGCCGCAATTGGTGACGATGGATAAACTCGCCAGCTATGCGCTGACAGAGCCGGGATCAGGTTCTGACGCAGCAGGTTTGAAGGCAACCGCACGGCTGGATGGCGACCATTACGTGTTGAACGGCACCAAGCAGTTTATTTCCGGTGGCGGAGTAAATGATGTCTATGTCGTGATGGTGCGTACAGCCGATCACAAGACCAAGGGCATTTCCTGCCTGGTGGTGGACAAGGACACACCTGGCCTCAGCTTTGGTGCGCCGGAAAAGAAACTGGGCTGGAATGCTTCCCCTACGGCGCAGCTGATTTTTGAAGACTGCCGCGTGCCAGTGGAAAACCGTGTTGGTGCAGAAGGCGAAGGATTCAGCTTTGCCATGGCCGGGCTCGACGGCGGGCGGCTCAATATCGGCGCCTGCTCGCTCGGCGGGGCGCAGCGCTGCCTCGACGAAGCGATCAAATACACCAAGGAGCGCCAGCAATTCGGCCAGCCGATCGCCGATTTTCAGAACACGCAATTCATGCTGGCAGATATGGCGACGGAGCTGGAGGCAGCGCGCGCGCTGCTGTATCTCGCCGCTGCCAAGGTCACCGATAATGCCCCAGACAAGACCCGTTTTTCAGCCATGGCCAAACGGCTGGCGACCGATAGTGGTTCAAACGTAGTGAACAATGCGCTGCAACTGTTTGGTGGATATGGTTATCTGAAGGATTATCCGATTGAACGTTTCTGGCGCGATTTGCGGGTCCATTCCATTCTGGAAGGTACCAACCAGGTGATGCGTATGATCGTGGGAAGGGATTTACTACGTCAATGACTGATCAGATGATTATCCGCCGCGAAGGGGCGGCCGGATACCTGACACTTAACCGGCCCAAGGCCATTCATGCGCTGACCCAGCCGATGGATCACGCTATGACAGAGGCGCTGCTTGAGTGGCGCGATGATCCTGCAGTCGAGGTCGTGATCATTGACCATTCCGAGGGACGTGGTTTTTGCGCTGGAGGCGACATCAACCTCCTGCGTAATTCGGCGCTCAATGATGGTGGGGCTTCAGGGCGCGAATTCTTTTATGAAGAGTACCAACTCAACCATCTTCTGATGACCTATCCCAAGCCGGTGGTCGCCTTCATGGATGGTATCACTATGGGCGGTGGCGTGGGGATCAGCCAGCCCGCAAAATTCCGCGTGGCGACCGAAAATACGCGCTTCGCCATGCCAGAGACAGGCATTGGCCTGTTCCCGGATGTTGGTGGCGGCTGGCACCTTTCCCGCCTTCAGGGGCGGCTTGGTCAGTTTCTCGCGCTCACCGGCGCGCGGCTCGACGGGGCCGAATGCCTGTGGGCAGGACTGGCTACGCATTACTTGCCAGCGAAAGCACTGGCAGAAGCCAAGGAGCGGATCGTGCACGGCCACGAGGTGGGCGGTGTGCTCTCTGCCTTGTCCGAAAACCCGCCTCATGCGCGGCTCGAGGACAATGCTACGGCGATTGCCAAGCATTTCGCGTCCGACCGGTTCGAAGAAATCCTCGCCAGCCTTGAAGCTGATGACAGCGAATGGGCAGCTAAGGAATTGGCGACGCTGCGCAGCAAGAGCCCGCAGACCTGCAAGGTTGCGCTGCGCCAATTGGCTGACGCCGCCAAACTCGCAACATTTGAAGAGAATATGCGGATGGAATACCGCATCGCCAGCCGCGTGCTGACCCGGCCTGATTTTGCCGAGGGCGTGCGCGCGGTGATTGTCGACAAAACCAATGATGCAAAGTGGGATCCGGCAACGCCCGAAGGCGTGAGCGATGAACTGATCGACAGCATTTTCGCCCCGCTGCCAGCCGAAGAGGAATGGAAACCCCTATGACTTTCGAAACCATCACCGTTGAAACCAATGCCCAGGGCAATAGTGGCGTCACGTTGATCACGCTCAACCGTCCGCAGGCGCTGAACGCGCTTAATTCGCAGGTTTTGGCCGAGTTGATCGAGGCATTGGCCACCTATCAGTCTGACAACAGCCAGCTGTGCGCGGTGCTGACGGGGGCGGGCGACAAGGCCTTTGCCGCGGGCGCGGATATCAAGGAAATGGCCGACAAGCCGGCCGCAGATTTCTATCTCGAAGATTTCTTTTCCAACTGGACCAGCGAAGTGGTCAAGAAGACGCGCAAACCGTGGATCGCGGCGGTCAATGGCTTTGCGCTGGGTGGCGGGTGCGAGCTGGCCATGATGGCCGATTTCATTATCGCAAGCGAAAACGCGAAATTCGGCCAGCCCGAAATCAAGCTGGGCGTTGCACCCGGCATGGGCGGTTCGCAGCGTCTGACCCGCGCCATCGGCAAGTCAAAGGCGATGGAAATGTGCCTGACGGGCCGCATGATGGGCGCTGAAGAGGCTGAACGCAGCAATCTGGTGGCGCGTGTGGTGCCGCATGGTGATTTGATCGCCGATGCGTTGAAAACCGCCACCGCAATCGCTGCCATGCCACCGATGGCCGCCATCGCGAATAAGGAAATGGTCAATGCCGCGTTCGAAACCTCGCTTGATCAGGGGCTGATCATCGAACGTCGCATCTTCCAGATCCTGGCCGCAACTGAAGATAAGCAGGAGGGCATGGCCGCCTTTATCGAAAAGCGCGAAGGCAAGTGGAAGGGGCGGTAAGCCTGCAGGAGAGGGACTGATATGAAAATCGCATTTATCGGCCTTGGCAATATGGGCGGTGGGATGGCCGCAAACCTCGTCAAGGCAGGGCATCAGGTGAACGCCTTTGATCTTTCCGAAGCGGCGCTGGCCGCTGCATCTGACAATGGCTGTGCAACCTATACCGATGCGGCAGAGGCGGTGCAGGGCGTGGAAGCCGTCGTCACCATGTTGCCCAATGGGGCCATCGTGAAGTCGGTCTATTCCGACAGTGTAATCGGCAAAACGCCTGAAGGTGCCATTTTACTGGATTGTTCAACAATTGACGTTGCCACCGCGCGTGAAGTGATCGCCATGGCAGAAGGCGCAGGCTATGATATGGTCGATGCGCCGGTTTCGGGCGGCATTGCGGCAGCCAATGGCGGCACGCTGACCTTTATGGTTGGTGGCAGTGAAACGGCCTTTAGCCGTGCCGAGCCAATCCTGCAGGCTATGGGCAAGGCGGTTATCCATGCCGGTGATGCGGGCAATGGTCAGGCGGCCAAGATCTGCAACAATATGCTGTTGGGCATCCATATGATTGGCACGTGTGAGGCATTTGCCATGGCGCAGAAACTGGGTCTGGACCCGCAGACGTTTTTTGACATTTCCAGTGTCAGCAGCGGCCAGAACTGGTCCATGACCAGCTATTGCCCGGTTCCCGGTGTCGGTCCGCAAAGCCCCGCTGATAATGATTACCAGGGCGGCTTTGCCACTGCACTGATGCTCAAGGATCTGAAACTGGCGATGGAAGCAGCCGTATCTTCGGGTGCTGCAGTGCCAATGGGCGCACGCGCCGCAGCACTCTATGAAGATTTCAATGGGGCGGGGAATGGTGGCCGGGACTTTTCGGCAATTATCACTACGCTGTGAACGGACGGAAAGTGGGTTAATTCCCGAAAATTTTTTCCAGCAGGCCGCGCCGATGTGGTTTGGATTCGCCAGTAATCTCATAGAGATAATTGGCCAATAGTACGGCCTGATTGCGATCGATCAGGATCGCACGTTCGCGCATTTCCTTATCGCTTTCCTCGCCGCGATGCATGGTTTGCACATTCAACATGATCCGGCTGCCAAGTGGGTTGGCTTTCCAGCCCACCAGCGCCCCTGCGTCACTTTGTTCCATTGGCCCTCCAGATCATGTGCGCCCCTGCAGTGCTGCAGCATAACCGATTGCCCTGATCGTGCAATTTTAGAGCCGCAAAATGATTTGGAAAATTGCGGAGCGGCTGCAGGTAATCTTCGCCATGCCCTTCAATTCCGTGTCGTTAATACGTCATATGACCGGCGCATGTCATCGGGATCATGCGCGGACCGCTTGACGCTGGCGGGCTTGCCGCCCATTCATTGATGAAGAGCGAACCGGAATATGAGCAGCCAAGCCATCACAAATGACAATTTGAGGCCTCTGGAGGCAGCAGACCTCTATTTCAACCGGGAATTGAGCTGGCTCAGCTTTAATGAACGCGTTCTGGCTGAAGCGTGCAACGAGCACTATCCTTTGCTGGAACGGCTGCGTTTCCTTTCCATTTCAGGCAGTAATCTGGACGAATTCACCATGATCCGTGTTGCCGGGTTGGTGGGGCAGGTGCAGCGTGGTGTGGGATTGTTGACGATAGATGGTCGCTCGCCCGCGCAACAGCTCGCTGCCATTCGGGAAGAGCTGAACCAGATTTCTGCACGGCAGCAGGAAATCTGGGGCGATTTGCGTGATCAACTGGCAAAAGCCGGTATTCATATTGCAGACGAACGCCGTGTCAGTGAAGATGCATATGCCTGGCTGAAAGAGTTCTTTGTTGAAGAAATTCTGCCTGTCGTCACGCCTCAGGCGATTGATCCAGGCCACCCGTTCCCTTTTGTTGCCAATGAAGGAATGGGGCTGCTGTTCAATTTGAGGCGCGAAAGTGACAAGCAGCAGATTATCGAGATGATCCTGCTTCCATCCGCCCTGCCGCGATATGTGCGCGTGCCGGGCGATGAGGCCATTTACGTTAGCATAGCCAGCCTGATCACACGTTTCGCCGATCATGTTTTCCCCGGCTTCAAGATCAAGGGGGACGGTCTGTTTCGCGTGTTGCGAGATAGCGATATCGAGATTGAGGAAGAGGCAGAGGATCTTGTCCGTACCTTCCGCAGTGCAATCCAGCGTCGCCGCCGGGGTAAGGTGATCCAGCTGGAAATTGAAGACAATTTCGACCCTGTGGCCGAACAATTGCTGCTGGAACAATTGGGCGTGAATGACGCGCAGGTTATCAAGACTGATGGTGTTATCGGGATTGATGGATTGGCAGAGATTGTCGAAGAAGATCGGCCGGATCTGAAGTTTGAACCCTATTCCCCGCGCTATCCCGAACGTATTCGGGAACATGATGGCGATTGTTTTGCAGCGATCCGCGAAAAAGACATCATCATTCACCACCCCTATGAAAGTTTCGAGGTTGTGGTGGATTTCATCCGTCAGGCAGCTGCCGATCCTGATGTGGTGGCCATTAAGCAGACGCTGTACCGCGCAGGTAACCAGTCTTCCGTGATCAATGCGCTGATTGCCGCCGCTGAAGAAGGTAAATCGGTCACAGCTGTAGTGGAATTGAAGGCGCGGTTTGACGAAGAACAGAATTTGATGTGGGCCAGCCAGCTGGAACGCGCCGGGGTACAGGTCATTTACGGCTTCCTGGACTGGAAAACCCACGCCAAGGTGGCAATGGTCGTGCGCAGGGAAGAGGATGGCTTTCGCACCTACTGCCATTTTGGTACCGGTAATTATCACCCCGTCACGGCCAAGATTTACACCGATCTCAGCTTTTTCACTGCCAAGGCAAAGCTGGGGCGCGATGCTGCCAAACTGTTCAACTTCGTGACCGGATATGTCGAGCCGCGCAGCACCGAATTGCTGGCGATTGCGCCACTCAATCTGCGTGAAGAACTCTATACCCAGATTGACCGTGAAATGGCCAACGCAGTTGACGGTAAGCCAGCAGCGATATGGATGAAGTGTAATCAGATCACCGACAAGGGAATGATTGATCGCCTGTATGCAGCCAGCCAGGCTGGTGTGGAAATCGAGCTGGTTGTGCGGGGTATCTGCTCGCTGCGTCCTGGTGTTGCCGGTTTGAGTGAGAATATTCGGGTTAAATCGATAATTGGGCGTTTTTTGGAACACAGCCGCATCTATGCGTTTGCAAATGGCAAACCGATGCCAAGCGCAGGCGCGAAGGTTTATATTTCCTCGGCCGATTTGATGAGCCGCAATCTCGACCGCCGGGTAGAGGCATTGATCCCGATCGAAAACCGCACCGTGCATGATCAGGTGCTGCAGCAGGTGCTGCTGGCCAATGTGATCGACACGGAACAAAGCTGGCAACTCGGCCCAGACGGAACATATGCAAGGGTTGAGGATGAAGGACGTCCATTCAACTGCCACCGCTATTTTATGACCAACCCATCCCTTTCTGGTCGTGGTGGAGCATTGCAGGCAGGCGCTGTACCAAATCTGGCGTTGCGCAACGGGACTGCTGAATGACATTGCGCGCGCGCCGTACGGACAGGGACGGGATATTCTCTGGCAATAGGGCGGAACGCGCGATCATCGATATCGGTTCGAACACGGTTCGCATGGTGATTTACGGGGGCAGTCCGCGCGCGCCGACAATATTGTTCAATGAAAAAGTCACCGCGCAATTAGGCCGCGACATTGCCCGCACCGGGCGCTTGGCGGACGACGCGATCGATCTGGCTATGCGTGGCCTCAACCGATACGCGTTGCTCCTGCGCGATCTTGGCGTGGAAGACATAGAGACTGTTGCAACAGCCGCATCGCGCGATGCAGAAAACGGTGCTGAATTCATCGAACAAGTTGTGGCGCTTGGGCTTAATCCTCGCGTGATTTCTGGCGAGCAAGAGGCAGAGATCAGTGCTGCGGGGGTGCTGGGGGCTTTTCCCGGCGCGCGCGGTGTTGTGGCGGATCTGGGTGGCGGCAGCCTGGAACTGGTCAATGTTGCAGACGGTAAATGCGGTACGCCCACATCCATGCGCCTTGGTACATTACGTTTGCCTGATTATCGCGGATCTGACCTTGCCGCGATGAAAGCGAAGCTGGTTTCAGAATTGGGAAAGAACGGTTGGGGCAAGGCAATTGACGCTCCACTCTATCTGGTAGGCGGTACCTGGCGCGCCATTGCGGTGGTGGCGATGGAGGGGAGGGATTATCCGCTGACTGACCCGCATGGTTTCCGCCTTAGTGACAAGGGGGCGGTGAAACTCGCCCGTAAGATCGCCAATAGTCAGCCAGAAGATTTGCGGGGAAGCCCACGCGTATCGACAATGCGTAGCGAGATCATGCCAGATGCTGCCGTTCTGCTTCAGGCATTGCTGAAGGCTTTGAAACCTAAAGACGTCATATTCTCATCCTGGGGCTTGCGTGAGGGGCTGCTGTTTTCCCGCCTTTCCAGCCATGCCAAATCGCAGGATCCGCTGCTGGCAGGCTTGGCCAATTTTGCTGCGCAACGCGGCGCGCCGCCGGTTCTGGCCACGCGTGTAGCCGGTTGGACTTCTGAAGCTGTGCCTTCGCAGAGGCAGGGTTCTGAAAGATTACGCCTTGCTGCCTCCATGCTCTCTCTCGCCTCTATGCAGACAGAACCAAATTTGCGGGTTCACCAGGCGGTGGATTGGGCATTACACAAACGCTGGATATCACTCAGTCCTGATGGACGCGCCATGTTGGCAGCTGCAGCTTGCGCAAATGGCAATCATCTGACGTTGCCAGTGGAATTGATGAAACTGGCAAGCGAAGATGCACTGGAAGAAGCGATTTGTTGGGGCTTGGCGACACGTCTGGCACGCCGCCTGGGTGGAAAATCGCGCCGCTCGTTACAGGTCAGCCGCCTGACGAGAGACACCGGGCAATTGACCCTGCATCTGCAGCACAGCCACCGGCATCTGTTCGGAGTGCCCAATGAAAAGGACATGTTGCTGCTTTCTGCACGGTTGGGCACAGATTTCGATGTACGAATTGTACCTGATGACGAACTGCTTTGGGATGATGATGCTGTTGCCGGCTGACAGGTGTTCAGTCGCGCAAATGTGATGTTGCAAAGGGGGAGAAATCCGTCTGTTCATCAAACAGATCAACCCCTTCTGCCTGTTTCAGCCGGCGTACAACAACATATGTGACCGGGGTCAGCAATGCTTCCCACGCAGTCTTGATAAACCATTGAGAAATCACAACCTGCGCCAGGGTCTCGACAGGCCAGCCTGCGATACCGTAAAATGCCAGGGGGTAGAATATCAGACTGTCCAGCCCTTGGCCCACTATGGTGGAACCAATTGTACGCATCCACAAAAAGCGCCCTCTGGTCCAGACCTTCATTTTGGCCAAGACATAGGAATTGGCGAATTCGCCTGCCCAAAACGCGGTCATAGAGGCGAGGACAATGCGCCAGCTATTGCCGAACACAGCTTCATATGCCGCCTGATGCGGCCAGCCTTCAGCAGGGGGGAGTTTGACCACGACCCATGCCATGAAAGCCATGAAGGCAAGTGCACCAAACCCTGTCCATATCACCCGCCGTGCGCGGGCATAGCCATAGACCTCTGTCAGGACATCCCCGATGATATAGCTGATGGGAAAGAACAATACGCCAGCGCCAAAGATCCAGCTGTTACCACCTGGAAGTGTTATATAGCTGGGCTTTGATGCGCCGATGATATTGGACAGCAGCAATATCGCCACGAACGCCGCCATAACGATATCATAATACCTGAAATTTGCTGGTGCCTGGCTTATACGGGTGGGGGTAGGGTGCTTATCCATCATTTGCCTGCTTATCCGCATTTGAATGCGCGGGAAAGCACGCTAATGGGGGCTCGGTGCGCGCCCGTAGCTCATCTGGATAGAGCGCGAGACTTCTAATCTTGAGGCAGCAGGTTCGAGTCCTGCCGGGCGCGCCATCACCCCCGCAATACTGATTCGAGCAGTTCGCTCGTGACTGGATACCCTGCATCTTCCGGGATGCGCAGAATGGGGTGATCCCCGCTTTTGTCCACTTGGGGTGATATCTTGCGTATCGGAATCGCCTCTGCATGAGCCCGCGTTTCGGCAAAATTATTAAATTGCGCCAATCGTTCCAGATTGCGGCGAGTTGGAAAAATAATCTTGATCTCACCTTTATTAGCAGCGCCCAATGCACCTTTTGCGCTTGTCCAGAACAGATGCGTATTTTCTGAAAGATCGGCAGCTATTTTGACGTCGCCAGTTCCCAGATTGGCAAGGTAAAACCGCGTGTCATAAACGCGTTTTGGACCTCCAAGCGACGGAAGCCAGCGGGCAAAAGGGGTAAGTTGCTGAAGGTCCAGTGACCAACCAAATTTTTCCAGAACGGGTGCAAAGTCACCCTTTTCAAGCAGCATTGACCGGGCATTTTGGGCGCTGAGTGCATCGATCTGCCCCGTAATGCCGATTGCCAGCCCGGTTTCTTCCAGTGTTTCACGAATTGCACCGATCCTGTGCGCTGCTTCTTCAACCTCAATCCCTGCAGAAACAGTGACAGCACGTGCCAGATTGAAATCTGCATCATCTATTGTGCCACCAGGAAACACCGCCATACCGCCTGCAAAAACCATTTCTTGCGAACGGATAGTCATCAGGATTTCTGGCGGCTCGCCTTCCGGCCCATTACGGAAAACGATGACGGTTGCAGCCTGGCGACTGGCTGGAGGAGGGGAGGTTTCACCTTTCATTCCACCCTTGTGGAGACGCGGTGACTACTTGCCAACTGAGAAATGCTGCGGTGTCGGGAAAGTTTACAAAGCATGCACCGTAATTTTTTCGTTAACCACCATGATCCGCAGAATCACTGGCATTGGCAGAATTGGCACGGTGGTTGCTAGGTATATTGCGACCTGAAAAGTCTTCGAAAATGAGGCGGGGCCATCCTGGTCTCCCGGTCCCGCCTCCCCGAATACGAAAAACCGCCCCACGACCCGGGGGCGGCTTTTTGTTTGTGGATCCTGATCTTCAGCGGTTTGTGAAGTTCAATCTGCCCTGGCGACGTTCTTTTCGGAAAGTAGTGCCTGCAGTTCCCCTGCCTCGTACATTTCCATCATGATGTCGCTGCCACCCAGAAATTCACCCTTTACGTAGAGCTGCGGGATCGTGGGCCAATCGGAAAAGCTTTTGATGCCCTGGCGTATCTCCATGTCCTGAAGCACGTCCACACTTTCATAGGCGACGCCGCAATGGTCCAGAATGGCGATTGCACGGCTGGAAAATCCGCATTGCGGAAACAGCGGGGTGCCTTTCATGAACAGGACAACATCATTGCCACTGACAATGGAGGAAATGCGCGAATTTGCATCGGACATGATTGGGGCCTTGATTGAATTAATGGGTCTATACCAGTCAGGTGGGGGTGGCGGTGGTCAGTTGCAAGGCGTGCAGTACGCCGCCCATGCGCCCACCCATTGCTTCATAGACAAGCTTATGCTGCTGGACCCGGTTTTTACCCACAAATTGCGGGGCCGTTACCTTGGCCGCCCAATGGTCATCATCACCTGCCAGATCCCGCAGTTCTACCTCGGATCCCGGCAGGGCTTCTGTAATCAGACGTGTGATTTCATCTGCGCTCATCGGCATGGAATAATACTTCCTCTAGAGGCGGCAGGCAGTATGACAGTTCAGAACGGGTCAGACGCCGCTCATCAGCTGACGCCTTGCCTCAACAGCCATTTCTTCCAGCTTGGCGCGAATCTCTGTTTCAGTGACATCGCACTCGGCACCAGTCAGGTCACCCAGCAGCTTACGGATCACGTCTTCATCACCAGCTTCTTCAAAATCTGCTTGGACGACAGCCTTTTTGTAGGCATCGGTTTCTTCAGCCGTCAGGCCCATCAATCCAGCAGCCCATTCACCCAACAGGCGATTGCGGCGTGCAGCAATCTTGAAGGCATTTTCTTCGTCAAAAGCGAATTTGGCTTCTTCGCCGCGTTCACGATCATGGAAATCGGTCATCATGGTCCCCTTGGGAATAGTTGCGATTCGGAAATAGGACGCGTGGCCCACATGGGCAAGGCGCTGGATCAATCCATTGTGACAACCAGTTTGCCCACAGCTTGGCGGCTTTCAAGTTTGGCAATTGCTTCACCACCGCGATCCAGCGGGAAAGTTTCGGAAATTAATGGGTTGATCTTACCGGCTGCCATCAGTTCGAACAATTCGGCCACTTGAGCGCGAAATCGTTCTGGTTCGCGCATGGTGAAAGCGCCCCAGAACACACCGCAGATGTCGCAGCTTTTCAGCAAAGTCAGGTTGAGGGGCATTTTGGCGATCCCAGCCGGGAAACCCACCACCAGAAAACGTCCTTCCCACGCTATGGCTCGCAGTGCAGGTTCAGAATATTGCCCGCCGACAATGTCATAGACGATATTGGCCCCATTTGGGCCGCATGCAGCCTTGAATGCATTTGCCAGTTGCTTTGATGCGTCCTTATCCATTTCCTCGCGTGGGTAGATTACGACATCATCTGCACCAGCATTACGGGCGACCTGCCCCTTTTCCTCTGATGAAACAGCTGCAATCACCCGCGCGCCATAGGCTTTGGCCAATTCAATGGCGGAGAGACCAACCCCGCCCGCTGCGCCCAGGATCAACACAGTATCACCTGCCTTGATATGGCCGCGATCCTTCAATCCGTGGATTGTCGTACCATAGGTCAGCAATAGCGATGCCGCTTTTTCAAATGGCACTTCATCAGGAATTTTGAACGCAATCTTTGCCGGTACCGCCAGTTTTTCAACCAGGCCGCCATTGCCAGGGCAGGCGAGGACACGATCACCAACCGCAAAGCCTTCAACGCCTTCGCCAATCGCTTCCAGTACACCTGAAATCTCGCCACCGGGTGCATAGGGGCGTTCGGGTTTGAATTGATAAAGATCGCGTATCATCAGCGTGTCAGGGAAATTGATGGCGCATGCCTTCACTGACACCAGCAATTGCCCCTTACCCGCGACGGGATCGTCAACTTCATCCAGTCTCAGCGTATCAGGACCACCAACCGCATGGGTCCGCAGGGCTTTCATGCTGCCACTTCCGTTCCCTTTGCCAGCCAAGGCATTGTTTCTGCACGGTTGCCTTCATAACCAGCAATCGCCGTATCGCGTTCCAGCGTCAGGCCGATTTCATCGAGGCCATTGAGAAGGCAATGCTTGCGGAAGGGGTCGATCTCAAAAGGAAAGCGATCCTGGAAAGGTGTCGTCACAGTTTGGTTTTCCAGATCGATCGAGATTTCGTCCGTTTGCGCAACCTCCAACAGACGGTCTACCTGTTCCTGTGGCAGGACAACGGTCAGAATACCATTCTTGAAAGCATTGCCGGAAAAGATATCCGAAAAACTGGGCGCGATTACCGCCTTGATGCCCAAGTCCAGCAATGCCCATGCAGCATGTTCGCGGCTGGAACCGCAGCCGAAATTGTCACCCGCAATCAGGATTGGCGATCCGGAATAACGCTCATCATCGAAGATATTACCGTCTTGCGCACGCACGGTTTCAAATGCGCCACGGCCCAGGCCTTCGCGGCTGATGGTTTTCAGCCAATGTGCCGGGATAATCACATCGGTGTCGATATTCTTTGCGCCCCAGGGATAGGCGCGGCCATCCATGCCAGTAACCTTGTCCATCAATCTGTTTCCGGTTTCTCGCCAGAAGGGATGAGGCCGGGCTGGGTCGGCTCATTCTTCTTTTTGCGACGGCCAGCATAAAGCAGTGCAGCAGCGATTGCTGCGGAACCGATGGCGGCGGCGCCCAGCGCGGCCTTGCCTTTGAATGATTTGGTCATGATCCTACTATGGGTCTGAAGTGGTTGAACGGCAAGGGATCAGGCAGTGAAATCACGCACATCGGCCAGATGCCCGGCAACGGCCGCTGCGGCCGCCATGGCTGGGGAGACAAGGTGCGTACGCGCGCCCGGACCCTGACGGCCCACGAAATTGCGATTGCTGGTGGATGCGCAACGTTCGCCCGCGGGAACCTTGTCAGGGTTCATCGCCAGGCAGGCTGAACAGCCCGGCTCACGCCATTCGAAGCCTGCATCGATAAAGATGCGGTCCAACCCTTCAGCCTCTGCCTGTTCCTTGACCAGGCCAGAACCGGGAACGGCTATGGCCCAGCGTACATTGGCTGCTTTCTTGCGGCCTTTCAGAATGGCTGCCGCTGCGCGTAGATCTTCTATCCGGCTGTTTGTGCAGCTGCCGATAAAGATGTTTTCAATTGGCACATCCTGCATCGCCATGCCAGGGGTGAGGCCCATGTAGTCGAGGCTCTTCTGTGCGGCGATCCGCTTGGACGGATCGGCAAAGCTTTCGGGCGCGGGTACAACCCCGCCAATCGGCACGACATCTTCCGGGCTGGTGCCCCAGGTGACAGTAGGCTGAATGTCAGCCGCATCGATCACCACGCTCCTGTCAAACTGCGCGCCGGGATCAGTGGCAAGAGAGCGCCACCATGCGACCGCTGCATCCCAGTCCGCCCCATTTGGCGCATAGGGACGACCTTTGAGATAGGCGAATGTGGTTTCATCTGGCGCGACCAGGCCGGCACGAGCGCCGCCTTCGATGCTCATATTGCAAACGGTCAGGCGTTCCTCGATGCTCATATTTTCGAACACAGAACCGCGATATTCGATGACATAACCAGTGCCGCCAGCAGCACCGATTACACCGATGATATGCAAGATAACGTCCTTGGCCGTAACGCCGGGACCAAGATCGCCATCCACACGCACTTCCATTGATTTGGAGCGTTTGAGTTGGAGTGTCTGCGTGGCCAGTACATGCTCAACTTCGCTGGTGCCGATCCCGAAAGCCAGCGCACCCATGCCACCATGGCAGGCTGTGTGAGAATCTCCACAAACGATAGTCGCGCCGGGAAGGGAGAAGCCCTGTTCAGGACCCACAACATGGACGATGCCCTGCTGGCGTGCAGTCGCATCGATATAATGGATGCCGAATTCGGGTGCATTGCGTTCCAGCGCGGCGAGCTGCTGCGCGCTTTCCGGGTCAGCAATGGGCAGGCGATTTCCTGCTGCATCAACCCGTGCGGTGGTTGGCAAATTGTGGTCTGGAACTGCCAGCGTCAATTCAGGCCTGCGGACCTTGCGGCCGCTCATGCGAAGAGCCTCAAAAGCCTGGGGGCTGGTCACTTCATGAACCAGATGGCGATCGATATAGATCAGGCTGGTACCATCATCGCGTGTTTCCACGACATGGGCATCCCAGATCTTTTCATACAAAGTGCGGGGGGTATGTGACATGGCAAATTGCCTAGGCAAACCCGCCCCGCACGGCAAGATGGGAAATCTTGGTCCGACTATAGGATGACGCTTGGTGTAACTATGCAGATTGGATTATAGCTGGGGCATGCCCCAATGGATCGCCCCCTTTTTGATTGTGGTTTCCAGCATTTTCGCGATGGAATGGATCGCATGGTCCAGCCATAAATTCATCATGCATGGCTGGGGTTGGGGTTGGCATCGTGACCATCATGAACCGCATGGTAATGTGCTGGAAAAAAACGATCTCTATGCGCTGGTTGGCGCGGGGATGAGTATTTCCATGTTCGCACTGGGATCGCCCATGGTGATGGGCAGTGCAACCTGGTGGCCCGCCACATGGATAGGGCTGGGCATTCTTCTTTACGGTGTGATTTATACGCTGGTGCATGATGGGCTGGTGCATCAACGCTATTTCCGCTGGGTGCCGAAACGCGGCTATGCCAAGCGGCTGGTGCAGGCGCACAGGCTGCATCATGCAACGATAGGGAAAGAAGGTGGGGTCAGCTTCGGCTTTGTCTTTGCACGTGACCCGGTAAAGCTGAAGGCTGAATTGAAACGCCAGCGCGAAGCAGGCATTGCCGTTGTTCGTGAAAGCGATGCCGCCTGATCATTCCTTGCGGGTCAAGATCCAGCCGCCGCATACCACCAATATGGCGAGCGATGCATAGACCCATGGCTCACCCAATGTCAGCCAGGTGAAAATTACACCTACACTCATAGCAGTTATTGCCGCCAGCTTGGCCGGGCGGCGGATTACGCGGCGTTCGCGCCAATCTGCAATTTGCGGCCCCCATTGCGGATGATCGAGGATTTTTTGTTCCCATTCCGGGTTGCTGCGGGCGAAAAAGAATACGGCCAGCAGCAAAAAAGGAACCGTGGGTAGCAGGGGCAGTGCGGCGCCAATGGCGGCGAGCCCCACGCATGCAAGGCCAAGTACGCGAAAGGCCGGGCGCTTCACATCAACCCGCGGCGATTCTCGCCGCATGTTCGCGCACCAGTGCAATCATATTCGGCACGCCCTGTGTGCGGTTGGAAGAAAGCTGGTTCTTCAGGTCAAAGGGTTCGAGTGCGGCAGTCACATCCATCGCAGCTACATCTGCGGCTCGCCTGTCCTGCACAGCCGATATCACCAGTGCCACGATACCCTTGGTAATTGCGGCATTGCTGTCTGCCAGAAAATGCAGGTTATCGGCATCGCCCGTGGGATAGACCCAGACCTGCGCGGAACAGCCGCGAACCAGCGTTGCATCTGTCTTGAGTGCATCGGGCATGGGTTCCAACTCGCGACCCAACTCGATCAACAGGCGATAGCGTTCATCACCTTCAAGGAATTCATATTCTTCCTGAATATCTTCAAGTGTTCGCATGGGGGTGCGCTCTAGCGATGTGACGAAGCGCCGTCCAACACTTCAGCCTGAAATTCCACCAGGGCGTGTCAGGACATAATAAATCACGTAAAACCAGCTGAAAAAGCCCTGAATGATGGCCCAGATGACTGATTGGTGGAGGCTCCAGGAAATCGCCACTGCAATTGCGCTGCCAAGTCCAATCCCGGCCCTGGCGGCGTCGCTTCTTGCGCTGCTCACAAATCCACCCCGCTGGCGATTGCTTCCAGCTTCTTGATGCGTTCTTTGAGGTCAGCGATCTCTATCCGGGCGGCCCCTGCGCCCACGCCGCCTTCAATCTCGCGCGGGGAATTGGCCAGTTCACGCTCTTTCAGCACCAGCCAGCCGCGCCATGCGGTGAGCAGGGCGTGGGCCACCACGCACAGGCCCACCAAAGATGCGGCGGCAATGATCAAAGTTGGTTCAAACATTTCCCTCACGTCCTCCTTGAACCTGGCCGTTTTGATACGGTCATCCATCATCTTGCGTGTTGCGCAGGGCCTCTATTTCTGCCGCGATCCGCTGTGTTTCGCGGCCGTCGACAGAATTTCCATCCGTTGCGATCCGTTCCAGCACTGAGATCCGGTCTCGCAATTGTTCAACTTCAACTTCCATCTGGCGTTCACGATCGCTGCGTTGATGATGTTTATCCGAAAGATAGCGATGTTCGTTGCGGTGCCGAATGACGCCGGCAATCGCAGTGATCAGCACGATCAAGAATACTGCGGTTGCCCAGCTCATTATACGCGCTCCCCTCGCTTCAGGCCCAGCGGTATACCACTGCCTGCTTCATCCACGCGGCGCTGATCGCGCAGCGCCTCGATCTGTGTTGCCACATCATATCCCTTGTCGGTCACAATGCGTTCCAGCACCTGCACGCGATCTTCCAGCCGCTGGAGCTGGCTGGCATATTGGGCCGCCTTTTCCGCACTGGCCTCGGCAGTTGCGCCCACCTGCATTTCCATCATTTTCTGGCGATGCTTTGACCAGATCGCGACGATCGGGATCGATACGCCAATGATCGGGATCAGCAGGGCAAGTATTCCGGCATCCATGTCTTCAGTCCCCTGTTGGCTGGCCTTAACGCAGGCGTTCGATTTCGGCTGTAAGGCGCGGATTGCTTGACACGTAATAGGCTTCCACGTCTGCCAGGCGGCGGTCCACATCGCGGAAGCGGGCGCGGATTTCGCGCGCCGTGCGATTGGGGCTCTGGCGGACGCGCTGCCAGTATTTCTGCTCGTCCTGATCGACGTAGAGATTGGCTGGCTTCTTGTGCAGCAAAATGCCGGCGATGAAATAGGCCGGGATCACCATGCCGCTGGTCACCGGGATCAGGAACAGCGCACCCAGACGGACCCAGAAGGTGTTGATGCCGGTATAATCCGCAATGCCAGAACATACGCCCATCAATTTGGCATTGAACTTGTCACGGTAAAGCGTGGTGCGTGGGCTGTTCATCGGGCGGCTCCTTTCTTTTCTGCGAGCAATTGTTCCAGCTCGCGCAATTGCTGATTATCGCGTTCCTGATCGGCAATCAGGCGCTTGGGCTGGAAATCGGGGTTGTCGCTGGCGACAAGGCGTTCCACCGTGTCCATCCGTTCATCCAGCCGCTTGGCAAGGCTGTAGAGTTCTTCCAGCAACACCTCGTCATCGGATGTGATGGTGGCGGCGGTTTTCCAGCGCGTGATGTAGTGCAGGATCAGCCAGGGCAGGCCGATGACCACGATTGCGACAATGATACCTTCCTCCACGGATCAACCCTCCTGCGTTTTCTTGCTTGGGGCGCTGTCTTTACCCAGCGCCTTCTTCATCTGTTCCAATTCATCATCAATGGCATCGGCGCCTTCCAGCGCCGCAATCTCGTCTGCCAGGCTCAGCTTGCCGCCATTTTCGGCAATGCTTAGCGCCTCTGCGCGCCCTTCGGCGTAATCGACCCGGCGTTCGAGCTGGTCGAAGCGGGCGAGTGCCTCATCGGTGCGTTCCGTGCTCATCAATGTGCGCAGTTTGACGCGGTTTTCCGCACTTTCCAGCCGCGCGGCGATGGCGGTCTGGCGGCTGCGCGCTTCGCGCAGGCGCTGCTGCAGTTTGGCAATATCTTCTTCGTAAGCGCGCAGCGCATCGTCCAGCACGGCGATTTCCTGCTTCAGCTGGTCGCCCATGTCGGCGGCTTTCTTGCGTTCCACCAGCGCGGCACGGGCCAGATCCTCGCGATCCTTGCTGAGCGCCAGTTGCGCCTTTTCCGACCAATCTGCCTGCAACCGGTCCAGCTTCACCACATGGCGATGCATTTCCTTCTGATCAGCAATGGTGCGGGCCGCACTCGCGCGCACTTCCACCAATGTTTCCTCCATTTCGAGGATGATCATGCGGATCATTTTTGACGGGTCATCCGCCTTGTCCAGCATATCATTGAAATTGGCGGCAATGATGTCACGCGTGCGGCTGAAAATGCCCATAAAGGCTACTCCACTGGTAAAATTGTCGAACGGTTGGCGGCGTTCATTCTGCGTTGGTGTTGGGGTCTGGCGCAAGCGCTCGATTTCTGCATCGAGGCGCGACACGCGTTTTTGGAGTTGGGCCGGAGCATCGGCGCTGTGACTGGTGCCAGCGCCAGAGGGGGGACTCTGGTTGGGGACTGAGTGCTCCGGCCCGAGGGGGGTGTTATCAGAAGGTTTGGTCATGCCATTTCCACGGTCTGTGGCATCGTATTTGCTGCCATCGCAGGGGTGGCATACATTTGCGTTGTCAGCGCGACAAAGGCGACCATGGCGGCAACACTGGCAATTGCGGCTTGGCCCAGTTTGGTCTGGAAAAAGCTACGATCGAACATGGTCAGGATACCTCCGTTAAACTTGTCCGATAATTAGCAAGTGGTGTGCCAAAATCATAAAACCATTTAATATCAAACTATTATAAATTGCGGTGAATTTTGTAATTGGTTTATATTGCCAAGCATTGGGATTTTTCACTATAGGTTGGCGCATGGAGCGTGATAACCAGTTTATTGGCCAGTCTGGTGCCTTTCTTGATGCAGTTGAGCGGGCTAGCCTCGCCGCGCCGATGAGCCGCCCCGTGCTGGTGATTGGCGAGCGTGGAACGGGCAAGGAATTGATCGCCGAACGCTTGCATCGCCTGTCCAGCCGGTGGGGTGAACCGCTGGTCATCACCAATTGCGCTGCGCTGCCTGAAACGTTGATCGAGGCTGAATTGTTCGGTCACGAAGCAGGTGCATTCACTGGTGCTACCAAAGCGCGGGCGGGACGGTTTGAGGAAGCCGACAAAGGCACGTTATTTCTCGATGAACTGGGCAATCTGTCCATGGGGGCGCAGGAACGCCTTTTGCGTGCGGTCGAATATGGCGAGGTGACACAGATTGGCTCCTCGCGTCCCATCAGGGTGGACGTGCGCATTGTTGCTGCGACCAATGATGATCTACCCGCCATGGCGGCGCGTGGTGAATTTCGCGCCGACTTGCTCGACAGATTGAGTTTTGAGGTAATTACCCTTCCACCCTTGCGCGTGCGTGAAGGGGATGTCGGGGTGCTGGCGGACCATTTCGGGCGGCGCATGGCGGCGGAGCTGTATTGGCAAAGTTGGCCTGGTTTTGCCGAGCATGTCGAACAGCAGCTGGAAACTTATGATTGGCCCGGCAATGTCCGTGAACTGCGCAATGTCGTTGAACGGGCAGTCTATCGTTGGCAGGATTGGAGCCAGCCGATCGGGCACGTCCAGTTTGACCCATTTGACAGCCCGTGGAAGCCGATGGCCCCGGCACACCGGCCCGCTCAGGTCGCTGCCAAGGCTTCTGCTGTTCCAACACCCACTTCAGCCGCACCCGACCTGGATGCAGTGGATGACTTGCGCAGCGCGGTCGATGCGCATGAACGCGCGATTGTGGAACATGCGCTGGGCAAGCATCGCTGGAACCAGCGCCAGACGGCCAAGGCGCTGGGGCTGACCTATGATCAATTGCGCCACTGTATCAAGAAGCATGGTTTGATGCAGGAAGGCGAATAAGGTTCATCCCAATCTGCACGTCGCTGTGCCAAACTTGAGTTAAAGCGCCATTTCGGGCATGATTGCCCTGCAGTTGACTGCGTTTCAAAAAGCTCACTGGGTTTTGGCGATCAATGCTGCGGGGGTTGGGACATGAAAATCAATCGAAAGAAATGGGCTTTCGCTACAGCTGCAGGCGCTGCTGCAGTATTGGCCGCGCCGGTTATGGCTGACCATTCCTGGGGCAGTTATCACTGGTCCACCACTGATAATGTGGTGAGGATACCTGTATTTGATCACACATCAGGCGTTTGGAAAAATCAAAGCCCGCTAGGCAATGGCAATTACATCAAAGTAGCCATGGATGATTGGAACCAGTCAGACCATATTGCATCGCAGCTGAGTAATGCTGCCGCTGATTCCACATGCTCTATGGTTGCCTACGAAATCCACGTTTGCAGCGGGAATTATGGAGATAATGGATGGCTGGGTATTGCCAGCATCAGCATCTCGCGCGGGCGTTCCAGCCATATTGTGGCTGGTTCAACCAAGCTAAATGATTATTACTTTGATGTTTATACCGTTCTTGATGGAAGCAAGCCGTATGATGACCCAAGCTGGCGCCAGCTTGTCGCTTGTCAGGAAATTGGCCATGATTATGGCCTTGGCCATCAGAATGAAGATTTCGATACTGATGATACGACCTCATGCATGGAATATACTTACGATCCTACGCTGAACGAGCATCCCAATTCCCATGATTATGACCAGCTAGCGCTGATCTATGGCCATGATGGTGGCGATGGCGGCACGACCGATCCATCGCCTGGCCCCGGCAATAAGGGCGGCAAGAACAAGATCGGTATCCCCGGTAATGCCCCAGCCGAATGGGGCCAGGCAATTGGCTTCGACGCAAATGGTCGACCCAATGTTTATAGACGCAGCACCGCCAGCTATGATTTTATAACTCATGTTACATGGGCACCGCATACGGATTTCGATCATGACCATGAAGAAGCAGGGCCGCGCCGCCATAGCGGTGAACGGATTTTTCCTGGCGGTTGAGCTGGAACTGACATTTTGATTTAGCAAAGGGCCCGCCAGACAGCGGGCCCTTTCCTTTGCTCTTGCGTTTTATGCCCGCTGCGCCTAGATAGCCGCCATCCCGACATTGTCGTGACAAAGTTTGGATGCTGGCGCCGCAAGGGGCCGGCCCAAACTGCTTTGTCGCATTGCTCTGTCATAGCTGAGGATTGAATGGCGGATATTGCGCGTCTTGTTGAACTGATCGAGCCTGAGGCGAAAGCCCTGGGGTTTGACCTTGTGCGCGTAAAAATGATGCCATCCGAAGCGGGCGACGGGGGCGAGGCACTGCAGATCATGGCGGAAGACCCGGCTACCGGGCAGCTGGTGATTGAACAATGTGCGGCCCTGTCGCGCCGTGTCTCTGATGTTATCGATACATTGGAAGAGCAAGGTGAAGTGCTGATTGACGGCGCTTACCATTTGGAAGTTTCCAGCCCTGGCATTGACCGCCCGCTGACCCGGGCAAAAGATTTTGCCAATTGGGCTGGGCATGAGGCCAAGATTTCGATGGCCAGGGGTTATGACGGCCAGCGCAATCTGCGCGGCATTTTGAACGGTATCGATGGGGACATGGTCACCATCGCAGACCGCAAGGCGGGTGATGTCACTGTCCCCCGCGAAATGATACATTCGGCAAAGCTGGTCTTGACCGACGAGCTTATCGCCGCCACCCAGCCGCTCGATGTGAGCGGTGCTGACGACATCCTTGAAGAAGAAAAGGCAGACGACTGATGGCCAGTGCCATTTCCGCCAATAAGGCAGAGCTACTTGCGATTGCTAATGCGGTCGCCTCGGAAAAGATGATCGACAAGTCGATCGTGATCGAGGCGATGGAAGAAGCGATCCAGAAAAGTGCCCGCAACCGTTATGGTTCGGAAAATGATATCCGCGCCAAGCTGGACCCGCAGACGGGCGACCTGAGCCTGTGGCGCGTGGTTGAAGTGGTTGAAGAGGTCGAGGACTACTTCAAGCAGGTCGATCTGAAAGCCGCGCAAAAACTGGATGCCAACGCCAAGCTGGGTGACTTTATCGTCGATCCGCTGCCGCCAGTTGATTTGGGCCGTATCGACGCGCAGAGCGCCAAGCAGGTGATCTTCCAGAAGGTCCGCGATGCGGAGCGTGAACGCCAGTATGAAGAATTCAAGGATCGCAGCGGTGAAGTGATCACCGGTGTGATTAAATCAGTTGAATTCGGCCATGTGATCGTAAATCTGGGCCGCGCTGAAGGCGTGATCCGCCGCGATCAGCAGATCCCGCGTGAAGCCGCCCGTGTGGGCGAGCGTGTGCGCGCGCTGATCACCAAGGTGGAACGCAACAATCGTGGGCCGCAGATTTTCCTGTCCCGTGCACACCCGGACTTCATGAAGAAGCTGTTCGCGCAAGAAGTGCCCGAAATTTATGACGGCATCATTGAAATCAAGGCCGCCGCCCGCGATCCGGGCAGCCGCGCCAAGATTGGCGTGATCAGCCATGACAGCAGCATCGATCCGGTTGGTGCCTGCGTGGGTATGAAGGGCAGCCGCGTTCAGGCCGTGGTGCAGGAATTGCAGGGCGAAAAGATCGACATCATCCCCTGGTCGGAAGATGGCGCGACCTTTATCGTCAACGCATTGCAGCCTGCCACTGTCAGCCGCGTTGTGCTGGATGAAGAAGATGGCCGTATCGAAGTGGTCGTGCCTGATGATCAGTTGAGCCTTGCGATTGGCCGCCGTGGCCAGAATGTGCGCCTCGCCAGCCAGCTGACCGGCAACCAGATCGATATCATGACCGAGGAAGAGGCGAGCGAGAAGCGCAGCAAGGAATTCGCCGAACGTTCGAAAATGTTCGAAGAAGAGCTGGACGTTGATGAAACCCTGTCCCAGTTGCTGGTGGCTGAAGGCTTCGCCGAACTGGAAGAAGTTGCCTATGTCGAACTGGCCGAACTCGCCAGTATCGAAGGGTTTGATGAAGAGCTGGCCGAAGAACTGCAAAGCCGTGCGGTAGAAGCGATTGAGCGGCAGGAAGCTACCTATCGTGAAGAGCGCCGCGCATTGGGCGTGGAAGATGATCTGGCCGAAATGCCGCATCTGACCGAAGCCATGCTGGTCACCTTGGGCAAGGCCGGGATCAAGACGCTGGATGATCTGGCAGATCTGGCCACCGATGAACTGATTGCCAAGAAGCGTGAGCAACAGCGCCGCCGCAATAATGATGGCCCGCCGCTACGCCGCAACCAGCGTACAGAGGACAAGGGCGGCGTGCTGGGCGAATATGGCCTGAGTGAAGAGCAGGGCAATGAGATCATCATGGCTGCTCGCGCGCACTGGTTCGAGGACGAGGAAGATGCGCCCGCCGCTTCCACTCAAGATTCAACGCAGGAGGCCGCTGATGCGGACTCCGAACAATGAGCGCCTGACGCCCGACATTGCTAACCGGCCCAAGGCACGGACCGCTTCCGAGCCCGATCGCACACGTCCAAATCAGAAAGCAGAGCCTGAACGGCGCTGCATTCTGACAGGTGACCATGGCGCGCGCGATAGGCTGGTTCGTCTGGCAATTTCGCCCGAAGGCGCGGTTCTGCCTGATATTCATGCCAAGGCGCCTGGGCGCGGTGCATGGATTGGCGCAGCGCGTACAGAACTTGAAAAGGCGATGGCCAAGGGCCAGTTGAAAGGGGCATTGGCGCGTGCGTTCAAGGGTGCGGCGCTGTCCATCCCAGCTGACCTGCCCGCTTTGATTGAGCTGGGTTTGCGCAAGAGCCTGACAGACAGACTGGGGTTGGAACTTCGTTCGGGGAAGCTGGTTCTGGGGTCGGATCGGATTGCAGAACAGGCACGGGCAGGGCGCATTGCGCTGCTGTTACATGCCAGCGATGCGAGCGAGGATGGGCGCAAAAAACTGGATCAGGCATGGCGCGTGGGGCGCGATGCGGAAGGCAGCGGTGAACGTGGAATTGTCTTGCCACTGGACCGGGCGGCTCTGTCTGTGGCATTGGGCCGCGACAACACCGTCCACCTGGCGCTGGCTGATGCAGCATCGGCTGATCGTATCAGGCTTGCTCTGATGCGCCTGCAGAATTTTTCGGGTGCGACAAACACCCCGGATGGACGAGCGGCATCGCATGATGTTGTGCCGCTGAATGATGAATTGAATGCGTGAAGGAATAGCGAGCTAGATGAGCGACGAAGAAACCAAACCTGCCCGTAAACCGCTCGGCCTGAAAAGGGCGGTAGACGCTGGCGAGGTCAAGCAGACCTTCAGCCACGGCCGCACCAATAAGGTTGCGGTTGAGGTGAAGCGCCGCCGCAAGCTGCTGAAACCTGGTGAAACGCCTGCGCCCGCGCCAGAGCCGACACCAGAGCCCGCACCTGCACCGGTGGCCAAGGAGCCGCCGAAAAAGCCTACACCCAAAAAGCCTGCTGCGTCTGCTGAAACCCCGCAGGAACGTGTCGCACGCCTGCAGCGCGAAGCAGAGGAAGAGCGTCTGCGCCTGACCGAGGAAGCGCGCAAGCGTGATGACGAGGCCGCACGTCAGGCAGCCGAAGAGGAAAAACGCCGCGCAGAAGATAATCGCAAGGCGGAAGAAGAGGCGTCCAAACAGGCCGTCGCAACAACAGAGGCGGTTGTCGAAGCTGAAGCTGAGCCTGCCGCAGAACAAGCTGCGGTAGAAAATGAAGCTGCAAGCGGTGAGGCGAGCACGCCCACGCCAGCGGCGCGCAAGTTTACGCCCGTTGCCCGGCCAGAACCCAAGCGCCCGGAAAAGAAGAAGAAGGATGATAAGCCTGCCAAGCCTGATAAACCGGCTGGCGGTGGTGGCAAGGACCATCGCCGTTCAGGCAAGTTGAGCGTCAGCCGTGCATTGAACGAGGATGAGGGTCGTCGCGCCCGTTCGCTCGCCGCATTGAAACGCGCGCGGGAAAAAGAACGTCGCCTGCATGGCGGGCCATCGGCCCCGCGTGAAAAGCAGGTGCGCGATGTGATCGTGCCTGAAGCCATCACGGTGCAGGAACTGGCCAACCGCATGGCTGAAAAGGGTGCGGATCTGGTGAAGGAACTGTTCAATCTGGGTATGATGGTCACCGTCAACCAGACGATTGATCAGGATACGGCAGAATTGCTGGTCGAACAGTTCGGCCACAATATCCAGAAGGTGTCGGAAGCCGATGTCGATATCGACAACAGCGTGGACAAGGATCCTGAAGACACGCTGAAGCCGCGCCCGCCGGTTGTGACCATTATGGGTCATGTCGATCACGGCAAGACTAGCCTGCTGGATGCGCTGCGTGGCGCCAATGTGGTGAAGGGGGAAGCCGGCGGCATCACCCAGCATATTGGCAGCTATCAGGTGACGACGAAGGATGGCCAGAAGATCACCTTCCTCGATACACCGGGCCACGCTGCCTTTACCGAAATGCGCGCGCGTGGTGCCAATGTAACCGATATCGTGGTGTTGGTGGTGGCAGCCGATGATGGCATCATGCCGCAGACGATTGAGGCCATCAATCACACCAAGGCAGCTGGCGTCCCGATGATCGTGGCGATCAACAAGATCGACAAGCCAGAGGCGAACCCGGACAATATCCGCAACCGCTTGCTGGAACATGAAGTGGTCGTGGAGAAGATGTCTGGCGATGTGCAGGACGTGGAAATTTCCGCCAAGGAAAAGACCAATCTGGACGGATTGCTCGAAAAGATTGCCCTGCAGGCTGAATTGCTTGAACTGAAGGCGAACCCAGATCGTATGGCGGAAGCCACCGTGATCGAAGCGCAGTTGGACAAGGGCCGTGGCCCTGTTGCCACCGTGCTGATTACGCGCGGTACGTTGAAGCGTGGCGACACATTTGTTGTCGGCACTGAGAGCGGCCGTGTTCGTGCGATCGTCAACGATCAGGGCAAGCAGGTCAAGGAAGCTGGGCCCGCCATGCCGGTTGAGGTGCTGGGCCTGGGCGGTGTTCCCAGCGCAGGCGATGTCCTGACAGTGGTGGAAAATGAACAACGCGCGCGTGAAGTTGCCCAATACCGTCAGGAAAAGGCGACTGAAAAGCGTACGGCGCTGGCTCCGACCAGCTTCGATACAATGTTCAACAATCTGGCTTCGAATGTCATCGAATTTCCCGTTCTGGTGAAGGCCGATGTGCAGGGTTCGGTCGAAGCGATCACCAATGCGCTGCACAATCTTTCGAATGACGAGATCAAGGTGCGCGTCCTGCATGCAGGCGTGGGTGCGATCACTGAAAGCGATGTGACGCTGGCTTCGGCCTCCAACGCGCCGATCATTGGCTTCAACGTGCGTCCTAATGCCAAGGCGCGCGAACTGGTGAAGCGCGATGGGGTGGAGATGAAGTATTATGACGTCATCTATCACTTGACCGAAGAAATCGCCAAGGAAATGGCGGGCGAGCTGGGTCCGGAACGGATCGAGCACGTGGTTGGCCGGGCACAGGTCAAGGAAGTGTTCCGTTCGGGCAAGCGCGACAAGGCCGCTGGCCTGCTGGTGGAAGAAGGCGTTATTCGCAAGGGGCTGCATGCACGCCTTACCCGCGAAGACGTTATCGTTTCCGCCACCACCATCGCCAGCCTGCGCCGCTTCAAGGACGATGTGGACGAAGTCCGCGCTGGCCTGGAGTGCGGTGTCGTGCTGGCTGACACGAATGACATCAAGCCGGGTGACCAGCTTGAAGTCTTCGAGGTCGAGGAGCGTGAGCGGACCCTGTAAGGGCCGCTCCACCCACCGCCATGGCGCGCCAGCAATTCACGCCCGAACAGCATTCGGTCCGCGTGCTGAAAGTCAGCGAGCGGGTGCGGCATATTCTGTCTGAATTGCTTGCACGGCAGGAAGTGCATGATGAACGTGTTTCGGCGGCGCATATCGCCGTCACCGAAGTGCGCATGACGCCCGATCTGCGCCATGCCACCGCCTATGTGAAACCATTGCAGGGCAAGGATGAGGGCGAGATTGTCACCGCCTTGCGGCAGAACACGGCCTATCTCCAGCGTGAAGTCGCCAAGCGGCTGGGGCTGAAATTCGCGCCGAAACTGCAATTCCGCGCCGATGAAAGCTTTGACGAGGCGGACCGGATCGAGGCGCTGCTGCGGGACCCCAAGGTTGCGCGCGATCTGGGCGAGGAAGAATAGTCCACCATTTCCGGTCGCCCTGAGCTTGCCCGGGGGCGAACAGGGCGCAAAATATGCCGATGGCCAAACTCTATTTCTATTATGCCAGCATGAATGCGGGGAAATCGACCACGCTGCTGCAGGCGGATTTCAACTATCGAGAGCGGGGGATGACCACCATGTTGTGGACCGCCGCGCTGGATGATCGCAGTTCAGCGCGAGCGATTGAAAGCCGGATCGGGCTGGGTGCGGATGCGCACCGTTTCGCGACTGACACCGATTTGTGGGCCGATATTATGGCCGCACACCGCGTGGAGCCGCTCAATTGCGTGCTGGTGGATGAGGCGCAATTCCTGACCAAGGATCAGGTGTGGCAATTGGCGCGTGTGGCAGATGAAGGCGGCATTCCCGTGCTGTGCTATGGCCTGCGCACCGATTTTCAGGGCGAGCTGTTTCCCGGCTCTGCCGCACTGCTTGGCATTGCTGATGCGCTGGTGGAACTGAAGGCCATTTGCCATTGCGGCAGCAAATCGACCATGAATCTGCGCGTCGACGCCAGCGGTAAGCCGGTGAAACAGGGCGAACAGACCGAAATCGGCGGGAATGACCGCTATGTTGCCCTTTGTCGCAAGCATTTTTCGCAAGCACTGGCGGGCTAGCATAGATCCGTTCTTGTCGAGCCCAGTCGAGACACGAAGGCCGGTATCTCGACTCGCTCGATACGAACGGCCTTCTTTATCGTCAGCCAAACCCCTATCTAACGCAAATGTCTGAAACAATCTCGCTTGCGATCGTCCTGATCCCCTCACTCATTATCGCCATCGTTTTCCACGAGGTGGCGCATGGCCTGATGGCCTATCGCCTTGGTGATCCCACTGCGAAGGATCTCAACCGGCTGTCGTTCAACCCATTGCGACATGTTGATCCGGTCGGAACATTGCTGGTTCCGGGAATGCTGGCACTGGCCAGCGGGCCGATTTTTGGCTGGGCCAAGCCGGTGCCAGTGAATAAAAGACGGTTGGACAATCCGCGCTGGGGCATGGCGGCAGTGGGGGCTGCGGGGCCGCTGACGAATTTCATTCTCGCTGCTATTGGCGCGATCGCGCTGGGGCTGTTGGCGCCACATATCACGCCGGGGCCGACTGCTGAGCCAGGCCTGCTGGTGCAGGGCCTGTTCTATTTTATCCTGATCAATATCTTCCTGGGCATGTTCAACCTCCTTCCGATCCCACCTTTTGATGGGTCGCATATTGTCGAGGCACTGATCCCACGCCGATACGTCCATTATTATGAAAAGCTGCGCCCGTTTGGCATGCTGTTGTTTATCGGACTGGTGGCGCTGACATGGTTTGCCCCTGATCTGGGGGTGCTGGAAAATACCATCGGCCCGCCGGTGAACTGGGCATTGGAGAAATATCTGACTTTGGCGGATACGATCGCAGGCTAAACACGCGCCACGAACCAATCGGCTACGCGCTGCTGCGCGGCCTTATCCAGATGCAGGCCCAGCTTGCTGCGTCGCCACAACACGTCCTCTGCCGTTTGGGCAAATTCCTGCTGCACCAGATATTCCAGCTCGGCTGCGTAGAGATCGCCGCCCATATGCTCGCCCAGATCCTCCAGCCCATTGGCGCCGCCTAAAATTTCTTTCATGCGCGTGCCATAGGCTCGGGTGAGGCGCCGCACTGCGTCAGGCCCGAACCAAGGGAAACGGGCCATCATTTCTGCGAAGAAGGTGTCAAAGCGCGCCGGATCGATGTCACCACCGGGTAGGGCTTGGGAAGCAGTCCAAGCTTCATCAGGCGCAAAACCCAGCTTTTCCAACGCGTGTTCGGCCAGTTTGCGATAGGTTGTTATTTTGCCACCGAAGATAGAGAGGATCGGCGCGCCGTCTGCTTCGTCCAGCTCAAACACGTAATCGCGCGTGACGGTGGAATTGCTGGCAGATTTGTCGTCATAGAGCGGGCGCACCCCGGAATAACTCCATACCGCCTGTTCGGGTGTAACGGGCACGCGCAGATATTCATTCACCGCGTTGCAGATATAGAGTGCCTCTTCATCAGAGATTTCAACCACATCCGGGTCACCTGTGAACAGCACATCGGTGGTGCCGACGAGAGTAAATTCGCGCTCATAGGGGATGGCGAAGACGATCCGGTTGTCGCGGTTCTGGAAGATATAGGCATGGCGCCCTTCGTAAAGCTTCGGGAAGATCAGGTGGCTGCCCTTGACCAGGCGCAAATTCTGGTGCGGACGTTCAGGGATGGCTTTGCCAAGTACGGCATCAACCCACGGCCCAGCGGCATTGACCAGGATGCGTGCAGTAATCTCGCCTTCATGTCCATTCAGGTCACGCAACTGCGCGGTCCAGCCATCGCCCGTACGCGCCAGCCCCACGCATTCAGTCCGTGTTCGGATATCTGCGCCATGCTCTTTCGCATCCAGGCAGTTGAGTGCAACCATCCGGGCATCTTCCACCCAGCAATCTGAATATTCATACCCCTTGGTCAGCCTGCCTTGCAGGATTTGGCCGTGCGGCGGGTGGCGAAGGTCCACAGTATGCGTACCGGGCAGTAATTTGCGCCCACCCAGATTGTCATACAGGAACAGGCCCAACCGCAGCATCCATTTGGGCCGTAATCCCTGATCATGCGGCAGGATAAAGCGCAGTGGCCAGATGATATGTGGGGCGATGTTCAGCAGCCGTTCGCGCTCTATCAGGCTTTCACGTACAAGGCGGAATTCAAAATGTTCCAGATATCGCAACCCGCCATGCACCAGTTTTGTCGATGCGCTGGAGGTGTGAGCGGCCAGATCATCCTTTTCTACCAGCAAAACCTTCAGCCCGCGCCCGGCTGCATCGCGCGCAATACCTGCGCCGTTGATTCCGCCGCCAATTACCAGGATGTCAAAATCTGCCTGCATGCGCATAGGGTTGGCGCGAAAGCGCGCCTTTGGCTAGGGGGCGCATATGGATGATAATAAAAAACCCGCGCCACATGGCTGGATCGTGCTTGATAAACCGCGCGGGCTGGGATCAACTCAAGCGGTGGCGGCAGTAAAACGCAATTTGCGCGAAGCGGGTTATGCCAAAACCAAGGTTGGCCATGGTGGCACGCTGGACCCGGAGGCGGAAGGCGTTTTGCCCATCGCGCTGGGGGAAGCGACCAAGCTTTGTGGACGCATGCTCGATGCCAGCAAGATTTATGAATTCACTGTCCAGTTTGGCGAACAGACCGACACGCTGGATGCGGAAGGCGAAATTGTGGATCGGTCTGATCATCGACCGCCCATTGCTGCAGTGGCGGCGGTGTTAGAGCATTTTACTGGTGATATTGAGCAGGTCCCGCCAGCATATTCGGCGCTTAAGGTGGATGGAAAGCGCGCCTATGATCGGGCACGGGCGGGTGAAACGGTAGAGCTGAAAACACGTGCCGTGACGATTTATTCCCTCGAGTTTTCGTCTGGCCGGAAAGGTGATGACCTTATTTCGACATTCCAGACCACGGCTGGCCGCCCTGATCCATTTGACCCTGCTGCACCGCTGGAAATGGCCGATGCCGTGACACTAACGGCCCATGTCAGCAAGGGCACATATATCCGCAGCTTGGCACGGGATATAGCGCATGCCCTTGGAACGGTCGGCCATGTTACCTATCTACGTCGTATCAAGGCGGGGCCTTTCGCTGAAAATCAGGCGATTTCGCTGGACAATCTCAACGAAATCGGTAAGGGCGCGCCACTTCAAGACCTACTCCTGCCGCTTGAGGCGGGGCTGGACGACATCCCGGCCTTTGCACTCAGTTCCGTTAGCGCGCAGGCGGTCCGACAGGGCCGGGTACTTACGGATATGCCCCACAGCAATGGGCTCTATTGTGCAAAGTTGGGAAACACCCCTGTTGCACTAATGGAAATCCAAGCTGGTACGGCCAAGGTTGTGCGGGGGTTTAACCTTCCAGATGTCGCAGAGTAAGTGAGAATATCATGTCGGTTACTGCCGAAAAGAAACAAGAGATCATCAAGGACAACGCCCGCGAAAACAATGACACGGGCAGCCCGGAAGTACAGGTAGCGATCCTGACAGAACGTATCCGCAACCTGACCGAACACTTCAAGGATCACCATAAGGATAACCATTCCCGCCGTGGTCTGCTGATGATGGTCAACAAGCGTCGTAACCTGCTCGCCTATCTCAAGAAGAAAGATGTTGAGCGGTATAACGCACTGATCCGGAAGCTGGGTCTTCGTAAATAAGAGTTTCGCAGAGGGGCGGCTCCTAAGGGCCGCCTTTCTCGCATTTGGGGCACTCGGGCATACGGCCCGTTAGCCTTGGGGCAGGAAAACGCTCCGCACCGGACCGGGACGGCACACCCGGAAATTTGTAGGCCCCGCGCGCGCAATAAGGCCCTGCGGGTACGAAAAGGAAAATCAATGTTCGACACGAAAACCGTATCGCTGGAGTGGGGCGGAAAAACCCTCACTCTGGAAACAGGCCGTATTGCCCGTCAGGCAGACGGTGCCGTTCTGGCTACCTATGGCGAAACCGTGGTGCTGTGCGCCGTGACCGCCGCCAAGAGCGTCAAGGAAGGGCAAGACTTCTTTCCTCTGACCGTTCACTATCAGGAAAAATTCTCTTCAGCTGGCCGTATCCCGGGTGGCTTCTTCAAGCGTGAACGTGGCGCGACCGAAAAGGAAACGCTGACCAGCCGCCTGATCGACCGCCCGATCCGCCCGCTGTTCCCAGAAGGTTTTTACAACGAAATCAACGTTATTTGCCAGGTCATGTCCTATGATGGCGAAACCGAAGCTGATATCGTTGCCATGATCGCAGCCTCTGCCGCGCTGACCATTTCGGGTGTGCCTTTCATGGGCCCGATCGGCGCCGCGCGCGTTGGTTTTGTTGATGGCGAATATGTCCTCAACCCCAAGCAGGAAACTGCTCTGGCTGATGGCCGTTTGGATCTGGTTGTTGCCGCCACGCAAGACGCGGTGATGATGGTTGAATCCGAAGCCAAGGAACTGACCGAAGAAGAAATGCTGGGTGCCGTCATGTTCGCGCATGATGAAAGCCGCAAGGTCATTGGCGCGATCATCGATCTGGCTGAACAGGCCGCCAAGGATCCGTGGGAAATCGACACGTCTGACGATACTTCGGCCATCAAGGAAAAGCTGCGCGGCATCGTGGGTGCTGACATCGCGGCTGCTTACAAGCTGACTGACAAGTCAGCCCGTTCCAATGCGCTGAATGAAGCCCGTGCCAAGGCCAAGGAAGCCTTTGCAGGTGAAGAACCGCAGACGCAGATGGTCGCCAACAAGGCGGTGAAGAAGCTGGAATCCGAAATCGTGCGTACCGCCATCCTGAAGGATGGACAGCGTATCGATGGACGCAAGCTGGACCAGGTTCGCCCGATCGAAAGCATCGTCGGCTTCCTGCCCCGCACGCATGGTTCGGCGCTGTTCACCCGTGGTGAAACGCAGGCTATCTGCACCACCACGCTAGGCACCAAGGATGCAGAGCAGATGATCGACGGCCTCGACGGCCTGACCTATTCGAACTTCATGCTGCATTATAACTTCCCACCCTATTCGGTGGGTGAAGTTGGCCGTTTCGGTGCGCCTGGTCGTCGTGAAATCGGCCATGGTAAGCTGGCATGGCGTGCGCTGCACCCTGTGCTGCCGAGCCATGAGGATTTCCCTTACACGATCCGCATCCTGTCAGACATCACCGAATCCAATGGTTCGTCGTCCATGGCGACCGTTTGTGGTGGCTGTCTGTCGATGATGGACGCAGGCGTTCCGATCGAACGCCCCGTGTCCGGCATCGCCATGGGTCTGATCCTGGAAGGTGAAGATTTCGCCGTTCTGTCAGATATTCTGGGTGATGAAGATCACCTGGGCGACATGGACTTCAAGGTGGCCGGTACCGAAGCAGGCATCACCTCGCTTCAGATGGACATCAAGATCGCAGGCATCACCAAGGAAATCATGGCCAAGGCTCTTGAGCAGGCCAAGGGCGGTCGCGCCCATATACTGGGTGAAATGCAGAAGGCGCTTGGTTCGGCCCGTACCGAACTGTCGGCCCATGCACCGCGCATCGAAACCATGCAGATCGACAAGTCGAAGATCCGTGACGTTATCGGAACGGGTGGCAAGGTGATCCGCGAAATCGTGGCTGAAACCGGCGCCAAGGTCGACATTGACGATGAAGGCGTGATCAAGATTTCGTCTTCCGACTTGAGCCAGATCGAAGCCGCCAAGAAGTGGATCGAAGGCATCGTTGAAGAAGCCGAAGTGGGCAAGATCTACAACGGCAAGGTCGTCAACATCGTGGACTTCGGTGCTTTCGTGAACTTCATGGGTGGCAAGGACGGCCTCGTCCACGTGTCTGAAATGCGCAACGAACGCGTTGAAAAGCCGACTGATGTTGTTTCCGAAGGCCAGGAAGTGAAGGTCAAGGTTCTCGAGATCGACAATCGCGGCAAGGTCCGCCTGTCGATGCGCGTGGTTGACCAGGAAACTGGTGAAGAGCTGGAAGACACCCGCCCGGCGCGCGAACCGCGTGAGCCGCGTGGTGATCGTGGCCCGCGGGGTGATCGTGGCGATCGCCGTGGCGGCCGTGGCGGCCGTGGTGGCGATCGTGATCGTGGCCCACGTCGTGACCGTGGCGGCGATAACGGTGGCGAAGCCCATATGCCGGACTTCCTGAAGGACTAATCCTCCTATAGGACGATCAATAAGGGGCCGTGGGTTCGCCTGCGGCCCCTTTGCTTTGGAGAATTGACATGCTTCCGCGCGAAACCATTGCCACGGCTGACATTCCCGGTGGCGACACGCTGACATTGATCAGCCATGGGCGCGCTTTCATTATCATGCTGGGCCGGGACGAGCTGATGGGTACGCGGATGCAATATTCCGAAGAACAGCTGGCGGTCCTGACACTGGCTGAACTGTCGGTGCCGCGTCCTCGTGTGTTGATCGGCGGTTATGGTATGGGATTCACCTATCGCGCGGCGCTGAATGCCATCTCTGAAGGCGGCAGGGTTGTGGTGGCTGAAGTGGTGCCCGAAATTCTCGACTGGGCGAGGGGCCCTCTCTCTCATCTGACCGGGGCGACGCTGGATGATCCAATTGGCGAAGTGATCCTGTGTGATGTCGCTGCGTTGATCGACGATGCCAATGACGGCACATGTGCCAAATTCGATGCCATTTTGCTGGATGTCGATAATGGCCCGGACGGGATCGTGCGCGAAGGGAATGACCGGCTCTATACCCGCACAGGCCTCGCCAAGGCTAAGGACGCGCTTAATCGCGGTGGCATTCTGGCAGTCTGGTCAGCCGCGACCGACCACAAATTCACCCGCCGCCTTATGGATGCCGGCTTTGATGTAGAGGTGCGGGAAGTGCGGGCGCGCCCCAATAACAAGGGGCCACGCCACACCATCTGGTTTGCCAAAAAGCCCTGAGGGCCGGCACCTATCGGCTGAACATGGTGGCTGCGGGGTCACCCATGTAATCACGCTTTGTCAGGGGCACGCCCTGCATGCGCAGGATTCCATAAAAGGTTGTCGCGTGGAACTGGAAGTTTGGCATATTGAAGCCCAGCAAAAACCGTTCACCTGTCAGGGTGAAGCGGGTGACTCCCCCCAGCACAAAAGCAATTTCGCGATCCGCCAGTGCTGCGACTTCTTCGCGTGTGCATCGCATCAACCGATCTTTTGCTACCTGGATCATGGCCAGCATTTCATCCCAGTCAGCCGGTATCTCCGTAAAATCTGGGGTGAATTCGCCACCGGCCAACTGGTCTAACGTATAGGCGCCATGCATCCAGCATGACCTGATGTGCCATGGTAGTGGCCACATCGTCTCGGCCAATCGTGCTTCATACATATCTTCATCGCTGCAGCTGGTATCTGCAACATGCTGCTGCGCCAGGGCAATGACACCGGGAAGGGCATCCAGCGTTTGAACAGCGGTTGGGACAAATGCATCATACAGGCTGAAGGTCACTGTTTTCCCCTTTAAGGAATAAAAAGGCCTGGCAGTCTTTCTGACGGCCAGGCCCATGATATTAAACGGTTTAGCGCACCCGAGGGCCGCCAAAAGGCAGCGGGGGAGGGGGTCTGCGTGCGCCACGCGGCAGCTGTGCCTGATAGGCGCGGCCGCAATGTTCGACGCAATATGGGAAGCCGGGATTCACCGCCTCACCGCAAAAATGGAAATCCGGTTCGCCCGGGTGGCCCATCGGCCAGCGGCAAACCTTATCGCTCAGATCAAGCAGGCTGGTCTTGTCCGCGATTTCCGGGCTCGGTTTGGCTGGAACCAGTCGGCGTGGCGGAGCAGGTGGAATCGGTGCCTGTTGATCGCCCGGTCCCTGACGCAGGAAGCCCCCAGGACCGACCGATACGATCTTGGGTAGATCGGGTGTCGGATTTGGAATGGGTTGTGATGGCACATCTGGCCGTCCGGCATGACTGGCCATCGGCTTTGCTTCTGGCATGCCTGCTGGCTTCGTCACTGGTTTTGCAACTGGCTTGGTTATAGCTGGTTTGTGAGCTACCGGCTTTTTGGCGGCTGACTTGGTCGCTGCCTTCTTCTTGTCATTTGCCTGAACGGGGGAAGGGCGTGCCTTCAGCCCCAGGCGGTGCGCCTTGCCGATCACGGCATTGCGGCTGACCCCGCCCAATTCTTCGGCGATCTGGCTGGCGGTGGCACCACCTTCCCACAATTTCTTAAGCGTTGCGATCCGCTCGTCAGTCCAACTCATCTGGTTCTCAATTCCCGTTCAAATTGCGCCTTGCAATTCCAGCATGCTTGCCAGCGATCTATCAAGGCCCTAGTCGAGCTGTGATGTCCGATCAAGCAAATGCCAGTCCTGCACAGGGCACATCCCTCGTTTCAGATAATACGGGCGAAGGCACCCGGTTTCCGCCGCGTGGACAGCCGGTGATTACCGGTATCAACCGCATCGGATTGTGGAGCCTCTATATTAAGGAGGTTCGCCGTTTTCTCAAGGTCCAGACCCAAACGATTTGGGCCCCTGCAGTAACAACCTTATTGTTTCTGGTGATTTTCACCGTAGCGCTTGGCCGTGGAGATCGGCAGGTGCTGGGCGTGCCCTTTGCAAGCTTTGTCGCGCCGGGGCTGATTGTAATGGGCATGATGCAGAATGCCTTTGCCAATTCCAGCTTCTCGCTTCTGTCAGGCAAGATCCAGGGCATGATTATTGATTTGCTGATGCCACCGCTTTCCGAAGGCGAATTGATGACAGGCATTATCGGGGCGGCGATCACACGTGCGGTGATGGTGGGGGGCTCTGTTGCCTTGGCAATGATGCTGTGGCCGGGAGTAAGTCTGTCGGTGGCACACTGGTGGGCAGTGATCTGGTTCGGCCTGATGGGGGCAATGATGTTGTCTATTATGGGCTTGATGACTTCGATTTGGGCTGAAAAGTTCGATCACAATGCGGCGATCACCAATTTCATTATCGCGCCGCTTTCACTGCTGTCCGGTACTTTTTACGTGATCGAAAACCTGCATGGCGTGTTTCAGGCAATCAGCCGGGCGAACCCGTTCTTCTATGTGATTTCAGGGTTCCGCTATGGCTTTCTGGGTGAAAGCGATATTGGCACGCATGCTCATGTTGTACAGGCGGCGTTGGGCCTGGCCGTGTTCAATCTGGTGCTGGGTTACATTACCTATCGGGTGCTTAAATCAGGTTGGAAACTGAAAGACTGATTGTGTTTGTTGATCAATGCGTCAACGCGCGGCGCATATGGTAACGCTGGCCATCATATTGTTCAAACAATTCGGCAAGATGGGGATGATCAACTGGCCCAGCTGCTCCGTCTGACAGCAGGTTTTGCTGGCTGACATAGGCGACGTAGGATGAATCTTCATTCTCGGCCAACAGGTGATAGAACGGCTGGTCGCGGTTCGGTCGCATGTCTTCTGGAATGGACTGGTACCATTCTTCACTATTGGCGAAGACCGGATCGATATCGAACACTACACCACGAAATTCGAACAAGCGATGCCGCACAATGTCGCCAATTCCGAAACGGGCGCTGACATTGCGCGGGGCGGTGATTGTTCGGCCCGCCTGGCTGGAAAAAAACACGGCGCGTTCCATAGTCTGCATGATATGGCATTTCGCAACTGCGAAACAAGACCTTTGCGCACCAGATTCCCCAGATTTGCGTCTAAATGGGGCTTGGCAACACAACACCCTTGGGCTAACCGGCGCGCTCGCTTCGACCGGGCATTGGCCCCAAGCGCACCGATCATGCGGAGAGGTGGCAGAGAGGTCGAATGCGCCGCACTCGAAATGCGGTATGCGGGCAACCGTATCGTGGGTTCGAATCCCACCCTCTCCGCCAAAATCTCCTTAAGGCATTGATATAAAATGATAAAGTGGCGAATGGACGTCTTGTCCATCTCCGTTGATACAAAGAAGACTACAAAGATATCAGTGGGTTACCCTGAGATCGCGATTTCACTCTCCGCTTTGGAGTGAAATTTGTTCAATGCGTCGCATTAGATTTGGGGGTGCTGTCAGTCTAATACGAACTCGTCTCCACTTGGCAGAACCCGCCCCACCCAGCTCATCGATCAGACCATGAGGTTTTGCCACTCGACCAAGGCAGCTGATGCTGGGCTGGCGACGAATATCGGCAGCATACATCGGCCCAAACCCGTTCCACGAGTGTCGGACAGTCTCATGGCAGATGTCGATCCCGCGCTCGAACTACAGGCCCTCGACGTTCCGCAAACTCAGAGGGAAACGAACATACATCATCACAACCAGGCGAATGACCTCGGGCGACGAGTTGAAATACCGCAACGGACTGGCTGGCTTCTTGAGCCTGGACATCAATCCGCCCCACCCTCACCATCTCAACCGTCAATCAGGTGCATTTGCTCTGACAGGCCCGAAGTGGCAATTAGTGCCCGTTGACGGTTTCGGTAGTTGACTGGGCTGATCCCCGTCACTGAACGAAATGCCCGTGAGAAGCTGGCCGTTTCACTGTACCCCAGCGACTGCGCCACCTCGAGTACAGACAGGTCCGTCTCCGATAGCTGGCGACATGCCATTGCGATGCGTTTGGCGCGGGCAATAGCACGCAGCGACGTGCCTTCAGACCGCAGCCTACGCTGCAATGCGTGGACGCTCATGCCCAAACGTGCGGCAATATTCTCGAGCTTGGGCAGACTAGTTTCCCCCTCAACGGAAACGGTTTCGATAGCGAGGAGCCCAGATATGCGATCAGCCCAGCTCATCGGCTTTTGATCACGATGATCAACAAGACGCAGATAGTGGGTGAGGATCGTCGCTAGCCCGGCATCGGCTGCCGGGTTGGTGCGTAGCAGATCCTCATGGCGTATAAGCATGGCGTTGCGCGGCTGTTCAAAATAAACCGGGCAACCGAAGGCTTCATCATAGTTCGTAAGCGGCCCGCGGCGTGGATGTTCAAAATGAACTTCCTGCGGTGCATAGTGAACACCCAGATAACGCCGGATCAGCGTCAGCACGTGCCCCAACGAAAACTCCACATCCTGTCGACGGGGCTGCATCCGTTCATCAGTGATAGTGTATGTTACGGAAGGTTCGTCGTGAGCAAATCGCAGCTCCGTTACGCCCTGTATGCTAAACACACTATCGGAATATGCCGACAGCGCTTTCGCTAATGTCGGCAGGTTCAGGAATAGATAACCGATAGCGCCGACAAGATCCGGTCCAATTTCATGCGAAAGCTGCAAGCCCAGTTGGGGACGCCCCAATTGGTCGGCCAGCCGATCGAAGATGCGCAAATAGCTGATCAAAGGTATGTGCGAATCAATTTCTCGCAGAGCTCTTGATTCCAGATGCTCCCATCCCAGCACCATTTCCTGATCACGTTCACTCAGGTTCGATGCAGCAAGGATGCGCATGAGTACATGCGCCTGAATGGTCGGGATATGATGGAAATCCATGGCCGTATCCGATGACATTGTCGATCCAAACAAATTCGCGAATGCACATTATATATCAACTGATCGCAGTAAAACATCAAACATCAATCGTCGAACTGATACTAGATCGACGAGGATCGGACGCACCCACACGACGACGCCAAAACAGAAGGAGACAGCATGGATCAGGGTGTTGATTACCGCTGAGAGTTGACCCGGGATTTTCATCGAGAAGTGACCCGGGTGGTGTTTATGTCCCGCGATGCG